>CAVWUM010000001.1:0-954949 GCA_963758205.1 Schleiferiaceae bacterium
CATCTCTCAGCCCGACATCCTCATATTTGATGAGCCTACCAACCACCTTGATGTGGAAATGATTGAGTGGCTTGAGGAATACCTTTCGCAGCCATCCATCACACTGTTTATGGTTACGCACGACCGTTACTTTCTGGAGCGAGTTTGTGATAAGATTTTAGAGTTGGAGAATGAATCGCTGTACCAGCATCCCGGTAATTATTCCGATTTTTTACAACGTAAAGCCGAGCGAGAAGAGATTGAAGGTGTAAATGTGGGAAAGGCCAAAAACCTCCTCCGTAAGGAATTGGAATGGATGCGAAGGCAACCCAAAGCACGAGGCACAAAATCCAAAGCGCGTATTGATTCCTTTTATGAGTTGAAGGGCGAGGCCGGCAAAAACCTGGAAGACGCAAAACTGGAGCTGGATGTAAAAATGACCCGCCTGGGGAGTAAGATTCTGGAAGTGCATAAACTCCGAAAGTCTTATGGCGACCTGAAGATTGTAGATGGTTTTGACTATGTGTTTAAGCGAAAAGAACGCACTGGAATTGTAGGGCCAAATGGTGTGGGTAAATCAACTTTCCTGAAAATGATAACCGGAAATGAAGAGCCCGATGGTGGAAAGATAGTGGTGGGCGATACCGTGAAATATGGCTTCTTTACCCAAAGTGAAATGAACCTTGACCCGAATAAACGGGTGATTGAAGTGGTAAAGGATATTGCTGAGTTTATCCCCATCGGTAAAAAGGGGCGCAACATCACCGCTTCGCAAATGCTGGATAGGTTTCTGTTTGAGGGGGATCGCCAATACACCTATGTTTCTAAACTAAGTGGTGGTGAAAAGCGCAGGTTGTATCTGCTCACGATTTTAATGGATAACCCCAACTTCCTTATTCTGGATGAGCCCACCAACGATTTGGATATTTTGACTCTAAATGTGCTGGAAGACTTTTTAATGGAGTTTGATGGCTGCCTGCTGGTAGTAACGCATGACCGTTACTTTATGGATAAGCTCACCGACCACCTTTTTGTGTTTGAAGGTGATGGACATATCCGTGACTTTAATGGCAACTACCGCGAGTATAAAGCTTATAAGGAAGATAAAGAGGCCACCGAAAAGTTGCGTAGCAAGAGCCTTGTGAAACCATCAAAATCTTCTGCTGAAAAGCAGAGCGGAGATAGTGATAAAAAGAAAATGACCTACTCGGAAAAGCTGGAGTTTGAAACTTTGGAGAAGGATATTGCTAAGCTGGAAAAGCGGAAAATTGAAATTGCCAAAGAGTTTGAACAGGCCTCTTTAGATGCCTCCAGGTTGGAAGATCTTTCGCACGAAACCAAAGACATACAGGATGAGCTGGAGGAAAAGGAAATGCGCTGGCTGGAGCTGAGTGAACTGGAGGGGTAGAGGTTATACTTTCTTTTTTTAACCACATAGGCACATAGGGCACTGAAGGTTTTTTTATCAATCAGTATTATGTTTTGTTTAACCGCAGAGTCGCAGAAAGCGCAAAGTTTCGCAGAGTGGATTCAGAAATAAATTCCAATCATTTCTTCGCGTTACTCCGCGTTCTCAGTGTCTCTGCGTTGAAGTAACAGGGAACAAACCACATAGTCACATAGGGCACAGAAGGTTTTTTTATCAACCAGTATTCTGTTTGGTTTTAACGCAGAAGTGCAAAGAGAGCAAAGTTTCGCAGAGCTTTTTAAATGTATAATTTTCGGGAGGCTCTCCCCTCCTTAAACTTGTGCTGAGCCTGCCGAAGTGAAAAGGAGGGGCTGGGGGTGGTTGTAATTCTAATTACAATTCCTGTTTATGTTTAGCTTCAACTCCCTCCCCAGCCATTGGCTCATCTTATCCGCCCCGGTGGGGTTCATGTGATTAGGGTCGGCCCACAGGTCAACATTTTCCAGTATAGAATCAGGAGGTACAATGAGCTGCCCCAGCTCCTTGTAGAACTCAGCCTGGTGAGGTTCCTTATCGGAAACACCGTAGCTGGGCAGGTATAAAAAATACAGGTCAACACTATGATCGGCACAAAGGGAGGCTATTCTGCGGAGGTAGTGCAGGGGATACACATTTTCCAGTTGCCGCTTAAAGTCCTCTTTCTTTTTAGTTCTGCGTTCGCCTTTTTCCCTTTCGTAGATGGCGGGCTCGGTAATAGTGAGGTTTGGGAAAAATCCAAATTTTGCGTTCGTGTTTATCAGGCTGTCCTCATGGCGCCACAGTTTTTCCTTCATCATTTGCAGCCTGAACTGAAATGCCGTGCTCCAATCCTTAAAGTAATTTTGATTAAAGAAGGGGTAAGCGGTTGCGAGGTCAGAGCTTTCCAGGAAATACGGCCCCACGGGGTGGCTGTAGGGGTTTTCATCCAGACGTACTTCCAATAAGAGAGCTTTAATGTCTTTATGGTCTATTAAATCTTTTACAAGTCTGTAGTGCAGGTTACGGCCATAGCGGCAGTAGGCATAATTTAGCAAGTGATAACCTTTAAGCTCTGTGCGTATTACCTTTTCCTTTAAGCTATTGATGGTGCGCGATGAACCCATAAATGCAATATCAACTGGCTCCGAGCTTTCATAAATCCTCTGATACATCCAATGGGCCCTGGAGGTGCAATCATCTTTAAGGCTGGCATACACCTGCCTTTTATCCTGTGGAAACAGAAGTATAAACAGCAGTACCGGCAGCAAAAAAAGAATGATATGTAAGCTTAGCCGCTTCATTAAAACTGGAAGTAAATAAAGCTGGGTTTAACATCAAAGTTGCCAAGAAAGAGGATGCACAGTAATAAAGTGTAATAAAAGGAAAGCCGTACAGGCTTTGAAAACTGCTGTAGGTATTCGCTAAAGTTGAGATCACGCATTTTGCGCTCGGCAATCATAAAAAATAAAAATACCAGGCCAATTACGCTGTAGCGGATAACATCCTGCTGAAAGAGTGCCGGCACTATCCGTACGGCATCTATGGTGATGAGCTGAGAGCCAAGGGTGGCGAGGTGTGTCATATTCTCTGCCCGAAAGGGTATCCAGAATAAACAACACAGGGTGAATACAAAGGGAGCGGCCATGGGGCCCGCCCAGCGCACTTTTTTTTCAATAATGAGCATAAGGCCGTGTAAAAATCCCCAAATAACAAAAGTGATGTTGGCACCATGCCAAAGGCCCGAAAGCAGAAAGGTAGCCATAAGGTTAAAGCTGCGCCTGCCCTCGCTTACCCTGTTTCCACCCAAAGGGATATACACATAATCTCTAAACCAGGTGGAAAGTGAGATGTGCCAGCGTTGCCAAAATTCGCCAAAGCTCTTTGCAAAATAGGGTTTGTTGAAGTTGGTCATTAAATCAAACCCCATGGTTTTGCCCAGCCCGATGGCAATATCCGAGTAGCCGGAAAAGTCGCAGTATATCTGGAATGCAAACAACAATGCCCCGAATAATATACCCAAACCGCTGTACTCCGTGGGATTATCAAATATGGGTTCCAGCAATACAGCAAAGTTGTCGGCTATCACAATTTTTTTAAAGAAACCCCATAGCATCAGGCGCAAGCCGGAGATTGTATTGGAATAATCAAAAGTTTTCTTTTCGGCAAATTGGGGTAAAAAGCGAGCGGCCCGCTCAATAGGTCCGGCCACCAGTTGCGGAAAAAACGAAACGAAAGCAAAAAACTGAAGGGCGTTACGAGTGGGGGTAAGCTGGCCACGATAAATATCTATGGCATAGCTCATAGTTTGGAAGGTGTAAAAGCTGATGCCCACCGGTAAAATAATGTTGAGGCTGGAGGGGTTGGCCTGCATGCCGAAAAAGCCGAGGATATCGGCAAAGCCTTCTGTAAAAAAGTTGAAGTATTTAAAAAACCCTAAAATGCCCAGGTTAATAGCAAGGCTAAGGATCAGAAAGAACTTTTTTCTACCGGGGTTATCCGCTTGGTGTATCTGCAATCCAATAATGTAATCGGCCACCGAACTTATGGCGATGAGGCTAAGAAAGCGCCAGTCCCACCAGCCATAAAAAATATAGCTACCGATAATGAGTAGGAGGTTACGCCAGTTTATGGATGCCTTGCGCTCTGTAAACCAATACAGGTAAAAAAAGAGCACAAAAAATACAAGGAAGGCGAGGGAGTTGAAAACCATGCAGCAAAAATAGGCAGGCAAGATAGTACGAGTTGAGCTAAAGATTTTATCGGCATTTCCTTAATCAATTGTTAAATACTCAAACTATTCTCAACTACTGCTTAAATTGCCCTCTCGAAAATCGTCCGGATAATGGAAAACATGATTGACCTGCGGAAAATCGTTCGCAACTTTCCGCTAGGAACCCAGGTGGTAAAAGTGCTTAAGGGCATTGACCTGACAATAGAAAAGAACGAATACGTAGCACTTATGGGTCCTTCGGGTAGTGGAAAATCTACCTTGATGAACTTGCTGGGCTGCCTTGATACTCCCACAAGCGGTGAATACTGGCTCAATGGCCAGGATGTAGCCCGCCTTACCGATAATCAACTGGCTGAAATCCGAAATAAAGAGATTGGATTTGTTTTTCAAACCTTTAACCTATTGCCGCGCTCAACGGCTTTGGAAAATGTGGCGCTTCCACTTGTGTATGCAGGGTATAGCTCTAAAGAGCGAAACGAACGAGCCGAAGAAGTACTAACCCAGGTGGGCCTTGCTGACAGGATGAACCACCGCCCCAATCAGCTTAGCGGTGGGCAGCGCCAGCGCGTGGCAGTTGCACGTGCCTTAGTAAATAAGCCCTCCATTATTTTAGCAGATGAGCCTACCGGAAACCTCGACACCAAAACTTCCGTAGAAATTATGGATCTTTTTGGCGACATCCAGAAAAACGGGAATACGGTGATATTGGTTACCCACGAAGAGGATATTGCCCAGCATGCCAAGCGGATTATCAGGTTACGGGATGGGGAGGTGGAGAGTGATGAGGTGCAGAGCTAGTTTAGCTTCATAGCGGTTGGTAACGTGTAACCGAAAATCTGGAAATTGCACACGTTTTTTTGATATGTATAAAAATTAACGTTTTTTATACATGATTTAGCAAAGTGAGTAAATTGGCGGGAAATTTACACATGAAAAAACTGTCTCTAAATATTCCAATCGAGCATCTTGAAACACCCAAAGTCCTCAAAAAGCCGATAGCAGCATGTGCGGGTTTAAAAACTCTCTTGTTCTTAACTGTCTGTTACTGTCACAGCTTTGCACAGACCCTATCAACGAATCAATATGACACTATACCCAGACTGTTAAATGTTTCTGACTTTATGGGCTTGATGCCAGGGCCAACAGTAATTGAGGATTTAGATAATGACGGTGATTTGGATCAACTCATATTCCCAGCTTCCAATTACAAATATGCTTTTCTTGAGAACTGTGGTCAGAATAGATTTAACAAGAAGGAATTTACTAAGCGGGTTGGTTTTAAGGTTCATGCAGCTACAGCAAAAGACTTGGATCAGGATGGTGACTTAGACATAGTGACATGCGGCCTCAACAATGGTGAGCCCTTCAATTTGATTTATGAGAACCTTGGAGATCTCAAATTTCAGGAGATGGCTATTATTGGGGCCAATAGTAATAGAGATGTCTATCCGCAGTTTTTCTCAACATTAGGGGAGAATAGTAATCTCGTATCATTTGATGTGAATCATGATAATTGGGCTGACATTGTGATTTATGGGGTGAGGCATAGAGCTGAGAATGGCAATTTGGTTTATGATGGTTTTATTGAAGTGCATTTAAATAAGAACGGAAGTTTTAATTCAAATCCAGATTATTCATTGAAAACTCCTTGGGCAGAAGCTCTATTTATCAAGGATGGATGGGAAGAAAATTATAGGTTAATGTTAGTTGAGCAAGTTCACGGGAAACCATCGGTGGCCTACTGTTATAGTTTTAATGAAGATGGAAAGCCCATTGAGGATAAGGTGTGTTTTCCAAATGCTTACTGGCATCAAAAATTAATTAAGTTAGATTTTGACGGAGATGGGCGTGATGATTTGCTGGGCTTAGGAAACAAGTCCTCTAAATTTTATAAGAATACCACAGATGGTTTTTTAGTACAGGAAACTCCGTCATTGCCTGGCCAACCTGGGCCCACAATCAACCTCGTACAAGTATTTGACTTTAATGGAAAAGGCATGGGAGATTATCTTATAAAACATTATGATAATATGGATGGTAATGCATGCTTAAGTTGGCTGATACATTCTGACGATGGAATTAATTTAAGTAAACAGGGGTGTAACTATGTATCAGATAGCTATTATAATTTCTACCCATTTGATTTCAATCAGGATGGATTGTTGGATTTTGTGACAAAATTGGGTGGGCAGACAATTTACTATTTACAAAATGAAGATGGTGACTTTGATAAAGTAGAGAATTGAAGTAACATATAACGTTATTAAGGAATGGATTTAAACTTAGCAGGAAAAAAAGCATTGGTTTGCGGCAGCTCCGATGGTATTGGTAAGGCCGCAGCCGAAGAGCTGGCCCGCATGGGAGCCGAAATTGTACTATTGGCCCGCAATGCCGAAAAACTGGAAAAGACCAGAAAGGAACTTTCTACCAGCCACAACCAAACACATACATTTTTAGTAGCCGATTTTGATGACCCCATTCACCTGGAAAGTGTAGTGACCAACTACTTGAGTGAGGGCAACGAGATCAACATATTGGTAAATAATACCGGTGGTCCGCCCGCTGGCCCGGCACATTTAGCAGGCTTGGAGGAGTATGTAACTGCCTTCCGCAGGCACTTACTTTGTAACCAGTTATTGGTAAAGCTTACGTTGGAGGGAATGAAGAAATCAGGTTATGGCCGCATTGTAAATGTCATCAGCACTTCGGTAAAAGTGCCACTCAATAACCTTGGGGTGAGCAATACCGTAAGGGGAGCCGTGGGCAACTGGAGTAAAACTCTTGCCAATGAGTTGGGAGAATTTGGTATAACCGTTAATAACGTGTTACCGGGCGCTACAGAAACCGGCCGATTAAAATCAATAATAGAAAATAAGGCCAAAAAGCTGGGGGTGACTGAAAAGGTGGCTGCCGGCAAAATGACGGCTGAGGTGCCGCTAAACCGTTTTGCCAAGCCCGAAGAAGTAGCCAATGCAATTGCGTGGCTGGCTAGTCCGGCTGCAGCATATATAAGTGGTATTAACCTTCCGGTGGATGGTGGAAGGACACCAAGTTTGTAGAAGTTATTGATATAAGTTGGAATGATGTCATCCCCCTGGCCCCCTTCAAAGGGGGATTACGTGACGTTACTCTCCCCTTGAAGGGAGCCGGAGGGGTGATGAGTTGGGTAAAACATAATACATGAAAAAAATCTTAAACTACATAAACGGTAAACTACAGGAGCCAGCCTCAGGCAAGTTTATGGATAACGTTGACCCCTCAAGAGGTAAGGTGTACTCCCTCATTCCGGAGTCAGATGAGCGTGATGTACAACAGGCGGTTGATGCTGCCAAAGCTGCATTTCCTGTTTGGAGTGGGCTTTCGGCCAAAGAGCGCTCCACGATAATGCTTAAGGTTTCTCAATTAATTGATGAAAAACTGGATATGCTGGCCGAGGCAGAAAGCCTTGATAACGGTAAGCCGGTAAAACTGGCTACAGCGGTTGATATTCCCCGTGCGCGGGATAACTTTTCCTTTTTTGCCACGGCCATTTTGCATGAAGAAGACCAGTTCCATAACATGGGCAATAGGGGTTTCAACTACACCCTGCGCCAGCCTATTGGTGTTGTGGGCTGCATCTCTCCCTGGAATTTACCGCTTTACCTCTTTACCTGGAAGATTGCCCCGGCTCTGGCTGCCGGTAATTGTGTGGTGGCCAAACCATCGGAGGTAACTCCAATGACGGCTTTTTTACTTTCTGAATTATGTATTGAAGCAGGCATGCCGGCCGGGGTGTTGAATATTCTGCACGGTACCGGTCCATCCGTTGGGCAGGCTATAGTAGAGCATAGGGAGATAAAAGCCATCTCCTTTACGGGAGGAACCAAAACCGGTGAGCATCTGGCCCGCACAGCTGCACCTATGTTTAAAAAGCTTTCGCTGGAGTTGGGCGGAAAAAATCCCAATATCATTTTTGCCGACTGCGATTTTGACAAAGCGGTAAAAACGTCAGTGACATCCTCATTCGCCAACCAGGGTCAGATTTGCCTTTGCGGCAGCCGCATTTTTATTGAAAGGAGCATTTACGACAAGTTTAAGGAGGCTTTTGTAGAAAGGGTGGAAGGACTGAAGGTGGGGCCACCAGCGGAAGAATCATCACGTATGGGAGCTGTGGTTTCAAAACCCCACATGGAAAAGGTACTGAGCTATATTGAGTTGGCTAAAGAAGAAGGCGGCACTATACTTCATGGAGGCAGCCAGGTAAAAATGGAAGGTGAGTATGCTGACGGGTTTTACATTGAACCAACAGTTATTGAAGGTTTGGCTTATGATTGCCGCACCAATCAGGAAGAAATTTTTGGGCCGGTGGTAACCCTTACGCCTTTTGATACGGAAGAAGAAGCATTAATGATGGCTAACTCAACCCAGTACGGCTTAGCCTGTACTATTTGGACACAGAACCTTAATCGGGCCCATAGAGTGGCAGCCCATATTCAATCAGGTATTGTTTGGATAAACTGCTGGCTGGTACGTGATTTACGCACCCTGTTTGGTGGTATGAAAAGCAGCGGTGTTGGCCGAGAGGGCGGGTATGAAGCACTCCACTTTTTTACCGAGGCTAAAAATGTATGCCTTACGTACTAACGCATCAGGAAATAAATAAATACAAAAGGAAAGCCCCCCACACCGCTGTGTAGGGGGCTTTTTATATGCTCATGCTCAAAGCTGAAATCAATATTTTGAAACGTTTAACACAAAATTTTGACCTATTCTCAGTTGAGTTGAAGCTGCAAGAACTCACCAATTAATATACCAAACCTTCACGTTAGTTGAATATGTCAGGGGTGAAGCCTGTAAAGGCTGTAGTACAGTGTTACCTCCTGCCAACTCATATTCGAAACTGTACTTCCGCTCTTCCATTTCAGGAAAACCACACACCATTTTGATACTTTGAAAATCGGCTGATGTAATGAGTAGTGGAAATTTTAAAAAGCTGTAAACGAGTGGTTTGTGTATGAATTGGTATTAGCCCTTATCACTTTTCAAAAACAAAAGAAAGATTTAACTGTCATAATATCCACCTACTTTAAATTTTGAATGTTATGATACAGAAAAACAACCTCACCACAGGTATGTGGTTAAAACCACAACTTTTACTTCTTGCTTTAGTATTTATAATAGCCTTTGCTACAAAAGGCTATTCCCAATCTTTAAGCTTTGGCCCAAAGCTGGGCTTTACTTCCACCACTTTTGCAGGTAATGATGTTTCTGATGACACCGATCCTCTCGGTGGATTTGTGGGTGGCGTATTTTTTAAATATGCCGGAGAGAGCAACATTTTTGCTTTGCAGCCCGAAATCCTTTATCACCAAAAAGGAGCCGTGGATATGGAGGGAGGAACAGGTACTAAACTTAACGTAGATTATTTGGAAGTGCCCATTCTTCTTAAGGTTCAAATACCTGTTGGTGAAACCTTTTTCCCACACATATATGCAGGACCTTATGGTGCTTTTGAACTGGATAACAACTTCACAAGTCAAGTTTCAATATTCGGGTTCACATTTGCCAATAACACAGTGGCTCAGGTACAGGATTTTGATTATGGAGCTGTAGTGGGTGGTGGTTTTGATATACAACTCGAAAGCTTTTATCTGGGCCTTGATGCGCGCTATGGCATTGGGGTGCAGCGTATTTTAAGCTTAGGTGGTGACCGACAGGACATAAAAAACAGGAATTTCAGCCTGATGCTTGGTTTGGGGGTAAATCTTGGTGAATAATCTTAATATAAAATAGTCATGAGTAATCTATTGTATTTTATTGCAGTAATACTGGTTATCGGTTGGTTACTGGGCGTTTTCTACTTTTCTATTGGAGGATTGATCCATATCCTTCTGATTTTTGCTTTGGTAGCTGTAATTTTCAGGCTCATCGGGGGTCGAAGAGTTTAAGTGTTTATTTATTTTTACGGGTATGGAGCAAAAACTAATACCCGGGGTTTTCAATTATTGCAATCGCTGGTGCGAGAGGTGTGCGCTGGCCCATCGCTGTATGTTGCGCGTTTCTGAATTGGAAATGAATGAAATTGAAGATCCTGCGGAATACCTCGCTAACCTGACCTTAGAAGATGATCCTGAAGATGAGAATACTGACGACACCGAGGCTGAGGATGTAATTGAATTTATTCCTGAGCTTGATGAGGTAGAGTCTGCTGACGATGCCATGGCATCTTTTAAAAAGCGTGAGGAAGAGATAGAGCGCCTGATGGATGAAAATGCCGTGGTAAAAGAATCAAAAGTGGCAGGTGATCTTATTGATATGTTATTGAACCGTTCTAAAAGCCTGATGGCCAAAGAGCCTCCTCTTTCTACCGATGGTCTTACCTGGCATCAGCAACAAAAGGTTGAAGGCGAGGCTCATCGTACCCAGAACCTTTTGGATATACTTGGTTGGTACCGCTATATGCTCCAGGTTAAAACTACCAGAGCTGTAAGCGGCAAAATGGAGTTTGACGATGACTTTGAAGATCCGATTCAAAATGACAGCAACGGATCAGCCAAGGTTATAATGATTGGAGCCAACCATTGCATAAAGGCGGCCAAAGGTTTGTTAGCACTAATGCCAGCTTTGGAAGATGAACTTCTCCTGCTGCTTACTTCTTTACAGAAATATTTAAAACTTATGGAAGCTGAATTTCCAAATGCCATGCAATTTATCCGACCTGGTTTTGATACCTTAAATATTACAGAAGACCTTGGCGCATGATTGAAGTGATAAAAGGTGATATTACCAAACTGAAAGTGGAAGCCATAGTAAATGCCGCTAACAGTAGCTTATTAGGTGGTGGTGGCGTGGATGGTGCCATTCACAGGGCCGGAGGGAATGAAATTGTGGAAGATTGCAAAAAGTGGAAAATGACCAACGGGAATTTAAAAACCGGTAATGCAATGGTTACCACAGGGGGAAACCTACCTGCCCAATACATAATTCATACCGTGGGCCCGGTATGGCAGGGAGGGGTGAACAATGAAGATATACTTCTTGCCAACTGTTATATCAACGCCTTGCACATAGCCCATGAAAAAGAAATTAAATCCATAGCCTTCCCCAATATTTCTACCGGGGTTTATGGTTACCCAAAACGCGATGCTGCTGAGGTGGCCATAGCTACCGTTCAAAATTTTTTAGGATCTTACACTGAAGATCTCAAGGTAACCTTTGTATGCTTTGACGAAGAGAATTATGTGATTTATAAAGAATTGATTTAAGCTTTCCGCTAATTTTAGTGTCTCAATAAATATAACTGTATGAAAGCTTTACTATCCTGTATCCTGTTTTTGGCTATTGGCCTTAGCAGCTATTGCCAGTATTATTTTCCGCCAAAGCTGGGTAACCAATGGGATACGGTTTCTCCGGCCAGCCTGGGCTGGTGTGTTTCTGAACTGGATACACTCTCGGAGTACCTGGACTCCCGTAACAGTAAGAGTTTTATCATTCTCCATAAAGGAAAAATTGCCTTTGAGCGCTATTACAACGGCCATGATACCAACACCTCATGGTATTGGGCTTCGGCCGGTAAAAGCCTTACCGCCTTCCTCATCGGGATGGCACAGCAGCAAAGCCTGTTGGATATTAATGACAAAACTTCGAATTACCTAGGCCAGGGGTGGACAGTTGCACCTACCGCGAAGGAAGACCTTATTACTATTAAGCAACAAATGCGGATGACCACAGGCCTTGATCTTAATGTACCGGATCAAAACTGCCTTGAGGATACCTGCCTGAAATACCTGTATGATGCTGGTACACACTGGTATTACCACAATGCACCGTATCGCCTTTTGCAGGATGTTGTAGAAGCGGCCGTAGGTAAGAGTTTCAATTTGTACACTACTCAATCACTTGGCCCATCAACAGGTATAAACGGCCTTTGGGTTAATTACATATTTTTTAGCAAAGCCCGTAACATGGCCAGGTTTGGCCTGCTCAACCTCAATAAAGGTGTATGGGATGGTACCCCAATACTTTCAGATACCAATTACTTTAATGCGATGGTGAGGCCTTCTCAAGCCCATAACCCTGCTTATGGATATTTATGGTGGCTAAATGGGGGTAGCTTTTTTAAGCAGCCCGGCTTTGATATTACCTTCCCCGGGCCAATAATCCCCACGGCTCCCGCTGATTTATATATGGCGGCTGGCGCCAATGACCAGCGCATTTATGTTGTGCCAAGTCTTGACCTGGTAGTAGTAAGGCAGGGTGACGAAGCGTACACCCAACAGGCCGCTCTCTCTCAATTTGATCCGGAGCTTTGGAGTTTATTGATGAATGTAATTTGTAATCCCGTCAGCCTTAAAGAGCTGGAAGCCGATAGCCTGGATATTTACCCAAACCCTGTAGAAGATATTTTATATTTCGGCCAACCGATAACAGGTGAGGTAAAAGTTACAGGCGCTGACGGCAGATCATTATTGAGAATAGTGTTGTATAAAGAAAATCACCTGAGCATGCAGAATCTGCCGGCAGGAGTATATTTTTTGGAGCATGAAGGTGGGCAAGCCCGCTTCATTAAAAAGTGAAGGAGAACTAAAAAACCTGTCCTGTACTATTGGAGTTTACCTCAATCACGTTCCCTGATTCATCATACACCCTGATAAGAAATGTGAAAAGATCACCGGTTTTGTAAGTGGTTTTTCCTTTAAAGAAGTGTTGTTTGGTAAATGACGTAGATCCTCCGGCATCATGCGTAATAGAGTCAAATAGCTTTATTTTATTGCCTTGGGCATCAATATTCCACATTTCAAGTACTACCTTATCCAGGCCCTCGGTATCTTCAGCTTTATACACCACTTCTATTCTTGAGGCAGTATCAGCGGAAGCCACAGTATCATTATAGATAAAGTTGGCTGTGGGAACATTGGCATCTACCACATTAAAGTTTTCATCCGCCACGGTAACATTGCCACCTCTATCACGGCAGGTTATTAATATATAATTAGAGCCGAGAATATCTACTCCTGCTGGCGGATCAACCATAATAGAGAGGTTGTCTTTAATTCCGCTAATGCCACGTTGTGTATAAAAAAACGGTGCGCCCGCACTTACGTTTGATCCCAGTGAAACTTCAACATGTTGCAAGCCTTTGTCATCCGCAAACTCAAGTTCAATAGGAATTTTCTCTCCCGCCTTTACATCCTTTACCGGTTTTATAATGGTTATGGAAGGTGCCACATCCTGATCAGGTGCGCCATCATCGCCACAGGAACTTAATATAAATAGAGAAAACAGAACTGCGAAAAAGTTTAAAGCCTTCATACATTGAGGTTTTGGGCGCGAAATGTAAAAATTTTATGGATTTAGTCCGAAGACCTATCGATTAATCGCTGATCTATTTGTTTACTGGTTTTGGCGCCCAGCTCGCGCAGCTTTTCGGTTCGTCTTATAAGATTACCGGTACCATCAGTCAGTTTCTTCATAGAGTCCTTGTATGTTGACTGCACGGTATCCAGCTGTGAACCAAGCTTTAGTAAATCTTTTGTAAAGCCTTCAAACTTATCATAAAGCGCTCCTGCCTGCCGGGCTATTTCCTCGGCATTTTTGTTTTGTAAATCCTGTTTCCATATGTACGATATGGTGCGGAGTGTAGCGAGCAATGTGGTAGTTGAAACCAATACTATATTACGATCTAGAGCGCGTTCATATAAATTCGGATCTTCTTTAAGCGCCATGGTAAGGGCGGGCTCATTGGCTACAAACATCATCACATAATCAGGCTGATTAATGTCGTACAGGTTTTGATAATTCCTGTCTCCCAAACCTTTGATATGGGCATTAAGGCTATCCAGATGCTGCTTTAAAAATACCGCTCTCTCGGCTTCATCCTCGGTATCAAAATACTTGCTGTATGCCGTTAGAGATACCTTAGAGTCAAGCACCAGGTGTTTACCGTCAGGCAGATTTATGATAAAGTCCAGGCGCTGATTGCCACCCTCTTCATTTTTGAGGTTCTTCTCTTTAAAATAATGAACGTCTTTCTGTAGCCCTGCTTTATCCAGTATACCTTCTAATTGCATTTCGCCCCAACCGCCCTGGGTTTTAGAGTCTCCGCGCAAAGCGAGGGTAAGGCTTTTTGCTTCCTGCGTAATCTGCTGATTTAGTTCCTTAAGGTTTTTGAGTTGCTCTTCAAGTGCAGCCCCGCGCTTTTCACCCTGCAGGTTGGTGTCTTCCACCTTTTTTTGAAACTCGCCCAGTCTTTCCTTGAGGGGAGTAAGCAGTTCCCCCAGGTTTACCTTATTCTGGTCCGTAAATTTTTTGCTTTTTTCCTCAAATATTTCGTTAGCGAGATTTTTAAACTCAATAGCAAATTTCTCATTGAGTTTCTCCACTTCGGCCTTTTGTTCGGCCAGGCGTTTTTCCTGGTTGGCAAACTCAGTTTCTACCCGGGTAAGGCGGTTGCTAAGGTCAAGTGAGCGGTTACGTTCAGCCATAAGCTCTGGTTTTAACTCCTCCAGTTCGCGCTGTAAAGTAGCCTTGCGTTCTTCACTTAAAGTAAGCGAGTTTTTAAGGCTGTTTATTTCTTCGGTATTATCAGGTACCGACCCCTGAAATTTACTTTTGGCTATAAACCAGCCAATGGCACCACCCAATGCAACTCCGGCTATTAGCCATATAATCTCCATATTCCCTACTTAAAATAAAATTGATACAACCCGAACATGCCATTGAGTAGCATTTGAGCGGCCAGTGAGCCCACAATTAGTCCCATTAGCCGGTTAAATACCTTAAGGCCATTAACCCCCAGCCTTTTTTTGATGTACGGCATACGCCTTAAAATAATGTAATTGGCTACCGAACATACCAATATGGCTGAAATTACGGATACGTAAGATTCCCATCCATCATTTGAAATGCTGAGGTTGATAAGTGTGGTGGCCAGCCCCGGGCCTACTATTATTGGAATAGCCAACGGAACCATGCTTATATCATTCCTCAGCTGTGCAGCGGTTTGTTCACTGGCCCTGTGGTTTACCTTTTTATCATGGCCTTGCACCATGTTGAAACCCATAATTAAAAGGATGATGCCACCAAAAACACGCAGGCCATCCGGACGGATACCGAAGAAATCGAAAATGTACACTCCGCTCAAAAAGATGATGACCATCGCCACAAAAACCGCCCGGCTGTTTTTAGAAGCTATTACATCAAACTCTTTTTTAGTGGTGTCTTCATCTACCAAAGTGAGCATAATAGCACCCGCTGATAGCGGATTCATAATGGTAAAGATGGAAATAGAGTCACCTAAAATACTGCGCAGAATTTCGAGCACGGTCACAAATTTTACGCAAAGTAAAAGATAATACCGCAAAGGGATTTTGATTATTGGTGAATCTTATAATTAGGATATATTTGAAATGTACAACAACAGTCTTGCTCTGCTCAAAAACCCGGCTCAATGTCAATTAGATGGCTATTATCACTTTTGATATTTGCCTGTTCACAACTACTTGTGGCAGCACATTATGGCACACCAAATGAGTGTGAATTTTTTGAAAGGGTAGAACGACTCAGAGCTAATGAGCAAAATGATGAAGCCCTTCAGGCGTGTAATATCAAACTTCAGCAATTGGGCCATCAATCTCCCGATGCATTTTATTTGGAGGTTGCCAATGAAAAGGCAGGTATTCTTTTTGCCCTTGGCGATTTTGAAGGGGCCCGTGATTTCCTAAGACCGTTAAAAAACCTTCCTCCTTCAAGCAATGAAAGATTTAAAGCGGCCTGGGGTGATTGTATGTATGGGCTGGGTAAGGCTTATCACTATATTGATGAACTGGATAGTGCTATTTGCTTTTTTAAACTGGCTCTGAATGCGAGGCTTGATTTGAAATATCCAAATCATGAGAAGCTGGCAAATAACTATAGTTATCTGGGGTATGTTTACAGGTTTGATCTTCTTGACTATCCTCAAGGAGAGAAGTATTTTTTAAAAGTGGCCGAACATTTATCAAAGTTTAGCCCGACAAATTCTATGTGGGGAAGGCACTATCTCAACCTTGCGGCTTGTATGTCTTCCCGTGATTATGAAAAAGCCTTGAACTATAATTTCAAGGCATTGGGTTATTATAATCAGGTTGCAGAAGGAAATAGTTCTGCAAAGAGGTCTTGCCTTGGTAATATTGCTAATATTTATGGTAGAAGGGAAGATCACACCAACGCTATTAAGTATTACAGATTGTCGCTAAAAGAGGCTGTGAATGGTTCGAGGTTTAGGGATTATCAGGTGCGGGCATATGAAAATCTGGGTTCGGTATATCGGGATATGGGTATGCTGGATTCAGCATCCTTCTATATATCAAAGGCACTCGAACTCAATAGTGAATTCTTCGGTGAAAATTCAAAGGAGGTTGCAGAATCACTTTATCTTTTGAGTATATCGATTCCTGACAAGCGCAGGGCTCAAAAACTGAGGGTCAAAGCCATTAAGAAGAAACTCAGTTTTTATAATGAAGGTGCTGAAGAGATGAGCCAAACCTATCAAATGGTAGCTGATTGGTTTAGGAGAAATAATGAAAACGATAGTTCCCTATACTATTATCAAAAATCTTTGATGCAGCCAGTCGATAAATTCTTACAAACTCCGTCCTTGGATTTAGAGTTTGGGGTTAACTCTAAGATGGCGTATAATTTGGTGGGTAAAGCTGAGGTTTTGCAAAGAGTAGGTAAGTCCCGTAAGTCCCCTGAGTTTCTCGCTTCAGCCATCGCTCATTACAAATTGTATAGCGAGGTATATTATAGACTTCTGTCAGGCCGAGAATCGGAAGCTGAAAGATTAGATTTTGTAAACAGCTCCAAAGCATCCTATGACCTCGCCATTGAGGCAAGTTATTTATTGCATGAGATTTCAGGTAGTGGTATTGTGGATTTTTGGTTTTTCGTTGAAAAAAGTAAATCAGCGGTATTAATGCTTCAGGCCCAAGAGGCACTTGTGGAAATTGAAAAGAGCGCTGACCTGACGCTTGTAACACAAAAAAGAGCTCTTCAGGGAGAACTAAAAAAGTTAAGCTTACAGTCCCAACAATCAACCAGTAACCTGGATTCTATTAGACATGTACTTTTTAGCCTTAATCGAGCGATAGATTCCATCGAAATTAAAATGGGTGTAAAGTCGGACTCAAAAAACACATCAGGAGAAATTATCTCATATGACCAGGTACTAAAATCTGAATTGATTAAAGGAGGAGGGTGTATCCTTCAGACTTATACATCTGATAGTACTATTTACCTCTTAACTATTACTGAGCACCAAACAAATATTTCAAGATTTGACCCTAGGGACTATGAACTAATGAGTTCAAGGGTAAAAATGCTTAAAAAGGTTTTGAATGAAGGTGTTAAGTCAACAGAAAGAAAAGAGCAGTTTGCAGCATTTGTAAGCTCCTCGAATAAGTTATACAGTTTTCTACTACAGAAAGTTAGAATTGAAAAGATAAGCCGCCTCGTAGTTATTGCTGACGGCTTTCTCGCCAGTATTCCTTTCGAGGTTCTAATATCCAAACCTCCTAAGAATATTGAATTGGTAGATTATAGGGGTTTGCCATACGCTTTAAAAAGTACAGACATAGCTTATGGTTATTCAGCTTCCTGGTATTTTTTGTCAGGTCAACGCCATATGACATCAATAGAAAATAGTGGTACCATGCTGGCTTTAGCCTACTCAAAGTCTAACGATGCTAAGGCTAAATCTAAGTTTAAAGATTTACCTGGTTCGGAGTTGGAAATTAATGCGATACAGGCTGTTTGGGGAAAGGGCTTTACTTCTTTTGTGGGTTCTGAAGCGACCGAGGCTAACTTTAAATCATCTGTTTCTGGTTATGAAGGTATTCATATTGCCACTCATAATCATGTGGACCAGAATAACACTCTAAACAATGGTTTGATTTTTAAAAAGAGCGAAGATGAAGATGGCATCCTGCATCTTTATGAGATTTACCAATTGGTTTCAAATGCCAAAATGGTGGTTCTCAGTGCTTGTGAGAGTGGTTTAGGAGATTATAGTGGAGGAGAGGGATATTTAAGCGCAGGACGTGCTTTTGCACAGCAGGCCACTCCCTTAGTTGTTTCTTCCTTATGGAAAACTTCTGATGATCATTCTCGTGAACTAATGACAAAATTTTACTCTAAAATTGGGAAGGGGAGCAATGCTGCAGTGGCCCTATATCAAAGTAAATTAGAGTTTATCAATCAGAACGATGAGCTTGGGGCGCATCCTTCAAATTGGGGCCCCTTTATTATGTTGGGCGATGGTCATAATACACACTTTATAAAAGGGAATGAAAATGATGGCCTAGTAATTTGGGTATCTGTTATTGTGTTAACTATTATTCTTATCACAATTACCACTTTCTATTCTCGATATAAAGCCCTCAACAAAACTTCTATTTGAAAATATGATTAACTCGGATGATCCCCAGAATCTTTGAGGGATTTTGGACCACCATCATCTGACAGCACTGCAACGGCATCATAGTATTGACCTTCTACGGAAATTTGCCTTTTCTGACTTAAGACATCTTCATCTGAATTGTTCAGGATGTTTAACAACTGGCTCCAGGTCTGAGTTTCATTATCGTTAGGAAATCCTTGGTCTTCAATGTTGTTACCATTTCCTTCAGAAGTTGCCTTTGAGTAAAAATCAATATCGTTAATAAGAATAAGTCGAGTAAGGTTTAAAGAATCGGGATCAACTTTGTTGATTAAATCCTTTAGTTGTTGCCATGTTTGAGTCATTGGAAATTTGTTTTTTTACAGCGCCAAGGATGAAGTATAAATACTAAATCCATGGGATTTTCTACAGCGAAGATGCACTTTTGAGAATTAATTAGCGCATAGTAATTTGAATAAAAAGCAAATTGAGAAAAGTGAATATAAGGATATTAGCTTGCTAAGTATTTAGCGGCTGCAGCAGCTGCGGCCAAGGCAATTACACCTGTGGAGACGGCAATAGCTTGAAGGGGAGGTTTTACGCCTGAATCCTTTAGCCCTTTAGGCCCACCATCATCTGAAGTACCTTCAGGAGTGTTGTTATTATTTTGATCCTCTTCGTTGGGATTGTTTTCAGCCATGGCTTAGTTGTTAGTTGGTTAAATAACGGATTCACTAATTTATAAATCTTTCAATAACTCCGAAGCCCGTTTCTGATAGGCGTTATCATATCCAGCCAGGCGGTTTAAAGTTTCGGTGGCGGCCGGGATGTTTTTATTTTTGAGATAGGCCAGTGCCAGGTACCAGTTAACGGTGCTTTTTGGTTCGGCACCCGTTTCGGCCAGTTGCTCGAACAAAGGGAGAGCCTTAGTGTGTTGGCCAAGGGCCAGGTAGCTATGAGCCAGGTAAAAATCACGCTCTTCGCTTGGGGCAATACCTTCCAGCTGCTCAGCAGCATTTTTATAATCCTTGTTTTCATAAGCCAGCATGGCATTGGTCATACGGTCAGCATCCACTTCGCCACCGCGCTTTATCACCGAGGAATAAGGCTCATAGGGCTCATAGTATCTGTCATACAGTTTATCGGGGCTGCTGCTTATACCGCTAAAAACAAAGTAAAGCGCCACAAGTATAGTTATGCTGGCTGCAGCTAATAATGGCTTCCAGTTGTTGGCTTTAGCTTTTGGAGCATCCTCATCATCAACTTTAATTGGCCCTAATTCTGCCTGCAGTTGCTTAAGCTTTTCTTTCAACTCTTTTCTTGACCATTGCCTGATGCCTGCCACAAGTAGCTCTTCATCAGTAAGCATCTCTTTTAATGCCGGGTCGTTTTCTATTTCAAGGCGTAGTTTACTCTCTTCGGCAGCACTTAGTTCGCCAGCCAGCAAATCCTCAATAGCCTTCATTTTGTCCATTTCTTCCATTTCAACCGTTGTTTAGGATGCATCGCCCTTGTGTAACTTTCGCAACTGCTGCATGCACTTGTACTTCTGATTTTTTGCCGTGTTGGCATTTTTATAATCCAGCTTCTCCATTATATCTTCCATGCTCAGCTTTTGGTAGTAATATAGATTTAGCAATTTTCGGCAATGGTCGCTCAGCTTTTTAAGGCTGGCCTCCACCATGTTCAGCTGCTCATCTTTAAATTTAACTTCCTCAAGCTCATCGCTGTTGTCAGTTACAAGTTCCAGGTGCCCTTCGGCACTAACACTGCGTCCGCTTTTACGCGCCAGGCTCAGGTATTTATTTTTACCGATAGAGAAGATGTAGGTTTTTAAACTACTGCTCAGTTCGCTAAGCCGGCCGTTTTTTACATTCTCAAAAAAAGCAATTATGGTTTCCTGAAATACCTCTTCAGCATTATCCATTGTGCTCCCATAATTCTTTATCAGCCACAGGCAAAACTCCCGCCTGTACTCTGTATAAACTTTGCTCAGCTCCTCGCTATCCCCACTTTTTATCCTGGCGATAATCAGGGTGTCATCCATGTGTGTGCTGCTTTATGTTGTTGTGCGCTATTGGTCACCCAAAGTTATAAGAATAAGGCAGGTAAAAATCTTTTTTAAAAATTTCAAAAAAATGTGGGTGACCTTTTCTGTATCATTATATGAAGAGGCAAACCAAGTAAGTAAACCTTCTCATAATTTTAGAAGTGTTGTGTTAAGCAATAAAGGAACAGGGCCCGGAGATTACAGATATTTGGCCGGGCCCTTGCTTAACTAAAGAAGAACTAAAGCGTTTTTTGAAAACTCATTGAAGAGTGTTGTTGTGTTGAAGAGCCGGCCCTTGATTCCTTCCGAACCCCTTTAACTAAAGTGGGCCGGCTTTTTTCTCCTCACTTAATAAAGCTGTTAACCATACCCCTTTTACCACACCAACCTTAACAGCAAAGGCCCTGAAAACCATAGGGCCTTTGCTTTTTTGATAGCTTTGTTAGGTTAATCTCATTTTCATGTTCCCTAACCTTATACATGGTGCCATTCCCTTTTTTGTAGGCTTTATTCTGTTGGAGATTCTTATTTCCTCCATACAAAAGAAGAAAACCTACGAAACCCGTGATGCCTTTAGCAGTATAGCCATGGGGCTTGGTAATGTGTTTTTGGGCCTGCTTGGTAAAACCCTTGTTTTTGGGGCCTACACCCTAGTGCATCAGCTGGCCATTTTCAATTTTGGTTATGCATGGTGGGTCTGGGTACTAGCCATATTAGGTGAAGATTTTACTTATTACTGGTTTCATCGCACCAGCCACAATGTTCGGTTTTTCTGGGCCAGCCATGTAGTGCATCATTCATCAAAGCACTATAACCTTAGTACCGCATTGCGCCAAACCTGGACAGGTAATTTTACCGGCAGCTTTGTTTTTTGGCTTTGGATGCCTCTGCTGGGTTTTGAACCTCTGATGATTGTTTTTCTGCAAAGTGTAAGCCTGCTTTACCAGTTTTGGATTCACACTGAGGTGATCAACAAATTACCGCGCTGGTTTGAGTTTATATTTAATACACCCTCTCACCACCGGGTACATCATTCATCCGATCTTAAATATCTTGATAAAAACCATGCAGGAATATTGGTGATCTGGGATCGGATGTTTGGCACTTTTCAGGATGAAGAAGAAAAACCTAATTACGGATTAACTACAAATATCAACACCTACAATCCACTTATCATCGCCACACATGAGTGGTGGAGTATAATTAAGGATGTGCGTAAAAATCCCGGACACTTTAAAGGATATGTTTTTGGCCCACCGGGCTGGAGCCATGATGGCAGCCGAAAAACAACAGAACAGCTCAGACAAATGGCATCAAAGCCGAAGTCAACATCCACCACTTAAATCAACTAAAATGTTACAAAAGACGGCCCTTTTATTTGGCTTACTTTCCTTGGGTTTTTCAGGCTATAGCCAGATTTCTCCCAGGCTTGAAAAGAGGCTTGCAAGCCCTGAATCAGAATATATTCCCGTAAGGATAGAATTTACCACCACCGTTGATTTTGATCAGTCAGAAACCTCCTTTACAGAAAATGAAATTTCAATTGAAAAAAGGGCAAGAATTGTGAACAGGCTTTTAATGAAGCAAGCAAAGGCATCACAAGCTGAGGCCATCTCCTACCTCACTAATCTTCCCCAAACTCAGCTGAAAAGTGTAAGTAGCTTTTACATAGTAAATATACTGGTGGTTGAGGCAAAACCTGTTGTTATAAGACAACTGGCCAAACTACCCAATGTGGGCTATATGGATTGGGCCGGGGATGAAATATTAATGCACGACCCTATAATTGAAGCTGACAGGGATGTTCCGGAAATAATTAATGGAACTGAACCGGGCTTAGTGGCCATAAATGCTCCTGCCATGTGGAAGCTGGGATACACAGGTAGAGGAAGGGTGGTTTATAATTATGATACCGGAGTTTGGGCCACGCACCCATCTTTCAAAGATCGCTTTCTTGGGAATTATGCACCACTACAACAGTCGTGGTATGGTTTGCTCAGAGATTATCCTGATGGAAGAATTAGCGACCACGGAACCCATACGCTGGGCACCATGGCCGGCCTGGATACGGCTACCAATGATACCATTGGTGTGGCGTTTGGCTCTTATTGGATAGCAAATGATTTTGTAGCATCCACCGTAGCCACTTTGCCGCCACTGGCCCAAATGATAGGTGCTTTTGAGTGGGCCCTTAATCCTGATGGAGATACGGCCACCACAGATGATATTCCTGACGTGATCAATAATAGCTGGCGCTGGCGCGATGATCCCGATACGGTGCATTGCGGGGGTTTTGTGGTTCAGTTAATGAATGCCATCGAAGCGGCCGGCATAGCCAACGTTTTTTCAGGGGGTAACTCAGGGCCAAATAACAGTTCGGTGAATTCTCCGCAAAGGATAAATACTTCCAAGGTAAATACCTTTTCGGTAGGCAGCGTGGATGGCAATCAGGCTTTTCCTTATCCCATAAGTAATTTCTCTACAAGAGGCCCAAGTCAATGTCCCGGTTCAGGTAGTTTGCTTATACACCCTGAGGTGGTAGCACCCGGGCAGAATGTACGCTCCGCCTGGGGAACTGATGGATATAACACCATATCGGGTACCAGTATGGCTGCACCGCATGTGTCAGGGGCAGTATTGTTATTAAAGGAAGCCTTTCCACAATTAACGGGTGCTCAACTATTACAGGCCTTGTATGCCTCGGCCATTGATATGGGTGTGGCAGGGGAGGATAACACCTTTGGCAACGGGCTTATAGATGTGTTCGCTGCGTATCAGCTTCTGGCGCAAAGCCATACCCCGGTAAATCCAAATGATGTGGTTTGGGATGTTGCCGTTAAGGAAATTACCTATCCTGAAGGTGGTGAGCTAACCTGTGCCGATACTTTTAGCCCTGAAATTATTCTTCAGAATATGGGAGATAGCGCTATCGGTTCAGTGAATATCAGCTATTGGCTTAATGGGGTGGCGGGCTCTTCAAACCCTGTTGTGGTTAATACAACAGGCCTTTTATCTTATGGAGATATTGATACGATTACCCTGCTCAATCCAATACCTATAGGAGCGGCAGGAGATTATGAACTTACTGTACTCGTAACGATCGGGCATAATGAATACGATGATATCAATAACCAGCGAATAATCAGATTTAATAAAAGAGGTACGGCTGGTCTGCCTTTTTATGAGGACTTTGAGGCAGGCATTTCATCTTTTAACTGGTTTGTTAATAATGATGATTTCCTTACAAGCTGGGATAGCACTTCAGTACAGGGTTGGCCCGGAAACACCCATTCAGCCTATATCAACTTTAAAGACTATTTGCCGAGGCTAAGCCAAAAGGATGGTTTATGGAGCCCTGTTTTTAATTTGCCAAATGCACCCCTGCTTACGGCAAGTTTTGACCTGGCCTACCAACAGCTTGGCACCATCGGCCTGGTGCAGGATACTTTTAAGATTTATGCCTCTACCGATTGCGGAAAAACTTTCCCACATCTTCTTTATTCCAAATCAGGATCAGACCTCAGTACCACCGGTGTTTTAGGCGCCAACTTTGTGCCCGCCTCGCGTGCTGACTGGAGACGTGACAAAATTGACCTTAGCCCTTTTGCCGGGCAGGAAGTAATGCTGGCCTTTGTTGGGGTTAACCGTAAGGGTAATAACCTTTACCTGGATAATATTTCGGTGTATGAAGGTTTGTGGGATCCGGTTTCACTGGCAGAGCAGCAGCTGCATATTTTTGAAGTGTTTCCAAATCCCGCAAAGGATGCTTTTATAATTAGTACTAGCCACAATGAGCCCGCTAGTGTTGACCTGCAAATATTGGATGCTAATGGCAAATTGGTTTTACAGCAACAGGTAAAAACAGATCAACATATTGATATTAACCATTTGCCTGCCGGTATCTACTTCATAAAAATAGTGGGAGAGCGAAAAGTTGAATTTGTGAAGCTGGTAAAGGATTAGTTTTTTAGGAAACATCAACCAACCTATTTAAATTAAAAAGGCCGCCCAATCGGGCGGCCTTTCATTTTTATAATGCAAAAATTACTACTGCTTTATTAAGCGCTTGTTGGCTTTTAAGCTACCAGTAGAAATTTCTATCATGTACACTCCATCGGCCAGCTGACCAATGTTGAGCGTGTACTCCATTTTTCCGTTAGGGCTTGCATCTTCTTTTATAATCATTTGCTTTCCACTAAGGTCCAGCACGCGTATGCGCACCTTGTCAGAATCAAATGAATCAAAGCTGATGTTCACTTCCTGTGTAGCAGGATTCGGGAAAATTTCCAAAGACTGACTCAACGAGTTCTCAACAAGATCAATACCCTGGATTAACACCGTTTGTGTGATAGAGTCAGAACCACAAGGGCCTGAAACCACCAGCTTAACCGTATAAGTACCATTGAACATATAGTCATGCTGAGTATTTACACCCGTACCGCTGCTACCATCGCCAAAGTCCCAGGTGTAGGTTGTGGCGTTTGTTGATGCAGATGCATCAAAGGTTACGTTAAGTAAAGTAGCTGTAGGTGTGCCTGCATTGTTGGTAAAGGACGCTACCGGGCTTAGGCTCGGATCGTTGTAGATCGTAATGGAACCATCAGGCCTTGCACAGCCTCCAGTAGAAATCGTCCAGTCATAATAGTAATAGTAATACGTGGAACCAAAACTGTTACCGGTTATATCAACCACTCCTGGAACTGAATAGGGGTAACTTGCACCCACACTATTTCGGTACAAACCTCCGGTGGTACTGTTGTTTCCATCCAGTTCGTATGTTCCCGGGGTAATTAAAAATCCAACATATATCTGCTGCCTTCCTGAGCCACTAACGGGTACAGTAGTAGTTTGTAGCACTACCCCGTTTGCATCATTAAGGTTTACTACCACATTACCTGCTCCATTAGGATAAACCACCACACTATCTAAAGTAAAGGTGCTTTGCGCGGTAAAGAACAACTGCTGTACGCCTGCATTAACAAAGTTTGCACCTGCGCCAAATGTATTATCAGCCGGGCCAACATTGTACTTTACAGAAGCCACTGACTTAAGTAAGAAAGTGGTGTCATTAGCCGTAAGTGGACCTACCGTAATACTGTCCGTACTTCCAATGGTATCATTATTTACTGTTGTCCAGTAAAAATCACCGCTGACACCTTGTGGGAAATAAAGGGTGTCAAACTGGCCTGGCAGACAAAAGGTGTCAACAGCTGCCGTGGGTATCGGTGCCGAGACATCAGCCAGGTCAAAATTATCTGTAAGCGTATCATTGGTTAATACGTCATCATTTGTCAAGTCCAGCTCGGCAAACAACGAAAGATTAGCACCAGTGTATGTATTTAGAGTGCCTACCAAAATAGTATCCGAGGCGTTTTGCGCCAGGTTACCAGTATAGGTAGCATTTAAAGTGGTGATAATAGTACCGCTTACATTTACACTTACCGGCATGTTGGTAATGGGGTAAAGGCCATTGTTGGTAAACGCCAACTCCACAGTTGTGGTACTGTCACCACATCCTCGTGGTACCAATATAGCATCCAACTGGGCATCAAACCCAAGTACCGTACAGAAGGTAAATGGTCCTGCATAAAAACTACTGTCACCAGGTCCGCAAATACCACGCACTACATATTCATAGCACCTTTGCGAAGAAAGGGTGTCAAGTAGAAGGGTGTCTACAGGCGAGATTACTTTGGTACCTCCTACAGTAGATGGCCCCTGATAAAAACCCTGTGGACCAAACCATACTTCAAATGAGCCTGAAGAAGCAGTGGTATCATCCCAGGCCAGTATGGCCATAGTATCAGTAATACCACTGGCAGTAAGATTTACTGGTGGTATACAACTTGGCGCAACAATTACCGTAGAGTCAGTAAAGGTACCGCACGCATTGGTGTAGCTGGCTACATAGGTATATGTACCAGGCGCTGTATATGGCCCGGCATAAATACAAGGAACTGAATCTATCACTACACCATTTAAAGTCCAGGTAAGTCCTGTGTTAACCTGTGGCTGTGGTACTGTAACTCCGGCATTAACCGTGTTAGGATCCTGTGCAGAAGTTGCAGAAGAAATCCAGCCGGTACTGCTATTAAGATCAGGGCCTTCTAACCTGTTACCAGAAGTACTACCAGTGCCCGGCACTGTACCTGACCAATCAGCGGCTGTTACACCTGATGCGGCAGGCCATGTAAATGAATTGCTAATAACAGCATCGATGATATTGCCATTGGCATCCTTTAAAATTCGGCCTGAAGCCGTACTGGAACTCCATGAACCGCTAAAGGTTCCATTACCATGATAATAGAAATCAGCAGGGCTTGGAACACTAGTACCAAGTTCGCCTACAGCTATAATAGCCGTACCGTTAGGGCCTAATACCGTTCCGGCAGGGAAGGTATATGTACCTGCAAGACCAGAAGTATTCCACTGTTCAAGGGTTATCCCCTCAAGGTCAGAATTTGGTACACCGGTAATCTCAATATAGTCATCAGCAAGAAGATATGCCGGCCAACCACCAGAAGGAGCTCCGGAGCCAGTTTCAAATTGACGCTGTTCAGTAATAAAGAAAGTTCCACCACTGCCAAAGAATGAGGATTCCACACACACCTTTACAGAGTCTGCCGGGGTACGAAGAGTTACATTCCGTGGGCTTACCACAAAATTGGGTTTCACCTCTATATCAACAGTTGGTGCAAGTGTATCATTAAATGAAAGCGTATTAACTGCATTAGAATCAATGTAAGCACTTACCGTGTAAGTACCCGGTAGGGAAAGATCAATACCAGTAGCAAAAATGGTAAGTGTATCCAATCTTGCCAGTGTACCTGTATTTACCACCACGGTACCCGAGGTATTAGCCGGACCTGTTACACTATAGGTTAGCGTAAGTGGATCTACAGCAAAGTTTATCGCTGAGCCAATAAGGTTTTCTACCTGAAAGGCTACGGAATCATTTGCTGTAAGGCAAAGTCCTTTGATAAATTCTGCATTTATGAGCGCCACATCTCCGGCCACTGGTGTGTACTCGTCAGCGCCTATGTCAGGCGTAAGATTAGAACGTAGGTCACCATCTATATCCACGCTAACACCTACCGCAGGGTCAGCGGAATTATTGGCCAGTCCGCCCAGCACGTGCAAGTCAAAAGCAACATCCTCAAACACGGGGTCACCTTCTTTAGAATTCACGTTAAGGGCCGGTGTGGCCGTTTGCCATGCAGCAAGGTTAGCGTAGGTTGCAGACAATATTTCTACAATATTAGTGGAGTTACTGAAATACAGGTTGTAATCAATAACGTCACCAGTATTAAGAGCATCTGTAGATTCAAAAGCATAATCGCCATCGGAATAGAAGATGTTATTCTTAATAATGATGGTGCCATCCTGATCATTAATCAACATGGCTGGCTCACCCACTACGGAGTTGTGCAGCACTTCTGTTGATTCAAAGTCATTCAGGTAGATACCGTAATCAGAATCTGAAACAATCATATTGTTGATAACCTGTGAGTTGGCAGTTGGCGTAAAACCATCATTACCATCAGTGATGTAGAAAGCCCAGTCCGGTGCAATTACCCTGTTTTCACTCACTACAAAATCATCAATGTTTTGAAGATAAATACCATCAGCCTGTGTGTTCTGTAAGCTATCGATATCGTTTCCAATAACCTGTAGCCCTACCTGGCCATCCACTTCAATACCATGGTCATCCTGGTAGCGGAATATGTTGTTTACAATTTGGTTGCCGCTATTATAGTTTGCAGCTGTGGATTCGCCTTCCAGGTGAATACCTGTTTCTCCACCAACTATCCTACAGTTACTCACCGTAAGGTTATTGGTATTATTACCGGTAGTCGTTTCTGCGGTAAGGCTTCCACTTGCTACAATACCTATTACATCAGTAGCGGTTCCAATTGGCATTTTGATTTTACAACTATCAATAGTATTGAAATCAGAACCATCTTGGAACATAAAGCCCCAGGCATCAGTGCTGCTATTATTACTTACTGTAACATTTTTAAAGGTTACGTAATCTGCACCATTAAAATGTATGGTTGGCTCATCTGATGTTGAAGTATGGGTAATCTCTACCAAAGAAGTATCACCACCATCAAAAGTTACAGTGTTAACGGCACTGGCCCCTGCAATGTCAGTAAGCATAATGTTCTCATTGTAAATGCCCGGTGCTATATTAAAGGTTACCGGTCCTGAAATACCACAACCATTAAGTTCTGTAGCTACAGAATCCAGGGTTGCAAAGTTGGTAGGGCCTGCAGGGCCACCAACGCTGTAGGTACCGGAAAGCTGACTATTACAGAACGTACAAAATGTAAAGGGTCCGATGAAAGATGAGCTATCACCAGCAGAGCAAATTGACCTTACTACATATTCATAACAGGTATTTGATGCTAAACCATTAACATAGGCACTATCTCCGGTGGAAAGCATTTTGGTGCCTCCAACAGTTGTAGTACCCTGATAAAAACCTTGTGGGCCATACCATACCTGGTAACCTAAAGTAGCTGAAGTATTCCCATCCCATATTAATGAGGCGTCTCCGGAACCTAAATTGCTAACTGCAAGGTTAGAGGGATCAAGGCAGGTGATTTCAGATAGCATTACATCATCAATACTAAATCCATCATTACCTGTAAGGGCTGCGTTATCCTCCTGGCCATATCGTACCTGGGTAGTAGCCGTAAGGCTTTGCCCCATGGCATTAAGGGTGTCTTTTAAGTTTACGCTGTAAAATTCCCAATTGCTGCTATTTAATGTACTCCAATCAAGAATTTCTACCCATGGATCATTTACACTACCTCTTGCCCATACACGGTCATTAGCGTTTGGCTCATCTGCATGATCGGCCCAGTAAAAACTTAACTCGATACCAACAGATGAGGTGTAATTTGAAAGATCAGCAGTTAATATTAAGAATATGGGATCATTTGAACTCATAGACTGGAATCCTGCTGACTGACTGCCACTATTGGGAGAAGAGGCTCCACTGGAGGCTGAATAGTTAAATAGGATGTCACCAGTATTTCCTGGTCTTGAAACTGTCCAGGAGTAACCATTTCCACAGTAAAATTCATCATCTGTGGAGATAGGCCCTGTATAGTTTTCAAAGCCATCCATCATAGGAAGGGTAATAGGGCTCAATACACACTTAGTAGTGAAAGAAAATGGACCTGTCCAGCCACTTAGCCCACCATTAAGGCAGCTATCCTGAACATAAAACTCATAAGTGGTTTGCCCTGTTAAACCGGTTACCATTAGAGTATCTACGTTTCCGGCTACAGAATCAAGAATTAACTGAGTGCCGGTGCCGGGTGTAAATCCGGGAGTTCCCACTTCCACATAGGTTTTATTTCCTTGCGAAGCGCTTCCCCAATAAGGCTTGGCGGTAGTGCCTGTAACGGCAGCAACTCCAAGGTCTGATAAAAATGGGCCCTGGCATGCAGGTATCTGTTCATAGTTAAATTCATCAATCCTGATGTAGTCTATAGTAAGTCCCAGGTCATGCATTAATACTACATATTCATCCGTACCATTATAACCATTGGCAGTTGTAATGTCCACTATAACCCTTTGGTAGGTATCAGGTGTTGGGAATACAATAGTATCAATAGGGTTAATTACTCCACTGGTTACATCGGGAGCAGTGCCCACTATCAGCCTGTCAGAAGGGTCATCAGAGTTTGCAAAGAAGCGTACTCGCTTATCCCCGGCAGGTAAATCGCTAAAGGCAGGTGTATACGCATAAAGCGTATCATCACCTGGAGTGGTACTTGATGAACCACTGTAAAGGTATAGCGCCTGGCTGCCTGAATAGGGAGCCGCTGTACCGGTCAAGTCTTCCACTTCTACAAAAGCGCTGGTACCAGTAACGTAATCCGACCAGCATACAGGAGGTACATCAAGGGGGTCACTTTCAAAGTCATTAAAATACGGTGCTGTAACAGGTGCACATAAAGTGGTGAAAGTAAATGGCCCTTCCCAAATGGAAACGCCATTGCTGCTACCTGTACAGTTATTCCTTATGTAAATATCATAAGTAAGGTTGCCACCCAATTGAGTTAAGCAACCTGGGCTTGTATTATTATCAATAGTTATGTTCTTGCTATTGAATGTACCAGTACAGCCGGTACCCTGGGTAAATCCGGTTGGCCCGAATTCAACATCAAAGCTACTTCCAGAACCATCAAAAGTGAAGCTTGCTGAGGTTACACCTATACCGGTAAGCGAAATATTGCTCACTTTAGGGCAGGCGGGTATCGCTTCATAATTAAATTCATCAATTCTGATGTAATCAAACGTACCCCCAAGGTTATGCATAAACACGATGTACTCATCTGTACCATTGTAACCATTGGCGGTTGTAAATGGTAAGATTACCTCCTGGTAAGTATCAGGTGTGGCAAACGTGATAGTATCTACAGGAGTAAATGGTGCACCAACTGTTTTATTAGGAATTGTACCTATATATAAGGTGTCAACAGGATCATCGGCATTAGCCCAAAAGCGAATTTGCTTGTCTCCGGCTGTTAAATCAGTAAACTGCGGTGTAATAGCAATTAAAGTATCCGCTCCGGGTGTGGTGCTTGATGAGCCACTGTATAGATAAAGTGCCTGGCTGCCAATATAAGGAGCTGCGGTTCCTGTAAAATCTTCCACCTCTACAAACGCGCCTGAGCCCGTAACATAGGCATCCCAGCAACCGGGTGGTACATCAAGAGCATCATTTTCAAAATCATTAAAATACGGTGCGGTGTAAGGCCCACAAAGTGTTTTTATGGCAACAGGACCTGTGGTATCGCTAAGCCCGTTTGCACCACCACAATCAGCTAATATGTAGATGTCATAATCCGTAAAGCTGCTCAAGCTGCCCAATGTATAAGGCGATGAAGTGGCGTTTACGGTGTTTCCTGCTATTGCAGGATCAAAACCTGTTGGTCCGTAGATGATATCAAAATCATTGGCGGCACTGGCATGTGTCCAACTTAAATCAACGCTGGTGGCCGTTAGGTTTGAAGTATTAAAGTTGAGTACTGGTGAACAACTGCCTGTTGTATTGAACTGCTGTGGAGAAGGGAAATAAATTGAGTCACTTCCTGAATTACATATCTCTCCAAAATACACATCATAACCTGTGGTGGCTAACAATCCTGTTAAAATAACGGGGGGTTGCGACCCGGGGTAGGTTCCTGTAATTTTTGTACCTGTACCTGGGGTAAATCCTGTAGTTCCATACTCAAGGTAAAAAGAAGAATTTCCGGTGCCCGGAGTCCAGGATACCTTTGCTGAAGTAGCACTAATGCTGTCAATAGCAAAATTAGTAAAGGAATTGGCACAGTTACCGGCTACATTTAGGTTTACATTATATGTATTTAACACCTCAGTTGCTGATAGTGCGCGATCATATAACCTGAATTCATCCAGTATCATACCTGAAGGAATCCCTGCACTGGTGGAATAACCACCAATCTTAAATGGCCCTGAGCCTGTAATGCTTAAACTACTTTGAGCCACTGTATTGTTAAGAACCCCATTAACATAAGCCCGGATTTCAGGTACGCTGGCATCATAAACAAAGTGCACAGTAAAAGCACCATTGGCTACTCCGGTTACATCTACATTTGATACCGGGCCACGCAGGGTAATGTTATTTGTACCAGCCGCTCCAGCCGCAAAAAGCCTGAAACTGCCAGCGTTCACATCGCCCAGCATATAATGGAAGTCTGTTCCATTCCAATTATCCATATAGAAGGACATAGTCCAACTGCCGGTAAGGTTAGTCGCCCATCCGGTATTAACATAGTCAGTTGAGCTTGAGTTACCAGCTCCAACCAAGCCCTGGCCAAATTGACCAGCCGAATTCGTAGTAAGAGATCCTAATATTGGTGAAGGATTAGTACCTACCGGGGCCGAGGCAGCGTTGTTAGCTGAAGTATTACCATCTTCAAATTGGTAATACATCAACTCTGGTATCTGACCAATAGCCGTAAGATTGATCATTAAAAGGCAAAGGGCTACCCAAATAGGTGGGCCCAGGATTGTACCATTGTTTTGGGCTGAACTATTCCGTTTTAAAAACGAAAATTCAGGCCATAACGAATGGTCTTTTACGTGCTGTAAAAGCTTCTTCATTATAACGTTGTGTTTAAAAATTAGACAAATAGGGTTATAGAAGCGGCAAAGTACCTAAAGGAAATTTCTGACTCAACAGCAAATTAGAGGTGTGTATATTCCTGTTCCTGGAGCATCGCCTGAATTAACAGGCTCTCCAAAATCATTAAACTGACTGGCCAATTGTAGGTAACTTCTTAAAAATCAGTGATGGTCGCAGTTTTGATTATTCTGAAAGAATCAAATTTCAGCTATTACTTACAAAATCACAATCGACTACGACAGTGTTTTTAGAATATACTTGAAAAAGTGAGCGGTGAATTTTATTTAGTTAGCGGCAGGCTTTGTTATTTGAGATGTCATAAACCTCAATTTACCGTTGGTGTTGAAATTCATTAGTGGGTAAATACGGTGTTTTTATTTGGAGATAAAGTATATAAACCATTGTGAATTTCTGAAAATATCTATATTTGCCCTCCCAAAAATGGGGGATTAGCTCAGCTGGCTAGAGTGTCCCGCAAGTATGCGGGAAGGTCAACAGGGCAAAGTTCAACACAGTTCTTAATAAAAAGGGGGATTAGCTCAGCTGGCTAGAGCGCTTGCATGGCATGCAAGAGGTCATCGGTTCGACTCCGATATTCTCCACTTATTACAAGCCTCGCATTAAGCGGGGCTTTGTTATTTATGGTGGGATATGTTTATGTACTCTACAGTCCGAAATGGGATCAATACTACCTTGGTTCCACAATAGATGTGGACGAAAGGTTAGTTCGACATAATACTGGCCGAAACACATCAACAAAGGGTGGCGCACCCTGGCATCTCAAATATGTTGAAACCTTTGAGGATATAGTTCATGCCAGAAGGCGTGAGTTTCAGCTAAAGAAAAAGAAAAGCCGAAAGTATATAGAATGGCTGATTAGCTCAGCTGGCTAAAGCGTCCCGAAAGCATTCGGGGAGGTCATCGGTTCGACTCCGATATTCTCCACTTACAAAAGCCTCGCATTAAGCGGGGCTTTTTGGTTTTCACCTGAACGGGATTTTTGTCTTAATTACGGATAATAGCGTATTGAATATAGCTGTGCGTCAAGAGTTATTTGTACTCTAAATTATATCGTATGAAAAGTCTATTTATAAGCCTATTAACTGCTGTTGTATTGGTTTCGTGTTCTAAAAATGATAAAGAGTCAACACCAGTTACACCACCTTTAGCAAAGGGTGATATTACGTATGATCTTGACGGGGTAAATGAAAGCGGTGCGGGCGGAGCTTACAATTTTGCTGATACGGCCTACTTTGTGAAACATGAAAGTGGTCAAAGTCAATTATCCATAAACTTTAATGATAACAAGGCTGGTAGCCTAAGTGTAGGCACTACCAATTTTGAAAAAGGAAAGGCTTTTATCAGCTTTTTTCCTGATTTTAATGCTGAACAGTATAGTTCCGTATCAGGCCAGGTTTCTATAGAAAAAATTGAGGGTTTGCTCATATCAGGAACATTTTCCGGAACATTGGCAAGGCAGAGTGACTCTAAATCCATTATGATTACCAATGGCAGGTTTAACCAGATTTGGGCTCCAAAAATTTAGGATTATACCTCTACAAGGTCAGTAGACTCTATCCAGCCTACTTTGCCATCGGGCAGCTTTATCTTTTTCCAGCCCTCATAGTCTTCAGTTACTACAGCTGAGGTGCCTTCATGCAGAATAAAAACATCTTCAGCTTTATCGCTGGGGCCACTTTTTACGTAACTGCTGGTGGCTGTAATTACTGCCGGCCTGTTTTGGTGCAGGTAATTTTGGTGGCCATAAGCCAGGGAAATAGAAAGGACTCCAAGTATAAAAGCTGTTAAGGCAATTACAAATCCCGGACGCCTTACGGAGGTAAACAGGTACATAAAGGTGCCTGCCAATAATAAAATTAGACTAACAATTGCTACTGCGGCCCACCCACCGGGCGTAAGGGCTTGTAAAATAGATAAATAAGCGGTGCGCACCAATGGCTGTCGTACCGTTTCAAAACGGTCAATAGCGCCTTCCCTGGCAATGCTCAGGTTTTGCTTTACATCATCATCATAGGGCGAAAGCTTAAGCGCACGCTCATAATACAAAATAGCCTTGGCCAGTTGATTACTCTTAAAATATGCATTACCCATATTGTAATACAGGGCCGTGCTTTCATATCCTTTTTCCAGTATTTGCTGATACTTTTCAAGGGCGGGGCGGTACTCTTTATTTTCATACAACTTATTACCCTCCTTAAAAGTAGTGACCATATCCTGGCTATAGCCAAATGAAGCAACCAGGGTAAGCAGTATTAAAGCGAGCTTCTTCATACTTCCTTATCAATTTGGGTAATTAATAGTGCTGTTTCTTCATAATCACGGGCAGTATCAAAACTGGCAGTAGAGGTAAACCTCGCCATTTCTGCACGGTTCATCATTTCCATAAGCCTCATGTTGGTTTCCGCATTCAGGCCTCTTTCGCTCAAGGTTTCTTCTATCAGCTCTTTGGTAAGCTTGCTGTTTGGTATGCTGAATTTATCCGAGAAATACCCCCATAAGGCCGAGGTAAGCGCCAGGTAAAATGCTTCCTTGTTGTTTTTATCCAACTCTTTTTTGGCTTTCGCCAGATGTTTACGGGCAAGTTTACTGGCCTTAATACTTCGTTCGGCCCTGTAGTCGCGCTGGCGGTTATACACTAAAAAGAAGTAGCCCAGCATCCCCGCAAATAGAAGTCCGCTACTTCCAGCAATAACATAAAAGGTAGAGCTGTCTAAAAAGCTTTCACCTTTTTTGGTAAAACGGCCTGCATCAGTTTTAATAAACAGAATATCTCTTCCAATAAATCCCACTTTTTCCGTTTCGGCTGCTACCATTCCATTTTCCCCGGCAGGTTGAGCAGCACCTCCGGTAACGGTAATCTGTAACTCGTCACTGGTTATGGTTTGATAGCGCTCGCGCTGCGGGTCAAAATAGCTAAAGGTTAGGGGTGGAATTTTATAGGTGCCGCCATACCGCGGTATCAGCAGGTATTCATAGGTTTTTGAGCCGCTCATACCACCACTATTTACCTGTAGCCGATCCTTCACTTCCGGGTCATATACCTCAAAAGCATTGGGTACAACAGGTTTTGGTGCTTCTATCAGCTTAATGTTTCCGGAGCCGCTTAGGGTTACTTTCAGGGTAACTGACTCGGAGGCACTAAGCTCATTACGACTTACCTCCACTTCAAACTTGTAATTACCTACTGCACCATCAAAGCCCGTGGGCTTATTTGCTTCGGGTAACGGTTTTACATTAATAGGTGGAAAGTTGGCGATGCTATTCTGGTTAATAGTTTGTGCTACACGCTGGCCAAAAATATTGCGCTGGTTAGTTGCTACCTGGGTTGGGATGGTAAGTTCCATATTGCCCGGTCTCAGCACTCCGCTTTTTTGTGGAATGAGCACCTTTTGACCAATAATGGCAGTTTTAAAACTTTGACCGTTATAGATTTCAGTCTCCGCTCCTTTGGCCTTTACATCAATATCGGTTTTATAAAAACCAGCATAGTCCGGTGCCTCCTGTAGGCTGGGGGTGTTAATATTAGTATTAAAATAAAGTTTATCCGTAGCTACAATCGGCTCACCAACATAGGCGGAAGATTTATTTACATAGATTTTTACAAAGGCACTGCGGGCGGCAATGGAGTAGGGGTCGTTTGGGTCATTAGCCCTCGGGCTTTTTTCAGTGACTTTTATCGAAATTGAGTTGGAACTGTACTGCTGGCCATCAACTTCAACACTGGCGGGGCCAATGGTAAGTGTACCGGTTTGCGTTGCCCGCAATACATAGGTAAATGAAAGTTTTACACTTCCACGGCCATTTATATATTGGCTTTCCACATAGCGGCTCGGCCCTTGCTCTATCCTGAATCCCGAAAAGGAAGGAGCCTTAAAATTATTGGCATTGGCATTAACCGTAAACTGAACCTTAAAGGCTTCATTACGGCCAACCTCGGTATGGCTGGCATCGGCTGTAAAGCTTATTTGCGCCCCGGCCCAGGTGCTTATGCCCGCTAGCAATACCGTAAGTAGATGTTTTAGCAATCGGCTCATACTACCAGTCTTTTTCGGTATTTACAGGTTTCCCCTTTATCTTCTTCTCATTTATTTTTTTCTGCACTTCCTGCTCCTCTTTGCTTAGTGCTTCCAGCAATCGCTCGGCATCATCACGAGAGATTTGCCCGGGTTTGGCTTTTGGCTTTTTGTCCTGTTCCTTCTCATTACCATCACTGTTATCCGGGTTTTCGTTTTCATCCTTATTTTCATCGGGCTTGTCCTTATCCTCCTGGTTTTCGTCAGGCTGATTTTCCTTGTCTTCCTTATTCTCCTCGCCCTTATCCTGCTCGTCTTTATTTTCTTTGTCCTGCTTATCCTGGTTCTCTTTATTCTGTTGCTGGTTTTGCTTATCCTGCTCCTGTTCCTCTTTTATTTTTTCCAATAGTTTGGTAAGCTTTGGGTCATTAGGATATTGCAACAGAGCATTACTCACAATCTGCTTAGCCAGCTCCTTGCTTCCCGAAATGTATTCCTTTGCCCCAGCATTAAAGGCATCATTAGCGCTTTGGGCAGAACCAAAAAAGGCCATTATGCACAGCAGCAGAGTTAAAATTGCTTTTCTATTAATTGATTTCCACCACATCTTTCAACTTCTTAATAAAATCATTGTAATAGGCAACAGTCTCATCTTTTTGAAGGCCCTCCTGCATTAATTGGTAAGCCGTGGCAAAGTCAAAATTCTTTACCAGTATATCGCATTTTGCCTTCAGCTGTTTGGCAAATTCACTAGGTTCAATATTTTTCTTTTCCTGATTCTGCTTTTGTTGTTGCTGCTGTTGCTGTTTTTTTTGAATTGCCTTTAGCGTGTAGGCCAGGTTTTGTCGGGTTTCATTATCCTTAGGATTTAGCATAAGGCTTTTTTTATAAGCCTCCACTGCCGGTTGAAGCTTTTCCTGCCTTACCAGGGTGTTGCCCAAATTATGCAACGCCTTTGCTTTAAGTTCCTTATCCTCGGTTTTGGCAATTACCTTACTGAACTGAGTTGCAGCCTCTTCATACCGCTCCTGCTTATACAGGGCATCGCCAAGGTTAAACTCAGCCCTTATGGGCTCTTTTTTTTCAGCCTCCAGCGCCTTGCGGTAATTGATTTCCGCTTCGTCATAATTCTTTTCCTTATACAGCTTGTTGCCCTGCTTAAGGCTTTCATTAGCCGATTGGGCAAGTACGGTAAGCTGCATCAACATTAAAATAAGGCTAAGCGCTTTTTTCATCGTCAAATAATCTAAGGCGTTTAAACCATTGTGTTTTTCTTTCCAATATAAAAGTATCGAGCACCAGCAACAATATAGCCAACCCCAAAAACCATTGAAACTGATCCTCATAATCCGAAAATACCTGAGATTCAAATTCCTTTTTCTCCATTTGCTCAATGGTTTCAATAATAGAGTTTACGGCATCGCGGGTAATTTTTCCATTAATATATCCGCCATTAGTGGCAATAGCTATTTGCTTCAGGTTGCTGCTATTAAGGCGAGAAACCACTATTTCATTATTCCGGTTTCGCTTAAAGCCAACATTTACGCCTCCTCTTATGTCAGGTATCGGGGCACCTTTTTCGGTACCAATACCCACGGTATAAATTTTAATGCCCAGCTCCGCAGCCTGTTTGGCAGCTTCTTCAAATCCTTCTTCATGATCCTCACCATCAGATAAAATAACCACTATGCGGTTTTGCTGGGTTTCATCATCAAAATATCGGGTGGCGAGATTAATAGCATCTGCAATGGCTGTACCCTGCGAAGGGATAATTTCGGTATCCACCGTTTGTAAAAACAGGCGGGCCGCGCCATAATCAGTAGTAATGGGCAATTGCGGATAAGCCTGGGCGGCATAAATTATTATACCTACACGATCGCTTACCATGCGGTCAAGTGTACGGCTGATAATTTGTTTGGCCTTAGTGATCCTGTCCGGACGGGCATCTTCGGCCAGCATACTTTTACTCACATCCAGGGCAAAAACCACATCTATACCCTCCCGCTTGGCGGTTTCAAGGCTCGAGCCGATTTTTGGGTTTACAAGCCCAACGGCAATGCATGCAATTATTAATAGTGACAAAATCAGTTTCAACACTGATTTTACACCGCTTCTTTCTGGCGCCAGCTTTTCTAGCAGCTCGGCATCGCCAAACCTCTTCCTGGCCCGCCTTTTCCATATTTGCAAAAGCAGGTAAACCACCACCACTACGGGGATGAGTGCCAGCAAGTAGAAATAATATGGATGATCTAACTCGTACATCAAATAAAACTTCTATAAAGTGTAAAACGCAGTAATAGCTCCAGTCCAAAAAGTATAAAGGCGATTAGCGCAAAATTTTCAAATTTCTCATCGTAGGAGTAAAACTTCAGTTCCTTCAACTTGGTTTTTTCCAGCTTGTCAATTTCGCCATATATGGCACCGAGTGATTCATTATCGGTAGCCCTGAAATATTGCCCGCCTGTTTCATTAGCTATCTGCTTCAGCAATTCTTCATCAATAGTTACCTGGGCCGGTGCAAACTGCAAATCGCCAAAAACATCTCTGCCCACAGGCACTAAAGCAGTACCGCGTGTGCCCACACCAATGGTGTACACTCTTATTTTAAACTCTTTGGCCAGTTGAGTGGCGGTAAGCGGGTCAATCTGTCCCGCATTATTCTCACCATCCGTAAGTATGATTATCACTTTACTCTTGGCCTTACTTTTTTTAAGGCGGTTTACGCCTGTAGCCAACCCACTGCCAATGGCCGTACCATCGTTCAGCAGTCCAAATTTCAGGTCTTTCAACCCATTCATTATTATCTGATGATCACTGGTGAGGGGAGTTTGTGTGAAAGCCTCTCCGGCATACACTACCAATCCCAGGCGGTCATCCGGCCTTTTTTCCACAAAATCGGATGCAACTTTTTTGGTAGCTTCCAGCCGGTTAGGGCTCAAGTCCTTGGCCAGCATACTACTGGAAACATCTACCGCCATTACTATATCAATACCTTCGGCCGCGCGGGTTTTCGAGTTTTCTTCGGTAGTACGCGGCCTGGCTATGGCTACAATCAGCAGGGCAATGGCCGATAGTCTTAACAATTGTAAAATGGGCCTCAATTTGGCCAGCCAGTTATTGCCGCTTGCAGCAAGCATTTCCGCACCCGGAAATTTTAACTCAGGGCTTTGCCCCTGGCGCTTATACCACTGCCAGAAAATTAAAACCGGCAACACTAGCAGCAGCCATAAAAACTCCGGATTTTCAAATTTATAGTTCAGCATTACTTAACCTCCGGTTGTTCTTTTTTAGTTTCCTTATTTGCCTCTGCGGGGCGGGTATATTCCAAAAAGGCTTTTACAGTGTGCATAGCCGCTTCATGCTCCTCCCGTCCTGGTTGTTTTTTGGCATATTTAACCATGGCACTTAGGCGGAATAGTTCGGCTGACCTGCGGTTCAAATCTTCAGGTAATCCGAGGCCATTCATTTTCTGGATTACTTCATCTGCGGTACTTTCCATGGCATTAATGCGCATTTGCCTTTCCATATAAAGTCTTACCACATCTGTAATTCTGGAATAGTATTCCTTTACTTTTCCGGCTTGCCACAGTTGTTCTTTTTCTATTTCCTGTAATTGCCACATGGCAAACTCATAAGGCGTAAGTTTTTGTTCCGGAGTAAGCTTTTCCTGCTTCTGCCTGTTTTTCAGCCATTGTATAAAAACTATAATACCGATAACAATCAGCACAGCCCCGAGTATCCAGAGCAAGATGGGCAGCCAGTCAAAAGGAGCTTCAAGGGGTTCTTTAATATCATAAATATCCTGCTCAGGCTGTAGTTGCGGCATACCTACTTCAATAGCAATAGCCGGGGCCGAAAGCCTTTTTCCACTTAGTAGTAGCTCCATTGGAGGGAAGGCTACATAGCCACTATCAAAAGATGTTATCGTTAACTTTTGGGTAAGCTCCAGGTTTTCACCTGATGTAGTAGTGTCCAGCTTTCCCTGTTCCACCAGTTCAAGCCCTTTTACCGTATCTGCGTAAACAGGCCATGTAAACTGAGCACCCTGTGGAAGATTTGCTTTTAGTTTTACCACTATTTGCTCACCAATAAGTATGCGGTTAGTATCAGCGCTGGAGGTAAATGTGGCCGACTGCCCGTAAAGCAAGGCACTCTGAATAATCAGTAAGCAGCTAGCAATCAGTTTTTTCATCGGGATGCCTTTCGTTTAAAATACCCAAGTAGCCGCTTAGGGTATGATTCATCAACTCGTATAGAAAGTTGCCCCGAGCCGCTCCTGGCAAAGCTTTCGCGGAAGTACGCCTGTTTCTCAATAAAGTTTTTCTTCAGGTTTTTTTGAAGTTTTTTTGAGCCGGTGTTTACCCATCGTATGTTACCTGTTTCAGGATCCTGTAGCGGCAGTACTCCCAGGTTGGGCAGGTTTTCTTCGCGGGGATCGTAAATCCGAATGCCGTTTACATCATGTTTTTGCGACATTATCTTTAATGGGTCGCGGTAATTATCATCCATAAAATCAGAGAGAATAAAAGCTATGGCTCTTTTTTTCTGAATGCTGCTGAAGAACTTAAGTGCCGCACCTATATCGGTGTTGGTGCTTTTGGGTTCAATTTCGATCAACTCTCGTATTATCCTTAAAATATGGCTCTTACCTTTTTTGGGAGGTATGTACTGTTCCACCTGATCGCTGAAAAAGATAACACCCACTTTGTCATTATTCTGTATGGCTGAAAATGAAAGTGTGGCGCATATTTCGGTAATCATATCACGCTTAAACTGCACGCGGGTTCCAAATGCTTCCGAGCCGCTTATATCCACCAATAAAATAAAGGTGAGTTCGCGTTCTTCCTCAAACACCTTAATGTAAGGCTCGTTAAGGCGGGCTGTTACATTCCAGTCAATAGAGCGGATATCGTCTCCGGGGTCATATTTTCGAACCTCGCTAAAAGCCATACCACGGCCCTTAAAGCTACTGTGATACTCACCCGAAAAGATGTGATTGGACAATCTCCGGGTTTTAATCTCTATCCGTCTTACTTTTTTGAGGAGCTCTTTAGTATCCATTTTTTGACAATCAGCAGTTACTCAGTTGGCAATTCGCAGTTGACAGTTACCTAATTGATAGTCTTTGCAGACTGTAAACTGCCAACTGTAAACTGATGTTATGGTACCTCTACTTTGTCAAGTATCTGATTAATGATGTCTTCGCTGGTTACATTTTCAGCTTCCGCCTCGTAGGTAATACCTATTCTGTGGCGAAGTACATCATGGGCTACGGCCCTTACATCTTCGGGAATTACATAACCACGGTGTTTAATAAAAGCGTACACGCGTGCCGTATTGGCGAGCCCTATACTACCTCTGGGTGAGGCTCCAAAGTTTATGAGAGGTTTTAAAGATCCAAGACGGTATTCATCAGGGTTACGGGTAGCAAATATGATATCAAGAATATACTTTTCAATCTTCTCATCCATATATACCTGCTTTACTTCCTGCCTGGCATTTAGTATGGTTTGGGTATCAACCACCGCTTTTATAGGCTCTGTATCGCCTTTGAGGTTTTGGCGCATAATCAGGCGCTCCTCTTCCAACTTGGGGTAGCTAATAACTGTTTTTAGCATAAAGCGATCACTTTGTGCTTCAGGCAGGGGGTAGGTACCTTCCTGCTCTACCGGGTTTTGTGTGGCTAATACCATAAAGGGTTCAGGTAATGGGTAGGTTTGGTCGCCAATGGTTACCTGTCTTTCCTGCATAGCTTCAAGCAAGGCGCTCTGTACCTTGGCCGGGGCGCGGTTTATTTCATCTGCCAAAACAAAATTGGCAAATATGGGTCCGTGCTTAATAGCGAATTCACTTTTTTGAATATTGTAAATCTGGGTACCAATTACATCTGATGGTAAAAGATCAGGGGTAAACTGAATGCGGCTAAAATCAGCCTTGATAGCTTTGGCAAGAGAGTTTATGGCAAGAGTTTTGGCCAGGCCTGGTACTCCTTCTAAAAGTATATGGCCGTTACCCAGTAGGGCAAGTAGCAGCCGCTCCAACATCTTTTTTTGGCCAATGATGGATTTATTTACCTCCATCATTATTAAATCAATAAACGCGCTTTGCTCTTTAATGCGCTCGTTTAGTTCGCTAATATCAGCGTTGCCAGGGGTTGTTTCCATGATTGGTGCTTAATTTCTTAAGTGTGCAAAAGTATTGTTTTAACAAGTTTGGCAGGGTAGGTTTTGTTTACGCGAATTTGTGATGAAAATTTTCTCGATGTAGTTAAAAACATGTTAAAATTGAAAGATCACGTAAGGCCGTCTCATGCTATTTGAAGACATTTTTACAAAGTGTTTTTTTAACAATAATCAGAATATGGCGCTGAAAGGCTTATGTGTTGGTGTAAGTTATTAACACCCAAATTTTTATGGGCTTATAGGTTGCAATTATTCCTAGATTGTGGTGTAGAATTGGGTATTATAGAAAGTTAATCACCATAGTAATGGTCTTACTTTATTCCCAATTAGAGATTGAAAAAATGGCCCTAGGATGTTAATAGATTGATTTCTATTTAATTGAAAAATTGGGATGAAAGTTGTTCTGGCATTCAGTGATTTAGGGGAAGTGTTGAAGAATTTTAAATATATATTAGTGTTGCTTCTTTTTAGCAGCTTGGCTTATGCACAGCCTGTGGCTAAGAATGGAGTTCTCGATTTGAGGTCTTTTGACTTTGAAGAAACCCCTATGTTTCAACTTGGTGGTGAGTGGGAGATGTACCCCGAAAAGTTTTATTACCCCGAATTTTTTGATAATAATTCCAGTTGGCCGAAAGCCACGGCTTCGTTTGCTGAAACTACTAAAGACTGGAGTGAAATAACCGGTCTTCACTCAGGCCTTAAGGAGTTTGGTTATGTTACATTTCGGTTAACTATACTTATGCCTCAAACTTTTCCTAAGCAGGCATTAATGATAAAAAATGTTAGAACTGCATATGAGTTATATGTAAACGGTAAAGGTTTTGAAGGCTCCGGTACTATTAGCCAAACCACCTACAATAGTGAACCAAATTGGCGAAATGCTACTAAAGCGGTTGAGCTAAAGCCGGGTAAAAATGAACTCGTTCTGCTGGTTTCCAATTTTCATCATGCCCGTGGTGGTTTAAGTGAGCCCATACAAATGGGTAATAGTGATGTGGTTTTTTATGCCCGCAATCTCGAAATAGGGGGTACACTCTTTCTGGTAGGTTGCCTTTTACTGGCCGGTATTTTTGCCTTAGGGCTATTCTGGTTTAAAACCTCTGATGTAGTTGGTATTTTCTTTTTCCTCTTCTGTGGCTCATTTGCTTTGTATATTCTTAATTCCGGTCCTCACCTTCTTTCCTCAGTCTTTAAGGATATCTCGTGGGGCTTTACATTAAGGTTTATGTGGATATCACTGTACCTTAGCGTTATATCCTATGGATATTTTCTGTTGTCCAATTTTCAGGATCACCTGCGTCCGGCCGTTTTTCATGTATTAGCCATTGTTAGTTTCATAATGATTCTACTTACGGCTACCACTCCAATTTTTTTCTTTACTGCAGTACAGGTATATTATTTTGCCATTTTGCTCTTAATGGGAGTAGGCATCACCCTCGGTGCACTGCTTCAGGCCAATTTTACACATAAGCTGGTATGGGTAAATGTATTAGGTGCGGCAGCTCTATTTGCATTAGTAGCATACGAGGTTTTAAGGTTTTTTGATGTTATTGGTAGTTGGCCTATGTTTTATGTGGGGGCAGTTGCGCTATTCATTTTTTGCCAGGCTATTGTAATGGCTATCATATATGGGCGTAATTATCGTGATTCATCCATGGCGGCACTTGCAGCGGCCAAAACCCGCGATGAATTTTTGAATGCCATGAGCCATGAGTTAAAAACTCCCATGAATGCCATATTAGGGATGAGTTCCTTCTTAGAAAAATCTGACCTTAATGCAGGACAAAGGGATAAATTGAAAGCGATAAAAGAGAATGGGGAATCCTTAATGTCTATGATTAACGATGTTCTCAGTATCTCTGAGCTGGATTCAGGCCAACTAACCCTTAACAATACCGTACTAAATCTCGAAAATTCTATAGAGTCAGCCATAAACCTCTCCAAGCAGCATCTTAAAAAAAGCAGGGTTCAGTTTAAGTATTATATAGATCCGACCATACCCGATCTCCTTATGGGAGATCCCTCGCGCATTAAGCAGGTATTAATTCATCTTTTGAATAATGCATTTAAGTTTACTGAAAGAGGTGAGGTAATATTGAAAGCCAAATTTGGTGAAATTAAAAACGGAAAAGTGCGTATACACTTCAAAATTAAGGATACAGGTGTGGGCATGCGTACAGGGCCAAGAAACGTTCTTTCAGTATTTACACAGCCCAACCCCGGTAAACTCGCCAAATATCAGGGACATGGTATAGGGCTATCTGTTACCAGTGATCTTTTGGAAATGATGGGCGGTAATCTTGAAATCAGGAGTAAAAAGAATGTGGGAACAGAAATCAGTTTTGACCTTTTTCTCGAGGAATACGTTCCCGAATCAGCCCCTGCCACTTCCATTTTTGTTAAAAATGAGATTGATACCTCACTTAATATTCTTTATGCAGAGGACAATCCGGTAAACCAAAAGTTAATGACCTTAATGCTGAATACTATGGGGCTTAAGGTGGATATTGCACAAAATGGTGAAGAGGCCGTGAAAATGGCCATGAAGAAGTACTACAATATCATTTTAATGGATATTCAGATGCCTGTAATGGACGGGCTTGAAGCCACCTCCAGAATAGTGGAGCACTCTAACTCAAGGCCTATAATTATTGCCACCACAGCTAACCTGGCCGAAGTGGATAAACGAAAATGTTTTGCAGTGGGTATGAATGATTTTCTATCAAAGCCCTTGCGCCAGGATGATCTTAAGCTCGCCATTCTAAAATGGCAGGGACTTAAGGAATACCTTGATGAATCCAATGGTTCGGCCATCAAGCTATCTTCCTGATATCACCGTGATCTGTCCAGCACCTTATCACCAGCAATTACAAATACTTTGTCGTCTTTTTTGGGATGCACTATGTACAAGCCGGTAAACTCACCAAAGGCTGGCAGTATTCCACCTTTTCTTCCAAAATAAAAACAAGGTAACCTAAGGCTTTGCCTGGCTCCGCCTAATATTCGCACACCAGGGTGTATGTGTCCGGCAAGATTATACAACTCTGTATCGGCCAAAGGCTCGTGGCTCAATATAATCGGGTGCAGTTCCATAACTTCATGGTGTACTACAATGCCAGTATTGTAATAACTGCTATTATGCAGAATATCATGATTACCGGTAATAAGATGAAAAGATATAGTGGGATTGTTTTGAATAAGGCCTTTAAATGCCAGCCACTCTGAGTTTAATTCAGAATGAAACAGATCACCAAGAAAAATAACCTTATGGCAGGGATAGTTATTGAGAAGAGTTTGTAGTCTCTTGAAATTTTTAAAGGCTGCCCCATCAGGCACGGCAATACCCGCCTTTCTAAAGTGGGTAATTTTGCCAAAATGCAGATCAGCAATTAGCAGTGCATCCTGCTGTTTCCAGTAAATGGCTTTTTCGGGTATCAGTATAAAATCCTGTCCCAGGATTTCAACATGCTCTGTCATAACTTACTTTACGCGGGCCATGCATCTAAAGCTCAGGCTGGCTGTAGGTGCGTAGTAGCTTATTGTGTCCAAACAGTTTTTCCGGCTGGAGCCCATAATGGCCAACCCTTCTTCATCAGTCATTTCATCAGCATTTTCGCAAATACCTAAAAATGTTCTAAAGCCCATGCTGGTACTGTACAGGCCTTCAGCTACTTTATTATGCGGGCTATCGCGCGAAGCGAGCTTATACACCATCATTGAGGGCAGGCTATATTCAATATCCCTGTTTTCTTTTTGAGATACTACCTTACTCCGCCATTTACAATAGTCAACTGCCTGTTGGTAGTTGATACCAATTACCGGCCAGTCATCATACTTTTTCGTGTCAAAAAATGACCCGTCATAACTCAGTTTCCAGATAACGGTATCAGGCAGGGCGTTCAGATATTCCTCAGAGTCTTCACCCTCCTCATTTTTAAGATAGTACAGGTATTCTTTCCAGCCAATGTTGGTGAGCTCTACCTTATCTAAAAAAGTGTTTCGAGCACCGGGTACAGAAGCGGTACCTGCTGGTGCTTTAATTGCCATAGGCACTGTAGCCATTACTGAGGCAAAAAATATTGATAGTATTTTGAGGTATGTAAACGTCATGCGGCAAATGTAAAAACCCCGATCAAATGACCGGGGTTTTCATTTAACGCATTATAGGTATGCCTTATTTCTTTTTGCTTTGATTGGTAGTTGCATTAGCATCTACATCAGGAGTAAGGTTTTCAACAGGTGCATCCTTTCTCTCAGCAAAAGTAAGCTCGTTGATAATGTTTTTAGCGCCAGCATATTTATCTACAATAAACAATACATAGCGAATATCAACAGAGATGGTACGTTGCAATTGTTTCTCGAAAAAGATATCACCACTCATAGCCTCCCAGTTGCCATCAAAGGCACAGCCAATAAGTTCTCCATTGCCATTAATTACCGGACTTCCGGAGTTTCCACCTGTAATATCATTATTACTGATGAAGCATACAGGTAGTTCACCCTCTTTATTGGCATAGCGCCCATAATTCTTCTTTTTAATAACCTCAATCAATTCAGGCTGCATATAAAATTCCATATCATTGGGGTCTTCCTTTTGCAGGATGCCCTCAGCTGTGGTGTAGTAGTTGTAAAATACACCATCACGAGGGTAGTAGCTTCCTACAGTTCCATAGGTCATTCTCATGGTGCTGTTGGCATCCGGGTAATAGTTTTTGTCGGAATTCATTTCACGAACACCTGCTGTAAATAAGCGGTAGCCTTTTTCCATTTTAGCATCCACATCAGCATGGCTCATGGCAGAGTTGCGGTACATGGTATAAAGTTCATTACCGATTATTGATCCTAAATCCTTTTTAAGTTTTTTCTGGTCAGGGTCTTCAATAAACTCAAGAACACTCTCTTTACTGGCAAGGATGGATTTGCTGTAAACCTTATCGGCAAATTTATTCCAGTCGCCCTTATACTTTTTGTTTACCATACTAAAGAATTCGGGTTGCTGGTTAGCCGGTATGTTGTTGTCATACATTTCAAACAGGCTGGCAAACAGTTCCTGATCAAGCTCTTTGTTGTAATCTTTAAAATGCTCCTCTACGGAAGCACTGATGCTTTCCATGAGTGCATCAATTTTTGGCTGGTACTTGTCCTTAATACCTTTTTTGTCCTCATCAGTATCAGCTGTGTCCATTTCCTCTTCCATTTTATCCTTTAACATAAAGGCGTTATCCATAAGCCTATTAAAACGGAAGGCAAATAATGCAAGATCAGAACCGGTAAGGCCGGCCTCAATTACATATACATTACTTTTTACGTAAGCGTCCGATTGTTTGTAGGCATCCTCTAAAAGAGAAAGAGTTTCTCCATACTTCTCTTTTTTAGCCGGGTTATCGTTCAGCCAGTTTCTGAAGTTATCCTCAATAACCATTTTTTTTGCAGCCACTTTGTTTTGCTTTAGCTGCTCGGTTTGCCCGATGTAATATTTCCAATAGTTGGAAACACGAGCGTACTTAGAGGCATACTGAATACGGGTAGCTTCATCAGCATCCATGTATTTTTTCATGATGGCCAGTTTCATATCGCGCACCTCCACGACAGATGGATTGTAAAGGTCAATGGCTTGCTTTACACCATAGCTGCTCAGGTAGCGATCTGTGCTACCGGGGTAACCGAATATCATGGTAAAATCGCCTTCTTTTACCCCTTCCATTGAAATAGGCAAGTGGTGCTTAGGCTTCATTGGGATATTCTCTTCTGAGTATTCAGCAGGTTTGCCATCAGGGCCGGTGTAAATTCTAAACATGCTAAAGTCACCGGTATGGCGTGGCCACATCCAGTTATCAGTATCTCCACCAAATTTACCTACAGATGAAGGTGGAGCTCCCACAAGGCGGATATCCTTAAAGGTTTCATACACAAAAAGGTAAAACTCATTACCGTGATAAAAGCTCTTTACATTGGCGTCATATCCATTGTCTTTACTGGCTTTATCGGCAATTTCTCTTCCTATTTCACGAATTTTGGCATTACGGGTAGCCTCACTCATAGTATCGCTGAGTATAGCGTTTACCTGGTCAGTTACATCTTCCATGCGTACCAAAAACCTCACAAACAAACCTTCGTTTGGCAATTCCTCTTTATAAGATTTTGCCCAGAAGCCGTCATCTAATAAATTATTTTCCGGGGTAGAGTGAGTTTGAATGGCATCAAAACCACAGTGGTGGTTGGTAAGTAGCAATCCGTTTTTAGAGATTACTTCGGCAGTACAAAAGCCGCCAAGCGAAACAATTGCGTCTTTAATGCTGGAGTTGTTGATAGAGTACAACTGCTCGGGGGTGAGTTTCAGGCCATTGGCTTTCATATCCTCATAGTTGCGGCCCAATAGCAGCGGCAGCCACATTCCTTCATTAGCTACGGCTGGTAAGGCCAAAACCACGGCCAGCACAAAAGCAAAGAACTTCTTCATCATTGTTTTTTAAATTTTAAGTGACGCGAAAATAATAATTATGATTCTCTTTGGATGCGCGCAAATCCTATGAAATCAAAGCCAATAAGCCATAGAGCTTTAAATGATTTTATAAAATGTTAAGGGATTAGGCGTACCAAAACTAAGATAGCAGAGAATCAAAGTTATTAAAAAAAAAGGCCGCCATGGCTTCACCAGGGCGACCTCTATGGTTTAGGTTATATTACTGTTGTGGTTAGTTCTTCACCACTTTCATTACACTTACCTGGCCTCCAAGCTCAGTTACTGTAACCATGTAAACTCCCTGGGCCAGCCCATCCATGTTTACGAGTACTTCTTTTTCGGCATCGTGACTGGTTTCTTTTACAAGTTTGCCACTCAGGTCATGAACTTTAACCTCATTTATGGCAAGCTCACTGGATATAGTAAGTAAGTCCACTACAGGGTTGGGAAACATTACAATTCCATTGTTAATGCTTGCCGTGGCACTTTTCCTTACCACATCACCGTCATTACAATTTATATCCATCCTAAAGGATAGTCCACCTTTGTCACTGGCCTTGCCCAGGTTTCTTACCGCAACTACTATCTCATTGGTACCTGTTGTAAGTAGTGAGTTAAGATTTGTAGCCGTTACAAAATCATAGGCATCGCCAGCCAGGTGGCCGTTGCTAACCGCGCCATTGCTGTAGAATTTCACATCATGTGCAGGGAACTTGTAGTTTGATCTTCCAAAGCTGGAAATAAGTGCTACGCGCTGCCCATTGATGTAAATATCAGCCTGGTCGTCAACTGTGGCCAATATTCTCACATCAAGATTTGAAGCATTAGATAGTAAAAACTCTTTACGCAAGTAGGTAATATCACTACCTGTTGTAATCACTTCGGTATTCTCAATATCATTGATGCTCACAAATCCGTAGGGCTGACCAAGCATTACAGGATCCGTAAATGTGCCTGTTGCAGGTAAGGCCGTAGCTCCATTCCACGTCCCACTAAAGTTTGATGGTGTAATAACTGTGCTCTGGCTCCAGCTTATATCACTAACCACACTTAAACAGGCCTGTGGGTTTTGACCTCCGTTGCAACCACTATCGGTTCTGATGCTAAGCATTGTGATTACCGTACTATCACAGCCATTGGCAGCAGTATAAACATCCGTGTAACTTCCTGCACTTGTTTGATAATCACCGCCAACAAATAAACTGTCGCCCGGGCAAATGCTATCCTGAACAGTAATTGTTACGGCTGGCTTAATACTAAGTGTTGTATTAACTATGCTATCACAACCATTTGCAGCATTAAAGATATCGGTGTAAACACCCGCAGTGGTTTGATAAGCACCGCCAAGTAGAATACTGTCGCCATCACAAATCATAGCATTGGCAGCAACTGTAACATTTGGCTTAACAGTAACAGTGGTAGTTAATATACTATCACATCCGTTGGCGGCCATTAGTGTATCGTAATAGATGCCGGCTGTGGTTTGAAAAGCTCCACCAATAAAAACGCTGTCACCCTGGCAAATCATTGTTGAAACACTGCCCATTGATCTTGGAAGCACAACCACTCTTCTGTAGTAGCATGCCTGGCATGGGCTATGAGGAATGAATTGGCACTCATCAACATAAGCCCCTGATTGTTTGTAGTACGTGCCATTTATGCGAACACTATCGCCTTCGCAAATAGTGAATACCACGCTGAGTGTATCATTTATTCCGTCACGTATTAAATCCCTGGAAAGAACACTATCACAACCGTTAGAAGCGGTTAATGTGTCATAGTAGGTTCCGGAGGCAAAACGCTGCACGCCAAAAACAAAGGCTACATCATTATTACATACAAATACTGGCGGGAAAATATGGGTGCTATAGGTCTGTTTAATGCTCAGCATTACCGATAATACTGAATCACATCCATTCGTATTTTGAAGGGTATCATAATATGTACCGGCAGCACTTTGGTATTTATTGAAGATCAAGAGGCTATCTCCATCGCAAACTGATACTGCAGGCAATGGTGTAATACTTCCGGCATCATATACCTTTATTGTGGTTACCACGGAGTCGCAGCCATCATTACCCTGTAAGGTTACCGAGCTCATCCCGGCCATGTTTGCATCGCAGGTAACCATAGTAATAGTGGTAGAATCTGTAGTGGGGCAGGGAGTTGCAACGTACACTACGGTATCGATATGTGTACTGTCGCAACCAAACTGGTTGGTAAATGAGTTGCTGAATATTCCGGCTTGTCCGGGGTCGCTGGTAGTGGTGGTGGTACCTGTAACATGTGTTGGGTTAATAGAAACCGTTACCACTGAAATACTATCACAACCATTTACTATGATGGTGGTATCAGTATAAACACCAGCAGTAAACCTGTACATGCCTCCTACTAAAATGCTGTCACCATCACAAATAGCTTCATTAATATTACTTGTAGTGTAAATGCCTTCATCAATATTACCATCGCAATTGTTGTCCAGCCCATCGCAAATTTCTATAGCGTTGGGGTTTACATTGGGATTGTTGTCGTCACAATCATCGGCCATAGCGATGTAACCGGGGGGTGGCCCCGTACAGGAGTAAATTGAAGAATCGGGATCACCAAAGTTGTCATTATCGGCATCTTTGTAGAAGGTACCGTTTACCACATCAAATCGTATATCATAACCTATACATGATAATGCACTACTGAAGGATACATAAAAGGTATCAAGCGGTGGACAATCCAAACTGAAAGTGTCTGTAACCAGGGAATCATTGGGCACAGAGTTTAGATACTGTTTTAGCCCTATCGGGTTTCTATTCTCATCATATAGCCTTACCTGATAAACTCCATTTTGGTTGATTGGGTCACCTGTTCTTTTGAAATTGTAGATCAGATCAATTTCGCTGTAGCCCGAATTATAGAAGGCGAAGAAATCAATCCCGTCAACTCCGTTTCCAAAATGACCGGTTGCACCATAAGTGGTATCAAGCAAATTAATTAGCTGGGCCTCTGCAAGAGAATTATTGGGCTCTTCATCGGTACCACCACTGGCAGGTGTAAATTCCGTTGTAATTCTATAATCAAAGCAACCTGAGAGGGCGTGCATCTGGAAATAGAACGTATCCTTGGCCAGACAGTATTGGGTAATAGAAACGCTGTAGAGGGAATCAGACTGGCGGTTGGCGTAGCTGCTAAACTGACGCTGACCTCTATCTGAAGAATAGAGGTAGTGGAAAAGGTCTGCTCCGTTATCTCCGGAATTGGAGCGGTACTCAAGGTTTAAAGTAACAGTACCATCATCGGGAAGCACAAACAGGAAATAGTCTCTAAGATCACCATTAGCTCCTTGATAACCCACGTGGCCTGTTACCGTATCACCAATTGACTGTGGCTGGGCCTCGGCAAAGCTATTATTGGGTTCTATATCATTGGCAAAGCCCGGTGGTATAATATCATACTCAAAATTATAGACGTGACATCCGGAACCTGTTAAGTTTAAAAACTCAAAATAAATGGTATCGGCAGCCCGGCAGTACACCATTATGCTATCAGTATAGGTGCTGTCGGCTAAAAGATTACTACGAGAGAAAAAACCGATTTGGCCAAAAGCCTCATTAAGCACCCGCACTCGTATGTCAGTAGTGTTTGCTCCATTGGTAGCGGTATAGGAGAACTTAAGCTTTACCGTACCATCCTGCTGCAGATCTGTTATATAATAGTCGTATATATCCTGGGCAATGGACACGTACCCCAATCGTCCATCGTAATTTACATCTTCAACAATGGCCACCGCCTGGCTGGTGTTGTCATTGGGCTCGGCATCATTTGGTCCATGAATAATTTGTTTGTATTCAAAATCATAAACATAGCAACCGGAGCCAACAAAATTGTAAAACTCAAAATACACCGTATCTGCTGCGCGGCAATGCACTACAACACTATCTGTGTAGGTAGTATCCAGATCAAGGTTGTTTCTGGAGAATATACCTATCTGACCACCATCTTTGTTCAAAACTCTAACTCGCATATCCAAAGAATTTGCACCGGTACAGGAGGTATAGTTAAACTTCAGCACAAGGGTACCATCATCGGGTAATACGGTATAATAATTATCAGTAAGATCCTGAGCAATGGACACATTTCCGAGGCGCCCCTGGTAGTTATTATTTTCAAACACCTCTGATGCATCAGCAAGAACATCGTTTGGTTCGGGATCGTTGGGGCCATGTACAATTTGTCTGTATTCAAAATCGTAAACATCACAGCCGGAACCTACAAAATTGTAAAACTCAAAATACACCGTATCTGCAGCTCGGCAATAAACCACAACACTATCCGTATAGGTGGTATCCAGCTCCAGGTTGTTTCTGGAGAAATTACCTAGTTCACCTGCATTTTTATTCAATACCCTCACGCGCATATCAGTAGAGTTAATCCCTGCCTGAGCCGTGTAATTGAATTTCAGTACCAGGGTGCCATCATCGGGTAAAATGGTGTAGTAGTTATCTATCACATCCTGGGCTATAGAAACATTTCCCAGACGCCCCTGATAGTTGTTGTTTTCAAACACTTCAGATGCAGTGGTAAGGTTGTCGTTTGGTTCGGGATCGTTAGGACCATGAACCGTTTGCGTATATTCAAAGTCATAGGCATAGCATCCGGAGTTTACGAAATTGTAAAACTCAAAATATACTGTATCTGCAGCCCGGCAATAAACTATTACGCTATCGGTAAAGGTTACACCTGGTGCCAGGTTATTTCTGTCGAAATAACCTATTTGACCTCCATTTTTATTAAGAACACGTACCCGCATGTCCGTAGTGGCCTGATCGGTGTAAGCCGTGTAGTTAAATTTTAATGTTAACGTTCCGTCATCGGGTAGTACTGTCATAAAATAATCCGCAAGGTCCGGTGAGGTAGAAGTATAACCCAACCTGCCCGGGTAGTTCACACCCTCAAATACTTCAGCAGAGGTTGCAGTCATATCATTGGGTTCCGGGTCGTTAGGCCCGGGCACATCCAGGCTGTAACTGGCATCATAGCTCATAGAACCTGATCCGGTGAAAATAAAAAATCTGAAATAAATAGTATCAGCTGCACGGCAATACACCATAATGCTATCGGTGTAGCTGGTTCCATTTGGCAGGTTATTGCGCGAAAATGTACCGATTTGTGTACCTACCTTGTTGTAAACGGTAACAAGCATATCCGTTCCATTACCGGGGTCTGTACCCTGGTAATTGAATTTGAGCTTTACGGTTCCGTCATCTGGTAATACGGTGTAGAAGTAATCGGTTAGGTCTGATGCGTTTAAACTGCCCGAAAAAGTAGCCATCTCGGTAGAGATGTCGGCATCAGCGAGGGTATTATTCGGTTCGGTTTCGGGTTGCGCATAACTCACAAAGCTGAGCAGCATAAAAGCTCCACAAAGGAGCATGGGGTAAAATCGTTTCATAAGAAATCAGGTTATGGGGTTAATACTTTCCTAGCCTTGGTGTACACTAGTTTTTAGGTACGAAAGGTAAGGTAATGCCGTCTTTATAAAAAGACGGTGTTTAAATATACGACATTGTACGTATGTCCGTTACGGTATCACATTTTTGCGTTGATTCTGTTGAATCTTCAAAACTCTTTAATCCTCGTTTGAGGGTAATTTATGAGCTGATAGATGTGGTCTTCAAAATTCCTTCAGCACCCAAAAACGCGTACCTTTGTCCGCTCATTTTGAAGGGTGGTATTTCATGAGCGATGCAATAAAACATGAGTGCGGTATAGCACTGGTAAGGCTTAAAAAGCCTTTGGAATTTTACCTTCAGAAGTATGGTACAGCTCTGTATGGAGTTAACAAAATGTACCTGCTTATGGAGAAGCAACATAACCGCGGGCAGGATGGTGCCGGCCTGGCGAACATCAAGCTAGATATGCCACCTGGAAGCCGGTACATAAGTCGCTACCGTTCTAATGACAAAACCCCCATTCAGGATCTTTTTGCAAGGGTTAATGGCCGAATAAATGATACGGTAGGCAGTGATCGTGAAAAACTACTGGATGCGGATTGGTTAAAGGAGAATGTGCCTTTTGTAGGTGAGCTTTACCTGGGCCACTTGAGATATGGAACCTATGGCGGAAATTCCATTGAACAGTGTCATCCTTTTTTGCGACAAAACAATTGGGTAACCCGTAATCTCATATTGGCCGGTAATTTTAACATGACCAATGTAGATGAGCTCTTCACTCAATTGGTGGATATCGGCCAGCATCCTAAAGAAAAGGCGGATACCGTAACTATACTTGAAAAAATCGGGCACTTTTTGGATGAGCAAAATGAAAAGCTTTATCGCAAATACAAAAAGGAGGGTATTTCAAAAAGAGATGCCACGGCCCGCATTTCAGAGGATATCAACATTAAAAAGATATTGCGCAAGAGCGCCAAAAAGTGGGATGGAGGTTATGCAATGGCAGGCCTCTTTGGGCATGGAGACGCATTTGTACTTCGCGATCCATCCGGTATTCGCCCTGCTTATTTTTATGATGATGATGAGATTTCTGTAGTAGCTTCTGAGCGACCGGTTATCCAAACGGCTTTTAATGTACCGTTTGAGGAAATTAAAGAGGTAACTCCGGGCCACGCCCTTATTATTAAAAAGAATGGCACGGCCACTTTAGAGCAAATAAGGGAACCGCTGGAGCGCAAGGCCTGCTCGTTTGAGCGTATCTACTTTTCCCGTGGAAACGATGCCGATATATACCGCGAACGCATTGAGCTTGGAAACAGGGTTTGCCCCGCCATACTCAAGGAGGTGGATTATGACCTGAAGCACACGGTGTTTTCCTTTATTCCTAATACGGCCGAAATATCTTTTTATGGGATGGTAAAGGGAATGGAAACGTACCTGAACAAGGTAAAGCACGATAAGATATTTAAGCACGAAGGCAAGCTGGAATCTGATAAACTTAACGAATTGCTAAGCATTCGGCCCAGGGTTGAAAAATCCATTTGGAAAGATGTGAAGATGCGCACCTTTATCACCGAAGATAGCAGCCGTGATGACCTGGTTTCACACGTATATGATATTACCTACGAAACGGTGAAAAAGGAGGATAACCTGGTAGTGATAGATGATAGTATCGTTCGTGGTACCACGCTGCGTCAAAGTATTCTTAAAATCCTGGACCGCCTTAATCCTAAAAAGATTGTTGTGGTATCATCGGCCCCGCAAATACGCTACCCCGATTGCTATGGTATTGATATGGCCAAGCTGGGTGATTTTATTGCCTTTAGAGCGGCAATTGCCTTGCTAAAAGAAAGCGGCTTGGATAATGTGATTGATAGCGTTTATGAGCGTTGTGTAGCCCAAAAGCACTTGCCGGATGCACAGATCCAAAATTTTGTTAAGGATATTTATGCACCATTTTCTGCAGAGCAGATTAGTGATAAGATTTCACAGTTGCTTACGCCAAAGGAGGTAAAAGCTGAGGTGAAAATTATTTACCAAACTATAGAAGATTTACATGCTTCATGCCCTAATAATACTGGCGATTGGTACTTTACCGGCAACTTCCCAACCCCTGGTGGTATGCGGGTTGTAAACCGCGCTTTCCTTAATTTTTATGAAGGAAAGAATGTGAGGGCCTATTAAAATCTTTATAATAATATTTCTTTACCCGCCCCGGCTTTGCTGGTGCGGGTTTTCTTTTTTTATCAAGAATTTTCAATGAAAAAATCCTTTTAAAAAAATCAACACTCCAAACCTTTGCCCTCATTAAGATGAGGTGGGTTGTTAACAGTGGTCGGTTTATGACCTCTTACATATCCTGACAAAAATCACCGAGAGGGTCGTTAATTTCATAGTCCTTTATTTGAAATTTTTAACCCCAAAGCCACCGCGATATGAAGATGGAAACCATGGAAACGACCGACCGACTAGCCTACACCTACGAAGAAGCATTAGCAGCCGCTACCAAATATTTTGAGGGCGATGAACTGGCCGCAGGCGTGTGGCTCAGCAAGTATGCACTCAAAGACTCATTTGGGAATATTTTTGAAACTACCCCGGCCGATATGCATCAGCGCATGGCCAGCGAAATTGCCCGTATTGAAAGCAGATATCCTAACCCAATGAGCACCGAAGACGTGTTTAAGGTGCTGGATAGGTTTAAGTACATCGTACCACAAGGTGGGCCTATGACGGGCATCGGAAACGAGTTTCAGGTGGCCTCACTTTCCAATTGCTTTGTAATAGGTAACCAGGGTAATAGCGACTCTTATGGCGGTGTTATGAAGGTGGACGAAGAACAGGTACAGTTAATGAAGCGCAGGGGTGGTGTTGGTCATGATCTTTCACACATCCGGCCGAAAGGCTCACCGGTAAAAAACTCGGCACTTACCTCTACCGGAGTGGTGCCCTTTATGGAGCGCTACAGCAACTCCACCCGCGAGGTAGCGCAGGATGGCCGCAGGGGAGCGCTTATGCTGAGCATTTCAATTGACCATCCGGATTCGGAGTCCTTTATAGATGCTAAGCTGGATGGCACTAAAGTTACCGGGGCTAATGTTTCAGTAAGGATAACGGACGGCTTTATGAAAGCCGCCCTGGCTGGTGAAAAGTACACTCAGAAATTTCCGGTAGGATCAGCTAATCCAACGGTTACAAAAGAAGTGGATGCGGCAGCTCTTTGGAAAAAAATAGTACACAATGCCTGGGCGTCTGCCGAGCCGGGTATTTTGTTTTGGGATACCATCACTCGCGAGTCAGTACCCGATTGCTATAGCGACCTTGGTTTTAAAACCGTTTCTACCAACCCTTGCGGGGAAATACCCCTTTGCCCGTATGACAGTTGCCGCCTTTTAGCCATAAACCTGTTTAGTTATGTAGATCATCCTTTTACCAAAGAGGCGCTATTTGACTTTGACAAGTTTAAAGCCCATGCCCACATTGCACAGCGTATTGCAGATGATATTATAGATCTTGAACTGGAGAAGATTGACGCTATAATGGCCAAAATTGAGGCTGATCCTGAAGATGCGGAGACCAAGGGTACCGAGAAAAAGCTATGGGAGAAAATTCGTGAAAAGTGCATACAGGGCCGCAGAACCGGTATAGGTATTACTGCCGAAGGTGATATGCTGGCCGCTTTAGGTATTCGTTATGGTTCTGAAGAATCCATTGCCTTTTCAGAAGAAGTACACAAAACCCTGGCTATTGAAACTTACCGCAGCTCTATGGAGTTGGCTAAGGAGCGTGGCACTTTTACCATTTACGATGCAGAGCGCGAAAAGAACAATCCTTTTTTACTGCGTATTAAGGAAAATGACAGCCAACTGTGGGAAGATATCAAAACCCATGGTAGAAGAAATATTGCGTTGCTTACCATTGCCCCAACCGGCACTACCAGCCTTATGACACAAACCAGCTCAGGCATTGAGCCGGTGTTTATGGTTTCGTATAAAAGGCGAAAAAAGATAAACCCCAATGATAAAAACACCCGCACCGATTTTGTGGATGATTTGGGCGATCACTGGCAGGAGTTTCACGTTTTCCATCACCAGTTTGCTAATTGGCTTAAAGCCAATGATTATGACCTTAAAGAGGTGGAAACAATGGATGAGGCGGCTCTACAGGAAATTATTGCCAATTCTCCTTATGCCGGGGCTACCGCGCGCGATGTGGACTGGGTAAATAAGGTAAATCTACAGGGTAAGGTGCAGCAATGGGTGGATCATTCAATTAGTGTAACTGTAAATGTACCTGAGGATATATCTGAAGAAAAAGTGGGCGAAATATACCGTACAGGCTGGGAGAGTGGTTGTAAGGGAATTACGGTGTACCGCGAAGGGAGCCGTTCCGGTGTGCTGGTATCCAATGATGATAAGAAGAAGAAAGAGGAGATAATTGCAGAGCACAAAGCCCCCGCCAGGCCAAAAGTATTGGAGGCTACGGTGGTAAGATTTAATAATAATGAGGAGAGGTGGATAGCCGTTATCGGTTTACTTAACGACCGCCCGTATGAAATATTTACCGGCCGAGCCGAAGACGCTTTTCACCTGCCGCACTGGTGCAAAAGTGGACTGGTAATTAAAAACAAGGATGAGCATGGCAATAGCCGTTACGACTTTCAGTATAAGGATAAGGACGATTACAAGATTACAATCGAGGCGCTGTCGCGCTCATTTAACCCTGAGTTTTGGAATTACGCCAAACTGATAAGCGGTGTATTGCGCCATGGTATGCCATTATTGGATGTGGTGCATATGGTGGATAATCTTCACCTGAGCGATGACTCACTTAATACCTGGAAAAACGGGGTTATTCGTGGCTTAAAAAGCTTTATACCATCAGGTACTAAGGCGTTGGATAGCATTTGTAAGGATTGTGGCGAAGACTCGGTAGTGTATGAAGAAGGTTGCCTAATCTGTAAAAGCTGTGGAAACAGTAAGTGCGGGTAGTGGCTTAATACTTGATTGCCCGGGGATAACGAAATATTTTCCCGGGCTTATTTTATGAGATACCCCCTTATAGTCTTTTGCATTTTGTGCCTTGGCGGCTGCTTTGTTCCTTCAAAAACTGCCGATTTGTTTGAGCGGGACTATTACAACCCTAAACAACACGGCCCTGCCGTGGAAAGGAATGATACTATTGGTGGACATCCTGTGATTATAACCGAATACAGGGAAGAAAGCGGATATGTGTACGGCCGTTCAGTTAAGTTATCTGATTTAGCCACTGCGGACACCTTTTACTACCCGAATAGAAACTACTATTCATGGCGATATCGGCTGAAGTGTGAAAATCCAACAGACCATCTTTATGATTCGGTATTAAATCAACAGTATGATAAGAGGGGCATGCCGGAGTCACGAATGATCAGTGTGCATCATGATGTGGATACGGCCTACATTCAGTATTTTGATGATGAAGGCCAATTGTTACCAGAGCGGCACCGGGTAATTATGGAACTCTTGTAAATCGCTAAACTTTAACCTTAATGAAAAAGAAAATTATTTCATTCTTACTGTTCTACTTTATCGCATTGAACCTGTTTTCTCAGGATGGAAAGCTACTGAGCAAGGAACCCATTGAACTGCCACAGCCCCTGATCTCTAAAATTCAGGCAATGGACTCCATTTATGGAGCGCAGATTAGCGAGCTCAATTTTTTCAATATAACCTATGTTTCTGATAGCCTTAAAGTAAAGGCCATTGTAATAGAACCAAAGGCCGAAGGCTACTATCCCTGTATTATTGCAAACCGGGGTGGTAACCGTGATTTTGGAATGTGGACTCCAAAAAGTGCAGCCTACTTTTTAGGTAGGATGGCCGCGTGGAACTATGTGGTTATTGCCACTCAATACCGTGGTGTGGATGGTGGAGAGGGCGTAGAAGAATTTGGAGGAAAGGAAATTAATGATGTGCTAAACCTTACAAAGGTTTTAGAGCAATTACCAAAAGCGGATACTTCAAGGATAGGAATACAGGGAGGAAGCCGAGGCGGCATGATGACTTACCTTGCTATGAAACAGAGCTGCCGGTTTAAAGCGGCAGCTGTAATAGCCGGAGCGGCTGATTTAACCAATAGCATAAATAGCAGGCCCAAAATGGAGACGGGAGTTTACGCACAGCTAATCCCAGATTATCAACAAAACAAAGAGAGGGAGCTAAAGGCACGTTCAGCTATATACTGGGCAAATGAAATGTGTTCAACCACCCCTTTACTTATTATGCACGGCAGCGCTGACTGGAGGGTAGATTCAAAGGCTTCAATTGACCTGATTAGTAAACTTACCGAATACCATCATCCCGTAAGGTTTATATTATTTGAGGGTGGCGACCACGGATTGCAGGAATACAGAGCGGAAATGTTTGCTGAAATAAAACGGCATTTTGATTACTATGTACGAGATAACATGCCATTACCCAATATGAAACCGCATGGTCGATAATAGAAAACCCCACTGAAGTTATATCCAGTGGGGTTCAGTATTTAGTGAGATTCCAGTCTATTTTACCACTGAAACTTCTTTGTCACTTTCCGCACCTCCGGCCATAAAGCGGCTTTTATCAATATTTAGCCATTCTAAAGTTGCGTTGCAAAAGATGTCTTCCACCACGCTTTTGTCTAAATCCATTTCATTAATAAATTGTCCGATTTCCAAGTCCCCAAGCGGGAAGGGATAATCAGAACCAAGGGTAACACGCTTTGAGCCCTGTAATTTCAGTATATATTCCAGCATCAGCGGATCATGGGTAATGCAATCCACCCAAAAGTCGCCAATGTAGCTGCGCGGGTTTATGTTGTTGTGGATGGCCACCAAGTCAGGTCGGCAATTAAAACCATGCTCTACACGGCCAATGGTTGGGAGGAACGATCCTCCGGCATGGCAAAAGCACACCCTAAGATCGGGTAGCCTTTCAAGCACACCGCCAAAAATCATAGAGCAAATGGCGCGCGAGGTTTCCGCGGGCATACCCACCAGCCAGGGCAGCCAGTATTTACGCATACTTTCCATGCCCATCATATTCCAGGGGTGCACCAGTATGGCCATGCCTAGTTCCTGGGCTGCTTCAAAAATGGGAAAAAACTCAGGCTCGCTAAGGTTTTTATCGTTTATGTTGCTGCCAATCTGTACACCAAGCAGGCCTATTTCCTTGCAGCGCTGCAGCTCTTTAATGGCTTCTTCGGCATCCTGCATAGGCAATGTACCTAAGCCTAAATAGTGCTGTGGGTTTTCATTACAGATTTGTGCTATGTGGTCGTTCAAAAACTCTGAAAGTGCCTTACAGTCTTTTGACTTTGCCCAATAGCTGAACATCACCGGGATGGTACACACCACCTGTACCTGCGTGTCAAATTTCAGGTAATCATCAATACGCACTTTAGGATCCCAGCAGTTGGCCTCAATTCTACGGAAGAATTTTTCGCCCTGCATCATATTGGCCGTATTGTCGGTATTATGGATGAGGTGGATGAATTCGCCATACCCGAATTTCTCCGCAAAGTTGGGGAGCTTTTCAGGCAGGATGTGGGTGTGCATGTCTATTTTAAGCATAGAGGCAAATTTAGCAAAGTGCGGTGGTTAGTAAAATGCTTTGCTGATGTTGGTAGTTTGTTTAGAGTTGAATTATTGACACGATTGTTTATTGCGCCATGAGTTTTACTGATGAAAGAGGAATAACTAAATCGCCAATCAATCAGCACTATCTGTGTGCTCCTTTCTATACTCCTTTATAAACTCATCGAGCATGGTGAGTCCCGGTTGGTGAACTTTAAGGTTCGGTATTTTGGAAAACTCCGGGTGATCCAGATGGGTGCAACCCATTAGCACTTCGGTAAAACCCTTTGTTGCATAGTTGGAGAGGGTTTTGGAAAGAATTTCAAACTGTTCCTCCTCTGTGGAGGCTTCCAGTTTATTTATAAGATTAATATCCGGAAATACCTGTAGTTTATGGCTGTCGCAAATTTGCTCCCTCTCCACCATTTTTTTCAGGTTTACCACAGTGTTTTCTTCGGCTACAATTATGGCCAGTTTATCCAGGTTGGCATTTTCGAGTATAGGCCGCCAATAGGCCGTAAGTTCATAAATACGGCCGGGGTACAGCTTTCGCCAATCGGTAATAAAGGAAAGTGAGTTGCAGTAAATAATGATATCGGAAAACTGCCGATTACCAACCTTCTTTTCAAATTTTTCCTTTACCAGTTTTGGATTTTGGTAAAGCTCCGCCTGCTGCGAGGGAACCGGGGAAATGCCAATAGCCTGTGATGTAATACCACGGTTCCAAAGGTAATTGGCCCCCTTACCGCTATCAAAGGGGGTTCCACCAACCACGGCTATTTGCGAGAAGGGAGGTATATCGGGAGAGGTGCTGCGCAAGGGGTTATTTTACTTTTAGGATTTCATCCTTAAATTCAAATACTTGGCCATCCGTTAGGGTAACTATTACATCGAATTTTAAGGTCATGGGGTTCATAACTATTGGCTTGAGCTTAACAATGAATTTTTCATCGGGATACCATAATCTGTATAGGTTGCGTGATTGTTCAACAGTTTCATAAGCACCATTATCATACGATTTTCTCCCAACGAAGAACTTTGTAATATCCTCTCCTGAAAAAGTTGTATCCGTATTTAATGCGGTTGTAAAAGTAGTTTTCGAAATAATTTCAAATGATTGGATGTCCTGAAGGACGTGGGGGCCTATTGGAGAGCAAGCATACGCATGAGGTATGAACATACTTATATTGAAATTTGATGAGAACACGCGGTCATAAGTATCAATGACAAGTGCTTTAGAAATACTATCCACATCATAAACCTGAGAGGTATCCAGGGCTACCTGTGTTTCAGGATTTAAGGTTTGCAAGCCAAATTTGGTGATATCAAAATTTGCAACTGGCGTATTGCTTTCACATTCGCAGGCACTGGAGTTACATCTTTCACATGAAAGGGGCACCAAGCCAAGAAAAAGAGATAAGAATAGTAGCCGGTAAAGGATTTTCATTTTATAGGTTTTACAGTAAGACGAATATTTCATCCTGGAAGGTTGGTTTGCTATTCCGTAAACCTTTCATCCACTTCCATCACTGTTCCACACTTATCGCAGGTGCGCAATTCTTTAGAGCCATAAAACTCTTTAAACCGGGGTAAAAAATCCTGCTCAATGTCGTGAAGCTCAAAGTACGTTTCATGGAGTTTGTTGTTGCAGTTATCGCAAAACCAAAGCAGGCCATCGGTAAAACCTTTACCGCGCTTACGCTCAATAACAAGACCTATAGAGCCTGCCTCACGTACTGGGTTATGTGGCACTTTGGGCGGGTGCAGGTACATATCTCCCGGGCCAAGTTGTAGTGATTTTGCCTGTCCATCCTCCTGAATGGTAACTGTAATATTGCCTTCCAGCTGGTAAAAAAGCTCCTCGGTTTCATTGTAGTGGTAATCCTTTCGGGCATTGGGCCCACCTACTATCATTACAATGTAATCGGTCCCTTCGGGGTAAAGGTTTTTATTGCTTACCGGTGGCTTAAGCAAATCCCGGTTTTCTTCTATCCATTTATTGAGGTTGAATGATTTTTTTATCGCCATGGCAGTATGTTTTTTACGAAAGTAAGAAAGTAGTTGAGGAGAGGCCGCAAGTTCTAAGCTGGAAGTTGCAAGGAGGCCACCGATTTGGATTGCTCACGGCTTAAAGCTATCAGCTTATGGCTTTTCTTTACCAAACAATCCTACGGTAAACTCGTTGCAAGTTTTAACCTTCAACATTAATCAAATAACACTTATATGAATTACAATAACCTCGGTAAATCAGGACTTAAAGTAAGCGAGCTGAGCTTTGGCTCGTGGATAACATTTGGTAACCAGATTGGTGACAATACCTCTGAAGAACTGTTGAAAATGGCCTATGACAATGGCGTAAACTTTTTTGATAATGCCGAGGTGTATGCAGCCGGTAAAAGTGAGGAAGTAATGGGCAAAATCCTTAAAAAGATGGGATGGAGAAGAGATTCATACATTTTATCCAGCAAGGCTTTTTTTGGTATTTGGGGGCCTAAGGAATCCAAACCTACCCAGCAGGGTAATAACCGAAAGCATTTAACGGAGGCCTGCCATCAGGCATTAGAACGTTTGCAAACCGATTACCTCGATTTATATTATTGCCACCGTCCGGATAAAAGTACACCCATAGAAGAAACGGTACGTACCATGAACACGCTGATAGAGCAGGGCAAAGTGCTGTATTGGGGTACCAGCGAGTGGAGCGCCCAGGAAATTATGGAAGCCCACATGGTGGCTAAGGATTTAAGATTAATTGGCCCTACTATGGAGCAGCCGCAATACAATATGCTGTGGCGCGAAAAGGTGGAAAAGGAATTCAGCCAGATTTATAAAACTGTTGGTTTGGGAACTACAGTTTGGTCTCCGCTGGCCAGTGGTATCCTTTCGGGAAAATACAATGATGGCATACCTGAAGATGCCCGCCTAAACCGCGATGAACTGAGCTGGCTGAAAGACAAAAGCGTAGTGGAGGAAAATCTTAATAAAGTGACTGAGCTTACCAAACTCGCTAAAGAACTGGGAATAAATATTCCTCTGCTGGCCTTAGCGTGGTGCCTCAAAAATGAAAATGTAAGTACTGTAATATTAGGCGCATCCAAAACATCTCAGCTAAAGGAAAACCTTAGAGCCACTGATGCCAAAGAAAAACTGACGGATGACGCAATGGAGCGCATTGAGAACATACTGGGCAATAAGCCCAAAATGCCGGCATTTTAGTGTTTCGCGTACTTCAATACTAAACCACCGTAACTGTAATCAACAGGTTTTCGCGGCCTACTTCCACACCATCCTTATACAGAATTAGAACATAGGTATGATTTACAGTTTTAGCTTCAGTGCAGTTAAACTCTACCGTAAAATAGGTGCCGAACATGGGGTCTTTATTCAGTTTTGAAAAGGTAGTGCCTCCATTGGCGAATTTGGTATTAAGTTGTGGATGAGGATTGCTGATCACCACTGAGTCTGCCGTACAGGATGTAGCGGCCGAAGGGGAGCAGTATACGTCAATTAGATCTAAAAACTGAGGGCAAGCACTGCTGCCAACAGTATGGGTGGCTATTATACTGTATTCTGATAGGATGGTGTTAGGGCGGGGTGGCGGTTGCACAGGTTGGTCATCATCACATGAGCAGGAGTAAGCGAGTAATGCCACGAATAAACCCAGCGTGGCCTTGAGAAGTGTACGGATAGAAATCATAATGTTTATAGTTTAGGAAAGCCTCAAGTTACACCATTCTGAAATAAAAGCTCCTTTTATCCTATATCATAATTGGGTTAATCAGCCCCGGGTTAATTTTTCAATAATTGATCGGTGCTGTGGGTATTCGTTTATCAGCTTATCTCGTTTAGCCATTTCAAAATCCCTAAAATCAAAACCGGGGGCTACCGTGCAGCCTACTAAACTATAGCCCTCGTCTTTTCTAAGTGAAGAGGCAAACCAGGCATGGGCTGGAACGGTGGCCTGAAACACTTCACCTGCTTCGGGGTTACTGCCCAGGTGTATTTCTTCAAATTTTCCATTGGGATGAATAACGCTAACGGTGATAGCCTCACCAGTATAAAAATGCCAGGTTTCATCAGATTTTATACGGTGAAAAGCGGAGAAGTTACCAGCAGTGAGCATAAAGTAAATGGAGGTGGCAATGTTTCGGCTTCCTTCAAAACCCGCTGGCAGGGCATTGCCTTGTATTTCTTCTTTACAGCGATACACCTCTTTAAAGTAACCACCTTCGGGATGGGGTTGCAGTTCCAGTTTATCCACCCAATATTGCTGATTTTTCATACTTGCGATATTAACCAAACAATCCTAAACGCTAAACCTTAATTTCGGAACAAATTTTATAGCAGGTGCAAAAACCCGAACAATGGTTTAAAGAACTGGGCTGGCAGGTAGCCCCTTTTCAGGCGGAAGCATGGCAGGCTTATGCCGATGGCAAATCGGGAATTGTGAATGCACCCACCGGCAGCGGAAAAACCTATTCCTTGCTACTTCCTATACTGGCTTCGCACAATGAAACCAAAGGTCTTCGTGCTATCTGGATAACGCCCATTAGGGCCCTCGCCAAAGAAATTTTTCAGGCAGCGGAGCGCGCCATTGAGGGCATGCAGCTGGACTGGACCGTGGGCGTACGCACGGGTGATACCAAATCTGCCGAAAGGGCGAAACAGCGAAAGCAGCAGCCTAATTTACTGATCACCACACCTGAGAGTTTGCACTTATTACTGGCCTCTAAAAACTATCCGCAAACGTTTAAAAACCTGCAATGTGTGGTGGTGGATGAGTGGCACGAACTGCTGGGTACTAAGCGCGCAGTACAAATGGAGCTCGCTCTATCCCGCTTACGCGGAATGAACCCTGAACTTAGAACCTGGGGCATCTCCGCCACCATAGGTAATATGGATGAAGCGATGGCCGTGTTAATGGGGCTCCCCCTCTTCTCGGCTGAGCCGAGAGAGAAGGATCGGGGTGAGGTGATTATCCGCGCCAACATCAAAAAGAAAATTGAGGTAAAAACCATTTTGCCCGACCAGGTGGAAACCCTGCCATGGGCAGGCCACCTGGGAATTAAGATGCTTAAAAAGGTACTTCCGATAATTGATAAAAGTCAAACCTCACTTTTATTCACTAACACCCGCTCTCAATCAGAAATTTGGTACCAGCGCTTGCTGGACGTACAGCCCGACCTTGCCGGCATAATCGCAATGCACCACGGGAGTATCAGTCGTGATTTACGCTTTTGGGTAGAAGATGCTCTGTACACGGGTCAGCTAAAAGTGGTGGTATGTACCTCCAGTTTAGATTTAGGTGTGGATTTTCGTCCGGTGGAAACCATAATACAGGTGGGTAGCCCCAAGGGAGTTGGCCGCTTTATGCAGCGTGCGGGCCGCAGTGGTCACAGTCCGGGTGCTACCAGCCGCATCTATTTTGTGCCTACCCATTCCCTGGAATTGATAGAAGCAGCAGCCCTCCGCCAGGCTATTAAGGAAGAGATGATGGAAGACCGCACACCCTACGTGCGCAGTTTTGATGTGTTGATTCAATACCTGGTAACACTGGCGGTATCCGAAGGGTTTTACCCAAAGGAGATATTTGAAGAGGTAAAAAGGACTTTTTGCTATTCGTCTATTTCTGTCGAAGAATGGCAATGGTGTTTGGATTTTATAACAACTGGTGGCAAATCCCTTTCAGGATATGATGAATTTCATAAAGTAGAAATTGAGGAGGATGGACTGTATAAGGTGAATAGCCGCAGGGTGGCGCAGCGGCACAGAATGAGTATCGGTACTATTGTTAGCGATGCCTCTTTGAAGGTGCAGTTTCAGGGTGGGGGGTATTTGGGCACCTTGGAAGAACACTTTATTGCTAAACTAAAACCTGGAGATACTTTTTCGTTTGCCGGGCGAAACCTTGAGCTGATACGAGTACGGGGCATGCAGGCAACCGTACGTCTGTCAAAATCAAAAACCGGAATGATTGCCAGCTGGGGTGGAAGCCGTATGCCGCTTTCAGCAAAAATGGGCGCCATGCTACGCACCAAGCTGGATGAAGCCTTTAAGCCAAAGCGCACCGACCCGGAGCTTACCATGATGGAGCCTTTGTTTGAATTACAGCGGGAACGCTCTGTAATACCCACCCGCGATGAGTTTTTAATTGAAAAGTTTAAAAGCCGGGATGGGTACCATGTATTCTTTTACCCCTTTGAGGGGAGGTTGGTACACGAAGGGATGGCTACTGTATTGGCCTACCGCATTTCATTGTTCAAGCCACTCACCTTTTCCATAGCACTTAATGATTATGGTTTTGAGCTTCTTTCTGATTCGCCCATACCTATAGAGGAGGCATTGGACTCGGATATTTTTACGTTGAAAGATCTCCGCGAAGACATTATGCAAAGCATAAATGCGGTGGAGATGGCGCGCAGACGCTTCCGCGATATAGCAAGCATTGCAGGTATGGTGTGGCAGGGCTATCCCGGGCAACCGGTAAAAGACAGGCACCTACAAAGCAGTAGTCAACTCATATTTAATGTATTTAATGATTACGAGCCGGATAATCTTTTACTACAGCAGGCGTATGAGGAGGCACTGGACTTTCAACTGGAGGAAGGACGCCTGCGCCTGGCCCTGGAGCGGATTAATAAGCAAACCATTTTGATTCAGGAGCTCGTAAAACCCTCCCCATTTTCCTTCCCCATTATGGTAGATCGGTTATCGCGCGAAAGACTAACCTCCGAAACGCTGGAGGATAGGGTGAAGAAAATGAAAGTGCAGGCGGAGTGGTAGCGTCCAAGCTGCAACTACTAAGCCTTTAGTTTGATAAAATTTTTTCACATTGAGAATCAATATTTTAAACTGATTACATTGATGATTTACACGGGGGGGGGGTAGGAATATGCTGTAGGAGATATTGGAAAATTAGCTTCTTTTGATGTGCAATTAATTAATCAGGCCTGATAGTATTAAAAGCCGCGTAAACCGAAAAGCGTATGAGTAGGTAAACGAGTTACTAATTATTATTAATATGAAAAAAGTATTCTTAACAGTATTTGCCTCAGCGGCAATTTTCTTTGCATGTTCAAAGGAGGCTTCAAGTTTAAAAGAGAAGCATAAAAAGTCCAGTTCTTACGAGTTTGAATCCGTTACCTCCCTAACAACCCCGGGGGCAATAAAGTTGGGTATTGAAAGGGATACCGAAGGTCATCTAACTATAACCAAAAGTGCTTCCACCGGAGCCAGTATTGTTCAATCATTTTTAGTTGATGAAGGAGGTGTAAATATTCTAACAGGAAATGGTGAAGAGGGTTTTGTGTTTACAGGAGAGGGAACATATTATTACATTCCTTTTAATGATCCGGACGATTACATTGAATTTAGACGCGCAGGTGAGAAGGTTACAGTGTCATGTGATTGTTCAAGTGAGGGAGGTGTATGCGGAGAATCGGGATCTGGCTCAATCGGGGGAGGTACTCATACTATTAAGTGTACAAGCTCTGATTGTACTGGTTGCTGTGACGCCACCGTAACGATTACTTATGATACAGGTATAATTTCAGATGTTCCAGGGCCGGGAGTCTTTGTTAAAGGTACTGGCGTTAGTATTTTATAAAAGTGAAAAATCATAACCCTTCATGCATAGCATGAAGGGTACTTATTCTGCGTATGAAAAGGCTGTTTATTACTTTCTTTTTACTTATTAGTAGTATTATGCTATCCCAAAGCTTTACAATAATTAAAGGTGAAATCTTTTATGAAGAAAAAAAATTGTTCAGTGCTGGCACTAAGTTCTCCAATGGTGAATTTGTTCTAATAATATCTGACTCTTTATATTCTTATGAATATAAAATAGGGGGAAAAAAAATACGGCAATATCAAAATATTGATACAGTTAATTCAGAGTATATTAGGAATAATGCTGAAATGCGTAAAGATATCTTGGTGCCAATGCCTTTAAAGTTAGGTCAGGTAGAATTATTTAAAAATTTGCAGTCCGAGGATACATTGATAATTGGAAACAAACTGCAAAGCGAGCTTTTAGATTCAGTAAACTGGTCTTTTCATTTGTCTAAAAAATGGATGAAATATTTCATGAAGGCTCACTTGGGCTCCGACTTTCAAGAAACCTCTGTGCAGCATTTGGTCTATTCCATTAAAGACACTTTATGGGATGTAGATGTACAGACTCAGGGTAACTCAATCAATACTAAAGAAATATTGATAAACCCAAAGACTAGAAGAAATGTTCCATCACCTCAGAGCAACTACTTACTTTTTGATTCGTTATATAATAGCTTTAATCACGGTTCAAATAAGAAAGGAAGTACTGTAGTTTTTTGGTACAAGGGCTGTTTCGCTTGCACAAAACTGATGCTGGAGCTAAATCAATCGGATGTTCCGGATGAGTCCATTGTACTCATCAATCCGGTGGACAATAAAGATGTGGCTACGGATTATTTGACTTCAAATAACATCAGGTTTAAAAATATCTGTACAGAGAACATAAATGGTGTGGATGCTTATCCTACATCCATTTTTAAATGTCCGGCTGATGACTCGGAAAAAATCTGCCATCAAATTGGATATAGCAAGGAGATTTTTGAATCGCTGATTGCTGCGATTACTTTCAGCCATTGATCTAGTAGATATTAGTTACCCAAGCCTGAGATCTTCTCTGTAGAAAAAAATCCCACATCGTGAAAGATAATCCCCACAAGATATTTTTACACATATTTTAAAGTTTTGATATTCATAAGGTTAATCTATCATCTTCTGTTGGCACAAATATGTCATTAGGGTAGGGGAACTTTAAAAAGTGAATAAAATGAAAGTATTTAAAATAGCAATCGCAATGTCCGCAATTGCAGTAGTAAGCTTAACTACGCCCGCAACAGCTTTGGCCACAACTCAATTAGCTACTGAGCAGGAGCCAATGAAAAAGCAGGACAAGACTGAGGTGGCGATGAAAGATTTGCCAGCGGCTGCACAAGAGGATATCAACGCCAACCATGCTGAGGCAAAGTTTGTATCAGGCTATAAAATGACCGGTGAAGATGGCGCAGTAAAATATAAAGTACTCCTAAATTCTGGAGGAAAAGAATTGAAGCTTTGGTATGATGCCGAAGGCAAAGCAACCAAATAATTCAGCCGAAAGGCGATACCATAGATAGAGTTAGTTTTTAGTTGTTCGAGTCAAGTCAAAAGGCCGTTGGGTGAGGTACCCTACGGCCTTTTTTTGGGTGTTGTAAACAATCTTAGTAGGATTTTACTTGTAAAAGTAAGTGTCTTACAGCACGAGAGTAAACAACAAACAAAAATTAAACAATCATGAAGAAGACAGTACTAACACTTATCTGTGCTACTTTACTAATAGGTAGCCATTCATTAATAGCCCAAAAAATAAATATTGGGGTAAACGCAAATGCGGGATTACCATTAGGTGATTTTGGAAAAATCTCTAATATAGGCTTTGGAGGCGATTTGAGTTTTGACTATTATTTTAATGACAAGTTTGACCTGGGTATTGAAGGTGGATACAGGTCATTTTTATATGACTCTGATCAGGCTCCATTTGATGGTGAAACTGTAAATCTGATTCCAATATTGGTAACTGCAGGCTACCACATGGATTTTGATGACTGGCTTGATCTTTACGGAGAACTCGGTGGCGGGGTATTTATAGCATCTTCAAGTATGCAGGTTCAGAAAGTATGACTTATGGGGGTATTTCACCAAGGGTCGGCCTTGCGTTTGAGTTGACCCCATTGTTTTTTCTGGATGTAAATGTGAATTACAATCATGTTTTTTCAGAAGATACCGGTGCATTAATTCCATCCCCAAATTACGATTGGATAGGCTTAAATGTGGGTGTCCTTTATACCATTAACGAGTAGTTTCGTAACCACATATGCATATTTGAAAAATCCACCTTATGGGTGGGTTTTTTATTTTATCCTGTTACTCAGCAGTTTCGGTTTTGGTAATAAATATCTTTCGTTAAATTTGGTAATCTATCATTACCCGATTTGAAGATTAATAGCGCAATAGTAATACTCACATTAATGCTGGCCGGCAGCATGGCTTTTGGCCAAAAGCTGCGGGTTTCTCTTGAAGGAGGTATTGCAAAGCCCATCGGCTGGCAGGGCCAGCATACTATGCAGGGCGAGGGTGGTGAGGTTTCCCTCGATTACTTTTTTGACGACCAATGGAGCCTCGGTGCCGAAATCGGTTTGCGTGAATTTTTATTCCATTCAAAGTACTTTCAGCAGCCCGCGTTGCGCGTAATCACCTATGAGGCGGTATGCGGTTATCACCATAAACTCAGTAGTTATATCAACGCCTATGGAAAGCTGGGTTTGGGTGTTTTTCAAACCAGTTCATCTTACCGTGGTGATGATGACATTTTTTATCCTTTTACGGAGGTTAATGCCGGCCTTTCACCAAAATTGGGTTTTACTTATCGCCTTATGCCTTCTTTATATCTGGATATGAATGCCAGTTGCAGCTTTAGTGCAAACAGGGAGCTGGCTTTTGTAAACGTGGTGGTTGGTTTTCAGTATGATTTTCTGAAATTATAGGGTTTCTTATTTTCCCTCTTTTTCAAGCAACTTAATGTCTTCTATTAATTGATTTACCTCTTCCTCTGAGGTGCCATCATAAAATCCCCTGATCCGCTTTTTGGTATCCACTAAAACAAAATTTTCGGTGTGGATAAAGTCATTTTCATCACCATTACCACCTTCATCCAACACGGAGAAGTACGATTCGCGGGCCAGTTTATAAATCTGTGGTTTATCTCCCGTAAGGAGCTGCCACTTACCGTTAATAGCGCCTTGTAACTCCGCATACTCATTCATTACGGGTACAGAATCCATCTCAGGCGTTACAGTGTGCGAAAGCAACATAAAGTCAGGATCATCTTTAAAAGCCTCCTGTAGTCTCCTTTTTTGCACGGCCATATCTTTACAAATGCCAGGGCAGGTTGTAAAAAAGAAATCGGCCACAAAAATTTTACCCTCTACAATGCTCTCCGTAACCGTATCATCATTTTGGTTTACCAGTTTAAATGGAAGTGTGCGGTGGCCGGTACCCTGGCCCTGTATGCTTTCATCCACCAACCTTTTGTCAAGTTGCGATGGGTTGTACACGGGCAGACTACGCTTTGGTTTTAATATCTGGTAGCTGGCAATAAGGCCGGCTATAAAAATCACCAGCACGGTGCCCACCTTAAGTATATCAGATTTTGACATTTTCATGCTGCAAATTTCGGTTACAGATAGGGAAAGCAAAAGCAATAAGCGCCTTTGTTTTAACCCACAGGTTGTAGCTTTGCTGCAATTATTTTATCTATTTACAATGAAGAAGTTTTTTGTTTTACTGGGCTTATCAATTTGTGTAATAGCCTGTACCAATAGCACATCTGCCGAAGGTGAATCTACTGAGGCTAAAGCTGAAGATCAGGTGGAAACCTTAAAAAAAGAAGTGATGACCCTGCATGACAAAACCATGGCCCAGATGGGAGAGATGGGGCAATTGAGCTCTAAACTAAAAGCGGCTTCGGCAACCGCCAGTGATACTGCCGCTTATTACAATGCCATAAATGATCTAACCCAGGCCAAAGAATCTATGATGGACTGGATGCATGATTTTGAAAATCCAGATAAAATGGAAGTAGCTGAGGCTGAAAAGGTAAAATACCTCGAAGAGCAAAAAACCAAAATGGCTGATATAGCCGACTACACCGATCGCTCTATTGAAAAGGCGAAAAAAGTTCTGGCAGAGAAATAGCTATACGGCCTCCGCTCCCACAGGTAGTGCTATGGCATCCCATAACAGGAGGCGGGCTTCCAAAGCTTTCACGGCTGCGGTTTCCGCCTCTATCCATTTTGTTTCATCATTACCGCATAGCTCGGCAATCATTTTTTGCGCCATGGGGCCGTGTTCATCGGCATCTACCTCTATGTGGCGCTCCAAATAGTAAATAAAGGCGCTTAGTTTATTTGGAATTTTTTCGTCCAGATCCTTCACTATCTCTGTAAATAAATCGGGTATAAGGTCTTCCCTTCCAAAGGTAAAGGCCGAGGCTATCTCATGAGGCTTATTGTTTTTTACAATCTCAAAAGTGGTTTTTAAAAACTGAAGGATAGCCGGGTTTACCTCGCCTACATTGTATTTAATCATGCTTTTATACGAGTAGCCCTTTTGTAGTTTATCTACAAACTGAATAATAGGCCGGGTGTCGGCTCCGCACTGCTTCATGGCAGCCAGGTACATTTCATAGTGGCTGGCAGGCTCACCATTTATATCAAGGTCGCTCTCCTCACAAAACACTATTTCGTTTATAAGCCTGCGGGCTAACGGACTTTGAGTTGGCACCCAGCCCTCGGTAGTAGAGGTGAGCCGTACCTGCAGGGCCTTCAGCAAAACCATAAAATCCCAAACAGCATATACATGGTACTCCATAAAATGCTGTAGGTCTTCAATTGTATTTAAGTGCTGGTATAGCTTATGGCTCAGCAGCTTTTCCCTTATGGGTGAAATTTTTTGCTGGATAGCAAAAATGTTATAGTTCATCTACTTCTTTTTATAAACAGGAACAGTAGAACATGCCTCACCAAACATGAGGTTTTTTACAATAGGCTTAAGGCGGGTTACAAAGTTGAGGTAGGCATGGGGCGGGATGGGCAATTTGCTGCAACCCTTTAAAATTAGGCGCTTATCCTCAAATTCAGAAAAGTCTGTTTTGGCCAAAACTTCGTCCATAATAAGGCTTTCCAGCATTTCTGGCCATCCGTAAACTACCTTCTTAGCAAATGGCTCAAGTGCCACAGCCAGCAGCATATAAGCCCATTGCGGAATAATGGCATCTTCTGAGCAATTCACCGAAACATAACATCCTTCATATTGCGTCCAATCATGGGTTTTTACGCTTTCGCGGAAATCCTTCTCTCGAAGTATTACGCCCTCATATAACCATGGCGCAATATCAAGGTGTTTCCTCGGGCCTTTTGGATAATAGTCTTCCAGCGAAAGCGTAATAAGGCCACTATCGGCAATTTTATTGGGAATTAAATCTTCGTCCTGCATTTGAAATAATCTGTTTGTTGAAACGCTGATGACACGGATTCGGCCGATATATACGGTTCTTATATATCATTAGCTATATCTGCGAAATCTGCGTGCTATAGTATTTTATAGAAATCCAAGCTCCAGCATAGCCTCTTCGCTCATCATATCTTTGGTCCAGGGCGGATCAAAGGTTATTTCTACTTCTACATCTTTTACTTCATCCACGCTGCGCACTTTTTCCTTTATCTCTTCAGGAAGGCTTTCTGCCACCGGGCAATTTGGTGAAGTAAGTGTCATAAGTATATGCACATCACATTCATCGCTTACGGCCACATCATAAATCAACCCCAGCTCATATACATCCACTGGAATTTCCGGATCGTAGATGGTGCGGAGTACATCAATCACTTTTTCCCCTATTGCCTGTAGTTCTGCGTCTTTCATTTTTTTTAATTTTTTGGCCCCCAACCCCCAAAGGGGGCTTAATTTGTTTGCTCCCCCTTTGGGGGGTGGGGGGCTAATTTTTGGGCTTGCAGCGCCAGTGCGTAGTACTTCATTTGTTTTATCATGCTCACCAGCCCGTTGGCCCTTGTAGGCGATAAGTGGTCCTTAAGGCCCACCTTATCTACAAAACTCATGTCGGCATTTACGATGTCCTCTGGCTTTTGGTTGCTAAGCGAACGTATCATCAATGCAATAAGGCCCTTGGTAATTATAGCGTCACTATCTGCGGTGTAGATAACTTCACTTCCATTATTCTCGGCATGCAGCCAAACTTTACTTTGGCAGCCCTTTATCAGGTTGTCGTCAGTTTTATACTGTTTATCAATCAGCGGTAGCGATTTACCCAACTCAATCAGGTACTCGTACTTCTGCATCCAGTCGTCAAACATTTCAAACTCCTCCACTATTTCCTGCTGCGTATCCTGTATTGTGCTCATTACAATTGTTTGTGGGGCAAAGGTCTGAAACAGAAAGCCTGTGCCCAATTTTCAGCCTCTATTTAAGGTTGTGTAAAGCCTATTTGCTGCTTACAAGGTGGGCATGGCTAATAGCAATATCTGCTTCATCATAACCATAATATGCCACATCAAGTTTTACTTTCTTTAAATCGCTGATTTTCCCCGGCCTTATTTCCTTTTCCAGGATTTCGATACCATTCTGCTTATATATCTTCAGATAATCTGACATACGAAGACGGTTTTGGGGCTGAACTGAGTTATCAATTCTACGCCATTGTTTTTCGCTAAACCGCAGATAATTATAAATGGTAATGCTTTGATCCAAGTGGGCGAAGTGATCACTCATATCAATAAAGTGGCTGTTTACACCTCCCTGTTTTACTACCCGCTGAAACTCTTTAATGATGCCTTCGAGTATTTCCGGATAAATATGCTCATAGGTGTTATTGCTACAAACAAGGTCAAAACTATCGGTATCAAAACCGGTTTCCCGGGCATCCCGTATCAGCAGGCTTAACTTCAATTCATCTAATAATTCATCTTTTGTAAAACCTTGATGGGCTATTCTTTTCAGGCTATTAAGTCGCTCCTGAATAATATAAGGTTTGAGCGATTCCAATTTACCAGCCTCATACCAGCTCAGATATTTACGGGCCGTTTCAATTATACCTTCGCGTGTCATCAGCGGACTGATGTCGATGGATGTGATTTTTTTTGCCCCGGCTAAAAACAGCGCAGTGGGTACTACAGGGTACCAGCCAGAGCCCAGCTCCAGTACTTCAAACTCACTAACTTCACCATACTTTTTATAAAACCTTATATGGTCAATAGCATGGCCCAGCTTATCGCTAAAATGTTGATCACTAAGCTGAACACCTTTGGTGATGTGCTTTTGAAAGAGGTAATTTATCTTTTGGCTGGCCGGCATCCACGAAATCATTTTTTGGATTATGGCCTTGAGGATCCATTTCATCGTAAGATTCGAGAATTTGAAGATTTGAAAATTTGATGATTAATCATTGGGCTCCTCTTTTCCATATTCAGTTTGCTCTTCTTTAAAATGCCACCCCTTATGATCGGACTTTTTGAGATAGTTAATGAAGCGGTTAATTTGCTGACTTAAATTCTCTAAAAACAGTCGCTTTTCTTCAAACTCTTCTTGAGCAATGTACTTATTGTCTAAAAGGCGATAAAGCTGTGACCTAACCTCACCAGCGGAGCCTTTGGCTACAAAAAGAAAATAAATAAATTCCTTATTCCCGGATCGCTCAAAACCCTCAGCGATATTGTCCATAGTTGAACCTGAGGAACCTTCTATTTGATCCTTTAACCTAAAGTTAGATTTTAAAGGTGTGGTTTCTACAACGGTATTAACCCATTGGCAAAGCGTTCTTGATTTTTGCCAAATTTCTAAATCTTCAAAACGAGAATAAGTTGCCAACTAGGAAATTTTCAAATTATCGAATTTTCAAATATATTAAGCCAACATCTTCTCAACTCTCTTTAACCCTTCAACCAGCCGGTCAATTTCTTCCTTAGTGTTGTAAAATGAGAAGGAAGCCCGCACTGTTCCCGGAATATCAAAGAAGTTCATAATAGGTTGCGTACAGTGGTGGCCTGTGCGTACAGCTATACCCAGTTTATCTAAAATGGCACCTGCATCGTATGGGTGAATATCACCTAATAGGAATGATATAACGCTGGCCTTGTTATCGGCTTCGCCAATAAACCGCATATTCTCAAACTGAGAAAGTTGCTCCATGCCGTAAGACAGCAATTCGTTTTCATATCGGGCAATATTGTTCAGCCCAATTTCATTTACATAGTCCAGTGCGGTGCCAAGTACAATACCATCAGCAATATTGGGGGTGCCTGCCTCAAATTTATGGGGTAAATCGGCATAAGTGGTTTTTTCAAAGGTTACGGTAGCAATCATTTCGCCACCACCCTGGTAGGGAGGAAGCTGCTCCAGCAATTCCTCTTTTCCATACAAAATACCAATACCCGTAGGCCCATAAATTTTATGAGAACTAAAAACATAGAAGTCAGCATCCAGATCCTGCACATCCACCTGCATGTGGGGTACTGACTGTGCACCATCCACCAATACCCATGCACCATATTCATGCGCCATCCGTATAATTTCCTTTGCGGGATTAATAGTTCCCAGGGCATTGGATACATGATTGAAAGCCACAATCCTGGTTTTCTCAGTAAGTAGCTTTTGGTATTCATCCAGCAACAGTTCCCCTTTACTGTTCATGGGGATAACCTTTAGTATGGCGCCCGTTTGCTCACACAGCATTTGCCAGGGCACAATATTGCTGTGATGCTCCATCGCTGAGATTATAACCTCATCACCGGTTTTGATTATACCTTTTGAAAGGGAGGTAGTAAGAAGGTTAATACCATCTGTAGTGCCTTTGGTAAATATGATTTCATAAACCTTTTCGGCATTTAGGTGGCTGCGCACTTTTTCGCGGGTAAGCTCATAGGCATCAGTTGCCAGTTGACTTAAGTGGTGTACACCCCTGTGGATGTTACTATTAATAGTGCTGTAGTACGTATTAAGTGCATCAATAACCACCTTCGGTTTCTGGGTACTGGCTGCATTATCAAAATACACCAATGGATAACCATTAACCTGTTGGTCAAGTATAGGGAAGTCCTTTCTGGTTTTAGCTATATCAAATGGGGCAGATGCTGTTTTCATAGTTATGATTACAGTTCAAAATCAAGATCCACATTGAGCTTTATAGCTATCTGCTTATTCAGCTTTTTGCGCAGTTCAGGAATTTTTACGTTTCTCAGGCCATCATTGGCAAAGGCATATAGCAATAGGGCTTTTGCTTCCTTTTCAGGGATGCCCCTGGTTTGCATATAAAACATCGCATCTTCATCCAACTGACCGATAGTACAACCATGTGAACATTGCACATCATCTGCATAAATTTCCAGCTGTGGCTTGGTATCCACAGAGGCTTTATCGGTAAGCAGTATATTATTATTCTGCTGAAAAGCATTAGTTTTTTGTGCATTAGGGTGCACCATCACTTTACCGTTAAATACCCCTTTGGCATTGGCATCATAAATACCTTTATACAGCTCACTACTATGGCAGTTAGGTACTTTATGGTCGGCCAGAGTATGATGATCTACTAATTGCCCCTCACCAATAATAGTTACCCCATCCATAAAAGTTTCGGTATTTTCTTCTTCAAGAAAAATATTGAGGTTATTGCGCACAAACTTATTTCCGAAAGCAAAAGTGCCAATGTTTACATGGCTACCAGCATATTGCTTCACGGATGTATTATCAATCAATGAGGCATTAAGACTGTCATTTTGCACTTTGTAATAATGTAGCCTTGAGTTTTTCTCGGCAAAAATTTCAGTAGCTGAGTTGGTAAGTACTGCACTACTACTAAGCGATTGGTGGCGCTCCACAACTTTTACCTCCGAATTTTCCTCAAGCACAATAAGGTTGCGGGGTTGCAACATTACCTCATGCTCGTAGTTAGTGGTAAAAAATATAAGCTGCACCGGTTTTTCAACCGTTTGATTTTTTTTAATGCGGATAAAGGCACCCTCTCTGGCGAAAGCCGTATTAATGGCACCTAAGGAGTCACCTTTTGGTAGCGCTTTATTGAAGTACTTTTCGGCAACATCTTCATACTTGCTAAGCATACTGCCAAAAGTGCAAATGTCAAAGCCATCATGAGTGGTTTCGCTAAGCCAGGAGCTGAATACACCATCAACAAAAACAAGTTTGTAGGTATCTACATCACTTAAAAAATAGCGTTTCACTTCTTTAAAGTCTATCGCATTATCATCTTTATGAAAAAGACGATAATCATACTTTAAAATGGGCTTTAGATTGGTGTACTTCCACTCTTCATCGCGCTTGGTGGGGAAACCTTTTTCTTCAAAAACCCTAAAAGCCTCCTGCCTGGTTTTATGAACGGGGGTTTTCGCCTGTCCATTCAACTCATTTTCAAAAACGATGAATGATGATTCCAGTTTATCTTTAAGTTCTTCCACGTTGTGTTTCTTATTTGAAGATTCGAAAATTGGAAGATTCGAATGATTCTATAAAATTAATTTCCTGTTGAGATACGCTTAAATAGTTGCTTCCTCTTTCAGCCAATCGTATCCCTTTTCTTCCAGTTCAAGGGCCAGATTTTTATCTCCTGATTTTACAATCTTACCCTTAGATAATACATGTACATAATCAGGCACTATATAATCCAAAAGCCTTTGGTAGTGTGTGATAAGCAGTACTGCATTGTTTTTACTCCTTAGCTTGTTTACGCCATTGGCAACTATACGCAGGGCATCAATATCCAAACCGGAGTCGGTTTCATCAAGGATGGCCAACTTAGGGTCAAGCATCGCCATCTGGAAGATTTCGTTGCGCTTCTTTTCCCCACCTGAGAAACCTTCATTTAATGATCGACTCAAAAAGCCCTTATCCATTTCCAAAAGGCTCATTTTCTCTCTCATCTTTTTCAGCATTTCATTGGCAGGCATAGGCTCCATGCCTCGTGCTTTACGGATTTCATTTATGGAGGTTTTGAGGAAATTGGTTACCGTAACTCCCGGAATCTCTATAGGATATTGAAATGAAAGAAAAATTCCTTTGTGCGATCTTTCTTCAGGCGCCAAATCCAAAAGGTCTTCATTTTCAAAATCGATATGGCCGTTGGTTACTTCATATTCCTCGCGCCCGGCTATTACTGATGATAGAGTACTTTTTCCTGAGCCGTTTGGGCCCATTATAGCATGTACCTCACCGGCTTTTATTTCAAGGTCAATTCCTTTTAATATTTCGTTGCCGTCAATTTGGGCGTGTAGGTTACTTATGTTTAGCATTTCAATATTTATTTCGCGCTAAGCCAATAGACTTGCAGATGTTCTTTTAGAAAATTTATTCGAATTTGTTTTTATCCAACACTGCCTTCCAGGCTTATGGCCAAAAGTTTTTGCGCCTCAACAGCAAACTCCATAGGCAATTGGTTTAGTACATCTTTACAATAGCCATTAACAATAAGCGCTATGGCTTCTTCAGTGCCGATGCCACGCTGGTTGCAGTAAAAAATCTGGTCTTCACCAATTTTACTGGTGGTGGCTTCGTGCTCCACCTTAGCGGTTTTGTTTTGAGTTTCTATATAAGGGAAGGTATGTGAACCGCAGCTGCTGCCCATTAGCAAAGAGTCGCATTGCGAAAAGTTTCGGGCATTCTCAGCCCTTGGGCCAATTTTTACCAGCCCGCGGTAGCTGCCATTGCTCTTACCCGCACATATGCCTTTACTAATAATGGTACTCTTGGTGTTTTTACCAAGGTGGATCATCTTAGTACCCGTATCCGCCTGCTGAAAGTTGTTAGTTACGGCAACACTATAAAATTCTCCAATAGAGTTTTCTCCTTTAAGGATGCAGCTTGGATACTTCCACGTTACGGCACTACCGGTTTCCACCTGTGTCCACGAGATTTTGGCATTGCGCTCACAAATACCTCGCTTAGTTACGAAATTGAATACGCCCCCTTTACCATTTTTATCACCCGGGTACCAGTTTTGTACAGTTGAATATTTAATCTCTGCATCATCAAGTGCTATAAGCTCTACAACCGCTGCATGTAATTGATTTTCATCGCGGCTTGGGGCGGTGCACCCTTCCAGGTAACTTACATAACTACTTTCATCTGCTACCAACAGGGTTCTTTCAAACTGGCCCGTACCGGCAGCATTTATACGGAAGTAAGTGCTAAGTTCCATTGGGCACTTTACCCCTTTTGGTATGTAGCAAAAAGACCCATCCGTGAAAACGGCCGAATTTAGAGCCGCATAAAAGTTATCACTTTTTGGCACTACCGTACCGATGTATTTTCTAACCAACTCCGGGTGTTCCTGAATGGCCTCTGATATAGAGCAGAATATGATGCCTTTTTCGGCCAGGGTCTTTTTAAATGTTGTGGCTACTGATACTGAGTCCACAACCACATCCATGGCCACTCCCGTTAGCCTTTTTTGCTCGTCAAGCGAGATACCGAGTTTTTCAAAAGTCTTCAGTAGCTCGGGATCAACTTCATCAAGGCTGTTTAGCGTGGGTTTCTTTTTAGGAGCAGAATAATAGGAAATATCCTGAAAATCAGGAGCAGGATAATGAATGTTCGCCCACTTTGGCTCCTTCATTTTTTTCCACTTTCTAAGGGCATCCAACCTCCACTCCAGCATCCATTCGGGCTCATTCTTTTTTGCCGATATAAACCTGATAATATCTTCATTAAGCCCCTTGGGAGCCTGATCAGATTCAATATCGGTGTAAAAGCCATATTTATATTCCGATCCTGTTACTTCCTCTAATAATTGCTCTTCACTGCTCATATAAAAATCTTTCTGTCAAAATTGAAAAGTTATACCTGTAGGTGAGCTGTATCTAAACTGCAAAGCTTTCACCACAGCCACAAGTGCGCGAGGCATTGGGGTTATTAAAGCTGAAGCCCTTTCCGTTTAGCCCACCACTATATTCAAGTGTAGTACCTACCAGGTATAAAAAGCTCTTTTTATCGATAACTATTCTAACCCCTTGGTCTTCAAACATTTTATCACTTTCAGAAATAGCGTCATCAAGTTTCAGGTTGTATGATAGTCCGCTGCACCCCCCGCTGGTAACACCAACCCGCACGTATGACTGAGCTAACTCCTTACCTTCTTCCTGCACAAGGTGCTCCAGTTGCTTACGCGCTGATTCAGAAACTTTTATCATAACTATTTAGAATTAGTCAAAATTAATGCAAAGGTAGCTAAACAAACAGGTACCAAAAAATGAAACCACTGTATAAATCTATCAGTTAATAGAACGACCATAACTGCACAATAACTAATTGATTACTGCTCATGATGCTGATATTTATATATTTGTGGTTTACTCCAATTCTCACTCTACAACTAGATAAGCCTGACCGAATTTCTATGAGCATTGGAAAGCATATTCTTATAGTTTTAGTGGTTACCCTGGGGGTACAGGTTGCCTATGCTTGTAAGCCTCATGTAAACTGGGCTCCAACTCTAAGTTTTTGCACGGGTAACTCTATTACGCTTAGTGCTTTTAACCCCAACTGCAGCTATTTATGGAATACAGGTGATACTACATCCTCGCTAACCATTACCACCTCGGGTACTTATTACGTTACAGTTACCAACTCCTGTGGCTCCACTTCCGATACTATACAGGTAAATGTGGCCCAGCATCTTAATATAAACCTTGGGCCCGATCGTGTAATGTGCTCAGCTAACCTCCCCTTTCTTTCGGTGCCTTTGCAGCCCAATACTACTTACCGTTGGCAGGATAATTCAACCGGACATCAATTACCTATCACTCAGTCCGGAACCTATTACGTAAAGGTTACTAATGCCTGTGGAACTTATGGGGATACTGTTAATATTACCCTTGTACAGCCCCCGGTCTACTCTTTGGGTCCTGATATTCAAAACTGCGCAGGGGCGCCTGTAACTTTATCTGTACCTGCTGGGCAAGATGCCAAAATTTATTGGAGTAATGGAGATACCACTAACTCTATGGTGGTTACCACGCCAGGTAGTTATTGGGTATCAATGGTTAATGGGTGCGGTACCTTTAGAGATACGGTTAGGGTTATTCACAATCCGGGTGCAAGCCTTAATCTTGGTGGGGTAGTATCCAAATGTGTTAACACCAATACTATTCTTGACCCTGGTATAAGTGGTGGAAGCTACCTATGGAGTACTAATGCCAATACACCAACCATTTCTGTGGCTTCTCCCGGTACCTATTGGGTACAGTATTCTGATATATGTGGCGTTTTTTATGACACGGTGCAGGTGGTTGATAAATATCCACCTACGGTAGATCTGGGTAAGGATACCACGATATGTTATGATGATATTTTGTACTTGAATGCCGGTAATGTGGGCAGTACCTATAATTGGTCAAACGGTAAAACTTCACGCACTATTCAAATAGATACAACTGGGTTATATTGGGTTGGTGTGGATAATGGTTGCGGAATTGTTTATGACTCTGTACATGTAAAAGTTACCTACCAGCCTGTGGATTCAATTGGTGATACAGCTTATTACTGTGGTAATGGATATGTAGATGTAGATGCCGGTAATTTTGGGCCTACATCCTATTATTTCTGGGATGATGGCACCACCAATCGTGTGCATCGCTACTCTTCAGAAGGTAGTCATACGGTTCTGGTAGGTAATCATTGTGATACCATACTGGTAGAGTTTTATGTAAAAAAGCTGAGGATGTCGGCATTCGATCTCGGCAATGATACTGTAGTTTGTGGTCCTGTGGTACTAGATACAAGACTGCCCTCACGGATACATAAATTTGACTGGAGTACAGGAGGGAAGCTTCCGTATATGCTGGTAACAAGCCCGGGCATTTATTGGGTAAAGGTTAGTAATGCCTGTGGTAACTTTTATGATACTATTGAAGTTGCTATGACTTATACACCCTCGGTAACACCAGCCGGACCCATTGTTCTTTGCCAGGGCAACTCTACCACCTTGTATGGATTGCCAAATGATACCCTCACCAAATTCAGGTGGAGTACCGGGGATACTACAAGTTCCATTGTAGTTAATAATCCTGGCACCTATTTTCTCGAAGCCTATAATATCTGTGATACTATTTATGATAGTGTGGTAGTTAATAATGTTTTTCCATTAAACATTGATCTTGGTCCGGATACTTCTTTTTGTATTACTCAAGTGATATTGCTCGATGCAACGGTTTATAATTCTGATTCAGTGCGCTGGAGCACCGGTTCAAGAAATGGCCGCTTACCCGTAAATGTTTCTGGAAAATATTGGGTGGATGTGTATAATGCCTGTGGTATGTACTCGGATACCATTAATATACGTGTAAGTAAACCACCAAAAGATCTTTTAAATGATATGGCGTTTTGTAATGGTGGTAGCGTGGTTGCTGATGCCAGTCAGCCCAATGTTACCTCTTATTACTGGAGCACAGGTGCCTCTGCTAATAATATTACAATAAACACCGCAGGCTGGTATTGGGTTGATTTAACCAATGATTGTGGAACCGTAAGAGACTCTTTTTACGTACGGGAAGATTATCCAATTGCGCCCTTCTCCATCGGCAAGGATACTATTTTTTGTTCGGGCTATTTATGGCTCGACCCCGTTTATATGGCCGGTGTAAAGTACACCTGGCAGGATGGTACAAATGCCCGAAGGCACAGAGCAACGGTTTCTGGTACATATTGGGTTACAGCTTCCAATGCCTGTAATTCATATACAGATAGTATTACTATACTTATTACCGGGCCTCCTAAAATGGCATTGGGCGATTCGGTAATGTTTTGTGCGGGTAGCGTTTTTACTCTTAATGCTCAAAATCCGGGATGTACTTATTTATGGAATGATGGAAGTACCGGGCAGTATTTTTCTTCGGATACAGCAGGTATTTATTGGGTAACGATTACAAATGCATGCGGAGTTATTACCGACTCTGTAGAGTTGGTTACAGAATACCCGCTTGTAAACCTGGAACTGGGCAACGACACGGTTATTTGCCAGGGGCAAACTTTAACTCTGGATGCCCATTACGATAACGTTTTTACCCAATGGAACACGGGGGAAAGTACGCGTCAGATTACTGTTTCCGGTACAGGATTATATACGGTGCTTATTTCAAATACTTGTGGAGTGTGGACAGATACCATTTTTGTTGAGGTACAGGATATACCCACTTTTGATTTGGGTACAGATACCTTTATATGTAATGTAAATGGAGAGCTGGAGCTCGAAGGGCCTCCGGAAATGGAGAATTATACATGGAGTAATGGTAGTATAAATCCCTCCACCACTTTTTATAATGCCGGAAAAAAATGGCTTACAGTAAATAACAAATGCTTTACCTATACTGATACTATACTCCTTATAGGGGAAGACCCTATTATTATGGAACTCGGTAGTGACACCACTTTATGCTTTGGAGAGTCACTTTACCTTACTCCGGGAAATCTTAGTTACCCAATACATTGGGATAATGGGCTTACCGCTGATTTTAGAGAAGTTACCCGCAGTGGTAAGTATTGGGCCTCTGCATCAAATAGCTGTGGAGTATTTGCTGATACCATCCGGGTGAACTTTGACTATCCACTTCAACCCGAGCCTCAGGACACAGTAGTCTGTTTAGGAGACTCTGCAGTTGTTGATCTCCTTAAAGCTGAGCTTGAAGTGCAATGGTATGATGGTTCAACAGATAAACTGCGATATTTTGATAAAGAAGGTAGTTATTCAGTTGCACTTACAAATACTTGTGGAACTTTTTACAAAGACTATGAAGTTGTACTGTCCAATTGCGATTGCCCGTTACATATTTCAAATGCCTTTACACCAAATGGAGATGGGCTGAATGATGAGTATCAGATAATTCATGATTGTGACCTCACCGAATATCATCTTCAAATTTATAATAGGTGGGGTGAGCGCATTTTTGAAACCTATGACCCCAATGAGGGTTGGAATGGAATGTATCATGGACAGGAAGTGCCCATTGGTGTGTATAACTATAAACTGGACTACACCTGGATGGTATATGGTTTAGATCATAAAGAACAAAAGCAGGGTATTATCAATCTTCTTCGCTAGTTCAAATCCACTTTTTTTAAAATTTTTTTTGGTAAGAAATTATCAAAACCTCCAAATTCTAAAAGCCTGAAATCTAACCCTTTTAGAATATCCAAAAATCTATAAAATTCTGATAGTCAGCATTTTCGGTGGCTATTTTGTACTCAATTTTTCATTGTTGGGCCGATGTTTATACTACATTTGTTCCGCTTGTAAACGTTACTCTCACTCATTATTTAAATCAAGCAAGTCATGAAACTTGGATACAAAGCAGCTTTGTATCTGATCGTTCTTAACATTTTGACTCCAAAAAGTGCTGACGCATGTTTACCTCAGGTTAACTGGGGTAGTACGGTTAGTTTTTGCCAAGGAAACTCTTTTACTCTAAACGCGGCAAATCCTAACTCTACTTATGTGTGGAGCACAGGAGCTTCAAGTCCCAGTATCTCGGTAACTACATCGGGTACATATTGGGTATCGGTAACCAATCCGTGCGGAACAACATCAGATACTATACAGGTAATAGTAGATAGCCCTGTAAACGTAAACCTTGGCCCCGATCGTGCAATTTGCAACGGTTCATCCACTCAATTGTCGGTGCCATTTTCTCCCAGTTCCACTTACTATTGGCAAAATGGTTTTACCGGCCATCAGCTAAATGTTACCCAGGCAGGTACTTACCATGTTTCAGTAACCAATGCCTGTGGTACATACCGCGATACGGTGGTAATTTCGGTTGACAACCCACAAACTGTAGCCCTCGGCCAGGATATTATTAATTGCAGTGGTAATCCAACTATTCTTCAAATTCCTTCTGGGCTAACCGGAAAGGTGAGATGGAGCAACGGCTCTAAGGGTAACAGCCTGGCTGTAAATGCTTCAGGAAAGTATTGGGTGAAGGTTACAAATGCCTGCGGTGTGGCAGCGGATACTGTAAATGTGGCATTTGTAGGCCCCGGCAAATTATTTAATACTGATACCATTCTTTTCTGTAATAGTGGTAGTCTTACCCTCACCAGCCCGGTTGGTACAGGTGCACACCTTTGGAGTAATAACGCAACAACTAACTCCATACAAATAACCCAGCCCGGAAAATATTGGCTTACTGTTGGTTTGCCCTGTGGTACTTTCTCGGATACCATCTACTTAATAGGCAGCACCAGTAACCAGGTAAACCTTGGTCCTGATGTGGTTCTTTGCCCTGGTGATTCCGTTATGCTTGATGCAGGTAATCCTGGTAGCCAGTTTTTATGGCAAAATGGTGCTACATCAAGAACAATTAAAACAGATACAGCCGGTAAATTTTGGGTGGGTGCTGACAATGGCTGTGGATACGTTTACGATACTGTAAATGTAAGTATTGACCCTTTTCCATCTCCCGCCATTCCGGATACAGTTTATACATGCCAGGGTACACCAGGTACAGTTGATGCAGGCTCTTGGGGTACGCAAACTATTTATTTGTGGAGTGATAACTCCACATCTCAAATTAATTCATCACTTGGGTTAGGTAGTCATTGGGTCACAGTATCCAACCAGTGTTCATCCTTTACTAAAAACTTTATTGTTAAATCAATAAGCCCGGTGTCCTTTGATTTGGGAAATGATACTACTTTTTGTAATGGCCAGATTATACTAAGGAGCAGAGTTCCAATTGAAGGAAATTCTTTCCTATGGTCTAAAGGAGGAAACACCACCCAAAATCTTACGGTAAACAAATCTGGTACTTATTGGCTACAGGTTACAAATGCCTGTGGCGTTTTTACTGATACTATAAGGGTTACTATAATTGAAAAGCCGTCAGAGATTGTTCAGGATACCATTTACAAGTGCCCCGGTAGCCGTGTTACACTTCGTATATCAGCGGCTCCTTATAACACGTATAATTGGAGCAATGGAGGGTTATCATACAAGATAAATGTAACTGCTCCGGGAAAATATTGGTTTAGTGCTTCTAATCAGTGCTTTTCAACGACCGATACTGTTTATGTTATTGATAGAAATGATATGAAGTTTTCTATGGGTAAGGATACAACCTTATGTCGTCCGGATTTTCTAAGAATTTACTTCAATCAACCAAATATTGATTCCGTTGTATTTCAAAACGGTCAAACTAAAACCAGTGCTAAAATCAGGAATAGCGGTACTTACTGGGCAACAGCCTATGGATCATGCGGAACAATAACTGATACAATTAACGTGATAATTAATGATCCAGCTGAAGAGAAACTTAAGGACACAACCTTTTGCGGCACCGGCTCTGTAGTTTTAGACGCAGCGCAGCCTCAGGCTACATCTTACCTTTGGAATACGAATGCCACCACATCATCCATTACGGTAAATACTATCGGATGGTACTATGTTGATATTACCACTCCATGTGGTACATTAAGGGATTCGGCTTATGTAAATGCAGTGGCTCCGTTGCCTTCAATTAACCTTGGTAGTGATACACTTTTCTGCGCAGGTCAGCTTACGCTTGATCCGGGTAGTTATCCAAATGCGCGTTACAGTTGGTCAACTAATGATACTTCCCGTACCATCACCGTTTCGCAAAGTGGAACCTATTATGTAGAGGTAACAAACTCCTGCAATACGGTTACGGACACTATCAATGTAGTTGTTACCGGTCCACCCCAAATGGTGCTGGGTAATAATGTAAAGTTTTGTGGTGGTAGCACCTTAAACCTCAATGCTCAAAACCCAGGCTGTACCTATTTATGGAACAATGGAGATACTACACAAAATTTTAGCGTTACGGCTGCCGGAAAATATTGGGTAACGGTAACCAATGCCTGTGGTGTTATCACTGATACAATAAATGTAATTGTAGAAAATCCATTAAATAGCCTTCACTTAGGTAAGGATACTGCCATATGCATGGGCGATTCCATATTGCTGGATACGCAAATACCCGGGGTTTTTACTAAATGGAAGGGTGGCTCTAATATGCCGAGCATCTATGTAAAGCAAACCGGAGATTACTGGGTAGAGGTTTCAAACTCCTGCGGAAGCTGGAAGGATACAGTACATGTTGAGGTGCTGGATGTTCCCACTTTTTCGCTGGGTGGTGATACAACCATATGCGCTGCCGGAGGCACGCTATTGCTGCAGGCTCCACAAAATATGACGAGCTATTTATGGAAGGATGGAAGCACTTCTCCCAGCTTTTTGGCTACATCCGCAGGTAAGTACTGGGTAACGGTGGCAAACAAGTGCTTTTCATATACGGATACCATTATCATAACTGAAGATTTCCCAATCAGTATTAACCTTGGGCCGGATACTACACTTTGCTATGGAGAAACGCTTGAACTGAGCGCCAACCTGCAGCATCAAAACTTTAAGTGGAGTAATACCAACAGCTCTTTGCCTACACAAACGGTTACTGAAAGTGGTGCGTATTGGCTGAGTGCCACCAATAGCTGTGGAGTGTTTTCAGATACTATATACGTGGAGTTTGAAAAACCAATAAACACCGCAACTATTGATACCACAATTTGCGATGGTGATGTGGCAACTTTTGATCTATCAGAAATTACAGAGGACTTTACCTGGTATGACGGCAAAAAAGATAAGATAAGGCAATTTGACCGCGAAGGGGATTATACCATCACACTAAATAACCAATGCGGTGCATTTACGCGTACTTACAGGGTAAACCTTAGCTACTGTGAATGCCCGTTTTTTGTGGCCAATGCATTTACGCCTAATGGAGATGGAAATAATGATGAGTTTAAAGTAGGCCACAGTTGCGATTTAAGCGAGTACAATATTCAGATATTCAACCGTTGGGGACAAATGGTTTATGAGGGCCACAATGCCGATGAAGGCTGGGATGGAACTTATAATGGAACCGAAGCCGCGGTGGGTATCTACACATACCGCATAGCTTACAAGTGGTATGTGTATGGTGTGGATCATGTAAAAGAGCATACCGGCACCATTACGCTTATGCGCTAAGCCATATTTGCTTCGTAATTTTGCCCCATGGCAAATCAAGAAGAAAAATTTACCAAACTCGCCAGCCTTGGCGAGTTTGGTCTTATAGAGCGTCTCACAAAAAATTTTCCGTTGCGCAATGCCTCATCTATTAAAGGGGTGGGTGATGATTGCGCTGTACTGGAAAATCTGGATAAACAAACCGTAGTTACCTCCGATGCCCTGGTGGAGGGTGTGCATTTTGACTTTACCTACGTTTCGCCCATGCACCTTGGCTATAAAGCGGTAATGGTAAACCTGTCTGACGTATATGCCATGAATGCCATGCCCAAACAGATATTGGTAAATATGGCCATCTCCAACAGGTTTGGTGTTGAGTTTTTAGATCAGATTTATGAAGGGATGCGCATTGCCTGCGAGGAGCATGAAGTAGATCTTGTTGGTGGCGATACCACATCTTCTTTTTCGGGGATGATTATAAGTATTACTGCTATTGGCGAGGCCTACGAAGATGACATCGTTTACCGATCTGGCGCTAAGCCTAATGATCTTATTGTAGTTTCGGGAGACCTGGGCGGAGCTTACATGGGGCTGCAATTGCTGGAACGCGAAAAGGAGGTTTTTAAAGCCGATCCGGATATGAAACCTCAGCTGGAAGGACATACCTATGTTCTTCAGCGGCAGCTAAAACCCGAAGCCCGCAGGGATGTGATTCAGATTCTGGAAGGATTGGGTGTAAAGCCAACCTCCATGATTGATATTTCGGATGGCCTGAGTTCTGAAACCATCCATATATGTAAGGCATCAGATGTGGGCGCCAGACTCTATGAAGAAAAAATTCCGATAGACCCCACGGTGTACAAATTATGTGAAGAGTTTAATCTTACCACCACCACGGTAGCCCTTAACGGAGGTGAAGATTATGAGCTTCTCTTTACCGTAGATATTAATGATCACGATAAGATTAAGGGTAACCCCAACTTTACTATAATTGGCCACATCACCGAAAAGGATAGCGGAATGAACCTTATGACGAGGGACGAAAAACTGATGCCTCTAACGGCCCAGGGTTGGGATGCTCTTTTGAATAAGGGCGACTAATTCAGAAGGGAAGCTATCGCTGTAACTGTTAAATTTTCAGTAGGCTGAAATAAGTCAATGTAAAGTACAGTTATCTGCACACTAACTTAAAACTCACAGTTTTTACAATGAAGACAAAAGTGTTTCTTCCACTAGGTTTATTGCTAACGGCTTCTTTCGGGCTTTTGGCGCAGCAAAGCGATGTTTCTTTATTTAAGATTCAGGATTTTTCTGTGATGCCCTCAGGGCAGGTGTACAATTCAGCACCTGCTACCATTATGGATTTCAATGAATTGGCCGCTGGCTCCTCTATACTAGCCCGCGATTTTTCCGGTTTTCAGCGTTCGGATTTTAGTTCTACCAACGGGGCCGGGGGCTTTGAAGTTATGCTTGGTCTTGGGCTAAGAAATAAGGAGAAAACCGGTTTTCGCCAAAGTGCCCAGCTTAGAGTAGGCGTTGGCTACTCATCACTCAGCAGTTTGGGTGCGGATTATTTTCAGGATGAAAGAAAACCCTATGATACGCTAGTATCAAGCCAAACAGGCAATAGCGTTTTTGTGGATTCTGTAACGCATCGTAATCTGAGTTTAAACTATAATACGGATAACGTAAGGCTTGATGTGTCCATGATTTTCAGAACTACGGGAGTTTCAAGATGGTCGGTTTATGGAGGAGTTGGCGTAAGGGCCAATTATTCATTCAATGGCTACACATCGGTAAACTATCATGTGCAAAAAGGTACAGAGCAGGAGCGTCAGGACTTTAATGGCTATTACGGTTATGGACTTGACTTTGAAGACAGCCAGAACGAAAATGAAGTTTTCAGATCAAATGAAAGTTCTTTTGGTGGTGCCGTTTACGTACCCCTTGGCGTGGATGTACGCTTTGGTAAAACAAGTGATTTCTGGACCAAAATTCACCTGTTTGGCGAAGTTCGTCCAGGCTTGGATTTTTCCAACATCCCAACCTATGGTTCGGTTACACAGGGTTTTCTACAGTTTGGCCTTGGTTTGAGGGTTACGGGGTAATCGGCTGAAATAATCTTTTACTAGCGAGACCAACGTAAGCGGATTTTTTTGCGTCAGTATTTCTGTGTAGGTTGAATCTACTGAGATGCAAAAAACTAAACTCGTATTTACATTGGTCTCGCTCATCTTTACAGCTGGCCTTTTTGGTCAAAAGGGTGAAGTGAGATTGCCCTTATTCCGTTTAAAGTCAGTAGGAGCGGCCCCAGATCTACAAGTTTTAAAAAAGTCTTGGCCAGGTGTAACAGGATATCGAAGCATGGCACCAAATTCCACCATTCTAAATAAAGACTTTACTGGTTTTGAAATTGAAAGAAGCAGTAGGTCTGAGTATGTAGGATTGGAGTTAGTCTCGGAGTTTAATGTTCGTGATAAAAGCAAGACTGGCTTTAGCGAAAGACTGCTATTTCAGTTGGGCGTGGGATATTCACTTGGATCCAATTTTAGTCAGGCCTTTGAATTTAACGATAGTATTAGGATTGATACAACTCAATCCTTGGTAACAGGTAATCAAAATTTCACTGATTCTGTGTCATTTGAATATTTCAACGGTAATTTTTCATCCGATCAAATCAGATTGCACCTGTCAGCATCCTATCACCTTGTCGATGTTTGGAAGTTGTCACTTTTCGCAGGTGCTGGAGGTTATCTAAGTTATAATATCAGAAATAGCTTTGATTTGTACTACTCCCAAAGAAGTAGTTATATGTATTCTGGTTCGGACTATGACAGGCCTAATTATGGAGAAGCCTCAGATAGTGAGTTGAGGGAAAGTGTGAGTTACCCAAACCGCTTTGGGGGTGGGTTCTTCGTGTTTGTTTAGAGAAAAGTTTGAGTGAGCGGGCACCGTTACACGGCAGTTATAAGCTCTACAATACCTTGCAGTTGGTGCAAAGCAAAACCATGAATGATATGGAAGAGAGGTGGAAAAGACTTTGTTAACTGGCCCTATTTATGGATCCGCAGGCAGACCATTTTTTCATTTGAGTGTTGGTTAGTTACAATCTAACTCATTACTAAGGGAAGCGGCTCACTGGCGGCTTTCCCTTTTTTATTTAATGCCCTTCTCCCTCAAAAACTTTTTAATCCCTTTCACCACCTCCTCGGTATCCTCAAAATGTGCCATGTGCCCGTTTTCGGTTATAAGGGCTGATACGTTTTCAGCTTCAAGTTGCTCAGTTAGCAATTCAAATGGAATGACGGGGTCATTTTTACCCGCAACAAACAGAACGGGGTAAGGCCCAAAATGCAAGAGCACTTCACGGTCAGGTCGTATTTTCATTCCTTCTAATGCTGCTACAATACCTTGTTTTGAAGTTTCCAGCGCTTTGGCCTTAACTTCATTTACGACTTCTCTTAGTATCCTTCGGTTTTTAGGCCTGAATAAATTAGGTATGGCCACTCTGATAAATGCCTTATGATTTTCCTTAACCACTCTAATGGCCCTATCCCGGTCTTTCTTTTTGGTAGGGCTATCGGCCCGGGCATTAGAGTTCATCAATATCAGTCCTTTAACCATATCGGGATGCAATTCCGCGAAAGCAAGGCTTACATACCCGCCCATAGAGTGGCCGGCCAAAAACACCTTTTTTAATTTTAGATGATCCAACAGCGCCTTTACAACCTCCGCCATTTCTTCCATGGTGTGGATGTAACCCAGATTACCGGAAGCTCCATGGCCTGGTAGATCAAGAGTAACTTTTCTATATGAAGCTGGGAGTTCATTAATAATCCCCGTCCACATGCTTTGCTCTTCTAAAAACCCATGGAGGAAGAGGATAGCCGGACCTTTGCCGCTATCACTAAAAGAAAAATGCACGCCTTTAAATTCAAAAAAAGCCATGGCAAGCTGAGTTTTGATCAGGAGTTCATCGCAGCCTCCACATCCTCTATCTCAATTGGAATTTCCTTAGTAAGGTTCAGCAAGCCATTTTCGGTAATTACAAGGTCATCCTCCAGGCGAATGCCTAGTTTTTCCTCAGGAATATAGATTCCGGGTTCGCAGGTAAACACCATGCCCACTTCCATCGGTGCTGTCCAAAGGCCGGCATCATGCGTATCCAAACCAATATAATGACTGGTGCCATGCATAAAGTACTTTTTGTAGGCGGGCCAGTCCGGGTTTTGGTTTTTTACATCATCCATGGTGAGCAACTTCAGGTCCACCAACTCTTTAGTCATAATTTCACCCACAGCCTTGTGGTAGTCATTCAGATTATTGCCGGGCACCAAAAGCTTTTCAGCTTCCTTTTTAACCCTTAGCACTGCGCTGTATATTTCCTTTTGGCGATCCGTAAACTTTCCATTTACCGGGAAGCAACGCGTTACATCACAGGAGTAGTTAGCATATTCAGCACCTACATCAAAAAGTACTAATTCACCGTCCCTAAGCTCATCGTTATTTTCTATGTAATGCAGCACACAGGCATTATAGCCACCACCGATTATAGGTGTGTAGGCAAAGCCACGGCTGCGGTTTCGTAAAAACTCATGCATAAACTCGGCCTCCAGTTCATATTCCCATTTGCCGGGCTCTATAAACTGCATTACTTGCTTATAACCTTTGGTTGTAATATCGGCTGCCGTTTGCATAGCCGCAATTTCATCTTTGGTTTTAATAGCGCGCACCTGATGCATTATAGGTGCGCTTCGCTCATAATTATGAGCCGGATATTTATTCTTACACCATTTTACAAAGCGCGCTTCACGGGTTTCAACTTCAAGATTAGCACGTAAGTGTTCATTAGAGTTGAGATACACATTTTCGGCATAGGTCATCACCTCATTAAAAATGCGTTCAAAGTCGTTAAGCCAATACACACTCTTTATTCCACTCAATTCAAAGGCTTGCTCTTTATCCAGTTTCGCACCTTCCCATACGGCAATGTGGTCGTTGGTTTCTTTAAGGAAAAGCATTTCGCGGTGCTCGGGCTTATAGGCATCAGGAAAAATTACCAGAATACTCTCTTCCTGGTCCACCCCGCTAAGTGCCAGTATATCACCATGCTGGCGGAAGGGCAAAGTACTATCCGACCCTGTTGGGTAAATATCATTACTATTAAATACTGCAAGAGAACGTGGCTTCAGGTGCTTTTCAAATTTCTCGCGATTTTCAATGTAAACGTCTTTGGGGAGCTGCTTATATCTCATAATAGTAAATGTTAAATACCAGTGTTTAAAGTGGCAAAAGAACTCAGATTTTTTTGGGCTACCAAAGATAGTTTCCGTCATCATCAGAAGCGAATCGTACAGTGGCTCTAAATCACTATTTACGCCTCCTTTATAATCAATCTAAATAATGCTGATAGTTGAAGTGTGAACGTCTGCACCTTACTTTTGTGATCCCAAAAAATTCAAACGACTTAAGTATGGCATCCAAAACAGGATTGTTATCTGTATCAGTGGGTAGAAAGGTGGCGATGGCTCTCTCGGCTCTTTTCCTTATCATCTTCTTAACCCAGCATTTAATCATCAATATTACCTCTACCATAAGTGCTGAAACGTTTAACAGCCTGTCGCACTTTATGGGAACCAACTTTGTAGTGCAGGCCATATTTCAACCTATTTTAATAGCCGGTGTAATTTTTCACTTTGTGATGGGGTTTGTGTTAACCGCACGCAACAGAGCCGCTCGTCCGGTAGGTTATCAAAAAACCAACTACTCGGCAAACTCCAGCTGGACAAGCCGTAATATGATTTTAAGTGGAGTGGTTATCCTGCTTTTTTTAGGATTACACTTCTACGATTTTTGGATTCCGGAAATAGCACATAAGTATATCCAAAGTCATCCTGAAGATCCTACCAGGTATTTTGCAGAAACTGCAGAGAAGTTTCATGACCCAATAAGAGTGGGTCTTTACTGCCTGTCATTTATATTCCTGGGTCTTCACCTGGCGCATGGTTTTAAATCTTCTTTTCAATCAATGGGTTGGGAGCACCCTAAATACAGCCCAATAGTTAAAGGTTTAGGTACACTGTTTTCAATTGCGGTGCCTGCCGGCTTTGTATTCATTGCTCTCTACCATTACATAAACTCATTATAAGCTCATTTTACCATGGCAATATTAGATTCTAAGATACCTGAAGGGCCAATAGATAAAAAGTGGCAAAACCATAAAAATGAGGTTAGGCTGGTAAACCCTGCCAACAAGCGTAACATTGATATTATTGTAATTGGTACCGGCCTTGCCGGTGCTTCTGCTGCCGCATCTTTAGCAGAGATGGGCTATAATGTTAAGTCATTTTGCTTTCAGGATAGCCCCCGCAGGGCGCACTCCATTGCTGCCCAGGGCGGTATCAATGCTGCAAAAAACTATCAAAATGATGGTGACTCTGTTTACCGATTATTTTATGATACCATAAAAGGTGGCGACTACCGCAGCCGCGAGGCTAACGTGTATCGCCTGGCCGAAGTTTCCACCAATATTATTGACCAGGCTGTGGCCCAGGGTGTACCCTTTGCCCGTGAGTATGGTGGCCTGTTGGATAACCGCTCATTTGGCGGGGTACAGGTAAGCCGTACGTTTTATGCCAAAGGGCAAACCGGGCAACAGCTTCTGCTTGGGGCCTATTCTGCGCTAAGCAGGCAAATAGCCAAAGGCAAGGTAAAAATGTATAACCGCCACGAAATGATGGACGTGGTAAATGTTGATGGTAAATGCCGCGGCATTATTGCTAAAAACCTTGTTACCGGCCAAATTGAAAGACACAGTGCCCATGCGGTATTATTGTGCTCAGGCGGTTATGGAAACGTATTTTTCCTTAGTACCAATGCTATGGGCAGTAACTGCTCGGCCGCCTGGAGAGCTCATAGAAGAGGAGCCTTTATGGCCAACCCTTGTTATACTCAAATCCACCCTACATGTATTCCTGTTTCAGGTGAGCACCAAAGTAAGCTTACGCTGATGAGTGAATCATTGCGAAATGACGGGCGTATTTGGGTACCTAAAAAGAAGGAAGATGCGGAAGCCATCCGCAGCGGAAAAAAGAAGCCTACCGAGCTTAGCGAGGAGGAAAGGGATTATTACCTGGAAAGGAGGTATCCTTCATTTGGTAACCTGGTACCACGTGATGTGGCTTCCCGCGCAGCCAAAGAGAGATGCGATGCCGGCTTTGGAGTAAATAAAACCGGTGAGGCTGTATTTCTTGATTTTGCTTCGGCAATTATGCGCTATGGAAAAACTGAGGCCAATGTTCAGGGTATCGATAATCCATCCGATGAAAAAATAAAAGAACTGGGTACCAAAGTGGTTGAGGCCAAATATGGTAACCTGTTTGAAATGTACGAGAAGATCACCGATGATAATCCATATAAAACACCTATGATGATTTACCCGGCTGTGCATTACACTATGGGTGGCCTTTGGGTGGATTATAATCTTATGACTACGGTTCCCGGACTTTATGCTCTTGGGGAGGCCAACTTCTCCGACCATGGAGCTAACCGCCTGGGAGCATCTGCACTTATGCAGGGATTAGCTGATGGGTATTTTGTAATTCCTTACACTGTAGGGGATTACCTGGCAGATGAAATTCGTACCGGTGAGATTTCAACGGATAGCCCGGAATTTGAAGCTGCGGAGAAAAACGTTCGCGACAATATTGACAAACTCATTAATAACAAGGGCAAGCATTCTGTTGACTACTTCCACAAGGCTTTGGGTAAGATTATGTGGGAGAAATGTGGTATGGCCCGCAATGCCGAAGGACTTAAACAGGCTATTAACGAAATTTCCGCTTTGCGTGAGGAGTTTTGGAAAGAGGTGCGTGTACCCGGCAAGAAGGATGAAATGAACCCTGAGCTGGATAAGGCCCTGCGCGTAATGGACTTTTTGGAGTTGGGTGAACTTATGTGTAAGGATGCACTCGAAAGGGAAGAATCAGCCGGAGGCCACTTCCGTGAGGAATACCAGACTGAAGAAGGTGAAGCCTTGAGACGTGACGAAGAGTTCAAATTTGTGTCAGCCTGGGAGTTTAAAGGAAAGCCTTCGGAAGCCGAGCTTCATAAAGAAGATCTGGTTTTTGAGAATATTGAACTTAAGACAAGAAGTTATAAATAGACGATTTGATCAGGTGCAGACCTTATAAACGTTTGAATAAATAAGCATCAACATGAAGCTGAACTTAAAAATATGGCGCCAGGCCAATAGTAAAGACAAAGGAAGACTGGTGGACTACCAGGTGAGTGATATTGATGGGGATATGTCTTTTCTTGAGATGATCGATATCCTTAACGAGGACCTGATCGCCAAAGGAGATGACCCGGTAACTTTTGACCATGATTGCCGCGAGGGTATTTGTGGGTCTTGCTCTATGTACATTAATGGAGAGCCACACGGCCCTGAAAGAGCAACTACCACCTGCCAGTTGCACATGCGTAAGTTTAAGGATGGTGATACCATTTACATTGAGCCATGGAGAAGTAAAGCCTTCCCCGTGATTAAAGACCTGATGGTGGACCGCACGGCTTTTGACCGTATTATTCAGGCCGGTGGGTATATTTCGGTAAATACCAGTGGAAATACGCTTGATGCTAATGCCATACCTGTAGAAAAAGAAAATGCTGATAAAGCTTTTAGTGCAGCTACTTGTATAGGCTGTGGAGCCTGTGTGGCAGCATGCCCCAACGGAGCGGCCATGTTGTTTACATCCGCTAAAATCTCACAGCTATCCTTATTGCCGCAAGGGCAGGTGGAAGCAGAAGACCGCGTACAAAATATGGTAAACCAGATGGAAATAGAAGGCTTTGGAAACTGTACCAACATACAGGCCTGCGTGGAGGAATGCCCGGTAGAAATTTCTTTTGAGAACATTGCCCGCATGAACCGCGAGTACCTTAGCTCATCTATAAAGAAAGAAAAATAGAATTATAGGCGTATAAATTAAGTAGCCCGATCAGGTTAAACCTGATCGGGCCTTTTTTATGGATAGTACTAAAAAATAAACGCCCCGAAGTGACTCGGGGCGTTCTAATTCTTAACATAGGTTGGTCTTTGTAGATTACTAACCCTATTTCCCTATAAATGAAGAACCCTGTTAAGTGCTTCTAAATTAACCAAAAAAAGTTAACATCCAAGTTGAGAAACAAAAAACCTCCCCGATAACTACCGGGGAGGTTCTACGAAAACTAAAACATAAAAATGAAAAAACTTATAAAAGCTCTTCACTTCAAATATAAGTCATTTTTAAACTAAACATCTTGTAGTTGCCCATTAAATAAGGGATAGCCGCATTTAATTTGTGAAAAATCATTGAGCCTTAGTTTTGTGTTTACCTCATTAGCCCGACCAACAGAACAATTGTATAGCTTAAAGTTTAAGTAAGTACTGTCAGATATTTTCCTGAAAAAATCTTTAAAAAAATCTTGATTACTAGCTGTTTAAATTTGCGATATGGATGAATTGTCTATCACTTTAGTACAACCTAACCTTGTTTGGCAGGATAAGAAGGCCAATTTTGATAAAATTGAACTTCTACTATCTGCATCTATAGAAGTAGGTGATTTGATAATACTACCTGAAATGTTTACTACGGGCTTTAGTATGACGCCTGAAGAGCTTTGGGATACGCCTGAAGGTGAAACCCTGCCATGGATGCAGAAGGTGGCGAAGGAATACAATGCGGCTATCTGCGGTAGCGCTATCATTAAAGAGAATGGCAACTACTTTAACCGACTGTTCTTTGTTTACCCTACCGGTGAGTTTAAAACCTATAACAAGCGCCACCTTTTTACCCTGGCCGGTGAGGAGAAGGTATACACGGCCGGTACGAAGCATCTTATTATTGAGTACAAAGGCTGGCGCATTATGCCGCTGGTATGTTATGATCTTCGTTTCCCTGTATGGTGCCGAAACACCACAGATGTGGATTTGCAACTTTTTGTGGCCAACTGGCCTGAGCGCAGATCAATGCCATGGAAAGCTTTGCTAAAGGCCAGGTCTATTGAAAATATGTGTTACGTTGCCGGCCTAAACAGGGTTGGTGATGATGGCAATGGTGTATCACATAGTGGTGATTCAGGCGTATATGATGAACTGGGAAACGAAGTGGCGCTGTTATCTCCTTTTAAGGAAGAAGTAATCACCGCCAAATTGAATAGAGAGCGGATGCTGGAATCCCGTAATCGTTTTCAGTTTTTGTCAGACAGGGACTCTTTTGGTTTAACAAACTGAGGTTTATCGGTGCTTGGCCTCCAATCCAGCTCTAGGTCCCAGTTGGCACGTACTTCGGCTTGTTCCAGGTATTCAATAATTTTTTCGGGCTGGCGCTGCTCAAAATAGCTTCCGGTGGTCCACTTGCCATCCCCGTCTTCATCAACAATCAGGCGCACGGCATAAATTCCGGGTTTCATAAACCGCATCTTCAGGGTTATCACTTCCCTGAATGTAGTATCAATAATTTTTTGATTGGCAGGGTTAAAGATTTGCAGCACCATAGGGTAGGTGCTGTCTACTCTTACCGTAAAATCAAGGTTACCCAAATCCGCTTTAGCTAAACTGCTGAAATCAAACTTAGCCGAGTCGCTTTTTTCGCCAAAAATATTTTCAACGGCTCCTTTCTTAAAAACCAGTGAATAATCTTTAGGTCTGCTGCCTAGCTCTAAATTCATCATTAAGGGATTGCTTTTGCTAAGGGCCGTACCGGCCACCGGCATAGTGTCCTTTTCTGTAACCATTATAATGAGGCTATCGTAAACGGCCTTTAAAGGGCTGCTACCCCTTATATAAACAGGTTCATTAAACTTCACCTCTTTGTACATTGGGCTTAAGGTAAAGCCAATATCTGAGTAATCTTTTAAGGCAACTAATGCCGTATCAATAATCTCATTATTTGATTTCACCAAAAGTGCCAGGCTGTCTTTTTCGCCTTTATTGAACCAAAAATTGGCAGTGTCTTTTTCTTTACTGAGAGAAAAATAGTGAAACTCATTACGTAGGGTGGTGTCTAAAAAATCAACTTCCAGGTTTTTTGGGGCATAATTATAGGCCAGTTTTATAAGCCCTCTGCCTGTATGTTTTCCACCATAAAACCTATTTGCTGACTTTGGCATAAAGCCGAGCAGATTAAGTGGTTCGGGCTTAAGCGAGGTGGTGATGGTATCATTGCTGAAAGCCATTTTCTCCTTACCGGTATTCATTTTAAAATTACCGCGAAGGTCTTCAAAAGCTATGGCCACAAATTCGCTGTACTTCATATTGGTTAATGAAAACCGGCCGTTTTCATCTGTGTAAGCATAATAAGTAGGCAGGTTGTTAAAGGGTATGGAGTCATTGCCTTTAAGTGTATTCAAATCATATAGCCCTACCATAATCTTTTCAACCGGCTCACCGTTGCTTATATCCATCACCGACCCTGAGAGCTTTAAGCTGTCGATATAATCACCGGTTGAAAAAACATATTTCAGCTTTTCATTAACATTGCCCTCGGTAAAATCAGCTACCGAGGTACCAAAGGATATGATGTAGGTGGTGTTGTCCAGAAGGGTATCCTCCTTCCACTCAATTTTTAATTCCTTACCTTTTTGCGTAATGGTAGGTTTATTTTTTAGAGGTGGCGAAAAACTGATTTGTTGTGTAGCATTTTTCAACTGTATATACTCATCAAACACTAGTATTACCTGCTTTTCGGTAAAGTTGAGCGACATATTTGGAGGGAAAGCCGTATCCAAAACCGGAGCAAGAGTATCCTGCGGCCCACCTGAAGGCGCTGAGCGACTGGCACAGGAGTTAAGTGTAACCTCAAAAAAAACAAGAAAGCCTAAAACAGTGAAAAAGAATACCAGCTGTCGGTTCAACCGCATGAAAGAAAATTATTATAAAATGTATGGCCTGAATAAACAAATTGTGAGCCATTTGCCGCGAGGCGTCAAATTTAAACCATAAATTAGGATTTACATTTTTCGATTAATACTAACCTCAATACCTTCCCTATGAAGAAATCTTTATTCATTCTCTTCGTCCTGCTTATCCCGGCTTTAGCTTATTCCCAAAGCTATTGTACATCACTTTATGGCACCGGTTGTACACTTGGTGATGACCTTGATGGCATTACCCTGGGCACTTATACACAAAGTGGCACCCCTTGTGGTACTAGTGGATATGCTGACTATACAGCCACTCCTATCACTGTAGTTCAATCATCTGTTTACATTCCTTTTACGGCCACTACCAATTATAATCTGGCTGAGGAATATGTAGGCGTTTGGATTGATTGGAATAACGATGGTGATTTTAGTGACACCACTGAATTTATTTTAGCTTCTGCAACCGCTATTGGCGGAGCTACTCCAACATATTCCGATTCTATATTAATAGATAATACCCGCAACACGGGTTTATACCGGATGAGAGTAAGGCTGGTGTGGAACACGGCTTTAACTGCCGGGTTTTCATGCAATTCATTTACCTATGGCGAAACCCATGATTATACTGTAGAAGTAAAAGCTCCGGTTGCAGGAAACTGCCCTGCATTTTCAAACTTTGTGGTTGATAGTGTAAGAGCCAACACGGCAAAGGTTAGCTGGACCCCCGGGGCAGGTAATACCGGTTACTATTTTGAATACGGAGTGCAAGGTTTTACCCCTGGTACAGGAACCAAATTAACAGGTACATATCCATCTTCATTGCCATCTATCAGCTTAACAGGCTTAGTACCCCAAACCTCTTATGAGTACCTTTTTTGGGAAATATGTAATTCAGGTGGCGATTCAGCCTACTTTGCCGGAAAGCAAACTTTTACCACCACTATACTTTGCCCTGATCCTACAGCACTAAACCTCACCATAGTTGGAGATACTTTTGTAACGGGTAATGTAACCGGCCCCGGTGCACCATATGACTTTATATGGGGCCCGGCAGGATTTAACCAGGGTAGTCCGGGTACTGGTTTTAAAACGGCAGGTTCGCCATTTACTATCGATTCTCTATTATTTCCCGGTGGAACCTTTGATTTATACGTAAGGAGTAATTGCGGAGTTAATGGTGTTTCGGGCTGGTTTGGGCCAATAACCTTTATTACCAACTGTACCAAAAAATCATTACCCTATTCTGAAAACTTCAATACTAACCTGGGCTGTATGAAAGTAGTTAATGGTGGTGCGGATACCACATCATGGGAATGGCAGCCAACAGGAGGTATGGCTACACCTGGTGATTTGGACAGCACAGGTTTTGCCGGGGTAGATAGTGATGAATATGGAAATGGCATTTACATGCGCGAAATGCTGGAATCACCACCTATAGACGCGGGAAATATTACCGGGGCCCTGGTGGTGGAGTTCGATCAGTATTATCGACACATTGGTTCTGACTCCGCCACAGTGCAGGTTTTTGATGGAGCCAGTTGGGTAAGTGTATTGGTAATGAAACAAAGTATGGGAACATTTGGCAACCCCAATCATCAATACTTAAGTGTTACACAATATGCCAATGCCAACTTCCAGGTAAGGTTTTTATATGATGATGGAAACTCATGGGCATGGTGGTGGCTTATAGATAACTTCTCGGTAAGAGAGGTACAATGCTCTCCTTCATCCGCATTTTCATCAACCTTTATTGGGCCGGATACAGCCGGTTTTACCTGGACAGCGGGCTCAGCTACCCGCTTTATGATTGAATATGGCCCCACAGGTTTTATTCCCGGTACTGGCACTAAAACCAATACATCAGGTTCGCCATTTGGCATAAACGGGCTGTTACCACAAACCACCTATGACTTTTATCTTATTGACAGTTGTATCACCGGCTTTGGTGATACTCTGGGCCCGATTACCTTAACAACTTCCTGCCTGGTACAAAGCCTGCCCTATATTGAGGATTTTAATGCAAACCTCGGTTGTATGAATGCCATTAGTGGGGGCGCCAGTGCGGCAACCTGGGAGTGGGAACCAGCAGGTGGAACCACAGTTACCGGAGATTTGGATGGAACCGGTTTTGCCATTGTTAACAGTGATGAGTATGGAGCAAATGATTACATGCGCGAAATTCTGGCTTCACCACCTATAGATGCAGGTTCATTGCCGTCAACCAGCGCACTTATTCTGGAGTTTGATCACTTCTTTCAGTGGGTATTTTCTAATGACTCTGGCGCGGTGCAGGTGTATGATGGTTCACAGTGGGTGAGTATTTACACCGTAAATTCAACTACCGGTGGTTTCGGTTCTCCGGATCATCAGCGCTTTGACGTTACCCAATATGCCAATGCCAACTTCCGGGTACGCTTTTTATATGATGACGGCAACGTATGGGCCTGGTGGTGGCTGGTGGATAATTTATCTGTAACCGAGGCTCTATGTGGTATTGCTTCAAATCCTGATACGGTGGGTATAGGCATTGATACAGCTCGCGTAACCTGGAACTCAAACGGAGCCAACTGGAACATTAACTGGGGGCCCGCTGGTTTCGGCCAGGGCTCAGGTATTGGTTTCTTTGCTAAAAACGTTACCAGCAACCCATATACAATTACAGGTCTTACTAAAAATACCTGCTATGATTATTATGTGCAGGATACCTGCCTGGGCATAGGTACAGGCCCGTGGGCAGGCCCATTTACTTTTTGTACCGATGCATCATGCCCTGCGCCCGGTGGTATAAATGCAACTACTATCGCCACAACCACAGCAACTATTACATGGTCTCCCGGGGGGCAGGCTACAGATTATAATGTAGAGTATGGCCCTGCTGGGTTTGGCAGAGGAACCGGCACCTTCATAAACACAATGGCTCCAACAGCCACCCTAACCGGACTTATGGCCTCTACTACTTATGATGTATATGTTAGAGATAGCTGTGGACAGGGTGATGTGAGTGTATGGGCCGGTCCCTATAAGTTTACTACCGCATGTACCGTTTCGCAGGCTCCCTACAGCACTGATCTTTCTGCGGCCACTGTTGGGCATTACAATGGCACCAATAACTGTTGGGAGATTATTTCAAATAATCCGGGTAACTCACCTTCTAATGGCTACTCATGGGAGTTGAGAAATACCACGCAAACAACTTCTGTGGGCACCGGCCCCGCAGGAGACAATACATCCTTTCCGGCATTGGGTGGAACCTTTATTACGGCTGATGTTTCTACCTCCACTATTGGTGATTCTACCATGTTTGTATCTCCATTAATAGACCTTTCCAGTGTAACTGCCCCATACCTTGAATACTATTTTCACATGTTTGGTTCAACCAACGAAATGGCCGAGCTGCATGTGGACATTCATAATGGTACCACTTGGATACGTGATGTGCATACACTCACTTCGGTGTACCAAACGGCTACTACTTCACCATACATTGATACCACTGCTGATTTATCAGCCTACCAGGGGCAAACCGTTAGGGTGCGCTTCAGAGCAGTAAGTAATGGGTGCTGCGCTGGTGATATTGCACTTGATGATATTTCAATTAACGGTATACCGGGATGTGTAACACCAGCCAATATTGTAGCTACAGCTATAGCCTGCGATAGCATTGAGGTAAGCTGGAGCAATGATGAAGATTCAACTGTGGTGGCCTATGGGCCAACCGGAGGTTTGCCAACCAACGCCATTTTGGTAACAGCAGATAGCACCGGGTATATTACCGGAACAATGGGTAACACATCCTATGATATTTACATAAGTAATATTTGTAAAGGAGATACCAGCGGAATAGCCGGACCGATAACGGTAAATACCGGATCAGCAGGTGTGCCTGTAGCCAGCTTTACAGGTAGCTCGCCTGGATTTAATTTAAACATGAGCTTTGATGCCTCGTCAACCACTACTTCAGGTTCAACTAGCTACAGTTGGGATTTTGGGGATGGCAATACCGGAACCGGGATTAGTCCAACTCATCCCTATGGATCGGTTGGTAACTACTGTGTAAAGCTAACCGCAACTAATCGCTGTGGTACTGATGATACCACTATATGCTTTACCAATGTTAGCATGGCAGAGAATGCTTTGGGTCGCAGCCTGGAGGTATTCCCTAATCCCGCTAAGGAAAGTGTAACCGTAACTTTTAGTTCTGAAAATGGCAGGCAGGCTTCTATAAGGATATTGGACCCTACAGGTAAGGTGATAATGGAACTTAATAAGGAGATAGCCGGAGAGAGCTTTGAAACTGTAGTTAATCTAAATGATTTACCGGATGGCGTTTACATGCTGGAGATTTCAGATGGGGAACTGAAAGCCAATCGGAGATTGATTAAGCAGTAAAAAGTAGTTTAATGTAACAACAATAAACCCTGGCCCCGGCCGGGGTTTTTATTTGGCATAGGCCAAGGTAAACAGCGATATTTTTATCCCCTCAATTCTTTCCATCTGTATTACGCAGCCTTCCACAGTAGAGCCGGTGGTCATTACATCATCCACTAATAGGATATGTTTATTTACAAACGCAGCTGGCTCTTTTACACGAAAAACTGTCTCCACATTAAGCCAGCGTGCAAAACGCGATTTTTTGGTTTGCGTTTCTGTAAACTCTATCCTTTGCAGATTATCAATGTTTAGCTTTAGATTGGCGGCTTTAGCAAGCGCACCGGCCAGCACCTCACTCTGGTTATAGCCTCTTTTTTCCAGTTTTTTAGGATGCAATGGTATGGGCACAATGAGGTCAATACCCTTAAGGAAGCCGTCATTCAATAGTTCTTTACCGGCCATGGTGCCAAGCATTTCCCCAATTTCGGTTTGCCCTTTATACTTAAGGGCATGCAATAGTGCCTGCACCATGCCGCCCTTAGAAAAGTGCAGATAGCTGGTGGCCTTTTGTAGCAGGCACCTTCCGCTAAAAGCCTTTAGCACATCATTGTCAGCAATTTTATGGAAATCGGTTTTTGGTAATTCAAACAGGCAAAAAGTGCAGATATTTATTTCATTACCCACCAGTGGGGTTTGGCAGCCTACGCAGGCCGAGGGATAAATAACATCAATAAAATCACCGATCCATTCAGGGTTTCGCATGTTAGGTTAATTTTGGTTTGTTTAAATATAGTAAATGGAAGATCATCAGGAAAGATCAAGAAGGGTACAGCAGAAGAACATCGGGTTGGTGTACATCATTGTGATTATTTTTATAACCCTTGGCATTACATCTTACTTTCTGTTTGATAACATGAATCAGGTCCGGTTTCTGGAGTCTCAGAAATCAGTATTGATTGACAGACTGGGTGAGGAGTTGCTGTTAAAGCAACAGTTGAAAAAAAAGAATGACAGCATAATTGAATACTGGAACAGCTACGAGCCTATTCCCCTTAATGCGGAAGAAAGTCCTGTACGCTAAAAGAAGGCTTTGATTTCCAGGTTGCCGGTGTGGATGGGCCTTATATTGGCACTTGTTCGGCCGGAATAGTTTAAACTAATAAGGATATTCTTCTTTAAGGTGCGTTGCAGGGTTAATGTCCAGGTGCCGTTATTGCCGGGCTGCAGCGCCTGCAGCATTTCATAACCCGCTGGTGTATTCTGGCTTCCGCTAAAGTCATTCTTTATAAAATTAAGACTCAGCAATGCTGATATCTTTTCGGCACTAATGTAGCCAAAGTCCAGACCTATGGTTTGGCCATTCAGCTTGTTTTCCTGCTCGGCAAAGCTTTCCTGATTATCGAGTTCATACCTGGCGGTAAGCACCAGTTTACTACCCGGTTGGTAAGAGAGGGCATATTTATTCTGTACCTGATCTATACTGAAATTGCGGGTGCTGAAGTTGGCCGAGATGTTTTGTTTGTCCAGTAAGGCTCCGTTTATTTTCAGTATCAGCACTTCAATGGGCTGTATCCTCAGGTTAATGCTATTTTCGGTAACAGCTCTTTGTTCCACCCCAAAACTCAGCAGGTTTCTGTTATCCGTTTGCCGATATGTATAATCTGCACCAAAATAGCTTGAAGAACGGTTGAAGAATATTGTGCTCCTGAAGTTGTTGTTCAGCGCCACAATTACGCTGTCATCTTCTATATCTCTAAAGGGATTCAGATTGTTCTGATTTCCGGTGAGCAGTGTTTTTCTATCTAGCTGGTAATTAAATAAAATGGAGAATCGATTGAGTGTTTTCCGGATATCATCTTTTGATCGCCAAGATTGTGGGGCATTGATGTTGAGGTTTTGCCCGAGCTTAAGTAGGTTGGTGCGCAGGTAATCATTGCTCTGTTGAAATACCCTTACATAGCGCGCCAGATCCGGAGTAGGGGCTACTTCAAACTCATCAAGTTCCTTAATGCCATTGCCATTATAATCGGTGAAGGTATAAGTTCCTGTGCCTGCGGGTACCTCCAGGTAACTGAAAAAACGCCTTGGCTCCGTACCTGAACCTGATTCGTAAAAAGTGGTGCTGGTAATGCTGTTTGCCAAAAACCGCTGCAGGTAGTTTATACGGCTGGTGATGGTTCTTTCCAGTTCCTGCTCTACAGGTTCAAAAACCTTCAGATTCCTTACGTTTACCTGTATATTAAGCGTACTGTTGAATTTGGTTTTAATCCGGGTGCGGATGCCATAACTTGTAGCTTTTGAGTAATTGGCAAATCGCCCAAAACGGGCCGTATCGTCCCATCTTTCCAGGTAATTTATTTCGGTAAAGTTTTGCGCGGTATCACCAAATCCGGTGTAAACCTGGTACTGCAAAAAGTTGTAGCTGGCGCGCCTCAGGGTATCCGTTCCATTGGCTATGCTTCTGTTCCATTCGCCATAAGAGCTTAAGCCTACCCAAAATTTTGGAGTTATATAATGAGTGAAAAATCCTTGCTCGCGCAAAAAGTCCGTGCTACCAATACTATCAGTTGTAGTAAGCCAGCTTCCGCTGAGTTTACCCACATTACGTTTATTTTTTAAGCTTCCGCTGATGGTGTTCCGTAAGCCGGTATAGCCCGTAAGGCTAAGTACATCAGCCTGGTAAAGTATAGTACTGCTATCGCGGTTAAGGCCAATATTCAGGCCGCCCAGCTGCAAACCCTCATTGTAATTTACCGGTAGGTTCCAGTCGCGGCTGAATTCTACATTTCGTATCCGTTCAATGGTAGTGAAGTTATCGTCATTAAACTCATAGTACAGGCCTGTATTCAGTTTACCTGCTTTTAGCTTTTTACTCCAGCCATATTGCAGTTTACCGGCAAAGCCCTGGTCGTCTTCCTTATCCGTTTCCGAAAACAGGTTTACATCATTTTTACTGGTAGCTAAACTCAGCCCGATTTTGTGGTTTTCAGCAATAGTTCCTTCGGTTTGCACCGTGATGATTTGTAATTGTGTGGGAGCAATCAATTGCCTTACCGGGGCATAATTCCCCTGGGGCACACCGGCCACAGGCGCCACCCAACGGAATACCCTGCCATTAGCATTGTTTTGCTGCAGCACATAATTGCCCTGGTTATTTCCCACAAAAGTGAAGGAGGCCTGGTAGAGTTCGGCAGTGCTGTCGGCCGAATACACCAGCACAGAATCAAACCCTAAAGAGTCTTTCAGTTCATACAGCACCAGATCATTACGGAAGTCTGACCGGGAAATGGTGTTGGCCCTGGCTTGCGTTGGGTCATCGCCTGAGCCGGCCAGTATAGCCTTTTCTTCATCAGTAAAATCCTGCAATAGGGGTTGGTTTTTACTATCCTGCTCGTTATAAAACTGCACACTGGTATTGAAGTTTTTATTGCGGAAACCACTTTCACCATACACCACCGTGCGCAGGTAGTTTTGCTCTGTGTACTGAAACTCCACCACAATACGCCTTTCTTTAGTGATGGGCCTAAGGGCTGTAAAGGTTATTTCACCGGCATTGTAGTCAATCACATAATCGTACTGCTCGCCACGTTTCATCAGTACTCCATCAATATACACCCGCTCAGAACCGGAAATAATAATGATAAACTGTTCGCCATTATTACCTCTGAGTTTATAAGGTCCCTGGTTACCTTCTTCACCCAAAAAGCGGTTACGGGCAAATTTACCTCTAGCAATGCCTCCCTGTAGTTGTAGGGGTATAACACCCTCTCCGGCCTTTATTTCTGAAAAAATGCCTGCACCGCTAATACGTTTATCAAATTGTAAAAAAGGATTTTTACGGCTGCCCATGCTGTAGTCGCCAGCCCGTAAGAGGCCAAAATCAAGATTTTCGAGTTCTATATATACTTTATCAAACTCCTGCAGCTGCTGGGTGTAGCCATCGGCCTGCACCGGCAGACTGTTATCGGTAATACTGGCCCGTATCTGGGTGCCCTTGCCCAGGTCACCACTCAGTTGCAGGTTGAGGCTGCTGTTTAGCACCGCATCCTGATTATTACCTACTGATACACCCCGGCTAATACTACCGCTGGAGTTCAATCCTTCAAAAGGCTTAAAAGCCTCACCGGCAGTGGATGATGAGTAAGAGGGCTCGGTATTCACATTAAAATCGGGTAGAATAATGGAGGTATCCTTATTACTGAAAGTTTTGTTGAGCGGTAAATCCAATACCCGATAGCTTACATACGTGGGCACTAAAAAAGGGGCTGGAAAAAGAAGATAGGATACGGGCCGGGTCTTTAATATATAGACTCCCTTGGCAGAGTTGCCATTGTTGTCTGTAAAGTATATTTCCGATGGCAGTACCGGCAGTGAATCCAGAAAGACAGAATCGGTGCCTGCGGGTATCGGCAGGGTACGATCAGCACTCCATAGCTGGCCTGAAGACTGGGCGCCTGCGGCCAAAGCCACAAACAAAATCCCGATAATAAACCACAGCCTTCCTGTCAAACTTAAATTTGTTTCAAAATTAATGGGCTAATTTCCACATTTGCCCGCTCACATGCTAAAACGATATTCAGGATGAAAATTATCTCATACAATGTAAATGGTATTAGAGCTGCCACAAATAAAGGCCTAATGCAGTGGCTTAAGGCTGCTGATCCGGATGTACTATGCCTCCAGGAAATTAAGGCTATGCCTGACCAGATAGACCATGAACTTGTAAGGGAAACGGGTTATAAAGGCTATTACCATAGCGCTCAAAAAAAGGGATATAGTGGTGTGGCCATACTTACCAAGCAGCAGCCCGATCATGTAGAAATTGGCTGCGGCATTGATTACATCGATCTTGAAGGGCGGATTATACGAGCCGATTATGGCGACCTTTCTATCATGAGCGTATATATACCATCGGGTACCAACCCGCTTAGGCAGGGTTTAAAAATGCGCTTTCTGGATGACTTTCAGCGATACATTAACGAACTGAAAAACGAAAGGCCCAACCTTATTATCTCAGGTGACTATAATATTTGTCATAAATCTATAGATATTCATGACCCGGTCCGAAACGCCAATTCATCTGGCTTTTTACCCGAAGAGCGGGAATGGGTAAGCGGTTTTATTGAAAGCGGTTTTACAGATACATTTCGTCATTTCAACTCGCAACCTGATAATTACAGCTGGTGGAGCTACAGGGCCAATGCCCGCAATAACAATAAAGGATGGCGCATTGATTACCACATGAGTAGTCTTTCGCTGAGGGATAAATTGAAGAGAGCTGCAATATTGCCTGAGGCCAAACACTCTGACCATTGCCCGATTTTGGTGGAAGTAGAAACCCTGTAAATCAATTCGAAATAAATTGCGAGCCCTGCATTTTTTCTAAAATGGCAGGGCTTTTTTGTTTTGATAGGGTAGAATAGGAGTAAGACTTAGCAGCACCACTACATAGATGAATAAATAGGATTGAAAATTTGTAGAAAAAGGTTATTGACGTGCTTTTTGGGCCGATTTTTTTGTAGAAAAAATGATAGTTAGTAAAAAATCTACAGGGTTTAAGCTTAATGGATTGAAAATCAATACGATTATTTTCAGAAAATCTTTACAATTTTAAATCCTTTGGCCTTTGAGTTGCGTTTATTCATTCAATTAATATCAACTCAATTTATTTCTATGAAAAAAAGTTATTCAGTGGCAATTCGCAAGGCGATTACTGCCATAATTGTAATGGCCTCTCCGGCTGCTGCACTTGCTCAACAGGACTCTGCTTATTTTGTATCAGACTCCACCTGGACTAAAAGTACTGTAATCACCCCTTCAACTGTATTGGGTTATTGGAGTGGTGTATCCGGTAATCTTCCAGCAGCAGCTACTTATACTCTACCTGCCCCAATCGGGCAGCCTTACGGCTTCAATACCATCCACCCTGTGGATAGTGCTGACGTGATTAAAACCGATAATGATATTACGTACTTCAGAAAGGTAATTTCATTGGATACACTAAATGACCTTACTGCGCGCATCCGTATAAATGTTGATGACCATGTAGAGGTTTATGTTAATGGTATGCTTGCAGTTGGTGAGTACGATGCGGTGATGCGTACAAATTGGAAGAACCCGCCATTTGATGCTCTTTTCAACAATGATGAAAGTGTAGTTAACGGTTACCAAACCGGAGATGCCTATGACTTTACTACTACTATGGATATGGACAGCCTGTTTGTAGCCGGTGAAAATGAAATCATCGTGGTATGCAGAAATCTATCAGGTAGCACCAATAAAGGTGGCTTCTCTTTTCGCCTTGATATTAAAGGGACGCCAGGAGTGCCAACCAAGGAATTTATTGTTTCAGATGGATTTACCTTTATGAAGAGCACTACTCAAACGCAATCTTCATTTAATGGTAACTGGGATGGCGTGAATGGAGTTTATCCAGCCGCATCTACTTTTACTTTGTCTCCTACTGTTGGTCAGCCCTACAGCTATGTTTCTCTTGATCCTGTGCCGGATGCTACAGTAATCAAAACCGGAAATAACATTTCGTACTACCGCACCACATTTGAGCTAACTAAGAAGAATATGCTAAATGCCCGTTTCAGGATGAATGTGGATGATGCTATGGAAATTTACATCAACGGATTTTTGGTAGCCCGCGAAGGAAGTACCTCTAAATCTAACTGGCGTACACCTTTCCACGATCTTAAGTTTAATCAGGATGGAAGTTTTAACAACGGTTTTATGGGTGGCGATATGTTCGATTTTGTTACCTTTTCTTCCTTATCTGATATTTATCAGGTTGGTGTAAATGAGCTTGTGTTGGTGATCCGTAACCAACCTAAAGCAGGCGATGCCGGTGGTTTCTCATTCCGTATGGATATTGATGCCAATGGCGCCCCTGTAATCAAAAAGTCTGCTAAAGTGCGCAACATACCTGGTTCTGAAAGCAACATATTTGTTGCCGAGGTTTATCCAAACCCATCAAACGGTTGGTTGAATGTAGCTGTAGAAGATGGTGGCAACTTTGATGTAATGGTTTACGATATGAACGGAAGACTCTTAACATCAGTTAGCGACAGCGCTGAGCAGGCTGGTATTGACATTTCAGCTTATGCTAAGGGAATTTACTTTGTAAAGGTTATTTCGGGCGAGCAAACTTATACCGCTAAGGTGGTTAAGGAATAAGACTTAAAAATTGCAATTATCAAAAGGCCCATTCCGGTTACCCGGGGTGGGTTTTTTGCTTTTCAGGGGATGGGTTATTAATACTCAGCTATTCATAAAAAAATAAGGCTGAATCCAATTTCGGCAAAAGCCCTTTCTACTTTCGCTACTTACAACATTACTATTATGAAAAGGATTCTTCTCTTAGCACTTTCGGCCCTAATCTTTACAGCATGTGTATCTCCTAAAATACATAAAGAGCTGCAGGCTAAATATCAGGATGTAGAACAGCAGAACTCAAACCTGCGTGCAGAAAATGATTCGCTTAAAGCCTGCTACAATACCTGTGCAGAAGAATTGAAAAGAGCCAAGGCCGGCCTGGCTAACACGCGCGATGAGTACGCTGCGGCACAGGCGAAACACGAGGAGCTACAGGAGAAATACAGAGATTTGAATAAAAATTATGAGTTTTTGCTGGAGAACAACAACGCCCTGATGGCCAGCAACCAGGCAGAAAATAAGAAACTCATCAACAAACTAAATACCCTGCAAAAGGATCTACACTCTAAGGAAGACTCTTTGGCCAAAGAGCAGCAAAAACTGGAATACCTGAGTAAGGAACTGCAAAAACGCGAAGCCCGCGTTTACGAATTGGAATCTTTAATAGCGGAACAGGATAAGAAAGTAAATGAAGTACGCGAAACTCTAAAAAAAGCCCTTTTTGATTTTGATGGCAAAGGACTTACTGTGGAAATGCGCGATGGAAAAGTATATGTTTCATTGGAGAACAGTCTGCTATTTCCCAGTGCCAGCTGGGCAGTGGAGCCGCGAGGTAAAAAAGCCCTTGAAGAGCTGGCCAAGGTACTGGCCAACAATAAAGACCTCAATGTAATGGTAGAAGGCCACACAGATGCTGACGCCTACCGGGGCCAGACAGCTGTAAAAGATAATTGGGACCTTAGCGTGATGAGGGCTACTTCTATTGTAAAAGTGCTTACTGCAAATGAAGGCGTAAATCCTGCCCGCATTACAGCGGCTGGCCGTAGTGAATATGTGCCTATCGCCACCAACGAAACGGCTGAGGGTAAAGCCAAAAACAGAAGAACGGAAATCATCATCACCCCTGATCTGGATAAGATTGTGAAGGTGCTGGGCGAGGTGAAGTGAAGTAATAAGACTTTCTTTAAGTAACTAAAGTTACATTTGGAAAAACTGAAGCTGTACCGAATGAAGCTATTAATAGCTATACTTGGCCTAATGCCCGTTTTTGGTTTTTCTCAAACCATGCCCACTGCTGATTCTTCAAAGGTGATTGCAAAAAATGTGATTGGCTTCATTCCTTCCAAAGCCAATATAGTTAATGGCTGGGCTATTGGCTATGGTTTTAGGTTAAGTTCTCCAGATTCTTCTTCACGAAAAATCAATGGTGTTTATACTAATGTTCAACCACTTAATGTTTTGGTGCTGGGTTTTGCCACGCCTCATCTAATTCTTGGTTCACTTCAACATTTAGCCCAATCCAATAATAATACTGACACTGCAAAAACTTCTAAAAGAAAGATTCAGGATTCTGTTTCTGGTGATACATTAAATGGGATAGCCATGCACCTTTTCGGAATAGGCTACTCTTATGGATACGTTATCAATGGTTTTGAATTTTGCCCTGGAACTATTTCGGGTACTACTCTTAATGGTCTATCTGTTGCCCTATTTGCCGGATATGAGGATTTTAAGGGATGTATGATTGGTGGATTTACCAATTATGCAGAGAAAGGCCGGGGTGCACAGGTATCTCTAATAAATATTGCAGATAACTTCAATGGAGTTCAGATAGGCCTATTGAATAGGATAGGAGATAGGGTAACTCCATTCATCAACTTCAGCTTTAAAAGATGAAGATACTACCCAAACAGCCTTTCAAATACCTCCTCAATTTTACCGCACTGAATTATTTTAATGCCATAACCCTTTGTGCTGAGTTTACTGTGTGAGCTTATATAGATTTCATCAAAACCCATTTTTTCGGCTTCGCCAATACGCTGGTCAATGCGGGCTACTGGCCTTATTTCGCCACTCAGGCCAATTTCTGCCGAAAAGGCAATTTTTACCGGCAGGGGCATATCCTGGTTAGAAGATAAAACGGCTGCCACCACTGCCAGGTCAAGGGCCGGGTCATCAACGCGAATTCCCCCGGTGATATTCAGAAAAACATCTTTACTGGCCAGGTGAAAACCACAGCGCTTTTCGAGAACGGCTAAAAGCATGTTCAGCCTACGGGTATCATAGCCTGTAGTACTTCGCTGTGGGGTGCCATATACGGCACTACTTACCAATGCCTGTATTTCAATCAGCATGGGGCGTATCCCCTCAAGGGTAGCGGCTACTGCATTACCGCTCAGGTCATCATCCTTACGGGAGAGGAGGATCTCGCTGGGGTTGCTCACCTCACGCAGGCCTTCGGTTACCATTTCGTAAATGCCCAGTTCGGCCGTAGAGCCAAACCTGTTTTTTTGAGCCCTGAGCAGGCGGTACACATGGTGGCGATCCCCCTCAAACTGAAGCACGGTATCCACCATGTGCTCCAGTATTTTAGGGCCGGCAATGTTGCCATCCTTGGTAATGTGTCCAATTAAAAAAATGGGGGTATCCGTTTCTTTGGCAAACTGGATAAACTCAGCGGCACATTGCCTTATTTGTGATACTGAGCCTGGGGCAGATTCAATAAGAGGGGAGTGCAGGGTTTGTATAGAATCAACAACCACCATCTGAGGTTCGGCCAGGGTAATTTGCTTAAAAATTTCCTGGGTTGAGGTGGCAGTAAGTATGTAGCAATCCGTATTTCTGATGCCGATGCGCTGGGCGCGCAATTGCACCTGCTGTTCACTCTCCTCACCTGAAACGTAAAGGCATTTGCGAGCAACCCGTAAAGCCACCTGCAACATCAGGGTACTTTTTCCAATGCCCGGTTCACCACCCATCAGGGTAACAGAGCCTTCCACCATGCCGCCACCCAGCACCCGGTCAAGTTCCTTACTGCCGGTTTTTATTCTCACTCCGGCTTCAGCAGTAACCTCGCCAATTGGCCTTACCCGGCTTTTGGCAGTTCCACCGGTTTTGTTATTCCAGGCCACTGCTGTTGAAAGTCCCTGATCCACTACTTCTTCTACAATGGTGTTCCATTCGCCACAACTGCTGCACTGCCCCATCCACTTGCTGTGCTGGCTACCGCAATTTTGACAATAAAAAGTAGTTTTTGGTTTTTTAGCCATAAGGCAAAAAAGAAAGTTTAGAAGAGGGCCAATTTAGGCATTCTGGTCAGCGGGCTCAAGGGCTTCAGTTTTTTTGTTCCTGGCCCTTACACGAGCCAAAACAGCCACGGCTATAAGCCCGCCAATAATTGTCATAACTAGTTGGCCTGTATGCACCAGGGTGGCGAAACTTACCCCATCAGTTGCTGAAATACCCAGTACGCCAAGAGCCAACATCACTAAATAATGGTAAGCTCCAATACCACCGGGGGTAGGTACTACCATGCCTAATCCGGCCACTATCATTACAAACAATCCGCTGGAAGGATCAAGATGTTCTGTGGCCGGCAAAGCAAATACACATATATACACCATCAGGTAATACATCGTCCAGATAAAAAGCGTGTGTAAAATAAATGGCCATTTGTTTTCCAGCTTCCCAATAGACTTTAAACCTTCCTTTATGCCCGTCCAAAAGTCCCTCACTTTGGAGTAAATAGGCATGTGTTGAAATTTGTGACGCAGCAGGTATAGTATCACAACTCCAACAACTCCGGTAACGGCAATAGCTATTTTAATGATGGTACCACCGTTGCTGCCTTCTTCTGCTACATCATTGTTAAACGCGGTGCTGAAAAAACTATTCAATTGATCAAACTCTAAAATCAGCGTAAGCAGGATGAGTAAAATCAGCATTATCATATCGATAACACGCTCGAGAATAACGGTTCCGAAGAGCCTGTTTACCGGGATTTTATCCGTTTGCTGAAGTGCCGTGCATCGGGCCAATTCACCTGCTCTTGGTATTAAAAGGTTTGTTAGGTATCCCACCGAAACCGAGTGAACTGCATTCCAAGTTCCCGGCTTTTTGCCTAAAGGAGCCAGTAAAATTACCCAACGCATTCCACGGCTAATAAATGCCAGGTAGCCCATTATCATTGAGGCCAGTACATACTCGTATTGTGCCTTTTGGAAATCTTCAACCAGCTTTTCAAATTCAGTATTTCTAAAAGCCAGGTAAAACAGAAAGCCACCCGTCCCTAAGAATATAGAATACTTTAGGATTTTGGAAAGTGTGGGATTCAAGATCAGTTCAGACTATTTGAGTACTCGTTGGGGAAAATAATGGTGGGCCTGAAGGCTTTTGCTTCTTCAAACTCCATGCGGGCATACGAGATAATGATAACAATGTCTCCGGCCTGCACCTTTCGTGCTGCGGGTCCATTCATAGTGATTTCTCCACTCCCACGGCTGCCGGTTATTACATATGTATCAAGTCGCTCACCATTGTTCACGTTTACTATTGATACTTTTTCACCTTCTATCAGGTTGGCAGCATCCATCAGGTCTTCATCTACAGTAATGCTGCCGATATAATTAAGGTCAGCTCCTGTGATTTTTACCCTATGTATCTTCGACTTTAAAACCTCTATTTGCATGGCGCAAAATTAGTTTAAAATAATAACAAGTTATCAATGAGCCTTACGCCAGAAATGTGGGCGGCAATAAAGATTCGTGCATGTTTTGCTTCTTCCCAACTGGCAATATTTTTAAGATTTTCCTGGTTTACCACCTCTACATATTCCAGCTCCAACGGCTCGGAGCTAAAACGCTCCTTTATTGCAGATTCAATTTGCTTTGGCGATAAAGTGCCGTGGTTTTCACGGGCCCATGTAAGGCTGTTTACAATAGCCAGAGATTTAACCTGATCTTCCGTGGAAAGCAGTTGGTTTCTGCTGCTGAGCGCCAGGCCACCACTATTTCTTTCAATAGGGTGTGGAACAATCTGCACCTTAAAACCCATTTGCTTACTAACGTGCCTAATGATTTGTAATTGCTGGTAATCCTTTTCACCAAAATAGGCTCTGTCAGGATTCACAATTTTAAAGAACCGGCTGACTATAGTTGCAACCCCATCAAAGTGCCCGGGGCGGTGGGCGCCCTCCATTACGGTATCCAAACCTCCAAGGTCAATGCTTTGTGATTCTACCTTTTCGGGATACATCTCCGAAACTTCTGGATGAAAAAGCACCTGGCAGTTCGTGGTGCTTAGTTTTTCAATGTCATCTTCAATATTTCGGGGATATCGCTTAAGGTCTTCGGCATTGTTAAACTGGGTAGGGTTTACAAATATGCTCACCACAACTACATCGTTGTATTTAGCGGCATGGTTGATAAGTGCAAGATGTCCGCTGTGAAGCGCCCCCATGGTAGGAACAAAGCCAATAGATGAGCCTTTGGCACGTTGTTCATTTAAGTGATCAATAAGCGATTGAGCCGTCCGGAATATGTGCATTTAGGGGCGGTTAAAGCGGACAAAGCTATAATTATATGTTGAAAAAGTGCTAAGTTATTGGTACTTTTGCAGCTTATTTACTTAAAGAAAGAAACCTCTGATGGATAGCAAAAGAATTCTGTATGTAAGCCAGGAAATCCACCCTTATCTTCCCGAAAACGAAATCTCGAAACCCTCCCTCGAACTTCCCAAAAAAATGAATGAGAAGGGACACCAGGTGCGCGTTTTTATGCCTAGATATGGTTTGATAAATGAAAGAAGACATCAACTACATGAAGTAATCCGCCTCAGTGGAATCAACATTATTGTAAACGATATGGACCAGCCGCTTATCATTAAAGTGGCTTCTGTACCACAGGCCAGGATGCAGGTTTACTTTATTGATAACGAAGAGTTCTTTAAAAGAAAGGCTACTTTTTATGATGAAGATGGAAACTTCTTTCCGGATAATGACCAGCGCGCCATTTTCTTTTGCCGCGGGGTGATAGAAACTGTGAAGAAGCTGGGGTGGTCTCCTGATATTATTCATTGCCACGGCTGGATGGCCAGCTTTATGCCAATGTATCTTAAGAAGTTCCACTACGATGATCCATTGTTTGCAGAAAGTAAAATGGTGATGTCTGTTTACAACTCCAAACCACATACTATGGATGCCTCATTGTTGGATAACCTTAAGTTTGATGGGATAAACGGGCAGGATATTAAGAAATATGAAAATGCCGATTTAAATCAGCTTTATGCCGCAGGAGCAAGCTTTAGCGATGCTGCGGTGATAGGAGCTGAAAATGTTAGCCAGGAATTAAAAGATTTAGTTTCTGCTAACGTTGATACGGTTGTAGATTTTTCTGAAGGTGATGATTATGTAACCCGTGTACATGATTTATACGAGAGCCTTATTGAGGAAGAGTCAGTAGCCTAGTAACTTTTTTATGAGATTATTGAATTTAACTTTTTGGAAGAGAGCCATGCTAGTTGTGGCTCCTTTTCTTTTTATAGCCTGTGAGAAGCCTAATGATGAATTGGGTTTTAATCAGGTTATCGGTTCAGTGGCCGGTTTAGGTGTTATTGAGTTTGACAGCGTAATAACCTACACTCAAAAAATTGATAGCCTGCTGGTAGCCACTGATGAAACTCAGGTTGGGTACACAGGTAATAAACTGGTAGGTTCTATTATTGATGGGCACTTTGGCCGCACGGAGGCTTCATTTGTAAGCCAGATGTTGCTGAGTGATATCGATCCGGATTTTGGTACAAATCCCAATGTGGATTCTGTAAGCCTTTATCTGCGCTATACCGGTGCTTATGGAGATACATCCAAAATCATAAACCTTGAAGTGCTGGAGCTGGCCGGTGATATCAGGCCAAACGGAGTGGTACTCGATGCCGATTCTAACATAGCCGATAGTGCCTATTATTCAAATTATCAGCCCATTCTCGGTCCTTCTCCGGTGGTGCTGGGCTCAAAAAGTTTTATTCCCAGGCCCAATACCAATGTTAGGATTGAAAATATTCTTAGCCCTCCGGCATTGAAAATCCCTTTGGATACCAACTACTTTCAACAAAGATTTGCAGATGTGGGTAATGGCAACAACGTAAATTTTGCCAGCAATCAGGCTTTTGTGGATTACTTTAAAGGAATCTATGTAAGAGCTACCACAAATGATGGAGCTATTCTTTATTTTGATCTGGGCCTCATTAATTCAAGGCTCATCATTTACTTCCATAATGATGAAGACCCCGATGCGCAAAGTGTAACTCTGAACTTTAGCCAGGTTAGCGATGTGCGCCCGGTAAGCTTTAGTATATTCAATAATGATTACTCCATGGCCAGTTTTGATTTGAGCAATCAAAACACCACTATAGGCGAAAATGTTACCTACGTACAGGCTATGGGCGGGGTTACAACTGTATTGGAAATTCCGGATTTGCAAGGACTCGCTGATTCCTCCATCTTAATTAACCAGGCCTATATTGAAATCAGGAAGGAAAGAGGAACCGGCCTTGCCCTGGCACCTCCACCGCGTTTGGAAATAAGAGAGTTTACCAGCAGGGGGCCAAATACTGCTCTACGCGATTTCACTACCGGTACTGGTGGCGGGACGTTTGTAGCAGAAGAGGTAAGAGATGGATATTATAGATTTAATATTACCAAATATGTTTTTGAAGTAGTAAACACGGGTCAGTCTAAAAAACTGGCTGTGGTGCCCGTATCTAAAAGTACCGTGGCGGATAGGGTAATACTACAGGGAGGGTATGGCACGGAAAGTCCGGTTCGCCTTAAAATATATTATACCAAACCTTAGAGATTATGTGTGGAATAGTTGGTTATCTCGGAAATAGAAATGCAGTACCTGTAATTATTAATGGCCTAAAACGCCTTGAATACAGGGGATATGATAGTGCCGGAATTGCAGTGATTAATAACTCAGGCAGCCTGCAACTTGTAAAATGTAAGGGCAAGGTATCAGACCTTGAGGATAAAATGGGCAATGAGGTGGCTGAAAGCACAATTGGTATTGGCCATACAAGATGGGCCACCCATGGTGCACCCAATGATGTAAATGCTCATCCACACGCGTCCAACTCTGGTAAACTGGTGTTAATCCATAATGGTATTATTGAAAATTATGCATCTATTAAGGAAGCCCTTGAAACCAGAGGCGTTAAATTTCATAGTGATACTGACACTGAGGTGCTTGTCAACCTTATTGAGGATATCCAAAAAGCGGAAGGTATTTCGCTTGAAAAAGCCGTGCGCCATGCGCTTAACCAGGTAGTTGGTGCCTATGCCATCTGTGTATTTGATAAGAGCGATAGCAGCAAAATTGTAGTGGCTAAAAAAGGTAGCCCTTTGGTAGTGGGTATTGGTGAGGATGAATTTTTTATTGCCAGTGATGCCACTCCTTTTCTGGATTATACCAAAACTGCCGTTTATCTTGAAGACGATGAAATGGCGGTGGTTAAAGTTGGAGAAAAGCTCTCTGTACGTTCTATAAAAAGCAATAAGGCTATTGATCCTTATATCCATCAATTAAAGATGGATATTGAAGCTATTGAGAAGGGTGGTTATGACCATTTTATGCTCAAGGAAATTTATGAGCAGCCAAAATCAATCAGGGATACCTTACGTGGACGTTTATTGCCAGACCAGGGATTAATAAAGATGGGAGGTGTGTTTGAGTACCGCGAAAAATTTCTTAATGCAGAGCGTATCATTATTATTGGATGTGGAACCTCTTGGCATGCCGGCCTGGTAGCGGAATATATTTTTGAAGATCTTGCCCGTGTACCTGTTGAGGTAGAATATGCTTCGGAGTTCCGGTATAGAAATCCGATTATCTCTGAAAAGGATGTGGTTATTGCAATTAGCCAATCAGGAGAAACTGCAGATACCCTGGCCGCCATTAAACTGGCCAAAGAAAAAGGAGCCACAATTTTCGGGATCTGCAATGTGGTGGGTTCCTCCATTGCGCGCGAAACGCATGCAGGAGCTTATACCCATGCCGGACCTGAAATAGGGGTAGCCTCAACCAAAGCCTTTACAGCACAGGTAGCGGTGCTATCACTTATAGCACTTCAAATTGCTAATGATAAGGGCCTCTTAAAAAAATCAGACTACCACAGAATGTTGGCGGAGTTGGATGCCATACCCGCAAAAATTGATAAAATGCTGGAGAGCGATGCCCAAACCAAGTATATCTCTGAGCTTTTTAAGGATGCCAAAAACTTCCTTTACCTGGGTAGAGGGTTTAACTTCCCGGTGGCACTGGAAGGTGCACTTAAGTTGAAAGAAATCAGCTATATCCACGCTGAAGGATACCCTGCTGCCGAAATGAAACATGGCCCCATTGCCCTTATAGACGAAAACATGCCCGTGGTGGTGATCGCGCCCAAGAGCGGGCAATACGAAAAGATTGTAAGCAATATACAGGAGGTAAAAGCACGCAATGGTAAAGTAATAGCCGTGGTAAGTAATGGAGATTCGGAGATAGCCCGTATGGCCGATCACGTAATCGAAATTGAAGAAACCATGGAGGTTTTCTCTCCATTGCTAACTACTGTACCGCTTCAATTACTATCGTACCATATAGCCGTAATGCGTGGCTGTAATGTTGATCAGCCCCGTAATCTGGCTAAGTCGGTTACTGTAGAGTAAAACTCTAAGCCCATGAAAAGTAAAACCCAAACTCTAAAGCCATTTGAGCTTTGGAGTTTGGGTTTTTTTGAATTAGTATAGAGTTTAGAATTCAGGATTTGGAATTTCTTCCTTACTTCCCATTAAACTCATTCATCGCTGTGTTCAATCCCGCCAGGGCAAATGTTTCAATGGCTTTACAGCTAAGTTCAATTCGCGGCTTTAAAGCTGTATGCTCTTCGGTAGTCCACTCCCCAAGTACGTATTGTACCTGCATGCCTTTTGGGAAGTTGTTTCCGATACCAAAGCGCAGCCGCGCATAATCCTGCCGGCCAAGGGTTTGATTGATATGTTTTAGCCCATTGTGGCCACCATCACTACCTTTTCCTTTAATACGGATAGCTCCAAAGTCAAGAGCTACTTCGTCCACTACCACCAATAAGTTTTCCAACGGAATTTTTTCCTCCTGTAACCAGTAGTTTATGGCTTTGCCACTAAGGTTCATGTAGGTGGAGGGCTTAATCAAAACCAGCTCCTTATTCTTAATCTTAAGGTTGGCCTTGTCTGCGTAACGGTCGGTCTTAAAACTAATATTGGACGCCCCGGCAAGGGCATCCAATATTTTAAAACCTATATTATGTCGGGTTTCAGCGTACTCCTCACCGATGTTTCCTAGTCCGGCTATGAGATACTTCTTCACCCTTTCAGAAGATTATCTATGCTTCAGCAGCAGTTTCTGCAGCTTCTTCACCACCTTCAGCGGTAGCTTCTTCGCCTTCTGCTCCTTCTTCCTCATCCTCTTCTACATCTTCAACTACGTTACGTGCAGTTTGTATAGTAAGGATAGTTCTTTGTGGCTCATGCATAATTTCAAAACCATCGGTTTTAACATCTTCTACACGTATAGCCTGACCAATTCTAAGTTGCTCAATGTTGATATCAAGCTGCCCTGGCAAATTATCTTCCGTTGCCTTTACTCTAAGTTTACGCAGGTTTACCTTTAAACGACCACCATTACGAACACCACGCGCGTTACCAATTAGGTGGATAGGCACAAGGATGGTAATCTCCTTATCAGGAGAAGTCTGGTAAAAATCAACGTGCTCAGTTTCGTCAGTTACCGGATGGTACTGCACATCGCGGATTACCGCCTTATATGTTTTGCCATCAATGTTGATTTCCACAAGGTGGGCCTCAGCAGTAAACAAAAGCTCTTTAAAATTTTTGTCTTCGGTGTAGAAGTGAATGTTTTCTTCACCTCCATAAATTACACATGGTACAAATCCTTCTCTTCTAAGAAGTTTGGCGCTCTTGCTTCCAACTTCACTGCGCAAAGTACCTTCGATGGCTATCGTTTTCATCGTTACTTGTTTTTATTACTCTAAAATATGGGAACTAATGGATTGATGGTGATGTACTTTATGCATTATGTTAGCAAAAAGCTCGGCCACCGAAATCACTTTTATTTTCTCCGGAAGACTAGCATGCGGAATAGTATCCGTAATTACCAACTCATCCAGTTTTGAATTTTCAATTCTCTCTAAAGCCTTTCCTGATAGTACTCCGTGAGTACAATAGGCTCTTACACTGCGGGCACCCTGATCAATAAGCATATCAGCGGCCTTTGTTAATGTACCGGCAGTATCTATCATATCGTCAATAAGAATCACGTTGCGGTCTTCCACATTACCGATTACGGTCATCTTATCAATTACATTGGCTTTTTTACGTTGCTTGTAGCAGATAACCACTTCGCTCTCCAGCCATTTTGCATAGGCATTGGCTCTTTTTGATCCACCCATATCCGGTGAGGCTATGGTAAGGTTATCAAAGTTTAATGCCTTAATATGTGGTACAAAAAGGGAAGATGCAAAAACATGGTCAACAGGTACAGAGAAAAAACCCTGAATTTGATCAGCGTGCAGGTCCATAGTCATAATGCGGGTTGCACCGGCAGCTTCAAGCAGGTTGGCCACCATGCGGGCACCTATAGGTACACGGGGCTTGTCTTTTCTATCCTGGCGCGCCCAGCCAAAATAGGGCATTACAGCAGTAATGTGCTTGGCCGAAGCCCTTTTGGCGGCATCAATCATCAATAAAAGCTCCATAAGGTTTTGAGTTGGCTGCATTGTGCTGCCAATCAAAAACACACGCCCACCGCGCACAGTCTCTTCAAAAGAAGGCTGAAACTCGCCATCGCTAAACTCAGCGATTTCTATCTTGCCCATAGGCTGGCCGTAGGCTTTAGCCATTTTTTCAGCCAATACTTTTGAGCTTCTTACAGCGAATATTTTTGCAGATGGTACCAATTACTTAATCCTTTGGTATTGTTGATTTTAAATGCTCTCAAAAAAGGGCTGCAAATGTAAATAATTATTCAGCAAGAAATAAAAATTTGTGAGGCCATATTTTAAAATTTCAAAAAATACTTTGGCGAAAGAGAAATGCATTATCTATTTTTGCCGACCGTTTTGAAAGCGGAGCTACAAACTTAGCTTTCAATTTTATTGCCCAGGTGGCGGAATTGGTAGACGCGTTGGTCTCAAACACCAATATCGAGAGATGTGCCGGTTCGAGCCCGGCCCTGGGTACAGGCAAGGCCTCAGCAGAAATGCTGAGGCCTTTTTTTTGGCTCAATCCATAATATTGTTTGGGTTGTATCAGGTTGAATTCACAGGTTGAGATGTGCCGGTTCGAGCCCTCCCGATAACTATCGGGACTGGGTACAGGCAAGGCCTCAGCAGAAATGTTGAGGCCTTTTTTTTGGTTCAATCCAAAATGTTGATCGGGCTGTTTCATGTTGAATTTATGATTTGAGATGTGCTGGTTAGTGCCCTCCCGGTAGCTATCGGGACTGGGTACAAGAAAGTCTCAGCAGAAATGCTGAAGCCTTTTTATGGCCAATTGAAGAGGAGTATTTATCCTTTAGTTCTTCCGGCAGGGTTAAAGAATTTGCTTTTTACCAAACAAAAAGGCAGACCTGATGGCCTGCCTCTAAGTTTATAAGGATTTATGGGGCTATTTGCTGATGGTAAGTTTTGAAGTATTGCTGTATCCGTTACCACTAATGGTAATAAGATAAATACCATTATTCAGTTTTGAGAAATCACGCTTTAACACTTCATTTCCACTTACAGATACATTTTCAGAGCTAACTATTTGACCTAAATTATTTCTAACATCTACCTGGTAAGTGCCACCCTGAGGTATGCTTACATTCACCTTTCCACTGCTGGGGTTTGGGTAAAGCTGCACTTCTGTATCGCTTATATTTTCTTCAACACCAAAAGTAGAACTGCCCGAAACAGTAAGGTAAATAAAGTAGCCACCTGTTACACGTCCACCAAACTGGCCATCTCTGAAATTACCATTAGTTTGATAAAGAGTTGCTGAGGTCAATTCACCGGTAGAATTCATGCCACCAAAATCGCAGAAATAACGGGTGCCATTAGCTACGTTCTCAGATGCCAGCCTTCCGGCCAGGTTTGGAATTTTGGTATTCTCAACATGTACAGTACTAAAAAATGTATCGCCAACACTTACTGTGCCTGAGTATGCAGATTTAAACCTGAAGGCCACAGCCACAAGGTTGCCCGGAGGAATAGTTTGATTTACGGCTATCGAGAATAAGGACGTAGGGTCTGCTGAACCCGCTACATCTGCGGCAGTAAGTTCAATTCCTGTGCGGATGTAATTAGATCCTTCCAACCTCCATACGCTACCGGGTGTTGTCACATCCACCAATGGATTTTCAATTCGGCAGGTATCTAAGTTGTTTGCATTAGGCGTGTAAAACACACCCTGAAATGCGTCATTTCTCGCACTTGCAGGTTGCTTAGGCGCCCAGGTCATTTCCACAATTAATGAGTCGCCAGCAGGCGTAATGGAGGATGGCGTATCATACTTCCCAAAAAAGTGAACTGAATCAATAGTTATCGGATCAGTTTCGGAGAATGCATTTTGCCCCCATACTATTGATGTTGGATCATACGTAAGGCTTATAGCGTGTTGATCTACATAGTTGGTACCATTTGTAAACTCGGCTCTAAGGGTTGAGTCCTGGTAAATTGGTGCCTGAAATAATCCGCCAAAAAGTGTTGCGCCACCGTAAAGTGAAAAGATAGTATCCGCATATCCAATAAATTGCTTATTGACTACACCGCCTGCTGTTTTTGCCTTTTGGGCGTGTTTGCGTTTTGCAATGTAATTAAGCATTTGTGTGGTTTCTGCCTCGCTTACCCGTAACTCGGGATTTAATGGAGGTTGAGAAGAGCCTGCGTGTACGTTTTGATTTTGCCCATAGCACACCATACCGGTGGCAAGGGTTAGGGCCAGTAAAACTTTTTTCATGATATAGTTTTCATTTTGAAAAGTTCAACCAGCAGAATTCCAAGACCTTAGAATGGCCTTTTAAGGAGGGTTTAAAGATAGACACACAATTTTGTAAAAGTTGTCTGATAAGTGTTAAAGTTATCATAATCTGCATACCTATGCCTTATACACAAACAATGTTACAGGTCTCCACCCACCTCGCTGTAAATGCCTGGCTGATAATCTGCTGAAAAGCTATAAGCCCATAACCCACCTGCAATACTTTATGAAATACTACTCATATTTGCATCTTATTATGAGTAAGAAACAGCGCAAATACGATATAGCCTATTTACGGATGGCTACTGAATGGAGCAAGCTATCACACTGCCACCGCAGAAAAGTTGGAGCTTTGATAGTGAAGGACAGAATGATTATTTCTGATGGATATAATGGAACCCCCAGTGGTTTTGAGAACTTTTGTGAGGACGATGAAGGTTATACCAAATGGTATGTGTTGCATGCAGAAGCCAATGCGATTTTAAAAGTGGCCAGCTCTACCCATAGTTGTAATGGCGCAACTTTATATCTCACCATGTCACCCTGTAAAGATTGTAGTAAGCTGATACATCAGGCAGGTATTAAACGTTTAGTGTACACACAGCGTTATAAGGACGATAACGGTCTGCAATTTTTAGATAAGGCCGGAGTTGAAATTGTACAAATAGAAAACCTCGAAATTGAAGCCCAATAAAATTATTATCCCCATATTTTTAAGTATTGCCCTATTGGCGGGCATTTTTATTGGGGTGTTATTCGATTTTCCTGCCCAAAGCCTCACTCTTTCGGAGAGCAACCAGCGGGAGAACAAAATCAGGCAGATCATCAACTACATTGATTTTGAATATGTGGATGACCTGAATACTGACAGCCTGCTGGATCTTACTATTTCGGAATTGGTAAGAAAGCTGGATCCGCATAGTACATACATTCCGCTTGATCAGGTGGCCGAAAGCGAGGAAAGTGTGCGCGGAAGTTTTGAAGGTATAGGCATTGAGTTTAAGATGTATCGTGATACGCTTACGGTAATAAGAGTGTTGGATGATGGCCCTGCTGAAAAGGCGGGGTTAAAAGGCAGGTGACCGTATTCTGGTGGCAGCCAATAAAGAAATGTATGGAGGGGAGGTAACTACCGATAATGTGGTAAATACACTAAAAGGCAAGGCCGGAAGCCGTGTTACCCTAAGTTTACTCAGGCCCTCGGGTAAGAGAAATGACATTGTAAGTGTAAAACGTGGCACCATTCCGCTGAAAAGTGTTACCACAAGTTTTATGGCCAATGCCAAAACGGGTTATGTAAAGCTGGATAGGTTTTCTCAGGATTCGGATCGGGAGCTGGGCAAAGCCATTAGAGGTTTAAAAAAGCAAGGTGCCCAAAACCTCATACTCGACCTTAGGGACAACCCTGGTGGTTTACTTTCGGTGGCCCGTGATGTGGCCGATGAATTTTTATCTAAAGATAAACTCATAGTTTTTACCAAAGACAGAAAGGGTGATGAAACTACGGTATATGCCACCTCAGAAGGGGAGTTTGAAAATGGCAAGCTGGTGGTATTAATTAATGAAGGCTCAGCATCGGCCAGCGAAATTGTAGCCGGAGCTGTGCAGGATAACGATAGGGGATGGGTTATCGGCAGGCGATCATTTGGTAAAGGCCTGGTGCAGGAGGAAATGACATTGGCCGATGGTTCTAAAATACGGCTGACCACCCGCAGGTATTATACGCCCAGTGGAAGAAGTATACAGAAACCATTTGGCGAGTACAATCAGGGATTTTTAGATAAAAGCGGTTATGAAGGTGGTGATGGAGCTACATCAGAAAATGAGATAGATACTTATACCACCAGGGCAGGCCGCAAAGTATATGGTGGTGGTGGCATTATGCCTGATATTGAAATAGGTGTAGATACCAGCCGTTCGGCAGTTCTGCTATACCATCTTTCCAATTTATCTAACATGGATAGCAGGGCATTTACTTACGTAGATCAAAACCGTACTGCACTAGGTATAGTTGGTAGGAAAGAACTGATCAATAACCTTGAAATTAATGATACGGTTTTAGACTTCTTTTTTGGAGGCCACCTTGAGCGGCTTAAGGACAGAGACGAAAAAACCATTGAAATGATAAAAGCCCGAATAAGGGCGCAGATTGCCTATAATTTATATGGCAGTTCGGGCTTTCAGGAGGCGTATGCCAAGTTTGACCCCATGGTTATTAAAGCTCTGCAAACTTTAGATACAGGGCAGGCATTACTACAATAAAAAAATCCCTTCCTGCATACAGAAAGGGATTTTTATTTTTTTGCTGAAAGATATTCTTAATGGGCAGCTTCTCCGCCATCCATTTCTTCTTCCATGTTGTCAGCGCCTTCTTCCATGGCATCGCCAGTTTCATCAACGCCTTCTTCAATAGCATCTCCTGCATCTTCAGTTGCATCTTCCATGCCTTCGCCCATTTCTTCCATGCCATCTTCCATTTTTTCACCAGGAGTTTCCTGATTTTGGCAAGAAACGCTCATAAAGCCAGCAAATGCAATGGCAGCGGCAAATAAACTTACTTTTTTCATCGTGTAACAGATATTTGGTTATTATAATAATGGGCGAAAGTAATGTTTTTCAGCACATGTAATATATAAGCCCCAAACTATTTTCGCAGCAAGTTCCTAATATCCACAAGGGTTTTAAGGTTGTCGGACAGTTCGGTAATACTTATTCGTACCTGTTCCATGGTATCGCGGTTACGAATGGTTACCGTTCTATCTTCTTTTGTTTGATGATCTACAGTTACACAAAGTGGCGTGCCAATGGCATCATGTCTGCGGTAGCGCTTACCAATAGCATCTTTTTCATCGTATTGGCAGTTGAAGTCAAACTTCAATTCGTCAATAATTTCACGGGCTATTTCGGGTAGGCCATCTCTTTTAAGCAATGGCAAAACAGCCACTTTTACGGGAGCCAGAGCCATTGGTAGTTTTAGAACCGTTCTTTCGGAACCATCCTCCAAGTTTCCTCTTGGTAAGGCGGCGGACAAGCACGGCCAAAAACATACGGTCAAACCCGATGGAGGTTTCCACTACGTAAGGAACGTAGTTTTCGTTTATTTCCGGGTCAAAGTACTGAAGCTTTTTACCGCTATGTTCTTCATGAGCCTTCAGGTCAAAGTCGGTGCGGCTGTGGATGCCTTCCAATTCTTTAAATCCAAACGGGAAGTTAAATTCAATATCAGCAGCGGCATTAGCGTAGTGGGCCAGTTTTATCATGATCATGAAAACGGTAGTATTTTCGAACCCAAATCAAGAGCACTTGTGCCACTTCATGCGTTGTTCCTTCCAGTACTCGTACCACTTCATTTCTTCACCTGGGCGCACAAAAAACTGCATTTCCATTTGCTCAAATTCACGCATACGGAAAATGAACTGACGAGCAACGATCTCATTATCTAAAGGCCTTTGCCTGTTTGGGCAATTCCAAACGGAATCTTCATTCTACCGGTTTTTTGCACATTTAAAAAGTTTACAAAAATACCTTGAGCCGTTTCAGGGCGCAGGTACACTTCGCTGGCGCCATCGGCCACCGAGCCTATTTTGGTGCCAAACATCAGGTTAAACTGGCGCACGTCAGTCCAGTTTTTGGAGCCTGAAACCGGGTCAGCAATTCCCTTTTCTTCAATCAGGGCTTTAACATCCGCCAGATTGCCATCGGTAAGGCCCTTAGCCATACGGGCCATGGTTTCGTTGGCTTCATCCAAATATCCCTTTACGCGCGGATTGGTTTCACGATACATTTTTTCGTCAAAGCTTTCACCAAATCGCTTGGCGGCTTTTTCACATTCCTTATTGGCCTTTTGGCGGAGTTTCTCGGCGTAATCTTCCAGCAATACATCGGCACGGTAGCGTTTTTTGCTGTCTTTATTATCGATCATCGGATCGTTAAAGGCATCAACGTGGCCACTGGCTTTCCAGGTAGTGGGATGCATAAATATGGCGGCATCAATGCCCACAATGTTTTCGTGCATCTGCACCATGGCCTTCCACCAATAGTCTCGGATGTTTTTCTTCAGTTCAGCGCCATTCTGGCCATAGTCATATATAGCCGCCATTCCATCATATATTTCACTTGATGGAAAAATAAAACCGTACTCCTTGGCGTGGGAGATTACTTTCTTAAAAAGGTCGTCCTGATTCATGGCGGCAAAAGTAATTAGGTTTTGGGAAGAGATATCAGTTGAGTGAAGTTTTGTAAGCGTATATATTCATCCAACATTTATTGTTCCATCTCATCAGTCATAATATCATCCTTAAAGACTGGTTTAGCAAAACGCAGCAAAAAACCTATTGGACTGGCTCCTCCTTTCATCTTAAATTTGCACAACGGAGGTTTAGTAGGTATATCAGAATCTTCGCAATATTTTCAGTATTCTTAGTATATGTCATTGCGCCAATAGTGACTCTTCTTGTTTTTCAAGTTCGCTTTTCTGATCATCAAGATATTATGGAGACCTCCTACCATTTTTCCCTTCTGATTCTTGATGTAATCCTGTTGAGTTTCTTCGCGTTTAGAATATTTAACTCGATTTTATCATTGAAAAATGGTGCCTTTTTAACGGCACTCTTAGTTGTGATTCTGTTTATAGGTAGTAATAATCTAATCATCTCTTTTCAAATATGCTACAAGCCTAAAGGTGAATATATTCATCATTATATGAATAATAGTGATCACAGTTTTTTTAGATCGGTATTATTTCACCAACCTAGGATAGATGTGAGATGATTAACTTAAGCAATAAACCCATGATTGGGGCGAATCTCAATAATTCTTTTTGTAGACTTTACGATTGTAATGGCAAATAAACCGAAAGAGTTGGTGGCGAATCTAATTAAACAACTCCTGCACATTCTCCGAAAACAACTTCACAGAAATCGCCAGCAGGATCACACCAAAAACTTTGCGCAGCACGTTGATGCCCGAAGTGCCGAGTTTACGCTCCAGCCAACCCGCACCTTTTAGCACAGCAAACACCAAAATACAGTTCACCAAAATGGCTACTATGATATTCTCAGCAGCATACTCGGCCCTGATGGAGACTAGGGTAGTCATGGTGCCGGCACCTGCTACCAACGGAAAAGCAATGGGTACAATGGAGGCCGTTTTGGGTTCTTCGCCTTTAAAGAGATCAATGCCCAAAACCATTTCCATAGCCAGGAAGAAGAGCACGAACGCACCCGCCACAGCAAAGGAGTTAACATCTACCCCCAGGTATTTTAGGATGGTTTCACCCAAAAAGAGGAAGGCGATCATAATACAAGCCGACACGATGGTGGCCTTTTCGCTTTGAATGTGGCCCACCTTTTTCCGCAAGGAAATGATGAGTGGGATGCTGCCCATGATGTCGATCACCGCGAAGAGAATCATGGTAGCCGAAAAAATTTCTTTAGTACTGAAGTTCATGACTTTAGGGTTTTTCAAAATGGCCGGCAAAAGTACTTCGGCTTTTTGGTTTGAGCAGGGCAACTACAACTAATTATTTTAGGGATTTTTCCTTTTAAAAGGTGGGGAGAAAGGTCGTCTTCAGGAATATTAAAGCTATTACCTTTGGGTAAACCAATGTTTAATTAAAACTTTAACCAAAATGTCACATCAGGCAGCAACGGGCACTTTAGATCCCACCAATGGCACTGACATTCAATTAACTATTGAATGTGCTTACGGCCAAAGCATTCAAACAAAAGTAGATTACATTGAGAATGGTCAGATCTCGGATCACATCATTTCTTTTAATGATACTACCCCGCAAAAGATAATTGCCAGTTATGACGATGCTCGTAATAAGGAATTCAGAGTGTTCTGCACTGTAAATGATGTTCAGGATCCGATACCGGGTGAGGAAGTTGAGGATATCGAGGTAACTATTAGAGTTATCTGTGGCGATTCTATTGTAGAAAGAACCTGGGCAAAGTCTACTCAGGGTACTGGGGGTGTTTTTACTTTTTCCTTAGATGTATTTACAATGTAAAGCCAGGATTATGAAAAAGATAATTACAATTCTATTTGCATCTGGGTTTTTTGCAACCATGGCGCAGAACCTTTCTACGAACGACACGCTGATACAAGTTACACAGGAGAATCTATCCACGCCCACGAATGCAGCATTCACCATTATGGGTACCACGCCATCTGAAATTGTTAAACCATCAACGGTTTCTGAGTTTTCCATATCGGTTCAAAATGCAACTGACGATTTTTCAAGTTTTCCTAATAACTATGGTTTTGCTGTAAATCCATTTTGGTGGATAAATGGTAAACAACTAAAATTTAAGGATGAATTTGATACCCTTAATAATGTTCGGCTGTGGCGTCATCTTCAGCTCTCGGCTGGAGTTGTGGGAAATATTGATGAATCTACAACTTGGCGTTATGGAGCAGGTATAAAGACTAATATATTGAGTGGAAAAATTCATAAATCTGCTTTGAGTGATTATTTAGATGCTATGGATTTCGTGAACTCAGAATTAGCTCAAGCCTACAGTCAGCGAATTGCTGAGGACACAAAACTTCAAACACTATATGTTCAGAAGAAATACATTGGCCTCCAAAAAGGAAGTGATGGATAGCCTTTTTTCTTCTCCAGTCAACATGGATTCTGCTCAGGCCTTTCAATACAATATGCTTAAAGCAGAAATCAGGGCTGTGCAAAAACAAATTGGAGCCAGACAGAATGAAATTAACAAAACCAAAGGCGATTTGCCGTTAGGAGAAGCTTCCCGCAGGCACTTGCAGAAAGCCTTCCAGTCAATGAATATTCGCTACGGCTGGAAGTGGGACCTAGGCCTTGCCACTGCTTTTGATCTCCAAAGCAACAAACTGGATTCATCTTCCCTTTACCGAATGGGCGGCTGGACAAATTTTGGGTACAGTTTGCCTCCCGGTGAAAAATGTCAACTCAGTATTTTAGGTGCGGGGCGCTACTTTTATTATGATAGAGTGGTGTATGCTCAAGAGAGCAATTCGGTTATAATAAATAACCTTGGTGTGGTGGATGCCGGTTTCCGCCTGGTACTTGATGCTAACCGGATAAGCCTTTCGGCAGAAGGCCTTTATCGCTATGGGTTGAATGATGCCTTTGGAAGTACCTATAAGATTAATGCCATGCTCAACTATCGCTTTGCCGAAAACCGTATGGTGTACTTTTCTTTAGGTAACGACTTTAATGATAACTCCGCAGGAGACCCCGATCAGATAAGGGTTTATGTAGGTATTAACCTGGGCTTTGGCGATAAAACGGATGTGGAGTATCAGTTGAGGTGATGTTGCTTAATTGTACAATGTAGATTGTATGATGTACATTGAAGGGAAATGAAATCGCTTTATGTATGTGATAGAACTTCCCACCTTACCTTTGTAGCCTGTCAATGTACATTGTACAAAATACATAATACACTTCCCCCCACATGATCTCCATCGGAAACGCTCTTATTTCAGAAGATTTACTCGAAAAAGCATTTGTTTGTGACCTTACAAAATGTAAAGGCGCCTGCTGTGTGGAAGGTGATGCCGGTGCTCCATTGGAAGATGATGAAGTCCTAAAGCTCGAAGAAATCTTTGAAGACGTAAAACCGTTCCTTCGTCCGGAAGGGGTGATGGCTATTGAGCAACAGGGAACTTCTGTAAAAGACCCGGTAGATAATGATTGGGTTACCCCATTGGTAAATGGTGCCGAATGCGCCTACGTGATTTTTGATGACAAAGGCGTAACTAAATGCGGTATTGAAAAGGCCTGGGAGCAGGGAGCGGTGGATTGGCGTAAACCTGTTTCGTGCCATTTGTATCCCATCCGCATTGATAAGTATGAAACCTACGATGCCGTTAATTACCACAAATGGCAGATCTGCAGCCCCGCCTGCGATTTAGGCGCGCAGCTAAAAGTGCCTGTTTATAAATTCACAAAGGACGCCCTCATCCGCAAGTATGGCCCGGATTGGTACGAGGAGCTTGAGGAGGTTGCTGAGCAATGGCCAGGAGTAGTTAAATAGCTTTTAGTTCACAGTCCACAGTCCACAGTCCACAGTCCACAGTTGGCAGTTTGCAATTACCAAGTGGCGGGCCGCATACTTCCGTGCTCGGCAAAAAGTTTTAGAATTTTGTCTAACGTCTAACGTCTAACGTCTAACGTCTAACGTCTGCCTACCGACTCCCAACTACCTATTCCCTACTCCTAAATACATCCTCCCCCGGTGCTAACATTCCCTTAACGTTATCAACAATTCGTGTGAATTACTATTGGATAAACTTTGTTTTTTCTGTTTGGATTTTTTGGAGCTTAGGTAAACTCTGAATTTCAAGGCGATTAGCTTTTTTTGGGTGTTAATAAAAGCAAACAATTGTTTAAAACTACCTCTTGTTTGCGGCTCTTGTATTCTTGAGATTTGTGGAGCAAGCTGATAGTTTGGATGGCTATCCAACATACATTCCTGTAAAAATTTATTGAAAACCAATAAGTTACGTTTCAAAAACGAGGGATAACTATCAGTAGATGAATTGAATTACAAGAATCTGTAAACCGAAAAGAAAAGATGAAAAGCGAGGAGCCCATTTTGCAGGAAAACAAAAACCGCTATGTATTATTCCCTATTGAACACAACGACATTTGGGAGTGGTATAAGAAACAGGAAGCCAGTTTTTGGACTGCTGAAGAAATCGATCTTCACCAGGATCTTACGGATTGGGAATCTAAACTTAATGATGACGAGCGCTATTTCATAAAACATGTTTTGGCCTTTTTTGCCGCAAGTGATGGTATTGTAAATGAAAACCTGGCAGAGAACTTTGTGAATGAAGTTCAATATACCGAAGCCAAGTTTTTCTATGGTTTCCAGATTATGATGGAAAACATCCATAGCGAAACCTACTCCTTACTTATTGATACCTATATAAAGGATAAAACGGAGCGCAACCAGCTTTTTAACGCGATTGAAACATTTGATGCCATTAAAAAGAAAGCCGATTGGGCTATAAAATGGATCGAGTCAGATTCATTTGCTGAAAGGCTTGTTGCCTTTGCAGCCGTGGAAGGTATTTTCTTTAGTGGGTCTTTCTGCTCCATATTTTGGTTGAAAAAGCGTGGTATTATGCCGGGCCTTACTTTCAGTAATGAGTTAATTAGCCGCGATGAAGGCCTGCATTGCGACTTTGCCTGCCACTTACACAATAAGCACTTGGTTAATAAAGTACCTAAAGAACGCATCAGGCAAATACTTACCGAGGCACTTGATATTGAGCGCGAGTTTATTACCGAGTCACTTCCGGTAAACCTTATTGGGATGAATGCTACCCTGATGACCCAATACCTGGAATTTGTAACCGATCGCCTCTTGGTAGAGCTAGAATGCGAGAAGGTTTACAATGTGAGTAATCCATTTGATTTTATGGATATGATTAGCCTGCAGGGTAAAACCAACTTCTTTGAAAAGCGTGTTGCCGAATACCAGAAGAGTGGTGTGGTACAGGGCCAGGAATCACAAAAAATATCGTTTGACGCAGATTTTTAGTAGGGAGTATAGGGTATTGAGTAGTGAGTAAAATTCACTGCCTACGCCCAATACGCCATGCTAACTACTCAATACTTAATACCCAATACCAATAAAAAATATGTACGTACTAAAGAGAGACGGGAGAAAGGAATCAGTAAAATTTGATAAGATTACAGCGCGTATCCAAAAGCTTTGCTATGGATTGAGCGAGTTGGTAAATCCCACCACAGTGGCCATGAAGGTAATTGAGGGAATTTACGAAGGTGTTACTACCAGTGAGTTGGATAGCCTTGCGGCAGAAGTTGCAGCAAGCCTTACCACACGCCACCCGGATTATGCCCAGTTGGCAGCGCGTATTGCCGTTTCCAACCTGCATAAAAACACCACCAAGTCTTTTACAGAAACCATGAAGGACTTACGGGATTATGTAAACCCGAAAACCGGTAAGCATGCACCGCTCATCGCCAAGGATGTTTACGAGATAATCGAGAAGAATGCAGCACTGCTGGATTCCACCCTGATTTATGACCGTGACTTTGGGTACGACTATTTTGGTTTTAAAACACTGGAGCGCTCTTACCTGCTTCGTATTAATGGTAAAATAGCTGAGCGCCCCCAACACATGTTAATGCGTGTGGCTATCGGTATTCATAAGGATGATCTTGATGCTGCCATTGAGACCTATGATCTTATGAGCAAGAAGTATTTTACGCACGCCACCCCAACTCTTTTTAATGCCGGTACGCCTAAGCCGCAAATGTCTTCATGCTTTTTGCTTAGCATGAAGGATGACAGTATTGATGGTATTTACGATACCTTAAAGCAAACCGCCAAGATTTCACAAAGTGCCGGTGGTATTGGTTTAAGCATTCATGATGTGCGTGCAACTGGTTCTTACATTTCAGGTACCAACGGTACAAGTAACGGTATTGTACCTATGCTGCGTGTGTATAATGATACTGCCCGTTATGTAGATCAGGGTGGGGGTAAGCGCAAAGGCTCATTTGCCATTTACCTGGAGCCATGGCACGCTGATATCTTCGACTTTTTGGACTTGAAGAAAAACCACGGTAAGGAAGAGATGCGCGCCCGCGATCTTTTTTATGCCCTTTGGACACCGGACCTTTTTATGGAAAGGGTAAAAGCCGATGGCAACTGGACTTTGATGTGTCCGCACGAGTGCCCCGGTTTAGCGGATACTTATGGCGATGATTTCCGTGCGCTATACGAAAAGTACGAGACCGAAGGTAAAGGCCGTAAAACCATTAAGGCCCGTGACCTTTGGCAAAAAATTACTGAGTCGCAAATAGAAACCGGTACGCCTTATATGTTGTATAAGGATGCTGCCAACAGCAAGAGCAATCAGAAGAACCTTGGAACGATAAAGAGCTCAAACCTGTGTACTGAAATTATGGAGTACACCTCTCCTGATGAGGTAGCGGTTTGTAACCTGGCCTCTATTGCTTTGCCCATGTATATTGAGGATGGCAAATTTGATCACCAACAGCTTTTTGATGTAACCTATAAGGTTACCAAAAACCTGAATCGCATTATTGATCGAAACTACTATCCTGTAAAAGAAGCGCAAAACAGTAATATGCGCCACCGCCCGGTTGGCCTTGGTGTGCAAGGGTTGGCCGATACGTTTATTAAGCTGCGTTTACCCTTCACATCTGATGAAGCCAAACAGCTTAACAAGGATATTTTTGAAACCATTTATTACGCAGCTGTATGTGCCAGTAAAGATGAAGCCATAGCTGATGGCGCCTACGAAACCTTTGAGGGTTCGCCAATGAGCAAAGGTGAGTTTCAGTTTAATATGTGGGGGGTAGATGAAACCAGCCTTAGTGGAAACTGGGATTGGGAAAATCTCCGTAAGGAAGTAATGGAACACGGTGTGCGCAACTCATTGCTGCTGGCTCCCATGCCTACGGCTTCTACTTCACAGATTTTAGGTAATAATGAGTGCTTTGAGCCTTACACCAGCAACATTTACACCCGCAGGGTATTGAGTGGTGAATTTATCGTGGTAAACAAGCACCTGCTTATTGACCTGGTTGATCTGGGACTATGGAACGAGGAATTGAAAAACGACATTATCCGTGCCAATGGTTCTATTCAGAATATTGACATCATACCATCTAACCTTAAGGAGATTTACAAAACCGTATGGGAGATGAGTATGAAGGATATTATTGATATGAGTGCTGACCGTGGAATGTTTATCGATCAGTCGCAATCGCTTAACCTGTTTATGGAAAATGCCAATATTGGTAAGCTTACCTCTATGCACTTTTATGCGTGGGAAAAAGGACTGAAAACCGGTATGTACTACCTGCGTACCAAGGCAGCCAGCGATGCTATTAAGTTTACTGTACAAAAGCAAAGTAAGGCCGAGGTAGAGCCTGTTACCGAAAGTAAGCAAACAGAGAAAATTCAGGAGAAGGAGAGCCTGCAAAAAGCGGCTACAGCAGGAGAGCGCAGGGTGGCCGAAATGGCTAAGGCTGTGGAGAATTTCAGTGATACTGAAATTATTGCCTGCTCTATTGATAATCCTGATGATTGCGAAGCTTGTGGATCATAAAACTATGGCCTGATATTGGCTATAAAAAAATAGAGTAGAGTAGTTTCATGACAAAGGCCATCCTGCGCAAGTAGGGTGGCTTTTTTTATCCCTTACATTTGATACATTATTTAAAAGCTTGCATTTTGAAATCACTACGCTTAGCAGGATTGGTATTCATTTTCTCTTTAGTATTTCAGGGCAAAGCCCAGGAAGCCAATGATCCTGAAAAGGTGATACGACAAGTGTATGAAGTGCTGGCAGGTATGCATACCTATGATAAAACCGAAATGGAACAAAACCTTAAAAAAGGTGCCTGGGAAGCGCTATCGTATGTAGAAGAGGCGGATACTATTGTAATTGAAGACCTGAGTGAGGCCGTTCCGGATTACTATCGCTTTAGGGAGGGTAAGGCAGTAGTAAAGCTTATAAATCCGCAGAACTATAATGAATACGGTATGGAGGCTGCCATACCTTACCGGCTTACGCCAGAAGGAGAAATACAGCTGATAAATGATAAGACGGGCGCTGTAAAGGATAGTTGGAAAATTATTTATGTAGATGGTAACTACCTGGCCCTAGATATGGGCGATTTGCGGGTGTTTTTTACCCATACCCCGGTTCAGGAGTGATATTCTGTTAACTTTGAACGGAAACACTAATAAAGAAACATACGGCATGTCTGGCGATAAGCAGAACCTTGAAATCTCTAAAATTCAAAAGGATATTGAGAAATATCTAAGTCTCGGAAACACATCAATAATATTTGACTACCAGGAGGCCAATGGCAGCTTACGGCTGGACGTGATTACCGTAAACCCCAGGCACAACCAATCCTTTTTATTCCACTCCGTTGAGGGCTACAATAAAATAGATGTACTGCGCAAGATGCAGGATTATGTAAGAACCTTTAGGGAAAAAAATAATAGTTATACCATACAATGGTCAGTTAAAGGCGAAAACGAACTGCACACCTCCTATTTCCGGGCAAAAGATATACCTGAAGCAATTGATAAGCTACATTACGGCAGGGACCCCAATAGTATTACCATTTTTAGCGTTGTATTAAACCCAATAGCCTGATGAAGGCAATCAACCCGCCTTTGAAGATTCAGGAATTTTTGTACCTTAAATTCGGATTGTAAGATTACACCCTGCTAACCACTATACTTATGCCAAGAGAAAAAAGACGCGTAATAAGGCAGAGAGCTAAACAAATAAAGAAAGCTAATAAGCCTGAGCTTACGACAAAAGACTATATCCAACGCACTATTGTTATCCTCATTATTGTTGGAATTTTGGCTACAGCCCTCATTTTAGCACAGCAATAAAAGTTGTTGAAATAATTATCAAATTATAGCTGTTAGCAACTCTTCTTGTGTAAGATTTATCTATCTATTTTTTAAAAATATACTTCTGTAATATTTAGATTACCAGATGTTTACAATAAATTACTTTATATTTGGATATAGGGAAATTTAAACAAAAAGCATTATGGACAACATTACTAAAAAGAGTAGCGTGCTGAGAGCCGAATATGCTGGAATTATTATTTTGATTTCTGCTATTGTTTGTGGCGCGCTTTATTTTGCTGGTTAAGTTGCCGGTAATTATGGAACTGTAAAGCTCCGTTGGTAAGTTCTTACCAACGGAGCTTTTTCTTTTAAACCAGATAGCCGGAAGGCAATTATATTAGTGCTATGAAAAAAATACTGCTCGCACTGCTGGTTGCGCTGATTGTGATTATTGCCATTGTTCTGGTTAACACATTCACCTTTACAAGTAAACAAGTACAAAGCACCTTAAAAGGGGTTGAAGTGCCCACAGATGTTTCTCTACTTAGTGAAGCTATTACCTACCAGACCATATCCCACAAAAAAGGTATGATAGACGATACCGCTTTTGTGGGATTTCACAGGTTTTTAGAACGGAGCTTTCCATTTGTAGATTCTCTGCTGCAAAAGGAAACGGTAAGCGATTATTCATTAATATATACTTGGCAAGGCACAGATAATAGTCTTAAACCTTTGGTTTTGGCCGGTCATATAGATGTAGTTCCGGTTGAATACTCATCCAAAGGTGAGTGGGAGGCTGAGCCCTTTTCAGGTGATGTGTTGAACAATCATATCTATGGCCGTGGTACCATAGATGATAAGGGGAGTGTAATAGCCATTTTGAGTGCTGTGGAGCAATTGCTGAAATCCGGCTTAAAGCCTGAGCGCACCCTGATATTATGTTTTGGCCATGATGAGGAAATAGGTGGTGAAACAGGAGCGCAACTTATGGCAAAGGCTCTTGAAGAAAGGGGAGTGAGAGCCTGGATGGTATTGGATGAAGGTGGAACACTGGCTACCGGCATTGTGCCCGGTATAGCAGAAACAGTGGCATTGGTGGGTACCAGCGAAAAAGGATACGTAAGCCTTGAGATATCTGCAGATATGCCGGGAGGACACAGCTCTATGCCCGAAAAGAGTAATGCCCTGGAAGCTGTAAACGCAGCCGTTTATAATTTGAAGCAAAATCCGATGCCCAATACTATCAGCGATCCTATTAAAGGATTTATTACGCATATAGGGCCACACCTGCCGTTTACCCAAAAAATGGCTTTTGCCAATACATGGTTGTTCAAACCCATTATTTTCTCGGTTTACGAAAAGTCTGCCTCAGGGGCGGCCCTTATACATACCACACAAACGGCCACAGTTTTTAATTCGGGCATTAAGGATAACATTGTGCCTAATAGAGCAATGGCTATTGTAAATTACAGATTGTTGCCTGGTGATAAACCCGAAGAGATACTGCAGCGGGCAAAGGATATTGTGGAGGATACCAACATTAGAATTGTGATATATGACGGGTTTGGAGTGCCTGCATCACCGGTTTCGAGCTATGAAAGTGAGGAGTTTAAGAAACTGGCTTCTGTAATAAGGGCAGTAAACCCCGATGTGCTGGTTAGTCCATATCTGGTTCTTGGCGCTACGGATGGCCGCTACTATTATAATATCACAGATAATGTTTTTCGCTTTAGCCCCATTCCTTTACAGAAGGAAGACTTGCAGCGAATACATGGCATTAATGAAAGGGTTTCCATTGAGGGCTTTAAAAAGAGTGTAGACTTTTACGCCACGCTCATATCTAACATGTAGGCAGATGCCGTTCACCGATCTTTCAGGGCATTTAACCTTGCAACCGAAAAAAATTTTCCATTATCACTTTTTCTACAAAGAGGGCTGATGGAGGCTGGTGTTATTTTTTCCACCATAAATTTTTAGAGGGTGATTTTACGAAAGTTAGCCCATAACTTTTTATGCACATGATGCCGGTTTAATTTCTGTAAAAAAGAGGTAAATTGAATTGCAAAACACTGTTTATGTGGTGTTTACGACTAAAAAACCTACTCAGGAGTAGAATTTAATTTTATATTTGACCTGTTGAAAAAGGTACTCCACCTCCGTGTGTGTCTCTACAAATAAAACATAACGTAGGTGCTTTTTCGGCCAATGAAACAAAAGAACTCTACTCATGAAACTAAACAAGCTGTGGCTGGCCATTACAGGCAGCGTTCTAATCTTATCTTCCTGCGGAAAGGATGAGCCGGAAGGATCTGGTTTCGGAAACGTGTCTTCCACTTCAGAAATGAAAGTGCCGGCAGGTTTTAATTACAGCACTACCAAAACTATCAATTTTGCTTTTTCGGCTGAAACTATTTGGGGTAAGGAAAAAATCCGCTTAGATATTTATGACTATAACCCACAGGCTAAAGGTGAGGTGTTGACCAGTCTTTTCTTAAACGGGCATAGTAAAATAAACGGCACTATGGAAATTCCAGCCGGGCTGAAGGAGCTTTATGCGGTACTTAATTATCCTGATGGAAGCTCGGTATTGGCCAAGGTGCAGGTAAACGGCAACATGGCCCTTCATAAGTTCGGGGCTAAAAAAAATGTAAGGAAGACTATTATTACCAGTCCCGATTGTGCAACAGGTTGTGGTACTTCAGTAGTAAATAATACTAATTGGTACACGGCTGATGATGGCGGTGTACATTGCTTTACCGGTGTTACCAGTGGCGGTATTACAGCCAGAAACGGGAGCACTGTGCGTATTTGCGGAACAGGCTCCTTTCAGGTTACCGTTGAAACAAACGCCAAACTTGAAATTGTTGATGGTGCTAACGTAACCATCACCAGTCTTAATATTAATTCTTCAGCCGGCAACCTTACCATTTACCCCAATGCCACATTAAATGTTACAAATTGGGCCACCCCAAATGCTGATATTATTAATCATGGTAATGTAACATTCGTAAATCTTGGGATAAACAGCGGTAGCACAGTAACTAATAATGGTACTCTTAGTATTACCGGCACTGGCTGGTATACGGTAAATGGTGGTCTGGTTAATAATGGTAGCCTTACCATAGCCGGTAACCTTACGCAAAATAGTAGCGGAGATATTACCAACAACTGTTCAATGGTGGTGGCCAAGCAACTAAAGCTGGATGATACTTTTTACAATAACAGCTATGTAAGCGTAGAAGGAACCTTATATATCAATAGCAGTGGTAAAATGATGCTGGATGATGGAGCTATGGTGGTTGCAGAAGATGTTTATATGGACGGAACCCTTGAAGGGACTAATGCCACATCACTTGTAAAAGTGAATGACAATATAGCCGGCAATAGCACGGCCCGAATTAAGGGTAACCTTGAGTATTGTGATGCTGATGGTGTGGAGTCAGGTTTTTATGGCTTATTTATAGCACCTGCTACCCAAGCCTGTAATGTATATATCCCCACAACGCCCTGTAACCCGGATGGTAACGGTACCCCGGTAGTAACTGACAGTGATTTTGATGGGGTATCTGATAACATGGATTTATATCCTAATGATCCAACCTTGAGCGGGGCTACGTATTACCCATCTGATAGTACTTATGCCACATTAATGTTTGAAGACCTTTGGCCGGGTAAGGGTGATTTTGATTTTAATGACCTTGTGATGGGCTATTCGCATAAATTAGTTACCAATGCTAATAATGAAGTGGTTTTTGTGGAATCACGATTTGTGGTAAAAGCCATTGGAGGATCACTAAAAAATGGCTTTGGTTTTCAATTTAATGTAGCTCCATCTGAAGTAGCCAGTGTAACAGGCCAGCGCATTACCCGCAATATTGTTTCGCTCAATTCAAGTGGGGTAGAGAATGAACAGTCAAAAGCCACCATCATTGTTTTTGATAATGCCTTTAGTACGGTAAGGGGTACAGGCGGTACGCAATACGTAAATACTATTATTACGGAGCCCGGAAGACAATCTGATACTATTACAATTGTTACCACCTTTAATAATCCTCAAACTCTTGAGAGCCTTGGAAACGGACCATTCAATCCATTTATATTTATAAATGGCGACCGGGGCAGAGAGTTGCACTTGGTGGATAACCTGCCAACAGATTTGGTAAAAGAAAAATTCTTTCAAAGCTCGTCTGATGACTCAGACCCCTCAGTGGGCAGATATTACAAATCATCTGAAGGGCATCCATGGGCACTTAATATTAAGGGAGATATAAAGCACATGCAGGAAAAGCTGGATATAGTTACCGGATATCATCTATTTGCCACATGGGCGCAATCCGGAGGTACACAAGCCACCGATTGGTATCTGGATCACTCCGGTTACAGGGATTCTTCCAAACTATATTAGATAAGGCTATTTCTATAAATACTAAAACCCGCTCCAAAGGCGGGTTTTTTGGTGTTGGTATTAAATGAAAGAACCCCGCATTTCTGCGGGGTTCTTTCGATCAGATAGATATTTGGAAAGAACTATTCCTCCTTTTTCGCTTTGCAGCGGAAGCAGGGGAAACTTCGTTTTGGTTGATTTCTCAACCGATTACTGAGTAGAGAGATCTGTTGTTAACTTCTTTACTACTGCGGGTTTTCAATTGCTAAACACTCAGCATAAAGTTTGGTTGGGTAGCGGCTAACCTAAATGTTTTACCCGATATAATTAGTAGATAGGCTATTACCCTGCCTAAGTATAAAGCACAGCCTGCCTTTTTTATAAAGATTTGAATTACAGTGTAGTTGTAGCTGTGTAGTAAGAGGCCATGAAACCGGGAATTGTGGATTCTATTCCTCAGTATGTGGCGAAATGCCCTCTAAAATGGTTAGTAAATTATTTCCGAGAGGATGTTGCTGGCCTCTGACAAACGGGATCTGCCATCTAAAAATGATAGCTCGATAATAAAGTGCATACCCACTACGTGTGCTCCGGCCTTACTGCATAGTTTTACCGCGGCTTCAGCCGTACCGCCTGTGGCCAGCAGGTCGTCATGAATAATAACTCTTGAGTTGGGCTTTAGGTCATTTTTATGCACTTCTATTGTTGCTGAGCCATATTCAAGATCATAATCCTCTGAATAAACGGCCCGGGGTAGTTTTCCCGGTTTCCTTACGGGAATAAAGCCAATGCCCAGTTTTTGGGCCAGTGCAAATCCCAGCATAAACCCACGTGACTCAATCCCAATAATATACTCAGCATTTAAAGGTTTGGCCCATTTTACCATGCCTTCAAGCAACTCTTCTGACAGTTCTGCGTTGGCCAGTATGGGTGTAATGTCCTTAAACGAAATACCCGGCTTCGGGAAGTCGGGTATTTCGGCAATTGTTTTTTTTAACTTTTCAGAAAGCATTATTTAAAGGCATTTAGTCCGGTTACGTCCATACCGGTTATCAGTAAGTGTATATCGTGTGTACCCTCATAGGTTACAACCGATTCAAGGTTCATCATGTGTCGCATAATCGGATAGTCACCAGTTATACCCATTCCACCAAGCATTTGCCTGGCTTCGCGGGCTATCTTCAGAGCAATCTCCACACTGTTCCTTTTAGCCATAGATATTTGCTGGCTGGTAGCACGTTTTTCATTCTTCAGTACGCCTAAACGCCAAACCATAAGCTGGGCCTTGGTAATTTCGGTTATCATTTCGGCCAGCTTTTTTTGCTGCAGCTGATATCCCCCAATAGGGCGATCAAACTGAATACGTTCTTTAGAATATCTCAAAGCTGTATCGTAGCAATCCATAGCAGCACCAAGAGCCCCCCAGGCAATGCCGTAGCGCGCGCTGTCAAGGCATCCTAATGGCGCACCCAGCCCTGATTTATTCGGCAGCAGGTTTTCCTTTGGAACTTTTACATTATCAAAAACAAGTTCACCAGTGGCACTTGCGCGTAAACTCCACTTGTTGTGCGTTTCGGGTGTAGTGAAGCCTTCCATGCCACGTTCTACAATTAGTCCGTGTATCCGACCTTCTTCATTTTTGGCCCAAACCACTGCAACGTCACAAAAAGGGGCATTTGATATCCACATCTTAGCACCATTTAAAAGGTAATGGTCGCCCATATCCTTATAATTGGTAATCATACCACCGGGGTTTGAGCCAAAGTTGGGTTCCGTTAAACCAAAGCTGCCAATAAATTCACCGGAAGCCAGTTTGGGTAAATACTTTTTGCGTTGCTCCTCGTTTCCATAGGCATATATAGGATACATAACCAATGATGACTGCACCGAGCAGGTAGAGCGAACACCTGAATCGCCACGTTCAATTTCCTGCATCATAAGTCCGTAGGAAATCTGATCCAGTCCGGCACCCCCATATTCTTCAGGAATGTAGGGTCCAAAGGCGCCAACTTCGGCTAGGCCTTTTATCAGTTGTTTGGGAAATTCAGCCTTTTGGGCATATTCCTCAATAATGGGCGAAACCTCTTTCTTTACCCAGTCGCGGGTAGCGTTTCGCACTAAAATATGCTCCTCCGTAAGGAGTTCATCTATATTATAATAGTCGGGTGCCTGATATAAATCGCTTGCCATACAATCAATTTTTGGCAAATGTAATCAATGCCTGAAATGACGTTGGCTGTTTACCAAACCTATCTTAAACTTCAATAGCTTTGGCAGCTGATGGAATTACCGGAACATCATACGGATTGGCTGTTTGCCATACTGCTTCTCTCATTTATTATAATGATAGTAGTGCGCCTTTACAATGCAAAGCGGCTAAAGGATTTTTCCATTTTACCCTTCCATAGCCGCAGAAAGGATCTGGAAGAAAGCTTTAACCCCGTGCCCGGCAAAGGCTTTGTGGATTTAACACTGAGCCTGAACTCTACCCTGGTTATTACCATCAGTTGTTTTATTCTGTTACATCCTTTTAAGGATAGCTTCCCCCTTTTTGAAGACTGGACTGTATTTCTGATGTTGCTCTTCGCGCTGATGATCTTCTTTTTATTTAAAAACTTTATGGGCCTGCTGGTGGGTTGGGTATTTAATAAAAGTGATGAAATAGCTGCGGCACAGAATATAAATCTGGCTTATCGCACATGGCTGGGCATACTTTTGCTACCAGTTTGCATTATTGCTATTTTCTTTCATCAGGCCTATCCGGTAGTATATTTTTTATTGCTTTTTATTCTGGGTTCAGGCTATTTAATTGCCTTTCAATTTTCGGCTATAAGAATTTGGAGTATGGGAGTTTTGCCATACTATAAATTACTATACCTTTGCGCGCTGGAAATCACCCCCTTAATCTTTCTTGTAGGTTGGCTTATAAGCCTTGTGGGATGAGGGTTGTTGACTAGATTACTAACTCTAATAAGTCGAAATTTTGAAGGTAAAAACTATACTTGTTTCCCAACCTGAACCCCAAACTGAGAACTCGCCCTACTTTGACCTTGCCGAAAAGAATAAAGTTAAGATAGATTTTAGACCGTTTATACACGTGGCCGGGGTAGATGCCGCTGAGGTGCGTAAGCAAAAAGTAAATGTTTCCAGTCATACAGCCGTAATTTTAACCAGCCGTAATGCGGTTGACCACTTTTTCAGGATTGCCGAGGAGGTACGCTTTAACGTTCCTAATGAAATGAAGTATTTCTGTACTTCAGAGGCTATTGCCTATTACCTTCAAAAATATGTGGTGTACAGAAAGCGTAAAATCTACTTCGGCAACAATACCTTCAAAGACCTTATTCCGCTAATTAAAAAGCATAAGGATGAAAAGTTTCTTCTGCCCTCATCAGATGTGCTGAAGCCCGAAATCCCCAAGCTGCTTAAGGAAGTTAAAGTGGACTACACCCGTGCCATTATGTACAACACTGTTTCCAGCGATCTTTCTGATCTGGCCGATGTGTACTACGATATTCTCGTATTCTTCAGCCCCTCGGGTATCAAATCGCTCATGGAAAACTTCCCTGATTTTGTTCAGAATGAAACCCGTATTGCTGCCTTTGGTACAAGTACCCACAGGGCAGTAAAGGATGCAGGTTTAAGGCTTGATATTAAAGCCCCTACGCCCAAGGCCCCATCTATGACGATGGCCATTGAGCAGTACATCCGCAACGTAAATAAAAAATAGTTTCAGGGCATTTAGTGGCAGAGCTCACTTAGCCGCTCATTTTGTTCTTTTGCAGGATGCACCAGCGGTTTGGAAAACATGAGCACCTAAAAAGCCGGAAACTTATCCAGGAACTTTTTAAAACAGGAAAGCCCGTAAAGGCTTTTCCGCTTTTGGCGGTATATATGCCGGTAGAGGATTTACCAAATGTGCAGGTTGGTTTTTCTGTTTCTAAGCGCAAGGTAAAACTCGCTGTAAATCGCAATAAAATCAAAAGGCGTATTAAAGAAGCCTATCGGCTGCACCGCGATGCCTTTGACTTGCATAATGCTGACGGTATGGTGGTAATGTTTATCTACATACAAACCGGTGACACGCCCTATACCCAAATAGAAAAAAGCATGAAAAGGCTTTTGCCCAAGCTGGCCGAAATTAATGCTTCCAGGCAAGGCAATCAGGATTGATTTCGCACGTTTTAAGTACATTCGCTAAACCCTATTTTTCAGCTGCCCAGGCTTGAGTAAATGAAAATTGAAAAATGAAGAATATTACAAAGTACACCCTTGGCGCCTTAGCGGGGATAGCTCTTACAGCTTCTGTGGCCTACACCCCCGATTATTTTGAAATCAGTAAACAGCTCGACATTTTCACCAACGTTTTTAAGGAGGTAAATCTTTATTATGTGGATGAAACCCAGCCCGGCCAATTGATGGATGAGGCGGTTAACTCAATGTTGAGTTCTCTTGATCCTTACACCAACTACATTCCAGAAGAAATGGTGGAGGATTTTAAAATCCAGACCACGGGTAATTATGGTGGTATTGGAGCGTCCATCCGCAAGCATGGAGATGATATGGTGCTCACCACACCTTATGAAGGCTTTGCTGCCGATAAGGCCGGGTTAAAGGCCGGTGACAAAATCCTTTCGGTAGATGGTAAATCAGTTAAGGGCAAGTCCACCGAGGATGTAAGTAAGATTTTGAAAGGAGCCCCCGGCACCAAGGTTACTTTGGTGCTCGATCGTGCTGGCGAAACCCTCACCAAAGAAATTGAGCGGGAGGAAGTAAAAGTTAAAAGTGTACCCTATTATGGTATGCTCGAAGATGGTATCGGCTACATAACCCTCACCAGTTTTACCGAAAAGGCAAGCCGCGAAATAAAGGAAGCTCTTAAGGAACTGAAAAAGGACAATGAATTGAAGGGTTTGGTGCTGGATCTCAGGGGTAACCCCGGTGGACTGCTTAGTGAAGCCGTAAACGTTACCAACATTTTTATTGAAAAAGGTAAGGAGGTAGTGAGCACAAAGGGTAAACTGGAGGAATGGGAGAAAAGCTATAAAACGCTCAACAGCCCCGAGGATACTGAAATTCCACTGGTAGTGTTAATTAACCGCGGAAGTGCCTCCGCCTCAGAAATTGTGGCAGGTACGCTACAGGATTATGATCGTGCCGTAATTGTTGGGCAACGAAGCTTTGGTAAAGGCCTGGTGCAGCAAACCAGAAAGCTTTCTTACGGGGCACAACTAAAGGTTACAATTGCTAAGTATTATACGCCTTCCGGCAGATGCATACAGGCCATAAATTACGCTGAGCGTGCTGAGGATGGCAGTGTTGCCAAAGTACCGGATTCACTGCGTACCCGTTTTGAAACCGTAAACGGCCGTGCTGTATTTGATGGTGGTGGTGTCGATCCTGATGTGGATCTGGAAGAAAGGGATATCAGCAATGCTATGGTGGCCTTATACCGCGATATGCTGATGTTTGACTGGGCCACAAAATATACCCGAAACCATGCTACCATTGCTCCTGCAAAGCAATTCAGACTTACGGATGAAGAGTATATGGAGTTTGTAAACTGGCTGAAATCAAGGGATTTTGAATATAAAACCAATACTGAAAAAGCCCTTGAAGAACTGGCCAAAGCTTCTGAAAAAGAAGGTTATGAGGAGCAAATGGCCGAGGAATTGGCTGCTATAAAAAAGGCTTATCAAACGGAAGTGAAGGATGACCTTAAAGCCCACCGGGCTGAAATAAAGCAACTGCTGGAAGAAGAAATTGTAAGTCGTTACTACTACGATGAAGGCCGTATAGCCAATGCCCTGGCCACCGATCCTGAGGTGTTGAAGGCCCAGGAGGTAATAGCTAACAAAACTGAATACACCAACATTTTAACGGTTGCCAAAAACTAAGCGCATACTTAATGATGAGATTACCAAAAGGCTATACTTCTATAGCCTTTTGTTTTTTGCCCTGCTCTTACCTTTCCAGGTAAAGTGGCTCCCATTAACATTGGGTTTGATGGTGTATAGTGCCGTTTGGCTCATCACACTCAATTTTGGCTTTAAGTTTAAAATACTGGCAAAAAACCAACTGGCTGCATTGCCACTGGCCTATTTTGTATGGGTGGTAGTTGGGGGGATATATTCCAGCCTGCCGGGCGAAGCTGAAAAAGACATTGTACTGAAAATACCTTTTGCAGCCTGGGCCATCCTAATGGGTAGCGTATTGCTTTTCCATGAGCGGCACCGGCAGTCAATAATCAAAGGGTTTGCACTCTTTACGGCCATTGCCATCCTGCTAAACTTCCTTACATCTATTTACAGCTTTGTACTTACCGGAGATCAATCACATCTGTACTTTGCCAAGCTGGTAAGCTTTAAAATGATACCTCCCCATTACCTGGGCATGTATATAAATTTTGCCTATGCTATTGCGCTGTACCGCCTGTTGGCTAAAAAACCATTTTTCGGGCAGCGCTGGGTGAGTATACTGCTGCTGGGTACTTACTTCATTGCCCTGGTTTTTCTTTCGGTAAGGATGCAGTTCATAACCTTTATGATAATAAACCTGGCGGTGTTTGGCTTTTTTTACAAAGAGGTAAGCTGGGTAAAAAAAGCGCTTTGGGCGAGTGGTATACTGACGCTTATGTTTTCATTGATGATGATTTTGCCCGGGCCACGCTCACGGTTGATTGATACCGTAAACGAGGTAATATCATTTGAGGGTATGGTAAACGATAAGCAAACCAATGCCCGTAAGTTTTTGTGGCATGAAGGCCTGAAAGTGTGCTTTGAAAACTTTTGGCTGGGTACCGGCACAGGTGAGGCCGATATTGCCTTAAACCAAAAACTCAAACCCATCAATGCCAAGTTTTGGGATGGTAAAACGCACTTTTACCTTCGGGATAAAAACTACAATTTTCATAACGCGTACCTGCAGCATTGGGCTACCCACGGGTTTATTGGCTTCCTCATTTTTATCGGGATGTTTTTGGTGCCCTGGTTCCGTAAGTCAACACCTGTGGAGGGTAAGCTATTCTTAACTGTTTGCGCACTTAGTTTTATTACCGAGAGTATGCTGCAGCGACAGGCGGGTGTGCTTTTCTTCAGCTTTTTTTACGCAGTATTTTTTGTAATGAAGCCAACCCCGGAGATTGAGAAAGCGTAGAGGATTGTAAGGGGAACTATTATTTTAACTTAAAGATCAAAGGGCCATGAGAAACCTACTCGTTTTGTTTTCGCTTCTATTCTTCAGTTCTTCCTGTCGAGAATTGGAGAACAAAGAGGATTGCCATCACTTTGTAACCATTATTAACAATGAGGCATTTACGATTTATGCAAGCTATGATTACATTTTTCCAGATACTTTAAGCTTCGCAGATCGCTACCCTAGTCCTTTGACCAGCCCTCATCTATATGAGGTACCCCCAAACGCTATTAATACGGATGCTGTAAGGCTTGTTGATAACTGCCTGGAGGTTAGAATAAATAGTGATATTCTAAGCCCCTCTCATACCTTAATGATTTATCTTTTCCGTAAAGACAGCCTAGAAGCCAACCCCTGGGAGAACAATCCAAACCTTGTGTTGGCGCGTTATGATTTTACTATTGAGGAGCTCAATGCCATCAACTGGAGATTGATTTATCCTTAATCTTAATGAGGCCGCAAACAGCTATGAGAAATAAAGTTTGCCAGCTCTATTTATAAAGAGAAGCCAAACCTATTAAGTGCCTTTTAATTCTTTAGCTTTAAATGAACTCAACACCAAAAAAAGTATAAAGCTGGTAAATAGTCCGATTCCCCATTGCCGTTCTAATATTGATTCAGTAATCAGACTAACAGCTACAAATCCCATAAGGGTAAAAATGAGGAGGTCTTTGTTTTTATAGGCTATAACTACCATCCATATTAGCATTGCAACAAAAAGGGCCAGACCAATAATACCTGATTGCAATAAGGTTTCAAGGTATTGATTATGACAGTTAAAGCCCTTCTCCATGCCCACCACAAAGTTATTTTCGCGATACGATTGTAAAAGCCTTTGGTGTGCATCTCCCAACCCATGCCCTATTATTGGTTTTTCGGCAATGGCATCCAGCGCACATTCCCATTCGGCCAGCCTTATAGTAAAGCCATTAAAATCATATATGGAGGTCGCCTGAAGGTTATACTCCATAGAGCTGAATTCGGTAAACCGTCTGGTTAAACTTGGGGGTGCAAAAACAAGTACCGCCACTATAAAACCAACAGGTGCCAGTACCAGTGCTAAGCCTTTTACATAACTCCCGGATGAAAAAAAGTAGATGAGTACACCCACAAATAGCATAATCAGAAAGGCCAGGATGCTAATACGGCCCTGAAGCAGAAACAGGAAAACAAACAGAAACGCCAGTATAGCCCACTGGAGCCACCTTTGCTTTAGATAACTACTATTGGTGATAATTAGATGAAGACCGGTAAAAATGGCCGCGCCTACATACATTGAGAAGTATGCGGGATGCATGATGAAAAAGGCCAGGTGGGTATAGGTAAAGTAGTATTGCTTTACCATAGTGCCATCATCATCGGCTATTTTAGAAAAACTACCTGCCTGGTAGCTTGTAACCCCCGCATTAATTAAAGCGGCTATTGCCGCCAGTAGAGTAAGGCCAATGAAGACATTCATTACCAGCTTACGGTATTCGGCATTTTTATGAATACCCGAGCCAATTATGCCCACCGGCAATAGCAAAAAACTTAGTTTGGAAACCAGGAAGTCCAGCCCGTGCCCTGTGTTATCGGAGTACAGTACAGAAACGCCCGTCCACACAAAAAAGCCACCAAACAGAATTAATGCTACAAGTGCCTGCCTTGTAAATCGATTCAAAAATCCTTTGGCAAAAAATGAGTGCAATACAAATAGGGAAATGAAAAAACCGGGGAAGAAGAAGCCGGGCATATACAGGCTGCCCATCAACAGAATAAATAAGAGACGGTTGCGCCCTGCGTAACTATTGGGGTTTAGCAATGATGCCATTCAGGTGGTTTTCTTTCTTTTTTGTTTTATCAGAAAAGGAATCTGCGTAAGTATGCCCGCCAAAAGCGCAAAAATAATAAGCTGGTACTTTGGGGTAATGGTTTCGTGGAGAGTAAGCCCCAGAATAATAAAAAACAGGTTGGCGCCCAGCAATACGCTGGTGGCTTGTATTTGGGTAAGGCCAATATCAAGCAGGGCATGGTGGATATGGTTTCTATCAGCACTGAAGGGCGAACGCCTTAAAATCAAAACACGGATGAGTACCACCCGCATGGTATCAAAAACCGGTAATATCAGTACAGCGAAGGCAAATACCAACGAAGAAATAGCGAAGAAGATATTGGGCTCGTAGGTTACACTTTTCTGGATAAAGAACAGGGTAATTACAGTAATTACATATCCCAGCACCATAGAGCCGGAATCGCCCATAAATATTTTGCCTTTGCCAAAATTGTAACGTAAAAAGGCCAGCAATGCCCCGATGTAGGAGAGACATAGAATTACAAACAGCAACTCATTCATCCTGTAAAAAAACCAGGCAAAGGTGCTTATGGCCAATACGCCTACGCCTCCGGCCAGGCCATTTATCCCATCAATAAAATTAAAGCTGTTGATAAGGAAAAGGAAAAGAATGATGGAGAGCGAAATACTAACGGTATAGCTCAAATCATGTACGCCAAAAAGCCCATAAAGGCTTACCATACGTACATTGCCCTGCACAACAACTATTAAGGCTGCTATGAGCTGCGCAGCAAATTTCTTTACAGGAGTAATGGGGTAGAGATCATCTTTTACCCCAATGGCAAAGAGTATGAATGCCCCTGCTAATATGGAATTGAACTCCGCATAATATAGCCCGGCCGTATATAGAATAAATGAAAAACTAAAGGCCCCGAAAATCGCAATCCCGCCCAGGGCCGTAATTCTGCGGCCATGCAGTTTGCGGTGGTCGGGTTTGTCGTAAAGCTTTTTGAGCAGCGATAGGTTTATCAAAGCAGGCACGCTGAAGTAGGTAATAAGGAAAGCGGTAATAAAAGCCAGTAGTGCCAGGTGCATGCTTTGCTAAAAAGAATTTTATAAGGCCACAAAAGTATGAAAGTAAACAGGCCTTTGGCAGGTGCTTATTAGTGGTGATTTAAAAAGGCCTGCCGCAGGTAAAAGGTATCTTTAAATTTCATACTGAGCTTAGCCGCCCGCAGCAGTATTAGTGCTTTTAACCCCTGTCGTGTTAATCCTTTAAAATGCTTTTGAGCAGCACGCGCTCCCTTTACAAATAACTCAAATCGCCTTTTAAAAGCGGGTATGTTGGAAATGTCATTACTGGCCATTTGGTGTGTGCATACCGAGTTTAAAAGGTAATAGTGGTCTATCCCGCTATCCTTCAGCCGCTGTATAAAAACCTGGTCGCTGAAGTAAAGGGGAACATCTTCAGCATATCCGCCAGCTTCCTTAAAGGCTTTTGAAGAAATCAATATTCCACTGTTGAGAGCAGACCTTTGTGTGAGAGGTTGTAGGCCTGTGGCGGGAGGAGCGATAGACCGTGAGTATCCATTATAAAAACCATGGGGCGAAATAAGCTGGCTGCCTTGCATCAGTCGGGGCAGAATTAGTTCAGAATTATACTCCTCCACTTCCAGTAGCTCTCTAAAGTAACCTTCAGGAAACTGGGTATCCTGATCCAGCAACAAAAACCAGCTAAACTGATTCTTCAGCTTCTCCGCGAAATGATTGTAAGCCTTACTCACACCAGGATTGCCGGCATCGTGATACGTCTCTACAATCTCAAGATTACTGAAGTCCGCAGCTTTTTGCCTTTCGGCAGAATTATCATAAACAAAAACCTTTAGAATAGTACTGGCAGCTTTACCTGCACTGTTGAGAGATTGCAGGGTGAGACTTTCATTCATTGGGCAATTGTACAGCACCAGAATAGCAGCGATATCATTCACCTCAAGCCTGCTCATAATTGATGAGGTTTATTCTTTTCGGCTACCTCGCGATTTATACGTTTACGCTGGGCATCGGCAAACCAGCCCCATTTATTAAAATACTTAATGGCAGAAGTAAGGTGCAGTTTTAGGTTGTTGATGTTTTTATAGGAACCCTTGCGGTAATAGTGGTAAATAGAGGCATCTGCCAGATGCATGGTTTCTGCGATTTGATGGAGTCTGCGGCTCAGATCCACATCTTCCAGGTAAAGAAAAAAGCGTTCGTCAAAATAGCCGGCCCTCTGTAATACTTCATCTCGTACCACAAGGCAGCAGCCGCTGAGTATAGGTACATGAAGATTTTGATTGTAATCATAATTCAAAAATTCGTACTGCGCCATTTTTTTACTGAAGAGGCCTTTTACAAACCCGGGTAAAAAGCGCCTGGCAAATAAATCAAAGGGTGAGGGTACCATTTTACACAGGTGCTGAATTCGCCCATCCGGGTAAAGCACTTTCGGCACTACCGCCCCAACCCGTGGTGATTTTTCAAAAAATGAAATTACCTTTTCAAAAGTGCCTTCGTCAAAAAACACATCAGGGTTAATAATTACATGATAGCCAGTGTGGTTGGCATTCTGCCGTAAGGCGAGGTTATGCGCGGCTCCAAAGCCAATGTTTCCACCCGAGTTCCGGTAGGTGTAGTTGTATTTTTCAGTAAGGTTACGCATGGCTTCATCGTTGCTATTATCAACCAGGGTAAGGCGATGGGGCAGGGTGCAGTCCTTTACACATTTCAGGAGGCGCTCAATTTCGCTTACCTCATTGTGGTAGGTTACCACCGAAAATGATAGCACCACTTTATCCATGCTTACGAAGGCGTTGGTTTACGGCCCGCAAAATATGTAGGCGCCAGTTTACTTTTTGCAAAGTGCTGCTGCCCTGCAGGCTCGCATTATTCGGGTGGATACGGTACAGCATTATAGCTTGTTGAAGCAGCTGTACGGTACCCGTTTTTTCCGCTAACAGGCCAATCCACCAGTCGTGCATGGCCACCTTTTCAGGGATGGGCAGGGCGGTGCGGAGCAAATCTGCCGTAAAGGCCATACTGCTACCCATAAAGGTATTGCGCATAAGGTTTGGCCAAAAGCCGGTATGAGTTCGCCATCTTTCAAATGTGGTTTCATCCAGGCGTTCATCAGCCTCATCAATGAGATGAGCGTTCATCAACAGGCAAAATCGCTCTTTACTTCTCAGGTGCTCTCGTATGGTTTCCAGTTTGCCGGGCAGCCATATATCATCCTGGTCGCAGGGTACAATTATGTTACCTGTGGCTTTTGTAAATAAAAATTCAAAATTGCAGACAGGGCTTTGGAAACTGTTTCTAAAAAGAGTGATCTCCGGGCGGTTGTAGTTTTCCAGTATGGCCAATGTACTATCTGTAGAGCCATCATCCGAAATCAAAAGCTCATCACCTTCATTAAGCTGCGGCAAAATGGAATCGAGCTGGCGTTGCAGGTATTTCTCTCCGTTAAATGTGGCCAGGCATACCGAAATCATCTTCTCTTCTGTATTTTGTTTCGCAGGTTGTAGGCCAGCCTGATAAAAGTTGCAGGCAAGGGCATTAGCTTTTGCCATGCCGCTTTGCGCTCTGGCATACAGTCGGTGCGGGGGTCGTTTAAAAACTGGCGGGCAGTTTTTTTATCACCTGCCAGCAAATTGAGCGAGGCCACACCAATAAGGTTGGCGGCCACTATTTTTTGGATAACCTCTTTTTTGCTTTCTGGTATTTCGCCTTTATCCAGCTTTTGTTGAAGCAGGACCGCATGATCCAACTCCTGCTTAGGTATATGGCGCGTTTTCATACCCCGAACATCTTGCCTGTAAATGGCTGCTACTTTAGTGTGGAAGGCTACATCATACTTCAGTGCAATGCGGTTCCAGAGTTCCTGATCCTCGTTATAGCAGCTTTCGTTAAACAAGCCTATTTCAGTAAATATCCATTTTGGAATGGCTACCGAAGAAGCCGTAGCCACCTGTTCTCCCATTAAAATGGATTCGAAGTAATCAGGTACAATAAACTTTTGCTGATTTAGTGGCAGGCCATAATAACCGGGGTGGTATTCTTCTCCCTTTTTTAAGAAATTATAGGCTGTGCAGTAAATACCTGCTTTCGGAAATTCTTCTGTCAGTTCTTGTATCTGGCTGAGGAAGTTTGGTTTCCAGAGATCATCCGAATCCAGAAAGCATAGATAGCTGCCCTTACTGATTTTTATACCGACATTTCGCGCTGAGGCCGTACCTCCGTTGGTTTTGGTAATTAGCTGTACGCCATCTTTTTCAAACTGGCGGGCCACTTTTACGCTGTTGTCAGCCGAGCCATCATCCACTACTATTACTTCAAAATCCTGGTGTGTTTGGGCCAAAACAGACCGGATAGTTTCGGCTATGTAAGCCTCCTTATTGTAAAGTGGAATAATTACAGAAAATTGCATTCAGGAGTTTTTAGAGGCCATTTTTCTGCCCTGCCCAACCAGGGCAAAGATGAGAAATACTTCGGTAAGGAAAACCGCCAGGGCAATGCCGCTGGTGCCCCAAAACCAGCCTAAGGTCCCTAATATTAGAAGGTTTACAATTGCTCCTGATATCATTACCCGGGCATATTGGCGGGTATAATCATACGCCAGTAAAACCTGCTCTGAGGTTACTTTTAAGAATAACAGTAGCGGCAGCAAACTCCATATCCTCAGCAAGCCATGTAAGGATGGATTGTAATACTGCGGTAAAAACTCCTGCAGCAAGTTGGGGGTAAAAAACAGCAATACGGCCACGGCCGCAAATAAGATGCTGCCATAGCCCTGCACCTTTCGCAGTAATTGCTGTAGCAGATTAAAACTCTGCTGACTCGCCTTAATCACCCTTGGGTATAAAATGGTTCCCAATAGTTGAACTACCACCCTGAATAGCAATAGTATTTTTTCTGCAAAAGCATAATAACCTACCAGAGTGGCATTTACGAAAAAGGCCAGGATTATGATGGGTAGTTGCTGCATGGAAATTACGGAGAGTGCGGAACGGAACAGGTTCCAGCCTTCTTTAAGGAATCCGAAAATCCGGCCCCAGCTCCAGGCGGTAAACCGTAATTTATACCGGGCCATTATCCAGCTAAGGCCGGCCAGGCCTCCCAGTATACTTGTAGCTGAATTAAGCATTGGCACACGGATGAGGTCATCGTTACTATTTATCATTAAAAAAATGGAGGCCGTATATACACCACGGTAACCAAGCATAATGAGGTGCAGCTGATTGAATTTTTCGCGCCCCTGAAAAAACCAGGTGGGTAGCAGAGTGGAACCGATTACAATACCAAACGTGTAGATAAAGAACAGGCCATTTTCGCGATAAGCGGGAACAAGAAAAACAATGGCCAGAAACAGGGCAATACCAATAAGGGTAAGCAATAACTGGGCATACAGCATATTGCTGAATATCTGGTTCAGTTTGTCTTTATCATGCTGATGTAACGCTACCAGCCGGGTGCCCATAAGATTAAAGCCATAATCAGTAAAAACCACAAAGTAGGTGGTAACGGCCAGGGCCACATTTATAAGCGCAAAACCATCAGCGCCCACAGTGGTAAGCAGGTAGGGTATGGTGAGCAGTGGCAGTAGCAGGCTAAGTCCCTGAATAAATCCCACAGATGCAAAATTGCGCAGTAGCGGGTTGGTGCTTAGTTTTCTGATCTGCTCTTTCAAATGGTGGTTGGGTTAGCGTTTAAACTATCCGGTTTAGTTTGGCATTAAGGGTTACCCGCAGTTGGTTGAGTTTATTCAGGGTTTCTATTTGTGAGGTAAGCTCCTTACCTGGATCTTCAGCGTTTTTAAGCTTTAGTTGTATTTCTTTAATAATATCCATTACCCTTTTTTCGCGGTAACGCAAAACTGTATCCAAGGCAAAATTTCGTACAAAGTAATCCTTTTCAGGAAGCAAAATTTTCTTTCGCTTCCAATCGTGCAGTTCATACTTTTCAGTAACAAGGTCAACAATTACATGTACGGTTTCGGGTTTTTGCTGCCGCAGGAAGTAGTCAGGGCCCAGCACTTGCTCCCGCTCATCAAAGGCGGTGGTCATCTCCTTAAGTATAAAGTCAAAAACCGGATGGTTAAAGCTGATTTCATCCTGCGCAAGCTCGGTAAGTATATACTCCGCCACTGATTCCTTCAGGCTATCATCTTCTATTTCGGTGCCGTCAGCGGCTATTTCAGGCTCGGGGCGTTTTTCGCCTTCCTCATATTCGTTAAAGTCGTATTGACTACTACCAAAATTGAGCAGTAGCCAACAGATTGCCCTTTCCTGTTCATAGTGCTGGGTATTCTGTAAAGAGGCTAAACCATTGCTTGCCGTGGTTTCTTCTTTCTGTTCAGAGCTTTCGCCAGATTTATCCACTACGGTAAGCCGTGCCTCCTTTTGCTCCTCGCGCCTTCTTTCCTTTTCTTCTTTTACCTCGTGATTTTTGCGCACCTGTGCCAGCTCGGCAAAAAGGATTTTTTCGTCCATCTTAAGTACCATGGCACACTCCTGCACATAGGCATTGCGCTGCAGTGCATCAGGTATTACGGCTATGCTCTCTACAATTTCGCGTGCGGCCTTTGATTTTTCCAGCGGATTATTGCCGGCCTCCTTTAAAAGTAATGAAGCCTTAAAGCGCAAAAAGTCCTGCTTTTCTTCAGCTATATATTCCTTGAGTTCAGTTGGAGAAACTTTGCGTGAAAAAGAGTCAGGATCCTCACCATCAGGAAATAATAGCACCTGCACATTAAGGCCTTCTTCCAGTATCATGTCTATCCCCCGTAAGGAAGCCTTAATGCCGGCAGGGTCGCCATCATACAGCATCGTAATATTGCGGGTGTAGCGCTTCACTAATGTAATTTGCTCCTTGGTAAGTGAGGTGCCACTGCTGGCTACAGCATTTTTTACCCCGGCCTGGTAAAGGCTTATTACATCTGTATAGCCTTCTACCAGCAGGCAATTGTCTTCACGGCTTAGCTCGTTTTTGGCTTGGTATAATCCATACAGGGTTTTACTCTTGTGGTAGATTTCACTTTCGGGGCTGTTGAGGTACTTGGCAATTTTGGCATCCTTCTGTAAAGTACGTCCGCCAAAACCCAGTACCCGGCCGGTATGGCTAAGGATGGGGAACATCACCCTCCCGCGAAAGCGGTCATTATTACGGCCCTCGGTGGTAAGCCCGGTTTTTAGCAAATACTCCAGCTTGTACGATTCGCCTTGGGCGTGCTTGGTAAAAGCATCCCACTCCTCGGGGCTATAGCCCAACTGGAATTCCTTAATGGTTTCGTCAGTAAAGCCTCTTTCCTTAAAGTAAGAGTAACCAATATTTTTACCTTCCTCGGTTTCCCATAGTTGTTTTTGAAAGTAGTTGTTCGCAAAATCGTTTACCAAAAACAGGCTTTCACGCTCGGAGCGTTTTATCTTTTCCTCATCCGTCTGGCCGGTTTCCTCAATTGCAATATTGTACTTATTGGCCAGGTACTTCAGCGCTTCGGGGTAGGAGTAGTGCTCATGATCCATCAGGAAGCTCACTACATTTCCTCCTTTTCCACTACTGAAATCCTTAAAAATCTGCTTGGCAGGAGACACCATGAAGGATGGTGTTTTTTCATTCACAAAGGGACTGAGGCCTTTAAAGTTGCTGCCGGATTTTTTGAGGGTTACAAAATCACCGATCACCTCCTCAATGCGGGCGGTTTCAAATATTTTATCGATGGTTTCGCGGGTAATCATTATGGGCTGTAATGGGCTGCGAAATTAAGGAAATAGGTGGTGTTGGTGGTGTGGGCTTCGACTATCGCTCAGCCGGACAGGAGGCAGTGCCATAATTTTGATGCGCTGAGTCTATTTGGCTGCCCTATGATGCTGCCCGAACTTCCGTCACCCTGAGCGATAGTCGAAGGGCATCCCTAGCGCTTCGGTAAGCTCAGTGCAGGCCATGGTCAAAGGGAACTCTGCGTGTTTAGGCAAGCGCAGCATTGGCTTTGGTAGAAACTTACCCCAGATATAGGTTTAAACCATTTATATTATTTTCAAAAGATGAAAAGATATTTCGTTTACATCCTTAAATGTGCAGATGGCTCGTATTACACTGGAGTAACTAATAATCTGGAAATACGGTTTGCACAACATCAGGAAGGAACTATGAAAACGGCCTATACCTATTCACGAAAGCCATTGGAATTGGTTTTTGCTGAGGTTTTTCAGGATGTGAGAATGGCGATAGAATGGGAAAAGCGAATAAAGGGTTGGAGCAGGGCTAAAAAAGAAGCTCTTATTGAAGATAATTGGGAGAAGATAAAGGAGCTTTCCATTTGTCAGAACTCAAGTCGGTTTATTCCTGATTCAGCTTATTTGAAGAAGGATTGAGATAAGGGCGAGGGTTAGAGACCGGGCTTCGACTGCCGCTCAGCCTGACAAGGGTTGGTGCTTTATTTTAATGCACTAATTTTTTATGTGTTTACCCCTTGGAAATTGCCAAAAACTATGTCACCCTGAGCGGTAGTCGAAGGGCAACCCTAGCGCTTCGGCAAACTCAGTAAATGCGATAATCGAAGGCCATCTCCAGGCTCTCGAGTAAGCGCGAGCACAAGCTCTAATTAAAACCTATACTTGGTATTGCCTGTTAAGTGAAGCATTATAGAAAAGAATAGTTCTTAGAATGTTGTTTGGAAGATCACTGTTCTGGAATTGGGCCTCGACTACCGCTCAGCCTGACAGGGGTGAGTGCTTTTTTTAATGCGCTGATTTTTTATTTGTTTACCCTTTGCAAATTGCCAAAAACTCTGTCAACCTCGCTACTTCAACGTGATAAGAGTTGTTTTAATGAAAACACTTAACTACCGCACCCTCTGTGCAAACGGTGATTGCAGCTTTATGAAAAAGGTAGAGCCTTTGCCTTCCTCGCTACGTACGCCAATGTTTCCGCCCATCTGGTTTACAATTTCTTTAGATATGCTGAGGCCCAAACCGGTACCCTTACCGTTGGATCCTTTAATCCGGTAAAAGCGCTCAAAAATCCGGGTATGTTCTTCGGGAGCTATACCCTGGCCCTGGTCGGTTACCCTGAATACTAAGTTATCTGCTTCTACCAATGCCTCCACTTTTACCTCTGAATTTTTAGGTGAATATTTAATGGCATTGGTTAAAAAGTTAATAAGCACCCAAGTGGTTTTATCCTGATCAAGATATAAAAGGGGTATGTCCGGGGAAACAGTGTCAACTATAGTTACCCTGCGGTCTTCAGCCAAAGTAAGTACGCTGTCAATTGCTTCGTCAATAATTTCCTGTGCTTTTACTTTTTCAGGGTGCAGCTGTATTTTACCCGATTCCAGCTCATTGGCATTTAATAACTCCTGGGTAATGTTGAGCAGACGGTTTGCTTCGCCTTCCACGTCATCCACCAATTCTTCCTGATCTTTGGTAAGTTGGCTCAGCCTTTCATCTCTTAGTAGCTTAAGACTCATTTTTATTGATGAAAGCGGGGTTTTAAGCTCATGACTTACCGTGGCTATAAAGTTGGTACGGGCCTCATCCTTCTCTTTATACTCGGTAATGTTTTTGAGCATCAATACATATCCATCCAAAACCTCTTCTTCCTCCTTTTTTCTGGAGTAGGTAAGTATCACCTTCCTGATGAAAAAAGCGGCCTTTCCCTTCATTTGCCCTTTTATCAGCTTGTTGCGGGTGTAGCGTTTATCAGTTCTTGCGTACTCCAATAGGTCATCAATTGCCAGTTGAAATATTTCATTGGCCGAAGCCAGTTCTGTAGCAGATTTACCGATAACTTTCTTTTCCTTCAGGCCCAGTAAATCGCGCGCAAAGGGATTTATAAACAGTATTTTAAAGTCAGAATCGAGGCCAATTATCCCTTCAGAAAGCTTTCGGATCATGGTTTCAATCCGTTTCTTTTCGGTCATGAGCTTGCTTACATTCAGCTTTTCATACTCCTCCAGCCGGGTTGACATTTTATTGAAGGCCATCCCCAGTTCTCCAAACTCATCCTTACTGTTTATCTCCACACGGGCGCTGTAATCACCATTTTTAATTTTATTGATGGCCGTGGCAAGTTTTTCTACCGGCTCGGCAACAATTCTGGGGAAACCCACCATAAATGCAAAGGCTACAATAATGCAAAAGCTTACAATACCGGCTACTGTATATATTACCTGGCGGGCCGTGGCACGCGCCATCTCATTTTGATGTTCAATAGTTTGCCGGTTGAGGGTATATACCTGGTTTATTTTGTTGTCAATCTCATCCATCAGCGGAATGAGCTTTTCAAAATAATAATCCTTAGTGCGGGTAACTTTTATAAAGCCCACCAGCATTTCAAAATCTACAGCTATGGAGTTCACGAGCTTTTCTTCAACTTCTTCGCCTATGCTTAGTTTTTGCTTTTTCAGGTATTCCTCAAAATCATAAACCGCCTTGTCTATCTCGTGCTGTACCTTATTTATGCTTACGCGGGATTCCTTTACCGGCTCAAATGCACTCCTGATTTCATTGAGTGAAACCATCATTCCATGCACATTCTCCAGCGATCGGAAATCATCTTTGAGCAGCTTTTGATTTTGTACGGTAAGTACATTAAGGTAATGGATGGAAATAATACTGAGTATCACTATTACTGAAAATAGAAATACAAGTCCCAGCATTATTTTGGTTTTTACCTTCATAAAATCAGGCCATGGTTACACCGGTATTTCGTACTCCTCTATTTTTCGGTAAAGTGTGGTAAGGCCAATGCCCATAAGGCGGGAGGCTTCTGTTTTATTTCCTTCGGTATGCTGCAGCACCCGTTGAATATGGATTTTTTCCATCTCGCTGAGTAAAAAGCTGGAAGGGGCGGATGAAAATCCGGAGGTAGAGGCTACGAAGGGCAGAGTGTCTGGTTCCAGTATTTCCGAATCAGAAATGATAAGCGAGCGTTCAATCACATTTCGAAGTTCGCGTACATTGCCTTTCCATTCGTGATTTTGCAGCATCCGCAAAAAGTCATCGCTCATTCTGGTATTGCCGCGTTTAAATTTTACGGCAAACTCATCCACAAAATTTTCGGCCAGTATTTGTATATCCTTAATTCTATCCCGCAAAGGAGGCAGTTGTATGGTAAAGGTGCTAAGGCGGTAAAACAGATCGAGCCTGAAGTTTTCCTTTTTGGCTTCTTCCTCAAGGTTACGATTGGTGGCCGCTATAATACGCACGTCCACCTTAGTTTCTTTGGTATCTCCAACCTTTAAAAAGGTGCCGTTTTCCAACACCCGCAATAGTTTGGATTGTAGCTCAAGATCCATTTCGCCAATCTCATCCAGAAACAAAGTACCACCGTCAGCCTCTTCAAAAAGCCCTCTTTTATCTTTGGTAGCTCCTGTAAATGATCCGGCCTTATGGCCAAATATTTCACTGGCCAGGATATCCTTGCCAAAGGCCGAGCAGTTTACGGCCACAAAGTTTTCGCTACTGCGTTCACTGGCCTGATGTATGGCATTGGCAAATACTTCTTTACCCGTACCGGTTTCGCCAATCAACAAAACAGAGGTATCCGTACCGGCCACCTTTTTACTAAGTTTTACGGCCTGATCCATTAAAGGGCTTTCACCAATAATGGTTTCAAAATCGTGTTTACTTTTTTCCTTATCCAGCAGGCGCTGCAGCTTTTGGGCCTGTGTGGCTTTTTCCACAGCTTTTTCAATAAGCGGTATAATCTTATCGTTGTCGTCACCTTTGGTAAGATAGTCAAAGGCACCGCTCTTCATGGCTTTTACACCATCATGAATAGTTCCGTAGGCCGTAAGCGATACAATTTCAGTAAGCGGGTTTTTGGCCTTAAACTGCGGTATGTACTCCACGCCATTACCATCGGGTAGCTTTACATCACAAAGTACCAGGTGGTAGCGGTTTCGCTCCAGCATTTTATTGGCTTCCTTAAGGGTACCGGCCTCTTCAACCTCATATCCCTCAAGGGTTATAATGCGAAGGAGAAGCTTTCGCAGCTTCTCCTCGTCATCAATAATTAAGATATTACCTTTTGCTTTACTCATATATGATCGGGTTAAGCGGGGCTAGTCTCCTGAAAAAGGTGTACATCGCGCTGCGGGAACGGAATGCTGATGTTTGCCTCATCAAATGCCTTTTTCACTTTTTCAGGGAAGTTCCAGCGGATATCCCAATAGTCAGGGCGGTTGGCCCAGCAACGTATTTGAATATTTACCGAGCTATCTGCCAGCGAATCAACAAATAACATAGGCTCAGGTTCTTTCAAAATGCGCTCATCCTCATGCATCAGTCGCATCAATATTTCTTTGGCTTTATCAATGTCATCCTCATAGCCGATGCCGTAAACCAACTCCATTCTTCGTGTATCGTGAAAGGAGTAGTTGGTAATAGAATCATTGCTTAAATCTCCATTTGGAATAACAACTTCCTGGTTGGAGGGTGTAGTAAGGTAGGTGTAGAATATTTGAATTTCGCGCACGGTACCGGAGTGTCCACCTCCTTCAATAAAATCGCCCACCTTAAAAGGCTTAAGCAGGAGAATGAGAACACCACCTGCAAAATTGGCCAGGCTACCCTGTAGTGCGAGGCCTACTGCCAGGCCTGCAGCACCAAGCACGGCTATAAAAGAAGTCATTTCAACACCCACCATGCTGGCTACAGAAATGATCAGCATTACTTTTAATAGTGCTCCGGCTATTGATCTTAAGAATGGCTTCAGGGATGGGTCTACATTACGTTTGGTCATGATTTTATCAATCATTTTCACCACCCGCTTAATTACCCAAAGGCCTATAATAAGCACTACAATGGCAAGCAGCAACTGTGCGCCATACAATACTACGAGATCTACAATTTGGTCAAAATACTTCTGAATGTCTTCCATCTTGTGATTTTTGATTTAGATGTGTGGTTAATACCGGACAGCTACAAACAGCTGCCCATGCAAAATAACTAAATGCATTTACTAACCTATTTGTTTCGTGAAATTACGTACGAAGCCAGACTCTTTAAGGATGAAGTGGCTTCATTTTCCGGAAAGCCTGTAAGCAGTTCCATAGATTTTTGGTAGTACTCGTCCATGCGTTTCTTGGCATATTCAATACCACCAGAGTTCCGCACCATGCTCATCACCTCCGTTACCTTTTTCCGGTTGCGGTTATGGCGCTTCACTACGTTTATCATATACTTTTTATCCTTACGGGATGAATTCTGCAAAGCATATATAAGGGGCAACGTCATTTTTTGTTCTTTGATGTCAATACCGGTAGGCTTACCGGTTTTGCCTTCGTCACCATAATCAAAAAGGTCATCTTTAATCTGAAAGGCAATACCAAGGTATTCACCAAACAGGCGCATTTTTTCAACCATTTCCTCATCCTGCGAAACTGATGCCGTGCCCACCCCACAGCATGAGGCTATAAGTGAAGCCGTTTTCTTTTTAATGATGTCAAAATATACATCCTCTGTAATATCAAGCCTGCGGGCCTTTTCAATTTGCAGCAGCTCGCCCTCGCTCATTTCCTTTACCGCAGTGCTCACAAGCTCCAGTAGCTTGTACTCTTTGTTTTCTACAGATAACAGCAAAACACGGGAGAGGAGGTAGTCACCCACCAACACAGCCACTTTGTTTTTCCAAAGAGCGTTTAAGGAAAAGAAACCCCTGCGCTTGTTGGAGTCGTCCACTACATCATCATGCACTAAAGTGGCGGTATGCATCAATTCAATAAGGGCAGCCCCGCGGTAGGTGCTTTCATTTACCTCGCCCAGCATTTTAGCGGTAAGAAAAACCAGCATGGGCCGCAACTGCTTGCCTTTTCGTTTTATAATATAATAGGTAATACGATCGAGCAATGCCACGTTGCTGGCCATGTAGCTTCTGAACTTTGGTTCAAAAGCATCCATCTCTTTTTGTATCGGTGATTTTATGTGGTCAAGCTCGCTCATGCGGGAGGCCAAAGGTAGTCGCTAGTTTCAAGGTTTTAAAGTTTGGGGTTTAAAGTTTTTTTGATGAACAGGCTTTCCCTAATCTGAAGCCTGCACCAGAATAGATGATTTGCATTTTAGTAGGAAAATTTAGACATATTTGGCACGACCAAGTTCTCAGTGGCCTTCAACTTAAATGCACGATTCATGAAACGACTTTACATCACCCTCATTATTATATGTAGTTTAATAGGTGCTGGCAGAGCTCAGCAAGGTTTACGGGGAGTTATTCAGATTCAGGTAAATGACAAGCTAGGGAACCCAGTTCCTAATTATAACATATTGGTGAGGCCCGGCAACCTATTTAATTTGGGGGAAGTTATATTTACTACCAATGCATCAGGTTTTGCAATTGATACTGTTCAGATTCCGCCAAGTGCTGTAACTCAGGGATCATGGGATATAAGGATGTTTATCCTTGATTCCAACAGCACTGGTATTTCTCAGAGCTCAACGTTTCTTACCACATTCAGCGCGCCTTCTTCGTTTCATGTTGTGGATACTGTATTTTACACGCTCAACGCACCCTTAAAAGGCGCTGACAATTGTGGTAATTATTCAGCATGGGCCGACTCTGTTGTAAATGATCCTATGTACATCCGTTTTAAGAACAATCTCAATCGTCCTCATATCGGTACTCACTGGACATACGGGGATGGTGACACCGGGCATGCGCCACAAACATTTCATAGATATGACACAGCAGGTACCTATTATTTTTGTCACTATACGGATAGTTGTGGGCCGGTTTGTGATTCAATTACAGTTCCAACAAAGGTTCCTACTTGTGTTGTAAAACCCACATTCAGCTTATCGGGAGCAACAATTAATGGAGCTCAACTATTTATCAATTCCAATTATCCTATTTCCCAAATTGATAGTGCAAAGTGGACTCTTTCAGGAGGAGCGCCATCAGCTATTGGCAGTTTTTACAGGGCGTTCCTTCCATTAGGTAAATATCAGTACTGCCTCGAGATAAATGCGTGTCCAATATTTTGTGATAGTATTACAGTTAATGGAAATTGCGAGGCGGGTTTCGATATTATAAATACAACATCTTCCGGAGATGTGTTTATTGACAATATAAGCTTGCCCACGCCAAACGATACTGTTGAGGTGAATTATAAGTGGACTTTTGGTGATGGTGGTACCTCAAATGATCCATTTCCTGTTCATAATTATCAGAGCGGTGGTCCATTTAACCTTTGTTTGGAGATTGAGGTAGTTGATAAAACAACCAATAGCGCTGTATGCGCTAGCAGATATTGTGAGATGTTGTCAGGTGGCGTGCAGGGTAGTGGATTTTCACTAAACGTGCAGAACCCATACATGGGTTTAGATGATCTTGTTGCAAAACCAACGATGTCCGTTTTCCCAAATCCAGTATATGAGGGAGCCTACATATCTCTAAATCCAGGTGAAAAAATTAGTGAAATAACCATTTACAGTGTATTGGGAAACAAGGTGCTCCAACAAAATGGACAAGATCAAAATACCTTATTCCTAAACTTACAAGCCTTGAAGAAAGGGGTCTATTTAATGGAAGTGGAAACAACTATTGGAAGGCAAGTGGCTAAATTTATAAAGGAATAGGGGGTAGTTCAATTTACCTTCTCCGCCACCTCATTCTTATTCGCCAACTGCCCACATGCAGCATCAATATCTTTTCCACGGCTGCGCCTTATTTTAGCGACTATGCCGGCTTTTTCAAGTTCCCTTACATATTGATTGTACACTTCTTCAGAGGCCTTTACAAAACGCGGGTCGTCTGTAGGGTTATATTCTATCAGGTTTACCTTAGAGGGGATATGTTTGCAGAATTTTACCAGGGCAGCAATATCTTCGGGTTGGTCGTTTACGCCCTGCCACACCACATACTCATAGGTTACGCGTTTTTTGGTTTTGCTATACCAGTATTTTAAGGCTTCCGCCAGATCGGCCACCGGGTTTACATGGTTGATGGGCATAATGCTATCACGCACTACATCCCTTGCTGAGTGCAGGCTCAATGCCAGATTGACCTTCACTTCATCATCCGCCAGCTTTTTAATCATTTTGGCCAAACCAACCGTACTTACCGTAATACGCTTAGGCGCCATGTTTAGCCCTTCAGGGGAAGTGATTTTTTCAATGGCATCCAATACGTTGTTGTAATTCATCAATGGTTCGCCCATGCCCATAAATACAATGTTGGTCAATGGGCGGCCAAAGAAGTTTTCGGCTTCATTCATTACGGCAACAACCTGGTCGTAAATTTCATCGGCATTGAGGTTGCGCATCCGCTTTAGCTGGCCGGTGGCACAAAAGTGACAATCCAAACTACAACCCACCTGAGAAGAAACACAAGCCGTAATTCTTTTATCGGTTGGGATAAGCACAGATTCTACCACTTTACCATCATACAAACGAACCGCATTTTTAATGGTGCCATCGCTACTGCGCTGCATCTCATCCACACGTATGTGGTTGATCACAAACTCGTCTTCCAGCTTCTCCCGTAAGGAGAGGCTGAGGTTAGTCATATCCTCAAAGCTTTTGGCCCCCTTTTGCCAAAGCCACTCGTACACCTGTGTAGCCCTGAATTTGGGCTCATCAATAGATAGGAAATACTCCTGCAACTGTGGTTTGGTAAGGGCTCGTATATCGCGCTTTTGACTCATGGGGCAAAGGTACATGGTTGATTACGAACAGTATCAAATTAATTGGGTACTGAAATAACTTTTGAGTTTATTTGTTGTAATACTTCGCTTTCAAAACAAACTGTGTTTAATTTTAGGTCCAAAGACCATGCAGCATACTTATGATTAAGGATTTCTTTTCAGCTCTTTTTACAATTATCACCATTTCCTTAAGTGCTCAAGTTTTTCAAGAGAAAATAATCAACACACCCAATAGTGATCAAACTTTTGGCGCTATAGAACTGAAAAATGACATTTACTTTTCCCTGACCTCCACTGATGTATTCTTCGGAAGAACTCAAGGAAATATTATATATCATTCAAATGCCAACCTTCACCTAATTGATTCAGTAAACCTAACATTTCACGGAGGTTCAGATTATTAAGATATTAACAATATTACAGTCGCTTCGGACTCAACTTTCTGGGTTGTGGGCAATGCCCATTATACGCAAACCAGCTCCACAAATGTCCATGTAATATTAATGGATGGTAACTTGAACATTCTGAATGAAGTTATCAGAACATCTCCTCAGAATATACGATTCTATGGACTTAATATTACTACTCTGGACTCCTTAATTATTGTCTGTGGATATCAAGGTCCGTTATCTAACCCTCTTTATTGGGTATGGGATAAATCGGGAAATATTATCAATTCGGTTGTTTTGGACACATTGACAGGAGCGATGACCGCAATAACTAATCACAATGGGAGACTGCTTTTTGGATTAACAAATACAGCATTTTATACTCGTGGTGAAATTAATCCACATGACTTTACGGTAAAAAAAATAATTAAAGATGACTCGGCCATAACTCATTCAGGTTTTCATTACATAAGTGATTACTTCCTCCCAACTGGGGTACAAAGCGACACGGTTTTTGCTTATGGTGGTAAAGGAAATAAATGGATGACCCTAATCAAAATGGATAGTTCATTAGAAATAAGTTCTGTTGATACTTTTACTACCAGAGCTGGAATCTCAACCGCAGTCGATAGAGGTATATTGAGCGCTTCTGCAAAGAATAAAATATTTTTTGCCACCGGGGAAAACCCTAAATATTCACCGGCTGCTTTGAAGGTAGGTTTAACTAACTCCATGCGCTTGTGGAGGATAAATAGTAATGGAGATAGATTGTGGTCGGTTTTGGTAAACGACAGCTCTTATTACTTACCTACCAAAACAGTTGCCACCAGCGATGGCGGTGCCGTTTTCTTTTCCATGAAATATGATTGGCGGATAGAGCCACAGCCCAAAACCAGCCTGTCTATTATTAAGCTTGATTCCACGGGTAACTTTGTTGGCCTCACTGAAATTGAAGTGCCCTATCAAAATCTGGGGATAGAGGTTTTTCCAAATCCATTTACTGATAAAATTACCCTTGCTGGTGTTGAGGTAAGAAAGGTACGGACTGTTGCCATTTATGATGTAAGTGGTAAAGTGGTACGTGAAATTGAGAAGCCTGAGAGTTTAGAATTTGACACTTCTTCTTTTTTGCCTGGTACTTACTTTTTACAGGTTGTGCTTAAAACCGGGCAATCCGGGGTTTATAAGGTGGTGAGGGAATAATTTATTGTTTCGCTTTTCCACCCCCGCCTTTCAGGCACCCCCGCCAGCGTGGGATATCAATATTGCGCAATTTTGCTGACGACTAACTTCAATGATAAGACGACTTTTGGAGCTGGGTTGTCCCCCGCTGGCGGGGGTGCTCCTTTGGAGCGGGGGTGGACTAAATCCCAAAACTCAACTGAAAAGCCGTACCCTCGCCCTCAGCAGAGGTAACTGAAATACCTCCTTTGTGCAGCTGCATAATGTTTTTGGAGAGGGTAAGCCCGATACCGGTTCCGTTTTTTCGGGTAGAAAAGAAGGGAATGAATATAGACGGCAGAATGTCTTCCGGTATACCATGGCCGTTATCCTTTACCTGTAAAATCAGTTCTGTTTCCATCAGGCTGGCGGATAGTTCAATAGTTCCGTCAGGCGTATCTTCAACGGCATGTATGGCATTCCCGATAAGGTTAATGAGCACCTGTTCAATCATTTTACGGTCGGCATTAAGCGCCAGCCGATTGTTGAGAGGAGCTACCTTAATGGTAACATTTTTATCCTTTGCCTCCATTTGCATCAGCTGAGCCGCTTCTTTCAGCAATTCTTCAACAGAAACCACTTCCATGCGCGGAGCCGGCAGTTTGGTGAGCTTGCGGTATTCATCCACAAAATTGAGCATACCGCGGCTACGCCTTATGATGGTGGATAGTGCCAGGATGATGTCGTCAATTTTTTCCCGGTTCAGTTTTTCGGGAGGCAGAGCCTCGCCCTTTTCATCGGTAAGCATACCCTTTATAGTTTCGGATAATGAAGTTACCGGGGTAACGGAATTCATTACTTCATGAGCCAGTATGCGGATGAGCTTGTGCCAGGCATCAATTTCTTTTTGCTCAATTTCATTTTTAAGATCAGAAAATGAGATGAGACGGTACGTGGCTCCCATCAGGGAAATGTCGTTGAGGTCCAGGTAATATTCGCGCATACCGGCCGAGGTTTGCAGTTGGATCAATCGTCTTCCTTCAATACTGAAGTCGCCCAACTGGCGTACAAACTCGGGTTTCTTTTTGGCCAGCATATCCCAGCTACGGAAGTGGGGAATATCCAGCATCTCCTGGGCGGCAGGGTTCACCAGCTCAATGGTATCCTGAAAATCCACGATTATGATACCCAACCTGATATTTTCCAGGGCCAACTTCAATAGCTCCGTTTGACCCTGCTTTTCCGCCCTTGAGGTTTTCATGGTTTCTATAACCTGGCTAAAACTTTCGCTCAGCTCTTTAAAACTCCGGCCAAGGGTAGTGTTGCCAAAGCTTACTGCGTAATCACCATAGCGTATGGCATCTAGAAATTTACGTAGCTCGCGGTTCATCCTTTCGGTAAAATAGATGAGCTCGGCCGTTTGCCCGATAATAATGAGGCCCAATAGTACGGCCGTAAAAATTAAATGGTAATTGTACCAAAGCCAGGCAAACAAAAACACGCTGCATATAAGCAGACCAATGCGCATTGAAATAAGGGCGGTGAATTTTTTAGAGGCCATGTTTTTCCATTCTACGGTAAAGGGCTGCGCGGGTAAGGCCCAAATCTTTTGCTGCGCGCGAAATATTGCCACGGTATTTATCCAGTGCTTTATTGATGTAGTGCTTTTCCATGTCATCAAGGTTAAGCCCGGCTGGCTCATCAACCTGCCCAATACCCTGGTGCAGGCCAAGCTGTTCAATTTCCTTTCCTTCGGATAGGATAACTGCACGCTCTATGGTGTGCTCCAGCTCCCTTATGTTTCCGGGCCAGCTGTAATTATATAGCTGATCCATGGCATGGTCAGTAATAATTAAGCTGCCTTTTTGGTATTTGCGGGCAAATTTTTCTAAAAACCGGTTGGCCAAAATGGGTATATCTTCCTTACGCTTGCGCAGGGGTGGCACTTCCAGCTCCACTGTATTTATACGATACAGTAAATCCTGGCGAAAGCGGTTATCATGCACCATTTGATGGATGGGCATATTGGTGGCGCATACCAACCGCACATCAATATCGCGCTCACGGGTTTCGCCAAGCCGCATTACTTTACGGTTTTGAAGTGCCGTAAGCAGTTTCGATTGTAATGATAAATCAAGGTTTCCGATTTCATCCAAAAAGAGGGTACCCTCATGAGCAGTTTCAAAACGGCCTGGCTTATCTTCATTGGCATCCGTAAAAGCTCCTTTTTTATGGCCGAAAAGTTCACTTTCAAATAGGGAGTGGCTCACTGAACCAAGATCCACAGTAATAAATGAGTTTTTATTTCTTGGCGAAAGCCGATGCAGCGCCATGGCCAGTACGCTTTTCCCAGTGCCATTTTCACCCAGTAAAAGCACGTTGGCATCGGTATTAGCAATTTTTTCCACGGTTTTCATCAACTCCTGCATGGCGGGCGAGCGGCTTATAAAATCCTCATTTTTAATTCCCAGGTTTTCTTCAAGGCTGGATTTTGTGTGGCTCAACTGCTCTACCTTTTTTACCTCGCGTCCGTACTTTAAGGCAGTTCCTATTGTGGATAGAAGCTTCTCGTTGGTCCAGGGCTTCAATACAAAATCATAGGCGCCTTTTTTTATTGCCTGCACTGCGGTTTCCACTTCTCCATAGGCCGTCATTAAAATTACCTGGGTTTCTGCACTTACCTCTTTTATATGATCCAGCCAGTACAAACCCTCCCGTCCGTCATTCACTCCTTTCCTGAAGTTCATGTCAAGCAATATAAGGTCGGGTTGCGACTTGGTAAGGAAAGAATTGATTTCGCGCGGATCGGATGCCGTAAAGACTTTTTCATAATGCTGCTTAAGCAAAAGGCGTGCACTGGTAAGCACATCCTCGTCATCATCCACTATTAAAAGGCAATAGCTTTTTTCCATATTGTGAAAGTAAAGATTGCTGTTCGAAATCGTACAAATGAGTGTTCGGTTCCGAACACATTTTTAATAGTGATAATTTTTAAAGTATTGAAAAATAGGTTTTTAGTTTTCAGGCACGCCCTTAGTAATAGGGGATGGCACGAAAGCTAAAACATAAAAATGATTTCTATGAAAACTATAAAAAACATAACGGCAGGCCTAGCTCTTTTGGCCATGGGATTACCTGCAATGGCCTCTGGCGGAGATGAGGAAGCGCCAAAGCCACTTAAGTCAACAGCCATGCTGAATGCTGATATCTGCAGCCAGGTGGAGGGTTTAAGGTTGAATGATTTTAAACTGACTGACGAAACAGTGGACATTTACTTTACCATTAAAAGTGATGGCAAGGTGGTACTGAATAATGTAAGCGGTAACAACTGTATGGTAACTACCTACATAAAGCAGATGCTGGCCGACAAACAAATAAACGTAGTGAGCGAGCTTCAGAATGTGGAGCATCACATCAAGGTTCGCTACGTAGTAATATAGTTTTGATTCTAATGCCTTTTGGCTTCGTTACGCTTGTCATCCGAATGCTCATTTACTGAAAGTAAGCTGCGCTTCTGATGACTGCACAAGCCTCGCCAAAAGGAATTATAGCTCAAAACCTGAAAAACTAAAAATTCCGGATAAGCTGTGAATCAGCGGAGTTCTTTATTAGCTGGACAAAATTGGTTGTTTAATTAACAAGTTCAAGTAGCAGAATTTTAGGGTTAATCGGTTATCCTCCAGCCCCTTTTCCGGAATTTTTTTTCAGCCCCCTTTGCCCCCAAAGGGGGAATGATAAAAGTAAAATTGAGCCCCCAATAGGGGGTTGGGGGCTTCGTGGCTCTATATAAGTCAGCCCCCGGCCAACAATACCTTTTCTTCCTGTAGGTAGAATTTTGTGTTAAACGTTAAATTGGTCGGGGGTTTTTTTATTCCCCTTCACCTGCAAAGGGGTGGAGCCAGCTTTAGCTGGAGACGGGTAGTAGATATTATTTTTGTCAGTAAATACTACTCAAACTAAAATCCGACTAAGAGCTATCTATGATCCACTTGCACCACATTTCTAAAATTTACAGATCGGCTTCAGTAGAAACTCACGCCCTTAGCGAGCTTAGCCTGGAAGTACAGGAAGGTGAGTTTATTTCTATTATGGGGCCTTCCGGTTGTGGAAAAACAACCTTGCTGAATATAATCGGGCTGCTGGATAATTTTGATGGTGGCCTGTATGTTTTTGATGATCGCGATATCCGTAAGCTATCAGAAAAAGAAATGGTGAAAGTGCGCAAAGCCAATATTGGCTTTGTGTTTCAAAACTTCAATTTGCTGGAAGAGCTTACCGTATTTGAAAACATTGAGCTTCCGCTCGTTTACCTTGGCATACGTACAGCTGAGCGTCATCAAAGGGTAGAGCAAATTCTCGATCAGATTTCTCTGGGCCATAGAAGAGAGCATTTCCCGCACCAGCTAAGTGGTGGGCAGCAGCAAAAAGTAGCCATAGGTCGCGCCATAGTGGCCAAACCCCGAATCATTCTGGCCGATGAACCCACAGGAAACCTGGACTCCGCCCAGGGAAATGAAATAATGGAAACCCTTAGCCACCTCAATGACCAGGGTACTTCGATAATTATGGTTACCCATAGTATGAATGATGCTGCGTACAGCAACCGCATTATTAAACTTATGGATGGCCAGATTGTATCTGAAAAAAAGTTGATGCATGCTTAGCATAAGGCTGAAATTTGCCATAAGGAGCCTGCTGAAAAACAGGACTTACACCCTCCTTAATATTACGGGGCTGGCCATAGGCCTGGCGGTAAGCATCATTATATTTTTATACCTGCGCAGCGAGCTAAGCTATGATACCAGCATACCTAATCATAAACGGATTTACCGAGTACAATCGGATTATAAACTTAATAACGAAAAAGAACGCTTTGCCGGAACCAGCCTGGGGTTGGGGCCTTTGCTTAAGGAGGAATACGCTTATATTGATGACTACACCCGCTTGCATCACATTGATGTAAATGTGCTTTTTAAGTATGGGGGCAGGCGGTTTTATGAGGAGAACATTGTTATTGGCGACAGCAACTTTTTCAATGTTTTCGAAATTCCTTTTGTTTATGGCGATCCCGCGGAAGCGCTGAGCAAACCGCAGAGAATAGTGGTAACCCGGAGTTTTGCCGAGCGCTATTTTGATGATGAAAACCCCCTGGGTAAAGTGGTAAGTACTAACAACCATGATTATACCGTTACCGGGATAATTGAGGATTTGCCGGCCAATACTCATCATAAGTTCGATGCGGTACTAAGCCACAGCATCTTCTTTGAGCCGCTTTCGCGCGAAGAGCAAAAGCAAAACCTCTGGTACACCAATATCTACACCTTTCTGGAAATTGATAACCCCTCGGATGTTGACCGGCTGTATGGCGATTTTGAAGCCTTTTACGATAAATACATGCAATCGGTAGGTGAAAACTTTGGAGGGTATTACCGCATTTTTTTAACCCCTCTGGGCCATATCCACTTTGGTGAAAAACTGCAATACGACCAGGCCGGAGGCGATAAGGCTTATCTGTATGCCTTTGCCGCTATTGGCATTTTAATTCTGGTACTGGCTTGCATCAATTATGTAAATATGGCCACTGCCCGTGGTATGCGCAGGGTTAAAGAGGCTGGCCTGCGCAAAATACTGGGAAGTAGTAAAGCAGAAATTCGCCTGTTAATATTTTCTGAATCACTGGTGCTTAGCATTATCTCGCTGTTGCTCGCCTTTTCGCTTGTGGAACTTGTTTTAGAGCTTACGCCATTTAATGAGGTTTTAAAAAAGGATCTTTCGCTGGATTTTTGGCGTTTTCCGGCCTTATGGTGGTTACCCCTTAGCCTTGCATTGCTTGTGGGTTTTGTTAGCGGTTGGTATCCGGCAATAGCTTTGGGTAAAGTACCGGGGCTTGCCGCTATACAGGGCGGTTACAATGCTGGCAGGCAAAGTGTAAGGTTGCGCAGGTTTTTAGTTGGATTTCAGTTCTGTGTGTCAGTGGCGGTGGTGATTACAGCCCTGGGCATGTATCGCCAAATGGACTATGTGAGTAATAAGGATTTGGGCTTTAATAAGGAGGATGTTCTGCTCATCCCCATACAGGATACGGTATTGGCGAAAAGAGTTCCGGAGGTGGTGCACGAGCTCGAAAAAAGCCGGTACGTTTTGGCGGCCAGCACGGCCCAATCAGTACCCGGGGGAAATATGGACCGCGCCCCTTTAAGTATAGAAACCGAAAAGAATAACGAGTTTGCCCGCGATGTGGTGGATATAATGATGGTAGGCCTCAACTATTTTAAAACGATGGAGATTGATATAGTGGAAGGTCGCGCATTTTCGGAGAAGGATCTTGAGGGTGAAGCCAAAGCCCTCATAGTAAACAGGCAAATGGTAAAGGCCATGGGTTGGGAAAATCCCATAGGTAAGAAGTTCAGGTGGGGTTTTGATGAATCAGGTAACGAGCTTTATGATGGCGTAGTAGTTGGGGTTTCAGAAAATTTCAATTCGCACTCCTTGCATCAACCCATCGAGCCTACTGTAATATTTTTACAGGAGAAAAACCTCGGCACCATGCACATAAGGCTTGATAGCAAAAACCTGATGGCCGCTATTACGGATGTGGAAAAAATATGGGGGAAAGCCGATCCTAAAAATCCTTTTCAGTTTTCCTTCCTTAATAAGGATTTGATGAACTTATATGAAGAGGAGCAGCGCCAAAGCCGCCTGATATTATACCTCACTTATCTGGCTATTTTCATTTCGTTTTTGGGGCTAACAGGTTTGGCATCTTTTACCACCAGCCTGCGCACGCGCGAAATCGGAATCAGAAAAGTGCTGGGTGCCGATGTGCTGCAAATGGTAAACCTGATTTTTAAGGATATGCTTAAGCTGGTAATAATTTCGGTGGTGCTGGCGTTGCCATTTGCTTATTTGCTGATTAAAATATGGCTGTCTGGTTTTGCCTATTCCGCCTCTCTTGATCCGTTTATATTTGCATTTTCCGCAGCGTTGGCCATTTTGCTGGCTTACCTTATTGTAAGCTACCACTCACTAAGGGTGGCAAGGAGTAACCCGGTAAATACCCTTAAGTATGAATAATTACCCAACACATTTTTTAATGAAGCGTTTTTCAATTTTTACTTTTTCGTTGAGTCTTTTAGTGTCTTTATCGCTAAAGGCTTTTCAACCCATCCAGAATGAAACCCATTACCAGGTTTACCTTGATCTTAATGAGGTGAAAGACGACAAGCTACCGGTGCAAATGGTAACCCCCATTATTTTTAAGGATAGCGTAGAATTTCACATGCCGCGCATCATTCCGGGTACTTATGACGTACACAATTACGGGCGGTTTGTAAACAATTTTAAAGCCTGGGATGCTTCCGGTCAGGAACTGAAAGTGCGGAAAATTGACATGAACCGCTGGATGATTCATAAAGCCAAAAAGCTGTACAAAATAACCTATGACGTGGACGACACTTATGATTATCCCGAAAAAACTGGAATCTTCGAACCTGCCGGGACAACGCTGGAGGATAGTGTTTACCTGCTCAACAATTTCGGTTTTGTAGGCTACTTGAAGGATTTTAAAAATAAACCCTTCCGCCTGCAGGTTGAAAAACCCAAAGGTTTTTACGGAAGTACCGCCCTTATTGGCGAAGTAGGCGATACCGTTGACACGTATGAGATAGGCGACTACTTTACTCTTCATGACAATCCCATCATGTATAATGTGCCGGATACAGCATCACGCATGGTAGGCGGTGCAAAGGTTCTGGTATCTATTTACAGTAAAAAAGGAGAGGTATCAGCCAAAAAGGCGCTTGAGGATATTTCCAGGGTTTTGGACGGTACAGCAAAATATTTAGGGGGTAACCTTCCGGTAGAGAAATACGCGGTGCTTATTTACACCGTCTCTATGGAAGATGCCGGCTCCAGTTACGGTGCTTTGGAGCATCAAACATCTACAGTGCTGTATATGCCTGAGTTTGCTGATGAGCGCTTTTACAAAGGCGTTCTTGACATTACCGCCCATGAGTTCTTTCATATTGTAACCCCATTGGGCATACACTCAGAAATGATCTCGGATTTCAACTTTATTAATCCCGAAATGTCCCGGCACATTTGGTTATACGAAGGGGTAACCGAATACAACTCCCACCTCGTACAGGCCCGCTCGGGAATTTATTCAGTAGATGAATTTTTGGAAGTAATGCAAACCAAAATGGAGAGCAGCGATGACTTTGACCAGGGCATTCCGCTTACTGTGGCCAGCGAGTTTACGCTTACCTTTTTAAAGGATCAATACCATAATTTTTACCAAAAGGGCGCCTTGGCCGCTATGGCGCTTGATCTGGAATTACTGAAGCTATCTAACGGAAGTTACAGGCTGGTAAATCTGCTGGAAGATTTGGGGAATACCTATGGTGCCGATACCTTTTTTGTTGATGATGATCTGTTTGATATCATAACTGAAGCTACCTTCCCGGAGATGCGTGAGTTTTTTGCCCGCTACTTTGAAGGTGCGGAACCATTACCTTATCGGGATTTGCTTGAGATGGTTGGTGTACTGTACGTACCGGAATATGAGGCACAGCGCTTTACCATCGGCAATGTAGACCTGGGCTATAATTTTGATACAAAAAGGCTGCGCGTGGAAGATGTGAGCCAGATGGATGATTTTGGAAAAACCATGGGTTGGGACAAGGGAGATGAAATAATTGAGTTTAACGGGCAGGAAGTAAACCTAACCAATGTGCAGGAAGTAATTGGCGGTTTTTACAACAACACCGAGGAAGGAGATAAGGTTACCATGCTGGTGGCCCGCCCTAAAGGTGAAGATGGCGAATACAAGGAGGTAAAGCTAAAAGGCAAGGCTCAGTTGGTAACCTATATGGATGTACACTTACTCCGCCCCATGCAAAACCCTACCGCCAGTCAGCTTGAAATGCGGAAAAAGTGGGTGAATCAGTAAGGTTTAGTTATCGCTTTGCGCGAGAAATTGAAGTCTATTCTCAGGTCGGGATTTACCTTAGTGTATGTTGCAGGCTTTTTTTGTGAAAGGACCGGCCTTTTAGAAATTCCTGTAAAAAAGCAAGGTGAAACTTGCCTCCGAGAAGTGCCGAAGTGTAGCGAAGCGAAACGGCTGGGGCTTCGAAAGGTAAGTGAGCCGTAGCTTTTAAGGAATTTATAAGCAGCCTTGATTTTTTGCTTCTTTTTCATCAAGGAAAAATGAAGAGAAAGTCTTTTTTGATGATCGAGCATTTAAAATCAATAAATAATAACAAGCCAATCTTTAAAAGATATAATCAAAACCAGAAATGAAAAAACTCACCTATTTACTTCCTGTAGCCCTTTTGGCTGTAGCCTGTCAGCAGAATACTGTTAATGAAGAAATCAGCGAGCCTAAAGAAAAAACCCTGGGTATTGCCCTGAGCGATTTTGACACTACGGTGGCACCATGCAACAACTTTTTTCAATATGTGGCAGGTGGCTGGATGAAGAATAACCCTGTGCCCGAAACAGAAGCTCGTTGGGGGAACTTCAATATTTTGATTGAAGAGAATAACAAAAAAGTACGAGGAATACTGGACAGCATAAGCGAGGCCGGTGGTCTGGAAAAGGGAAGTTACCAGCAGTTGGTTAGTGACTTCTATATCTCTGCAATGGATTCGGTAGCTGTGGAACAGGCCGGTATAAAGCCGCTTCAGCCTGTTTTTAATAAGATAGACGCTGTACAAACCATGGAAGACTACAATGACCTCATTGTTTATTTTGAGTTACATGGTATTACTTATCCCTTTTCGGGCGGGGTAGGTGTTGATGATAAAAATTCAAATGCTCACCTCTTCAGGTTGGGCCAAAGCGGGCTGGGTTTACCCGACAGGGATTACTATCTGAAATCGGATTCAGCATCTCTGCGCAAGCAGGAACTCTACAGAGAGCATATAGCTAAGATGCTTACACTGGCCGGTACTAATGAAGCCGAGGCAACCAAAGCGGCCGCTGATATTTATGCTTTTGAAAAAAAGCTGGCTGATGCCCAAATGAGCAGGGTAGAGCGCAGGGTGCCTGAAAAGGTGTATAACAAAATGCCCAAAGATGAGGTGGTTGCTTTGGCGCCTAAACTTAGTCTTAACAGGTATTTTAACGGATTAAATATTTCGCTTGATTCGGCCAACGTAAGCCAGGTAGATTACCTGAAAGCGCTGAACAGCATTTTGCCGGCCACACCTATTGCGACCCTAAAAGCCTATGCTCGCTATCATGCTATAAATGCTTCGGTAGATTATTTGCCACATGCTTTTGTGCAGCAGGATTTTGACTTTTACAGCAAAACCCTCCGTGGAAACAAAAAACTGAAACCCCGTTGGAGACGTACCCTGGATGTAATTAACAGCGGCCTGGGCGAGCAACTTGGACATTTGTTTGTGGATAAGTATTTTCCTGAATCTTCTAAAAAGGCGTTGGAGGCCATGGTGGAGGATTTACGCTCTGCTTACCGCGAACGGATTAATGCCCTGGAGTGGATGAGCGATTCTACTAAGGAAAAAGCCCTGGAAAAACTGGCCGCCTTCAATTATAAAATCGGTTACCCGGATAAGTGGAAGGATTACAGTGACCTGGATATTAATGCAGATAACTATTTCGCCAACGGACTTAACCTTAAGAAATATACCATACAGGAGAACCTGGATAAGCTGAACAAGCCAGTGGATAAAGGCGAGTGGCACATGCCGGCACATATCGTAAATGCATACTACAGTGGCTCTTATAACGAAATTGTTTTCCCGGCCGGAATTTTACAGGCGCCTTACTTTAACCCCAACGCTGATGATGCCATAAATTACGGTGCCATTGGTGGTGTAATTGGTCATGAATTTACCCACGGTTTTGATGACCGCGGCCGTAAATACAATGCTTTTGGTAATCTCTCCAACTGGTGGACTGAACTTGATATCAAACGCTTTGAAGAGCGCACCGGCCGTATGGTGGTGCAGTATGATCAATACGAGCCGCTTACCCAGGTATTTGTAAATGGCCAGCTCACATTAGGCGAAAACATTGCCGACCTTGGTGGATTAACCCTTGCTTACTACGGCTATAAAATGTCGCATGTAAATGGAAAGGAGGAGCCCGCATTAATTGACGGTTTTACCTGGCAGCAAAGGATTTTCCTTGGTTGGGCAAATGCCTGGAAAACAAACCAGACGGATGAGCACATTAGTAATCAGGTGCTAACCGACCCCCATTCACCCGCCCAGTATCGTGTAAACGGCCCTATGAGCAACATGCCCGAATTTAAAGAGGCCTGGGGCTGTACAGTAGATGATCCAATGGTAAGGCCTGACTCGGTGAAGGTTATGATTTGGTAAGGGTTTAAGAACACTTAATTTCAAAGCTTTCCCAAAGTTTAAAACAGTGGGAAAGCTTTTTTAGCCTCTATTTTGTTGGTTGTACCAAACACTATTTCTAAAATATGTTGGCTACACTAAACAAAATGTTCTATTTTTGTTTATCAAAGCAAACAAAATGGAGGAGTTATTTGAAAAATATATCAATCGTGTAAGTGGATTGAAGTTCACCTTTGAGAGATCTTCATTATCCTTTTTAGATGAGGACCACCGATTGTTGGGAATTAAAGGAGCACGCGGTACGGGCAAAACTACTTTGTTGTTGCAATATGCAAAACAACAGCCCGACTGGCGTAGCAAGGTGTTGTATGCCAGTCTCGATAATTTTTGGTTTACCACAAACAGCCTTTACAACCTTGCCGATACCTTTATTAAGAGAGGCGGCCAAACTCTCCTTTTGGATGAAGTGCATAAATACCCAGGCTGGGCGCAGGAGCTCAAAAATATATATGATGAATTGCCAGAGCTTAAAGTCATTTTTACGGGTTCTTCACTTTTAGAAATACTGAATGCCAGGGCTGATCTTAGCCGTAGGGCAGTAGTACATCATTTGCAGGGGCTTTCATTTAGGGAATACCTGGCACTAAAAGCGGATGTGGAATTACCCATCCTTACCCTTGATGAGATTATTGCCAATCACACTCTGTTGGCTGAATCGATATTAAAAGAGGTAAAACCATTAGCGCATTTTCCGCACTATTTACAAATGGGCTATTACCCGTTTTTTAAAGAATCAGAGAACCTTTACTACCAAAAGCTGGAGGCGGTTGTGAATTTAATTTTGGATATAGAGCTACCACTTTTGCGAAAGCTGGATGTAGCGTATGTGGCCAAACTGAAGCAACTCTTGATGGTATTAGCGGAGTCAACCCCTTTTGTGCCTAATATGAGTAAGCTGAGTGAGCGAATTGGAATAAACCGCGGAACTTTGCTTCAATACGTGCATTATTTGCAGGAGGCCGGTTTGCTTGTAAACCTGTTTAAGCAAAGTCATGGTATTTCACAGTTGCAAAAGCCCAACAAGATTTTTTTAGATAATACCAATCTGGGCTATCTGCTTTCTTCAAAAGTGGATGTTGGCGCTTTACGCGAAACTTTTTTTGCTAACCAGGTGGGGCATCTCCATCAGCTAAATTATCCCGCCAAGGGCGACTTTTTGGTAAATGGAAATATGACATTTGAAGTAGGTGGAAAGAACAAATCCGGTAGCCAGTTAAAAGATGTAGCGAATGGATACCTGGCTTTGGATAATATCGAATATGGAACGGGCCACACCATTCCCTTATGGTTATTTGGGTTTATGTACTGAGCCTTCTTGTTACAATAGTTACCAACCCCCTCTAACGAAATATTTATTTTTGACCCATTATTAAAATAACCGGTAAAATGAGATCATTAAACGAACTTATAAACGACCCAACCACCAACCTTATAGATGTGCGCGAACCTGCTGAGGTTGCCGAAGTAAGCATAGACAGGGCTACGAATATCCCGATGGGTGATGTGCCCGATAATCTTGATCGTATTAAGGAAATGAAGGGAGATATAGTAGTGTTTTGCCGCTCGGGCGCCCGTAGCGAAAACGTAAAACAATTTTTAAAGCAAAACGGAATTGAGGCCACCAATGCCGGTGGATATGCCGATGTTCAGGTACATTTGATGTAAATAAAATCCATAACATGAAGAAACTATTGATGATAGCCCTGCCACTTGTAATGGCGGTGGCGTGCACAGCGCAACAAACATCTGAAGATGTAAATGCAGCCCAGGCCAAAGAGCTTATACAAAATGATGAAGTGGTGGTACTTGACGTTCGTACTCAGGAGGAGTGGGATAAAGGCCATATTGAAGGAGCAAAGCACATTGACTTTTACCAGGATGACTTTGACGCCCGCCTGGCCGAATTACCTAAGGATAAGGAATATGTGGTGTATTGCCACAGCGGGGGGCGCAGCGGTAAAACTGTTGGTAAAATGAAGGCTGCCGGCTTTGAAAAGGTACATAACCTGCAGGGCGGCATTACGGCCTGGAAGAGCGAAGGAAACGCAACTGTAGAATAATATGCCCGGATTTAAAGATATTATTGCCTCTGATAAGCCCGTGCTTATTGATTTTCATGCAGAGTGGTGCGGACCATGCAAAACACTGGCTCCTATTATTAAGGATGTAAAATCGCAAATGGGCGATAAAATAAAGGTGATAAAAATAGACGTGGATAAAAATCCACAGCTAAGCAGCAGCCTGCAAATACAGGGCGTACCTACCCTTATGATTTACAGGCAGGGCGAAATGAAATGGCGCCAGAGTGGGGTAGTACCCGCCCAGGCCATTGTACAGCAGTTGGAGCGTTTCATGTAATTCTAGGCGCTGGCGTAGTAGGTATAATCTTTAGCCAGGGTAAATAAAAACTTAATGGGGGGCAGGTCCGATTGAATGTCGAGCCTGGTCTCCATTTTTTGTTTTAATAGCTCCACAGGCTGGCGTTGCGAGTGCACCCTGAATGCAGTAATCGCCTCATGAATCAACTCAATATCCCTGCTGCCTAATTTGATGGCTTCCGGAAAGGTAGGCACGTAATCATCTTCAATCTGGCTGATGACCATTTTACTTTGTGATAGCGTGGGGTCTATATTTTTTACCTGCACCACGGTAGTACCCGCCAGTAAATCGCCAAGGCGCTGGGCTTTTTTGGTAAAGATGATGAGGACGAGAGCTATGCCTCCACCTAAGGAAAAGTCTATTGGAATCATTATCCACCTCAGTAAATAAGCACCAATAGAAGGTTTGGAACCATCCAGCTTCACCACCCTTATTTTGGCGGCTCTTTTACCAGGTGTTTGGCCATCCATAAATATTTCAAAGAGTAGATAGTATAAAAATATAGTAAGGCCGATTATAAGTGAAAGCACTATGGAGCCACTGCCTAAACCCGCGAATGAGCTTAAAAGTAAACTGGCCAGTAATCCATAAGCAAAAAGTATTATAGCATCAATAAAAAAGGCCCACAGGCGGTAAGCAACGCCCGCAAGTTTATAGTTGATTTCAATGTTCTGAGTTGTTTGTATGCTTACTGTTTCCATAGTTTATTTAATTGTCTAATTTCCACCCAAAATTTATTCATTCAATGAATGAGGCCGCGTTTGTAAAAACCAATATCAGCAGGTGGGAACGTTTTGAGAAATGGGTGGACTCCGGCAAAGGACATGATCCTGATCAGCTTGCTGAACTCTATGTTCAGCTTACGGATGATCTGGCTTATGCCCGAACCCACTTTCCGCGTGGGCAAATTACCACATATTTAAATAATCTTACCACCAAGGTGCATGGCCGCATTTACCGCAACAGGCGCGAAAAGAAGAGCCGGTTTATCAACTTCTGGCGCTATGAGGTGCCTACTATTTGTTACCATTACCGCAGGTTTTTAGTGTACTCGTTTTTGGTGTTTACTATTGCCATTGTTATTGGCGCCATTTCTACTGCTAATGATCAAACCTTTACGCGCCTCATTTTAGGAGACTCCTATGTAAACATGACTGAGGAAAACATAGCGAATGATGACCCTATGGCGGTGTATAAAAAAATGGGCCGCACGGATATGTTCCTAGCTATTACCTTTAATAATGTGCGCGTGGCTTTGCTGGCCTTCGCGGCAGGAATTTTTTTCTCCATCGGCACGGGCTACCTGTTGCTTAGCAATGGCATTATGCTGGGCGCCTTCCAGTATTTCTTTTACCAAAAAGGGCTGCTACTCAGTTCGGTACTCACTATATGGATACATGGTACACTTGAGATTTCGGCCATAATTATAGCCGGAGCTGCCGGTTTTATACTCGGGCACAGCTTTCTTTTTCCGGGTACCTATTCGCGTTCAGATTCCTTACGGAGAGGGGCACGCGATGGCGTGCGCCTGGTAATTGGCCTGGTGCCGGTATTTATAGTAGCCGGCTTTTTAGAAGGTTTTATTACACGGCTTACGGATGCTCCTACTGTAGTAAAAGTCAGTATTATTGCTGCCTCGGCATTTTTTATCATTTACTATTTTATTATTTACCCTCAACAACTGGCAAAACATGGAAGACTATCAGAGAATAGAACTTTATAAAAAAAGGGAGTTTGGCGAAAAGCTCAACGCCACCTTTACTTTTTTACGTCAAAATGCCGGGCCATTTTTAAAAGCGCAATTGGCAATATCGGGCCCCATGGCTATTGTGGTGGCATTAATGTATACACTTTTAATACAAGGGCTTACTTCCGTTACCAATACCAGTTCTGCTGACTATATCTTTTCAACACAGTATTTTACCACCATGGGTGTTACTATGATTGTGTATTTTTTGCTGATTATTTCCATGCTGTTAGTTACCTTTTCGTACGTTAAAATTTACCTTCAGGATACATCGGCAAGGCCAACAGTTACCCAGGTTTTTAAAATGGCCATGCGAAAGCTGGGCTATGGTATACTGGCCCTTCTTATGATTTACATCATAGTGTTTATCAGTGCCTTTCTACTGTTCATTCCGGCTATCTATTTTGGCGTAATATGCTCACTCGTATTGCCAATTATGATTATTGAAGATGTAAATCCCTTTAAGGCGCTTGAGCGTGCCTTTAATCTTATAAAGGGCAAATGGTGGAGCACCTTCGGCCTTATAGTGGTAACGGCCATTATTGCTTATATCATAATGCTGGTATTGGTATTACCTGTTTCCTTATCCTCAGTGGCTGTTACATTGTTTGATGTGGAAAGTACCCGCAATATTTTTGAAGATGGCACATTTACATGGATATTGGCGGTGATGGTAATCCTCTACTACTTAGGTGGGATTATTGGCGTGTCTATCATGCAGCTCACATTGGCTTTTCAATATGGAAATCTGGTTGAAATGAAAGAATCACGCGGGCTGATGAAGGAAATTGAAGAATTAGGAAACGAAGAATCCACATCAGCCAGCGAAGGTGAATATTAAATCCATTCTCTTTTTCATAATACTTTTTTTAACCTGCAATTACGCAGGGAGGGCTACTGAGCCTCAATATCGTCCATTTGATAAATCTGAACTGGAGGACTTCAGAAATGATGATGAGTTTAAGTATGAGCGGCCCAAACCACCTTCCAGATTTGAGGCCTGGGAGTGGATAGCTGAAAAGTTCCGCGAATTGATGAAGGCCATTTTTGGCGCAGCGCCATCGGGCAAAACCATGCTCAATTTGCTGTATATCATAGCAGCAGTAGTCATGCTTTGGGTTATTGCAAAACTTGTAGGCGTGGATGTTGGCGGGGTGTTTAAAACGTCTAAACCAAAGGCCGTTCAATCCTATGAGATAAATGAAGAAAACCTGCAGAATATTGATTTTGATAAAGAAATGCAGGCGGCCCGCAGCGCAGGGCAATTGCGCCTGCTTATAAGGCTGCAATACCTGTTTGTATTAAAAGGTCTTTCGGATAAAGGGATAATTGAGGTAAAAGGTGGTAAAACCAATCACGACTATTTATATGAAATTGGTGAGGATCCACTTCGCCCATCGGTAGCTTCGCTTTCGCGGATTTTTGAATATACCTGGTACGGTAACTTTGAGGTGCACCCGGAGATTCTAACGGAGGCCGATCGCCTCTTTGGCAACCTGAAAATGAAATTAGGATGAAGGGAGCACGCAAGTATGTGATCATCCTGACAGTGTTGGTATTGGCCATAGCTGCTCTTACGTATGTTACGCAGCCTCCGCAGGAGTGGGTGCCTACATGGAGTGCGTTGGATAAGGATCCATTTGGCGGATATGTAACCCATAAATTGCTGGAAAGCCAGGCACCCGGCCGAGTGGTAAGCTCTGAGTATAAAAGTCTTTACGAGATGCTGGATGCCGTGCCCATCCAGCCATCATCGCCCAGTTTGTTGATTACCAACTCCACGCTTACGCTGGATGAAAACGATACCGAAGCCTTGCTTGATTATGTTTACGGTGGGAATGTGGCCTTTATAGCCGCTCAAAGTTTTTATGGCCTGTTGGCCGATAGCCTGGGTATAGCATCCGGAAACCATTATGATGCACCGGATTTAAGTAGCGCGGCCAGCGATGCCATGGGTACAGGCGGCATTGATCTGCAGTTCACCATCCCTGGTTTTCCTGAAAGATCATTTACTATTAATAAAGAGGCTTCCACAGGCCAGTTTGAAAAAAAAGGAACCAATGCCTCGGTACTGGCCAAAAACGAAGACGGAGCCGCCATCCTTCAGCAATTTAACGTAGGCAATGGTAAACTGTATGTTTCGGCCAACCCACTTTTGCTAACCAACTTTTACGCACTTGATCCAAGCTCCAGTGAGTTTACAGCGGGTTTGCTATCACTGCTTCCGCCAGATAGAGATGTAATTCATGTGGAGTTTTACACGCTTGGCCGCATGGAATCGCGCACACCATTCAGGTATATGCTAAGCCACCCCGCACTAAAAATGGCGTTATGGCTGGCAGTAATTGGCATTTTTTTGTTCCTGATTTTTGAAGCCCGCAGGCGCCAACGTATTATCCCCATCGTAAAAGCGCCCACCAACCTTTCGGTGGAGTTTGTAAATACCCTTGGGCAGCTTTATTACAGCTCGCGTGGCGATCATACAAACCTGGCCACTAAGCGTATGAACTATTTTTTAGAATATGTAAGGCGCCATTACTTTATCTCTACCAACATGCTTGACGAACAGTTTGTGAAGGAGTTGAGTGCTAAATCGAATAAAGATGAAACAAAAGTAAAACGGCTGATAGACCTTTTGAACAGGGTAAAAGCCGGACAAATAACACAAGAGGAATTTTTACGTATGGAAGTTTGGCTCAGCGATTTTTATGGCGATAGCCAAAACACTTAACCAACAAAATTTTAAGACAGATATCAGAAGTTATGGAAGAACAATCAATACCAGAAGAAAACTTTAAAAGCCGGGTGGATTTAACCGAACTGAGTAAAGGTGTAGATGAAATACGCTCCCTCTTCAGTAAAATAATCGTGGGTCAGCAAAAAACACTGGACTTACTTATTATCGCTCTTTTGGCCGATGGCCATGTGCTGCTGGAGGGTGTGCCGGGTATTGCCAAAACACTCACTTCAAAATTATTGGCCAAAGCCCTTTCGGTAGATTTTTCCAGGATACAGTTTACACCCGACCTTATGCCATCTGATGTTTTGGGCACTTCGGTTTTTAACCTTAAGTCATCCGAATTTGAGTTTAAGAAAGGCCCGATATTCTCCAACATTATTTTAATAGATGAGATAAACCGCGCCCCGGCCAAAACGCAAGCTGCCCTTTTTGAGGTAATGGAAGAGCGGCAGGTTTCCATAGATAGTATGGTATTCCCCATGAATGAGCCTTACCTGGTATTGGCTACCCAAAACCCGATAGAGCAGGAGGGTACCTATCGCTTACCGGAGGCGCAGCTGGATCGCTTTCTCTTTAAAATAGAAATGGGCTATCCTACCGAATCGGAGGAGGTGTCCATTTTAGAGTTGCACATGGGTTGGAATGCCAACTCTTTAAAGGAGGTGCAACCTGTAATCACAGCAGATCAGATAAAGGCTTACCGCCAAACTATTCATCAAATACTGGTGGAGAAACCTCTATTGGAATACATCGCTAAAATTGTGGACAGTACGCGCCATGCTTCTGCCTTATACCTTGGCGCCTCCCCCAGGGCTTCTATTGCTCTACTCAATTCATCTCGGGCGTTTGCAGCTATGCAGGGCCGCGACTTTGTAACTCCGGAAGATATCAAGTTTTTGTGCCCTGCCGTATTGAGCCATCGTGTATTGCTTACTCCCGAAAAGGAGATGGAAGGCGCCACAGTTACTGACGTGATCAATCAATTGGTGAATAAAATTGAAGTGCCCCGCTAGTGCAAAACCGCTTTTCACTATACCTGCGTAATCGCTTTTTTGCCGCCTTAATAGGGCTGGCGTTACTATTTGTAGCCTCCTATTGGTGGAGCCTGCTTTGGGTGCCGGCCATGGTGGCTTTTTGGTTGCTGGTGGGTTTGCTGCTGCTTGATGTGGCCCTGTTGTATCGTACCTCCAAAGGTATTTTCGCGCGCAGGGTTTGTGCGGAGCGCTTCTCTAATGGTGATGAAAACCCGGTGGACATTTACGTGGAAAACAGGTATCCTTATCCGGTGTCGTTGCAGGTTATCGATGAGCTTCCGGTGCAATTTCAAAAGCGCGATTCTCTTTTTGAGCTTTCGCTGAAAAGCGGGGAAACAAAAACGATAAACTATACCCTTATCCCGCGAAAGCGCGGGGAATACAACTTTGGGGCAGTAAACGTTTTCGCCATAAGCACTATTGGTTTTATTAGCCGCAGGTACCGCTTTGATGCTGATACAACCATTCCGGTATATCCATCTTACATCCAAATGCGTAAGTATGAGCTGCTGGCCATATCCAATACGCTTACCATGGCGGGCATAAAAAAGATAAGGCGCATTGGTAACAATAAGGAGTTTGAGCAAATCGGCAAGTATGTTTCGGGTGATGATTACCGCAGAATAAACTGGAAAGCCACGGCTCGCAAACGTTCGTTAATGATAAATCATTACCAGGATGAGCGCAGCCAGAATGTGTACTCCGTAATTGATAAAGGCCGCGTAATGAAAATGCCTTTTGAGGGCATGACTTTGCTGGACTATGCCATAAACGCCAGCCTGGTGATCAGTAATATAGCCATTAAAAAAGGCGATAAGGCGGGCCTTATTACTTTTCAGGATAAGATAAATGCTATTGTTCCGGCTTCATCGCGCACGCGGCAGATGAAGTTTATAATGGAGCAGTTTTACAAGGAAAAAACCAACTATAGGGAAAGCGATTTTGCCAGGCTGTATGCTACCCTCAGGCATAAACTCAACCAAAGGAGTTTGGTAATTATTTACACCAATTTTGAAAGTATCCACTCCCTGGAGCGCCAAATGAAGTATCTGAAGCTGATAAACCGCCAGCACCTTGTGCTCTGTGTGTTTTTTGAGAATACCGAGGTGCATAAACTGACACATACCCGCGCTAATGGTCTGGAGGAGATTTACATTAAGGGCATTGCTGAGCAGTTGATGTATGAAAAGCGATTAATAGTTAAGGAACTTCAGGCGCACGGCATCCAAACCGTGCTTACCCGCCCACAGGATTTAAGTGTAAATACCATTAACAAATACCTGGAACTAAAAACCAGAGGATTGATTTAACAGCTAGTTATAGGCGTTTTGGTTTAGCCACGAAGCCACTAAGCCTCTAAAAAAAGCTTTGTTCCTTGGTGTCTTTGTAGCGCTTCTTATCGATTCAATTATTGAGCAGAAGGAGTATTCATTAAGCGAGTTCATAACTAGCGAATAGCCTCCATCTTATAGCCTCCCGATTTTAAAAAATCAAGCGTTTTCGGTAGTGCTTCCTTTAGGTTTGGCCAGGCCTTTTTGCTATCGTGAAAAACAATGATAGAGCCGGGGCGCACGTGTTTTTTTATATATCCAAAACATTGCTCTGGGGTTGTGTTGCTATCAAAATCATAGCTTATGATATCCCACATTATAATATTGTGGGTTTCCCCGATGGCTTTGGATTGATCCTTCTTTATTTTTCCGTAAGGTGGGCGAAATAACCGAGTACTATTTAATTCCTGGCAGCGATGAAAATCAGCAATGTAGTCAGTTTTGGAATGGGCCCAGCCATTGATGTGGTTGTAAGTGTGGTTTCCCAAAGAATGACCTGACGCCTTTAGCCTTTCAAATATTTCCGGATTCTCATCTACATTTTTCCCGATAAGGAAAAAGGTGGCTTTGGCATTATACTGCTCTAATTGATCTAAAACCCAATCGGTAATTTCTGGCGTGGGGCCATCATCAAAGGTGAGGTACACCTCTTTACTGGCATTTGGCAGCAGCCATGTAAGTTTAGGATAATAGGCCCGCATCCACCAGGTTGGTCTCACCAGTTTTATCATGCGCCAAAATTAGTTGAAAAAGAAAGCCCCCGGCAACCGGAGTTGCGGGGGCTTTAGCATTTATACGTTTATCGCTTACGCCATGCCAAGTGGCCTTAACGCATTTTGGTAACGTTTAAAAAATTCTGATTCCTGGATGTTTTCACCCGGTTTATCGTATTGCTGGTAAAGGCGAAGCAACATTTGGTAATACTGTGCTGCAGACTGAATTTCCTGCTGTACAGCCTCGCGATTGCTTCCTTTAAACTGTTGGTAGTAGGCCAATTCTTCATCAAGGCGATCAGCAAATAGCATCATCATTTCATTGCCTTTTTCTTTATCACCGGCCTGATAGTAGCCTTCCAATATTCCGAATATAAAATAGTTGAAAGCGAATTTCTCTTCAGGCATTTTTTCCATCGCCAGGTCAAGTACTTTAACGGCCTCTTCTTTTTTACCTTCAGCATTAAGCTGAGAAGCAAGGCGACCGAAGGCATTTCTGAGGTTATAGCTCAACCTGCGGTTGGTTTCATCAAGGTAAACATCAGGCAGTTCCATATTTCCATACTCAAACTTGTTCATCACATTATCATACATAATGTCGGTATTTACCTTACCGTAATCTACAGAGCCTTTAGGTGTTGGCGTGCTTACTGGTACAAAGCGGTAGGCCAGTCCTTCAAGCTGGAAATAATCCGTTAGCCAGAAGAATGATTTAGGGCTGTTACCCACAGTTACACTAAAGTAAATAGGGCGGCTCCAGTCGTTATTGGCAATCAGGTCAACTACCATAATATCGCGCTTGGAAAGGATGCTTCCACCCAGGTTCCAGTCGATATAATCTACAATACGGGCCGTATCTGCTTCGTCAACTACATTGTTTTTCAGTACCTGGTTTTTATCAATATTTACACGCAGCTGCCTGGTGGGGTAAAACTGAAGCTGCTTATCTCCGTAAGGGAAGCGTGTGCGCTGATCGTCATTTTTAACCCACTTAATAAAGTCTTCCGCCTTCCAGCGGCCTTTTACACGTGGGTCTTCACGATAATAAATTACATCACGGGTGCCCTGCTTGTATTGGTCATGCTCAAAACTGAATGGCACTGGAGGCGCTTCGTAGGCGGCACGTTTCATCTGATCTATGTACCAATCGGTATTGAGCAGTGATAGGTTAACCACACGCACATCGGTCCGGTAGCCTTCAATTTCCTGTATGTACCATAGCGGGAAGGTATCGTTATCCCCATTGGTGAACAGGATAGCGTTTTTCTCGCAAGAGTCGAGGTAAGCCTTGGCAATATCACGGGCTGTATAGCGGTTGCTACGGTCGTGGTCATCCCAGTTTTCTTTAGCCATAATACCGGGCACCAAAGCAAGGCAAAGCACCCCGATTAAAATAGCCGTATTGCGGTTTTTCATTTTGGGCTTAAGCATCTCAAACAATGCTTGCGCACCCAATCCAATCCAAATGGCAAATGCATAAAATGACCCTACAAAGGCATAGTCCCTTTCGCGCGGCTCAAAGGGTTTGTGATTGGTATAAATAACAATCGCAATCCCCGTAAGGAGGAAAAAGAGCATGACGGCCCAGGCATCTTTCCAATCCTTCTTAAAGTGAAAGAAGAGCCCGATTAACCCCAAAATAAAGGGTAGCAGATAATAGGTGTTGCGGGCGGGACTGTTTTTAGCATGATAAGGTAGGTTGGTTTGAGGCCCAAGCCTTCCCTTATCCAGAAAGTTAATGCCCGTAAGCCAGTTGCCCTGTGTAAGCTCGTAGTGGTGCTGGTCGTCATTTTGCCTCCCGGCAAAGTTCCACATAAAGTAGCGCCACCACATGTGTCCGATCTGGTAATCAAAAAAGAACTTTAGGTTTTGAGCGAAAGTTGGCTTTTTATCCTTGTTGCGGAGGCCGGCAATTTTCATGTAGTTTTTTACGTGGCCGGGGTCATCACTCCACATACGTGGGAAGAAACCCGTATGGCTTTTCTGGAAGTTACGCACGCTGGCTTTTCTGTCATCAGATATCACGTATTTACCTGCTTCCTCATCTTTTTCATACACAGGGCTGCCATCTGTGAATGGCTCCTGAGGGTCAAGCGGAGCGTTGAAATACTGCCCGCTCATTACCGGCCAATCTCCATACTGATCACGGTTGTAATAGGCCAAAAGAGAAAGTGCATCTTCCGGATTGTTCTCGTCAATAGGTGTGTTGGCGTTGGAGCGGATAGCCAGAGTAATAAAGGTAGAGTATCCTAAAATGATGAACATCACCGAAAGGATTACCGTATTCCAAAGCGGCTTGTTTTTCTTTCTTGTAAAGATGAGGCCGAAGGCAAAAGCGGCAATCAGCACTAAGGTCATAAAAATGGTACCACTATTAAAAGGTAGCCCTATGGTGTTTACAAAAAAGATTTCAAGCTTACCGAAACTGTTTAGTATAAGCGGGATGATGGCCGCGAAAACAACTCCCAGTATCAGAACCGCAATACCATTATACAATATAAAGTTGCGGGTATTCATGTTTTCTACTTTTTTGAAGAAGTAGATCATCATGATGGCCGGGATAGTAAGGAACACAAGGATGTGCACACCAATTGAAAGTCCCGTCATGTAGGCGATGAAGATCAGCCAGCGGTCGGCACGGTCGCTGTGGTCAACTTCATATTCCCATTTAAGTATGGCCCAAAAGGCGATGGCGGTAAATAACGATGACATGGCATATACCTCACCTTCTTCGGCAGAGAACCAAAAGCTATCGCTGAAGGTGTAGGCAAGTGCACCTACGGCACCGGCAAAAAAGATGGAAACCATGCGGGCATTATCTATTTCGCCATGTTTTAGCGAAAACTTTTTACCCAGTGCGGTAATCGTCCAGAATAAAAACAGGATAGTAAAAGCGCTGCTAAGGGCCGAAACCAGGTTTACCATGTAGGCTTGCTGAGTTACATCGCCAAAAGCAAACTGGGCAAAAAAGTTACCCATTAGCTGGAAGAAGGGTGCACCGGGCGGGTGGCCTACCTGAAGTTTAACGGCTGTTGAAATGTACTCGCCACAGTCCCAAAAACTGGCTGTGGGTTCTACGGTGGCTATGTAGGTAAATGCGGCTATGGCAAATACAATCCACCCGATGATGTTGTTGAGCTTAGAATACTGATCCTGCATTATGCGAATTTTATGTCAGGTGGCGAATTTATGAAAATATGGATATGCCAAGTTTGAAAGTATTGTTAAAGAGTGTAAAGGAAACTTTAAAGGCTCCTAAAGGGATACGGGGCAGAAATATGATGAAATTGAGTTAAAATATTTTTTGGTGGTTTCAATGTTTGTCTTAATTTTGCCCTCCCAATACAAAAGATGCCCTATCGTCTAATTGGCAGGACAGCGGTTTTTGGTACCGTCAGTCGAGGTTCGAGTCCTTGTGGGGCAACTTCAAAGCCTCTCGCGAAAGCGAGGGGCTTTTTTGGTTTAAAGAAGGTTGTTGGATTACGAATCCTCCGATTGTATTTTCAGATCAACCAATGCTTTACCTTTTACCAGCCAGCTGCTGCCAAACAACACGAGCATAATTACTTCCACCCAAAAAATAAGGTGCTTTGGTGAATCCTCTTTCAAAATCACGAATTTGAGTAAACCTGTAAGCCCAAGCACTACCCACATGCCTATCCCACAAAAGCGATAAATACGGTTGCGGGTGCGTTTGCCCTGTGTAAATGGCTTGCTGCCCCGGGTAAAGTGAAAAACGGAAAGATATCCCATCACTATAAAAAAGGCGGCTGCACTGCCGAAGTGCACAGTGCCCCATAGGTCACTATCATGGCAAATAGGGGTAGGGCAATCATCAACACTACCAAGATAGGGGGTGGGTACGGCTGCCACTATCAAAATCAAAATGCCACCAATCCAGGTAAGTACGTTGTCACTCACCTTTTCATCGGTTTGCTCGTAACCTCTATAAGAAATCAGAAATGCACCCACCAATGTAATTACGCTGGTAAAAAGCACCCCGGAGGTAGTATAGTAATAGTCGCTGATGGAGGGTTGGTACGACCAATCCACCAGCCAGATGGCCCAGGGTAAAAGGAGGCCACTCCAGCCAATAATTTTTCTTAGGGTAAAGTAAGAGAGATTTGTGTTTACGGATCTGGGTTCGGTATTTTTTTCCAATGGTTTAAGATTTAAAGGTTGGTAGTACAAATGAGCTCCGTGGCTCAACAGAACTTGAAATTTAGAATTTTAATTCGAAAAACTGAAGCATGTAGCCCTGGTATACATTTACAGTGGTGAGGTAGTTGATGAGGAGATCGGTAAAGATTTTTAAATTCAACGCATGAAAAATATAGCACTAGCCCTTTTACTAATGCTGTTTGGCTTATCAACTCAACTAAAGGCACAACAAACAAAAATTAAGAAGAACATTGCTTACGTTGATGGAACCGAATGCTTAAAGGTAAAGTCCGAAGCCACTAATGTTACTTACTCCAACCTTGAGGGTGATGAAATCATCATTCTGAAATATTTGGAATACCGCGGAGACCGTTACACCGAAATCATTTTTCTTAATGAGGAAATCTCCTTTACCTGTACCTCTTATGGTTTTACCAAAAAACTACTCTTCAAAAAACTGGTAGAGCATGGGGTTATCAGCAATTGTGAGGTAGATGAAGAAAAGGCGAGAAACTTCGCCCTGAAATATCACGAAAACATCTGGTAGCATTTAGGCCTGTTCTTCAGGATTTTCGGCTTCGTTTATTGCAAGAAATCAAATAATTGATTTTTTGCCGCAAATAATAAAGTGCAGCTCATCAATAATAGAGTTGCCCCACCAGGGCGCTATGGTGGGTATAAGTTTGAATAGAATTTTAAAAACACTTATACCATGAAAACACCAGTATTTACAAAAACAGCCAAAAAAGGATTAGCCGTATTAAGCATTGCAGCATTGGGTATTGCAGGGTTTACTTCCTGTAAAGACAAGGTGAAGGCCGCCCCGGTGCGCAAGCAAATTGTCTCCAAATCGGTTTTGGAAGGGGTGCGCCTTGCAGATGGAATGCCACTTACCATTTCGGTTTCCACCCGATGGGAAATAGAGGATAGTAAACTTTTTGAAAAGCAGTTTGGCAGCACAGGGCGCTATGATACTTTGGTTCTTACCCCCAAGCAAATGGAGCTGGCCAGCCAGGTTTCCAATAACTATGATTATGTGGATTCTGTATTTACCAGCCAGCGTCAGGCCTTTATCCGGAATCTGAAAAATCATCTTACCAAAAACCTTAGTGAGCGGGGCGTTGAGGTAAATGATGTGATTATCTCCAAAATTGAATTTCCCACTTCCTACACTCAGGTAAAGGAGCGCCTGGCGCTGCAGGATCAGGAACTGAAGAGTATTAAAAAGCAAAGTGTAATTGACCTTGAAAACGCGCAAGCTCAAAAGCAACAGGCTATAGCCCAGGGCGAAGTAAATGTGGAGCAGGCTCAACTGGATGCCCGCCTGGCCAAAATACAGGCACAAATGGAAGAAAGCCGAAGGGCGAGTATGCTGGCCAGTGCCGAAACTGAAAAGCAGGTGGCTGCCAAAAGAGCCGAAGCTGATGCCCGCAGACAGGTATTAATGGCAGAAGCTGATGCCAAACAAAGGGAACTATTTGCTGAGGTGGAAGCGGAGCGTAACAAAAAACTGAATAATGTGGAGGTGGAAAAGCAAAATGCGCTGGCCGAAGTGGAGTTGGAGAAGGAGAAGAAAAACGAGGAAATTGCTTTTAATGCCAATGTAAAGCTGGCCGGACTGTTTGAAGAAAATGATACGTATGCCAGTTACCTCATTAATAAAGAGCTGGCAAGCAAAGTGCAAATTGCTGTAGTGCCTGCCGGGCAGGATGCGAGTGTGTTTAGTGGATTGATAAACAGCGGCACGTTGCTTAAAAAGTAGTTGTTTTCATGGTCACCCAGACCTTTAGCGTCTGTGGGAAAACGAAGAAGGTCATCAGAGTAACAGCTGATGGCCTTTTTTTAGCCCCCAAATCCCCCTAAGGGGGACACGTTACTCACTATGTAACTTTTGTAATCCTATCAATCACCTCACTCTTCTTTCGGCTGGAAACCGGCACTCTGTCTCCATTGGTCATCACAATGTAGCCGCCATCTGCTTTTACGTATTCTTTTACTTCCGTAAGATTAATGAGGTGCGATTGGTGTACCCTGAAAAAACCGGCAGCGCTAAGCAGCTGGTCAAAGTGTTTTAGGGTTTTAGTAACCAAAATGCTGCTTCCGCCTTTAAGGCTAAAGTGGGTGTAGTTTACATCGGCCTCACAGCGAATGATGTCTTTAATATCACAAATCTGAATTTTTTCGGCTGTGTGGAGTGCGATCTTTTTAAGTTCATTTTCCGACTCTTTAGTCAAATGAGATTTTAACAGCCCAACGGTTTCCTTTTCGGGAGCTGACCCCTTAACCGCTTTTTTAGCGGCAGTAATGAGTTCATCTGGATTTATGGGCTTCAGGAGGTAATCGATGGCCGAGAACTTAAAGGCCTGTATGGCGTGGGCATCAGAAGCGGTGGTGAAGATCACTTTAAAGGAAACATCATCCAGCAACTCCAAAATGTCAAAGCCTGTTCCATCCTCCATGTGGATATCCAGAAAAACAATTTCAGGCCTATGCTTTTTTATGGCCTTTAACCCGCTAACCACACCATCGGCCTCACCCACTATTTTTAGCTCCGGGCAAAATTTGGCCAAATCCCGGCTTAAAAAATCGCGGGCTTTTTGGTTATCGTCTATGATGAGTGCGGTGTTCACGTTTTGTAATGTTGTTCGCCAAATATCGTGAAGCCAAAGGAAACTGAACTATAATCTGAAAATGTTAAAGCAGCTACTAATCCACACTAAAAAAGTTTGTTGATGGTTATTGCTCTACCACGTTTAACAAAACACCTGAATCTACCATTATGAAGAAAGCAACCCTAACACCGAGCCTATTGGCGCTGTTTATAGTGTTTCTACTTAGTAGTCAATCAGTCTTTTCGCAATCCGGCAGGGATACTTCGTTGCTTTCAAAATTTGATTTTGCTTTAGTGCTTCAGGGAGGGGCCACATTCAAAAGTCACAATGCTTTAAGTCAGCTGCTTTATCGAAACGATGGCACTCTGAACACAGGGATTTATTACAACAGTGGTTTCGGAATAATGGTAAGAATCGGGAAGTTATGTGAGATTGTACAAGCTCAACGTACCACCATTACTATAAAACCAGTTAATGGTGGTGAGATTGAAGTAAGCGATAACTATGTTTCAGTAGGGCTGGGTTACATGCTTGCCCCACGGAGTAAGATTAGAGTCATTCCTAATCTTGGTGTTGTATTCTCTGAATCAGAAATAATGCACCAGCCCCGTCCCGGCTTTACACAAAACACTACTACTTACCTTAGCGGGAGGGCTGATGTTTACCGGCTGAAGGGGGAACGGTACTATGCAAAAGTGGGCCTGCTTGCCTCCTATGCCATTGATGGCCCTAACCTTACTACTTTCTTTCCATTGGATATTGGCCTGAACCTGGAATTTGCACAGGCTTTTACCCAAACAAACTGGAGGCGTGGTATTGATACTGAAATTGACGGCCCCAATATATTCGATAATACTTTTTATGCCGGGCTTACTTTGGCCTGGTGGCTATAGTCCTGCTTGGCTTCAAGGCTATGGTTACTTTTTTAAAACCTTTACATTTAAGGTTTCTAATCCCAAAAAACCAAGCCAATGCCCACCCAAAATCTCACTTTAGTTTTCGTTCACGGATATAGTGTCACCGATCTTTCCACTTATGGCGAATTGCCTCTTCGGTTAAAAAATGAAGCTGCTGCCCGCAATATCAACCTGCAGGTAGAAGAAATTTTTCTTGGCGAGTACATCAGCTTTCAGGATGAAGTAAAGCTGGCCGATGTGAGCCGCGCGTTTAATCACGCTATACATAGCACACTCAAAAATCTTTTAGATAACAACGGACGATTCATCTGCATCACCCACAGTACCGGTGGGCCAGTGGTGCGCGAGTGGTTTCAGTTTTACTATGCAGGCAAAAAAGTGGTTTGCCCCATGAGCCACCTAATAATGCTGGCACCGGCCAATTTTGGCTCGGCACTGGCGCAGCTGGGTAAAGGCAGGCTCAGTAGGTTAAAAACCTGGTTTCAGGGTGTGGAGCCCGGCCAGGGAGTACTGGATTGGCTTGAGCTGGGCAGCAAAGATGCCTGGGAAGTAAACGAAGACTGGATATTTAATGGAGACAATTATATCGGTAACGATCAAATCTTTCCGTTTGTGCTCACCGGGCAGTCTATTGACCGTAAGTTTTACGATCACCTGAATGCCTATACTGGAGAGCTGGGTAGTGATGGTGTAATCAGGGTAGCTGCAGCTAACCTTAATTCCAGGTATGTAAACCTGGCCCAAACTGCTGACGAACTGAATATTGAAAAATATCAGGAAGCACCTAAAACCGCCTTCAGGATAATAAGAGGTAAAGCCCACGGTGGCGAAACCATGGGGATACAGAACAGCGTAGAAAAGGAACTATCCGATACGAAGAACCAGGAAACCATTGATAGTATTTTCAGGTGCATACAGGTGAATGAAAAGGCTGCTTATGCTAAGCTTACTAAAGAATTTGCTGAGGAGAACGTAATTGTGCAGGAAACAGAACTGGTAGAAAAGCAGGAAAAGAGATTGGTGAAGGACCGCTATTTTATTCATGACCGCTACTTCCAGGTGATATTTAAAGTGATTGATGAGCAGGGCTATCCCGTTACGGATTTCGACTTGCTATTGCTTGGGCCTGGCCACGATCCGGGCAATCTGCCGGAAGGCTTTTTTAAAGACCGCCAGCGGAACAGGCTTTGCCCCAATGTAATTACCTACTACTTTAATTTTGATTTAATGGTGGGCTGCGAAGCAGTAATTGATCCCGTATCCCAAAAAGTACTTCGCGAGGCGCAACCGGGAATTTCAGAATTGGGGGTTATGATAATTCCCCGCCCACAGGAAGGATTTGTGAGGTATATGCCCTGCACCCTGCATGCCAAGGAAGAGCTTATGGATAAGGTGGTAGATCCTAACAGCACTACATTACTGGAGATAAAACTTAAACGCCTGGTAAGCGATAAGGTGTTTCAGTTAGTACCGGTGGAGGGCGATACCATGCCGAAGCATAGCTTTAAAGGAACTGAGTGTGGAGAGGGATTGGTGGAGTAATATGATATTATGAAAAGCCTAAGTATGTTAATTATGGTTTTTGTTTTCCTTGTGTCGTGCACGAGTACAAAGTCGGATCAAAGCGAAAATACCGAGGTTGATATTTGTGAGCATGAGATTCTAATTAAGTTGGAAAGTAGAGTTATACGGTTAGTTGATTCTGACTTCGAAATACTTAGGCACGATGGTTCATTTGATTTGAAATTTGCTAATGATAGTATGATTACGTTCCTGAGAGGACAAAAAATCAGTGAAGTTCAGTTTTGTTTGGATTCGACATTAGGAGTAGCGAAACCTCTCCATATAATTAGTTCAAATTTTCCGGAGTCAGCCGACTATGCATTTCCTGTTGTTGATTCTGGCTACACCAGTACATGGGCAGATGGAGTTTTTTCGTTTTTGGAAAATCCACAATATTAGGATTAGAGAAATGACGTTGGATTTATTATAACTTCACAGTAACCCTCGTCCCCTGTTCCAAATCTTCGATCACCACACTTTCATCATCCGGGTTTAGCATGGCCAGGCGTTGGCGGGTTACGGCCAGGGCGGTGCTTTTATGGTTGGCGTCTCTGCGCTGGGCCGCTGCCTTACGGCCAATGCCATTATCGGTAATAGTGCAGGTTAACTGGTCATCCTTCTCCGTAAAGGAGATGTGAATATGCCCGCCACCCTGTAGCGGAGCCACCCCATGTACTATGGCATTTTCCACAAAGGGCTGCAATATCATTGGGGGGATATGGATAAAAGCCGTTTCCAGGTTTTCATCCACCTCGATGGTAAAATCAAAGGAGTTGTCGTGGCAAAAGCGCTCAATGTTCAGGTAGTTTTCCAGGGTTTCAATCTCATTCTCCAGGGTAACCTCGCTGCTGCGTGAGTTTTCCAATATCTGCCGCATCAGTTTGGAGAATTTAGAGAGGTACACCCGTGCGGTGTCTTCATCTTTAGTGGCAATAAGCGATTGAATATTATTGAGCGTATGAAATATAAAATGCGGGTTCATTTGCAGGCGAAGGGCTTTTTGCTCCAATGAAATCAGGTCGCGCTCCACTTTTAGTTTTTCCTGCCGCTCTCTGCTCTTTTTATTTATTTGCCGGATGATCACCGCAGTAATCATCACTATAAAAAGTAAAGCGCCAAAAAGTAACAATACTCTAAACCAGCCCTTTTGCCAAAAGGGAGATTTAATGGTAAAAGGAAAGCGCAAAGGCTCGCTGTTCCATACTTCATTTTCATTGGCACTCAGTACCTCAAATACATATTGCCCGGGTGCCAGGTTGCTGTAGGTAACGGAGTTTCTTTTTGCGGGTGGCGACCAGTCTTCCTCCAGCCCCACTAGACGCCACTTGTATTTTACCTTGGCGGGAATGGTTTGCGTAATACCCAAAAAGTCGAAAGTCAAATGATTTTCATCGTACTCAAATTGCAGATGTGTGCCACTTTTGTAAAGGCTGTCATATGTGGTATTGGTGAGTGGTACATAATGCAGACTTACTTCCTTAAAATTCAGGAGAGGGGCTATTTCATTTTTAACATCGGCACGGCTCAGGTACCTGAAAAGGCCATCCACAGTGCCATACCACAGGTTATTGTTTCTGTCCATACAGGCCGTATTCAGATTGGTTTCCACCCCCGTAAAACCTTCGTCACTGCCAAAGTGCGTACTTTCTAAAATAGAGTGGGTGGAATCTGTGGTTAGCCGATCCAAACCTTTTTCGGTGCCCACCCAAATGTGGTTTTCGGCATCGGCTATAAGCTGGTATATGTTGGTGGAGCTGAGGTGAGAGGGGTTCACCTGATGAACCTTCAATTGCTTTTGATAAACGGGAATAACATTCAATCCACCGGTACTGCCAATCCAAAGGTTTCCAAAACGGTCTTCGGTTAATGAGCGCACATCATCTGCCGCAAGGCCATCCTTTTTAGTAAAATACCTTACGGTAGAATCATTGATAACCACTCCCACGCCACTAGTTTGGTTGGCAAACCACACTCTGTCCAGTTTATCAATATGCACCTGTATTACGCGGTTGCTTTTTAAGTAGTTAGCGGTGTTGAACCTGCTCATGGAAAAGCCACCTTCCACAGGGTGTGATTTGTAGATTAACGTAATACCACCACCGGCACTGGCCACCCATATTCTGCCCTTACTGTCTTCATCAAAGCTTTTTACAAAGTTGCCGGCAAGGCCGTTATTTTCATCATAGAATTGAAAAGTATCACCATTATAAAGGGCCAAGCCCTTACAATCAATCCCCAGCCAAACGAGGCTATCGCTATCCACAAACACCGTTCTTATTTTATCATCCACAAAACCTGAGTCGAGGCCATATCGCGTAAAGCTATTGCCGCTTAGTTTATAAATGCCGCCACCCGTGGCGCCCACCCAAAGCTGGTTTTTATAATCAGCTGCCATACAGTATATGTAGTTTCCGGCCAGTCCGTTTCCCTTCCCGAATTTTTCAAATTGCTGACCGGCATATTTGCTTACACCACCGCCCGAAGTGCCAATCCAGTAATTTCCCCAGCGGTCGTGCAGCAGGCTGCGGACGTGGTTATTAGCCAGGCCATCCCTTTCGGTTAAAAACACATGGCTGCTATCAGCGGGGTTGTATTGGCAAAGGCCTTTCTCCTGCGTGGCCAGCCATACTGTTCCATCCTCATCACATAAAATGGAAAATACGGCCGTACCCGTAAGGTTGGTCAACCTGTTCATGTTTTCAATTCCGGTTGGGGATACAAGGTCAACACCTTTGCCATAGCTGCCAATCCAGGCATTGCCGGAGGTGTCAAAAGCTATGCTTTGGCTCAGGTTGCTCACCAGCCCGTTTTTAGCGGTGAGGTGTTCGGTGTTATCTCCGCTAAGGATGTAGGTGCCCTTATTGCTCCCTACCCAAATGCGCCCGTCAGGCGATTGCCTGATGAAGTTTATCGCCAATTCCTTATCGGGAAATGACTTGGGTTTATAAGCTGTAAAACCAGATTGGGTCTTTTTATAGATTCCCCGATTTGTGCCCAGCCAGATGGTGTTCTGATTATCCTCTAAAATACAGGTGACCGATATTTTGGCATCACCAAGCTTGTGGGTTTTAAATGTTTGGCCACTAAAACTTGCCAAACCATTGTTGGTTCCAATCCAAAGCGTACCATCACTAGCCACCTCCAAACTGATAATGTAATTGCTGGGTAAGCCATCTTTAGTAGTGTAGGTGGTAAACTCAAAACCATCATAGGCACTTAACCCGCCACCGTTTGTTCCCATCCACACATAGCCTTTTTGATCTTCACAAAGGGCAAATACCTGCGATTGGGGCAGACCCTCATTAAGGCTGTAATTGGTGAAGTGGTACTGCTGCGCAAGTGCAGTATTGATAAGGATCAGGAGGAATAAAAGTGCTTTTAGCCTTTTCAATGAAATGGAGTTGATAGTGGGGTAAAAGTAACATCATTTAACGAGTGGGCAGGGTAAAAAGCCTATGACCCCTTACCGAAATAATTCTGCATTTAATCTAAAAATCAATCAACTAAAAATTTGGATTGCGCAGATTCGCTTTCAGAAACTCTAAACACCCTCTCGTCATGAAAACAGAAAGATTAAAATGCCTGCGCCTTGAATTGCAATCGGAGACCTCTATATCTTCTATGTTTTTGATTTTTCAAACGCATTTTGCCATGTACTCTTACCTGCAGGAGCAGGGCTATACTTTAAAAATTTATCAGCCGCTTGGCGCTGATCGCTTCAACGAAAAAGGTGTGGTGTATATAAAAACCAATCACCAGGGTTTTTTTGAATCCTGCCTTAAAAATTACGCCCGCGATTTTAACATTTCGGGCATGGACCCAAATTTTGAGCCTGATAAGAGCCATGGATTAATGTTCGGAACCTATGACTCATTTCAACAGGCTATCGGCATAAGTTAACCCAATTAACTACGTTGCTGCTTGAATAGTCGGTCGTAAAAATCTGTTTTTGCGGCCGGCTATTTTTTTTGGTTAAGATATTTTTGGAATTTGTGAGCAAACATTTTGAAACAGAAATCCTTACCAATAAAAATTAATATTATGAGGGCCATTAAATACTCTTTGTTTTGCATCATTATCAGTTTCAGCTTTACGGCATGTTCACAAAATGAAGACCCTAATCCACCGGATAACCCAGGCCCCGGGCTCGCTTTTGCAGCTGATAACGGAAGTATAAATCTACCCACCGGTTTTAAGGCGGTAATAGTTGCCGATAACCTTGGTAACGCACGCCATATCACCGTAAAGGAAAATGGGGATGTGTTTGTAAAACTGGGTGCACCGGGCAATGGAGGTGCTGTGGTAGCCTTACGGGATGAAGATGGCGATGGCAAAGCCGATAAGACGGAGTACTTCGCTTCGCAAGGTGGTACTGGTATTGGTATTTATGATGGCCACCTTTACTATTCCAGCAACAATCAGGTTTTCCGCAAAAAGTTTAATGGCGATGAGCTGGTGCCTTCCGGAAACGAAGAGACTGTAATTACCATTCCGCCACAAAGCCAGCATGGGGCAAAGTCTATTGCATTTGATGGTGCGGGTAATTTATACGTGAATATCGGGGCGCCTTCCAATGCCTGTCAAAGCCCAAGCCGCCAGCCGGGGGTACCTGGTCAGGATCCCTGCCCTCTACTGGATAATCATGGGGGTATCTGGAAATTCAGCGCTACGCAGCAAAATCAGCAATTGGCCAGTGGTACCCGGTATGCTACGGGTATTCGCAATGCAGTAGGTATTACCTGGAGTCCGGTTAATAATACACTTTATGCCATGCAACATGGCCGTGATCAGCTGAGCCAGTTTTGGCCTAACATTTACACCGAACAGCAAAATGCTGAGTTGCCCAGCGAGGAGATGTTTGAAATACAGGAGGGCGATGACTTTGGCTGGCCCTATTGCTACTACGATGCTGCCAAGGCTAAAAAAGTACTTAATCCCGAATACGGTGGTGATGGCGACAAAGTAGGTAGATGTGATACCAAGGAAGATCCGGTAATTGCTTTCCCCGGCCATTGGGCGCCTAATGCCATTACCTTTTACGAAGGTTCTCAGTTTCCTTCTTCTTATAAAAGCGGGGCTTTTATCGCTTTTCATGGTAGCTGGAATAGAGCTCCGCTACCACAACAGGGCTATAATGTGGTTTTTGTTCCTTTTGAAAACGGAAAGCCCGAAGGCAGTTATGAGGAATTTGCCACGGCCTTTGCCAACGATGGCGGAATCTTGAATAGCCCCGGAGATGCGGAGTACCGACCATGCGGAGTGGCCGTAGGGCCTGATGGCTCACTTTACATTTGCGATTCGGTAAAAGGCCGAGTGTGGAGGGTGGTGTATACGGGGAGCTAAAGATATCAACTCACAAATTTCAAAAGGCAAATAAAAAATATCAAGTTTTGTCAAATTGAGTACTTCGCCAAACTCGGCATTGGCTATTGTCGTAGTGCCAAGAATAAAGAACTAACTATTGTCACACTGAGCGATAGTCGAAGTGCCAGACCACAAACCACAAACCACAAACCTTCTTTCCTTACCCCCAAAATCCGGTAAACATATCTTTTCGCATTCCCTAAATTCGCACTCCCAAAATCAGGAGATTAAAAATGGAGTACAATTTTCGCGAAATAGAGCAGAAGTGGCAGAAGTACTGGGCCGAAAATCAAACCTTTAAGGCCGGTGACGATAAAGCCAAACCCAAGTATTATGTGTTGGATATGTTTCCTTACCCATCAGGTGCGGGTCTGCATGTAGGGCATCCGCTGGGGTATATTGCTTCCGATATCGTTTCGCGCTACAAGCGCCATAAGGGTTTTAATGTATTGCACCCCATGGGGTATGACTCGTTTGGCCTTCCGGCCGAACAGTACGCCATACAAACCGGACAGCACCCAGCCATTACCACCGAAGAAAACATTGCCCGCTACCGCAGCCAGTTGGATAAGATTGGCTTTTCATTTGACTGGTCCCGCGAGGTACGTACCTCCGATCCTGAATTCTACAAATGGACCCAATGGATTTTTATTGAGCTTTTTAATAGCTGGTACAACCTCGAGAACCAAAGGGCTGAGCCTATTGCCGAGTTGGTAACACGTTTTACCAATCATGGCACCGAAGGGACTTCTGCACACTGCGGGGAAGAATTAAGTTTTACGCCAGAGGAGTGGGCTGGTTATGACGAGCAGCTCCAGGAAAAGATATTACAGAATTACCGCCTCGCTTATCGCGATGAATCCACGGTAAACTGGTGCCCTGAGCTGGGTACTGTGCTGGCCAATGATGAGGTAAAGGACGGACTTAGTGAGAGGGGAGGTTATCCGGTAATCCAAAAGAAAATGCTGCAGTGGAGTATGCGTATTTCCGCTTATGCGCAAAGATTGCTTGATGGCCTGAAGACTATCGACTGGCCGGAATCCTTAAAAGAATCACAGCGCAACTGGATTGGCCGTTCAGAGGGGGCCTCCGTACATTTTCCCATTAAAGATTCTGAAGATAAAATTGAGGTTTTTACCACACGGCCTGATACTATTTTTGGCGTGAGTTTTATGGTGCTTGCGCCCGAGCATCCGCTTGTGGATGAAATTACCCAGGAGATGTACAAAAGTAGCGTGGCCAAGTACAAGGAGCAGGCCAGCCGCAAAACGGAGCGCGACCGTATGGCGGATGTAAAAACGGTAAGCGGGCAGTTTACAGGGGCTTATGCTATTCATCCGTTTACCGGGAATGAAATACCCATTTGGATTGGGGATTATGTGCTGGCTTCCTACGGCACAGGTGCTGTAATGTCGGTACCCGCCCATGATAGCCGCGATTATGCGTTTGCAAAAAACTTTGACTTACTCATTCCTGAGGTAGTTTCCGGTGGGGATATCTCCAATGAATCATACGATGCCAAAGAGGGAGTGCTTATTAATTCAGATTTCCTTAATGGGCTTCAGGTAAAGGAGGCTATCTCTAAAGCCATTGAAAAAATTGAAGAAGGCGGACACGGCAAGGGGAAAATAAACTACCGCTTGCGCGATGCCATATTTGGCAGGCAGCGCTATTGGGGTGAGCCCATCCCCGTTTATTACGATAATGGCATCCCAAAGGCAGTGCGGGAAGAGCACCTGCCACTAACACTTCCACAGGTGGATAAGTATTTGCCTACCAAAGATGGCGAGCCACCTTTGGCAAGAGCTAACAACTGGAATTACCATCCTGAAAAAGGCATAGTGCCCAATGGTGAAGGCTATCCGCTTGAGCTTACTACCATGCCCGGCTGGGCAGGCAGTAGTTGGTACGACCTGCGCTATATGGATCCGCATAATGGAGATAGAGCAGTGGGCTCAACTGCCGAAAGCTACTGGCAAAATGTGGATTTATATATAGGCGGCAGCGAGCACGCCACCGGTCACCTTTTGTACTCGCGCTTTTGGCATAAGTTTTTGAAAGACCGGGGCTATATCAATCAGGAGGAGCCTTTTAACAAACTGATTAATCAGGGGATGATATTGGGCTATTCAGCCATTGCTTGCCGCGAGGAGGGGACAAATATATTCTGGTCGAAAAACCTGGCAAAGGGTAAAAACTGTTCGAAAATTCACATGGATGTGAATATGGTTAATGCCTCCGATGAACTGGATGTTGTGAGAGTAAAGGCATGGCGTGATGACCTTAACGATGCTCAGTTTGAGTTGGAGAATGGAAAATTTATCGTTGGCCGTGAAGTGGAGAAAATGAGCAAGCGCTGGTACAATGTTGTAAATCCCGATGATATTGTAGAGCAATACGGAGCCGATACCTTACGCATGTACGAAATGTTTTTAGGTCCGCTGGAGCAAAGCAAGCCCTGGAATACAGCGGGTATGGTGGGAGTACATAACTTCCTAAAAAAGCTTTGGAGGCTTTACCATAAAGATGGCATTGAGATGCTGAGTGATGAGAAGCCAAATGAAAAGGAATTGAAATCACTTCATACTCTTATCAAAAAAATAAACTCCGATATCTCTAACTATAGCTTTAATACCAGCATAAGTGCATTTATGATTTGCGTAAATGAGCTTAATGACCTGAAATGCAACAAGCGCGAAATACTGGAGCCTCTTGTGGTTCTTGTTTCTCCTTTTGCTCCGCATATAGCGGAGGAAATATGGTTGGCTATTGGTAATGAGCCTGGTATTTCGCAGGTTACTTTTCCTGAGCATAATGGGGATTACCTGGTTGAAGATAGCTTTGAATACCCGGTGGCCTTTAATGGTAAAATGCGATTTAAGGAAGCCTTGCCGCTAACCATGGACAAAAACCAGGTAGAAGAGCATATACTTGGTTTGGATAAAACCGCCAGCTACCTGGACGGAAATACGCCAAAAAAAGTGATTGTTGTGCCGGGTAAAATTGTTAATATCGTAATGTGATTATTACATTTCCATTTTTCGGTTATATAAATATTTGATAATTAACCATCAATAATATTTCTAAATAAATAAGATTGCAGCTGCAAATTTCAGCTTCAAAGTTTTTTATATCAGATAATTAGAAAGACATTAGGGGCTAAACTCATACTCAGCTGCTAATGTCTTCAGATTACAAACCTAGTCTCCTAAGGAGGCCATTTCATTACTTCAACTTTTCTGTACGTGAGTGTATTAAAATTGCAACCAAAGCAACCATAATTGGGGTGTGGCTGGTAGTATTTCTACTGGCACTCCTCGAAGTAAAGAGGTACTATAACATCGATGTTATTCCAGGGTATAACAGTCCTGTGGATGATGCCTATGGTGCCGCACGTGGAACCATCACAGGCTTCTTTAACAGCTAAACTCAACGAGGTATATCGTTTACTTCTCGGTCTATCGATGATTAATTATCGATAAATACTATCTATTGACACGTACTGTATTCATTGTCAAAGGGTTGCTTTTGTACTTTTTTTTAGTGCGCGGTTTTTCTACATAATAAGGCTCTAAAGAATTGATAATTAGAATATAGAGGTTAAGTGTTTTATAAATTTGTGGATTAACTATAAACTAATTTGCAAATGGACTCTACTCTAAATCCTGCGCGATCAAACACCAAAGTCAAGGATTCTCCTGACGAAAAGGTGCGCAAAATTCTCTTCTGGGAAAATGTATCTCTCGTTTTTAAAACCACAGGAATGATAACATGGTTTATCATATGCATTATGGCTGTCCTGGAAATTAAACGCTATTTCAATATCGACATTATTCCTGGCTACGACAGTGCCCTGGATGATATGTATGGTGCAATGAGAGGTTCAATCTCTGAACATCTGGACAAGTAGCTTTAAACCATTTTGGCATCTGATTTGTAATTCTCAGTCAAATTCATTGTCATGAGATTACTTTCTGTTACCACTGTTTTAATTGCCTTGACGGCCATAGGTCCGGCAAGTGAGTCTGTTACTCCTGTAGTGATTCCTCAGAATGAGGAAGTAACTACTGAGGCACTTAGAAAAATGGAAAATACTTCCTTTAAAGTGGGGGAGTACCTTAAGTACAGAATCCATTATGGAATTATAGATGCCGGAGTTGCTGAGCTTACCGTAAAAGGCAAGACTACTAAAGTTGGCCGACCCGCCTATCACATGGTAGCCAAAGGCCGCTCAGTGGGTATGGCCGAGTGGTTTTTTAAAACCAGGGATACCTACGAAACCTATATGGATGAGGAAGCCCTGATACCTTGGGAGTTTGTTAGAGATGTGGATGAAGGGGGCTACAAGATAAATCGTCACCTTGTATTTGATCACTATAACAACAATGCTCGCGACCTGGATGAAAAGCCTGTGAAAACGTATTCCATACCAGAGAACTCCCAGGATTTGCTAAGCACTTTTTATTACTCGAGGTGCCTGCCTACCGAAGGTTTGGATAAAGGCCAAACCATACCCGTGGATATGTTTCTGGATCATGAGGCTTTTAGCTTTAAATATAAATACCTGGGCACAGAAACCGTTAAGACTGAATTTGGCAGGGTGAGGTGTAAAAAGTTTGTACCTGTTGTACAATCAGGTAGGGTGTTTAGGGATAAAGAAGGCATAACTCTTTGGGTAACTGATGATAAGAATAAAATCCCCGTGCGCCTTGAGGCGGAATTGGCTGTAGGTAGTATAAAAATGGATCTTGTAGAATACCGCAACAACAGGCATCCCTTAGACTTCAAATAGTAAGTTTCCGTAATTTGGCCTCCACAATAACCTACACACAATGGAGATCAACGCGGAGATTGAAGATAGAATTAATAAACTGGCTACCAAGTACCAGGCTAGTGGTCAGGAGTTGGTAGCATACCTCGATGGTTTGCTTTACGCAGATTATAACACCTATTGGGATTATATCCACCTGGACACCCTGCTAAGCCTGCAAAGCCCTAAAACCAGTTTTCCTGATGAAGAGATCTTCATCATGTATCATCAAATTACCGAGCTTTATTTTAAGCTATCTCTTCATGAAATATACCAGCTGTCAGAAAAGGACAATCTGGATGCCGAGTTTTTTACAAATCGCTTAAAGCGGATAAACCGCTACTTCAGTGCGCTTACCCATTCTTTTGGTGTAATGGAAAAAGGTATGGATAGGGAGGACTTCCTTAAGTTCAGAATGTCATTGATACCCGCCAGTGGCTTTCAATCCGGCCAATATAGGATGATAGAGATTGGGGCTACTGATATGATAAATCTGGTAAACAAGGACTTCAGGGAAGAAATGCGGGCAAAGGATGCCACATTTGAGGAGATGTATTCTAAAATTTACTGGAAGTGGGGCGCCACCATGGAGAAGACCGGTGAAAAAACCCTAACCCTAAGGCAGTTTGAAAAGAAGTATTCGGATGTGCTTGTATCCATGGCTTATCGCTTCAAGGAAAAAAACCTTTGGCAATTGTATGTAAAGCTTAAGGATGAGGGCAAGGCTGGTGATACGATGAAGGAGGAGCTCAGAGCGCTGGATCTTAATGTGAATGTAAACTGGCCCTTGCAGCATTACCGCACATCCGTAGCATACCTGGCCGCCAGGCCCCATGATGTAGCCAGCACCGGTGGTACTAACTGGCAGAAATATCTCCCTCCCCGATTTCAAAAGCGCATATTCTACCCAGAACTTTGGACGGATAAAGAAATAGAAGAATGGGGAAAGAAATGGGTGATGGACGTTTTGGATGAAGTTGGTCCTAAAAATAAAATGTAATACTCTTCTTATATCCTCGGATATTATTCAAAATCAACTGTTAAAATAATTTGATGGATGGTGTGAAATAATATATTTGCGTCAGTTATTAACATTTCTCCCAAATTGGTCATTAAGTAGATGAAGAAAAAACTCGCTCTCATTTTGTCGGTTACCATGGCAGGTGTAATTCTGTTTCTTGCCGGTGGTTTATTTTTCAACTCAACTGATTCAAACTTCGATAAACAGGGGACCTCAGAAGATCTTCAGGAAGAAAAACCCTTTAAGCTCACCTATAAATTTGGCTTACCGATTGATTCCTTTGAAGTAGTTGAATCCATAGTTCAAAATGGGGAAAGTTTTGGAAATATATTGCTGGCCAATGGGGTTGGATATGATGTTATCAACACAATTGCCACAGGATTTAAGGATGTGTTTGATGTAAGGTGGCTGCGCAGTGGAAAGCCATATGCTCTTTTCTGTGAAGCCAATGATAGCAGCCGTGTTGTCCGCTACATGGTGTATCAGTCCTCACCCATTGATTATTATGTGTTTGACCTGAAATCATCGGGTAGTGTGTATAAAGGCCAAAAAGAGGTTACTACCGAAACAAAGGAAGTTAGTGGAGAAATTAACTCCTCCCTATACCAATCATTAATTGATAAAGGTGCTTCGCCTGACCTTACCATGAGGCTGGCTGATATGTATGCCTGGTCTATCGACTTCTTCCGTATCCAAAAGGGAGATTACTTTAAGGTGATTTACGAAGAGCAGTTTATTGATGATACTGTATCAGTAGGTGTCGGCAGAATTCTGGCTGCCGATTTTAACCACGAAGGCGAGTCATTCTATTCGTTTTATTTTAAAAAGGGAGACGAGTACTCTGACTATTTTGATGAAAACGGGAAAACCCTTAGAAAGGCATTTTTAAAAGCTCCGCTTCAGTTTAGCCGTATTTCCAGTCGCTACAGTCCTAGGCGGTTTCATCCGGTGCTTAAGCGCATGAAAGCCCACCTGGGTACTGATTATGCCGCACCACATGGCACACCAATTATGGCTACAGCTACCGGAGAAGTAATTGCTGCCGGTTATACAGGCGGTAATGGCAATTATGTAAAGATTAAGCATAATGCTACATACACCACACAATACCTGCATATGAGCAAATTTGCCAAAGGCATGCACAAAGGCAAGCGTGTAAAGCAGGGAGATGTAATCGGCTATGTGGGGAGCACCGGCCTTGCCACCGGCCCACACGTATGTTATCGTTTTTGGAAAAACGGTAAGCAGGTGGATCCTCTTCGCGAAAAACTACCTTCCGCAGACCCTGTAAAGGCGGAGTACATGGCCGAGTATGAGGAAATGATGAAAGAACTTAAAGTTAAGCTGGATGAAATGCCCGTAAACAGACCTGAAAAAAAGGATGTTTATATGGCTTCTATTGCTGAGTAAGCACTTCTTGGGTAAGCTTTATGTCCTTAATTCTCATTTGTAAACTTACCTGACCATTAAATTCATTTTCTTCAAGGTGATAGGCTACCGAAACAGGTTGGCCGGTTTTTAACAATTCAATTTTATCAGCCATACCAAATCCTATTCCAGTAAGGGTAATATTGGATGAAGGCTCCCTGAGCACAACCCTGAGGTGCGTTTGATCGGCACCAACTACACGGCTTTGGCCGGTATCTATAAGGTTATTGGTTTGAAAAGTGGGCGTCATGTTTTTTGGCCCGAAAGGCGCCATTTGCATCAATATCCGGTAAAACTTAAAATTGAGGCTATTAAACTCTACTTCACAATCCACCTCAATTTCAGGGGTGAGGTGTTCGGGTAATATAGCCTGGCAAACAGCCTCTTCAAAGCGCTGCCTGAACTCTTCGTACCGATCCTTTCTTAAAGTCATGCCGGCTGCATACATGTGGCCGCCAAACTGCTCCAGCACATCGCTGCATTGGTCAAGGGCATTATACACATCAAAACCTTTTACAGAACGGGCCGAACCGGCCAATACGCCATTGCTCTCCGTAAAAACCACAGTAGGGCGGTAGTGGGTTTCTATAAGCCTTGAGGCCACAATACCAATTACTCCTTTGTGCCAGGTTTTGTCAAACACAACTGTCGACCTGCGCTCAATTTCATTTTGCTCCGCGATCATAGCCAGTGCAGAAGCCGTGATATTGCTGTCCAGCTCCTTCCGCTCGGTATTATGATCGTTAATGGTTTGTGACAGTTCTTCGATGAGGTGAGCATCTTCTCCCGTAAGGAGATCAACCGCAAGGCGACCATGAGAAATACGGCCGGCCGCATTAATTCGCGGCCCGATCATAAACACCACATCGGTAATGGTAAGGTCTTTTGTCTTTTTTCCCGTAAGGTCAATTAAGAGCTTAAGTCCGGGGCGTGGTTTAGTGTTGATGAGTTGTAGCCCATAGTAGGCCAGTATCCTGTTTTCGCCAACAATGGGCACTATATCGGCACCAATGCTTATGGCCAGTATATCCAGCAGGGGCTGCCACTCGCTATCGGGCAATTCCCAATTTTTACACAAAGCCTGCACTAACTTAAATCCCACACCACAACCACTGAGTTCATCAAAAGGGTAGTGGCAGTCTTCCTGTTTGGGATCTAAAACCGCCACGGCATCCGGTACCTTATCGCCCGGACGGTGGTGATCGCAAATAATAAAATCAATGCCCTTATCAGCAGCGTAGTTTACCTGCTTAAGGGCTTTTATTCCGCAATCCAATGCAATGATCAGGCTGATACCGTTATCCTCCGCATAATCAATCCCGGCAAGTGAAACCCCGTAACCCTCCTTGTAGCGGTCGGGTATGTAGGTGTCAATATTTTCATAGTGCTTACGCAGGAAGGAATACACGAGCGAAACAGCCGTAGTGCCATCCACATCATAATCGCCATAAATAAGGATGCGCTCGTTTTGCTCTATGGCCCTATTGATCCGCTCCACAGCCTTATCCATATTCAGCATAAGGAAAGGATCGTGCAGATCACTCAATTGCGGGCGAAACCAGGCTTTGGCTTCTTCAAAAGTGGAAATTCCCCGCTGAGCCAAAATGGTACAAAGGGCAGGGTCAATGCCCAGCTCCTTTTGCAGAAGGTTTACAGTAGAAGGGTTGGGGTTTGGTAATTTGCGCCAGCGGTAGTGCATCTAATGGGTTTTCGGGCTAAGAGGTAATTAAAATTTTAAATGTCAAATTACAAATAACAGAAGGTTAGGAGATAGAATATATTCAAGCGAAAGCAGCCTATTTAGGCTCATGCAGCGCCAGCATTGGGATATGCGTATGGTACGCCAGCTTGCTGGTAATGCTTTGGTGAAACAGTCCTTCAAAAAACCCATATCGCTTGGTAATTGCGGTAACCAAATCAGCGCCTTTAGACTCACAATGCTTTAAAATGGCCTTGTCCCTGTCCTCATCCGATTTTATAACCGAGTAATTATGATCCACATCATGCAAAACCTCCTCAACAAAATTGCGGTTACCAAGCCCAATGCCACTGTCGCCCTGCAGGTGCAGAATTTCTATAGAGGCATCATAAATTTTAGCAAAGTTTCGCAGCCGCTGTAGCGGGAGTTCCTTCTTTTTTAAGTCCAGATCAGAGGCCAGAACTATTTTCTTAAAAGGTTTAACCTGCGATTTTGGCGGAATCACCAATACCGGAATATCCAGGTTTTGAATCACCGATGCGGCATTCGATCCAATTAAAAACTCCTCAAGGCCATTAGCCCCTTTAGTGCCCATCACTACAAGTTCCGCTTCGCGATTTTTAGCCATATCCTTAATCAACCTGATGGGGTTGCCCATGCGCACCTCACTTTCATGCGGCACTCCGCTTGGCTGTAAGGTGTTTTTATCGAAATCCTTCATGTGGTTATCGGCATTCAGCTTCATTTCATCCAACAGGCTGGTTGTCATGCTGTGCTCAGCATAGGGCAGATCATAACCATGAAAGGCCACTAAATGGCCATTGGTTCTTTTTACGATATCAATGGCAAATTCAGCTGCCACATTTGCATTATCAGAGAAATCGGTAGGGAGTAAAACTTTCATAAAAGGGGGGTTAATTTTTATTTTTTCGGGTTTGTGCGTCCACACAAGCTAAGGTAATCATATTAACTATTTCTCTAACGCTGCTGCCCATTTGCAGCACGTGGGCGGGCTTGTTTATCCCTACCAAAATCGGCCCCAGGGCTTCTACCGGTCCAAAGGATTGAAGCATTTTGTAGCTAATATTTCCGGCAGCCAGGTTGGGGAAAATAAAGGTGTTGGGTTTGTTCTGCACCAAATCACTGAAAGGGAAGGATTCCTTCAGCAATTCATTATTCAAAGCGAAGTTGGCCTGCATTTCACCATCCACAACCATTTCGGGATAATACTTGCGTAAAATGGCCACGGCCTTTTGCATTTTGCGTGGTTCAGCACCATTACTAGAACCGAAGTTGCTGTAGCTCAGCATGGCTATTTTTGGTTTAATGCCGATGCGCTTAATGATGCTGGATGCCTGCAACGCCATCTCCACAATTTCCTCCACCGTAGGGCTTTCATTAATGGTGGTATCCATAAAAAACATGGGCCCCTGCTTGGTGAGCATGATGTACATGCCCGCAATTTTTTTGGTGCCTAGCTCGGCACCTATCACTTCAAACAGGGGACGTACCACTTCACCGTATTTACGCGTAAGGCCAGATACAAAGGCATCGGCCTCCCCGGCTTCCAGCATTGCCGCCCCAAAGTAGTTACGGTCGCGCACTATTTTGCGGGCATCAAAAAGGGTAACGCCCTTTCGCTTGCGCTTTTCGTAAAGCACTTTGGCGTAGCGCTCCAAATACTCCGGACTTTCATACGTATCCAGTATCTGCAGGTGCTCAATGCCCAGGTTGTTGTCCTTAATCAGCTTTTCTATGATTTCCTTTTTACCGAGTAAGATGGGTTCGGCAAGACCATCCTCCACCACTATCTGTGCAGCTTTAAGGGTTTTGAGGTTATCGCCTTCGGCCAGAATTACCTTTTGGGGATGGCTGCGGGCTTTCTCCTGCGCCAGGCGTATAAACTTATCATCGCGGCCCAGCCTCTTTATAAGCTCTTCCTTGTATTCGTCCCAGTCTTCAATAGGTTTGCGGGCCACGCCACTATCCATAGCGGCTTTGGCTACTGCCGGAGAAACTTTGTAGATCAATCTCGGATCAAAGGGTTTTGGAATGATGTACTGCCTTCCAAACTGCAGGTTGGCCTGGTTGTAGGCCAGGTTTACAATTTCAGGAACCTGCTCCTTGGCCAGCTCGGCAATGGCCTTTACGGCAGCCAGCTTCATTTCCTCGTTTATTTTGCGGGCACGTACATCAAGCGCCCCCCTGAATATATAGGGAAAGCCCAGCACATTATTTACTTGGTTAGGATGATCAGAACGGCCGGTGGCCATAATAATGTCATCGCGGGTTTCAATAGCATCCTTATACGCAATTTCAGGGTCGGGGTTGGCCAGGGCAAAAACTATGGGGTTTTCGGCCATGCTTTTCACCATCTTCTTTTTAAGCACCCCGCCTTTGCTCAGGCCTACAAATACATCGGCACCGTCCACGGCTTCCTCCAGGGTTTCCTTATCCGTATCGCGGGCAAACTCCTCTTTCTGGTCGTTCAGGTCATTTCTCTTTTTAGAAATTACCCCCGAGCTATCCAGCATCATCAGGTTTTCGAGCTTTACACCGCAGGAGATGTACAGGCGGGCACAGCTAATGGCGCTGGCACCGGCTCCGTTGAACACCACTTGTACCTCCTCAATTTTTTTACCCACCAGCTCCAGCGCATTGATAAGGGCTGCGGCCGTAATAATAGCCGTGCCGTGCTGGTCATCATGCATAATGGGGATATCGGTTTCCTCCTTAAGGCGCCTTTCAATTTCAAAACATTCGGGGGCCTTAATGTCTTCCAGGTTAATGCCTCCAAAAGTGGGCTCCAGCGCCTTTACGGTTTGTATAAATAGCTCCGGATCATTGGCATTCAGTTCCAGGTCAAACACATCAATGTCTGCGAAAATTTTAAAGAGCACGCCCTTACCTTCCATTACAGGCTTGCTGGCCTCGGGGCCAATATCGCCCAGGCCAAGCACGGCCGTACCGTTAGAAATTACCGCCACCAGGTTGCCCTTGGCGGTGTATTTATAAACGTCTTCCTTGTTTTTATGAATTTCAAGGCAGGGCTCGGCAACACCGGGAGAGTACGCTATGGAAAGATCGCGCTGGCTGTTGCTGGGTTTACTGGGTACCACCTCAATTTTACCGGGGCGGCCCTCACTGTGGTAATCCAGTATATCCTGCTTTTTTGATTTTTTTGGCATGAGAGAATTTTAAAGGGGCGAAGCTATGCTGAAAATTAATTGAAATAGCCAGGCACCGTACTATTTACTGCCTAACCTATACAAGTTAGGGAAATGAAAGGTTTGGTGGTTAGCGAGAGTTGGAATTCTGTACCAATTTACTTGTTCCATTCAACTCTTTTGGAAGAAAGTGAAAGACTTTCGTGGCAAGGTCTCTATATCGGTGCGCTCAAACATTTACCAGTAATACATAATACTGGCGTTTGTTTGAATTCCAACATTTGCCAGAATATGCTATTTTTGGCATAAATTGGTAAAGAGATGTCGGGAGTTTCAGAACAGGGAGTTGTAAACAGGTTTAAAGACAAATCCTTTTTTACACGCGAAGAACTCTATAGTTTTTACAAAACGTTTGACCCTGATTTAAAGGAAACAACTTTTCGTTGGAGGATTTATGAACTAAAGAAAAGAGAGATCATCAAGTCTCTTAAAAGGGGCGTATTCGTGATATCAGGCAAAACGAGTTACCAACCCACGGTTTCATCAACCCTAATTCAGATTATTGATAAAACTAGCCGCAGCCTTGATGAAATAGACTATTGTATTTGGGAGACGAGTTGGTTAAATGAATTTGCCCAACACCAAACAAGCCGATCAACAATAATCATTGAGATTGAAAAAGAACTTGAACAGACGCTCTTTTATGAATTAAAAGACTCCATCAAAAATGAGGTCTTCTTAAACCCCGATGAAAAGACAATTGATTTATATGTGTCTGAAAGCAAGCAACCCGTAGTCATCAAAAAGTTGCTTACGCGGGCTCCTGTTTCAAAAAGAACAGAACAAAAAGTAAACTATGCCACCCCCAGGCTGGAAAAAATTCTTGTTGACATCTTTACTGAAAAAAGGCTATTCTACTATTTGCAAGGCACTGAATTGATTCACATTTACGAAAATGCCATCAGCACCTATGCGGTCAATTTTACTACACTTTTCAGCTACGCCAAACGGAGGGAGAGAGACCAGGATATAAAGCAGTTTATAACCACTCACATGCCTCACCTGGTGAAAAATATTTTAGAATGATAAAGGAACATTGCTTTACAGATGAGTGGTTAGAAGACTTTAAGCAACAAAAGGACCACAGGAGAATTGATAAAATCATCCTTGAAAAGATGATTTACGCTTTGCATTTGTTGGAAAGGTTGAAAAGCAATGGGCTGGATTTCGTTTTTAAGGGTGGCACCAGCCTGGTGCTTCTGCTCAGGGAAAGAAACCGATTCTCTATTGATATTGACATTATCTGCAAAGCAGAACGAAAAGATGTTGAAAAAATCCTCAACAAGGTTATTGTAACTTCCCGTTTTATAGATTGGAAGTTGGATGGGCACCGCAGCTATCAAGCGGGTGTGCCTAAAGCTCATTACAAGTTTTCATTCATTACAAAACAGCAGGGTTCAGGAACGATTTTGTTAGATGTGCTCATCGAAGATTCAATTTACCCTGAACAAATTGAGGTGCCTGTTAGCACTAAATGGATTGAAACCGAGAATGAAACGTTGGTTCGCGTCCCTTCAATTGATTCGATTACAGGCGACAAACTCACTGCCTTTGCTCCAAATACCATCGGCATACCCTATTTTAAAGGAAAGGATAAGCAACCCTTCTCCATGGAGATTTGCAAGCAACTCTTTGATTTGAGTAGGTTATTTGAGCATATCTCAGACGTTGAAATGGTGGCGAAGAGCTACATGGCATTTGTTGAACATGAAATCGCTTACCGGGAAAATGTAAGTCCGGAAGTTGAACTCACTCCGGAGATGGTTTTACTAGATACAATTGACACTTGCATCATACTGGCCAAACGCGAGCGGGGGAGTGATGATGAAAAAACAAAGTTCAAAGAACTACAAAAAGGGATCAAAGCATTTGGCACTGGTTTTTTAATGTCCGGTAATTTCCGAATAGATGATGCAATTTCTGCCTCAGCACGGATCGCCTACCTGGCAGCAAAAATCATGATGAATGACCATTCATCTATTGTTTATTATGAAGGTCGGGACATTAAAGATTGGGCCATTGAAGATCAGAATTGGAACTTCCTGATGCGATTGAAAAGACTACCCGATAAATCTGCTTTCTATTACTGGTTTAAAACGGTTGAACTGCTTACCTACAAACAAGACTAGCCATGCGGATGAACGAACGAGGATCACGCTACCACCTCAATTTTACCGGGGCGGCCCTCACTGTGGTAATCCAGTATATCCTGCTTTTTTGATTTTTTTGGCATGAGAAAAATTTAAAGGGGCGAAGCTATGCTGAAAATTAATTGAAATAGCCAGGCACCGTACTATTTACTGCCTAACTTATACAAGTTAAGGAAATGAAAGGTTTGGTGGGTAATGGCTGTGGGGATTATCTATAGCTGTTAAAAACCATTGATAACTCTGTAGTGAAACTAACCCCCTCTTTTACTAAACTTGTAGTAGCTAAAAACTAACGGGCCAAACCTTAGGTATTCTTTCTGCCAAACCAGTCTATCTGAAAGAAGGATTCTTTTTGTTTTTGTGTTGCCGAGTTTTAGTGTGATTAAGGAGCTTATCCGTGGGGAAATATTGGAAAGTCCTTTAATAAATTAATAGCAGTGCAATGACTGAAATATCAATTTCACAAATCAAGAAACTAGGCCGAGAAATAAGGCACTCTGTAAAAGAAAATAATCCTGTGAATGAAGAAAATCTTGAAAAACTTCAAAGCTACCGTATTCTTCACCAACCTCCATTACGCTCTACATTTGACTTCTTAGTTGAGAAAAGTAAGAAACAGAATAAAGGTAGTTTGGTTGTATATCGGCTGAAGAGAATAGATACTATCATTAGGAAAATTGGTAGGTATCAATCGATGGACTTGTCTAAAATGCAAGATATTGCAGGTTGCAGATCAATTTTATATTCGAATAATCAAATTCGCAACATTGTAGAGGATTTTAGAAAAAGTCCGGATTTTGAAATAGTCAACGAAGATGACTATTTAGATAGCCCACGTCCTACAGGTTATCGCAGTTATCATCTAATTGTTAAACCTAAGTGCAGTAATAGAGTCGTGGAGATTCAGCTCAGAACTCCAAAGTTACATCATTGGGCAACCCTCGTGGAGATTACTGATCTTTTATTTCATGTAAAATTAAAGGAAGGCCAAGAACATCCTGATCTCTTTGAGTTTCATAGGTTACTTTCTAACGAAGTATCGGAATTGTCTCTAAGTGAAAAAGAAAAGGTTGTTAAGATTGAAAGAAAGCTCGGTATTGTAAATGACCTTATTAGTCTTTTTAAGTCTAACTATTATGTCTCTGTTACAAGATGGACTGAATCACTTGTAAATGGAAAACGTGATTATTTAATTATGGAGTTAGATAAAGATTTAAGTCCATCTTTTACATTCTTTGATTCTTTTGAGATTGCAGAAAAAGCCTATTTCAATAAGTTTACGAGACAGGAACCTGAGATGGTGCTAATTCATACTAACCAACCAGACTTTGAAAAACTTGGACTTGCATACTCCAATTATGTTTTAACCTCTCATCCTTCCATTAGAGTTTACCTTGATATCTTATCAAGTGTTACTGTTGCAACGAAAAGAATGAGAGATTTCAAGAAACATAGATCTTACGATGAGTACCTTAAAAAGCTATTGGACTTTATTCTTCAATCGTTTGGTGGGGAAATTGAATACATGAATAATATAGTTGAAACCCAACAATTTCATCCCGATTCCGACATCCGAATCTATGAAAGTTGGCGTGACAATTTGATTGATAGAATTGAATTCATACGGAACTTCAAGGATAAATTGAACAATGAACTTTCTTCAATTAAAGGTCCTACACTTTTAGAAAAGATATTTGAAAAATGAACAACGAGCACAATATAGTGCATCCTAGGGATGAGATTTCCAGTTTTTAATACCTAGTCAGTAAATGGTCTTACTAGTGACTGAGTGAATGAATTTCAAACCTTTGACTAAAACTTCAGGCCCTGCTATCGCGCGATTGTATCGCGTGGTTAAGCTCTAACCTCTGAAGCTATTTAAAAGTGCTCAAACCCTGAAAGGGCTTCAAACGAGGAATAGCCCTGTAAGGGTTAAGGCATTTGTGGAAGAAAACCACTAGTCACTGATATAGACATGCCAAATTCCCTTTTTCAATCCTGTAGAAATGAAATTAAATTTTGAACACCATAAGGATGTTCTCTTTAAAAGCCTGCTCGATGAGAGTTATGAAGAGGGTTTATTAAACTTTATTGACCGACTGCATAAAGGTGGTCATACAAAAAGAGATATCTATGAACTCTTCCTTGAATTTATTCAGGAAATACAAGTAGATTCAAGGACAAAAAACAATGAAGACATTTTTGATCGGCTTGCAGATTTTATGGATGGCTTTACCGCTTGGGGGGGGAACTTTAGGATACTCCCAAGCGAACCAGACATCTAAAGTCCTACTTGTAAGTCATATGATATCTGGCTACTTTAATTAACAATTAAGCCTTTTGCGAAATGACAAAACCACTTTACTTCCTGCTTCTGTGTTTGATCCTGGCTTCGGCCCAAGGGCAGTCATCTGCTGAATCCACAGCAATTGAATTAAACCTATATCAATTTGATGGGAATTATGATTCTTTGAGTTGCGAGGAAGTGAATGAGCTAAGAGTGGCCGTTAATGATTTTAACCGGAAACAGTTAAAGCGTGCATGGGAAGTTGCTGACTCGCTAAGCAAGGAGGATTACCCATGCTACTTTTACACCGTAGAGATGCATTGCAAAGAGCGGTTTAGCTATTTTGCTGCAAATGAAAACTGCAGAAACTATGGGGAAACCTCCTATGACATCTTGTGTATAAACTCAAAAATCAAATTGGAAAAGGTGAGGCGGTTTAAAATTTTTTCCTCCCCGGGAAGCGGCACAGTATTTTGTGATGAGGAGTTGTTTAGGGAGTTTAGGTGATGTAATTAATGTAATTTGTTTTGCAAACCCTGACAGGGCTATTGCGAAGTGTTGAGAGGCCTTTAGGGATTTAGATTATGAAGAAAGCTTCAAATAAAATATCAAAACGAGTCTGGGCAGCAGGTCTGGTGCTTATAGCTCTTCTGCTTTTTTTCGCGCTACATATGGGAAACCGAAAATCAAGCTTTGAAGAGCTTACCGAATATCCTATCCGAACTGAGTTCCGGAACCTGCTGGTTTATGAATTTGATTCTATCGTAAAGAGAATGCCCTACAAATTAATTATTACTGAAAACGATAGTGCCATAATCTACAGCTACAAGAACTTAGAGGATAGCAGAAAAGATATTGGCTTGCAGTATCAAAAGCAGACAGCGTCTGTTTTCTTTGCGCAGCAAGAGTTTCAGTTGAGCATTAAAAATGCCTTTCACACGGATATCAGTTTTGATGAATTCACCCTCACTGAAGTTGTAAATGATGGAGAAGGCCCGATATTATTTAATCCCATCTATGGTGTTTTAGGTTGGGATAATGGTTGGGGTATGCAATTTTACTTTCTCACGGTTCAGAATATGGAAAGTGTAAATCTTCCCATTTTACAGTAATGCTATTGAAAAGCCGGGCAAACAAGTATTTGTGTCCAACTGACAAAAAATATCTTTAAAAATCTAAAGGAGTAAAACTTAACCACTACCCTATGCCCAAAAAACCCACAGAAGAATATTGCCCAGCAGGCCTGGCAGACTGGTACGAGTGGTTGGAGAAGAACCATCGCTCGGAGCAGTCTGTTTGGCTGGTGCTTTACAATAAAAAGAGCGAGAAGGAAAGTATACAATGGAGTGATGCCGTGGATGCAGCCCTCTGCTTTGGTTGGATAGACAGTAAGCGGCAAACGATGGATGATTATCGCTATCGTCAGTTTTACTCTAAGCGGAAGGCGAATAGTATATGGTCTAAAATCAACAAGCAAAAAGTAGAGCGGCTTATAGCCCGCGGGCAGATGAAGCCGGCAGGTTATGAAGTTATAGAAAGGGCCAAACAGGATGGTTCGTGGACGATACTGGATGAGGTAGAGGAATTGATTATTCCAGAGGATTTACAAGCGGCCTTTGCAAAGCATAAGGGCGCTGAAGATTATTTTCTGAGTCTGAGCAAATCTATTCGTAAAGCTATGCTGGCGTGGGTGTTATTAGCCAAACGCCCTGAAACCCGCCAAAAGCGAATTGATGAAATTGCGAAGCTGGCGGGAAAGGGGCAAAAACCCAAACAGTTCAGGTGAGGCTTATTGCAGGGCTATGAGTTAGTATTGAGAGTCTTTCCAGGCTGCAAGTATTTTGCTGATACTTGATTATCTTACCAAACTCAAAAAATCCAAACCAACCCGCCAATTATGAAAAACAGGCTACTACTGCTTTTGTGCACCCTGGTGTTTATCAGCTGTAAAAACAACAAACCCACTACCCAGCAGGTGGTTACTACAGATATTCACAACTTTTGGGAAGCCTATGATCTGATTACTGCCACCTCTGATTCTGTAAAACAATACCAATACCTGGATAGCCTGTTTATAAGTAGAGGTACGCCAGGCCTGGCCGGTATTATGCAGGCCCGCAATTATAGCCCGCAGGAATATGTGTATGTAATAAACCATTATCCCAAATTTTGGGTATCTATAAGGCCTAATATGCAGGAGGTTGACAACCTGAGCAGCGAGTTGGAAGGTGGCATTGAAAGGTTCAGGGAGATTTACCCCGATTTAAAACCCGCTAAAATATACTTCACTGTGGGGGCCTTTCGTACGGGCGGCACAACTATAGATAGCACGGTGATGATAGGTTCTGAAATTTCGCTGGCTGACAGCAGCACGGTTACCAGCGAGTTTCCCGAAAATTTGGCGCACCTCAAAACCCATTACGCCACTAATCCTAATAAGCACCTGGTATTTTTAAATGTGCATGAGTATGTACATACTCAGCAAACTCCACGGGTATTCAACATCCTGTCTCTTACCCTATACGAGGGTGTGGCTGAGTTTGTAGCCCACAAGGCGCTTGGTTTGCCCTCACCAATTCCCCAAATTGAGTTTGGTAAAAAAAATGCCCAGCGCATAAGGGAGGTTTACGAAACCGAGATGTTTTACCCCAACCTGCTATATAAGTGGTTGGACGGTAGTGCGCCCAATGAGTTTGGCATGCGCGATTTGGGTTATTATGTGGGTTACCAGATTTGTGAAAACTACTATGAGCACTCGTTAGACAAGGCTCTGGCCATAAAAACCATGATAGAGCTGGATTACACGGATGAGGCAGCAGTAGAGGATTTTGTAACGAAGTCCAGGTACTTTTCGGCCTCGCTTAATGAACTATATAAAAATTTTGAAGCCAAACGCCCTACTGTTACCGGAATTGAGCAGTTTGAAAACTACAGCACCAACGTAAGTCCGGCTATCAGCCAAATTACCATTCAATTTTCGGAACCGCTCAATGGCTATCATACCGGAGTTGATTTTGGAGAACTGGGTAAGGATGCCTTTCCCAAGGGAGATCCCAATGGCCGCATGTGGGCTGTAGATAACCTATCATGGAGTCTGCCCGTAGAGCTGGAGCCCAATCGCCAGTATCAAATTCTAATTTCCAATAATTTCAGAACGGCAGAAGATGTTCCGCTTAAAGCCTATTTAATAGAGTTTACCACGGCCGCGGAGTAAGGGGCGCAGTCCATTATGTTACCTTCAAAGTAATTAACCCCTCAATACAAAAAGTTGTTAAACGGAAACCTGATAGCATGCAGCTCGGCTACTAAATCGTAAATACGGTTTTTGAGATCGTCAATATTTTGTTTTTCAGTAGCTGAAATAAATACTGCATTTTCACTTTTGGCAAACCAGGTACGTTTCCAGTCCTCAAGCGTGTAGTTGGCTTTGGTGGCCGGGGTAGGGTCGTCCTCTTCTTTTTCCTGGTAATGGTATTGATCTATTTTATTAAATACCATCATTACGGGCTTTTCCCGCCCGTCAATTTCAGCTATGGTTTTTGTTACCGTATCAATATGCTCCTCAAAGTTTGGGTGGGAGATATCCACCACATGTATCAGCACATCGGCTTCGCGTACTTCATCCAAAGTAGATTTAAAAGACTCTACCAGCTGCGTAGGCAGTTTGCGGATAAAACCAACGGTATCGGTAAGCAGGAAGGGGAGGTTTTCCAAAACAACTTTCCGTACTGTGGTATCCAGGGTGGCAAACAGCTTATTCTCGGCAAACACCTCTGATTTGCTCAGCATGTTCATTAAAGTGGATTTGCCCACGTTGGTATAGCCCACCAAGGCCACACGTATCATAGATCCCCTGTTGCCACGCTGTATGGCCATTTGCTTGTCAATCTTTTCCAGCTTGCTTTTCAGTAGTGAAATCTTATCGCGGATAATCCTTCTGTCCGTTTCAATTTCGCGCTCACCGGGCCCTTTCATACCAATACCCCCTTTTTGTTTGCTAAGGTGGGTCCACATATTGGTAAGGCGTGGTAACAGGTATTGATATTGGGCCAGCTCTACCTGCGTGCGGGCATAAGAGGTTTGGGCGCGGCTGGCAAATATGTCAAGTATCAGGTTGGTACGATCCAGCACCTTACAGTTAAAAATCTTCTCAATATTCTTAAGCTGCGAGGGAGAAAGCTCATCATCAAAGATGGCCAGGTCAATTTCGTTTTCCTTTATATAAGTGGAGATTTCGGTAATCTTACCGGAGCCCAACAGCGTTTTAGGATTGGGCTTATCTATTTTTTGCCAAAACCGTTTTTTGGTTTCGGCTCCGGCCGTTTCGGCCAAAAACTCAAGTTCATCCAGGTACTCCTGGAGTTTTTCTTCACTCTGAAACAGGGTTACTATGCCAATAAGCACAGCTTTTTCGGCAATATGTGTTGTCTTCTTTTTGTTTTCTACCATAAACTAGTTGAGGGCCATACATCCCATGGAATTCTTGATAGTACTAATACAAGACCAATGGCATAAAAGATCCATAGGGTTTGAAATTTGGCAGGCGCCTCTGTTTTTCTTTTTGCTCGTGAATATCCTATTGTGATAAATACAATGGCCAGTATCATTACACTTATATGCTCAACGGCATACAGCCTGTACGTGGCATTTTTCATTACCTCGCCTGATTCCAGTGCTGCCTTTACAATAGGGCTGATAAAGTAGAGTATAAGCCCAACTATTAATTGTAAATGCGCTAGTATAAGGGTAATCAGTGCTAACCTTTTATCGGCATTGTTAAATGGGCGTCCGCCAAATTTTTTAGCCATAAACACCAGTACTGATGCTAAAAGGGCGGCTATAAGTAAATAGGGGAGAAATGAATGTAGCGGTTTAATTGCTGAGTACATCAAAAATATATTTTGACGCAAATTTACAGATTAAGACCATTCAAGCTTTCCTGCCTTCTCCATCTCTTTATTGTGCTTACGGATATTTTCGAGAGACTGGATAACGTAGCTGAGCTTACGCACCGGCACAAAGCTGAGGTTGAATTTACGCACCTTTTTTACACCGTGTTGGGTGATAAGGTGTATGGTAAGCTGCTTTCGCAGGAGATTTTGCTTAAAATCGAAATCGTAAATAATGCGTTTGGGGAATTCGTAACGTGTTTGGGCTGCACTTTCAAATGAGCCAAAAATTAATGACTTTGAGCGGATGTGGATAATTTCGTATTCATCCTCATAACTGAAATAATTAATGCGGATGCTGGCCAGTAGTAAAATAATGGAGCCGGCTACCAGTGCGGGTATGTGGTTGTTGAAATATTGACTTATTGAACCATTAACCTGCGACAAAACAAAATCAGCCAGAACAACAATGATCAGGAAGACCAATAGTATTCTCCAAAGCACAAAATAACTTTTGTTATTTATTGTCATTTTTAAGTTTGAGTTTTCGTGGCGCGAAGGTATAAAGGAATGAACGAAAAATACGGCTTAATGGTTTGAAATTGTCAGTAACTTCTTAGTTGGCAGTGCTTGCATTTTTATGTGCAAAAGCTTTAGTAGGTTGATTTATAGTATGTAGAAGTGTAATATATTCCATAAAAAAGCCCCTTGATTTCTCAAGGGGCCGAGCTTTGGCTTCATAATTTTAATCTACCAAAACCACGAGATACTTGGAAGTCTTCCAGAATTTATCAGGATTAGTAATCTCAAGGCTGGTAACCTTATCTTCAGTTTTGTTCCATTTGTAGGAATCACTTGGGTGGTTGCTCACCAGCTTTACATCGTCATCATCTGAGTCCAATGGAATTACCTTGGTTTTGGTGATATCGATTTTTGTGAAATAATCTCTGTTAAAGTCATCAGCTACCGTTTTGGTGCGGCCAATGCCTATAATACCTCCTTTGCGGTCTATCACCTGGTTTGCTTCCAGATCTTTTGAAGTACCTACGGCATAGTAACCCGTATTAAGGCTTTCAGTCTGCTCCTCAATAAGTTGTTGCTGCATTTTGCTGCGGGCAGTTACGGTATCAAGCTTTGAGTTTAGTTTTGACATCTCAAAGTTCATAGTAGCCAGGTTCTCTTTAAGTTCCATTACCTGGGCATCCTTGGCGTCAATCTCTTTATTTAGATTGGCAACCATCTTCTTGAATTTACCTACCTCATAACTGTATTTCTTCAGGTTATCATTAAGATCGGTAATGGTCTTCCTGTTTTCGCTAAGTAATTCGTTAATAGCTTCCACATCCTTAATCACAGTTTCGCGGATGTTTTCTGAACGCTCAAATCCACCTTCGCGGGCCTGCTCAATACTTTCTTCCTTTTCACGTATAGTGGCCAGGTTTTCCTGAATTTTGGTAAAATCGGCAACAAAGCTGTTAATCAACGAATCCTGCTGCTGGTTCTCCAACGATAGTTGCTCATTTTCGGTCTTTAATCGGGCATTGTCTTCTTTTACCTCCTGGTTGCAGGCTACTGCAAACGGTAGTACAAGTGATGCAAAAATTAACTTTCTCATGGTTTTGAATTTATTAATGGTGCCACGGTATATGAAAATCGTGCCTGCAAAGCCTTCATTTCAAAACGGCCAGAATTTTATGACTTTAGTTAATTGAAAATCAAAAAGTTGAAATAAAGAATTTGAAAGAATTTATTAATGGACCGTAAAATACCGGTACTTCATTTTGAAGTATTGGTGTGGAATATCCCCACCATTATGATAAAGTGATGCCCCACCTGCCGGGGTTTTACCCGCGATCTTTCCTAAATTTGTTTATTAATCCCCTGGTAGAATTGTCATGAATATGAACGCCTTCGCCATCTTTACCAAGGGCAGGCAATATTTTTTTAGCCAGTTGCTTACCCAATTCCACACCCCACTGGTCGTATGAAAATATATTCCAGATAACCCCCTGAACAAAGATTTTATGCTCATAACAGGCCACTAATTTTCCAAGGGTTTCCGGGTTGGCCAGTTTGCCCAGTATGGTGGTGGTAGGCCGGTTTCCTTCAAATACCTTATATACCGTTTGTTTTTGAAGATCCGCATCTTCGCCCATCTCTGCCTTTACTTCCTCAAGGGTTTTTCCGCGCATCAGCGCTTCCGTTTGGGCAAAAAAGTTGGCCATCAGTTTTTCATGGTGGTCATCCATACCGTAATGAGACTGGCTAAAGCCGATAAAATCGCAGGGAATTAGTGCCGTACCCTGGTGCAGCAACTGAAAAAACGCATGCTGCCCATTGGTCCCCGGTTCACCCCATATTACTGGCCCCGTGGGGTAATCTACCTTATCTCCATTGCGATCAACCTGTTTCCCATTGCTTTCCATATTGCCCTGCTGAAAGTAGGCGGCAAAGCGATGAAGATTTTGATTGTAGGGAATAATGGCTTCCGAAGTTGCACCCCAAAAATTTACGTACCAAATGCCCAGGGCGGCCATCAGTGCCGGTATGTTTTCTTCAAATGGTTTTGTCCTGAAGTGCTCATCCATGTCATGTGCACCACGTAAAAATTTCTCAAATACATCATATCCTAACCCGCAGCATAGCGATAAGCCTATGGCCGACCATACCGAATAGCGGCCGCCCACCCAATCCCAAAAACCAAACATGTTTTCCGGGTCAATACCAAATTGCTCCACAGCTTGCTTATTGGTGCTTACTGCCACAAAATGTTTGGCAATAGCACCTTCCTTACCGCCATTTTCCAGAAACCACTTTCTTGCGCTGTGGGCATTGGTCATGGTTTCCTGCGTGGTAAAAGTTTTTGAAGCAACTATAAAAAGAGTCTCGGCAGGGTTTAAATTGTTAAGGGTTTCTGCCAGATCTGCACCATCAATATTGGAAACAAAATGGCATTTAATCTCACTGCGATGATAAGGCCTCAAGGCCTCATACACCATTACAGGGCCCAGGTCCGAGCCTCCGATTCCGATATTAACCACATCAGTAATGCGCTTACCTGTATAGCCCTTCCAGTTGCCGGAAATAAGCCTTTCCGAAAAGGATTTCATTTGATTTCTAACGGCAATCACATCCGGCATAACATCTTTGCCATCCACCATTACGGATCTCTCTGAAAAGTTGCGCAAGGCAGTATGCAGCACAGCCCGGTTTTCGGTTTCGTTTAAGGCAGCCCCTTCAAATTGTTGCTTAATAGCATCCTCTACTTGGCATTCTTCATACAGTTCCTTTAGCAGGGAGATGGTATCAGATGTTATCAGGTTTTTGGAGAAATCAAATAGTATGTCATCAAAATCCAACGAAAACTTTTTGAACCGCAGCGGGTCGTCCAGAAACTGGTTGCGCAGGTGTTTTGTGGCAATATATTTTTTATGAGCCTCAAGTTTTTGCCAGGCCTGCGTTTTTGTTGGATTGATTCTTGAAAGCATTTTATACACTATTTTTGCGAAAGTATAAGTTGACGTTTTACAGGCGGTTAAATTATACATTAATTAAAAATCAAAATTCCAGAAGAGGATGCCAAAAGCTTCTGTTACGGTTCGTTTCCCAAGAGCCTCCAAAGAGTCATTCAGAACAACACTTACCAGGCGTGTTAAAGAATATTTTGAAGACAACAGCCTTTCCAGCAAAGCCAACAGCAAAATGGTTTGGAAAACGGTTGGAATGCTGTCACTTTACTTTATACCCTACCTTGTTTTATTAATGGCCAACCCCGGTGTTTGGGCTGTTTTAGGCCTGTTTTTCCTTATGGGGATAGGTATGTCGGGCATTGGTATGGGTGTAATGCACGATGCCGTACATGGTGCCTACCACAGCAATAGAAAGGTAAACCAGTTTTTGGGTGCCAGTATGTACCTTATTAGTGGTAATGTGGCCAACTGGCGCGTTCAGCACAATATTCTTCACCACACATTTACCAATATCGAAGGTCTTGATGAAGACATGGAATCTTCTGGCCTAATAAGGTTGCACCCTTCACAAAAGTGGAGGAAGTTCCACAGGTTCCAGAAGTTTTATTCACCATTCGTTTATGGCCTGCTTACACTAAACTGGGTGGTGGCCAAAGATTTTAAGCAACTGCTGAGGTACTACAAGCGCGGTATTGGCGGGCACACTGCAAAGAGCATTAAAAAAGAGTGGATTGTTTTGGTGGCTACTAAAGTGCTTTATTTCGCATTATTTGTTGCATTGCCACTCATTCTTGTACCCGTTGCGTGGTACTGGGTTATACTTGGCTTTGTGCTGATGCACTTCACCGCAGGTGTGGTATTGAGCTATGTATTTCAGCTGGCCCACATGGTTGAGGGTGTTGATAATATGGATGTACCGCATGATGGTATGGCAGAAGATGAATGGATGGAGCACCAACTGCGCACCACTGCCGATTTTGCTCAAAAGAGTAAAATTATCAATTGGTTTGTGGGTGGACTGAACTTCCAGGTGGAGCATCACCTCTTTCCCACTATATGCCATGTGCACTATCCGGCTATAGCCAAGATAGTACGCGAAACTGCTGCAGAATTTGGTTTGCCTTATAAAGAGTACACCCGACTGGCTGATGCCCTAAAGGCGCATGTTCGCCACCTGGGTGAGATGGGCCGCATGCCCCAATTGGCTTAGCCGTTTACGGCTTCTACGGTTTTTATTTGTCCCGGAAGCATTTCCTGCAATAGATTTTGAATACCCTGCTTAAGGGTTTGTGTGCTGCTGGGGCAACCTGAGCAGGCGCCCTGTAGTAGCACTTTTACCTCGCCTTCGGTATAGTTCAAAAACTTGATGTTACCGCCATCCTGTTCCACTGCAGGCTTAACATATTCATCAAGTAATGAGGCAATTTTCTGCTCTATAGGTTCCCAGGTTTTTGGGTCTTTTTCCTCCGGATGAGCCACAGGGCGCTTCGGTGTCTTAACTTCAGAAGGAGCACTGTCTGCATCATTTTTGGAGTAAGCTGTCTCGTTTAGCACGGGATTACCATTGGCTATGAAGTCGCGAATTAATTCCCGTACCTCAAGGGTGATATCCTCCCATTCCACGATGTCATACTTGGTGATGGCTACGTAGTTTCCGGTAATAAATACCTCCTTTACAAACGGAAAATGAAAAAGCTTAACCGCCAAAGGTGAGGGCTGTGCCTCTTCAATATTCTTAAACTCCACAGAATCCACACCAATAAGGCGCTTATTGGCCACAAATTTTAATACTGCGGGGTTTGGGGTCATTTCGGCATATACGCTTACCGGCACTTTTTTCATTTCTTCCATCACCAAAATTTTTGACAAAGATAGTGGTACCTCAACACCCGCTGCATTCTGATTACTTTTGTTTTTTACCAAATAGTAAAACTCAATATGGCTTTAGTTAGATCAATAAAGGGAATAAGCCCCAGGATGGGTGAAAATTGTTTTTTGGCTGAAAATGCCACACTAATAGGCGACATTGAAATGGGAAATGATTGTAGTATATGGTATAGTGCCGTAATCCGTGGCGATGTTAATACAGTGAGAATGGGTAATAAAGTAAACGTTCAGGATAACGCTACCCTGCATTGTACTTATGAGAAGTATCCGCTTACCATCGGTAACAATGTTTCTATTGGTCATAATGCCATAGCCCACGGCTGCACTATTCACGATAACGTGCTTATTGGTATGGGTGCCATTGTAATGGATAATTGCGTGGTGGAGAGCAATTCTATAGTAGCGGCCGGTGCAGTGGTTTTAGAAGGAACACACATTCCTTCAGGAACCATATTTGCAGGTGTACCCGCCAAAAAAGTAAAGGATATCACCCCTGAATTAATCTCAGGCGAAATAAACCGAATTGCCAATAATTACGTGATGTACAGCGGATGGCTTAAATAAGGTTATCTCAACACTACCCTCGCTCTTTCAATAATGTCATCTATGCCCTGTAGCTCTCGTTGGGGGTTATTATCCAACTGCTGATGTGGTGGTACCCCTTGCTCTATATTAGCCAGGGCAGTATCATTAACTGGTATTAGTGATACCGTAGCCGAAAAGCGATAAGTCCAGCCATTGGGTAGTTCATTGTCAACGGGTATGCCGCCACCGCCACCGGTTTGGTCGCCAATCAGGGTTACATTTTCAAAAGATCGCATAATGCCGGCAAAAAAGTTGGTGGCTGAATAACATCGCCTGTTGGTTAATATGGCTACCTCACCATCATAATTTACACCGGTAGATGGTCTTAGTGTATATCCGAGTCCGTTACCAAAGTCATCAGGACCCGGACCGGTTTTTTCAAAGGTTACCAATACCTGCCTTTCGGTGGAGATAAGCCTTTGCCCCAAGGCAAAGGCATTGCTTAAAAATCCACCACCATTGTTTCGTACATCTATAATAAGGCCTCGCGTATTCTTCATATAACTCATCACCTCGTCAAGGTTTTCAAGTGAAAAACCACTGCTAAAGCTGCCATAGTAGATGTAGCCTATAGAGTCCGGCAATAGTATGGTGTATTGAAGCCCTCCGGCAATGCGGTAGTTTTCACCAAGGTAATTGCGCTCTATCACATCCTGATCAAAATTATCGGGGTAGTTAAGGTACCAGTTCCAGTTGCGGCTAAGGTTAAACGGGGAGCGAAGGTTTACATGGCCATCCCTTAAGTCATAAAGCATGCTATCCAGTACGGTAAATAGTTCTTCATCAGTAGTGTTATCATTTACCATGGGGTCGTAATGATTATACACGCTATCCCAGTCAATATTTTTTAACTCAAAAAAGGCATACTTATCCCTTACATTTTCCCAAAGTATATCAAAGTTAGTTTGAGGATTGTCATTGGGATTTTCATCCATCAATGCCTTTTTACAGGAAACGGAGGCCGCGAGGCCCAGTATAAACAGTACGTACTTTTTCAAAACTTAAATATTGTTGACAAACCTATCTGCTGCATGTCGGTTTGAGATTTATTTAAAACATCAATCTGGGTAAATTCCCAATTGTAAAATAGTCGTAGCTGGTTACCATTATTAAATATCCATGTTAGTTCTGTTTTTGAATTCAGAATATAGTAATCGCCCCAAAAGGCAAAACCTGTAGTGCCGGCTTCATCAAGAAAATAAGGTTTTACATAGCCTGGGCGCATGTAGTAGGCCCCTAAAGGGAAACCCAGGGTGTAGCCGAGCATGAAGTTTTTATTTAAAACTTCAAAAGGCTTTTGAACGGCTACCGAGGTGCCAAAGCCGAATAGCGCCACAAAATTATCACTGCTATTACTGTAACGGTTATGCTGCCTGAAATCAAATACATTATGTGATAATACACCAGCGTAAAACCGGAAATCTTTATAGGTTGCAATGCGCCTCAGCAATTGATAGGAACCCCGGGCAAAACCTGTGGTTGTGTTACTCGGACTATTTTCGCGGTTAACATCAGGTGCCTGAAAACCGCCCCCTCCATTCAGGTCTAGCGCACTTATCCAGTTATCATTTTGATAGTAATAGCCCAGTGACAGAGATCCCAGACTACCAGAGTAACTCACAGGGGATAAGGCTTCATCCTTTACTGTTTCAAAGGCATACATAACTCCAAATGGCATAAAATGACCATTTACAGATTGTGATTTACCGACAAAGAATAAGAAGAGAAGGGTGAGAGTGAGTAGGATTTTAGCCTTCAAAGCATTCAGGTTTTTATGGGTAATGTAAAACCACTGTTTACTAAACAGAAATCTGCTCCGAAGATAATCGTAAAAATGAAATAGGAAGAAGGTAAGTTGTAATTACCTGATAATTACAACGGTGCCATGCTTTGAGATAACCGGCTCTTCAGTTGTAGTAGAAGGTTGAATTCGTACGTACAGGTTCCAAACGTAAACACCTTGCTGAAGTTCTTTACCCTCAAAAGTGCCATCCCAGGCGCGGCTGGGATCAGAAGTTTTGGTTTCAAAAACCATTCTTCCCCAGCGGTCAAAAATTTTCAGATCGAACTCAATGATGTTACAAACATCGCTATGCTTAAGGGTAAAACGGTCATTAATCTCATCTCCATTAGGAGTAAAGGCATTGGGTACAAAAATGTTGCAACCCACTGTATTGCCCTGATTATTACCTCCGGCTTTTTGGCTAAAGCCAGCGTTTCCAATCAATAGGAAAAGCGCGGAGAGTATGAGAATTTGATAGTAGCGTTTCATATATAGTCTCACAAATATATACAATAAGCTGAAACTTAGGAGGTGGCAGGTACTATTTTGGCTTGTCAGTTATTTTAGGATGGTTGGCGCTTACTTAGCGAAGTGCTTTATTCAAAATCAAGGGTAAGCTTAAACCTCAATACACGGCCATTTCCGGCATCGGCAACATATAAGATATTGTTGAAATAGGCTATGCCCGATGGTGACCTGAATTGAGTTAACCCTGCACCTGAACCACCAAAACTGGCTTTTTGATATTTGGTAATGCCCGTAGCTGCGGGCGGCAAAACACCCTCCAAACCATTAAAAGTAAACTGGTAAACAGAGTCTGTTTCAGCATCGGCTACAAAAATGTACTGGCTACCGTCTCCTGCTACAGTAACATCTTTTGGTTTTGAAAATTTGTTGGGCGAATTTATAAAGCCATCGGCCCTGGAAGTATCACCCGCAGCCAACAGGTTGGGGCGGTAAAAACTGCTGAACTCTGATTCTATAAACTCTATGTACTGGGTTTTAAGGGTTGTTGAAGCATCAGTAGAGGTAAATATAAAGTCGCGACCGGTGCGCGCGCTGATTTGCGGAGGTTGAGTTAGAGTTGTTATCCCGGAAGGAGATTCAAAATAATTACCAAATACCCCGGTGCTGGTAGTAACATTTATTGTAGAAATGTAGCTATCATCGTTGCCAAAATAACATACAGCATCATTCGGTATAAGGCCTCCACCGCTGTTTCCTTCCCCTTCGCGGGTAACGTAATACTGATTGTTGAGCAATGGATCGGTGTTATTACCGATCACCGCAATTTTATTGAAGCGAACAAACTGCACCTGATCCAGGCTGTTGCCTCTGCGGCCGGTGTAAAAGGGGTGAATAATTTTATTGGTAATCTCGGCATTCGCCAGATTATATCCCGCACTACCAAGCAGGTCTATCCTGTAGATGGTAGAAAAAGTAAAGGTGTTGGAGACACCACCATTTACTAAAGTAGTATCAAATGTTCCGATTACCAATAGGTCAAATGCACGATCCTGAGCCACGGCTGTAGCACCGGGTACAAACTTCCTGGCCAGTATTCTTCCGGCCTGATCCATGGCAATTACCTCTTCAGTTCCCTCATCCACCACATATATCAACTCATCAAAACCAATACATACATCTACCGGCTTTACAAAAGCATCTAATGCCGGTAGGATGGGCACATACGCCACGGTGCGGTTGGCATCGTAATCGGGTACCTCAATAAAATCCAGATCAGTTTTATTACCAAAAAAGTCTTCGCACCCCGCCAAAATCAGCGTAAGCGAAAGAATAGAAAGTAGTGGTAGAAATCTTTTACGCATCATTATCTCTCGTCATTTATCAGGTTAATACGTAAACCAAAGGTGTGCTGCAAGCCCAGGTAGTTACCTGGGTTGGCACCGTAATCAATATAAAGCGGATGGCCACCTAAACGTGCCCGGTAACTAAATCCAAAGGTCGGGTAATCCTGGTCGCGCACATTGATTTTATACCCACCCCTCACGAAGAATATACCCATGTACTCATATTCCGCACCAATGCGGTAGTTCTCGGTATTATCATTTGGATGATTTAATTGCAACGCAACCAAAATGCTTTGCTGCTCGGTTTTCCAGGGTTTAAAGCTGGCACCCATTTTAAACATGGTGGGTACCGTGCTCGCATCCAGTCCTACACCGGCATCACGGTTAAACATTACCGGTATATCGCTGCCCTCATTATTGAGGGATGAATTACCGCCAAAGTTTTGCACCATCACGGCAAACTGCAAATCCTTTAAATCAGTTTCGTAAAGAAAGGCCACATCTACAGTAGCATTGTGGTTGGTGTAACCGGCCATGTATTCGTAAATGTATTTTACAGTAACACCTGCGCTAAAAACTTCTGATAACCTGCGAGCGTAAGTAAGTCCAAAGGCGGTGTTAGAGACTGAAACCTGCCTTCCTGTGCCCTCCGGCTGAAATTCGGTACGCTCCTCCATACGGCCGGAGTTAAGTGAGTTAAGGCTGAAGGCAAAGTGGCTCACCTTGTTCTTCAACGGGTAAATCCCCGAAAGGTAGGATTGATTAATACCCGCCCCGATAAACAAATGGCTGAGCGCATATGAGGTGTTTTCAACATTAGAAAGTGCAGCCGGGTTGGTAATTACCGAATAGGCATCACCATTAAGCGAAATACTGGCACCACCTAAACCTGCTGAGCGTGGACTAAGGTCACTCTTTAAAAAGCTCAGTGTGGAAAGTCCGGCTCTTTCGCCACCATAGTTGGGGATGATTTGAGCAGAAGCTGCAAAGCTTCCGGCAAATAAAATCGATATAGCTATTCTCTTCATCATACTCTAAAATCTAAAGGCTATTCCAAATAATATTTGACGTGGAGCCAGATAACGGGCCGGGTTACGCGGGTCTGTTCCTCTTTCGGCAGGGCTGTTGTACAATGGGTCGCGCCAATCACTCGGCACAGGGTCACCGTACTCGTAGGCTCTGCCGGTAACAGGATTAATAATCTGGCTGTTTTTAGCATCCAGCAGGTTACGTACTTCCACGCTAAGCGAAACCCCTTTAAAGCCCATATTCAGTGGCAGGCGATAGTCTATTTTCAAATCCACGTTGTGCCAGTCTTTGGCTGTTTCTGTAAGATAGGAGGTAACAATTTCCTCGTACTGTGGCCTTCCCAACTCATTGGTAGAGGCCAGGAAATATGGCGTATAGCGGTAGCCGGAAGTAAACTGGTAGGAAAGAAATACGTTAAGACCATTGAGATTAAGGCCCGGGAAAGTGGTACTATCCGGTGCAAACACAACTCCAACGTTAACATTCCATGGTCGGTCAAATGCCAGAAACTGGGCTTTGGTTGTGCTTACCTCGCCATTCTGGGCAATCTGCAATGCTGATTCCCTGGCTGAGTTACTTTTACCTTTGGCTACCTGGTAGGCCACGTTTCCAAAGGTTCTGAAGTATTTACCCAACCTGTACTGCGCGCCAATTTCCACACCGTAAATGTTGGCGTAATCCTGATTGATGTAGAATGTTTTGGTGGTATTTCTACCTGATTGATCCTGCACAATTACGCTGCGCGAAACAATGTAATCAAAGCGGTTATTGTTAAACACGGTAGCCGTAAATGCCAAATCCTTTGTGAGTTTGGACTTATAACCAATCTCGTAAGAAACGTTTACCTCAGGATCAAGATCGGGGTTACCAAGGCTGGAAAGGAACGAGCGATCCTGGTAAGTAGGGTCGAGGCCGGCATACACAAAGCGCGGGTGAGGCAGCCTCATGCTGTGGCCATAGTTAAAGTACAGCACATTGTTTACCGTTACCGGGAAAGACACATTGATGCGGGGCAGTAAACGCGTTTTCCAGCGCAGGCCAAATAGCCCGAATGTTTTATCCATGTAATCCTCCCGCACCTGGTCAATTACCGGAGCGTTAGGATCGTTCACAGCATCATCCACAAATTTACCGGGAGCCCAGTAGTTAAGACGCAAGCCCAAGGTGGCGGATATTCCATTGTAATTTATTTTATCCTGAATAAAGAGACCGCCCTCTACAGGGTTTACTTTCCAGATGTCATTGCTGCTGCCAATGCTTAAATTTTCGGTTACCACCGAGTCGTTAATACGGATTGGAGCACCTACCCATGGAGCGGTAACATCCACCCATTGATACTCGGTAAAAGTGTTTTGCGTACCGAAGCTTACCTCATTGCTTTTGTTTGGGATGTACGTACCCTTAAGGTTCAGGGTGTACTCCTCAGCATAATGGTCGTGCCAGGTAGGGGTGATACCTCCGTTGTTTGTAAGCCCGCCATCACTGGTATTTACATAATAAATACCGAGCTGATCACTGCTGTACTGAAAAATATCAATGGGGTAGGTAATGATGTTGTCCTCATCCAGAATCTGATCAACCGATTCTGAGCGAAATGGACGGCCATTTGCATCCGCACGCAGATTGGTGAACAGCCTTCCGGCAGAAATACTAACGCCCCAGTTTTGATTGATGAGGTGATTTAGATTAAGTGCCGTAAGATTTGATTGGTGCGTATAAGTTGTAGCGTTATCAAGATTAAGGCTACGGCTGTATTGAAACCCAGGTGTAAGGATGGAGTTAAAACCAACAATCTGCAGGCTACGTGTATTCTGGTTTATACTAAGCGAGTGCTGGTTGGTAAGCGTAAGCTTGGTTCCGGGCTTTAGCTGGTAAGCCAACTTTATAGTGTTGGTGTAGGCGTTGTTTTGCCGGGGTGCCCAAAAGGTTCCGTTATTGAGTGGTTCGATAACATCCGAATTGTACCATCGCCCTACATCATTAAAAATATTGTCATTGCTGCCAACATTCATAGTGTTAAGGTCAGTTCGCATAATGCTACTGTTAAGCTGATCAGCAACCGGCCCGAAGTATTCATCCGTAAGGTACATGGTAGCACTGGTAAAAAGGGTAAGCTTCTTTTTAGTGCCGGGTATGGGTGTACCCAGATTAAGTTCCACACGATCCGTATTAAAGGAGGTGGCCCAACCAGAATTACCCAGGTTATCGCGCTGCCAGCTACCCGAAATTTCAAATTTATCGCTACCCTCACGGATGTTGGTACTCACCACACCAGAACTACCGCCACCGTACTCTGCACCGGCACCACCCGTAATAAGGCTAATATTGGAGATGGAGCCACTGGCCACATCCACCCCAAAACCGGTACCTGCAAGCGGATCCTGCGCGCTGATACCATCTACAATATATTCGGTTTCGTACACACGGCCACCACGTATTTGCAGTCCATCCTGGGTTTTAAGCACACCGGCTTGCTGGCCTACAATTTCCTGCACATCGCGCACATTCATCTGCGAAATTTCCTCCTGCTTAAGGGTAACTTCGCTGGCGGCCAGCTCAAGGTTTATCTGGGTGCTGCGGCCTACTACAGTAACCTCGTTTAATGATTCGGTTTGCTCTTTAAGCTTAATATTAAGCACCTTGCTTTCACCGGCCTTAAAAGTGATACCTGTAAACAGTTTGGTTTCATAGCCGATAAACTGCACTTTAATATCGTAGTCACCGGGCTTGATGTCGTTAATCACATAATCACCGGCAATATCTACTGATGCGCCTTTGTAAGTACCCACCAGCAGTACCGATGCTCCGGGTAGTGGTTCCCCATTGGCGGGGTCAGTTACTTTTCCCGTTAAGGAAGCTGCCTGCCCAAAAAGTGTAGCCGAAAAACACACCAGCGCCAGCAGTGTAAAAAGTAGGGTTCTCTTAAAATTCATTGACTAGGATTTCTTCGAACAGGTCTTCAAGTTTTGCGGGGTCTCCATTATAGTTGTGCAATTCCACACCAAAAAATACCTGAGACCATACGTTATTCGGTCTGCGTATTACACCAACCACATCAGTGCCTTGCCAGCCTTGTAGTTTAGTAAGGCGTGCACGGTAAAAGTCTTCAGAGTCATCAGTACCTACAATAGGTACCACCCCTGTTTGCAGGTTGTTAGTTGGTGTTTTAATAATAGGATAGGGTCCCATCATTAGCGGTACCAATCCTGAATCCGGTAAAATACGGGCCTGGCCGGCAGTTGAGGTCACCAGTTCCTTTACGGGATAGGGGCCTGAGATTTCAGAAAGATCTTTAGCCTTATTGAAACTAACCGTTACAAATGATTTACCTCCATTATTGGTAAAGCTTTGTATTACGGGAGCCATAAATTCCAGCATTGTAACATCGCGTGATGTAACCCGGTTGCGATAGGTTTCCTGTCCGCTGCTTACAAACATTTTAGGGTATTGCCTGCTGATGAGTTTAAATGTTGGATCCCAGTAGCTGGGCATGGCATCGCCATTAATATCGCGGCCATAATCCAGAAAATCATAGGTGATATTTACACCATCTAAAATGGCCTTGTATTTATTGGCTGTGGTAGTAACCTGCCCCGAAACCCAAAGTAATGTGGCGCCCTGGGTTTTGTTTTTAAGATAAAATGCATCGGCAGTATCTACAGGACTGACAGCGCCAGCAATATCTGTGGCCCTGATATAAAGGGTGTCATAGCCATTAACCAGCAAGCCATCAATTTTTTCGGCTTCAGGCTGATCATTAAAGCCAAAATAAACTTCGGCTGTAGCCGCACCGGATTGTACGGTGGGGTCAACTAAAAATGAAACCACCTCCTGGCCCATGGCCAGTTCATACCATTGCCCCTGGTTAAATTTCACCTCTACTTTGGCAATGGAGGCATTGCCATCAGGGTCAGCGGCATTCCACTTAAAAGTGGAAACCATCAAGGCTGTATCACGCGGCCCCAGCTCATTATCAAATGAGGCAGAGGGAGGGGTGTTTTTTAATGGAACAGCAAGGTAGGCGGGTGATGGGTCGGTAAGACCATCATTGTCCACCGCTCTTACATAAAAGTTTACATCGGTAGTATCCTGCCCGGCAGGTATGGTAAATGAAAAAGTGGAATCCAAAAGGGTGGTGTAGGTCCAATTTTGATTATCAAATGAAATTTCAAAACCTACTACATACCCATCTTTATCAGTACCAAACCAGTTTAACCTTACGGTAGAGTTTAACCGGCTGTCGCCAGATAGGTTAATTTCCTTTACACTGATTTGGGTATCGGGCGCTTCATTGGCATTTCTATCGCCCTTGGTGCATCCCGCTAAGGCTATAACAAGGAGTGCAACAACTCCACTTAAGCCCTTCCAACATCCATTATACATTCTATCCATCCTTTGCGGAACAAATTAAATTGAAAATGAAAACCGCCTTACTGCGGAAATTTTTTGTCATTCTGAGCGGTAGCCGGATTGCACTTCGACTACCGCTCAGTGTGACGGGGTTTAAAGCCTTTAGGCAAAAACCCTAATAAGGGTCAATTACTTGGTTATTACAAGTTTATAAGTACCGTAAAGCTCAGCGCTGTTTCCGGTAACTTTTACGATGTAAAGACCAGCTTTAAGGTCGTTTACATTTACTTCCACAGCTTCAGTAGCCGAAGCAGTTTTTACAAGGGTACCTTTAAGATCATAAAGGCTAACAGTTGCTTCACCATCAAAACCTGAAATAGTAACCTTATTGGCTGCAGGGTTTGGATACATATCCAAAGGAGTAGCAGCAAGATTTTCAGAAATACTGAAAAAAGGAGTAGTACAACCGGTGGTATCCAATTGAACGCTCAAACCTTCAATATCAAAGTTGTTACGTGGGGTAAGCTTAAAGTTACCGAAGGAGTACCAAAGAATTCCTGTCATGGCATCCATAGTCATGGTATTGTCCGTTTCTATCGGAGTGTAAAACATGGTACCATCATTAGTAGCATAGCTGCTATCGCTTACCAACTGCACATAAAGTGATGATTGGGCGTTGGTTCCGGCTGCACGGCCGGCAAGTACCCTGCGCTGCTCAGCAGTGTTGCTGGTTCCTTGTATTGATGAAATAGTGTACTCACCAAACCCGGCATCAGGGTTGGCGATGTAAATTTTACCACCCGCTGAAGGTGACTCGTATTTTACAAGCATGCTTTCGTACTTCTCATAATCTGCAATGGCAGCAGCATCAGATGGGTCAAGCACTACCGGCTGAACTTCGTAACCGGCACCTAAGTCCTTAATGCTGTCAATCAACATCTGGGTAAACCCGAATGACTCCTGGATGGTACCACTTACTTCTACATACTGGTTGCGGTAAAGGTTGGCAAGGTCAAGTGAGCTTCTAAGAGCCAGGCCGGCATACTCAGTGGCAGAAGTATCCTGAATATATACATAACCTAAATCACACTGGCGCTGAGCCGCAGTAACAAATCCCTTGATGGTAACTTTTTGTCCGTCAAAAGGAGAAGCTGTACTTGAGCCGAATGGGGTTTGAACATCCACAATGGAAAGTCCGCCATCTCTGATAAAAATGCTGGCCGTATTAATGGGCTGGCCAACAGCTGTACGTGGGAAGAAAGCTGAAGCGGTGTCATCATCAGTAGCTACAATATAATAGCGCACAGTGGTACCGTTTGGTTGACCAGGAATATTATAAGTATAAGTGATTCCGCTACTAAGCGTCATAGCCGCTTTGGTAAATCCACTTACAGGTGTAGAAGGGTTAGCAGACCAGAATATATTTACTGAATCTACAGAACCATCAGAATCCACAACGTCAGCATTTACAGTAATAGGAGTGTTGCTTGGGGGAACACTTGAGGTACTACCTGCATTGGTAATAGTTGGTACTGCTTTACCCACATTGTAATGCGAAGCATCAAAAGGCTGAAGCCTGTAACCCTGGCCTGTACCACCAGTACAACCGTTACCTGAATGCTCAACAACACCTCTGATATAGTTGTAGAATGTACCTACTGATGGAGGCGTAAATGAACCTGTGGCGGCAGGTGTATTAGGGTTTTGAGTAGTCCATGAAGTTAACTTTTGAGCCAAAAAGAAGTCATATATCTGCATGGAGTTACCAAGAGAATCGGCAACTGTAAATTCCACACGGGCGCTAACACCGCTACCAAACTGGTTTACGTTGGTTACAGTTACGTTTCTAACCTCTATAAAGGCACCTTCCCATTTTTCACCGGTTACAAGGTTGTTTACCTGGTTTTGATCATTAAGGTCACCAACTTTTACTCTTTGTGGAGCAAAGGCCGGGTTGCTGCCAGGTAAAATGTTGATGGAGTTGTTGTTTAATGGCTGAAACTGAGTAGCTCCGTTAAACATCCCTACCACACCGGTGATTTCAACAAGGTCTCCGGCAATAAGAGAGGTAAAACCGGTTGTAGCGTTACTTGTGCTCCAGTTTACACCCATTATCTCAAGGCCGGTAAAAGGACCTACAGCGCCATTGTTGGCGGTGTCATTTACCCAAATAAACGGGCGGGTACCGTTGGCTCCGTTTATAGAGCTGGAAACAACTTCGCTAAGGTTACCGGATGTTACTACATAGCATACCACTTTAACAGTATCCAGGTAGTAGGCGGAAGTGTCATCACAATTGGCAAGGTCGGCCGGACTTACTGTACGGATGTCCGTTACCTGCACCAATGGTGCCTGGGCAAAAAGCCCTGCCGTAAAGGCTACGGCAAATAAAAATGTAAATAGATTTCTCATTTTTCAATCGGGTTTATTTAATAATTACAAATTTTCCAGTAAACTTTTCTCCGGTGTCCAGGTCTTCAACCGAAAACATATACAGCCCACGGCTTATGATCTGACTATCAAGACTCAAAAGATCCCATGCGTGCTCACCACCTGAAAATACATTGTCATCAGGATCTTCACTGCCAAAGGTTTTAAACCAGCGTATATCCGAGCCATTATAGTTTTGGTCGTGATTGATTTCATCAATAAAATCACCAGCCACGGTGTAAATTCTGATCTGGCAACGCTGCGGCAGGTTGGCAAAAATCATTTTACGGCTTTCCTCCTGAAAGTTGGATTGACCCTCCCAGGCCGCACCATAATAGTAGGGGTTGGGGTAAGCGAAAGGCTCATTGGCCTTCATATCTGTGTTTGGGCCTTTGCCGGCAAATGTTCTGAAGTCATTGGCTAAAAAGCTCGATTCCAACGACTGAATGTTGCGTTCATCATCGCCCTGATCAAAAGCGGTAACTGCCACGGCATTTTGCCAGCCATTGTTAATGTTATCAATGGTATAGCGAAATTGATACACATTGGTATCACCTTCAAAGGTTTGTGGAGTACTTAATTTAATATCATCAAACCCGGTATCGAAAAACAAGCCGTTGCCGGCACTGTCATACTGTGCCACCAGATTCAGGCTGCTTTGCAGGTCATTTACCCCCTCTACATCAAAACCCACCTGACTCATGTAAATTTTAAAACCTTCAAAATCTTTGGTATTACTAATGGGATCCAAAGTGTTTACCGAGTTGTTAGTCCAATAGATGTCTATTTTACCATCACCGGCTATTACCTTAGTTACAGGTGTGGCCGGTGGGGTGGGCAACACAAAGCGGGTAATACGTCCATCTCCATCCACATCTTCATCACCATCAATTATCCCATTAAAGTTTACATCCTCACCATTATAGGTTTCCTGCGCAAATATGGCGTTATCAGCAAGGTTTTGGCGCTGTACGGGGTTGTTGTCAGTATTCGGATTTCCATCCTCGTTTTTCTTTGCCAGTATGTAAGCAAAGGTTACAGTTACTTCATCTCCGGGTTCAAAGCGGGCAAATGGCCCTACTGAAATAAGGTCTGAGCGGTTTCCCGCCTGCTTCAACAGATTTTGAAAATCAAGATTACCAGGGCAGTTAGGATCGTTGGGGTTAGTCCAGCAGGGGGAGTGGTTTAAGCCATCGCTCATTTTATCAAGCCTTTGGCCCTCACCACTTGGTGCGGCAAACTGAGCGGTAAAATCATTAAACACCCAGGCCTGGTAATTTGCTCTGAAGTTATCGGCCTCCCACTGGTTCGTAAGCTTATTAAATGTACTATCCAGATTAGGGCTGTGGAAGCCCTCCTTATCCTCAGCTCCTAAAAACTTTTGCCCGATGTAGCTATCCGTAAAACCGGGATCCCCTGTGGCATCAAAACAATAGGCCACGTTAAGTGAATCCAGGTAACCATTACCCCCTTTGTTATAGAATTGCGCACCACCCGTACCGGCAGGGGTAACATTTATGTTTCTCACTACCGTATTGTTCCAAAGGCCTACATGTAAATCATCATAAAAGTTAGAGCCGGTGTTTTCAATCTTAAAGGTTACAAACACCACAAAGTCAGAAAACAAGTAGTTCCAGTTATAGCTCTCCATGGTAATTTTTAAACCCATGGGCTGATGGGTGGGGCCACCAATGCGAATGGAAGTTCCGGGGTAAAACTGCACGGTATCGCTAAGCACCGAAACATAATCCTGGTGCGAAACTGCATTGCCTGTGTAAAAACGGCTATCAAATAATGAGGAGCGTTCCTGCAATGGGGTAAGGGCAAAGGTTTCAAAGCCACCGGCACCTGGTGTGTAACCCGAAGAGTTATCAAGGGCAGCAGTGGTAACGCGCACGTCAGCACCATTTTGACGGCCGCCAATCCATATTCCACCTTCAAACAGGTGCTCTATACCTGATCCGGCAGGGTATTCACAGCTTGGGGTACCCGAGCCATCGCGGTAGCCGTCAAATGAATTACCAAACGTGGCAAAGTTGCTTACTGCAAGCCTTACGTTAGAGGCTGATGTTATTTTGCTTTCAAAACCCTGGCCCCACACGCAGGTCGCGGTCATTAGAAGTACAGTTCCAAAAAGTATCCTAAGCTTTGCCATTCCTTACTTCACAAGTTTTTTTGTAACCACTGTTCCTTTTTTATCGGAAATCTTAATAAGGTATATTCCCTTGTTCCAGCTGGCCGTACTAATACTCATTTGCTGTTCGCCACTGTGCATACGGCCCTTATACACCGGTTTGCCGGTGATATCGCAAATAAAAATTTCAAAGTTGGTGGTTGATGCTTTTTTGCGGCTTAAGGTTAGCTCGTTGCCAAAAGGGTTATTCATGCTCAGGGCGTCTTTGGCGCTAACCTCACTCAGTCCTATTCCGCTTGGGGTAATTTCATATTCGGCCACTACCGGCAGGTGGTCGCTAAAGTTGTAAAGTGCATTGGCTACAGCCTGAGAAACCACACCGTTAGTGCCGGCATTAATGGATTGGTTAAAGTGGCTGCCATCGTTACCGATAGCCTTCATGCTATTAAACTTGTACTTAATTTTTTCAGCACCAGTGCTGATGCTCCCGGAGTGTAAAATCAAATCAAAACGGTCATCCAATCCACCACCGGAAAAACATCCTGAACCCGATGAGTGGGTACTTTGGGTATGGATACCGGCAAAACTGCCGTTGTTATTCCATGCTCCCGCTACTCCGGGGTCCACAAACCTCTCACTGGCCACTGAGTAGTTTACGGCTTTTTGGTAGGCGCCCTCACTACTGGTATAGATATTCATGTCGCCACAAAAAATCACGTTTTTATCACTCACATTATTGGTAAGGTGGTTCATCACGGCATCCATGGCTCTGTCGCGCTCCATGCGGTCCGAAGCGGAATTTCCGGCTTTGAGGTGCCCGGCTACTACGGTGAAGAAATTTGTGTCGGCACCAAGTTTTAGCCCCGGGTCTTTATAATAGAGACGGTAAAAGTCAATTACCCTAACGAGGGTTTGATTGTTGAGATTATTTACCAGTGCAAACTGGCTGCTTAGTACGAAAAGCGTGGTATCATAAAACAACATATTTGCAATGCTGCTGCCCTGAGCGTTGCTGAATGCGGCACTGGTAAAGTTGTTTTCGCCATCCGTATTTATCACATTGCTGAGTATAGAGCGGGCACCGGAATTATCAGGAAAAGCAACAATTTCGTTTACGCAAAGTATGTCCGGGTCAATGGCTTTAAAAACTGTTTTAAAGGCCTGGTCTTTAGCGGTAGCAGAAATGCCCTGGGTGCAGGGGGCATTGGCATCCGGAACCTTGTAGTACATCAGGTTGTAAGTCATCAACTTAAAATCCTGTGACTGAGCGAATAAACCTAGGGTTAACGTGCTGAAAATGATAAGATAAAGCTTTCGCATGTTCCGTTTTAAAAATCGGTGCAAAAGTAATAATTAAAAAGGGGAGGGGTAAGGTAGTAGGTTAAGGAAATATCAATTTTAACTATTTGTCTTTATCGTCACCAAACAGATCAAATTTTATCCCGGAGTCATCCTTCTTTTTATCCTCTTTATCAGATTTTTTGAAAATGTTTTTTAACTGGCGTCCCTGCTCCTTGAGTCCTTCATTAATCGATTCGGTCATACCCTGTCGGTCCAGTTCAATGGAAGGGTTCTCAATGGGCCCTGCCATCCTTATATAAATATTGGGGTCATCATCTTTTTCCACCTCTACAAGATGATCATCAAATTCTGATTTCTGCTTTTTATTTTTTCTGTTGGAAAACAATACATCGGATAACTTAAGGCGGATGCTGTAATCAATCACGTTATCAAAGCCGTGCTTGCCCTGCAGGCCTAGGTCCATTACGTTGCTGTTAATATTCATCATAGGGATAATAACCTGCGAGTTTTTGATGCTGATATCATTTTGCAGGTGTGAGAAACGCACATCCTGTAACTCCTTTATATCTGCAAATCGCGATAGTACCAGCATAGGTTCGTAATTGGTAAGCCTTCCGTTTTCGATTGAAAGCCGCGACTCCATAACTATACTACTAAGGTCGATATCGAGTGTTGGACTCATATGGCAGGATAGCCCCATATTGAGGTTGGCGATGCCATACAGGTTTTTGCTGGTTATTTCCTCCTGCCCAAAATTGTTGAAACTGGTAAAAAGCTTATTAATGTTTACTGCATTGGCTTTAAGCGAGGCCTCCATCCTGTAATTGGCCGGTTGTGTATTTATGGTTAACTGGCCTTCAAAGGTGCCCTCGTCTGCTTTCAGGGTTATTGATTTTGCATTAATCATCCCGTTTTTTACATCAAGCTGCCCGCCTATATCAGTAGCATAAAACTTGTCAAACCTGAATTTATCCACGGCCAGGTCCAGCTCAAGGTCAAGGGCCTTAACAAATTCAAGGCTGTATTCCTCGTTACTTTCTGTGGTGCCTCCCAAAATAAAATCCTCCATTACCAATTGCTGGGAGCGCATGCGGGCGTCAATATTTAGTTTTTGATCATTAAAATAGGCGTAGTTGAGCACGTTTTCAAAAGCGCCTTGCAGATAAATATCGCTTTCGCCAGTACGGAAAAAGAAGTTGGCAATTTTTAAATCATTACCCAAAAAGCGCAAGTCTGCATCAAGGTCTTCAATTCTGCGCTCAGTATTTTTAAACGTAAACCCGATATTATCAAGCATAATGCTACCACTGGCTTTGGCTCTTTTCAGCTCTTCAGGTTTAATGGAGCTTAGCGACTTAAACTTGTTCTCAAAGTGTACATCTATATTGGCACGTCCTTCGGGTTTGGTAAGAGTATCGGCTGGTAAAAAAATAAGCCACTCACTAAACTCCAGGTTACTCTTAAGATCGAGTACAACATCCGGTTGAGAAAAATCATTAATATCCAGTGCCCCGGTAAAACTACCCGAGCGGCCGTTGCCTTTAAATTTTTTAAGATGGAGATTGTCTTTTCCCTTTTTAAGTTCATAGGTGCCCTGGCAGCTAAAATCTCTTATGCTGGCATTGTTGTAACCCGATAGTGTAGAGTTGGAAGTGGAGAACTCCACTTCAATGTCGGGTTCTTTTTCATCTTCAAAAATGCCTTTGAAGGATAGGTTGGCACTGCCGTCAAAATCAATGTTGGAAGGTATGCCCCAGTTTTGTGTGGAAGCTAATTCCTGAAAATCCCCCAGATCAAGATTTTTTTGTGAAGCCAATATGGCTACACCCTTAGGCTCAATATTCATGGCAAAGTCAACCTCTGTGGTATTGAGTTTAAGCAGGCCTTCGGTAAACTGAAAGTTGCTGGAATTACCCGCCAATTTAAAAGCCGTTTTTGCATTTACCTGCCTTAGATAGTTGTAGCCATCTACCACCAGTGAGTCTAAATAAAGATCTCCGGTATTGGTAATTGAAAAATTATCTGCCTCAAAACTGCCTGAAAATACGAGTTGCTTTACAAAACCCGAAGCTGACTGATTTATGCCGCCTTCATATTGCTGTACCTTAAAATTTTCAAAGCTTACTTCCTCTAAGGTAAATACAGAACTGCCTGAGGTGGTATCTTCTTTCCAGATTTGATAGTTCGGGAGTCCTTTTTCCGGCCGTATGATATGCGCTGTACCTTCTTCCAACGAAATCCTGTGGATACTCAGGTCATCCGAAAAAACATTCCAGAGATTAAATTCGAAAAACACCTGTTTGGCGTAGAGCAGGGTATCGCCTTTTTGAGAATTGGCCCCGGCCGAAAAAACCTCGCTGAAGGCCAGTGAGGCATAAGGGAATTTGCGGAGGGAAACATCAACCTGTTTTATGGATACCGGCTCGGCCAGCATTCGGTTAACTTCGGTAAGTACGGCTGCCTTTATCTTATCCTGATTAAGGTAAAGCACGGTAGCGAATACCGCAATAAGCAGCACAAAAATGCCTGCAAACCAAAGTAAAAAACGAATGATTTTTTTCTTCATCCCAAAATGCTCATGCAATATTACACATCAACGTGTGAAGCTCATAATAAGTCTGTTTTGGGCATAAAAAAGCCCTCCCGAAGGAAGGCTCAAATATTTCTATTTATCAGATGGTTACTTCGATCTTGCAACCTTGTATCCGTGCTTTTCAAGAAAGTCAATTTTTTCCTGAATTACTTTTTTGGATCTCTTACCCATTTCTTTAGCAATACCCTTGCTTAAACCGTCCAGCTCTTCAACACTTAGTTTGCCTAGAAACTGACTGGAGAATAGAGCTTTAAGGGTTTTGTTATTGTTTTGGTTCTCCCTGATTGTAGATACCAATACGCCAGGAGTTACTTTTCCTTTTGCCATTTTTTGTGAATTTGTTGTTGTGTGATATTGTTGTGTAAGGAGCGAAAATAACAAAGAAATAATATATAATCATTTCATTTTAAGAAAGCTAACCTCTTTGGGAGTCAACTTTCTCCACTGCCCACGGTTCAAAGCCTTTTTAGTAAGGCCAGCAAAAAACACCCTATCCAGTTTAGTTACTTCATAACCAAGGCTTTCGAAAATTCGCCTCACAATTCGGTTACGGCCACTGTGTATAGTTACGCCCACATGGTTATGCGCCTTTTGATCGATAAAAGTTATTTCATCCACTTTAATCGGCCCGTCTTCAAGTTCCAATCCCCCCTGTATTTTAGAAAAATCAGCATTGGTAAGTTTCTTGTCCAGAGTTACATCATATATTTTACGGGCACCATTAGAGGGGTGTAGCAATTTCGTGGTCAATTCACCATCATTGGTAAATAGTAAAACCCCCGTTGTTTTGCGATCCAGCCTGCCTACAGGGTATATTCTCTCTTTACAGGCATTTGCCACAAGTTCCATTACGGTTTTGCGCGCTTTGGGGTCATCCACAGTGGAAATAAAACCTTTGGGTTTATTCAGGAGTACGTACACCTTTTTTTCGGTCTGTAACTCGGTACCATTAAACTTTACTGTATCGGTGGGCTGCACTTTGTAGCCCATTTCTGTAATCACCTTTCCATTTACTTCTACCAGGCCGGTGCGTATCAGTTCATCACTCTCGCGCCTCGAGGCCACCCCTGCATTAGCCAGATATTTATTAAGCCGCACTAATCCTGAATTATCTCCGTTACCTGGATTTGGTTTGGCCGCTCCGCCCCTGCGCTTTGAGGGCATAGGTTTACGGCCTCTGGGCGGCTTTCCACTATTCCTGCCTTCCGGTTTTTGATTGGTTCTCTTACGGGAGTCATCATTTCTTCCTCCTCCACGGTTTCCTCTGTTCATCACAAAAATTTTTGCAAAAGTAGTGAGAATTAGCACCCTACCATCAGGGGTAAAATGCTTCGGGCAAATGGGTAAGGCTAAAGGTGGGCTCCAGCAAAATGCTGATAATGTCAAATCGCACTTCCTTTTCTGTGGGATACTCTTCCACATACTGGTTAGCTGCCCGGATCAGGTGTTTTTGCTTGGTTCGCGTTACAAACTCTTCCGGCCTGCCGTGGCTGTCATTAGTTCGGGCTTTTACCTCTACCATTACAATCCATTCGGCATTTTCCGCTACAATATCTATTTCAGCTTTGGCAAAGCGGTAATTGCGGTGCTTAATAGTGTAGCCGTTTTTTATAAGATGGGCTACAGCTTCATCCTCTCCAACATTGCCCAGATCGTTATGCTCAGCCATCAAATGTTAGTTTTACTTCTTTATCTGTAACCTCAAGAGTGGCATTTCTGCCGAATATCAGCGTATTATTATCGGCCAGGTGCCCTGCCGGAAATCTATAGCAAACCGGGTAATTATAATCGGCCAAATGGCGCTTAATTATTTCTTCAGCCGTTTCGCCAAATGGAATAGTGTTATCATTCATATCGCTCATCCCTCCAATAATCACCCCTGCGGGCTTTTCCAGATAGCCATTCCTCTTAAGGTTGTACATCATCCGGTCGATGTGATAGAGGTATTCATCCAGATCTTCTAAAAACAACAATTTGCCATCTGTGGACAAAGCTGTTGGCGAACCAGTTTGGCTGTATAGCATAGAAAGGTTGCCACCTGTCACTTCACCCTTGGCCCACCCTCTTTTATTAAAAGGATGGGCTGGAATGGTATAGCTGAGTTGTTCCCCGGTAAGGGCTTTCCTCAAACTCTCAAGCGCTTCAGCCGTATTCGTGCTAAAATTAACAGGCATGGTGCTATGCAGGGACTCCACGCCCAAAGCCGACAATTTATTGTGAAGTACCGTGATATCGCTATAACCGGCAATCCATTTTGGGTATTGCAACAGGGCATCAAAGTTTATATCATCAATTATTCGTACGGTGCCATATCCGCCCCGAGCGCAGATAATCGCCTTTACTTCAGGGTCGTTAATAAAGCTTTGTAAATCTTCAAGGCGTTGAGCGTCTGTTCCGGCAAACTGATTATCCTCACTAAAAAGATTGGGTGCAGTTTTTACGCTGAAGCCCCATTCCTCAAATATTTCCACAGCAGGCTGCAATTCATCCGAACTAATCTTGCGGGCGGTACTTACAATGCCTATTATATCTCCATTAGCAAGTGCTGCCGGTTTTTTCATCGCGCTGCATTTTCCAGTTTCCTGCGATAAATCTGGATAGTATTTTCCAGCCCCAGGTAAAGGGCTTCAGAAATAAGCGCATGCCCAATAGAAACCTCTAAAAGGCCGGGCACATTGGCGGCAAAGTATTCCAGGTTTTCCTGGTTGAGATCATGACCGGCATTTACACCCAGGCCATATTGGGTGGCAATTCTGGCGGCTTCTGTATAGGGAGCAACTGCATTCTCCGGATCTTTTACGTAACCCGTTGCATAGTCTTCCGTATAGAGTTCAATTCTATCCGCGCCTACTTTGGCGGCTCCTTCTATAAAATCCTCGTTACACTCCATAAATATGGAAACGCGAAGGTTTTCGGCTTTTAGCCTTTTTACTATTCCACGTAATAAATCTTCATTTTCTATAGTATCCCAACCGGCATTGGAGGTTAGCACTCCGGGCGGATCAGGTACCAGGGTAACCTGTTCCGGTTTTACCTCAAGCACCATATTCATAAAATCCTCAGATGGATACCCTTCAATATTATATTCGGTGGTTACAATTTTCTTTAGATCGTAAACGTCATTATATCGTATATGCCTTTCATCCGGCCGTGGGTGAACAGTGATGCCCTGGGCTCCGAATTTTTCGCAATCTGAGGCTACCTGTAAAAGGTTGGGTACATTGCCTCCACGGGCGTTTCGCAGGGTGGCAATTTTATTAATGTTTACGCTAAGTCTTGTCATACAGGGCAAATATAAATCCTTAGTTTTGCTTGCAACATATGAAGGTAGATAATCATTTATTAAACGATCTTAAACCCCTTACTGATACTGATGAGGTGGGGGTGATACTGGATACAATGGAGGAGCTTAAATTCTCACATCTGGCAGTGGTAAATCAGGAAAGAATTTACCTGGGTGTGGTGTGTGAGGATGACCTCCTTGAGGTTTCCGAAGAAACAGACCCGCTAGGTAAGCATTCGCATTTAATCAAATCATATTCAATAACCCAAGAGGCCAATTTATTTGATGCCATAAAGATTATAGGTGAAGGCAACCTCAGTTTGCTGCCTGTAATTAATGATGGCAAAAAGTATGTAGGCTACCTTTCTACTACGGAGGTTATGCAGGATTTAGGTCGCGAGCTTACTTTTTCTGAACCCGGTGGTGTTATTGTACTGAGAGTTCCGGTAAGGGATTATCAGCTGGCGCAAATTGCCCAGATAGTTGAATCAGAAGGATGCGCGGATTATAGGCTTTCATCTAGCCAACTCATCTGACCCGGACGACCTCACTATTTGCCTTAAAATCAATCAGACGGACCTGAGCCGCATTATTAAATCTTTTGAGCGATATAATTACGTAATACTTGAGGTTTTTCACCATAGTATTTTTGATGAAAGTGTGGCCGACCGCTACGAGGCTTTTATGAAATATATAAACACCTAGCGGATGAAGGTTGCCGTATTCGGAAAAATTATAAGTGCTGATACAAAGCCTTTTATACAAAACCTGCACCAGCACCTTTTGGATATAGGAGCCGAGATTGTGGTAAACAGGCGACTGAACAAATTTATTAAGGAGCATTGCGATTTTGATCTTTCTTTTGAAGATTACAACAGCCATAAAGACCTTTTGGCCCACGAGCCGGACTTTTTGATTACGGCAGGTGGCGATGGTACCATATTGGATGCCGTAACCTTTGTACGCGATTCTGGTATCCCGATATTAGGGATAAACACTGGCCGGCTGGGGTTTTTATCCAACGTAAGTAAAGAAAAAATAGGGCAGGCTGTAACAGCCCTGCAAACCGGGGAGTACACGTTGGATGACCGCTACCTGATGCAGGTGGATGCGCCAGGCCTGGACCTTGATTTGAATTTCGCCCTTAATGAAGTTACTGTTAGCCGCAAGGATACTACGGCCATGGTAACCATCCACACCTGGATTAATGATAATTACCTGAATAGTTACTGGGCGGATGGCCTGATATTAGCCACGCCCACTGGCAGCACCGGCTACTCCTTAAGTTGTGGCGGGCCCATTATTATGCCGGGTTCGGAAAGTTTTGTAATCACACCTATTGCCCCGCACAATCTCAACGTACGTCCCTTCGTTATCCCCAACAGTATTGAGATAAAGCTGAAGGTTGAAGGTCGTGAAAGGCAGTTTTTAATATCATTGGACAGCAGGATATACGCCCTTGATATTGGTGCAGAAGTGTTGGTGAAACTCGCTAAGTTTAAAATCAGGTTGGTAAAAACCGAAATTCAGGATTTTGCGGATACCATGCGCAATAAACTGATGTGGGGGCTTGATAAGCGCAATTGATTTCCTTTAGCTTTTATTAATAAAATTAAATAACCGGCAGGTGTAATTTATTATGCTTGGGTAATCGCTACTTTTTGTAGCCTGCTTTACTCAATCCTGAGTGTTTGATTATATTTGCCCTCATTTTCGTGAAATGAAGTTTAAGGTATTCATAATCAAATTATTAGCTGTATTTTTTACGCTATCAGCCAATGCTCAGTATTCTGAGGTTGGGCTGTATGGTGGAGGTACTGTATTTATTGGTGATGTAGGTAATTATAGCCTTCAATTGCCAAGTGGTTATGCCTTTGGTGCATTTTACAAATACAATTTTAATGATCATTGGGCCCTAAAGGCCCAGGTGAATTATGGCTTCATACAAGCTGATGATGCCGAAAGCAGCTTAGATTATCGTGTAAATCGCAACCTTAGTTTTCAATCGCAAATATGGGAGGGTAGTCTTACGGCAGAGTTTAACTTCCTTTCTTTTGAGCCTGGTACCAAGCGTAATCACACTCCTTATCTTTTGGGTGGCTTTGGGATTTTTTCATTTAATCCGCAGGCCGAATATAATGGTGAGTTATATGACTTACAGCCTTTAGGTACAGAGGGGCAATTAACCTCTTTTAGCCGTGAAGGTTTATATCCGTTGGCATCAAGCTACTTTGTTTTTGGCTTAGGTTATAAATGGGCTATTGGCAAGTTTACCACCATTGGTGTAGAAGCAAGTTTTAGAAGCACTAACACAGATTACCTGGACGATGTAAGTGGCCTGTATGCTGACCCTGTAGTGCTTGAGGAAGAGCGCGGACCTGTAGCTGCAGCCCTTAGTGATAGAAGCCTAACACAAACCAATAAAGAGAATACCTACCGCGGAAACCCGCAAAATGATGACTGGTATATATTTACCGGCATAACGTTGCAATTCAAGTTTGGTGAGTTGTATGAAAAATGCGCCAACTTTGTAAAATAATGAGCTTAAAGGAACAACTCATAAAAGAACGATTACCGGAACATGTTGCCGTGATAATGGATGGCAACGGACGCTGGGCAAAAAATAAGGGTTTTTTAAGGGCTATCGGTCATGAAAATGGTGTGGACTCCTTACGCAAAACCGCTACTACCGCTGCAGAACTTGGGATAAAATATCTTACAGTGTATGCTTTTTCAAGCGAAAACTGGAATCGCCCCAAAAGCGAGGTAAATGCCCTGATGACGCTTTTAGTAAGCAGCCTTAAAAACGAATTAAAAACTCTTACGGATAATAAAATCCGTTTAAATGCGATTGGTAACCTTGATTCACTCCCTAAAAAGTGCTACAAAGAACTTATGGAAGTGATGAAGAAGACTAAAGCGCATGATCATATGACTCTTACCCTGGCCTTAAGTTATGGCTCAAAGGAAGAACTGACCAATACCGTAAGGGCTATTGCCCAACAAGTGGCAGAGGGTACCCTGGCTCCTGATGATATTACTGAAAACACCGTGGAGCAACACCTTTTTACAGCCGGAATGCCTGATCCTGACCTGCTGATCCGTACAAGTGGAGAAAGCAGGATCAGCAATTTTATGCTTTGGCAAATTGCTTATTCCGAGTTGTTTTTCAGCGATAAGCTATGGCCCGATTTTCAGGAAGAGGACTTTTACGAAGCCCTGGTGGACTATCAAAACAGGGAACGAAGATTCGGTAAAATAAGTGAACAAATTAAGCCTTGAGCTGCATGTGCAAATTCAACATAGGCCTGCTGTTGGCCCTTCTCTCTTTTACATGTTCCTATGCCCAGATTTCTACAGATAAAAATCTGACGGACCTCTCTAGTGAAGCCCCGCGCGAATATGAAATAGGAGGTATATTGGTAACCGGCTCTGCAAACCTGGATAACCAGGTGGTAACCCTTATTAGTGGTTTGAGTATTGGTGATAGAATTACCATACCCGGACCGGATATTACAGATGCCATTAAAAACCTGTGGCGCCAAAAGCTTTTTGATGATATTGGCATATACATTACCGAAGTTAAAGGCGATGTTGTTTTTCTTGAAATAAGGCTTAAAGAATTGCCTAAGCTTAGTAAGTATGGCATAAGGGGGCTAAAAAAATCAAAGCAAAACGACCTTAGAGAAGAGCTGGATTTGAACAGCGGGGCCATTGTAACCGAAAACCTGGTTATCCAGACTAAAAATACCGCTCGACAGTTTTTTATGGCTAAAGGCTACCTTAATGCTGAGGTAACCATTGTTACCCGCCCCGATACCAGCCGAAGCAATTCGGTAATCATGGATATCACCGTAAGGAAGGGTGAGAAGGTAAAGATTAAGGATATCAACTTTCATGGTAATACGGTTACCGAAGTAGATAAAGAACACTTTTTTGACTGGTTTAACAATACCGAAGGGTTGAGTGATCGTAAGCTGCGCAAGGCCATGAAGGAGACTAAGCGCCAGCGCCTGTGGACCATTTTTAAGAGTTCAAAGCTTAATCGTGAAGATTACAAGGAAGACAAGAAGAACATTATTGATAAGTACAACTCGCTTGGTTACCGCGATGCCCGTATTGTAAAAGATACCATCACCCAGGTGTCTGAGGATCGGATTGTAATTGACATTTACATTGAGGAAGGTAAAAAGTACTACTTCAGAAATATTACCTGGCTGGGAAATACCAAGTATAGTAATGAAACCCTTAGTGCAGTTTTAAAAATAAACAAAGGGGATATTTATGATGCCGATTATCTGCAGGAGCGCTTGTTTGCTGATCCTAATGGTGGGGATGTAAGTTCACTTTACCTTGATAATGGATACCTCTTTTTTGACCTGAACCCGGTTGAGGTCTTAGTGGAAAATGACTCCATAGACCTTGAGATGCGTATACGCGAGGGCCGTGAGGCTACCATAAGAAGTGTAACCGTGGTGGGTAATGACAGAACCAATGATCATGTAGTTCTTCGTGAATTAAGAACCCGCCCTGGCGACCTTTTCCGCAGGAGCGATATACAGCGAAGCTTACGCGAATTGCAGCAGTTGGGCTTTTTTGAACCTACCGCGCTTGATGTAAAGCCAATGCCAGATGCAGAAACCGGAACTGTTGATATTGAGTACTCTGTAGTTGAACGCAGTACCAGCCAGCTGGAGCTTCAGGGCGGCTGGGGTGGTAACCGTATTGTGGGTACGCTGGGTCTTAACTTCAACAACTTTTCGGCCCGTAACATATTTAAAAAGGGGGCGTGGCAACCTTTACCTTCCGGGGATGGGCAAACCATTAACCTGAGAGCACAAAGTAATGGGCCAACATTTCAATCGTACAGCGCTTCGTTTACCGAGCCCTGGTTGGGCGGTAAAAAACCCATTTCACTTACCACCTCAATTTATCATAACGTACAGAATTCGCTGCGTTCTAAAAGTGATCCGCAGTATTTTTCACTAAAGATTACCGGGGTAACCGTAGGGTTGGGAATGAGGCTTAAAAAACCGGATGACTACTTTACGTTATACCAGGCTATAGATTTTCAGCGCTTCGATCTTAACAATTATTCATTTCCGTCAAATGGTATCTTTTTTCCTGAAAATGATCTTTACAACATTTCCTATAAAATAACCCTTGGAAGAAACAGCACCGATTACCCCATTTATCCCCGTAAGGGTAGCCTGTTTAACATAACGGGTGAGGCCACCTTGCCATACTCATTATTCAGGCCGGAGACGAATTATGGCGAAATGCCTGCCTCTGAGCGCTATAAGTTTTTAGAGTATTATAAGATTAAGGTAAACAGTAGCTGGTTTACTGAAATATTGCCAAAACTGGTTATAAAGGCTGCTGGTGAGTTTGGTTACCTGGGCGCCTTTAATCAGGATTTGGGTATACCACCTTTTGAGCGTTTTTACCTTGGGGGTGCCGGTCTTCAAAACTTTGTACTTGATGGTCGAGAAGTTGTAGGTTTAAGAGGTTACCCGGATAATGCGGTATTACCTGAAACCCGTGTTGATGGACTTGCCGGTGCAGTTTATAATAAATTTATTCTCGAGTTACGCTACCTGATTACGGAAAACCCCAGTGCGCAGATATTTACGCTTGGTTTTCTGGAAGCGGGTAACAGCTACTCCAATTTTGACAACTATGAACCGTTTAAGCTTAAAAGATCTGCAGGTATGGGTGTAAGGATATTTATGCCCATGTTCGGTCTGTTGGGAGTGGACTTTGGGTATGGATTTGACAGACTGCCCGGAGCCATTGATGTAAGCGGCTGGAACACCCACTTCATTATTGGTCAGCAATTTTAATTTAAGTAATTTCGCCCGCCTCATGAAAAGGAGCATACTCTTACTACTTGGTCTGGTTTTTGGTTTTCAGGTGTCCGCTCAGCGATTTGGCATAGTGGATAGCGAATTGATTTTAACAAAAATCCCCGCCTACGGGCAGGCTCAAAAACAGCTTGATCAGCTTTCGTCACAATGGCAGGGAGAAGTAGAAGCCATACTTGCAGAGGTTGAAAAACTAAAGCAGGCCTATAATGCCGAAAAAGTTTTGCTAACCGAGCAGCTGCAAAAGGAAAAGCTGGCTGAAATAGAAGCGAAGGAAAAAGAGGCTAAGGAGTTACAGCGAAAGTACTTTGGCCCGACCGGGGAGATATTTAAAAAGAGACAGGAATTAATAAGGCCAATACAGGATCAGATTTACAACGCAGTGCAGGATGTGGCCCGGAGGCGTAAACTGGATGTGGTTTTTGACAAAAGCAGCGATTTGATAACGCTTTATGATAATGGCTCAGCAGATATTAGTGATGATGTGCTGAAAAAGATGGGATATTAAAATTGTAACAAAGAGAAACACTTTATAAAGATGAGAAAACAGATAGCGGTATTAACCCTTGCCTTAGGAATGTTGATGAGCTTTGGCGCATTAGCCCAGCAAAAAATAGGGCATATCAATGCTGATGAATTATTAGCTATGATGCCAGAGGCAAAAGCCGCACAAACCGAGTTGGAAACCTACGGAAAGCAACTTGAAAAGGAGTTGGCCGAAATGGAAAATGAACTTGACGCGAAATACAAGGCATTTGTTGAGAACCAGGCTGTGCTTACCACTTTGGCTAAGCAAAGCAAGCAGCAGGAGCTTCAGCAATTGCAGCAGCGCATACAGGAGTATGGTCAAAATGCGCAGCGCGATCTTCAGAACAAGCAGGTAGAGTTATTACAGCCAATTATTGAAAAAGCTACTAAAGCCGTTCAGGATGTGGCCAAAGAAAACGGTTACGCCTATATTCTGGATAGCTCTCAAAGCAAAGCCGTAGTGATCTATCAAACCGATGCTACCGATATTATGGCCCTGGTTAAGAAAAAGCTTGGTATCGTAACCGAGTAAGCTCAAAAATTAAAATAAATTAGCATCCCGTAATACCTTATTGGTGTTGCGGGATTCTTATTTCTACACGTTTTGCAAAAACCCATTGGCATTTTTGATTCAGGCGTAGGCGGGCTCACAGTGGCATCGGCCATTAAGCGTATGTTGCCAAACGAGTCTTTCGTTTATTTTGGCGATACCAAACACTCTCCCTACGGTGATAAGTCTGACGAAACCATAAAAAAGTACTCTGACGAAATAACCAGTTTTTTGCTGGAGCAGGGCTGTAAGGCTATTGTTATAGCTTGTAATACGGCTTCTGCGGTGGCCTATCCCTATCTTAAAGAAAAGCATCCTGATATCCCGATTATTAACGTGGTAGATCCGGTAGTAGCTCATGTTGGTAGTAAAATAAACAGTAAGGTGGGGATTATTGCCACCCGCGCCACTACCAAGTCCGGAATATATCCTAAAAAGCTAAAGCGGCTAAATCCCAAATTACACGTGGCGTCTGCGGCCACGCCTTTATTGGTTGGCATTGTAGAAGAAGGGTTTATGAATACCAAAGTGAGTGCTGGTGCTATAGAGACTTACCTGGGCAGCAAAAAGTTTTCTGATGTCACTACCATTATTTTAGGGTGTACCCATTTTCCGCTATTACAGCGGGAAATTGAGAGCTTTTATGGAGGCCGTGCCGAGGTGGTTGACTCTCCCGAATTGGTAGCACATCACCTTAAGCTGGAGCTTGCTAAGCACAAAATAACCAGCGAGAACAAAGTTGCCGATTACCACTTTTTTGTATCCGATAAAACTGAAGCCTTCGCACGTACCGCAAAAATGTTTTTTGGTGGAGATATAAAGCTGGAAGAGCGTGCCTTAAGCTAAAATATTTTGCTGTCTCCGCGTTTTGCGGAGTGCAAAAAGTGGCTCGTTATTATTGCATTACATCTACTTACCGGTCAACTTTTTAAGTTTGATAATATTGAATTTCAGCTTTTCAGGAAATCATTCACTTTGTTAAAAAATTCATGGGGTTTTTCGGCATGTAGCCAGTGTCCGGCACCATCAATCGTTTCCAGTTGTGCCTCCGGAAAATGGGCCTGAATTTCGTCCATGTCATCATCTTTTATGTACCAGGAGTCTCCACCTCTAACAAACAACGTGGGTCCGTAGTATATGGCCTGAGCAGGCAGAGGCTCGCCTACTTTTTCAATTTCGCGGGCAATTATCGGTAGGTTAAACCTCCAGTCCAAACGCCCCTTTTCTTTCCAGTAAAGGCTTTTTAATAAAAACAGCCTTGTTCCTTCGTCCTTAATGGCAAACTGCTCGTCAGCTTCACCGCGAGACTCTATTTTATCCAGATTCAAACTCTGCAGAGCCTCCAATATAATTTGGTGGTGAGGTTTGTAAGGTTTGGGGGCAATATCGGCCACTACCAGTTTTTCGGTACGTTCAGGGTTAAATACCGAGAATAGCATAGCTACCTTACCGCCCATGCTATGGCCTATTATTTTGGCCTTATCAATATTCTTGTCATCAAGGTATTCCACCAAATCATCGCTCATCAGCTCATAGCTAAACTCATCGCTATGGGGGCTGCGGCCGTGGTTGCGCATATCCAACAGGTGAACTTCATACTCTTCACTCCACTTACGGCCGAGGGTTTGCCAGTTATCGCTCATGCCAAATACACCATGCATTATTATCAGGGGCTCGCCTTCGCCCACAACATTTGAATAAAGTTTCATCTATAAAGGTTTATTGGATAGAAAGCTGTAGAAGTGCTTTTGTTTAGAAAGCACAAAGTTAAAGCAGCCAGATTGTTTAATGCTATTTCATTTAAACTTGAATTTTGAAAGTTACTCTTACAATCTTCAAGTTTATTAATCATTAAACTTGAATTTTGTAAATTTGGTTTACAATTTTCAAGGTTATGATAACGCGTACTCGACAGAAGAAGTTAGCTCGATATGCAAAAAGTTTTCCGGCAATAGCCATAATTGGCGCGCGACAGTGCGGTAAAACAACTTTAGCTAAAGAGTTTGTAAAAGGCACAGGCCGGGAGTATGTATATGTGGATATTGAGAAACCATCTGACAGGGATAAGCTGAAAAATGCCGAGTTATTTTTTGAAGATAACAAGGGCAAAACAGTGGTAATAGATGAAGTGCAGCTAATGCCGGAATTGTTTTCGGCCATGCGCTCGGCAATTGATGAAGACAGGCGGCCGTTGCGGTTTTTACTGCTTGGTTCGGCAAACCCGGATATTATGAAAGGAGTTTCAGAATCTTTGGCCGGCCGTATTGCCTACCTGGAGTTACAGCCATTTAATCTATTGGAGCTTTCGGGTTTGGAAATTCCAATAAAGGAGCACCATTTTTATGGAGGGTTTCCGAATGTAATTCTGGAAAAAGATAAAGAGGTACAACTGGATTGGCTGGATAATTTTATTTCAACTTATGTGCAAAGAGATTTACCTATGTACGGCCTGCCTACCAGCCCTGTACAAACCCGCAGATTGCTGGAAATGCTGGCATGGATAAACGGTAACCTATTGAACTATTCTTCGGTGGGGAAATCTTTAGGCGTAAGCCATGTAACCTTAAAAAGCTATATGGAATACCTGAATGGCTCATTTGTAACTATGGAGCTGGAGCCATTCCATTTCAACATAAAAAAACGGTTAACCAAAAGCACTAAGGTTTATTTTACTGATACAGGTTTATTGCATCGCTTCTTAAAACTCAATTCATATAATGATTTGCTTGGAACACCCTTTTTAGGCGCCTCTTGGGAAGCTTATGTGATAAACCAGGTAAGGGCCTTAAAAAGTGATGAAATTGACTTGTTTTTTTACCGCACCTATTCAGGTGCTGAAATTGACCTGGTGCTTGCCAAAGGCATGCAGCCCGTGGCATCGGTAGAAATTAAGTTTTCAGAAAAACCGGATTTGAGCAGGGGCAATACCACAAGCATTCAGGATTTAGGCACTACTCAAAACTTCATAATTGTACCTGGAGAGCAGGATTACCGAAAAACAGAAAACCTGCGGGTTTGCGGTATTGAACAGTTTTTGGAGGGTTATTTACCTAATCTTTAAATAAGCAAACTTATTGGTTTAAAACGCCCAGTGCATAGCTGGCACCGAGGCTGGCTTTGCGGTTTTTGGCCAGTAGTTCAATGAGCTTTAGTTGAGCATTAATATAACCCAACTCTCTTGAGTTTACCATAAAGAGAGAGCTTTCACCGGCATTAAACATTTGGCGTTCTCCGTTCAGCAACCCATTGTAGTCCCTTACAGTTTGTGTGTATAGTGCCACCTGATCGGCTGTGTTTGACCACTCGTTTAGCGAAGCGACCGCCTTATAGCCTAAGCTGGCTGTTTTATTGGCAATATCCAGTTCGGTTTCCTGTATCTTAAGATCAGCCAGGCGCAGAGCCCCACGCTCTTTACGAAGTAAAATAGGCATGCTGAAAGTTAAACCCCATTTATAGTTGCTTGGGGAGTATTCCGCCAACGGATTATCCTGCACGGCTTCAGTTAGCGCATTGTAATTCAAATTAAGTGTAGGCTTTAATTGCTCCTGTTTCCAACTTCGTTCAATTTCAAGCTGATCCACTTTATAGCGGTATTGTACAAGCTCGGGGTGCTGAGCCAAAAGGCTATCCATAGCCATAACCATTTGTGGTTCTACAGGCAAGGCCTGTACGGCAGTGGAGGTCTGGGGCAATGTTCCTTCCGCTACTTCCAATGGAATTACTCCTTCATCCCACAGGTAAACCGAAAGCAGGGCCGAGGTATTCGCAAAATCCAGTTGGGCCTGCTGCAGTCCTAATTGCCTGTTCTGTACCTGTATTCCCGCTTCCAGCGTATCAATATCCGGGCGGTCGCCCAAAAAGGTTGATTGCCTAACAGCATTGAATCTTTGCAGGGCAAGTTCATAAGCATCCTCATATACCCTAAGGTTGTTATAGGCCATAAACCAGTCCCAATAGGTTTTACCGGCCATGTATAACAAATCGTTAAGCATGGCATCTCTTATGGCCTGGGTGCTTTCGCGATAAAGTTGTGCCTGTCTTAATTCCGCTCTTCGCTCGTCAATAAACAAACCCTGGCCAATGGGGAGCGAGAGCCCCGCATACCACAGGCCTGCCCCGGGTACCGTATTTTCAGGGTTTAAAAAAACGCCCCTGTTTTGCTCGTAGCCACCTTTTAACTCTAAACCAAACCAGGTAGGTACTTTTAACCCTCCGTCAACTATGCTGTAATATTGTTTATCGTCATAATACTTCTGGGCCACATCAGCAAAAGCCTTGGGATCAAACGCACCACGGGCCTGCAGTACGGAAGCATTTCCTTTTTCTCGCTGCAAACCAGCCTGCACGGCCATGGGGTGGTGTGTCTTTACCCTCAGCATAAAGTCTTCAAAAGACAATAGCTGCGTGGTGTCGCTCTGTGCGCCAACCTGTAAGCATGGTAAAATGCCTATTAAAAATATACTGAGGAACCGAAAAATCATTTCTTGCTGTTTACTTGTAGCGAATCACCGGTTTTATAATAATCCGGTGGAAATCCATTAATCTGACGCCAGAGTTCGTACCAGATGCGTACATCTTTAAGCAAAAGCATATTGTGTGTACCACCGCCTACGCGCAATGCATCGGGCCACTCTTCGGCTTGCGGGTCAGGCTTTACCAGTATCCTAAACTTGCCGTTGGGGCTTATAAAATTATCCATGGCGTAAACCTCCCCGCCATAGGTACCAAAGCTGGTATTTGGCCACCCTGAAAATACAATAGCCGGCCAACCGTCAAACTGAATCCGTACCGGCTGCCCTTTTTCAATAAGTGGCAAATCAATGGGGTTTACATACATCTCCACTGCAAGGTCATACTGAGCGGGCATTATGCTAACAATAGGTTCACCTTCTTTCATAGTTTCACCTAAACCAATTTGTATAGCCTCAGTAACATACCCGCTTTGGGGGGCCTGTATGTAATATAGCCCCGATCTCACCGAGTAATTCATAAACTGATTTTGAATTTTAGTGACGTCAATCTCGGCATCATACATGCTGCTCATAGCCGTATATTTATCAGACTCAGCTTTTGCTACTGAATTCCGGTATTGATTTTCCACGGAAACAATCTCCACCTGGGCATTTATCAGTTCATTTCGGCTCGTAAGCAATTGGTTTTCTTTAGAAATCATTTCGGCCTGCGCCTTTTGCATGGTAAGCTTTCTGTTTTCCAAATCTGTTAATGACTTAAGTCCGTCATCATACAGTTTTTCCATCCGGTTAAACTGCTCTTTGGCAATATCATAATTTATAGCTGCTGCCTTGTAGTCCATGCTATCGCTGGTAACCTTAAGTTTTGCCTGCTTCAGTTTGTTACGAGCCTGCTCAAGTTTAAGGCTGCTGGTTTGTACAAGGGCATCTATCTGGTTGTCTAGCGCCCTTATTTTTTCCATATATGATTTTACTGAAAGCTCTTTAGCGCTAAGCTGATCCTTGGTTCTGGAGAGCAGCTCCGGATCAAAATAGGCATCTTTAATCTCCGAAATAAAAAGTATCGTATCACCTTTTTCCACAAAGTCACCTTCCTGCACAAACCATTTTTCTACACGGCCGGCAATTACCGAATGTATGGTTTGTGGGCGTTGATCGGGCTTTAGGGTGGTTACTTTTCCCTTGGCACCAATATTTTGTGTCCAGGGTAAAAACATTACCACAAGCAGTATGGCAAAAAAGGTGGTTACAATGCGCTTCAGCACGTTGCCCGAAACCTTTTGTTCTACCCAGATCAGTGAGCTGAGGTTGCGCTTTCTTACTCGCGCAGTTACACTTTCGTTAGATATATTAAGCATCTGGATTATCTTTATTAATGAGCGTATGCTCAAGCTCGGCATAAGTACCCGAATTGATAATTCGGCCTTTATCCATTACCACCATTTTACTGCAGCGCTTCGCAAAACGCAAATCGGCTGAAACGGTAACCAGGGTCCAGGGATTATCTTTTTGGGTTAAAAAATCCATAATTTTTGCTCCGTCATTCATATCAATATGCTGCAAAGCATCGCGCAGTAGCAAAAGCCTTGGTTTATCGGCAATGCTGCGTGCCAGCAATATTTTTTGCACGGCACTTTTAGGCAACTGTTTACCTTCCGGAAAAAGCATGGTATCATAACCTTTTGGTAATTGGGTAATAAAGTTTTCCAAACCCAGGTTTTGCACGGCCCACCGTACATTTTCAAACGTGGCGGCAGGCCGGCCCATAGTAATATTTTCCATTACAGTGCCCTGAAATATTTGCTCCTGTGCCAGGCAATCGCCAATTACCGAGCGGAGTGCACTTAAGTTAAGGTTACCCTTAGATAAACCATCAAACGAAATGGAGCCCTGTTGCACATCATATAAACCAGCCATAAGGTGTAGCAGAGTGCTTTTACCTGATTCATTGCTGCCGGTTATATACAGTCTTTCGCCTGCTGCTACTTTTAATGAGAGGCCATTAATACTGCTGGACTGATGTCCCGGATATTTAAAATATACATCATCAAATGTCAGGCTCAGTCCTTTATTCTCGGGATTTTTGGTAATGTCAATTCCGTCAGCATTTTCAAGTTCAAGGTCTGTTACCTGGGCTACTTTTTCAAGCGAGGTAAGCACATCGTAAATGGTTTCCATGGCCACAATCAGTTTTTCAACAGATGTCATCACCAAAAGGATGATGATTTCAGCAGCCACAAACTGCCCGATATTCATTTGTTGCTCCATCACCAAAAGGCCTCCCATTACCAGCAATCCTGCTGCCACAAGTACCTTAAACACCACCATCATGCTATACTGCTGCACCAGCACCTTAAAGTGTTTGTCCCTGGCATGCAAGTAATCGCCAGTATGTTCATTAGTCCTGGCCAGCGGCAAATCAGTTTTACCGGCCAGTTTAAAGGTGGTGTTGGTGCGTGCAAGCTCTTCCAGCCAGTGTGCTACCTGGTATTTATGCTTTGATTCTTTTAAGCTGCTATCCAATCCATTCTTAGCCGTAAACCGGAAAATCATATAAATAAGAAAGACAAGAATAAGGCTGAAAGCGATAAAGAACGGGTGATAGAAGGAGAGAAGTGTTAAACCAAAAATTACCTGTAAGGAAGCTGTAGAAAAGTCAATCAGGATTTTCGAAAGCCCTTTCTGGATGGAGAGCGTATCAAAAAAACGGTTCATCAATTCAGGGGCGTAGTGCTTGTAAAGGGCTTCCATCTTTATCCTGGGTAACCTAAAGGCAAATTCAAATGCCGCGCGGGTAAAGATTTTTTGTTGAAGGTTTTCTGTGATTCGTAGCTGTGCAATCTGTAAAACCCCTGTAGCTGCCACACCTGCAATTACAAAAATCACAAGAATCACCCATGAGGTACTCATCCTGCCACCTTGTATAAGATTGATTATAGCCTGTATACCCAAGGGTAGGGATAGGTTTACCAAGCCGTTGAATATGGCATAAACATATATATTCTTTACTTCCTTTTGGTCTGGCTTCAGCAATCTCCAAAAGCGTCTGGTAGGCGTAAGGTTATTATTTTCGTTGGCCATTAATATGGTTTTTGATGCACCATCATCGTAAAATTCAAAGGTGAGTAATTAGTTCACAAAATCTAATCCTGATAACAAATAGTTAACAATGCAAATATAATAGTAATACTATTAAAAATGGAAGTGGTGTTCTTAACTCTTATTATTTTCTCTCTATGGAGTAATTAAAATCAACAATCAATACTATCCCAAACCCTTTATTTATCTACCTCGCCTTTCCCTACTTTTGCCCACTAAATTGATTTCTGACTAATGTCGCAACCCAAAAGATATACCGTTACCGCTGCCTTACCCTACGCCAATGGCCCTGTGCACATTGGCCACCTGGCTGGCTGCTACCTTCCTGCTGATATTTATGTACGCTATCTCCGCCAAAGCGGTAAAGATGTAAAGTTTATTTGTGGAAGCGATGAGCATGGTGTAGCCATTATTATGAAAGCCAAGGCCGAGGGTGTGAGCCCACAGGAAATTGTGGACAAGTACAATGGTATAATGAAGCAATCTTTTGAGGGGTTTGGGATAAGCTTTGATATTTACTCACGTACCTCAAAGGAGATTCATCATAAAACGGCTGGCGACTTTTTTCTTGATCTATATGAGAAAGGAAAATTTATTGAAAAGGAAACAGAACAATACTTTGACCCAGAAGCCGAGCAGTTTTTGGCTGACCGCTACATAGAAGGCACCTGCCCCAATTGCGGTTTTGAAAGTGCGTATGGTGATCAGTGCGAAAACTGCGGAACATCGCTAAGTCCAACAGATCTCAAAAATCCAAGATCGCGCCTTAGCGGAGCAAAACCAATATTAAAAACCACTAAGCACTGGTTTTTGCCGCTGGATCACCTTAGTGGGAAAATAAAGAAATACATCCAAAAACATAAGGACTGGAAGCCCAATGTATATGGCCAATGCATGAGCTGGCTTGATGATGCCGGTGGTTTGCAGGCCCGCTCCATGACCCGCGATCTTGATTGGGGTATTAAAGTGCCATTACCCGATGCCGAAGGAAAGGTGTTATATGTATGGTTTGATGCACCCATTGGGTACATATCTGCAACAAAAGAGTTAATGGGTGATGATTGGGAAAAATACTGGATGGATGAGGAAACTTCGCTTATTCATTTTATAGGTAAGGATAATATAGTTTTTCACTGCATAATATTCCCGGCTATGCTTATGGAGCATGGCGGTTTTATTTTGCCTGACCAGGTGCCTGCTAACGAGTTTCTCAACCTTGAGGGGAACAAAATTTCTACCAGCCGTAACTGGGCAGTCTGGCTGCATGAATATTTACAGGATTTTGAAGGCCGCCAGGATACACTGCGCTATGCCTTATGTGCAGCCGCCCCCGAAACCAAGGATAATGATTTTACATGGAAAGATCTCCAGACCCGCAACAATAGCGAGTTGGTGGCTATTTATGGAAACTTTGTAAACCGCGTGCTTGTGCTTATGCAGAAGTACTATAACGGAGAAGTGCCGACTCCTGTAAATCTGAGGGAGGAGGATAAAAAAGTACTTGAGATGCTGGAATCCTCACCCGCTAAAGTAGGGGAGTCGCTCTCCAAATATAAATTCAGAGAGGCATTGGCTGCTTATATGAACATTGCGAGGGCAGGTAATAAATACCTGGCTGATGAGGAGCCATGGAAAAAAGTGAAAACTGACCCTGAACGAACGGCCACCATAATGTATGTGGCTGCCCAGGTGGCTGCCCAGCTTTCTCAACTTGGTGAGCCATTTATGCCTTTTAGTTCATCCAGGCTAAGAGGTTGGCTTGGCCTTGACTTATTAGGCTGGGATGATTGTGCCATACAGGAATTTTTACCTGCCGGCCGGCAAATTGAAAAAGGCGAACTGCTTTTTGAAAAAGTAGAAGATGAACAGGTAGAAGCTCAGTTGCAAAAACTGGCTGCTGCCAAAGAAAGTAACAAACCCAAAACAAACTTACCTGCTTTGAAAGACGAGATTACATTTGACGATTTCATGAAAATGGACATCCGCACAGGCACCATAATGGAAGCCTTTAAGGTGCCTAAAGCTGATAAACTTTTACAACTTAAAGTGGATATTGGCCTTGAGCAAAGAACCATTGTGAGTGGCATAGCCGAACACTTTACCCCGGAAGATATAGTTGGTAAACAGGTTTCTGTACTGGCTAATCTGGCCCCTCGGAAAATACGTGGTGTGGAAAGTATGGGAATGATTTTAATGGCCGAAGATGCTGAGGGTAAGCTAGTGTTTGCCAGCCCCAGTAGTGAGATTGCGAATGGATCAATTGTGAGGTAAAAAAAAGCGGCATAAAGCCGCTTTTTTTGTAGCCCCGGCAGGAATCGAACCTGCATCTAAAGTTTAGGAAACTTCTATTCTATCCATTGAACTACGGGGCCAAATGTTAGATTAATGTTGAAAGTTTAAGGCAGGAATGAGCATTTAACCCCAAACTTTAAACCTCAAACAAAAAAACCATTTTGTAGCCCCGGCAGGAATCGAACCTGCATCCTAGGTACCGGAAACCCATATACTATCCATTGTACTACGGAGCCAAAAAGGGCTGCAAATTTAGAAAAGTATTTTGCTCTTACTATCCAAATGCTTTCTCATGAATAACTTCTTCGGAATAGTTTTTTCTTAACCTTTGTACAAATCATATTTCATGAAAAAAATTTTTACTCTATTGGTCTTAACGGGCCTGTCACTAACTTCATTTTCTCAGCATTTTGTTAGTGCCACCTATTTGGGAAAAACCACGCCATTTACCTTTGCGCTGTTTACGTCAAAGGCTATTTACTCGGTAAATGCTTATAAGATTACCTACAATACAACCAACGTAGATGGTACACCAACGGTGGCCAGTGGCATGCTGGTGATACCCGAGAGTTCTTCCTGCGACTCTTTACCCATGGTGGCATATGAGCATGGTACTGTGCTTTTAAAAAGTGATGTACCCTCACGGGATAATCAGGAATCGATAATTCCAAAAGTGGTGGCCTCAACTGGCGCTATTTCTGTAGCGCCCGATTATTTGGGTCTTGGCGATAATCCCGGCTTGCACCCCTACCTCCATGCGCAAACCGAAGCTACGGCTACGGTTGATTTGATGCGGGCTGCGAGTGAATACCTCTCAGATTCCTTAAATATCTATTTCAATAAGGAAACTTTTCTAACCGGCTATTCACAGGGCGGACATGCCGCCATGGCCACTGTAAAGCATATTCAGGATAGCGGCCTTACCGCTGAGTTTAATGTAATTGGTGCCGGCCCTGCCAGCGGACCGTACTTTTTGAGCGGCAGCCAGGCTGAGGTATTGGTTTCAAATGCACCATACAGCAACCCGGGCTATATATGTTACCTGCTTTTTGCCATGAACAGGGTTTACGGTAACATTTATCAGAATTATTCGGAAATATTAAAGGCTCCTTATGATACCCTGATTCCGCCTTATTTTGATGGTACTTATGATATGAGTGTGGTAAATGCTCTTTTACCAAACACCCTTTCGGGATTTATTCAAGATACTGTTTTAATAAACTTTAGAAACGACTCCATCGGCAAAACACACCCTATATGGCAGGCACTGCTTGCGCAGGATAATTACGATTGGAAATCGAACTTTCCGATGGAACTTTACTACTGTACTATGGATGAGCAGGTAAACTTATCAAAACTCATTGGATGCAGAAGCCGCAATGACAGCCAATGGCGCTAACGTTACCGCAGTTAATAAAGGAGCATTTAACCATGGTGGATGTGTGGTGCCTTCCCTGCAGGGAGCGCTTAATTATTTTCTTTCTTTAAAAACAGATTGTACTATAGGGGTTGATGAAATTGCGTTTTCCAAAAATTTGGAGCTTTATCCCAATCCGGCCACAGGTTGGTTTACGCTGGATGGATTTGAAGGTGCGTTAACATAAAGGTGTAAATACCTCCGGGCAGGAGATGCTAAAAGCGATTATGTAGGGGGAGCGTAAATACAGGGGGTTGGCCAACTGGTATGTATACTCTTGAAATAATTCAGGGTGACAAGAAAGCTTATAGGAAGTTGATGGTGAGGTAGGAGGATCGGCTTATGAAAAGATTTTCAACCGTTTCTTTAGCTTTTCTCTATCTAGAATTCCAGTGGTATTGAAGATTTCCAAATTAAATTTTGTCGAATTGCTTCCACTCTTAACCCAATTTTCGGCTATTTCTTTTAAATCGCTAGCGCCTACTACTGCTATATCAGCATCTACACCACTGTCCATTTTTAATCTGATAGCGTTATCTTCAGCATTTTCAGATACCTCAGAAGTAATTATCAGGAAGCATCTTACCTTTTTATTATGGCGGTCTCGAGCATCTTTGATATAACGTTTGAATTGAGTGAGATGTGGATCAGGAAACGTATATGAGCTTCCCTGCATCAAACTCTTGTTATCCCACATAAAAAGTTCTCCGTTGTTTGTAAACTCAATACAGCCATCACAATGGTCACTATTGCTTTGACGCAGCAACTCGTGCTTAAAGATATTTGTAAATAAGTATTGAGTTGCGTATTCAAAAGCATTATCGATATCCTTGGCTTTTTTTATAATGCCCAAATTCAAGAGGTTTTTTTCATCCCGGGAGGCTAGTTGCTCAAAATATTTATAAAATACTTCGTGAGGATCATCTGTTTTTTGAGATGCGTCAATGCTTATGAGGTTATCATAAAAAGCGATTATCTCCTCAATCTTAGTTGATTTTGTTCCCGTCTTCTTTAAGCCCTTACATTTTGTAGCCAATTCCTGGAGCTCAATTATGCTCAGTAGATCCAAAGCTTGTGAAGGCTTAATGCCAGCAGTAATCACTCTCTCTATCAATGAATCTTTGGAGCCCGAGGTCATTAGATTTTTATGTTTTAAGATGACCTTAATTTGTTCTGTAGTGAGTATAGATAGTAATAAGCTAAACTTATCTTCTATTAATTCAATTTCAAGAAGTTTCTTTAGAGCGGGAGCAATCTCTTCAGGAATGACTAAAAATTTATCCTGCCCATTGCCGGGTTGATTACAGTAAAAAACCAGGCCGCATTTTTGAAGTTCATTAATTGACTTCGATATTTCCGAAAAAGTGTGAGGCTCATTGTTAAGCTTAGGAAAGTGTCTAAGCCTAGCTAATATTATTTGTTGGTCTTTATCATTTATGTGCAGCTTTTCCCTGAGCTTTCGTAATAAGCTCATTTCATCCTTACTGATAGAATTGTCATCAAGAGCAGCTTCAAGAACAGCGGTAAAAATTGTCTCAGCATTAGGCTGAAGGTGCTTAAGTGCTTCATTACTGGAAGCAGTTTTAACTACATTTTCCTCAGCCGCTCGAGTGTACTCGATTACTTCATTTTCAGTTGCACAATTTTCATCTTTGGAAAGAAGGGCTTTGAGAATAAACTGAGCTAATATCTTATTCGAGTAGGGTTCACCAGTAAGAATGAAGGCCTCATCAAATCTCTCCGCAACATGGTCTGGATTTTTTAAAGTTTCAATGTTGCTCTTAATTTCTTCGCGATACCCATTTTCATCTTTTTTAGGGTATTCTTTTGTAAAACTTCGTACAATCTTTTCAAGATATAATGAACTCATCATATCAATGGCCTCAATAATGCGCATGGTAGCTTAGATATAGTTGAACAATGATTAGGTCAACCAAACTTAAAAAAAGAATTCTATTATAAATCAGCTAATCTAAATTTGAAACGCTAACCTTTTCCCTCAATTTTGCTTTCAACCAAAAAGCCATTACAGGAAAAATGATTTCCACACCCGCCACGATAGGTTGACTCGGGTCTTCAAAGCCATAAAGGATAATGCCCAGCAAACGGGCCAGGCCAGCACAAAGGAAAATGAAAATAAAGGCAGTGAGGGCTACCTGGTAGCGCTCCCGTTTCATGGCACTCCAAAAGAAGAATAGAGCAAGTCCCAGCTCCAGCCCTCCATAAAAGGCAGTAATCTCCACTAAGGCATTTGGACTGGTTTCGGTAAAGCCGGTAATCTCGCCAAGGGTTTGCGGTCTTACCAAAAAAGTGAGGGCATAGGCCAGTAATACAATTCCGAAAAAAATGAGCAGGCCTTTTGTAAGTTTAAAGGGATTCATTGTTTTAAGTTTTAAAGCTATTCCATCTCTGTTTTTTGACCTTCAGCCTCTTCCAGCTTCTTCTGCCACTTTTCCCAGTCTTCCATCAGCTTTTCCAGTTTTAGCTTTTTAGCTTCGTACTTATCGTAAAAGCCGGGTTCTTTGCTTAGCTCCTTAAACTTTTGGGGGTCGTGCATCTGCTCGTCTATGGCATCGATTTCAGCTTCCAGCTTTTCAATATCCTGCTCCAGTTTTCGCACCTGGTTTTCGGCCTGCCGTATGTCCTTGTCAAGCTGTTTCCGCTCTTCGCGGGATATGGTAGGCTTTTCGGATTTCTCTTTCGTAGCTTCCTCCTTCTTATCGCCTTCTTTTTCGAGTTGGCGGAAGTCGTCAAATTTCCTCGCTTCCAAGTATTCGTCAATTGTACCCAAAAACTGTTTCACTTTTCCGTTACGGAATTCGTAAAGCTTATCGGTAAGTCCCTGCAAAAAAGCACGGTCATGTGAAACCAGCACCAGTGTGCCGTCATATTTCATAAGGGCATTTTTTAGCATTTCCTTGCTCTTCATGTCTAGGTGGTTGGTAGGCTCATCCATCACCAAAAGGTTATAAGGGCGTAGCAAGAGTTTACACAGTGCGAGGCGCCCCTTTTCACCCCCACTCAGCACTTTCACTTTTTTCTCTACATCCTCACCAGTAAACAGGAAGGAAGCCAAATAATCCCTTGCTTTTTTGCGAAGGTCTTCCGGAGCTTCATCTTCTACAGTTTGCAACAGGGTTATGTTACCATCCAGTGTTTTGGCCTGCTCCTGGGCGTAGTAGCCAATTTCTACATTATGACCAACTTCAAGATTGCCAGTATGGCTCAGATGTTCGGCAATTATTTTTACCAATGTGGATTTTCCCTGACCGTTCTGCCCAACAAAAGCTACTTTTTCATTGCGGTTAATTTCCATATCCACATCTTTAAAAATAACCTTGTCATCATAACTTTTACCCAGTTTATGTGCGCTGATGGCAATTTTACCTGAGCGGGGTGCAGGTGGAAACCTGAATTTGATTTTGCTGGAGTCATCCACATCAATTTCAATTTTCTCCATCTTATCCAGTTTCTTAATAAGATTTTGAGCAAAGGATGCTTTGGAGGCCTTATAGCGGAATTTCTCGATAAGCTGCTCCGTATGCTTAATTTCCTTTTCCTGGTTCTTTTGTTCCTGTATCTGTATGTTGATGCGCTCTTCGCGAAGCTCGGTAAATTTGGTGTAGGGTACGGGATAATCATATACGGTTCCCTGTACAATTTCCACCGTGCGCTTGGTTATGTTGTCCAAAAACAGCCTGTCGTGCGAAACCATTACTATGGCGCCTTCATAGTTTTTCAGAAACTCCTCAAGCCAGATAATGGAGTTAATGTCAAGGTGGTTGGTAGGCTCATCCAGCAACAGCAAATCATTTTTGGCCAAAAGCAGTTTGGCCAGTTCAATCCGCATCCGCCAGCCTCCACTGAACTCGGTGGTTTGCCGGCCAAAGTCTTCGCGGGTAAAACCTAGTCCACTGAGTATTTTTTCAAGATCGCCATGATAGGTGTATCCGCCAACCAGGCTAAAACGCTCTGTAAGTTTGTTGAGGTCTTCAATCAGCTGCATGTAGCTGTCCGATTCGTAATCGGTGCGTACTTCCAGCTGATGGTTGATATCATCAATACCTTTTTCAATTTCCTTTATTTCACTAAAGGCCGATTCAGCTTCTTCCCAAACGGTGCGGCCATCATACAGAGGCAGCTCCTGAGGCAGATATCCCAACACAAAATCCTTTGGGGTACTTACGTTACCGGAGTCGGTGGAGATGCTCCCATTAATTACCTTCAACAGCGTGGATTTGCCCGCACCATTGCTGCCTACCAGGCCGATTTTATCAGCCGGGTTTATTAAGAATGTTACATTTCTGAATATGTGCCTGTCATTATACTGCAGGCTGATATTGTTGATTCCTACCATAAGTTTGCAAAAGTAAGGGGCGGGAAGTGATTGACCGACCACCTTTTAATCAATAAATAGTAACGATGTGACTTAAGTTACATCAGACGCATCGTGTAGTGTTATTTTTGCCCATTCATTTACTACTATGGGACTATTCAGAAAAGGCACAAAGCTGTACAGCATCTTTAACTATAAATGTCCGCGTTGCCACGAGGGGCAGGTATTTGAAAGCAAAAACCCCTACAATCTTTCTAAAATGTTTTCGATGCATGAGCATTGCAGCCACTGCGGGTTGCGCTACATGATTGAACCTGCCTTTTTTTACGGAGCTATGTATGTGAGCTACGCGCTTACCGTGGCTCTGGGTGTAGCTACTTTTATCCTTACACACATGTTTTTCGATCCCGGGGTGTGGGAGGTAATTGGCGCCCTTGCTGCCGTATTGGTAGTTGGTTCCCCTGTGGTACTTCGCCTTTCGCGTATCATCTGGATGAACATTTTTGTGAAGTATGATCCTGAAAAAAGAGGGGCTAATTTGAAGTGAATATAAAGATAATTCTCTTTTTGGGAATATTCCCTATTCGAAAATATATTTCTCCTAATTTTTTTCAGGTGGTTTGTTTTGCAGCATAAAACTACATGGATTTGAAGTATTTAGATATGTAGTAATTGTTTTACCACACTGATCGTTCTTCGCTATTTGTTCGTTTCAGCACCAAGTTAAACATATTCCTACACCCTTAGGCGCTTTAAATATCACAGTATAATCCCTACATTTTGAGTTTTCCCAATTTGAAACAACTGGTGTCTAATTTTACTAGCGTAACCGTCTGATTTTCAAATATGAAAAACTCAGGCATGGTTGTGATATAGTGCCTGACGACTAAGCAATTACGCTAGCTCAATTTTAGAGGTCTATTTATTAACTCAACAATTAAATTACTATGAGAAAATTAGTATTCTCCGCCCTTGCCATGGCTGGTTTAGCTTTTGGCGCACAGGGCCAGGTTACCCAGGATTTTGAAAGTAACGATCGTAATGCCATCCGCAACAATTGCTGGATCATATGGGGATTCAACCCAGATACAAATGGAGCTATTGCCGGATCATACTCGGCCCGCTCACAGCAATTAACTAACGCTAATGATTCTGCACAATTGGTTTCGCCTTACACTATGTTTAATAATGGTACAGGTAACATTACCTTTTCGCACAAGCTTGATGGAAACAATGGAACCGAAAGAGTATTATATGTAGCGCTTTTTGATCAGAATGGTGATTTTGTGCAAAACCTACAAACGTATACTTACCGTTCAGGCAACGTAAATCAAAACGGAAACCCTACAGTAACTGTAAACGGTTCTATCCCTGTAACTTTTTCAGGAGTGTACCGCATAGGTTTTTATGCAACCGGTTCTGGTGGTTCAAGCCGCGCTGTTTTAGATGAGGTATCCCTGCCAGGTACCATTTCTGCCGATGCACAAACTACTGATGGTTTTGGCGATTGTGCTCCAGTTGTACCGGCTGTAGTAAGCCAGGATTTTGAAAGTGGTGACAGAAATGCTGTGCGCACTGATTGCTGGACTATTTTTGGTTATGATGTAAAATCAAATAATGCCATCACAGGAGGTTTCTCTGCCCGCTCTCAACAGCTAAGCAATGCTAATGATTCAGGTACTTTTATTTCACCATTTATCAGCTTTGATGGTACTGGTGCTATTACATTTAACCATAAGCTTGATGCTAACAATGGTAGTGAAAGAGCGCTGTATGTTGATCTACTTGATGTAAACGGACAAAAAGTGCAAAACCTTCTTACCTATGTTTACCGTACAGGCAATACTTCTCAGGTAGGTGATGCCACAGCTGCAGCTATGGCTAATATTGCCGTAAACTTTAGCGGTATTTATAAAATTGGCATCTACGCTACAGGCAGTGGTGGTAGTTCAAGAAACCTTATTGATGATGTGATGATAAGCGGAACTAATGTAACCGATGCCAATTGTAACGCTATACTTCCTGCCGTTGTAAGTCAGGATTTTGAAAGTGGTGACAGAAATGCTGTACGCACTGATTGCTGGACTATTTTTGGTTATGATGTAAAATCCAATGATGCCATCACAGGAGGTTTCTCGGCCCGCTCTCAGCAATTGAGCAACGCTAACGATTCAGGCACTTTTATTTCACCATTTATCAGCTTTGATGGTACTGGTGCTATTACATTTAACCACAAGCTTGATGCAAATAATGGTAACGAGCGTGCCCTGTATGTTGATCTGCTTGATGTAAATGGTAACAAAGTTCAAAACCTTTTGAGCTACGTGTACAGAACAGGTAATGCAAGCCTGGTAGGAGATGCTACAGTGGCTGCTATGGCTAATATTCCTGTAACTTTTTCAGGAAACTACAAAGTAGCTATTTACGCTACAGGTGCATTGGGCAGCAGTCGCAATATTATTGATGATGTAATGATCAGCGGAACCAATGTAACTGATGCCAACTGTAACCTTATCGGTGCTAAAGAATATACTTCTTCTATAGTATCAGATGGAAGCTGGAGCCTGAGCAGCGTAGTAACTACAGCTACTGCCAATAGCTACCCATGGCCTGGTGTTGGTAGTGTACCTGCCGCCAATACTTTTACCCTTCCTGTTGAACTAAGCCAGCCTTATTCATTCGTATCTATCTCTACTGTAGATAGTACTGAGGTTGTAAAGGCCGAATCAGGAGTAACTTACTACCGCAAAGAGTTTAACCTTAGCGATAATACTGGTCTTAATGTACGTTTCCGCATGTTTGTAGATGATAACATGCAGATTTTTGTAAACGGACAGTGGGTTGCCCTTGAGGATGATATGGGTCCTGAAAACTTCAGAACTGCCAACCACGACCTGCTTATTAAAGCTGATAATAGCGTAATAAATGGAAATATGGGTGGTGATGCTTTTGATTATGTAACCAATGTTACGATGGATAATATCTTCCAGGTAGGGATGAATGAGATAGTACTGGCCATTCGTAACCGTACTTCTAAGCCAGATCTTGGTGGATTTTCCTTCCGTATGGATATTGACAAGAATGGAAACAATGTGATTGAAAAATCAGGAGAGGCTAAGGCTCCAGCTGTTTCAAGCAACCCATCTGCTCTAAGTGCTGATATTTATCCAAACCCAACAAGCGGTATAATCAATATCGCTCCATCGCAACTTGACCTTTCAAAAGAAGTTGAAGTAGCCATATTTGATATGAGTGGCCATGTGGTAATGCATAAGTCATACACCTACAACAATATTAGTGATATGCTTAGCATGAACCTTAACGGACTTGCAAAAGGTGTTTATAGTATTAAAGTAAGCAACGGCAATGAGTCTATTGTAAAGCGTGTAGTGCTTAACTAATACAATAATTCTTTTTAAATATTAAGAGGCCGTTCCTGAAAAGGGGCGGCCTTTTTTGTTATCAGTTTATCCTGATGTCAGTAATATCAGGTTATATGATAAAAATTGAGTGAAGCAATAGTGCATTACTGAATATACTGAAAGTAATTACTTGTATCCTAACAACATAATCAGTATGTTCGAGTAGAATATTTCTTACCTAATCAAACTTAACCACTATGAAAAACCCAGTCGCGTTCCGATTTCCTTTTTATTTAGTTTTTGTTTCCATTATTTTCTTTTGCTGCTCAATAACCACTGCCCAGGTTCAGTTATGGGGTGTCACTTCGCAAGGTGGTAGTAATGGAATGGGAGTTATTTTTAAAATAGATTCCGCTGGCAACAATTTTCAGGTAGAACATTCATTTTTGCCTGGAGAAGGTGAAAGCCCGCAATCGGGATTGCTCTATGCCACGGATGGGTTTATATACGGAACAACCTACCAGGGCGGGACCAATGATAAAGGTGTTTTATTCAGATATGACCCTGTTAACCATACCTACCTGGTAATTATTCATTTTGATGTAACCAATGGCAGCAACCCGCATGGCAAGCTCCTCCAGGCATCATCGGGCCTGATTTATGGTACCACACAAACCGGAGGCACTAATAATTCAGGAGTGCTTTTTGAATTTAATCCCGCATCACTATCTTTTTCCAAAAAATATGATTTTGGCGGCACCAATGGAACAAATCCTTTTGGAGGTCTTTTTGAAGCGTCAAATGGTAAGCTCTATGGCATGACTGCCAGTGGAGGGAACCCGCGAAATGGAATGGGAGTGATATATGAATACAATCCTACTAATGGCGCTTACTCTAAAAAACTTGATCTCGATAATAACACAGGTAGAAATCCATTAGGTCGTTTTATTGAAGATGATAATGGAATGCTTTACGGCATGACTCGCTTTGGTGGTGGGGCACTCAATGCCTTTGGTACTCTGTTTTCCTATGATATTTCTACCAATGCAGTTAGCGTTAAAGTTGACTTTGGAGGGAGCAATGGTCGGGAACCTTCCGGGAGTTTGTTAAAAGCTTCCAACGGTTTACTGTATGGAATGACGCAGGAGGGTGGGGACTTTGCCTCCGGTGTTCTTTTTTCTTACAACAGTTCTACCGATGAATATAATAAGCTCCATGATTTTACGGGGACAGGCGGAAGGGGTCCGGAGGGCCCGCTTGTAGAAATTGATGGGATTTTTTATGGAGTTACAAATGAAGGCGGAGATTACAGTAAAGGTGTGCTTTTTAAATATAATCCAGGTGATAGTGCATTCACCGTAATGCTCCACTTTACGGACTCAATAGGTGCATACCCCGAGGTTGAACTTATTAAGGTACCCGTGATGAATGACACCTCCTCGCAAAATTGTATTTCAGTAGTCAGCAATAATTCCTGGCAACAAAGTTCAGTAGTCTCCATGTCAAATCTTTTGGGAGCATGGAACGGTGCTTCCACCTTACCAGCCTCTGGCACTTTTACAAATTCAGTAAACCTTGGCCAACCCTACGGTTACCCCAGTATTGCAACCATTGAAAACACTGAGGTCATTTCCACCACCAGCGATATCACCTATTTCCGGAAAGAGTTCAGTTTGTCATCAGTGGGCGACCTCGATGTACGAATGCTGACTACGGTAGATGACCAGGTGGATGTGTACCTGAACGGACAGCGGGTAGCGCTGATCACGAGTTTTGGCAGGGCAAACTTTAAGTTTCCGCCCCATGATGCTAAATTCTACAGCGATGGAACGGTTGATAATGGCTTTATGGACGGAGATTCTTTTGACCTGGTAACACAATTAAATCTGAATAGCATCCTAACAGCCGGTAGCAATGAGCTGATTCTTGCCGTGAGAAATCTCGGGAAACCTTCAGACAGGGGAGGCTTCAGCTTTAGAATGGATATCAATTGCGATGAAACTAATATCATCACGAAAAGCACTTCTACAGTAAATGTAAATGATAAGGTACTATACTTGTATCCAAATCCTGTAAAAGATTTTTTAAATATCCGTAGTGAGTTGGCAATTAATTCAATACGCGTATTTGATCTCAGTGGTAAATTAATATTTGAAAATAAATATCAGGCTGAGAAGGCGGTAGATATTAATCTCAGTAATTTACCAAAAGGGGTGTACATGATAGAGATAAATGTAGTTGGTGATGGCCTTTCGGTTAAGAAAGTTACAATTATATAGGGTCTTAAACGATAAATACTGAATAAAAGGGCTCCCGATCAGGAGCCTTTTTTTATTATTTATGATAGTGGCTGATTGTAAAATTTTTCATGTAAAAAAAATTCACTAGATTTAACCAACCTAATTGATAGTGAGTGTATTCTATTGGAATATTCTCACAATTTTAACCATAACTAAAACTTAACCTTAACAAAGATGAAGTTCATTCACACTCTCTTTGCAGCATTGTTTTTCTCATGTATTATCCATACCAGCAATGCTCAGCAAAATTTACCTAAAGAGAATCCAGCAACTACAAAAAGCAACTCCAAAATAAGCCCGGCACTACAGCTTATTTATAATGGTGTTCCTGAAAAGCAAAAGACCGAACCAGGTGTTCCTTTTATCAATACCGATTTGTATGTAATACAAAATGGTAAGGTGCGCATTGAAGCCTCAGCTATAAGTAAGGGCGTTGAATTGGAAAGGCAGCTCAAAGGGATTTCTGCAACCGAAATAAGTGTTTACAAGAGGATTGTAAATGCCTGGATCCCTATTAAGAATATTATGAGGCTTGAAGAGCTTACCGAGCTGCAGTATGCTGATGTAGTGTATAAAGTAACACCCGATATCGGTTCGGTAGACTCAGAGGCAGATTCGGCAATGGCCTCTAAATTGGCTAAAAGAACTTACTGCCTTGATGGTAATGGAGTGAAGATTGGAGTTATTTCAGATAGTTATAATTTTTTAGGCGGAGCTCCTTCCGGTGTTAGTAGCGGTGATTTACCGGGGGCCACAAACCCCAATGGCTATACAACACCGGTTACCGTGGTGGCAGACTGGCCATCAGGTATAGATGAAGGACGTGCCATGTGCGAGCTTGTTCATGATGTTGCCCCGGGTTCTGAACTGTTTTTCAGTACTGCTAATGGCGGCCAAGCCTCTTTTGCAAATGCAATTTTGGCTTTAGATGCAGTTCATCATTGTGATGTAATAGTAGATGATATCCGCTATTTTACAGAGCCCTTTTATATGGATGGAGTAATAGCTCAGGCTTGCGATAAGGTTTTTGACAATGGCGTACCTTATTTTGCTTCAGCAGGAAACTATGCTCAGTCATCTTATGAAGCTCCTTATTTTGAGAATCGCGGAAGCAGGTGGCATGATTTTGATCCTGGCTTGGGTGTTGATACCATGCAGTCAATTTCAGTAGCTGCCGGATCATCCATAAACCTTACTTTGCAATGGGATGACCCTTTTGGAAGTATAACACCAAATTCACCTGCAACTGATCTTGATTTATATATTTATAATAGCACTGGTACAGTCGCTCTTTTGTCTTCAATAGATGATAATGTGAATGTAACATTGGAGCCTGTGGAATTTATTAGCGCCTCATCCGGAGGGTCAGGCACAGTAACATTCAATATTGCCATCAGGAGATTTTCAGGTCCATGGCCCTCTTCTTTAAAATGGGTAATACGCAATGCCTCCGGTTTGGTGATTAATGAATTCAGTACGCCTACCATAAATGGTCAATCCACGGGCTACGGCCATTCTAATGCCGATGGAGCCAATGCGGTAGGAGCTTGCTGGTGGGGTCAAAGCCCTGCTTATGGGGTTAATCCTCCATTACCGGAGCCTTTTACTTCTTCCGGTGGAGTTCAGATTAGATATGATACTAATGGGGTAGCCCTGGCCACACCCATTACAAGGCCAAAACCAAATTTTACAGCTATTGATGGCGTAAGTAATACGTTTTTTGGCTCAGGTAATAAATTTTTCGGAACATCGGCAGCTGCTCCAAATGCTGCTGCCGTAGCCGGCTTAATGTTGGAGGCAGACAGTACTTTAACACCAACGGAGGTGCGCACCATGCTGGCCAACTCGGCTATTGATATGAGCACTGCAGGTTTTGATTACCTAACGGGAACCGGACTGATACAGGCGGATAGTGCATTGGCACAGGTTTACAAAGCCAATTGCAGTATTGATAGTATTTCATTGGTTAACGGGCCCATACTTGAGCCCGGTGATACATCCTACACCGTAACCTTAAGGGTGCACTACAGAAACAACATTGGCACAGATACTTTGGAAGTGGCCGGGCAAAAATTTGCCGCAAATATGAGCGGTACTCAAGATGTTACACTTACCGGCTTACCGGCCGATGGTGCGCCAGTTTTAATTACGGCAGCGTTTAAAAATAATCCATTATGTGGAATTTCTGTTTTTGCGCCATATGTTACGCCAACTCCACCGGCAGTGATAGCTCTTGACACGCTGGTGATTACGGAGATTATGTATAACTCCCCTGTATCTGGCTCTGATAGCCTTGAGTATATCGAAATTCATAACCCTACAGCGGCAGCAATTAATCTAAACGGTTATTACTTCTTTGGGGTGAATTATACTTTTGGTAATGTTTCAATTCCTGCAGGGGGTTATGTAGTGGTGTGCGAAAGTAGCTCGGCACTGTTGAGTCAATATGGCGCATTTGGGTATCAATGGAGTGGTGCATTGACCAATACCGGGGAACTCCTATTATTAAAAGATGCACTGGGAAGAACTGTTGATTCCGTAGAGTATGACAATATTTCGCCCTGGCCAACGGCCGCCAATGGTAGCGGCTCTTCATTAGTACTATGTGATCCTGATTTAGATAATGCTGTTGCAGCCAACTGGACGGTAAGTACACAGAACAGCGGAAAGATTATCAATGGTATGGCTTTATTGGGTTCACCCGGTTCGGCTGATAAAGCCTGTAGCTTATGTCCTTTTGATGATTCAACTACCGTACACCTTATTACCTGTGATTCCACCCAGGCCGGAACCACAATCACTACTTTACAAAACAGCAGTGGGTGTGATTCGGTAGTAACCACAATCCGAACGTTTGATCCTGGTGCACAAACGGTATTGTCATCCATGACGATATGCAGTGGTGACAGCCTTTTGATTTTTGGAGTATATCGAAAAACTGCAGGTACTTACTATGACACTTTACCCAATATAAATGGTTGCGATAGCATTATCGAAAAAGCGCTTAATGTAAATCCGGTTGATACAACTCAACTATCGGCTACCACTACTGATCCTACACAGGCCGGTATAGTTACTCAGGTTTTAACCGGAACCAACGGTTGCGATAGCATTATAATTACTACAACAGTTTATGTTCCTGATCCTTGTGCTACACCTGATTCCACCTACGAAACTGTTTTTACATGCGATGTGTCTCTGGCAGGAGTGGCTACTGCAACCTATACGGGTTCTGATAGCTGCGATTCATTACACACTGTCACTACGATTTATGATCCGGGTTCCACAACATCATTACCGGCAATAGCAATTTGTGAGGGAGATAGCCTGATGGTTTTTGGGGTTTATCGAACTATGGCAGGAACTTATTATGATACATTGCCTAATATTAATGGTTGCGATAGCATTATTAATAAGGCTGTATCCGTAAATACAATTGATACTACGCAGTTATCTCTCACTACAACAGACCCTGGTCAGGCTGGTATCAGCACTCAGGTATTAACAGGTTCAAATGGTTGCGATAGTATTGTAATTACTACAACGGTATATGTGCCTTTGCCTTCGGTGGCAAACCTTAGAGTTACTGAAATCATGTATAATTCACCTGAAGGGGGTTCTGATACCCTTGAGTTTGTGGAGGTGTACAATGCCGGGGCAGCAGCTGTTAATCTTAATGGCTACGCTTTTACTGAGGGTATAAGCTACACTTTTGGAAACGTAGTGTTACCATCAGGAAATTATGTAGTGGTGGCTGGTGATAGTATGGCACTCTTCAACACATTTGGAGTGAGTGCCTATGAATGGTCAGGTATATTATCTAATAGTGGAGAGGATATAGTACTGAAGGATGACTTAAACCGCACTCTTGATTCCGTGGAATATGATAATAATGGCTCTTGGCCTTCGGCCAATGGCACCGGCCCTTCGATAGTATTATGTGATCTGAACGTTGATCAAAATGATGGAAGTAACTGGAAGGCATCAACCAGTGGTACTGGTATTATTAGTGCCGGTGGTGAAATAAAAGGCTCACCAGGTGTAGCTGACCCTGCATGTGCAGGCCCCGTAAACTGTCAGCTTAGCCCATGGAGTTCATGGAGCGCTTGCGATACCACCTGTGGCGGAGGCCAGCAATTCCGAACCCGCACTATTATAGTACAGGGTTCAAATGGAGGAACAGTTTGTGACTCAACAGACTTAATAGAGTTCCGCGCCTGTAACACCCAACCCTGCCCTTTGGACTGCCAGGTAAGCGCATGGAGCGCATGGAGTGCCTGTGATACTAGCTGCGGTGGCGGAACGCGATTCAGAACAAGAACGATAGTAGTTCCTTCGGCCAATGGTGGCGCGGCATGTCCATCATTAATTGAATATGATACCTGTAATACACAACCATGTGCTGTACCGGTTAATTGTGTGCTTAGCCCATGGAGTGGCTGGAGTGCTTGCGATACCACCTGTGGCGGTGGTCAACAGTTCCGCACTCGAACAATTTTGGTTCAGGGTTCAGGCGGTGGAATAGTGTGTGATTCTACTGATTTGATAGAATACCGTGCCTGTAACACCCAACCCTGCCCTGTGGATTGTCAGGTAAGTGCATGGAGCGCCTGGAGTGCCTGTGATACTAGCTGTGGTGGCGGAACGCGATTTAGAACAAGAACGATAGTAGTTCCTTCGGCCAATGGTGGCGCGGCATGTCCATCATTAATTGAATATGATACCTGTAATACCCAACCATGTCCTGTACCGGTTAATTGTCAGCTTAGCCCATGGAGTGCATGGAGCGCCTGTGATACCACCTGTGGCGGTGGTCAACAGTTCCGCACTCGAACAATTTTGGTTCAGGGTTCAGGCGGTGGAATAGTGTGTGATTCTACTGATTTGATAGAATACCGTGCCTGTAACACCCAACCCTGCCCTGTGGACTGCCAGGTAAGTGCATGGAGCGCCTGGAGTGCCTGCGACACTAGCTGTGGTGGCGGAACGCGATTCAGAACAAGAACAATAGTAGTGCCTGCGGCCAATGGTGGTGCTGCTTGCCCATCACTGATTGAGTATGACACCTGTAATACCCAACCATGTGCTGCCGCAAATACAACGAGTCTTGTATCTGATTCAGGCTGGACATTGAGTACCGTAGTAACTACAGCTACTGCCAATAGCTATCCTTGGCCGGGTGTAAGCTCTGTACCTCCTGTATCCACCTTTGTGTTGCCGGCTATTATTGGCCAGCCTTATCCATGGGAGCATATCTATACCGTTGAAGGTTCTCAGGTTATTAAGGCCGAAAGCGGAGTGACGTATTATCGTAAGACATTTGAGCTTACGGATCATACTGATCTCAATGCGCGATTCAGAATGTATGTAGATGATAACATGCAAGTATTTATTAACGGAAAGTGGATTGTACTCGAAGACGATATGGGTGTTATGAACTGGAGAACAGTTAATCACGATATCCTCTTTAAGGATGATGGTTCAGTGATGAATCCAAACTCAGGTGGCGACCCATTTGATTACTATACCACATCTGATCTTGACAGTGTATTTAAAACAGGAGCAAATGATGTAGTATTGGCTATAAGAAACCGCACTTCCAAGCCCGATAAAGGTGGATTCTCATTCAGAATGGATTTGGATAAGGGTGGTTTGCCTGTAATTGTAGAAAAGGGTGGAGCCGCATCCAGTGGGGTGTCAATAAGATTGATTCCTCAAGTCATCGTATATCCAAATCCAACTACAGGTGTGGTAAATATTACCACCACGGGAGTAGTGGATGGCGAAGTACTTGAGTTGAATGTGTATGACGTTAGTGGTAAACTGCTCATAAATACCACACAGGTATATAGAACTACTTCAGAAAATCAAATTGATCTTTTAGGTTTGGCCAGTGGTATTTATACGCTTAAAATTAAAACCACCACTGTGGAAATATCCAAACCTATAATGGTGCACTAATAGTTGCTATATTTTAATCATGTAAAGAGCCGCTGCAATTGAAGTTGCAGTGGCTCTTTAATTTTGTAGTAATAATCATGAAAGATATTTCTTGTTATTTCAGAATAAATATTTATCTTCATACCCGCTTTCAATAAGTTACACTATAACTTTTGACAGTTACCTAACCACAAACAACCTAGCAGCATGACCAACAATTACCTTAACCCAGGCAACCTAACATTTTCTCAACAGTACATAACTTACATCAACTGTAAGCCTCTTCCCCAATAATTTTTGCAGCGCTCTCTGATTTTCAGTTAGCGCTTTTTTATTCTTAATAGCCTGGTCATGTGGGTAATTCTCTCATGCACTTTGGCTACCTCTATATTCTCACTTTTTTATATACCAAAAACCTAATTTCAATGCAATCTCACAATTCAGCAAACTACAAGTTTATAAGAATGCTCAGGGCCATATTTGGTCTTTTGGGTAGATTTAAAACCGGTCAAATCAAACAGTATCCTAAGTGGGGGATGGCCTGTGGATTTTTAATGGTAACCTCTGTTTACGCACAAACGGGTAATTATTCGTACGGCTTCGAAACTGCTCCGGGTCCAAATGATTGGAGTGCTAATATTCAAACAGCCAGTGGTGCTATAACTGCTGCTTCTGGTAGTTTTTATGGTCAGGAGCCTAATGCGGCCGGCAATTTTACGCGCTTTGGAGGCTACAATTCCATTTTCCCCTGTAATGGGTATAAAACTTCAATGAAAATCTACCTGGATGTGGCCGGGGGGTATGCAAATGATACACGCGCAGATTATTCTTCTGCCGCAAATGGTTCAGATGGAAATCATGAAAGAGATTTTATTTTCTCTATTGGATTTTATGATGATGCAGTGGCACCCGGATCGGGCAATAGATTTGTAGTAAGCGCAAGTAATAACTCATTGGGAAACCCAAAAGGCGGATTAAATCCTACGGTAATTGCAACGGCTTCAGGTTGGTATAGGTTTGAACATAGTTTTGAGAATAACGCAGGCGTATTACAGGTTGTAATGAAGGTTTATGATCCTTCAAATAGTGTTGTAGGAACCTGGACGTTGAGCAATCCCGCAGATTTAATTCCATCGGTTGTTGGAGGAAACCGATATGGTTGGGTTGTGGCAAATCAATTTCCATCCTTAGCCATAGATGACATTGAGCTTACATTGAACCCGGGTAATTTACCCACAGCCTCTACCGATTTTGAAACTTTTAGTACAGGTACCGTTAACTATCAAGGGCCCGGATGTGTGGCTACAATACCCGCTGGGGGTGGAGGCACATACACAGTTCCGAGCCCTTACGGTAGTTTATGGACTGTGACAGATGAATGGGGAACAGCCCCAAGTTCGTTTGATCAGGAAGTGACAGACGATGGTTCTGCAAACATGGTTTGGCGAGTTTCTAACGCAGTAACCACGGGTGGCTTTAGTAACCTGCCAAACTCCCCAAGCAGCGCAATGGTGGCTGGAGAATCTACAGCGGCATTATATAATGATCGGGGGAATGATCACACAGCACCTTTAAACCCTCCAAACTCGCGTGCCAGTGCTACAACAAGTAATTTTCATTCTGGCTTTAGATTTAAATCTTCCACAGGAGCTGCGCAGAGTAATCTATCAATAAACGTTAGCCCAACTCCCAGACAATCATCTATTAGGTCGAGTTTTGTTAGTATTACTGACAATGGATCTACAGGTTTTGATCTGACTTTCTTCGAAACATCACCAGGTAATAGTTTTGATCCTACAGTGATTGCCACAAACCTGTCATATACAGATTGGCACCAATTAGACATTTATATCAATTTTGTGGATGGACTAGGAGCTGGTGGCATTGGTAATGACATTGTAGTTGTTGAACTGGATGGAGTAGTAGTGCATGTTGGCACATCATGGGAGAGCTTTTATGCCGAGAACCCTGGGTCTTTCCCCAATGCTCCTTATGCCGTAGATGCGCTAATGTTCAGACTTTCAGGTACGGCAGCACCAGCTAATTCGGGTAATGGCTTTTACATCGATGATGTTACTTATGACAACATTGCTTTGCCAGCTGGCCCCATAAAACTGTATACAGATAACTCGCTTACAACCTTAATAAGCACACATTTTACAATTCAAGCGGCTGTTGATGCTGCAAGTGCTGGAAATGCGATTGACGTGCCAGCCGGAACCTACATGGAAGATCTCCTTGTAAACAAAGCTAACCTTACGCTTATCGGTGCCGGAATAGATCAATCAATAATAGACCATAGCGGCCAGCCGGGCCACGGTAACGCAGGGGTTTACATCTTGGCTAATGGTGTTACCATGAAGGGCTTTACCGTAATTGATAATGATGGTGGCAGTGTGCCTCGCTATGGACTTAAAGTGGGAACTAGCAGTGTTACCACTGATGATGTAACCCTTGATAGTGTAAAGGTTACTCAAAGCTTCCGCACCGGATTTGATTTGGCCAGGCCAAAAAATATTGTACTTCAGGATGTATTTGCCATCAATAATGGTGGAGCAGGTATATTTATGAGTAATCCGGAAGGAGCCTTGCTAAATGATATTACCACAAGCGGAAATCCGTGGACCGGGGTATCAATCTCCAGCCGCAGCGACTGGCCCGGAGATGCCACAGGAGTAGTGTTTACCGGTACCAACAGCTTTGGCGAAAACGGAGGTAAAAACGGTGGTGTGCAGATAGAAAGTGATAACACACTTCCAATTTCCTGGGGTAGTGATATTGCTGATGGTAAGGATGTAACCATCCAACTGAATGAACTGGGTTACACACTGAGCGGCCCCACTACAAACACTTTTGGATCTATTATTTATGCGCCATATTTCAGGTTCTTCCAAACCCTGCCACAGGCACAATCAGCCGCAGGTATTGGCCCCGATCATGTGGATAGGCCTCGTTACATTCAGGATGCTTTCTGCAGTAGTACTCCTGATTCCACCAACTTCTATGTATATGATTTTGCTGATACAGCCATGACCATACAGGCCGCGGTAGATGCCGCTGTAGATGGCAATACAGTTAATGTGTTTGCCGGTGAGTTTACAGAGCAGGTAGAGATCACCAAAGACCTGACTCTGATAGGGCAGGGCAAAGGCGTAACCACTGTAAAGGGTTTGGCCAATATGCCTCTATTCTTTACTACTTCAGGTCCAAACTATCCGGTAATTTATGTACACGATGCCGATAGCGTAATAGTGCAGAATCTTACCGTAGATGGTGCCGGACAGGGAAATACAAACAATCGTTACCAGGGTGTAGGCTATAGCAATGCCGGTGGTAAAATCACTAATGTGGAAGTGAAAGCCGTACGTCACACACCATTGAATGGCGTTCAGGGTGGTATCGGAATTTTTGTGGATGCCTCTTCAGGAACGGCTCGTTCGGTATTGGTTACCAACTGTATGGTATATGATTTCCAGAAAAACGGGATGTCCTTTAGCGGAGAAGACCTTATTGCTACTGTAGACAGTAATATGATTACAGGTGCCGGGCCATTGGGTTCTGGTCTTCCTGCTCAAAACGGCATTCAGTTTTATGGTACCAATGGTGGTAATATCTCCAATAACCAGATTAGCGGAATAAATTATACCCCATCATCTTTTGTTGCCTGCGGTATTATCTCTTTTTATGATCTGAGTACTATAAATATTTTCGGCAATAGGCTGGATAGTAATGAAGTGGGTATTTATAATCAGGGTAACTCATTAGCCATTTATAATAATGAGATTAATGGAGGAGACTTTGGTCTGTACTCCTATGCCGGTAATGCCGAATCTAATACAGTTACCGCCAATAATAATTCCTTCACAAAATATGATTACGGAGCTTTAATAGGTAATGCCGGGAGTGGTACGGTTACATCCACTATCCAAAACAACAGCTTTACCGATATTGAAGGTTTTACGATTTATGCCTTCGGAACGGTTGATACCGTTCAGGGACAGTGTAACTGGCACGGATCAGTTAATCCAAATGATGTGGAAAACCTGGTGGTTGGTCAGGTGGCCTACGAGCCCTATTTGATTGATGGTACCGATAGCCTTGCTGATGTAGGTTTCCAACCCAACCCTGGGGCTTGTCAATCGGCCGATTGCCCTGATGGAAGCTGTGATGGGTGTTTTGCCTTTGAGGCATTTAATGAAACATCGGCTACAGCAGGATGGATTACAGACCGCTACGAGCCTGATAGCTTTTATGTGGATGTAAATGATAGCCTACTTGTTCACCTGATTGATGCCTCTGATGCTCAATCCGGATTTCAGGCTACCCAGGGTAAAAAGAGTACTATTGATTATACCGGAGCGCGTTTGTTAACGGTAGATCTTTATGTACCATCATCGTGGGAAACCACTGGCCGCAGGATGGCCGGCCTATGGGGTGTTGCTAATGATGATACCAACAACATTTCAGGTTACCCCATCATTGAATTTACCAGTGAAGGTACTCCGCGTTTCCGTGCGTATGAAGGCGATGGTAGCTGGATCGACATGGGTCTGCCCTGTGATTTTGCTTACGATGAGTGGTACACTCTTCGAATTGAGTTACTGCCTTCAGGCGAGTTCCTTTATTCAGTGGAAGATCTTAGCGCAACCACTATGGAGCATGGTCAGAATGCCAGCTCTTCCATTCGTGAAGTAATTCTTCAGGGACACAATACGGCAGCCGGTGTAACCTACGAAATAAACTGGGATAACCTGGCCTTTGGTAATGCTCCCGAAGTACTGTTTGATACTATCCTCCCTGAGCCCATCGCTGTAGGTAGCGGTATAAGTAACGAGCACATGGCCGTGGGTGAGTACTGCGGTATCGATGCAGGCCTTAAAGCTATCCAACGATTCCTGGGAGACATAGAGCCAGTAGATGGCAATGTGTACCAGGTAGGTACGGGCGTATCGCCAACCAATGCCAGCAATACCACACCCGATCCCGGTACGGCCCGCTGGAATTATGTAGTGAGCGTAAACCTGGGTGATTACACCTTCAACGATCTTAACGTTTACCTGGATATAGACTTCGATAATTCAGACAGTGCTTGTGGCGTAGGACCTTACGTGGCCGACATTAGCCAGTTTATGATTACCAATAGCATGGGCGGTACAAGTGTCTATCAGGATGCCCAAAACCTTGGTTTCAACTTCTGGCAAACCATTGGCGATCCTGCTATCCTTCCATTTGATCCCTATGCAGAAGGTACTTATGACCTGAGAATCCGTATTGAAAACAAAGACGGCCTGGAGCTTTTGAATATTCCAATCTCTGTAGAGGTAGATTGCGAATTCCTTGATCCTGAAGATAACCTGGAGCCACCTATGCTCGCTTGTCCTTCGGATACAAGCATTAATGCAGGAACAGTGATTGATCCATGGATAACCGGCATGGCTACGGCCAGCGGCTCTTGCGAACAAACTATTACCTATACAGATAGCGTGGCTGGCGATAGCTGCGGAACCAGCGGTGTGGTTATCCGCACCTGGGCTATGACTTACGGTGATAGCACCTACACCTGTGACCAGACGATCACCATTATTGATACCACTGCTCCCACGCTTAGTGCATGTCCGGCAGATATTACTGCCTTTGCAGCCTGTGGTGATTGTGAAACTCCGGTAACATTCGAAGCTCCAATGGCTATGGATGAAACCTATTTTGAAGGTTTTGAAAATGCGGCATTCGTTTCCGGCCAGGGCTCTTACCAGGGTTGGAATGATGCTTCGGCTTCACTAACCAGGGTAGTATCAGGCACCAATGGCATCAGTTCATTTGATGGTACATCTCATGGATTGCTTGATACCAACGGAGCGGGTGCATCTACCGGGGCCTATACCCGCCTGGGCGGCTACAGCTCTGAGTTTGGTGATGGCTTTAGTACCTATCAAAGTATTTATATTGATCTTTCTGATCCCGCGGTAAGCGGAGATACTTATGGCTGGGATCTTAGTACGGCAGCCTCTAACCAAAGCGGAGGCCACCTGAGAGATTTCATTTTCCATACAGCATCCAATGCCAGTGGAAATGTATTGATTGCCGGTAGTAACAATACCAACTTTACCCGCAGAAATGATCTGGCTGGCCTCAACAATTACGAGATTACAACCAGTGGCTGGTACACCTTTGAGTGGGTATTCCGTGATAGCGCAGGTGCATTGGCCGTAGATTTAAATCTGCTGGATGCCGGGGGCAACCACTTGTGGACTGAAACCCGCTATAATGCCGGTGATGATATTGCATCCACTGCAGGTGGAAACCGGTACATGTGGTTCACCTTCCTTGAGGTTGAAAATCTTCACATCGATAACACCAGTATGATTCGCGATGTGATGGTAAGCTGTTCTATTGCCAGCGGTGATACCTTAGGTGTAGGTACTACTGCAGTAAGCTGTTCCGCTAGCGATGCCTGTGGAAATGTGGCTTCATGCTCATTTGATGTGAACGTAGAGAAGTATTACCTAGAAGAATTTAACGACTCTGTGATTACTTCTGACACCGCTGCGCCTGGCGTGTGGTACACTGACCGCTACGCACCTGACAGCTTCTATGTAAATGTGGATAGTGTACTGGTACACTCTATTGATGCCGCTGACGGTGCAACTAGCCGTCCTTCAGGATTTAGCTCAGCATTTTACAACACCCAGGGCCGTAAGTATGATCTTAACTGTGGCCAATTGATACAGGTTGACCTGTACGTGCCGGCTGCCTGGGAAAACACTGGCCGCAGAATGGCAGGTGTATGGGGAACAGCTGTAGACATGAGCAGTTCCATATCAGGCTACCCAATTATTGAATTTACCAGTGATAGCATTCCACGCTTCCGCGGATACGAAGGCGATGGTAGCTGGATAGATATGGGTCTTCCATGTGACTTTGCCTATGACGAGTGGTACACTTTGCGCATGGAAATGCTGCCCAACGGGGAGTTCCGTTATTCGGTTAACGACCTCAGAATTACTACAGAACTTCATGGCGTAAATGGATCGGTAAACTTTACCAACCTAATTCTTCAGGGCCATAATACGGATGCAGGTGTTACCTATGAGATAAACTGGGATAACCTGATTTACGGTGATGCTCCTGATATTATGTACGATGCTACACTGCCTGATGCTATTGCCATTGGGTCAGGTTTAAGCAGCGATCATATGGCCATAGCCGAATACTGTGAAATTAGTGCAGGTATTAAAGCTCATAAACGCTTCCTTGGAGATGTAACGCCAGTAGATGGTGATCGTCCGGGCGATACCTACCAGTTTGGTACCGGGGTATCTCCTCAGTCTTCGGATAATATGGTTCTTGATAGTGGCCTGGCCCGCTGGAACTACCTGCTTAGTGTAAACCTCGGTTCCCTTACGTTTAATGAAGTGAATGTGTACCTCGATATTGATTTTGATCCTTCAGACAGCGCTTGTGGAGTAGGGCCTTACACGGCTGACCTTAGTGCTTTCCTTATTACCAATGGCCAGGGCGCTACCAGCATGTTCCAGTCTTCTGAAAACCTTGGTTTTGGATTCTGGCAAACTATAGGCGATCCGGCTATCCTGCCATTCGATCCCTATGCTGAAGGTGTATATGATATTACACTTCGCGTGGAAACGCCCGTAGGAATCGAGTTAATAGATCTTCCGATTCGTGTGGATGTGTCTTGTGATTTTGTGGATCCTGAAGACGATCTGGAGCCACCCATGTTGGCTTGCCCATCTGATACCACTATTAGTTCTGATATGCCAAGAGATCCCTGGTTGACAGGTATGGCTACAGCTTCGGGAAGTTGTGAGCAAACTATCACGTATTCTGATAATGTAGTTGTGGATAGCTGCGGAACAAGCGGTGTTGTGATTCGTACCTGGTCTATGACCTACGGAGATAGCACTTATACCTGTGACCAGACTATTACCATAATAGATACTATGGGCCCTGTGCTTACCGGTTGCCCAATGGATACCACACTATTTGCAACTAACGATAGTGGCGCTGTAGTAATGTTTGATGAGCCTACGGCTTATGATCTTTCCTACTTTGAAGGTTTTGAAAATGCGGCTTTCATGGCCGGATCTTCATCCCTAATCAACTACCAGGGCTGGAATAGCTATAATGGTCAGCTTAACAGGGTAGCCTCAGGTACTGATGGTATTACCTCTAAGAGTGGATCAGCCCACGCTGTAATTGATACCAATGGCTCTGTTGGACAAACCGGAGTATTTGGAAGACTGGGAGGTTATAGTACTGAATTTGGTGATGGCTTTACGGTTAGCCAGGATGTGTATATCGATCTGACTGACCCTGCAGTAACAGGAGATACCTACGGATGGGATCTTTCAGTAGCTGCGAACAGTCAGTCCAATTCACATCGCAGGGATTTCATTTTCCATGTAGCATCTAATGCCAGTGGTAATGTGCTGATCGGTGCCAGTAACAACACTAACGGCACTCGAAGAAATGACCTCGCCTCATTGAGCAATAACTATGAAATTACTGCTTCAGGCTGGTATCATTTTGAGTGGGTATTCCGCGACAGTGCAGGCTCGCTTGCTGTTGATCTTAACATGAGTGATGATATGGGCACTGAGCTTTTCAGCGAAACCCGCTACAATGCATCAGACGATATCGCCACTATAGTAGGCGGTAACCGCTATATCTGGTTTATTTTCCTTGAAGTGGAAAATCTTCATATAGATAATACCCAAATGGTAAGAGAGGCCGCACTGAGCTGTACTGCCGAAAGTGGTGATCACTTTTACACCGGTATTACCCCAGTAAACTGCAGTGCTGCAGATGCTTGTGGAAATGGCAATAGCTGCTCATTTAATGTAACTGTTGTTGATACAGCCGGAGCTCTGAATTTTGACGGTGCAGATGATGTGGTGAGTGTGCCACATGATGCCGGTCTTTCAGCTTTTGGAAATGCTATAACCGTTGAGGCCTGGATAAAGCCAGAAGCTGTTAGCGGCAACCAGGGTATAATAGGTAAGTGGAACGACCTTGGACCAACCAACCGCAGAAGTTACCTGATGTGGCTCCGTGATGATGAGGTGCAATTCTATGTTTCCTCTACGGGTGCTGATTTCCCAAGCGCTTTGTCGTCTGATCAGGTTTCGGCTGGCGAATGGACACACGTTGCCGGAACATTTGACGGAAGTACCATTAATGTTTACATAAATGGAGTGCTTTCTACTTCAACACCATTCAGCGGAAGCTTGTATAACAATACCGTTGACCCTCTACTTATTGGCGCTGTTGATGGAGGTGGATCTTCGCGCAGACATTTTGATGGTAGTATTGATGAAGTTCGTATTTACAACCGCGCATTATGTGCTGATGAGATACTGGCGCATACAAACTGTGAATTAACCGGATCGGAGACTGGCCTTGCTGCTTATTACAGCTTTAACCAGGGTTTTGCTTTTGCAGATAATAGTGGCTTGGATACAGCCATAGATAATAGCTCTAACGGGCATACGGGTAGCTTGCAAAACTTTGCTTTAAACGGGGCAAGCTCTAATTGGGCACTGCCGGCTGATAGTCTCAACGGAAGTTGTGCACCTTACCTTGCGCCATCCCTAGTGGTGTATGGTAATAATCAGCTTATTACTAATGGCGATAATACAGCAGATGTAAGTGATAGTACGGACTTTGGAACCGTAGACGTTGGCGAATCCAATGAAAATTGTTTCTACCTTGTAAATGATGGCACAGATGTGCTGAACATTTCCAGCGTTTCTGCCAATGGTGGAGATTCGGGTGAGTTCACGGTTTCAGGTTATGGTAGTGGCGTGTTAAATCCTGGCGATTCAACCCAGGTTTGCGTTACGTATAGTCCTTCTGTAGCGGCATCTCACAGTACTACAATAGAGGTGGAAAGCGATGATTGTACCGCCAACACATTCAGTTTTGCAATTTCAGGAAACGGATTTGAGCAGAGTTGTGATACTATAAGAATTATTACAGATTCTGACTGGCAAATGAGTACTACAGTTACACAAAGTTCTGTAAGTGGAAATTGGAATGGTGTGGCAGGTGTATTACCGGATACAAGCACTTTTACAATGCCTGTAACTTTCGGTCAGCCTTATGGTTATCAAACAATTTTCCCTGTGGATTCTGCACAGGTAATTCAAACAGGCAACAATATTCGCTATTTCCACAAATCTATATTTGTTGATAGCCTTGTAGATATTGGTAGCATTTTGAAAGCCACTTTTGATGACCAAATGGAGCTTTATGTAAATGGAAAACTGTTGGCCGCCCATTATCAAATTGGAGGTAGTAATAGCAGATTACCACATTTCCAGGCTGAGTTTACCAGCGGTGGAGGCGTTAATAACGGTCCCGGTGGTCAAAAACCATTTGGCTTTGTTACTGCTGATACGCTGGATAACATCTTCCAACCCGGTATTAATGATCTGATTTTGGTGCTCAGAAATCTTGACAAACCAGCTGAAAAAGGTGGCTTCTCATTGAGCCTGCAGGTTGATGGTTGTGAGGGAGAAATAGCCCCACCAGATACCATTGTTGTACCTGTTGATACTATTTGTGATACTGTGCGGGTATTTGCCAACTCGGATTGGATGATGAGCACAACTATTACAAATACAGGTGTTAGTGGAAACTGGTCTGGCGTTATGGGAAGTTTACCTGATACCAGCACATTTACAGACCCTGTAGTACTTGGACAGCCTTATAGCTACCAAACCATTTTCCCTGTTGATTCTTCCGATGTTATCAGAGCAGGAAATAACATTCGCTATTTCCATAAAAGGGTATCACTGGATAGCCTTGTTGGAATTGGAGCAAGAGTAAGATCAACCTTTGACGACCAGATAGAGGTGTACATTAATGGTAACTTACTTGCAGGGCATTATACGCTGAGCGGCAATAATGGCAAAATGCCACCTTTTGATGCTCAATTTGATAGCGATGGAAGTCTTACTAATGGGGCAGGTGGAAACAAACTATTTGGATTTGCCACCTCCGATACAATGGATAACATATTTAAACCAGGAGCTAATGATGTTATAGTTGTGCTTAGAAACCTTAATAAGCCTGCGGAAATGGGAGGATTTTCATTTAGTCTTGAAATAAATGGATGCCAGGGCGAAGTTGAGCTTGATACGAATGCTGTACCTGAGGACACTCTTACCACAAGTATTGTTTCTGACAATGGATGGGAAAAGAGCACACTGGTAGAGGCTAGCAACTTTAGCGGAAACTGGAGTGGCGCAACATCATTACCCCCATCGGCTACCTATACCTTACCGGCTATTGAAGGCCAACCTTATGGCTATGCTACTATTGACCCGATTGATAGTGCCAAGGTTATTAAAACAGAGAATAACATTACATTCTTCAGAAGGACGTTTGAACTTACCGATAATACCGGTCTTGATGCCCGTTTCCGCTCCAATGTGGACGATGGTATGGAGATTTATATTAATGGAAAGCTTGTGGCTCGTGAGGATAACTCCGGTAGCGCCAACTTCAGAGATCCAAACCATGATTTGAAATTCTTTGGCGGAACATCCCCAACGAATGGCTTTAATGGTGGAGACTTCTATGATTTTGTGACCGGTGGAAATCTTGATACCTTCTTTGTAACCGGAACCAATGAGGTTGTAGTTGCTGTGAGGAATAAGGCTAAATCAAGCGATATGGGAGGTTTCTCATTCAGATTGGATATTGATAAAGGCGGAAATAAGGTGATTGTAAAATCAGCTGAATCCAATACTCCAAACATTTCTGAAAGAGCCGTGCTTGACTTTGAAGTTTACCCTAACCCTACCAATGGTTTGGTAAATGTGGTGATGCTCGGAAAACTTGTATCGGATGACAATGAGATAATCGTTCAGGATGTGAGCGGTAAAATTATAACCAGAGGCTCATTTGAAAGCTTTGCCGGTGACGGAGGCTTACAAATTGATATGTCGCAATACGCCTCAGGTGTTTATCTGATAAGAGTAAAATCAGGAGACATTTATATTGCCAAACGGGTTATGAAAGACTAATTAATGGGTGTTAATTTAACAACGGAAAAGCCCTTTGCTTCGCGGCAAAGGGCTTTTCTTTTATTCAAACCTTGCAAGATTAACAGAGTCTTCCAGCGGTGTATTAAGTAATATGTGATTAAGAAGTTGTTCAGCCAGCAAGGGAGCCATTAAAACGCCTCGCGAACCTAGTCCGTTAAAGCAATAGATATTATCCTTTATATGGCCTAGGATGGGTTTTCGATCCCTGGTATTGGGCCTTACACCAGCCTCATGCCTCACAACTTTGTAGCTTCCGCTGTATATTTTTTCTAAATCTGTTTTAAGTTTGGTTATGCCATCATCGGTTGGTTGGTCAGCCAGAGTATCCCAGTGATATGTGGCCCCAACTTTATAGCGTCCATCACCTAAGGGCAGAATAAACACAGGCCCATGAATAATTCTATCGGCTGGGAGGTCTCCATCAGTTTCAATAACCATTACTTCCCCCCTGGTGGGGGTGAAAATAGTATCAAAATTAGGCAACAGTAACCGTAGTAAATGACCATTACAGATTATTACATGCTTATACTGTTCGGATAGCTTACTTAAATCTTGTGGTTTTACTTCTATATAATCAATACCCGAACCCTTAGGGATGTTTTCTTCATGATACTTCAGAAGTGCGGTAGTATCAACCCAGGATGTATCATTCATAAGCCCAAGTCCTAGCGGGGCTATAAGAGAAGTGGATTGGTTTTTTGTTATTTCTCCCAAATAGCGTTTAAATGCTGGATTAGCTGCTTTTTCATTCCAGTCGTTTAGTTTACCAGTTGTTTGAAATATATGTGCAATGGGTATTTCATGTAGAATTTCTCTTGCCGACTTACCATTTAGATCACGATAGAAGGGGAGAGCGAGGTTAAGGTATGAATCAGCTCCTGCTACCAGCTTTAGTCGCTTTAGAACTATGGGGTTAATCAGGCCTGCAGCAACTTTTGAGGATGTTGACAAATGCGGAGCATCTATTACCTGATGCTTCATACCCCTCTCAGCCAGTTTAAATGATAAAACGGTACCGGCAATTCCTCGCCCAATTATTAAAAAGTCTTTTTTCATGATGGAAATAAAAAAAGCCCTTTTGAATTACAAAAGGGCTTAATAATTATGAGTTTACTTTTCTAGTATTCCCAAAGGTCGTGTTCCATATCGCGGAGCTTTTCCTTTATTCTTTGAGCTTCCAGCAATTGCTCTAATGGAGAATTTTGCTTGTAATCTTTGATTTTTCTATCGTAAACATTGTTTTCCTTATATATCACAGAGTTGAAATATCTCATATGGAAAACCTGATCAAAGGTCAAACGGAAGTTGTTATTCTGCCCATTGTATGCTGTGTGGGTAGCTAAAGCATATCTCGCATCAGGAAACCAAACCCAAAAAAGGTTATACACATCCTGAGTTTGTGGATTTCTAACAACAGGTGAAATTCCAATAATTCGATTTTTCATCTCACCTCTTTGTTTATCAAAAAACCAATCCGATTTTACTTCATATGCAATTACGTCTTTAGCATTAATCTTAATGGTGTCAATAGCTAAAATATTATTAAAGTCATCAGGATCCCTTAACGTATCTAACTTCGCGGCATAATTTTGCACTTGCTGCGGAGTAAGGGGAAGCTCAAATCGATCGTCTGCAAATACTTCTACAATAGTCCCTTCTGTTAGAATTCCATCAACCAAGACATCAAAAAGACTTTTACGATCTGGTAAAGGAATTACAGGATAGTAAAGGTGTAAATTGATTTTTTCTCTCAAATCAATGCGCTCCCAGTGTCTTGTGCTCCACATTAAATCTGCCTCACGTAAGTAAGGATAGGGAAATACCTGATTATGGTGATGATGCTTGGGTGGGTCAGGAATCACGCCATCATCCTGAGGTGTTAGCACCTGGGCTTTTACTTGTGCGTTAAAGGCTAACAAACCAATAACTAGGAGAGAAAAAATCTTAATTCCTTTCATGACAATCAATTTAGTTTACATCCATGGAGATATTACCAATCCTGGTAACTCTCAAACCATTCGGACCTGAGGCTTTTATATCCCTAATAGATACAGTTTGCCCTGGTCTTAACCTATCGATACGATCTTTAACTGGACCGGGCATTGAGTTTCCTCGAACCTGTTCAGGCGGAAAGCCAGGTATAGCGATTTCAAATGAGGTAACAGTTAGCGGAAGGTCAAATGGGAAATCCTGATATTCCGCTTCAACTTTAGCATTTTTTATTAAACTCTTAGACATCAAACCTTCAGTTTTCTTGTAAATACTACCAACGGCAGGAGGTAAACCCTTTATTCTGAAATCTTTACTACCAATGGTTCGTACACCATCTTCTTCTTCAACAGATACTGTAATTTTTAAATCAGTTCCACTAATATTAGTAACATTGGCGGAATATTTTCCATTAGAACCACTTACCCCGGGACCGCTAACCCTTACTTTAGATGGATCAACACCTGGTACACCGATTTCAAGTGGATTGTCAACTCCTCGATAGAAGACGTTCATTTTTGTAGCAGAGATTACTGCCGTAGGAGGAGCTACATTAAAGGTTTGTTCAGGGATATCAAATGTTTTGTCACCACCAATTTGCTTCAGGGTAATTTTACCTCCCCACTTAACCTGACCAACAGAGTTTGCTTTTACCTTGTAAACCCCTACACCACCTGAGATTTGTTCTGCAGGCAATGGTTGGCCTCCTATGGTTATTTCAGGATCCTGCGTGTCATCATACGCAGCCAAATATATTTTAGCTTCATATTCATCACCTTGAGTGATATAAGTAGAATTGGGAACAACAACAGGCATCACGGTAGATACTTTGATATCCTCACCACCTATCCTGGCTCGTAACATGCTAATTACATCAGATTCGTTGTTCCTAACCTTAGCCTGGATATCAGTTAAGAAAGGAAGTATTGCCGCCAAGGGAAAGTGTTCAAAGTTGGCATGTTCCCAATCAACTTCAACCCCATCTTTACCCACTTTCTGCTTACCTGTGTCAAAAGCTGCCTTAATATTGGCAGTCATCGTAGGGTCGTCTTTGGTGTACTGTAAAAGCTCATTACGATACTTATCGATTTGTGCTTTTAACTTCTCAGCATTTTTTTGATTCAGAAGATAATTTGCTGGTTTCTCGCGCTGATCAAGGTTACTTGGAAGACCAGTTTCTTCATCAGTACCGCCACTTACCTCTATAAGCTCAGTTTTCATTTGCTCAATATCATCGACCAACTGATTTGAGCTACTCTTTACATTATCAGCCATCTTTTTCCATTGAGCTGCTTTAGCAGGATTCTCTCTTGCCGCAGCATCAATCATGCGATAAATGTCTGAGTTTTTAGCATCTACTGTTGCAACCGACCCTTGAAGGCTTAGGTCAAGTTTTGTTAATGCCTGTAAGATATCTTTTGAAATATTCAGAGCAAGAAGGGCTGTTAACACGAGGTACATCATGTTAATCATCTTCTGCCTTGGTGTTTGTTTTCCTCCGGCCATAGTATTTAAGTACTATTAAATTTTTAGTGTTTGATGCTTTTCTTACTAGTTCTTATTAATGTTCATGGCCGAAAGCATTCCACCATATACATTATTTAACTTGCCCATATTGCTCACCAATGAAGATACTTCTGAACTAAGTTTTTCAGAATCATTAATTGTAGTAGTGAGGTTGTTAATGATAGCATTCTGAGCTTCCATGTGGTTAGCTGAGCTTTCAAGCTGTACGGCATATAGAGCGTTCAAAGACTCCATATTTTTAGAGGCCAGTGAAAGTTGCTCACCATACTCTTTTGTAGCAGCAGCAGCATCAACAGTTTCATTCAATTTATTGGCAGCATCACCAAAGTTTCTAAGGCCTGTTCCTAAACTTTCAATCAGGGCTCCATCAATCTTTGCATCTTCAAGCATCTTATCAAGCTCCTGGGTAGGAGAAAGGCGATTTGAAGTTGTAGCACCATATTCATCTGCATCAGGATCATCCATACCAGCTAACTCCGGGTAAACCAAAGACCAGTCATATTCTTCATGTGGCTTTTCAAATGCGGAGAAGAAGAAGATCACAGCTTCTGTGGTAAGACCAATAATAAGCATTGGGTCAGCACCTGGTAGGTGAAGAATCTTAAACATCGCTCCAAGAATTACTACAGATGCACCCCATCCGTAAAGTTTAGACATGAAATTCTTGAATCTTTTGCTGTTTACATCAATTAATGCCATAGTTGTGAAATTTTAAAAATAATTAGAGAGTGTTTGTTAGTGTAAAATCGTTAATTAGAAATCTTTGATATCTCTTCCAAGGAAGCTTTGTACGGTTCTGAAACCTATGTAAGATTTAGCAGTATCCTGATATTCATAATCACGGGTACTCACCTGTAAGTAGTAAGCCACATCTTTCCAGCTTCCTCCACGAATAACTTTACGTTTTAGTGTTTCATCATCGTTTTCATAAGCGTTGTATTCAAAGTTGGCGTTTATATCACTCACATAGTAATAAGATGCCGCATCATAAGCTGTACTGGTCCACTCGGCCACGTTACCCGCCATGTTGTAGAGATTAAAGCCGTTTGGTGCGTAAGCGGTTGATACCACCGGGTAAAATCCACCATCTGCCACAAGGTTACCTCTGCGGGGCTTAAAGTTACCCAGGTAACATCCTGAACTATTAAGAGCATAAGGGCCACCCCAGGGGTAAGTCATGTTATCCTGTCCGCCACGGGCCGCATATTCCCATTCTCCTTCAGTTGGTAAACGAAATTCCTGCTCAGCAATTTGCTGGTTTTTCCTAAGGAAGTCATGACGATACTTGGTTCTCCAGTTACAGAAGGCAACGGCCTGTTTCCAGCTTACACCAACTACAGGATAATCATCATAGGCAGGGTGCCAAAAGTATTTATCATGCATAGGATCATTATAGCTGTAGGTAAAATCATGTACCCATGCTAATGTATCAGGATATACATTGATAATGGCTCCATCAAAGAATGAACTTCTATCTGAAATCTCTTTGTTTTCTTTAATGTAATCTCTATATGAGAAATATTCGCCATCCTGATCGGAGTCGTTGTAGTCAAAAATAACACGGTTGCTACGACTGGCCGCACGTTGCCTGTTTAGGGTATAGTAAACATAGTTTAGTTGGCGGGTATCTATCATACGTCTGCCCATAAACATTTCTTCAGGCGGCAGGTACATGCTTTCCATGATCTCAGTATACTCGGTAGATGGATACCTTTCAGTACGCCATTCCAGGTAAGGATCCCAGTTGATATACTTTTGCATGGAATCAGGATAGTTCAGCTGAACATACTCCTGGAAGAAGTTGACATCATCCATGTTATTTACATCGATGAATTCAAAACCTTCCACCAGTTCATCCTCACCAAGGCGGTACCTGGCTATAGAATCCCTAACCCAGTAAACAAACTGGCGATACTCATTATTGGTGATCTCTGTCTGGTCTATCCAAAAAGAGGAAACCGAAATGGTTTTAGTGGGAGAAATGGTGCTGTTAGGTACATCCTGATCGGCATTACCCATGTTAAAGGATCCCTGAGGGATAAACACCATGCCATAAGGCTCTGATGGATACCACGTTGGGCGATCCTGAACACCAACTAGCTCGCCACGGTCATTGCTGCTGCACGACATCATCAAAAAAGATGCAGCAAACATTATGATTATGAGTCTTTTCATGTCCTAGAGTGTTAATTTCACGTTGATTTTCAAACAGTTTCAGTCAAAATTGGGGCGCTATAATACATAAATTTAATTACATAAACCTAGGGTTTTTATAACTGCCCGGTGGTTTTGGTGGAATTTCAATTTTAAAACAATAGCTTAAGAATATCTCATGGCTACCTCCACCTTGCCCTGAAATATCCGTAATAGGTATGTCGTAGGAGTATCCGGCTCTAAGTGCTTTTGTAAATTGATATCCGATATTTACCGCAACGGCTTCCGTAAGTCTGTAACTAACGCCTCCCCAAAGTTTGTTATTGTAGAGGGCTGTTAAGTTTACGTCAACTACAGATGAGGCAGCGAAGTCTGTTTTGAGTAAAAGAGCAGGCTGTAGCTCTAAGTTGCTGCTTGGCCACTGGTAATTATATCCACCCATTAAATAGTAATGTCTCCTATTATAAAACGTAGTAATACTATTGGTAGCACTGGTGTAAGGGGTAGCGGACTCTAATAATCTTGAAGATGAAATACCAGCCCAGATAGTGGGAGATTCATAGTAAAAACCGAAGTCCATATCAAAACCAACTCCTGTTGCTCCTGTGGGAGCAATAAATGGATCAGTTGAACCATTTGAACCATCAGGGGCAATCCATTCGGCATTATTTACCGTTTGTGTGGATATGTTGGCAGAAAAGCCGGCTCCAATAGTTCCGTTGCCTAGGTTATACTGAAATGCATAACCTAAACCGGCATTAATAATTTGAAAATAACCTATTTGGTCGTTAGAGATTTTTAATCCCAGTCCACCATGTAGAATTTTTAAAGGCACATTGGCATTTATATTCTGTGAGGTGGGGGCACCTTCAAAACCTACCCATTGGCTACGGTGTACACCGTTAATGCAAATAGCGCCACCGCTACCCACAACACCGGGGTTGTAATACATTCTGTTAAACTGAAATTGGGTAAACTGTAAGTCCTGCTGAGCCAGCCCTGTAAAAGCCAGGCAGGAGAAAATTGCCAAGTAGATTTTCCTCATAAAGTGAGATTCATTTTACTTTTAATCCTTGTTAGGAACCACCAAAGATAAAATTTTGAACAAAAAAATGTTGATTGAGCAAAAAAATTAACGAAATTATCCGCTCACTTAACGAAAAGATAACCGCTAATTACATGTTCTTTTTCATGGCCTGCCACCACCTTACAGGCGTTTCATTTTCACACGCTTTTTGGTAATCCTCATAAGTACAGGGTATTAGCTTGTGTCTTTCCATGCCGCTGCGATCATCAATGGTGCTAACTTCTATCCACCAACGCTCGCTTAGTGGGCTTTTGTAAAAAATCAGTTCATGATCGCCCTCATCTATTAAAACGGTGAATTTTTGGTAGTCTTCTTTGCTGGCAAAAGGGTAATCCCCTTTACGTGAGTTATATCCTTCAACAAAATACCACACCATTTGCGCAAGCAAATGGGCAGTTTGGCCATTAAAGTCGTTAGAGGGATTACACTCATAAATGCCAAAAGAAGATACCTTGTCACTAATGCCGGCATAGCGGCTGAGCGCACAGGCCTCTTCGCCATTAAAACCGTTTGGAGATGAATTAGAGTTGCCGGGCGCATCAGGGTGGCGGATGGCCGAAATATCAAAACTTACAATATCCGCATCACGTAAAATGGGCTCAGCTTCTGCCAGGCTCTTTTTAAATGTGCCCAGCCTATGCACATCAAAGTACATGCGCTCCATCAGGTCAATTTCCTCCTGGTTTACAAAGTAGGTTTGGTAACCAATATTGCTGTAGTTAAAAAGTATATATGGCTTTTTAAGTATTACATGGCTTAAAAAGTTGGCGGAATTCAAGTCCTTTTCCTGAGAGCCTAAATCAAACCTTGAATCTATACTTACCAGATTTACAGTTTGCTCAAGCCTGTCATACGCCCGGTAATTGGCGAAAGTCATATCCTGGCTGCCACCTATTATAATAGGTATAATATTGGCCTTCAATAATTCAAAACACACTTCCCGCAAGGCACTGTGGGTATCTACTAATGTTTCGCCCGGGTATAGGTTTCCAAGGTCAGCCATGGTGGCTTTCCACTTACCACAGTAAAGTGAATAGAGATGATGACGCACTTCATCAGGTGCGGATTTACAGCCCTGATTTTTAACGGAACCCCGATCTTCAACCACACCAATAATAGCCATTTTTACACCTTCCAAATCAGGCATTCCTTCTACCTCGCGGTGTACCCGAAGGTTGGCCGCAACTGATTGCGGGTGCCATTTCTTCTCATCAAAGTTCAGTATACTATCCCTTACCGGGGAAAGGAAATCTTCGAGGTTCATTTTTTGGCCCGCGATTTTTTAGTTTTTGGCCCGGCTTTTTCCAATAAGGCTTCGGCTTCTTCCAGCGTAAGCTTGGTGGCATCTACCGTTTTGGCTAATTCTAGTTTGGTTTTACCCTTAATAATGTTAGATCTTCCCCAGCGGGCCTTTTCAATACGGATGCCCTTATCGGGCCAGTTTTGTAATACTTTTTCGCGCTCCTTCTTTTTCTTGTCTTCAATAAGTTCTTCAATATCATTCTGGCTAAGATTGTCAAAATCATATTTCTTGTTCACGTTGATGAACATGCCATCCCACTTAATAAATGGCCCAAAGCGACCTACCCCTTTCTGAACGGGTTTGCCCTCGTATTTGGCAATCGGGGCATCAGCCTCTTCTTTAGCTTTTATAAGTTCAACGGCCCTCTCCAGGTCAACTTCCATCGGGTCTTCACCTTTATCAAGCGAGATAAACTTGCCATTAAATTTTACATAAGGGCCATAGCGGCCAACGTTCACTTCTACAGTTTCACCTTTATATTCACCAAGATCCTTTGGTAGTTCAAATAGCTTTAAGGCTTCTTCCAGAGTAATAGTATCGATAGACTGCCCCTTGAGCAAACTGGCAAACTTTGGTTTTTCTTCATCTTCGGCCTCACCAATTTGTACCATCGGTCCGTATCGGCCAATCCTTGAAAAAACAGGTTTTCCGGTTTCTGGGTCTTCGCCCAGGTGTCTCTCACCGGAAGCACGTTCTGAAGTTTCTTCAACCTCTTTAAGGTGTGGATGAAAATCAGAATAAAATGAATCGATCATTTCTACCCACTTTTCATGGCCTGCAGCTATTTCGTCAAACTGTTCCTCAACCCTGGCGGTGAAGTTAAAGTCCAGCACCTTATTAAAATGCTCCACCAAAAAGTCGTTTACCACAGAGCCTATATCCGTAGGGATTAATTTGTTTTTATCCGCTCCGGTAGTTTCACTCAGCGTTTTATCTTTTAGCTGATTATCCTTTAGCGTAAGCTGTAGATACTCCCTTTTGGTACCCGGTAATTCTGATTTTTCTATGTATTCCCTACGCTGTATGGTACTGATGGTCGGTGCATAGGTGGATGGTCGCCCGATACCGAGCTCCTCAAGTTTTTTTACCAGGCTGGCCTCCGTAAAACGGGCAGGACTTTGAGTAAAGCGCTGGGTGGCAATTATAGCGTCATTAATCAACTTTTCACCGGTTTTCATAGCCGGCAACATGCCTTCCTGTTCTTCGGTATCCTCGTCATCTGTTCCTTCAAGGTACACCTTTAGGAAGCCTTCAAATTTGATTACCTCACCACGGGCTACAAACTCCAGTTGCTGTTCGGGTGTGCTAATGCGCAATACGGTACGTTCCAATTGGGCATCGCTCATTTGCGAGGCCAGGGTTCTTTTCCATATTAAATCATACAACCTTTGCTGTTGTGATTCTCCGGTAATGGTATGCCTCGCCATTTCAGTAGGGCGGATAGCTTCGTGAGCCTCCTGCGCACCTTTGCTTTTAGTAGCGTAGGTTCTGCGCTTGGCGTATTCCTTACCGTAACTTTTATTTATTTCCTGCTCAGCGGCATTAAGTGCATCATTGCTCAGGTTTACAGAGTCAGTACGCATGTATGTAATAAGTCCCGCTTCGTAAAGGCGCTGAGCTACCTGCATGGTTTGACCTACGCTAAAGTATAGCTTACGCGATGCCTCCTGTTGCAGTGTGGAGGTGGTAAACGGTCCGGCCGGAGATTTTTTGGCCGGCTTGGTTTCAATATCATCTATATTAAAAGTGTGCGATTTACACTTCTCTAAAAATTCGCGGGCCTCTTTTTCAGAGTCAAATTTCTTGTTCAGCTCGGCTTTAAATGATTTGCCATCCTGATTTTTAAATTCACCCACTACCCTGAAATAGGCCTTCGATTTAAAGTTCTGGATTTCGCGTTCGCGCTCTACTATAAGGCGAACCGCCACCGATTGCACACGGCCAGCGGATAAACCGGCTCTTACCTTCTTCCAAAGCACCGGTGAAAGTTCGTATCCCACTAATCGGTCCAAAATTCTGCGGGCCTGCTGGGCGTCTACCAGATTTTTATCGATCTTCCGGGGATTTTGGATGGCGCGTTCTATAGCCCCTTTGGTAATTTCATGAAAAACAATGCGGTTAGTAGTAACCGGGTTTAAGCCCAATGCTTCCGCAAGATGCCAGGCAATGGCCTCTCCCTCGCGGTCCTCATCCGAAGCAAGCCAAACGGTTTCCGCTTTTTTGGTAAGAGCCTTCAATTTTTTTACTACCTCTTTTTTATCGCTGGAAATCGCATACTTAGGTTCGTAGTTATTGGCAATATCAATCCCCATATCCTTTTTTACCAGGTCGCGGATATGACCATAGCTTGATTCTACCTGAAAATCTTTTCCGAGGTACTTTTCTATGGTTTTGGCCTTGGCCGGTGACTCTACGATTACTAAATTTTTGGGCATATATGATCGGTTTATTTGGGCGTTTTCAACCGACAAAGTAAATCAAATGTTTTTTCAGTTGGTATTAATTTGAATGAGAGTGTTTTATAAATCATCTGCCAAACTGGCACAGCCTCAATCTCATTTGTACTTTTGCACTCCTTTTATATATAGCATATATGCACAATACTGAGACTAAAGAAATGATGGAAGAAAACCGCCAGGGCGAAGCTTTGGTGGTGGAGCGCGAGCATGCTACAAAAAAGCTTTACATAGAGAGCTACGGTTGCCAGATGAACTTTTCGGATAGTGAAATTGTGGCCTCCATCCTTACTAAAGAAGGCTACGGAACCACCCGAAATGTAGAAGAGGCCGACCTTGTTTTACTGAACACCTGTTCCATACGCGATAAGGCCGAGCAAACGGTTCGTCATCGTTTGACCAATTTTCATAAGATAAAAGCCAACAATCCTGACATGAAAATAGGAGTGTTGGGCTGCATGGCCGAGCGCCTTAAAAGCAAATTACTTGATGAGGAAAAACTGGTGGACATGGTGGTGGGCCCTGATGCCTACCGCGATTTACCAAATCTTGTAAAAGAGATTGATTCAGGCAGAAAGGCTGTAAACGTAATTCTATCAAAAGAGGAAACGTATGGGGATGTAAGCCCGGTACGCCTTGGGCAAAATGGTGTTACTGCTTTTGTATCCATAACCCGTGGGTGCGATAATATGTGCACCTTTTGTGTAGTGCCATTTACCCGTGGTCGTGAGCGTAGCCGCAATCCACAAACTATTTTAGAGGAAGTGCGCGACCTTAATGCCAATGGCTTTAAGGAGATTACCCTGCTTGGTCAAAACGTAGATTCTTACCTGTGGTACGGGGGCGGACTGAAAAAAGACTTTGACAAAGCCAGTGATGCAGCCAAGGCCTCAGCGGTTGATTTTGCTCAATTGCTATGTATGGTGGCCGAAGAAGTACCCGGCATGCGTATTCGTTTCAGTACTTCAAATCCTCAAGATATGAGCGATGATGTGCTTCACGCGATAGCGAAGTATGATAACATTTGTAAATACATCCACCTGCCTGTACAATCCGGCAGCAGCCGAATACTTAAATTGATGAACCGTGGCCATAACCGGGAGGAGTACATGGCTTTGGTAGACAGGATAAAAACAATAATTCCGGGTTGCGGTATTTCGCAGGACATAATTACAGGTTTCCCTACCGAAACGGAGGAAGACCACCAGGAGACTTTGAGCCTGATGGAATATGTGGGGTATGATTACGGATATATGTTTTATTACTCCGAAAGGCCCAATACCTATGCGGAACGTAAGATGGAAGATGACATCCCTATGGAGGTGAAAAAGCGCAGGTTGAACGAAATTATTCAGGTGCAAAGAAGGCTATCTGCGGAAAGCAACCAAAAGCACTTAGGAAAAGTGGAAGAGGTTTTGATAGAGGGCACCTCGAAAAAATCGGATGATGAGTGGTACGGCAGAACTACCTACAACCATGTGGTGGTTTTCCCTAAGGGAGATGAAAAGCCCGGTGATTTTGTAAACGTAAAGATTGAAGATTGCACCACGGCTACATTATTGGGTACACGCGTTATGTAGCTTAAAACTTCAATATAACATTCTAACTCCTCAGGTCAGTTCAAACATATTAATAATGAAGAAAACATTTGTAGCACTACTTCTTTTAGCCACTGCCGTGGGATTAAAGGCACAGGAAAAAGTGGGCGACCGCTGGGTGGATAACAACCTATCGCTGGCGGTGGTGCAGGAGTCTATAAAAAAGGATGGCAGGCTTACCATTTGTGTGATGGACACTTCGCGCAATGCCTGTATTGAAAACCTGCAGACCGGTTTTGAGTTAAAGGTATATGACGCCTCCAACAATATGATTTGGGAAGGTATTGGTAGCGGAAGAACCAAACAGGTAGTATTGCCAAAACCACTGCCCCAGGCCAGTTATTTAACCATAAGGGCTTTTAAGCCATACGTTACCAATAAGCGTACGGGCAACCTTATCCACCAGGATAAGGCCATCCAAACAAAGCATACATTATAATGAGTAGTCTTCAGGAAATAAAACAGCGCTTTGGGATTATAGGTTCCTCGGCATTGCTGGAGCGGGCGCTAAATAAGGCATTGCAGGTAGCTTCTACAGATATTTCGGTATTGGTAAGTGGCGAAAGTGGAGTTGGTAAGGAAGCTATCCCGCGAATTATACATAGCCAGTCGCACCGTAAGCACAACCCTTATATAGCTGTAAACTGCGGTGCCATACCCGAGGGAACTATTGATAGCGAGCTATTCGGTCACGAAAAGGGATCATTTACCGGAGCCACCGCTGCCCGTAAAGGTTACTTTGAAGAAGCCGATGGCGGAACCATATTTCTGGATGAAGTAGGAGAACTGCCGCTTAGCACGCAGGTTCGCCTGTTAAGGGTGTTGGAAACCGGTGAGTTTATAAAGGTAGGATCATCAAAAGCGCAGAAAACCGATGTGCGTATAGTAGCCGCCACCAATGTGGATTTACTCGGAGCTATCCGTAAGAATAAGTTTAGAGAAGATCTCTATTATCGCCTTAATACAGTAGAGATAAATATCCCGCCATTGCGTGAAAGGCAGGACGACATCCATTTGATTTTCAGAAAATTTGTAGCCGACTTTTCAGATAAGTACCATGTGCCACAAGTAAGGCTTACGCCAGATGCTGTGGAAATGCTCCGCAGTTTCCGTTGGCCGGGAAATATCCGCCAGCTGCGCAATCTGGCCGAGCAACTTTCGGTGGTGGAAACCGAGCGTGAGATTGACGGGCAAACCCTCATGAACTATTTGCCCAGTATCGGTAAAAGTGAACTGCCAGCCTTATATAAAAAGGAGCAGGAAAGTTCATCCGGTGATTTTTCGAGCGAGCGAGAAATCATGTACAAGATTTTATTTGACATGAAAAACGACTTGCACGATCTTAAAAAGCTTACGCTGGAATTGATTAAGGAAGGTGTGCATGAGGATTTTGAAAAAGACAATTCAACTCTCATTCATAAGGTGTATGGCAGTGATGATAATCATGTAGAGGAAAAGAGGGAAAAGGAAGCAAAGTACCTGCCTATATATAAGGAGGGTGATACGGAGTTGCATACCGAAACCTATGATACGGATCATGAAACAGTGGAGGAGGAGAGCCTCTCTTTACAGGAAAAGGAGCTGGAGCTTATAAAGAAGGCGCTGGAACGTAATAATGGTAAGCGAAAAAATGCGGCTGATGAACTTGGTATTTCGGAACGCACTTTGTATCGCAAAATCAAACAATACGATTTACAGTGAAAAAACTAATTGCTATTTGCTCCCTCGCCATGGCTACAGCCTGCGGGGGTTATTCTTTTACAGGAGGTGATGTTGGCGATGCCCAAACGGTTTCCGTGGCCTTTTTCCCCAACTATGCGGACCTGGTGCAGCCACAGCTTAGCCAGATTTTTACCGAAAAACTTCGCGATATTTTTGTGCAGCAAACATCCCTGGAGCTTACCGAGCGCGGTGGGGATTTACATTTTGAAGGTTCCATTGTAGGTTATAATATTAAACCCATTAGTGCCCAGGCCAGTGAAATTGGCCAGGTGGCCCAAAACCGGCTTACTATTGAGGTAAACGTAATCTTCACCAATAAGCTGGAAGAGTCCAAAAGCTTTGAAAAGCGATTTTCACGGTTTGAGGATTTTGATGCAAATGCCGATATTTCAGCCGTGGAAGGGGAGCTGATAGAAGTTATTACCCAGCAGCTGTCCGAAAACATTTTAAATCAATCTATAGGTAACTGGTAATTTGGATGCTAAAGACTTCATAAAACTTTTGGATAATCCGCAGGATGTTGAAAACATTCCGGTGGATGAACTCAAGAAGCTCTCACTGGAGTATCCATACAGCCAGCCTGTGCAGTTGCTTTATGCTACACGGCTTAGCCAGTCAAGCGAATATTTGTTTAGCAAGCAACTGGCTAAAACCTCTATTCTTACGGATGATCGCTCTGTACTTTTTGATCTTTTTGAAAGAGACCGCGAGGAGATTGGCTCACCAACGGTGATTAACCAACCCATGGAAACCAAGGAGGCCGAAGTGCAGGAAGAAGCTCCTGAAAAAGATGCGCTGATTACGCAGCTGGAGGCTACCATAAAACCACAGCCTGAACCTACCGAACAAATTAAGCCAGCGCCAGAAGAAACCACCCCCGAGCCGATGGAAACTATGCCCACACCCGAACAGCCTGCTGTGGCAGAAACTCCACCTGCACCCGCTACACCCGAATTAAAAGAGGCACCAAAGCCAAAACTTGATTTAACCGGCCTATCGCCTAAGGAAAAGGTGCAGGCCATATTGGCCGAGAATAAAAGGATACGGGAAGAAATGGCCGGCAGAAAGGCAGCTACGCCTGTAGTGACTCCTGCAGAGCCGGAAATAAAACCCGAACCTGAGATTGAAGAAAATAAGGCTGAGGTGGTTGAAGAAACACCTCAGGAACCAGTGGCCGACCAGCCAGCTGTTATTCATCATCCGCCTATTTCTGAGCAGGATTACAATAAGCCGGAGGTGCCGGAGGAAGTAAATGAACCAGAACCGACAGCCAGTGTGCCCGAGCCAGTAAGTGAGGTACCATTTGATGCACCCGTGGCCAGTGCAATTACTACTGAAGTTGCCGGAGAGCCTCAGGAAAATCCGGTTGAACCTACTGACCCCTCGGAGGAAGAAATAGTTACTGAAGAGCCCGAAAAGCCTTTTGTATTTACCATTGATGAGGAAAAGCCTGAGCCCGTTTTTAGTATTGAAGATGATGATTACTATGTAGAGCCGCCTAAACCTGTAGAGGAAGAAACCTCCAAGGAGGCCCCAATAGAGGATCCTCACGACATAAAATCTGAAAAGCACTCTTTAGCGGAATGGCTTCAATTATTAAGGAAGAAGGAAAATGATGGCGTTGAACCGTTTGCAGATGATGACCCCGTAACGGATACCCGCAAATTGCCACCGGCCAAAAAGCTGGAGCTGATGGATGCCTTTGTGGAAAAGCTGCCTGAAATAAAGAAAAAGAACCGTTACACCCCTCGAGCTGACAAGCCAAAAATTAACCCCGGTGAGTATGGTGGCGAAAATGATGATATGCTCGTAACCGAAACCCTGGCAAAGGTTTACATCAGCCAAAAGCATTATGACAAGGCCATAAAAGCCTTTGAAATTTTGAAATTGAAATATCCCGAAAAAAGTAGTTTCTTTGCCGACCAAATTTCAGAGGTCAGAAATCTGATTAATAGTAAATAAGAAGGAATTATGTCCGTACTACTCGTATCTCTAATCATTATCAGCTGCGTGCTGCTTGTTATTATCATTTTGGTGCAAAACCCAAAAGGGGGCGGCCTTAGTTCATCTTTTGGTGGCGGGGGTACCCAGCTTTTTGGTGGTGTAAAAAAGACCACCGATTTTTTGGACCGCGGTACTTGGGTATTGGCCATTGTGTTGGTAGCCCTTGTGTTGGGGATGAATGTAATGGTAAGCCCACGCAGTGCTTCTGGCCCTGCTGAAGAACAATCTGAAATTAGCAAGGAATTGAACGAGAATCCAATCCTCACTCCTCAAGGCGGCCAAAACCAATTGGTACCGGCCGATGAATTGCCCGAAGAAATAGAAGAATAAGCAACGAGTTTTATAATATTGGGAAAGCCTTTCGGAAACGTTGGGCTTTTTTTATTTTAAGTATTCCTACTGAATGATTTTTACGTATTTTTCCGACTTAAATTTAAAATTATCAACCAATGAAATCATTACTAGTATCAGCATTAACTTTAATGTTATTAGGTTTTAACCAATTAACCGCTCAAAGCTCCCTCTTCACCGCTAGTTCCTTAACAGAAAACGACCTCACCCAAAATCAAGCAGAAATTTTTGATAAGCTGATTCTCTATGGAGATTACACTTCTTGGCAGTTTGTTACCACAGATCTTTCAGCATTTGAGGATGAAGAAGGGCTCATAAATTTGGAGCTGCCCGACTTTTTCCTGAACCGGTTTTCAGGTTCAATACATTTACCATGGAGTATGAAGACCAGGACAACTTTAAGTATGCTGGAAAATTTTATCAATCACCCGATTCATCCCATTTTCCTGGTGGAACCATGTTTTTTCTTCGCAATGAAGGAAGGTCAATAGGAAACATCATGTTAGACTCTTTGGCATATGAGATTTATGATCTTAAGGAAGGTCTTCAGGTTATTTTGGAGAGAAATACAACCTCAGAGGGGCAGGGATTTGGTTGCTCAGAAGATATAGAGGAGGGGACAGAATTTGTAAAAAAGACTACTGATCCCTGTGAAAACCACAAGCTAAAAATACTCTATTTAGTAACACCTGCCGCGAAAAACGAGTTTGATGATGCGGACCTTAAGGTTTACCTAAGCTTTTTTCAACTTAATGAGATTTGGCGGCATAGCCAAATAAATAAAACAGCGAATTTTGCAGGTATTAAGTTGATGTCAAATCTATTTGAAAGTTCTTCTATAAAGATTGATTTAAATAATTGGAGAACCAATTCATCCGTATTGTATGAACGAAGTTTTTATGATGCTGATTTTGTTGTATTTGTTACAGGCTCTTCATATGTAAATCAAAACGGGCTGGCTCAACAAATTGGAGCTTCTAAGGCAAACGCCTTTTGCGCGGTTTCAATTCAAACCATTTCGGATGACCGATATGTAGGTGCCCATGAAATAAGTCATTTAATGGGGGCAAGCCATCATGACGATACCGCTCCTTACAGAGGAAACGTGTTTAAAACTGGAGGTTGGCCATTCAAAAAGGAAAGACATACAGTAATGTCTGACAAGGACAAACATAAAGCGAGAATTCCAAACCTTTTTAACCCTGCGGTGGATTCTTATGGAGAACCAACAGGCGATGGAGGCCATCGGGCAGCGCAAATTGTGGATGTGGCTTACGACTATCAGGCTGAATACTACTTAGATTCTCCATTGGATCTTTATGCCAACCTTCAAACTGCCCCTGATGAACCTTGCAGCCTTACCCAATATGCTTCTGTTGATGTATTTTGCGAAGAGGGACCAATTACCTACCAATGGGAAAAAAGCCTTAATGGTATAAATTGGCTGCCACTTACAAGCAGTAATTCTTCCCTCATATCTTTTCAGTTGCCTAACCCAATTCCCTATCCCGGCAGTCCGGGGACTCTATTTTCTGCCTTGTTAATCAGGTGTACTGTAAGCGATGGGTTTAATACTGCGGTAGTAAGAAAAACCGCATGGGGTTTGTGTTATCCAGAATTAAAGTCGTCCGCAGTAATTTCCAAGCCAGCCCACCTCAAGCTACAAGTATTTCCAAACCCCAGTTCGGGTAGTTTTAATTTGGAGTACTATTCGCAAACAGGAAGCAATTCGCCTGTTGATGTGAATTTATACAGCTTGTCTGGCCAGCTATTAAAAAGCAATTCTATTTCCTCCCTACAAAAAGGTGTGAACCTACTGGAATATGATATTAAAGATTTAGCCTTAGCAGAGGGTGCTTATATTATAGAGTTGATTGAGGCAGCCAAAAAGTATAGGGTAGCTGTAAGTATTGTAAAATAAGTTAACATTATGAAAACCAGTATTTTTAGATTCGCAAATTATAAAAGTCTCTTTACAGCTACTGTTTGCTTGTTCTTATGGTCCTGCGAAGTAGATGACATTCCCCCACCAATTGAATCAGATGGTGCTGCCTCGGCTAAGCTAAATGGGAAGGATTGGGAGGCGCATGTTTTTAGGCGGGAAGTGGCATCCAAACTAAGCATATTGATAGAAAAGTACGGGGCCGATGTGGAATATGATGCTAGTGAAAGTATTAGCTTTTACCTAGTTGCTAAAGAATTGGACTCCCTGCAGAAGGTTTATGAAATAGATTCGGCTTATGGAACCGTGGCTCCCAGTGTTAGTACCAAATTGTATGGATCTTTTGGTACTTCAAGAGTTGGAAATGGAGATGTAACCTGTGATATTTTCCAGGTTATAGAAGCTGATACGGCCCACAACTGGGTAAGGATAGAAAAGCAAGTGGATAATTTTACGGAAGTGTGGGGCAGTTTTGAAATGAAGCTTTACAGAAAGGAAGGTTGCAATACTTCTCCATATCCGGATACGCTGCATGTTACTGATGGCCGGTTTTATTTTAGTGAGTAAGTTTTCAGCTAATTCAGTATTTACCACTTAATAAACCAAATTATACTTTTTATTTACCCCCGTGTAATTCGCTACCTAAAGGTGGTATTCTCTATCTTGTGGTTTAATTTTACAAAAATCAAAATCTACAAAATATATGAATCTTAATACCGTATTGGTTTCTGCCACAGCATCCCTACTCTCCATTTTTTGCCTAACGGCAGATAGTAATGCCGAGAGCGTTTACAAGTTTAACAATGAAATTGTAATGGAAATGAAAGACTTTACTGGCTCCACACTCAAAAGCACTTCAAACATTAAGTTTTACGCCTCTACCAAACATGCTAACCTGGGTTATGTAATGGATATCAGTACTCACGGCCAATCTATGGTGGCGCAAATGGTGCAGGATAATGAGGCCAATACCATGACTATACTTATAAACCAGGGCGGTATGAAGATGGCGATGCAATACGGCCTTGAAAAAATGGGTGATATGGCGGCCATGATGGGCGGCATGGCGGCTGAAAATGATAAGGGAGCTGCGAAAGCTGAGGCAGAGGTTAAAAAAACCGGCAATACTAAAAAAATACAGGGCTATGCTTGCGAGGAGTACGAAATTAAGAGCGACAAAAGCTATAGCACCATGTGGGTTACCAACGATTTAAAAATGCCGAGCTTTTTTGATAGCTTTTCAAAAATGAAAGGTATGGGTAAAGACTTTGATACGGATATGCCAACGGGTTTCCCCATGCTTATCACCAGCTGGCCCAACGGTAAAGATTCTGATAAGAAAACCGTTATTGAAGTAACCGATGTAAATAAAGACAAAGCTTTGTCCATCTCTACTGAGGGCTACCAAATAATGAAAATGAACTAATCAATACCCCCTTCGAACCGTTAATCTAGCCTTCTTGGATTTACTCAAAATGCCACCCTGTCAGCAGCGGTGGCATTTTTTATTACATACTTGTCAGTGTAAGGCATTGGCACACTTTCTGACCATTGGCAGCTAGCAAAATTTAACAACAAGTTTAACTTTTAAAATAGAGTATAAAAATGGCCGAAATTAATCTTCGCCCCTTAGCAGACAGAGTATTGGTAGAGCCAAGTGCTGCTGAAACAAAAACTGCTTCGGGAATCATTATTCCTGATACAGCACAGGAAAAGCCGCAACAAGGTGTGGTAGTAGCTGTTGGAAACGGTAAAAAAGATGAACCAATGACCGTGAAGGCTGGTGATACTGTACTTTATGGTAAGTACGGTGGCACTGAAATTAAGCACAATGGCAAGGACTATCTCATTATGAGAGAGGCTGACATTTTTGCTGTTATCGGGTAATACCCAAAAATCAATCAAACTAATTTTTAATCACTAAAAATAAATTTTAGCCATGGCTAAAGACATAAAATTTAATCTGGAGGCGAGAGACGCCTTGAAAAGAGGAGTAGACCAATTGGCCAATGCCGTTAAGGTAACCCTAGGGCCAAAAGGCCGTAATGTTGTTATTGAAAGATCATTTGGTTCACCTATGGTAACCAAAGATGGTGTTTCAGTAGCTAAGGAAATTGAGCTGGAAGACAAGATTGAAAACCTTGGCGCCCAAATGGTGAAAGAGGTAGCCAGTAAAACCGCAGATGTTGCCGGTGATGGTACTACTACTGCAACCGTATTGGCGCAGGCCATTTATACCCACGGTATGAAAAACGTGGCTGCCGGAGCATCTCCGATGGACATCAAGCGTGGTATGGATAAGGCTGTTGAGGTTATTATCGAAAACCTTCGCAAGCAATCAAAAGAAGTGGGTGATAGCACTGATAAGATTGAGCAGGTAGCTTCTATTTCTGCTAATAATGATCCTACAATTGGTAAGCTTATAGCTGAGGCTATGGGCAAGGTTAAAAAGGAAGGTGTTATTACCGTTGAGGAAGCTAAGGGAACTGAAACCTACGTGGACATTGTTGAAGGTATGCAGTTTGACCGCGGATATCTTTCTCCATATTTCGTTACGGATAGCGAAAAAATGATCACCGAAATGGATAGCCCTTATATTTTGATCTACGATAAGAAGATCAGTAATATGAAGGAATTGCTTCCTGTATTGGAGCCAGTTGCTCAAAGTGGTAAGCCACTTGTTATTATTTCTGAAGATTTGGATGGAGAGGCGTTAGCTACTTTGGTAGTAAACAAAATCCGTGGTAGCCTTAAGGTAGCTGCTGTAAAAGCTCCTGGTTTTGGAGATCGCAGAAAAGCCATGTTGGAGGATATCGCTATCCTTACTGGTGGTACTGTAATTTCTGAAGATGCTGGCTTTAAACTAGAGAATGCCACTGTGGATATGTTGGGTACTGCTGAAAAAGTAAGTATCGATAAAGACAATACCACTATTGTAAACGGTTCAGGTTCTGGTGATGATATCAAAGCCCGTGTAAACCAAATCAAGGCTCAGATTGAATCTACCACTTCTGATTATGACCGTGAGAAGTTGCAGGAGCGTTTGGCTAAACTGGCCGGTGGTGTTGCCGTACTTTATGTAGGTGCTGCCAGCGAGGTGGAAATGAAAGAGAAGAAAGACCGCGTGGATGATGCCCTTGCTGCAACCCGTGCTGCCATAGAAGAAGGTATAGTACCCGGTGGTGGTGTGGCGCTTGTACGTGCTGCGCTTGCTTTGGTTGATGCCAAAGGCGACAACGATGATGAGACTACAGGTATGGCCATTATTGCTCGTGCTATTGAGGAGCCTCTTCGTCAGATTGTGGAAAATGCCGGACAGGAAGGTTCTGTAATTGTAAGTAAAGTGAAGGAAGGAAAAGACGATTACGGTTACAATGCCAAAACTGAGAAGTTTGAAAACATGTTGGCCAGCGGAATTATTGATCCTACTAAAGTTACCCGCGTAGCTTTGGAGAATGCAAATTCTGTAGCCGGTATGCTTTTAACCACCGAGGCCACTATTACTGATATCCCGAAAGAGGATAACGGTGGCGGTGGAATGCCAGGTGGCATGCCCGGAGGTATGGGAGGTATGATGTAAATCACATCCCAATATATTCTCACCCCGTCTCGGCTCAGCCGAGACGGGGTTTTTTTTGTTTAATTAGAGCTATGATAATAATTTAGACTGTACTCCCACTTTTAGATTAATACAAAATGAAGCAATTCAGACTCCTATCGTTTACATTGTTATTATCAAATGTTATTTTGGCTCAGGATCTGCGATTTTTTACTAAGAGGGATTATAATGACATTGTAAAGAACATGGTTAGTTATGTATCGTACAGATACTTTACTGACTCCGTTCCTCCCGTTGATAGCAGGAACTTTTTTAAGTACATACTGCCTCTGCCATCAGACAATGAATACCTACCGTTGACCTTCAAACGTTACGATACAATTTATTCTTCGAGCGATACCATTGAAATCTTCGAAATGTTTTCCGATTATTATTCAATACAATTAAAGGATTCAGCCATAAGAGTAATTCCTAATAGATACTTCTACACTAAACCCACTCAACATGCGCTTTTGGGTAAGTCAAAAAGACTTGGAGAACTCTATTTCATAAGTGGTTATTTATTTTTAGATCCTTGTGAGTTTATGTATAAAGCAGGCAATGAAAACTGGACAGAATCTACTTTGGTAAATTACGTGGAGGCGAGATATCACAATTATAAACCTTCTCGAACCACATTTAAAAACGGTAAGGTAATTTTTTACTCTCTTTTTTATGAGAACAGCTTTGTAATATATGTGAATGAAGATGGAGTTTTGTCCGAGCCAATTCCAAAGGAAAACTAGCTATAGGTTCAATTTTCCTCAACCCTATTCCCAATTACCCTCATCCCGTTATATTTGTGCTTCGCAGCAAAATCTTATTTATGACTCGATTACTTCCCTTAATAGCACTACTTATTGGTTTTGGATTTAGCATGGATGCCCAGCGTTACAAAAATCCACAGCAGTACCTGCGTGAGTTTAGCAATCAAAACCGAAGGATCAACAAGAAAAACCTTTTATACTTAAAGGCCAGCCTTAAAGGTATGGATGAGCGCAGGGTAGAGCGTTACCGCGAAATGGTGCTTGAGCAGTTGAAAGAGAGCAGGGCAGAACTTGAGCGCCTGGGCCCGTATGAAGACTATAAAATTCTGCAACGCGAATATGTGGATGGCCTAACCATTTTTATTGACGCCTATGAAAATGACTTTGGTGTAGCCGAGGAGCTTTTAAAAAAGAGGTATGAATCGTACGAGGATTTGAAGAAATACTATGAGGCTGTATATAAGGCTGAAGGCGAAATGCTGAAGGCCACTTTTAAACTTGAAGCCGCTGAAGACCACTTCGCCAAAATGCATTTTTTTAACATTGAGCGCGATGAGGAAATACAGGAAGAGTACCGAAAGCTAGATGAAGTAACACTCTACACCCGCGATATGACGCTATCTTTTTTTAGGGTAGAGGCTGAGGTTAGAAAATACCTTGCCGCCATTGGAAGTAATGATCCCGATAGCATAAAAACTATTTTGATAGACATGCGCGAAGCCATTGCAGAATCTAAAAAAGAGGTGGCCGAGTATGCGGATTTTGAGGGTGAGGATGATTTGTATGAGGAAACCCTTTACTTCCTCAACGAAATGGAGGCCGAAATGCGCGACAACCTTAAGCCTTTGGCGTCAAAACTTGAAAATGAATTTTTGGACGAGCGCGACTACCGCGATGCCCAAAACGATCTCGAAAAATTTCAAAAGCGCCATCAGGGTTTGGTGAATGAATATTTTGAAACCAAAAAGGACTTAATTGAGGATTACCTTCCGGAAGATTAATTCGATGAATTTCTGTTCTAATCTCTAACTCAATTCCTACTAATCCAGTACGGGCCTTAGTTCGGTTACCATATCTGCTCTATTCTTGAAAAAGTGGTTTTACATATTGGCTACCCTTGCGGGCATTGCACTTATTATGGTGATGTACTTCAACCATGTGGTGAGTAGCAAAACCCAATACTATCTTAAAAATACCGTAGAAGAAGTTGAACCCGCAAGGGTAGCGGTATTGCTGGGCACCAGCCAGTTTTTAAGCAATGGTCAAAAAAATCTATACTTCGAGTACCGCATGAATGCCGCAGCTGAACTCTATGAATCAGGTAAGGTGCAGTACATTTTGGTAAGTGGAGATAATCGCAAAAAAAATTACAACGAGCCGGTGGCTATGCAAAACGCTCTGATCGAACGCGGAGTGCCTGAAGATAGAATAGTGCTTGACTATGCAGGTTTCAGAACATTGGACTCTATGGTGCGTGCCCGGGCAGTTTTCGGGCAATCAAAGTTTGTGGTGGTTTCACAAAAATTCCACAATGAGAGGGCGGTGTTTATAGCCCGGAGCAAAGGTATAGAGGCTTTTGGCTACAATGCCCGCGATGTACACGTGAAGGCCGGTTTTAAAACCAGGGTACGCGAAGTATTTGCACGTACCAAAATGATGCTTGATTTGTACATTCTACGCACCGAACCCCATTTTTTGGGTGAGGAAGTTAAAATAGGGGAGTAAAGCAACCAATGTGTTTGTATCACCGTCTTTGGTAAAACACATAAAAATGAAAAAGCTAATAATTCTCACTTCCGTTTTCCTGCTGGTACTTGGCGGGTGCAAAAAAACAGACCGTGTTCATCCTTGCGTAAATGTAGATCAGATTGATCAGGATGCCATTTGTACCGCAGATTATACGCCCGTATGTGGCTGCGATGGTAAAACCTATTCCAATGCCTGCGTGGCCACAAATTATGGCGGTGTTACTTCCTACACCCCCGGTATTTGCGGCTGCGATTATAAATCAAGCGGCACGGTGGTGGATTACACCGGCCTGGATGGTTGCGGACTTGTAATTGAAATGGAAGGCGGTAAAATACTGGAACCTGTTAAACTTCCCGCTGATTATACCCTTGTAGCCGGTACTGTGGTGGAGTTTAACTACCGCGTAATTACCACCCATGCTTCGTCTTGTATGTCTGGCGAGCTGGCCGATATAGTGTGTATCCGCGAAAGGGGGTGCGAGCCTATCAACTTTCAGTTTAACCCTTCCGATAGCACCTTTAGGGATGAGGTAGTAATAAACAAAGCCGAACTTAGTGATGATTGCCTTAATATCAATTTGAGCCATGGTGGTGGCTGTGGCGAGCATGATTTTGAGCTAAGGCTGTTACCGATGTGTGCCACCCCGCCTATGCCCCCTATTGTACAGCTGGTGCACGAAGGCAATGGAGACTTATGCCAGGCCTATTTAACCAAAAACAAGAGTTACAACTTAAGTATGTTAAAAGTAGCTGGCATCAACTCCGTAGATTTTATCCTTATCGATACTTCAGGAAAGTTCAACCGGCAGTTTACATACACCTACTAAGCAAGAGCCTACTTATTATCGATAATTAAAAGCCTCTCAGCCGTGAGGCTTTTTTTTATGTAAATACTTGCTGTATTTTTCAATGCTTAATTTCTACAGCATGCAAAGCTTACAGTCTGTTTTTTTGGTAGTTGCTCTGGTATTTTCTTTTACCCTTGCGGGGAAGGGCAATGACTCGGTACAGGTGGCAGAATACCAAAAGCAGGCATGGGATGTAATCTACTCCAAGCCTGCAGCTGCAAAGCAATTTGTAAATAAAGCGCTGGCTATTTCTCAAAAAATTGAACACCATCTATTAGAAGCATCCTGCTACAATCAACTGGGTATTGTGTATGATATTACCTCTAAATATGATAGCGCGCTTAATTGCTATCGCAAGGCTATATCTATTGCCGAAGAGCATAATCACATTGTAATCAAAGGGCAGGCGCTAAATAATACTGGCCTCATTTACTGGAATATGGGCGAGCTGGATCGGGCCATTGGTTACTACACCCAATCCCTCACCATATTTGAAAAGCATGACAACAAAAAGGGCGTGGCCAACACCCTCAGTAATATTGGTGCACTTTATACGGATAAGCGGGAGTATAAGGCCGCAATACCATTTCATATGAGAGCTATTGGTGCCAGGGAGGCGCTGGAAGATCAATATGGGCTTAGTGTTTCTTACGCCAACCTGGGTAAGCTTTACCTCGATTTTGAAAACAATGACAGTGCGCGCTATTTCATAAATAAGTCCATAGTACTAAAGGATAGCCTTAACGATAAACGAGGGTTGGCCATTAACTACAGTAACCTTGGGGTGGTGTTTAAACGGCAGGATAAACTTGATTCGGCCATTTGGGCAACAAACCTGGCAAAAGATATAAGGCAGGAGCTGGGTGATAAAAATGCCCTGGCTGCCGAATATTCACTTTTAGGAGCATTGCATACCGAACTGAAGGATTACCCCAGGGCTTATGTGGAACTTGACTCTGCAAGGCGCATTGCCATTGAAATGGGGAATAAAAAGGAGCTGATAAATATATATGCCCGGCTGGCCGGTGTTGATACCCTTACGGGAGATTATAAGTCGGCCGTAAGGCATATGGAAAAAAGAATTGAGGCCCAATACGGCTATTATGATATAGAGCAGGAGCGTGTAATAAAAGAAGTGCAAACTCAATTTGATACCGAAAAGAAGGAGCGCCAGCTGGCCGAGAGTAAAGTGATACTTGCTGAAGAACAGTTGAAAGTAAGGCAGCGTACCACCTGGGCTATAGTGCTGGTGGCTGCCATTCTGCTATTGGTGGTAATTGGAGTAAATATTTATCACCGGCAGAAACTCAAGGAACAAAAGCTTACGGAGGAGAGTCACCTAAGGGATGAGTTGGCCAGGGCCGAAGTGGAGGCTCGTATCCAGGAGGAAAGGGTACGCATCTCCCGCGATCTTCATGATCATATAGGTTCGCAGCTTACCATTATTAGCAGTAGTGTTGACAGCCTGGCTTTTGCCGAAGAAGATAAAGACCGCAAGAAAACACTTTATTCCATCAGTGATAATGGCCGCGATACCATGCTGCAACTTCGCGAAACTATCTGGGCCATGAACCAAAAAGTGATAGACCTGGAAACACTCACCGCCAAAACCCAGGAATTTGTTTCTCGACTGAACCTGGATGACCGGCAGGTGAAAGTGAGTATGCAGGCCGATGATGACCTTACCTTAAGCCCGGTGATGGCCATTAATCTATATAGAATAGTGCAGGAAGCGGTAAACAATGCAGTAAAGTATGCCGGCTTTAGTGAAATGTTGATTGCTTTTAAAAAGCTTAATAAAACGCTTACGGTGGTAGTGACAGATGATGGGCGGGGCTTTGAACTTAATGAACTTACCGAAAAGGGCTATGGTCTCATCAATATGAAGGAGCGTGCTAAGCAGTTTAATGCCGAGCTAAACCTTACTACCGCTCCAGGCAAGGGCACTAGTGTGGAGGTGAGGGTTCCGCTTAATCAGGCAAATTACGTATAGAGACTTCCTTACTAATCGCATATTTTAGCATTTAAATGTCCAAACCTATGCCTATCCGTATTTTAATTGCAGAAGACAATAACCGCCTGGCCCGAACCCTTATTGATAAGCTCAACCTTTTTGATGAAGAAATCACCGTAAGGGGATGGGAGCCGCATGGGCAGGCTATACTAAAACATCTTGAAGTTGATGCCCATGTGGATTTGATCCTGATGGATATACAAATGCCGGTGATGGATGGCATTGAAACCACTAAGCAGGTAAAGCTCAAATACCCGCACATTAAAATAATAATGAGCACCGTGTTTGATGAGGAGAACTACATTCTGCAGGCCATAATGGCCGGGGCTAATGGCTACCTGCTTAAAGATGAAAGACCGGATAAACTTTTCGCAGCTATTACTGAAGTAATGGATGGTGGAGCACCAATGAGCAGCAGCGTAGCCCGCAAGGCGCTTAACCTTATCCGCTATAAAGACCAGGAAGTACCCGAAGAAAAAGTAGACTTTAACCTCACTAAGCGCGAAACCGAAATCCTGGAGCAACTGGCCAGCGGCCTCAACTACAACCAGATTGCCGAAAACCTCTTTATTAGCCCTGGCACCGTACGCAAGCACATCGAAAATATTTACCAGAAACTACATGTACATAACAAAGTAGAAGCTGTGCAAATGGCGATTAAGAATAGGTTGGTGTAGAGGAGCGAATAGCTTTTAGTTGATTGTTCCCAGCTATGAAGCCTCTGTAATTACGCCTTTAGATCCAGACCGGAATCATATAAGAGAGTCCAATTCTCTATTTCGATACCGCTTAATCGTCCTAAGTGCTTTTCATTATTGGTTACCATTATCATTTGATGGGCTAAAGCCGTGGCGCCAATAAAAAGATCTAGGTCGTCCACTATTCTTCCTTCTTGTCTCAATCGTGCTTTTTCAATGGCATAGATGTCTATTCCTGCTGTGATGGGTAGTTGTTTGAATTTTTCGGCCAGCCGATTTACAACCTTAAGACTGGCGTTAGAATTATTGCTTTTTTGAGCACCATATTTCAATTCAGCCACCGTTATTTCGGAAATATAAAGGTTGTCAAAACCTACTTGGGTTATTTTCTTCTCTAAACCGTATAACCCTTTTAAAAAATAGATACAGATATTGGTGTCCAATAGGTAGTTCATTCCAAATCTTCAATTTGGCGGTCAGTAAAGCGGCTGCTACGGATGGTCTCAATCAATTCTTCTGCACTTTCGTCAGAGGGCCATGCACCAAAAAGTTCCTTCCAGGAATCGTCCTTTGGTTCGTTAATTTCCCTCTTTAAGGAATCAGAAAGGCGTTTAATGATTTCGAGCTTAATCTCAGCACTTGCATTTTTCACCAAATTATAGAAATACTCAGTTGTGTCAATTTTATGTGCTTCCATGACGGCATCTTTTTTTCAAACTTATCCAAAGATAGTTAACGGAACTTAGTTGAATATAGGATGCATTGTATAAAGGCGGAGCTTTCAATCATTGGCCTCAACTACAATGAGATTGTAGAAAATCTTTTCATAAGCCCTGGCACCGTACGCAAGCACATCGAAAATATTTACCAGAAACTACACGTACACAACAAAGTAGAGGCTGTGCAAATGGCCATTAAGAACAGGTTGGTGTAGAGGAGCAGATAGTTTTAAGACGATAGTCCACAGTTTGATAAAGGCCTTTGAAATTGAAAACCCTGACAGAGTTTAGAAATCTGTCAGAGTTTGTTTTGACTATGCATTAAGTTTGTTGGGTGATGATTATAAAGGACTAACTTGCTCAAATCTGTATAATGGAGGTGGTATATTAGTTATATTACATTCTGGATTTCCAAATAGAAATTTTAAAGAGGGTAGTATTGTTCAAGACACACGTCACAGAAATATTAAGAGGCATAGATAATAGGTCTCAGGGGGTCGAAATTCAGGATTATACCAATCAGTCGATTAACCGCGTTATGTTAGGATTTTTATTAACCAGGATGTAAGTGATCTTATTAGCACTATAGAAAATGCTTATGCACTTATCCTAAGTATTAGCAAGGTATGATTAATTTAAGTTTAATATTTTCTTTGTTTCTGGTCCTCAATAATAATTCAGACAGCAAGAAAATAGAATATAGCATAGTTGTTAAAGGAACTGGGGTTTATAAAAAATTTGTTGGATACCAGATTGATAATGAGGGGTTGAGAGTAGGGGCGTATTTCTTTCGAAACCGGATATTTAAACATGATGATTTCGTATATGATTCCGCCCATGTTCCAATAGACAAGATTAGCCAAAAGAGCCTATATCGATTGTTTATGTTTTTAGACACACATGAATTTTTGGAAGATTTATATTTTAAGAATGAAGTGCCTTGTGGTAGGGCGACTACTATAAATATTAAAAATGAAGGAGAAGGTATTGATTACATTATCATAGATAATGAATATTGTCTGGAACAGTGTTTTGATACAAATAGATACCTTCTCAATGAATTATTCTTTTTGCTGAATGATCTAATTCCTGAAGGGTTGGAAAAATTTCATCTAAATGCTAACTATTGTCAAGAAGTTGACTAATTCAATGATCCCCTAGTTATCGAGCGAGTCTCCTCGCGTGGTAAATCCTTTCCACCCTCGCTACCCCGAGAATCCCCGCGCTATCGCGCGCGTCCTCTCGCGTACAAATTAGTTAATCGGGCTTATAATGAGTTTAAAGGTAAGGCATAAGAGACAGGTGCATGCCTGCCGAGGAACCGGTTATTCAGAATATCTATATACTGAAAAATTTGATTCGAAGCCTAAAAATTAATACATCATATTATGAGGTATTAATAATCTATGTATATTTTGCCTATGTATAGTAAAGAGCTACTGAAGGGCACCTTATCGGTGATTGTGTTAAACCTGTTGGCTGAAAATGGCCGAATGTATGGGTACGAGATTTTTCAAAAAGTAAAAGAGCTTTCTGAGGGAAAGATACTATTGAAGGATGGTAGCCTTTACCCGGCCCTGCAACGTATGACTAAGGATGGCCTGTTGACTTTTGAGGAGGAGTATATCGGTAAGAGAGTGAGGAAGTATTATTTGCTGACTTCAAAAGGTAAGGTGGAGAAAAAAGCCCATTTAGAGGAGCTCCGTGATTTTATTGAAACTCTTACAAAAGTGGTGTATCCAAAACTTAGTTTGCAATGAAGCTTACCGATGAGCAAGTAGATAGTATTGCCAAAAGGGTTGGGGAGAGTAATCTGAAACTACCTAAACTTAAGGATGATATTTTAGACCATTTGTGTTGCGTAATTGAGCATGAATTAGCCCAGGGTAAAGACTTTAATGGATTGCTTGAGGCGGCTATTGCGGAACTTGCGCCTAACGGATTAAAAGATCTGGAACGAAAAACTGTATTTCTGTTAAACTCAAAAAAAATAACCTTTATGAAAAAGCTGTTGTTTATCACAGGGTTTTTAGGAGCCCTTAGTCTTACACTTGGTGCCATGTTTAAGATTTTACACTACCCTGGTGCCAATTCATTATTCATAGCTGGCCTTATGCTATTGCTATTGGTATTTGTGCCAATGTTTAGCTATAGCCGCTACAAACTATCCATAGCCCGCCCGCGTATTGAAAAACTACAATTGATTTTTGGAGCCACTGCTGCTGTTATTGTTGGCCTATCAGGAATATTCAAAGTGCTGCACCTAATGGGAGCTAACCTATTGATGATGCTCGGTACGCTCGTTTTTGCACTCGGGTTTTTACCGATGCTTTTTATCTCGCTGTATAGAAGGTAGGCAGGCTAAGGCTCAATACCCAACGCTACCGCTCGAGTCCCTTCGCGTAGTAATTTGTATTAAGAAATCCCGATTGACAATTTGAACCAGGCCTTTAAAGTTTAAGAACCCTGACGGAGTTTAGAAATCTGTCAGGGTTTGTTTAAGGAAAAGAACAAGCGGGATTTTTTAGCGCCAGCGGGGGGCTCAGGAGAAAAATAAGAAAAAGGGAACGGAATAGTATAAAATGATCAGTATGGTTCTAAGGCGCGCTGGAATCAAAAACTTAATTTTGGAATAATCCCTCTCAATCTTTTCATATTTTTTATCATACATGTATATATATGATATTAAGCCATATATCAAAAATATTAAACCATAAATGTAGTTTCTGTAGTTCTGAACCTTCGATATGTCATCAATAATGAACTGACAAGCAAGATATAAATACATCAATATGCTTCCTCCAAATAAAATCACTACTGTAAATTCAATAAAAACAATTCCAATTGAATTGATCAGGGTATACCAGTTTTTTAGCAACCGGTGTGTTTCGAATAATAAATAGCGTATTAAAATCATGTAGCTAAATATTCAATACGTCAATTTTATCTTGTTTGAGATCTTGACCTCCATATTTTTTTTGAGATAACTTCCATGACTTATGATTACCAGTTAAATAGGGTCTTCCCTGCTACCGAGACAGTCTCTTCGTGCCATAATTCGTTAATCCCGCCCGCATGAGGTGCTCTAAAATTTAGGCTCAATCGGAACACTTTCGTCACATCAGCAGTTAACCATAAATTACCGTCAGCTGCCACACGAGTTCCCTCGCGTGGTAAATCCTTTCTACCCCAAAATCTCCTTCACCTTCGCACTTATAGCTTTGCCATCCGCTTTGCCGGCTAGCTCCTTACTTGCTGTTCCCATAATCTTACCCATATCCTGCGGGCCTTTTACATCCAGACGTACTATCAGCTCTTTGAGGTAGGCTTCCAGTTCGGCTTCGGTCATTTGTTTGGGTAAAAAGCCTTCAATTACTTCCAGTTGCTGGCGCTCATCATTGGCCAGGTCTTCTCGGCCCTGCTGCTCATAAATTTCTAAAGAGTCTTTGCGCTGTTTGGCCAGCTTAATCAAAATTTTCATTTCATCATCAGATGAAAGCTCTTTAGCTCCAGCCTCAGTATTAGCCAGCAGTATAGCTGATTTTATAGCACGCAGGGTTTCCAAACGTGTTTTGTCTTTAGCGCGCATGGCGGTTTTCATTTCTTCGCCTATGTTGTTGGATAAATCTCCCATGATAGTTTTAATTTTTTAAGTGCAACAAATGTAGGGAAGTAGCAGAAGTTAAAAACCACATAGGCACATAGCCCATATATTGGCTACATCGCCTTTTTGCTCGTAGTAGCCAAAAAAAATCCCCCCGGTTTTACCGGAGGGACCTTTCGTTTTCAGGAATCATGCTTATCTCCTTCGTACTATTTACTGGTACTGTATTAAAAAGCTATCTGCACTAATCCGCGAGATCAGCGTGAAAGATGCTTAATCCACATTATCGTGCAAAAAGCTGTTATTGGTTTTAATGTCAGGGCCATTGTCGCTGTCATCAATACTAAAGCGGCTAATGCGGTTTTCAGTACTGTAGCGGCCATCTTCAATTTTAACACCCTGGCGTTTATAGGCCGGTTCATTGGCCACTTCATCTACAGATGCCGGGTTGTTTTTAAACCTGTAGTTAAAGGCCTTAAAATGCTCCTTTCGCTGATTCATACGCAGGCGCATAGCTTCTTCCACAGTAGTTTCAGTGGGATCTACACCATGGCTAGACTTGCCCTTAGGCTCTTCTTCATTTTTCTCCACCTTTTTCAGTTCAAAGCGAAGTGCCTTATCTTCATCCTCCGCACTGTTTTTGGTTTCCACAGGTTTTGATGAGGTTTCAGGCTTAGCATTCTTAAGCTGATTTTCAAGATTTCGGTAATCTTCCAGCGTATAGCGAATAGGTTCTCTTTTAGATGGAGCTTCTTGTTTTGGCTCAGCGTCTCGCAGCCCTTCTCCCTTTGGCAGAGGGGTTTGGGGTGAGGGCTCAGGTTTGTGTTCCGGAGTTTTAGCCACAGGCTCGTCTTCCATATCCTCATCATCCAGCGTAAAAATCACCCTGCGGTTGCTGTTCTCTTCTTCATCGGCATCATTGCCAATCTCAAACACAGGCTCGTTTTCTTCTTCAGCTTTGGCTTCCGGCTCCTCCTTTTCCTGCTTCCAGTCAACGGGGTTCTCGGCTACCACCTCAGGCTCAGTTTCCTCCACATCTTCGTCTGCCAGTGTAAACTTTACTTCTTCCGGCTCCTCAGCTGGCTCAGGCTCTTCTACAGGTTCAGAGGCTTTGGTAGCTTCCGGCTCATCAAAATGAAAAAGATCGGGCTGGGGTTTGCTTTCCTTTTTATCAAATTTCGCCAGCTCACGGCTTATCATATCATCATCGCTGGTTTCATCCTCCTGCTTAAGCGGTTTGCTGTACACCTTAGTACTTAGTGGCTGTTCATCTTCCAGTGTATGCACCACTTTTTGTGGCTCACGGCCAATTACCTGCACCTGCTGATCGGCATTAAAACCGGTTGCAATAATGGTTACAGCCACTTCATCACCAAGGTTTTCATCCTCACCAATACCCATAATGATGTTTGCGCCACCACCGGCTTCATTCTGGATGTGGTCATTAATCTCACCAATCTCATCAATGGTAATTTCCTCCTTACCGGATACAATAAGCAGCAATACGTTTTTCGCTCCGCGAATGTGGTTGTCATTCAATAGGGGAGAGTCCAGCGCTTTCATAATAGCCTCGCTCGCACGGTTTTCACCGGATGCATTGGCTGATCCCATTATGGCCGTACCACTATCAGAAAGTACGGTTTTAGCATCGCGTAAGTCGATGTTTGTAGTGTAGTGATGGGTAATTACCTCAGCAATTCCGCGGGCAGCAGTGGCCAGTACTTCATCAGCTTTGGCAAATCCGGCTTTAAAGCCAAGATTACCATATACCTCGCGGAGTTTGTTGTTATTGATAACTACCAGCGAGTCCACGGTTTTTCTAAGGGCCTCAACACCTTTTTCGGCCTGTAGCTTTCGGTTGTTTCCTTCAAACAAAAAGGGAATGGTGCAGATACCCACGGTAAGTATGCCGGCATCTTTTGCAGCTTTTGCAATTACGGGAGCAGCTCCTGTTCCGGTACCACCGCCCATACCAGCGGTAATAAATACCATTTTGGTGTTGGTCTCCAACAGGTTTTTAATTTCCTCAATGGTTTCCATTGCGGATTGCTGCCCAACCTCGGGGTTGGCACCTGCACCTAAACCTTCGGTAAGGGTTACACCCAACTGAATTTTATTAGGTACCGGGCTGTTTTCCAGCGCCTGGCTGTCGGTATTACATACCACAAAATCAACTCCGCGAATCCCCATACCGTACATATGGTTTACTGCGTTGCTACCGCCACCGCCTACTCCTATTACTTTAATAACGGATGACTGGTTTTTGGGTAAGTCAAAGGCAATTGTGTCATTGGAATTCTGGTCACTCATCACTGCTGCATTTATATTTTATAGGTCGTCATTCAAAAAATTGCGAAACTTCTCCGACCAGTTTTCTATAAAACTCTTTCGGGGGCGTTTCTCCTCCTGTTTTTCTTCTTCTTCTTTTTCCTCGTTAGCTTCCGGCTGTGGTTGTTCTTCCGGTTCGGGCTGTAAATCCTTATTATCCTTAAGGGCCTTGCGGATGTCATCGGGATTGTTGGGATCCACTACCGAAAGTTCATCCGAACTGGTTTTGGATAGTCCCTTAAGCACTAATCCCACGGCAGTGGCATAGGCAGGGCTACTAAACTCATCATCACTCTCGCTGGCAAGGTGCTCGTTGGGGTAGCCGATACGGGTATCCATGCCGGTTACAAATTCAGTAAGCTGTTTAATATGCTTAAGGTGGGCACCGCCACCGGTGAGTACTATACCGGCTATAAGTTTCTTCTTATTTTCATCATGCCCGTAGTTTTTAATTTCCAGGTACACCTGTTCAATTATTTCCACCACACGGGCATGAATAATTTTGGAGAGATTTTTCAATGAAATCTCCTTAGGCTCACGTCCGCGAAGCCCCGGTATGCTAACGATTTCATTTTCCTTATTCTCTCCCGGCCAGGCTGATCCAAACTTGATTTTCAATAGCTCGGCCTGCTTCTCTATAATGGAACACCCTTCTTTGATGTCTTCGGTAATCACATTTCCCCCGAAAGGGATAACAGCTGTATGGCGGATAATACCGTCCTTAAAAATTGCCAGGTCAGTGGTGCCACCACCTATATCCACCAGCACTACACCGGCTTCTTTTTCTTCCTGGCTCAATACCGCTTCCGCGGAAGCGAGTGGCTCAAGAGTAATGTCGGCCACGTTCAGGTTGCTGCTTTTTACACAACGGCCAATATTCTTTATAGAGCTTATCTGGCCCACCACAATGTGGAAATTGGCCTCTAGGCGGCTGCCATACATACCTTTTGGCTCCCGTATTTCGGCCTGTCCGTCCACTTTATACTCCTGCGGTAGCACATGGATTATTTCCTCACCAGGCAGCATTACCAGGTTGTGCACATTTTTAATCAGGTTATCAATATCCCTGTTGTCAATCACATCGTCAGAATTCTGCCTAACGATGTAATCGCTATGCTGAAGGCTGCGGATATGCTGGCCGGCTATGCCCACCACCACGCTCTTAATACCAAGTCCTGATGAATTCTCGGCTTCAACCACGGCCTGCTTTATAGATTCAATAGTTTGGGTGATATTGGTAACAACACCACGGTGTACACCCAGGGATTTGGCCTTGCCCATCCCAAGGATTTCCAGTTTTCCATGATCATTCTTCCTGCCGATCATGGCCACTATTTTGGTGGTTCCTATGTCAAGCCCTACGGCTATGTTTTCGGGGTTCATGGTGTTAATATTTTTTGCAAATCACCTGCTTATCGTAAGCCAGGTTCAGGCTTGCTATGCTGTCTAAATTCTTTTTATCAATCACACTCTGGTAAAAGATTTTTAATCTTCTGAGTTTTTCATCCACACTTTCCGGTGCTCCTAAAATCACTTTATGTCTGCCTGGCTTTGGATATAATGTCCATTCACCATTTTCATCAACATCCACTCCTGTAAAGAAGTTGTTAAAAAATTCATCCTTCTTTATCGCCATAAAAAACTCGTACACCTTGTGCGTACTTTCTGCCGAAAGTGTACCTGTTACCAGCGGAACTTTTGCTGAATAATTTGGAGAGAGCTTCATCGTATCTCCCATTTCAGCTATGTAATAATCTCGTGCTGAATTATGTACGCGATAACAGGGCTGCTTTTGCTGTACGTGTATCGTTAAGATGCCGTCCAAGGCCGAATATACCTCCGCTTTACGGATAGAGGGGTGATTATCAAGCGTTTCTTCTAACAGGCTTATGTTAATTTCTCGGCACAGAATACTATCGATGTAAGGGTATTCTTCGCGCACTATCTGATCTATTTCTCCTTTGCTTACGAAGTAGTGCTTTTTATCGTAATCTATCTGTATATCAATGTCCTGAAAGCGCACCTTGCTCTTTTTTTGCGAACTGAATGCTGCGAGCACAAGCAATAGCACAAAGCCCACCGACCAACTTGCTATGTTCCAAACCTTTTTCATTGCAGCAATTTCATCTTTAGGGGGTTCACTAATTTGTCAATATCTCCCGCCCCAATGGTTAGTACTACCTCGGGTTTATTTTCACCCAAATGAGTTAGAATCTCCTGTGTGGAAAAGTGATGTTTGCTTTCAGCTGTAATCAGGTTAAGCAGCATATTACTGTTAATACCCGGTATGGGTTTTTCCCTTGCGGGATAGATGTCCATCAGTACAACTTCATCCAGTTGGTTCAGGGCTTCCACAAAACCGTCCTTGAAATCACGCGTACGCGAAAACAGGTGTGGTTGAAAAATTCCGGTAATTTTCTTCTCAGGATATAGCTCTTTTACTGATGAAACAAGCGCGTTTATTTCGGCCGGATGATGGGCATAGTCATCTATGTAAACGAGCTTTTCACTTTTAATATGATATTCAAACCTGCGTTTTACCCCTTTAAAGCTGCCGATACCCTCTTTTACTTCTTCTGCTGACAGGCCAAAATTTAAAGCTAAAGCTGCGGCTGCCGTGGCATTCTCCACATTATGGCGGCCCGGCAATCCACATTTTATGTCTGAAATTATTTCTCCGGTTGGCAACTTCAAATCAAAGGTGTAGCTGTGGTTCTCAATGCGCACATTTGTTGCTATATAGTCCGAATCGCCATCAATGGAGTAGGAGGTTCCCTTTAGTTCAGTGTCTTTTTGCACCACCACTTTTTCGGTTACGCTTTCGCGGAATTCCCTGAAGGTAGCTTTAAGTGCTTCCGGTTCTCCATAAATATCCAGGTGATCCGAATCCACTGAAGTGATAATGGCGCCAGCTGGTTTTAACTGTAAAAAGCTCCGGTCATATTCATCGGCCTCAGCCACTAAAATGCCGTTTTCATCTCCGGCCAAAAAATTGGTTTGGTAGTTTGAGGCAATCCCGCCAAGGAAGGCTGTAATGTTATGCCCGGCCTGCTTAAACAAATGCGCTAACAGGGCAGAAGTTGTGGTTTTTCCATGAGTACCGGCAACGGCAAGGCAAGTGTGGTTTTGACTTATTTTACCCAGAACCAATGCCCGTTTCATCAACTCAAACCCATGGCTTTTAAAATATTCCAATTCGGTCATTTCCACAGGGATAGCCGGAGTATAAATTACCGCTGTGGTTTTAGTGTCCCGAAATTCATTGGGAATAGATTCAACAGAATCCTCATAATGGATGGCCATACCTTCGCTTTCCAGCTGCAGGCACAGTGGGGTCTGCACACGGTCATAACCGGCTACATTTTTACCGATGCTTTTGAAATAGCGGGCCAGGGCACTCATGCCAATGCCGCCAATTCCAATCAGGTATATGTTTTCTTTATCCAGCATTGGCCTTCACCAGTTTTAATACTTCTTCGGCAATATCTGCAGCAGCGTGGGGCAGGGCAAATTCCCTGATGTTTTCTTCCAGTTTTCTCTTTTGTTCCTTCAGTTGGTTTACCGCGTTCAAAAATGTTTCGTTGCTCTCGCTTTCGCGGAAAAGCAGGGCCGCATTTTTACGTACTAAAGCCGTTGCATTTTTTGTTTGATGATCTTCGGCTACATTAGGCGAGGGGATAAGCAAAGTAGCTTTAGCTGCTACGGCCAACTCGAAGATAGTACCCGCACCCGCCCGGCTGATGATAATATCCATGGCATAGGCATCATCCATGTTTTTTATGAAGGGCATCATGCGGAAGTTCTCATTTTGTCTGCTGCCAAACTCCTCGTTCAGCTTATCGAAATACAGTTTACCCGTTTGCCATAATATGTTGATGTTTTGCTGAAGCAGCTCATCAAGATTTTGAGCTATCAACTCATTTATGCGCCTCGCGCCAAGGCTGCCGCCCAATACTAATAGCGTCTGCTTATTGGGATCCAGCTTAAAGGTGCTGTGGGCAAAATTCCGGTCGGGGTTTATCTTTTTTACGGTTTCCCGGATGGGGTTGCCGGTTAGCATAATTTTATGGGCAGGAAAAAAGCGATCCATCTGCTCATAAGCCACACAAATCTTATTCACTTTAGGGGCGAGTATCTTATTGGTAATCCCCGGAAAGGAGTTTTGCTCCTGTATCACTGTAGGGATTTTGCGTTTTGCCGCTACATATAGCAAAGGGCCACTTGCAAAGCCGCCCGTTCCAATTACGGCATGCGGCTTAAATTTTTTAATCAGTGATTTACACTTGGTAATACTACTAAACAATTTAAAAGGGAACATCAGGTTGCTGGCCGTAAGCTTTCGCTGAATACCGCTAATCCAAAGGCCTTCAATTTTGTAACCAGCTGCGGGTACCCGCTCCATCTCCATACGGTCTTGCGCACCTACAAATAGAAACTCTGAATCAGGTTCCATTTCTTTCAACTTATCGGCAATGGCAATAGCCGGGAATATATGTCCACCGGTACCGCCTCCACTTATCATAAATCTGTACTTCTTCATGCTCCGGCCAAATTTGTGTCTGCTATTTCAGGTTCATCATCTGCAATATCTTCTTCGCCTTGTTTGCCTTTGCTTACGCTGATTATGATTCCGATAGCCAGGCAGGTCATCCAAATACTGGAACCCCCGGCACTGATTAGTGGCAAGGTTTGACCTGTTACTGGTAAAAGGTTCACAGCAACGCCAAGGTTTACAAATGCTTGTATAAGAATGGCAAAGCCGGTTCCGGCCGCAACCAACATGGCAAATTTGCTTTCGGCCCGTGTGGCAATTATCAGCACCCGTATTAAAAACAGGGCGTAGAAGAATACAATCAGGAAGCCTCCTATCGTACCGAATTCCTCCACTATTACGGCATAAATAAAATCTGAGTTGGATTGGGGTAAAAAGTTTTTCTGAATGCTTTTGCCCGGACCTTTGCCGATTACCATTCCCTCGGCAATAGCCATTTTGGCCTTGGTTACCTGGTAGTTTTCTTGGGCATCGCCACTCATAAAGCTTTCAATACGCGCTTTCCAGGTAGCGGTTCTGTTGCTGATTTGCGGCCAGGTCATTACCACCATAATAAACAGGGCCAGACCCACCACTCCCGATCCAATAATGATGAGCAGATTTTTCAACGGATAGCCGCCAATAAACATTACAATCAGGGCAACTGAAAATATGAGTGCGGCTGTACTGAAGTTGGCAGGAAGCACAAATCCACACACTAGAAAAATGGGTAATAGCAATGGAACAAATGATTTGCGAAAGCTCTTTATTTTTTCGGGTTCAGCTTTCGCCAGATAACGTGCGATGTAAATCATTAACACTATGCTGGCAAAGGCGGAGGTCTGGAAGGTCCAGCCTAAAACGGGTATCTGAATCCAACGCGCGGCATTGGCTACTGTATGTCCCTGGAATAAGGTATATACCAATAGCAATACAGCTACCGGCATCAATATCATGGATAAGGCCCCAAAATGGCGATACGGAATTTTATGGGCAGCGTACATTAAAATCAATCCCAATACCAGATGCATGCCATGACGGGCAAGCATCCCAAATGTATCTCCGCTGCCATACAAAAAGGCAATGTTGCTGCTGGCGCTATAAACCGGCAACAGGCTAAACAATGCCAATAGCACCGCTATCACCCATAGGGTGCGGTCGCCTTGTATTCTGTTTAGGATTTTGCTCATTTTATTCAGTATTCAATTAGGCAGTTAACAGTTTGCAATATTTGCCAACCGCATACTGCCAACTGTTATAGGTTCCTCACAGCCTGCTTAAACTGCCTTCCTCTGTCTTCATAGTTTTCAAACAAATCAAAGCTGGCACAGGCAGGGCTTAGCAGTACGCTGTCTCCTTTATCGGCCATTTTGTAGCTCATGCGCACAGCTTCGTCCATATTGGCGGCATCAATAATCAAATCCACACGACCTTCAAAAGCCCGGTGTAATTTCGAGTTATCCACTCCCAGACAGATAATGGCTTTTACCTTTTCATCTACCAAATCATACAATTCACTGTAATCGTTGCCCTTGTCCACACCACCTACAATCCATACAGTTGGGGTTTGCATGCTTTCCAGTGCGTACCAGGTAGAGTTTACGTTAGTGGCTTTACTGTCATTTATATATTGTACGCCATAAACCTGCAGCACAGGTTCCAGGCGGTGCTCAATACTGTCAAAGCCTGCCAGGCTCTCGCGTATAGTTTCTTTCCGGATGCCTAAAAGCTTACTTGCCAGCCCGGATGCCATGCTGTTGTAAGTATTGTGCTTGCCTTGTAAGGCCAGTTCGTTGATGCTCATTTGTTCCTGATTGTTTAATGTTATCTGTATGGTGTTATTCTCGTCAAGCCAGGCGCCCTCAATAGGTTGTGGCTTTAGGCTCAGGCCAAGTGTTTTGGCCTTTATGTCAAATTTGTCTTTGTAATTCAGTGTTTCGGGGTCGTCCATATTCCAGATGAAATAGTCGTTTTCATCCTGGTAGCGGGTTATGGCGAATTTGCTGGCTGCGTAGTTTTCCAGCTTATAATCGTAGCGGTCCAGGTGATCCGGAGTAATGTTGGTAAGTATGGCGATGTGTGGCTTAAAGCTGTTGATGTCATCCAGCTGAAAGCTTGAAACCTCCACCACATAGTAATCGGAATCTCTCTCGGCCACGCTGGCTGCCAGGCTGCTGCCAATATTTCCCGTAAGAGCCACATTGAGCCCTGCATTTTTAAGGATGTGATGTGTAAGCAGGGTAGTGGTGGTTTTGCCGTTGCTGCCGGTTATCGCAATGATTTTTCCTTTACAGTAGCGTGAGCCAAATTCTATTTCCGAAATCAACTCTACGTCCTTATTTACAATAGCCTTTACCACTTCCGCTTTCGCGGGAATGCCTGGGCTCTTCACCACCAAATCCGCATTCAGGATTTTATCATAGGTGTGTGTACCTTCTTCATAAGGAATACCCAGCTCATCCAGCTTTTGGCGGTATTCGAGTTTTATTTTACCACCGTCACTCAGCCAAATGTCAAAGCCCTGCTTTTGGGCCAGCATGGCTGCGCCCAAACCGCTTTCGCCCGCTCCGAGAATCGCTATTTTTTTAGTGATACTCATTAGCGCAGTTTCAGTGTTACGAAGGTTAATACGGCCAGGAAAATCCCGATAATCCAGAAGCGGGTTACGATTTTACTTTCGTGATAACCCTTTTTCTGGTAGTGGTGGTGCAGGGGCGACATCAGGAAGATTCTGCGGCCTTCTCCAAATTTCTTTTTGGTGTATTTGAAGTAGCTCACCTGCATCATTACAGAAGAGATTCTCCACCAAGAAGATTCCGCATACAATTGGAATCAACAATTCTTTACGGATGGCAATGGCGAATACGGCTATAATCCCGCCAAGGGCAAGGCTGCCCGTATCGCCCATAAAAACCTGGGCGGGGTGGGTATTGTACCACAAAAAGCCAATGCAGGCGCCCACAAAAGCGGCTATAAATACCACCAGCTCGGCCGAGTTGGGGATGTACATAATGTTGAGGTAATCCGCGAAAATGATACTACCCGATACATAGGCAAATATGCCAAGCGTAATACCTATAATGGCTGAAGTGCCTGTTGCCAGCCCGTCAATACCGTCCGTAAGGTTGGCACCATTAGAAACTGCGGTTGTAATAAAAATTACAATGGGGATGAAGATCAGCCACGCCCACTGCATATAGTTGTCGCCCATCCAGCTGATAAGTCGGGAGTAATCAAACTCGTTATCCTTAAAAAACGGGATGGTGGTTTTCAGTGATTTCTCAGCATCGCTGTATACAGGAAGTTGTTGTAACACACGCCCATCCTGGGTTTCCACTACTGTGGCACGTTCTACTCTTTCCTTAATGGTAACCTCAGGATTAAAAAACAGCAGGCTACCGACAATTATACCGAGGCCCACCTGGCCTACAACTTTAAATTTTCCGGGGAGGCCTTTTTTATCTTTCTTAAATACTTTGATGTAATCATCCAGAAAGCCCACAGCCCCCATCCAAACTGTAGTAATCAATAGGGTGATGATGTAGATATTTTCGAGCTTGGCGAACAAAAGCACCGGCACCAGTATCCCCATAAGGATGATAAGCCCACCCATGGTTGGTGTACCGGCTTTTTCGGCCTGACCTTCCAAACCAAGGTCGCGAACGGTTTCGCCTACCTGTTTTTTAAGAAGCATAGCTATCAGGCGTCTTCCGAATACAAGGCATATCAATAATGAAAATATAGCCGCCATAGCCGCACGAAACGTGATAAACTGGAACACCCCGGCTCCCGGCACATCATATCTTTCATCTAAAAATGTAAACAGGTAGTACAGCATCAGCTTGGAATTTGATTTAGGGATTCACGGGCGATGGCGAGGTCGTCAAAAGGGAGTTTTTCACCGTTTACCTCCTGGTATTTTTCGTGGCCTTTACCGGCTATAAGAATGATGTCGTCTTTTTTGGCAAGCCTTGCCGCAGCACGTATAGCTTCTTTGCGGTTAGTAATGCTCAGGTATTTATGGCGCAGGTGCATTTCCACTCCAGCTTCCATATCCTGAATAATAGTTTCGGGATCCTCGTTTCGCGGATTGTCAGAAGTCAATATCACCTGATCGCTTAGCTGGGTGGCGATGTTAGCCATTTCGGGGCGCTTGGTGGCATCGCGGTTGCCGCCACATCCTACCACGGTAATTACCGTTTCGGCACCCGTCCGGATTTTACCAACTGTTTCCAGTACATTTTTTAGGGCATCAGGCGTATGAGCATAATCCACTATAGCCGTTACGCCATTATCAGAGCGGAAATACTGAAATCGTCCTTCTACAGATTGTAGGTTGCTGAGGGCGGTAACTACCTGTAATTCCTCTTCTCCCAATAAAATGGCAATGCCATACACGGCTGCCAGGTTAAGAGCGTTGAATGTTCCTATCAGCTTGGTCCATACCTCCTGGTTACCCAACCTCAAAAGCATTCCGGTAAGCTGATGCTCCAGAATCTTAACCTTAAACTCCGCATCAGTCTTTAAGGCGAAGGCATGTTTTTCAGCTTTGCTATGTAGTAGCATGGTACGGCCATGTTTATCATCCTGGTTTACCAGCGCAAAAGCCGTGGCGGGCAGGTTGTCAAACAGTTTCTTTTTGGCCAGTATGTAATCATCAAAGGTTTTGTGGTAATCCAGATGATCATGAGAGATATTGGTAAACACAGCACCTGTAAATTGCAGGCCGGCAATTCTGCGTTGTTCAATACCGTGGCTGCTGGCTTCCATAAAGCAATACTTACATCCGGCATCCACCATTTTCTTTAAATAACTATTCAGGCTTACCGGGTCGGGCGTGGTGTGGGTGGCAGGGTGTACATCTTTGCCAATCATCACATTTACTGTTGATAGTAATCCCGACTTCTGGCCCAGAGCCATAAATAACCTGTGGCTTAAAGTGGCCACGGTTGTTTTGCCATTGGTACCTGTAATCCCTACCAGTTTTAATTTGGACGATGGATTATCAAAGTAATTGGAGGCTACTATGCCCAGCGTGGCATGGGCATCCTTTACCTGTATGTAGGTTACCTTTTCGTTTATTTCAGTGGGCAGCTTTTCGCAGATAATAGAGCGGGCGCCCAATTCAATGGCTTTGGATATAAATTCGTGTCCGTCCACCACAGTGCCTGGTATAGCTACAAACATCGATTCCTTCACCACCTTACGGGAATCGAAGGTGACGTTTTGAACGGCCACATTAGTAGTGCCGATTGAATCGAGAATGGGGGCGCGGTATAATATGTCTTTAAGCAACTTCATTAGCCTAATTTCAATTCGATTAAAGCCCGTGGACTGATTTTACTCCCTGCCGGTGGATATTGCCATTGCACTTTTCCGTTTCCTTCCAGCTTTACCTTATAGCCCTGATTTTCTAAAATGCTTAGCACTTCTGCGCCATCCCGTCCCTTAAAGTTGGGTACGATGTGGGCGTTTATTTCTATGGCCTCATCATCTTCCACAAGCCATTGGGCATACTGGGTTTGTGCGTTAGGCTTTACTTCTCTTGGTGTATCCAGATAAACACTTTCGGCTATAGCACTAAATACAGGGGCAGCTACTGTAGAGCCGTAATATCCACGGTGGTTATTAGGTTTGTTGATTACTACTATGCAGCTATATTGTGGATTTTCAGCAGGGAAGTAACCGGCAAAAGAGGCCTGGTAGTCGCGAGTTTCGGCTTTCCAATAGTTCTGCTGGCAGGTGCCGGTTTTGCCCGCCATACTAACAAGCGGGTTTTTTATATTGGTTGCCGTACCTCTTAGCACTACGCCTTCAAGCATCTTCTGCACTTTGGCCAAAGTTTCCTTAGAGCAAATGGCCGGGTTGATAACCTTAACCTCGCGTTGCTCCACCACTTTTCCATGTTTTGAAATACTCTCAATAAAGCGTGGCTTAATCATCACTCCATCATTGGCCACGGCATTATAAAAGGTTAAAACCTGAAGTGGGGTAAAACTTACCTGATACCCAAAGGCCATCCACGGAAGTGTAATGCCACTCCAGTTAGCATCGCCCGGTTTAGGGATTTTTGGTAAACCTTCACCTTTAATAGAAAGTCCTAATGGCTCGTTAAGTCCCATGGTGTAAAGGCGATCCACAAATTTTTCGGGTTCCGAGCGATAGCGATCATAGATCAATTTTACGATGCCTACGTTTGATGAAAGCTCAAAAGCACGATTCAGCGTAACCTTACCGTAGCCACCTTCGCCATTGTGGTAGTTGCTGTCCTTTACCTTCTTTTTATAGATTTCGTAGAGACCGTTTTCTGTATCTACAATGGTGTTGGTGTCAATTACGCCATCTTCAAGAGCCACCATAACAGAGGCGAGTTTAAACGTTGAACCGGGTTCGGTGCTTTCCCATACGGCATAGTTTCTCTTCTCAAAGTAGGTTCCATTTTCGGTACGGCCAAGATTGGCAATACCACGGATGGCTCCGGTTTTCACGTCCATTACCACTACGCAGCCATGGTCAGCTTCAAATTTTTCCAAAGCTTTCAAAAGCTCGTGGTGGGCTATGTCCTGAATTTTGGTGTCGATGGTGGTGATGATATCGAGGCCATCTTCGGGCTCTATTTCATAAGAGTCTGTAACAGGCTTCCAGTTGCCGTTACTTACTTTTTGTTTTAGTCGCTTGCCATCTCTTCCCGTAAGGTAATTGGAGAAAGCGCCTTCAATACCGGTACGCCCACGGAGGTGATCGTATCCAATGGTGCGTTCGGCAATTTTGCCCAATGGCATTTTGCGGTAGTTTTTTTGCTCGTAAATAAGTCCACCCTTGTAGCGGCCTTCATTAAAAATGGGGTACTCCTTAATTTTTTGGAGATCAGAAAAGGTGACATCCTCACCCAGTTTTATGTAGCGGGAGCCCTGACCTCTCTTTTGGCGGATGTAGCTTTCCCACTGGCGCACACTTTTATCAGGAAATTGTAAAGCCAGTTTGGCGCTGAGGGTGGTAATGTGCTGGTTGAAGATTTCCTCCTTAACCGTAACGGGGTCAAAATACAGGTCGTAAACAGGCATGGAGGTGGCGAGTAGTTTACCATCGCTGCTAAAAATGTTTCCACGGTCCGCTTCAATGTTAATTTCACGGATGGCCTCTTTTTGCGAAAGCGCACGCAGTTCTGGCCCCTCTGTATATTGAATAATGAAGAGCTTTACCAAAACAAACACAGCCATCAGAAAAAACGGGATGGCCGCGAAGTACATTCGGTTCAATATGGATTTTTTATCCTCCACTAATCCTCTTTTTCTTTTTTGATGATTACGGGTGGGGCATCTGATTTTTCCAGCCCCAGTTCATTTCCTTTTTCCAGCACCTTGTACTCCATGCTCTGTATCATCAGGCGCGAGCGGGTGTCTATATATTCAGAGTTCAGTTCTTTCATGTGCGAGCGCAGGCGGCTTATTTCGTGCACCTTTTTATCGGCACTATGGCTGCTGGCAATCATTATCAGCGCAAGCAGGCTGAGGTAAATAATGTACGGCCAGTGCCTGGCCAGTTGCGGGCTAACTAAAAACTGCCCGGTAAATACACCCTTAAGGGGATTTACCAGTTTGCCTTTAAATTTTCCTTTGCCTATGCTTTCCGCTTCGCTCATTTATCTTACTTCCTCGTGGCCCCCTAAATCCCCCCTAAGGGGGACTTTGATAGTCCTCTTAGGGTTGGGGGCTAAATTTTGCTTGCGGCACGAAGCTTAGCGCTACGTGCTCTTGGGTTCTCACTAATTTCATTCTCATCAGGCACTATCGGCTTTCGCGTGATAGGCTCCAGCGGGTGAATAAGATTTCCGTAGAAATCCTTTTGGGGCTCACCCTCTACATTTCCATAGCGGAAATAATTTTTAACAGGCCGGTCTTCCAGCGAGTGGTAGGCCATGGTAACTATGCGCCCACCGGGTTTCAACATTTCTGTAGCCTGCTCCAGTAATTCGTGTATTACAATCAGCTCTTCGTTTACCTCAATCCGTACCGCCTGGAAAATTCTGGCCATAAACTGACCCTGCTTTTGCGGGGGTACATGCTTTTCAATAGCCTTTTTAAGATCAGAGGTGGTCTGTAGCGGACGATTTTCCACAATAGCCCGTACCAGCGGTTTGGGCCTTGGTATTTCGCCATATTCCTTTAGTATTCTAAAGAGGTCTGCTTCCTCATACTGGTTGAGCACTTTGGCTGCGGTAAGTTCACGGTCGGTGTTCATGCGCATATCCAGCGGTCCTTCAAAGCGGGTGCTGAACCCTCTTTCGGGCTGATCTATCTGGTGGGAAGAAATCCCAAAATCGCCCAGCAGGCCATCAATCTTTTTTACGCCATACAGGCGCAGGCTTTTTTTAAGATGCCTGAAGTTGGCGCTGATCAGTTTAAAGTTCGGATCATCGGGCACATTGGCCTTAGCATCAGCATCTTGATCAAAAGCATACAGCTTACCGGTGGTAAGGTGCTTCAGTATTTCACGGCTATGGCCTCCTCCGCCAAAGGTTACGTCCACGTAAGTGCCGTCTTCCTTTATATTGAGCAGGTTTATACATTGATGTAAAAGAACGGGCTTATGATACTCCATCTTCGGACTCGTTAAGGCTTCCCATTACATCCTCGGCTAATGCTCCAAAGTCTACTTCGGGGTCATTAATTGAGTTTTCATAAGCATCCTTGTTCCACACTTCTATCATCCCTACAGAAGATGAAAGCACCAGGTCACTTGACAGATTGGCGAAGTTCATCAGGTCTTTAGGGATGTTGAGTCTTCCGTTAGCGTCCATATCAATCAGCTTCACCCCGGCAGTAAACATGCGGATGAAGTCGTTATTCTTTTTTACAAAGCGGTTGAGCTTATTCACCTTGTTCATGGTGCGTTCCCATTCGTCCATGGGATATAGTTCGAGACACTTTTGAAACACGCTGCGTTTAATCACGAATCCACGTTCGAGCATAGGTAAAAGCTGCTTCTTTAGGCCTGCGGGTATCGCCACCCTGCCCTTAGCATCCATTTTACACTCATGTACTCCTATCAGATTCAGCATTTTAACTATTGCGTACTTAGAGACCCAAAAATAGAATTATTCTCCCACTTTTACCCACCTGTTGGCACTTTGTTGATAAGTTATACCACTAATGGTAACTAATGTAAGGGTGGTAAAATTGTTTATCGCCTTGAAAGCTTTGCTGAATAGGGGTTATGGAAATCGGGAAATATGGTGGGGAAAAGTGGGGAGTTTTTGCAAATGAAATGAAATTGCTGGGGGGAGATAGAAAAAAGATGTCCTGGTATTTTAAGTTTGGCACATAAAAAAAGCCCAGGCTCAAATTGTTTGAGCCTGGGCTTTTATAATGTCATAAAAAGTCTTCTACCAACTCCCACTCGCACCACCACCACCAAAGCCTCCGCCACCAAAGCCGCCAAAACCGCCTCCGCCACCAAAGCCTCCACCGGATGAGCCACCAAAGCCTCCACCGGATGAGCCACCAAAGCCACCAATCCAGTAGCCACCGCCACCGCGGTAACCGCCACGTCCGCCACCGCCTCTACGGTTACGGATAACGCTGATGATAATGATAGCAATAAGGATAATGGCAAAGAAGGGAATACCTTTTTTCCCTTTGGATCTGCGCTCACCCTTGCCTTTAAATTCTCCCGCAAGGAGCTTTATGATTTGGTCAGTGCCTTCGTCAATGCCCTCGTAATAATTTTCTTGTTTGAATTGAGGTAGCACATATTCTTCAATAATCCTTTTTGTAAGGGCATCGGTTACTATGGGTTCTAGGCCATACCCATTTTGAATCGCCATTTTTCGTTGACCCACTGGTGCTTTTGGAGCTAAAAGGAAAATCAAACCATTATCAACTCCTTTTTGACCTACTCCCCATTCTTGAGCAAGTTCAGCAGCGTATAAATTGGGGTCGTCCAATAGCTCTCCATTTAATATCACTACGGTAATTTGTGTAGAGGTAGTATCGCTATAGCGCAATAGCTTTTCCTCCAGTTGGGCTTCTTCTCTATCCGTAAGAATGTTGCCGAAATCATTTATCAACCGTGGTGGGTTAGGCTGCTCAGGAAACTTCTGCCCTAAGGCAAAAAGGGTAATTAATAGGAGGGGAAGTAGAAAGCGTAGTTTGTGCAAAACTTAGGATTTTGAGATTTCGTCCGGCAATTCGTTGATGTCATCATCCGCCACGGGGAAGTATACTTTGAGGGCTTTTCCGGCCATTTCAATGCCGGCAATAAGGCCTTTTGTAAATTCACCTTTTTTGAAGTGGGCCTGGGCAGTATCGCGTATGCTATCCCAAAAATCATCCGGGGTAACGGCATCAATACCTGAATCTCCAATAATGGAAAACTGCCGATCCTCCACCGCCAAATAAAACAGAACCCCATTGCGGAGTTCTGTTTTGGTCATGCCTACTTCTTCAAATACTTTTTTGGCGTGCTCTAAATTGGGCTCATCCGTATGAGATTCAAGGTGTACGCGAATTTCACCACTGGTGCGGTTTTCGGCTGCTTTTATGGCAGCCACTATTTCGGCTTCCTGCTCTTTGGTAAAAAATTCTTTGGCCTTGTCTTTACTCATTATTGTTGTTTTAGGTTTTGCCTAAATGGTTTCGTCTTTAATTTTTGTCATGGTTTTTCAAAACCCGATGTGGAAAGTGAAAAACCTCGCCAAAAATGATTTGATCCTTGTCATCACATTTATTAGCTACTAACAAGCCACCCCGATGGGGTGTGGTTTAAAATGTTACTTCAGGGGCTACGTCAGAACCTTCTGCAGATTCAAAGTAACCTTTTTTATCAAAGCCACCTATGTTGGCAATAAATACTTGCGGGAATTTTTGAATGTAGCTGTTGTAGGTGCCAACCACCTCATTAAATCTGTTGCGCTCTACCGAAATTCGGTTTTCAGTACCCTCCAGTTGAGATTGTAATTCCAAAAAGTTTTGATTGGCTTTAAGGTCAGGGTATCTCTCAATGGTTACAAGTAAGCGACTTAATGCTCCACTCAACTGACCCTGAGCTGCCTGAAACTGCTGTAGTTGATCGGGACTAATATTGTCCGCATCCACATTTACAGAGGTGGCCTTGCTACGGGCTTCAATTACCTGTGTTAATGTTTCCTGCTCAAAATCGGCATAGCCCTTTACGGTATTTACCAAATTAGGGATGAGGTCTGCTCTGCGCTGGTAGGCCGTTTCCACATTGGCCCATTGTTTGGCTGTGGCCTCGCGCATTTCAACCATATTATTGTACATACCCTTAAGGAAAAGAAACCGATTAAAACAATTGCACCTATAACAATAAGTGCTATTACACCTTTATTCATTTTTTATGATTCGATTGATTTTTAAACAAACTTAGCCAAGCAATTGGTATTCCACGAAAGTGAAACTGCCAAAAGGGCGGTGGGGTAGGTTAGTGGTGGAAATTTGTAGGTGGAACTTAATGGGGTTCGAAAATTTGAATATTCGATAATTCTGGTTCAGAGTAAATTTTCAAATTCTCGAATCTTCAAATATTAAATATCGCTACAGCTCATGCTTAATATCCATCAGTGCCTGACGGATCATTTTGAGCCTTTCTACCACCTCGGCATTCTGGGCAGTGTCTTCTTTGTTTTGGCGGAGTTTTTTCTGGGCACCTTCTAAGCGTAAAACCACGCTCTTTTACCAAATGGTAAATCAGCTTCAGGTTTTCCATATCCTTGACGGTAAATAGCCGGTTGCCCTTTTTGTTGCGCTTAGGTTTCAGTATGTCAAATTCCTTTTCCCAAAACCTGACTAAGGAGGTGTTTACATCTAGTATGGCAGCAGCCTCGCCAATGGTATAGTACATTTTTTCGATGTCCTTGTCTTCCATTAGTCAAAGGATTGGTTAGGCTGGTTGGCCAGCTGTATAACTGTGTTGAACTCTTCGGGTGAAAGGTCTCCGTAGTAGAAGTTTACAGGGTTCAGCTTTGTCGTCATTCAGCCAAACCTCATAGTGCAGGTGCGGCCCGCGTGAGCGGCCGGTATTACCAACATAACCTATTACTTCACCCCGCTTTACCTTTTGGCCCACACGCACATTATATTCACTTAAGTGGGCATATACGGTGGTGTATCCAAAACCGTGATCAATGCGAATATGATTGCCAAAGCCACTTGAAGAATTATCTGCACGGATGATTTTTCCATCTCCGGTAGCATATATAGGGGTTCCGATTTCAGCACTAAAGTCCATGCCATAGTGCATTTTGCGGGCCTTGGTAAAAGGGTCAACCCTGAAACCAAAACCAGAGGCCAGTCTTTTTAACTCCTCATTGGCCACAGGCTGTATAGCCGGTATGGCAGCCAGTAGCTTGGATTTATCCTCGGCCATTTTTACAATTTCGTCATACGAGCGGCTTTGCACATACATCTGCTTGCTGATCTGATCCATGCGCATGGCGGTTTCCTTAATCATCTCGCTATTATCAAAACCCTGCAGTTTTTTATAACGGTTGGCACCACCAAAACCTGCTTTGCGGATGGTACCGGGTATAGGCTCAGCCTCAAACACCACGCGGTAAATATCATCATCGCGCCTCTGTAAATCTTCCAGTACCATGGCGTGCTGATCCATACGCTCATCCAATATGTCATATTGAATTTTCATATTTTCCAGCTCACGCTGAAGGCGCTTTTCCTTTGGGGAATTAATAAAGTTATCGGCAACAAGGTGAAAAAGGAAGCCAAACAGAAGCAACGAAGCAACCACCACGGCCGTACTCCGCAAGCGCTGGCCTGCACCTTTTTCTATTTTTCGGTAGGATAATGTTTTAGGGTCGTAATAGTACTTGACCTTCGCCATATTTAATACTTTTGGCCTGCTTTTAAGTGATAGCTCAAAATGCGCGTTGAGCCTAATAAAACACGAAGCTTAACGAAACTTTAAAGCCAAAATTACACAATAAAGATCTTTCGTTCTCCATGCAGATGAATAAAGCAAACAAATGGAATGCCCGCGAGGTACGCCAGCAATTTTTGAATTTTTTTGAATCCAAACGTCATGAGGTGGTGGCTTCGGCACCCATAGTAATTAAAGGGGACCCCACGTTGATGTTTACCAATGCAGGGATGAACCAGTTTAAGGATTACTTTTTGGGTAATGGAACTCCCTCAAGCAACCGAATTGCCGATACCCAAAAATGTCTTCGCGTAAGCGGAAAACATAACGATCTTGAAGAGGTGGGCCATGACACCTACCATCATACCATGTTTGAAATGCTGGGCAACTGGAGTTTTGGAGATCCTGACCGAAAAAGCCAGGATGGCGAAGGCGGTTATTTTAAAAAAGAGGCAATTGCCTGGGCCTGGGAGCTATTAACGGAGGTGTACGAATTACCAAAAGACCGCCTGTATGTTACGGTGTTTGAAGGTGACGAAGGCGACAATCTGGGTAAGGATGAAGAATCATATGAAAACTGGAAACAGTATAACCACCGAGGATCGCATCCTTAATGGAAATAAAAAGGACAACTTTTGGGAAATGGGTGCATCCGGCCCTTGTGGACCAAGCTCAGAAATACATATTGACCTGCGCCCTGATGATGAGCGCAAGGCCGTGGATGGTAAAATGCTGGTTAACCATGATCACCCGCAGGTGGTGGAAATATGGAACCTGGTATTTATGGAGTTTAACCGCATGGCTGATGGTAAGCTGGTAAAACTCCCTGCTCAGCATGTAGATACAGGGATGGGTTTTGAGCGCCTTTGCATGGCCCTTCAGGGGAAAACCTCCAATTACGATACGGACGTGTTTACTCCTCTTATCGCTAAACTGGAAGAGTTGAGCGGACTCACCTATGGTAATGATGAAAAGCAGGATATAGCCATGCGCGTAATTGCCGACCATGTGCGGGCTGTAGCTTTTGCCATTGCTGATGGTCAGCTGCCTTCCAATACGGGAGCGGGCTATGTTATAAGAAGGATTTTAAGGAGAGCCATCCGTTATGGATTTTCGTATCTCAATAAAAAAGAGCCATTCATTTTTGAATTGGTGGAAGTGCTTAGTGAGCAAATGCATGAGTTTTTCCCTGAAATAAAATCACAGCGCACATTAGCCGAAAAAGTTATTAAAGAAGAAGAAGCCTCTTTTCTGCGTACGCTGGATCAAGGGCTGAATCGCCTGGATCAAATCATCAGCGAAAGCGATGGGAAAATGGTGGAAGGTGCCAAAGTGTTTGAACTATACGATACGTTTGGCTTTCCGCCAGATTTAACCGGACTTATATTAAAGGAGCGCGGGCTTGATTATGACCAGAAAGGTTATGATGTAGAAATGGCCTCTCAGAAGGAACGCGCCCGCAGTGCCGGTAAAATGGACACCGGTGATTGGGTGATTCTGGAAAATGATGAAACCGAGGAATTTATCGGCTACGACCATACTAAGGCTACGGTGCGCATTACCCGTTACCGTAAGGTTACCGCTAAAAAGAAGGAAATGTACCAGTTGGTATTTAACCTTACCCCGTTTTACCCTGAGGGTGGCGGGCAGGTTGGCGATCATGGCGTTTTGTTTAATGAGGATGGACTGATACAGATTGTAGATACTAAAAAAGAGCATGGCCTTATCATTCATTTTACGGAGCAATTACCTAAAAATCTGGAAGCTGATTTTACCGCTGAGGTAAGTGCAGCTTCGCGATCAAAAGCCAGTTTTAACCATACCGCTACCCACTTGTTGCACCAGGCTTTGCGCGAGGTGTTGGGTGAGCATGTGGAGCAAAAAGGCTCTTTGGTACACCCCGATTATTTAAGGTTTGACTTCAGTCATTTTTCTAAAGTTACCGATGAGGAGCTAATGCGCATTGAGGCATTGGTGAACCATAGGGTGCAAAAGAACTTTGGGCTGGAGGAATTCAGGAATATTCCCATGGAAGACGCAAAAGCCATGGGCGCTATGGCCCTGTTTGGCGAAAAGTATGGCGACACCGTGCGGGCTATAAAATTTGGCGATTCCATTGAGCTTTGTGGTGGCATACATGTAAATGCCACCGGTGAGATTGGCCTTTTTAAAATTGTTTCAGAAGGGGCTGTGGCAGCCGGTATAAGAAGGATAGAGGCTCTTACCGCTTCGGGCGCTCGTGAGTATGTTGATGCTCATCTTAAAACCCTTAACGACATTAAGCAGGAGCTTAAAAATCCTAAGGATGCTGTACAGGCCATTAAAAACCTGAAGGACGAAAACAGCGAACTGAAAAAGCAGATTGAAGAGCTGGTTCGCGAAAAGGCCAAAGGTGAAAAGCAGGAGTGGGTAAATAATGCAGAAGATAAAGGCGACTTTAAACTGATAATTCAAAAAACAGCGTTAGACATGGGCGCTGTAAAGGATTTATTATTTCAGATTAAAAACGAAAAAGAAGATATTGCGGCCATAATTGGTGTGGATCAGGGGGAGAAGGTGCAAATTGCCATCGCCTTTTCTGATAATCTGGCGAAAGCCAAAAACTGGCATGCCGGCAACATGGTGCGCGAGGTAGCTAAGGAAATTAAAGGCGGTGGCGGTGGCCAGCCGTTTTTTGCCACAGCGGGTGGAAGTGACCCTAAAGGACTTGATAACGCCATTGAAAAAGCTAAAGCTTTACTAGTATGAAAAAATTATTGATTGCTGTTTTTTGTTTGGGTACCGTGCTGGCTAAGGCTCAGCCTGATGATGATGTTGTCTACTACGAGGATTCTAAAGTGAAAAACTCACGGATTAGCCTTGCTCTTAATCTTAACCCAAACTGGACGGACAGAAGGCTGATAGACGAAGGGACGCCAACTGGAGGTTATTACCAGCTGAAAAACGATGAAGCCGATGGTTCTTTTCAGTTGAACTATGGGCTTGATATATTCTTTCGCCTGGGCTCAGCGCTACGGATAGGAGCAGGTTTTGGTGTGGCTACTGCCGATTTTAGTGTAAAGGATGCGCGATTTTATTCGCTGGATTATCCGGATACCGTTTTAGTGGATGTAAGCACTGAAGTAACCATGTACACTATTCCGCTGAAGCTGAATTTTAATACCTCTCTAACTGATGCGTTTGACCTGGAAGTAATACCACAGGTGCAGATGAACCTGATAAATTATTACGAAAACACTTTTACCCCAAAGGATGGGCGTGCGGAGTTTAAGAATAATCGCAGCGATGATGCCAATAGCATTACCTACACTGTAGGTATAGCCCTGGGAGGCACATTTAAGCTTACTGATAACTGGGGGCTTTTTGTACGTGGGGACATTAAATACATGGTAAACCCCCTAATTGATGAGGTGAATTATCCGCGGGAGGCACTTTTTAATCTTGGATTGAACACGGGGCTTAAATACAGCTTTTAGCGGGTAAGTATAGCTTTTACCTGGTCATCTCCGGAGCCATCATTAGCGGTAAAGTCAATAGTAATCTGATCAAAATTGAGGGTGGCCTGCCCGCTGCCCATAAAGGTTATACTATCTGAAGTTTGAAAGGGAATTTCAAGCCCAAGGCCAAATAGCTCGGTCTTTACCGTTACGGTAGGTATATTGTATAGCCCGATGATGGATATATCATTTTCAGTAGCTCCCCTCACAATGTCCACCTCGTAGTTTTGTGGAGAATTAATACCGGTTTTTTCAAGAACCTTCCATTTTCCGATAAACTCTTCCTGGTAGTTTTCTGTGGGCAGCGGATCATCCTCACACGCCACTGTAATCACGCTGAAAAGCGCTACAATGAGTGATATGCGGATGAAGTTCTTCATTAGTATTGGATTTTAATAGCGGACTATTTTTCTTCCTCAGTAGCTTTTCCTTCCTTTTTGGCTTTGTTCATGGTGTTCAGCCTCTCTACTACCAATGGAGTAATGTCAAAGGCATCATCTGCGGTAAGCAGGCTGCTTTGGCGGCTGTAGCTGAATACATAGTCCAGTTTAAACTCATCTTTAATATCATCAAGCACCAGGTTCATTTCCACCATTAGTAGTGAGTCCAGCTTGCGCTCTTCCTTAGCCAGTTCATATTGTTTGCTTTCGGCATATTGCTGCAGTTGTTGCCTGGCCTGTTGTATTTCAAGGTCAGCGGCCTGTAACTCCTGTTGCGATAAGCTGGCGGCCTGCTGTTGCAGGATGGCCAGGCTCTCCTGAAATCCGTTAGAACGGAAGGCAATGTCGGCCTCCATCTTTTTGGCTTTGGCCTCCAGTTGATCCTTTAACTCCTCGCGGTAGTCGTAGTTTTTGGCCAGCGAGTCTGAATTTACATAGGCAATACGGGCCTGCCCGAATTTTTCACCATTAAGGGCATCGGCCACCTCTGAAGCACCGGCAGTGGTTTTTTTGGTTTCGGTTCCACTAAACTCTCTTACAAACAAATAGCCAACGGCCACTAAAAGTATAATGCTTACTACGGTGTTAAATGTCTTCATGTATGCAGTTTGTGCCCTTTTTGGGCCGGATTAATATTCAGCGCGCTAAATTAATCAAATTGGCCTCGGATATATGTTAACGGATAATAGATGGCGGAGGTGGGGGTATAAGCAAAACCATTGGTTAAAAAATAGGAGTAAACACAAATTAGCCATAGTTTAGGCGGACTTTTTTACCATATTATGGCAAAGCAGGAAGAAAAGCATTTTGAAATACCCGTAAGTGGAAGCCTTGGACTATTGGCCTTGGGCTACAGAGGTGTACAAGCCTGGCGTAAGGTTAGGGATGAGGCTATGGCCAAAATGGAAACCAACCCTGATAAGCGCAAGTAACCGGAGTTATGAGTTTTGCACAACAGATTTTTGGTAAGGCTCTTAATGAGATAACAACGGAAGACGTACTTGCATTTTTCTCCAAACCACAATTTGAAGGGCACCACCTGGAGTTTAAAAGCGGACAGGTGCGGATGGATAAAATCCTGAAGGAGGTAAGTGCTTTTTTAAATGCCGATGGCGGCCTTATGATAATTGGTGCACCCCGCGAAACCGAAGCCAGAGGAGGGGTAGAACCTTATACACAGGGCCTGCCCGATCCTTCTTATATAGAAAGTACGGATGCCATTGCCGAAGCAATTTCTCACCTGATGGTACCTACACCGGGTGGAATACATATGGCGCAGCTGCCCTACCGGGGTGGACAAATTTTCTTGCTTGATATTTTACCCAGCCATGTTCCGCCTCACCAGGTTGGTCCGGTGGGTACCTATTATGTTAGGGATGGTGCTGTATCCCGTCCGGCTAACCACCTGGAGCTGGAACGTATGTTTTTCCAGAAGCGGATGCCCGATTTATTACTGAAAATTGCCCTGGTACGAAATGTGGATTCTATAAACATTCATTTGAGTTTGATTAATCAAAGCTCCAAATCAGCCGATTTCCCTTTTGTGGAAGTAACTGTTAATCCCGTAAGGGGAGAAGAAGCAAACAGGTTTTTACGCAAGATTAAATACGCAGAGCCCTACTTACCCCGCGGTGTGGAGTGGCAGGAGGAAGTAGAGGTTTTTCCGCAAAATCCTGTGCTGTACCTGCGTGTGGATTTTTGCTGCAAGGATGCGCCCCTCAAAACCAAAGCAGCCTTTGTAAGGATCAGGAAGAACGACACCGAGCTGTTGCAGGTATATGATTCGGAAACGGTGTTTCACTTTAATGCTAATGACTTTTACTACCAGTATAGCTATCTGCTTGATCAGTAGTGCTTAACTGACACTGTAATATTTGCGCTTTTCAAAATATTCAGCTTTAGCCCTAGCGAGCTTTAATCCCCCCTTCTTTTATTTTTTGAGGCATCCCTGAAACCATTACCCATGGTTTTGTTTTATGTTTTTATAACGGATTAAATAATGTGCGGCAAAACGGTAGCCTTACCGGGATGCCCTAAAATGATATAGAATGGATTTAAAGTTGAAAGGGAAAAAAGCACTGCTTACGGGTTCTACAGCGGGGATAGGTTATGCCATTGCACGGCTATTGGCAAAGGAAGGAGCTACGGTAATAATTAATGGCAGAGATAAAGATGATGTACAGGAAAAAGCAACCGAGCTGAAGAACGAAAGCGGCAACCCGAATGTGGAGGGCGTGGCGGCTGATTTTGCCAAGAAGGATGAAATAGACAATCTTATTTCAAAAATCCCTGAGCTTGATATTTTAATCAACAATGTTGGAATCTTTAATGAGGTGGATTTTGAGGAAATATCCGATGAGGATTGGTTTGAAATATTTGAATTGAATGTAATGAGCGGGGTGCGCCTGGCCCGCCACTATTTGCCTAAAATGATGAAAAAGAATGAGGGAAGAATAATTTTCATCTCCAGCGAGTCTGCGCTAAATATCCCCACCGAAATGATCCATTATGGCATGACTAAAACCGCCCAGTTGTCAATTTCAAGAGGTTTGGCACGTCTTGCCAAAGGCAGCAACGTAACTGTAAACGCTGTACTGCCGGGCCCTACCTGGAGCCGTGCCAATGCCAAGGGAATGAAAAAGCAGGCCGAACAATCAGACAAAAGTCTTGAGGAAGTAAAAGAGGAATTTTTTGAAGAAAGGAGGCCAACCTCGCTTATACAGCGCTGGGCCGATGTGGATGAGGTGGCAAATATGGTGGCCTATGTGGCCAGCCCGCTTTCATCAGCTACCAATGGCGCGGCCCTTCGGGTAGATGGCGGAGTGGTTAACTCCATTATGTAAGATCCCTTGTGTGATTTTCAGACAGACTAAAGTTGCGATGGTATGGAGGCGGCTGCCTCTATGTTGGATTAACGTCCTCCATCAGTTCCGCAAAATAGCGGTATGATTTAATTCTATCTTCAATATTGTACATGTTGGAAACCACCATCAATTCATTCACCTGGGTGGTTTTCAAAAAGTCTGTGGTTTGTGTCTTCACACTTTCCTTATCACCTATAAAGCTGTACCTCATCATCCGCTGAAAAGCGGGATGCTGAATCAGCTCCCTTAAGTCATCAGTCATAGGTGCCGGTGGCTGCATATAATCACGCTCGTTGGTAAGTATACCCAAAAACATTTTTATAAGTGAAGTGGAAAGACTTTCCGCTTCTTCATGCGTATCGGCCACAATAGCATTAATGGCGGCCATCGTATAAGGCTCCTTTAACTGTGCGGAAGGCTGAAAGTTGTTGTGGTAAATATTCAGCGCTTCTATAAGTTGTGCGGGCGCAAAGTGGCTGGCAAAAGCATAGGGTAAACCTTTGGCTGCTGCCAGATGGGCACTATCGGTGCTGGAGCCTAAAATCCAGACAGGCACATCCACGCCTTCGGCAATGGTAGCACGCACCGGGGCGCTACTGTTTTCTTTGGAAAAATAGCGCTGGATTTGCTCAATATCGTTTGGGAAGTTGTGCTGTGCCTGCATCCGGTCCGGACGAATAGCCTGGGCCGTAACCTGATCCGTTCCGGGAGCTCTTCCTAAACCTAAATCGATGCGATTGGGGTAAAGAGAACCCAATGTTCCGAACTGCTCAGCCACAATTAATGGCGAATGGTTGGGCAGCATTATTCCACCGGAACCTACGCGAATGCTTTCAGTGCCACCCGCGATGTAGCCAATCAGCACTGCGGTGGCCGTACTGGCAATACTGATCATATTGTGATGCTCCGCCAGCCAGAAGCGTTTATAGCCGAATTCTTCAGCACGCTGAGCCAGCGTGAGACTGTTTTGTAAAGCTACAGATGGCCCCCGGCCTTGGGCAACGGTTGCTAACTCTAATACAGAAATCGGGATTTTTACTTTGGACATTACTATAGGATTGTGGATACAAAGCTAAGGCGTGTGGACAGGAAGTGCAGACTCATAGCAACTCTGATGCTTTATCTATAGATCGAATTTTAGTATGAGAGAGCTGTGCTCCGAATTAATTCCGTTTATAGTTGTAGGCAAACCAAACCTTGAAATGAAAATTAAATTAGATTTACAAGCCCCGCTCTGAAAGGGTTTGGAGGGGTGATATACAAATGATATAACGGGAATTCCGAGTATTTAATAGTTGTGCACCAATATGAAACCGATGAAACTCGATATAATAATTTATATATACCTCATTACTTTTCCGTTAATATTACCAGCTCAACCTGACCAGAGAGAAATGGCAATTGACACAATTCATGATTTAAATACAGCTTGGCTCCATTTTACCGACCTTCGACTGGAACATGAAAATAGAGGTCTTCAGTTGACTTTTGACACATTAACAGAAAACAGCTTCAATCATTTCAAGGAAAAATACAAGCCTCGTGTTGACACCTCTTTCAATAGAGTAGTATCACTTGATGATTGCTCCTTTCAACTAATAGCTGCCGACACAGCCTTCGTTTTTCAATGTATCTATGGCTTTCCTAGTTACAACTTCCTAGGTTACTTCCCCGACCTAAAAAGCTACCTTGTTATGGCTGAAGGTTATGAGCATTGGCAGGCATTTTTAATTGACAGCGTGACAGCTAAAGGTCTACCCATTTTCGGATCTCCCGTAGTTTCACCTAATCGAGACTTAATGCTGACCTATGAAACGGATGGATATACAGGAGATTCTTATATTTCATTGGTTGACATATCTGAATTTCATCAACTTCAAGACCTAAATTCTAAACAAGCGTTAGGCTTTTTTACTGAAGACTGGGGAATAGATGAATTAGTGTGGATAGACAACAGTAAGATTGCCCTAAAAATTACTGTGGGTCATAATGAACCACGTAAACCTGAAAAAGTTGTATACCTGAAGGCGAAAATTGAAGAAAGAAATACTGGTGCCAACAAAAAATAAACTCAAGTCGGCTTTAATCCCGCTCTGGTAGGGCTTTGCGCTCCAATACTCTGAAGAAGCCGTTCTGCGTTTATTAAAACCGTTGTGGTTAATTAGAATTAAGACATGATAAGAGCAAACTCCATAAAAAGAATTAGACAACAGGTCATTGTGGAACCCCTGATTGCTGCTTTAAAGGATTTCGGATTTAAATATCTCAAGACCGATGAATGCTTTAAGAGAAAAAAGGGTGATTACAACCACCGCATTACATGCTCACTTGAGTATAATCCTATTTCATACAATGAGGATTTGGATAAATGCGTTATTAAATTTAGGATTGGCGGTCATATTGATGCTCCTAATTTTGTGAAATGGTATAATCAATTAAATTTAGGCACCAACACCTACTTTCATCAAAATGTATTTGGAAATAATTGCTTTGCGCTGTTTGAAAAGGATTTGTTTTCGCCCGCTGACTTTTTGGAGCCTTCAGAAAGTCTGATGTTTAAGCAAAAGATGATTTCTGGTTTATTTTCAAATAGGGGTTTCAGCAGTCCGAACCTAGGACACCCGATATCTTTGGATGACATCATACTTAACCTGGAAAATTATATTGAAAAGTTCAACAAACTAGAATCAGCAATCAGCCTTTATAAAAATAAATCAGGCCACTGCGAGAGCATCTGCTACTATTAATTTTTGAGAAACAATATGATTTTGCTGAACAAATGATTTCTAAACTAAAAAATGATTATCTAGACGGTAATATACCGCCATCCGAAGACTTCGGACTTATACTACTTAATAAAATTGAACAAATTTTAAAAAAAAGAAAAACTAGCCACAGCAACAAATAATCGCAAGTCGGCTTTAATCCCGCTCCGGTAGGGCCTTGCGCTTCAATACCCCTGAAGAAGCCGCTCTGCGTTTATTAAGACCGCCAAAACCCAACTCAATTCCCTCCGCCCACTTTCTTCTCTTTAGAAACCTTCCATCGATAAGTAAGCCGTACATCCAGAAACTCGGCTACATGGCCGTGCGCTTTCAGGGCGGTGCCTATTCCAAGTCTTTCCCATGGAAACCAGGTGAGGCTGTACCGCTGGTACCAATCCGGGGTGGTGTCGTAGGGGTCATAAAGATACACGCCTATCATCTGGCTAAAGCTGAAGTTACCCAGCAAAAACCGGTGTCCGGCTAAAACGGAAACCTCATTGTGATCCACGTTTAGGTTTTGGCGCTCAATCCGCTCCCGGTAGGCCAGGTTGTTAATCCACTCCAGCCCCCCGCTAAACGCAGAGGTGCGTGCAAATTGCTGGGTATAGCTTACTTCCACACCGGGTACCGCATAAGTAACACGGCTGGCATCTACCGACTTTGACGCTATAAAAGCCGTAACATTCAGGTATTTTTTCATCCTAAGCTTACTCAGGGGAACTTTCTCCCTTTCTGCAAAAGCAATATCCTTAAAACTATAGCTTACGGAAAGATGGGCGGTGGGATAGTTTAGCCCTTTATTGGGTTCGCGCTGTCCGCCATTGCTGCTGTGGTTGTAGCGTATTTGCAGCGAGGTACGCCAATGGTCGCTGAGCTTAAAGCCCAATCCGGTGCCCACCATTATGTAGGGCGTAAAGTGCAGGCTATAACTTTGGTTGAGTGGGTTCGAAATTTCATCATACGGTTTTGAGAGCCATCCATAACCAGCGGCTCCACGCAGGGTAAAATACAGGTGAGGCGTTAGTTTATACCAGGGCTCCAAAAATCCATAAAGTGGGATGCCATAGCCTAACACAGGCGGGTTGTCATAATTGTGATAATTGAGGCTAACGCCCACCCTAGGATAGCAATGACAGTATTTCCAGCTTTTTTCCTTCAGCATCCAGTAGCTGAACTGTAACCCAATCCCGTAAGGTGAGGATGGGCCAATGGGGCGGATATCCTTGCTGTGAAGTATCAGTTCGCCATAATCACCACCCAGCTCAAAGGAATGCCTGTTTTGGGCAAACGTGGAAGGTCGGTCAAAGTCAGAAGAATAGGAGTAAGGGTTTCAACCGTTTTGTTTTTATAATCTTTGAGGAGTTTTAAATGTAAGCATAAGTCTTAAAAACTGGAGGCCTAGTTTGTTGTTTTGCTGACTTGATGATACATGCAAGAGCCATTGAAGACTGAATTGACACCCGAAGAAATTATCCACCCACTAATTCTAACTGTAAAGTTGAACGATGCCGCCTTTCATTTTTTTGATGATTTGCGCCAGACCTACTTTCCGCCTGAGCGAAATTACTTGAAAGCCCATTTAACCCTATTCCATGCCCTTCCTGGCGAAAAGTATGCAGAGATAGCGGATGAGCTTAGCCAATTGGCAGGTGCTACCTCTTGCTTCGGACTGCAACCGGTAGAATGGAAATTCATCGGGAAGGGCGTAGCTTTTGTTTTTCAATCAGATGAATTAAAGCACCTGAATAAAACTCTGCAACAGCGCTGGAAACCGTACCTAACTCCACAGGATGCCCAGGGTTTATGGCCGCACATTACCATACAAAACAAGGTGTTGCCTGCTGAAGGCAAAAACACACTACAACAAGTAAAAGACCTCCAACCGCCAGATGTTGAGGTTACCGGCTTTCAATTATGGGAATACCGCCAAGGCCCGTGGCAATGGGTAAGAGACTTTCCTTTTTTAAGAAATGAGTGATATCAAGACACCCAGGTAAATCCCTGCTTTTCGATGGTCCACTTACCGTTTACCCTTTTCAGAAGAAGATAGGCACCTTCAGCACATAAACTGTTGCATATATAGCTAAGTTCTACCAAAGCAGCATCGCCATAGATGCCTACCCTCGAAATGTTCCAATAGCCTGTTGGATATTTGTTATAGTAATCTTCCCAGCCTCTCTCAATGCCCGTTTCAAACAGGCAGCTTATCTCATCGCGGGTAATAAGCTGCGGAAGGAACTGTAAACTGATTACCCCAATTTTCATCGGTTTGATTGGCGCTTATGTAGGCTGCAATCAGGGAACTATCTACTTTAAAGCCTATGGTGAGGGTATCATTTTGCAGATAGTAAATACTGCTTGAGTCAAGCGCCCAGCTTTTCTGTTGAATGATATATGGTGCTTGCCCTTTTTCAGGGAGGATATCGCTCCAAACCTGATATTGCTCCGTATCGGTAATTGTGGCCTGGTCAGGTGCAAAATCCGTGCAGCGGATTTCAGGGGTGGATTTGGAGCAGGCGGCTACCATAACCACGGCCAGGGCAAAAGGAATTAGCTTTTTCATGATACTTCAAGGGTTTTAGGGTTGGGCAACTTCACCCATTTTAATGGTAATTAAAACAGATGTTTAGTTACAGAGATGTAACACTTTAAAACACTGATTGCAGTTTGCCTTAATACTTCCCCCAACAAGCTCCTGAACAGGATCTATCCTCAGCATCTTCAGAGTTATCAAAGTAAAAACCGAAAAGGAAATTTTTATTTGAAGTATCAAGGTTTTTAACGGAAAAGCTCCCGCCCACTTCTTTTCCTTTCAGTTTGTTTTCACATTCTATGCTTGTAAGGAAACCGTTCTTGTCAAAGGTCATACTGCGGTATTTTACCAGCACGCCATGTTTCTCCAGTTTATCGGCCATGTTGGTGAGGCTGTCTAAAGTGAGCTCATGTGTGTAAACGGCATCAATACGCTTTACACTTTTATCAGGATTATAAGTGATGGTAAGTCCGCTTTTTGGTTTCGGATTGTTTTGCTGCGCCAGCAGGCTCCCGCTTATCATAAATATGGAAATAAAGATGAGCAGGGCTGATGAAGAGAGGATGGTAAGTTTTCTCATTTTGTGGGTTTTAAAATTAAACAAGTCTTTAATGTGCCAAATGAAAGACCGGTTTTCAACCTCCACAGCCGGTTCGGATAAATCAATTTTAAGAGCCTCGGCAATTAACCGAACCGTTTGTGGGCGTGGCTGCACCTGCCCCGATTCAATCCTTTGGATAGTCCTTACGTTGAGGTTACACTTTTCGGCAACCTCTTCCTGGGTTAGTCCATTGGCCTTTCGGGTTTCGGTAAGCTTTGCGCTAAAATCCATATCATTCATTACACCGGGCAATACTAAAAACCTGTTTGAAAACTTAGCCCGACAAATGTAGAATTATGCACGGCATTTGCACGGCATTGGGCTGAATGTGATGTAGGATAGGGGTTAATTCAATTCAAAATTTAGCTTGCGAGCTTATGGATATGGTGTAATTGGCAATTTTTTAGAAAAGGCCATTAAGAAGCGAAACGAAATAATAATATGCTACAGTAAGGAAATGCCTATTTACTGGGACAGTAGGTAAGCATGATACATTTATTGCTTCTGTATCTAACTTTGTCTTTAAAGATATATAATAAGTCAAAAAAAGTTTTTGGTAGTCAATATGATTGGTCAGGACCCCAATAATCTATATTTGTCTAAAGTCAACAAGTTATGAGAAAAATCAAATTGCTCTTACTACTTCTTTTGGTTACAGGTGTGATTTTAGCCCAATCTGGCAATCCGCTAAGTGGAGTATATACCGTTAATCCAAATGTTGCAAGCTCTTCAACAAATTATCAAACCATAAACGCTATTGTTTCCGATCTTATTTCCAATGGTGTGTCGGGGTATGTGGTTATTAATTTAACTGACACCATATTTAATGAGCAGTTTTACTTGCACGATGTTCCCGGTGTATCTGCGGTAAATTCGATAACTATTCAAAGTGATCCTACAAACACTGGTAATCCGCTTATTCAATTTTCGGCAACAACAGCACTTTCAAACTATGTTATCAAATTAGAGAATATAAAATATTTGCGAATCAGAGGAATAACCATTCATGCCAAAGGTGTGAATTTTGGACGGGCTCTTCTTTTTGCAGGCAAAGTCAAACATACAGTTATAGAGAACGATACTATTAAGTCAACACCTTATGCTACAACAGGCCGATTTAACACTGTTTATATGGAACAGGCTGCAAGAACAACATTAAACCCTAACCCTGAGAATGACAGCATAGTTGTAAGGAAGAATATAGTCATTGGTGGCTATACGGGTATAGCTATAGGCGGTGGATGGTCAGGGGAAAGTACCAGTTTGGATATCCGAGCTAATAAAGTTTCAAATTGGTATTCATCTGGAATACATCTGTATGAATCAGAAGACTCCTATGTAGATTCAAATTTGGTGATAATTAGCACACCTTCAAAAAGTTTTAGTCAAGCTTTGGCTTTAAGTGAATGTGATGATGCGGTAGTTCAAGGCAATATTGTAAGAGGGTTGTCCCAGGGTCATCTTCGTTCTATATACACGTATCGCTGTCAAAGAATCAAAATTTTAAACAATAGTATCTACACAGAATCCAAAAGTTTGAATTTTGGATTGGATCTGGAATGCGATGGAAATGGTCCTTCATATAGCAGCAGTAACGTTATTATGAATAATGCAATTTCTATTGCCGCTGATACCTTAGCAGTTGGACTTTTAGCAGATATTGACCTGACGGTTATTGTGAATAATTCAATAGCTGTTTTCAATGCAATTGAATCGCGATCATTTCATTATGATAATAATAGTGGTTCATATAATCAAGTATATAATAACTCTTTCGCAAATTTTGCTGGTGGTTTGTCTGTTTATCTTGAAGACAATGGAGGGTTGGATAGTATGAATTTTAACAACCTGTATTCAAACGGTAGAAACCTTGCTCTTGTATGGATAAATCGAAGCGCAAGTTTAGCTGAGTGGGTAAGTATATCGGGTTTTGATAGCCATAGTAGAAGTGTTAACCCTCTATATTATTCTTATAACGACCTTCATGCAACCGGATTGGGTTTAAATAACGGTGCTAAGGTACATAGCTTTGTAAATTATGACATTGATGGCGAATCAAGGAGTTCTGTGAGTCCTGATATTGGATTTGATGAATTTATTCCGTTGAGTTGTCAGCCCCCTATTTTATTAAATACTCCATCCGAAAATGTGTATTATGATAGCATTTCTTTTAGTTGGTCAACAGGAATAGCTACTTATGATATTATGTTTGATCAAGGCTTGTTTATGTTAGGAAGTGGTCACCGTGATACTACAGTCCAAGACACTTCTTTTTCATTGTCAAATTTAACCCCAAATACGCTTTACTGCTTTTATATCAAAAAACACTGCGGTTTGTCTGATAGTTCTATATGGGCGGGACCTTATCTTATTCGCACAGCGTGTAAAGTTAGTGCGCCCTTTTTTGAAGAGTTTAACGACATAGAAGTTCCAGATTGCTGGAGAACTTTTAATCGGACAAGATCAATATCAAAGCAAGCCTTTTGGCAAACAACTAGATTTTCTTGGCCGGCATATGGTGCGGCTGGATCAAGAAATAATAGCAATGGTGGGGGCTATGCAATAGGTGTAGATGGTTCAAATTACTCTTCAATGGATACCGCCATTATCCTTGAGACTCCTTTTATTGATGTTTCATCCCTATGGAAGCCTACTTTGAGTTTTGATAGCTTTATGAATAATATCAATTCCCCTGATAATCAAACTCTTTTTGTCGATTTGTTTAACGGAGTGAAATGGTTACGTTCAATAGATACAATTAATACTAATGATTCTACTTGGGTAATAAGTATCGTTCCTCTGGATAATTTATTTTCACAGGATATAATTAAGATTCGCTTTAGAGTAGATAAAACCACAGCTAACATTCCTTATTACAGTGATGTGCTTATTGACAATGTGAGGATTAATGACCTTGATTGCAATAAACCTGATTCGTTGACTTCAACTGCACTTAACAAAGACAGTGTAGAATTGCGTTGGTATTCTTCAAACAGCAATTCATTTTCTATTCTTGAGTATGGCCCCTCAGGTTTTCTTCGTGGTACAGGAACTACTCTTATAACACAATCTCCTGCCATCATTGGTGGGCTAAAACCAATTCTGTATGACTTCTATGTTCAAGATACCTGTGGAGGAGATACTACACCATATGTTGGGCCTGAACATTTTTTACCTGATACGAGTTCAATTGGACTCTACGACTTCCAGACTGGAAGGCAATTAGTATTAGTTTACCCAAATCCAGTTTCAGACCTCCTCACAATTCAGGGTTTAAATTCTAACCATGGTAGCATTAAAATTGAAATTCTTGACATTTCAGGAAGAACTGTCAGGACATCGAATTTGAAGAATGAGAAAGCTAAAGAAGAAATTTCAGTTGACCTCACAATCCTTGCTCCAGGTGTTTATTTTTCTAAAAGCCAGATGCAAGGAGGAAACATTTGAAACCAGATTCATAAAACATTAAAAAGACTGCTCAGAAAAATAATTAGCACCTATGCCCCGTCCTTTTCTTTCTTGATCAAGATGGATCACTGGTAAGGTTTATTAAGTAAGATTATGGCCTATCATCTTTCGGAATTAATATGCTAAGACCCTTACTCGCAAATGGAATTAATTCGACTCCACAAGTTTATTTTTTCGTTTTTCTCTGAACCGATAGAACCATATCTCCTGGTAATTTATGCTCTGAGTATCTTCGTGAAAACTCAGCGGAACTCTGTGTAATAGAAGACTAATCCACCAACCCCTCCAAATTCCCCTCAACCATCTCCGGCAAGGTCACTTTCAATCCAGGCGTTCTTTCCATTTCCCTTTTAATGGCAAATAGGGCAGGCTCATTGCGGGCCCAGCTTCTGCGGGCAATACCGTTGTTTACATCGTAGAGCAACATGCTTTCCAGCCTGCGGTCGGCATCTTCGGTGCCATCCAGCAGCATCCCAAAACCACCGTTAATTACTTCACCCCAGCCTACACCACCACCATTGTGAATACTCACCCAGGTAGCGCCTCTAAAGCTGTCGCCTATTACGTTTTGTATAGCCATGTCTGCCGTAAACTGCGAGCCATCATAAATGTTGGAGGTTTCGCGGTAGGGAGAGTCGGTTCCACTCACGTCATGATGATCACGTCCCAGCACCACCGGTCCAATCTTTCCGGCTTTGATGGCATCATTAAAAGCACGGGCAATCTTAATGCGCCCTTCAGAATCTGCATAAAGAATACGGGCCTGTGAGCCTACCACCATTTTGTTTTCACCAGCCGCTTTTATCCAGGTAATGTTATCCTGCATTTGCTGACTGATTTCATCCGGGGCCTGTGCGGCCATTTCTCCCAATACCTCACTTGCCAGTTTATCGGTAAAGGCCAGGTCTTCCGCCTTGCCGCTGGTACACACCCAACGGAAGGGGCCAAATCCATAATCAAAACACAAGGGCCCTAAAATATCCTGAACATAGCTGGGGTATTTAAACTCACGACCAATGCTGGGGTTGGGATTCAGCACATCTGCGCCTGCACGGCTGGCTTCCAGCAAAAAGGCATTGCCATAATCAAAAAAGTAGGTGCCCTTAGAGGTATGCTTGTTTATGGCTGTTGCATGTCTGCGTAGAGTTTCCTGCACCAGCTCTTTAAATTTTTCAGGATTATTAGCCATCATTTCGTTGGCATCCTCATAACTCAACTGCACCGGGTAGTAGCCACCCGCCCATGGGTTATGCAGCGAGGTTTGATCCGAACCTAAATCCACATAAATATCTTCATCGGCAAAGCGTTCCCACACTTCTACTATATTTCCTTCATAGGCTATGGAAACGGTTTCTTTAGCTGCAATAGCCTCTTTTACACGGTTCACCAGCTCATCCATCTCCGAAATAATTTCATCTACCCAGCCCTGCTCATGGCGCTTGCGCGAGGCACGTGGGTTTACCTCGGCCGTTACTGAAACACAGCCGGCAATATTTCCGGCTTTTGGCTGAGCACCACTCATACCGCCAAGTCCGGCCGTAACGAATAGCATAGAATGGTCTTCCTCTCCCGCCTTTTGGGCACCCCCTCCAGAGGGGGATAAGCTGGCACCTGTCCCCCGCTGGCGGGGGTGGCTTGCGGAGCTTGCCGGGGGTGGATTCTGACGAATCCTCCTCATAGCGTTCATCAATGTTATAGTAGTGCCATGAACGATTCCCTGCGGCCCGATGTACATATAACTTCCTGCAGTCATCTGCCCATACTGGGTAACCCCCAGCGCATTGTATTTTTCCCAGTCATCCGGTTTGGAGTAATTGGGTATCATCATGCCATTGGTAACTACTACGCGCGGTGCATCTTTATGCGAAGGGAAAAGCCCCATAGGGTGCCCGCTATACATGTGCAGACTTTGCTCATTCGTCATTTCAGCCAGGTACTGCATGGTAAGCAGGTATTGCGCCCAGTTTTGAAATACGGCACCATTACCACCATAGGTAATCAGTTCATCAGGGTGTTGCGCTACTGCAGGGTCCAGGTTATTCTGAATCATCAGCATAATGGCTTTGGCCTGCTCGCACTTGCCGGGATACTCTGAAATTGGGCGGGCGTACATTTCATAATCCGGCTTAAAGCGATACATGTAAATGCGGCCATAGTCTTTTAGCTCTTGTGCAAACTCGGCAGCCAACTCATTGTGCCACTTTTGTGGGAAGTAGCGCAGGGCATTTTTTAGGGCCAGCACCTTTTCTTTCTTGCTCAAAATGTCCTTTCGCTTAGGGGCATGGTTTACATCTTTATTGTAGGGCTTTGGTGCAGGTAGCTCGCTGGGGATGCCTTGTGCTATAAGTTCCTTAAAGTTGGTGATGGTTTGCATTTGTCTGTTATTTTCTGAAAGTATTCGTTTTTTTATCATAGCCATAGGGGCAATGCTTGCAGCCGCTTTGGCAACAGTAGCCACGTTTCAGGTGGTATTCTTTTGTGAAAACTATAAACCCTTCCGGGGAGTAGTAGAAGTCTTCGTCCTCTAGTTTTGGCATTTTGCAAAACTAAGGAGTGTCTGTTTATAAAGCCCATTACCTTCGTTGCACTCCTACTCAAAATGCTCATTACGCCCTGGCGTAACTGCGCTTTTTCGCACTCTTGCGCCTCGGTTCTGAGCTTTCTAAAACAACCACTTAGGGTAAGACAGGGTAGAAAAGTTAATTTCATTTCTGCGATTCTCAGCGTTCTCAGTGCCTCTGCGTTGAAGTAAATAACGGATCTTTTAAATTTTAGAATTTTAATAATTCGAATTTGTTTCGGTTTTAAGGTTTCGGATTTAGAATTTCTCTGTCCACCTTTGCCCAGTGAAAGAATTCAATCATTTAAATTCTCCCCTGCAGCAACTTGACACCATTAATGGTGTGGAGCTTTGGCTGAAGCGCGAAGACCTTATTCATTCCCACGTAAGTGGTAATAAATGGCGCAAGCTGAAGTATTACCTGCAGGATTTCAGGGAAAGTGGAAAAGAGGTGATATTGACTTTTGGTGGGGCCTTTAGTAATCACCTTGCTGCAACGGCCGCACTCGGCAATATGGCAAATATCCCCACCAAAGCTATTGTACGTGGGGAGGAGGTAGTGAGTAATGATACGCTGGATTTTTGCCGTGATTGTGGGATGGAAGTGGAAGCCATCTCGCGAAAGCGATATGATACTAAGGATGACCCCGGATTTTTGCAATTGGTGGCGGACACCCTGCCCGAAGTGTACATATTACCGGAAGGCGGAAAGGGCACCCTGGGCATAAAAGGCTGTACTGAAATTCTGGATGAAGTACCGGCCGGCTTTGATTATATATGCTGTGCTGGGGGTACGGGCACCACCATGGCCGGACTTCTACTGAGTGGTTATGACGCGAGATACGTACTGTTTCCGGCATTAAAGGGAGGTGTATTTTTAAAACGGGCTATTGCCCAGTCTGTTCTCCAATATGAGCAAGCCTTTTCAACAGACCTTAATGGAAAAGAAATGGTAAACCACCGTTTGCAGATAGCTGAAAATTATCATTTTGGCGGCTACGGAAAGGTGAAGCCGGAATTAATTGATTTCATGAATGGCTTTTACCGAAAGTATAACATAGCCCTTGACCCCGTGTACACCGGCAAAATGCTTTATGGTATTTGGGATATGATTGAAAATGGGGCCTTGGAAAGAGGTAGTAAGGTACTGGCTATACACACTGGGGGGCTGCAGGGAATAAAGGGTATGAACAAACGTTTGGAAAAATCAGGAAACAGAAAACTGGAATATGAAGATTAAACTCCTTGTAACATTTGCACTGCTGAGCAGACTGATGATGGCAAATGGCGATGTGGAGGCTTACATCAAAAAATACAAAGGTGTGGCCATCCGTGAGATGAAGAAGCACGGCATACCCGCCAGTATTACGCTGGCCCAGGGAATTTTAGAGAGCGGCAGCGGCAAGAGCTACCTGGCTAAAGAAGCTAATAACCACTTTGGCATTAAGTGCCATGAAGATTGGAAGGGCAAGCGAATTTATCACGATGATGATGAGAAAAATGAGTGTTTCCGCTCGTATAAAGATCCGGATGAAAGCTTTAGGGATCACTCGGAGTTTTTGACTACACGCTCCCGCTATGCCTTTTTGTTTGAAGAATCACCTACCGATTATAAGGCCTGGGCCAAAGGGTTGAAGAAAGCCGGGTATGCCACTAATCGTAAATATCCGCAGTTGCTTATTGATCTTATAGAGAAATATGAATTGCATAAATATGACCTGGAAGGTTACCATGAGGATAGCGATGTGGACACAGCAGCCGTAAAGCCCGAGTTTGAAATTGATCCTTTTCAGGTGAATGTATCTACCAACCAGGTAAAATATATTGAAGCTAAAGAGGGCGATACTTATGAGAGTATTGCGGCTCAGGTGGAGATACGTGTACACAAATTACTGGAGTATAACGATCTTGCCTTTGACAGTAAAATTCAGCCCGGAGACCGTATTTACACGCAACCCAAAAGGCGCAAGGCATCTATTGAGCATGAATATCATACCGTGCAGCCCGGTGAAACTATGTATTCCATTTCGCAGCAGTTTGGTGTAAAGCTGCGCTTTATGTATAAATGGAATGATATGCCTGTTGGAACACAACCCTTTGTGGGGCAGGTGTTGAAGTTGAGGTGATAAATCCTTAGCAATGGGTTGAAGCCTCTCACTGTTTAATAAAACCTTTGACGGCAATCTCTTCATCGGTTATCACCTTAAGTATATAGGCCCCGATTTTAAGTTTGGAGATGTTTAAGGTTTGGCTCGGATTACTGATCTCCATAACCTGTTTACCCTGATGATCAGTAATGATAATTTGGCGGTAGTAATCAGTTTTTGGGGATTGTATTCGTATAAATTGCCCGGCCGGATTTGGGAATATGTTGAATTGAGAAATCTCTTTTTCAAGTAAGCCAATCGGTTGGTGTCTGTAAAATTCAATAACATCTGTGAAATACATATTACCGGGTATGTATTCGCTAAAAATAGAGTCCTTAAATACCAAAGGAGTACTTAAATACCGTTTCGCTCTATAATAAGTTTCACCGGGCTTTCCAACAGAATCGGGCCGCATTTTAAAATGCTCCTTTAAATCTCCTGAATTGTCGTATTTCCAAAAGCTATATCGTCCGATAGTATAATTTATAGAATCATTCGAAGAACTGTTGATTAACAACGTATCGTTGCCGTTCTGGTCTTTATATATCTGCCAGACGTATTGAATGTTAATTCCAAACGGAGCAAATGAATTATCATTTACCCATACACTGTCGTAATTTCCAAAGTGAAAATAATAGGTTATTATAGGGCTAGACCAGACCCCGTTTGAATCTTTCCATGACTGAGTGCTTTGATATATTTCATTTTGTGAATTATAAAACTTACAATAACGATAAGCATCTTGCCAGCCTGATAAGGAGGGCTTTTGATTAATAAATGAGTCAATTCTGCTGTTTAAATTATAACTGCAACGATATCGGCTAATTGGGTTGCTATGGTAAAAATAGGTTTCATAAAGAAGTTTCCCATTGGGGTAATATTCCCATGAATAACCTTCTATAAACGCTGATGTCCTTCCTGCATTTAAGCTCGATTTTGCAAGACTATCGGGGGAATTGCTACCGGAATAGTAATACACATAAGCCTTTTCAGCAAGTGCAAAATCATCATATTGATAAATAGAATCCATGGCAGATTCATGATGATTTGTCGGCTGTGCTGATACAGGATTTGAAACAATAGTATAGGCGAGTGAAACAATAATCAGGTTGTAGCTGGTTTTCAATTGTAAGGTTAGTTTAATTGGAATGTATAGCTAATATATAAATTTCAAAGCCTCATCAACTTCCTCCACAGGCAACTGGCACACCTTATCCTGGCATACATAAATACGGGTGGTGCCACTTACATAGCGGTTTTCGAGCAGGGGTAGCTCGCTCTCATTTTCTGTTTGAATCCAAACTACATTCGGCAAATAGTGCTGCCGTAGTTGTTTGTACTTTTCTTTAGCCTCCTTGCCGGCAATAGCTACCTCATAATGTGGATAGGTAATGCGGAGCAACAGCTGCCCCCAATTGCTGTAGCTTTCACCATAAGCCAACAGTCTTTCTTTATTAACCTGATTAAGCATATGCAGCGCCTGTTCATGATAATTTTTATTATCCAGGTAATGCCCCAGCATAAACAGGTTTTCCGCCATTACAGAGTTGGAGGCAGGGATAACATTATCTACCGTTTCAAGGCTTTTGGCAATAAGTTGTTTTGAGCCCAGGCTGCGCATGTAAAACAAACCGGTGGCCGTATCCTCAAAGTGGGTTTTGGCATACTGCATCCAGACATTGGCCTGCTTCAGGTATTCCTCTTCACCAGTGGCTTCAAAGAGGTGTAAAAATGCTTGCATGCTAAAAGCGTAATCTTCAATTAATCCTTCAATAGAGCTCTTTCCCTTTTTGTATGAGTGGTAAAGTGAACCATCTTTTTGTGATTGATTTTTCAGGAGCCAGGCTGCGGTTTTTTTGGCGCGGGATAGGTAGTCTCCCCCCTTAAGGGGGGGCAGGGGGGTTACTTTCGAAGCATCCACCAAACCCGTTATCATCATGGCATTCCAGCTGGTAAGTGATTTATCATCTAACCCCGGCCTTACCCGCTTGCTACGTTCTTTTAGCAATAAGGCTTTCCAGTTATTCACTTTTTTATTCCACTCCGCCTTTTCCGCTTTATCAGGATTAAAATCACTTCTTAGTAAAATGATATTGCCATGTTCCCAAAGTCCTTTTTTCAGGTCGTAATACATCTCAAAATCTTCCCAATCCCCTTTCGGGATGATGGCCTGAAGTTCCTCTTTTTTCCATACATAAAACTTGCCTTCTTCACCTTCGCTGTCTGCGTCAAGCGCAGAATAGTACTCACCATCAGGGCCGCTCATTTCCCGGTTCAGCCAATCAATAGTTTCAGTAATTATAGAGGCGTAAAGCGGGTTTTTATATTTCTGCCAGGCTTTGCTGTAAAGGCTTATAAGCTGAGCATTGTCGTACAGCATCTTTTCAAAGTGTGGGGCTTTCCAAAGGGCATCTGTGCTATAGCGGGCAAATCCACCGCCTACCTGATCATAAATTCCACCGTACGCCATTTTTTCGAGCGTAAGCTCAACGTGATGGAGCGCATCGGCATTCCCGGCAAGGTGCCCATACTTCAGCAGGAATTCATAATTATTGGGAATAGGAAATTTAGGTGCACGATTAGGCCCCCCTTCAATATTGTCAAAACTGCTCTGCCAGTTCTTAAAAATGGTATCAGTATCTACTTTAGTGAAATCTGCTTTATTCGTGTTTAGCTGTACCAATTCTGATTGACGTACTCCTTCAGTAAGGTTTTCGGCATAAGCCAGCATTTTATCAGGGTCGTTTTGATAAACTTCCCAAACCTGCTTCAGGGCATCCATCCAGTTTTCTTTAGGGAAATAGGCTCCTCCCCAAACCGGGCGGCCATCGGCCAGGGTAACCACGTTTAGCGGCCAACCCCCGGAGCGGGTCATCAGCTGTACGGCCGTCATATATACCTGGTCCACATCCGGACGCTCTTCACGATCTACCTTGATGCAAACAAAGTGCTCGTTCATCAGTGCGGCCGCGGCTGAATCCTCAAAGGTCTGATGTTCCATCACATGGCACCAGTGGCAGGCCGAGTAGCCAATGCTGATGATCACAAGTTTATTCTCCTTTTTAGCCTTTTCAAAAGCCTCATCCCCCCAAGGCAACCAGTTTACCGGGTTGTGTGCATGCTGTAAAAGGTATGGACTGGTTTCATCAATCAGTGCGTTGGTATGCTCGTTTTCCACCTTGGGTTCATTTTGGGCTTTACATGCTGTAAACAGCATTATAATAATTGCATAGGCTAAGATAAGGCACGTTTTGTAGGGCATTTATGATTTTGAAGTTAACTATGAGGTAACATTAGAATTTGGACTTTTGACCCTGATTCCGCTAAAGGTAAACATTGATGGATATCTACCAAATAGTAGTCATTGTTCTGGTTTTACTCGCTGTTGCGGATCTCATAGTAGGGGTTAGTAATGATGCGGTAAACTTTCTCAATTCAGCCATCGGCTCAAGGGTGGCCGGCCGAAATACCATACTTATCATTGCGGCATCAGGCGTGCTTATTGGTGCACTCTCCTCAAGCGGTATGATGGAAATCGCCCGTAAGGGTATCTTCAACCCCTCTGTTTTCAGCTTTGCTGATGTGATGGTGATTTTTGTGGCGGTGATGGTGGCCGATATATTGCTGCTTGATATTTTCAATTCGCTGGGTTTACCCACCAGTACTACAGTAAGTATAGTTTTTGATTTATTGGGGGCATCCGTGGCAGTGGCCATTATCAAATCCGTTGAAGCCTCCACAGGCTTTCAGGGCATAGCTGAAGCTATAAATATTGAAACCGCTACGGCTATTATTTCGGGTATTTTCATTTCAATCGGTATCGCATTCACCATCGGTAGCCTTACGCAGTACCTCTGTCGCTTATGGTTTTCGTTTGATTTTGATCGTTACATGAAATCTCACGGGGTGCTTTTTGCCGGTGTGGCTATTACCATAATAGTGTATTTCATGCTCATAAAGGGCGCCAAGGGCAGTAGTTTTATCAGCGATAATGTGGCTGATTTTATAGGTTCAAATACCTTATTGCTACTGGGGATAGTGCTGGCAGTTTCTCTGATATTGGTTTATACCCTTGTTAAAACTATTGCTGCCCATCCACTAAAAATTGTGGTATTTGCAGGTACCTTCTCTTTAGCCATGGCCTTTGCCGGTAATGATCTCGTAAACTTTATAGGTGTCCCGTTGGCCGGATATCAATCTTTCAACATCTGGAATGGCAGCGGGCTTGCGCCAGATGCCTTTTTGATGGATCAGTTGGCGGGGGCTGTACAAACGCCTTTTTTCTTTTTACTGCTTGCCGGTGTCATTATGGTGGTTACGCTTTGGTTTTCGGGCAAAGCTCGCAAGGTTACCGAAACCGAGGTTAACCTGGGCCGGCAGGATAGTGGTGAAGAGCGGTTCAGGCCTAATTTTTTATCCCGGATGATAGTGGGAGGAGCCATTAAACTGGGTAGTTGGATTAATAGTAAACTGCCCGAAACGCTTATCCGCAGAATGAATATTCGTTTTCATCAGCGCATGGTGGCTATATCTGATGAGGAAAGACCAGCATTCGACCTAGTGCGGGCTTCTGTAAACCTGATTACTGCCAGCCTGCTTATTGCTATGGCAACTTCGTATAAGTTACCGCTATCCACTACTTACGTTTCTTTTATGGTGGCCATGGGTACTTCGTTGGCCGATAAGGCCTGGGGGCGCGAGAGTGCCGTATTCAGGGTAGCGGGAGTGCTTAATGTAATAGGTGGTTGGCTCATGACGGCCCTCATGGCATTTTTTACGGCCGGTACCATTGCTGTTTTAATTTACTTCGGAGGCCCGTGGGTGGCTATTGTATTAGGATTGATTGCACTTGTATTTTTTGCTTCCAGCAATTTGAGGTTTAACAAACGCGAGAAGATACAGGCTAAATTAAAGTCGCAGGAGCTAAATCCTGAAAAGCAGCTTAAGCTGTTTGAAGTATTGAAGCAGGATATAATTACCCTGCTGAAGCATGAGCGGGACACGGTTTTGCTGGCCTTTAAATACCTTAAAAAAGAAAAGCCCAAACCCGTACGCAAAATGATGGGGGAGTGGGACAGCTTTTCAGAAGATGCTATAAAGCTGAAAAAGGTGGTGTATAAGTACGTGCTTAAAAAGTCGGCCCACAGCCAGGAGTATGGCGTAGCCTTGCTTTACAATCAACATCATATTGAAGACCTTAGGATGAACCTGGAAAACCTGGTTGAAATAGTATCAGAGCATGAAAAAAATCACCAGACGCTACCTGAGGAAAAGTATATGGAAAAGGTGCTTGAACTAAAGGATAGCTATGCGGAGTACGAGGACCTGATTATCCGCAAACTGGAAAATGATAAACTAAGAAATGTGGATGATGTGCTTAGGTTAAAAGCCGATCTGCAATTGAAATTACAGGAAGCGTTGACTTACATGATGGTGGTTTCCTCTCAAAAGAAAATTGCACCGGGGCAGGCCAATGTACTCTCTGAACTTATTTTGATCCTTAAAAATATGGTAGCTATTAAAGCGCGTATCCTTCAAAACTATCAGCGTGGTAAGGATGCTGAGGGCAGCATACTTGATGATTTGATTTAGAAATCCTCAACTTCTTTAATACCGGCTTCACTAAATACTTTGCTTATATCAACCTCCAGTTGCGGGAAATTGGAAGGGGCAATTACCGCACCCTCGGTATAGGTTTTTTGTCGGTATTTACCACCTTCATTCAGCAGGTTTACTATAAACAACCTTTCGGGGATGCTCACCGCCCAGTATTCGGGTACACCATACTCTTCATACAAATCCATTTTAAGGGTAAGGTCTTTTTTGCGTGTAGATGGCGAGAGTATTTCCAATACAAAATCAGGTGAGCCCACACATCCCCGGTAGGTTACCTTTTGCTTATCGCAGATGATGGCAATATCGGGCTGTACCACATTACGTGTTTGCTTGTAGCTTTCGCCTTCTTTTACGAGGTACACATCGTAGGGCGCGTTTCTGAAAGTACACCTTTGGTTCCGCAGCTTATTGTAAAATATATAGGATAGCTCTGCACTTAAGGCCTGATGAGGATCAGCAGGTGAAGGTGACATCTTAAAGATTTTTCCTTTTATGAGTTCTACATAGCCCTCAAAGCGCCAGCGTAAATAATCACTTGCGGTGTATTCGCCAGCCAGGTCAGGCTCCTCAAAAATCAGTGGCTTATTTGCTTCCTCCTTAAAGCTCATACTTCAAAGTTAAGTTTTTTCGTTCTCCATAATTAAACCCAAAGCCTATGCGCAGCCTCAGCTTTTTTATCTTCATTGTGATTATATCCTGCCAAAGTACTACCGAGCAAACCGCACATTTACAAAATGAGCCCGAGCAGGTAAACTCACAACAAGCCATTATTGATGCCAGGGGCAAAACCATAAAAACGCGATTTCCGGCACCAAGGGGCTTCTTACGTAAGGAGGAAGCTAAAGGGAGCTTTGCAGAATACCTGAGAAACATTGAGCTACTGCCGGATGGAAGTCCTGTAAAGTTTTATGATGGCACGTTAAAGTCATCTTTGAAACATGCCGTTGTTTTGAAAATGGATGTAGGAGAACGCGACTTACAACAGTGTGCCGATGCCATTATGCGCTTACGGGCGGAGTATTTTTATTACCGTAAGGAGTACGATAAAATAGCATTTCACTTTGTAAATGGTTTTAAGGCCGAATATGCCAGATGGGCAAAAGGAGAGCGAATTGGGATACAAGGAAATCGGGCTTATTGGTATCAAAACAGTTCAGAAGACTACTCCTACTCAACTTTTAAAAAATATCTTACTATGGTGTATTCCTTTGCGGGAACGGCTTCATTGGTAAAAGAATTAAAACCCAAAAAACTGGAAACTCTTGAAGTTGGTGATGTATTTATTCAAGGCGGAAGCCCCGGGCATGCTATGCTGGTGATGGATGTGGTGGCAGACGAAAATGGCGAAAAACTATTTTTACTGGCTCAAAGCTATATGCCGGCACAAAGCATGCACGTGGTTATTAATCCGGCTAACGATGAGCTTTCACCATGGTATAGTTTGAGTGCCATAAATAATGTACTGGATACACCTTCGTGGGACTTTTATCCTTCAAATCTTAAATCGTTCTAAGAAATCACTCCTAAATCCGGAATACGTGTAAAGTGTTTTTTGTTTAAAGTGGCTAAGGACAGGTTATTGCTTAGAGCAATAGAAGCAATTAATAAATCAGCAGTGTCAAGTTGCTGGTTTTTACTTTTAAGGTTTTTATAAATTATCGCTGCCGTAACGCTTGCAGCCTCATCAAAGGGTAGAATTATAAAGTGACTGGACAGGTTGTCCCATTCTTTTTTATGAGCCTCAGTTAATCCCCTAATGATTTCATAATGGGAAATAGCTGGTAGAAACATTTTGGTGTAAGCCTCGGCCAACTTAAATAGTTCGGTTTCCGACTTATTTCTTTTGCGCAAGTACTGAATTACAACCGAGGTATCTAAGCAGATTGATTGCGCCATTGATTGAGTTCATTTCTGGCTTTTTCTATTTCATGAAGTTCATCCTCAGAAATAGTTGGGCCTTTAAGCAATAATTTTTGGAAATCAGATTTTTCAGAATTATGCTGCGGAGAGAGTTCTGAATCAATTTCAGTACGTAAAACTTCCTTTTCTTTTTTTGAAAGTTGACGTACCAATTTCAATAAATCTTCAAACGAAAGACTATCAGCACCTGATTTCATAAAAATGGCTTTACCCAAAATTAAGTGTTTTTCAGAAAGCATACTCCACCCAACTTCTTTTGGCTACAGTTAATTGTTAAACCACATAGGCACATAGAGACATAAAACTATGCGCCCTATGTGTCTATGTGATTATTTACTACCCTTTGGCAAAGTGCTTATAAAACAAGGGTATGGTTTCAATGCCCTTATAGTAATTCCAAAGGCCGTAATGCTCGTTGGGCGAGTGTATGGCATCACTATCCAACCCAAACCCAAGCAATATGGACTTTACCTTTAGCTCACGTTCAAAAAGCGCTACAATCGGGATGCTGCCACCACTGCGTACGGGAATAGGTTTTTTGCCAAAGCTCTCTTCCATGGCCTTGCTGGCTGCAATATATCCTGCATCATCAGTTGGCGATACATACGGGTCGCCACCGTGGTGGGGTGTAACTTCTACTTTTACCGATGGGGGCGCAATGTTTTCAAAGTGTGTCTTGAATTTTTCGGTTATTTCATCAGGTGTTTGATGGGGCACCAAACGCATTGATATTTTGGCAAAAGCCTCAGAAGGGATAACCGTTTTAGCACCCTCACCGGTGTAGCCACCCCAGATTCCGTTTACATCAAGCGTTGGGCGGATGGAGTTGCGCTCCATAGTAGCATAGCCCTTTTCGCCATGCACATCGCTCAGGTCTAAGGCCTTTTTATATTTCTCCAGATCAAAAGGCGCTTTGGCCATTTCAGCCCGTTCTTCCTCCGAGAGTTCTTCTACATTATCATAAAATCCGGGAATGGTAATGTGATTGTTTTCATCGGTAAGCGAAGCAATCATTTGAGCCAGTATGTTAATGGGATTGGCCACAGCACCTCCATATAGGCCGGAGTGCAAATCACGGTTGGGGCCAGTAACTTTTACCTCCACATAACTAAGCCCACGCAGGCCAGTGGTAATAGAGGGGTTTTCTTTAGAGAGCATACCTGTATCGGAAATAAGAATTACATCACAGGCCAGTTTTTCACGATTGCGCTCTACAAACCATCCCAGGTTTTTACTGCCTACTTCCTCTTCGCCCTCAATCATAAACTTTACGTTGCAGGGCAGGCTGTTGGTTTCGTTCATTACCTCAAGCGCCTTTACATGCATATACATCTGGCCTTTATCATCACAGGCACCACGCGCAAAAATGGCTCCTTCCGGGTGAATTTCGGTTTTACGCACAACCGGATCAAAAGGCTCCGTTTCCCATAGGTTCATAGGGTCTGGTGGCTGTACATCGTAATGGCCATAAACCAGCACGGTAGGCAAAGAGGGGGCAATAATCTTTTCACCAAAAACAATAGGGTACCCGGGGGTGGGGCATATTTCCATTTTTTCAACCCCGGCTTTTTTAAGATGCTCTCCCACGGCTTCAGCCGTTTTCATTACATCGTCCTTGTATTTGGAGTCTGCCGAGATACTCGGTAGGCGCAACAACTCCTTTAACTCATCAACAAAGCGATCTTTGTGCTTTTCAATATATTTTTTCTGATCTTCCATGTGCTAAATTTGGTTCAAAGATAAAAGGAACGACCAAGGCGAAGGTTCAATTTGCAGAGATTATATGAAGACAACAAAAACGGAGGTAACAGCGGATTTGGTAATAAAACGAAAGGGTACAACCACCTGGGAAATAGTTTTAATAAAACGAAAAAACGAGCCCTTTGCGGGAAGCTGGGCGCTGCCCGGTGGCTTTGTAGAAACAAACGAAACCGTGCTGGCCGGGGCCAAACGCGAGTTAAAAGAAGAAACCGGAATTTCATTAATGGAATACCAATTAAACTTTATAGGCTATTTTGATGAACCCGACCGTGACCCGCGCGGCCGCCTTATAAGCTTTGCTTTTGAGGCCCGGGTAGATTCGGAAGTGGCCATTAAGGCGGGCGATGATGCCGGTGAGGTACGTTGGTTTGCTATAAACGAGTTACCCGAGTTGGGCTTTGATCATCATCGGATTATTGAAAAGTGCTTTAACCGCGCTGAAAACAATTAATCCAACCTGAATTCAATAAGGATAAAAGGCTCCTTATCTTCTTTTCCCCCAGCGGCTGCATAGGTTTTGCGGGCCTTGTGGTTACTTACTTCTGTACCCACCCAGGCTTGTTTACAGCCCAGTGTTTTTCCATGTTCGCAAAGGTGTTGTACCAACTTTCTTCCAATTCCTTTATTTTGATATTCATCCAAAACTGAAACTTCATTGATAAATAGTTCAGGATGCTTATCGGGGTGAACATAATGCAGGCCTGAAGCCATGCCTATTACTTTGTTTTGCAAATAAGCTACTATGAGGTGGTGGCGATCATCTCCTAAAAATTCCTCTGCACTTTCGGGTTTTACGGGGTAGTCAAATAATTTATCGCCCACCGCGATAAGGGCAGGTAAATCTTGTGTATCAGCTAATTTGTAGGTAACATCTAATTGCATGAAGTAAGAATTTAGAGCTATTGAATTTACCTAAAACTTAGTTGCACCACCTTGAAATTAAACATTAAACCTTTTATTTGTAGGGATAGCTCAGGCGTAAGCCCAACTCCTTAAAAAACTTAACTGCATGAAAAAAATAGCTTTTGTATTGGCCGGTATAACTATTATCCTCTCCTCCTGCGAGGTAAGAGAAGACCTTAAAGCAAGCCGGGTGCCGCCTAACCTAAAAAGTAACTCGCCTGTAGCCTTTGGCGAAGAACTTAGAATTACCACGGCCAATTATAACGAAGATCACTTTTACGAAATGACCTTCCCCTGGGGGTACACTACAGAGGCAAATCAAATGACATATCCGCAGGCCCGCTTCAGTAATGAGGGACTTTACGTAGTTACTTCCTATGACGACCAGGGACTTATAGGAAGTGATTCTGTTATAGTGGATATAATAGCTGCTGCTGTGCCCTGCACCCCGGCTATAGATAAGCTTACCTCGCCCACAGGCGGTGTAGCTATGGATTTTTACTTTGTGAGCAGTAGGAGTGAAGGCGATGATCAGCGTAGGGTGTACGCCAATTCAAGCAATGGAGATTTTGACATAATATTTAACCTGACCAGTGATCCCGATAAGGAGAGTACCTTTATAAGCAAGCAGCAAAGCGGCTTTAATACGGCTGATGAGGTGAGTGTAAGCATGAACTTAGGTGGGAGTTTGTATTGGGGAACTCCGGGGCAATATGTACATGTGCAGGTGGAAAATGGTAAAACCTACATTACCCTTTGCGATTTTGAAATGAGCCGGGGCACTACAGATTTTTTAATCAGCACCAGGCTGGAGCTGGATTAATTGGAGGTGCCTGTAAGCCGGTTTGCCGAACCATTATTTTACGGGGCCAAAACTTAAATCCAAAAAGAAAGAGCCCTCAGCGGGCTCTTAATTTATTAATTCTCAGTATGGCTTGGTGGTGGTGCAAAGGCTACTGTTGTTTTAGCCAGGTTCATTTTTTATTGATTTAAATATTAAGTTAGCAAGGGCATTCGAAGCCTGACTCAATCCGCTTTCTTCTTTGTCAACTGAAATCGCCAAGGTCGTTCTGATCTGTCTGTTTTTCTTTGCAGGTAATTTAGTTATTTGGGTTATTTCAAAACGATTGCAAAGAGGGACTTCTGCGCCAAATGTGTTTAGTTTCACGTAAGCTGGCTTCACCATTTCAAACTCTATTATCAGAGTGTTGGAGTCAGTTGAATTATGCTCAAAGGTCGAGATGGAATGGATACCCATGTTCTGCAATTTTTCTGAAAGCATTTTACCAAACTTTTCATTTAATTCTCTCCCTTTTTCCGAGTTAGTTGAATCCATTATAAACACAACCTTCTTGGCTATGATTTGACCTTTCGCTTTCCATTGATCGAAATAGAAAGCATCTTGAGCATTCACCCTAGGTACTCCATAAAGACATATTCCTATTAAAATTATCAGGTTCTTCATTTTTTAACTTAGCTGTCGCGATCTTGGGTATGAGTGGGCGGGCTTTAATAGCTAATTGCCTGTCAGCCAAGACCAAATTTTTTTTAAAGAATTATTGTTTGATGTAGCACTGCCTGCGTGCTTTCTTATTCCCGCTGTTGTGGGTAGTGTTTTTTTTTCTTTCCGCTGTTGTTCGATTGATTCACTTTCTATTCCGTGAACATATTTGTCAATCCACTTTCTTGCTTCCTTTTTGAGAACTTCTTCGATGTTGTCTAAGTCCGCTCCTTCAAAGTAATAGTTCGCACCAATTTCTTCGAGTTCATCCCATCCATGGTAAATCAGATAGAAGTTCATAAGTCCCGGCTCATAATCGTTGTCTAAGCAAAGCTGATAGAGAGAATGTAAATTATTTCTTACTTTTCGGCCGTTCAGAATTTCATTCATGTGGTAATGCACTTCTACAATCGCAGCACTTTTGGAGTCGAGTTCTTCAAGTCCGAAATCGTTTAGAACATTGGTAACATAGGGTCTTATTTCAAATCTATCAATCGGTCTAGTGAATGAAGCAAGCATTAGCACATTGTCCGTCTCCTTTCCCTGTCGAATTAAGTCAATCGCCCAATCAACTGCTTTGGAATAATCGAAATGTTCCAATTCCTTATGGCCTTGAATCATTCTTATTGTGTGCTGTTCGTCTGTCATTTTACATTAACCACAACTAGCGTATAAAAGCACCTCCCATTTATAAACGTTTAATAAGCATTTGTAAACTATAGGTAGTTGTTTTTGCTCCCGGCAATATCGTAAATAAAACCCTTCAGAAATGTGTGGGCAGCATACTACCCCGCAAATAGTACCAATCCCAAAATGCCACCAATAATCAATAGGCGATAGAGAGTATTAAGCGCCTGATAGTGCTGCTTTTTTTGAGCGCGGGCCAGCATAAGCAGGGAGAAGGCAACACCGGCCCCACCTGCAAAAAGATAATAGCTGATTCCGGTAAAATCGGTTTTGTAGAAGATAGCCGCTGCCGGGATAGCACCCAACAAGGCAAAGGCAGCTACCAGCCATTTGGTGCGCTGTACTCCTAAAGTTACAGGCAGAGTGGGGTAGCCAATTATCACATCGCCCTTAAGGGCTTCCAGGTCTTTTATTATTTCCCTTATAAAAATGATGAGCAGTATAAAGGTTACATAGGTAATGATGAGGAGATTCTCCAGTCGGTAATAAATGAAGATGGCAAAGAAGGGGGTGATGGATAATAAGGCGGCAGACATATTTCCCACGAAAGTGATTTTTTTGAGCTTATGGGAATAGAACCACAGTAGAAAAATAAAGGCACTGAAGAACAGAAAAACCTTAAAAGAAGCCAGGAAGGCCAGCATGGCGCCAACTATATTAAACAAAAAATACAGGCGTAATCCGGTACTCTGTTTTACAATCTTTTCATAAATGGTTTTGTTGGGCCTGTTTATTAGGTCCTTCTCCAGGTCGTAAAAGTTATTGATGATATAACCCGCGGCCACGCAAAACAGCGAAGCAAATACAATAAGGTGTAAATCAGGATTGAGCAGCGTATGCTTCCAGTCGGCCAGATCGTTTAGAATAAAAACTACCGCCAGGTATTGGCTTAGTGCCAGAAAAAAGATGTTGTACCACCGTACCATTGAAAGCAGGGCAGACAACTTGAAGATAAGCAGCCTTTGCCTCCTGGTAAGTTTCACGGTTTAGAAACGGTAAATCAGTTCGGGTTTGTGGTCACTAAGCATGGTGCGAGCCTTGTCGTAATCAAGGGTAAAGCCCAGTACAAAACCACCACCACCGCTGCCACAAAGTTTTAGGTAGTAGGCGTTGGTTTCAATACCCTGTTTCCACAGGTCATGCACACTTACCGGTATCATGGGTTTAAAGTTATCCAATACCAGGTGGCTCAGCTTTTTCAGGTTGCTGAAAAGTGGCTTGGTATCTCCCTTTAAAAAGGCCTGTATGCAGGCATCATTGTATTTATTAAACTCATCCTTCATCACCTTACGGAATCCCTGGTTTTTCATCTTTTCCATAAAGATGTTTACCATGGGCTGAGTTTCGCCCGGCTGGCCGCTGTTCAATAGAAAGATAGCACCCTTGCCCTTTCCCGGTTCGGGTATGGCTACGGTGCCCAGTTCTTCTTTTCCGGTAATGAGTATGGGCAGTTTTAGGTAGCAGATAAGCACATCCAACCCGCTGCTTTTACCATGGAAGTACGATTCCATTTGGCCGAATATCTTCTTTAACTGAACTATGGAATCTTTGTCGATATCCATGTCAGGGTCAATGCGGTTTACCGCATATTTATCATAGATGGCCGCACATAAAGCTCCGCTGCTACCCACGCCATAACCTTCAGGAATGCTGCTGTCAAAATAGAATCCTTCATTAAGGTCATTTTCCAGCGCTTCCAGATCGAGGGGGGCCATAATTTCTCCCGTTTTGTGAAGGGTTTTCAGGTGCTCCAAAAACTTTACTAAACTTTCGTTAGACTTTTTTGCCTTTCCGCGCAAAGCGCCAGATTGCTTAAAAGCACCACGGTAAAAGTTGTAGGGAATGGACAGCCCCTGGGCGTCATTGATAATGCCGTATTCTCCGAACAGGAGGATTTTGGCGTAGTACAAAGGGTTGTTGCTCATCTATACTGTTTTGGTGGGGCATTGCCCTCACAGCGGCAAATATACTTTCTCTTTTTCAATTGCCACTTTAATGTATTGTTAACGAGGGGGTAGAAGTTTAGTTCGTTTATGTAGGTACGGGAATCGGGGGGTGTATAGATTGGAAGTAGTGGTGTCATTTATTCCACACCGGCTGGCCAATTTGCTGGGTTGGTGGTTTTTGAAAAGTTACCGCTTTTAAAAGTTATTAATTCATCTTAGTATGTGAAGTATGCCTTTAATTGTTTCTGAGGCATCTCCCACATTAGTGCTGCGTTGTGTATTGTAATAGTTAGCCGGATTATAAGTGATGGAGTAAATGTAAGTACCGGTTGAAAGTAGTTTACCTCTGTGAGTGCCGTTCCAGCTATTGTCATAATTGCTGTTTTGGTATAGCATCTTACCCCATCTGTCAAAAACGGTAAATGTGTAAGGTCCGGGAACACCCACTATTTTGAAAGTCTCGTTCAGGTTATCGTTGCCGGGAGTGAAGGCATTTGGAATAAATATTTTCTGCATAGGACATCTTCTACCAAACAGCTCAGTGTGGGAGTATCGATTAATTACAACAACATTTGAAATGACCATGCTGTCACATCCCATACGGTTTGCAAATAACTCTGAGATAACTGTATCTCTCTTTATATTTTGATAATTAATTATGGTGTCATTGCAAACCGTATCGGTAATCTGTGTTTTATTGGTTTGGAATATAGAAAGGCTTATGGTAATGGTACTATCGCAGCCTTTAGAATTTATCAAAGTGTCATAAATTGTTGTGTCAGAAATATAGATGCTATTGTTGTACACAAAAGTGTCGCAGCTAGATAAGGACATTTGGTGAGATGACTTTGGGAGCACATCCAATTCTAAAACAATGGTGCTGTCACACCCATGTTGATTTTGATAGGTGTGAATGTATCTGCCAGACTGAGAATAGGTGTTACTAAAAAGTGTAAATGAATCACAAGCATTAACCGTAAGTAAGGAATCATTTTTTGGGATTTCTATTTCTGCAATCACAATGCTGTCGCAGCCTTTCTTATTTAGTAAGGAATCATAATAAATGCCGGATTTAGTGAGGTATTGATTATTGAAAAGTACACTATCGCAAGAAGTGAACTGTAAAAGTGTGTCAACTGGCCAGCAAAATTGGAAATCATAAACAGAACCAGCTTCAGTTATGGCCGGTCCTAGTCCAAGATGATCATGTTCTTCACGATGAGCACCGATAAGAACCCCTTCATCATAACTAGCAATGCTTCCTCCGAAGTAATCAAATGTGTCTCTGTCAAAAGCGACAAACTTCGTGTATTCGGACCACCTGTCACGGGCATTCTTCATAAAATAATAGGCGCAACCCGAACCTGGTATATAGTTATTCCCGCTGCTGTCTAAGTTTCCTCTGGATCCGATAATAAGATCACCTTGCAGGTTGAACTCAATATTTCCGAAAAAATCATTAGCAACTCCATCCTTTGGTCTTAACGTTTGTAGTTCATTCACTGTTGAATCGTTAATAATTTCGAATATATGCACAGCGCCAGTACCACCGCCAGTAATGCTGAGGTTGACACTTGAAATGGAAACGGTTGCGTCTTCTCTTGGGGCACTAATAGCTACATATTTTCCGAAGATATCTAAGGATGTTCCAAAATCATCTGCAGTGTCTGTGAGGGCAGAGTTAAAAGTGGTTTTATACTCCCACTGGTTGGAAATAGTATTAAGAATGTATAGATGTGCTGCACCCATTGGAATATATGGTGTGTCTGATAAAAGCCAATCTCTTTCACCAATTATCATTGTGTTCCCTGAAATCTCAACATCCGATCCAAAAGCAGAGCCAAGTCTTGGTGAAGTAAGGTTTTGACTAGCCACCCAAACATTTTGTGGAGTCTTATAGAAAATATTGACCTGCCCTTGAGTGCTATTACTAACGGCAATCCAATTACCAAAAGCAGTTATATCGTTAGAAAGGAAAGGTGGACTAGATATGTTGATAGGTAGGGAGAGCGTTTGAACCCAATGGGCACCTTGCTTTTGGAAAATATAAAGGCTGGAGTTGTTTGAAACATTGTCTATAGCAATGATTTCACCTTGATGGACCACAGCATGATGACCAAAGTTGCCAAAGTAAACCTCATTTATGGGAGTTAGCTTTTGAGTTTTATTCCAAACCCCAAGTGAATCACGGACATAAATAAAAGCTGCCCCTGACAATGTCTGGCTACCAGAATACCCTTTGCTTCCAATAACCGCAATATTTCCTTCCACTGATATATCAAGACCGAAATTACCAACCCAAACTCTATCAGTATTAACAAGCTTTGCCTGCCTAAGTTGTTGGCCGTAACCAGCTGTACATGCTATGAAAAGCAGGGTTAGAAAAATTCCTGTTCGAAATGAGATGGAAAAAGGTTTCTGCATTTGGTTTTAAAACAGCAATTTACATTTTTTTGCTTTAAAAATCCTACGTGGTAAATTGGGGTGTGGTACAGTCAAAGATCTCATAGATCAAGCTTCAATTTCTAACTGTTCTGTAAATCAAGAGCATCTTTTACAAGTAGTTTTCCTCGAATTCGCACGGACTGGCTAACAACCTAGGGCTTAGAAAGTATTAAAGACGCATTACACGAAACCTTTTTACGCCTTGGATTTGAGAGAGTTTCAAACCCTGTCAGGACTTGTATTACTACGCAATTTTTACAGGGCCATTCCCAACACCATCCTTTATATATCGGCCATCTTTCAAAAACCCTTTCAGCTCAGCTTCCACAAAATTCTCAACAGCTACTTTCGCTGTAGCGGGAAAAAGTAGATGTACGTTGGCGCCTGCATCCAGCGTAAAGTAAAGTGGCGTTTGGGTTTCTTTACGGTAGTGCCATATTTTATCGATAATGGCTACCGTGTTGGGTTTCATTAAAATAAAGTAGGGGTTGCTGGTCACCATCATCCCGTGAAGAGTGAGGGCTTCGCTTTCCACTAAATTTCCAAAGGCCTCTAAATCTCCGCTTTTAAGGATATGGGTAAGCTTTTCCAGGTTTTCATGTGCCTGCAAAAAGCGTCTTTCGGCAAAAGGGTGATTGTTCATTAATCGATGGCCTGCCGTGCTGCTTACACTTTTTGAGCCTACTTCCACAAGCAGTACATAATCCTTAAAGGTTTTAAAAACTTCATGCATTTCACCTTTAAAAGGGATAGCGAAATTGTCGCTGCTCTCGCGCAAACCAGCGAAGCGGCCCCATTCTACCAAGCCACCATACACGCTGCGGCTGGCGCTGCCCGAACCAAGCCGTGCCCATTCGCTGGCTTTTTGGTAAAAGTCAGCTTCATCTACTCCCGTAAGGGTACTTTTTAGCGAAAGCAGACAAAGGGCCAAAGCACTCATGCCTGAGGCACTGCTGGCGATACCGCTACTATGCGGAAAGCTGTTGTGGGTTTTTATAGTCAGCTTGTATTCCTTTAAAAAAGGAGCTTCATGCACTATGGTTTTGAAGAATTTTTCGATTTTTCCTTTAAAATCGGGTTTTAATTTCCCATCCAACATCACATCAAACTCAAAATCCTCGTTTCCTGTTTTTGCAGATAAGCTCACCTCCGTTTCAGTAAAGCATTCATTCAGCGTAAAGCTGATGCTTGGGTTAGCGGGGATTTGATTTTCATATTTACCCCAATATTTTACAAGGGCTATGTTGGAGGGGCTGCGCCAAGTGGCGGTGTGGATGGGCATATTAATTTGGTGTTATCTGGCAATCGTTGAGAAGTACGGTGTTTTTGTTTTTCCTGTTCGTTTTTGCCTTGACGCAAAAAGAACCAAAAAAGTCAAGGCTTACAAGAAAATGGTGACCTGCTTTTTGGTTATTTCAAGTTCGGCCGGGTGATCTCCTCAATTCTTCGGAGCTTCCCGGTCTTTCTAAAAATAACTTTTAACCAAGCCACCATTTTCTTGAATGCCGATCCTGAAATATGGCTTACGCGCTAGTAGCTTCCACCGAAGGTTCAATCTTTTTTACTAAGCCTTGTAATACTTTACCGGGGCCTACTTCAATAAATTCTGTAGCGCCATCTTTCACCATTTGCTGTACGCTTTGGGTCCACTTTACAGGAGCGGTAAGCTGGGCAATCAGGTTTTTCTTTATCTCTTCGGGGTTGCTTACTGCCGTGGTGGTAACGTTTTGATATACCGGGCAAACGGGTTGATTGAACTGTGTGGAGCCAATGGCTGCGGCAAGTTCTTCTTCAGCGGGTTTCATAAGTGGTGAATGGAAGGCTCCGCCCACAGGCAACATAAGGGCACGTTTGGCACCCGCTTCCTTCATTCTTTCGCAGGCCAGGGTAACGGCTCCGTTGCTTCCAGAAATAACCAACTGACCGGGACAGTTGTAGTTGGCCGCCACTACTACACCATCAATTTCTTTACATACCTGCTCTACTACCTGGTCTTCTAAACCTAAAACAGCGGCCATAGTGGAGGGTTGAGCCTCACATGCCTTTTGCATGGCCTGGGCACGTTGCGAAACCAGTTTCAGTCCATCATCAAAAGACAAAGTTCCGTTGGCCACCAACGCGGAAAACTCGCCCAGTGAATGACCGGCCACCATATCAGGTTTAAAATTATCAAGGGTTTTGGCCAAAACAACGGAGTGTAGAAACACGGCAGGCTGGGTAACCTTTGTTTGCTTCAGGTCTTCGGCAGTACCATCAAACATAATGTCAGTAATCCGGAAGCCTAATAGGTCGTTAGCTTTTTCAAATAGCTTTTTGGCTACGGCCGAATTTTCGTAAAGGTCTTTACCCATGCCCACAAACTGGGCGCCTTGTCCGGGGAAGATGTATGCTTTCATTATAGATGTAAGATTTTAGATGATAGAAATTAGACTGCACTGTTTGGTAGATTAAAACTTTGCTCTCAGTGCATGGTTCATTTTTTGAATTTCAGAAATGCGGTATATAAATTCAGTTGTTATTTCCTTTTTAAGGAAATTAAGGTTTTCTGCAATGCTAAGCTGAGTTTCCAGTTCACAGCATGAGCCATTGGAAATATTCAGGAATCTCACAAATTCATTGTCAGTCCCTCTGCCTGAACCCTCGGCAATGTTTGAAGGTATAGATACTGCTGAACGCTGAATTTGATCAGTAAGACTATACCGCTGACTTTTGGGTATTCCAAAGGAGGCTTTATAGACATCAGTTACCAAATCCATTGATTTTTGCCAGATAATAAGCTCTTTAAAATTGTGCATAGCGGTTTGATTTAAGTTTAAACTGCAATCTACTAATAAGTGCAGCGCAAAATCTAACGACATGGTTTCTAATATCTAAGGTCTAGCATCTCATGTCTACTCCCCCCAATACTCCACAGCATTATTCTCCGTTTCATCAAGCCTTATTTTATGAAGCTCTGCGCCATGTTTGGCGATTAACGGTTTTAAGATGTTCCAGATTTCTACAGCCAAAACCTCGGTGCTGCTGAACTTTCCTTTCATAAACGGTACATCGTAGTTGAGGTTAGCGTGGTCCAGCTCTTCGATGATATGGGTTTTGATGATCTTTTTTAAATCCACCAGGTTCATTACAAAACCCGTATCAGGATTTATGTCGCCCTTTACCGTTACCGTGAGGGTGTAATTATGGCCATGAAAATTTTTGTTGGAACACTTGCCAAAAACCTCCTGGTTTTTTTCTTCACTCCAGTTGGGATTGAATAGCTGATGTGCTGCACTAAACCGTTCCTTTCTTTCGATATAGATCATGCTGCCTTGCTCAATTTGGCCGCAAAGGTAAAGAGTTTGTATCCGAATTTGGAAGATCATTGCAGATGTTACCAATGACCTAAATTTGCGCCATGCATATCAACAAAGCCGAATTCGTTTGTAGTAATACCGATGTGGAGAAATGTCCACCGCCCACCAAACCTGAGTATGCCTTTATTGGCCGCAGTAATGTGGGTAAGAGCAGCCTCATCAATATGCTGGTACAGCGTAAAGGTTTGGCCAAAACTTCCGGCAGGCCCGGAAAAACTCAGCTTATTAATCACTTTTTAGTGAATGATGCCTGGTACCTAACCGACTTACCCGGCTATGGGTATGCCAAAGTGAGCAAAGGCGCCCGCACACTTTTTACCAAGTTTATTAATGATTACATACTTGAGCGCAGAAACCTGGTCAACCTGTTTGTGTTGATCGACTCGCGCCTCGAACCGCAAAAAATTGATCTGGAGTTTATGGAGTGGCTGGGGGAGCAGGGCATACCATTCAGTATGGTTTTTACCAAAACTGATAAACTGGGTACCACCAAACTCCGTGAGAATATTGATGCTTACACCCAAAAGTTATTGGAAACCTGGGAAGAAACGCCCATTCATTTTATCACCTCTGCTGAAAAGGTAGTAGGTAGAGAGGAGATATTAGAATATATCCAGCAGCTTAATGAAGAGGTGAAGGAACATTTTGCTTTCCCATCTGCTTTAGGAGAAGGGGCAGGGGGGTGAGGTTTTTACCCTTTCAAAATCCCCATTCTTTTTCCTAAATCCTTAGTGAATTCACGCATGCCATTCGCAATGTCATCTTCGCCAGTGGCGCGCTGCAGGGTATCGGCAAGGCCTAAAATGGTTTGATGCACCATTTGCTTCATTTCATCAGCCAGCATGTCTTTGGTCCAAAGGTCTATTTTAAGGGTATCACCATCTTTTTTATCCCAAACTGAAATGAGCATGGCCTTGGCCTGGGCATGGTTAACCCCGCCATCACTGGCGCTCCAGTCTATGCGCTGGGGTACTTTGTTTTCGTCAAGGTCTATGGTAAATTTTATATCAGAAGTGTGGGCGGACATGTTGTATTTGAAAATTTGAAGATTCGAAAATTACTTCGGCAAAAGTAAGATTTGAGCAGACTTTTAATCTTCTACCTCAAGGCTTAATTCTTTGCAACCTTAAAACTTTATAACCTTACAACCATTAGGGTTTGTACTTGCTGAGCTTTAATATTTTCCTCGAGTCAGTTTCGCGGCCAAGCTGCTCAAGGGTAACCGAGGGATTGTTTTCCATGTAAGCACTTACAATTTGCCACCCAAGCCAGCGGCCAATCATGCCTGGGGTTTCATTGTCAAATTTCATCCTGAATTTAGAGAATGGGGCAAGCTCAATAAACCTGCGTTTAAGATCCTGGCTGGTGTCAAACAAAAAGTTGTTCTCAATAAAATAGGCCCATATAGTTCTTTCATTAGCCTGGCAAAACTCCAGTTTCTCCGGTGGGTATTGAATGATTACAGATTTATCTTTCTGAGGCATCATCTTTTCAATAAAATACAGTCGCTTGCCGTAATAAATCATATCATCAAGCAAACTGGCAGATTTTTCCTCTCTACCGATATGGGGCTCTGTTATAGCCGCAATACAATCTCTTACCAAAAAAGCCGGCTGCCTGTAATAGGCCTGGTATTGCTGCTGAGTGTTATAGTACTTTTTATCCTGCCCCAGGTATAGATCCACGCCCACAAAGCAAATATGCTGATCCGGTGAGTAGAGTACTGGATATTCAAAATCAAGGTTGGAGATATAGGCGTAAAAGTCAATTTGAGGCGTATTGGGGAAGTAATAGTAGTAATGCTTCATTGAAAAGTTGAGATTTTCATTGAGTCCCTCAAAGTTGGAAAGTACTTTTTTTGATGCAGCATAAAGCTCATTCTGGTTAGGGTCATTTCTTTGGCCTTTCCAAAAGCGCGGGTTTTTACCAGCCTCAAAAAATGGTGGATAGAGGTTTACCAGGCGCTCTATTTCCCGTGGTGTCATGGCTGTATCACTGTTAAAAAAAGCAGAGTCGAACCTTATAAACCGTGCACCTTTGTCAATCTCTGAAATATCAATGTCAGAATCTTGCCCGCAGGAAGCAGCAAAGACCACAATTCCACACAACATTAAAATTTTTTTAATCAAAATGAGATAGTTCATGTTAGAGTAAGAGTTTATAATTTTAACCGAAAATACACGGTATGCTAAAAATCACTACAAAAGTCCTGATTTTATTACTAACGTCAACCTGCCTGCTTAAGGCACAAACAGCCGCAGAAACCCGCACGCCATTCAGGTTTGGTATTCATGCATCTCCCAATTTGAGCTTTGTTTCCAGCAGCGATAATTCCGCCAGTACGGATGTAAAAATGAAGTTTGGGTTTGGACTTATAGCTGAATTCAACTTTGCAGATAATTATTCATTTTCTACCGGTGTTGACTATTTTTTCCGCGGAGGAGTTTCCACCGTAACCGATTCCACTTTTGATATTGCTAACAGACCCGGTTATAGCGGACCAATAAAGAGTACCTATAAGAGTGGCTTTATACAAGTTCCGCTAATGCTAAAGATGAGGACACGCCCTTTCGGCTATTACACATTTTTTGCTGATTTTGGGGGAAGTCTTAATATTTCAACCGATGAAGAGGTAATATTCAGCCCTACAGAGGCAAATAGGGCAGACTCCTATATAAGAGCTGCCGGAGCTATGTTTACAGTAGGTTTAGGTGGTGAGTATGATCTTGGTGGGCAAACGGCCGTTTTATTAGGCGTATATTATAATCGAAGTCTTTTTGACAACCTTAACCCCAAAGCGCCAGGAAGTATTGACCAAAATTCCTTTCGATTTGACTATGTCAACCTGAAATTAGGAGTGTTATTCTAATTTCGCGGAATGAATCTTGAAAAAATAGAGCAGCATATAGTTGATTGGCTCAAACAATATTTGGAGAAATCCGGCAGCAAAGGTTTTGTGGTAGGTGTTTCAGGAGGTATTGATTCCGCAGTGGTTTCTTCGCTTGCAGCTCGTACCGGTTACCCGGTGATGTGCTTAGAAATGCCAATTCACCAAAGTGCTGACCAGGTGAACCGGGCTTTGAAACATATTGATACCCTTCAAACTCACCATTCAAATGTTAGCCTTACCCAGGTTGATCTCACTAACGTTTTTGAGTCGTTTATAGCTCAGGTGCCTTCTATTAATGATACTGACTTAAAGCATCTTTCACTGGCCAACACCAGGGCTCGGTTAAGGATGACTGCACTATATTATTTCGCTGGCCTGCATCGGTATCTGGTAGTAGGTACGGGTAACAAGGTTGAAGATTTTGGAGTTGGGTTTTTTACAAAGTATGGTGATGGGGGTGTAGATTTAAGCCCGATTGCAGACCTTACAAAAACTGAAGTTTTTGCAATGGGTGAGCATCTCAACATTATTGAAGAGATATTAAACGCACCACCCACTGATGGGCTGTGGGGAGATGATCGCACGGATGAGGACCAGATTGGTGCTACCTACCCGGAGTTGGAGTGGGCTATGGAGCAAAGTGCTGATAACAAAACTATTGATGACTTTGAGGGGCGTCAACTTGAAGTATTTCAGATTTATAGTAACTTACACCGTTCAAACCATCACAAAATGATTCCTATTCCGGTATGTAAAATACCTGAAAGCCTTAAGAGCTGAGGAGTTTTGTGTAATCTTAAACCGTGTAGTTGTAATCTTACCTAAATTATCATTAATTTTGATCATATTGCAACACACACAATAACAGGGAAAACAATTAAAGTATGATCAAACTATTACTTGCTGATGACCACGCGGTAGTGCGTAAAGGTCTTCAATTATTTATCGGTTATGAAGATAATCTTCAACTGGTGGCAGAAGCTGCTGATGGTGAGGAACTCATTGAAATGATTAAAGAGCATGAAGCAGATATACTGCTTTTGGATTTGGATATGCCAAAAATGAATGGCATTACTGCGCTTAGAAAAATCAAGGAAGTTGCACCGGATTTGAAAATCATTATCCTTACCATGCATCCACAGGACATATATGGAAAAACGGCCATGCAAATGGGTGCCAGTGGTTACTTAATTAAGGATGAAGAACCCAAAAAACTTATTCAGGCGATAAATAGGGTGTATGAAGGTGAGCAGGTTTTTAGTGAAGATATTCTTACCAGTAAGAAAAAGAACAAGCCTATAAAGCTTAGCCAGAGAGAAATTGAAGTCTTAAAATTGCTTTCAACGGGTAAGTCCAACAAAGAAATCTCCGAAGAACTGGAAATCAGTGATAAGACAGTAAGTACCTACAAGTTGCGCTTGCTGAATAAAATTGGTGCCAAATCAGTTGTGGATCTTATAAATTTCTCAACCAACTATCCTGATATACTTAGCAGGAAAAGATAACTGCCTCGGCATTTGCAGAATTAAAAAAGACTCCCCCTTAAAGGAGTCTTTTTTTTTTAATAATGTTGTTTTAGGTTTTCAACCTAACAACCCTTTAGGTTAGTTGCCTTACGGATCAATCACCAAAACTTAATGGTGATTAATGCTTTAGTTACTTTTGCCGCTTAAATATATTGAAGTGTCAAATATAGTAGCCATTGTAGGCAGGCCCAATGTGGGTAAATCCACTCTTTTTAATCGTTTAACCGAATCACGTGAGGCTATTACCGACTCGGTTTCGGGCGTTACCCGCGACCGTATTTATGGAAAGTTTGATTGGATTGGGCGGGAGTTTTCGCTAATTGATACCGGGGGATATGTAACCGGAAGCGATGACATTTTTGAAGGGGAGATTAGAAAGCAGGTGGAAATTGCCATACAGGAAGCGCAACTGATACTTTTTGTAGTAGATGCTGATGAAGGAGTCACAGGGCTTGATGAAGAAGTGGCAGCGCTACTTCGTAAAAGTAAAAAGGATGTACTGCTTGTAGCCAATAAGGTAGATAACGCCATGCGGCAAACACAAAGCGCAGAGTTTTACAGCCTGGGGCTGGGCGATATTTTTAACATTTCAGCCATCAACGGTTCAGGTACCGGTGATCTTTTAGATAAGGTGGTGGAGCTGATGCCTGAAGAAGAAGCTGAAGAAGAATCTAATTTACCTCGCATAGCCATTGTAGGCCGCCCTAACGTGGGTAAATCATCATTTATTAATGCCCTTACCGGGCAGGAGAGAAACATTGTAACGGACATAGCCGGCACCACCCGCGATGCTATAAATACCCACTATAATTTATTTGGTAAAGACTTTTTATTGGTGGATACTGCGGGGCTTCGTAAAAAAAGTAAAGTACACGAGGATTTGGAGTTTTACTCGGTAATGCGCTCCATAAGAGCCATCGAAAACTCTGATGTGTGTGTGCTTTTATTAGATGCGACTCAAGGGCTTGAAGGCCAGGATTTATCAATTTTTAGCCTGGCGGTGAAAAATAAAAAGGGCATTGTAATACTTGTAAATAAATGGGATCTGATAGAAAAGGATACCAAAACGGCTGATGAGTTTAAAAAGCGAATTCTCCGAAAACTGGAGCCTTTTACCGATATCACCATCATGTTTATTTCGGTGCTTAATAAACAGCGTATATATCAGGCGGTGGAAGAGGCCATGAATGTGTTTGAGCGTAGAACTCAACGGATACAAACAAGTAAGCTGAATGATCTTATGCTGCCTATTATAGAAGGAAATCCACCGCCCGCATTAAAAGGCAAGTATGTGCGTATTAAGTTTTGCACCATGTTGCCCACCCATACTCCGGCATTCGCTTTTTTTGCCAATTTACCACAGTATGTTAAGGATCCTTACAAGCGCTTTTTAGAAAATAAAATCCGTGAGAACTTCGACTTTACAGGGGTGCCGATTCAGGTTTTTATCAGGAAGAAGTAAGATTAGCATTAAAGGTTTTCCCTAAAATCACATTATAGCTCATTAATTGCATGCCTCATTGGTTTTCAAAACCCCTTATGTAGCTAATGGCTAATATTACTATTGGTTTGTTAAAAATAAATAAGTTGCATGCCCAATTAAAACTTTTAGAAATGAAACACTTTGCTACAGTCCTGCTTTCATTTTTCGCACTTAACCTGTTTTCGCAAGAGTTGATGTTTCAAAATGAATTTGAAGAGCAGGCTTTTAAGAAAGTTGAGATTGGCATGCGTGATAATCTTATGCTTTTAGTTGGCGCCAGTGGAGATGCTTCAGAAGCTCAATATGAGCAGATCAAAAAAAGCATTGCGGAAGTGGTGGAAGGCTTAAATCCGGAAAGATTTGCCAAATACTCCTCGTCAAAAAAGGTTAAAAAAATATTTGAAGCTGTTCAAAAAGAGCTTCTTAAAAAGTACCAGCTCCAAAATCAGTTTGTGGATGTTTTTGAAACGGGTAGCTTTAACTGTGTTTCGGCTACCGCCCTATATGCGCTTATGCTGGAGCAATTTGAAATACCTTATGAGATTGTAGAAACCCCGGGCCATGTATACCTTGTTGCCACGCCTGGTGATGAAAGGTTGGTTATGGAGAGCACCGATCCGCTTGGAGGGTATTTACAGTTGAATGAAAAACTGGTAAGAAACCAATTGAACTCTTTAGTGGCTATGAAGGTGATTACAGTTGAAGAGATGAACTCTCCTGATCTTGATAAAATTTTAGAAGAACTATATCCCAGTGAATACATTGGCCTCAACCAATTGGTGGCCCTTCAATACTACAATCAGGCTATTTATGATTTTGAAGATGGCAATTTTATAGCCTCAAGGGATAATGCGGTAAGAGCCAATTATCTTAATCCTGACCCGCGATTTGATGCCATGGTTTACTCTGCGCTTATACAGGAGCTGGGCAAAAGAGAATATAACAATCCGGATTATCCAAAGTACTTTAAGGAATTTAGTATGCTGGATACTACGGAAGAACATGCTTTGCTGGTGACAGACGAGTATAGGATTATGGCCTACGAATGTCTGTTTAACATGGATAATCCAGGCCCGGTAGAGGAGGTGGTAGATAGGCTTGAAGGTAGTACATACATGGATAGGTATGGTGATGAAATAATATTTATCAGATCTGTACTAACATGCAACTATCTCATAAAAAAAGGGGAGTTTAATGAGTCCTGGCCATATGCTTTGTCTGCAATGGATGTGCACCCGGAAGACCTGGATGCTATAAGCCAGTTTTCTGCAGTTATGGGTTATAAAATGAGTACCGGCCATTATCCTCAACCATTAGATAGTATGCGAGTTTACATGGTAAGGTATCCGCAGCTTAAGGATAACAAACTATGGTTAAGTGCTTATGGCAATGCTTTAATAGAGCATATATACCAGGAGCTTGGAGCTGATTATACTGGTAATGTAGCCAAAGAGGTTGTGGAGTTTGAAGCATTGATGGAGGCCGAACCCGATTTAGGGGTGCTTCATAATAACATAGGGGTTGCTTACACCCGGCTGGCTCTAAAGCATTTTAATACCAGTAAAAGCCGTGCCCTCAGCACTATTGAATCTGGATTGAAATATGCCCCGGGGAATAAAGATTTACTAAGGGTAAAGCAGCTGATACGCTAATAGCCAGGGTTTTCTGCGGCAATGTTTACCACTTTATACGTTACAGCATCTTCTCCGGTACTGCTTTTATAAGTGGCATATACATGTAGTTCATGCGCCAAAAAATAGCCTTTAGGGATATTAAAACTGGCGTAATACTTATTTTTTGATGATTCATATTTGGGAAGTGCGTGAAGTGCCAGATTGGTTTCAGGCTTCCAAAAGTCCTTGTTGTCTCCGGCATAAAATTTCACATCTTTCGCTTTCTTGTCCAACTCAAAAATTACGTTATAAAGATTTTCTTTTAGCGTTTTGTCCTCTTTGGTGAAAACAATTTCAGGTTGCTTAATAGTATTGCCGCGGTAATCCCGCTCAATAATACCCGGCAGTGCCATACCCATTTTATAAGAGGCTTCCACTTTTGCTTTACCGCTTTTAAAGTACTTAGTGAACTTGCCATCGTAAATGCCATCTTTATACGTAACCACACGTTGCAGGCGGCCCTCGGTGTCATAAACTTTAGCCTCACCATGCAGTTTGCCATTTTTATAGTTTACTTCTTTCCAAATCTTTCCATCAGCGTAATACTGTCTGGCAAGCCCATTTTTTTTACCATCCTTCATTTCAATTTCAGAAGTGGTATTGCTACTCTCGTTGTTAACAGTTATGGTGCCATCCGTTATAGGCTTGGGTTTGTTTTTATCGCGTTCTTCGGCTTCCTGCTGGGCCTTTTTTTCGCTTGCTGCAGATATTACCTTGTCAACCACCACAACCTCATGGCAAGCGGTAAAGGCTGCTAGTGCCAATAGAGGAATTACTTGTTTTAATATTTTCATTTTTCTGTTAGTTTTTGAAAAATCTGCTCCAGCTTTTGCTCCTGTTGTTTCATTTCCAATACTGCGGCCTTTTTGCCCACCGCAAAGTTGAAAATCTCAGTGCGTATATCCTGCCCCGGTAAGGCATCAATTTGCCAGCGCATACCATCTATATGTTTCGCGTCACGTACCCCGGCAATTTTTTTCAGCTCGCTTTTAGTAAAATCCTTATCAAATTCAACAGTAAACACCTTGGCGCCCTGCACGTCCTTAAGATCTGCCGTGGGGCGGTCGGCCACTATCTTACCATTATTGATGATTATTACCCGGCTGCAAAGCACCTCTACCTCCTGCATAATGTGCGTAGAAAGCATTACAGTTTTTGAAGCGCCTATCTCTTTTATAAGGTTACGGATTTCAGCCAACTGATTTGGGTCGAGCCCGGTGGTGGGTTCATCCAGAATAAGTACCTCCGGATTATGAAGAAGTGCAGCCGCCAGGCCGGCACGCTGGCGATATCCTTTTGATAGTTGTCCCAGTTTTTTATGGCTTTCTTTAGTAAGGCCAACCTTTGAGATAATATCCGGTATTACCTCTTTAGAAACCTTATAAACACCGGCCATAAAAGCAAGGTATTCCTTTACGTACATATCCAGGTAAAGCGGGTTGTGCTCAGGTAGGTAGCCCACCTTTTGCCTTATGGCGATGCTATCTTCAGTAACGTCCATTCCGCATACTTTGGCGGTGCCCTTAGTTTGCGGCAAATAGCACGTCAGTATCTTCATCATGGTAGATTTCCCTGCTCCATTAGGCCCCAAAAAACCTACAATTTCGCCTGTGCCTATGGAGAAGTTTACATCATCCAGCGCGTGCTGCTCTCCATATATTTTTGTGATATTCTGTACTTCTATAGACATCTCAATAAATAAGTGCGCTAAGCTAAATAAATCTTAGGCACAACATCCTGGTGTAAAGTAATCCTGATTTTTTAGGGACATTTTAATTATGTTTGACGGGATAACAACTAACCCTTCATAACATTGAAAAACGCCCTCTTACTTTCGCTTATACTTTCTCTTACCACTGTCTTTTCTCAGTTTAGAACTGATCTTCAGGTTAAAACCGGAGAAAAGATGTCTTTTAAAGAGGCACACTTCCAGAATTTTTTGAGTATTGAAAACGGGAAGCTCTATACCCTCGGTAGTAATGATAATAGTATTTACAGAAATAAACCAGGCGCTGATTTTTACCTGCGGGCTTATAATGTAGGGGGGCAGGCATTTGGATTTAGGCTTGTAGAGGAATTTGAGATTAAAGCCCAAAAGTATAAAGGTGCCAAAATGAGTTATTACTCAGCCATGGCTAATGAAGCGGGTTTTCACCTGTTTACAGAGGGCTTTAGCAAAAAGCTTAAAAAGAAGTTTTTAATAGTACAAACCATTGACCAATACGGTAATGTAAGCGAGCCAAAAGAGCTGGCTTCTATGGATTGTAAATATTTATGGAGCCGGGAGTTTATAATGCGATGGAGCGATGACCATAAAAAAATCTTGGTATATGCGGACATTGAAGATGAACAGGACGAGGATAAAGATGCGGAGGTACATATACCTCAAATATGGGTGTACAATCAAGATTTTGAAGAGCATTGGACAGTAGTAGCCAGTGCCGGACTGGAAGGACAAAATGGGTTTCATGCCACCGGCCTTTCTATAAATGATGAAGGTCAGGTTTTGCTTTTAGGCTACCAGTTAAATATTAGGATGCACGAAGGGAAAATTCAGGCTGTGAACCAATATGCGCTGCTTCGCCATAATGAGGACAGTAAAAGTGAGATAATTACGGTTCCATCGGATACCAATGCCGTGCAGCACATGGCGATGGATATAAACCCGGATGGAGATGCCACACTGATCGGATTTATCTCAAAGATTGATGAGACCACAATTTTAGGTTCTGTGGTACTCACAGTCAGCCCTGAAAATATGACCATATTGAGCAACCACTGGCAGAATTTTGACAGTACATTTCTCAATCAGTTTCCGGTGGCCTATGAACGTGAGGTAACACGCTACGAGGTAGATGGTGTGGTTGGCTACACACAGGGTAGCCTAAAGAAGATGAATAGTTTTTGGGTAAAGGATATAGTGCATTGGGAGGATGGCGGGTTTACCGCCATTGCTGAGCGCACTTACTTTGCCTATAATGGATATGGTGCGTACGGTTATCCCAGTTTTAACCTTGATGAACTGGTGGTGATGGAGTTTACAAAAAATGGAGAACTAAAATGGATTCGCAAGGTGCCCAAATTCCAGCGCACCATAGAGAAATCTTCGGTATGGGGTTCATTTTTTGTGCAGCAGGAAGATGAGGCCATACATATAGTTTATAATGACCATGCTGATAATCCGGCCCTGCTACGAAGTGGCGAAATGATAGAAGTATTTGGCGGACCGTTATTGAGATTCACCTCTGCCGTTGTAAAAACCAGTATCTCGCGCCAGGGTGAAATGCAGTATGAAATGCTTTATGACCAGGCTGAGAAAAACACTCTTGTAAACCCCAATTCTATCTTTCAGATATCCCCAAAAGAAAACCTTGGAATTTTTGTAACGCCCGGTGCAGGGCAGTTGCAGTTTTTCAGGATGGAGGTGGATTAATAATGCTTAATCACTATACAATAGCCTTTAGTGGCACTTTTCTAATAGATATAAAAGACTAGACTATGAAGACAAAGATTATTTTTTTTCTGCTGGTAGCTTTATTTAAACCATTTGCCCATTTAGCGCAAATTCAAACTATTACAGGTGAGGAAAACAAGATCCTCAAAAGACCTTTCGCTCAATTTTTAGTTGAACAGGAAGGCTCCTTTTACACTATAGGAGTGGATAAGTCGGCTTTTGATAATAATTATCAGAACAGAAAATTATTTCTATATAAATTTAACAGTCAGTCATATTCTCTGCAGGAAGAATATATCATTGAACCTCTTATATTTCTGGGAAACAAAACCGTTTTTGAGGTAGCATATTCAAATGCAAAAGGCTTTCACCTACTATTTCGGTGCTATGATAAAAAGGCCGGGATAAAGTATCTTTTGCATCAAAAGCTCAGTAAGGACGGTAAGGTAAGTGCCCCAAGAGTATTGGCAGATATGAAGGATGTTAAAGGGAAGCGATCTAAATTCATTATTCATACAACGGAAAAGAATGAGGCGCTTTTAATTTATGAGGAGGTAATAGAGGCTGGAGCAATGGTACGGCTTCCCAAACTTACAATGTGTGATGAGAATTTTAATATCCTATGGGTTACTACCGCTTCAACACCTTTTCCTGAAAAGGTTTTTGTACCTACCCAGATAGAAGTGAGTAAGAGAGGAGAGCTGTTTATCCTGGGCTTTGCAAAGAAGGCTGAAGAAAATACGAGAAAGGCTAGTGTTACTAGTGAATATGGAGTGATAAGAATAGTTGGTAATGAAGGCTCCAACAGCTTTTTGCTACAAACAATGAGGAAGATTATACACAGTGCTTCCATCAAGCCAGATTTTAAAGGTACCCTTCTATTAACTGGGTTCTATTCAAATTCCACCGATGAACTTGCAGGTGGCTCTTTTTTCTGCACTTTAAATCAAACTACTCTTGATGTAGAGAGCCAAAAGGCAGAAGAATTTAGCAAAGACATAATGAAAGAATTTAGCTCAGAGGGTAAATCTCCTTTTGAAGTTGGTTTAAGTAAGCTTTTGGCTGGAGGATACGGTACCCATGAAGGATTATCAGGTTTTAATTATCAGGACTTTTTACCTCAGGCAGATGGTGGAGTTATTATAGTGGCCGAAAAAGAATATGAGAAACCTGCTGGTGACAAAGTTTACCATTGTACAGATGAGATATTAGTAGCATCATTTGATGGTGATGGAAGCCTGTCATGGCTTAGCGTTGTGCCTAAAAAACAAGCGCTTTCGGGGTTGTTCCAGTCCTATTTATTGCACCACGGAACAGATGGACTCTATTTTATTTTTAATGATCACCCTGATAACTTGGAAATCAGGAACACCAACGGTGAAATAAAAACACAAGGCGCCAGAGTTTCAGATTCAAATGCAATTATTGCAGCCCATGTAAGCAAAACAGGAAAGGTTTCTTTTCAGCGCTTGGGTGAATTGGAAAGTAATAACAGATATATTCCAACTTACTATGGAATCTCAGCAAATAAAGAAAATCTGTTGACTTTAACTGTGTGGCGTATGGGCACTAGATATTCGTTTACACAGTATAAGTTTCCATAAATGCTTTTTTTATTTTTCTATTACCCTGTAATCCATCATACCTTTGCCCGCTATGCAAGGCACGGTATTAAAATCTACAGGTAGCTGGTACCAGGTAAAAACTGATGATGGTGAAATAATTTCATGCCGCATTGTGGGTAAACTGCGCTTACGCGGGATTAAGAGTACCAACCCTGTGGCGGTAGGCGATGTGGTGGATTTTGAGATGGAAGATGGTGAAAACACCGGAGTGATTAAAGAGATTCACGACCGTAAAAACTACATCATCCGTAAATCCGTAAACCTTAGCAAACAAACCCAGATTATTGCTGCCAATCTCGATCAGGCCGTGCTGATTGTAACCCTCGATTTTCCTAAAACATTTCCCCGCTTTATTGATCGCTTTCTGGCTACAGCCGAGGCATATAACGTGCCTGGTGTGGTGGTTTTCAATAAAGTGGACTTGTACAACGAAGCCATCCTGGACGAACTGGAATTTTTTACCTACGTGTACCAGGATGCAGGCTACAAAGTGCTCCACACCTCTGTGCCGGGCCATTTGGGGTTAGATGAGTTGAAAGAGGTATTAAAGGATAAAACCAGCCTTTTGAGCGGCCACTCAGGGGTGGGTAAATCCACCATTATAAACTCTATTGAACCATCCCTTGATTTAAAAACATCAGCTATCTCCAAAAGTCACGAGCAGGGCCAACACACTACAACCTTTGCCGAAATGTTTGACCTTAGTTTTGGTGGTAGGATAATAGATACACCCGGCATTCGTGGGTTTGGATTGGTGGATATGGAAAAGGAAGAAATAGGAGACTACTTTCCTGAGATATTTGCCCTAAAAAGCGATTGCAGGTTTAATAACTGCCTGCACCTGGAGGAGCCTGGCTGTGCTGTAAAAGCGGCTGTAGATGGTGGTAAACTGGCCTATACACGGTATGACAGTTATGTTAATTTTGTGCTCGGCACAGATGACGAAGAAAATTTTAGAAAAGACATATATGCAAACTAACCTGGTAAAAATGGCTGCGGTAGCCCTTGTAATTACCGCTTGTGGAGGCAGTAAAACCGAAACTACTAATACAGCTGCTCCTGAGCCCAAAGTGGTTCTTGCTGATCAGTTGATGATGAGCACCCTGTGGATGCAGAAATCACAGGAAGCTGGATTTTTAAAAAGGCAGGCTTATGAGCTGGCTTCCATGAAACTGGATGAAAACATAAGAAAAGGAATAGCCAAAAAGCCGTTGGCAGTAATACTCGATTTGGATGAAACTGTGCTGGACAACAGCCCGTATGAAGCAAGGCTAATACTTAAAGGACAAGGTTATAACCCTGCCAGTTGGGATAGGTGGGTAAACGAAGCCCAGGCTGATGCCGTGCCCGGAGCCAAAGAGTTTTTAGAAAAGGTTAACAGGCTCGGAATAGAGATTTTTTACATCTCTAACCGCAACGAAAGCCACATGCAGGCTACCATAGAAAATATGCAGCGTCTTGAATTACCTTATGCGGACCCCGAACACATATTTCTTAGAGAAGAGGAAAATTCAAGCAAAACCCAGCGTAGAGAAAGGGTGAGGGATGGACATAAGGTAGTATTGCTTGTAGGCGATCAGATGTCGGACTTTAGTGAAGAGCCCGTGTTGCAGGAAGATGCCGTGCAGGATGGATATGTAAGTCCATTACTGGATTCTGCCAATGCTTACTTTGTGCTATTACCTAACCCCATGTACGGATCTTTTGAATCGGATATTTATGGTAATCAGCGTGATTTACAGGGTGGCGCTAAAAACCAATACAGGCGCAAAGCGCTAGACCCTAAAAAGGATATGGCGAGGTGAGAGTAGTAATTCAGCGTGCTGCAAAAGCATCGGTACTTATTAATGGTTCAATTGAGCGTAGTATAAATAAAGGGCTTGTAGTGCTACTGGGTATTGAGGATGATGATGAAAATGCAGACGCTGACTGGCTGGTGAATAAAATCTCTTCAATGCGCATTTTTAGTGATGATGAAGGTAAAATGAATTTATCACTAAAGGATATTGAAGGCGAATTGCTTATAATCTCTCAGTTTACCTTGCATGCTTCCGTCAAAAAGGGAAACCGCCCCAGTTTTATTAAAGCAGCCAAACCGGATAAGGCCATTCCGCTATACGAATATTTTATTGCCCTGAGTATGAAGCAGCATCCTGCCAAAGTGCAAACCGGAGAGTTTGGGGCTGATATGCAGGTAAGCCTGGTAAATGATGGCCCGGTTACTATTACGATGGATTCTAAGAATAGGGAGTAATCGGTTAGCAGTTCACAGTGTGCAACTTACAATTGCCAACTGTGAAATGTGAACTGAAAACTGAAAAATATGGCAAACGGAATTAAGGAATTACAGCAAATAGTAGATGAGTGGATACAGAATCACGGAGTTCGCTATTTCAACGAATTAACCAATATGGCCCAGCTTACCGAAGAGGTAGGCGAAGTGGCCCGCATCATCGCGCGCAGGTATGGCGAGCAAAGCGAAAAGGAAAGCGATAAAGCCAAAGACCTGGGCGAGGAGCTGGCCGATGTGCTATTTGTGGTACTGTGCCTTGCTAACCAAACCAATACCGACTTACAAGCCGCCTTTGATAAAAAGATGGATCTTAAGGCTAAACGCGACCATGACAGGCATCATAGGAATGAGAAGTTGAGGGATTAGTATTTAGATATTAGACGCTAGATTTTAGAAAGCTTAAATTCTTATTGCACAATGAAACCGTTATCGAACATTCAGCAAAGCAACTTAGATAAGTTAAGTTTAAAGAGCTACTTTAAAACTTTCGAGAAAGCTTTAGATAAAAGCCATGACGTAGATAGCCTGACCAAAATAGTTACCTCTAAACCATATTCTCAAACCAAACCGTACTTGACAAGGAGGCAGCTAAAACCTATTGATGAAAGGTTTAGCCAAATCGAATTGGTTTATGAAAAGAGCAGTAAAGTTAAGGCAATAGTGTGGGAATTAGATATTTGCTTGTCTCAATTGATAGAACTTTTTGGGGAGCCAATCATTCATAATGAGCCTTATTCTAACACTACAGCTTTTACATTTAGAAGCGGAAATAATAAAATTGAAATCATCAAAACAAGACATTCAAAGTGGCTAAGGCCCAATGGTAATAAAATAGCTCTCGAATATATTGATGAGAATGAACTGGAAATAGTCGACCCTACATTTTCTTTTGTTCAGTTTAACATTAAAGAATAATAAGTCAGGTCTTTCTGGTCAATACCGATCAAAAAGCCGCCTTTGATAAAAAGATGGACCTTAAGGCTAAACGCGACCATGACAGGCATCATGGGAATGAGAAGTTGAAGTAGATTTTTAGATGCTTGACATTAGAGATTAGACCTGAGACTGATTTATCTAAGATTGCTATTATATTGTAGATTATTTGCAAAATGACTTACTCTCCTTAAAAATGAAAAAGCCCCGGAACTCGAGTTCCGGGGCCTCTCAACCAGTTTTCACACAACTAAAAACTGATCTGTATCCCGGCCAGGAAATTGATTCCAGCCATTGGGAAATAAAAGTTCTCGGTGATTTTCTCACCGAATATGTAACTGTAAGTATATCCGTTCGGTTCGTACTCCTCGTTAAAGAGGTTCGCTACCAAAAGGTTCACTTTTACCTGGTCAGCAAATTTTACAGGTAGTATATAATCCATCCTTAAGTCAGTAATCGTGTACGCATCCAGCGCCTTACCATTATCGTTACTGGTAAAGTCAAATAGGTTGCTGCTACCCGTATTATCCAAAAACTGGCGGCTTACATATTTACTGTTTATGGTTGCTGTAAATCCTTTTACAGGAAGAAACCCAAGCTCAATACCCCCAATAAAGTTGGGAGAGAAGGAAATGTCGCGTCTGTCATAATCCGTGGTTTGGTGGCCACCGTTATCATAATCCACCACGTAATCAGTAAAGTTGTTTATGATGTTGCGGCTAAGCGCGGCATTGGCACCAGCCTGAAACCACTTGGTTACTTTATAATTACCTACCAATTCCAATCCGGTGCGGTAGCTCTTATCTACATTGGTGCGTATGGCAGCACCAACATCATTTACCTGCCCGGTAAGCACTAATTGGTCGTGGTAATCCATATAAAAGAAGTTGGCGCTAACAAAAGTTGTTGCTGAACGTAATTCGTAGCCCGCTTCATAGTCAATCAGTTTTTCACTTTTGGGTTCTTCACCGGCAATGGCATCTAAAAAGTCGCTACGTACCGGCTCGCGCTGGGCTACACCCACCGAGGCAAATACTCTTTGGTTTTTGTTCAGCTGGTAGTTAACTCCTCCCTTAGGATTGAAAAATTCAAAATCACGGTTAATATCAATCGTACGGCCATCGTTATCAATACCCAATGCATTGTAGCTTACCACGCGGTATTGCAGGTCGGCAAAAATGCCCAGTTTATTAAAGGTTTTATTCAACTTTAAAAAAACGTTGAAGTCATTCTTCTTGGTGGTATTATCATAATAGCGGTCTCGTATTTCGCTTTCGCTGGCATAGCGCGCCCAAATGATTTCCCCAAAGTGGTCGCCCTCGTAATAATTATACGCACCGCCAAGAGTAGCATTAAAACCTTTGGTGTTATACTCCAGCGAGTAAGTGGTTCCATAAAAGTCGTTATCCAGCCAGCGCCTGCGGATAAGGTCTGTGCTGGTAAGGGTATCACTACCCAATATTATAGGGCTCAGGCCATAATCTGCTAAGTCATCATTTTTACGGTACTGTTCAAAATACCCGCGCCCATAGGTGTAGTGTAGGGCCACGTTGGCCGTAAGCTTATCCGTAAACCTGTGCGAAAGGTGTAACTGGTAATGGTCCTGTTTGTAGTTGTCCACCTCATTTTCGTAGGTGTAATAGTTGTAAGTGCGGTTTCCACTGTTTACCAGGTTGGCAGAGTCCTGGCTATCATAACCATTAATAAGTATGTGGTACTGTAGCAAGCTGTCGTTACCATTCAGCTTTGCCTCCGGAACTCCCCACCATGACTGGTAGGTTTCTTCCCCGCCACCAAAGTGAATCAACTGCACACTGGTTTTTTCGGAGTAATAACTTCCCGAAAGGTAGTAGGACTGCAAATCAGCCGAAGCACGATCAATAAAACCATCGCTGTTTATTTTAGAGAAGCGGCCCTCAACCACCCAATGGTCATTAAGCAAACCGCTACCTACTTTTAAGTTGGTTTTTAAAGTGTTGAAAGATCCACCTGTAAACTCGGCAACTGCAAAGGGTTTGGTTTGTAAACCACTTGTTTTAAGATTTATGCTGGCACCAAAAGCTCCGGCACCGTTGGTGGAAGTTCCCACACCACGTTGTACCTGCATACTATTGGTGCTACTGGCTAGGTCTGGGGTGTTTACCCAAAACACACCATGGCTTTCAGGGTCGTTTAGCGGAATACCGTTTACGGTAACATTAATCCGGGTTATGTCGCTTCCGCGGATACGGATGCCCGTGTAACCAATACCTGTACCGGCATCAGAATTTACCACCGTGCTGGGCATATCCTTTAAAATAAAGGGCACATCGCGGCCTTCATTTCGCTTTTCAATTTCCTCTTTGCTTAGGTTGGTTTTGGCAATTGGTGCATCCTCACCAGCCCTTACGGCCGAAATATTCACCGGTTCCAGCAAGGAGGTGGTTTCGGTCAACTGAAAATTCAGTTCCACTCCAGTTTCACTTACATACACCTCTTTGGTTTGAGGTTCGTACCCGATAAAGGAAACTTCAACGGTGTAGTTGCCGGGTTTGGGAAGCAGCAAAGCATATCTTCCGTTTCCATCGGTTACAGCCCCCCTTGGTCCGGGGTAAATGGTTACGGCCGCAGCCGGCAGATTTTCATTAGTTGAGGCATCTGTAACCTTGCCTGTAATGGATTGAGCGCGCACCTGTAGAAACAGTGCGAAAAGTGCAGCAAAAGCAATTAGCTTCTTCATGATAAAAGTATTTATCACGAATAAAAAGGGGCTATTTACTCGCCTGGATTAAAAATTAGTGATGTTCAATTATCCCTTGGCAGCATTACCTGCCCAGGTTCGTTGGGTATAATCTCAGTCTCGGCTGAGCCGAGACACCCCTATGAGATATCAGGCCGCGAAGGTAATGGGGATTTTGGAAGGGGCAAGAGAGCTACCAATTAAATATTACTATGTGGGGGTGCGCAAGAGCGAGACGCTTGCGCTAGCTGGGGGGAGATGATGATATAGGTTTTGAGTTTCATTCTGCAAATAGTTGCTAAAAATTAGTGGGTGAAACGAGTGAGACGCTCGCGCCAGTTTTGTAGATTTTCTGTGTGACTAAAAATATTGTCTGGCTCTCTCATCCCATTGAAACTCCTTTTCAAGAAGTTCAAAAATGTTTATGACATTTTGCGGTTGCCAAAATTCATCATTGGCCCTATAAAGATCATTATATTGGTAAAAGCGATACAAATCCTTGGTTGAGTACTCAAAAGAAAAAGTTGCGCTATTGCTACCATAGCCCTTGCCCTTTTCGTAATAGTTAGGTATTTCATCATCCGTTGGCAATTGATGAAACTTGAGATTGATCAGGCTATCTCTAATTTCCAACCATGAAAGCCTGGTAGGTTGAAGCGTAATTACGCTGTCGCCTACTATAGTTTCTTCAAGAGTCCTTGCATTAAAATCAACGTACATAAGGACAAGTTCTCCATCACAGGTATTGGAATCACAAATTAGATTTATTACAGCATGCGGCTGTCTTTTTTTGCCAATTGGGTTAGTTATCCAAACCCTGAATATTTCTTTAGTTTCTGCTGTTTCAGGGGCAGGAAGTCCAAGTTGTTTTTCTTTTTGCTTAGCAAAGTGCCAATACACGTAATTCATACCTTCAAGCGGATGTGGATTTTTATATATCGGAATGTCCAACACTTTAGAGGTCTTTGGGAGTTTGCTATAATTCTCCTTCATCAAAGCGATTCTCTGTGAACGACAGGATGATAATATAAGTGCAGAAATAATTATATGTGTGAAGAATTTTTGTTTTGTCATTTAATAAAATATATGGAGCAATAGTCGAAAAATTAGAACCCTTTCTTTGTTAACGAGTAGAGCATTCCAGATCATCAGAGCAAACTCAGTATCCTGATTTTCATAATCTATAAAGTTGTTTAAATGTAATTAAAATGGAACTGTTGTGATCCACTCTCTAAGCTTTCCATTCTGTACAATCCACAAAACGGCATAGCCCCCAGCACCATTACTATTTAATGTAGCTATGTAGAGAGTCCTTTTCTTTTGGTCTATGTGAATCATAGTATTGTCCAGATCAGGTTCAAATAGATTTTCTGTGGGCAACAATATTTTATCATTCGCAAATTGAACAACGATCTGTTCGTATTGCCTTCTGGGGATATTGCCATCAGTACCCCAAATTTTGTTTCCATTAACCTTTTCGAGGTAGGTTGCTTCACTATTGCCTGAAGTATCCTGAAAGTACTGCAAATTGTTATTCTTCTGATTCAAAAGATTTGGTGGTAATGTGTATGGTTACCGTGTCCTTCCTATAGGTTATAGAAGTGTCTGTAAATTGAACAAAAGGAACTTCTTCAAATTGGTCAATCAGCATAACACGAGACTTGTGGATGTATCCGCTTTTATTCCATTCGCCCAAATGATAGTCTACATGGAGCCAGTCTCCTTCGGCTTTAAAACAATACACAATCTCTCCGCTTTTTACTGTTTCAATAATGCTATTTGTGATTTCGGCTGAACTCCTGATGTTTACAAAACCATCCTTATCAGTAATTACTCCAAACTGACAAAATAGAGGCAGTGAAAAAATGATTGAGATTAATGACGTTAAAGGTTTCATTTTGAGAATTGAGTTGAATTGGTCGGATTGCTATTTGTTTTTGATTCGATTTATAAATATACTATACATCATAACGCAATAAAAAAATTGAGCAATTCAGTATGAGTTTATTACCTGATGTTATTAATCAAACTATTCACAGCCTCAATGGAATTGGCAAGTCTTTGATGATTTTGTCCACGAATTACTTTGTATAGTCTGTCCTTACTCTCAATCTCAGCTTTATGCCGCTCAAAAATATCAATCCGGTTTTCGGGGTTTTCGCGCAGCGGGTCAGCTTTCCAGGGTAAATCCGGGTAGGTGAGGAGGTAAAGGTGATCCTTCTCTTTTTGGATAGCCTCTTCCAGAAAGTCATGGGTTTTTCCGAAAACTACCTCTTCCCAAACTTTGATGTTGATAAGGTCAGTATCAAGAAAAATCAAACCTTCAGCCTGTTTAATATATTTCTGCTGGTGGGTGAGGTGTCCTTTTATAATTTGCCCGAGGGATTCGAATGTGTAGCTGGGCCCGTGTTCTTCGAGGTATATACGGGCATACTCCGGTGCCCAGGATGTTTTAATAAAGTGCCTGGCCAGGTTTTGGGCCAGCCATGATTTGCCAGAGGACTCCGGGCCGGTTAATACTATTTTTTGTGGGGTACTCATTGAAATTATAATATCGTTTTTCACCCTTCTATACAACCTCCCTTCGGTCGGCCACTCAGGGTGACATTCCCTTCGATGCAATCCGCTTGATTTCCCGGCTACTCAGGGTGTCAGGACATTTTGGATCAGACCAAACTTATGCTGTCAGTCTGAGTGCGAAGCGTATCGAAGACTGCAAAGCCTGAACCTTACAACAAACATAATTAAAGAAGATTTTACATCGTCCACTCCAGTAGCCCATTAACCGCCAAAATAGTATAAAGCCCAAATAAACCGGCCGTGAGGTACAACTTGCGATTAATGTACAGGTACACCGAAACGGCATCAATTACAATCCAATACCACCAATTATCGGGTATAAGGTTAATCATTAATACTGTAGCAAAAATGCTGAATACGGTGGTGAAAGAATCAACAAAGGGTGTGGCGGCATCCGTCATTCTTCTGAGCAGAAAACCGGAAATCAACACAAGTGAAATCCCCGCAAGGATTATCATTCCATGCACATTCCAGCTTAGGGAACTGCCAATAGCTCCTTCACTCTCGCTCCAATGCATCCAGCCATAAATGGCCGTATATATGTAAAATGCCTGTAACAGCGATTCTGCATATATCTTCTTGCGGAAGCAGATATAGAGGTATATAAGCGAACTACTTAGGGCAAATACCCAGCAAAGCACATAGCCATACGTAATAAGTAGAGTGTAGGCAAGGCCTGTTACAACCCCCAGTATTTCAAGAATGCGCAGTGGCGATAGCCTCATTTGTAATTTTTGATGCTGTTTTCCGAAACATCACCATTAAGCACCTTAATCACAAAGGGAAACTGTCCGCCACTCTGGTAAATCTCTTTAATAGCCTGCTGAACGCTGTTGAAGGCAAGGTCAAATGGCCCAAACACCTGAGTGCTCATCACATTGGTTTGCACTTTAAGGCCTTCTACTTTGTGTATTTTTTCTAAAAAGGCATCAATGGAAGGGATAAACTCATCCCGCAAAGGGTACATGGAAATTTCGAGAGAGGTAGAGAATTTTTCAGACATGGTGTACGGCTTCAGCAATTTCTTTTAAGATGGATGGATTTTTTTCGGAGGCATTGCCCACTACCACAATATCCGCTCCGGCTTCGCATATTTTTCTTGCGGTAACGGCATCACGAATTCCACCACCCACAATTAAAGGCACATCTACCGATGCCCGCACTTTGGCAATCATTTCGGCACTTACAGGCTTTTCCGCGCCTGAGCCACCATCCATATAAATTAGTTTTTGCCCAAGCATTTCTCCCGCCATAGCGGTGCAGGCTGCAATATCATTTTTGTGATAGGGTATAGGCAGACTGCCGCTCATATAACTGGCCGTGGTGGGTTTGCCACTATCAATAAGCATATAGCCTGTGGGCAGGGTTTCCAGCCTGGCCTGCTTTATATAAGGTGCAGAAATCACATGGCTGCCAATCAGTAATTCAGGGTTTCTGCCCGAAATAAGCGAAAGGAATAAAATGGCGTCTGCCTCTGGTGAAATCTGTAAAACACTGCCCGGAAACAGAACGATAGGTGTATCCGTAAGTTTTTTTATCTGGCGGATGCAATCATCCAATACATCCTTTACCAAAAGGCTGCCTCCTAAAAAAATAAGGTCAGCAGCCGTTTCATTTACCTGCCCTACAATAGCGGAGAGTAATTCCGGATCCGGGGTGTCAGGGTCAATAAGCACGGCCAGTTGCCTGCGGTTTTCGGCCTTGGCCTGGTAAATTTTATGGAGAATGGATGTACTCATATTTTGAAGCGGCAAACCTAAGAAAGTAATCACATAGTTTCGGCTTGTAATCTAGCTCTTTTCCCAGCCATAGGTTATAAATAGCTCGCCCATTTTTTCAAAGTGCAGGCATACCTCCTTACTGTATTCTTTAGCGTTAATAAAGCCTGTGCTTATTGTATTCTCCGCGTAGTCAAAGGGTTTTACTAATAGTTCCTTTAAAAAATTATGCTTACGGTCACCGGTAATTTTTACCATTACTTCTTTAGCACCCCAATAGTAGGTGGTATGCTCAATTTTGGTGTTTTCCTGTAAGCTGCTGTCTTCTTCAGGTCGCATAAATTTATGGGCAATGCGCAGTATGCCTTCGCGGTATAGTTCAAGGTCAATACCTACTTCGGCCGTTTTGCTAACCATTATACCTGCATAGTGCCTGCTGTGCGAAAAGGAGATGTAATGGCCGTTTTTGAGGTAGGGCTTGCCATCGGCTGTGTAAAACACTTCAGGGTTTTGGCCAAAATATTTATTGAGGCAGCATCTTAAAGCTAAAAACTCCTTCCGTTTATTTTCGTGGGTAAACCTTTTAAATCGTTCGCTATCGCTTTGGTGCAGGGTTATTTGCTGCTTTAGTTCATCTTCCTTCTCGGTTATTTTCCAGAGGATTAAAACAGCGGTGGTATCTATTTCCTTTTTTACTAATAGGGGCATTGAGAAGGTTGATTGGATTTTGTAAATCAAGTTGTTGCGGGTATCTTTGCCGACCTTAAAAATTATACCCTAATACTTACGATTATGAGCGAAACTGCGCAAAAATACATTCCTTACAAAGTTAAAGATATAGCCCTGGCAGATTGGGGACGTAAAGAAATTGAGTTAGCCGAGGCCGAAATGCCTGGTTTGATGTCTTTGCGCGAAGAGTTTGGTGCTGAAAAACCCTTAAAAGGCGCCCGCATTGCCGGATGTTTGCACATGACTATACAGACTGCTGTGCTTATCGAAACTCTTGTGGAGCTTGGTGCTGAAGTTACCTGGTCATCTTGCAACATATTTTCTACCCAGGATCAGGCTGCTGCTGCTATTGCCGCTGCCGGTATTCCTGTATATGCCTGGAAAGGCCTTACTGAAGAGGAGTTTGACTGGTGTATAGAGCAAACACTTTTCTTTGGTGAAGACCGCAAGCCACTTAACATGATTCTGGACGATGGTGGTGATCTTACCAATATGGTTTTTGACCGATACCCTGAGTTGGCTAAAGGCATTAAAGGACTTAGTGAAGAAACCACTACTGGTGTTCACCGCCTTTATGAGCGCATGAAAAAAGGTACGCTACCAATGCCTGCCATTAATGTTAATGATTCTGTAACCAAATCAAAATTTGATAATAAGTATGGTTGCCGTGAGTCTGCTGTGGATGCTATTCGCAGGGCAACTGACGTAATGATTGCCGGTAAGGTAGCTGTAGTGGCCGGATACGGTGATGTTGGTAAAGGTTCTGCCGCTTCTTTGGCTGGAGCCGGTGCCCGTGTTATTGTTACTGAAATTGATCCGATTTGTGCCCTACAGGCTGCAATGGACGGTTTTGAGGTTAAGAAAATGGTGAATGCTGTAAAAGAGGCAGACATCGTAATCACCGCCACCGGTAATAAAGATATTATTAAAGGTGAGCATTTTGAACTGATGAGGGATAAGACCATCGTTTGTAACATTGGCCACTTTGACAATGAAATTGATGTTGCCTGGTTAAAGAAAAATCACGGACATACTCACGTTGAAATTAAGCCACAAGTTGATAAGTACAATGTAAATGGTAATGACGTTATCCTTTTGGCCCAAGGCCGATTGGTAAACCTGGGTTGTGCAACCGGTCACCCAAGCTTTGTAATGTCAAACTCGTTTACCAACCAGGTGCTTGCTCAGTTAGAACTATGGCAAAACAGTGATAAATATCCAAATGAGGTGTTTACGCTTCCAAAGCATCTTGATGAAAAAGTGGCTAGCCTGCACCTTGCTAAAATAGGGGTGGAGTTGGAAGAGCTTTCAAAAGACCAGGCTGAATATATTGGTGTGGAACAGCAAGGACCATTTAAGCCTGAGTATTACAGATATTAAACCACCGTGGTTTTCAATTAATTTACCAAAGGTGCTACCAGAAATGGTAGCACCTTTGTTTTTTTATTTATTTTGGCGCCTCTTTACTCAACATGGTTGTATCAGATAGAGTTTTTCAGTTAATAGCCGAGCACACTACGGACTTGGTTTGTATTCACGATCGTGAGAATACCATTCGGTTTGCTACCCCATCCAGCAAAACCATCTTAGGTTTTTCATCGTCACAGATTATTGGTAAAAAGCTTACTGACTTTTTAGCACCTGAGTTTGTGGAGGAAATGGACTTCAGCACTTTAAGGCGCTTTTTTGATCATCCCGGTGCACGTATCCGCTACCAGATAAAGCATGGCGAAAACCGCCTCAGGTGGTTAGAGTCAACCTTTAACAAAATAGAGGAAGAGGATGACGACTACAGCATACTGAGCAGCACAAGGGATATTACGGAAAGTGTTCACCTTACCGATGACTTAATGACTGCTCTTTCGAGCGAACAGCAATTATCCCGCTTCAAGGCAAATTTATACTCTGTAGCCAGCCATGAATTTAAAACTCCGCTTGCCGTTATACAGGCCAATATCGAAATGCTGCGTATAAAAAACAGCGAAAAAATACTGGCCGATGCGCTGGGCAGCATGGAGGAGGAGGTGGATCGACTGAATAGCATGATAGCCGATATGCTGGAGCTAAAAAAACTCACCACCGGAAAAACTACAGTGAAGCATGGTAAGGTGGATATACTGGCGATTTTAGATGACATCATTACCAAAGATTGCCAAAAAGCTTACTCTAAAATTGAAATTAACCTGAAGGTGAATGGAGAACCCACTGAAATTATGGGTGATTTTTCCCTAATAAGGTACATCTTCAGTAACCTAATGATTAATGCCTGTAAGTTTTCAAGCAATTATACACCAGTAAATGTGCTGGTATATTTTGAAGATAAAAAGGTGCGGGTTGAGATAGAGGATAAAGGAATAGGTATCCCTAAGGAAGATCAGGAGTCTATTTTTAATTCATTCTTCAGAGCCAAAAATGTGAGCAATATTCAGGGTACTGGAGTAGGACTTTCCATTGTAAAGGAATTTGTAGATTTACACAAAGGAAAGATTTACTTTTTGAGCACATCAGGAGAGGGAAGTACATTTTTTGTTGAACTACCATACAACATAGCTTTATGAAAAAAAAGTTACTTATCGTAGAGGATAATGACAAGTTAAGAGGAACAATCGCAACGCTGCTTGAAGATCACTTTGATGTGAAACAGGCCGCAGATGGCCGTGAAGGCATTGATAAAGCCAGGTTGCATGTGCCCGATTTAGTTATTAGTGACATCATGATGCCAGATACCAACGGTTATGAGTTGGTTGATGAGCTCAAGGCTAATGATAAAACAAAGCACATCCCTATCATTTTACTAACAGCGCTTAGTGAAGATGAGAAGAAAATTGAAGGCTACAACTTTGGCGCTGATGATTATGTGGTAAAACCCTTTAAGTTTGATGTACTCCTTTCGAGAATAAACAACCTGCTTAAAACAAGGGAAGACCTTAAAAGGATTTATGATAAATCCACACCTATCCATCACGAGTTTGGTGTAAAGGATCCACTTCTTTCGCACATGGAGGCTTTACTTGTTAATCACTTTAAATTCCGGAATTTCAGTATCCCTGAAATTGCCGAATTGATGAACATGACCCCATCAAAACTTGAGCGTGAGGCCAAGCGTCTTACCGGGATGACTCCAATAAAATACATAAATGACTTCCGCCTGGCTAAGGCCAAGGATATGCTGGAGAAAAATGAGCTGAGCATTTTTGAAGTTTCCTATGCTTTGGGTTTTAAGAGCATGAGCTATTTCGGAAAAGCGTATAAAGAAAAGTACGGCATTGCACCTTCCAAAACATCTGAGATTTAATGGCTCTATCAATTATGATCGTGGATAACGATCAGGTGAACAGTTTTGTGCTTAAGAATATCATCACCCGAAATTACAGTGAAGCGGAGATTGGGCTTTACCCGGATGGGGCGGACGCCCTTGAGGAGTTAAAGAGTCTTGATGCATCGGGTGATAAATTTCCTGATGTAATACTATTGGATATTTATATGCCTATTGTAAGTGGCTTTGAGTTTTTGGAGCGTTACGTTAAGGAGTATGCGCACAAATCATCCAACATATTTGTAATGAGCAACTCGCTAAGTAAGGAGGATCAGCAAAGGGCCAATATGTATTCGGTGGTAAGGGGCTTTATTACAAAGCCACTTATTTATAACAACATCCAGTTTATTATTGAGACCTACGTGGAAGGGCGTTCTTCAAAAAGTAATTTTTAAGAAACTACCGATTACCACCAGCCAAAGGATGAAGTAGATTATTAGTTCTCCGATTGAGCGATAGAGGTTTTTCGTCTTCATGATATCCATCTTCTTTAATTATACTAACGTCAAAAAAATCAAGTTGGTTGGGTATTGCTTTGGTAGCAATTAGTTAATTGCTCCGTAGGGGTTTTGTAACCCATTGTAAATAATAACTCAAATAAGGTGGTAAATATTTTGCCAGATTGTAAAGGCGTTTTATATTTGCCGCCCAATATATCGCGGGGTGGAGCAGTTGGTAGCTCGTTGGGCTCATAACCCAAAGGCCGCAGGTTCGAGTCCTGCCCCCGCTACTAAGCAAAGGTCTCAGTTTCTGAGGCCTTTTTTTATTTCCTTTGTATCCATTCGTAAACAAGCAGCTCAAACAGTACCATGCACAAATCCGGATATGTAAATATTATTGGTAATCCCAATGTGGGTAAGTCCACTTTAATGAATGCCTTCTTAGGTGAAAATCTTTCAATAACCACCCCTAAGGCGCAAACCACCAGGCACCGGATTTTAGGTTTATTAAACGGAGATGACTACCAGGTGGTGTTTTCGGATACCCCGGGTATAATACAGCCCGGCTATGCCTTGCAGGAAAGCATGATGGACTTTGTAAGTTCCACTTTTGAGGATGCGGATATCTTTTTAATGCTTACTGAGCCAAATGAAAAGGTGCTTAAAGATTCCCGTTTTATTGAAAGGCTGCAAAAAACAGATACCCCCGTTTTACTTCTTATTAATAAAATAGACCTCACCAACCAGCAGGAGCTGGAGAAGGTGGTTGACTTTTGGAAAGAGCAATTACCCAAAGCCGAAATTTACCCCATTTCTGCACTTAATAATTTTAATACAGAGGTAGTGATGGATCGTATTATGGAGTTGTTGCCGGAGTCGCCACCCTACTTTTCGAAAGATGAGCTAAGTGATAAAGATGAGCGTTTTTTTGTATCCGAAATGATCCGTGAGCAAATCCTTAAAATTTATGATAAGGAAATACCCTATGCTGTGCAGGTGGAGGCAGAAGAGTTTAAAGAGGAGGATAATATTATAAGGATAAGGGCCGTGATTTATGTGGAACGTGACACCCAAAAGGGAATCGTAATTGGGCACCAGGGTAAAATGATAAAGCGTACCGGAATGGAGGCCCGCAAGAGGATGGAGGAATTCTTTAAAAAGAAAGTTTTTCTGGACTTGTTTGTGAAGGTGAAGAAAAACTGGAGATCAAGTGATGACCAGCTAAAACGATTTGGGTATAAAAATTAATCGCAGTTACAACCATAGGTGCTCTTTAAATCCAGCCAGGGCATAGCCTCTCTCAACCACTTCAGATCATCTGACTTAAAGTAAGTGTTGCGCAAATCGAGGTATTTCAAATTGGTTAGTTCCACAATTTTATCATCAACATAATCCACACTATTATCCCAAAGATCCAGGTGCTCAAGTTGTTTAAAGTTTACAATGGCCGATGGTATTGTGTCAATTTCATTCCTGTCCAAAATCAAAACCTTTAGGTTTTCACATTTTGCCAGACTGGCCGGAAAGCTCTTCAATTGGTTTTTACTTAATATAATGGTATGAAGATTTTTGAGTTCGCTCAGGAAAGGAGGTAATGAACTGATTTTATTATGGCTTAGATCAAGTACCTCGATATTGATAAAACTCCCAATTTCATGGGGAACCTCCTTTAGTCGTTTTCTTTTTAGTTTCAGCTCCTTTACCTCAAGCGGGTTTTTCAGGGCATCATCTAAGCTGTTATAACTTTGAGTATGGCCTGATGCTATTAAAATAAAATTAAAGCTTAAAAACAGCACGAGCCTGTACGGCATCCTTTTGAAGTTGATTTTTGAGTTTTTCAAGTGATTCAAATTTTTCTTCACCTCTAAGCCTGTCCTTAAATACTAGCCTTATTTGCTCTCCATATATATTACGATCAAAATGGAAGATGTGCGTTTCAATGGTTTTAAACTTTCCGCTAAAGGTAGGCCTTACTCCAATGTTGCACATGCCAAAATGCTTTTTTTCGGGTGCTGAAGGAAAATACACTTCAACAGCATATACGCCATCGGCCGGCAAAATCTTATAACTATCCTCCACCACAATGTTGGCTGTAGGAAAACCTAATGTATGGCCTATTTTTTCGCCCTCTACCACCTGGCCTCCCAGTGGGAAACCGTATCCTAAAAATTCATTGGCCGTATGAAGATCCCCCTCTGATAGGGCCTTCCTTATTTTGGTACTACTTACAGTTACGCTCTCAATGTCTTCGGCTGAAATTTCTTCAACATCAAAACCATATACAGGCCCAAACTCCTTAAGGTGCTCAAAGCTGCCCTCACGGTTTCGCCCAAAGTGATGATCATAACCAATAACCAGCTTTTTGGCCCCAATGGTGTTTACCAATATATTACGAACGAAATCCAGCGATGTGGTGCGGCTAAACTCTTTGGTAAAAGGATGTATTATAAGATGATCGATGCCACAACTCTTAAGTAGCTCAATTTTCTCAGGTTGAGAATTGATCAGTTTAAGTTCAATATCTGGTTGTAGCACTATGCGGGGGTGCGGATTAAATGTGAGGAGCACTGACTCACCAATATTTATTTCAGCAACCCTGTTCAGTTGCTCCAGTATCTTACGATGGCCTATATGTACACCATCAAAGGTGCCGGTGGTAACCACCGCATTATCCAACTTATTAAAGTCTTCCAGAGAAAAGTAAACCTTCAATGATGATAGGTTTTATTGAGTTTATAATCAGAGAGTTGTGTAACAAGACAATTTGTTAGCACTTTGTTCAAAAGTAGAAAAATTAAAAATCTCAAATTGACTTATTCTTTTTGGCAAAAACAACTATTTTTGCGCCCGAATTTAAGACGGCCCTAAAGGGCTATTTCTATACAAACTGTAAAGCATGTCTAAAGTAGTAGGTAAGATTGCTCAAATTATCGGCCCGGTAGTGGACGTTTATTTTGACAGCACTAATCAGGAACTTCCAAAAATTTATGACTCTCTAGAAGTAACCCGTCCTGACGGTGTACGTGTGGTTTTGGAAACTCAGCAGCACGTAGGAGAAGACACCGTTCGTGCCATTTCAATGGATTCAACGGATGGACTTAGCCGCGGGCAAGAGGTTATAGCAACCGGTAGCCCAATTAAAATGCCAACAGGCGAGGCCATTAAGGGAAGACTATTTAATGTGATCGGTGAAACTATTGATGGTATTGGCGCCATGTCCAGTGAAAATGGATTACCCATTCACCGTGATGCTCCAAAGTTTGAAGATCTTTCTACAGCCAGCGAAATTTTATATACCGGTATTAAAGTTATCGACCTAATTGAGCCTTATGCAAAAGGTGGTAAGATTGGTTTGTTTGGTGGTGCCGGTGTTGGTAAAACTGTACTTATACAGGAGTTGATTAACAACATCGCCAAAGGTCACGGTGGTTTATCCGTATTTGCCGGTGTGGGTGAGCGCACACGTGAGGGTAACGACCTTCTACGTGAGATGCTTGAATCAGGTATTATTAAATATGGAGAAGAGTTTATGCACTCCATGGAAAATGGTGGCTGGGATCTTTCTAAGGTAAACCTTGAGGAAATGAAGGAATCGAAAGCTTCTTTCGTTTTTGGTCAGATGAATGAGCCTCCCGGTGCACGTGCCCGTGTAGCGCTTTCTGGTCTTACTCTGGCAGAGTATTACCGCGATGGTGAAGGAGACGGTGCTGGTAAGGATATCCTTTTCTTCGTTGATAACATTTTCCGCTTTACCCAGGCCGGTTCAGAGGTGTCTGCACTTCTTGGTCGTATGCCTTCAGCGGTGGGTTACCAACCTACTTTGGCTACTGAGATGGGAACCATGCAGGAGCGTATTACATCTACCAAAAACGGGTCTATTACATCTGTACAGGCGGTTTACGTACCTGCGGATGACTTAACTGACCCTGCGCCTGCAACTACCTTTGCTCACCTTGATGCTACTACAGTATTGAATCGTAAGATTTCTGAGCTTGGTATTTACCCTGCTGTGGATCCACTGGATTCAACTTCAAGAATTCTTACCCCTGAAGTGGTTGGTGACGAGCATTACAAATGTGCTCAGCGCGTTAAAGAAATTCTACAGAGATATAAAGAACTTCAGGATATCATCGCCATCCTTGGTATGGATGAACTTTCTGAAGATGATAAAATGGCCGTACACCGCGCTCGTAGGGTACAGCGTTACCTTTCTCAGCCATTCCACGTGGCCGAGCAGTTTACAGGTATCCCCGGTGTGTTTGTAAGTATTGAAGATACTATCAAAGGTTTCAACATGATTATGGATGGTGAACTTGATAAATACCCCGAAGCAGCCTTTAACCTTAAAGGAAGCGTAGAGGACGTTATTGAGGCCGGAGATAAAATGTTGGCAGAAGCATAAATCAGTGGGCAATTGGCAGTAAGCAATAATTACAAGGTTATTAAGTACTGCAAATTGTAAAACTGTAAACTGAAAAGAAATGCAATTAGAAATAATAACACCTGAAACCAAAATCTTCAACGGAACGGCAGACGCAGTTCAGTTGCCTGGAAAGGATGGTTTGTTTCAGGTTTTGGATGATCACGCTCCTATTATCAGTACTTTAACAAATGGTATGGTTAAGATAGATCTTGCCGATTCTTATAAGAAGTTTGATGAATTGAGTGGGCAAATTGAGCCCGATAAAAGCAACGATCGCATCCTTAGGCTACCTATAAAAGGCGGTGTTGTGGAAGTGAGCAACAATAAAGTGATTGTTTTAGCCGATTAATTTTTTGGTTTTAAATATTATTAGCCCCATCGGTGTTTCCGATGGGGCTTTTTTATGCGATATAATTTTTTAGCCAGATAACCTTTAGAATATTAGGATGCAACTATTTCTGCAAATTTTCACTCATTTAGTTGTCCATTTGGCCGCAATCCTTTGTCAACGCTGCTTTTGCTGATGTTAAAAAATTATCACTTTGTTGCGCAAATGCTTGTGCGACAGACATATTGTGCTATTTTTGCTTTTTGATAAAAAATATCTAACCTAAAGAATTGTAGAATGAAATTAAAACTACTCATGGCAGCGGCCCTATGTCCGCTATTGGGTTTTTCCCAATTAAGTATTGGTAATCTTGCCGAAACCTACACCATAGATTTTGATAATGCTGTTTCAGGTGTAAACACTGGTGCATATCAAGGTGCTGGCTGGTTACCTACCGGAGGTTCGGGTGCTCTAAACACTTCAGCCTTTTCTTTTTCGGGCCTGCAAACAGCTCCTACGAGCATATCAATTGGTGGAACCGCCAGTCAATCAGAAGCCTCTCGTGGGGTATCCAATGGGTTTACGGGTGCTTTAAATGGTGGAGCCGTTACATCTCAACGGGGATTCTATTCTTTTAATACTAGCAACTCCCCTATTCTTGCAGCAGATTACTGCTTAGGATGGTTTTCAGATGGTGTATCGTTGGCTCCTGGTGAGGTTATCTTAAAAGTAACCAATACTACAGGCAGCACCATCAACGTAGCGAGGTTGGCATATGAGATTAAGACCTTCAACGAATATAATGCGTCAACTCAAGTTAATGTGACTTATTCTTTTTCTGAGTTTGGAACATATGTGACATTCGATAGTGATTTGAATTTTACTTCCCCAGGATCTCAAAGTGGATCACCTTCTTGGGTGTCAACAGGTCTTGCTGCTGACAAGGCAGGTCTTAGTTGGGCTGATGGAACCTCGATGTATATAAAATGGACCTTTGACTATGCTTCCGGGTCAGGTAAGATGGATTATATGGGTATTGATAATATTTCAATAAAATCATACAACGCTGATTATGTTCACATAGATAATGTATGGTCTCCATCGGAACCAGTTGGTGGTTTGACGACAAGCACTGCATTGGCGCTTCCAAATAACGCCACTAATGCGGCTCCTATATCAGGGTCGACAACTTTAAAGGACTTTTATATAGAAAGTGGAGCAAAAGTTAATGTTACGGGAGATTTGACTTTGGCTCCTGGTGGTAAATTATATTTACTTGCTGATGGGAATGGATACGCACAAATTATGGGTGATGTTTACAGTGTGACTGCTGTTTACCAAACTCATAGGCTGGCTAGTTCAGGCAAGTGGTTTAATATGGCTATTCCTGTAAGCGCACAATGGGATGATCTTACAGGTATTTTTATTCAGACCACTAGTCCTGCAAATACTAATCTTTATTACTATGATGCAACAAATCCTGCAACCAATACTAGCGATGGTACATGGGAGCATGTAACCGATAAAACTACTGCAGATGTTGATGATAGAGGTTATCAGCTTTATGGAGGTGATGGTACCTTCTTTGGAAGTGGCCCGTTTGATCTTGAAGTTGAAGGACCATTAGTTGAGGCTCCTGTTTCAATAGCAGTTTCAGGTCAGGCCGTTGGTCGATTAAATTTGGTACCTAATCCATTCCCAAGTCACATAGAGTGGGAGGAGGTTGTTACAGATAATCCTGAGTTGGGAAATACATACTATATTCAAGACGGTGACCCTAATCTTGCCACAACGCAATATCAAACTTATACTTTTAATGGGTCTGGAACTAATGGGGCTACTGATGATATTCCACCAGGTCAAGCATTTTTTGTGACCGTTGATAACACTACTGACGGCACAATTGATTTTATAGAGACTCAGCGGAATGTTGATAATGAACAGTTTTTGTACAAAACCACATCCATTCCTGGATTAGTTAAGTTTCATGTTGAACACATGAATCTTAAGTATGCTGATGAGAGTGAGATTAGATTCGATGCCAACTACAATGACAATAGTTTGTTTCGTGAAGATGGTTCCAAAAGAATGAATATCGGTTATCCTAACATTTATACGAAATCTGCTGATAATAAGGAGTTGGTTTTTAACGGACTAAACGATGCCTGGACGACTAAGGATGTAGATCTTTATTTCCAGGGGGATGAAGCTGGTAACTACCAGTTGAATATGAACTACGATGGTCTTCCTGCAGAGTGGACTATTATTCTTGAAGATAAGATGTTGGGCAACTTCGTAAACCTACGTAAATCAGGTTACGGATTTACGCACGCCATTGGCGCTAACGCTGATCGTTTTGTGGTTCACTTTAACAAAACAGGTGCAATTGGCCTTGAAGAACTTGATGGCTCGGTAATTTTTAGCTATGTTAAAAATTCAACTTTAGCCGTTAATCTTGATGATGTGAACAATGCTGAGATCACCGTTTTTGATATGAATGGTAAACAAGTGGCCAGCGCTGCAAACCAAAATGGTGTAGTTGAATTTAATATGGCTGATTGGGCTAGCGGAGTTTATGTAATCAATGTAACCTCCAACGGTAAGCAAGTTCACTCTAATAAAGTTGTTCACTAAAAGAACAGGACAATCCTAATAAATAAGTTTTTATGAAAAAGAAAGTAGCAACAGCATTTTTTGTCCTTTGTGGATTGGCTCTTTTTGCGCAACCCCCTGGCAATGGCAACCCGGGCTTTAATCCAACTCCAATTGATGGTGGTATCAGTTTGCTAATTGCAGCTGGTGCAGCATTGGGTGGAAAAAAGGCTTATGATGCCTATAAGAAAAAAGGAGAGGAGGTTTAGTAAACCACTTTTCTTAGCAGAGTAATAAAAAAGGCTGGCGAATTTCGCCAGCCTTTTTTTTAGTTAGATATATATAGTACATCTCCGTTTCGGATAACGCGGTACTGCCGCATACCTAGTTCAGCTCCCTGCGTGGGGCTTCCATCAAAAAGCAGGTACTGCTCATTGTTACAGCTGCACTTTGCGTAAAGATCATCAGAGGTGGTTTCCAACGTTCCGCAATCCTCAGAGTAGTGCGTAGGGCATCCACGGTCAAGCGCAATAAAGTCATCCTGCCCGCCATTTAGATATCTCCTATATATAATAAGTCCTTTATAGCCACCATCGGTGTAAATCCAGCCACCAGGCACATTCAGATCAAAACTGGATGGGTTATTAAGATATACCAGTTCTTCAAAAGCCACACTTGGAAAGTAGGCGGTATTATTTTTTTTGCAACTGGAGGCAACCCCCGCAACAATTAGTGTCAATACTATTGTAAACGTTCTCATAAACATTGTGATAATTACATTCCATTAACAAAGATCGTGAGATTTTAGTATCGAAAAATTCTATATCTGTTTGATCTTGAGGAAATGTAGGATAAAGAAGTTCATTATCAGCTAATTATTCAATAGGGGCTTGATTTACGGGCTTTAACACTTTGTTAAGACGAAGACTTTTATGTTATATTTACGGCCTTCAAAAAAAAGGGGCTCATAATAATTTAGATTGGATACCTATGGGAAAGAAACTACTTGCGTTTTTCTTAATCATTTTTTCACTTACGACTAGCGCACAACAACGGCCAGGTTCCTTACGGGGAAAAGTTACTGACAAAGCAACTGGAGAAGGTATTCCCTTCGCCAACATTGTAATTAAAGATGCGGCCGGAGGTGTAGTTGCCGGGGGTGCGTCTGAAATTGATGGTAGTTACAATATTAACCCTGTAAATGCCGGAATTTATGATGTTGAGGTTTCTGTAATTGGTTATGCTACAGTAAATCTTAAGGACATTAATATTAAAGCTAATAGTGCAACTAATAAAGACTTTACACTTCAGGAGGCTACAAATGAGTTAACCGAGGTAACTGTTACGTATGAAGCTCCGCTTATTGATAAAAGCTCATCTGTAAAAAGCTTTTCTGCGGAGGATATTCAAGAATTGGCCGTAAGGGGTATTAGTGGTGCTATTGCTACTGCCGCAGGTGTTACCACAGATGCAAATGGAAACGTAAACGTAAGGGGTGCCCGTTCTGAAGGTACCGTTTACTTTGTAAATGGTGTTAAAATGAGGAGTAATGTAAATATTCCTCTCCGCGCTATTCAATCAACCGAGGTTATCTCCGGTGGTTTGCCTGCTCAGTATGGTGATGCTATGGGTGGTGTGGTAAATACAACTACCAGGGGTGCCAGCCCGGTTTATTTTGGTAGTGCGGAGATTTTAACTTCTTATCCATTTGACTTTAAACTCTTTGGTGACAGGCCGGTTGATCCTCAAAACTACAATCTGGCAGCTCTAACCCTGGGTGGGCCAATACCTATCTGGCAAGAGAAAAACGAGAAGACAGGTGAAGTAACTCCAAGAATTGGTTTCCTGCTTGCAGCCGAGTTTCAATACCTGGAGGAGCCCAATCCAACTGTGCTTCCTTACGGTCAGGTAAATCCTGATACACTTGAGTCTATCCGTCAGCGCCCAATTGTAATTGATAGTAGCGGTACAAGTTTTATCAATAGATCCGAACTTGTTGATTCACGTTCTATTTCCGATGTATGGGTTCGCCCGGAGTCTGATAGAATGGATGTGAGACTGAATGGTAGTTTATCTATTAAAACAAGTAAGAATACTAACGTTGCCATTGGTGGACTTTTGGATTATACCAATAACAAAAGAGCAAGCTATGCCAACAGCTTGTTTAATCCTCAAAGCAATCTTGATCAGGTTTCTACTGACTGGAACGCTTATGTGAGATTCCAGCAAATTTTCCCAAATAGTGAGGATAACTCTCTTATCAAAAATGCATTCTACACTATTCAGGTAGATTATGCAGAAAACAACAATAAAATCTATGATAAGGATTTTGGAGATGACTTTTTCAGATATGGTCATATCGGAAACTTTGATATCCAGAATACGCCTCAGTTTGTAATCGGTCAGGATTCAGTAACCGGAATTACAGCTTACCGCTATGTTGGTGATGATGATACTAATATTGTATACACACCAGGTACCTCTAATCCGGTATTGGCCAACTACATGAGCACTTATTATGATTTGGCCGCATCAAACCCGGGATTAAATACTTCGGATTTTGATGTTTTCCAGTCAAGCGTTACCCCTCCTATAAATGGTCAAAACCCACTTTCTGTTTATAATGGCTTATGGGGTAATACCGGAGCTATTCAAAATGTAAACGCTAATGGAGTTGCAGGTGCTAATTATTTTATCCAGGATAACAGTCAATTCAGGGTAACGGCTTCTACAAGCTTTGATGTTAAGGATCACTCTTTAATTGTTGGGTTTGAATATGAGCAACGTACAGACCGCAGCTATGCCCTGGATGCTACCAATTTGTGGACAAGAATGCGTGCCTTGCAAAATGCGCCTATTTCTCAGTTGGATTTAGGTAACCCATTATTGGTGCTGGCTGATGGAAGAATTGTGAACTATAACGACCTACAGGCGGGAGATGTATTTAATGATACCATTATATATAATAGGGCATACAACCCTAATGATGCCAGTGCTTTTGCAGAGAATGTGCGTTCGCAATTAGGTTTAGATCCTTTTGGTACTGATCTTATCAATATTGATAACCTTGATCCAAGTTTATTCTCTTTGGATATGTTCTCTGCTGATGAATTAATTAACCCTAACGGAACCAGGTTTGTTGGTTACTATGGTTATGATCACACAGGTGAGATATTGGATTATGATCCTGATATTTCAGATTTCTTCCTGGCTACCGATGCTGATGGCAGATTGACCCGCCCGGTTGGAGCGTTTAAGCCAATTTACATTGCAGGTTACATTCAGGATCAGTTTAACTTCAGAGACCTAACATTCAACGTAGGTGTAAGGCTTGACCGCTTTGACCTGAACCAACAGGTTTTACGTGATCCATATATTCTTTATCCATTTTACACTGTAGGTGATATTACAAACTCACCACTTAATCTTGATTTGGAGGGTAATAAAAATATCCCGACTAATATAGGTAGCGATTATAGAGTATATGTAAGCAGTTACAATTATTCAAATGCTACTATAGTAGGATATCGTAACGGTGATACCTGGTACACCGCTGATGGTGAGGTTACTCAGGATCCGAGTATATTATCTGACCTTGCCGGTGGTGGTATTAAGCCACTTACCGTTCAAACTCCGGAAGAAAGAATTGCTGCTGAGGAGGCAAGAGGCGGAAAGTTTATTCCGGCCGAGTCATTTGTGGATTACACTCCGCAAACTGTAGTGATGCCACGTATTGCTTTCAACTTCCCGATTACTGATGAAGCAATTTTTATTGCGCATTACGACATTCTTGCTCAGCGTCCTACTACAGCATTGGCTCGTTTGGATCCATTTGATTACCTGGATCTTATTAACTCCAGAAATTCAGGACTACTCAATAACCCCGATTTAAGACCACAGCGTACCACAGAGTATGAAATTGGATTTAAGCAGGTTTTAACAGAAAAAACAGCTATTAAAATTTCTGCCTTCTATCGCGAGCTTAGAGATCTTATTCAAACTGTACCATTTACGGAAGCATACCCAATTACTTACATAGCTTATGGTAACCGTGACTTTGGTACTACCAAAGGTTTTACCCTTGAATATGAAATGCGTAGAACCAACAACCTGAAACTTGATGCAAACTATACCCTGCAGTTTGCCAATGGTACAGGTTCAAGTACTACAAGTGGTGCCAACCTTGCACGTGCTGGTCAACCTAACCTTAGGTACATACTGCCGCTTAACTATGATAACCGTCACCAAATTTCTGTGCGTTTAGACTACCGATATGGTAAGGGTAGCAATTATAACGGCCCTGTATGGTTTGATAAGAATGTGTTGGAGAGGTTTGGTGTGAATGTGGTAATGAATGCTATTTCAGGAGCACCTTACACAAAGCGTGATGCACCTTATATTATTACCACTCCTAACCCGTCCACTCAAGCCCTTGTTGAAGGCCAAATCAATGGTTCCAGATTACCATGGCAGGTAACTTTTGATGCCAGGATTAATAAAATATTTAGCGTAGGTAAAGAGTCAAGCGGAAAGACATTTGAAGTTTACTTCCAGATTCTTAACCTGTTTAACACTCAAAATGTAGTAAACGTGTATAACTACACTGGTAGCCCAAGTGATGATGGTTACCTGGTTAGTCCCCAAGCTCAGGCACAGCTTGCAGAGCAAACCAGTACAAATGCCTTTATCGATTTATACAACAGAGCAGTTGCCAATCCTTTCAACTATGCCCTTCCAAGAAGATTAAGACTTGGTTTGGTTTATAACTTCTAATTGAATTACAGATGAATTATATGAAAACAAAGAATTTCCTAACGACAGTACTGGTGCTTATCATCGGTACAGGAAGCGTGTTTGCGAAGGAAAATGTTGGTACGAAATCATCTAAGCAACGTAAATCCGTAAAAGCGGTGTTGGCTGAAGGTTGTGCTCCTGCTACTTCCGGTGCAGACCTTAACATCAACAACGTACGTACCCGTATCCTCGGTAGTGGTGATATGTGGTGGGATCTTAACGATGCGAAGTATGAAGTACCAAAAGGTAGCGATAAGCACTCCATGTTTGCCGGTGCGCTGTGGCTTGGTGGTATTGATGAAGCCAATAACCTTAAGCTTGCGGCAATGACGTATCGCCAAACCGGGGTTGACTACTGGCCCGGCCCGTTGGATGACAATGCGGCCATTACACCGGAACTATGTCAAACTTACAACCGCCACTGGATTGTTTACAGAGATGAAGTGGAAACTCATAAAGCCTGGATTGACTGTAAAAACAGCCCTGATTGTAACGAGGCTGAGCGTTTCCCCGGATACTCTGAAAATGTGCCTCAAAGTATTGTTGAATGGCCGGGTAACGGTATAAGAGGTGAGTTGGCCGGAAAGCTGGCCCCTTACTTTGAATCTGATTCAGGTGGTATCCCGGGATTATATGAATACGAAGTGGACTACCCGGGTTATGACCTATTAGGTAACCAGGATTGTAGAACCAAGGAAGTTGATATCCTTTATGGTGACCAAACCATTTGGTGGGTTTACAATGATAAGGGTAATGTGCACACTGAAACTCAGGCTGGTGCCTTAGGTTTCGAAATTCGTGCCCAGGCATTTGCGTTTACCTCTAATGATGAGATAAACAACATGACCTTTAATAATTATCGCATTATCAATAAATCTACTTTCAGGCTTACCGACACATATTTCGGAACGTGGTTTGACCCTGATTTGGGTAACCCACGTGATGACATTATCGGATCTGATATTGCCCGTGGTTTAGGTTACTGTTATAATGCGGATAGTGACGATGAAGGCCCTAATGGTTATGGCCAGAATCCACCTGTTATCGGTTTCGACTTCTTCCAGGGACCGTTTGCTGACTATTACGATGGTATTGACAATGACCGTGATGGATGTATAGACCAGGTAAGGAATGATGTAGGAGTTTGTGTACCTGAAGATCCAACTACTGGAGTAAATGAGCGTATCATTATGTCTGGTTTTATGTACTACAACAACGTTGGTGGTGTACAAGGTAACCCTGATGTTGCTCTGGATTACTACAACTACCTGCGTAGCCTTTGGAAGAATGGTAATGATCTTATAATTGAAACGCCTTCCGGACCTGGGAATACCAATAACGGTGATGGTTTTGTGGCTACTAATATTGGTACCAAAACAGTTTTTGCTTACCCGGGAATGTCTTTTGATACCACTGGCGCTTATGAGCCAAGTTCACCAATCGACTGGTGGGAATCTCCTGCTAACCTCAATGACAAAAGGGGACTACACTCTGCCGGACCTTTCTCTCTGGCCCCAGGTGCCTTGAACTTTATTACCACTGGTAACGTATGGGCCAGAAACTTTGCAAGCAATGACCTTTTTGCATCAGTAAATGATGTGATTATTGCTGACGATAAGGCTCAGCAGCTATTTGATAACTGCTTTAAAATTCTTGACGGACCTTCTTCTCCAAACCTTAATGGCGAAGGTGGTGATATCGTAGAGTTGGACAGAGAGTTGATTTTTAAACTTGGTGGAAATCTGTTTGATGAAAATAACCCGGATAATGCTATTATTACGTACAATCAAAAAGATCCGGCAATACCACCAAAACCAAATTGGGGGCCAGCCGAAATTGATAGTGCTACCAAGGCTGGATATTTCAATTATCGTTTTGAGGGTTTCCAGATTTTCCAGGTAGCTAATGCTAACGTGAGTGTGGATAATCTTTACGATCCTGCTCAATCAAGGTTGATCTTTCAATCAGATGTTAAAAATGATATCGGACAGCTGGTAAACTTTGAGCTGGATCAGTCATTGGACAATGGAGCGCTTGTGCCGGTTGATAAAACTTTACAGGCAGAAAATGATGGTATTAAACTTACCTATAGGTTGTTAGAGGATGCTTTTGCCACCGGTGATAAGCGACTTATAAATAATAGAGAGTATTATTTCTACATAGTGGCTTATGCTCAAAATCAGTACGAAATCACTAATCCTCTTAACTTAAATCAGCCTTCTCAAAAGCTGCCATACCTTGCAGGTAGAGATTTGGGTAACGGACAAAAGCCTTATGTTGCCATTCCTCATAAAAGGGAACGAGACGGTAAACTTTATACTTCTGACTATGGTGATGGATTACCTATTACACGATTTAGTGGGACAGGTACAAGTGGTAACTTTGTTAGATTAACTGATGAAACCAGAACTGAAATTGCCACAACATTTGGCAAAGATGAGTTGGATTATATTGCAGGTTTTGGTCCATTTGATGTTAAAGTAGTTGACCCAACCCAGGTTGTAGGTGGTGACTTCAGGTTGTCATTTACACAAACAACCCCTATTGATAGCGCACGCTGGAGTATTGTTGGTGTTACCGATCCTACCTATAATTATGAATCCAGGGCAACTATCTCCTTCCTTGGTGAGGAAATTATTTCTGACCTGGGTATATCTGTAGCCTTCCGTAATACCCCACGTCCCGGGTTTGATGAAGATGACTTAAGAAATAATGGGGTTGTTGGTGGTGAAGTTGCGTATGGTAATGCAAGAAGACCTTGGTTAACAGGGGTAATTGATGATGCATCTTACACCCCACTTAACTGGATTTTGGGTGGAAATAACTATGATGCAAATGCTCCTGGTTCACTTTACAATTCAGTATTTACAGGGCCTACTACTGATAGGGTTTATCCTGACCCTGATGGAAGATTCCAGCAGATATTAGGAGGAACCTGGGCTCCTTTCTACTTAGGTAGTTCTGTTAATTCTGATCCTGGATTTGGTATTAGCCCAACAAAGGGGAGTGGTGTTCCAATTCCTAACCTTCCTAATGTTGATGTGGTAATTACCAGTGACCACACCAAATGGACAAGGTGTCCGGTATTTGAATTAGGAGATGAAACCACAGCTAATGATGGTGGGGTTAGAAAGTACAGACTACGTTCGGGCCGCACCCTAAATAAAGATGGTAATGGTGGATTGGTACCTGATGCAGATCCTAACAATACAGGATGGAGTTACTTCCCTGGTTACGCAGTAAATGTTGAAACAGGCGAAAGACTATCTATGGCCTTTGGCGAAAGTAGCTGGTTGAAGTCAGAAAATGGTGGTGACATGAAATGGAACCCCACTTCCAATCTTCGTGATAAACTTGGAAACTTTGTAATGGGTGGTATGCATGTAGTTTACATTCTTGCCGACTCAAGCAACGTAACCGGAGGTAACAATTATGTAGATCTTACATACAAAGGTGATGATATTAATCAGTGGCCGTTAAAAGACATCCTTGATGAAACTATCTTCCCTGTTTATACTACAAGGTTATTTAAAGGTTTTGCCTGGGCTAGTTTGCCATTGGTTTCTGAACCTGGGTTTGAATTTGGAGATTACAGCGACATTCCTACTGATGTTACTGTTTCCCTTAGAGTTGAAAAGCCTTATCAGCGTTCGGAGGGTAGTGATGCCAATAATGGATTTCCGGAGTACGGCTTTAGCACCACAGGAAGCCAGCCAATTGCCGATATCAATATTGCTAAAAATGCACTTGATGATATCAGAGTAGTACCTAATCCGTATTATGGTTCATCGCTATATGAGGATTCTCAATTGGATAACATTGTTAAGATTACCAATCTTCCTGATAATTGTAGGATCAACATCTTTATGACTAATGGTACACTGGTAAGGTCATTTAACAAGGCAAACACCCAATCCTATATAGAGTGGGATCTTAAAAATGACTTCAATGTACCTATCGCCAGCGGTGTTTACATTATCCATATTGATGCCGGTGAGCTTGGCGAAACAGTAGTAAAATGGATCGGTAGTATCCGTCCGGTGGATCTTAACGCATTCTAAAAATATACCTGAAGAGAATGAAAAAAAGTATATCTATAAGCGTATTGGCAGCCTCCCTTTTTTTAGGGGGCAGCCTATATGCAGGAAACCCACAAAGGGTTGGACAGGCAGGAGCATCAGAATTATTAATTAACCCATGGGCCCGAAGTACAGGCTGGGGTGGAGTAAACCTGGCAGGGGTTAAAGGAGTTGAAGCCAGCTTTTTGAACATTGCCGGTACAGCCGGGATTGATCGTACCGATGTAGCCTTTGCCAATACCCAGTGGCTTGTAAATTCCGGTATTTCAATAAACTCATTTGGTTTTACCCAAAAGGTTGGATCCAGTGGAGTGATGGGTGCCAATATTGTAGCTCTGAACTACGGTGAATGGGAAATTACAGATGAGTTTAATCCTGACGGTGGAATAGGAACCATTAGCCCCAGCACCATTACAATTGGTGTGAGTTATGCCCAAAAGTTTACAGAAAGTATTCAGGGTGGTGTTCACATTAAAGTGTATAATTCATCCTTTACAAACCTTAGTGTAACTGCCGTGTGTTTTGATGCCGGTGTGCAATACCACACGGGTGATGATAAGGAACTCAAGTTCGGTGTAACCCTTAAAAATATCGGTCCATCGGCCTCCTTTAGTGGAGATGGACAGGTCGTTAACCTGCCTTCACCTACAGGGCTTTATACCCAGGCTTATCAGGAGAGGAGCTCTGATTTTGAACTTCCGGTTTTATTGGCCTTAGGCGGTAGCTATGATTTTAATTTTACTGATCAGCGTTTTACAGTGGCTGGTTCATTCCAGTCTAACTCTTTTGAAAAGGATCAGTACACCTTGGGTGGAGAGTATTCCATGAAGGAAATTGTGGCAGTTCGCGCTGGTTACACATTCTTCGATAATAGTGATAATGAAAAAATCACTACTGTATTTACAGGTGTTTCTGCCGGTTTTGGTGTAAACGTTCCGATTGGGGATAATAAGCTTTTGGTTGATTACTCCTATCGTGATACCAAGCAGTTTAAAGGCATACACTCTATAGGTCTAACCTTCTCATTGAGGTAAGATTATTCGGTAAACAAATTTTTGTAATTTTACGATCGCAAAAAAGGCCAATTCTTTAATTGGTCTTTTTTGCGTTTTATTAATATTGATCACTATGGGAATTAACTATTATACAAAAGAAGGGCTCCAAAAGCTTAAAAATGAGCTGGAGCACATGAAGAGCGTGGAGAGGCCGAATATTTCAAAGCAAATTGCCGAGGCCCGGGATAAAGGAGATTTATCCGAAAATGCCGAGTATGATGCCGCTAAGGAAGCTCAGGGCTTACTGGAAATGAAGATCAGCAAGATGGAAGAAACACTGGCCAATGCGCGTGTATTGGATAGTTCAATGGTTGATGTAAGCAAGGTTATGGTGCTCTCAAATGTTAAAATAAGGAATACCGCCAATAAAGCTGAAATGAAGTACAAGTTGGTATCTGAATCTGAAGCCGATCTTAAGAGTGGTAAGATATCAGTAAACTCACCTATCGGTAAAGGCCTAATTGGAAAAAAGGTTGGTGATACCGCTGAAATACAGGTGCCTTCCGGTAAAATGACTTTTGAGATTGTAGAAATAACCCTCGATTAATATGAGTACCATCTTTAGCAAAATAATAGCAGGTGAGTTGCCGGCACATAAAATAGCCGAAGATGAAAATTATCTTGCTTTTCTGGATATCAACCCGCTTAAAGAGGGGCATACTCTGGTGATTCCTAAAAAACCGACAGACTATATTTTTGATATTGCAGATGATAACTACCAGGGCCTATGGCTATTTGCTAAAAAAGTATCTCATGCCATTGGTAAAGCCATCGACTGCAAGCGTGTGGGTGTTGCTGTAATTGGGCTTGAGGTAGCCCATGCTCATATTCATCTAATACCCATTAATTCGGTTGCTGATATTGACTTCAGTAGGCCTAAGCTTAGTTTAAGTAATGAAGATCTGGCCAAAACAGCGGATAAAATAAAAGACAGGCTGTAATTACTTTTTACCAATCCGCTCAGGGTTGGCCTGTATAAATTTAGCCCAGTTCCCACTTTTGCTTTTTGATTTTTTTGCAGAGGTAGCAACGATAACCTCACCCTGATAGTGGTGGCATAATGCTACAGCCAGACCATCAGTAGCATCCATATAACTGCTCTCAATTTTGGTTTTGAGGGTGCTCTCAAGTATAGAGGCAACCTGCTCCTTTGAGGCATTTCCGTTACCTGTAATTGATTGTTTTACTTTTCTTGGTGCGTACTCTACTATAGGTATTTCGCGGTACAAGGCAGCAGCCATAACTACACCCTGAGCCCGGCCCAGTTTTAACATGGATTGCACGTTTTTCCCAAAAAACGGAGCTTCAACAGCCATTTCATCAGGATGATACTGATCTACCAAAGCCAATGTGCGCTCAAATATGCGCTTCAATTTATCGGTATGCTCTTTAAGTTTATTGAGCATAACTACGCCAACAGCAAGTGTTTCTATCTGGTTTTTTCCGGTAACCTTAATAATACCATACCCTAATATATTGGTACCGGGGTCCACGCCCATTATCACTTTCTCCTTCTGCATATGTTGACGAAAATAATGTAATAATTTAGAGGCCTAATTCCATCCTTTGATTTTTATCATCTCTTTTTCCACCGTACTTCTGGCCCTTTATGGTTTCATGATTTTCTATTTCTGGCGTGGGTGGAGCAGGCGCAGTGAATCACCGATCAATAAGGTGGAGGACCGGAACTATGTTTCTGTGATTATTCCCTTCAGAAATGAGGAGCAGTCTCTTCCTGAGCTTCTGGATGACCTTTATAGGCAGAGCTACCCCGCACATCTTTTGGAAGTGATTTTTATAAATGATCACTCCGAAGACAGTGGTTCTGCGTTGATTGAAAATTTTAAGGTGAAAGCCCCTTTTAAAGTAATATTAGTAAACAATACAGCTGCGGGTAAGAAAAATGCCCTTAGAGATGGAATGAAGCATGTGAGCGGTGATATTATTCTTCAAACGGATGCTGATTGCCGACTCTCGGAGGATTGGGTAAATAGCTTGATGTTATCATTTGCCGATAACATCAGCCTTGTATTGGGGCCTGTAAATATGATTGCCAGAAGTGGTTTTTGGTCAGCATTTGCAGCCCTTGATTTTATGAGCCTGCAGGCCAGTGGTGCCGCCCTGGCTTTAACCGGAAGGCCTATTATGGGTAGTGCGGCAAATATGGCTTACAAAAAGGAGCTTTGGGATAAAGCTCACACTTCGGGTTCTTCCCGCGAAAGCGGAGATGATGTATTTTTAATACAGGCCGCAAAGGCTATGAAGGCTGGTATTGCATTCAATACCTCTCAAAAGTCAATTGTAAAAACATCCTCACCTAAATCCTTTAATGAGATGATACTGCAAAGGAGCCGCTGGGGAGCTAAAACTCCCTCGTATACCTCTGTGCTGGCAAAAGGTATCGCGCTACTTGTGGCTATTTATTCCACATGGTGCATGCTGTTGCTTGGGCTGGGTATTTACTACAGGCCGGCATTGCAGCTTTTTATTTTTATGCTGGGAGCTAAAACTGTGCTGGATTACTTTTTTTTAAAATCATACGGCAAGGCTACATTGCAGGAGGAGTTGATGCGAATATTTCCTTCGGCAGCGCTCTTTTACCCGTTTTACATTGTAATGACGTTGCTCACAATGCTGTTGGGAAAATCCACCTGGAAGGGGAGAACTATTCGCTAACCTGGCGCCCCAGGTACTGAAAATCGCCACCCGAGGGGTTCTGGAAAATGCGCAACTCAAACATTTGTGCGGCAGCCAGGAGGTGATCAAAAATATCGGCCTGAATGTTTTCATAATTCACCCAGGCTATATCGCTGCTAAAGGCATAAATTTCCAACGGAATACCCAACTCAGTAGGTTGTAACTGGCGAACCATCACCGTTTCTTTTTGGTCAATTTTGGGATTATCCTGAAGGTATTGCAGGGCGTACTTCCTGAAAACCCCAAGGTTGGTCATGTGTCGCCCATTGATTAGAATAGAAGTATCAACACCGGTTTTCTTATTAAACTCATCAATTTCTGCCTGGCGCGAGATTACAAAATCCTTTACGCGGCTAAAGGTTAAAAACCTGTCGCGCATTTCTTCAGTAACAAACTTTACCGAACTGATGTCGATATTAAGGGAGCGCTTAATACGCCTTACACCCAGGCTTTGCATACCCCTCCAGTTTTTGAAGGAATCTGCGATAAAGGAGTAGGTAGGTACGGTGGTAAAGGTTTTGTCAAAATTCCTAATTTTAACTGTGGTGAGGTTTATTTCTATCACATCGCCATCTGCCCCGTATTTCTCCATGGTTACCCAGTCGCCAAGGCGTACCATATCGTTGGCGGATATCTGTATACTGGCCACCAATCCTAAAATAGTATCTCTGAAAATTAAAAGAATAACTGCAGTAGCCGCCCCAAATGCGGTAAGTATGGTAATAGGCGATTTACCAATAATCATAGAAAGAACCAGGATGGTACCCATAATGTACATGGTGATTTTGGCCACCTGCACATAGCTGCTTATTGGTTTGCCTTCAAACCTTTCGGAGCGTAGCCCAATGAACTCCAGCGCTTTTAAAAAGCGGTTTACAACCACTACAACCTGTATGATCATAAAAATGGCAATCGCCTTGGTGAAGAAGGAATTTTCAAAATCGATGTGATCAAAAATCCAGGGGATGCTATACCAGATGATTATGGCCGGGAGGAGATGCGCCAGCGATTGGAAAACTCTCTTTTCCAGGAAAACATCATCATAAGTGTTTTTGGACCGTGTAACGTATGATTTTACAAACCCAAGGATGACTCTGCGCGCCACAAAATCGGCCAGCAGGCTTACCAGCAATACCAGTAAAATATCAATACCAAGTATGATGTAGTATGATGTTTGGGTTGCCAGGCCCTGATTGGTTAACCATTCATAGGCCCAGTGTCCAACAGCATGCTCTTCCATTATTATTTGTGTTTACAATAGGTGCAAAAATAGAAAGCTAAGGTTTATAGGATGTTCCACCAGTAGCCAATGCTGAGGCGCCAAAGTAGCCGTAGCCATATTGCTCGGGGTTATCTGCATTGTAAATATTACCGATTACAGGTGCGGGTGGTGGATCAAAAGTGCTGCCTACCTGAAATACCTGGGCAATAATTACTGCCAGGTAATTATAGTAGGATTCGGATATGGATGAAATTTCAATACCAAGGCTATCAGTGAGCCTGTCCAGAGGGCCGGTGTAGGCAAAGGCCGGAAGACCGGGCGAACCGAAGTAGGCTCCATCAATACCCAAATCATCGGTAATACTTATATCCTGGCTTACCAATGAGTCATTATACCAGCGGATAATTCGGTAATGATCACCGCGACCGGGTAGTTCCCTGAAATAAACCTGCGAGTAATAACCTTCTTCAAATACCAGTGGACGTTGCAAAAACTTTACATCAAAAGAGTCAAGGGTAACCGTGGGGCGCATTACTTCAGGAGTGCTTCGCCAGCTGCTCTGCGCATAATTTGGCGAGCCGGCAGGTATTTCTACCAGTATTTCGTAGCTGCTGCCGATTTTGCCATTGTAGCCTGAGGAATAATACCCATCCAACAGGGTATCTTGCTGAAGCTCTGAAACCATTACATCATTTTCGAATAGAAACACCCGGGCATCATTAACCTTTGGCGTGGTAACCTGCGAAAAATAGGGTGCCGACACGGAAACGGTAACATTGGTGCCCGCCTTATCGGAAACCCGACCTACTACAGTAAGTAGGGGGTCAGTATCTGGTACATCAATATCAACAACCTCCTGGCATGAGCTTAGCGAAATTGCTAACAGAGCGATGGAAAATATGCTTAGTAATCTTTTCATATTAAAAGTTAAAATTCCAGGTTACAAAAGGTATGGCAGTGGCAAATATGCTTAGCTGAACGGCCTGGGTAACGGCAATATCATTGGTTGGATTCTCTAGAGTAAAGCTGGTACTTTCCGGCTGAAAAAATATGGAGTAGGCATTTTTACGTGCATACACATTGTACACTCCAAACGACCATGTGCTGTAAAATCTCTTATTCTCTTTTCGGGTGGGCGTATAGGTTGCAGATAAATCCAGGCGGTGGTAGGCCGGTATGCGCGATGTGTTACGCCCCTCATAAATAGGTATGGTAATATCCTCAAATTCATATTTGCCCGATGGAGGCGTGTAGGGTCTTCCCGTTTGGAAAACGAAAGATCCTCCAACTTCCCATTTGGGGTTAAAGGTGTAGTTGGCCACTACCGAAAGGTCATGCAGTTTATCGTAATTGCTGGCGTACCAGTCGCCATCGTTAATGGTGGTTTCCACTGTTGGACCATCTACCTTTCTTTCGGAGCGCGATATGGTGTAGCCCACCCAACCCGTTAGCTTTCCATTTTGCTTGCGGATAAGCAGCTCTGCACCATAAGCGCGGCCAATGCCATTTACCAACTCTGTTTCTATATATTCATTAAAAATGAGCTCCGCATTATTACGGTAGTCCACCAAATCCTTAAACTCCTTGTAATAAGCCTCAATGGAAAACTCATACATATTTTGCTTAAAATTTTTAAAGAATCCTGCGGCATATTGGTTTACCGTAGCCGGATCTATATACTTGCCGGCCGAGCGGTATAAATCAAGTGGTGTGGCCGAGTTGGTGTTGGATATCAGGTGAATGTATTGTCGTGTGCGGTTATAACTCACCTTTATGCTGGCGCTTTCGCTGAGGAGGTAATTTACGGCCAAGCGAGGTTCCAGGCCATCCAAACCATTAAAAGCCTTTATAAGCTCACCCGATGCATACTGCACACTGTCCACAATCTCATCTTTTTCAGGCCTGTTGGGATCCTGGTATTCGCGCCCCAGTTCATCTCCAATTTTATAAAAAGAGGAATAGCGCAAACCATACTGAAAGGTAAACCGGGTAAAAGCTTTTACCTCATGGCTGATGTAAGCCGATGGCTCAATGCCGTACTCCTGCTGCAGTACTAAATCTGTAATTCCTGTAAAGGAGCCGGGGCTAAAGCGGTAGTAAATACCTTCAAAACCAAAATCTATGCGGCTATCAGTATTAAGGTAATAGTTAAAAGCTCCCTTAAGGTGATAATCCTGTATGCGTGAGGACAACTGAAAATTCAGTACAGCATCATCAGGTGTGCCCAGGGTATATTTATAATCGCTGTACACAGCCGAAAAATTGGAGAAAAGCTTTTTGTTAAACAGGTGATTCCAGCGCAGCGTAGCGGTGGAGTTTCCCCAGTCGAAACCAAATAGGTCGGCAATACCAAATTCATCCCTGCCAAAGTAACCGGAAAGGTACACCCTGTCTTTATCACTAATGCGCCAGTTTACCTTGGCATTAAGATCATAGAAGTAGAGTATGTTCTGATTGATGGCGGAATCGCTGCTCAGTTTTAAAAAGATATCCGCATACGATCTGCGCCCCGCCACCATAAATGATGCTTTATCTTTTACAATAGGAGCTTCAATCAGCAGGCGGCTACTCAATAAACCTATGCCCCCATTAAATGCCAGGTTTTTGCTGTTGCCTTCTTTTTGGCGCACATCCACTACTGAGCTAAGGCGACCTCCGTATTGAGCAGGAATTCCGCCTTTATACACCTTTACATCCTTAACGGCATCAGCATTAAAAATGGAGAAAAAGCCCAACAGGTGGGAGGAGTTATACACCGGGGCTTCATCCAGCAAAATAAGGTTTTGATCAGCCGCACCACCTCTTACATTAAAACCGTTTGAGCCTTCGCCCACTGTGGTGATCCCTGGTAACAGGGTAAGGGTTCGGATAATATCAGTTTCTCCGAGCAATTGTGGCACTTTTTGAATTTCCTTGGCGGAGAGTTTGGAAACGCTCATTTCCACACTGCTCACATTTTTATCCAGTCTTTCAGAAGCTTACTTCCACTTCCTTAAGCTCCGTAGTTGACTCGGTGAGCTCAACATTTAGAGTCAGGTTCTTGTTAAAAGTTAACCTTTTTTTAACAGTTTGGTACCCAATATATTGGTACTCTAGCTCGTATTCCCCTTCGGGTAACGAAATGGAATAGTAACCGTAGGTATTAGAAGTGGCGCCTACATTTAAAGCGGGTACCACAACATTTACCCCAATCAATTCTTCGCCATTGGAGGCATCGCGTATGTATCCGCTTATGGTATATTTGTTTTGCGCAAGTAGGCCTAGTGGCAAAAGGAACAGGAATAACAGGTTTTTCATTTCGGATGAAAAATCAAAGGTGAAAGCAGGTATAGGGTTATTGAATTTCTTACTGACACTTTTTATAGTGGCGCGGAAATTGACGGCAAATATCTACAAAAGTTCAAGAAGCATAATGTGATTATAGCTTGCTGTGTTAAGAAACGATAAATGAAAATAATTCTGATGATCAATAAATTAAAGTATCTGCTGCTGGGTGGCGTTGTAGCCGTGGCAGTTGGATTTTATACTCCTAAAGAGGCCGATGCCACCAAAAAAGATCAGGTAATAATGAACCTGATTTATAGCGTACTTAATCAGTCGCACTTTTCTCCCCCCGAAATCAATGACGACTTCTCAGAAAAGGTATATGATCACTTCATAGAAAACCTGGATTACAGCAAGCGCTTCTTTTTAAAAGAAGATATGGAGGCCCTCAAAACCTACAGGCATAAGATAGACGATGAAATCAAAACTTCTGACTTTCAGTTTTTTGATGCTGCTTATAAAGTTTATGAAAAGCGCTTTAACAACTCCAAAGATTATTATAAAGAGATACTGGATAAGCCTTTTGACTTTACCGTAAGGGAGAGCTACGAAACTGATGAGGAGAAGTTGCCCTTTGCGAAAAATGAAACTGAGTTGAAAGACAGATGGCGACTGTACCTTAAGCAGCGAGTGCTATCGCGGGTTGAAGATAGAAAGCACGACCAGGAAGTGGCTGAGGAAAATGGGGATACCACCCTTACCATAAAAACCTTTGAAGAAATTGAGGCGGATGCCCGAAAGGATGAAATGGAACTTCATGACGACTGGTTTAAAACCCTGGAAGACATGGAGCGCATTGACTGGATCGGTATGTACATGAACTCCATCACCGGTATTTATGATCCGCATACGCAATACTTCCCGCCAGAGCGTAAAGAGGATTTTGAGATACAAATGACCGGGCAATTGGAGGGTATAGGCGCCCAGCTTTCGCAGAAAGGTGATTATGTGACTATCTCAAAAATCATTACCGGTAGCGCTTGCTGGAAACAAGGCGACCTTGAGGTAGGTGATAAAATATTGAAGGTGCAGCAGGAAGATCAAAGTGCTGACGAAGCGGTGAATGCTGTGGGTATGAGTGTGCGTAAACTGGTGAAGTTTATTCGCGGACCTAAGGGTACTGAGGTGCGCCTTACCGTTCAAAAGATAGATGGCTCTAAAATGGTAATACCCATTGTGCGCGATGTGGTGGAGCTGGAAGCCACTTTTGCCAAATCAGCTGTATTGGGCGAGGGTGATGATAAAGTAGGCTACATCCGCCTGCCAAAATTTTATGTGGATTTTTACGGTGATTCCAATCACAACTGTGCAGAAGACGTAAAAGCCGAAATTGAAAAACTGAAAAAGGAAAATGTAAACGGTATTATCCTGGACATCCGTAATAATGGTGGTGGTACCCTACAAGGGGTAATCGATATTGTAGGCTTGTTTATTAAAGAAGGCCCTGTAGTGCAGGTAAAAGCACCCGGCCGTGAACCACAAGTGTTGAAAGACAGTGACCCGAATGTGTATTATGAAGGTCCGTTGGTGGTAATGGTGAACCAGTTTAGCGCATCCGCCTCTGAAATATTTGCTGCAGCAATACAGGATTACAAGCGAGGTGTTATAATTGGTAGTAAATCCACATTTGGTAAAGGTACCGTGCAAAATGTATTGGATATGGACCGCGCGGTAAACTTTACCTACAATGATGTAAAGCCCCTGGGAGCTTTGAAATTGACTATCCAGAAGTATTACCGAATTAATGGCGGTACGCCACAGTTGAAGGGAGTAAATCCTGAAATTGTATTACCTGATAACTACAACTACATTGAGTTTGGCGAGAAGGAAGAGGAGTTTGCACTACCCTATGATGAAATACCCACCGCTAAGTATAATGTGTGGACAAAGGGTGTGGATTCTTATTCAGCCGCTATCAACAATAGTAACCAACGCGTAAAGCAAAGTGAAAAATTTGCCCTGATTGACGAATATGCTAAGTGGTTAAAGGATGAAAGGGAAAATACTAAGGTGAGTCTTAATTATGAGGAGTATAAAAAGGATCAGGATGAATTCCGCGAAAAATCGAAGAAGTATGAAAATATGCGGAAAAGTGATGAAGAGATAGTGGTAACCGCCAGCGCAGCTGATGATAAAAAATGGAATGCCAGCGAAGACAAGCAGAAGGAGCGCGACCAATGGTTTAGAGGTCTTCGCACCGATATCTACCTTCATGAAGCCTTTGAAGTGACTGGCGACTTAAAGTAAACTGAGATTTGGCGAGACAGTCGGTTCTTAAGCAACTTATAAAAGATCCATTAGGAGCAGGGGGAATGTTTATCATTCTCCTTGCTTTTTTTGTGGCTGTATTTGCCTATCTCATCATTCCGGATCATACGCCTAATGCCAACGAAATGAACTTGCCCCTGGCTGGAAAGAAACCTGGTTTTGAGGTAAAGATGCTTCGCGTTAATAAGGACAACCTGCCCCAGGTTAGTTTTTGGGAGCACCTTATCTCCGGGGATGAAAAGCCGTTTCGGGAGATTCCCATTCAATCCTATACCGAAAATGATGATGAAGTGGTTTACACCGATTATGTTGGTGAAGGCTCTGAGGGTGTGGAGAAAACGGTTTTCACTAAGGATTTGGCTGGAGATGATTTTGTTGTTACCAAAACCTACTATTTAGGAACGGATAAATACGGGCGTGATTTGCTTAGCCGCCTTTTGCTTGGCGCCAGAATTTCTTTTTCAGTAGGATTTATATCCGTGTTTATTTCGTTGCTAATTGGTATCCCTATGGGGGCTATTGCCGGATATTATGGAGGAGTGATTGACAAAATTGTAATGTGGTTCATCAATGTGGTTTGGTCTATACCAACCCTGTTGATGGTAATAGCCATTACACTGGCTTTGGGTAAAGGCTTTTGGCAGGTGTTTATTGCTGTAGGCTTTACCATGTGGGTAGAAGTAGCCCGTGTGGTACGCGGCCAAATCCTTTCCGTAAAGGAAAAGGAATACATACAAGCCGCTCATGTTTTAGGCTTTAGCGACTTCAGAATAATCTTTAAGCACATTTTACCCAATGTGCTAGCTCCTGTAATTGTAATCTCAGCGGCCAATTTTGCAGCCGCGATACTTATTGAAAGCGGACTTAGCTTTTTAGGTATTGGCGCCCAGCCCCCCATGCCCAGCTGGGGTGGCATGATAAAAGACCATTATGCCTACCTGATAGTTGATAAAGCTTACCTGGCTATTGCTCCTGGTATGGCCATTATGGTTTTGGTGTTGTCTTTTATGATGTTGGGAAATTCGTTGCGGGATGCACTGGACGTGAGGAAGGTTTAGGTTAATTGAACAATTCCAAGCCTACTAACTTAGTTGGCTGCTTAAATGTAATCCGTAGACGATGACCATGAGCAGTATGCTCGCGGCAGCTGGGATTGAGGTTAATATTAATATTTGCACTATTTCACTATATTTTGATCTTAGATTTAATTGGGAAGCGGTCGATGAAAACTAAACTTATTTCACTTTATACATTTACGCTATTAATTACTGTAGCTTTTCTTTATCCTAGTTGTAAAAATGATGGCAGATTAAATAATAAACATAGTGGCAATGATACTGCACTAGCAATTGAGTCTGTCAATTTATTTTATGATGGCGAGTATCAGGAGTCACTTAGGGAACTATCTTACCTTATTGAAGAATTTCCTGATGTATCAGAGTTGTACTTTTGGAAGGCCAAAAACCTTGTGGCATTAAATCAGTTAAAGGAGGCGCTAACTGTCTATTCCACGGCAATTGAAAAGGACTCTACTATGGCAAAGTACCATAACAATAGAGGTCTTGTGTACATCAGTCTCGGAGATAACTACAAAGCACTTGAGGACTTTAATAGATCGTATAGAATAGATAGTTCAGTAACCCAAACTATTAATAATATTGGACTAGCTTATTCTAAACTAGGTGAGGAATATAAGGCAATCGAATTTTATGATAGGGTAATTGAAATTGACCCTTTAGACATTTATATTTTTAATAGGGCGGTATCTTTTATCAATTTAGGTGAATTTTTTAAGGCGACAGAGGATTTGAACTCCGTAATCAATATGAATCCAAAGTTTACGAGGGCATATTTGAATAGGGGACTTGTGTTGTTTCAGATTAATAAGAAGGAGGAGGGATGTAAAGATTTAGCTACGGCTATAGAGCTTGGTTCAGAAGAAGCTCAGGAATATATTAGATACTGTGAATGAAGAATTTCCCTCACTGACCTTAGCCCCTCGCTGGCACAAGCGTCTCGCTTGTGCCTCAAATACCTTAACATCACTCGCTAGCGAAAGCATCCCGCTTGTGCTCCAAAAACCTTTACGTCCACCAAATGAACATACTTTAACCCTTTGTTCAGATTTTCCGAATTATTGGACATAAGGTAATGTTTGCAAAAAATTCATCACCAACCTAAACAGTTCAGGTAATGGATAATTTGATTTAGGATTTGACGGTTATAGTTTACAGGCAATTTAATAAATTTAGGGCATGAGTAACAACGAAGTTAAAACGGCTATATGTGCTTTGCTGGATGAAGCACCTCAAAATGCACTGGAACAGGTTTTAGAATATCTTAAATCTGTAAAGGGACAATCTGAGGAGTCCGTAAAAAGGGCGGAGAACCTCAGGAGAATTTTGGAAGAAGATAGCGAGCTACTTTCAAGATTGGCTGATATCTATTAAAGAAGCGCTTCAGATTCCCTCGCTGGCGCAAGCGTCCCGCTTGTGCTTCAAAAACCTTTGCGTCCACCAAATGAACATACTTTAGCCCTTTATCCAGATTCTCCAAAATATTGGACATAAGGAAATAACTCAAAAATTCATCACCACCCTAAACCCATTAGGGCTTACACTTAAGTCACTGACCAAATTGTAGAGTTGTTTTTTGCCATGGTTTTGTTGTACAAAGTACATCACCAAATCAAAGGCAAACAGAAAACCCCCTTGCATAATTATAGACTTACCAAAACCGGCAAGCTGGTAAGATCGTTTTTCATCAGCAGTGTTTTTAGAGCGTTCCAGTAGATAGGCACCCGTGGCCATATAGCCAATATCAAGGCCGGCATTAAACAAGAAGATTCTCTTGGTGCTTTCCAGTTGTTTCAGGCTTTCAATTACGGTTAGGTCAGTAGCGGCATCCCGAGCTCCAAAATAACCTGCCCCTGCCAATGCCAGGTTTATAGCGCCCCAGCCAATATTCATCTGATGAAAGGCCTTGTTTTCTCCCGTATTATTAAAAACAGCCACACCAGAGTAAGCCAAGTTTCCTATAGCCCAGGCTCCCAATACAGTCATTCCCGTTTGGTTAATCTTCAAGCGTTTGGTGTTGAATTCATCACTATTAAAACTTTGGGCACCGATAAGTAGCGGAAAGAAAAACAGGATGAAAAGTAAGTTTAGGTTTTTGGTCATGATGATCAGGAATTTTAGTGTTAACCTAAACAGGCGCAAGATGTTTGTAAAGTAAGAACCCACACTTTCTTATTACAAATAGTCTCAATTAGAAAATTCATCATTTTTACCACGATGCTTAAGCTGCAAGGCCATAATGAAGTTGCGTAGGTACTGATCCTGAAAAGGGCGATACTGGCTTTGCTTATGGTTTCTCAAAAATGAGCTTAGCTCGTGGGGACTTAACCTGATGTCGATGGATTTAAATAGGTCGAGAATGTCATCGGTTTTTAGATCAAGAGCAATCTTAATCTTCTTTAAAATGAGGTTGTTGTTAAGCCTGTCTTCAGGCTCCATTTGCTTGCCATCGCTACGTGGGCCCCGCATTTCAACAATTAGTCCATTTAAAAAAGTAGCCAGACTTTTATCATCCAATTCCCTGAAATCGTCATCAATCTCCTTTTTTAACCAGTCGCTAACCTGCGCCCGCGAAACTTCTGCTCCACCCATGGCAAAAAGCTCCATCATTTGAGCATCATTATAGTCAAAAGTGTAACGGAGGCGCTTAAGTATGTCGTTGTTGGTCATAAGCAATAGTATTGGCTGTTTAGATTTTACTGGCTCCGGCAAAGGTCTTAAAATATGTGGGGTGGGGAGGGAGTTCGAAAATACGATAGAAACAACTTGATATGAGTTGATAAAGTTTATGGTGTTTAGTTATTTCGCCCATTCAGGGCTTAGCCATCGCTTGCTATGATGAGAATCTCATCCCGCTGCACGGGATGTTAATGTATTATGCCCTTTCAGGTCTTGGCTGCTGTTCGGCTACTGTTCAATTCTATTCTCCTGTCCTCTCGCTTTAAGAGATATTGATGTATGAGTCCCTTTCAGCACTTTCCCTGTTGGTGCCCATTAATTACAGCATCCAGTTTCAATGAGGTCTTATGAAGAATTCAACGCTTCAAAAATGAATAATCTATTTTAGTGAAACGTATCTAACGTGTGCTTAGCCCCGAAGGGGGGTGTATATGATAGCGAGGCGGCAACGCCCCTCGCTGCATAACAAAAAAGCGGTATATCAGCCCTGAAAGGGCGTAATAAAATAACCAAAACCTAACTCCTCACCATGGGACAATCCCTTGTTAAAAACTACATCCATATTGTGTTTAGCACAAAACATCGTCAACCATTAATTCAACTCCCCGTGGAGGCTGAGCTTCATAGTTACCTAGGTGGTATATGTAATAAACTTGACTGCCAGGTTTTGAAAGTAGGTGGATACACGGATCATGTACATATCCTTTGTATGCTCTCTAAAAAAATAACCCTTATCAAATTACTGGAAGAGCTAAAGTCACATTCCTCTAAATGGATAAAAACTAAGGGTGAAACTTATCAGGGCTTTTATTGGCAAGATGGATATGGGGCATTTTCTGTAAATCCTGCTGAAGTGGAAACTGTAATAAACTACATTACCCATCAGCATGAGCATCACAGGAAGAAGACATTCAAGGAGGAATACCTGGCATTTCTTAAAAGGTACAATGTGGATTATGATGAGCGGTTTGTTTGGGATTAGAAGAATGGTAATAAGGATTGCGCCCTTTCAGGGCTATGGCCACTTTTACTATCTGGTCAGGGCATCCCGCTGCACGGGATGTTAGCATATTATGCCCTTTCAGGGCTTATGGTTATCGCTATACCAATACCCGCATCACTTTAAACAGAGGTGGTGAAATAGGTTGTCGTATTGGTTTGTAAGGTTTTGTTTTACTGCTTAAGATGATGTTAACACCTTGTTTCTCTGAAGGGTGTGGACTCGCTGTACTTACTGGGAACTGTACTTATGGCCTACTTAGCCCCAACAGGGTGGAATACACTAATGAGGTGGCGGAGCCACTCGATTTGTAAGGTGGTGATCTCATTGAGCCCTGAATGGGCGAAATACAATCCCCAGTTATTTTTTGGAAGAGTAAGACTTGTTTGGGATTAGATGTAAGGTAGTAAAGGATTATGCCCTTTCAGGGCTTGGATTCCTTCTGCACCCTCGTCAGATCATCCCGCTGCACGGGATGTTAACGTATTAAGCCCTTTCAGGGCTATGTGCTGCTGCAATACCACCTCAAACAAGCGAAACGTCATGACGTTTTAACGCATGGAGTCTGGTGATCCTGTTGCAAATAATGTTAGAGAATTGTGTTCTGCCCGGGCGTAGGTTCAGGTTACTATGTTAGGCAGTTGTTATTTTTATCTAGCCCCGATGGGGCGGAATACCTTAACGAGGTGGCGGAGCCCCTCGTTCTATAGGTCAGCGGTTTCATTAAGCCCTGAAAGGGCGAAATATCAACCCCCGCCACTTTCTGCCAGCAAGTTCTCCAAATTTTAGAGTTCTTCAAAGTAATAATTTGAGCTTCTCTGATTTCCTGCGGTTTCTCAGAAAAACCTTCTCGGAAGAAAATCCTTTACCCAAAAAACCTCGTCCAACTCCCTCTCCTCGTTTTCTTCAAATCATTTTGCTCTATAACTTCCAAAAAGTCACTTCTTGAAATTTCATAAGCCCCAAGGGAGGAAAGAAAAGGATTATACACTTGGCAGTCTATAAGGTGGAAGTCTAGCTTTTGTAGAGTACGACTGAGGTTCACAAAGGCCACTTTACTGGCATTACTTACTTTACTAAACATGGATTCGCCACAAAATATTCGGCCTAATGATACTCCATAAAGCCCACCAACCAATTGGCCATTTTGCCAGCATTCAATCGAATGTGCAAACCCCTCACGGTGAAGTTCCATATAGGCGGCTTTCATGTCATTACTAAGCCAGGTGCCATCCTGCCCTGCACGGGGCACTTTTTGGCAACTGTCAATAACCTCTGCAAAAGCGGTATCCGCGGTAACTGTGAAAAGGTCTCTGTTAAGGATGTTACGAAGGCTCTTGGAAACTTTCTCCTCCCCGGGAATCATCACCATCCGTTCCTTGGGGCTCCACCATAGTATGGGCTCATCCTCATTGTACCAAGGGAATATCCCGGAATTGTAAGCTAAAATGAGCCGGTCAAGACTAAGGTCGCCACCAATGGCCACAATGCCATGATCTTCATAAACCTCTTCCGAGGGAAACCAAAGGCTGCTATCTAATTGGAATACCGGCATCAGAACAAAAGTAAAACAGCGATAAAAATGATAGACCCAATGATGAGCATTCGTAAAGTATAAGGGAGTATATCGCGGGCTTTAAGTCCTGTAATGCCTAATAAGGGCAATGCCCAAAAGGGCTGTAGCATGTTTGTGATTTGATCACCATAAGCAAGTGCCATAATGCTTTTGGGTAAACTTACGCCCAGGCTATCTGCAGCCTGTATAATAATGGGCCCCTGCACGGCCCACTGCCCGCCACCACTGGGTACAAATATGTTTACCAAACCGGCACTTATAAAAGTAAAAATGGGGAATGTGGTTGGTGTGGAAATAGAAATAAAGAACTCGCTGACCAGGTCAATAAGTCCGCTGGAGCGCATTATGCCCATAATACCGAAGTACAGTGGAAACTGTATCAGAATGCCCGAGGCACCTGAAATGGCGCTATCCAGCGCTTGTAGAAAGTTGTTGAAATTGCCATGCAATAACAGGCATAAACCAAGCAAAGTGAGGTTGAGGTAATTGAGGTTAATAAACCCTAGTCCGTTTTTCTCCCGAAAGGGTACAGCAATACAATAGAAAAGAATTAACAGGGCAAAGCCTATGCTGAATACTTTACTGTAATCAAGTCTTTCGGCCCCCGTTATGTGTTTTGGGTTTGAGTGGTTCTTACTGCTGAATGAATCTTGAGGCAACTTCACCTTACCCTGACCCCTTCGGGCCAAAAGGGCCATCATGGTAGGCATAGCAATTAATAATAACACTGCGGCCACTATATTCATCGGGCTGAATATGGTCATCTCAAAAGGTATGGATGCCGCCAGGGTATTGAGTCTTTCTTCAGGCATAGCCCCAGCCATAAGCTGAGGAATATGCCCTTCTTCAACCACCTTTATAGGCGCACTACCGGAAATACCTCCATGCCATATCATCATACCCGCATAACCTGCCGCGCCCAATAGCGGGTAGTTTATGGTTTTTCCTTGGTGGGAGAATTTTTCTGCGGTTTTTCGGCCCAGTATAGCTCCGAAAATAAGGCCCAGGCCCCAATTGAAAAAGCCAACCAGCATAGTGAAAAACGTTACCATGAAGGTGGCTTTAGGTGCAGTGCTGCTGAGGCCAATAATGCGGTCTATGGTTTTGCTCACAGCAGGTGCCAGTGCCAGTATGTGCCCCAAAACAAGTATGAGCATCATTTGTACGGCAAAGGCAAGTAAAGGAGCATCCCATAATCCGGATTGCCAAAAGTCCAGCAATTGAAAAACCCGGCTATTCTCATTACTAAAATTGCCGAATACCAATGCAAGCCCCATGGTGAGCAGGGTGAGCAATATGGCTATAGTAAAAGGGGAGGGGAGGAGCGAGCGGAATGCACGCTCAAATTTTTCGGCAAAGCTCATGGTTGTAGTGTTGGGCTGCCGAATTTAGAACATAAACCATAGAGATGCACAGAAGGCACGGAGAGTTTTGCGCAATAGCACAACTGTAAAGAATTCTATTTTCTCTGTGTCTTCTGTGCCCTCTGTAGTTGAATTATTGAATTAAAACGGCAGATCGTCATCCTCATCATCATCGGCCAGTGGAGCCATGGGTGGGGCAGAGGAGGTAGAACCTGAATTGAAACTTCCATTGGCACTTGGCGCAGGGGCACTGCTTCCGGCCTTTTCAATTCTCCAGCCATTTATAGAGTTGAAATATTTGATTTCGCCCTGTGGGCTCTGCCACTCGCGGCCACGGATGTTGATGCCCACCGTAACTTTATCGCCTACATTAAAGGCATCGAGTAGCGAGGTGCGATCCTGAACAAATTCAATTAAAATGTGCTGAGGGTATTGCTCTTCAGTAGTAACTACCAACTCGCGTTTAGTAAATGAGCTGGTTACCTGCTGGGCTTCCCCGATTTTTTTTATGCTTCCGCTGATTTCCATAATTGTATTTTAAGAACGATTGATTTTATCACATAAAAGAGCCTTCCAGGCTTTTTGCACTTTATTTTCATCCAAAAGCTCCTTGGCGTACTGGTGGAGTTGTTCGTGTACCTCCAGGCCATTGTCTGAACTTTCAAAAATTTCTTTTACCCTGTGGTGTTCGCAAAACTCAGCCAGTTCAGCATCTGTAGGTAGTTTCTCCACATTACCCAGCTTACCGAGGTCATTTCCCGTAAGGTAAACACTTTGGCGTATGCGTTTAGGTATTTGATCCACACCAATGCCCAGGGTAGTAACGGGTTTCTCAACTTCAAACAGTGCCTCGCCATTGGCACGGCAATACCAGTTACCACCCATACGGGCTACAAGGTCAATTTTTTGCTGATCGATTATGCCATTTTCATTCATGACTTTTTCGTCAATATACATGCGCAGTACCTCGCAGATGATGAGGTTTCCCGCCCCGCCATTAGGTCCAAGTGATACGATATCATTCACCCTGCACTCCATCTGTACTGGAGATTCCTTAACCCGGTAAGGCTTCACCAATTCCGATTCGATGGGAGTAAGGCCGGCTTTTACAAATTCATTCACTCCTTCACCGTACTCGGTAGAGGCCAGGGAGGTTTGTTGAACTATGTCATAGTTCACCACATTAATTACTACCTCGCGGGTAGCTTCCGCATTGTGCAATGTATGCTTGGTAGTATTATCCCTCACCCTGCGGGCAGGCGAAAAAACCACTATGGGTGGATTTGAACTGAAAACATTAAAATAGCTGAAAGGGCTGAGGTTGGCATTGCCCTCATTGTCGATGGTACTGGCAAAGGCTATGGGGCGTGGTCCAACTGCTCCCAGTAAGTGTGCATGGGCCGTTTTGCCATCCAGTTTAGTAAGGTCAAAAGACTTCATCATTGGCTAAAAAATAAGAGGGCAAAAGTAGCCATTTGGCACCCCTTGCCCAAGGGAAATTAGCTTCAATAATTTTTCTTGCATGAGAATATATTAGCTTATATATTTGCCGCCCCAAATGTGAGAGACGAAAGTTGATCACCGGGAAAGTGGGAAACTGCTTTTACCAAAACAGTACACGCAGGCGTGGTGGAATTGGTAGACACGCTAGACTTAGGATCTAGTGCCGCAAGGTGTGAGAGTTCGAGTCTCTCCGCCTGTACTGAAGCAAAAGCCTCTGAGAAATCAGGGGCTTTTTTGTTAAGATACCCCAGTAACGAAGCAGGAGAGACGAGAAGTTTATCCTGAGCTTGCCGAAGGGAGTCTCTCCGCCTGTACTGAAGCAAAAGCCTCTGAGAAATCAGGGGCTTTTTTGTTGAGATACCCCAGTTATGAAGCAGGAGAGACGAGAAGTTTATCCTGAGCTTGCCGAAGGGAGTCTCTCCGCCTGTACTGAAGCAAAAGCCTCTGAGAAATCAGAGGCTTTTTTTGTTGGGGACAACTGAACTGCTAAGCAGGATAAGCGAGAAGTGTATCCTGAGCCTACCAAAGGGAGTCTCGGAGCACACCCCGCGAAAAGCGGGACTTTACTAAAGCAAAAGCCTCCGCTTTCCCGAAGGCTTTTGCTTTAATCTGTTTAATTGGGATTACCCTGAAGTTTAGAAGAACGGCAAAAATCTACCCTACCACTTTTTGGGCAATGTCCAATATCCTTTTCACCTGATGCTCAACAGCCGCTTTGGTTTCACTTTCATCTTTAATCTCACCTTTTTGGGTAGCTGTGGCCGAGGTTCCGTAGGGGTTTCCGCCTGCGGCAAATACTTCATCTGCGGTATAGCCAGCCGGCACAATAATACAGCCCCAGTGCATCATGGTTTTGTAGAGGGACTGGATAGTGGATTCCTGACCCCCATGTGGGTTCATAGCGCTGGAGATACCTGTAACAACTTTATTAACCAGTTTTCCTTGAGACCAAAGGCCACCAGTAGTATCAAAAAATGCCTGAACCTGCGAGGGTAAATTACCATAGCGGGTAGGTATGCTGAAAATCAAAATATCCGCCCATTCCAGGTCATCCAATGTTGCTTCGGTTTCATTTTTAGCCTCATTGTTTCTGAAATTTTGCCAGGCCTCATTTTGTTTTATTACTTCTTCAGGTGCAGTTTCTTTAAATATTCTTCTTCTTACTTCTGCACCTTTTGCCTCAGCGGCTTTAGCAGCCCATTGGCTCATTTGGTAATTGGCTGAGGTTGAACTATAAAACAGCACAGCAACTTTTAATTGACTCATAATTTCTTTCTTTATTAGGGTTTACTTTATTAATGCGCCAACCTCTATTAAAGTTCAATCACTGTTAAGGGTCAGGCCAACCACTTTATAGTTAAACCAACTGCCAACCACAAGTAACTAGCCCATGCCAGCCACTTCAGCACCTGATCCAGTTTGCCTTTATCAGCCATATCCATACCTCCGTGCTGCTCTTTATCATCTTTTTTCTTTTGGATGAATAGCCATGCTAAAACTCCTGACAAAAGGAGGAATAGGATATTGAGAAAAAAGGAGTAGTTTATTTTGAAGTGCTCCTGATCCACCATGGATTTGCCGCTACCCTCGGGCATAAATCCGCTAAACTCAAATCCATAATGTAGAAATACCGAACTGGCTACCAAAGCTATAAAAAGCATAAGGGCAATATATAGCGACATCTTCCAGCCATAATAATTGGCATTGATACGCAGTACCGGAAACACAACCAAATCGCTGAAAATAAAGGCCATAATACCGGCAAAACTTACCCCGTTGCTGTAAAGCAGCGATGCCAATGGAATATTACCCATGCTACCAATAAAAGTTATAAAGGCTGCGGCAGGACCTACTATGCTGTGTTCAAGTATCTCTAAAAATGAAAAATCCTGGTTGCCATTGCCTACGCCAATAAACAGAGTTTCAAAAAAAGTGGCAGGTACAAAAGCAGCAATTATACCTGCAATGGTAAAACCCACCGTTACATCCTTCCATACCATATCCCACTCCATCACATAGCGGTTACCCACTTTTTTCCAGCCTTTAAGGCTTTTTATTTCCCTACGCCAATTGGGTATGTCACTTACATCGTTACCACCCTCATCCTTTAGTTTTTTCCGGGCTTTGTCAATAAGCTTTTTGGGATTAGTGAGCTTTACAAACGCCCATGAGATAAGGATGAGTAAGAGTCCGCCTATATATTCACCCACCACAAACTGCCACGATAAAAAGATGGAAATAACAATACCCAGCTCAATAACCAGATTGGTGGAGGACAGCAGAAAGGCCATGCTGGGTATAAAACCCGCACCTTTTTTGAATAAGGATTTGGCGGTAGCGAGGGCTGCAAAACTGCATGAAGAGGAGATGAACCCAAAAAAAGTAGCCAGGCCAACTTCTTTTCCTCCGGCCTTGCCCATTGATTTTTTCATCCGCTCCTGAGTTACAAAAACCTGTATCATACTGCTTATGGCGTAGCCTAGTGCAAATGCCCATAGTGCCGACCAAAAAAATCCAACGGAAGTATAGGCCGCTTCACCCCAGTTTTCTAAAAAGTCACTCATGCTTATTGCTTGTCAACTATCTCAACTAATTGACATACCAAAGGTTTGGAGGTGCTTTAATAGGTTGTAAGATTCGCTACCTTTAACATCAAAATTGTAAACCATGAAAAAAATATTACTTAGTGTAATAGCGCTGCTATTGACAACCTCAATTGGCTTTGCGCAGAAAAAGGCTCCGGCAGAAGTGCAAAAGGCATTTACCGAAAAGTTCCCCGATGCAAAATCCATTAAGTGGGAAAAGGAAAATGATAAAAACTGGGAAGCTGAATTTAAACTGGCTGAAAAAGAAATGAGTGCTGAGTTTGATGCCAATGGAAACTGGCTGCAAACCGAAACCAGCGTTTCGATAAGCGATTTGCCCGCTGGTGTAATGGATGCCATCAAGTCAACGTTTGAGGGCTATACAGCAGATGAAGCCGAAATGGTGGAAACGGCAGATGGTGAAGTAAAATACGAGGTGGAGCTTAAAAAAGGAAAGGAAGAATTAGAAGTGTTATTTTCTTTTGATGGCAGCGTGCTTAGTAGAGAGCTGGAAGAAGATGATTAACTGAAAATTTTAATCTATTGAGAAGCCCTGGCCCTGGCCGGGGCTTTGTTTTTATCGGCATTCAAATCATCTCGTTTGTAAGGGTCTCAGAGTATTCAGGCATTACTTTACTGGCAGATATAGGCTCATCTTTTCAATCTGTAGTTCATCCAGGTGGCCCATCATACTTTCATCCTTTGTTATTAGGTGAAGGTGAACAAATGAATCATGGTGTGTAAAAATACCCTGGTGTTTGGTGGAAAAAAAGCCGACTATTTCACACTCTTTATTTTGAAGATGATAGGAAGTTTGTCCATGGTGGGCCTCTTTGGGTGAGGATACCTTGCTGCCTTTTGGCAGATTTTGGATGTGAATGGTGGCCGCTGCTACTTTCCCTTTCAGGTTAAAAGCAAAGGGTCGTTTATTATCCTTGGTCTTTTGGTCAATAAACTTCTCCAGCTCGGTTATGGATTTTATTTCCTGCGGTAACGCAACCTCGCGCCACTCGCTTACATTGGCATACACTAAAAATGGCGCAGAAACTTTGTGCGTTTCTTCAACCATCATAGTGCTATCCGTAAGCACCCGCGAAACATAACTCTTACCATTATTTATAAGAATCTCTCCGGTAAGGTAGCTTTCAGGCCCCAAGCCGTAAAGCCCGCTCTTGTCAGAAATAGTATCAACGTCAATACTACTTCCCAGCTGGCCTTTCCACATTACATTGTGCATGGCCCCGGCTATTTTAACGTCCGTATAGGATTCTGTTTCGCTGCTTTTTTCTTCAGCATTGTGGCAGCTGCCTGCTGCCAGTACTAATGCAATAATACCTGTTGGTATTTTCTTCATGGCTAAAATCGTTGTGTATTCGGTTATTGTACCTTGTAAATTTTCAGAGCTTAAAACTAACATTCTCTCTTCCATACATCCATAAAGGCCAGTTTATCGTACCTATTATCAACTAACCAAAATTCAATCAATCCCCTTATGGGTGATGATGCGATACTCAGGTGAAATCGATAATTCTAAAATCTGCGTCACTTACCATATTGTCAGGTTATCTGGTACTGGTACTTTCAGGTTCATTTAGCAGCTTCATGCACCGCGTTTCGCACGAGTTACAGCATATGCTGAGTGGCCTGGAGCAGGTTGAAGAGCATCATCACGACCATTTTCATTCTCACAATGATCATTCGCACCAGATCAGCCATTCGCACCCGCTTATTGATTTTTTAAAGGAGCTTTCCAACCAAACAGAGTCACCCGTTAGCATGCCGGACGTAAAAGTTCCACACCTGAGCTTCCACGAAATGCAGCAAGCTAAGGTCTTCAGGATTTTAAGTTTCAATTCTCAAAAAACAGCCACTCCCTTCCTGGCTCTTTTGCTGGAAGGCCATGGCGATACATTTACTCCACCTCCACAGGTATAGTTCATCATTCACAGGGCATCCCTTTTCGGAAATGTCTGCTATTTCAATCTTTCAATAACCCGGTTTCGCTTTAGCGCAACTCCGGACTGTATCATGAGTTCTGCGAAGGCCATGATACCTTAAACCAAATTTATGATGAAACTATACACACGTAAGTCCTTCACCTGTAGTGGAGGATTCAAACATTTTTACATTTTTCTTTTCTTAATATTCTCTACCGCCTGGGCCTACGGGCAGTCAGGTGAGGTGAGCGGTACCATAACTAACAGTGCTGGCGAGCCTTTGCGCGATGCCAATGTGGTGCTGCAGGGCACCGGAATGGGTGCAGTAACCAATTCCGAAGGTTTTTTCTCCATCAAGTCTGTAGCTCCTAAAACCTACGAACTGGTGGTTTCGTCCATCGGCTATGAAACCATGAGACAGCAAATCACTGTGGCAGAAAATAAGACCACTAACTTGTCGCTAAAGCTGATCTCGTCCATCGAAATGCTGGGGGAGGTTGCCATAAAAGGTCAGGTTTTTAAGAAGCAAAACCAAACGGTAACGGTAAACGAGGTAGGGCTCGATCAGATCCGTTTGCTTAACATTACCGAGCCAACCCGGATCATTCAGCAAATACCGGGTGTTGACCTTGGTGCTTACCGCCAGGGTGGCGTGGCTGATGTGTTTTCCATTCGGGGTTTTGGTGGCGGTGGCCACGAGGGCCAGGCCGGAGTGCAGGTAGATGGCATTTCGCTAAACGAAGCCGAAGGCCACTCAGACGGTTATGCCGATATGAATATCCTGATACCAATTAACATCCAGAAAGTGCAGGTGTATAAAGGGCCTTCATCGGTACTTTATGGCCGCTTTGCCGAGGGTGGTACCATTGCCTATGAAACCCGCAAGGGTGGCGATTATACCGATGTACAAATAACAGGAGGCTCCTTTAGCACCTTTGATGCACAGGTGGCCGTGGGTCAACCCGTAAGCGTGAAGAAAGGAAAGCTGAGTTCCAATTTTGCATTCCAGGTGTTTAATACTACCGGCTATGCTGCAAACTCAGATTATCTCAAGGGTAACATTTCAGGAAGGTTGGCGTACCAAATAAATAGAAAAACGGATGTGGCCCTTACACTGAATGCTCATAGTAGCGATTGGGAGGCATCCGGCTACATTTCTGAAGATCAAATAAACGACCTTGATTTACGCGACCGCCAGGCACCTAATGCTGAAAATGATGGTGGTAGTAAACTTTTTGCTTCGCAGCGCCTGGATATAAATCACACCATAAACAATAACCTCCGTCTGTTGATTTTTGGTTATTCGGTACAACAGAATTTTACACGCTTCGCTAAGTTTGGATTTGATCCCGGTGGCCAGTCTGAGCGCTTTAATACCCGCGAAGTGTACTCAGGTGGTGCCAGCCTTAACGGAAGTGGTAAACTTGGTAGTGTAGGAGTTGATTGGGTAGCCGGTGCGGAATATTATGATGAGACAACTGACCGTAAAAGGTGGAACACCTCCAACAGGGTGCGTATGGATCAGATTCAGCAGCGCTCTTTCAGCGTACAGTCCATTTCGGCTTTTGCCCAGGGTGAGTTTAATGTTTCCCGCTATTTCAGGCCCTCAGTAGGACTTAGATACGATACCTACCTTGGTGATTTTATTAACGAAGATCCCGGTCAGGAAGGCTTTACTGCAAATATGGATAACCTTTCTAACGTGGCGCCTAAGGTGGGTGTGCGTTCTACAATTTTTCAGGGTTTTGACCTTAGGGTAAGTGTTTCCAATGGCTTTTCATTGCCCAACAGCACTACCAAGTATGATCCTGATCTTAACCTGGAACCTGTACAGCTATGGCAGTACGAAGCGGGCTTTAACTATATGTACAAGCAGTGGCTGGAGTTTGATGCCGCGGCTTATGTTCTAAACACTTCAAGAGAAATCATGGAAAATCCACCCGGCTCCGGTAATCTTATCAATGCGGGTATGACGCAACGGAGAGGACTGGAAACAAGACTGGAGCTTAAGCCGCTGCCGGGTTTTGCCGTGTTGGGGTCGTTTACCTACATGGAAACTGAAATCATGGAAAACACCGATCCCACCCTTGAAGGTAAGGAGCTTTCCAATATCCCCGCCACCATTTCATTTGTAAATGTTGTGTACACGCTTAAGAGTGGTTTAGGTGCCATGGTGCGTGTGCGCGATGTTGGGCAGTATGCCACTGATGGAGGCAATACCGGCTACTACGATGGTTATACCGTGGGCCACCTTATGCTGTTTTACAACTTTGATGGCCGCTCTATGCAACGGGGGCGTGTGTTTGTAGAGGTAAACAATTTTACCAACGAAAATTATGCAGAAGCTGTATTTGGTGGAGCTGGTGCTCAATCATTTGCCCCTGCGCCATTGGCCAACTTTACGGCTGGTGTAAGCTTTAACTTTTAAATAAAAACAATACGATGAAATTTACTAAGATGATAGCACTTGGTGTAGCGGCCAGCCTGGCAATAAGCTGCCAAAACGCTGAAACCAAAAATCAACCCAAAGAAGAACACGACCATACCCATGGCGAAGCGGGCCATGGCCATGAGCATGATACCGAAGAGGCGCACATGCATGGTGGCGAACACGGCCATACGCATGAAATGGTATTTTCCTTTTTAAGGATGGATGGGGAATTTCAAATGGATCCTGTGAAGGAGAATGTGCGGAATGATCCGCGCAACCCTTCGCGCATAGTGCTGGAAACTACTGAAGAAGCCGGAACCCTTACCCGCATGGCGTTCTATAAACATAATGATCCTTCAGCACTGTGGGCTGAAGGTGGTTATGAATTTATAGGCAGCCGACCTGACCCGCACTATTACCCGGATGAATCCAAAACTTCTATTTGGGATGTGTTTGAGTTAAAGAAGGGGTATGAAGGCGATACTGAAAAATTCAAATATGTGATTTCACGCTCCCCGCATGGCGAGCCCATCCACATGCATTTGCGCTATGGCAAAAATGTGGAGGAGTTGCTCCAAATGAGTAATATGGAAGAAGACAGTGCCAACTACAACCCGTGGTGGTCGCTGTACTGCGATATTAACCGTAATACCAGTTGTGGAGATTAATTACCATTAATGCAAAAAGCCGGGCGAGAGTCCGGCTTTTTTTATTTGTAGAGTTATCCCAATTGCAGAATCGCTTACTGAGTAACTTATTACATCGTTTTTGGAATTGTTAAAAGAATGGTGTAACGTTCTTTCTTTAGTTTAAACAGATGTTTCAGCAGGAGATTGCACCAAAGGCTTAAATCCACCATACACCATTCGGCTGGCATCAAAAATCGGTTGTTCAGGATGGAGTAGGGGAGCTACTATTTTTTCCATGCGAGGGTCCTGCGGCACTTTTTTGTTCGCTGAGTCCCGTACTTCTTTTGTGGGGAACACCACCCATCCGAATAGCACAACTTCATCCTTCTTCGCATCCGCCATATCAGTAAATGATCGGGTACCCTCCAGGTGAAGGTCATCGCCAAAGTATTCGTAATAGCCCAACGCACCATACTCCTTCCATATTTCCGCCACCTGTTTTGCCACGGCTTTATATTCTTCCAGGTGTACTTTTTTAATGGGGAGCACAAAGCTGTCAATGTAGTTTTGCATGGTTTTGATTTTTGTGGTTAGGTGGGGTTGTTTTAATATTATTTATTAATGAACTACATAAGCTACGAATGGTGAGACTGCCTTGGAAGGGAGGTTTTGTTAGCGTTTGTTTTTTTAATCAATGAATAGAGTCGTCAGAAATGGTAGAATCAATGTCGATATTGTAAAGATTGCGTCACCAAAGTGTAGTCGCCTGTATTCACCTTGTTCCCAACTTGGGTACATGTATCCTGTCATAAATGGTTCGTTCTTAAACAGCTTCAAAAAGAGTTGTCTAATGAGTCCGAAGTAAACCATGAATAAAAGCGGTAAAAATGTCCAAGTAGCAGCATTTCCATTAACCATTTCAAGACTTGGTCTGTCCATGTTTAGGTAACCAAAAACAGCAAGTCCAATCGTCAATATGAAAATTGTCCAATAGGTTTTTGGTTTTTTCAACAACTTATATCCAACGAAAAGAACTAATTGCAGTCCCGCTCCTGAAATGATATAAATTAATTGTCCATTATTTTAATGTGCTACAACGTTTTGCATATGGCTTGTGGCGGTTTCGAAGCACTTTCCTATCCACCGAAACCAAAGCTGGCTACGGAGCGAAAACCTTGCTGGCAGCCGTTCAGCCGCCATAAGCTATATGCTTTGTGTGTGCCTTGAATGGTAAATATAGTTCTTGAATAGGAATGTCCCAAAGGGTGCCCTGCCCGAATAAATTCGTTCAGGTGGGAAGTCCCGAATGCGTGGGGGTAACGCCTCAAAGCAAAGCAAGTGGCAAGGTGGTGCGGAGCAATCCGCGCACTGAAGTAAGCCAGACTGCGTGGCCGGTACTGACGAACAGGAACCGGATAAGAGGCTGTGAGGCCGGGTGAGGTAGCACATCATGCCGAAGCCCAAAACCCCGTCATTTGGCGGGGATGGACAAAACAGTAGATCCGGCAGGGATCGGCCAAAGGGTATTTACCTTACCAAGGGAGGTCCTGACATCGAAAGATTGTCAGGAAGTCAGCCGAGGTCATAGTAGCTGTGGTAACACGAGCCACGCCAAAGCGTGGAGGCCTCACAGAAGCAGTGAAGGACTGAACGTTGAGTTGCTCCAAATGCTGCAGGGAGTGCCTTTGAGGTACAGCCCTGTAATAGGCGGAGCAGGAATATTAAGTAGTAGTAATCAAGAGATGATCGGGAAAGTAACCCACCGTAAAAACATGCGCACCGCATGCACCCATGTGATGCAGAACAAAGGTTCGGCAGGCGTGGACGGCATGACGGTGGAACAACTCCAGCACTTTGTGCAGGAGCACAGAGAGGAGATTGTGACAAGCATCGAAAACGGTACCTACCTTCCCGACCCCATCAAAGGGGTGTCTATCCCCAAGAGCAACGGAAAATCGCGATTGCTGGGCATACCTACCGTGGTGGACAGGTGGCTGCAACAATGCGTTGCGCAAGCCATCGAACCGAGGTTTGAGTTTGGTTTTACCGAACACAGCTACGGGTTCAGGCCACGGAAAAACGCCCACCAGTGCCTGCTCAAAGCACAGCAATACATCAATGAGGGAAATCAGCACATTGTTGACATCGACCTCAAAAGCTTCTTTGATGAAGTAGAGCACTGCCTGCTTTTAGAGCTGGTGTACCGCAAGGTAAAATGCCCGCTCACCATGCGCCTTATCCGCAAGTGGCTCAGAGCGCCCATCAAAATAGAAGGCAAACTGAGAAAACGCAGGAAAGGAGTGCCACAAGGTAGCCCGCTGAGTCCGCTATTGTCCAACATCATGTTGAATGAGCTGGATAAAGAGCTGGAACAGCAGGGGCTGCGCTACGTCCGCTATGCCGATGACTTCAGCATTTATGCAAAAAACAAGGCAGAAGCCCGGAAGGTAGGGAACAGCATATACCTGTTTTTACAGAAAAAGCTGCGCCTGCCTATAAACCGGGATAAAAGCGGCCTGCGCAAACCTGTGCAATTTGAGATACTGGGACACCGCTTTGTGCCCACCTATGTCAAAGGTGAGAAAGGTAAATACCAGCTGGCGGTAAGCGATAAAAGCTGGAAGAATCTGAAGCAAAAGCTGAAGGCCATCACCCGTAAAACCACCCCCGCAAGCTTTGGCGAAAGACTGGGAAAGTTAAAAGAAGTTCAGCAAGGCTGGCTGCAATACTTCCGTATGGCAAGTATCAAAGCCAAGCTCAAACAGCTGGACGGCTGGCTGCTAAACAGACTCCGCCATTGCATCTGGCACGATTGGAAGAAGCCCGAAAGGAAAAGGAAAAACCTGATCCGGCTGGGGGTTCCACAAGGCCGGGCGTATGCCTGGAGCCGGACACGTATGGGAGGATGGGCGGTGGCCCAAAGCCCGATCTTAAGGACAACCCTCACGGTGAAACGGCTGTTGAAACGCGGTTATCAATCGCTAATGGATTACTACTGCAAAGTGGCCCCACAACTCAACGAACCGCTGTATACGAGGCCCGTACGTACAGTGGTGTGAGAGCCTCTCCCTGTCAGCTATTGCTGGCGGGGCAGGCTACTCGATTGGCATTTCGTTGTTTTTATTCTTCTTCAATCGTCTCTTTTTTCAAGAAGTCCAATTTCAATAAATCTTCTTTCTCTATTTCCCAACCTTCAAAGTCAATATTCCACCTTTCTTCGAGGAAAGAGAGCATTTTTTTACCCCGACTTTCAATTTCCTTTGGTGTCCAATGGTCATAACTGGAAACTTCTATCTCACTATATGCTCCATTGAAAAAACCAACTTCATTTCCATCTTTATTGGTATGTTTTTTCTTAAAGTCAAAGCACTTGTTTTGAAACTCAGAATTTTTTGATTGTCCGAGTAAAACCAAGTTTCCTAAAGTATTGAGCAAAATTTTTCTTTCTTTTTTAGAATGCTCATTAAAAACGGAAGTCCAACAGTCGTCTTTTGGTGTTTGAGGATAGATATGCTCAATTGTATCTTCTTTTTTCCGTTTGTTGAAGTCAGTCCAACTTACCTTTTGGTTTCCGTTGGCTTTCCCTTGTAAGTAAAGTTCATATTCAAAGAGGAAATATCTCAAGCCGTTCCAAGTGTAAAACCCTTCTCCCTTGTCATATTGGTCTTTTACATAGTTGTCAAATTTTTCAAGGTCAAACCATCCGTGATAAACGTATTCATCTCCTTCGCCTGATTCTCCTTGTGTCATCCAATCAATGTTTCCGATTGTGGATTGAATCGTAGTTGAATCTTTACCAAAATAGTACGAGTTGGCAAGTCTATAAAAATGACTGTTTTTTGTGTTAGAAGGTCTTTGAGAAAGTCGGAAAACAAGGAATATAAAGCGTTCTGCTGATTTGAATAGTGGTAGAAATTCACTCTCACTACACTTAGTCATTGCTGCCATAAATAGAGGCGGAAAAGCACTCATTCCTAAACGATTCAGTTTTTGAATCCATTCTTTTGTTTCGTCTTGGTAATTTGAGAATTGAGCATTGTACAGGTAAAACCAAGATTTAACACATTTGGATAGACTATCTATGTATTCTTTAATGTCAGTCAGTACGATTTTACCTTTAATCGCATTTTTGGCTGTAAACTTTTTGTTGAGTAAGAATTTGGCATAAGAGGCTGATTCTTTCCTGTCGTACTTAAAGTACATTATCCAATGGTTACGCAGGAACTCGTCATCATCCATTGCATTGTCCTTGTTCTTGCCTAAATACTCATAAATGGTTTTCCAAGTCTCGTTAATGTCTTTTCTTAATCGTGCTCTTGTTTGATTGTCAACATCTAAAAGTGTCGAGAGATAAATCAGCCTGTTTTTGAGCAGCTCTAAATTTGACAGAGGTTTCCCCCTGTTATTCATAGTTTCAAAAGTCACGTAAACATCTAACTCGTCATCTATTTCATAGAAGTTGAATTTAAATTTTGCTGTGACTTTCTTGAAAATTTCTTCAAGTTCTTGTTTTTCAAGTTTATCTAATTTTTTCTCGAAAAAGTCTTTCGCTGTTTTCAAGTTTGAAGTGTACAAAGTCTGTTCTGGGACTTTGTCAGCGGTTGAAGATTCTTGCTGTAAAATCTTTGTTTTGAAAAACTCATCACTCGGATTATCGCGCTCATAACCAAATATGTATGATTTGTAGTTGTCTCCATATGCTTGGAACAAGAATTTGTTTACCCAATATGATTTGTCTTTAAAGTTGATTCCTTCACTATCGGCAAACTGATTAAGTATTTCATTGATTAGAATGATTGAGGTTGTCAGTCTTTGCTGTCCATCAATGAGGTAATATGCTCCAAGTTCTCTTTCAAAAAGCCACAAATCGTCTTGCCATTTTTCAATGTTCTCAACGCTTGATTTTGAAACTGGCTCAACGGTTAAAAGTCCTGTGTAGTGGATTTTGTCTCCTTTTAGATTGATTAGGTCTTCCCAAAAGTCTTCAAGTTGGTTTGTTTCCCAAGAGTAACCCCTTTGAAAGTCGGGGATTCTAAAAAATTTCTCGTTAAATATTTCTGTTAACGATTGTAGTTTATTGTCTGCCATTTCGGTCTGTTTTCAATGAATGCCAACGGCCTTAATAAACGCAGGGCGGCTTCGTCCGGGGTGTTGTAAAGAAACGAAAGGTTTCTCTGTCCACCGTAAATGCCCTACCGGAGCAGGATTAAAGCCGACTTGCGTTTATTTGTTGTTGGCAAGCGTTATTTTTTACTTTTTCTTTTGAAATTCTGTCCAGTCGTAGTTAAACTCGTCTTCTGTGATTGGTGTCGGGTCAAAATTTCTATAGTCGTCCATTGTCAATTGGTTGTCTGTCCAGAAGCCGTAGTTGTCTCCGAGCGGCATAGCGACTATTGGGTTCCCGTCTTTGTCAAACCCGATTTCTCTCCAAGTCGTATTGTCTGTTTTGTTGTACTCAATTTTCCAGGAGTCAACTTCTTCAAGTCGATGTTCAAAGTCGGGGTTTGCCTTTGGAATTATTTCCGTTAAGATTTTGACCATGGCTTTTTCTACTGTCCCTTTTAGTTGTCCTGATGGACGGGAAGATTCTCCTTTCGGATCCTTGAATTTTATGTAAACCTTGTCGTCCATTTTTAATGCTTGCCAACGGTTTTAATAAAGCTAGTGCGGCTTTCCGAGATTTTGAAAGTACCGAAAATTTTCTTCTTCAGACGTCACTGTCAACCGAAGACGTAATGGCCGCATTAGCTTTATTTTTTGTGTGTGCCTTGAATGGTAAATATAGTTCTTGAATAGGAATGTCCCAAAGGGTGCCCTGCCCGAATAAATTCGTTCAGGTGGGAAGTCCCGAATGCGTGGGGGTAACGCCTCAAAGCAAAGCAAGTGGCAAGGTGGTGCGGAGCAATCCGCGCACTGAAGTAAGCCAGACTGCGTGGCCGGTACTGACGAACAGGAACCGGATAAGAGGCTGTGAGGCCGGGTGAGGTAGCACATCATGCCGAAGCCCAAAACCCCGTCATTTGGCGGGGATGGACAAAACAGTAGATCCGGCAGGGATCGGCCAAAGGGTATTTACCTTACCAAGGGAGGTCCTGACATCGAAAGATTGTCAGGAAGTCAGCCGAGGTCATAGTAGCTGTGGTAACACGAGCCACGCCAAAGCGTGGAGGCCTCACAGAAGCAGTGAAGGACTGAACGTTGAGTTGCTCCAAATGCTGCAGGGAGTGCCTTTGAGGTACAGCCCTGTAATAGGCGGAGCAGGAATATTAAGTAGTAGTAATCAAGAGATGATCGGGAAAGTAACCCACCGTAAAAACATGCGCACCGCATGCACCCATGTGATGCAGAACAAAGGTTCGGCAGGCGTGGACGGCATGACGGTGGAACAACTCCAGCACTTTGTGCAGGAGCACGAAGAGGAGATTGTGACAAGCATCGAAAACGGTACCTACCTTCCCGACCCCATCAAAGGGGTGTCTATCCCCAAGAGCAACGGAAAATCGCGATTGCTGGGCATACCTACCGTGGTGGACAGGTGGCTGCAACAATGCGTTGCGCAAGCCATCGAACCGAGGTTTGAGTTTGGTTTTACCGAACACAGCTACGGGTTCAGGCCACGGAAAAACGCCCACCAGTGCCTGCTCAAAGCACAGCAATACATCAATGAGGGAAATCAGCACATTGTTGACATCGACCTCAAAAGCTTCTTTGATGAAGTAGAGCACTGCCTGCTTTTAGAGCTGGTGTACCGCAAGGTAAAATGCCCGCTCACCATGCGCCTTATCCGCAAGTGGCTCAGAGCGCCCATCAAAATAGAAGGCAAACTGAGAAAACGCAGGAAAGGAGTGCCACAAGGTAGCCCGCTGAGTCCGCTATTGTCCAACATCATGTTGAATGAGCTGGATAAAGAGCTGGAACAGCAGGGGCTGCGCTACGTCCGCTATGCCGATGACTTCAGCATTTATGCAAAAAACAAGGCAGAAGCCCGGAAGGTAGGGAACAGCATATACCTGTTTTTACAGAAAAAGCTGCGCCTGCCTATAAACCGGGATAAAAGCGGCCTGCGCAAACCTGTGCAATTTGAGATACTGGGACACCGCTTTGTGCCCACCTATGTCAAAGGTGAGAAAGGTAAATACCAGCTGGCGGTAAGCGATAAAAGCTGGAAGAATCTGAAGCAAAAGCTGAAGGCCATCACCCGTAAAACCACCCCCGCAAGCTTTGGCGAAAGACTGGGAAAGTTAAAAGAAGTTCAGCAAGGCTGGCTGCAATACTTCCGTATGGCAAGTATCAAAGCCAAGCTCAAACAGCTGGACGGCTGGCTGCTAAACAGACTCCGCCATTGCATCTGGCACGATTGGAAGAAGCCCGAAAGGAAAAGGAAAAACCTGATCCGGCTGGGGGTTCCACAAGGCCGGGCGTATGCCTGGAGCCGGACACGTATGGGAGGATGGGCGGTGGCCCAAAGCCCGATCTTAAGGACAACCCTCACGGTGAAACGGCTGTTGAAACGCGGTTATCAATCGCTAATGGATTACTACTGCAAAGTGGCCCCACAACTCAACGAACCGCTGTATACGAGGCCCGTACGTACAGTGGTGTGAGAGCCTCTCCCTGTCAGCTATTGCTGGCGGGGCAGGCTACTCGATTAGCTGCTGGCTTTTTTTCTTTTTTACCATTTGATCATTTTGATGAAGTTTTCAAATTTTTCAATCCCTTTTTCTTCATCATAGGTCCTGACAAATTCAGGTTCTTGAAAAGGCATTGCGATATATTTGAATTGCCACTTCCTGCTCCAAAGGTCAAATGTGATATGTAAAGATTCTTTCCGAAAGTCAATAGGGTCATAAATGCTTACAACGAGTTTGTCCATTGAAGTTGAACCGAAAAGTCTGTCTTTATAGTCCGAATTTTTAATGTGTCGAACTAATTCAAGCAGTCTCCCGTGTTTACCTTGCCAATCTTCGATGTATCGATTCTCGATGCAGTCCCACGTTTGAGCTGGGGCATTCCATGGCTGATATTTACTCTTCGTTGTCATTTTAGCTTGCAGAGAACGTTTATGTATAAGTTAAGTTGCTTATACACGCCTTTAACATTATTGGCGGTAAAGCCCTGCAAAATAGCTAACTAGGTGGTAATATTTGATCAATTGGGCTTTTTATTTTCTGTAAATTATTAAGGCATTTTCCAGAGCAGCAGTTGCTCCTCTTACCATTCAAAAAAGCAAAAACTGCACAGCTGATTAATTCCGGATATAAAACATTTTACAACTTCAGCCTCACTCCCTGAAGTTCACATTCTCTATAAACTCTTTATCGGTAAGGCTCTTTAAGAAGGCGACTAAATTCTGCTTTTCGGGGGGGTTGAGGTTTAGCGGATTTTAGAATGGGATTTTTGTTCGGGTGGGCAGCACCGCCAGAATTGTAGTGTTCCATTACTTCTGATAGGGAGCTAAAACGGCCATCATGCATATAAGGGGCAGTAACTTCTGCATTCCTTAGGGAAGGCACCTTAAACACCGCTTCATCTTCTGGTAATCCAGTGAGGCGCGCCCGGCCTCTGTCGGTGTAAATTGTATCCAAGCCATTGTTTTGAAAACTGTAATCCGTAAAGTTAAAACCGCCATGGCATCTGTTGCATTTGGCCTTACCAAAAAATAAAGCCATACCGCGTTGCTGGCTTTCGCTCAAAGCAAAGGCATTGCCTTGGTAGTAAAACTGGTCGTAGGGGCTGTTTCCGCTAATAAGCGTACGCTGAAAGTTTGACAGGGCACGGGTTACCACAAACGGGTCGGGTTCACGTTCATAGGCCTTGCGGCTCATGCGTAATATATTCGGGATCGTCTTTTAGAATTTTGGCAATAGCAAGCATATCATGGGCAAATTCATTGCTTTCCTGCACGGGCACCAACACCTGCATTTCCAGTGTTGGTACGCTGCCTTCTCTTAAAAAGTAGGGGTGGTAACCCACATTGGCCAATGAGGGCGCATTGCGCACACCCGGCCTGTTTTCCACGCCCGGGCTAAAGGCTTTATCATCGGCAAAAGCCAGATGGGCTTTATGGCAGCTGGCACAGCTAATGGTATTATCTACCGAAAGGATAGGATCATAAAATAGTTTTTTACCCAGCTCCCAGCGGGCTTTGGTAAACTCATTTTCTTCCGGGAAGGTCATTTCAGGGAAACCCTCAGGTATAACAAATATCTTTTCAGAGGCGGGAGGGTTTACAGGAGTCTCTTCTTTACATGCCACCACAAAGAAAACAGCCAGGCCAAGGGCCATAGCTGTTCTCATAATATGATGGGCTTTAAGCTTCATTTCTTCAGTTTAAAAAGGGCTGCTGAACTCAGGGTTTGTTAGCAGATTCTTCGTCCGTAAGGGTTTTTAAAAATGCCACGAGGTCGTTTTTGTCCTGGAGGATCAGCTTAAGTCCACCCGAAAGCACGGGTGTACTCCAATGCCGGATCTACGGTAGCCGAATTGTGAATGCCATTGTCATAGTGTTCCACCACTTCCTCCAGGGTTTTAAACCGGCCATCATGTATATAGGGTGGGGTTACTTCCACATTACGTAGCGAAACCACTTTAAACTTGCCCTTGTCATTCGGGTTTTGTGTTACCTGCTTCGCGGCCAATGTCCTTAATGTCCCCGTTATTATCCAACCCATTATTGATATAGCGGTTAGCGGCAAAGTTTCTTCCGCCATGGCAATGGGCACAATCAGCCCCGGAAAGTGAGGAAAACCAGGGTTGAACTCAGCAAAATACAGTTTACGTCCCCGTTCTTCACTTGGGGTAAGGGTTGCCTGGCCATCCAGCGATCGGTCATACTTGCTATTCACCGAAAGGAGGGTGTTCATAAACTGCTCCATAGCCAGCGACATCCGCTCCGCTGTAATTTCATCACTGCCAAAGGCACGTACAAACTGGTCGCGGTATTGCTGGTCAGCTCCAAGCTTGGTAATCACATTTTGCAGGCTTTCGTTCATCTCCAGCGGATCCTGTATGGGCATAAGCGATTGATCGCGTAACAGGTGCGCCCGCCCATCCCAAAAAAACTCGTTGGTATTCCAGGCCATGTTAAATATGGCCATGGCCTGCCGCTTGCCGGGCAAACCTTTCACACCTGTAGAAAATGTGGCTGTATCCGTAAAGGCATGCTCCTGCCGGTGGCAGCTGGCGCATGATTGTGTACCATCTTTCGATAGTCTTTTTTCATAAAAAAGCATGCGCCCCAGTTTTACGCCCTGCACCGTAAGTGTATTGTCAGGGTTTATCTGGGGAGGGGGAAATTGCTTATAATCCAGGGTGTAGGGGGTACTGTCAAAAGTTATCTCCGGAGCAGTTGCCTCATCTTCTGCACATGATTGTAAAGCCATGGCAATAACAAAACTTGCTATGAAAAGTACAACTGGTTTTTTCATGCGTTGATCTTTATTGAACAACCAGTTTCCGGGTTTCAATAACTTTTCCGTTATGGCTAAGGCTTACAAGGTATAGTCCGCTCTTTGCAATGTGGAGGTCAACCTGGCGGCTATTGCCAATGGCCTGCTCGCTCACCACTTTACCGGTTAAATCGGTAATGGTAATAGTACCTTCTTTAAGATCATTACCCTCCAGTTTTATGCTGGTTGCGCCACGGCTGGGGTTTGGTGCCATACTAAAGGTGGCTGTTTTCACTTCTTCAATACTTACATCCGGGCCACCTTTAGTAAAAACATTAGTTTGAAAATTTGCCAAAACCGTTGGCGCTTCCTGGTCTTCCCCATGGTAGTTCAGGTTGGCATCAATGTCAATGCCGTTGGCTGCTTTGCTGTAATCTGCGTCAAGCGCGATGATGAGGTCGTTTCCATTTTTATCACCGGCCGTTTGTACCGGGATGATGGTTCCATAATTCTTATCGCCTAAGGCATGTATCTGCCAAACCTGGTTCATGGATGATCCGGTAAGGCCTTCAAAGGCCACAAAGCGATAGCCTGCCGCCCAACCCCAGTGCATGCTAGGTAGTTGGTACGATAGGGCATGGTTTAGCGGATAAAGGGTAATATCTGTATGATTTTTAGATGGATCAACACCAATACCGAATTCAATAGATTCAAGGGTAGTGAAGTTGAAGTTGCCCAATAATTCATTTACAGGTTTGCGGGCGTCCACCATGATATAGGTGTTTTGTAAGGTAGTGCTTTGTCCGCCATCGTAGGTCAGCTTTATTTTTGAGATGTAATAGTACATCCGGGTAACCTGAAAGTTGTCTCCCTTATCATTGGAGGTAGTGGTAAGCGTATCAAACGCTGCACTGCCCAGTTTGTGATTAATCTTAAGGTAAACATCCTGCTGGCCCTGTAGGCCGGCAGTAATAAACAGGGCTAAAAAAAGAGCATATATGTTTTTCATGGGAAAAGATATTTGTACAGGCGATAAATATACGAAGCCTTAGGTTGAAAAAAATATATGATGAGTGCCCGCAGACTTGATTTGAAAGGCATAAAAAAAAGGCGACCTATTGGCCGCCCTCTATTACTCGATTGAGGTTTTTAATCCTTATAGCTCTTCTCAAGGGATTGCATCATCCATAAATGTTCTTCAATGGCTTCGCCAATTGGTTGCAGCAAGTCGTCACTCAACGGGTCTTTTTCCGCTACGGCTGCAATAGCTTCACGTATAATTTGTGAAGCTGAATACAGACGATCACAGATGTGAGTGAGTGTGTCCTGCGTTTTTTGAAAGCCATCTGGGTAATCCTTAAGTTCTGAATCCTTAGCTACTGTAGCCGAGCGACCATCAGGGCTGTGGCCCAGCTGCACAATGCGCTCGGCAATTACATCTGTACCTTCACGGGCGGTATCCACTACATCATCAAGTTTGGTATGTACTGATAAAAAATCCGATCCGTATATATTCCAGTGTGCTTGCTTGGATACCAGTGCCAGGTCAATAAGGTTTACGGTAACCTTTTGCAAAGCAACCGAAACATCATAGGCATCATTTTCGGGTAATGGGTTTCTGCTGAAAAAACTGTTCTTGTCCATTATATATTTTGGTTTAATGTGATTTAAATGTCAGTCTGTTAACGGTATGTTCGCATAAGTGTTTACAGGATTTGCTTATGTGTATAGCAGGATAGATGAAGGTTATGAAGCCTTGGTTTTAGGGCACAGTTCAGAAGTCAGTCAATGAGGTTAACCAAGCGCGCCTTCCTTACTTTTGCCGCCAAATCCCATTGCTATGCAGATGACCTGGCTCAATTGTTTTACCTCTGACAGATTTGGAATGATGCCCGAAACGGAGCATATCCGTTCGCAGTTTGAGCGGGATTATGACCGCATTATTTTTTCATCGGCATTCAGGAGGCTGCAAAACAAAACACAAGTTTTTCCGCTGCCCGAACATGTGTTTGTTCATAACCGCCTTACCCACTCGCTTGAGGTGGTAAGTGTAGGCCGCTCCCTCGGTAAAATTGTAGGTGATGCACTGGCTAAATTGCCGGAAGTAGCTGCTGATGCAGACGCTAAGGACTTTTACGAAAATCAACTTAAGAATGTAATTTCTGCCGCTTGCCTGGCACATGATTTAGGCAACCCGGCCTTTGGTCACTCGGGTGAGGAGGCTATCAGTAAATACTTTAAGGATAAGGAAAGTGATGCCGGTTTTAAAGGTCGGTTTAGTGATGATGAGTGGCTGGACCTGGTAAACTTTGAGGGAAATGCCAATGCCCTGCGCATATTAACCCGCCAGTTTAATGGACGGCTTAAAGGCGGCTACAGGCTTACTTACCCCACTCTGGCTAGTATTCTTAAATACCCCTGCGAATCTGCCGGAAGGCAAAAACCGGGGCCCAAACACCGTAGTAAATATGGTTTTTTTCAGGATGAAAAGAAGACCTTTCTGGAAATAGCCGAAAAGCTGCACCTCAAAAAGGATTCGGAAAAACCGTTGTCTTACTTCCGTCATCCCTTTGTTTACCTGGTGGAAGCGGCTGATGACATCTGCTACAGCATTATTGATTTTGAAGATGCTCACCGCTTGGGTATCCTTACTTATAAGGAGGTGAAATCGGCTTTTCTAGGAATTATAGAATTGGATCCAACCGAGAATATTGACCGGGTAAAATCCAATTTGAGGAAACTGAAAGCCGACCCCAACGAAGCGGTGGCCTACCTACGGGCAAAATCCATAAACTACCTGGTGCAACGTTGCGCGGATGTTTTTATCGCCAATGCGGATACTATCCTTAACGCTGAATTTAAAGGAGCCTTGCTGGATAACTGCACAGGTCTGGAGGGGCCTTTAAAGCATATACAGAAGGAATCGGTAAGCCGTATTTACAACCATGAAAGTGTAGTAAAGATTGAATTGGCGGGCTTTAAAATTATGAGTGGACTGATTGAAGATATGGTGGAAGCGGCACTTCTGCCGGAAGGCCAAAGACAGAACCGCCATAAAAAACTCCTTAATCTTATTCCTTATCAAAACCGTTTCCGCGAAAGCGATACCGACTACCAAAAGGTGATGAGCATACTGGACCATGCCTCGGCTATGACCGATAATTATGCACTCAATCTTTATAGAAACCTTAGGGGGATATCAGTTCCTTCTATATGAAATACCGGGCATTTAAACTCTCAGCCTGTACTTTCGTTAAAAATCAAAAATTAAACCCATGACAGAATTAAAAGAGGGCGATAAAGCTCCTGATTTTAAAGCGAAGGACCAGCACGGAAATGATTTGAATCTTACAGATTACAAGGGTAAAAAGGTAGTGTTGTACTTCTACCCGAAAGATGATACCCCTGGCTGCACTACTGAGGCCTGCAACTTTAGGGATAACTATCAGGAGCTGCGCAATGCCGGCTATGAAATTGTTGGTGTAAGTGCCGATGATGAAAAGAAACACATGAAGTTTACCGAAAAGTATGAGCTGCCCTTTCCTTTAATACCCGATACCGAAAAGGAAATAATCAAAGCTTATGGCGTGTGGGGCGAGAAGAAATTTATGGGCCGCACTTTTGATGGTATCCACCGCACTACTTTTGTTATTGATGAAAAAGGAGTTATTGAAAAGGTAATCACTAAAGTGAAAAATAAGGAGGCGAGTAAGCAGGTAATGGAGGGATAGAGGAAAAAGAGAAAGGGAAGGTGAAGTGGGGTAGGTGTTTTCCTTAATTTAATTGAAAACCTTAAAAATTTCGTTCGATAAAGTTGTAGCCTAAATCATGTGTAATACTTTCTCCATTTTTTAAATATAGCCTGTAATGGCGCCCATCAGTTTCTATTTTTTTGATAAGTGATTTCTCATTGCTCCCGGGTTTCCAGTAGTAAAAAAGGTTTGGAAACATCTTATTATATGAGTATTTAATATCAAAAGTTGATGTAAAGGATTTGTTTGTAACGGGAGATTCAAGTAGCTCAGTCCACAAGAAGAAACTATCTGAAGGCAGAAGTTTTGTTGAGTCTCCTTGGCTTTTAAAGCTAACCCTAATCGGAAATACTGAAAAAGAATCGGGCAATTCTAGTTTCCTTAGATCATTGATTGTATAAAGGTTCTGAATTGGTACAAATGCCCACTGAAGTTCTTTGGGTCCACTGTATCCATACATGCTTACACTTTGTTGCTTTTCACCATTATGGAAGATGGTTGCAGAATAGGTGACATCATCGGTGACCGGTGCGGCATACATCTTATCCAAATCATTATAATCTACTTTGCTGAATTTTTCGAAAATGAAGTTCGTTTGATGCTGATTTAACCACCCCTGTACTATCCCGGTATCCTTAGTGTAGGCCTCACCCTGAATTAAAAAGTGGCCATTCTTGTTAAGTGATATACCCATCAGGGGGCAAAAGCCGTAGCAAGTAGTTGTGTAAATCACAATTTGATCAAAACTAATGTTTGCTTCTGTTTTATATTCAAATTTTCGATATGCCCGAACATGTCCATTTTTTTTCTCCAACGAAAGGCTGTCATTGGATAGGTATGCAATCCTGCCAAAAAATTCTTTCTCGCGGTACGTGATGTTTATTATGAAAATACTATCCTCTATAATTGAGTAATTAAGTTTACCACCCTTATAGAAGTAATCGTTAAAAGCGAATTGACGTGTACTATCCTTTTCAAAAACTCCTTCCAATATTTCTAATGAATCCTTATTAAAGGCTATTCCTCGGGCAGGAATTGTTCCCTCATGATCCAAAGAATGGACGTGGAGCCAGGTGCCCTCTAGCTTTTCATATTCTATTTTTCCCTGACTAAACAAGGAATAGTATACTAGAAATAGCAGAATGAGAAGTGGATGTTTCATTGGTTGATTTTATTATTCATTGGAGTTTCAGACTACAACTTTTGACAACGAGGCCTAAAACTGTTAGAAATAATCTAAAGTATAGCCATTCAACCTTCACTTTCCTAAAATCACTCAATCACCACCACCAAATCATCCTGTTTCACCATAGTGTTTCCTTCAAGTTCAATGTGGGTTACTTTTCCATCTTTAGGCGCTACCACGGTGCTTTCCATTTTCATGGCTTCAATTACAAACAGGGGTGTATTTTTAGTTACTTCCTGGCCTTTTTCCACTAATATTTCAATCAGCTTGCCTTGTAGCGGAACGCCAATTTCACCTTCCTTTTCTGCCTTTCGGTTGCTTTTTACTTCCACGTTAAGTGAGAGGTCTTTTACATCTACATGGCGGTTTTGGCCATTCAGCTTAAAGTACACCTGGCGAACTCCATTTTCGTCAGCGGCCGTAACATTGAGGAAGCGGACTATAATAGTTTTACCGGGAGCGATATCCACCAGAATCTCCTCATTTTGCTTCATGCCGTAAAAGAAGGCTAGGGTAGGTATGCGCCACACTTCACCATTCTCAAGATTAAATTCATGGTAATCCTTAAAAACCTTAGGGTAAAGCTGGTAGCTCAAAAAGTCGAGGAAGTTGCGCTGTTGACCAAACTCCTCCTGGAAGGCGGCAAATTCTTTATCAAAATCCACAGGTTCCAAATGGGCATTGGGACGGTCAGAAAATCCGGGTTCATCCTTTAATACCAACTTTCGCATTGTCTCCGGAAAGCCACCAACCGGCTGGCCAAGGTCTCCCCTAAAAAAGCTGATTACTGTGTCAGGGAAAGAAATATCCTGACCTTTCTCCAGAATGTCTTCGCGGCTATAGCCATTAGTGGTCATAAACATAGCCATGTCGCCAACCACTTTGCTGGAGGGGGTAACCTTTACCAGGTCGCCCATCAGTTCATTGGCGATACGGTAGTTGGTTTTTATTTCTTCAAATTTATGTTCAATGCCCAGCCCACGTGCCTGTGGGCGTAGGTTAGAGTATTGTCCACCCGGAATTTCATGCTCATACACCGAGGCATTGCCGGCCTTCATTTCTGATTCAAACGGGTAGTACCACTCACGCACATCCTCCCAGTAATTGGAAAATTCGTTGAGCTTGTGAAGGTCAATACGCTGCTCACGCTCATGACCTTTCATCATTGCTACTATGGAGTTGAAATTGGGCTGGGAGGTAAGTCCGCTCATGGAGCCAAGGGCCACATCCACCACATCCACACCAGCTTCAATGGCTTTTAGATAGGTGGTAGATTGAATACCGGCCGTATCGTGCGTATGCAAATGGATTGGAATATCCACGGCTTTGCGCAGTTCGCGCACCAGCGTTTCGGCTGCGTAAGGTTTTAGCAAACCTGCCATATCCTTAATCCCTAAAATGTGGGCGCCCATGTCTTCAATCTGGCGGGCCATATCAAGGTAATACTGCAGGGTGTATTTAGTGAGTTTAGGATTACTGATATCTCCGGTATAACACAGGCAAACCTCGGCCAGTCCGTTAGTGCGCTCAAGTACCGCTTTGGTAGAAACCTTCAGCGATTCTGTCCAGTTAAGTGAGTCGAATATCCTGAAAATGTCCACTCCGTTTTCCCATGATTTTTCAATGAACATTTCCACCAGGTTATCTGGGTAAGCCTTATAGCCAACAGCATTGGAAGCCCTAAGCAACATCTGGGTAAGTACATTGGGCATGGCCTCGCGCAGTAATTGTAAACGCAGCCATGGGTCTTCCTTCAAAAAGCGCAGACAAACATCAAAGGTGGCTCCACCCCATATTTCCATCGAAAATATTTCCGGATGACTTTTGGCGAAGCTCTCGGCTACTGCCAGCAAATCCTTGGTTCTTACCCGTGTGGCCAGCAATGATTGATGGGCATCACGAAAGGTTGTATCTGTATATAAAATCTGTTTTTGTTCGCGCATCCATTCCGCGAAAGCGGCAGGGCCTAATTCGTTAAGCAAATTCTTAGTACCGGGAGTATGGGCACTGTGGCGATCATAAACTGGTACTTTAGGAAAACGGAAGGTTTTGGAAGGATCGATATATTTTACATCACTGTTGCCATTTACGGTAACGTTGGCAATGTAATTCAGCGTACGCGTACCACGGTCGCGGGTGGTTTGAAATTTTAGGAGTTCCGGATGATTTTGGATAAAACTTACGCGCTGATCTCCTTTTTTGAAAACTTCATGGCCAATTACATTCCGCAAAAACTGGATGTTGGTTTTTACACCCCGAATCCTGAATTCGGTAAGGGTACGCTCCAGGCGCTCGGAAGCCCCCGTGAGCGTGCGGCCCCAGGCGGAAACTTTTACCAGCATCGAATCAAAGAAAGGAGAGATGCGAACACCCGGGTAGGAACTGCCTTCATCTAACCTGATGCCCATACCTGCCGCATTTCTGTAAGCGATTATGGTTCCGTAATCGGGTTTGAAGCCATCCTTTGGATCTTCGGTAGTAATCCGGCATTGAATGGCAAAACCATTGATTTTTACATCCTCTTGACTTTTGATAAAGATGGAAGGATCGGAAAGTGCCTTGCCATCAGCAATATGGATTTGGGAGCGTACGATGTCGATGCCGGTAATTTCTTCAGTAATAGTATGCTCTACCTGTATACGTGGGTTTACTTCTATAAAAAAGATGTTCTCCTCCTCATCCACCAAAAACTCTACGGTACCGGCATTGCTGTAGCCCACTTCGCGGCCGATACTCAGCGCATACTCATAAAGTTTTTCGCGGGTTTCCTGCTTCAACCCGGAGCTTGGCGCTACTTCCACCACTTTTTGAAACCTGCGCTGTACAGAGCAATCCCTTTCATAAAGGTGAACCAAGTTGCCGTGCTGATCTCCTAAAAGCTGAATTTCAATATGCTTGGGGTTTTCCACAAATTTTTCAATGAAAACGGTGCCATCGCCAAAAGCTTTTAACGCTTCGTTGCTGGCCTCTTTATATGCACCTTTCAACTCTTCGGCTGAGCGTACCACACGCATGCCGCGACCCCCGCCACCGGCTGCGGCTTTTAATATTATGGGAAACCCGATTTGCTCAGCAGCTGTAAGAGCATCTTCACCAGTCTTCAGATCTTTTGAATCTTCAATTACCGGCACATTGGCTTTGCGGGCTACCACCTTAGCTTTGATTTTATCGCCAAGGCGTTCCATCACTTCGGGCTTCGGCCCAACAAATATTATCCCTTCCTCACCACACCTGCGGGCAAAAGTTACATTCTCAGCCAAAAAGCCGTAGCCAGGGTGTATGGCATCGGCCTTTTTCTTTTTAGCCAGTTTTATAATTTCCTCAATATCGAGGTATGGCTTTAACGGGTCTTCCTCGGTGCCCACCTGGTAGGCTTCATCGGCTTTGTAGCGATGTAAGGAGTAGCGGTCTTCATACGTATAAATAGCAATAGTGCGGATGTTGAGTTCGGCTGCTGCCCGAAATACACGAATGGCAATTTCACCACGATTGGCTACCAGTAGTCGTTCAATTTTTTTCATGAGAGGTTGGAAATTTTGAGAGGATTTTAACGTATCAGGTTTAATAAAGTTGAGGATAAATCAGGCATTGAAATTACAATAAAATTATTGTGAACTTACTGAAAACATGATAATTAAAGAAAATTTATTGTCAGGTTTACAGTTTTTGATTAGCTGTTTTTCTTCGATAAAATTTGTTAGTTCACCATCGCTCAGGCCAATAGGTTGATAAAGAAGTGGAAAGAAAAGCCTTGCTACCTTTGCCGTGAATTATTTATTAGAATTATGACTATTAAGCAATTATATACCGGTTGCCTGGCCGAGGCGGCTTATTACATTGAGTCTGAAGGCGAAGTGGCCATCATTGATCCTATCCGAGATACGGACGAATATATTGAGGAAGCCAGCAAAAACGGACATACCATTAAGTACGTGCTCGAAACGCATTTTCATGCAGATTTTGTTTCGGGGCATGTGGAGCTGGCCAATAAAACGGGAGCTACCATTATTTATGGGCCCAATGCCAATCCTAGTTTTGACTTTCGCTCGGTAAAGGATGGTGAAGAACTGAAACTCGGAAATATCACCTTTAAAGTGTTGCACACCCCTGGACACACTATGGAGAGCACCACCTATCTTTTATTGGATGAAAATGAAAAAGAGCATTGCATTTTTACCGGTGATACTTTATTTATTGGCGATGTAGGCCGACCAGACCTTGCCGTAAAAACTGATCTCACCCAGGCTGATCTGGCGGGACATTTATACGATTCTTTGCGAAATAAAATAATGACATTGCCTGATGATGTAATCGTTTATCCTGCACACGGGCAGGGTAGTGCCTGTGGTAAAAATATGAGTAGCGAGCGCTCCGATACTCTCGGAAATCAGAAGAAATTTAACTATGCCCTGCGGGCGGATATGACCAAAGAAGAGTTTATAAAGGAGCTTACCTCCGGACTTACTGCTGCCCCGGGCTACTTCCCGAAAAATGTGGATTTAAACCGAGGTGGTTATGATCTGCTCGATAATATTAAAAAGAGAGGGACGGTAGGATTGCCTCCTGGAGAATTTAAGGAGAAGAGCGAGCAGCCTGAAGCCCTGGTGCTTGATGTACGTAAGCCAGGCGAATTTGCCGAAGCTCATATTCCCGGTTCCGTTTTTATTGGTATTGATGGTGGATTTGCTCCTTGGGCCGCAACTCTGATCGAGGATTTACATACCCCGCTTTTGATAGTATGCGATGAAGCACGAATAGAGGAGGTGCTAACTCGTCTTAGCCGGGTTGGTTTTGATAACCCACTAGGATATCTGCTTGGGGGCATTGATGGCTGGAACAATGATGGTTTTGAAGTAGAGAGCATGGAAGAAGTGGAAGCTGAAGACCTGGCCACTAATTACGAGGCCTGGAAAGGCCAGACCATAGATGTGCGTAAGCCGGGTGAGTATGCCGGTTCTCATATTTCGGAGATACCAAACAGACCATTGGATTACATCGCTGACAATAAATCAGAATACAACCCTGATGCTAAATACTACCTGCATTGTGCCGGAGGTTACCGCTCGGTGATTGCCGGATCCATCCTGCAAAAGTATGGAGTAAAAAATGTGGTAAACGTAAAAGGTGGACTTGGGGCTATTAAAAATACCAGCCTGCCCTTGGTGAGTGAAATGCAGGAGGCTTATGATTAGGAGGGAAATTGTATTTTAACCTTAAATTTTTAGAATGAAAACGAGAGAGGCATTTCATGAGTTAATCAATGAAATTGAAGATGAGAAAGTGCTGAAAGGTTATTTTCAATTGGTAAAGGGGCTTTACAAAAATGAAAGCGGCAAACTTTGGGAAAGCCTCTCTCTGGTAGAGAAGGAAGATTTAATAATTTCTTACGAAGAAAGTTTTGACTCGGCCAACCTGATTAGTCACGATGAGGTGAAAAAGCAGCATGAGAAGTGGTTAGGGAAATAGTCTGGACCAAACGTGCAAATCATCGCTTTAATGCGATTTTAAGCTATCTTGAAGATGAGTGGGGTGAGCGGGTAACCAAGAACTTTGTTAAGAAAACATATGGTATATTAATTATACTTACCAAATTTCCTGAAATAGGTACACTAGAATTGAAGGATAAGAAAATCCGTGGTATACTAATCACAAAACACAACCGTCTATTCTATCGAATTTCAGGTAATAAAATTATTTTGTTGAATTTCTTTGATACCAGATTTGGCCCGGATCGCAAAAAGTTCTAAAAATGAGGTGGTCCAATCAATTTTATAAAAGGTTCACAAAGCTGCTTTTGGTCCTGGTCATTACATTAGTTTTTGTCAGGAAAGATGATCAAACCACTAAATCCATTATCTTTTTTTGGGTTGTGGCATTTTGTTATTCCAATATGAAGATGCTGCCTTATATTGCTGTAAGATTTTACAACAATACTACTACCGCATGAAACGCTCATTTATCCTTCTCCTATACTTACTTGGCTTTCAATTGCAGGCTCAGGATGTATTTATTCTGGATCACTACACTACAATTGGGGTTTCTTCAAAGCCTACGGAATTTTTATGTGTAACTGACAAGGTAAATGTTGCGGGCAAAATAAAAGTGGGCCGGGTAAGAGGGTATTGCAGTAACAAGGGCAGGTCAAGTATCAACTATCTATATGAAGAACTGCATAAAAAGGCTAATGAGCTTGGTGCGGATGCTATGAAAATCGATACTATAATCGTCTATTCTAAAGATTCCGTATTTGTAGAAGGCACTCTCTATCTATTTGGAAGTGTGGGTTTGCAGTTGGCCGATGATTACTATCCCGTAAACAAAGTGTATTTACTGGGAGATTTTGATCAGAAGCTGGGGAAAAGCAATAAAGTACATTTGAATGGCGTGAAATTTAGCTTACCACCTTTGGGTTTGCTGTCGTATCAAAATTCTATTGGTATGATATGTATGGTAACTAAAGGGGGCTTTTTTGGCGCCTCCCTGCGGATAAAGGGTCAACCTGATAAGAAGCCGTTATATCTTGCCGTGGGTGAGTCTTCCGTAGGCCCGGCTATGGTGCCGGCACCAGGAATTGGCATAGGCATTAGCTATACCCCCGGGCAGCTTTTTGCTTTGGATAGGGGTTTGGGCTATTTTGCTGTATCCATACTGGAGAGATTAAACGTAGAAGTTGAAGAGTTGTGATTCACCCTGATCCGATTTATTTAAGCAGACAAAATCTACTTTCCATCTTCTGTTTTTTACTTTCCTGTTTGTTGATGGATACTGCGGTTTGCTATTCGCAACAAAATACCAGCGTTTACCTCATCCCCGGGCAGGGAGCCGATTATCGCTTATTTAATAACCTGCAATTAGGCTCTGATTTTGATACCGTACACATCAGGTACTCCATCCCCGATAAGGGTATGAATATGCGGGATTATGCTGAGGTTCTCTCTGCACAAATTGATACTACTGAGCCATTTATACTTATTGGCACTTCCCTTGGCGGGATGCTGGCGGCAGAGATGAACGACTTTTTACATCCCGAAAAGGTAATAGTAATAAGTAGTGCCAAATGCCGGGACGAATTACCCAGACGATACCGCTTCCAAAAAATAATACCACTTTACAGGCTCTTTACAGGGAGGGGCATAAAAACAGGTGCCCGAATAATGCAGCCCATAGTGGAGCCTGACAGAAAGAAGGAAAAGGAAACTTTTAAGGCCATGCTTAAGGCCAAAAACAAAATGTTTATGAAGCGCTCCATTGCTATGATTATTAATTGGGAACGAGAGGAATATGGGGACAATATCGTGCATATTCATGGTGATAATGATCATACACTACCTGTAAAGAATGTAAAGTGCGATTACCTCATAATTGACGGATCACACATGATGACTCTTACTCGGGGAGAAGAAATCAGCCGATTGATACGCGAGGAGGTTTTAGCTGTTCAGTGACTTTTATCACAATTTTTTTCTGGTGGCGAGGCTAAATTGGCCTCTCAAAAAAGAGAGATCATGGAAGCTATAACCACATTAGAAAGGCTCATATACAACTTAAACATTGGGCCTGGCTACGAAGGATATTCAGGTATGGTTGAATCTATAAATCTTACGGAAGCCGAACTGGAGAAAATCTGCAAGTGGCAGGATGACCGCTACTCGCGAATAAGAGTTTACGACACCGAAAGCCTTGAGGCCATAATCACCTGCTGGCCGGCAGGCACTCAGGGTCCTATCCATAATTACGAATTACAACAAGGCTGGATTAAAGTATTAAAAGGCGAAATGCACCTGGAGTACTACAGGCTTTTCAGCACTGAAGTGGAGCCTTATGGCAAGAAGGTGATAAAGGAAGGCGAATTTGCTTACCTGAATGATGACATGGGCTATCACCGCTTTGCTAACCATGGGGATAAGCCTGCCATTGCACTCCACCTATATTCCGATAAGATTACAGAGTGGCATAAATACAATGAGCTTACCGGCCTGGTGGAGCTCGTACCTGTAACTTGCGATGTAGAGTTAGATCTGCCTTAATAGGTTACAAATGTTACAGCAGCCTTAGCGGCTTATGCGCATCTTTGCCCATGCATTATAAAAAGAAATAAATGGGACTGTTTTCAATTTTTTCGAATAAATCCAATAAAATAAAGGAGTTTAACGAGCGTGGTGCTGTAGTTGTGGATGTTCGCACTCCTGGCGAATTTAAGAGCGGGCACGTAAAGGGTTCTAAAAACATTCCGTTGCAGAATATTAGCTCTAAAACCGCTGAAATAAAGAAGTGGGGTAAGCCGGTAATCTTTTGCTGTGCTTCAGGTATGCGTAGTGCCCAGGCATCGGCTATGCTTAAGCGTGAAGGGTTGGACTGTATGAATGGCGGGAGTTGGCAAAAAGTAAAAAGTAGCCTCTAGAGGCTACTTTTCGTTATAATTAAGGCTCATCACCAGCCGGTCGTTGTCAAAAAAATCAATGCGGCCGCTGCCTCCGTCATCCAGTGCATGAAACGTCCAGTAGAATATTTCATCATCTACCGGCTGGTTCAGGTCTTCATCTACAATTCGGATTTCGTAAACTTCATCTGTGGCCAGTATTTCTGCCGGAAAAACTACAAATGTGGGTAGTGAGGCAGCATTGTTTTCGGTATCGGTACTAAACTCCCAAAAGTTGGATGAACGTCTTTTTAAATCTACCCTAAGGTCGGGAGGGCTGCCATCAGGGTCGTAATTTAAGGCGGGAAGCTGGTCAACCTCCACCAACTTAAAGTAGCGGTTGGTAAGAGGCAGGTTATCATCTGTTTCACACCCAAAAAGGGCCAGTATCAGTAAGAGCGGTGTTAGTTTTTTCATGGTTTACGTTTTGGAAGCGATTCCAAAAATAAGGCCATTCCACTAAAGCTGCTTTCTCAAGGGATTTCAGGCTTACTCCGCATCATCTTCTTCCATGTCGGCTTCCTCCATTTCCTGCGCCTGGGTAACTATGCGGCCATCCGCATGAAACATGGTTTCAATTTCGCCATCGCCTTTGTCAAGGTCATACTTATACATTACCTCCCCATTATATATCTCTACCATAGTTACATCAACTATTTCATAACCCTTGTACTTTTCGGCTACGGTTTTTTGTACGGCTTCGGGGGCTTTTTTCGTATCTATTTCAGTCTGGCTGCCCAGCCAGGTGCCGGCCTCGTCAAATACTACTCTCACTTCACGATCACTTGCTACAAATTCTGCCTGCCATTGGCTGTCTCCGGTTTTTACCCACTCTACATTTTTTGCTTTCGGATATTTGCTTCTAAAGGCGGCTGCCACATCTTCGGGGGCTGACTCCTGTGCCGATAGCGAAAGGCAGGTAGCCAGCGAAAAGATAAAAGCGAATACTATTTTTTTCATGATAATGCTGTTTTGTTTACACAATCAAATTTAAACTTTCGGATGTTTGTCTGTTATTTCCTTCAACAAAATATTTTGACGGATTACTAAATCCTCAGCTAAATAGACTCTACCATCTAATGATCGCATTCATAATCCTGATACTGATAGTGACCGCTACCGGCTGGTACATTGCCACACACCTCAATCGAAGAAAGCCACTGGAGCCGGAGGCTATTCCAGCCAATATTGCGGAATTACTTGAAAACAAAGTATTGTTTTACCAAAGACTTGCTGCTGAGGATAAAAGAAGATTTGAAAGCAGGGTAAACAGCTTTTTGGCGCAGATAAGCATCAAGGGAATTGGTGTTGAGGTTACTGATGAAGACCGTGTGCTTGTGGCTGCCGGGGCTATTATCCCTGTTTTTGGTTTTCAAGGATGGGAATACTCCAACCTTAATGAGGTGTTGCTTTATCCAAACTCATTCAATCAAAATTTTGAAACGATGGGTGAAGGGCGTAGCATTTTAGGTATGGTGGGCTGGGGTTATATGAATGGTACCATGACGCTTTCTAAGCCTGCGCTGCACCTGGGTTTTAGTAATAAAACCGATAAGATGAATGTGGGGATTCATGAGTTTGTACACCTTATTGATAAGCTGGATGGCGCCACCGATGGTGTGCCTGATTATGTAATGGATAAGGCCTATGCCATGCCCTGGCTTGAAATGATGCACAAGGAGATGGAACGTATGCGCGAAGATGAATCGGACATAAACCCTTACGGACTAACCAATGAGGCTGAGTTTTACTCGGTAGCCAGTGAATACTTTTTTGAGAGGCCGGCTTTGTTTAAGAGAAAGCACCCTAAACTATATGAGGCGCTAAGCCGCATCTTTAAGCAGGATCCTGCACGGAAGTGAAAAAGTTCCCAATTTGCAAACTGAACTATTTGCAAACTGAATCCCGGCAACCTTTCGTAAAATTGTGCTCTCTTATAAAAATGATCCTTCATCATTAAGATCATCGCTTACATAGCGTTTATTATTCTTACCCTGTTTCAATCCACGGGCTTATACCTGGTGCATAGTATGCAGCTTGGTTTTGTGCGGTATGAGATGAAACAGCGTATTAAGCACGGCATAGCCGAAGAAGATAGGCTGGTACTTAAAATTACACCTGAAATTGAGGCTAATCCTGAAATTTTTATCAGAATACATAGCCGCGAATTCCGGTACCTGGGCGAGATGTATGATGTGCTGAAAACAGAAAACAGCGGAGATACCACCTTTTACACCTGCATTCATGATGTTAAGGAATCCGGGCTTTTTAAAAACCTGGATGCGTTGGTTTATCAGCATCTTAATGATGACACCCACCAGAAGCAGGGCCGGGAGTTTATGCTCACCTTTTTTGGTCTGGATTATTTGGGGGAGTTTAAAACCGATGTGAAAATCCGTTCGGTTGAAGATATTTCCTATGCTGCTTACCTTGATGGCCATGTAACCCGCTTTGCAGCAAGACTCTTCAGGCCACCCATTGGCTGATACTCTTTTATGACATAGTTATTGTGCGCAATAGGTAGCGTACAATGTAAATTCAAATAAGTATCAGAAAATATACATCATGAAAAACTTCATAATGGTTATTCTCTGCATGATTATCGGGTATGCCACGCAGGCCCAGACTATCACTGTAAGAGATCAGGCAGACTTTCACCCTATTGATGGAGTGATGCTGGCTGACAACCAAAATCACCTGGCCTTTACCAATGCCAAAGGGCAGGTGAATATTTCAAAATTCAATAATTCACAAACGATAACTTTTACAGCAATGGGCTACAGTAGTGTATCCCTAACCCTGGCCCAACTCATGGATGGCGATGGCGTGGTACTGCTAAAACAGGATCAGCTTTCGCTGGATGAGGTAGTAATTTCGGCCAACCGATGGGAGCAGAACAAAGCTGAGGTGCCGAATAAAATTGTTTCGGTAAGTAAAAAGGATATCGTTTTACAAAACCCCCAAACATCGGCTGATTTGCTTGGGTTTTCAAACCAGGTGTTTATTCAAAAAAGCCAGTTGGGCGGTGGCAGCCCCATGATAAGGGGATTCTCAACCAACCGTCTGCTGATTACCGTTGACGGTGTGCGGATGAACACGGCTATATTTCGTGGGGGAAACCTTCAAAATGTAATCTCCATTGATCCACTGGCCGTGGAAAGCTCCGAGGTGATTTTCGGCCCCGGCTCTGTTATATACGGTAGTGATGCCATAGGTGGGGTAATGAGTTTTTACACATTAGAGCCAACCCTCTCCACATCAGATGAGCCATCGGTTACCGGTAGTGCGCTTACACGATACTCATCCGCCAATAGCGAAAGGACGGGCCACTTTGATATAAACCTGGGGTTTAAAAAGTGGGCATCCGTAACCAGCTTCAGTTATTCTGATTTTGGTGATTTACGGATGGGTTCCAACGGGCCGGACGATTACCTGGTGCCGGTGTATGTATCCCGTGCGGATTCAACCGATATTGTAGTGGATAACCCGGATCCCCAGGTGCAAACCCCCACAGGTTATGACCAGATTAACCTGATGCAGAAAATTCGGTTTAAACCCAATGATAACTGGGATTTTACCTATGGATTTCATTACAGCACCACTACGGATTATGCACGTTTTGACCGCCATCGCAGAACGCGAAACGGCCACCCACGCTACGGTGCGTGGTATTATGGTCCCCAGGTTTGGATGATGAATAGCCTTCAGGTTGAAAACAGTTCATCAAATGCTATTTGCGATAATGTGAGCCTCAATGTAGCGTACCAGCAGTTTGAAGAAAGTCGCCATAGCCGCAATTTTGGTAGCACAGCACTGGAATCTAATACAGAAAAGGTAGATGCCTACTCCATAAACCTTGATTTTGAAAAAGGCGATGAGGACCCGCATCGCATTTTCTATGGTTTTGAGGCCGTGCTGAATGAGGTGCAATCAACCGGTGTTGAAACTGACATCTACACTAAGGAAACCTCACCTTTGGCTCCCCGTTACCCGGATGGTTCCAGCTGGAGCTCGTATGCCGCATACCTGAGTTATGAATATGTACCCAGCGAAAAATGGGCGGTGCAGGCCGGTGCGCGTTATAATGCTTTTGCCATTTCAGCAAGCTTTGATGACCCTGCCTACACTTATCCCTTTAAGGATGCTAACCTGAACTCGGGTGCCCTTACGGGGAGTTTGGGTACGGTGTATAGCCCGGGAAACAGCCTTAAAATAAGGGCCAATGTTTCTACAGGTTTCAGGGCGCCCAATATTGACGATGTAGGTAAGCTCTTTGAGTCAGTGGAAGCTGCGGTGGTGATCCCGAATCCGGATCTAAAAGCTGAATACGCGTATAATGCTGAGGTGGGTATTGCCAAGGTGTTTAACCGCGTACTCAAAGTGGACGCTACGGCCTATTATACCATTTTGCAGGATGCACAGGTGCGCAGGCCGTTTTCAATAAATGGCCAGGATAGTATTGATTACAATGGGGAGAGGAGCCAGGTGCTGGCTATTCAAAATGCCTCAGAGGCACGGGTGTATGGTGTGCAGCTTGGTGTGGAGATTAACCTCCCTGCTGGTTTTGCGCTGGAGTCGGTGTATAACTTTCAGCGAGGTGAGGAGGAGCTTGATGATGGCAGCACCGCACCGTTACGCCATGCAGCTCCGGGTTTCGGCACCACACACCTTACCTTTACGCAAAGCCGCGTAAGGCTCGATCTTTATGCCAATTATAATGAGGAAGTGGCCTATGATGACCTGGCTCCATCAGAGCAGGAAAAAACGGAGATTTATGCCGCTGATGCCAATGGCAATCCTTATTCTCCAGCATGGTATACCCTTAACTTTAAGGGTAGTTACCAGGTAAATTCGCACTTCCAGGTTACGGCCGGTTTAGAGAATATTACCGATCAGCGCTATTTGCCCTATTCCTCTGGGGTGGTGGCTGGCGGACGTAATTTTATATTGGGTGTGAGGGCTAATTTTTAAATCACGGTTTTATATCTAAGTAAAAGGGGCTTAGCTACAATTGTTGCTAAGCCCCTTTCGGTTTAGGTTGGTTGTGTGATTAATACTACTGATGCATCTTAAGATTATAATCTACAGAGTGCTTACCTGAGCCATATAGGGTGAAGAAGAGGCAAAGTACAAGTACCAGCAGTGAGGCAAACAGGTTTCCGGTGTCCATTACACCAATAAAGTTTACCAGTACAGCGCCTATCAATACTGGTATTTGGGCAATGGCGGCCCAGCGCGTTAGCAATCCGAAAATAATTAGGATACCACCAATAAGGTGCGCAGGAGCCACATAGTGGATGAGGACCATAAAACCTCCAAAATCCTGAAGGGGAGCAGCCAGCTCTGCCAGCATAAGGCTACTTCCTAAAAACAATACTCCTTTAATAAGCAAAAAAATACCCAGGCCAACCCGTAAAAGGTCTAGTGGGTAATACGTATGGGCATTGGCCCATTTGTTTAGTGATTTTATTGTAGCCATACCTAAGTGTTTTAGAATTAGGAATGTACGAAAAATCAAGGGCCTTGTCAAGCTGCGATAAACAGCTGGCAGTAATGTAATTTTAGTTAATGGTGTAGATAATGGAAAGTTTGGCGGCCCAGTTTTCGTGCTCATTTGGCAACTGGTAGGGGCCGTAGCGGTAAAATGCTCCCATACCAAATCCAATATATCCCACCTTAAAGAAGTCGATATGAAGAATGTTGGAGATGATTAACCCGCTTTCGTAATAACCTTTTTCCAGGGTTTTTATGGGTAGATTGAGGTGGTACTCCGTATTGCTCATGGTACCAAAGCTCATAGCATGGTTTATGGAAATTTCGGGCTGAAACCAATTGGTACGGAAAAGCAGCGAGCCAAAGTTGTGGTTCAGAAACAGTGAAACATACTTATCAGCAAAAAACTCATTAAAACGCATGGTCTGAAAGGAGTTTTTATTTACGATGGAAATAGAAGGGTTGTAGGAAGTACGGTTGCTGAACAGCATTTGGTAGGGTAAGGCCTGATCCACATAACCGGCTTCAATACGGGTATCCAGAAAACCCCATCCCCTTAGGTATCTGTAAAGCCATGTGCCCGCTTCAATTTTATTGTAGTGATAATTTCCACCCAGCACATCCTGAAAGCCCTTGGCATATTTTACCATTACTACGGGATAATCGCTACCGGCCGAAATCTGGTGGCCGAAGTTGGAGGTAATCATCTCCTTATAGGCCCATCTCCACTCCAGGTTTGCTTCTGCAAAGTTGAAGTTACCCATGGGCACAGCATCAGCATCTCCGGTATTAAAGTATTTATAATCATTATTGGTAATGATGTCAAATTTGCGCATCCCTACTTCCAGAGTCATAAAGTTGGCAAGGCGTGTTTTATAGGTTAACGAAACCTCCCTTCTACGATCCATGTGTTGCGCCCACACCTCTGTCCAAAAGTTGGTGTTGTAATAGTAGGGGATGTTCACCACGCCCGGCTGTATCACATCATCGCTGTAGTCCAGGGTTATTTTATGGTCTTTTTTCCAGTTAAAAAAGTATTCGGCCGTGCCACCGTATTTCCACTCCTTATCAGTAAACCCGTAGCCGTAGTAACCACCAAACCGAATTTTTTTAGAGAACTGTGAGTTGGTATAAACTCCCGCACCAAGCCTTAGCCCTTCATAACCGGTGTAAGCCAAAAACTTGTTCACCTTAAGCTCTAGATCACCTACGGTAAAAAAACCACGGTAAATATTACGGAGGCCGTTCATCATAAAATCAAACTTGTAGCGCTCCCCGATGCTATCCATGTGGGCATAGGTTTTTGACTCTTTCAGGTTGAGCTCAGCGGGCCTGTTGTTTTCCCAAAATTCCTTTTTAACGTCAGGCGCACCCAGGGTAAGTTCTCGTTTTACGTGGTCAAATTTTTCATCAGCAATAGGCACATTCAGCTCCACACTATCTACATATAGCTGGCTGAATACAAATCCCGGATCATTGAAAAAGGGCATCTGTTCCAGTTGTAGCAAAATGCTCAAATCCTTAGGAAACCAATTGCCCCCCTGCACCTGGCTGTAGGTGTGCTCCATGGCAAAGTCAACCGTGCTTTTGTAATTAGGCTCAGCAAAAATGTACTCCATGGCCCAGCCATCGGTATTAATGTGGATTTCGCCTTTTAATCCCTCAAAGTTGGCCCCTATCCTGGGCTGAAAGTACATGATGTAGGTTGAGTCCGTACCCCGGATAATAGTATCCTGCAAAATGAAAAAGTAGCGTTTATCAGATCCCTTGGCCAAAGGGGTAATGTAGAATTCTGTAAGCACCTGTATCACGTCATCATACAAACCGAAGTACTGGATATTCTCGGCTCCAACGGCCATAATACTCTTTTTAAAACCACTGATTTTTGTGCCGATGATTTCCTCTTTAAAGAGATCAGGTTTTTTAAAGCGTGTGCGCGAAACGGTTTCAGACATTAAAAGGTAGCGGGTGGAAAGTACACTGGCCGTGTCAGATTCCATAAGCTTTAACTGCCTGCGGGCAGATACCAGCGAATCGAGGTTACGGGTAAGTATATTTTTGTTGTACGATTTAAACTTGTATGTATCATACTTTTTAGGGTCATTATTATCCGCATTGGCTATGGCATTACGGATAATCCTAAGGGCAGGGTTTTCTCCGGCCTTTACCACAGCCTCCTGCAGGTTGGTGGTAATGGCCTTCATTTCTATAGTAAGTAGGCCGCTCTTAGGTATATCCTTTGGCAGGATGGTAACCGGGTTGTAGCCAATTATAGTGATCTCCAGCTTTTCAATCAGGCTGCGGTCTTCAATAGTGAACTTGCCATATACATCAGTGGAAACACCTAGTTTTAGCCTGGCATTGTAGAGTATGTTTACAAAGGGCAGTTCCTCCCGTGTGTCCGCATCCACTACCAGGCCTTCAAGTTTTTGACCGCTGACCATAAGGGCAATGGCAAAAAGTAAGAGCGAAAAAATGTGTTTCATGAATCTGTACGTGCCAAGCGCTGTCGCTTAGGGTCAGTTTTATTGTTGATGGGCAAATTTAGTTTTTAATCTTTTTTGGGAAAGGTTATTTAACATCTGCTCAAAAAGCAACTAGTGGGTATAATTACTTCTTTAAAATAAAGAAAACGATAAGGGTATTGTGATATTTGCAGCCTTAGTAAATCCATTATTACTTTCAGATGTTCGATACCAATTTAAGCTCCATATCACACGCTATAACCCATTTTATTGGCAATAAACTTAAAGATGAGGAATTGCGCTTGAGTACTGAAGAATCCGTATTTGACGAACCCACCCGTGCCATTATCTGGAAATATGTTATGTCTGCCTTTAAGCAACCGGAGTTTTACAGATTTACCCATGCGGCTGAGTTGGATCTTAATAATGTATATACCATTGCCCGCGATATTTTTAAGGATCAGCAGGTGTTTACTAAGCGATCAGCAGACCTGGCCAAATTGCTACAGCAGCATTCGCAACATCCGCAGGTAAAAAGTGGTGAGCTGTTCATTCTTTACTTTAAGAGACTCACATTCGGCAATGTTACGGGAGATGCAATCGGAATTTTTAAATCGGAAAAAAAGGAGCCTTTTTTATTTACTGAGGAGCAGGAAAGCATTATTGACATCCACAGTTTCCAGGGCATTAGTCCCAGCAAGGTAGATAAGGCCTGCCTTATTTTTAATGTAGATGAGGAGGATGGCTACCAGGTACTATCGGTGGATAACCTGAATAAGGGTGAAGAAACAAAATTTTGGTTTGAAGATTTCCTCAATATAAAACAGCGTTCAACCGAATATTCTAAAACAGCCGGTATCATCAATATCACCAAGGATTTTATTTTGAATGACCTGAACTCTGACAACCTGATGGATAAATCAGAGAAGATTGATCTGCTCAATAAAACCAAAGACTTCTTTAAGGAAAATGACGCCTTTGACCAGGAGGAGTTTAGCGTACAGGTATTTGAAGAAAAAGGTGTGGCGGATAGATTTAAAGCCTATACAGCCGAGAAGGATCGTGAAGGTTTCAATTACAATGATGGCTTTGACATTTCTCAGGATGCCGTGAAGAATAAGCAGCGGGTTTTCAAAAGTGTATTAAAACTGGATAAAAACTTTAGCGTGTACATACATGGAGATCGTACCAAGATTGAGAAGGGCGCAGATGATAGCGGTAGAAAATATTATAAGCTGTTTTTTGAGGAAGAAAGTTAGCATCAGGGCAAACAACACTGCTGGCTAATTGATACATTGCGTATATAAATATTCAAATCATGGATTTAGGGGAGAGGTTAACAGGATTGAGGTATAGAAAAAATTATTCTGCAAAAAGACTAAGTCAGGAGGTTGGTATTAGTGCAGAAAGGATTGAGGAGATTGAGGAAACCTCTGATGCTACTATAAGCGAACTTGTAAGTATTAGCAAATTTTTCAGGATAGACCTTAACTGGTTTATTATGGGAACGGAGGCTCGGGAAATAGTTTTGGATTACCTGGTGCTGATAGACTCCAAAGTTGCTGCTGGCTACTTAGATGGGAAGGATGACCCTGATTATTTCAGTAAACTTGAATATTACCGTATTCCGGGTGTTTCCGGAGATTCGGAACACCGCCTGTTTAAAGTCCACGGAGAAAGTATGTACCCTACACTTTCTGAAAATGATTATTTGGTTTGTGGTAGGGTTGAAGAAAGTGATGTGGAGGCCGGTGATATGGTAGTGCTGGTAACCGATAATGACATTGTGGTAAAACGGGTACGCAAGAATGGTGGTATTTTAATACTGGATAGTGATAACCCTCAGTTTAAATCCTACACCTTACATAATGGTGATGTAAAGGAATTGTGGAAGGTAGAGGCCAAGGTGACAAGGATGATTGAGAAGCTGGCCTTTGATGGCGGCTATGATATTAACCTGGTTTCACAGGAAATTGCTGCTATGAAACAGGAAATAAGCTATTTTAAATCCGAACTCCAAAAACTTAAAGGGATGCAGAATGGCGGTTATTCCCTGGATGGGGATGGCCCGTTGCCTGATGACCAAAAATAATTAGTGTAATATTAAGTAACTTTCATTCTTCATAAGATCGAGTATCCCGCTGGTTTTGCTCTTATTTCTAAATGTAATTCCATGAATACTTTAAAAAGGGCAGCTTTTCTTTTACAAACTTCTCATTATACCAATAAAGAACTCTCTGATAAACTAAAGATCAAAGAGGCTCGGATAGAGAAGCTTATTACTGGTGCTTCACCAAGTATTACCGAAATATCTGCAATCGGTAAATTTTTTGGTGTGAGTGTTCAGCTTCTTATTAATGCTGAGGTTAATGTTGTGGACACCAATTCTTATCCGCTGGTACTGTCTGTAGAAGCCGGGGATTTTATTCACAATTATTCTGATCAGGAATATCTTAACGGACTGGAATCCTATAATATCCCCGGGTTTTCAGGCGAGGGAATAATGCTTTTTAATGTAAGCGGAGATAGTATGATGCCGGCCATATCATCGGATGATTACCTTATATGCCAACACATTCAGGATCCTGGTGAATGGCTGGACGGCACAATTGTGGTGCTGATTGTACATGACAGTGTTGTTGTAAAGCGCATTTTTAAGGAAAATGGCAGTTGGATACTGCAAAGCGAAAGCCCAACTGTTGAGGCCATTACCGTAAAACAACATCAGATAAAAGCCATGTGGAAGGTGGTAGGCAAGGTTACCAAAGAGTTTTTAAAGTCATCAAAAGAAAATTTTCATAGAATAGAAAACCTGCACATGCAGTTGCAGGAATTGAGAAACGAATTATTGGAATGCCATAAGAGTTTTGTAGAGGTAAGCAGAAATTTTAAAAAGTAGTGAGTACAAGTATTTTATTACTTTTATGTAGTAGAATATTTTGAAAGAAGTAAAACTCCAACTACCATGAATACGCTACTAAATTTTCGTCCGCTTAATGGCGATGTTTTCTATTCATCTCCACATAGTATTTCAAATTGTAAAATTGAGGGGCAAATAATTGGCCGTATTTACAGTGCGGGCCATAAGCGGAATTTACCAAACAGTAATGTGTGTGCGGATAAATCACAACTTGTGAGCCGGGCCGGGTATCTGTCTCAATTTTATGATGGGGAGGTGGTAAAAGAAAATTTTGATGGCTTTCATGCCGTACAGATATTTAAAGTACTTGATGGCAGTATGCAGCCGGCTTATAAGGATGGAGATAGTGTGATTTGTAACCGAGTTGGCAGCATCAGCGATGTCTGCTCCGGTGAAGTTGTAATCATCCGTACGGACAAGCAATATATCCTTAAACGCCTCTTTACAGTTGATGATCATATTCTTTTACAATGCGATAGCGAGGAACATAATACCCGAAGAATAGTGCCCGATCAAATTAAAGAAGTGTGGAAGGTGGAAGGGAAACTCACACTGGCCTACCTTCAAGAAAATGATCCCTTTGCAGATAAGATGGAATACCTGAAAAATGCAATGGAGGACTTACGGCAGCAAATGAAAATTTTGATTGACCGCCTTCAGGATGGGGCCGATTCACATTAATTCTCTTTTAATTTAAATTACAGCTTTCACTATCAAGTTCAGTCTCTATAGTATAATACGAAAAGTCGTATTCATCCTGTAACATTTCCTTAATGGCTTTTTTCACATCCAATATTTGAGCAAACTCCGTTATGTTTTTTAGTTTAACGTGCGTGGTAAAAATGTGATGTTCGCCATCCAAGCTCCATAGGCGTGTATGGTGGAGTGAGGCAACATTATCGAGTTCCAGTATTTTCTTTTTGATTTTCTCAAGATCGATATCGCGTGGCTTTCCTTCTAAGAATAAAAAGAGTGTATCCTTGAGCCGTTTGATTACATTAAACAAAACATATAGAGTAATGAGTAACGAAAGTGCAGGATCCAGGTAATGAACATCCACAAATAGTAGAACTACCGCCACAATGAGCACAGCCACCCAGCCCAGTACATCCTAAAGTAAGTGCCAGCTTACCACCTTTTCATTCATGGTTTTGCCAGAGCTAAGCTTAAATGCAGCATAACCAATAACCGTAACACCAATAAGGGCAAAAATTATCATTCCTTCAGCATTGCTGTGTTCAGGCTGTAAAATGCGATCAATGGCTTCCGAAATTATATATACAGAACCGGCAATCAGCACCAAGATTGAGAAGGGTACTAACGATAACGGCAGGAAGTACTATAAGCTTTTTTACGAGGACGAAAACTAGAGCCTACATATTAAAAAACCCCTTCCGGTACAGAAGGGGTTTTTCCATTCAAGGTCAATTCAAATTATTGTCTGGCAAAATTACCAAGCACCACGTAAGTTGTTGGATCTGCAGTATTAACAGGCTGCAATGGATCGTGAATCACAAAAAAAGCTTCATAGTTTGATGTAAGCTCAGTATATGATTTAGGACTCAATTGACCACCATAGGCAGTTTCACCATTACCCACAATCATTTCTACAAATACATCAGCATTTGGAGTTTCATCGTAGGGTGTATTGTTTGGGGTAGTGGCGGGGTCAGCTTTATCATGAGCATGCGTTGGATAAACTTCTCCTGCTACAGAATTCATAATATGCACCTGCACGCGGCTGTTACCACCGGCCAATTCCTGTACGGATAGCATTGCTGATAAATCAGTTGGGTGACTGCCATTATAGGCAAACATCTGCGCAATTTGTCCGGTATTGAATGCGTAGTTGTACGTCATCCTGTTAAAGTTATTGTCCGCCTGTGTGCGGGCAAATGAACCAACTACCAGGTAAGTGGAAATGTCTGCCGTGTTAACAGGCTGTAGAGGATCATGTACTACAAAAAAGCCTTCATAATTATTAGTAAGCTCGTTGTAAGACATACTCGTTTCCTGCGAAATGCTGGCTGTACCGCCATTACCGGCTATCATTTGTACCAGAATATCGCTATTTGGTGTTTCATTATATGGAGTTCCATTAGGGGTAGTACTTGGGTCTGCTGCATCATGTGCATGCACCGGGTAGGACTCACCATCAATAGTATTCATTAATGTAATGGTTATCCTTGATCCGCCATTACTCAATTCGTCTACTTTCATTTCTGCAGTAAGGTTATCGGGGTGTAGCGTATCGTAGGGAGCAGATGCAACCTGTCCGTTATTAAACTCATACATATAAGTGGTTGATCTTAGATTTGGATTTGGCCCTACATCGTCATCATCCTCTTCACAGGACGATATTGAAAATACCAGCCCTAATGCTAGTATAGGTAATAAAAGGTGTGACAAAAATTTTCTCGTCTTCATAAATATTCGTTTTTCTGATTTGTTAGTAATTACGAGCCTTATCGGCTTTTGGTTTACTTAACGGATAAAATCAACGTAATTTTTAGTAAACTATTGATATTATGATAGTTATTATGCAAAAGTAAAGCATACTCTTACACGCAAGGCTTTCAGGGGGATAGAGAGCAGCTTTCACTATCAAGTTCGGTTTCAATTGTAAAATGAGAGAAGTTATAATCCCTCTGAAGTACTTTTTTAATAGATTGTTTGACATCCAATATTTGAGCAAACTCCGTTATGCTTTTTAGTTTAACGTGCGTGGTAAAAATGTGATGTTCGCCATCCAGGCTCCATAGGTGTGTATGGTGGAGTGAGGCAACATTATCGAGTTCCAGTATTTTCTTTTTGATTTTCTCAAGATCGATATCGCGTGGCTTCCCTTCTAAAAATAAATACAATGTAGTCTTAAGCCTCTTTATCACATTATATAAAACGTATAGGGTAATGAGTAACGAAAGTGCCGGATCCAGGTAATGAACATCCACAAATAGTAGAACTACCGCCACAATGAGCACAGCCACCCAGCCCAGTACATCCTCAAGTAAGTGCCAGCTTACCACCTTTTCGTTCATGGATTTCCCAGAGCTTAGCTTAAATGCAGCATAACCATTAACCGTAACACCAATTAGGGCAAAAATTATCATTCCTTCAGCATTGCTGTGTTCAGGCTGTAAAATGCGATCAACGGCTTCCGAAATTATATATACAGAACCGGCAATCAGCACCAAACTGTTTACCAGGGCACCAAGTAGTGAAAATCTCCGGTATCCGAAAGTGAAATCACTACTGGCCTCTTTTGTTGATTTTTTATTCAGATACCATGACAGGCCCAATGAAAGACTGTCACCAAGATCATGTAATGCATCAGACAATATGGCTACACTATTAGTAAGTAAGCCACCAATTATTTCCAGAATGGTGAACCCCACATTCAGAAAAAAGGCCAGCCGTATATTTTTGGTAGAATGTTGATGGGTATGTGCCATAAAAATGAAAGGTCAAAAAAGGCTCAATGTTCTTGGTGGTTGCTTTTTAAACCGAATAACACTGGGATTTAGAGTTTTACGAAGGGAAGGGAATTGGTAAAGTCTGATCTGGAATATTGTTGCTCATAGGTGTTGTCTATACCCCAGTAGATATAGGGTTATAGCAAGATCCTATGCATGCATAATGGCACAGGGTTTGCTTTATAATATTCAAGAAGTAATGACTTATTCATAGTCGTTAGTTTTTAAGGTTAGGTTTAGGTTAATTGGTTGAGAAGGCCGGTTCTGTATGGAGCCGGCCTTTTTTAGTTGTAGGTACTTTTTGATGTATAATAAGTACTATCAGCACTAATTATCAATCTCGTATTTTTCAAAAATTGTTTTTAACTCAGGCTCAATATCCAGCGGTTTGAGAGGAGGTACATTAGCTCCCCCGGTATTACCCAAAGGCACATTACCTACAAACGATTTTATCCCGCCAACAAGTAGCCGTGGTATTTGACCTATCACTTCTTTGGGGCTTTTTATTTTAATACCAAACTGTAACATCTTATAGTGAACATATGTATGAGGCCATGCGAAGGATTGCCCTAAAACATGGGCACGCTCCAAGTGCCGCCATGCCACTGAGTATTCTTTATCTAAAAGATGTTGATGATAATCATTTAGCTCAGTATCTATATACTTATTAAGGCCTGCCGGTGCAAAAATTTTAAAACGAGGTTTCATTTCTTTTTAGCTTTTTCTAATGTGTAATATAAGCCCACATAAATGTTTCTGCCGAAAACCGGCCCCCAGGTAAAATTGGTGTCAAAGTAGGCATCGTAGGGGTTACCGGCATTTATAATGGGGTCACCCTGACGGAAGTTCAGGAGATTATCCACACCGGCAAAAACCTCAATACCATTTTTAAATGTTTTGTTGATTTGGGCATTTACCGTAAAAAAGTCATCAGAATAATCTTCGCGCTGAAACTCCGTAGGACTTAAATCCGTTTCGGGTAATCGCTTTTTGCCAAACCAGTTTGCAGTAATGTCAAATTTCCACCCTTTATCCGTGCGATATGCCAAATTGGTAAAGGCCCTGTGATTTGGTATGAGATAGGAGGGAGCCAGTCCGTCCAGAAATTCATCCCGCGAATCGAGGTATTTATATGCCAGGCGCCATTCCAGGTTCTTTAATACTTCATAATCGGCTTGAGCCAAAAAGCTGAATGACTGGCTTCCGTTTGTATTAAGGAAGAAAGCCTGTGTAGGATTTTGATCAAGATCAACAATCACCTTGTTTTTAAACCAAGTATAAAAGGCATCTGCATTAAGCTTCAATGATCGTTTTCCTATTGCAATAGTTTGCGAAATGCTGAAACCTGAATTCCAGGCTACCTCGGGGTTGAATGGCAATACATCTGTAAAATCCGATGACCTTGATGAAGCCAGTATGTTGAGGTTTTCTGAAACCACATTGGCTGTGCGCTGGCCTCTTCCGCCACCTAGTCTCAAGGTAGTGCTCTCTGTAGGCATATAGCGTAGATTTAGCCGTGGAGTGATGAAGGTCTTATCAAAATAGCTGTTGTAATCCCCTCTTACACCGGCCACCATGGTAAACCTCGTATCTGGCTCAAAGGTATATTCCACATAGGCTCCGGGCACTATCTCTTCTCTTTGCTGATTGTATAAAAAACCATCAATATTTATTGCCGTAAGCTGGTCGGTAACATTTTCTGCCTGTAAAGAGAGGCCCGCCCTGTATTTATGGGTAGTGTTGCCAACTACGTCCTGAAAAATAGTGTTGAGGTAAAATGCATTTTGATCTGCAAAATGTCGTTTTTCTCCTAATGTGCCTTTATGGTCCTGATGACTGAGGCTATATATTATACCCAGGCTTCTAAATTGCTTGTCTTTAAAAACATACCCATTTTTACCAAACAGTTCCAGCCTATTTCCATGAGACTCAAACCCCCATGGATTTGCAACCACACTCTCATTTTGCACATAGCTTTTTTGTCCACCAATTTTGTCGTTCTTAATAGCAGAAAAACCTATTTGCCCTTCCCAGCCATTTTGATTTTGGTAATGCCAACGGTTGCCCAGGTTTATTTGGCTGCCAGTTGGCATATCCACAAAGCCATCATTATTTACATCATTAATACCGGAGTTTAAACTACCGTGTAGAAGTAATGCGGTTGATACTTTTTCGCCCACATCAAAAGCGGTAATAGCATTGGCTTCAAATCTTCCACCCTGGTTTGCAAAAGCATTAAATAGCAACCGGGGTGCGGTTTCCGGTTTGTAAAATTCCACATTGATCTGACCTGTAATACTCTCGTATCCGTTAAGTACTGAGCTGAGGCCCTTGGTTACCTGTATGCTTTGCACAAAAGGTCCGGGTATGTAAGTTAGGCCCGTATTGGCATTCAGCCCTCTGGCAAACGGAATATTCTCTCTTTGAATAAGCGCATATTTACCGGCAAGCCCCAACATTTCAATCTGGCGTGTACCTGTTACTGCATCCGTAAATGAAACATCTACGCTGGCGTTGGTTTCAAAGCTTTCGCTGAGGTTACAGCAGGCCGCCTTTCGCAATTCCTTATCATCAATTTTATATGTTAAATCGGCCCGTTTCAAATCCACGGAAGTGGCATCCACCCGGCCTACTACATCTACCTCAGTGAGGCTGCTCCCAGTGGGTATCATTACGAAATTGATGGTGCCCTTGCGGGAGATCACAATTTTGGTTTGCGTTTTATACCCAATAAAGCTTACTACCAGTGTGTTGGTTTCAGCTACTTTTTCGATGGTATAATTTCCATTTTCGTCAGTAACAGTACCTACGTTGGTACCTTCCCAAACCACATTGGCGCCCGGTAGTGGATTTGACTTATCTTTTTCAAATGAAGTAACCGTACCTGAAATCTGGGCATAGCTGAGCCATGGCAACAGGGCCAGTATCAGTATTCCTGAATATCTCATGGTAACAACTATTTTTTATGATCTTCAACTACCTTAGGATTGCGGTAGTGGCAACAGCCATGCAGGCCAAAGTAAGCCTCATCAGGTGCGGTGTTGTATTCGGTATCATAGCCAGCTGCATTTATAGAGTCGCTTATCTGTTGCAGACTAAGCTTATCCGTATCATAATTTAAGGTAAGTACCTTGGATTCCACGTCCCATTCAGCGCTGCTAACGCCCTCCATTTCACAGGCTTTTTGAATAGTGCTTTTGCACATATTGCAAACCCCGTTTACAATCATAGTAGTGTCGGTTTTGCTCTGCCCAAATGCTGTAGTGGCGCTAAATACAATTAGTAAGGCGAATGAAAATTTATATAGTGAGTTCATTGATTTAGAATTTATCGTTTTAAACTAATAGGTTGGTTTAGTTAGGATTACTTCTTATAAATAGCAGAAGCTGTATGCGGAAATATAGCTCCGCTATGCAAGGGATAAATCTAAATCAAAAACCGTTGCACCTGTATAAGCAGGTTGCGGCCATAGAGCAAAACATCTGGCGGTGGAAAAAAGGAAAGCAGTTTATAACTGCTGGCACTGGCTGTGGCAAGGTTGAAGGCGCTGTAAAAATCAACTACTTTAACCAGGTTAAAGCTCAACTTCTGTTTTGAGTGGCTGATAATTTCAATACCCCTAAAAGCGAGGTTTTCATCATCACAGCAGCCCATGTCGATCGACTCTCCAGGTGCTGTGCAGGAACTTGTGGCTTCCATACCGCACTTTTCAGGCAGCGAATAGAAACTTTCATTCATCAGCATACCCATGCAATAATGGCGGTTTACTGTAAACCCCAGCGAAGAGATTAACAGCACCACTATCATTACCAATGAAAATATGGGTTTGAGCTTTTTCACAGGCACAAATGTATCAATTCTAATGCCTTATAATTTATACAATTAGGGATAGGGTTTATAGGGAGACTATATCTCGTCAAGTTTTTTACGGCCCGCTACCCCGAGCTTTTTAAAGGCAGTGGGTGTCATGCCCGTTATTTTCTTAAACTGAGCGGATAGGTGCGCCACACTACTGTAACCCAGCTCGAAGCCAATCTCCGAAAGAGTAAGCTCATCGTAAACAAGCAGTTCCTTAACCTTTTCAATTCGTTGTTGAATGTAGTATTGCTCAATAGTGCGGCCCTCCACTGTGCTGAATAGTTTGCTGAGCGAGCTATACTCTTTATTTAAATGTACACTGAGGTGGCCACTTAGAGTGTGGGCTGTGTAGTCTTTGGCGTTTTGAACAAAGACAATCACCTCACTTTTTATTTTATTGATAAGCCGGCTGTCGCGGTCTTCCAAGAGTTCAAACCCTGCCTCAATCAATTTCTTAGAAAGTTCAGATTTCTTGTTGGTTTCCAACAACTTTTCAATACCAACCTCGCCAAGTTTTATATCCCCGTAAGGGATGTTTAAACTTTTTAGAATTGCCTCTACACTGCTTTTGCAGCGATCACAAACCATGTTTTTAATGTAGAGGGGGTAGGGCATACAGCGTATTTTGATTCAAATGTAAGGGTTGTCTGTAGTTGATTTAGTTCTGCCCGCATTATGCTGTTCAAGTCTTGTTTCGATATCTGCAGTCATGCCTTTATACAAAGAGCCATCAGTATGACTCTGCAAAACATAAACTGTAAAAAGCTTTTCGTTCATAGCATCTAAAATAAAAAAAGCCGAAACATTTCTGCTTCGGCTTTTTAGGTGCCCCGGGCGGGACTTGAACCCGCACGAACATTGCTGCTCACAGGATTTTAAGTCCTGTTCAATTTGGTTTTGTATGATTTGAAATTATGCTAAAATACTAAATACAAGTATTTTACATTTTACTTAAGATCATATGGATTCATGTTAATTCAAAAAATGTTCGACCTATGTTCGACCCGTTTAATTATCTTTGAGGAAAATACCAGTCCATGGCCTCTATTAAAATCATCCTCAAGAACAAAGCCAACAGTCAGGGTAAATACCCGCTTTACCTTCAAATTATTAAAGATAGGCGCAACACAATTCAAGCCACGGGTCATTATGTGGATAAGGAGCAATGGGACAAAAAAAACCAACGGGTTCGTAAATCACATACAAATGCTACAACCGTTAACAACGATCTGAAAAGGCAAGTAGCGGACGCCAATAAAAAGCTCATTGAGCTTAACATTGAAGAACGCGAGCTAACTGCCAAAGGACTGAAAACCGAAATAAGCAGTAAATCTAAACGCGCTTCCTTCATTCAGTATTCCGAAGCCTATTTAGATAATCTCGAAAAATCAAAGAAGTTCAACCAGCACAGTGCCGACAAGCCACGTGTCAACCGCTTCAAAGAGTTTATAGGTGGAGAAGATATTGACTTTAAAAACATCACAGTCTCTTTGCTTAAAAAGTTTCAGGCCTATTTGAAAGATGAGCGAGACATAAGCACCCGAACCATCGTCAATCACTTGGTTGTGATCCGCACCATTTTCAATACAGCCATTAAGGATCGACCAGCTTTAAGCAAATACTATCCTTTCGGAAAGGGAAGAATTCAAATCAAATTTCCTGATACACGCAAAGTTGGACTTACCGCTAAAGAGCTTAAGAACCTTGAGCAGTTAGGGCTTGAACCAGGAAGTTCATTGGAGCACTCCCGTAATATATGGCTTTTTGCCTTCTATTTTGCTGGAATGCGAATTTCTGATGTCCTTACCTTGACCTGGGATGAATTGCGGGATGACCGCCTTCATTATGGGATGAATAAAAATGATAAAGTTGGTTCCTTGAAAATACCTGAAAAGGCTCTGGCCATTATTGCACAATACAAAAGAGAAGGGGCTTCACCTGAAGATTATGTTTTTCCAGATCTTGATAAGGCAGACAAGAGTGACCCCAAAGACATTCACAGAAAAATTAAATCGGCTGTAAAGCGTATAAACGGGGATTTAAAGGTTATTGCTGAAAATGCTAAGATTGATAAGCCGCTAACTCACCATATTGCTCGTCACACCTTCGGAAATTTGTCAGGAGACAAAATTCCACCTCACATGCTTCAGAAGCTCTATCGCCACTCATCTTTGACCACTACCCTGGGATATCAGAGCAATTTTATCTACAAAGATGCGGATGAAGCCTTGGATTCTGTCCTCGGTAGATATAGTGAATAAGGGGTATCTGAAAGAATGGTAGAAAACGAAAAACCCGGAGCAAGTCCGGGTTTTATGAGTATTCTTTTTAAGTGCTGAACTAAAGCTATGTTTAGCTGGGCACTGGGACAAAAGTACAGCAAACTTTTGTTCTGGTGAAATATTTTTGAACTAAAGCTCGTAGCCCATCTTGTTTTCTATAATATCCCGTATTTCAGGCCTATCTTGGTGTTTCCGTATTGTCTTGTCAATCCTGTCAATAAAGTCTTTCTGGCGAGATTTGGAGACGCTTCCTAATATAAATGAAATTACTTTAATGGAGGAACCCAAGGAAGTTCGATTTTCCTTATAGAAATCAATTTGAGGGATTTTGGGAATCCCAGTTGGTAATTGAAAATCAAATAACACCCCACCGTGTGCACCAACATTTCGCAACAAGACAATTTTAGACATGAAATTAATAAACTTGTTCACATCATTGATATCGTAAAGTTTGGAAATCCTCTGCTGTATATCTCCATCACGAAGGCATTTATACGTTTTAAGAATTGCTCCAAACGTAAAAAATTCAAGGGTCTTCCAAGCTGGTGCATACATATCATTAATATGCTTTTGATGATGTTTTTTAATAGGCCTATTACTTCTTTTAAACTCACCAGTATAGTGACTGGGGAAATCATCAATATAAGACTGACTTACTACGTTGGGGTCAATAAACCAAGTAGCTATGTCCTTATTAGCATTTGAAACGTAATAAACAACTTTTGTCCTAAAATTAACCTCTATCCTATTAATGTACTCAATCAGCAGCCTCCTTAAATCCACATCTAGATAATATAAATCCAGACAATCTGAAAACCGAGTGCCTTCTTTTAGATTATGATGAGTATCTATTTCAAAAGGATGCCAATAAAAACCCAACCTGTAGTAACCAATATCCAAAAGCACCTCTTTGATTTTCTCTTCAGGCATGTCTAAAGTCATCCCTCTCTTCTCCAAAAGTTTTATCTGATCAATCGAATTGGTTGCTTTTAACCCCATAATTAAAAAACACTAAAAATTACATGGTCAAAGGTGAATTATTTATTCTTTATAACCGTCACATTATGGACTCAAATCACTGATAATTTAAAAACTCAGCTAACCTATTCCACCTTAAAAACCTTCATAACTCATTTCCTTCATTCCTTAATGAATAACGTGATCCATAAGTACTCCATTTGTTTAGGATTTCAGCAAAGCTACCAGACGGTCGGTGCTTCTGAAATCCCGTTCCTTGAAAAAATATCCTTTGCTGCTTGACGCCAGCATTCATCGCCAACACATTTTTTACTTCGTCAGGGTTGCATAGCAACCTATCTCCGTCTGTTTGGGCGTGCCTCATCAAACAAATAAATGGAGGTACATCATGCAAAATCGTAAAAATTCATCTTATGACATCTATCAGAACATCACTGATCAAATCATTGAGAAATTAGAACAAGGTTTCATCCCCTGGCATAAACCATGGAGTGCTTATGGAGCAGCATCCAGCTACATTACCCGCAAACCTTACCGAGGCATCAATGCACTCTTAATGAACATGCTTCCCTATGAGAAGCCTTATTACTTAACATTTAAACAAGCTAAAGATTTAGGTGGAACTGTTCGCAAGGGATCTAAAGCCGTCCCTGTCATCTTTTGGAACTTCTTATTTCTTCATGCTGACAGTAAGAAAAAGCTTACCGAAGCTGAAGCTCGAAAGTTACCAGCTGATAAGGTGCTTAAATCCGCTTATCTCAAAGAGTACAAAGTCTTCAATATTGATCAAATCGACAATATCGAGATTGATATTCCAGAGGTTGTTCTTAAACCTGAAAATGAAATATTAGAAGCTTGTGAAAACATCATCACCGGAATGCCTAATGCTCCAGCAATAAAGCACAGCGATGCAAAAAGAGCCTTTTATGTACCATCAAGTGATTACGTGAATATTCCTGACATCAAGTTCTTTGATAGTTCAGAATTCTACTATGATACATTGTTTCATGAGTTGACCCACTCAACAGGACATCAATCAAGATTAAATCGCCCTGAAATTACCGAACTAAACAGCTTTGGTTCTAAAGATTACAGCAAGGAAGAACTGGTTGCCGAATTAGGTGGTTCCTTCCTATGTGGTTTCGCTGGCGTTCAAAACGAGCGCACACTTGAAAATGCAACGGCCTACATCCAAGGTTGGGTAAAGAAACTTGAAAGTGACAAACGCTTTATCATCGAAGCATCTGCCAAAGCTCAAAAAGCCGCTGACTACATCCTGAACTTAGACCGGGGTTAATCCTCGGTTTAACATTATCTACAGTAGTTTCATGCTTTCCTGAAATTAGGTTTTATTTGTATGAAACAATTGAATCATGGCTAAGCAGAATGTTACACCCAAGGTGTTGATTAATATCCTACGGGAAAATCAAAACAGCAATAAAACCCTTAAAGCTCTTTTTTCGTCTCAGTTTCTCGGAAAGCTAACTATGGATGAGCTTGAAGGTATTCAAAAGGGCATTAACAAAGAGATGAAAAAACGTGAGGGTAAGGTTATCCAGGAGAAAATTGAATTCCTGAAAAAGCATGGATACAAGGTTAATAAATAGACCGTCCTAGACGAGTAATTATATAACTGGTATAACGTGTACATCATTATCCAATAGTTGGAACAAGCCAAAAAAAATACGCCAATGAAATTAGACAAACTAATATTAAAGAATTTTAGGAGTTACTCTCAAGAAACAGAAATTAAAGTTTCAGACCTGAATGTCATCATTGGAAGGAATGATGTAGGTAAATCATCTATTTTGGAAGCTCTCGATATTTTTTTCAACGGAAAACCTGATAATAATGATTTATGTATCGATAATGATAATGGCAGAATTGATATAACCTGTGTATTCACGGACTTGCCTGAAGAACTTATTTTGGATGATACGATAGCTACTAGTTTAGCAGATGAATATCTTTTGAATTCTGAACAAAAACTCGAAATAAAAAAATCATTTCCTATTTCTGCTTCGGGAAGTGTATCTGAAGAATCTTCGATTATTTGTGAATATCCTGACAACCATGATTTAGCAGACTTGCTATCAAAGAAAAGAACGACTTTACAATTACAATTTGAAGAACTGGGAATAGACGCAGAAGGAGTTAATAGAACGAAAAGTAAAGAGCTAAGAAATGCAATTCGTAATCACTTTTATGAAGGTGGGCAAATAACCACTCAGCCAGCAGAAATAAAAATTGACGGTAAATTAGACAATGAGGATAACAGAAAGAAAATATGGACTAATCTCAAGAAGTATCTTCCAATTTTCTCTTTGTTCTTTGTTGATAAGCAATTGAATGACCAAGACTCGGACATTCAAGACCCTATGAAAGAAATAATTAAAGAAGTTCTAAAGAGAGATGCCATTACACCACTTCTAGACCAATTAAAGGAAGCTGTGCAAGAAGCTTCAACAAACTTGGCAGATGACACGATTAGAAAGCTTAATGATTTAGATTCCGAATTAGCAGAAACACTTCGTTCTAATTTTCCTAAAGAGCCTACTTGGAATTCAATTTTTAAATTAACTTTAGAAGACGAGAGAGGAGTTCCGCTTAATAAAAGGGGAAGTGGGATGCGAAGATTAGTTTTATTAAGTTTTTTTAGAGCTCAAGTTGAAAATCGCAGAACCGCAAACGCTCCAAATATCATCTATGCCCTTGAGGAACCTGAAACTTCTCAGCATCCTGATTTTCAATTAATGATAGTCAATGCTCTAAAGGAACTTTCAGAAACAGAAGAACGCCCAAGTGTTTTTCACAACGCATAATTCAAATCTTGCTAAAGAAATTCCGAAAGCATCACTTCGATATGTTTATTCTGAAAATGGACAAATAAGAATTCAAAGTGGTTTAAATGAAGATGGTTCTGATAATGAAGAAATAATTGATAGAATTATTGAGACTCTTGGAGCTCTACCCGACCCAAAAAACAAGGTAAAAGTTTTAATTTTTGTGGAGGGAGAGAATGACGTTAACGCCCTTAAAGGTTTAAGCAAGCTATTAAATTCTAATGATGAAAATATTATAAATCTTGAAAATAATGAAGCAGTTGCTTTTATTCCAACAGGTGGTTCGCAACTAAAATTCTACATAGAGAAAAAATATTTGGATGGTTTATTGCAATCACAGGTTCATATTTATGATTCTGATCAGCTAGATTACATTCAAAGTGTTGCTGACCTTAATGCAGAGGGTATTGATACAAAGATTGGTTTCAATACAGCAAAAGTTGAATTAGAAAACTACTTACATCACCAAGCAATCGTAGAATGTTATCACGATTTAAACATAAACATCACTTTAACTGAGATAACTGATGATGATGATGTACCTATGAAGGTTGCTATGGCTGTTCATCAAGAAACAAGTGAAACTGATTGGAATGCAATTAATCCAGACCCTGTAAAAACAGAAGAAAAACAGAAGAAAAAAATATCTAAGGCTAAACGTCAATTGAACAACCTAGCCATAGAGAAAATGACCGTTGAAAGATTAATTGAGCGTGATGGATTTGACGAAATCAAGGGTTGGTTAAATACAATTAAAGCTTTTGTGAAATAAAAAGCCAGCTCAAATATTGTCTCTATGCTATTGGTGGTATAATTGATATGAATAATATATTATTACAAATGTCGCTGCTTTACCAAGAATTTTGGAAATAATAACCCCAACTGTCATATACGATACTGTTGAACTTAACCAGAAAATGAACATTAGAGAAACAAATGGAGCTACCAAAATATCATGAAACCTTCCGTCCCATCTTGGAAGTATTAGATTCTGTTAAATCTATTAGTAGTAGAGAGTTAGCTCAAAATGTGCGTGATAACTACTATGCAGAACTACCGAAAGATCTGTTGGATAAAAAAACTAGCTCAGGTGTAAACGTTTTAATAGATCGTATTCTTTGGGGAAAATCTTACCTGAAAATGGGTAAGTTTGTTTCTTACCCCAAAAGAGGGATTGTTCAGATTTCTGAAAAAGGAAAGCAGGCATTAGAAAGTGGCCAGCTACTTTTAGCCGACTTACAAAATGATCCTGACTTTATACAACATCGCATTTCTGTTAAAAGCAGGAAGGAAAGTACAGCAGAACTAAAAATGGATGATGTAGATAGTGCTTCACCGCAGGATTTTATAGATACTGGATTTTCGACAATCGAAACTGAGGTTAAAACAGAACTACTTGAAAAACTAAAAGAGACTGATCCCTACTTCTTTGAAAAGGTGATTTTAATATTGCTTAAGAAAATGGGCTACGGTGACTTTATTGAAACCTCAAAGTCAGGGGATGGTGGAATCGATGGCATTATCAATGAAGACAAACTCGGACTTGAGAAAATTTATACTCAAGCAAAGCGATATACTGACAGTAAAGTAAGAGAAAAAGACATCAGGAATTTTATTGGAGCAATGAGCGGAGACACAACCAAAGGTGTTTTTATTACTACATCGTCCTTTGACGATTTAGCAATTAAGAAGGCCAGAGAAGCTCACCATTCAATCATTCTAATTGACGGCGCTCAACTTGTCGACCTAATGCATCAGTACAATGTGGGAGTTCAGATCAAGACAATTTATGAGGTTAAAGAAGTTGATAATGACTTTTTTGAAGGAGAGTAAAATAACTAATCTATACACTCTACCAATCTGGTTATTATTATTGAAACCCTTAAATTCTATTGAATAATGTATATAAATCAATAATTTCGAGTATATCCTTAATATGGATAAAATACTAAATAAAAATTTAAACAAAGCCAAAAGCTCAAAAAAGGATGAGTTTTACACTCAACTTACAGACATAGAAAGTGAGATGAAGCATTACAAGAAGTTCTTTAAAGGGAAGGTTGTATATTGTAATTGTGATGATCCTAGAGTTAGTAACTTCTTTCATTACTTCTCTTATAACTTTGAAAAGCTGGGATTGAAAAAACTTATTGCAACCTGTTACAAGAATCAGGAGCTAGATTTATTTAGTCAAAATGAATCCGAACAAGCAATTTCTTTAGAATATACCGGTGATAAAAATGGTAATAGCATTCCTGATAGAGAAGAAATTATTGTCACACCAATGAAGGGTGATGGAGATTTCCGAAGCCCTGAGAGCATTGAATTATTGAAGCAATCAGATATTGTAGTTACAAATCCCCCGTTTTCCTTATTTAGAGAATTTATTTCTCAACTAATAGAATTTGACAAAAACTTCATCGTTTTAGGTAACCAGAATGCAATTATCTATACAGAAATATTTCCGTTTATACGTGATAATAAACTGTGGTTAGGCGTAGATAATGGTGGAACTAAATGGTTTCAAGTACCAGATGATTATGAAATTAAAACTAAAACACGTATCAAGACTGAAGGAGGGAAGAAGTACTTTAGCATGGGTAGTATTATGTGGTACACAAACCTTGATACTAAAAAACGACATGAAGAATTAATACTGTACAAGAAATATGACCCAGAAGAATATCCTCACTATGATAATTATGATGCTATTGAAGTAGCAAAATATGCCGAAATACCTATGGATTACGATGGTATTATGGGTGTTCCGATTACTTTTTTAGACAAGTTCAATCCTAATCAGTTTGAAATAGTCGGAAGTAATAGAGGTATTGGTCAAGACCCAAATGGAATCTATGGACGTGGTTCTTTTATCAATGGCAAAGAAACATTTAAAAGACTTTTCATTCGAAACAAAAAAGTAGTTAAGCAATGAGAATAGAACTAAGAGAAATATCGGTCAGGCAACTATCAGAGGATTATGAGGATAATCAAGAAAACGGAGTAGTTGGATTCGGTGGGAAACTAGATATACGACCTCCCTACCAAAGAGAGTTTGTATATAAAGACAAACAAAGAGCTGCTGTTATAAATACGATTGAGAAAGAATTTCCATTAAATGTGATGTATTGGGCAGTTCGTGAAGATGGCAACTTCGAAGTGATTGATGGCCAGCAACGGACTATTTCTATTTGCCAATTTGTCGAAGGAGACTTTGCTTTTAACAATCGGTATTTTCACAACCTTCAAAAAGATGAGAAAGAAAAAATTCTAGATTACAGGTTGATGGTCTATCTCTGTAGTGGAACTGATAGTGAAAAATTAGATTGGTTTAGAACCATAAATATAGCTGGAGAAAAATTAACAAACCAAGAATTAAGAAACGCTGTCTATTCAGGTTCTTGGGTATCTGATGCAAAAAGGTATTTCAGCAAGAGTGGCTGTCCAGCTTATGCAATTGGTAAAGACTATTTAAATGGTTCCCCAATTAGACAGGACTACCTTGAAACAACGATTAGTTGGTTTAGTAGTGGTCAAATTGAAGAATATATGGGGCAACATCAAAATGATCCAAACGCAGGAGCATTGTGGAGATATTATCAAAATGTAATATCCTGGATAGAAACAACTTTTACGAATAAAAGAACCAAATTCATGAAAGGGGTTGATTGGGGTTCTCTATATAATCAATTTAAAGATGAAGTTTATGACTCTAAAGAAATTGAGTCTGAAATTTCTAAACTTATTCTTGATGATGATGTAACAAACAAAAAAGGAATCTATCCATACATCCTTACTAAAAATGAAAGATATCTTTCTATTCGAACATTTTCTGATGCTATAAAGCAAAAAATTTATGAGAAACAAAATGGGAAATGCACCATTTGTGGTGAGTCATTTGATTTATCTGAAATGGAAGGTGACCACATTACTCCTTGGAGTAAAGGTGGCAAAACGGATTTAACAAATTGTCAAATGATATGTGTTGAAGACAACAGACGAAAATCATCTAAGTAACGATAAACATGGATAAACATTATTGGAAAAATGCCTATAAGGATTTTTGGGAGATTGCGGCCTCAAAAGAAAATAAGATTAAAAACATCATTGAGAACGAAACTGGATTTGAAGTTCTTGAAATCGGATTGGGGGCTGGTAGTAGTCAATATGTCACTGGGAATGCAATTGACAATAAGTTAACCAAAGGAGATGCCGACCTATACGTTCCAGAAAAAGATTGCTATGTAGAGGTAACAGGTCCTAACATAAAGATGGATTTTGATAGACCCCTATGGGTAAGACCGGACAAGCTAAAAAATGCATACAGTAAGCTTAAAAATAATTTGGGCAAACTCCATGTTATTATCCATATCCTAGTTCAACTTAACGAGGAAACCGCAATTAGGGTAATTGTTTTAGATGAAACCTTCTTTGAACACCTTCTCGATAGAAAGTCGTTTAGCAAAGTTCATCCATTCATTAGAGGAAGAGAGGAAACTTACTATGAATTGCCTCCTGAGCACGAGACAATCATTTCATTAACAGATTTCATTTCTAGGTTAAAGAATTTGTAAAAAACGGCACACAATTGACTAGGCACGGGGACTTACAAATGGATGGTACAATCATTTATGTTTATTTAATTAATCAGTAATCTGCTGAAATTGACTGAATTTGTTTTAGGAAGCACTACTTGTTTCTTCTCCCACGCCTAAAGCAAGTGCATTTCGGGTCAATCGTTACCTCCTTTCCCTCAACTCACCAGCTTCGACTCCGCTCAAGCAAGAGTGGTTTTCATTCTCGCGTTATCCCTTTGGGATGCTCTCATTACAACCACACTTGCTTTGCAGCCACCCTCTTTGGCAAGCTTTAGTGAAATTGAACAAAGTGATCATTGTTTGGATGTTTGATTTGCATATCCACCGGAACGGATGAATCACCATCATTGGGAGAGAGAATTAAAGTGGCATCCAAAGCCTCAGCCCAACATAAGAGGTTAAATACCCTTGGTGTCCTAACGCCACATTCCCATTTACTTATCTGTCGCTTTGTGTTGCCCATTATAGCGTCCACTTCATCTTGTGTCATTTGTCGGCAATGCCTCAAATGCACAAACTGGTTGATGAGTGTTTTTACAGAGCCATAATTATGAGAGACTTCAGAAAGCTTTTGGGCATTAACAATTATTGATGTCATGGTTATCTCCTTAAACCTGTTACAAAATCAATTGAATTGAGATAATATCTATCTACTTACAGTTGTAGTACGCACAGTAAAGTAGTAATTGGTTTAGAATTCCCTAATGTTATCAATTACATAAGGTCGTATTGCTCGACTAATCAAGTGAAGCTAAGGCTAAGAATATTATCCTTGAAAAGGGTTTTTATTCCTGTCAGTATTGAAAAATGAATCCTTTGTCCCCATCAGCAGAACAGTTTATTCGGTGTATTGACCGTAAGTGTAGGGATATGCCTTTTATCCCTTTTAAAGACGACATGATCCGGAAAAAGGCAATCAGAGAATGCCTGGTAATCCTCGAAGAAGTGATTAATGGGCAGGCATATCCGAAAAGTGCGGATGTAGCTTTGGAGGTTCTAAATTACTACTCCAAAGGTCATTATAGAGGTTTGTTTGTGACAATTTACAAATGGCTAAGAATAGAAGGGGATAGCCCAGCCAAGTCGTCCTCGATATGGGAGCTTTTTATAAAAATTAAGGAGGTGATGGGGATAGGTACTTTATTTTATCAGCAAGAGGCTGATGTTTATGCCCACTTCAGAGAATAATTTATGGTCATTCAGACGGTGGCTTAAAAGCCATTTTTGAAAGCCATCTGTGTTTTGTCTCCAATTTGTGCCCCCGGCCATATTTAGGACCGCTCTTCTTATGCCCCATCAAGCCGTCAATAATTTCTTCTGGAGCCTCAAGATCACGAAGGCGGTCTTTAAATGTATGCCGGAGGGAGTAGGCGGAATGGCGTGGACTTGGCCTAAGGTTGTTATCCCTGAGGTAGTTGTTCACTATTGAAGAAAACACATCTGGATTACCGGCATGGTAAAACCCATTGGGATTTTGTTTAAATGCCAGGAGAGCAGTTCCAACGAGTGGAATTTGTCTTTCTGAGGTTCTGGTTTTTAAGTGATACTTTTCATACGGCCTGATCCAGATAAAAGGGATTGGAGCCTCTAGGAAGATATCCTCAGGCCGAAGACCAAAGATTTCGGATTCACGTGCTCCAGTATCAGCCATGGCATACATAGCCATACGATCGCGGGCATTTAATTTATCAAGACCTGGCAACAGGGTGTTTTGCACAAAAGCTGCCTCAAAAGGTGGGCGGGATTTTGGAATGTACTGAAATCGTGTTTTCACAAACAGGGGGTCAACATCTACAGGCAATTCGTTTTGAACAGCAACATTCTCAATAATGTCACGCACATAACGTAGTTGTTTATTGGCCGTATCAGCACTCAATCCTTCGGTTATTCGTTTGCTCCAGTAGCTTTTAAAGGCCAAGACATCGGTGCGAGTTATATCGGAGAGGGGTTTGTCTCCAATAATATTGATAAAAGCCTCCATGGCTGCCATCCGGGGGTTTTTCCATTTAGTAATTCTGTGTTCTGATTTATCGACCAATCTATCAGTTACTAGAGGCCAGTATAGCTCACAACATTCAGATAATTGAATGCTTACTTCATCTACCCCTCCTAAGAGGGCTTCCACCTCAGGAGCTGAATCCCGTGTTTTCTTCACTCGCAACATTATTTCATCAAGTACACTTTTGGGTATTTCTTCACTAGTCTTATATGTAAACCCATACGTTTTTGCTAATTGTACGGCCGCGCGGTATTTCTCCATCTTATTGGCAGCATTGCCGCTCTCCAACAGGGCTCGCCAAAATTTCTCAATCTCCTTGTTGTAGATTTCGGCTCGAATTAGTGCTTTTTGAATACTCTTGGTTTTCAGAGAAATTTTGACTTCTTTACGGTCATCCATGTATGCAATGTGCGTGGGAATACGTCTGCGGTAGTAATACCACTTACCTCGTTTTTGAATATGGTTGAGCATTTCCATTTAGCAATGTGTCCCATTTTGTGTACCGAAATGTGTACCACTTTTTTGTAGCTCAAATTGCCGATTTGGTCAACGGTTAAGTGAAAACCGTTTATAATCAGGGGCTTTTGTTAATTGCTTCAAGGTATTTGATAAGGGAAAGTGGTGCTCGGGGACAGCATCAGCATTTTTTTCTAAGGGGTAATTATTGTTATAGAACAACCACTTATAAGGATAAAAAGATTTTCAGTTTTTCAAATGTGTACCACTTTGTGTACCATTTTGTGTACCAATAGTGATAGCCTTCTGAAGTAGCTCCTCCTCTTTTTTTCTTTTTTCAACTTCAAAATCCAGTCTCTCGAAGATTGGCAGATATCTTTTGCCATACTTTACAATAATCCAAGCTACTTTATCTCTGGCCTCAATTATTTCGCTCAAAGTAATTTCATCACTCATATCGCCTCCAATACATTTCGCGACCTGAGATTATAGATAGCCATTTCTATTTATAATACTCACATGGTGAAGTATTTCGAATAGGTACTAAGCATATCTTGGGCGAAGTCGTCCGATTGCTCCCATTTAATGTAACCAATAAACTTGTTGGCAATGGTGACCATGGTGTCACCTTGGGTATTAACCTTTTTTAGCTCTAGCACCTGATTGGGCGGTAGAGTAATGACTTTGATGTTATCGGTTAAGTTCGTCTGTCCCATTACTTTTTAAATAGTAGTTTGATTAACGTGGTAGGTATGGGCTTTAGTTCGCTCGATCCTTGTTGTATTTGATATACCCAAAGCTGACCTTCATTATCTTTATAGATAGCTTTGTTTGAACATCCCTCACAAAGAAAGTTGAACGAATGGCCTCGCTTTAGTTGTATAGCCATCTTAGTAAGGTTGTAGTCTGCTTCGCCAAAAGGGGAGCATTGAGAACAATATTCAGCCATGTGTAAAGCTACCTATTTTTATATTTTTTTCTTCAACCGCCTAAAGGTGTAGTGGGAATAAAAACGGCTGCTATTACTATGTGCGTAACACTCAGTATTTGACCTCGTTAGGCTTCCTGGATGAATCAAGGAAGAAAGATGCAAGAGTTTTATAAACTTACAGAAATACAGATCAGCTATTTACCAAGATTTCAGGTTGCTGAACGACCTAAGGTCGTTAGTTCTAATGATGCTTACCAGCATTTTTTTGAAAGTTTTGACAAACGCTTATTGGCTTTTCAAGAGCAATCAAAATTAATGTTGCTCAATACTAATAAGCGATTGTTAGGCATCGTTAATCTCTCAACAGGTGGTCGTTCAGCCACCATGATAGATACCCGCATTGTTTTTGGTACAGCCTTGAAGGCCGCAGCAACCGATATTCTTTTAGCTCACAACCACCCATCGGGCAGTCTTAGGCCAAGTCAATGTGACATCCAAATTACCCAACAGCTCGCAGAAGCTGGAGAAATTCTACAAGTCAAACTTGTTGATCACCTAATTATCACTTCTGAACCAGGCAAGTTTTATTCGTTTGCCGATAATGATTTACTTTAAGGAGGTAAATATGAATATTCAGCAAGCCAAATCTATCTCACTTCAAACCATTCTTTCACAGTGGGGACATGAGCCAACTAAAACCAAGGGTCATGAAACATGGTATTTTTCCCCGCTACGCGAGGAAAAAACACCGTCCTTCCATGTTGATAATAAGAGCCAGATTTGGTTTGACTTTGGTGAGGGTAAAGGTGGAACAATCATCGATTTAATTATGAATTGGCTGGAGGCCAGAGGCCGCCCATCATCTGTATCCGATGCTCTTAAATGGCTCGATGGTTTGCCCAATCTTCCCAAATCAGATTTCAAGAAAACTGCTTCGACCCAAACCAAGCAGCCAAAAATTTATCGCTTCCTTGAAGACAAGCCTTTAGCCCACCCTAAGTTATTTGAATATCTCCAATCGAGGGCGATTGATCTCGAAATTGCAAGTGTGTACTTGCGAGAGGCACGTCTTTGGCATCGTCAGAAAGAGAAGGAGTATTACGGCCTAAGTTTCGCAAATGATAAAGGAGGTATTGAGTTCCGTAACCCCTTTATGAAATCCAGTTTTGGAAAAAAAGCAATTACGACTATTGAAGGGGAGACTAATGAAAGTATACATCTCTTAGAAGGGTTTATGGATTTCCTCTCTTTATTGACCATTTATGAGCTGAAGAAACCTAATTCAAAGGTCATTGTCTTGAATTCTTTGAGTCTGCAAACTCGTCTTTTATCCTCGCTTGATGACTTTAAGGGCACAATCTATTCCTGGTATGATAACGATAAGGCCGGAGAAGGGGCTACACAACAGCTCCTAAGTTGGTCTGGAACTCGTGAGGCAGTTCAGATTAAGCCAATGAATGACACTTACGATGGCTCAAAAGATGTCAATGAATGGGTTATGAATTATGGACAGTCTAAAAAAAACTGAATTTATTTTCTCCTGGCTTTATTTAAATCTGTTTGGGGTCATTTGATGTCACTGTCGATTTTCTTTAAATCCATTTATGGTCATTTAGCATACTTTAAGCACTGATAATCAATTAGCTATATTAAATTCCGTTTGTAGTTTTGGAACTAAACAATAGCGTGAAGGGCAAGCCATGGCTTGTATATACAAACCCTCCGGGCATTGTATATACAGAGCCGGCTTGCAAAGGGGGAAAGTATTCCCCCGTTTGATTCCCTTTCTTTAAAACAGGTTAGTATGAAAATTCAGCAAGCTCATTTTGACAGGACAGAAAGTAGAACTACTCATTTTCTTGTTCGTCTATCGATAGATGAAAAAGAAAGATTTGAGAAACGGTGTCGTGACGCAGGAATAACTCAGAGTGATTATTTCAGGATGAAATGTCTTGAGTCCAAACCGCTACGAAAAAGGCGGTCGCTTAATGTAAATAGCCAGATGCTTTATCAAGCCTTAGGTCAGCTTGGAAAAGTAGGCAGCAACATCAATCAAATAGCTAAGCAATATAACAGCGGGTTTTCGCAGGCCACAGAGAATTTTGAAGGTATCCGCCAAGACTTACAAGCTTTGAGGAAAATGGTCAGGGCTGCACTCGAGCTGAAAGATTAATGGACTATGATCGTAAAAGGGCAAGCAGTCAAAGGAGCGAAACGATTAGCCACTCATTTACTAAAATCGGAAAATGAAGTAGTTAATATTATTCAAGTGGACGGTATTGATGCTTCGCTCAGTCCTGAGGCTTTACGGCAAAGTCTGATTGATATGGAAGATTTGGGAAGGTTAACTAAATCCCAAACTGGCCGAGTCCTTTATCACGCCAATATTGACCCACGCAAAAATGAACAACTGACTCCAGCTCAATATATCCAATCAGCTGATATGCTTATGAATAAGTTGGGACTTACTGGCCAACCCAGAATTATTGTTGAGCACGTTAAAAATGGCAGGCAGCATGCGCATTTGGTTGTACAGCTTACAGATTTGGAGCGAGGAACGGTTCGACAACTCCATAATAACTTTTATAAGCAATCTGAAATAGCTCGAGAGATTGAGCATGAATTTGGTCTCGAACCCACCTTACAGCGCAAAACTGGTAATAGCTATGATATGACCGAGGCCCAACAAATTAAAAAACAGGGCAAATCCGTGAAGGAGTATCGGTCATTTCTTTCGGATAGTTTCAAAAAATCTAACACTGGAAAAGAGTTTAGTGAAATCCTCAGGAGGCAAGGGTACATAATTGCCAAAGGAGATAGACGAGGGATGGTCGTTTTAGGTAAAGATGGCAGCCCAAGAAGCCTCACTCGTGATTTAAAATGCAGTGCCAAGGCCGTAGAGGTTAAAACCAAATTAAAGGATATAGTTCAGAAATTACCTGATGTTGAAAACGCGAAACGTGATGTCAAATCACTTCAGCTGGAGCTTAATCAAAAAGACCTAGAGCAAAGCCAAGAGAAATTGAATGCGCAAATTCAATTCGAGCAAAGCCGGAAGCGCGATGAATTCCGTAACAATTTCTTGGCAGAAATTAGAAAAAGGGATGCTATGAAAGAAAAAGATCACAGGCGATCTTTATAGCTACTCAAATTCCTCATAAAACACCGCTACTGATTGAGCAATAAGCCTATCGTGGCTTTCCATGCACTCTTCAATGCTTCTTTGCAAGCCACTTTCATCATTTAAGCCTAAATGATAGTTATCAATACGCATACAGATATGCCCCAAAATCTGGTCGATATCTCCAGGCAGTGCACTGGGTATCTTATTTCCGTAGTAGTTTTTCATCGCTTGGCGAGCTTGGGGTTCATGTTGAGAAAAAGCTTCCAGTAATAACGACATGACTTCACCTCCATATTATAAGCCCTCTGATTTTACGTAAATTGGTTCTCTATGTCAATAACTATATAAGGATGACACTATACGAACAGATATTGAAAGAAGATCCGGTTCTCAAAAGGATCGAATTAGAGACGATTAAGAAAAGGGCAGAAATTGCAAAGCGAACCTCTAAGCAGCTTTCAAATTCAATAGGTGAGCCTAAACCACAAATGAGACCTCAAGGTGACCATAGTGAGATTCAGTCCACTCGACAGGTTGACCAGGTGATTAGGAAAAATAATATTAAATCCCGGGAAGACCTTGAAAGGTGGTCTCTTCAGAAAAGAGAAGAGCGAATTGCCGAATTGCTGAAAATCCCGGAAATAAGAGAGGCTCAAATAGAACATCTAAAGATTAAGGAAGCTGAACGCAAAAACCAAGAAAGAGAAAACAGCAGATTGGACAAAACTACAGACAAGAATGCAGCTAGATATGATCGTTCAGCTGAAATAGAGAAGGCACAAAAGGATTTTACACAAAAACTACAAGAGGCAAAAGAGCGGAATAATGAAAGAGATCGAGGCCGATAGTCAGGCCCCAGCTCTAAAGTACGGGTTTCTCGATGCCCGCCTGCCTAATTTTTCATTTTCATAGTAAGGCTGCTTGTCAAAGTTGTAAGGCTTAGCCCCATTCACTATAGCATAAATCCCCTTATTTTCCCTGATCTCAAGTGGAGATTGAACAGGTAACTCATAGTTCTGAGCACTTTGACTATTCCCGGATACCTCATTGATAAGGGATTGATTAGGCTTGTACTTCACATGACGTGTTCCCATTAGACGACTTAAATACTCTGAAGTGGTATTATCTTTTGTTCCTAACCATGTAGAAACTGCTGAATTTGAAATAAAGGTCTCCCAATTCTTGCTGTAATTTTTCTGAAGCTGGGTAATATTTTGAACTATTGTCCAGATTTGCAGATTATAGCCAGCCGTGAAGCCCATCGCCTGATCTATTAAACCCATATATCCAAGAGAATAAAACTCATCCAATAGGAGCAGAACTCTCTTGTCATGATTTCTAATTACTGATTTTATTATGGCACTGACCATAAGCCTTAACCAAACACTGTGGGTTTGTAACCGCTCAATTGGAATACATAGGAAAATCACCATATTCCCTTTTGTCAAATCTGCCATGTCAAAATCTGAATGACTCAGACATTTCCGCATAGCTTGAGACTTGAAGACATTTGTAGCATTTAAAGCGGTGGATTGAATGCTTTGCATTTCTCTATCTCCTTTAAGCCACATTTCTTTTAACTCATTAGCATTATCCCTTTGTATGCCATCATAAGCTTCATTCATTTGCATTTCAGTCAGGAACTTAACCCTGTTTTCCTCACCATCCGTTTCATGCAAACGCAGTACTGACATGAGTTTTGAGAAAGTACGGTCATCCGAATACTTTTCGTCAGAAACCATATTCAACAAATAAGCTGAAATCAATTGACGCGCACGGCTGTCAAAATGCTGATCCTTATTCTCAGGGTTGTAAGGAATAAGCATCTCTGCAAACATGTCGCATTCATCAGGGGTATTATCACCTGCAAATTTCAATATATCTAAAGGGTTATAGGCTGAATTTTTAATGCCATGATCTGCTCCCAACTGATCTTGAAGATTCCATGGGTCAATTATGTGGACATCCTTACCTGAAGCCTTGAGATGCTTAGCTGTAATGGCCGCATTCTCGCCTTTGACATCAATGATCACGGTAGAACCTAGAAACTCCTCAGTAGAGAGCAGTTGTGGTATGATTAGATTAGTTCCTTTTCCCGATCTCGTTCCACCGATCGTCAAGAAATTACCTTGGTCTGAGTAATATTGGCCTCCACCAATGTAAATACCTTTTTGCCCTAATGTTTTCCCATCAATTTCTTTAGGGTTGCTCATAGACGTTTTAAGATCCTCCAGTTCATCTTCAAAAAGATAGTCACGGTCGAGAATATGACTTTTACTGACCTTATAGGCGTTGAGCACAAAGTAATCGAAGGGAGCCATTATCGACTTTCGCTGATGATGCTTATTACTTATCGTTTGCTTTCTTAAAACAAGCTTATGTAATTCTTCTATCTCTTCATTAGATAAATTCTCGAAACCTACATACAGCTCCTCAGACAATCGTGCTTCATCCCATTTTTCTGCGGTCATAGCTGGAAAAGACCTTCCTTTCCAGACAAAACCAACTTTTTTCATGAGTGTGCTATACCGTTGAAAATCTAACTCAGAAAACCGATTACCAAGTGTAAAGATTACCTTTCCACCAATACGCTCCCCATTTCCGGTTCTGTGACCCATTTTATTTCTGCTGTTTACTTCCTTATGATATTGAGAAATAAATGGTCTTTCATCAGGTCTCCATCTCATTTTCAAATGGTCAATAACCCACCTCTGTACTACAACCTTCCCAAATCTTCGAGCTACATAATAGATGTTCATGGAAGGATTTTTGTATAATTTCAGATCCCATCTTCTAGGCAGTACAAGTATTGAATGACGAATAGCCATTAAAATAATAAAGATAAGAATGAGGAGTGGCAGAACGGTAATATAATATTCAGGCCTCCAATCAAATCCAAATCCGAGCCTTAGGCGGTCGAAGAAACTCATAAACGTTAGGTTTAGGTTCGAAGAATTGCGTCAATGATCCAAATATAAAATATTATTTTTTAAACCACCTACAACACCAAGGCTTTGAATATCAATCGTTTGAATAAAAACAATTAACCGCACGTAAATAACTTAAGCTCAACAAGGTTTAAAACAAATAAAAAAAATAGTTGGAGTAAATTTTCTGGAAATCATCGGCACATTAGGCATTACCTTTCATTATTTCCAGCTCTTAAGTATCAGCTAACGCAACATTCTTTAGGTCTCCGGTGAAGTTAGTTTGCCCGATTGTAGCCTAAAATAAAGTTGTATTTATCAGTAGGGCTACATGCTTCGTCCACCTCTGTCTCGCTCTTGCTTTTTTTCTATAAGCTTTGATCGATCTCTATCAATGTAGTATTGCTTCCGCCCGTCTTCAAAAGCCTGAGATCGCTCACTATCCAACTTTGCATCCTTAAGCTTTTCAACAACCGTTTTAAGAGTCTTTTTTTCCTTTTCAGAAACTTCTTTGTCGTGGATTAATCTCTCAATATTGTAACCATTGTTGAAATGATCAACATACTGGTTAAGAATTCGCAATTCTTTTTCTTCTTGCTCTGGTGTCATCATTGCTTGGGTTGATTTGCATGTCGATCTAAATAATCCATAAGGCTAGTATAGTCATACAGGATTACCTTCGGCATATGTTGGGTAAAACGGATTTCATTACTATCCCTGAGTTTTTGTAGAGTAGTGGTAGATGTAATCCCTAGCTCTTTCATAGCTTCAGGACCACTGACCCAAGGCTTTTGATACTGGTAGCGTTCGGAGAGCTTACCGACCGTCTCATTGACCAGCTCAAAAAAGGCGTCTTCTTCGAGGCAAATGACTTTCATTCGTAATAGATATTCTAGTTAGTGGCCTACCTTAAAATGTGGCTCCGTGTAATTGTTTTACTTTAACGAAACCAAAATACTAATTAAGATTAAGCAATTACATGAATAGTGAGATTTGGACTCATTTTGAGAAAGGTGTTGAGAAAAATCGTATTTACATTTTAAAGAATCCTGAACTTATCGATAAGTTCATAGATGATTATTTCAAGCAAATGAGTCAACTTTACGAAATCCACGAGATTTCAGAAGGTTTTATTCTTGATATAACCGATGAAATTGATGTTTTCTTAAACGACAGGTTGTCATTGGCTAAATATTTCTGCTTTCTTGCTAGTAGCTTCCTTGATCAGCTAGTATGTCTTAAAGGGATAATGAACTCATCTCGGAAGTGGGAGGAAGTTTTTTTTACCAATAGGGCTGTTTTGATAATCTATGAGACCTTTGAAACCTATAAAGCTTATCAAAAGTCATTTAGTTACCAAGTATCAGAAAATTATTCACGTTTTGAGTCTAGCTATAGATCAATAGCTCATCTTAGAAAAGAATTTATTAAAAATTTAAGGATCGAAAGTCTTTTTAAAGATGTTAGAAATCAAGTCTCAGGGCATTATGCTAAGGAGTTTACAGATTATTTTCATCTGTCCAAAAGAATAGACTCTATTGAGGCGGAAAAAGCTCTGCATCTTTCTATGGGACTACTAAAACTAAAGATGGATTTAATTTACTCGATGGTGGACTTGGATGATGACGGGCTGTAGTAAATCATATTAACTCATAATAAACCACGTCCAAGAAAATTAGCATAATGTTCGACCTATGTTCGACCCAATAAAAAAAGCCGATCCTCTCAGATCGGCTTTTCTGGTGCCCCGGGCGGGACTTGAACCCGCACGAACATTGCTGCTCACAGGATTTTAAGTCCTGCGTGTCTACCAATTCCACCACCAGGGCGATGATGTTTTTAATATTTTACAATCGCAGGGTTTTAAGTCCTGCGTGTCTACCAATTCCCCGCCCGAATGTACCATTCGGTACGGGCGGGCACCACCAGGGCGATGATACTTTTAAAAAAAAGATTAACAGCAATAAGCCATTCCTGCAACCTTAAACTAAAAACCCCTCAATTGAGGGGTTTTTAAGTGGAGCGGGAGACGGGATTCGAACCCGCGACCCCGACCTTGGCAAGGTCGTGCTCTACCAGCTGAGCTACTCTCGCAATTGGGACGGCAAATGTAATAAGCGGGTTTTAATCCCGCAAACAAAAAATCAAGCTCCTATCTTTTTCTTTATGGAATTTAACTTCATCAATGCTTCCACCGGAGTTAAGGTGTTGATGTCCAGATTCTTTATTTCTTCCTTCAATTCTTCTAAAATCGGATCATCCAGCTGAAAAAAGCTCAATTGAAGCTTTTCTTTCTCTTTGCCGTTCTTTTTTCCATCAGATTGTCGGCTTTTTTCAAGTTCTTTTAATACCGATTCTGCCCGATTTACAACCAATCCGGGCATACCAGCCATTTTGGCTACATGTATTCCAAAGCTGTGCTCACTTCCTCCGGGCTTAAGTTTTCGCATAAAAATGATGGTATTATCTACCTCTTTTACACTTACATTATAATTCTTAATTCTTTCAAAGCCCGTTTCCATTTCATTTAGCTCATGATAATGAGTGGCGAATAGTGTTTTGGCACGGGTAGGGTGTTCGTGTAAAAATTCAGCTATTGACCAGGCGATTGAAATTCCATCATAGGTACTCGTACCACGGCCAATTTCATCGAGTAGTACCAAGCTGTTTTCGGAGAGATTATTAAGTATAGAAGCCGTTTCGCTCATCTCAACCATAAAAGTTGACTCCCCCTGGCTTATATTATCGGAAGCGCCAACTCGGACAAAAATCTTGTCAACTATACCTAATATGGCCTCATTGGCCGGTACAAAACTTCCAATCTGTGCTAATAAAGAGATAAGTGCAGTTTGCCTGAGTAGTGCAGATTTACCGGACATATTGGGTCCGGTGATCATAAGTATCTGCTGTTCATCACGGTCTAAAAAGGTATCATTATTAATGTACTCTTCACCGGTTGCCAGTTGCTGTTCAATTACCGGGTGGCGCCCTCCCTTAATATCAATTGTTGACGACTCATTGATAGTAGGCCGTGTATAATTACGATGTTTGGCAAGAAGCGCAAAGGACAGAAGACAATCAATACGGGCCAGCAATTGTGCGTTTTGCTGTATTTGTGGCAAATAGGAAGTAGCTTTCTCTAATAGATCGAAGTACAGGCGTTGCTCTAGCTCCAGAATTTTATCCTCGGCACCTAAAATTTTAGCCTCGTATTCTTTGAGCTCATCCGTAATGTATCGCTCTGCATTTACCAGGGTTTGTTTCCTGATCCAGCTTTCAGGCACTTTATCCTTATAGGTATTCCTTACTTCCAGATAATAACCAAACACGTTATTGAAAGCAATTTTTAAGCTGGCGATTCCTGTAGCCTTAGCTTCTCTTTGCTGGATACCTATCAGATAATCCTTACCTGAGGTTAGGATGGATCGCAAATCATCCAGTTCTTCGGAAACTCCATCAGCAATTACACCTCCTTTAGAAAGTTGTACGGATGGATCATCCTGTAAAGTGGTGCCGATAAGCGGTATTAGTTTAGAGCATTCATGAATCTGATCGCCAATAATGGCCAATGATTTTTCTGCAACGCAAAGCTTTTTAATGGCATTAGCCGACTCAAGGCTGCGCTTTAGCTGAACGAGCTCTTTAGGATTTATTTTTTGTGTACTTAGCTTGCTTACCAGCCTTTCCAGATCATGTATTTCATCCAGATGTTGCGAAACCTGATCGCTGAGTTGGCCATCTTTTATAAAGGCCTCTACAACATCCTGCCGCTCCGTAATAGGCTTTGTTTTTTTAAGAGGCATGGCCAGCCAACGTTTTAATAGCCGGCTACCCATTGGGCTTTGGGTATGATCTATAACATCCAGTAATGAGACGCCATCCGGTGAATTACTGTTAAAAATTTCGAGGTTTCTTATTGTAAACCTGTCCATCCATACAAACTCCTCGCGTTCAATACGGCTTATGCTGGTAATGTGGTTGAGCTGATCGTGCCTGGTTTCCTTAAGGTAATGAAATATGGCACCGGCAGCAACAATGGCACTGTCCATCTTTTCAATACCAAAACCTTTTAATGATTTGGTTTGGAAATGGCGATTGAGGTTCTCATTAGCAAAATCTCCTTTAAAAATCCACTCATCCAATGGAAAGGAATAATGGCGATTGCCGAGCGATTCGTAAAACTTATCTGCCTTTGACTTCTGGAAAAGAATTTCGCTGGGCTGAAGGCTCTGGATAAGTTTTTCAATGTACTCCAGGTTTCCTTCGGCCACTAAAAACTCACCGGTACTTATATCACAAAAACTGATACCAACTTGATTTTTATCAAAAAATACAGAACACAAAAAGTTATTAGCTCCGGATTTTAAAACCTGATCGCTGGTGGTAACTCCGGGAGTAACCAATTCGGTAACCCCTCGCTTTACAATAGTTTTTGTGAGCTTGGGGTCTTCCAACTGATCGCAAATAGCTACGCGCTGCCCGGCCCGCACCAGTTTGGGTAAATAAGTATCAAGCGAGTGGTGCGGAAAGCCCGCCAGTTCCATTTCTGATGCGGCTCCGTTTGATCTCTTGGTGAGAACAATTCCAAGTATCTTGCTGGCCTTTACGGCATCACTGCCAAAGGTTTCATAAAAATCGCCAACCCTAAATAGTAGAAGTGCATCCGGATATTTTGATTTAATCTGATTGTATTGCCTCATTAAAGGCGTATCTGCACTTTTGCCAGCCAAAATTTATTGTTTTAGATAAGGGCGCTAAGATAAAGATCGACTATGAAAAAGTTGCGAATGAGCGAGCTGAATAGGCTCAGTACAAAGGAGTTTAAGGAAGCTGAAAAGTATCCTATAGTTGTGGTGCTGGATAATGTTAGAAGTGTGCTTAATGTAGGCTCGGTATTCAGAACTTCCGATGCCTTTAGAGTTGAGGCCCTGCACTTGTGTGGAGTTACTGCAACGCCTCCCGGTAAGGAAATGAATAAAACTGCCTTGGGAGCTACAGAAGCGGTTGACTGGAAATATTATGAAAATACTGTTGATTCACTTTCTCAGCTTAAGAAGGATGGTTATATGCTTTTGGCCGTTGAGCAAACCGAAGGATCAGTAGCCTTACAGGATTTTGCTTTTGAAGTAAAAAAGATTGCGCTGGTGTTTGGCAATGAAGTGAAGGGAGTAAGTTCAGATGCCCTGAAACTATGCGATGCCTCTCTTGAAATCCCTCAGTTTGGAACCAAGCACTCTTTGAATATTTCGGTAAGTGCCGGCATAGTAATGTGGCAGGCAGTACAAAGCTACCTGCCAAAATAATTGCAGCACGGTAGCAATCATAAAAAAAAAGGTCCCGAATTTCTTCGAGACCTTTTTAATAGTTACCTAGATGTGTTTATCTATTTTACAGAGATATCTGCTCTGCGGTTAATATCATATCGACCGGTAGCCAACGGCTCAGTTTCGCCTTCTGACTTAACTTCCATTCTACCAGCATCAATTCCGAATACCTGGTTAAGTTGTTTTTTAACAGCCTCAGCTCTTCTCATACCAAGATTCTTATTGTATTCTTCACTACCGCGCTGGTCAGCGTATCCGGTAATTACAATCTTAGCATTTGGATTGCCTTTCAACATACGGGCAACTACAGCAAGACGCTCATAATTTGCAGCTGAAATGGTAGCGCTGTTAAAGGCAAAGTAAACAGAAGGTACATATCCACCACCAGTATTAGTTGGGATTGTTTTACCTCTAAAGTTTACCATTGTACCTTTAGGTGTGTTGCTTTCTTCATCCATGTAATCAGGTACACCATCGCCATCGCTATCAACCGCACGGCCTTTAGCATCTACAACTGCGCCTTTGGCAGTAAATGGATCCTCATCCATGCTATCTGGAATTCCGTCTCCATCAACATCAAGCGCTCTACCGGCACCATCAACTGCAACACCTTCTGGTGTACTGTTATCCTTATCGTGAAAGTTACTTACACCATCCTTATCATCATCGGTAGTAAGCCAGTCGAAGTTATTTTTAACCTCTTCCACATCAGCATAAATATCATCAAGTGGGTTTGAGTAAACTACAGACTTCTTGTCCTTATCACCAAAATTGTAAGATACACCAAGGTAAACCTGAACAAATTGATCATTGCTTCCGCTAGAAGGTGCGGCATCAATCCAGTCTTCATTCATAAATAGGTAGCGGGCACCCAGGTCAAGATCAAAAGCATTTCCAAGGCTACGCTTGTATTCAAGTGTTATTGGGAAATAGGCCTGAATAGCGGGGGGGTCACTTTCGTTTCCAAAAGCATCTACCAAACCGGCTTCAGCAACTTTGGCGCCTGTAGAATCAAAAGATTCAGAATTAATGATGGATGTACCGACACCCACACCTAGCAAAAGAGCACCTTTTCTATCACCGGTTTTTCCTTTAAGGAACATATTACTCAAGTTGAACATTATATCAAATGAACCATTGATCATGGTACCCTCATAATAAAGTCCACGATAACTCTGTCCTGGAACCCGGATTCCTGAGTTTGAACCTGAAATCTGGTAAAATCCTGCATTGAGGCGGGTACCTACACTGGGAGTCCAGAATTTAGTAAGGTGTAAGCCACCACCAAGTGCTAATCCACCACCATCAAGCCCTTCTTTTTTGTCAGACTCAAACGAGCGTAGGTCGCCAAGGCTAAAAGTGTTGGCTACATTAAGGCCAATTGACCAGCTTCTGTAGTTTGAAGGATGCGCTTGCGTTAGCTTCTCGGTTTCCTGTGCGTTTGCACTGGCAACCCCAAGGGCTAATGCAATAAGTAAAGAGTATTTTTTCATAAAAGTGAAATTTAGGTAACTATTTAGGTCCTTAAATTATTAGGTTCGTAGTAAGAGTCTTATTTCTACGCCTCGGCAAAAATATAAATAAGTGCAGACTACGAAACGTTTTTATTTACAATTTGTCCATTTAATTGTTCGTTACAGGAAATTTAACCCCGGGCTAAAATTTTGAAACATAATATCTTGAAGATATTTAAAGTCTTCATCTGAGGCAAGGAAGTCAAAATTATCAGCCTCAATAACCACTACGGGTATCTTGTTGTTTTGTTTGAAGAATTCTGTGTAATGTCTCTGTATGTCCTGTAAATACTCAGCCAGGATGTTTTGTTCATAGGGCCGGTTCCTTTTTTTAATATGGCTCAGCAGGGTTACCACAGGCCTGTTAAAATATATAACCACTTCCGGTTGCTTCAGGTTTCTGGCAATTATTTCAAACAAGTTTTTATATAGGATGAGCTCATTGTCTGTTAAGTTATTTTGTGCAAATACAAGGCTTTTATAAATGGAATAATCGGCCAGTGTAATATTTTGGAACAGATCATCCGCAACATATTGCTGCAACTGATGGTAGCGATCGGCCAAGAAAGCCATCTCCAGCGAGAAAGCATAACGAGAGGGGTTTTTATAAAAAAGAGGCAGAAATGGATTTTCATTAAACTCTTCCAGAATCAGGCGGGCATTAAGCGCATTTGCCATTTTGGTGGCGAAGGTTGTTTTGCCGGAGCCTATGTTACCTTCAAAGGCAATGTACCTGTGGTTCATACCTTGCGCACCTTAAGGTTATCCGTAGTGTTCTTTAAAACTTCAGCTATAGACCTGTTTAGGACAGGGTGTTTAAAGTCGGGTGCTATTTCAGCCAACGGCACCATAGTGAAGTTTCGTTGATGCATCCTCGGATGAGGTATAGTGAGCTTCTCCGTTTCCATCACCAGGTTTCCCCAAAGTAAAATGTCAATGTCTATGGGTCGTGATTGATAAACCTCCTGTGCTTTGTTTTGCTCTTTCCTTCCTAGCTTTTCCTCTATAGCGTTAATTTTTTCTAACAGGCGTATAGGCTGCAAATCTGTAGTAACAAGCAAAACCTGATTCAAAAATTCCGGAGTATTCTCCATACCCCATGCCTCAGTGGCATAGATGGAAGATTTTTTTACCACCCGAGCGAAATTGCTCATTTCTTTAATTACGTGTTTAAAGGTTACCGAAACGTTGCCCAGGTTGCCACCCAGTAGCAGAAATACATGATCTTTATCTTTCAAAAGGGAATAGAGTTGGTATTCTTTAATAATATTGCCAAACGAAGGCCCAAAACTAAACATACGCCATCTTTTATGAAGACTTTTTTAAAAATGCTATTGGCCACCATCCTTGGTGGTATCCTTTTACTGTTTATAGGTTTTATTGTGATTGCATCTTTTGCATCAATGGTTGAAACCGAGATTGTGGTTCAGGATAAATCTATCCTGAAAATCGACCTGGATAATGTAATTAAGGAGCGATCTGACGATAACCCTTTTGCTGGTGTGGATGTATTGACTGGTATGCCCGATCAGCCATTAGGCCTAAATGAAATACTGGCCACTTTAAAAACTGCAGCCAATGATGACAGAATCATTGGGGTGTACCTTAAGGGCGGGATTCCCGTTACCGGCCACGGTACTTTAACCGAAATCAGAAATGCCCTGCTCGAATTTAAAAAGAGCGAGAAGTTTGTGTATAGCTATTCTGAAATTATGACCCAGAAGGGCTATTACCTGGTATCTGCAGCAGACTCTATTATGATGAACCCTGGAGGCTTTTTTGAATGGCGGGGTTTAAGTGCTTCAGTAGCCTACTATCAAAATGCCATGGATAAATTAGGTTTAGAGCCTGTGGTATTGCGGGCCACTGGTAATAAATACAAGAGTGCCGTAGAGCCATTTCTGGGTCAGCAAATGAGTGATGAAAACAGATCTCAGCTCAATGCTTTGCTTGGTGGAATCTGGGGTGATTATGTTGAAGCTATTTCAGGTTCACGCGGTGTTGATATTAATGCCCTTAACACTATTGCAGATAGCATGGCGGTAACCAGTCCGCAATCTGCTATAGAGGCAAAGCTTATAGATAAGGAAGCATATGAGGATGAACTTTTGAGCTCGTTTATGACAAAAACTGATGCGGATAAATTTGAGGATATTCCATTTATAAGCATCTCTCAGTACGCTCAGAGCGCTAAGCTTGGTGAAGGCGGCTATACCGGAGATAAGATTGCTGTAATAATTGCCCAGGGCGATATTGTGAGTGGAGATGCCGGTGAATATAGTATTGGATCGGACAGAATTGCCGAAGCCGTAAGGAAGGCTCGAGAAAATGAAAAGATAAAGGCGATTGTATTGCGTGTTAATAGCCCTGGTGGTAGTGCTTTGGCATCAGAGGTTATTTGGCGCGAAATGGCCCTTGCGCGTGAAGTTAAACCCGTGGTTGTTTCTATGGGAGATCTTGCCGCAAGTGGCGGATATTACATTTCCTGCTATGCTGATACCATCGTAGCCCAGCCTACTACTATTACCGGTAGTATTGGTGCCTTTGGCCTGTTTTTTACCGGTGAAGAGTTGATGCACGATAAATTGGGTATTAATATAGAAACTGTAAATACCAACAGGTATTCAGACCTTGGCACATTTGATCGATCTATTACCCCTGCTGAAAAGCGAATGCTGGTTAACCAGGTTGATCAGATTTATGGCACTTTTAAAAAGAGAGTGGCTGATGGAAGAAACTTTGAACCTGCCTATGTAGATAGCATTGGTGGCGGACATGTTTACACCGGCCGCGATGCGCTAAAACTTGGGTTGGTGGATGTAATGGGAGGACTGGAGACAGCTATTGGCATCGCCAAACAAATGGCAGGCCTGGGAGATGAGTACCGCGTGGTGGAGTATCCTGAACTGGAAGATCCGTTTGTGCGTATTATGAAACAGCTTAGTGGAGATTATGAAGCCCGCGCCATAAAAAACAACCTTGGTGAGTATGCCCGTTACTTCGATATTCTTACTAAAGCCCGTACTATGCAGGGCTACCAAACGCGTATGGATTACGAAATAACGATCGATTAATCAGTTGAAATCGGATAGAGATATACAAAGGGCCGGCCTCATTTATTTGATGCTGGCCGCTTTGTTTATAGCCTCTTTGGTTACCTGCAATCTTATAGCCAACAAATTCGTACGGGTCGATCTTGGCTTTGCGGTTTTTAATGTTTCAGCCGGAGTATTGCCTTACCCTGTCACCTTTTTAATTACCGATATCCTATCTGAAGTTTACGGGCGTAAGCGCACTAATGCGGTGGTAGCCTCAGGTTTTTTCGCCACCTTACTGGTGTTGCTCATTCTTTATTTAGGCCACATTTTTCCGGCATTGGATAATAGCTCGGTTACCGAAGAGGAATATGCAAGTGTATTCCGAAACTCATGGAGGGTGATTAGCGCATCAATGATAGCGTACCTGGGTGCCCAGTTTTTGGATGTTCGGTTATTCCATTTCTGGAAAAAACTTACCAAAGGCAAAAAACTTTGGTTACGCAATAATTTTTCCACCGTGCTTTCGCAATTGGTAGATACCATTTTGGTAACTACAGTAATTTTTATAGGAGTTGAGGATTTTGAATTTATCACTTCACTTATTTGGGATGGGTGGATGTTTAAGGTTTTATTTGCCGCAGCCGACACCTTTGTTATTTATTTGGTGATTTACTACTTCAGGAAGTCCTTTAATCTTAAACCCGGTGAGGAAATAGAGTTTTAGCTATGGCCAAATCTCTGGTAAAAAAGAGCCTTGAAATAGGTTTTAAGGTGCTCCTCATTGCTGTGGCCGGCTATTTTATTTACAGTCGCCTGCAGGGTTCAGATTATAAGGGTGTTTTTTCCTACCGCTGGCATTTTCCGCTTTTTTACTCCTTTAGCTTTATCGCCTTATGGGCTTTTAATTTGTTTTTGGATGCCGTTATCTGGAAATCTGTAAATCGGTTTGTAGGGCATATTTCAATTAAAAGAGCCTTTAAAACCAACTTTGTAAGCTATGCCCTGGCCTTTATTACTCCCGCCAATAGTGGCGAGGTAGCCGGGCGCTATATTATGCTGCACAACAATCATGATCGTAAAAAAACCTTGTTCCTTATTTTCTGGTCGCACTTCCCAAGGGTTATTATTAAGCTCTTGTTGGGTGTGTCATCTTTATTAATCCTTGGCGGGCTATCCGATAACGTGCCATGGCCTTTGGTATTTGCGGGGCTGGCTATAGGTATTTCGGCTTTATTGAGCTTTTATTTCCTTTTTATAAGGATTCAGCGGTGGTTGCATGGACGTAATCTGCTAAAGCTCAACTTTTCTAAATATATATTGAATGACCGGCCTTACTTTACGGAGAAAGTAAAGCTGAGTCTACTGGCTTTGGTAAAGTATATTACCTACAATACACAGTTTTTGGTTTTACTACTTATGTGGGGAAATATGGAATTGACCCCCGAACTGGCCTTATCCATTATCGTCTTCTACTTCATTACGTCCATCATACCCACATACGCTGCTTTTGATTTTGTGATAAAGGCGGCCCTGGCCATGTATGTCTTTCAGTTTACCATGGCTGATGAGTCATTGCTCATTAATGCATCATTCATAATATGGGTGTTTAATATAGCGCTACCTGCACTGGCTGGGGTAGTAATAATTTTAAGGTCTAACCTCACCCATTCTATCAAAAGGAGATTTTCACGCGGAAACCTGTATGGGCCCTGATGTTCAGAGCGCCCCCTCCCTCAAAAATAAGGTACTGCCCCCGTATGCCCTGTAGTACAGCTTTTATTTCCGGGTTTTTATCAAGGTTTATACTTTTTACCTTGGCGGGATAGTGCTGCACCGGGTAATCCAGTTTCAGTGGCTCAGAGTCTTTGGTTAAAAACTTTTTAAGGTCATCCGGCATCATTGGAGCTAGTCTTTCTTTTTCTTCATTCAAGTCAATTTCAGGATCTTCATTTTTAAGCATCTTTTGCCATGCGGTTTTATCAGCCACATGTTCCTTCATGGCCACTTCAATTATTCCAGCCTCGTAGCGGTTAGAAGTTTTGGCAAAAATTATCGCTTCTGATGCCCCTTGGTCTATCCATCGGGTAGGCATTTGCGCCTCACGGGTAACCCCGACTTTTAAGCCACCACTATTGGCCAGGTACACCAGGTGCGGTTGCAGTTGGTAGCCTTTTTCGTAAGCCAGGTCGCGATCTTCCACGCCTTCGTGGGCACGGCTAAGTTCGGGGCGTATTATGCTTTCGCCCGCAAGGGGGCTGGTAAAAAAGCAGTTTTTGCAAAAGCCCATTCTGTACAAATCCTTAAATTGGTTTCCGCAGGACTGGCAATACTTTTCATTCTGAAATTCTATAGTAATTTCACGCCCAATAAGGGGATTGAATTTTATAAAGTCTACATCGGTGGTCATCAGGTAGTTCACCTTTCCGTTGAGGTAAGCCGGCATCTTTGAAAGTGTAGAAAGTAATTCCATTTTCCTAAAATTGTATTTTTAAAGCTCAAACCAAGCATTACATGAAGATCGATTTAGTCAACTCATTTATTAGCTGGCGGATGAAAAAACGCTTTCATCAGATCGAACTCTTTATGAAGTATCCCAACGAGGTACAACGTGAGGTACTGTTTGATTTACTTGACTCCGCCAAAAATACGGAATGGGGGAGGAGATACGGTTTTGGAGACATCAATTCCTATGAAGAATTTAAGTCGCGCGTACCCCTGCATTATTACGAGTCTATTAAAGATGAGGTAAATCGCCTAAGGGCAGGTGAAGCCAATATTATGTGGCCGGGCGAAATAAAGTGGTTTGCCAAATCAAGTGGTACCACTGATGCCAAAAGCAAGTTTATTCCCGTTTCCACAGAAGCTATTGAGCATTGCCACTTTAAAGGCGGTAAGGATTTGCTCAGCATATATTGCAACAACAAACCCGAAACCGAGGTATTTTCTGGAATGAGCCTGAGGCTGGGCGGCAGCACCTTTTTAAATGATGCCGATAACCAAAGCTACTATGGTGATGTGTCTGCTATTATCATCGAAAACCTCCCGTTTTGGGTGGAGATGCGCAGTACGCCTAACAACAAAATCAGCCTCATGAATGAGTGGGAAACCAAAATTGAGGCCATTGCCAATACCACTATTAAGGAAGATGTAACGAGCCTTGCCGGTGTGCCAAGCTGGATGCTGATACTCGCCCGTAAGGTGCTCGAAAAAACAAACAGTAGTAACCTGCTTGAAGTATGGCCTAACCTGGAGCTGTACATGCATGGTGGCGTGAATTTCAGCCCTTACCGCAAGCAGTTCGGGGATATTATTCCGCCAAATTCAGGTTTTACATTTTTGGAAACCTATAATGCCTCTGAGGGCTTTTTTGGCATTCAGGATCAAACCGAAAATGACTCAATGCTGCTGATGCTTGACTTCGGTATCTTCTATGAATTTATACCCATGAGCGAATTCAGGGGAGAAGATTCAGAGGCTATTTCGCTGGATGAAGTGCAGGTGGGAGAAAATTATGCCATGGTGATTTCCACCAATGGCGGCCTTTGGCGCTACATTTTAGGTGATACGGTAAAGTTCACCAGTACATCTCCTTACCGGATTCAGGTTACCGGGCGCACCAAGCATTTTATTAATGCGTTTGGCGAAGAGGTGATTATCGAAAACACCGAAGCCGCCTTAAATGAGGCTTGCCGCGTTACCGGTGCTGCTGTGCTTGATTACACCGCGGCCCCTGTGTATATGAGTGATAACGAAAGCGGGGCTCACGAGTGGATTATCGAATTTTCGAATCATCCTGAAAATGTGAACCATTTTATGGAAATAGTGGATGGAAAGATAAAGGAGCTGAATAGCGACTACGAGGCCAAGCGCCATAAGGATATGGCTTTGAGGCCGCCCATCATTCATGTGGCGCGCGAAAACCTGTTTTACGATTGGCTGAAAAATAAAGGCAAGCTGGGAGGCCAGCATAAAGTTCCGCGCCTTTCCAATAACCGCGATCACCTGGAAGAACTGCTCCAGTTGAATGCCCTACAGGCCGTAGGATGAAACTCATATTTGCTTTTTTTGGTGTTATATTGCTGGCGGCTCTTCCGGCCGTTCAGGAGGATTATAGCTTGGCGAAGGTAATTCCCGCCAAGGATGTGGATTATTTTAGTGTGGACCAATTTAGCAATATCTATCTGGTAAAGGGAAACGAGCTCATTAAAATTGACAGGGATGCCAAACAATTATATTCTTTCAGCAACCCTATACTGGGGGATATTTATCAGATTGATGCCCGCAATGCTTTAAACCCCTATATTTTTTATCGCGATGTTAATCAGCTGGTAATAGTGGATAATCGCCTCAATTCATCTACGGCTCTCAACTTTACAGACCAGGGCTTTCTGGATGTTCGCTTCATTTCTTTTTCTGATCAAAATAATGTTTGGTTTTATGATCAGGCTACAGATAAGATTTACCGCTTTAACATGCAGCGCAACAGGGTGAGCAACACTTCGCTGAATATTACCCAGATAAGCGGTAGTGAAAACCTGCCGGAGGATATGGTAAGTACCATTGACCAGGTTTTTTTGAACGTTCCCGATAAGGGGATTTTTGTATTTGATGCCGTGGGGGCTTTTCAAAAACTTATTCCCCTGAAAGGTGTAAGCGCTTTTGATGTGCGTATGAAAAAGCTTTACGCTGTGCAGGATACCGTAGCCCTTAGCTATGATTTGGTTACTGCAAAGGTTTCACCCATTACTTTGGATATTTCGGGAGTACGATCAATTAAGGCCGAGGCTGACAGGCTTTTTTTACTAAAGCAAAACGAGTTACAGGTTTACAATAAAAAATAGCTGCAGACAGGTTTTACAGGCTCCATCAACTGATCAAAAATGGTAGATTTGCAGCGGAAATTTTCGGGCAGCCGCTATTGAGCAGTCCTGCTAATCCTTAATTCCATACTACTTATGCACATAGCAGTTTCCGGTAATATTGGTTCCGGTAAAACCACTTTGACGACTTTATTAGGAAAACACTACAACTGGGAACCGGAGTTTGAAGAGGTGGATAATAACCCCTACCTGGATGATTTTTACCGTGAAATGCAACGCTGGTCTTTCAACCTGCAGATTTTCTTTCTGAACTCGCGCTTCCGCCAGGTAAAGGAAATACATGATTCCGGCCGGGATGTTATTCAGGATAGAACCATATATGAGGATGCACATATTTTTGCACCCAACCTGCACGCTATGGGCCTTATGCCCAGCCGCGATTACGAAAATTACCTTTCTCTTTTTCGCTTGATGGAATCGTTTATTAAACCACCGGATTTATTGATTTACCTGCGTGCATCCATTCCCACTTTAGTGGATCAGATACAAAAGCGTGGCCGCGATTATGAAAACAACATTCGCCTTGATTATCTGAACAGGCTTAATGAGCGCTACGAGGCCTGGATTAGTGGTTATGACAAAGGGAACCTCCTGGTAATAAATGTGGACGAAAACAAGTTTGCTGTTGATCCTGAGGATTTGGGTAAGATCATAAACAAGATAGATGCCCAGCTTAATGGGCTGTTTTAATCCTCAGTCAACAAAGGCTTCTTTAATTACTTCTTTACACCGTTTTATTTCCACGGGGCTTAGCATTTCAAATGTCTGAACAACTCTTGTCCTGTCAATAGTTCGGATTTGGTCAATCATTACCATTCCATCAGTATTATTGCGCTTAATGGTAACGCGAGTGGGATATGGCTTTAGATTGGTGGTAAGCGGAGCAATAACAATAGTTCTCAAAAACTTATTCATTTCGTTTGGAGAAAGGATGACACAAGGTCTAGTCTTTTTGGTTTCTGCTTCTCTGGTAGGATCAAGGCTTACCAATACCACTTGATATTGCGTTAGTTCCATTCTTCAATATTTTCATCTTCAAAAACATCATCAATAACCAGATCATCATCTCCATTGGCATGCATTTGCTTATACTGATCAGTCCAGTCTGCGCGTGGGCTGTCAATTGGCTTTAGGATTATTTGATCCTCTTCAAGCAACAATTCTACTTTATCCTTAATGTTATATTTCTCAATAATGGTTTTGCTTAGCCTTAAACCTTTTGAATTACCGATTTTAATGATTGAAGTTTCCATAGCTAAAAAATGTAAGCACAAAGTTATTACTTTTTAACTTATTAGAAGTTTGCTTAAACAGCCAAATGGTGTAAAACAAAAAATCCCCGGAAAGCACTAGCCTACCGGGGATTTTTTTATATAATTAGCGGTATTTTACCCCTTTACAACAAGATTAATATCTCCCAGCTCGTTGCCATTAACTGAAACTGAAGCCTGCATTGGGATTTCGCCCTGACTTGTGGTAATAGTACCAGTACCAGAGTAACTGTTCGCACCCACTTTGCTCATTTGGCTGGCATTAAAAAACGAGTTGCTTGTGGCTACACCCATTACTTCCGAAAATTCCTGGGTATTAAGCTCAATGGCCACATCTCTGATACTGCCGTTTTCGTCAGCATGGTATTCCATAAATATTACACCAACAGATTTTTCCTGGCCATTAATCGATACATTGGCGCGGTTTTCCTGGCCATTATCGATTGTAAACTCATAGCGCATACCTGGCTCCATACCTTCGGTAGTTCCACTGGTGTGCACCATGCCGCCTTCTACAGCAATATGTGGGGCGATCACTAAAGAAACGATGCTCATTAACTTGATAAGGATGTTCATAGATGGGCCTGAAGTATCCTTAAAGGGATCACCAACAGTATCACCGGTTACAGAAGCCTTGTGAGGCTCAGAACCTTTGTATTCCATCTTGCCATTTATCATTACGCCTTTTTCAAATGACTTCTTGGCGTTATCCCACGCACCACCGGCATTGTTCTGAAAGATTCCCATCAATACACCACTTACGGTAACACCGGCCAAAAGTCCACCCAGCATTTCTGCAGATGAGGTTTCAGGAAATACGCCTTTAAAACCAAAACCAACAAGTACGGGAGTAATAAGAGCAATGGCGCCTGGCAACATCATTTCGCGGATAGAAGCCTTGGTAGAGATTTCCACACACTTCTCATACTCAGGCTCGGCCTTGTATTCCATAATTCCGGGGATTTCCTTGAACTGGCGTCTAACTTCCACAACCATAGCCATGGCAGCACGACCCACAGCCGAAATGGCTAATGAAGAGAAGATAAATGGAATCATACCTCCCACAAATAGCATGGCTAATACAGGAGCTTTGTAAATATCAATACTATCAATCCCTGCTATACCAACGAAGGCCGCAAAAAGAGCAAGAGCAGTAAGAGCTGCAGAAGCAATGGCAAACCCTTTACCGGTAGCGGCAGTGGTGTTACCCACGGCATCAAGGTTGTCTGTACGGCCTCTTACTTCATCAGGTAACTGGCTCATTTCGGCAATACCACCTGCGTTATCCGCGATGGGGCCGAAGGCATCAATAGCCAGTTGCATAGCTGTGGTAGCCATCATACCGGCAGCGGCAATAGCCACACCGTATAATCCCGCGCAAGCGTAGGATGAAATGATACCGGCAGCAAGAATAAGAATAGGTACTACTGTAGATTGCATACCCATGGCCAATCCACCAATAATGTTGGTAGCATGCCCGGTAGAAGACTGGTTTACAATAGATAGAACAGGCTTTTTACCCATTGCGGTGTAGAACTCGGTAATCCAGCTCATTAAAGCACCTACTACCGAACCAACCAAAATTGCCCAGAAAACATCAAGATTAGAAAATGCATAACCCCTTAGTTCAAGAGATTCGGGAAGCATCCACAAACAAAGTGGATAGGAGGCAATAACCACCATTATGATAGAAGACCAGTTACCCATGTTAAGGGCTTTTTGTACAGAGCTGTTTTCTCCGCTAATGCGCACAAACGCCATAGAAATGATGGAGAAAATAAGTCCGAGGCCTGCAATTACCATTGGTAATAGGATAGGGGCCATTCCGTTAAAATTGTCCACTGAGTCAATCTCCTGACCCAAAACCATGGTAGCCAAAATTGTAGCTACGTAAGAACCAAAAAGGTCAGCACCCATACCGGCAACATCACCCACGTTATCACCCACGTTATCAGCAATAGTAGCCGGGTTACGGGGATCATCCTCAGGAATACCTGCTTCAACCTTACCTACAAGGTCAGCGCCAACGTCAGCGGCCTTGGTGTAAATACCACCACCCACACGGGCAAACAGCGCGATAGATTCAGCACCTAAAGAAAAACCGGCCAATACTTCGATGGCAGTTTTCATTTCATGGCCTGTCATAGCCACACCCTCGGGTACAAACATATTATAGAAAACGATGAATAAGCTACCCATACCTAGTACTGCAAGTCCGGCAACACCAAGGCCCATAACCGAACCACCGGTAAAGGAAACTTTAAGAGCTTTCACCAAACTTGTACGCGCAGCTTGCGTAGTACGTACATTTGATTTGGTAGCGATGCGCATACCGATAAAACCGGCAAGGGCTGATAATACAGCACCAATTAAAAAGGCAATGGCAATAATTGGGCTTGAGTGCTCCACCATATTACCTGACCACGCCAATAGAATACCTGCAATAACCACGAAGTAAGTCATGATTTTCCACTCGGCCTTAAGAAAGGACATGGCCCCATCAGCAATGTGGCCGGCCAGTTCTTTCATATTATCATCACCAGCATCCTGCCTGGATACCCAGGCTGATTTAATAAGCATTACTATAATTCCGATTAGGCCTAAGGCAGGCACAAGGTAAATTAGCCAGTCGTTCATGTGGTAAGTGTGTTGATTGTCAAAATTTTATAATAAGGGGCGCAAAAGTAATCCAAAAAGTGTTTTGGGCAAGTTCTTACGGAGCAGTTGAGTTGCAGAGATATATTTAAAAATACATGTGCATCTAAAAGCCAATCTTATTATCTTCTGTGATTTGTTTAACCCCTGTCCAAACATGAGAAGGATCGTTTTTACTCTTACTTGCTACATACTATCCATTTCCTGCTCTAAAATGATTTTTAGTTCAGTTTTAAATCCGCAAACAGAAGAGATAAAGCTGCTCAACACAGCTTCAAATGCTGAAGTTGTCTTTATCCCCATGACCCATATGGCTTCCTCCAATTTTTATCAGGATGTTGCCGGAAAAGTTGATTCATTAAATGGTTTAGGCTTTTTCTTCATTTATGAATTGATGACAACTAAACTGGAAGATTCAATACAAAAGGATTTGTTGATGCGTAAATACCGCAGGTTGTGGGGAGCGCAGCCTTCATTGGTTAGTAGGATAGATACCTCAAGCAATTTGTTTAAGAAAGGACTTTCCGGAAACGAAGTGGATTTAATGCATCAACCTGAGTATTCAGAGTTAAACCTAGATTTTTCCAGAGCTATTTGTGGTGATCCACCTCTGGAAACTTTAATTAATGCTTTTGAAGTAAAGAACGGCCTGATTGAACTTTCCGATTGCGATTTTAAAACAGATTTTGAGGAGGACTATAACTGTTCTCCTCTTAGCCTATCGCAAAGGTTGGATTTTCGTGAAAATTATATTCTGGGTTATAGAGATTCAGTATTGGTGGAAAGTCTTATATCCCGTAATCAACCTAAGGTGGCGATCATTTACGGGACTAACCATTTTAAAGGTTTTTATAAAAGGCTTAGGGCTTATGATGGCGATTGGAAAGTTTTGAGAAATTAGGGTGAGGGAGGAACCATTCAAACTATCGTAATAAAAAAAAGGTCGATGAAAATTTTTCATCGACCTCAAGTTTTCTTTAAGCTTTTTTCGTTACCTGTACATCACTCCATTCACTGCATCAATCACCTCTTTTACCTGCGGTAAAAAGGCTTCCACCAAAGTGGGGGAGTAAGCCATTGGGGTATCAGCGGTAGTCAATCTGCGGATAGGAGCATCCAGATAATCAAATGCTTCACGCTGCACCACATAAGTTACTTCTGAGGAAATAGAGGCCAATGGCCAAGCTTCCTCTAAAAATACCATACGGTTGGTTTTCTTTACGGATTGTAACACGGTATCGTAATCTATCGGGCGTACAGAGCGGAGGTCAATCACTTCACACTCTACGCCATCTTTGGCCAGCTCTTCAGCTGCTTCAAGGGCAACTTTAATAATCTTACCAAAAGAAACGATGGTTACATCTTTTCCCTCTCTGCGGATATTAGCCTTGCCTAGTGGAATAAGGTATTCCTCCTCGGGCACCTCACCTTTATCGCCATACATCTGCTCGCTTTCCATAATCAAAACCGGGTCGTTGTCACGGATGGCGGTTTTCAAAAGTCCTTTTACATCATAAGGGGTGGAGGGTACGGCTACTTTAAGTCCGGGAGTATTGGCAAACCAGTTTTCAAAAGCCTGGGAGTGGGTTGCGCCCAATTGTCCTGCGGAAGCAGTAGGGCCGCGGAACACAATAGGAATGTTGAACTGCCCGCCACTCATCTGGTACATTTTAGCGGCATTATTAATAATCTGGTCAATAGCCACCAACGAGAAGTTGAAGGTCATAAACTCAATAATGGGACGAAGGCCATTCATAGCCGAACCCACGCCTATGCCCGAAAAACCTAATTCAGAAATGGGGGTGTCTATTACCCGCTTAGGGCCAAACTCGTCAAGCATACCTTTTGAAGCCTTGTAGGCTCCGTTGTACTCGGCTACTTCCTCACCCATTAAATACACATTTTCGTCTCTGCGCATTTCTTCGCTCATGGCCTCGGCCACTGCTTCTCTGAATTGTATTATTCTGCTCATCTCTCGTTTTAAAATGAAGGTGGCAAAATTAGAAATTTATAAACATAACCTATGGCTTATGGTTGAAGGTGATATAATGCGTTGTCCTTTTTCGTGTCAGGGCATTTTTGGCTATTTTCGCCCTCTCTTTTTATTCAAATAATCACATACATATATGAAGGTATTAGTTTGTATTAGTCACGTGCCGGATACAACTTCCAAGATCAATTTTACCAACGATAACAAGGAGTTTGATAAAAACGGTGTTCAGTTTGTAATAAACCCCTACGATGAATTTGGCCTTACCCGGGCTATATGGTTGCAGGAAAAGAACGGAGCAACTGTAACCGTGATTAACGTGGGCCGTGCCGAAACCGAACCTACTTTGCGCAAAGCATTGGCCATTGGCGCCAATGATGCCATCCGCATTGATGCAGACCCTACCGATGGTTTTTATGTGGCCAGCCAGATTGCGGCTGTGGCCAAGGAAAATCAATACGATATTATAATTGCCGGAAGAGAATCCATTGACTACAATGGTGGCCAGGTGCCCGGTATGCTGGCAGCTATGCTAAATGTACCTTTTGTAAATGCCTGTATGGGCCTTGAGGTAGAAGGTGATAAAGTGAATCTGATCCGCGAAATTGATGGTGGTAAAGAAAAAATATCTTCAACCATGCCATTAGTTGTAGGGGGGCAAAAAGGATTGGTTGAGGAGAAAGATCTTAAAATACCTAACATGCGTGGTATTATGCAGGCCCGTACTAAACCGCTAAATGTGCGCGAAGCTACAGATGCCGGCCACAGGGTGGGTGTAGGTACCTTTGAAAAACCGGCTCCGAAAAGTGCAGTAAAGATGATTGATGCTGAAAATGTGGATGAGCTTGTAAAGCTGTTGCACAACGAAGCCAAGGTAATTTAATCAACCACCAAAAAAGAAATTCAGAATGTCAGTAATAGTATATCTCGAAAACTGGGAAGGAAAATTTAAGAAGAACACCTTTGAGGCCGCACAATACGCTGCCAATACTGCCGAAAAAATGGGAACCGAGGTTGTTGGAGTAACCTTTGGCAACATCAGCGATGATGCCTCCGTAATCGGAAAGTACGGTGTAAGCAAGGTGATCAATGTAAAAGGTGATGACTTTGCAGAATACAATAATTATAAAGTAGCCAAAGCCCTTCAGGAGGTAGCTTCACAAAATGGTGGCGACACCTATATTATTAGCGGCACCTTTAATGGTAAAGCTGTGGCGCCTGTTTTGGCCATCAATACAGAGGCGGGTTTAATCACTAACGTAACCGAGCTGCCAAGTTCAGTTTCTCCCCTTACGGTGAAAAGAAGTGTTTTTTCAAGCAAGGGATATGTAACCTACAGCACAGAAGCTGCCAGTAAGGTTATAGTATTTATTCCCAACTCAGTTGGTGTAGAAGAAGGTGAAGGCTCAGCTGAAATGACCGAAATGAACGTTTCCGTGGGTGATGTGCCACAAAGTAGCGTAACCAGTGTGGATCGTGTAAAAGGTAAGATTCCATTGCCCGAAGCTGAAAGAGTGGTAAGCGGTGGCCGTGGTATGAAAGGCCCTGAAAACTGGGGAATGCTTGAAGAACTGGCTGATGTGTTGGATGCCGGTACTGCCTGTTCAAAACCAGTTAGTGATATGGGCTGGAGACCACATACAGAGCACGTTGGTCAAACCGGTATTGCCATTAACCCTGACTTGTATATCGCGGTGGGTATTTCAGGAGCCATACAGCATTTGGCTGGTGTAAGTAACTCAAAAGTAATTGTGGCCATTAATAACGATCCTGAGGCCCCGTTTTTTAAAGCAGCTGATTATGGAATAGTTGGGGATGCCTTTAACGTAATTCCTAAATTTACAGAAGCCGTTAAAAAACTGAAGGCCGAAAATTAATGGATAGAGTTCGTCTGCACATAAAAGGTCTGTCATACAGCCAAACTCAATCCGGAGCTTATGCACTGGTGTTGGGTGAGGAGAATGGCGACAGAAGATTACCCATAATCATAGGTGGTTTTGAGGCACAATCCATTGCCATTGCATTGGAGAAGGATGTTAATCCGCCACGGCCGCTTACGCATGATCTTTTCAAAAATTTTGCAGACAGTTTTAAAATAAAGCTTAAAGAAGTTGTTATTCACAAACTACAGGATGGAGTGTTTTTCTCCATCCTGGTTTGTGAAAGCAATGGTGAGGAGCAGGTACTTGATGCCCGCACCTCTGATGCTGTGGCACTGGCGATCCGATTTGAGTGCCCGGTTTTTACTTATAAGGAGATATTGGATAAAGCCGGTATCATATTAAAGGAAGGTTCTTCTGCCCCTAAACCAGCCGGGGCTAAATCCACCAGGCAAACCGAAGAATCCGCCTCTGCTACTACCCCCGTTTCTAAACCTGCCTCTGATTTAAAGTCTCAAACCACGGACAATCTCCATAAAATGATGGACCAGGCCGTGAAGAATGAAGATTATGAGCTGGCTGCAAGGATAAGGGATGAGATTGATAAGCGGAGTGCTAACTAAATGTTAGTAATTAGACGTTAGATTTTAGATTGGAAAGGTGTCACTCTTCAAACTCCCCAATCCCCTCAAATACATCCTCCACTTTCACTTTTAAATCGGGAAATTGCCTTGGGCTAATTACTTCTTCCGCAAAAGCGGCTCTTTGAATTTCATACTTACCATTCTTCAGTAAGTTGCGGATAATGCATTTATTAAAGGGATCCACAATCCAGTATTCAGGTACGGCATATTCCTCGTACAACGAAAACTTCTCGCGGTGATCTCTTTTTGATGTAGATGGAGACAGTATCTCCAATACGAAGTCCGGAAAGCCTATGCAGCCTTGTTTTTTTATCTTATCCTTATCACAAATAATGCAGAGGTCGGGCTCTAATACAACTTTGGTTTCCTTCCAATCCTCACCTTTTTTGGTTAAAAAAACATCAAAAGGAGCAATAAATACCTGGCAAGGATCCGTGGCGTGAAAGTGATTTAAAAATGCTCTGGCCAGATTGCTTACAATTTTTTGATGCTCGGACCCGGGTGCCGGACTCATCTTGTAAACCTTTCCACGAATGAGCTCATACAAACCCTCAAAGGTTCACTCCAGATAATCGCGTGCTGTGTAGGTGCGACTCATATCGGGTTCATTCAGCCTTTCTTGTTCACCGCTGTTCGGTTTATACATTGTCTTTTTCATATTGCTGTCATTTACAGGTTTACTTTCAGAAGATATCCGCCACGGCAATTTTCAAATCCGGAAATTGCTGAGGACTAATTACTTCTTCCGCAAAAGCAGCTCTTTGAATTTCAAACTTACCATTCTTTAGTAAGTTGCGGATAATACATTTATTAGAGGGATCCACAATCCAGTATTCTGGTACGGCATATTCCTCGTACAACGAAAACTTCTCGCGGTGATCTCTTTTTAATGTAGATGGAGACAGTATCTCCAATACGAAGTCGGGAGAGCCTATGCAGCCTCGTTCATGAATTTTTGTAGAGTCACATATCACACACAGATCAGGCTCCAGAATAACTTTAGTGTCTTTCCAGTCCTGACCCGGTTTTACCAGAAATACATCAATAGGAGAGTTGAAAGCCTCACATTGATGGCCTTCTTTAAAGAAATTGAAAAATTTCCGGGATAATTTTCTACTGATTCTTTGATGGTCAGCCCCGGGTGCCGGACTCATCTTGTAAACCTTTCCACGAATGAGCTCATACAACCCCTCAAAGGTCCACTCCAGATAATCGCGTGCTGTGTAGGTGCGACTCGTATCGGGTTCTTTTGCCACATTTACATCGGTTTCTTGCTGCCTGTATTTAGCCATCAGCTTCAATTTAAAAATCAAACTTTTAAAGATAGAAGATTTACAGGTTTTAAAGAAACCACCGCCTTCTCTCTTTTCAAAATACCTATTTTCGCGCCCTCTATGATTCGAGCTAAAATTCTCTATACCATCCTTTTGCTATCCATGGCTTTAACGGGCTTTGGGCAAGAGGGATTGAAGTATCGCTGGGCTTTTAAGGAAATCAGTAATACCGCTGGCGAATCACTTCTTGAAGTGGATACTTCTGATTTTTTCCTGTTGGGGGATGACAGCACTTTTGAATATCAGCTTAAAGCCAAAAACAACCTGAAAGCAAAGGGCACCTGGGCGGTGGTGAATGATACCCTTGTTTTTAAATATACCGCCCCTACGGATACCACCAGGTATTATAGCCTGCTGGAGCTGAATGATACACTTTTAGTCATCAATGAAGGGGACATAAATTTTAGTTTTTCGCGTACGCAGGAGAATGAAAATGTGATCCCTCTTAACTATGACTTAACCGGAAATGATATCAGCCTTACGTCTATTGCTCGGGGTATTCTCGGTCTGTCCGTTTTGGTGTTTCTTAGCTTTTTAATGTCATCTAAAAGGAGGAGAATCAACTGGCCGTTAATCATAAAAGGATTGGTAATACAATTCATCTTTGCTTTGGCCATTCTTAAAGTTCCCTTTATCCGCAGTGCTTTTGATTGGCTGAGTACAGGTTTTGTAACACTACTTGGCTTTACCCTTAAAGGTTCTCAGTTTTTGTTTGGAGGCCTAATGGATCCCAGCGATTCCTTCGGTTACATCTTTGCCTTCCAGGTGTTGCCCACTGTAATATTCTTTAGTGCGCTTACCAGTCTCCTCTTTTACTATGGGGTGCTTCAAAAAATTGTTTTCGGATTTGCATGGGTAATGCGAAGGACTATGAAGCTTAGCGGAGCTGAAAGTCTGGCTGCTGCCGGAAACATATTTCTAGGCCAAACGGAAGCACCACTTTTAGTAAAGCCATACATAAAAAAAATGACAAAGAGTGAGTTGCTTTGCCTTATGAGCGGAGGTATGGCAACCATTGCAGGTGGAGTGCTGGCGGCTTATATTGGTTTTTTGGGTGGAGTTGATGAAGCTCAGCAAATATTCTTTGCAAAGCATCTTTTGGCAGCATCGGTAATGAGTGCACCAGCTGCCGTAGTAGCTGCCAAAATTCTTTTACCCGAAACCAAGGAGGTGAATGAATCCATGCACATTGAAAAATCAAACATTGGTACCAATGCGCTTGAAGCCATTACCAACGGAACTACAGAAGGGTTGAAACTGGCGGTAAATGTGGGCGCTATGCTATTGGTATTCATTGCCTTTATTGCCATGTTCAATTACCTTTTTGAAGATATGATCGGTAACTGGACAGGACTGAATGCCTGGGTGGTGGAAACGTCAAATGGCCAGTATAGTGGCTTTTCATTACAGTTTATTTTAGGATATATCCTGGCACCAATAACCTGGCTTATGGGCGTAGCTAAGGAGGATATAGTTTTAGTAGGTCAACTGCTTGGCGAAAAAACCATCCTTAATGAATTTGTGGCCTATGTAAGCCTTGGCGATATGGTAAAAGCCGGCAAGTTTGTTTCGCCCAAATCGGTGATTATCGCCACCTACATCCTTTGTGGTTTCTCCAATTTTGCCAGTATAGGTATTCAGATTGGGGGTATAGGCTCCCTGGCTCCTTCGCGTAAAGCTGATCTTTCTAAACTCGGTTTCAAGGCACTGATTGGCGGAACGCTGGCCTCCTTGTTTACTGCAGTTATTGTTGGGATGTTGATTTAACGTTTGAAACCTGACAGGTTTCTCAATATCATCCGGATAAACCTGTCAGGTTTAAGATTAGAGGCTGTTTGAAATTAATTTATCTGCGATAAAATCCCCTCGGTTTCCATTTCGGTTTTCAGATTAAAATACACCTCCATCTTTTCGGTGGTAAGATGAATATAGTGTCCATCACCATTTTTTACCACCCGTATTTGCTTTTGGTCGGATTCCCTTATAAAGTTTCCCTTCTTAATCAATCCGAGGGACATACCTCCCGTTCCGTTCAATTCCGGTAAATCCTTCACCACTTCAATACTGGTGATATCGTCCTTATGAATTTCGAGGCCACCGGCTCCCTTAATGATGAGTTCATCGTTCTCCACATAAATATCATTGCTGCTAAATGCCTTACTCAAAAAGAAGAAGGAGGGGAGGAGCACAACAATTAAAAGGATGATTTTTTTCCAGTTTTGCATGAGATGGTTTTTGGGAGCCCAAAAGTACATATTGCACTCAGTAGTGAGCACGTTGTGTATATAATGTTTAGAAGTTGAAAACTGCTGAACCGGATTACACGTTCAAGGATTTTATCTTTGAGACCACAGTATAACACCATGAAGCAATACCACGATTTAATGCAGCGTGTGCTTAATGAAGGCACGCAAAAAGGAGACAGAACCGGTACCGGAACACTTTCAGTTTTCGGCCATCAGATGAGGTTTAACCTTTCCGAGGGATTTCCTTTGGTAACTACCAAAAAGGTTCACTTAAAGTCTATCATACACGAGTTGCTTTGGTTTTTACAGGGTGATACCAATATCCGCTACCTGGTGCAAAATGGTGTGAATATCTGGAACGAATGGCCCTTTCAGAATTATTTGAATGAAACCGAACAGGCTGAAGATTATCCAAAATATACTGAGGGCTGGAAGGTTAAGTTGCAGGAGTTTAAGCAAAACATTATTGATGATACTGATTTTGCCGCTAAATGGGGGGAGTTAGGACCGGTGTACGGCAGGCAGTGGCGCAATTTTGAAGGTGTGGATCAAATCACCCAGCTTATTGAGGATATAAAAAATAAGCCCGATTCCCGTAGATTGTTGGTTTCTGCCTGGAACCCAAAGGATATTCCGGTAATGGCAAAGTCAGGCTTGCCGCCTTGTCATACCTTATTTCAGTTTTACGTAAGCCCCCCGGCCCCCCAAAGTGGGGGTAGAGGTAAGTTGAGTTGTCAGCTGTACCAGCGAAGTGCTGACATATTTTTAGGAGTACCCTTCAACATTGCATCTTATGCCCTATTGACTATGATGGTGGCCCAGGTTTGTAATCTGGAGTATGGTGATTTTGTGCACACTTTTGGTGATGCCCATTTATACTCAAACCACCTGGAGCAAACCAGGGAGCAGCTGAGTCGCGAGATGCGTCCTCTTCCCACTATTCAAATAAACCCGGAGGTTAAGGACATTTTCAACTTCACCTATTCCGATTTTGAACTTAAAAACTATAATCCGCACCCAGCCATAAAGGCGCCTGTAGCGGTGTAAATACATTATGATGAACCCCACCCTTATAGCCGCCATGGCTCAGAACCGTGTAATTGGTAAAGATAATGACCTGATCTGGCATCTGCCGGATGACCTAAAAAGGTTTAAGAGGCTCACAAAAGGGCATCATGTAATTATGGGCCGCAAAACGTACGAGAGTATGAACAGCCCATTGCCACACAGGGTAAATATTGTTATCACGCGTAAGCGGGACTATAAGGCTAATGGCTGCATTGTTGTAAGTAGTTTGGATGAAGCCCTGCAAAAAGTAGAGGGTGATGACCAACCCTTTATAATTGGCGGTGGTGAAATTTATAAGCAATCCCTTGAGGTGGCTCTAACCATTGAACTTACATTAGTTCACGGCACTTTTGATGGAGATACCTACTTCCCACAAATTGATGAAAGTCAATGGAAGTTGGTGGAAAAGCAGGAGCATCCAAAAGACGAAAAACATAACTACAGCTTTGACTTTTTGACGTATCGCAAAAAGTAGGCAGAGCTAAAAAGTAAATGCCCCGCATTGATTTTTCAATGCGGGGCATTTGTTTTATAGCGTTTCTATTCTTAAGAAACCGCTTTAAGCGCTTTAAGCGACATTTTCTCCATTTTGTTGGAAGCGTATTCCACATCCACTACCAATGCATTTTCATCTTCCATACTAGGTAGCTCAAACATGGCATCAGTAAGTATAGTTTCAATAATACTCCTTAAGCCACGCGCGCCCAGTTTAAACTCCACGGCTTTATCAACCACATAGTTCAGTGCATCATCTTCAAAAGTCAACTCCACACCATCAAGCTCAAGCAATTTGGTATACTGCTTAATAATAGCATTTTTGGGCTCGGTGAGTATTTGCTTAAGCGATTCGCTATCCAAAGGATTTAAATGCGCCAGCACCGGAATACGACCGATAAGTTCCGGTATCAAACCGAAGGTTTTTAAATCCTGTGGGGCTATGTACTTAAGCATATTAGAAGTGCTGTACGCCTCACGATCTTTGGTATTATGGAAACCAACAGAGCGCGTATTCAGTCTTTTCGCAATGTGGCGGGCAATACCATCAAAAGCACCACCAGCTATAAACAAGATATTGCTCGTATCAACTTCAATAAACTTTTGATCAGGATGCTTACGGCCACCTTGCGGGGGCACATTTACCTTAGTTCCTTCCAATAGTTTAAGTAAAGCCTGCTGCACACCTTCACCACTTACATCACGCGTGATGGATGGATTGTCGCTCTTACGGGCAATTTTATCAATTTCATCTATAAAAATAATACCGCGCTCGGCTGCTTTAAGATCGTAATTGGCAGCTTGTAACAGGCGGGTAAGGATGCTTTCCACATCCTCACCAACATAGCCAGCCTCCGTAAGTACCGTGGCATCTACTATGGTAAATGGCACATTAAGCATACGGGCAATAGTGCGCGCCAGTAAAGTTTTTCCGGTACCTGTTTCGCCCACCAAAAGAATGTTTGATTTTTCAATCTCCACATCTTCGGTGATGTTTACATTCATCAGCCGCTTGTAGTGGTTGTATACCGCTACTGAAAGTACCTTCTTGGATTCATTCTGACCAATTACATATTGGTCCAGAAACTCGTGAATTTCCTTAGGCTTTACCAGCTTAAGTGATTTGCTAAGCTCCTTCTTCTCCTTCATGTCCATTTCTTCCACCACAATGCCATGGGCCTGGCGGATGCAATGGTCGCAAATGTGGCCGTTAATACCGGCAATCAGTACGTTGGTATCTTTTTTATCTCTACCGCAAAAAGAGCAGCTTAAGTTTTCTTTCTTATTACTCATTGAGTGAAATATAGTTGGCAAAAATACAAAATCCGCAAGCTTTGCATAGCCTGCGGACTTGTGTATAAATTATATCAATAAGGTTTAATCCTTAGATGGGCGCTGGTTCTCCAATACTTCGTCAATCATCCCATACTCCTTAGCTTCTGCGGCACGCATCCAGTAATCCCTGTCACTGTCTTTCTCTACTTTCTCAAAAGGCTGGCCTGAGTGTTTGGAAATAATCTGGTACAGTTCCTCCTTCATTTTAAGGATTTCCTTAAGCGTGATTTCCATATCACTGGCCTGGCCTTGTGAACCACCCATTGGCTGGTGTATCATTACGCGGCTATGCTTTAGAGCGGATCTTTTACCCGCAGCACCGGCACAAAGTAATACAGCACCCATGGAAGCTGCCATGCCGGTACAAATCGTAGCCACATCAGGGCCAACAAGTTGCATGGTATCATAAATACCAAGGCCGGCATGTACACCGCCACCGGGGCTGTTCAGGTAAATCTGTATATCTTTTTTAGAATCAACTGATTCCAGAAACAATAGCTGAGCCTGCACAATATTAGCTACCTGATCATTAATCTGCGTACCCAAAAAGATGATGCGATCCATCATCAAACGGGAGAAAACATCCATCTGTGCAACGTTTAACTGGCGCTCCTCAATAATGTATGGGGTGAGTGATGATTCAATGTAGTTGCCCACGTGCATGGAGTTCATACCCTTATGCTGCGTGGCATATTTTTTAAATTCTTTTCCAAAGTCCATATGTTCTTGTTTTTTAGTGAAGATAGTATTGAGATGAAATAAAAAAGAAAATGGCTCGACAAGATTCGAGCCATTTCAAAATTATGACAAATGTGCAGACTTCAGATTTTTACCAAAGGCTACTTTCCTTTTTGTACCAGTTTTAAAAACTCATCAAAAGAAACTTTCTTTTCATCCAGTTTTACGGTGGCCTTGTAGTGCTGCAACAGCTTTTCGCTGAAAAGCTGATCGGCAATACGCTGTCCTTCTTCCTGATTTTCGAGCACGCGCTTGGCAATATTGTCCAGCTCCTCCATAGGTGGCTGCTGGCCGTATTGAGCCATTTGGCGCATTACCAGCTGCTTGGTGTATTCTACAAGCTCCTCCTGGTTTACCTCAATCTTATTATCCTTAATGGTTTTGTTTTCCACCAATTGCCACTTCATGCTATCCTTCATATTAGGATATTCCTTTTCAATTTCTTCGGCAGTGGTGGGGCGGTCCTGTGAGGTAAGCATCCATTTTTTAAGGAATTCATCAGGTAGGTCGAACTTGGTTTTATCCAATACAATCTCGCGGATATCTTCTAAAAACTTGCGGTCGCTTTCGCCCACAAACATCTGCTCGGCATCTTCTTTAATTTTTGCCCTGAACTCTTTTTCATCCTTCACGGCACCCTCGCCAAACACTTTATCAAAAAGCTCCTGATTTACCTCGGTAGGCTCCAGTTTGCTTAGCTCAGTGATTTTTACCTCAAAGTTGCCGGTAGAGGCCTCTTGCTGCTCTTTAGAAATATTAAGCGCCTGAGCGGTGTTAAAGGTTTCTTTAAATGCTTTGTTGATATCAATTACTGCGGTATCGCCCACTTTTAAACCGGTAAGCGCTTTGGTAGCCTTTTTATCTTCTACAGATTCCATTACAAAAGTACCCGTAGAGGTTACGCCACCATCCACGGTTTTCTCATCCTTATCCACCTCGGTAAGTTCAACTTTTAGTATGCAGTCCGCATCTACGGTTTCAGGATACGTCATGGTGCCATAACGCTTGGCGTAATCAGTCACATAGCGATCTACCATTTTCTTATCGGCCTCAATCTTGTAAAATGGTACCTTTATTTTATCAGAGATGTCCAGTTTTATTTCGGGTGAAAGGCCTATCTCAAAGTCAAATGAAAACTCGGTTTGATTTTCCCAGTCAATGTCATTTTGCTCAACAGGAAGCGGGTTTCCAAGTATATCGAGCTTCTCATCTCTGATGTGATCAGTAACTGCATGTTGAAGGAGGTGGTTTACTTCATCAATCAAAACCGCTTTACCGTACTGCTTTTTAATTAAGCCGGCAGGTACCATGCCCGGGCGGAATCCTGGGATTTTGGCATTCTTGCGGTAATCCTTTAATACCTTATCTACCTTTGGCTGGTAATCTTCGGCCTTAATATTTACTGTTAAAACAGCATTTAAGTCTCCTGTTTTTGTGGAAGTTACGTTCATTTCTAAGAGATTTTTACCCTAAAATTTTGGAGCGCAAAGCTATTCAATTTCTATGTAACAGAGGTGCTTGTACGCAAAACAGTTGACAGACTTTATTTTTACATACTTTAGTCTTCTGCTAAAAACAACACTCATGATAAAAACCATTACCCTTAGCCTACTTATAGCTTTCGGCTCAATTTCACTTTTTGCCCAGGAAAAACTTTCAGGTCAGATTTATGGTGGCTTTTTAAGACCATACAATGATTTTACACAATCAGACTATGTGGGGTACAAAAGAAATTTTGCTGTGGGTATTGGTATGGGCTACCAGGTGGGTTCTCTGTTACGCCTTCGCGGAGATATAGCTACTGGTCTGCTTAACGGTAATGATGCTGTAAATTATTACGAGACAAATATCTACGAAGGGCAGCTGGGTGTTGATTTTAATGTTGTAAAGGTTTTTAACAAAGAATATGACGGCTTTAAATTCAACCTTCAGGGTGGTGTGGGTATGATGATGTACGCTGCCCGCTTATATGATCGTGCTACCGGAGATAAAATTGTTGAATCTCCCGTAAGGGGAGTGCGTTCTTTTTCGCCTAACGCCATACTTACTTATGGGGCTAATGTTAGTTTCCCTATTACTCCAAAACTGGATTTAAACCTGGGCTACACCAATCGCTGGACAGAAGACGTGGATTGGATGGATGGACAAAAAAGCGGAGATCATACTGATACCTATGGTATGATGAACGTGGGCTTTGTATTTTATCTGAAGAGTGATAAGGATCGTAGCAAAATTGAAATTGACAAACGTGAGCTCGATCGTGTAATAGCTCAGAAAGACTCGTTGGGACAGGCGGCAGAACGCGGCCAGAAATCGGTGGAGCGTGTAGCCGAACTGGAAATGGAAGCCCAGGAAAAGCAAGTGCGTATAGCTCAACTTGAAAGCGAAGTGGACACTTTAACTGCAAGGCTGGAGGCCGAAACCGACACGATTCCCCGTACACCACCTGCAAACCCGGCTGATGCAGATGCCATACTGGCTAATGAAAAATACAGGCTGGTTGTAGCCAGTTTGCCAACAGAAGCCATGGCTCAGCGCTGGATTGATAAGAGTAAGCTGGATAAGTCGGAAATGGTGATCGCCTATATTTCTGATCTCAATACCTATCGTGTAGTTTATAAATCCTACGACTCGTATCCCGCGGCACGTAAAGAGCTCCTTAATATTAAGCCCATGGTAAGTGATGCCTGGGTAGTTAAGTTTTAGGCTGCTTTTACTTATCGCTCATTTATAAAGTTGGGGATTGGCTATTTCAGTATTTTTAAAATCTGAACCAACCAATACATATATGAGCGATAAGAAATTCAAGCTGGGTATTACTATGGCCGGTGCTATATCAGCCGGTGCCTACACGGCCGGGGTAATGGATTATCTTTTTGAAACCTTCGAAAAGTGGGAAGCCGCCAAAAAGATAAACCGCGAAACAGGAGAAGGTAATCCTGGGTATGACCATTCCATACCCATGCATGATATCGAAATTGAAATCCTCAGTGGTGCTTCCGCAGGAGGGATGACAGCTGTAATTGCAGCCGCGGGAATTCAAAAGGATTTTAAGCCCGTTACCCCCGCTAAGCGCCTGGATGAAGAGGTAACCTCTAAAAACCCATTTTACAATACCTGGGTAAACCTTACACAGCATGATATGCTGCCGGTATTGTTTGATACCAGTGATATTAAAAGTGATCCTGGCGTAGTGTCATTACTCAATTCCAATTTTAAGGATGAAATTTCAAGCCGGGTAATTGCGCGGGCTTCTGCCGGAGACTACCACAGACCCTACATAGCGCCACGCCTTGAAGTAATGGTTTCGCTGAGCAATCTCAATGGAATTCCATTTGACATTGGCTTTAAAGGAAATGCCGATAAAACCAACCTATATCGCACCACTTCGCATCGCGATTATGCCCACTTTGTAATTGCGGAAGACTATCAGAACGATGGCCTTATACCGGTGTCATTCAAAAATGATACAAACCTGAAAACCATGCGCCAGGCAGCTATGGCCACCGGTGCATTCCCTATAGGCCTGGCGGCCCGTACGGTAGACCGTGAGCGGAAATACCTGGACGACAGTAAATACATCAATCCTTTGTATGGAGAGCAAGGATACCAGCTTAATATAGGCGATCAGGTATCCACGCTCAATTCTGACGGGGGAATGCTCAATAATGAGCCATTTGATATTACGGGTAAAATACTGCTCGATAAAACTGGTCAGGATAAAGCAGCCAGCGAGCACCACAACACCTTTGAAAGCACCGTATTGATGGTAGATCCCTTTCCGAGTGAGCCGGAAGACATTGAAACCTTAAAATCTAAAAAGCTAAACCCCAAAATATTCAGTGTTGCCGGCTTGCTTATTGGCACCATGCGGGGTGAGCTTTCCTTTAAAAGGGATGAACTTGAAGTGGCCTTTAATGAAGACAACTATTCCCGCTTTTTAGTGGCTCCCAAGCGCTATGGTAAAAATGGAAAGGAATACCAGGGCAATATGGCCATAGCATGTGGCAGCCTTGGCGGGTTTGGTGGTTTTTTTGAAAAAGGATTCAGGGAGCATGATTTTTACCTGGGACGTAGAAATGCCCAGTATTTTTTAAGAAGACACTTTTCCATTCCCTCAGATAATACCAACCCCATATTTAATGAGGGCTACAGCCAAAGTGCTAAGGACAGGTTTGCCATTACTTTTAAGGATAAGGAAGTGAGTTACATCCCTATTATACCTGATTTGGGATATGACAAAACGGACCTTTCTAAAAACAGCGAACCGCTTGGCCCTGAGCACTGGCCCAAGTTTGATAGCAGAAACTTTAAGGATCTTCAAAAGCTGATTATAAAGCGCCTGGAGAAAGTGATAGCCGTAATGGCCAATCTTAAAGGACTGTTTAAACTACTTGGCTGGATTGGTATTCAGGTCTTCAAAAAGAAAATAGGTAAAGCCGTTATTGGTATTATAGAAAAGGACTTTAAGAAAAGGGATTTGTTGAAGTGATTTTCAGGTCTATTATTAGGTTTTAATACCTCACTTGAAGCGTCTTGATCTCCTTCGAGTCCAATTCCATTTTTTATCCAATTTTGTGAATAGATTCCCGTTGAATATCAACCAAATCTGAATTTCAAACTTTGATTAATCCAAGAGTCTCATTTTGTTTCGCTTTTCTTTTAGCAGCTACAATACTGTCAGCTCAGTCCAGTAATCTGAAACCAGATATGCATGGAAATTTTCATGAAGTACAGTACGGTGTCCCAGGGGAATCCTTTCATGTTGATTTCAAGCCAAATGGGCCGTTTGGAAAGGATTGGATAATAGGAGGCTTTTGGGATAAAGATTCTGTACGCAGATGTGTAGCTTATAGAGAAGGGGGGAAATGGAACCCCCTTCCTTTTAGCGTTTATTTTTCAAGCCACGCAAATGATATAGAAAGATATGGTGATACCCTTTATATAGGTGGTGATTTCATTGACATCGTACTTGATCAAGACTCCAGTGTTTTACCCAATACCAGCTTAATTAAGTACTACAATGATAGTATTTGGGCAGGTTCAAATGTGAATAGGCCTAAGGATATGGAGGTAAAAGGGGACACATTGATCATTTGGGGGGCATCATACTACAACCCTCCAAAGATTATTTACACATATTTTATGACTACGGATGGCGGAGTGATTTGGAGCTACCCCTATGGAATTATACATCCGACCGAAACAACGGCCCTTTTTGGAGCTACATCTCGTTTCCAAATTCTACCAAACGGAGATATCCTGACTATCAATAATGGTTCACCAAGCGGAAGTCCCTTCAGGGGAGTTTCTCGTTGGGATGGGGTTGAATGGCATAGCTACGGAAATGGTTTATTTGGAAGTACTTCAAGAGTCTTTGACTTTGAAATTTTTAAAGGTCAGTTATTCATAGGTGGCACTTTTAGCAAAGATGATTTCCCAAACGAACCTGGTAGACACATTGCTAGGTGGGATGGTTCAAGCTGGCAGGAGGTTGGGGGCGGGTTATTCGGGTTTGTTCGAGATTTATTTGTGAACGATAGTGTCCTTTATTGTAGCATTGGTGGTGGACATGACTCCACCCATCGCTTCGGGGACGTTGCAATTCCGTTTTTCGCTGGCTGGAATGGGAAACAATGGTGCGGGACACCTTTAAGTTATAAAGCAGCTCCTGCTAGCTTTGGTATAATTAAGGATACGCTTTACGTTTCGTTTAATGAACCTACACTGGTAAATGGGGACTCCGTCAGTTATCTCAACTATTTTGATGGCGATTACCTCCACGGCCCAAATTCGATTTGCAGCACACCCGGGCTTGGGGAGAGAGAAAACCAAGTAGAAGACCAAAAGATTTCTATTTACCCCAATCCCACAAACGGGATTCTCAATATTTCTTTATCAGAGAAAACTTCTGATTCAAAGCTGAGCATCTATAGCCTCAGCGGGCAATTGGTATTTGAGAAGGAGCTTAGCAAATCCCAAAACCGGGTAAAACTGCCCCAGAGCTTAAATGGATTGTATTTGGTGATAGTGGAAAGCGCAGGACATGTGTTTACCGAAAAAGTGTTGGTTGAGAGTAAATGATTTAAGCTTTTCCAAAGTTTGAAACTTTGGAAAAGCTCTATGAGAGCGCTTGTTGGGGCTAATCATTTTTACTGATAAACTTATTACCGAGATACAAGTAGGGGAAAAGGATTTCTACCTTTGCCGGGCAAATGAAAATCACACCTCCAAAAAGAATTCAGTTTGTAGCCATGTTTTTGATGGCGCTGTTTGCTTTGGTAATAGTGCCAAAGGAGCTGTGGCACAACTGTGACGACCATGTTCATTATCACCATCATTCAGAAGATAGTTTAGCGCACGGAACTTTTGAAGATGGCGCGCACTGTGCCATTTGTGATTTTCAAATTCTGCCATTCGCTCATTCCCTTCAAGGTTTTGATTTTGTAGCAGGCGAAGGCTTCATCGAAACATCTACCCAATTAGCAAGCCCACCTGCCAAGGGTTCTCAGTTTACTCTTCCTGGCCGAGGCCCTCCCACTTTTAAGGTCTAAGTCTCCTTTTAAAGGAAACAACTAAAGGTTACGCTTCGCAGTCTATTTCGGGCTAAGTTTTCAAATTAAATACATTGTAATGCAGCGTTTGCATAAAACCTGCCTGTATGTGGTAGCCACCCTACTGCTGATTCAAGGCTTTGGTTTTGCACAAAATAACCCCTGCACATTATCCATAAGTGGGTATGTGCTGGATGAACATGATAAGTCGCCATTGGCTTTTGCTGAGGTGAGCATAAGGGGTTTGTTTGCGGGTACCATAACCGATGAAAGTGGTTATTACGAGATAAATGAATTATGCCCTGGCACTTACACCATGGTGGTAAATCATATTGGGTGCGAGCCCGTGACTAAGGTTTTGGAGCTTACGGAAAATGTAACGGGGTTTAACTTTTACCCCGAACATCATCAGGAGCTATTGAACGAAGCTGTGATTGTTAGGGAAAAATCGAGGCAGGAGGCAGCTGCAAAGGTGGAGCTGAGCAAAGTGGAACTTGAATCATCTAAAGGAAAATCCATTGCTGAGGCCATTGAGCAAATCAGTGGAGTAAATTCCTTAAACACGGGTAGCGGTATTTCAAAACCTGTAATTCATGGTTTGTATGGCAATCGAATAACTACTCTCAATAATGGCGTTCAGCAAGAAGATCAGCAGTGGGGGTTAGAGCATTCCCTGAATATTGATGCTTTTACGGCTGAGAATATTTCGGTAGTAAAAGGAGTATCGGCCGTGCAATATGGTACAGGTGCCATTGGTGGCGCCATAATTTTAGAGCCAGCAGCATTGCCGTTTCAAAATGGTTTTGAAGGTACTTTTTATGGTGTGGGAGAAACCAATGGCAGGGGAGGTTCATCGTCTTTAAGGTTCCAACAAGAACTTGGAGGGTACTTTGCTTACCGGGCACAGCTTTCGGGTAAAAAACTTGGAGACCGTTCTGCCCCGGATTATGTATTAAGCAATACAGCCACTGCAGAACTCAACGGAAGTTTTGAACTGGGTTTTAAGAAAGATCGTTTTACGGCAACCGTCTACTACAGCCGTTTTAGCAGTGAGCTGGGAATTTTACGTGCCAGCCATATTGGTAATGTTACGGATTTGCAACTGGCGCTAAATTCGGATAAACCCTTGGTGATTGAGCCTTTCACCTATTCCATTGATAATCCTCGCCAAGAGCTAAGTCATGATTTGGCAAAGTTGGAAACTAAGTGGCTGTGGAATGAGAAAACCTTGCTTAAGGCTATCTACGCTTTTCAGCTGAACAGGCGGAAGGAGTTTGATATAAGAAGGGGCGCATTAGCGGATGTGGCGGCTAATAATCTTTCTTTAAAAACACATACGGCCAATCTTCTTTTGGAAAGAAATCATACTAAAAACCTTTTTGGAAAACTAGGGGTGGATTTACTGGCACAGGTAAACAGCAATAGTGCAGGTACAGGTGTAAGACCCATTTTGCCCAACTATAATAAGTACCAGGCTGGTTTATTTGTGATGGAAAAATGGCAATCTCCCAAATGGATTGTAGAAGCCGGCTTACGCTATGATTATCAGGATGTGCTGGCTCAAAAGCGTGATTTTAACCAGGAGGTAATTCGCAATGACTTCAACTTTAATAGCTGGTCTGCCACCGCTGGTGCCACCAAAAAGTTTAATAGTCATTGGGAACTGAGTACTCTACTGAGCTATGCGTACCGCCCGCCCCATGTAAATGAATTGCTAAGTGAAGGCCTGCACCACGGGGCAGCGGTTATTGAGGAGGGCGATAGCACCCTGGTGCCTGAAAAGTCTTTGAATTGGAGTAATACCTTGTCAATAAATTATTCTCAAAAGTGGCAAGCGGAGCTTACCGCTTATGTAAATACATTCAGCGGTTACATTTACCTTAGGCCGCAGCCCGAACTTAGGTTGACCAATCGCGGGGCCTTCCCGGTGCAGCAATACACGCAAACGGATGCCCTGCTTGCCGGTGTGGATTTACGGACTGAGATCTTCCTTTCGCAACATCTCACCTATAGAGTTACCGGTAGCTGGGTGTATGGCTGGGATCGTACGGAAAACAATTTTTTGGTACTGATGCCCCCGCCACGCGCCACCCATAGCTTGCGCTGGTCTGAAAAATCAAAACTCGGGCTTATTGATCCCTTTTTAGAGGTGGGCCAGCACCTGGTGGTGCAGCAAGAGCAGTTTCCTGAAATTGAAAATGTACCCAATCCGCCAGCGGCTTATCAAACCTTATTTGCCGGTATTGGGGGCACCATGCGCCTTTTAGGCCGTGAACTCGATATCAGCCTTTCGGCAGAAAATATTTTAAACAACTCTTATCGGAGTTACCTCAATCGTCAGCGGTATTTCGCTGATGAAATGGGATTTAATTTTTTAATCAAAATCAAGTATCAATTTTAAACATTTAAAAAATGAGAAGCTGATTTTTTCTGTCTTGCAACCCTAACTGCAATTTTATTCACCTCATGCGATCCTGATGACAATACACCCCCGGTGGTAAATGAGGAGGAGCTGATCACTACAGTAATAATGACTTTTACCCCGCAGGGTGGAGGTAATGCTTTGGAGTTTCGCTTTACGGATTTAGATGGAACAGGCGGCAATGCCCCGGTAATTGCGGCAGATGATTTGCCCGATAGTACCACTTTTGATGTAACCGTACAGTTTTTAAATGAAAGCGAAAATCCAGCGGAGGATATTACCGCTGAGGTATTGGCCGAAGCGGAAGAGCACCAGGTATTCTTTGTAGTTGAAAGCAAGGCTACAACTGGACTTTGATTATGAGGATATGGATGCCGATGGAAATCCGATTGGTTGCTTAATACCTTTTATACTGGTACGCCGGGCATGGGTGAGCTACAGTTGATATTACGCCATGAGCCAAATAAAGATGCCCAGGGTGTTTCGGTGGGTGATATTGCCAATGCCGGTGGCGAAACCGATGTGGAGGTAACTTTTGATGTGGTGATTCAGTAGATCGTCACTTTCGGAGTTTTGATATGGTAAGAGTCCTGCCAGGTTTTAAAAATCGGGCAGGACTTTACTAAAAAAAATCTTTAAAGAAAATCCTGGTTGTCACACTCAGTTTCTATCTTTTCCGTCAGAAAAGTCAAAGAAATATGTGACATAAATTTTGGTCTAGTAGAAATACTTTTCCTACATTCATGCCTTTCAAAATTTAAACTTAATACCAATTCTTATGAATAAAGCAGTACATCCCTACCCACGTGGTGATGGGTTTAGTAGTAGTCCATCGGTTTCCACACACACACACACACACAGAAATTTAAAAAGCGCATAGCCCATTCGGCTGTAGCGCTTTTTATTTTTATGGCTTTGCCTTTTATACTTCGTCCCAAAACAATGCCATTACCCAACTTTGGCAGGAAAGCAACGGGGTATATTCGAGCAAATTTGGGGTGCCCACAGTGGTTGATAATTCAGACAATTTTTACCGGGCAGGTTTTGAAAAACATTCGCAGGGCGGCACTGATGTAAAACTTCAAAAAATCGATGAAGAAGGTACCTTGCTATGGACGGCTACCGTGGCCGCATCGGGTGGAGGTGCTGGACCGGATGTTTACGAACCCACTAAAATCGCCACCGATGGCACCAACATTTATGTTACGGGCATAGTAACCTATTATAGTTCTGGCGAAACTGACTTTTTTGTTTCCGAAGTAAACAGCAGCGGAGTGGTGCAATGGTTTACGCTGGACGTGGGAGGCAATGATGTTACCTCAGATATTCTTTATGATGCCGGTACCAGCGGCCTTTACGTAACAGGAACTACGGAACGGGATGGTGATTACGATATGTTGTTGGCCGCCTATAACCTAAATGGTGTAGAACAATGGCTGGTGGCCAAAGATTATAATGGCAATGCCGACCTTGGTGCGGTGCTACAGGAAGATGGCGGTAATTTTATTGTAAATGGCAGCAGCCAGCAAAACAGCGTACAATGGGATATTGCCAGCTGGGTGTATGATGATGGTGGCAGCATTGTTAGCCATTCCCGTAACACGGGCCTAACCGCAGCTTCGCATCAATTGGAAGATGCGGCCATTGAGGCCGGTCATATCAATATAACAGGCTCAGCAGTAACCAGTAGTTTGCAGGAGTTTAAGGTGGTGTGCCTGGATGCTAATACCAACTACCTATGGCAAAATACCTATAGCAAAAACAGCCTGCCGGCATCCGGTACGGCCATTATTCCTTCCACTAACTCATTTGTGGCCGTGGGCTATGTAACCCATGCCGCAAACAATGAGAACATTTTGGTGCGCAAGTACAACCTCAGTGGAACCTTGCTTTGGAGCAAGGAGTTTGACTTTGATAGTGCCAATGACCGGGGTGTGGACATCATAGAAGATGCGGAAGGTAACTATATGATTTTAGCAGATGTAACTGATGGTGCCCAAAAAGATGTGTATATCTATTACCTGGATGGTATCAACGGAGACCTGGAATGGAGCGAGCGTGTAAGTGATGATGCTGGCTTGGACGAAACAGGCATTTCATTGGAAGGAGCCTTTGGTGGCGAAGTATATGTTACTTATGAAGTGAATAATCTTTCGGTGACGGAGGCTTATAGTTATGGTAATGTTGATTTTCCTTTGGACAATGAGCCTTTTTCTAAAGGAGCAATGTTCATAGCTAATTCTGGTCAACTTAAGTATGATGACGGAAGTTCAGCAATGGAATTCAGATATTCCAGTCTTGGTCTCTCCCCAGATTATTTCTTTGCCGATGATCATTTCACTAATCTAATAATTGACTGGACTGATGACTCTGTAGCTAATGATGATGCACAAAGAATTGATTATGATTTCATTAATTGTAAGTCAACTCATGTAGGTCATATTGAAGAACATGAAAGAGAAACTTACTTCAACTACTATCACGGTAATTTAAAGTATGAACAACAGGGAACGTGCGATGTGCTGGCTTATCCTGATTTGTACGATTACATGGATGTTTTTGTTTCCACAAATTCAGCCGGATTTAAGATGACCTTAGTTCTTGAATCTGGAGCAGACTTAAGCGACTTTGAACTTGATTTTACAGGAGCATCAGGTGTTAGCCTCTCTAGTGGCAATTGTGTAATTCAAACAACGAAGGACGATGTTGTTTGGCTCGAGCCTCTTAGCTACCCATCGGATGACGAAGAATTTGCGGATGATCGCTGTATAGAGTTTCAGTTGGTGAACGGTAATTTAAAAATGGTGAATACCTGTGGTGAGCTTTCTTATCCGTATGTAATTCAGATTAAGGTTGGACCTGGAAGTACTTATGCATCTTTAGCCATAGCCAATATGGATTGGAGTACTTTTTATGGAGGAAATGAGGATGACGGTAGCTATGATGTGACTGTAAATGCTAATGGCGATATATTTGTTGCAGGCTTCTTTACTTCCTCCACGATTCCAAAAAATACAGGACTGGACCCAAATAACGTAAATGGTGATACTCAAGGTCTCCTGATTAAATTTTTTCATAATGGCGAAATTGATTGGGCTGTCTTAGTTGATGGGCAATCCGTGGGAGTGGATGATAATGTTGTCATTAAAACTGTCGCGGTCCATGAAAATTTAAGTACACGAACGGGTGAAGAGATTCATGTAATTGGTGAGTTCAACGGTAGTATGCCAGCAAGTAAAGACCCGGCAATAACTTCCACAACGGCCTATCAACAAACTGTACCGCTGACCTCAGACAATGATTTGTTCTTCGCTACTTTTAGCAATGATGGCACACGGCTTATCATCTCCCCATTTGGAGGATCAAAAGGTGAAAATGTTTATGCCATGGATATAACCCCTGGTGGTAAAATGTATTTTGTTGGATCAACAGAGAAAGGTGGCGTTCTAAATTCCTCAAGTAAGACACCACCTCCATCCACAAGTCATACATTTCCTCTTTATAATGCCAATGGTGATGGCTCCTACTATCAGGAAGTTTGGAATGGTACTGGCACAAGGGGGTTTGTGGCTGCAATAGATTTAACTAACTATGAGCTCGCCTATTCGTCCATAATGAGTGACTTTAAAGTAGTTTATGACATTACTGCACAGAGTTTTGCCGCTTTCTGTGGGGAGGGTTTGTCTGCAGGAAAACTTGGTTTCTTCGATCCAACTGCTCGGATGTTTGCAAGCACACTTAGTCAAGGTAATTCAGATTGGTCAAAAGTTGATTATTTCAGTTCGGTTTGCGAGGCGCCTTTAGGAAATGTCTTCACTGGCATTAATACTAATAGCCCCATTTTGAGTGCAGCAGGTAGCTCTCCACAATTTAACAGCACCAACGGTGATGTTTATTTGCTCCGTTTCTTCGAAAACTCAGTACAATGGGACACTTACTTTGGTAGTACAGCCATTGCAGAGGATGTTTGGGCACCCCAGCAACCCTTTGGAATACCCCGTGCATCTGTACCAATAAATGGTAAAGGAAAGCTCGATTATAATAGTTCTGTGAATACTTTCTTCCTTGCGGGTAGTGCCGAAGGAAATTCAACACATACTCTTTCTCGTCCAGGATATTTTACTGAAACTCAGAATGCTACTTCCGGGCCGAGAGCTGATATATTCTTAGGTGCATTCTCCAACGATATTTCTTCAAAAAATGTATTTACTTGGGGAACAATGTATGGTGGTAATAGTACAAGCAGTGGGCTTGGAGGAAATATTGGAAATGATTTTTTAGGGAATCTGGTGACATACGACTTCGGAGTTGACTCTTGGGTGGTGACTACTGGTTCCAGTACTTCCTTTACTGGTTCAAAAAGCTCGAATGTTGATGAATACCCCGTTGCACAGCTAGGTCCGGGTAGTTGGTTCAGTAAAGACAATATGGATATTACAACTGATATAGTAATTACCCGGTTTAAAGTTACGGATGTCGACCAGGGAATAGGTATCAATGAACTTCAGGCAGTGGACAATCACCTTTTACTTTATCCCAATCCCACATCATCTATAATGAATATTTCCCTGAGAGATCAGGAAATTGAAAGCATCAAGATTTTCAACCTTTCCGGTAAGTGTGTTTTTTATTCCACCTACCAAAAATTTACGGAAACGGCAGAAGTCAATATTTCAGAGTTTGATAGTGGGATTTATATCATTGAAGTAAACGGACAGTACAATGGGAAAGTGGTCAAGCTATAGCTTATATTTATTTATCATCTTTCTAAATTCAAGTATATTCGGACAGAATTTAAAGCCTGATATAGTTGGGAATTTCCATGAGATTCAGTACGGATTTCCTGGTGAAGCTTTTACAGTAAAATTCAAGCCTAATGGCCCAATGGGTAAGGATTGGATTTATGGAGGTTATTGGGATCAGGATTCAATCAGGAGATGTTTGGCATATCGCGAAGGCGGCAGGTGGAATCACCTGCCGTTTAGCGGTTATTTTGCCAATGTGGTCAGGGATATTGAAATGTATGGGGACACCTTATATATAGCAGGAACTTTCCAAAACATTATTTTAGATAAGGATTCAATAAAACTTCCATCTACATATCTTCTAAAGTGGTTTAACGATAGCTTGTGGACAAACTCAAGCTGGCAAAACCCCGGTCCAATCCATGGAATTAAGGAAATGACTGTGAAAGGTGACTCTTTACTCATTTGGGGTGGTAGTTACTTTAATGCCATTGATTCGTCATTTATTTACACTCATTTTATGACCACGGATGGAGGTGCCAACTGGCAGTACCCCTACTCAATTGTCCATCCAACAGAAGCCAATCCATATTTTGGAGCACATCCGAGAATAGAAATTCTTCCAAATGGACATATGTTAACATTAAACAATGCATCCCCCTCTGCAAGTCCGTTTAGAGGAATTGTGAGATGGGATGGCCAAAGTTGGAACAGCTATGGAAATGGCTTATTTGGCAGTACCTCCAGGGTTTTTGACTTCGAATTTTTCGGAGGCGATTTATTTATTGGGGGAACTTTTAGCAAAGATGATTTCCCTAACGATCCAGGTAGGCATATTGCCAGATGGGGTGGGTCAGCATGGCATGAGGTTGGAGGTGGGCTGTACGGTTTTGTACGTGACCTATTTGTTTATGACAGCATCCTTTATTGTAGTATTGGCGGAGGGCATGATTCTACCCATCTCTTCGGGGATGCAAGCATCCCATTTTTTGCAGGTTGGGATGGGAATCAATGGTGCGGTACACCCATGAATTATGTTAATGCTCCTGCCAGCTTCGGGATTATAAAAGATACTCTCTACGTTTCGTTCAATCGCCCTACGGTTGTTAACGGTGACTCAGTGGGATTCCTTAACTACTTCGATGGCGATTACCTGCACGGCCCCAACTCCATCTGCAGCACCTTGGGTATTGGAGAAGAGGGGCACTCTATTGAAAAACCCAGCTTATCCATTTATCCCAATCCCACAACTGGTATTCTCAATATTAATTTACCAAAAGAGTATGGTGACGCCCGGCTTAGTCTGTTCAGCCTCAGTGGGCAATTGGTATTTGGGCAATCGCTTAATGAGAAGCAAAACCAGCTAAAGCTGCCGGCCAGTCTTAAGGGTTTGTATTTAGCGGTGGTAGAGGGTGATGGAGAGTTATATACCGAAAAGGTATTGGTGGAGTAAAGAATTTTTGTTATAAATATTGGAGTCCTGCCAGGTTCTTAAAACCTGGCAGGACTTTATTTTTTCAGCAAAGCCTTTACTGCCCCAACAATCATCTCTACCGCTCCCGCTTTTCTATCTACATAGTCCAAAGCTTTGGTTTGTAGCTTGTTTAAATGAGCTTCATTTTCTAGAAGGGGTTTGAGAAATTGCTGCAAATCTGCAGCACTGCTTATTTCAAAGGCAAAACCTTCGGCTATCATTTCAGCAGGCTCAATAAAGGCTGTGTGGTTTGGCCCAAAAAACAGGGGCAGGCCATAGGCTGCCGCTTCAAGTGAGTTGTGTATGCCTTTGCCAAAGGCACCACCTATATAGGCCATTTGCCCATATCGGTATAGCCGGCTAAGCAGGCCAATATTGTCAATTACGCAAACCCTGTACTTGGTAAAATTGTCCGGGGCCTTACTGTACGCAAAGGCATCTTTTCCAAACAGCTTTAAAATGCGTTGTATGTTTTCAGGCCTGATGTCGTGCGGGGCCAGAATCATTTTCAATTTGGGGTTTGAGTCCAGAACCTCTTTCAATATCGTTTCACCGGGAGGCCAGGTGCTGCCGCCAATCAGCACTTTGTGCCCTTTGCTGAATTCTTCCAACACCGCATTTTCAAAAGGTGTAGCCACATTTTGCTTTACGCGATCAAAACGGCTGTCGCCACACACCTGCACACGGGTTACACCGTTTTCGCTCAATACTTTTTTGGAGTTTTCATCCTGCACCAAAATGCTGTTTACCTTTTTAAGGATGGGCAGAAAGAAGCTGCGGTGGGGTGCTTTAAAGTAAAACTGATCGGCCCTGAAAATGGCCGGAGCAATGATTAATGGAATATTCCGCTTTTGAATTTGCTTAAAGAAGTTGGGCCAGATTTCATATTTAATGAAAAATGACAGTTGGGGTTTTACGGCATCCAGAAAGCGTTTTGCATTGGCCATGGTATCCAGTGGCAGGTAAAAAATGTAATCGGCCAGCCAGTTGTTTTTAAAGTGGTCCATTCCTGAAGGGGAGAAGAAGGTGAGTAATATCTTCTTTTCAGGAAACTCTTTTTTGATTTGTTGCATAACAGGGACACCCTGCTCGGCCTCTCCCAAAGAGGCGGCATGAAACCACATAACCTGATCGTTTGGTCTGATAGCCTCCTTAATTTTTGTATAAAGATTTTCCCGGCCACTTACCCAACTCCTGGCCTTATCATTAAAAAAGCGCGCAATCTTTATGGAAGCACCATACGACCTGATTCCAAGATTGTACAGTTGCTGATACATCAATCGTAAAAATATTCGGTAGAGGGCTGGTTGTAGATGGGCAGTATCCATTCCAGGCGAAAGCCGTAAACAAGATCGGTATTGGTGCCACTTACAGCCTGGCCGGTTGCATAGCTAAACTTGCGGTAGTTGGTAGTAAAGGCCTCCATCACTTCAAAAGAAATCCTGAAGTTTATTCTGCGGTTTACGGACATATACTGATACCCGATGGATTGCTTCAAGCAGACAACGACCACTAAGCTCATCATATCCTTTATTGTATTCGTCCAGTATTTGTGGAGCATCATCACCTACATTGTAAATTTTTACCCAATGTGCCAGGTAGCCCGGCTCCGAACAAAAAATTAAAACCGGAGTTGCGGTTGGCCGCAAAAAAGTCAGGTATGGTTTTAGAAAAATCTATAGTGCCGTATGCCCCCCGCTGGTCAATGGCAAAGTTGGCATACTCCCCAATTTGATTAAAAACATCAGGCGTCAGGCGTACTGGCACTGGTGAAATGGACCAGGGCCGGGTTTTTTACATCCGTGCCAAACATAAACTGCCCCTGCAGGCTGAAGTTCCAGTTATTACCGGTTTTGTAGCCAATGCCCAGTCCGGCTGAATAGCTTTGCCCAAAACGGTTGGCCATTTCGCCACCGGCATATTGTAAACCAACTGAGGGCATTATGAGCCAGGCGGAACCTTCTGGTGCTTTGCGTGGTGGTTGTGCAAAGGTTGTTATCCCAATAAAAATAAAAAGTAGTGTAAGCGTTTTTTTCATTACGGGCTGTGGTATTGGGGGCAAATTTAAGTTTTCGTTAATATACCTATGGCTATATTTGCAGGCCATAAAAAATACGCTATGGAAAAGATTCAAATGGTTGATTTGGTGAGCCAGTATGGTAAAATCCAGGATGAAGTGGATAATGCCGTTTTGGATGTAATCAAATCATCTGCCTACAAGATAAACGGACCTGAGGTAAAAAACTTTCAGCAGGAGCTTGAAAATTACCTGAATGTAAAACATGTAGTGCCGTGTGCAAATGGTACTGATGCCTTACAGGTTGCTATGATGGCCCTTGGCCTTAAGCCCGGAGACGAGGTGATAACCGCCACTTTTACGTTTGTGGCTACAGCAGAGGTTATTGCTCTTTTAGGTTTAACACCGGTGCTGGTGGATGTGGATCCCGGCACTTTTATGCTTGATCCCACGGAAGTGGAAAAAGGCGATAACCCCAAAAACAAAGGCCATAGTGCCGGTACATTTATTTGGGCAGTGTGCGGATATGGAGGCCATTATGAATGTTGCCGAAAAGCACAACCTATTTGTAATTGAAGATACTGCTCAGGCTATTGGTGCTGATTATACTTTTAGTGATGGCCGTACAGCCAAGGCGGGAACTATTGGCCACATTGGTACCACGTCATTTTTCCCCAGTAAAAATTTAGGTTGTTTTGGTGATGGTGGCGCCATTTTTACCCAAAGCGATGAGTATGCTGAAAAGCTAAGGGTAATTGCCAACCATGGTATGACAGTGCGTTACTATCATGACGAGATTGGTGTAAACTCAAGGCTGGATAGCATACAGGCGGCCATATTGCGGATTAAGCTACGCCACTTACCTGAGTATAACGCAGCCCGCCAAAAGGCTGCTGATTACTATGATGCAGCTTTTGCAGATTGTGAACACCTGGAAACTCCACAGAGAGCCGAAAACAGTACTCATGTTTTTCATCAATATACTTTAAAACTAAAGGGAGGGATTAATAGAGATGATCTTATTAGTTACATGAATGATAAGGGAATTCCGGTAATGATTTACTACCCGGTAGCCCTCCATATGCAAAAGGCTTATCAGGATGATAGATATAAAAAGGAAATTTTCCGATTACAGAAGAGCTTGTGAATCAGGTTTTTTCATTACCTATGCATACGGAATTGACTGATAATCAGTTAGATTTCATTACTAAGTCACTCTTAACATTTGTAAACCAATACGTAACGCTATGAAAATAGTTGTAGTAGGAACAGGCTATGTAGGCCTCGTAACCGGCACATGTCTTGCCGAAGTAGGCATCGATGTAATTTGCGTTGATGTTGACACTAAAAAAATCGAAAACCTTAAAAACGGAATTCTTCCAATTTATGAGCCCGGTCTCGATAAGTTGGTACATAAGAATTATGACAAAGGTCGCCTCCGTTTTAGTACTAACCTTGCTGAAAGCATTAAAGGGGCTGATGTTGCCTTTATTGCCGTGGGAACTCCTCCCGGAGAGGATGGAAGTGCAGACTTGCAGTATGTACTTACCGTAGCCCGCGAAATTGGCGAAAACATGAGCGATTATGGTGTAATCATCACCAAATCAACCGTACCAGTAGGTACCGCCAAAAAAGTGAAAAAAGCAATTAAGGATGCCCTGGATGCCCGTGGTGCAAACATCGATTATGATGTAGCCTCTAATCCTGAATTTCTTAAAGAAGGAGCTGCTGTAAATGACTTTATGAAGCCCGACCGTATTGTGGTTGGTGTGGAAAGCGATAAAGCACGTGCCATTTTAGAAAAGCTATATCACCCATTTGTGCTGAACGGTCACCCCGTTTTGTTTATGGACATCCCTTCAGCTGAAATGACCAAGTATGCGGCCAAGTCGCCATGCTTGCTACTAAAATCAGCTTTATGAATGATATGGCAAACCTTTGCGAAATAATGGGAGCCGATGTAAACCTGGTACGTAAAGGTATCGGTACTGATCCCCGTATCGGAAATAAATTCATCTATCCTGGTATAGGATACGGTGGCTCCTGCTTCCCTAAGGATGTGAAGGCCCTGGTTCGTACCGCTCGCGGGATTGGTTACGAAATGCGTATCCTTCAATCTGTAGAGGATGTAAATGAGGATCAGAAGTATCTTCTTTTCAATAAAATCATGAAGCGCTTTGATGGAAACATCAAGGGAAAAAAGTTCGCCATGTGGGGCCTATCCTTTAAGCCAAATACTGATGATATGCGCGAAGCACCATCATTGGTAATTATTGATAACCTGGTGAAGTGAAGGTGCTACAGTTACGGCTCTACGATCCTGTGAGCCATGGATGAGGCCAGGCACATGATTGGTGATAAAATCAATTATGCCAAAGATGAGTACACTGCCCTTGAAGGTGCTGATGCCCTTTTGGTAGTAACTGAATGGCCGGATTCGTATTCCTGATTTTGATGATGTGAAGTCCGCCTTAGCGGACACCTCATTTTTGATGGACGAAACATTTTTGAGCGTTCAGAAATGAAGAAAATGGGAATAGAATACCACTGTGTGGGATTGAATACCGAAGAGAAGAAAGCTGAGCCGCAAAACGCTTAGTTCAATTAAATAATTTACAAAGAGGGACAATCGTCCCTCTTTATTTTAATACCCAACCAAATGAAGAGAATATTAATTACCGGAGCTGCAGGCTTTCTTGGGTCACACCTATGTGACAGGTTTATAAACGAAGGCTTTAAGGTGGTAGCAATGGATAACCTGATTACAGGTGATCTTAAAAATATTGAGCACCTTTTTGGTAATGAGCATTTTGAGTTTCATCATCACGATGTTTCCAAATTATACACGTGCCGGGTGAACTGGATTATATCCTGCAATTTGCCTCACCCGCCAGCCCAATTGATTATCTCAAAATTCCTATTCAAACCCTTAAGGTTGGGTCTTTAGGTACACATAATTGCCTTGGTTTGGCTATGGCCAAAAAGGCGCGTATTCCTGGGAGCTTCCACCTCTGAGGTATATGGAGACCCGAACAGTACATCCGCAAACGGAGGAGTACTGGGGTAATGTAGAACCCCGTTGGGCCACGTGCGTGTATGATGAAGCCAAGCGCTTCCAGGAGGCTATGACTATGGCTGTATCACAGCTTACCACGGTTTGGAAACCCGCATCATCCGTATTTTCAATACGTATGGCCCTGCGTATGCGATTGAATGATGGCCGTGTATTGCCGGCCTTTATCGGTCAGGCCCTTCGCGGGGAAGACTTAACCGTATTTGGTGATGGTTCTCAAACCCGTTCCTTCTGCTATGTGGATGATTTGGTGGATGGTATATACCGTTTGCTGATGAGCGATTATCCATTTCCGGTAAATATTGGTAACCCGGATGAAATTTCCATTGGTGATTTTGCCGAAGAGATCATAAAACTTACCGGTACCGATCAAAAAGTTATTTATAAAGACCTGCCCAAGGATGACCCCACCCAACGCACAGCCCAACATTACCAAAGCCCGCGAGATTTTAGGATGGGAACCGAAGGTGAACCGTGCTGAAGGTTTGAAAGATTACCTATGAGTACTTTAGATCATTGCCTGAAGAAGGAACTGTATAAAAAAGAACACAAGGATTTCGAAGCGTATATCCGCAAATAAAAAGTAGGTAAATGGCAAAAATTCTTGTAACCGGAGGGTTGGGCTTTATCGGTTCGCATACCGTTGTAGAGTTGCAGCAGGCTGGCCATGAGGCTGTAATTGTTGATGACCTGAGCAATACCACCATGGATGTGCTGGATCGTATCCCAACCATATCAGGCATAAAGCCCGCTTTTGAAAAGGTGGATCTCAAACAGAAATCTGCTGTAAAGCAACTTTTTGATAAGCACCCTGATTTTGATGGTGTAATTCACTTTGCGGCCTTTAAGGCGGTGGGTGAATCCGTTCAAAAACCTTTGGAGTATTACGAGAACAACTTTGGTGGCCTTGTACACCTTTTGCAGGAGATGCGGGATCATAATCTGGATAACATCATTTTCAGCAGTTCATGTACCGTGTATGGCGAAACCAATGACTTACCCATTACTGAGGATAGTCCTGTGGTGCCGGCTCTTTCGCCTTACGGAAATACCAAGCAGGTAGGTGAGGAGATTATTAAGGATGCCATCCGCGCGCATAAATTCAATGTGATTTCGCTACGCTATTTCAACCCAATTGGTGCGCATCCTACAGCGGCTATTGGGGAGTTGCCTTTAGGCGTGCCGCTAAACCTGGTGCCTTATGTTACGCAAACGGCTGCCGGTGTGCGCGAGCAACTTTCTGTATTTGGTGATGATTATGAAACCCGTGATGGCACCTGTATACGTGACTATATACATGTAGTGGATGTAGCCAAGGCCCACGTAATTGCTGTAGAGCGATCTGGTTAAAAAGAAGAACGAGGCCAACTACGAAGTGTTTAATCTGGGAACAGGTACCGGAAGTACGGTGCTTGGAAGTAATCAAGGCCTTTGAGAAGGTATCTGGCGAAAAGCCTGAACTACAAGATTGTAGACCGTAGAGAAGGTGATGTAACGGCCGCCTATGCTGATACCACCAAAGCCAACAAGGTATTAGGCTGGAAAGCTGAGAAAACCCTTGAAGATGCTATGGCTGATGCCTGGCGCTGGGAGCAGAAGATTAGGAGGGAAGCATAGGGTGTTCTGCTGGGCGGCTTCGACTATCGCTCAGTCCCTGTAGCATAATGTTGGTTCTTCTGACTTGCATCGACGATCGCTAGGCCTGACAAAAGTTTTGTGCCGCAACATTGTTAGGAGTTGCATGTGGCAGTGGTTCAGCCTTGGGTCAATCCAATCGCTCTGTCACCCTGAGCGATAGTCGAAGGGCAATCCAGACTTTTCAATAAAGCTTTTCAAATTATAGCGTACAGATTTGATTATTTTCAGAATATGAAAACCTATCATGTTTATATTCTGAAATGTTCGGATAACTCCTTTTATACCGGAATTTCCAATAATTTGAAGGTGCGCTTAGCTCAACATCACGAAGGTTGTGTTAAGACCGCTTACACCTATTCGAGAAGGCCTTTAGAGTTAGTTTTTGCAGAAGTATTTCAAGATGTACGACTGGCCATAGAATGGGAGAAGAGAATCAAAGGCTGGAGTAGAGCAAAGAAAGAAGCTCTTATTTCTGATAACTGGGAAACACTTAAAGAGCTTTCCATTTGCCAAAATCCCAGCCGATTTATTCCAGATGAAAATTATTTGAAAGGTAGAGATGGCCGAACTTAGGTAGTTCTAAAGACCAACCCCCAATTTAAACATAGGAACAGGATCTCCGGCAAATTGATAAAAGCCTGGAGCACTTTGAATAAAAGCGGTGAGAACTCCAATGCCTATAGTGTACCGTATTTTCTTTACCTGAATTTTATAATCAAAACCTGAAAACCAGAAGATAATCCCCCACAGCACTGGGCCTCGTAAAATTTTCCTGTTGTTGCCTGTTAGGAATGGGTGAGGCAAAAAGATAGCTGGCTATGGAGTTCAGTTCAAATGAATGGTTTTTATGGAATTCAAAACCGCCACCCACACCAAACTGCATCGTCATTACATGCTCCCAAACAAAGATGTGGCCCAGCCCAAGTTTAGGCGCAATGTAAAACGGTACCTTTTTATGTAGCGGGATGTAATATTCCGTGTTTACCCCAATGCCCGTAAAATTTGATCCACCTATCTCCAGGTTGTGGTGAAACTGCGCTGATGAAGCAAATCCAATTACTGATAGAAAACAAAATAGGGTCAGTTTTTTCATAGAATTAAACCGTTAGTTAATCGAACCGAACAACTCCTAAAGTATAGTTTTAGTTTCTTTGCCGTAAAATTTTAAAAATGTCTGACAACAAAAAAATTCTCATTACCGGTGGTGCCGGATTTATAGGCTCACACGTAGTTCGTCTTTTTCTGTAAACAAGTACCCCAACTACCAAATCTATAACCTCGATGCGCTTACCTATGCCGGTAACCTTGAGAATCTTAAGGACATTGAAGATAAACCCAATTACCATTTTATTAAGGCCGATATTGTAGATGAGGAATTGATGCTTAACCTGTTTAAGGAGCATCAGTTTGACAGCGTTATTCACCTTGAGAGTCATGTGGATCGTTCTATTACTGATCCATTAGCCTTTGTGCGCACCAATGTTATAGGTACCGTAAATCTCCTTAATGCTTTTCGCGATACCTGGAAGGGTAACTTTGAAGGTAAGCTGTTTTACCACATTAGTACCGATGAGGTATATGGCACTTTAGGTGCAACTGGCCTTTTTGAAGAAACCACACCTTATGATCCAAATTCACCTTACTCCGCTTCTAAAGCAAGTTCAGATCATTTTGTGTGGTGTATGGGCCGGAACTGAGCATGGAATGCCTTATGCTGGACGAATCGGAAACAGCATCATCTGCAAAACCAGTTTCCGGAGAAAGTGATCGCATTATTTTATGACAACATAAAAAACAACAAATCATTACCCGTTTATGGTGATGGAAAATATACCCGCGACTGGCTGTATGTAATTGACCATGCCCGTGCTATTGATGTAGTATTTCATGACGGTAAAGAGGGTGAAACCTATAACATTGGCGGCTTTAACGAATGGCAGAATCTGGATTTAATTAAAGTATTGATTAAGCAGATGGACGAAAAGCTGGGCCGCCCGGCTGGTGAATCCGAAAAGGCAATCACCTATGTTAAAGACCGCCCCGGCCACGATCGCAGATACGCCATTGATGCCAATAAAATTAAGAATGAATTGGGCTGGGAACCTTCCGTAACTTTTGAAGAAGGCCTAAGCAAAACCATTGACTGGTACCTTGCCAATGAAGAATGGCTGAATAATGTAACCTCTGGTGAATACCAAAAGTATTATGATGGGATGTATGCTGAAAGGTAAACTCTGATTGGAGAGTAACTACTGAAATGAATTAGATAAGGCGAATAACGAGTGTGTTATTCGCCTTATTTTTTTGCATATTTTGCTGACCATAAAATATGCTCAATACCTCGAACATGATCAAGTTTACTTCTATTGCTTTTTTTCTGTTATCAGTTAGCTTTAGTTCAATTGCCCAAAACATTCATTACGTTGATAGCTCTGCAACCGGCCTTGATGATGGCACTAGCTGGGCAAATGCATTTTTAGATTTACAGGATGCGCTGGAAACAGCCCAGCCGGGGGAGCAAATATGGGTAGCTAAAGGAGTATATATTCCCAGTAAGGATACAAACGGTGGTACCAGCTATGATGATGATAGATGCTTTGTACTTAGGGATGGTGTAAAGCTTTATGGTGGATTTAAAGGAACGGAAGCCTCATTAGCACAGCGCAAGTGGAGGATAAATAAAACGGTGTTATCTGGTGTACCACCTTTTGTGGTTCAATATAATTCTAATGTTGTGGTTTTCGGTAAAAATTTGGATTCTACTGCATCCATTGATGGTTTCCATATTTCTGATGCTGATAATAGGTGGGTTAGGCCAGGTGGTGGGGCTATATTAATCAGGAATGGAAATCCTGTACTTTCTAATTTGGTTTTATTAAATAACATAGCCTTTAATGGAGCAGCCCTGGGGTGCATAATTGCTCCCCGTTGATTGCTAATGTTACAATTAAAAAGAACTATGCCTGGCAACAACAGCCGAATAGAGGAAGAGGAGGGGGTATCTTTATGTGGGGTAGCAAGCCAGTGCTTGTTAATTGCCTTATAACAGGTAATACAAAGCGAAAATAGGGGGCCGGCTATAAGTTCAATTTTCTTCCTCAACCTATAATCATCAATTCTACTATTTGCAATAATTACGCCTCCAGTGGTATAATTTATGACGCCATTCACATTTCAAATTCTTCCAATTTTATAATTATTAACTCAATAGTTGAAGGCAGAATAAGGGGTTTTGGAAGCGTTGCGGCCAATGCTGCCATACAAAACAGTATAATTTATGGCAGCGGGGGTAGTACTAACTGGAATACTTTATTTGGTATTGATGCAGGTGGAAACCAGGACGTAACTGTAATTCATACTGATTCAGTAAATGGCAATTACAGGCTTATGGAGTGCTCGCCAGGTTTAGATACAGGATCTACACACTTACTGCCCAAAGATGATTACGACCTGGACTTTGATGGTATTACCAATGAGCTTTTCCCTATTGATATAGAAGGCAGGCAGCGCGTAGTAAACGGAACGGTGGATATAGGAGCCTACGAAGGAGCTTTTAGCTATGACACCACGGTGGCCGAATTATGTGCCGGCAGCTCTATTAAACTCATAGACTCTACCATTACGCAAACCGGTGTTTACTCCTTTAGATATAGCAGAGGCCCCTGCTTGCGCGACTCTGTTTTACATTTTAGCGTATTGCATAAACTTACCGGCCTGGTACAATTGGATACCACCAATAATACCCTTTACGCTAAAGACAGCAACGCCACCTACCAATGGTATGATTGCACCAACCAATACGCCTTACCGGCCGATACCAACCAAAGCTTTACCCCCTGGATACCGAGTACGTATAGTGTGATTGTAACTAAAGATGGTTGTGCGGATACCTCGGCTTGTATTGCTGTAAGTAAGGTGGGGCTAAATGAGCCATACAGTCCTTTGTCAGTAAATATCTATCCTAATCCTTCAAAAGGCAATTTTCAGATTCAGTTAAGTAAAGCGGCAGGAGAAGTAGAAATTTCCGTTTTGGATATCAACGGAAAGTTGGTTTTGGAAATGATATCGCACGCCAGCGCAACCACCATTGACCTGTCTTCAATGCCGGCTGGAATTTATATGCTGCGAATGAATTCGGATGAATTTGGGCTGGTGAATAAGAGACTGGCGAGGGAGTGAGGGCTTAAGTCTTTATCAATTCTGATTCCACGTACTCCACAATTCGGCTTGCTAAAAAATAAGGCAGGTTTAGTAACCTGAACTTTTTACCGGCAGGGGTTTCTACATTATCCAATTTTAATTTGCCGGCATACAGGCGTACTGCTATGTCATGTTCGGCTATATCCATAAACTGGTGCAGGGATTTTAAATGGCCTATGGCACCGGATTTGACTTCTACAGGTATCAGTTTGCTATCAATATTCACAATGTAATCAACCTCTGCCGGAGAACTCTTTTTATCCCTTGCCCAAAAATTCAGTCCCTTTATTGAGGATTCAATAGTAGTTAGTATTTCCTGCCCTGATAAATGCTCAATAACACGGCCTTTATACAGGTCAGAAAGATCTTTGGAGCCAATCATTCCTCTTTGCAGGCCGCTGTAGTAATTCATCAGCCCGGTATCAAATACCTGCAAGCGTGGCTTCTTTTTATGGTCGGGTATAAGGGGTGGTTTAACTTCAGTAGCCGGATATACCAAATGAGTAATCATAGCTTTTTCCAGCGCCCGTAGTGCCTCACCTACTTCACGAGAGCGATAATTGGATTTTCCGAAGTTTTGAAAAGTAATGCGATTGTTAGCTTCTAAAAATATAGTCTGGATACAATGCCGTATTACCTGCTGCTCCGTTGGATTTCGGGCATATTTCTCTACATCAACAAGATAGGCCGTAAGCAGGTTATTAAAGATTTTATTGCAACGGGTAAGATCCTTACTGCCAATGTATTCGCTTACAACTTCCGGCATACCTCCAATTAAGGCATATTCATGATAGAGCTGTAAGAGCTTTTCATAGGCCACATCAGGAAGTGGTGTGGTGTTAAAAGCCTGTATTACATTTTTCGGTGCTGCGGTTTGTAGAAATTCATCAAAGGAAACAGGGCGCATTACTAAATACTCCACACGCCCTACCGGAAAGTGAATATCCGGGTCAACCAGGGTTTCTAAAAGTGAGCCTGCTGCAATAATGTGGTACTGCGGGTACTTTTCATAAAAATACCTTAGTTGCTCAACGGCAAATGGCGACTGTTGTATCTCATCCAGAAAAATCAATACCTCCGCATTTCGCGGCACTGAGAAATCAAAAAAGAGTTGGGCCAGAATTTCTTCCAACGATTTGGATCCTTCAAAATACTGGTGGTGTTCTTTCAGGTCAAGATTTAGTGAAATGAAATGAGGGAAGCTTTTGGCAAACTGTTTTACAATTGTGGATTTACCCACTTGCCTTGCACCTCGCAATACCATTGGCTTTCGGGTGGTGCTCACTTTCCAGTCCTGTAGCTTTTTAAGGTTGTTTCTCGTTAATTCAATCATTGCTTTGTAACAAAGTAAGGGTAAAAATAACCAATATTTGTAACAAAGTAAGGGTAAATATTTTCCAATACTGTAACAGAGTAAGGGTAAATATTTTGGAATTCTGTAACAAAGTAAGGGTAAAACGGAATTTTTCAAAGTAGAAGTTTACGGTTCCCATATTCGTTTTAACAGTTTCGCACCGCGATTTTAACATTGCACACCACACCAGCCATTGAGTATGCCTCGTTGCTAAAGGGTAACTAAAAACTCTTTCAACATGCGCTTTTCCTTTTTGTACCTGTTTGTCTTTTCGCTTATGGCCTGCAATCCCCGGCCTCAGCTTACTGAAGTGAAATCTGAAGTAGAGCAGGTCATACTTGATCCTTCCACTATAGATAAAACCAAAACCTCTATCTATATCTCAAAGTCAAAATACGAGCTAAGCCTGCTGCAGGAGGGTAAGGTGCTTAAAACCTGGAAAGTAGTATTGGGTACCAACCCGGTGGATGATAAGCGCATGCAGGGCGACCGTTGTACTCCCGAAGGCACTTTTAAAGTAAGGGATATGTACCCGCACCGCAGCTGGAGCAAGTTTATCTGGATTGATTATCCCAACGAAATGTCGCGACTAAAACATGCGAAAGCCAGGGCCAATGGTGAAATTCCGCAGGATGCTTCCATAGGCGGGGAGGTGGGAATACACGGTGTACCCGAGGGCAGCGACTACTGGATAGATGAAGGCCGCAACTGGACCTACGGCTGTGTATCCCTAAAAAATAAAGATGTAGATGAGTTGTACCGGTATATTCAGGTGGGTACTGCTATTGTGATTGAGAATTAGCCGGGTTTCTTTATTTTTTCCTGCACACCATCAAACCATCCCTTACGGGGAAAAGTACATTCTCTACCCTGGCGTCTTCATGTACTTTAGTATTGAAGTCAATCAGCGCCTGCGTTTCCTGGTCTTTGGCGCTTACCCTTTCCACCACCTTACCGCTCCATAACACGTTATCGGCAATAATGTAGCCGCCCGGCCTCAGGTGGTCAAACACCAAATCATAGTAGTGGGCGTAATTTTCTTTATCGGCATCAATAAACACCAGGTCCCAGGTTTCATTAAGCGATGGTATAATTTGCATGGCATTGCCAATATGCATTTGTATGCGGTCTTCCATTTTCGCTTTCGCGAGATAGCTTTTTACCATGTCTTCCAGCTCCTCATTTATATCTATGGTATGCAGTTTACCGCTCGGTGCAAGGCCTTCGGCAAGGCAAATAGCAGAATAGCCTGTGTAGGTGCCAATCTCCAAAATGCGTTTGGGTTGTAGCATGTGACTGAAGGTGGAAAGTATCCTCCCTTGTACATGTCCGCTAAGCATGCGCGGTTGTAGCACTTTAGCGTGCGTATCACGGTTTAGTTGCGCCAGAACCTCACTTTCTTCTGAGGTGTGATTGGCCGTATAGTCATCAATTTTTTCGGGTAGAAATTCCATTGTTTAATTTTTTTAGTCCACAGTCCATAGTCCATAGTCCACAGTTTACAGTTGGCAGTTATCAATTTGTACCTCGAAGAAAGTATGGATTGAAACAGATTTTTAGAATTTCGTCTATCGTCTATCGTCTATCGTCTATCGTCTATCGTCTATCGTCTATCGTCTTAAACCGGCTTATACACCAAAGTGCTCAAATTTCCGGGGTCCAGTATTTCGTTGGCTACCTCCTGCAAATCAGCGGCAGAAATGTTTTCAATTTTCTGCTTTATCTGCTCAAAGGTGTCAATTTTATTAAACATTAACAGAGATCTCCCAAGAGCCAGCATCAATGAAGCATTATTTTCCTGCCCCATAGCAATTTGCCCTAATATCTGTCTTTTGGCCTTAGTAAGCTGCATGGTGCCCAATGGCTTTTCCCGCAGCTTCTTTAATTCTTTTTCAATCAGCTTAAGGGTTTTGCCAATGGTATCAGGGTCAGTGCCGGCATATACGCCAAATACCCCGGTATCAGAGTAAGGATTGTAAAACGATTCAATGTTATACGTAAAACCGTACTTCTCACGGATGTTGAGGTTGAGGCGCGAATTCATTCCGGGGCCACCCAAAATATTATTGAGCAGGTGCAGTGAACGGCTTTTTTTACTGTTGGCCGGGTAGGCGCGTGTGCCAATTATTGCATGGGTTTGAAAGTTGGATTTATCAAACTCCTGCCTATTGGCTTTCAAAGGTGAGGGGCTCATTCGGTTCAGGGCGCTCTCCCTAAGTTGTAAGTGGGCGGTATGCTTCTCCAGCAGGGCTTTTAATCTCTTTACAGAAATGTTGCCAACGCTACTGAAAACCATGCGGTTGCTACCGTACTCGCGTGCCATAAAGTCCAGCACGTTTTTGCGGGTAAAGCTTTTTACCTTTTCAGGGGTACCCAGAATATTCATGCCCAATGAATGGCCGGGAAAGAGCAGGCTTTCAAAATCATCAAAAATCAATTCAGAGGGCGAATCCTTATAGCTGTTTATCTCATCAATTATCACCTCCTTTTCCTTTTCCATTTCCTTTTCGGGGAAGGTGGAATTAAAGCCAATATCAAAGATCAGATCAATGGCACGGCTGTAGTCAGGTGTTAAAAACGAACTGTAGATCACCGTATTCTCCTTATCGGTATAGGCATTGAGCTCGCCACCGGCATCCTCCATACGGCTAAGTATATGGAAGGCTTTACGCTTAGTGGTACCTTTAAAAAGTACATGCTCTATAAAATGTGCCAGGCCTTCCTCCTCCGGTTTTTCGTCCCTCGATCCGGCCATAACCATTAATCCACAATGCGCCACGGGTCTGTCTACCTGCTTGTGTACCACGCGTATGCCATTGCTCAACTCAAAAATCTCAAACTCCATTCATGGTTTTTTTAAGGGGGCGCAAAGATAGGGTTTGCTTGGCCCACAGATAAGCGTAAGTGCCCTCAATATTAATCGTTTTGTGTAGCTATTCCCCTCTCCCAAGGGAGAGGGGTGGCTCGGCTCAGCCGAGACGGGGTGCGGGTGTTATCCTCAATATGTTACAGCCTACCTCAGTCAAAAAAGGGTGTGGGCGTTTTACGGATATTGGCAGCTAATGCAAATCCGGACCTTCCCCAAATAAACCCACACCCTCCTCGTTTTGTAAATTTCCAACCTCTATGAATCACGCTAAAGTCTTAATACTACTTACGCTGTTTATTTTTCAGATCGGCCTTTTCGCGCAAAGCGAAATAAGGGGAGTAGTTACCGATGCCCTAACCGGTGAGGTAATACCGTATACCAATATATACTTCAAAAATCACCCGGTAGGGGTAACCGCTTTTCGTGATGGTAGTTTTGTTCTGAGATTGGATACGGTGTATCAGGACAGCCTCACTATTTCGTGTATTGGGTATAGCAGCCGGCAATTGTATGCACCGGTTTTATCGCCAAAGAGTATGGTGAATATTAGCCTTGAGCCGGCCAATGAAGAGCTGGCTGAGGTTGAAGTGCAACCGCGCAAATTGAAAACCCTTGAGGTAGGGCTGGCTAAGCGAAGAGCGAGTCACAGCCTTGGCGCTACAGAAAAACGGCCTCATGCCCGCTACATGGAGAACGCCTATCGTCTGGATGGATTTATCAGCAGCGTTTCGGTATATGTTACCGATAAGGGCATCCCAACCGCTCCGTTTCGTGTTAATATTTTAAGTGTGGATGAGGTAAGCGGGGCGCCATCCAAACCTTTAATCTCTAAAGATTTTATAGTGCATGCCGAGGAGGGTAATGAGTGGGTGAGTATTAATCTGGCCAAAGAGCTCCTGTCTTTTCCACAACTTGGGTTTTTTGTTTCGGTACAGGCGCTGCCGCTGGATAGTAACCAAATAGCAGCTGCCCAAATAGCTTTGCCTGATCTTAAACCATCTTTGGTGGAATGGTATGCGCCAGCTTTTGGTCACAACCATGAACCTTATTGGGAGGCCGCCCGCTACAATTGGGATTATGGATGGCTGGATGAAGCATGGAGACCTTACTGGCGAACTCATTATTTACTTAGAGATACGCTGAGGCTGGATATAGATTATAACCGCAATGTAAGTGCCTCAAGCCTGATGATAAAAGCCGAAATCAGCTATTATGCCGATCAGCAAAAGAAGGTGAAAGAGGTGAAGAGTAAGCGCAAAGTAAAGAGGGTGCTGGATTTGCCTAAAAAGAATGAACTGGAATATCCGCAATCCTCACCCACGCAATTGCTGCAAACTATGATTAAAGCGGTGCAGAACGATGAGGTAGGCTACCTGTGTGCCTACCTGCTTTATTTTGATGATGAGGAGGAATTGACGTATGCTATGGATTATATAAAATCCAAACGGGCAATATCAGATACTGCGGTGTTTTCACCTTCCGAAAGAAATGATATTGTAAATACCCTCACAGCCCTGCAAGCTGATCTTGAAGGAATTCAGTCCGCTCCCGGTGAGCGGTTTTTGTATCAGCTAAACCATGATGGCGCTATGTTTCATTTTCATAATAAGAATGGCATTTGGCGCATGAGCCCAAGGAGCACCACAATAGTGAAAAAGAGTATTGATCCCTGATGGCTTACTGTCCATAGTTTTTTAAAAAAAAAGCCACCAAACAATGGTTTGATGACTTTCATAACCTTCAAATACTTTCTACTTCTTCACAAACCTGATTTCCTTAGCCGTATTGCCATTTTCTATTTTCAGGATGTAGCTGCCAGCATTCAAATCGCTGATATCAAAACTGCGCACTTCATCAGTACTCAGCGTTAAATCGAGGGTTTTTGTGGCCTTGCCACTCAGGTCATATATAGTGGCGGTTTTCAGCGCTTCATCAAGGTTCAGCGAAAAGTTTAACACCTCACCAACCGGGTTGGGGAAAATTTCAATTTCTACCAGTTTGTGCTCGTCTTGACCAACAGTGTTTTGGGCAACAATCTGCCCCTTCATACCCTGGCCTACGTGGCTGGTGCATACATAGTAGTAGGTTTTAGCAGTAGCTATATACACTTTGGCGTTGCCCGAAGGAAAATCAAAACCACCCGGCAGTGCCGTTGTGCCGTTGCTTTGCCAGGTGGCCTGGCTCACCTCGCGGGTAGGGTGGCCGGCACCTACGGTAAACTCAACTGTATCACCCACATTTACATTTATGGTGGCCGGTGAGTAAGTAAGGCCCGAGGCGGTAATGGTATGCGTGGTTTGCGCCATCGCAATGGTAAGGCTTATGGTAAAAGCCATGGTAAGTAATATTCTTTTCATAGGATATGGATTTATATTTCGTGTTAAAGTACTAAATGTGAAATGAAAAGGACGATAGAATTACCCATCGCCCTTTTATATTTTTTTAGTTTCACATACTTCACTTCAAATACTTATCCAGCCAGCCAAAAAACTGGTCGTGCCATATAAGGCCGTTTTGCGGACTCAATATCCAATGCCCCTCATTGGGGAAGTAAAGGAAACGCGCATCCAACCCTTTGAGCTTAGCTGCCTGAAAGGCCGCCATACCCTGCGCTTCAGGCACCCGGAAATCCTTGCCGCCATGGATTACCAGTATGGGCGTATCCCAGTTTTGAACAAAATCCTTGGGATCAAAATCCTTGTAAGCCTTATTGTTTTTAGCATCCCAGTAGGGGCCACCTAAATCCTGGTTGGCAAAAAACAGCTCTTCGGTAGTGAGGTACCAGTTTTCAAGGTCAAACAGGCCGCAGTGGGAAATAAAGGTTTTAAAGCGCTTTTCGTGATTTCCCGCAAGGTAATATACTGAGTAGCCACCGTAGCTGGCACCCACACAACCCAGTTTGGTTTCATCTACAAAGGGCTCTGCTTTTACATCATCAATAGCGCTCAGGTAGTCCTTCATGGGCTGGCCACCCCAGTCGCCACTTATATCCTCGTTCCACTCGCGGCCAAAGCCTGGTAAGCCTCTGCGGTTGGGTGCTACCACTATATAGCCTTTAGCGGCCATTAGTTGAAAATTCCAGCGGAAGCTGTAAAACTGCGATACCTGAGATTGCGGACCACCCTGGCAATAGAGTAGGGCGGGGTACTTTTTATTGGGGTCAAAATCAGGCGGGTAAATAACCCAGGTGAGCATATCCTTGCCATCGCTGGTTTTCACCATGCGCTTTTCCACCTTACTCATCTTAAGGTTTCCATAAATCTCATCATTAACATGAGTAAGCTGTGTGGCTTTTCCTTTTTTAATATCCACGGCATAAACCTCTGTAGCGTGGTTCATATCCTGGCGATCAACAATAAGCTGCTTACCGGCCACCTCAAAGTGGTTGTAGTTATGATCGCCCGTAGTAACCTTTTTGTAGTTTACGCCTTTGCTGGTTTGGGTAATCTGGTACACCTGGTTGCTGCCATCCTCAGGCACACCGGCATATATAGTATTATTATCCACCCAGCTAAAGCTCTGGAAAGTCATTTCATCATACTTTCCGGTAACCTCAAGCAAGTGGGTTTTTTCACCGGTTTTTACATTCATGATTATGATGTCGTTTACATCGCTTTCAAAACCGGGGGTTTTCATGCTCATCCAGGCCAGCTTGCTGCCATCGGGTGAGTATTTGGGTTCTTTGTCATAGCCCTTCATGCCACTGGTAATGGTGGTGGTTTTACCACTTTCCAAATCCACCATGTAAAGCTCAGAGTTGGTGCTTACAGCCCACTCCTTACCGCTAAGTTTTTTGCTTTCATACACCACGGTTTTTCCATCTGGGCTAAGGGTAAAGCTTTCGCTTCCGCCAAATGGGTTTACAGGAGCATCATACTTTTCACCTTGCATCAGGTCTTTGTAATCACTCACCGCGGCCATGTCTTTACCCACATAGGCAATACAAAGGTGGTTGTATTCCGCATCGCTCCAGCTATCCCAGTGGCGATACATCAGGTCGTCAATTACATAAGCCTCGGCCTTGGGCAGGTTGGGGTAAAGGTCGGCTGTGGTTTTTTCCAGTTTTACCGAAGTGGTAAAAAGCAGGGCAATGCGGCCATCGGGCAGGTCAAAAGCCTTTACGTTGCTTATGCCGCCATCAATGCTGGTTACGGCCTTGGGTTCGCTTCCATCGGCATCCATTACGTGAAATTGCCCTTTGTGCGAAAAACCGATTTTTTTACCACCCATCAGGTAGTGGGCGCCATATTCACCACCGGGCATATCGGTAAGTTGTTTTTTGTTTTTACCATCCGTGCCCATGGTATAGAGGTCGCGGCTGCTTTTGTTTTCATCCGTATCGTAAGTGGTAATGCCGTAAATAAACTGCTTGCCATCAGGCGAAACTGTTTCCAGGCTTACACGCCCCAGTTTCCAAAGCAGTTCGGGTGTCATGGTTTCGCTTTGCGCGAAGGACATAAGGCAGGTGAGTGCCAGTATCAGCGTACCTAATTTTCTCATGGTATTTGGTGTTTTTGTTTTTGGAGGCGTGAAGGTAGGGCAACGGCCTCAATACCCCAAAGGGGGATATTTAGGATTTGAAGATTTGAAAATGCCGGGCTGTTAATAATGCTATAATAAATTGGAAGGGGAATTTGCGATATTGCGGGGGTAAAGCTATTGGCTGTTGATTACAAATGCTTAATAAGTGCTTACAAACGTTTAGCGTTTTTAAACGGAAAACGCCACTGTTCTTTTAAGAATTTGACAGTCAATGAATTGGGGTAATAATACATAGTGGATATAACGCTTATGGTCGTTAGCCGCTAGTTAGGTTGCATTTGAAATGACTTCGACTCAAAGACATATAACCGACAAGGAAATTTTAATTCTCCAGAAACTTCTTGGACAACGACTTTTTCGACTTTATACCATCGGACTGACCTATGAGAAAAACGAGTTTTGGAGTACAAGATTTAGCCTGGACTTTAACAACAAAAGAATTGGGACCGACAACTTCAGACCTTTTATAGAAATTGCGGCAGACTACAAACTAAGTAACTCAACAAGCACAACCTATTTTGAATTTCAGATTCAGGAACGAAACACACCTGAAGGAATAAAGCGTAACTCCGAAAACTCCTTAGAGTGGCCATTTGTAGAAATTAAACTTTGGACCGACCCAATTGAAGAAATTCTGATTTTTCAAGACACAAACATAGAAGAGGAAGAGTTCATCTTCGACCGACTGTTGGTTCTCAAGACAAAGAGCGAAATTTTCTCAATTGAAGCAACTGATGAACTTAAAGGAGGTGTAACCTTTTGCCAGACCAAATCAATGATTAACAACCGAATGAAAGAACTCGAAAAAAGAAAAGAAATAAAAACGCAACCTAACAACAAATAAACGCAAGTCGGCTTTAATCCCGCTCCGGCAGGGGCTTTGCGGTGGATAGAGAAACATTCCGTTTCTTTACAAAACCACGGACGAAGCCGCCCTGCGTTTATTCAAACCGTTAGGCATCATTAAAAAAAATGGAAGACTCAATATTTAGACTAACCGAAGAAGACGAAAAGGACCTATTTGAAAACGGTCACATCGTATTTGACTCTTCAGCATTGTTGAGTTTCTATGGTTATACAGAAAGGATTTCTGAAGAGTACTTTAACAAAGTATTTGAAGCCTTAAAGGGACGTCTTTGGCTACCTGCCCAAGTTGTATATGAATTTGAAAAAAATCGAGAAAAAGTAATTACTAAACCAAAGGGAGCGTACTTAAATCTTATTAAGAGCAACAATAAAGACGGTGGTTATCTAGAGTCTATACGTAGTAATATTGAATTAATTAAGAAAAATTCAAGTTCAATAAGCGGACAACTAAAAACACTAGCTGAGAGAACAACCAAGGATGATAAACATCCTCATATTTCACAAGAAGAAATTGGAAACTTCAAAGAATTACTGAAGTCGTTTAATTCAAGTATAGATATTCTAAACGAAGGTTATGACAGCCTTTTAAACCATACAGATGAAGCGATTAAAGAAAAAATTAAAGAATTAGATGAGATTTCCGCTAATGACAGGTTTCGTGAAAGGTTGGATAAGCATTTTGAGTATGGGAAACCTTATTCTTACGAAAGAATGCTAGAAATCACTAAAGAAGGAAAGTTCAGATATCAAAACGAAATTCCACCAGGATATGAGGATGAAAAGGAAAAAATTGGATTTCAGATTTATGGTGATTTGCTTCTTTGGTTCCAAGTTATAGACTATGCATTAGAGAAGAAAAGACCAATAGTTTTCGTAACCAATGATGAAAAAATAGATTGGTGGCAACAAGACGAGAATGGTCAAAACAGTCATGTTCCAAGACACGAATTGCTCTATGAGTTCAAGGATAAAAGCAAGCAAAAGATTTGGTTTTATACTATTGACAGACTGATTTATAAATCTAATCAATACTTAAACACTGATGTTTCTGAAGAAGTCATTGAAGAAATTCAAAATGTCAATATTAGTGCCTCAGACCGTGAGTGGCTTGACTTACTTCAAGAAGCTCTAGACAATAATGAAGATGTAAGAGCAAATCACCGATATAAATATAAAGGCAAAGGACTTGGGACATGGTTGACCTATGTTGCTCAAAAGAACAAGGAAGGAAAAAAATTAGAAGTCAAGGCAGAAATAACGGAACTTGGATTTGACTTTAACCTCAGGGGTAGAACACCAGAAGCAACAACCAAAAGATTTATACGAGCCTTAATGGCGGACGAAAACCCCATAAAAGTTAGTTATCAGAATTGGTTTAATAATATCATCGCTCCCAAAGAAGATGACTTATCAGAAGAAACTAAAGAGCAATTAAATCAAGCCTGGGAACTAAAATTTGACGAAGAGAGGTATTGGGACATACCATCTCGAATAAAGGATCGAGTTGATGATTGGAAAGAATTTAGGTACGACTCTGCTAATAATCCACGAGGAAAATGGTTGACTAATGATAGAGAGATGGGAGGCGATCTTTATACTTGGGTTCTTAAAAGAAGAAAGGAAGAGGATCTAATGAGCCAAATTTTAGACCGCTTTAGTCAACAAGAATTGGACGAACTTGAGGCCGAAGGATTTAAAGTAAAATAACGAATGCCTAACAAAACCTATAAGCAATAGCGCCCTGCGGGACGCTACTGCTCATAGCCAAACCGTTGGGCGCAAGCCGAAAATAGACACGACCGATGAACATTTGGCAAATAGCGACAGGAGAGACAGGCAGGGACTACCGTGACTTGTTCACTGACTATGACGTAATGATTTTAGGACCGGCTTTCCCGCTCGGAGACGCTTCCGTTGACCCTGACAAATACTGGGACGGAAAACCAAACTCAAAAAACAATCAAGTTTGGGCGTTCGCCAACAAACCAGAGCCAGGGGACATGGTAATAATGCGCTTCTACAAAGAAGTAATCGGAATTGGACAAATCCCTCTGGACAATGAACAGCAATATTCGTTTCAAGACGCTTTCAAATGTGTTTATGGTTGGGATTTATGCCATACAAGACGAGTGATATGGGCCGATAACCTAAAACTCAAAGAACTAAAAGACATTTTTGAAAAAGCCAAACAAAAACCAGCATTTTCAGGAGTAAACGAACCGCATATTCACAACTTGATAAACAAAATTGACAAATCACACTTTGACAGACCACTAAAAGGACTTCCAACAATTGACTCGACCGACTACACAGACGAAGGGCTTGGACAGAATTGTTCCGAATGGGTATTAGCAACAAAAACATTGACGACATTCTTAAAGCATTAAATCAAGCGGACAGATTGATTAACTGGTATTGGACAGACGATAACGAAAGACCGACAGAACACGAAATCGTTTCTCACATAATTTTACCCATCTTCTTGGGGCTTGGCTGGTCACATCAACAAATAGCAGTTGAGTGGAAAAATGTAGATATGGCCTTCTTTAAAGAGACACCAACCAAAAAGGACAATTGTGTTGCAATACTTGAAGCCAAGGGGCTTGGTTACGCATTAAGTGAAGTGTTAAACCAACCAACCTACTACGTTGATAAATTAGACCTAAAACGAGTTCAAAAAATAATCACGACAGACGGTGGCAACATTTTCGTTTACCAAGTCAACAACAAAAAAGTCAACCCGACACCAATCGGTTACATCAGCGTGAACAACTTGCAGAGAGAATACATAATACCAAAGAGAATTAGTTTGGTGGACACATTAGCAATGCTTCAACCAAGTGCGAACTAAAAAGAAAATAAAAAGGCCAGCGCCCAACAAAAGCTAAGAAAACATGCGGGCTGACACGGTATAATGAGCATTAAAACACAAAACAAAACTCGGTACTCGGCAGACAGATACGTGTTCCCAAACCCGCACGTTTCTTAGCCAAACCGTTGTATGCCATGCTGAAAAAGCCAACGCGCAAATAGGCACATTTGGTTTTTGCCGACCCACAAGCCAAACGCAAAAAACCAAAAGAGCCTATTTTTTTGCCCTCGCTCGGACAGACCAACAAGGAAACGAACGAAATGTATATTGAAAAACGAGATAAATGGATAATTTGGGCTATTTTAGCGACTTAATTTTATGCGGATATGAACCGAATAAAGGAAGTACTTGAAGAGAAAGGAATTAAGCAAACTTGGTTGGCTGAAAAGCTTGGAAAAAGTTATAACATGGTTAATGGATACGTGCAGAACCGACAGCAACCAAGACTTGAAGTACTTTTCGAAATTGCCAAAATACTTGACGTAGAAGTCAAAGATTTAATAAAAGAAGAAAGATAGTATGCCAACAATATTCGACAACATTGAGAAACACCTTGAGGAAGGACTTAATAAAACCTTAGAAAAATCGCTGAGAGCAGATTTTTGTATTGGCTACTTCAATTTAAGAGGTTGGCAAAAAGTTGCCAGTGTGATTGACAAACTACCAGGTGGACATTTACCGGAAGAATTCGATGATGAGAACAAATACCATTGCCGAGTATTGATTGGGATGCAGAGGTTACCTGAGGAAGAAATTCGAGACTTCTTTTCAAACGAAAAAAAAGCTTTAGACAACAATATTGCACTTGAGCTAAAAAAGAAGATTGCAAAGGAGTTTAAAGAGCAATTAATCAAAGGTAATCCAACCAATCAAGATGAAATCTCATAAAAAAACTCTCCAAACAATTAAGGCAAAAGAGAGTAGTTGTGAAGCTTCACTTAAAGCATACCCTTCATGCCAAATTATACCTTGCCCATCGTGACGACTATAATAGTCCAACCATTGGTTTCGTGGGTAGTTCGAATTTAACTTTTGCAGGTATTAGTAAACAAGGGGAACTGAATGTGGACGTTGTTGAAGGTGATGCTGCAAAGAAACTCTCTAAATGGTATCAAGACCGTTGGGAGGATAGATGGAGCATTGATATCACAGAAGAGTTAGCCCAAATTATTGATGAAAGTTGGGCGACTGAAAAGCTGTATTCCCCTTATCATGTCTATTTGAAAATTGCTTACCACCTTTCAAGAGAAGCAAGAGCAGGAATTTCAGAATTTCAACTTCCAAAGGTTTTTGAAAAGTCCCTACTTCCCTACCAGCAAAGCGCAGTTAAAGTAGCTGCTCATCATTTGCATCATCGAGGTGGTGTTATCATTGGTGACGTAGTTCGTTTAGGAAAAACCATAACCGCAACTGCCTTAGCCAAAATGTTTGAGGACGATTTTTTCTTGGAAACTTCAATCATTTGCCCAAAAAACTTGGTGGAAATGTGGCGTGATTATGCCCACAAATACCAATTGAGGGCAAAAGTAATTTCAGTTACTCAGGCTCAAACAAAATTAGCCAACGGCGCAGATACCGACTGATTATTGTTGACGAAAGCCATAATCTCAGAAATCGGGATGGGAAACGATATCGTGCGATTCAAGAATATATCCATTTGAACGACAGTAAGGTAATCTTGCTCACAGCAACGCCATATAACAAGACATACCTCGATTTAAGCAATCAATTAAGGTTGTTTCTAGACGAAGAGTACAATCTTGGTATTAGCCCCGAACAATACATTGAAAGTATTGGCGGCAGAGTTCACTTTTTAGCCAATCATCAAGTTTCGGAAACATCCATACCTGCATTTGAAAAAAGTCCATTTTCTGACGATTGGGCTGAATTGATGCGACTCTTTTTGGTAAGAAGAACACGTAGTTTCATTAAATCAAATTATGCAATTGACGACCCTGAAGTGGGCCGAAAGTATCTTGAATTTCCAGATGATACGCGTTCCTACTTCCCTGACAGATTACCCAAAAAAGTAGAGTATGTTTTCGACCCCAAAGACCCCAAGGATCAATATGCACAATTGTATTCCAAAAAGGTAGTTGATGCCATAGATGATTTAATTCTTCCTCGCTATGGTTTAGGGCAAGAAGGTTATGAAAACAAAACACCGAGTGTAACCATTACGAACGAGGAAATTATCATAAAAGAAAACCTTGGTCGCGCAGGAACACGATTGATCGGATTCGCTAGAACCAACTTATTCAAACGCTTGGAAAGTAGCGGTTACTCATTTTTACTTTCCATTAGCCGACATATCCTTAGGAATTACCTATTTATTTATGCCATAGAAAACGACTTACCTTTTCCTATTGGCAAACAGGAAGCAGGTTTGATAGATGATTTCATGTATTCCGATTCGGATAATGAAGATGACGACAATACCGAAATATTGACCACTCAAAAGCAATATCTTGAAAGAGCTGAAAAATATTATGATTCACTGTTCGCAAAGAAATCCAAATACCAGTGGATTAGAAGTCAGTTGTTTAATGAGAAATTAAAAAATGATCTCATTGGCGACAGCAAAGAACTCATGAGTGTGCTGAAACTAGGTAAAGATTGGCATCAAGAAAATGACCGCCAGCTAAATGCTCTTTACAACCTTGTTACCAAAAAACACAAGGACGAAAAAATATTGATTTTCACTCAGTTTTCCGACACAGCTAACTACCTCTATCAATCCTTAAAGAAAAGAGGTCTTGATAAAGTAGAATGTGTAACAGGCGCTAATGAAAATCCTACTGCCTTTGCCCATAGATTCAGTCCTAGAAGCAATGAAAAGGATATTCCGAAAGGGCAAGAAATTCGTGTACTTATCACGACTGATGTATTGAGTGAAGGTCAAAACTTACAAGACGCCCATATTGTGCTCAATTTTGATTTGCCTTGGGCAATCATTCGCTTGATTCAACGTGCAGGGCGTGTGGACAGAATTGGTCAAAAGCACCACGAAATTCTTTGTTATTCTTTCTTGCCTGAAGATGGTATCGAGAACATCATCAACCTGAGAGGCAGATTGTCGCAACGCATTCGTGAAAACGCTGAAACCGTGGGCTCTGATGAAGTATTCTTTGAAGGTGATCCGGTTAACATTGCTGATTTATACAACGAAAAATCAGGCTTATTAGATGAGGAAGAAGATATTGAAGTTGATTTAGCTTCTTATGCTTACCAAATTTGGAAGAATGCCATTGATGCCGAACCTGAATTGGCGAAAACTATTCCCGATTTACCCGATGTGATTTATGCCACCAAGAAAGGAAGTGAAGACCAAAAGTTAAACGGTTCCATTGTTTACACCAAAACCCACAATGAAAATGACATCTTGGCTTGGGTGGACGAAAAATATAAAATCGTTACTCAGTCACAATTTCAAATTCTCAAAGCGGTGAAATGTGGGCCTGATGTAGAACCTTTGGAGCGATTTGAAAAACACCATGAATTGGTAAAATTCGGACTGAATCACATAAAAGAAACAGAAGCCAAAGTAGGCGGACAGTTGGGCAAAAAAACAGGTGCTCGTTATCGGGCTTACAATCGATTGGAACGTTATGCATCACAAAATGAAGGTACGCTTTGGATAACCGAAGAACTCAAGCGTGCCATTCAGGATATTTACGATTACCCTATGCGTGAGTTCGCTCGTGAAACCATCAACCGCCAATTGAAAACAGGCATTACTGATGAAGAATTGGCCAACCTTGTGGTGTCTTTACGCGAAGATGTCAAGCTAAGTTTGATTGGTGATGATGATAGCAAGCAAAAAGAGCCACAAATCATTTGTTCCATGGGATTAAAAATCAAGTAGTATGAAGAAACAGACATTTACAAACTACATCAAGGATTTTGATTTTGAAACGCTCTTCAATGAGTTAGGATGGGACACATTTAACAACCAATTGCCTGTTGCCGTTAATGATGATGCCTTTATGCTCAAAGGAGTGGCGCAGAAAAAAAGGTTTTGTCATTCTGCTTTGTCCGCCTCTGTCCAATGGAAAAATTCCAATTAGTAACATTCGCAAACAAATTGAAAATAAAGTTGCTAAAAACTACTTTGAGCACCTGATTATTTATGCCGACCAAGACCAAAAGCACCAAATTTGGCAATTAGCAGTTAAGGAAGAAAACAAACCGAAACAAGTACGTGAGGTAAGTTGGTACAGTCACCAGGATGTGGAAGGCTTGTTCCAAAGGATGAAGAACCTTCTATTCACTTTGGATGAAGAAGAAACCATCACCATTGTTGACGTAAAGCAACGTGTCTCGGAAAACTTTGCCAAAAACTCAGAGCAGGTTACCAAAAAATTCTACACAGAGTTTAAAAAACAGCATGTCGCTTTTCTCGATTTCATTGAAGGCATTGACGACCACATTGGCAACAAGGAAAACCAAAACAAACAGTGGTATGCTTCCTTGATGTTGAACCGCTTGATGTTTTGCTACTTCATTCAAAAGAAGGGTTTTCTTGACCAAGATTTGAATTACCTGCAAAACAAGCTCAAGCGATGTGAAGAACTCGAAGGACAAACGAATTTCTACAGTTTTTACCGCAGCTTCCTGTTGGAACTATTTCATGACGGTTTGGGCAAACCAAAAACCAAACGTAAATCGGAATTGCCTGTTGACTTGGGCAAAATACCCTACCTCAATGGAGGTTTGTTTGATGTGCACGAGTTGGAACGACAATTTGACCAAATTGAAATTGACGATGATGCCTTTAAAAAGATTTTCAACTTCTTTGACCAATGGAATTGGCACTTAGACAGCAGCATTGAAGCCACAGGTAAAGACATTAACCCCGATGTAATTGGTTACATTTTTGAAAAGTATATCAACGACCGAGCTGCCATGGGTGCTTATTACACCAAAGAAGACATTACCGACTACATTGGCAAAAACACCATTATTCCTTTTCTGTTTGACGAAACCGAACGCCATTATGCAGCAGCCTTTAAACCCGAAAGTGAGCTTTGGCAGTTCTTAAAAGAAAGCAACAGTACGTGTATCTATGAAGCAGTAAAACACGGTATTCCCGAAGGCGATGATTTGCTTGCCGATTTGCCCGAAGAGGTGCAAGAAGGCATTAACCACCCTTTAGAAGATAAAGCGGTAGAAGCTTCAACTCAACCCCATTTGTGGGAAGTCCGCCAAGCGTGGAATCAAAAAACACCTACCGAAATTGGTTTGCCCACTGAGATTTATCGTGAATTGATTGAGCGCAGAAAACGCTATGCAGACATCAAGTCCAAAATAGAAAAAGGCGAAATCAACCACATCAACGATTTTATTACCTACAATCTCAATATCCGTCAGTTTACTCAAGACTTTATTGAGAATACAGAGGATGCCGCTTTTATCCGTCATTTCTACAAAGCCATTAATAAGATTACGATTCTTGACCCAACTTGCGGTTCAGGGGCATTTTTGTTTGCAGCACTCAATATTTTAGAGCCGCTTTATGAGGCTTGCATTATTCGCATGGAGCAGTTTGTGGCCGAGCAACCCGGAAAGCACAAATTCTTTGAAGAAACACTTGCAGAGGTAAAAAGTGACCAACATCCCAGCTTGCAATATTTCATATTCAAGAGCATTATCCTGAACAACCTCTATGGTGTGGACATTATGAACGAAGCAGTGGAAATTGCCAAACTGCGTTTGTTCTTAAAATTAGTGGCCACCGTAGATGTAAACCCAAGGAAAGACAACTTCGGTTTAGAACCCTTACCCGATATTGACTTTAATATCCGAGCAGGAAATACACTCATTGGTTTTGCCACCGAAAACGAACTGCTGCAAACCATACAAAAGAAAGATGCCCTTTTTGCACAGGACAAATTAGAAGAGTTTTAAGAAGAATTTGAATTGGTGAGTAAAGCCTTTGGACACTTCCAAAACAGCCAATTGATTAACGACCAGGGCAGCGACAGCTTTAAACAAGCCAAAGCCCAATTGATAGATAAACTAAAAGAACTCAACCACAAACTCAATGTGTATCTCGCTACCAACTACGGCATAGATGCCGAACGAAAACCAAAAGAATATGAAGCTTGGCTGCACAGCCACCAACCCTTCCATTGGTTTGCCGAGTTTTACCAGATTGTGGCAGCAAGGGGTGGGTTTGATTGCATTGTGGGGAATCCGCCTTATGTTCAGTACTCGAAAAATAAATCTGAGTACTACATAGAAGAAAAAATTTACAACACATTCAAATCAGGCAACTTATATTCTTTTGTCTTCGAAAGAAGTCAACAAATAATGAGAGATTTTTCTCGATCAGGAATAATCGTGCAAATAAGTTGTCTCTCTACTCCTTCAATGGAATCGATGTGTCAGGAAATGCTTAGTAATTCAAGCTTTTTAGCCGTCTCAAATTATGCAACAAGGCCAGCATATTTATTTGAAGGTGTTACAATGAATTTGACAATAATTCTAAATCAAAAATTGGCAAATGAGATACCCGAAGTTTATTCAACGAATTACATGAGGTGGATTAATGATACACGAAAAGAAATGTTTCAGAATATCGACTATTCAATTATTGAACACAAAAACTTCTATTATGATTACGCTATCCCTAAAGTAACAAGCGATAACGAGAATAGAATTATCGACCTTTTGACTAGAAATAAGAAAACGATTAATAACTATTTAGAGTTTACAAAAAAAATCACACCAAATGAAATGCATTACCGAACTGCAGGTGGTAGATATTTCAAAATATTTATCGATAGAGATTTTGGAACAGAAAGCAAAAGCAATAAGTCAAAATGTTTTAACAGAGACTCAAATGTGTATGAGTTTATTTCTGTTTTGTCTTCAAATACATGGTGGTGGTGGTACACTTTACACTTTGACATGTATAACTGTAAGGACTATATGATGTATAATTTTCCTTATGACAAATCATCAAATAAAAATTTGATTGAATTAGGTAAAGAGCTTTGTGATGACTTAATAAACAACGCAGATAGAAAAGCGCAATTCTATGAGACCACAGGTAAGAGGGAACAGTTAATCTTTTCCCCTTCAAAGTCAAAAGGCATTATGAACAAAATAGATAACCAATTAGCCGAGCATTATGGTTTTACAGAGGCAGAGTTAGATTTTATCATCAACTACGATATCAAGTACCGCATGGGCAAGGCTTTGTTTGGGGAGGCAGATGAAAGTGAGGAGGATGAGGATTAAAAAAGATATCTATGGCTAAAAAAACATACACAGATAAGGAATTGATGCAAATGGCCATTGACGTAATGAACAAAAGCGTCAATGAACCAAGACCAGATGGCAAAGTGCCACCTAAGGTAGGTGCCGTATTGCTTTTTCCTGATGGCCGAATTGAAACAGCCTACCGTGGCGAGTTAAGAGAAGGCGACCATGCCGAATTCACTTTGCTTGAGCGTAAATTCCCCAATGAAAATTTAGAAGGCTGCACCCTGTTCACCACCCTTGAACCTTGTGTGGAAAGAAATCCACCAAAAGTGCCATGCTGTCGCAGAACCACCAATGCCCGTATTAAAAAAGTATTTGTCGGTATAGAAGACCGCGACCCAACTGTAGACGGAAAGGGAATTAAGCATCTCGAAAATCATGGTGTAGAAGTCAAAATGTTTGACAGAGAGTTTCAGCGCATCATAGAAAAAGAAAACGAAGCCTTTTTAAAACAAGCTTTAGAAAGAAAAAGAGAAACCGAAGAAGAGGATTTGCGCACGCCTATTGAGCTTCCTGTTACCAATTACGATAGCAGTAAATTTTCGGATATAGCCCTTGAGAAATTCATCAAAGAATCAAGTCTAGACTTCAAAGCTTCGGATGAAACCTTCCTTGAATACTTGGCAGACTTTGGAGCTATGGAGTGGAACAAGGAAAAGAAACAGTTTGTGCCTACAGGTTTTGGCGTCTTGCTTTTTGGTAAAAATCCACGTGCCAAATTCAAGAATGCTGTTTTAAAGGCTCATGTTACCTACGGCAACCAAAAAATTGAACCCAAAGATTTTGCTGATGCTTTGGTTCTTCTTCCTGACCAAATTGAGGAATGGTTGAAGAAAGTATTGCCACTATCAAAAGACACAAGTGGTTTCAAAAGAAAAGATATTCCTGATTTTCCCATCGAAGTTTTGCGTGAAGCCATTGTGAACGCATTGGTTCATAGAGATTATGAAATTGAAGGCGCGAAGTGTGAGATTAAGATTGACGAAAACAAAGTGATTGTAACCAGTCCAGGAAAACCATTGCCAGCCATTTCATTGGATGAACTCAACACCTTTGAAGCTCCATCGTTAAGCCGTAACCCAATCATTACTTACGCTTTCAGCTTGATGGATTATGTAGAAGAAAAAGGCTTTGGAATGAAAACCTTTAAATCACTAAATAAAGAATATGGCTTACCTATTCCAAAATACACATTTAAAGAACCTTTCTTAACCTTGACGTTTCCTAGGACAGTTGAAGGTGTTAAAGAGACTATTGGAAAAGAAACCATAGATAGTTTAAGTTCAGAAGAATTACAGAACTTCGAGATTTTCCGCGAAAAACGACCAATATCTAAATCTAATTTTGTTGAGTTCACGGGGTTGGCTACTCGAACTGCAGAGCGTTATTTAAAAGAATGGACTGATAAAGGCTTACTTATAAAAGTAGGATCAGGTCCGAGCACGAAATACCAGATGTATGAATAATTATCTCGCCATAACCCCGCCAAAGTGGCGAGACAAAACTACTCGCAGCCTGATATTTTTATCTATCTCGCCAAAATCTCGCCAAAGTGGCGAGATAAGAATAAGTTCAAAAACGAATTACCATTGGACTTACAAAGGTCTCAATGAGGGAATAACTGAGGGAGTAATTGAGGGAATAACCGAGGGTGTAAAAGAGTCCATGACACAGATCTTTTCAATAATTCTCACGGGAAAAAGCATCAGAGCTTCTGAAATTGCTGAAAAGCTGAACAAGTCATACAAAACATTAGAACGCCACATTTCAATCTTGAAACAATTGAATGCAATAAAGTATAAAGGCTCAAATAGAGCAGGCGGCTATGAAATAACTAAAAAGTTTTCTGCTTTGCTAAAGGATAAATAGACCTCGTAACAAAATGGAGTATTTCGGAAACAAGGACATACTGAAACATCACAAGACAGGTTTTCTAAGCTCTAGAAAATGCCCGGCTGAAGTCGTCCTCAAAAGTTACGAATGGGCTAAGCTTCAAAGAACAGAAGGAAACTGTATAGTTTGTGGCAATCACTCACAAATAGAAAAAGATGTTTTCGACATTCTATTGAAAGGTGAACAACCGCTTGTCTTGGTATTGCCAAGAGGACTAAAAAAACGTTGGGGCAAAAGTTGGCTTGAAAATATAGAGAAGAAAAGATTGTTGATTATTTCACCTTTTGCGAAAGACATTACAAGAGTGACGAGAGAAACTGCCATTCATAAAAATGAAACAATTCTAAGCCTAAGCGAAAACATAGTGGTTGGGTACAAATCACCCAATGGTCAACTAGACAGATTACTAACGAACTTAAAATTTGACCATGTTTAATCCCCCGCTTCAAAGCCACACACATTGCCAAGCCGCTCAAGCCAAACGCACCAGCCAAAGCTTGTCAAAGAGTGTGTCTTTCCCTACGCACGGACGAAAAGAAAGCACGGGCATACAACATTGTATAAAAGCAATAGCGGGTGAAGTGGTAAAATCAAGGTCTGTGCATTTAATAAACTTTGGTGGTGGCGGACAGGTAATCGCCTTGAAATCCGCTACTGCTCTTATACTTGATCGTTGGCACTAATTAAAAGAACTAAACGATTGAATTTCAGATACACCGAATATGGATTTATAAATGCTATTTGGTCATTAATTCCAATATTTCCGACTTGGACACTATTTCCAGGAGTTTTTGCCGCGATGGCAATTGAAAATACTGTGTATAGTTGTGAGACTAGCTATTTAGTTGTTCTATGGACTTCAATAATCCTGACTATTCTCAGTACAACCCTCATACTTTTCAGGCTAGATAAACAGAGGGATAGACCTTAAAAAGAAGCTAAAATAAACTTCAGACTGTGGAGCTTATGGATTTATACGCTAACAAATACAGCAGGACTTATATTGGTTGTCGGTGTTGACTTAGCATGTCATGGAGACGGACAAGCACTGTTCGCCTGCGTGTATTCAGCACCAATCGCTTCATTATCAATTATTATTTTGGGCCTAATAAGCGATTTGAAAATAAAAGTAACTAATGCCAACAGGGCATAAGAAAACATGGGGCGGTCGGTGGTTTTATCAAGGCTCATTCTTCGTGGCTACTTTTGTAACAGGCGAACATGAGATCCCATCATAAAGCCGCCTTGCGTTAATTCAGAACCGTTTTACTTCATTTTGACCCAACCATGCTTCCAAAAATCCTAATCTGCCTATTACTTATTTCCTCGGCCGCACTGGGCCAGGCAAATAAAACCATTGCCGATACCACTTTTGAAGAGGGAGACTTCATTAAACCTCCTGAAATCTATTTTCAACTTTCTGGTGGGGGGCATGTGCATCAAGAAGCAAGGCGGGCCGTAGAGGCGGTGGCGGATTTTCTTAAGGAAAATAAAAACCTGATTATTGAGATTGGTATTCATACAGATTATAGAGGCCATGAAGAGGCTAATAGGGAGTATACCCAAAGACATGCTGACACCTTGAGAAACCTCCTGATAAAAGAGTTTGATATTGCCCCTGAAAGACTTGTGGCCAAGGGCTATGGCGAGTCAAAACCATTAATATCAAAACCTGAGATTGATGCCGTGCGGCCTGAAGAGCAGGAGCGTTTACACGACATCAATAGCCGAATTGAATTGAGAGTTTTGAAAATATAACTTAGATATGCACTTGGATGTTCCCGGCTTACTAAACCCAAAACTCTTCAAAATTATGAGACAACAACTGATTATTGCTCTATTTGTAGTTGGGCTATTCAGCTCCTGTACTGATAGTAATAGAACTATTTATCTGATAGCTGATGAGGCAGATGGATTGACTGCTGAAGCCGATGTTACTCTGAATGGTTTTAAGGTTGGTGAGGTTGAGGATATACAATTTCACAAAAGAGGTAGGCTTTTAGTCGAGCTTCGCTTACATAAAGAACCAGCCATTCCAAAGGACTCTGAATTTACCATACAAAGCAGGGATCTATTAGGGGCAAAGGAAGTGTCAATTCAACCTGGCAACAATGAAGCAACTATACTAAATGGAGACACTGTAAGAGTTTTGATGGAGCAACAAATTTTTAACAGCGATTCGCTACCCATTAGTGTAAAAAACCTTTTGGAAGACCTTACAGGGGCTAAGCAACGTGACTCAATATTACAGGAGCTGAGAAGGCTTAATACTAACTTGGAAGACCTGAAAAAGTGAAGGCAAAGGTAGGAGTCGGAGTTATAATAACTGCTTATTTGGCTTCATTGAATCCCTATTGGCTGATATTTGCTATCCCGATTTTCTTGTTGGGTGTTATTCTGGTTTTTACTTCACCTGGAAAAATAAAAACCAAGGTATTATCGAGTATAATTCCAATTATTGCATGGTATCCGGGTATGTTACTCTTCTACCTGGTTATTGATACAGCAGGGGCTGCCACCGCTCAAAAAATTGATTTGATATTTCCGGGTAACTTCAGGGGTAGGGCTATTGTAGTTTCAGAAATGAAATGTGGACAACCAGTAAAAGTGATTGAAGGCCGGGAACAATTAGTCTTTCCTGAGAATGGCATTTTACTTTATCAAGGAAAAATTGAAACAGGTCGTATTAACCACAATTATTATTTTGTAGATAATGAAGGAGTTAAGAAAGAGATACCAACAAGAGATGACTACATGTACTGGGACAGTGAACTAAACCAACCCGATTCAACCATTACGGGTGTTTGGGTAGGCGGAATGGGCGCCAGTTTTACTCACGAACCTAATACTGGTATAGCATATAGCTTTATGTTTTTGGACGTGACCTCAAAAGAAAATCGAAACAAATACTATGACTCCCACTATCTAAGGCAATTTGAAGCTGAAACGGATAGTCTTGTACAGAATTGCAGGTAATGAAGTTGCTAACGGAACTGTCTAACACATGTTTGGCTCCTCTAACCAAGCTCCCGTACTTCTGAATGTTCCTGGGTTTTGATATATCTCATTCCCCTGTCATTCAGCAGACCAATACCAATTTTTCAGCCCTTATATTTACGACTTTAAAACATTGATATGTAACACCATGAACAACAACGGTGTTGCAACGTTGAAATCTGAAATCCTATAAATGATGAGAACACTATTACTATTTACCATTGCATTATTTACTACTTCGCTGTATGCCCAAAACTGGGTGCAGGTGGCTGATATACCCACCGGCAGGCACCATCCGGTAACATTTACGCTGGATGGCAAGGGCTATGCTGCAACAGGATCCAATTCATCTTCGCGCCCCACTACTGACTTTTACCGCTATGATCCTATTGTAGATAAGTGGGATACTTTGGCCGATTTTCCCGGTAACGAAAGAAGTTTTGGAATAGGGGTGGAGCTAAATGGCCAGGGCTATCTGGGTTTTGGAGCTTCATTAGTACAATATCTTAATGATTTATGGCGCTATGATGCCCAGACTGATCAATGGACCCAACTGGCCTCATGCCCCTGTAGCGGACGCAGGCACCCGGCTATGATTGCTATTGCTAATAAAATTTATGTGGGCCTTGGTGATGATGCCACCGGTGACCTTAATGACTGGTGGATGTATAACGTTAGTACCGACTCATGGACGCAGTTGGCCAATTTGTCAGGTGCCGGCCGCCATCACCCCTTTCAGTTTAATGCCGGTGGAGAAATTTTTGCCGGTATGGGCCATAGCGGACCAACCATTTTTAAAGACTGGTATAAACTGGACACTAACACCAATACCTGGAGCAAAATGAAATTTTTTCCTGGCGAGGCCCGCGTGGCTGGTACGCAGTTTAACTGGAATAGCGCAGGCTTTGTGCTGAGTGGTGATGGCGACAACCACAGCTGGATGCCTACCGGAGAAATGTGGAGATATACACCCTCAACTGACTCGTGGACACAGTTTCCATCGCATCCTGGTGTTAGCAACTGGGCGCCCGGCAGTTTTGTAATTGATAATGTAGTGTACTTTTTTTGGTGGGCGTAATCGCCAAAATGCGCAATACCCTACTGATGTGTGGAAATTTGATTTGGAGGCCGCTACTATAAGTCTGGAGGAGGAAGCTCTTAAGAGCATTGGAATTTATCCTAATCCTGCCAACGAAGTAATAAAATGGCAGAGTAGTGACGAGATTTCCGCGGTAGCCTTGTATGATATGCTGGGCCGTGAAGTGCAAACCAACTCAGCTGAAGCCGGTGAGATTAACACCAGTGGATTGGATAATGGCATGTACTTGCTGAAGTTTACTTCAGTAAGTGGTATGATCAGGACACAGAAAATACAGGTGCAGCACTAAAAGTTAAGAGTATAAAGAAAGGCGCAAATCCAACTACAGGAGGATTTGCGCCTTTCTTTATTTCAGAATAAGGGAATGGTACTCGCCCTGCCAATCATGTTCTCACTTTGGTATTATCGGTAATGGGTACTGTATTTACATCGCTATCCACATTTTCCAATGCTTTTCTTACTCCGGCTTCGTAATCAGGGTGCACTTTTTTTAATACAGCCAGCCAGCGTTCTTTTACTTCATCAGAGCATGGGCCCATGGCGGCCGCATAATTAAAATACATCCTTTCCTTTTCATCATCCTCCAGCACCTTTTCAAACAAAGCACGCGGCTGCTCATAGTCATCCGTAGTTTCCTTTTGCTCATAGCGCGAAATATCGCCCGATACTTTTAGGGGAGGTTCTTCAAAAGCCGGGTTGGCCGTAGGGCCATTAAATTTATTCGGCTCGTAGTAGGCATCGGGGTTACCAAAGTCATTGGTAAAAAAGCGCATCTGGCCATCCTTATGGTAATGATGTACAGGACATTTAGGAGCATTAGCAGGTAGGGCTTCATAATGGGTGCCTAGGCGATAGCGGTGAGCATCAGCGTAAGAAAATACCCGTGCCTGCAACATTTTATCGGGTGAAAACCCAATACCGGGTACACGGTTAGAGGGTGAAAAAGCGGCATTCTCTACCATTTGAAAATAGTTTTCAGGATTCTGATTCATCTCCAGCTCGCCAACTTCAATTAATGGATAATCGCTATGCGGCCATATTTTGGTAAGATCGAATGGGTTGTAGGGTGTTTTCTCCGCTTCTTCCTCGGGCATCACCTGTATAAATAGCGTCCATTTTGGGAAGTTGCCCTCATCAATGGCGTTGTAAAGGTCTTCCTGGTAACTCTCCCTGGTTTTCCCGATTATTTTTTCTGCCTCCTGATTAGTATAATGCTTGTGTCCCTGTTGTGTTTTAAAGTGAAACTTTACCCAAAAGCGCTCGCCCTTTTCATTCCAAAAGGAGTAGGTGTGCGAGCCGTAGCCATTCATATGCATGGGATTTGTTGGTAAACCACGGTCAGACATTAATATGGTAACCTGGTGCACAGATTCAGGCTGGGCAGACCAAAAATCAAACATGGCCTCAGGTGATCGGAGATTAGTTTTGGGATGCCTCTTTTGGGTACGGATAAAGTCGGGAAACTTAAATCCATCCCTGATAAAAAAGATAGGCGTGTTATTTCCCACCATATCCCAGTTACCTTCCTCAGTGTAAAACTTAAGGGAGAACCCTCTTACATCCCTTTCCGCATCAGCAGCACCTTTTTCACCAGCTACGGTTGACCAGCGTGCCAATACCTCAGTTTCCTTACCCACTTTTGAAAAAAGAGAGGCACGGGTGTATTTAGTAATATCATGCGTTACGGTAAACTTTCCCAGTGCACCCCAGCCTTTGGCGTGTACCACCCTTTCGGGGATACGTTCGCGGTTTTGGTGGGCTAGTTTTTCTATCAGTTGATAATCATCTAATACTATGGGGCCACGAGGCCCGGCAGTTCTTGAGGTTTCGTTGCTTACTACCGGTGCACCTGCAGAAGTTGTAAGTTTCTTTTTATCAGCCATTTTAATGCAGTTTATTATTGGAGTTTTGATGAATCGCTTCCCTTTACAGAAAATGCTAAGCTGATAAGAAAGTAGGGCTGAAATTGTTTGTTAATTTCTAGTGGAGGTGTATGAATCGCTTTTTATTATGGCATAAAATCATACCTCCTGATTCGCAGATTTAGGTGGATATGACCGCCCTTAGGCTATAGCCAGATGGTGATTTTCAAAACCAAATTTCTTGTGCCAATCTAAAAGTATTGGCATGGGCATCTACAATATCGGCCAGCCTGGGTGAGTAGCCACCGCCCATGTTTACGGCAACGGGCAGGTTATGTTTTTTGCAGGTTTCAAACACAAAGCGGTCGCGGGCTTTGCAGCCTTCCATAGTAAGGGCCAGGCGGCCCAGTTTATCTGTCTGCAACACATCTACACCACTTTGAAAGAAAATAAAATCAGGTTTTACTTCATCAATTAATCCGGGTAGCTGCTCCTTTAAAACCTTCAGGTAAAGTTCATCCTCAGTGCCATCGGGCAGGGCAATATCAAGGTCAGAGGCTTCCTTATGCATAGGGTAGTTTTTGGCGCCATGCATGGAGAAGGTAAATACGCGCTTTTCGTTCTCCATGATTTTGGCGGTACCATTACCCTGGTGCACATCAAGGTCAACTACGAGTATCTGCTTAGCCAATTTTTTGTCAAGTAAATAATGGCTGGCAATGGCAATATCATTTAGCAGGCAAAAGCCTTCCCCACTATCTGCGTAAGCATGGTGGGTACCCCCGGCAATGTTCATAGAGACGCCATGCTGCAGAGCGTACAGGCAATTATCAATAGTGCCCCGGCAAATAGTTATTTCACGTTCTACCAGTTTTGCGGTAAGCGGAAACCCCGTTTTTCGCTCCTCCTTACGGGAGAGGTTTACCGTTTTCAGCTTATTCCAGTATTCAGGGGTGTGGGTGCGGAGTACCTGTTCTTCCGTAAGTTTTTCAGGTGCAAAAAAGTTGGCCTCGGTGCAGGTACCATCATAAAGCAGTTGCTCAGGTATAAGTGAATATTTGGCCATCGGAAACCTATGGCCCGCTGGCAACTGATGGTGATAGATAGGGGAGTAGGCTATTTTGAGCATAGGGGTACTGGTGGTAATGGTATTTACTACCTCACTAACAAAGCTAAACAGCCATACTTAATTGGAAATGGCAGGGCTGCCGGAAACTATCCTTCTTTTTTAAAAACCATGGTTACACCCCAGCAGTTGCCGTGTTTTTCAAAGGCCATGTGTGAGTTTGGGATTTCACTTTGCTGCATCAGTGTAAACACGTCATTCATGTTATAGCAATTCATTTGCATAAGAGGCTTACCATAAGGCTCGCCCTGCATTACGTTCATCATACCATGTACCAACGGAATTCTGTACCTGAAATAATCTACAAATTTGTGCTGGCGGGTTTTGTTGCAGGTATAGTTTACCTGAAGCACTCCATAGCCGCCTGGTTTTATCCTGTCAAGCAGCTCCTTAATAATTTTCATACCCCTGTTGAGGTTTATGTGCTGCAGCACGATATAGGAGTTTACCAACTCAAACTGTTCATTAGCCACAGCCGAAAGAGTATCATCTGAAAGGGCAAATTCAATATGTGCCTGCCCCAGGCTTTCGGCATTCACTCGCGCCTCCTCCAGCATATTTTCAGAAACATCAAGACCTACCACACGTGGGGTGTTTGGTGCAAAACCAAGTGTTAACCTACCTGTACCACAGCCAAAGTCAAGTATGCTTTTGGGATCAAAGTTTTCATCAAAGTGTTTATGTATTAACCTGAATATGCGGTTGGCGTATCTGCGTCCGGTATCAAAAAATTCTTTTTTATGCTCTTCTGTCAGGTTGGCGTCTTTAAATTTTTCGTGGGTTAACACACCAAAATAAGGGTCTTTTTTACCGTAAGCCTTCCATGCTTTATCTGAGTTTACTGACATGTAAATGTTGTTTTAAATTGTATCGTAGTCCAACCATTTATTCTTCTCCATCCCTCTGCCGGGTTGCTCTCTTATTTCTTATTTCCTGCAATAGCACTACGCTCAGCGAATCCGTCATAAAAGACATTGGGATTGTGTTTTCGGATTGTAAGAGCTCATCTACCCTATTAAAAGTTAAGGAGTTGAGCACTTTGCCACGGCCTTTGCCACTGCGTACAAAGTTACGAAGTTGTATGGCGCACATTACTTCACCGGGATGCTCGGCATCCACAAAGTAGTCATCATTAAGGCCAATATCGGGTGGAGTGCAAAATGGTATTACATTATGCCCCTCGTTTATCAACTCCTCTTGAAAGCCTATAAAGCCTTCCCAAAAGGATGTAAACATGGGGTACTGTATAGCCTGGCTATAATATACATGTGAATATGGGGGTATGTATAGCAACAATTCAATATCCAGTTCATAAAAGCGATTAATGGCTTTTAACAGTTTATCGGCTTTGGTGCGCGAAAAGGCAAAGGGCTCAATAAACGGTGCCTGGCGGTTTTTTAGTTTTTCTATTAAAATGCCATCATAGTAGCTGCTATCCCGCAGGTAGCGCTCCATTTCGGGCTTATGCCTGTAGCTGCCATCGTTTCTATACCCTAAGCCAATCATTCCGGCTTTTCCATAGCCCTCTTTTAGTTGGGGAATTTGCCGTAATTCTTCATCCAGATAGAGGCGCTGAATACCTTTTAGATGCGATTTTGCACTGGTTGCCCTATCGCCAGGATAATTGCGTACCCATTCGGTTTTATCCAAAAAGGTGTGTTGCAAAACAAAGGATGGATCAATACCCAAAAGCACCAGCTGAGGTTTTTTTACTTTGCCTGATTCAAACATATCCAGCACATAGTTAAGATCCTTTACGTTACGTGCCATGAGGCCGGTATTGTAAAAGTTATCCTCGTAAGGCTCAAACATAAAATCCCTGAACTGCAGTGTTACCGATTGCCCCAGTACCAATACTTTAGGCTGGGTTTTTATAAACATGTGGTACTTGTAGTTGCTTAGCGAGTTGCCCAGTATTTCGCGGCCGTAATACAGTTCTTTTTTAGATTTTGACTGTATGTCGGTAATACTTTCTATGGAGACTGCCTCACGGGTGCTAATAAGGTAATACTCACCTACGGCTCCATAAATGAGGCCGATTAAAATGTAGGGGAGAGATCGTATTACAAACTTCTTCATCATCAAAACTGGAAGTAGTAGAAAGGTTCTTTACCAAAATATCCATACAGCAGCGTTGAAACAATAAGCCCTACATAAATAACTCTGCGTAGCCAGGGGTGGTAGTTGCTTACATCAAACGGATGTATTTTATGCTGGCCAATCCACTCAAAGGCCAAAAAACCAATGGTAAGCGGAAGTATCTCCTGCACATAGCCGTTTATCCCACTAAAGCTGCTACCGAACATTCCAGCATAGTATAGCCCTGCTTTATGGATGTCTTCGGATCGGAATAAAACGGCTGTTATAGTAAGCAGGCAGTAGGTAAACACAAAAGCAAACTTACTGGCCACCGGGTGTGTGTTCAAAAACTGAAGGCCGTCTCTTAGCGGTTTGTTCTTTCGGGCCAGGATTCTCGGGATGAATAGCAGCCCGTGGATTATACCAAACACAATGAATGTATAATTAGCTCCATGCCAAAAGCCGATTACAAAAAAGAGGATTACAGTAGCGGTTATCCTCCATAAAGTGCTGTTTTTATTGAGGCCCGCCAGCCAGATAAAAAGGTAATCTCTAAACCAGGTGGTGAGTGATATGTGCCACCTTGACCAGAACTCAGGGATGCTTTTGGAGAATAGTGGGGTTTTAAAATTTTTCATTAGTTCAAAACCGAGCAGTTTGGCTACACCACGGGCAATATCCGTGTAAGCCGAAAAATCTGCGTAAAGCTGAACAAAGAATAGGGCTGAAGCCAGAAACAGTGTTATCCCGCTGTGTTCATTGGGGTTGGCATAAATGGCATCTACCCTAAGCCCAATATTATCGGCCACCACCATTTTTTTAAAAAAACCATAGAGCAGCAATCGCATTCCCACCTGAGCCTGCTCATAGTTAAATGTTTTTTTCTTTTTGAATTGTGGTAAAAAAGAGGCTGCCCGCTCAATAGGCCCCGCCACCAGTTGGGGAAAAAAGCTTACGTAGTTGAGAAAGGCAATAAAATCTTTTTCGGGTTTAAGTTTACCCTTATACACATCCAGCGAGTAGCTCAAAGTTTGGAAGGTGTAAAAGCTGATGCCCACTGGCAATATAATCCTAAGCACGTGAATATTGCCCTGTATGCCAATAAGCCCTAAAAAGTCCTGGGTGGATTCAATAAAAAAGTTGAAATACTTAAAGAACATCAAAAGCCCCAGGTTTATAGATAAGCTTAGCGCCATAAGAAGCTTTTTATGTCTGCTTTGGGGCATATAGTAGCCTACGGTAAAATCAACCACAGAGCTAAACAGCATAAGGAACAGAAAGCGATAATCCCACCAGCCGTAAAACACATAGCTGGCTACCAACAAAAAAATATTGTAGGCCCTTAATGATTTCCGCAATCGCCAAAGTGTAAAAAACACTATGACGAGGAAAATCAAAAATTCAATGGAGTTGAATTTCACGGGTTAGTCCAGCTTAAAGTTCCTGTCGTGTAAATAAAGCTCCACAATTGAGTCGAAGGAAATATTGCGCTCATCGGCCATCCTTTGTAAATCTCTGCGCCAGCCGCCTTTGGTATAGCATTGCTCACGGATGTATTCATTTCCGCGCTCTTCAGTTACATATCCCGGATACTTAAGTGTATAGAGCGCATCTTTTGGAAATCCCCACCCGCGATTAATAGCATTAGGCTCATTGCTCAATATTACAAAGGCATCGTACTCCATAATTATTTCATGCAAATCTAAATGCCGCGAAAGCTGAGGAAGAGCATTGGGATCCCTACCTTCCTTTTCAGTTTTTGAATGAGCTGCCTGGTAGTAAAACCAAAACTGCATGTCATCAAAGCAATCCTTACCCAACCTGAGGTTTTCAAAAAAGTCCCAGCCGAAACTATCGCCAATTAAAAGTATTTTACGATGCGTTTTTTTCGGCTTGTCCCATTCAAATGTTGGGTAAGACATTTTTGGTGGCTGTAAATCGCTAAAAAGATTCATAGAGTTGGCAATATCATTATCGAAGTATTGGGTGGTGGAGCTGTAGTTTCTATCCTTTATCGTAAGATTGGGAAGATCCCAGCCAGCTTTAGCCTCAATAAATTTTACCAGGGTATCGGCTGCCAATACCGTTGAAAAGTGACTCCAGTGAACTCCATATTTTGGAAATAACAAATGACCAAGGGTATCCTTCATCTGCAAAAACCAGGGTGTATAGTTTATATGGTTGATACCTCTTTTTTTAAATTCACGAGCAAGGTATTCTGTATTTGTGGGTCCCATTTCTTCCTGGTAAGGCAGATACTCAGGATAGTAGTTAGCCTTTCCGGTGGCCAGGCAATACACTAAAATTTTATCCATAGATGCAAGGGTATCCTGCAGTTCCTTCAGAACTCCACCTACTCGCTCTATTTTTTCAACCCCCATAAAGTCTTTACCAAAATAGGAGTCGATGTAGGGCTTCTCAAATAAAAAGGTTTCTTTACCCGCCACTACATCACCTGTATAAATATTTCCAAAAAGGCTGTACTCCAACTGATTGTGTAAACGGATAAAAAAAGCAAATAGCCCTATTTGATCATTTACATAATTTTGAAATGATTCCTGAAAGCTACCGTCAAACCATGATTTTCCGCTTATTGGTTCAACGTTTGTGCTAAGAGAATCACGACTAATACTACCCGCTATCTTAAGCGGGGTAAGTAGCTCCATCAAAGGATAGCACAGTAATACCATGCTAACGATGAGAATAATTCTTTTGATTTTATGTGGTTTTTTCAAAGCTGACTAAAATCTAAAGTAAATAAACGGGTTGAAGCCTGATGAAGCTATATAGCTTACGGATAGTACAAATAACACCAGTGATAATACCGACATGCCGATGTGCTGCCTGGTTTTAAAGTTGGTGTAAAAGAAGAATGTTTCCAGTTTTTTGCCGGGCTTAAATAAGGTAATGAAAGCAAAAAAGAGACCCAGCCCCAAAAAGAAGTAAAAGCCTGATTTAAGCTCCAGCTGCAGGGGGCTACCAAGGCTACCCATACCAAACATGCGCTGCAAATATTCATAGGCTTGTGGTAAAGTTTCGGCCCTGAAGAATACCCAGCCAATAAGCACCGCCAGGTAGGTATAGCCTACACGGATGATAGCCGGTAACTTACTTAGCCACTTTTGTAAAAAGCCACGCTCCAGCATTAAAAATATACCATGCCAGGCTCCCCAAATTACAAAGTTCCATGAGGCACCGTGCCACAAACCCGAAAGCAGAAATACAATTACCAGGTTGATGTAGTTACGATATTCATGAGAAGCTCTGTTACCTCCTAGTGGAATATAAAGGTAATCTCTCATAAATGTACCCAGAGTGATGTGCCACTTACGCCAAAATTCAGAAATACTTTGGGCGGTGTAGGGGTTTTTAAAGTTTTCAGGAAAAGTGAAGCCCATTATTTTACCCAGGCCTATGGCCATATCGGAGTAACCGGAAAAGTCAAAATATATCTGGATGGAGTAAGCTATAATACCCACCCAACTGGCGTAGGTAGTCATTTCATCTCCCATTCCAAAAATCATATCTACCTGCTCGCCTACCTGGTTGGCAATCAATACTTTTTTGGCTAAGCCAATTACAAATATGTACAGGCCGCTCAGTTTATAATCAGGATTAAAATTATGCCTCCGATCCTTTATTTCATCCGCAATGGTATTAAAGCGAATAATCGGCCCGGCAATAAGCTGTGGGAATAGCAGGATATACAGCAGGTAATCCGATACCTTATCCAGGGGCTCATGGCGTTTCCAGTAAACATCAAGGGTATAGGTAATGGATTGAAAGGTGAAAAAAGAGATACCAATAGGAAGAGCCACATCTACCCAGGTTATGCCGCCACCACCCGCCATGTTGAGTAGGGAGTTTACATTTTCTACAAAAAAGTTGGCGTACTTAAAGTAGGCCAGTACGCCCAGGTTAATGAGCAATGAGCCAATCATCAGGGTTTTTCGAAGTCCCTTTTTGTGGCTGGTGTTCATATTCTTCACCAAATAAAAATTGATGAAGAGCAGTGTAATGAGCAACCAGAAGAACAAAGGGGCGCCCCACATATAAAACAGCAAGCTGGCGATAAGAGCTACCAGGTTTTTACGCTGTGCCGGTGCATAGTAGTACACCAGTAAAAATACCGGCAGAAATACTAGCAGAAACAAAACACTTGTAAAAACCATTTCAGGTACGCTTTGCTTTAGTTTTTTCTATAATCTGTTCGTAAGCATCAAGGGTTTCGATGGCGGTTTTGCGCCACGAAAAATCAAGGGAGCGCTTTAGAGCCTTATTTGCCAATTCCTTTTTTACATCGGGTTGGGTGAGTATAATTCTCATTTGCTCTTTAATGTTGTTTACATCATCGGGATCAGCGCCCAGACCATAGCCCTCAAACAGTTCCTTCATGGAGCTATTATTGCCATATATAACCGGTGTGCGGCACGACATTGCCTCAAGTGGTGGTAGTCCAAAACCTTCGTAGTATGATACATAGCAAAGTGCTTCAGCCTCATTGTATAACACGGGCAAGTCGTTTTCATCCACAAAACCGGTAAACACAATATTATTTTGATGCCTCAGCTGCAATAGGTCTTTTGATTTCCATCCGTTTTTGCCACCAATAACAAGGTTGCAATCCAGTCCCGGGTTTTCATCCAAAAGCAGATCAAAGGCTTTTATAGTGTTGATGAGATTTTTGCGTGGCTCAAGGGTAGATAGGGTAAACAAGAAGGGCTTTTCTGGTATGTTGTAATCTCCACGGGTAATAAGGTCACTTTCCTTAAACAGGTTTGGCTTAAACTTACGGGTATCGGCTGCCTCGTAAATAGTAAACAAAGAGTCTTCCTTTACAGGGAAAAGCTCTTTAAAGTCTTTTTTGGTGGATTCGGAAATACACAGAAAATGCGCATTCTGATTCATAAAATAGTTAAGGCCATCTTCCGCCTTTTGTACATTATTTTCAGTGTGATAATCGCTAAACAGCCTATGTGTAAGATCGTGCACGGTTACAAAAAAGTTGGCTGAGGTTTCCTTAAAGGGTTCATAGTGTTGAGGTAGCGGTACATGCACCAAATCATAGTCCTCAATTGTTAATTGGGCCTTATCATTTTTTTGACTTGCACGATCGGCCTTTTTCCCAAATTTCAGTTTTTCTTTAAAGTAAAAAAAGCGTGCTGTGTTTGATGAAAACCTTAGCCCCATCTTCATTAAGCCCTTTTTGTAATACTGCTTTATTTTATCCTTAAGGGTATTAGGAAATAGGCTTTTAAACCGCGACCATGAGGCATGTATAAACTGCATGGTAACCCGCCTTGCTGTTGAGTATCTGTCGTAATGATTTTCGTTTTTACTTACATCAAACAAAGACCCTCCAAATTCCTGAAGGGGGTAAATGCGTCCTTTTAAATACACATCTATCTGCCACCTCGAGTTTTTGTTTTGGGTAACAGGGTAAAAGAATTTTAACAATTCAAGCAGGTAGCGTTTTACACCATCATTTTGATGCATCAGTAGCTTATTGGCCTCAATAAGTACAGTAAACTTCTTTTCAACCTTAGGCAATTCGTGGCCCAGGAGTTTCATTATCTGATAATCAAAATCGGGGTTTAGCGGTTTCAGACTTCCTGACTTTGTATAACCCAGTTTTTCCATTACAGAGCCATGGTAGCTCCAAAAGAGGTTTTGCAGTTCTTCATCAAGTTCATCTTTCCAGCCAAAAGCTTTGCCTTTTCTGAAAGATTTTTTAATGATGTCCAGTTCCTCTTCTTCAGTATTAGCTACCCGCCTACCACGCCCATATTTGGGTTTGCCAAATTTCAGATCTGTAAAAGAGGGCAGTTTAGCGGTATCCTTTTTCGGAAGGTCATAGATAAGTCCAACCCTATCTATCTGGCCAATTGGGTCTTTTATCAAATCCTCAAAACGGATAAGTAGATCGGTTCTTTCCAGCCAGTCTTCTACATTTTTGCTCCAGCCTCCAAAATAGCTACCCTCGGCCGCAATCATGGCTTCAATAAAAATATCCTTAAAATCACGCTCTGAGCCGTAAATATCAATTTGCTGGTGCGCCATTGAAATTAAGGCATCGCGGCCATCCCTTACCAGGTATACACTTTTAATTTCAGCATCAATCGGTATTACCTCGCTGGGTACCAGGTGAGTTTTTACAAAAGGGAAATCAGTGTAGTTTTCAGGTTCACCTACACCTTCGTAAAACGAGCTGGAGGCCAGGCCATACACTTCAAAAAGTACATTTCTGAAGAAGGTGTTTCCTGAACGAGGGAATGAACTAAGCCAAATCATAATCTAAATTCCAAATAATGCATTAATCGCTCTGCCTGTTCTGCAAAACACTTTCGTATAGTTTAACATCCCTCGCATTTACTGATTTTATCAGTTCAATCGTATCGGCACCTATATTGTCAGCCTTATTGCCGGTTACGTTATGTTGTCGGTTTTCTATATGCCTCCAGTTCATTATCCGGGCCAGCCTGTAAAGCTCGTTTTCAAAATCATCCTGTATTCCAATAAATTTGAAATCGCCCAAAGGGGCACCTTCCAAAAATTTGCTAATTACATTTTGGTTGGCTTCCCAGTTCACAAACTCCTCCAGCGTTTTACCCATGCGTATCATCAGGTTTTCATCCTCTTTTTCTTGTAGGCGCTCGGCTATTATTTTATTTAAAAAATAGTAATTGGAGATTACCCTTTCTACCGGATTCCTTACCCAGGTCATAAACTCTACTCCTTTATTTAATTCAAAGTAGCGCGTTAAGTACTTGTAGCTACAATGGCCATGTATGGCAGTAATTTTTTTGGATAGGTGTTTTTTCTTAAATGGCTTATTATCTATGCTAATATTACCAGATGAGTAAATATCCACCTTGGCAAAATTCTTTTTGCCTACATTATCAATAAAAATGCTACGGAAGGTGGTGCCCGCAGTTTTGGGTATGTGTATTGAAACCAGCTGTATATTGTTCCTGACCTTCTCCATTTACTAAAGGCTTACCCCTTTTTCTTATCCATTACGTACTTAATGCCCGCTTTCACATCATCAGTTTCCAGTACAATTTTTCCTTTCTCCATTACCACAAGCCTTGTGGCCAGCTCTTCAAACTGCTCCATGTTGTGCGAAATAAGCAGTATGCCCATTTGGTCCTTAATGGTTTTAAGGGTGTCCATGCACTTTCGCCTGAAGTGCACATCACTAACAGCAAGGCCTTCATCAATAATAAGTAGGTCGGGGTTGGCCAGTATAGAGATGGCAAAATTAATCCGTGCCCGCATACCTGCCGAGTATGAGCCAAAGGGAGCATCAGCAAACTCCTTTACATCAGCAAACTCTAGTATAAGTGGCAGTTTTTCATCAATCTCTTTTTTACTCATGCCAAATAGCGCACATTTCACCCTTATGTTTTCGGCACCACTATAAAACCGCTGAAAAGCCCTTGTCCTTTCAAATACGGTGGTAATGCGGCCGTAAACATATATCTTACCAAAGGTTACCGGAAATGCACCCATGATGGTACGGATAAGGGTAGTTTTGCCGGCACCATTCATTCCCAGTATACCCACCACTTCACCTCGCCTTACTTTTAGGTTCACATTGTGCAGGGCCCAAAACTCGCTTTTACGCAGGGCAGGTAGCTTCTTTACCTTTTTCAGCCTGAAGATATCCTGCAAACCATAAAACATATTAAGCTTTAAGTTGGTACAGAATTTTTTATAAACGCCTTTTATTTCTACAATAGGTTTCTCCATGCTGCTATTCAAAAATCCGTTCTACAATTTTGAATACTGACCTGAAAAAGAAATGTATGACCACTATAAAAATTAATAATGCCAGGCCGGCTGATACCCAGTAAGCACTCCAGTCGGTTACTTGTGCACCTACCAGTAAATCTCTCGGCACACCTAGTAAATAGGTAAGTGGATTGTATTTAAACATAGTTTGTAAAAACTGGCTGTCCACACTATCGCTATAAACTACGGGCGTAAAATACATTAGCAACGTCATGCCCTGGCTTGTAATCAGCAGTACATCATTAAATACTACCTCTATTAAGGAAATAAATACACCTAAGGAAATTCCAATAAGGATTAAGGGTATGAGGGTAGGGAAGAAAAGTAAGGAACTGAATGAAAATGTAACCCCTAGTAGCAGCAGAACAATTATATTGAGAGTAAATGGGATTATAAAGTTTACAATGCACAATAAAATTTTCTCCACCAGCTTAGCCTCCATTTCAAAGGGCACTTCCATAAGCATCCTGCCCGATTCAGTAACCGAGGTGGCTATGAGTTTAAAGAAGTTGGTGAAAAATATCCAGATAGACATTGTGAGCAACAGGTAGCCTACATAGGGTATAGGTGTTTCTCCCGGGTTATAAATGCCCGTATAATTCAGGATTAGCCAAATAATAATGCTCAATATGGGCGCCAGAATAATCCAAACACTTCCTAAAAATGCCTTTTTATACTGCTCGGTTAAGCTCAGTATAAATAGCTGTTTTATCAGATGCTTGTTTCGCTTTACGGCCATGTACCGATCTTTCCAAAAGCGGAAAAAGCCAACTCGTGCATTGGGGCTGTTAGCGGTCAATTTCATTGGGCAATCCTATTGTTACTTCCGTAAGATTCTGTAATCTCCATCAGCTTTTCAGCTGATTTATAGTAAGAAAAGCCTCTTCCGTCAAAATCATATTGAGCCACTTTAGCAGCCCAAAAATCAGTTGATTCATACATCTCCTCTAATTTCGTGCGAAGATTGTCATTATTATCCAAACTGTAAAAAAGAGCAACGTCATCAAAAAGCTCTCTGAAAACCGGTATATCTGAAAGTAAAATGGGCTTTTGATATAGAATAGATTCCAGTACAGGTATGCCAAAACCTTCATAAAATGGAATATATACGGTAAAGCGTGCATGGGCATATAGCGAGGCAAGCTCTACATCCGTTGGATTTTTACTAAAGATCACATTGTCGTTTTCCTCTATTGCTTTTAAAAGATCGTGCTGCTCACTAAATATATGCGGGTTGTATGATCCTGCAATTACCAGCTTAAATTTAGGCCGTGCAATACGGAGGTAGGCCTCAATCAGGTTTTTCTGGTTTTTTCTTTCGGAAAGAGATCCTACACAGAGGGCATACTCACCATTAATAGTCCGGGGTAGATCATCACTCTTATTTACATAGCGGGGTACTCCATTGTACAAAACCGATACTTGGCTTTCAGGTACCTTAAAGTATTTAAGGATTTCATTTTTTGAAAACTGACTAACAGTAATTATATGCCTGCATTTTTTCAAAATTCGTGGAATCATAAAGTTATACCACTTTATAAAATTCCTGGAAAACCATTTGGGTCGAGCCTTAAAAGCCACATCATGTAATGTGAGAATTTGATTGGAATAGTACACAGGTCCGCTGTTTCCAAGGTTTATCAAAAGTGGTGAGCCACAAAACCTCAGGTAGGAGGGTAGTACAAGTTGCTCCCATGCGTTGCCTTTTATAAACGGAAATAACAGGCGCTGTTCCTCATCATTAACCTTAGCCGGAGTAACCACAATTACTTTTTTTGAAAGTTGCCTGAGTTGATAAGACATTTCAGAGGCAAATCTCTGAACCCCGGTCATGCTTTGGATTTTAAATCGCCCGTTAATGTAAACCCTTCCTTTATGTCTTGCCCATGATGCATAACAAAACATTGAGCTGAAGAAGGCATACATAAATATACCATCCTGGCGTGCAAGGATGTTTTCTGTTAAAAAGCTCATGGCCATTAAAGTGATAAATGCCAGGTGTAGCCTGTGCTTTGTGCTAATGGCAATTAAAAACTGCACTACAACTGAAATTACAAATAAAGCAAAGGGTAGTAATCCAGAAGAAAGCCAAAACTGTAAATATTGGTTGTGAGTATTAAAACCTCTTTGCACGGCTAACTCGTAACTAAATTCCTCATACTTACTATTGAGAGTTTGCTGGTAGTCACCAATCCCGGTGCCCCACCAAATATTTTCTGATATGGCATCAACTGTACTGCGGTATATACCTTTCCTCAGGCTATCGGGGTTATTTTGTTCTACACCGCTTTCGGTTGCAGCTGTAACCAGGGTCATCAATCTTTCTTTTACCGGCCTTACGGTGAAAACTATAAGGGCCAAAGTTCCAATCAATACAGCTACCCTTATTGATAAAGCCTTAAAGCTTAAGCCTTCGCTAAAAATTAATATTGAACCGAGAACCGTAGCCGCTAATATCATTTTTGATGAAGCTGTAAAAAGCCCGGCTATGAGTACGATGATGGCCGGAAGAGCCCATTTTAGTGAAATCGTTCTCTTTTTTAATTCATATTGTATTGCCAGCAGTGGCAAGGCTAAAAACAACGAAAAGTAGGTTGGGTGGAGCCCGGTTACCCTTTCCAGTTTTGTGCGGATCACGTAGTAGGCATCCGGCACCAGCATGGCCTTTTGAAATGTATCTGCCAACAATAACCTGCCAAAGCAGTATAAAGTAAGCAGGCAAGCAACTAAAGTTAAAAAGCGGATTGTCCGCCTAAGGCTCAGTTCACTGATATAAGCGCGGTTGAAATAAAATACCCAGGGCAGTATTAGTAAAAGCATAGTGCGCTCTACGTATTTGTAGCCCTCGTTAAAGTTATCGCTATATGCCAGGCTTATGATGTAAAAAACAAAGGGAATAAATAGCAGAAACGGTAACCAGGTGCCCGATGGCTGATTTTCTGGTTTTTTCCGTGTAAGCAGAAATAGCTGTATGGCCAAAAAAAGTATGGCAACCATAGCCTTTAAGGGAAGTACAATAAAGGCAGGAAAGGAGCAAAAAAGATAAAACGAGAGTTGACTAGCGCTTAAACTTGTCCGGGGATTTTTCACTCACACAATAGTTGACGAAGGCAAGCACCTCCTTATTAAATCGCTCAAGGCTAAAACGCTCCGAGTTTTTGCGTATTTCCTTTGGAGGGAAATAGCCGTTAAAGGCAAATTCAAATTTATTTACCGCTTCAATTAATGATTCCGGGCTTTGTTCTTCAAACAGAAGTCCTGTTTTTTCATCAATCACAATTTCGGCTGCGCCACCCTGGCCAAAAGCAATCACAGGTGTGCCACAGGCTTGTGCTTCTACCAGCGTAATTCCAAAATCTTCCTTACCGGCAAAAACAAATGCTTTAGCATTACGCATATACCAATGGAAACGCTCAAACTCAAGGTGCGACAATACCTTAATGTTTGGGCCTGCCATCTTTTCTATAAGAGCCTTGCGCTTTCCATCTCCAATCACTACAAGGTTTTTATCCGGCATTTTGTTAAATGCCTCAACCACCATTTCTACTTTTTTGTAGCACACTAGTCTGGAGGCGGTTACATAAAAATCTTTTTTCTCCTCTTCTACTTCAAATTTTTCTATTTCTACCGGAGGGTAAATAACCTTTGCCTCGCGGCCATAAAAATTTTTAATGCGCTGGGCGGTAAACTTAGAGTTGGAAATATAATAGTCCACGTTTTTTGAAACGCGGGCATCCCACTTGCGTAGCATAGCTGTAAGCAGCTTGCTGGCAAGGGCAAGGGGGCCTTTATTTATTTTGTTAGATTCCAGATATAAATCCTGCATATCCCAAATGTAACGCATTGGGGTATGGCTGTAGGAAATATGTATCTGGTCAGGATTTGATTTTACACCATGTGCAAATGCGTGCGAACTGGAAAGAATAACCGGATGATTATTCAACTTGTGGGAGCGCACGGCAAACGGAAATATGGGTAGGTAGTACCTGAAATGCCTCCTTGCAAATGGAAGCTTTTGAATAAATGTTGTTTTTGGAAACCTGTGGCCCATTACGGCCTGCCTATCAGCCGGAGACATGAAATCTACAGTAGAATACACCTCTACATCTTCAAACAAGTTGATGAAGCATTCAGTCACTTTTTCAGAGCCAGCCTTTGTGCTCAGCCATTCGTGTACAATGGCCATTGACTTGAGTTTAGGATCAACCTGACGCTTACCACGAACTACAAAGGGATGAGCCGGTGCAGTAAGGGTTCTCGTCAATGGGTTTGACTGAGTGAAAGATGAGATGTTAGTTGCCGTTTCCAGAGTTAATTTTCTAGCAGATCAATTAGTGAAATCCATTAAGGATCAAATTGATATTAGAATTTTAGGGTGCAATGATACGAATTAACTGATAAAAAAATGTAGGATAATATGAACAATACTGACGGATAGGTGTAGCTTCAGGCCTTTTTTGTTTTTAGTGCTTTTTTATAAAGTGCAATATCCTTTTTATTTAGCTTCTCTATTCTCTTCCTAAGCTTATCATCAATAGTGGTCGGTTTTTTTGCCGAAAAGCTGGCGCTGTTTTTCTCATGAAAGTCGGGAGCGGCAGGCCATTCCATCCTTTCACCTAATTCCTGCAGATCACTATCAAAGCTTTCTAAAAACCCAATGAAATCAAATTCTTTCAACCTGGAGCCTTTTAAGAAGAAAGTCATCTTGTTTTGAGTAATATCACTTTCGATGTAGGTTCCTAATTCTTCATTTCTTCTATTATAGGCAGGGTGTTCGGGTTTATCCATAAGGTTAAATTTCCACCAATTGTAATTGGATATTACCCGCGAAACAGGTTCTCTGAAAAATGTTACCAAACTTGGTTTGTCGCGTTTAACTATATCCTTAACCTCAAGATAGCGTATGTGGCCGTGTATCACCTTAACTTCCGGTCCGATAACCTCAGAAATTTTGCGTCCCTCACCATTTAATTCCAAACATTCATCCCTTTCAAAATGGCGGACATGCGATTCGCCATAGGCTAGCTTTAACACTTCTAAAATGGAAGATCCCCCGGTTTTAGGGAGGTGCAGAAAAATCAATTCTACCACATTGATTATTTTGAAGTTAAGTCTAAAGCATATCCTACCTTAATTCAGCTCCAAACTGATGTTTAAAGCTACCGAGGATTTTTTCCATTACCTTATCTACCTGCTTATCATTCAGGGTAGATTGGTCATCACGTAAAGTAAAACTCATGGCGTATGATTTTTTACCCTCCGGTAGATTTTTGCCTTCATACACATCAAACAGGTTTACTTTGCGTAAAATCTTTCGCTCGCTCTTTTCGGCTGTAGCTTTAAGATCAGCATAGCGCACACTCTTATCAAGTAAAAGCGCCAAGTCCCTTCTTACCTCCGGGTATTTTGGCAACTCATTAAAGGTAATGGTGTTCTTCTTCGCTTTTTTAGCAAGATATTCCCAGTCCAGATCAGCGTAAAACACTTCCTGCTTTACTTCTGCCAGCCGGGCAGTTTTTTCCTTAACCTTACCAATAAGGGCTACTTCTTTTTTATGGATATAAATGCCGAGTGCATAATCATAAGCCGGGTGATCAATATCCTGTTCTTCCCAGTTATTAAATCCGAGTCTTTCCAGTATAAGTTCAACTTCAGCTTTGAGATAGAAAAAATCCGTTTTACCGGCAGGTGCTTTCCAAACCTCTTCTTGCTGCATGCCTGTTTTCCATAAGGCCAGGCGGGTACTTTCATTATAGCCTGCTTCTGTTTTGCGATAAGTATTTCCGAACTCATACAAGCTAAGGTTGGGGCGCTGGCGGTTTGCATTGCGGCTTATAGTTTCCAGCCCACCAAATAAGAGACTCTGGCGCATCACCGCCAAATCCTGGCTAAGCGGGTTAAGCATTTCTACAGATTCTGAAGGATTGAACCCATTGCCTTCAAAGTATACTGGTTTGGTTAATGAGTTATTCATAATCTCATTAAAGCTGCGCGCACTAAGTGCCGTACTCATTTTTTCGCGGTAGCGGGCCTCGCTTTTTGGGTCAGTTTGTGCTACCGAAATACTCATACGATGCCCCATCTCAATAGCATTAAAGCCATAAATCCGCAAAATCTCCTCTACGATATCGGCCTCACGGGTTACATCTGCCCGGTAAGGTGGCACATCCAATAGCAGGTTGCCACCAGATTCAGATTTGATTTGTATATCAAGTGAATTAAGAATGGAACGAACCATATCCAGCTCAATCTCCTGCCCTATAAGCGTATTCATGCGATCGAGGTTTACCTCTACTTCGGCATGCTCAATTTTTTTAGAATATAAATCCTTAACCTCCATGGCAATTTCGCCACCTGCTATTTCCTTTATTAAAAGAGCAGCTCTTTTAAGGGCGAACATTGTCATTTCAGGGTCAACACCACGCTCGTAGCGGAAAGATGCATCTGTATTAAGTGCATGGCGCTTGGCAGTTTTGCGTACCCAAACACTATTAAAATAAGCGGCCTCTAAAAATACATTGGTAGTATTTTCGGTTACCCCGGATTGTAATCCACCAAAAACACCCGCAATACACATAGGCTCCATATTTCCATTGCAAATCATCAGGTCGTTGGTGTCAAGGGTTCTTTCCTTTTCGTCAAGGGTAGTGAATTTGGTTCCTGCGGGCAAAGTGGCTACTATAACCTTTCGGCCTGCAATTTTATCTGCATCAAAGGCATGCATAGGGTGGCCGGTTTCGTGAAGCACGTAGTTGGTAATATCCACTACGTTATTGATGGGCCCAATGCCAGTGGTACGTAACTTGTTTTGCAGCCAATCTGGCGATGGTCCTACTTTTACACTGGTTAATGAAACACCGGCATATCGTGGGCAGGCTTCTTCGTTTTGTACTTCAATTTCAATTGGTAACTCATTAGAGTTTACGCCAAATGAAGATACAGAGGGCAGGCTCAAGTCAAAATTCTCATGGCCATGGCGGATAAGCGCAGCTCTTAAATCGCGGGCAACGCCATAGTGGCTCATGGCATCTGTGCGGTTGGGGGTTAGCCCGATTTCAAAAACGTAGTCTGATTCAATATTAAAATACTCAGCGGCAGGTGTGCCTACTTTGGCTTCAGCATCAAGCACCATTATGCCGTCATGCGATTTGCCCAAATTGAGTTCATCCTCGGCACATATCATACCTTCAGAAACTTCGCCTCGTATCTTGCTTTTTTTAATCTGAAAATCACCTTCTTCTGAATAAATGGTTGTTCCAACGGTGGCTACAGGTACTTTTTGTCCGGCTGCTACATTCGGTGCCCCACATACAATATGCAGGGGCTGATCAACGCCAACATTTACTATTGTTTTTCTTAGCCTGTCCGCATTAGGGTGTGGTTCGCAGGTAAGCACTTCGCCAATCACCACACCTTTAAGTCCACCTTTTACGGTTTCCACTTCGTCCACCCCTTCTACTTCAAGCCCGGTATCGGTAAGTAATACTGAAATTTCCTCTGGAGCGAGGTCTGTATTGATGTATTCCTTAAGCCACTTATAGGAAATCTTCATGCACGCTAAATTTTTAAAGCGGCAAAGGTAAAGTTTAGATTAAAGTGGGGGAGGGTGTTTTTGGAACGCTGATGACGCAGATAGAACGGATTATTCTGATTTAGTTTTATCCGCTGTAATCCGCTGTAATCAGCTTAATCAGGGTTATCTGCGTGCCAATTACAACTGCGAAACAAACTCCTTTTTAAAATCTTCAAACGGAGTGTTTTTATAATACTCACCTGCTATAAAGTGGATGATTTCTTCAAATTGCTTGGGGGCCATATAGCCGGGTATGGGTTGTATCATTTTAAGGTTCTTATCGAGGTAAACAATGTTGGGGTAGCTCATTTTACCATTCAGCAGAGCGGCAGCCAGCTCGTGGTAACCGCGTTTGCCTTGAGGAACAAACTTAAAAGTGTGGCCTTGGAAAACTACGGAGTCCTTTTGCTCTGCATCAAATTTTACAGCGTAAAAGTTTTCGTTTACGTATTTGGCAATCTTCTCATTCTGAAAAGTGTCTTTATCCATCTTTTTACACCAGCCGCACCAATCGGTGTAAACATCAATAAATACAGGGCGTGGGTTTTCCTTAACTGCAGCTTCAGCCTCTTGTATAGTCATCCAATTGATGGTTTCCTGAGCAAATAGGGAGGAGGAAAAGACTATGATGGCTGCGAGAAGTAAGTTTTTCATTTTCAATAATTTTCGTGATAGCGTTTCAAATGTTGTTCCAAATATAGCAAGGAGTTGATAATGAAAAGTCTTTTGGATGGCATTGAGTATAGCCTTACCTTTTCATTTATGGGTAATCGTTGCATCTCCGGTATTTTCTCATTAACTCCAAATCCGGTTCAATAAAAAATGCCACCCTCTTTCAAAGGTGGCATTCTATTCAATTATCTGTTAAAAGATTTAGTGAGCATCTACGGCTGCTTCGTCCTCATCCTCGCTCATATCGCGTTCTGCCTCTTCGGCACCATGCGTAAGCTTTTTCAGTTTTTTAAGGAATAATATCAGTAGCAAACCAAATGCAGCCGTAAATATGGTTATCATAATAAAAGTGCGCAGCTCCCTTTTGTTGGAGGCCTCAAACAGCTCTACAGTACCAGAGTAATTATTAATGCTGGGTTTAGCATTTTTATCCGATTCAAGAGCTTTAGTATCCTCTTCATTTTCATAAAGAATGGTTACGTGCTGTGGATTTTCCTTTGTAGATTCTTCCTCCTGCAAAGCTTCCTTCAAAGCTTCTTTGTTCTTATCATCCAGCTTTACAAACTTCTCTATGCGGTCGGTGGTACCATCTTCTGTGGTAAGCACTACATTGTCTCCTTGTAAATAGGCAAGTGCCTTTACATTAAAGTTGCCTGCTTTGGCAAGAGTAGTATCAGGTACAAAATCGCCCTGGCCTTCATAGTTGTTTTGCACTTCGGCATGTATCGGTTCAGATTGTGAAGATTCGCCAACCACACCTGCCACTTTATTACCTAGACCTGTGGCGGCAAAATACACACCCATCATAATAGATACATACTTGGCTGGTGCCAGTTTAGTAATAAATGAAAGCGCCACCGGAGAAGCAGAAAGCTCACCAATTGTGTGGAACAGATAGGCGAGGATAATCCAGATTAGTGCGGCCTTTGTACCGTCCAACACCTCCAGCGAAGCCTTGGCCATAAAAAGGAAACCAATACCCATTATGATGGTACCCATAGCCATTTTGAATAAAGAGGAAGCTTCCTTGCCCGACTTTTTTCGCCATGCCCAGAATCCGGCTACTATAGTTCCGAAAATGATTATGAAAATGGCGTTCACAGACTGAAACACCGATGCGGGTATTTCAAATCCCATTACCGTTCTATCTACCTTTTGTTGAGTGTAGATGTTCATCAAACCACCGGCCTGCTCAAAGGCCCCCCAAAACACTATTACGATAAGGAAGGAAATAAGAAGTACTACGTATCTATCCTTTTCTACAGGCGTAAGTTCGTTGTAAATTACCATCATTAAACCTACCACCAAACCTAAAAAGGCGAATAGTAATCCGTAACCAATGGTTCCGGTAAAAATCAGGTATAATGAGAAAACCTCAATTAGTGCAAATACGGCCAGAGGAACTTTTTCTTTAAATAGTTTACGGAATAGGTTTCCAAGTCCGTCATCTGCATTTTCCTTTTCAGCTTTTGAAGGGCCGTCTCCCACGCCAAGCAGAAATTTTTGCCCGGCCATAAATACCACCTGGCCTAACAGCATACCAATACCGGCCATACCAAAGCCATAGTGCCACCCTATTTCTTCGCCTACATAACCTACCGCAAGTGATGCGGCTGCTGCGCCAATATTAATTCCTATATAGAATATTGTAAAACCTTTATCTCTTCGGATATCGCCTTCTTTATAAAGCCCTCCAACCATAGTAGAAATATTAGGCTTAAGGCCACCCACACCTAATACAATAAGGGTTAGCCCAAGGTAAAAGGCCCACATTTGTTCCACAGCAAGTATTCCGTGTCCGGCACATAGCACCAGTCCTCCAAGCAATACACTTTTCTTTTGGCCAATAAACTTATCCGCCAGAATACCACCGGGTATAGACATTACGTACACCAGCATGGTGTACCAGCCATACAGAGCAAGAGCTTCACCACTATCCCAACCCAAACCAGGGTTATCTCCTGTGGCAGAGCTGGTTATGTACAGCACAAGTATGGCTCGCATCCCATAGTAGGAAAATCTCTCCCACATTTCTGTAAAAAACAGGATGTAAAGCCCGACCGGATGACCGAAAAGCTCTTTTCTTTTAACTGGTGCTGTTGTAGCGTTTGCCATAGTATTATGTGGTTATTGTTCTGTTATTTATAAATCAGCGCGCCAAAATATCAAAATTCCTGCACTACAGGTTTTCTTTAATAAAATTGGTCATCATGGTGTAAAGGTGGTAGCGGGTATTGCCGCCATATATCCCGTGGTTTTTATCGGGATATACAAAAAGATCAAATTGCTTATTGGCCTGCACCAATGATTCCGTCATGCGCATAGTGTTTTGCAGATGTACATTATCATCGGCTGCTCCATGTATCAGCATATACTTACCTTCCAGCTTGGCTACATGGTTTATAGGCGAGTTGTCATCATAGCCATCAGGGTTTTCCTGGGGGGTGCGCATGTAGCGCTCGGTGTAAATGCTGTCATAAAACCTCCAGTTGGTAACCGGAGCCACGGCAATGGCCATTTTAAATACATCAGCGCCTTTAGTAAGGGCCAGACTGCTCATATAGCCGCCATAACTCCAGCCCCAAATACCCATGCGGTTGGCATCTACGTAAGGTAAGCTGCCCAAATATTTGGCTGCCGAAATCTGGTCTTCGGTTTCTACTTTACCTAGTTGCTGGTAGGTCGTAGTGCGGAAATCCCTTCCACGGGCACCCGTACCGCGGTTATCTACAGAGGCAATTATATAGCCCTGGTTAGCCAGCGTTTGGTAGTAAAAGTGGTTAAAACCATCATACTGGTTTTTCACGGTTTGCGATCCCGGGCCACCGTAAACAAACATAAGCACGGGGTATTCTTTGCCTTCTTCAAAGTCGGCCGGCTTTATCATCCAGCCGTTTAATTCTGTGCCCTGTTCGTTTTTAAATTTAAAGAACTCTTTTTGCGCCAGTTGATAGCCACGTAGCTTTTCCTTAAGTGGGGCATTTTCTGTTAAGGTGCGTATTTGCTTACCATCGCTGGTGTGTAGCGTTTCAAGCGTAGGTATATCTTTAGAGGAGTAGCTGTTGATGTAAAACTTAAATCCATCGCTGAATTCAGCATCATTCCACCCTTTTTGGGTGCTGAGCTTTTGTTTACCCTTCCCGTTGAGGTTGATTTTATACACGGCCCTTTCTAATGGGGATTCTTCGGCAGCCTGGTAATAGATGGTTCTGCTGTCTTCATCCACACCATAAAACTCAGTTACATCCCACTTTCCATTGGTGATTTGCTTTTTAACACCACCTTTTTTGTCCATATGGTATATGTGCATGTAGCCATCTTTTTCACTGGTCCATATAAAGCTGCCATCTTTTAAAAAGGTAAGGTTGTCATTAATCTCAAGATAAGAGGGAGCCTTTTCTTCATATAGTTTGGTCACCTCACCTTTATCAGCAGAAACCTTCCAGATATTGAGATGATCCTGGTGGCGGTTCATGGTAAAAATTATCAACTCATGGTCAGCCTGAGTCATTTTAATACGAGGGATGTACTCATAGCTTTCCGGGATTTTTACCTCACTGTCTTTTTTATTTTTTACATCAAAAAGGTGAATGGTAACGGTAGAGTTTGGTTCACCTGCCTTCGGGTACTTAAACTCATCTTCATGAGGATAGAGCTCTTTGCCGTACACATCCATTGAAAATAAGGGCACTTTACGCTCATCTGTTTGGTAGTACGCAATGTAATTTCCATCAGGGCTCCACTCAAAACCTTTATGGAAACTGAATTCCTCTTCGTACACCCAATCCACGGCACCGGCTATGTAGGCATCATCTTCACCTTTTCCAAAAGAGGTCAAATCACGGCTATCCGAACTAAAATCCTGAATGTGCATACGGTTATCCTTTACAAAAGCCACTTTATTCTCGGTGGGCGAAAAGGTAGCCAGCTGCTGTTTACCTTCGGTAGCCAGTGAGTCCAGCTTTCCTGATTTTAAATCATAAACATAGTAGCGGCTTTTGCTGCTATGGCGATAAATAGACTCTTTATCGGTAGCCAGCAAAACCTTTGTTTCATCCGGGCTGAATTCGTAATCTTCAAAGGCGATGGTTTTACCGGTTTGCTCTTTAATTACTTTTTGCGAAAGGATAAGCTCCACCGATTCCCCGGTTTTATAGCTGAATTTTTCAATGGTGGGGCCGCCATCAGCGCGGGTAAGTGCTGAGTAATGAAGTCCATCCTTCATGGAGTTGAGGCCGGCCGTACTTCGGGCTGCAAATTCGTAACGTTTCCAAACGTCTTCGAGGGTAACTTTTTTACCTTGCGCGAAGCTTGTAAGTTGAAATGAAATAAGGGTTAGAGCAAGAACTACCTTTCTGATCATTTTGCGATTTTTAATAAAGATTGACGAAAATAGAATTTTTACCTGACCGCAATGAAGTATAACCGAATTAATGCAGGCCTAAAGGCAGAATTTGAAAGGGTGGTGGGCAAAGATAATGCTTATGATACCCCGGAAGCTCTAACACATTATTCACATGATGAAACGGAAGACTTAAGCTACCTGCCTGATTTGGTGCTGAAGCCTAAAACTCCTGAAGAAATTGCCGGGATTTTAAAGCTGTGTACAGCCCACAAAATACCGGTAACACCCAGTGGCGCGCGTACTGGCCTTAGTGGTGGTGCGCTTCCTGTAAAGGGTGGAATAAACCTTTCGCTGGAGCGGATGAACAACATTATTGAAATTGATGAACGCAACCTGCAGGCCACGGTAGAGCCAGGGGTTATAAACCAGGTTTTTCATAATGCTTGTAAGGGGAAAGGTTTGTTTTACCCACCCGACCCAAGTAGTTGGGGCAGTTGCTTTTTGGGTGGTAACCTGGCGCTTAATGCCGGTGGACCCAAGGCTGTAAAATATGGTGTTACCAATGCATATGTTTTAAATCTCGAGGTGGTTTTACCTACGGGTGAAATAATTTGGACCGGGGCTAATGTGCTAAAAAACAGTACAGGCTACAATCTTACTCAGCTTATGGTGGGTAGTGAGGGTACACTTGGCGTAATTACCAAAGCAGTGTTTAAACTTATCCCGTATCCAAAACACAACCTTTTAATGCTGGTTCCTTTCGCTTCCGCGCAAAAGGCCTGCGAGGCAGTGTCTGCTATTTTCCGAGCCGGCATTACCCCAAGTGGCATGGAGTTTATGGAGCGCGATGCTATTGACTGGACGTTAAAATATGTAGATGATGTGCAACTTCCTATTGGCGATGATGTGCAGGCCCATCTTTTAATTGAGGTTGACGGCAACGATGAAAATGTGCTGATGGATGATTGCCAGCATATGGCCGAAATTGTGGAGCAGTTTGGCGCAGGTGAAGTATTGTTTGCGGATAATCAATCGGATAAAGATGCCCTGTGGAAATTAAGACGAAGGGTAGGGGAAGCGGTAAAATCTCATTCTATTTATAAAGAAGAGGATACAGTGGTGCCGCGGGCTGAGTTAGCTAAGCTATTGAAAGGAGTGAAGGAAATTGGCAATAGGTACGGTTTTAAGTCGGTATGCTATGGCCATGCCGGTGATGGAAACCTGCATGTAAATATTGTAAAAGGCGAAATGAGTGATACTGCCTGGAATGAAGATCTGCCGAAAGGCATACGGGAAATTTTTGAGCTTGTAAAGAGCCTTGGTGGAACTATTAGTGGCGAGCACGGTATCGGCCTGGTGCAAAAAAGTTACCTCGATGTTGTATTCAGCGAAAAGATGATTGAGCTGCAAAAAGCGATAAAAACAGTTTTTGATCCTGCTCAAATTCTCAATCCCGGTAAGGTATTCAACTCATAGGCAGATATAAACACTGTAACACGTGTGTGAAATATCTTTGGGAGATAATCATGACTTTTTCAAAACCATTTGATGGGGTTTAAGTTTTGAACTAAAAATCATACAAAGTTGGGTGACCTTTAATTGGGTATCTCATAAACTAACCGAACAATAGAACACAACATGACTCTTACAGCGCGTGGCTCTTTTTGCTCATCTAGATTTTTTTGTCAAGAATATTTCTCATCCTTAATGTTATTGATATGAGGTGTTTATTGATAGATGACAACCCCATTGATTTAATGGTGAATGAAAAAGTGCTAACTACATGTTTTGCTGATCTTGAAATCACCAAAGTGCTATCCGGTGAGGAAGCTCTGGCCTATTTAGATAAGGCAGAAAGTTTACCCGAAGTAATTCTTCTTGATATCAATATGCCTGAAATGAATGGTTTTGAATTTCTGGAGGAATACAAACGCCTTTTTAAAGGAAAGTCCAAATCAAAAATTTATATACTTTCTTCCAGTATCGATCCTACTGATATTAGCCGGGCCAACGAAGATGATGAGGTAAAAGCGTTTATTAAAAAACCCCTGAACGTGGAGGAGGTTACATCAGTAATCAAATAGATAATAAACTCAACAATAGTTAGCCGTAGGCGTAAACTATTCTGCATTGGATTTATAGAAAGCATTTCCTTACTTATGCCGGTAATTAAAACCAATAAATCCATAAATGCGACACCTAATACTCACTTTCGCTTTATTATTTTCCATTCATTCTTTTGCCAGCCACTTGTTAGGGGGCAATATTACCTGGGAGTGTGCAGGAAACAACCAGTACATTTTCACCCTTGAACTATATAAAGATTGTTCGGCTTCCGCCACAACTTTTGCTCCTACAAAAATTATTAATGGCCCTAATGGTACCATGACTCTTAACCTTGTAAGTGTTAAGGATTTTTCAATTGCGTGTTATAATAATTCAAATGGCTGTGGCAACATAGCTGCGGTAGGCACTGAGCTTTGGACGTATAAAAATTCTACGCCTGTAACGTTAACAGGCACACCACCACCTGCGGGCTGGGAGTTTTCTCACTTTGATTGCTGCCATGCCAATACTGTGAATAATGGAGCCAATGTTCCCGTTTATATCAGGTCAAGAATGTATAGCTCCGGCATAGCAAGCTGCTATTCATCGCCCTACTTTATTTCCAATCCGAGCCAGCCTATTACTTCCTACAACAACTCACTCAATACAGTGGCTCAGTCTCCACAAGCCAGTGATTCTCTTTACTATCGCTTTGCCACATCCCAGTCTGCAGTAAACACTCCTGCTCCATATACCACCGGTTATACCGCCAATAGCCCTTTTCCAAGTACCAATACCAATAGTGCCAATGGCCCGGTGAGCATGCATGGCCAAAGTGGTACAATCAGCTACAGCATACCTTCAGGAACTACCGGACTGTATTATTACACTACGGTGGTTGAGCAGTGGAGAGGGAACATTTTAGTTGCTGAAATTTTCAGGGATGCCACGGCTCCCGCTATATTCAATACTACCCCTGCTAATAATATGCCTTTTGTAGTTATTGATACAACGCTGTATCCTCAGGTGCATCGCAATGGAAATTTTTACAGAGTGGATGCTGCCCCTGGAGACACGCTTTCATTCACCATTGTAGCTAATGATGCAAATTTTAACCCAAATACCAACAACTTTCAGAATATCAAATTTTCAGCAAAAGGCTATGCACTTGATACCCTTTGGGGCGGAACTAATAACTTTAATAGCAAGGCAACCTTCACTCCTGCATTTCCACAAACCGGCTTTGTGACTAGCCTTTCAAATAAAGTGCGCTTTAACTGGATTGTAGGTGTGGAGCATTTGCAGGGTGCAAGTGCGAAATATTTCTTCAATATCAGTTTTAATGATGATTATTGTCCCGCAGTAGGTATCCATAACTCCGTATTACAGGTAAACGTAAGGGAAGTTGCCAGCATCGCTGCTGATACTATTGATGTTTGTGATGGAGATAGCCTTACCCTTGCCGGCTCAACTGCCAGTGGCAACTACAGCTGGTCACCTGCCAATACACTTATGGGGGCTAATACAGCCACCCCTACAGCCTACACTTCCACCTCTCAATATTATTATCTGGTGGATTCTTCCAATCCGGGATACAGAGACTCAGTATATGTAAATGTAGTACCAAGAGGAACATTTAACCTGGCATTTAGCGCTGGGCAGTTGCAGGTTACTGATAATGCACAAACCGTTACAAGGGTTTGGTACTACAATGGCATTCCCTTCAATTATGCCTATGATACCCTTACACCTTTTGGTTTAGGTGATTATTACATAGTGGCCAAAGCCGGTGCATGTGAATATGTTTCTGACACTGTAAGCATTACGTCAGGCATGAGCTTTTCAGTTACTGCGCCTGATAACGGAGGTTACAGCGGCAGCCCATCCGTACATACCGGTAGCCTGGGGGTAACTTTTGCTGTAAATCAAAATGTTAATGTCAGCTGGGTCTCCATTCCGGGAATTACCGATTTGTACGGCAAAACGGGTGGATACGATCTTAACCTTAAGGTATATGATGATACCCAAACTGAAATATTTAGCGCTGATGTAACCCTTAACAGGCCAATGACGGATGTACTGAAAGTTCCAGTGAGCCTGGCTTTATCACCAAACAAGGATTACACTATAGCCGTTAGCGGAGATACAGGCTATGCCTTTAGCCTGTATGGAAACATGAACTTACCAGCCACACCACAAAATGTAGGCATTACGGTAAAGTCTGCTCTTATTGGGCAGGCCAATCAGTATCCCGCTACGCCAGCCCCTTATATGCTGCCCATTTCCATGGGAATTGACAGAACCGTATCACTTGAAGAGGAACTTATTAATGGCTGGAATATTTATCCGAACCCGGCAAGTGGGCATTTTATTATTGATGGCCTCCAAGCAGCTGAAAGCATCCAGCTCATAAATATGGGCGGAAGTATAATGCTGGAACAGACTGTGGATGAAAAGCAAACCTCAGTAGTTATAAGCAGAAATAACTTACCTTCCGGATTGTATTTAGTTAAAGTTCAGTCACTCGGAAGTGTGTCTTTTGGCAAGGTACATTTTAAATAAACCTATTAACATTTAAAACCAACGCTATGCGTAAACTATTAGCCCTTGGCCTTATCCTGTTTTCTTTTAATGCTTTTAGTACACACCTCTTTGGAGGTGAGATTTCATGGAAATGTAACGGTAATGGACAGTATATTTTCCACCTGAAGTTGTATAGAGAGTGCGGTGTGCCAGCTGCCACGCTACCAAACAATACGTCAATCACCGGGCCATTTGGACTTATACCTGTCTCAGTTCAAACACAATTGGACATATCACCTTCTTGCTACGGATCTGGCATTGTGGTGTGTGGAGCGAGCCCTGCGGGTGCTGGTGCTATGGAAATGTATGCTTATAAAAGTGCGCCTGTTTCGTTGGCCGGTACCCCGCCACCTTCGGGCTGGTCTTTTTCATATTCGGATTGTTGTAGATCAGGACTAATTATTAATGCTGGGACAGGGGCGTTTTTTATCGAATCAAAGATGTATGCAGGACCGGGTGGCTGCAACTCTTCCCCCTATTTTGTTGAAAATCCGGCCGTTGGTATAAATGAGTACAATAAAAGCCTAAGTGTAATGGCTTTAGCCCCTAATGTATCAGACTCTTTGTACTATGATCTTATCGCTCCCCAAACAGCAGCTTCTACTTTAATTGTATTTAATAATGGTTACAGTGCTTCGTCTCCTTTTCCAAACCCATCAACGGATACGGCTAATGGCCCTGTAGTTATTGATCATGAATTTGGGCTTGTCAATATGGATATTAATAATCTAAATGTTGGAGGAGCGTTCGTTTATGGAGTAAAAGTAGAGCAATGGAGAAATAACATGCTACTTTCTGAAGTATTTAGGGATATGACAATTATTGGCAGATCAGGAACCTGGCCAAATAATGCGCCCTTCTTTAGTTTAGATTCCGCTAACTTTAATCCAAATAGTTTACCTGCGATAAACGCCTTCGTGGGCGATACCGTTTATTTTGAGTTTAGTGGCTTAGATGTGGATTACCAAAACGGAACTTCAGGATGGCAGCAAATATCTTTTGATGCAAAAGGAAGGGCTTTGGATTCAACTTGGGGGGGTGTTGCAAATTATGTTAATTCACCAAATATTTTCCCGATTAATCAGGTTGGATTTAATCGAACGATCAGGAATAGAGTTGGGTTCAATTGGGTGCTTGCTCCCGAGCATACAGCAGGGTCAGTAACCTCGCACTATTTTAATTTTTCATTTAGCGATGATCAATGTCCGTTTAACGGAATAAGAAATGTACCCGTAAAGATTATTGTTACTCCGGTAGCAAGTATCTCAGCCGATACAATCAAGATTTGCCAGGGCGACAGTGCATCTTTAGTAGCATCAACCAAAAGTGGAAACTATCAATGGTCGCCATCCAACGGCTTGTCATCCACCACAGCTTCAACACCAATGGCCTCACCTGCAAGTTCACAATATTATTATTTAACAGACCCATCTAACCCCGGTTTTATTGATTCTGTATTTGTTGCTGTAACATCCAGAAAGCCGTTTAGCCTTGCCTTTGCAGCAGGGCAACTATCCTTAACGGACAGCACCGCTAATGCAACAAAAACCTGGTTTTACAATGGCATACCTTTTAACTACCCGTTTGATACCCTTACACCTTTTGGCCTGGGTGATTACTATGTGATTGGTAGAACAGGTGCTTGCCAGTATATTACCGACACCATAAGCATTACTTCAGGCATGAGCTTTTCAGTTACTGCGCCTGATAACGGAGGTTACAGCGGCAGCCCATCGGTACATACCGGTAGCCTGGGGGTAACTTTTGCTGTAAATCAAAATGTTAATGTCAGCTGGGTCTCCATTCCGGGAATTACCGATTTGTACGGCAAAACGGGTGGATACGATCTTAACCTTAAGGTATATGATGATACCCAAACTGAAATATTTAGCACGGATGTGACTATAGCCAGACCTATTGATAATGTGTTAAAAGTGCCTACGAATCTAAATTTTATGGCAAATCTGGATTACACTATTGTTGTGAGTGGAGACACGGGCTACGCCTTTAGCCTGTATGATAATATGGCGCTGCCGGCCACGCCTCAAAATGTAGGCTTTACAGTTAAAGCCTTATTGGGAGGAAATGCTGGTCAGTTTCCAACAACCCCGGTTACCTACGCATTACCCATTTCTTTGGGAATTGATAGAACGGTAAGTCTTGATGAACTTAGCGAAAACGATTGGGGCATTTACCCCAATCCCGCCAGGGAGCAAATACATATTGATGGATTAAATGGTGCCTCTACTATTGAGTTGCATGATGTAAATGGTAAAGTGGTGCGGAGTATATCTCTGGAAAAAGATCAGAGAGAGGTAAATATTAACCGCGGTGAACTGCCCCCCGGTTTATACTTTGTTAAAGTGCAGTTTGATGATACTACCCAGGTAAAGAAGGTGTTATTTCATTAGATTAAATAATCCATAATCTGAAATCCCATTTTGACCCCGGTTGAAATGGGATTTTACTTTTTTAATAAGTCAATCCCCTCCAGTAATACTTTACAGGCAAACCGGATGTCATCTTCACTAATATTGAGCGGGGGGCTAAGGCGTATAGCATTATCGCAGAAAAGAAACCAATCGGAGATTACACCATTTTCAAGGCAATGTGCAATTACCGTTTGCACATTTTCAAATGTATCTAATTGAACCGCCAGCATAAGGCCTTTGCCGCGTACCTCTTTAATTTGTGGATGCACCAATCTTTTGCGGAATAACTTTTCCTTTTTAGTAACTCCGGCTGTTAACTTTTCATCCAAAACTACATTGAGGCAAGCCAGTGAGGCTGCACATGAAACGGGGTGTCCCCCAAAGGTGGTTATATGGCCTAGTATGGGGTTTTCCTTAAAGTGATCCATCAATTTTTTTGAGGCGATAAACGCCCCAATAGGCATGCCGCCACCCATACCTTTGGCCAGGGTAATTATATCGGGCTTTACATTGTAGTGCTGATGGGCAAATAGCTTCCCTGTGCGCCCAAAGCCGGTTTGTACTTCATCAAAAATGAGGAGGGTGCCCGTTTCTGTACATCTCTTCCTTAAGGCTAATAAGTAGCCTTCGGATGGAGGCACATAACCCGCTTCTCCCTGAACAGGCTCTACTACTACAGCGGCAGTTTTGGTTGTAATTAATTCAAGATCATCAAAAGCATTAAACTCCAAAGTCTTTGTTCCTGGCAACAATGGCCGATAGCCGCGCTTAAATTCTTCATCACCAATAATGCTTAGCACACCCTGGGTGCTGCCATGGTAGGCTTTTTTCATGCTGATGATTTCCGTGCGGCCTGTAGCGCGTTTGGCCAGTTTCATGGCTCCCTCATTGGCCTCACTGCCGGAGTTTACAAAGTAGGTGGAGTCAAAACCTTTTCCGAGTACTTCAGATAGCTTTTGCGCAAGCTGCACCTGTGGAGATTGAATATATTCACCATACACCATAAGGTGCAGGTAGGCGTCTGTTTGTTTTTTTATAGCCTCTACCACTTTTGGGTGGCGATGCCCAATACTACTTACCGAAATCCCCGAAATTAGATCCAGGTATTTTTTTCCTATAGGATCAAAAAGATAAGAGCCTTCAGCTTTTACAATTTCCAGCCCCATAGGAAAGTCCGTGGTTTGAGCTAGGTGCTGAAGAAAAAGTTGTCTGTGTGTTAATGCCATCCCGCAAAGGTAAGGGTGCTATATAAACCGGTATAAAACCATGGCATAAAGGAAAAACCGCAAAAAGCGGCTGAGGGCCACAAGCAGGTAGTTTTTAAAGGGATACTCTACCATACCCGCTACCACACTTACAGGAGAAAAGGGCAGGGGCGTTAGGGCCGAAATAAATATTACCAGCCCACCAAACTTCCGGAAGGTTTTAAACTGCTCTGAAAACCTGATGTGCACCCATTGCTTTACCCGCTTAAGCCTGTGCAACTGAGTACCTATATACCACGAAACAATGCCACCTATATAAGAACTCAATGCCAATATAAATACCATCAAATAGGGATAATCAAGGCTTTTGGCCCAAAGAATATACATATCCGGTGGCAGTAGGCCCGTAAAGCACTCGCTGATAAAAAGGGTACCAACAATCAGCCAGTTGGGAAGCCGGTTAAAAATGAGCTCCTCAATCTGCTTCATATCAATAATATAATTGAATACAAACCAGGCGCCCAGCGCAAAAAGACTAAGGCCTATTACAAGCCTCAGCAGGTTTTTTCCAATAAAGCGATACCGGCCCGTGCGCTTAAAGTAATAGTGATACCGGGAGCTCTTTTCATAAAGCGTTCGCTCCTGCTTACGTTGCTTATTTTGCTCGCTCTTGCTGATGGAAAAGGGATTTGGGTTAGTCTTTAAAACGGTACTTCAGTAATAAAGGTTGCCAAAATTAATACAATGCTGAGCAATGTTTATTTTTAGCGCCAAAATCATTTTTTAATGGCCACAACTAAAAGTAAGCAGAGCATTTTCTCCATCATTATCCTAGTATTATTCATTCTGCTTCCGCTGGTAAAAGTTTCATCATTAGTAGATCATACGCTGGCTTCACGTCAGTTTTTAGGATCAATAGCGGTAGGTGGTTTATTAGTAGCCATTATGCTTAGGGGTCCTAAAAAACCTTTACCTGTTGGTTTGCTGGCAATCAGCTTTTTGGGCTTTTTGGTTATGAACTTTGTTGCGGTAAGCAATGCCATAAACCCAATTGAAAGCTGGGGGACGATTACTCGCTACCTGCTTATGTTTTCTTTTTTGATAGCGATGCTGTATTTGTTACACACCAAGGTTGTTAGTGCGTCACAGCTCATTCAATCTGTAATATTGTTTGGCGCTGTAGCGGGAGTGATAACATTATTTAACCTGTTGCAAGCCTTGGCAAGTGGTGAGTTTTTTACAGATATATATACTGTAAAAGGAAATTTTGCACATAAAAACCTGTTGTCATCTGCATTAATGCTGGCTTTACCATTTGTAATAATGGGCGCTTCCGTGCTTAATGGCTTTTGGAAGAAAGGGTCGCTAGTACTTGCTTTTTTGTTAGTGATTGAAATCTTTGTTTTACGAACCCGAGGCGTTTGGCTCTCAGTGTTTATCGCCACATTTACCACTACCACCCTATTTTTTATTTTAAGAAAGAAGGCTGTAAGTAACACCAGGTTTCCTTTTAAGCTGGTGGGTTTAGGTGCTGGTATAGCTGTTATTTTACTGGTGGGGCTATTCTCGGCATCAGGGGTGCAGGAGAGTGTATCGGATACTACCAACCTTGATAAGCGCCTTATTTTTTGGGAGAACAGTATGGAGATGGTGAAGGAAAATCCCGTTACAGGTGTAGGGCCTGGCAACTGGAAAATTAACTTCCCCAAATACGGCCTTGGAGGTTTGGATTATAATGTAGTGCAGGGCATTACCCACGTACAGCGCCCGCATAATGATTACCTGTGGGTGCTAACTGAATCCGGTATTTTAGGATTTGTATTCTTCATAGGCATATTTGTTTGTGCCTTTTGGCGCGTGGCGGGCAACTTTAAAAAAATCGCTTCTAAAGAAGATATGGCCATTGACCTGGCCATATCCTTCGGACTTTTAAGCTATCTGGTTTTCTCTATAACTGATTTTCCATTGGAGCGGACGAGCCATAACTTTTTGATTATGGCCCTTATTGCCCTGATTTTTAGAAATGGATTACCGGAAGGAAAAATCAACCTTAAGGGAAATGGTTGGGCAATATTGCTTTTAGGTATGGTTGTGTTTTCTCTTACCGTGAGCTATTACCGCATGGAGGGCGAAAAGCATAGTGTAAAGGTGCTTGAGGCCAATGCTCAGCGTAATGCGCAGGTAATCATACCCGAAGCGGAGGATGCAATAAATCCATTTTACAATATGGACAACTTTGCCAACCCGCTGTACTACTACAGTTCATTGGGCAAGTTGGTGCTCAAAAGGCCACAGGAAGCTTTAGAAGATGGATTAATGGCTTATGACATTGCCCCATACAACATTATTACAATTACCCAGCTGGGCAATGTGTATAAAACCAAAAATGAAATTGATGAAGCTATGCGCTATTATAACCTGGCTACTGATATTTCACCTAAATATGAAATTGGCAGGTTTAGTAAGGCCGAACTTTACCTTAACCAAAATAAATATGTGGAAGCTATGCGTGAGCTTTGGGTGCTAAATCCGAAAACCAAGGATCCACGGATGAAGCAACAGCTACCCTACACTATGCAACAGCTATATAAAACACGGGCTGAGCATGGCGAGTTTAAGGGATTGATGAAATATATGGATGGGAAAAACCTGAAAACTCCGGATGACTATATCAATCTTTTTGATTCGTTTGTGCGCTCAGGTATTCAGCCGAAAGGCCAGTAGTATTTGCAGAAGAACTGTTTTGCCAGAATACGATCCTGATTTTTTATAATAGGCCCGCGCTTCATTGCGGTTCCCTCTTTTATGATGAAAACGCGCCACCTCCAGGTATTTTCTTCTTTTTGCTTTTTCAGGCAAATCGTCATCAAAAAACTCTTTTGAACGAAAATGCTCAATAACAGCCATCACATTTTTAAGATGTCTTTCAATATCAGTGCTCATGCCACCCGTCTCCCTGTAGTAGGTTAAAGGAAGGTTTATTCGTTCAAAAATGATGTTATCCTTCATCATACTGATCCATACAAACAGGTCTTCTGCACCATGGTGTGCCGGTATTTCTGAAAACTGATATTTACGGAAAAGGTATGTTTTACCTACGGTAGCCGAGGGTAGAATGGGATTTCCTCTTTTTAGCAATTCATCAATGGTTTTTACCTGGTGGCAAGGTCTGATTCGGGTTTTGGTGAGGCCAAATGTTTTAACAGGGTGGTAATACACATCAGCTGCCTTCTCCTTAATTTCCTTGGCTACTAGCTCAAGTTTTTCAGGAGCCCAGTAATCATCTGCATCCAAAAAGGCCACCCAGGCATGTGATGCTTTTTGTACACCCTGGTTGCGGGCATTGCCCAATCCGCCATTTGTTTGGTTGATGAGCGATACGTTAAGATCAGAATTGGCCCGAATCCATCGGTCACATATTTCGTAACTATCGTCAGTAGATCCATCATTTACCAAAACCACCTCAAACTCACGGTAAGTTTGATTCTCTACACTATGCAACGCCTGCTGTAATGTATCAGCGGCATTGTAGATAGGGATGATTATGGAAAATTGTGGTTTCAATATTCAAAGTATTTTCCTGGAAACAGTCGTTTACGAATGTCTTTAGCGGGCTTAAGTAACCCCAGCGACCTCACAACCCAGCGCGTGGCAATAAAAAGGTACGTATATATGATGTGTAGGAATACCCAACGCTTGTACTTCCTGAAAAATCGGTATAACCTAAGGTTTACCTTAAAATTCCAGAAGTTCCATTTTTGGCGTGGCAGGCTGCCAATCCACCAATGTGAAATACGGCTCAAGGCGTGATCCGCACTTTGTTCGCTACCCGGCACATTTACGCGTATAAACGTATTAATACGGATAATCTCCTGGTACACTGTGCCATCTACATTGGCTCGCTGCCGCTGTGTTTGGTCATGCACCCTAAAGTAATTCAACAATTCGGGTGTAAAGGCGAGGTCATTTTTGGCCAACAGGCGAGCATATAAGTACCAGTCGCCATTTAGCTTCATGGTCATATCAGCCATGCCGGCTTCAATAAAAGCACTTTTACGTATTAGTGCTCCGCTGGCATTTGGTATAGGGTTGTGGAATAGCAGCCATTCTCTGCATGCATCTTTACCACTTTTAACAAAGGGCTTTTGCCAGGCATCCGTTTCATAAATAAACTCCAGATTTTTTTGGTAGCTGTTTTTTATTTCCCCCTGTTCATCTACCAGGTAAGTCTGGCAATAAGCCATACCTGCGTTAGGGTTTTTATCTAAAAGCGGTACAAGGGTTTCCAGTAAAGTGGGCTCACAAAAATCATCACTCTCTGCAAACCAAAGATATTCCCCTTTGGCCATCTCAGAGCCTTTATTCCACTGGGCAAAAGGGCTGCCGGAGTTTTTCTCGTTAAAATGGGTTTTTATTTCAGGATGCTGCAGTGCATAGGAGGTTATGATTTCCCGGCTATTATCAGGCGAGCAATCATCCAGTATCAGCAGCTCAAAATCCCTGAAGGTTTGCGCCAACACACTTTCAATACGCTTAGGTAAATAGGGCGCGTGATTATAGTTCGGTATTATTACGGATACCTTGGGCATGAGTAGAGTACAAGAGTGCTAGTGTGATTAAGCTGTGAAATTAAGCTTTTCTGCTTTTTTTAAAGGAGCTACTTTCTTACATAGTCTTTAAAAAGAGAGAGCAGTTCTTTTCCGGTAAATTCTTCGAGGGGCTTTATGGCTTTTGAATCCAGGTTGCAGATATCCTCATAATGAACCTCAATGTAGCGCTTGCCAAGCTGTGATTTATAGGAGCGGCCCTGTTGCAGGTAGGTGTGTGCCAGTTTCTTTCCAAAATCCAAATTATCAAATCGTTCATCGTGTACCTCGCCTTTCACCTTATTCCGCTGTGCCAGGCTTGCAGCCACATCATTCTCATTTCTTATTACATGTATCACTTTAGCCGTGGGATAAAGTTGTAGCCACATTGGTAATGTAAACGTATTGCGGGGATCCTTCCAGCCCCATGCCGGAGACTGGAGGTTAAGTAACATCTGTTTCCAGCGGCCATAGGTGCGGAAGTGCTCAAAGAACAACACTTTGGCAGGCAGGTGTTTCCAATAAACTTCATCGGGAACCTGGGGTGTTACCCAGTTGGCACCGGCTGCCCAAAGTGTTTGCTGGTTGAGGCTCAAAAAGTGCATAGCCTCATAGTTATGATCCTTAACCACTCCCATAAAAATCCCGGCTTTTTCCAATACTTTAGCCACCAGCGAAGTGCCGCTGCGGTGCATGCCTATTATTATATACGGAGATTTCAATGCTGGAAGAATTATTTAAGGGAGCTAAAACTAAGGTGGTTTTTTTACACCTGCCAAAAACAGCAGGAACAAGTTTTGTAAATTTTTTAAACGACCAGTACAAACCGGGTGAGATGCTCCACAAATACAAGGAGATACTGAGTGCTGATGACCTTTCCGGTATTACAAAAGCAGTGGTTGGGCACCTGCCATTTAACTGGTTAAATCTTGATGTTCACCAATGCAAACAACAAGGCTGGAAGTTCATAAGCTTTGTGCGCAATCCTGTTGATCGTTGTATTTCCAGCTACCTGGCTGTTAAGAATTCTGACAGGAAAGAGCATAAGGTAAAATTTAACTCATGGAATAGGAGCTTTGAAGGGTTTTTAGACGCCCCGCATAGTTATAACTGGCAATGTCAGTTTTTTTCGGGTTTTAAGCTAAATCCGGATATCTCCAAAACACCTCAGTTATTACTGGAAAAAGCCATTCTGAATATTCACAAAATGGACTTTGTGGGCCGTACAGAAAACTTTGAATCAGAGCTTAAATATCTCTGTAAAACTTATAATTGGAAGGCTAAGCAGGTTTATTTAAGTAATGTAGGGGGCGATAAGCGAGAAGCTGTTGAGCTAAAAGAAAAGTATAGCGAAAGACTGGAAGAGCGCTCTGCGCTTGACTTTGAGTTGATAAAAGTAATTGAAGAAAAATTTGGATCAACGAGTTAGTAGCTCCACTGCTGAGGCGTTTCCACACCTTCTTTATTTCTGAGGTATATTTTTCCTGAATCAAAAAAGTCTCCCTCCTGTACTTCAAATATCAGGGCTTCTCTTATTTTATCCTGCAGCTGGCCGTTGGCAAAAATGCTGGCCATTATACTGTAAGTGCCGTTCAGTAAATTCAGCTTTGGGATGTGGCAAGTTACTTTGCTTATTCCTTCAGCATCTGTTATAGGGTGCCCACTGTAGAGGTTGCTGAGGGTGGTAACAAATATTCCTTCAGATGTTGCAACATTAAGGCGGATGTGTAAATCCTTTATTTCTGCTGTGTTTGTTTTAAACGCTACTTCTAACCGTGCCTCTTTTCCTGTTATCAGGATGCCATTGTTTGATGTTTGCCACTGCAGACCGGTTAATGTTATATCACCATTGCCATTTCGATCGGTGCGGTTATGTAGCGCTGTGTTTTTGGCGAAATCTTTTAAAGCTCTTAAATAGGAATTGCACACGGTGTCAGAATCTCCGAGTTCTTTAACCTTTCCGTGATCAAGCCATGCTACTTGATCACATAACTCGCGTATAGCTGCTAGGTTATGGCTTACAAAAATTATGGTGCGACCAACCTCACGGGTTGCCTCGTTCATCTTTCCAAGACATTTTTTCTGGAATTCTGCATCGCCTACGGCTAATACTTCATCTACCAGCAATATTTCCGAACGCAAATGAGCCGCCACCGAAAACGCTAGCCTCACATACATACCGCTACTGTAGTGCTTTACAGCTGTATCCAGAAACTCCTCCACCCCTGAAAAATCCACGATTTTATCAAACTGGCTTTGTATCTCAGCTTTAGACATGCCCAATACAGCCCCGTTTAAAAATATATTTTCACGACCGCTCAGGTCTGGATGGAAGCCTGTGCCGACCTCTAGCAAAGAAGCCAACCGGCCGTTGATCTTTACTTCACCTTTAGTAGGATAGGTGATTCGTGAAAGTATTTTAAGTAGTGTTGATTTACCTGCACCGTTAGGCCCAATGAGCCCTGTAACTTTTCCTTCTTCAATTTCAAGGTTAATAGTATCAAGCGCTTTAAAAATCTCCTTCTTACGGCCTTTCGTAATCTGGTAATCCTTGCTGAGGTTGTGGATGGAAATAGCCGATCTACTCATACTATGTCGGCAATTTTCATTTCTACTTTCTGGAAGTATGTTATCCCCGTAAGGAAAAGTAAAACAACCATAGCATACGAAATAGCGGCAGCAGGGCTAAGCGGTTGCCCAAAAAGTGCCGCCCTGAAGCTTTCGATAATTCCGGTCATAGGATTCAGGTAAATCAGGAATCTCCACTGCTCGGGTATCAGTCCATCAATTAATTTGGCGGAGTAGGCAACCGGTGTAAGGAAAAATAAGATCTGCAATACAAAAGGGAGTATTTGCTGTAAATCGCGAAAACGGATGGAAAGAGCGCTGGCCCATAGACCTATGCCCAAAGCGGCAATAGCAGTTGCCAGCAAGGCGGGTATAAAAAACAATATACCAACGCCACCAAAACCAGTGGTGAATAAAAGTAAAATCAACAGGAGCAAACCAACAAGAGGTTCAACCAAACCCACCAAAGCCCGCGATAGTGGCAGGCATAGCCTGGGGAAGTATATTTTACGAATCATACCCTGGTTAAAAATGAGCGATGATGCCGATTGGGTAATTACGTAATTGAAGTAATTCCAAAGGACTATTCCGCTTAAAGCGAAGGGCAGGTAGGGGATGCCATTGGTGGATACCGTTACCACTTTTTGAAACACTAAAAACAGCGCAGCCACAGAGGCTATGGGCTGCACCAGCGACCACCAAAAACCAATATAGGTTTGTGCATACCGCACCTTATAGTCGCGGGCGGCAAACGTAAAAAGCAGTTGGCGATAGCTTATCAGCTCGGTTATGCTCTGCCAAAGACTCAAACCGCCAGGGGTAATGGTGCTTTTATATTTTGAGGAATCGTTGATTTTATAAGGATTTGAGGCAAATATAATCCTAGGAAAACAATGGGAGTGCAGTTTAGATCTTTATGAAATCCTACCCCATTGGGTCCGCCCTTTCATCCTTTCGTTAAACGTGGTAAAAATGGCGCGGTGCTGGGGTTTATCCAGTCCGGGGTCATCTTTAAGGATAGTAAAAACTGCTTCTCTGGCATCTTTAAGGATGGCGCCATCGTGCATCAGGTCTGCAATCTGTAGGTTAAGCATACCGCTTTGGCGGGTTCCCATAATATCTCCGGGGCCACGCAATTTCATATCCACTTCCGAAATTTCAAAACCATCATTTGTCTTTACCATGGTTTTAATTCGGGTTTTGGCCTCGTTGCTAAGTTTATGCCCCGTCATTAATATGCAATACGATTGTTCGGCACCCCGGCCCACGCGGCCCCTAAGTTGATGCAGCTGGCTAAGCCCAAATCGCTCCGAGCTTTCAATTACCATAACGGAGGCATTAGGAACGTTTACCCCAACTTCAATTACCGTGGTGGCCACCATTATTTTGGTTTTGCCTTCCACAAAGCGCTGCATCTCAAAATCTTTATCTGCCGGTTTCATTTTACCATGAACTATACTAATCTGGTACTTTGGAAATGCCCGCACTATACTTTCATATCCATCCTGTAAATCCTTATAGTCCATGGTTTCCGACTCTTCAATAAGTGGATAAACAATGTAGGCCTGGCGGCCTTTTTCCATCTCTTCATTAAGAAAACCAAAAACCTGAAGCCTGTTTTTATCAAAGCGGTGTACTGTGGTGATGGGTTTTCGGCCGGGTGGTAATTCATCAATCACCGAAATATCCAGGTTGCCATAGGCGGTCATCGCTAATGTCCGCGGTATGGGGGTGGCAGTCATAATTAAAACATGGGGCGGGAGTGTATTCTTTTTCCAGAGGCTTGCGCGCTGGGCCACACCAAAGCGATGCTGTTCATCCACCACGGCCATGCCCAGGTTTTTGAATTTCACCTTTTCTTCAATTAGTGCGTGGGTGCCAATAAGCAGGTGCAGTTCTCCACTTTGCAGTTTTTCGTGAATTTCCTTTCGGGCGGCTGTTTTTACGCTACCCGTAAGTAGGCGAATTTCCAGCCCAAGGTGGTCGGTCATTTCCTTTAGTCCGTTGTAATGCTGTGTGGCCAATATTTCGGTGGGCGCCATAAGGCATGCCTGAAAGCCATTATCAATAGCCATAAGCATACTCATTAAAGCTACTATGGTTTTGCCACTGCCCACATCGCCCTGCACCAGGCGGTTCATGTGGCGGCCGTGCATCAGGTCTTTACGGATTTCCTTAAGCACCCGCTTTTGGGCACCCGTTAGTTCAAAGGGTAGTACCTCTTTAAAAAAGCGATTGAAATTATTTCCAAGTTCCTCAAAAACAAATCCTTTAAACTTTTGCTGGTGGATCATTTTTTGGCGCACCATCTCCATCTGTAAAAAGAAGAACTCATCGAATTTTAGGCGGTAACGAGCTTTCTCCAGTCTTTTGAGATTTTTTGGAAAATGAACTTCAAAAAAAGAGGCTTCTAGCGGAGCGAGCTTATACTGACTGATAAAATCATCAGGGTAAAAATCAGTAAGCTGGCCTTTTAGTTGGGGCAACAAAGTGCGAGTGAGTTTGGATATAGCTCTGCCACTCAAACCCCGGCTATTCAACTTTTCAGTAGATGGGTAAACCGGCTGTAGGCCCTGCAACGGGCTGGCTTTAAATTCTTCCAGTAATTCAAGTTCAGGGTGAGGAAAGCTGTAACGGTTGTTAAAAACATTGGGCTTACCAAAAAGCACGTACGGTTGATTGGTCTTCAATGCCTTTTTTATCCATTGTGCCCCTTGAAACCAAACCAGCTCCACACTTCCGGTTTCATCTTCAAAACGGGCGGTGAGCCTTTTGCTACGGCCTTTGCCAGCTACTTCGTCAATATGGGTTATTTTACCAATTACCTGAACTTCCGCTTCGGTAGAAATAATTTCATTGATCTTATAAAACTTACTTCTATCCACATACCTGAAGGGAAACAAGTGGAGCAAATCCCGATAGGTAAAGATTTTGAGCTCTTTTTTTAAAAGCTCAGCCTTAGAAGGGCCCACGCCCTTTAGGTATTCTATCGGTGTTTGGAGGGTAGTGTAAGACACAAGGCAAAGTAAAGCCTCTTTGGAAATTTTTGCTAATCCAATATTATTGTTTTAGAAGTGTTTGACATGATGGGCCATTGCATCAGCTCAACTATTGCCCCGGCTGCGGAAGCGGCCAGCACAAACGGTAACCAAACAGACACTTCTTCTAACCAATTAAATTCAATATTTAAGATTAACACCCAACCAAGGCTCAACAAAAGACCGAATAAAGCCGAGCAAATAATATTTACCGGAAAGTAAGGTCTGAAAGTCTTGATGAGAGTAAAGAAAATAATAATGGGAATAAAGAGGGGTAAAGAAAAAAGCCCTGTCAATAGAATAAGACCAAAAAACATACGCGCATCAGGAAGTAAATTCATTGAACCCTCTAAACCGATATTCAGAAATCCCCAAAGATGAAACAGGATGTTTCCGATGAGTACAGTTAGTGTAAAGTATAAAAAAGATTTTGCAAGAGTTGTCATAGACTGCTGATTTCATTTTTAGCATTCCACTTAGCCAGGCTCATTTTGCGCCAGTCAGGGTTATAGTTCTTAAGGCGTGTTTGCCGGTGTTGAAGTGTCCGGGTAAGGCTTTCCATTTCCGGCTCGCTTAGTCTCAGTTGGGTTTGGTATCTGCATATTGTAGGTATCACCCTGTCATTCAGCGTAAGCAGGTAGCCCCAGTCCAGGTTGCGGTGGTCTTTTACATTTTCATGGATGTTAAAGCGCACGGTTATCATGCTCCAGTCCATGCAAAGGTTTACCGTAAGAATGAGGAAAAACGACCAATACAAATTGCGGAAGAGATAAGAATTGGTTTTACCATAGAACACTTTTAAAAAGGCAAAAGCCAATCCGGCCGCAGCCATGGTGAGGTACACAAAAACGCCAATCCGCTTAAGCGTTAATCCATACTCAATAACATAAAACAGGTTTTTAAAGCTGGTGGTACCTATTAATATGATATTAAGAATAACCCATAACAGCGCCAGCCTTTTTAGCCAATTGCTGTTGGGAAGGCTACTGAATTTATAACCCCTGAAAAAGTAGATGATAAAAGAAGTTGCCAGAATAATGGAAAAAATAAGCATACCCACACCCTGGTGTACATATTGGCTATAGTCATCCCCAACACCATGGCTGAGCTGATTAACAAAGGCGATGTCACTTATCAGAAATATTATAAGTACCACATTTAATATCCCGAAAAGGGAAAGCCCGGCTTGCTGCTCAATAGCGGCATTAGGGTTTTGTGCTTCATCATTTTTAATGTTAAAGTCATTACCTAAAAACTGGTCAAAAAAATTGAGCTTAGGTGGGAGATGAGCTCTGAATATGTATAGGGATGCAAAGGTGCCGAGCAGGAAGGTTAAAAGGATGGTCATATCGAGGCTATTGATGATATCCTGAAATCCCTTTTCGAAATAGGGATTGAGGTTGCTGTAAAAGGCAGCAAACATGATGGCTATGAACGCTGGTATCACTATTACAAAAAGCAGCTTTAGTAGCCTTTGGGTGGAGATTTCCTCCCTGTCAAGTGCAAAAAGTTGGGCGATAGCTGTTAATGGGCCGGTAAAGATGTTTACGAGTGCCTTGATCTCAAAAAACAAAAAGGTGTTTTCCGGATAAAGAATCTGCTGGCTCAGCCAACTGATACAGATAATACTCCATAAAACCGTATCAGGGGTACCATACCACGCTGTGCAACCGGCTGTGGCCGAAAGGGCCATTGAAGTAATGATAATACGTGGTTCCTTAAATCGGCCAGCATCTGTAGTAAGCCAAAAGGCCAGAACCAACACATCGAAAATTGCCACATTAAGGCCCACCCCGGCCTTATGAAAAAGCATTACAAAACTGAATATGGATAGACCAACAATCCAGTTCATAGTTTTGTCTTTTGAAAAAGTACTTTGAATTACAAAGTTCATAGGTAAAAAATTTTGGGCCTTCAACCCTTTACGGGAACGGAGTTATGTAAAATGAAAATCATAATCCATTTTTTTTGAAGGCTGTGGGTTAAACAATGAATAAACAAGTAGCATTTTTTCAATAGCGGAGGCATTTATCGTTTTAGGTTTTCCTTATTAAATTTTCCAGCGCTGTAAGGTGTTCAGAAAAAGCTGTGCGGCCTTTGGTGGTAGCGGAGTAGGAGGTATTGGGTTTTTTGCCAACAAACTGTTTTTTCACTTCTATCATTTCCTTTTTTTCCAGCGCATTGATGTGGCTGGCCAGGTTGCCGTCTGTAACTTCAAGTATTTCCTTTAAGTCCAGAAAGTCCATACTATCGTTCACCATCAGCACCGACATTATGCCGAGTTTAATGCGGTTTTCAAACTCCTTATGTAAACCTTCAATAGGGTTTTTCATCGCTCATATTTCCAGTACATGGCTGCGCCATAGGCTATGTGCAGCACACCAAATCCGATACTCCAAAACAGTAGTCCATTACCATAAAACCAGGTTGCCAGTAGCCCCAGTGCAATTTGGCAATAGCCGAGGTAGCGAATATCGTTAAACGTGTACTTACTTCCGTTGATGAGGGCCAGTCCATAAAAAATGAGCATGGCCGGAGCGATTAGATATAGAGTACCCTGCTTAAGAAGGATTAATAGAAAAACACCACCTGCAATTAGCGGAATACAAAGGTTCCAGACCATCCGCTGAGAGCGTTTATCCCAGATTTTCTGGTTCTTCTTTTTGGCATTTCGGGTGGTGAGGAAAATGGCGGTGATAAGGGATAATAACAACACACTACCCGCAATGGTTATCACGGGAATAAGCTTCTCAGTATTTACGCTCTCACTATACGCATTATAAATCGCTTCAGTACGGATAAAGTAAAGATGAGCTATCCATGCCCCAATCAATGCGTATATCCCCGCAAACACACCTGATAATCCTGAAAGGGAAATAAAGCGCGAGGAGCGCTCCATTAATTCTTTGATGTCTTTTAAGTCAGATTCTGCTGTTCTCATAAAGTACTTTGAAAAGCAAAGTAATGAAATGGTTTTGTCCACGGCAAGGCATTTTGGATAATTTTAACATTAAGGTGATTTCAGTCCAGAGGTTTTGATATTAAACATTTACTTTTCAGCTATTAATCAAACCTACATCCTCATGGCTAACACTTATTCTCAATTATATATTCAAGTAATATTTTCTGTAAAAAGTCGTGAGAATGCAATCCCCGCCAAATATCGTGAGGAAGTTCATAAGTATGTCACAGCCCTGGTCTCCGATCAGGGGCAGAAGTTGATGGCTGTATTTTGCATGCCGGATCACATTCATATTTTAATTGGATTAAATCCGGACATGACCATTTCTGATTTGGTGAGGAAGGTGAAAACAGAGTCATCAAAGTTTATTAATTCTAAAAACTGGATGCCGTCAAAATTTCAATGGCAAAGCGGATATGGTGTTTTTTCCTATTCCAAAAGTCAGGTTAAGAGTGTGGTTAGATACATTCTTAATCAGGAACAACATCATGAGAAGAAATCTTTTCAAACCGAGTATCGCCAGTATATGGAGAAGTTCGGGGTTGATTATGACGAGCGTTATTTGTTTGATTTGGAGTGAGATTTTAATAAGTACAAGGCACCCCTACAGGGTGTTTAGGTTGTTGTGTCCAATATTCTAGCTATGGACAAATCACCCCTTCAGGGTATGGTGGAAATGCTATTGATGCAGTTAGCTGCGAGGCACCCCTACAGGGTGCAAAGACCAGGCGGATGGCTATGAGATGACGCTACTAACAACCCAGCCCTACAGGCTGGTTGTTTTGCATGGTAAAATATTAAGATGGTTTCGAATTAAAGATGCTCAAAGAAGGGACTTTTAAAGCTACACCCTGTAAGGGTGATTTGTCAGTAGCATTTAGCATGTGAGTATGAAAGCACCCTATAGGGGTGCCTTGTTAATAAATGACCATGACATTTTTGTAAACCAACACTGTTTCACCCTGTAAAAATTGATGATCAATACCTACTCCCTTTGATTAACATTTCCCTACCTTACTTTTACCGCATGAAAAAAATTCCACTCCTGATTTTTCTACTGACGGGCTCGCTATTGTGGGGACAAACCACCGATTTTAAACACCTGGTATTATCCGTAAGACTTGATACAAACCAAAGCGAAGTGGTGGGCACGGTGGCCCTCACTTTTGACTTTCAACCATCCAAAGAAGGTAAAAGGGATTCTGTTTACCTGAACGGCATTAAAATGCATTACCGCATGGCCAGCCTTAATGGTGAAAAGGCAGACTTCAATTACGATGAAAGCGGTATTTGGTTTACACCTGAAAAAGGTGTGCTAAGGACCAGGGAAAATGTAATTGTTATCCATTACAGTTGTAGCCCCAGGCGGGGAATCTTTTTTGTAGGCTGGAATGATGAAACCGGACTTTCAGAAAGGCAAATATGGACCCAGGGTCAGGGCATTGATCATCGCCATTGGATTCCCTATAAAGATGATCAGACGGATAAACTGACAACGGAAATAATCGTCACTTTCGGCTCCTCCTACCAGGTGGTTTCCAACGGAGAGCTTTTACTAAAATCCAAAAATGAGTACAACCCGGCCGAAACCGTGTGGCATTTTGGGATGAAGAACCCGCACCCCGGTTACCTGATGATGTTGGGAATTGGGAAATACGCCAGTAAGCAAACACAGAGTAAATCCGGCATACCTCTCACCCAGTATTATTATCCTGAAAAGGAAGAGGATTACCCCTGGTATTATTATAAAAATGAGGAAATCTTCAATTTTATGGAAAAGGAAATTGGAGTGCCTTTTCCATGGGTAAACTACAAGCAGGTACCCGTACAGGATTTTCAGCATGGGGCGATGGAAAATACAACCGCCACCATATTTGGTGATTTCTTTTTGGTGGATGAGCATGCCTTTAATGATAGAAATTACACTTACGTAAATGCCCATGAACTTGCGCATCAGTGGTTTGGCAACCTGGTAACTGCCGAAAATAGCGACCACCATTGGCTACATGAAGGGTTTGCCACCTATTACCAATGGCTTTCAGAAAAGCATTTATATGGTCAGGACTTTTTTGACTGGGAACGCTACAAGGCTGCTCAACTGGTTTTTGAAGCCTCTAAAATCGATACAGTGCCATTAGGAAATGGCAAGGCAGGCAGCAGCCGTTTTTACCAAAAAGGCGCGTGGGTACTTTATATGCTGGATCAGGAGTTGGGTCACGAGACATTCAAAAAGGTAGTAAAGCACTACCTGGAGAATAATATGTATGGAGTGGTAAATACGGAGACTTTTAATAAATCCATTAGGAAAGTAACGGGTAAGGATTATAGTAAGTTTTTTGAAAGATGGGTAAAAATGCCTGGTGAACCTGTTTTTGTTGTAGAACAGGTTTATGGTGATGAGAAAAAGGCAACGTTTCAATATGAGCACGACTTTGCTTCTTACGAGTGCTCACATTTAAAATTAAAAGGGATATACAATAATGGAGCAGATACAACCATAGCACTGGCTTGCTCGGATACTATGTTAAAACCAGTATCCAGACACGGAGGTGAAATCATTTATATACATTCCATTGCCTTGTCTGATACCAGGAAAAATCCATTTAAATACTGGCAGTGGAATTCAAACATGGCGATACTGGCTCAAGTCAGCGAAACCAAACCATTAGAGATGTGGCTTGCCCAGTATGAAGGCTCCAAAGCTATGCTGGACAGATATTTTGCTATAAAAGCCTTATGGGATTTTGATCTTAAGGAAATAGAGAAAACCCTTATTTCAGCTTTTGAAAACGAAGGTGAATTTTTCTCTATTAGGGCGGAGGCCCTGTCTCAATTATTGGAAGGAGAACATAAAAAAGCCGATAAATATCTGGCGGCAGCCCTGCAAAGCAAAGACGTACAGCTGCAAAAGGAAGCTATAAAGCTTTTACAAAATCCTACTGAAGAGCAGTTGGAAATTATTGCCGGCTTAAGAAACGGTAACTCCTATCAATTGCGCGAAAATGCCATCCACAAAAGTATTGACCCCAAAAATCCACCGGCCAACCAATGGTTAAATGATTCATTGTTTTATCAAGAGCCAGGCTTTCCCGGCCATAATGTAGCCATTACAGCCCTGCTCTATCGCACGGCATTTTTGAAGGATGCAGCGGCCCTTGACGAACTTAAGGCCTATACATCTTCCCGTTATGATTTTATGACGCGCACCAAAGCTATGGATGCCCTGGCCGCTTTAAAGTATTTTGACAAAGGCTTAATCAAAAACTATTTTGATGCAGTTTTCAACCTTAACCGCACTTTGGCGCGCGAAGCCCGCGCACATCTTAAGAACTATTATCAAAATGCGGAATATAAAACCCTGATTGATGATTATATTTCGTGGCATAAGGATGGTTTCAGCGATTTCGAAAAGCGACTGGTCAACCTTACATTTGGCCTAAATCTCGAATAATGCATTCGCGCTACGCACGGTTTTTTCAACTCATCATAATTTTTGGCGATTTGCTCCTGCTCAACGGGTGCTTTTTGCTGGCTGGTGCGTTGCGTTTTGATGAAATCCGCATACAGAATACGGAGTACTATGATTACTATGTACAGCTACTCGTGTTCTTTAACCTTTCGTGGATGTTCCTTTCCCTGCTCTTTAAAACCTATGACACCCGCAGAACTTTGGTGCCACGTAAGGCCACAGGCAAGGTGCTCAATGCCTATTTTATTCATCTGTTTATTCTGTTACTTTTTTTGGTGAGTCTTAAAAAAGATGAGTATTCCCGTCTGTTTCTTATCTATTTCTATGTTTCATTTCTCGTTACCATAATACCGTGGCGCTTTTATTTTTTAAGATTTCTCAGAGCCTTTAGAAGTCGTGGCCTCAACTTTAGAAAAGTGGTGCTCCTGGGGCAGGGGCCCGGATTAGCCCGATTTTACAGATCTGTTCGTGAGCATCCCGAATACGGACTTGAGGTGGCCGGCTATTTTTCTGATTCACCTGTGGGTGATGTACCTATACACGGCCCTGAGTCGGCCTTTTATGATTTTATAAAAGAGAATGCCATTGAAGAGATTTTTTGTGCTTACCCTTCGGGGGACAAAAGGTTACTGCACTGGTTTCGCTATGCCGATGAAAACCTGCTCCGCTTTCGCGTGATACCGGATCTGGGAATTGAGCATACTACTCGTGTGGATATTGACTTTCATCACGATGTACCGGTACTGGTTCACCGTAAGGAACCCCTGGAGCATTTGCATAACAGGATACTGAAACGCTTTGGTGATATTGCTTTTTCGCTACTTATTATCATCACAGTATTTCCATGGTTGTTCCCTATTCTGGCAATAGGGGTAAAGCTCTCATGCAAAGGCCCCGTGTTTTTCAGGCAAAGAAGAACCGGTATTAAGGATGATGGTTTTTCGATTCTCAAGTTTAGAAGTATGGTGATGAATACTGAGGCTGATAGTAAACAAGCCACCGGAAATGATACGCGCATTACGCCTTTTGGCAGATTTATCCGCAACCATAGTTTGGATGAATTGCCGCAGTTTTTAAATGTGCTAAAGGGGGATATGTCGGTAGTAGGGCCCAGGCCTCACATGCTGGCTCATACAGAAGAGTACCGCAAACTGATTGACAGATATATGGTTCGCCATTTAGTAAAACCGGGAATTACCGGCCTGGCCCAAACCACCGGCCTGCGTGGCGAAACCGATACTACCGAAAAAATGGAGGAGCGTGTAAAAGCCGATGTGTATTATATCGAAAACTGGTCAGTGCTTCTTGATTTGAAAATCATACTCCAGACTATATTGCAAACTATAATAGGTAATGCAGCTAACTAAATTGTAACTAACTATTTTGTTACTTACTTTTGTGTTAGTTACAATCTTGTTAGCTATCACTATGGAAAGTCCTTTTATTTACGGCAATGTGGCTACTGGTAAGGCATTTACCAATCGCGAAAATGAAACTGCCTCTCTCTGCGGAAACTTCAAAAACGGTATAAATACGGTTCTTATCTCTCCTAGAAGGTGGGGAAAATCTTCATTAGTTAAGAAAGCCGCTGATCAGGCAGTGGCAACTGATAAGAAAGTTAAAGTCTGTTTCCTTGATCTTTATAACATCCGTTCAGAAGAACAATTCTACAATTACATGGCTACGGAAGTTTTAAAATCTCTTGCCGGCAAACTGCAGGAAATAGGAGACTACGCCAAAAAATTTCTAGGTCGTTTTGTGCCTCAGCTTACCATGAGCCTTGAGCCCAATAGCGAGGTGAGCCTTGGAATGAATTGGGCAGAAGTGAAAAAATCACCAGATGAAATACTTGATTTGGCGGAGAAAATGGCTATTGACAAAGGTATCCGACTGATTATTTGTATTGATGAATTTCAGGATGTTGGTAGTTTTTCAAATCCACTTGATTTCCAGAAAAAGTTACGTTCACGCTGGCAGCACCATCAACATGTAACCTATTGCCTGTATGGTAGCAAGCGGCACATGATGATGGATGTTTTTGCCTCCTCATCTATGCCATTCTACAAATTTGGAGAGATTGTGTTTTTGCCTAAAATAAAATCTGAAGATTGGGTAAAGTTTATAACCTCCAGGTTTAAGGCCACAGGGAAAAAGATAAAACCCAGGGATGCTGCCCTGATTGCCGATAAGGTAGAATGTCACCCCTATTATGTGCAGCAACTGGCTCACCAGGCCTGGCTGCGCACCACAACTGAGTGTTCAGCTGAAATTGTAGAAAGTGCTTTTATGGGAATGACAGATCAGCTGAGTATGCTTTTTCAAACCGGCATAAATAACCTTAGTACCACCCAAGCTAATTTTTTACACGCGCTCATTAATGGTGAAGAACAGCTGAGTTCAAAAAAAACCATTAAGAAGTACAGATTAGGCACATCGGCCAATGTGGCTCGCATTAAGCAGGCACTTCTAAATAAAGATGCTATTGATATCCTGCCTGATAGAATTGACTTTATTGACCCGGTATTTAAGGATTGGCTGAAGAATCATTATTTTAAAAATATACCGGGCTAACATAATTGTAACTAACAATATTGTTAGCTATTTCCACTTTAGATACAGGCTGTATTCAGATAACAGACTGCTGCATTACAATCTCGTACTGATCTGCCACCTGATTCCAGTTGTATTTTACCTTAATTTTTGCCAGGTTGTTTTTAATCTTCAATCGTTGATTTTCATTTCTTTCCAGCAAATCAGCGGCATTGGCCACATCATTTACATCATTAAAGTAGGAGGCATCTTCACCCAAAACTTCGCGGTTAAACGGATTGTCGTGAGCGCAAATCATACAGCTGCAGGCCATAGCTTCCAATAATGATGGGTTTGTACCACCTACGGAGTGGCCATGGAAGAAAACATTGGAGAAGTACCTCAGATTGTGAATGGCTTCCTTTTTATAGGTGCCTTTGATAAACCTTATACGGCTATCGCGATAAGTGGTTTTAAGGTACTCTCCATATTCCGATTCATGATTTCCAATGACAAGTGTGAGTTTCTGGCTTTTACTTTTCTGTATTCCACCCAGTATAATCTCAATATTGTTTTCAGGCTCCAGCCGGGCTACCACCAGGTTGTATTCACCGGCCACAACCCCGTATTTATCTAAAATATCGGGCTCAGGGTTTTTTAATTTATCAGCACCATAGGGTATATAAATTACCTGGCTCCTGAATTTTTGGTTGAGGTATTTTTCAATTTCCATAGAGTCGGCAATAAGTACATGGCTGCCTTTAGCAGCCCAGGCCTCGGCCTTTTTTAAAAACTGCTGTACCCGTTTGCTGTATTTTGTGCGCTTCCACTCCAGCCCATCCATGTTGGTAATTATTATGGATTTACCCGGTAGAAACCTCTGCCACACGCTACTTGAGGTATAGCCCAGCATCAGTATCACATCAAATTTTCTCCAGCGTGCATCAAGTATACAGTTGAGGTCATATATAAACTGGCCTGCTGTACCAATTCGGTGTTCGGGGTCATATTTATGAATGATGTCAATCCCCTCATATGTTTTTTGCTGGTAGGGGTGGCGGTGTGAGTTATAAACCAAAACGGAGTGACCTTTGGCCGCAAGGCGCACCCCTATTTGCTGGGCACACTCTTCAAAGCCGCCATAGTAATTGGGAATGCCGCGGGTACCAATAATACCGATATTCATGTTTTGGATTTATCTGTTACCATTTGGTAAATATCCAAAATCTCCCTAGCCGCTTTCTCCCAACTAAAATTTTTCTTCACCCAATCGGTATGATCTTCATTGCTCTTTAATGCTTTTAAAACCGCTTCGGTAATGCTTTCGGTATCATCCGGATTACAAAAAAAGGCGTGATTTTCAAATACCTCTTTCTGAGCACCACGGTCAGTAATAACTACCTGGCAACCCATTTTTAAAGCTTCTAAAGTTGAAAGGCCTGTAGTTTCATAATAGCTGATAAGTGCGTGTACCTTGCGTTTAGCGTAAAGGTTTTTAAGATCAGCAGGCGAAATACGACCATGAAAATGCACATTTTGCCCTGCCGCCTTTTTGCATTGTTTATAATAGGCCGATTGGTTGGTGGCTGTATTTCCCGTAAGGTGAAGGGCAACATCGGTATCCTGCAAGGCTCGTATAAGTTTAAGCTGATTTTTTGGCCCTTCAATACGTGCGGCACATAATACACCACTTCGTTCAGTGTTGAATGTGGCTTCACCCATGTGCTCGCTACCCAGGTTTATCTTTTTTGATGGTGGCAGCATTTCTAAATCTTCTTCAATTTTCTGTAGTTCCTGATGAGAAGTGGAAATAAGGTAGTCGGTTTGCTTAAGAACCTTTCGCATGCTCTTTTTTTGCCCTGACAGGATGTAGGCGACCCCCGGAAATTTATCACTGCCATTGGCCCAGCGCGCGAAGGTTTTTAAATATTCTATACCAAAATTTCCAAAAAATTTAGTGAGCAACTTTGCTGTTGTGCCGCGATGCAACTTGTCATATTCACTATAGTCATGATAAATACTGCTAACCACTATAGGCAACCCGCTTTTTAATGCCTTTCTGGCATCTGCCGGTCTTATCAGGTTAAAAAAGTGAATAAGATCATAGGATTGAAAATCATGATGGCAGCTGCTTAACCCGATTTCAACTTCGCAATCAAGTTGGTTAAGATACTTTGCGGTTTGCTCCACCTGAAGGGTATCACCTCCCGGTTGGGAAAAAAGCGTAGACCGGGTAAGAAATAGCACTTTCATAGATAGGGTGGGGCGCTGAACTTTCGTAGCTTTAAGGAGTTTAAAGTTTACGAATCTATAAAATCAATTCTCTTATGAGACGAATTTTTTCAATGCTTACCATAGTTGCTTTTATATCAGCCTGCGGGCCGGCAGAAAGCGAGGAAACTAAAGCCGATGATGGCAAAATGGAAAACAACACCGAGATGCAAACAGAGGAATCAAACTCTGATGACATGGGTAATGAGGCCTCAATGGAATCAACAGATAAGATGACTCAGGGGCGCGAGGTTACGGTAAATGTAAAGGCTGTTGGCGAAACCATGACTACTATGGCCTATGAGCCCAAAAGACTGGAAGTACCAGCAGGATCTGTAGTAACATTGGTTTTAGAGAATACGGCCGAGAGTGAAGCTATGATTCACAACTTAGTTATCATAAAGGCAGGAAAACAAACCGAAGTATCTGAAGCAGGTCTTGAGGCAGGTTCTACTGCGGGTTATGTGCCAGATAATGATAATATAATCGCGGCCACAAGCCTGGCCCAGCCTGGTGAAACTGTAGAAGTGAAGTTTAATGCACCTGACTCACCAGGTACCTATCAGTTTATTTGTACCTACCCGGGCCACACGGCTATGAAAGGCGTGTTTTTAGTAAAATAATCAGGTAATTCATTTTACCTTCAGGAAGAAGAAACTTCCGTCCATGAGGGCGGAAGTTTTTTTATTATGACATAGCTCAGCAGTCCACCAATTATGGTTTTAATAAGCAAGCCGGGCATTAGCCTGATTAGTGTTTCCCATATTTTAAGGCCATCTACCATTAGGTATAAAACCAAAAAGCCGGGAATGAGCAGTAGAATATGAGCTCGAAAAAAGGCGAGGATATAGAAAAAGAACCTTTGATGAGCGCGCTGGCTCTCCCAACCCACGTAATAACATATAAATGGAAATGCCCATAAAAAACCGGCTGTCGGTCCAATCATTTTCTGGTAACCTCCTTCATAACCTCCAAAAACAGGAAGACCTATTGCGCCCAGTGCCAGGTAGAGGAAGGCAATTATAAAACCTGTTTTTTTACCAAAAACAGCGGCCAGCGTAAATAGTATAAAGGTTTGCAGAGTTACAGGAACTTCAAACGCACTAAAGCCAATTGGTGCCACAAGTGCCGCGATTATAGTTCCGGTAATAACCGCTTTTGCATTAATAGCCATTCATTAATTTTTTTGATTTCCATTCAAAGCGCCAATAGAGAAGGGTAGCGGCCACTGTAAGCCCAAGTGCCAGCCCATACCATACTCCCAGCGGGCCCATCTCATATTTAATCCCCATAATGTAAGCCGGTAACAGGCCAAACCCCCAATAAGCTACAAAGGTTATGATTGTTGGAATTTTTACTTCACTCATTCCGCGCAAAGCGCCAAGGGCCACTACCTGCGTACCATCTGATAGTTGAAAAAATACAGCCACTATAAGCAACTGGCTTGCTATGCCCATTACATATGTATCATCGGTATAAAAAGCCGGAAAATAATTTTTCCCTATTAAAAATATTAATCCACAAACAGCCATAAACAGCAATGCCATTACAAAGCTTACACGGCCTGCATTTCTCATAGTCCGTATGTCCTTTTTCCCAAGTTGATTGGCAACCCGCACGGTAGCGGCAGCCCCCAGGCCACTGGCCATCATATAGCTCAGTGCGGCCAGGCTAATTGCAATTTGATGTGCAGCAAGAGCTTCTGCACTTATTTGACCTACAATCACGGCTGCCACGGCAAAGGCGGATATTTCAAAAATATATTGTGTACCCGAGGGTATGCCCACCTTCAGTATGTCTTTAAAGTAGTTTTTGTTCCAGGTAATATTAGCGTATTGGCTCAGGTACTTATTAAACCTTTTACCTCTGAAAATATAGAGGTACATAAAAATGGCCATGAGTACGCGAGCCACGAGTGTGGCATAACCAGCCCCATTTAGGCCCAAAGCCGGCAGCCCCCAATTACCATATATTAATAGGTAATTGAAAAAAATATTTAGCAGGTTAGCGCCAATGGAAATAACCATGGCCATGCGGGTGTAGGAGAGCCCTTCGGCAAACTGCTTGTAAGTAAGGAACAGGATTAGTGGGAAAATACTTGAGGAAATTATGAGCAGGTAAGGGTTTGCCAGTTGTTCAACTTTGGCTTCCTGGCCGAGAAGATGAGTAAACTGCGAAAAAATAATCACCGATAAAAAGATAACGGCAGCGGTAATAAGGTTGATTAGAAGCCCGTGGCGGAGAAAATGTCCGGCCTTATCGGGCCTGCCCTCACCATCCGCATTGGCAATAGGAGTGGTAAGACCAAAGGCCATACCCATACCAAAAACCATAGGTATTACAAATATGGAGTTGGCAAAAGCGGATGCCGCCAGCGGTATGGTACCCAACTGGCCGATCATAATGCTATCGGCCAGGCCAACCATAACATGGCCAAGCTGACCTATCATTACAGGCCAGGCCAGGCTAAAAGTTGTTTTAAGATGTTGCTTGGTAGTCAAAACAGGACGAGTGAATTTTCGCCCTGCGAAAGTATTAGATTAATTCGGCTTCGTGGCGCCTCATCTCACGTTCGTAAAAGGCCTCTGCCGCATCCAGCAGGTTGGCAATTTCATCTACCAACGCTTCTTCTTCGCCCTCAAGTTCGTCCATCCATTCCACCTCGTCATGGTTTACGTTCCATACAAATCGTGGAAACTCCGTGTGTACAATGAATATTTCATCAGGCACATCGGTGTTATCTGCAAGTAAAAAATGTGGTAACTCCATCGGTTGTGTTTAAGCTTTTAAATATAGAGAAAGCCACTTTAAGTTAAAGAGCTTTTTTCAAAATTTTACGTCAGATTAGTCTTAAAGATGGAATTATCTAATGAGTTGAATTCCGTTAAACATCACTTGCTGGCAAAAGTTCGAACATCGCTGCCGCTAACTTCGCTTCCCCCAAGTATAATAAGGCGCTCCACAACATTTCGCAGTTCACGGATATTACCGGTCCAGTCTATCTTTTTCAGTTCTTCCATGGCATCATCACTAAACTTCTTAGGAGCAGTTCCCTGCTCTTCGGCAATTTTTTGGGCAAAATATTCGGTTAGAACCGGGATGTCTTCCTTACGATCATTAAGTGCCGGCACTTTAATGAGGATCACACTAAGGCGGTGATAAAGGTCTTCTCTAAAATCGCCCTTCTCAATCTCCTTAGCCAGGTTTTTATTAGTGGCGGCCAGTACGCGCACATTCACTTTTACTTCTTTATCACCACCTACAGGGGTTATTTTTCCTTCCTGTAAAGCGCGTAATACTTTAGCCTGGGCGCTAAGGCTCATATCGCCAATTTCATCTAAAAAGAGGGTGCCACCATTGGCTTGTTCAAATTTTCCTTTACGATCTTTTACCGCTGAGGTAAATGCCCCTTTTTTATGCCCGAACAGTTCACTTTCAATAAGTTCAGAAGGGATTGCTGCACAATTCACCTCTATCATAGGGCCTTTGTTGCGCTCGCTTTTCTGGTGAATCCAATGCGCTACTAACTCCTTACCTGTACCGTTAGGGCCGGTTATGAGTACGCGAGCATCGGTTGGTGCTACTTTCTCTATCATTTCCTTTATAGCCTCCAATGCTTCGGATTCGCCCACCATCTGGTAGCCCTTTGAAATTTTTCTCTTCAGGGTTTTATTTTCCTTAACCAGGTCAGTACGATCAAGCGCCCGCCTCACGGTGGTAAGCAGACGGTTTAAATCCGGTGGCTTGGAAATGTAATCATACGCCCCTTTGCGCATGCATTCCACGGCCGTATCCAAATCCCCATGGCCGGATATCATAATTACCGATGTATCGGGGTGCTTTTGGCGAATGTTTTCAAGCACTTCAATGCCATCCACCCCCGGCATCTTTATATCACAAAGTACAAGGTCATATTCCTTGTCGGCTACCATGTCAATGGCCTCCTTGCCGTTTTCAGCCTCTTCCAGTTCAAATGATTTATCCTCATCGGCCAAAATATTCTTCAATACATTCCTGATCGCTTTTTCGTCTTCTACAATAAGGATTCTTGCCATGTGTTTTCGTCTTTTAATGTGATGAATACCCCCTCTTTAAGGGCATAGGTGGAGAGTTTCATGTTTTTCAAGCCCAGGCGTTTCAGCAAAAAGTTGATCTGAATACAGGCCATGGGCATCATATCCGCCCGCATGGGTATCATACCGGGCGTTGCCAGCCTTTGTTCATAGGAGCTGTTCAGCATTTTTTGAGAGATACTCAAGTACTGATGCAGCTGAAATTCATAGGATGTTTTTAGCGGATCATAATCTCCATCGGGGTAGGCAGCCTGAATCATAGTAGCCAGTGTATCAAAGGAACCACTGCTGCCAATAAGGGTTTTGGTGGGATGATGCTTTACAGCCTCAACCAGCTCTTCCGTTACTTCAGCAATAAAATCTTCGATAAGTTGAATTTCCGGTTTTGAGATAGGATCCTTGGGTTTAAACTTTTCCAGCAGACGGCTGGAGCCGATGTTGTAGCTGTTTTTCCAAAGTACTTCCTGGCTATTGGCCAGAATAAATTCAGTACTACCACCACCAATATCCACAATAAGTGAAGTGCCGGGGCCTAAATCCAAAGCCTGTGTAACCCCAAGGTATATCAACTCCGCCTCCTTTTGCCCGTCAATTACATTTACATTGATGTTGGTCTGCTCGGCTGCTTTGGTTACAAAATCTTTACCGTTAGATGCTGAGCGAATGGCCGCAGTGGCAAAGGCATAGGTTTTATCTACAGCATATTCCTTAATGGTTTCCCTGTGAGATTTTAAAGCATTAATACCCCGCTCAAAAGCAACGGGCATAATGCGATCATCATCAAGGCCGCCATCGCCCAGTTTTACACCAATTTTGTTATTGTAAAGCACAGCATTGGTTTCCGTATCTCTTATAAGGAGATTAAAGGTATTGGTGCCTAAGTCTATTACGGCTACTTTCATTGCTGGTCGGGCATTTGGCGCACCCAAAGGTCGCGTTGCGGAAATGGAATTTTAACACCTCCCTCTCGGAAGTTCCGGTCAATTTCAAATCTTATATCACTTTTAGTGCGCTCTATCCTGAAAAGGTTTTTGGAGTAAAAATTAAGGCGGAACTCCAGGGCACTATCGCCAAAGTTTTCAAAAAATACATTGGGTTCCGGTATTTCCATAACATCCTTATGCTGTTTGGCGCTTTTTACCAAAAGATCTTTTACCAAAGTTGTATCAGAGCCATAGGCCACGCCAACCTTTACTTCAAACCGGGTTACTTTACTGTTGTTCTGGCTCCAGTTAATTACATTTTCGTTGGTGAGTTTGGTGTTGGGTACAATAATCACAATATCCTCTCTAGTAAGCAGGCTGGTGGTGCGGAGGCCTACATCCTGTACCTGGCCAACAGTGCCGGCTATTTCCACAATATCACCAGCTGTAACCGTGCGTTGAGATAGAATTATAAAACCGGCTACCAAATCACGGAAGAAGTCCTGAAGCCCCAGTCCAAGGCCTACTAAAAGTGCAGTGGAACCAACTAAAAGGGTAAACATATTTACCCCAAGGCTTTCAATGGCTACAATCATAGCCAGCACATATACTATATAGCTCACCAGTTGAACTATGGCGTATTGCTTTCCAGTATCAAATCTGCTTTTGTTGTTTCTGCGTAAAAACTTTTTGAAAAGCCATAGTACGCCCCAGGCCACCAAAAATATCAGTACGATATTGAGGATGTTAAAAACGTGGATTTCAAAATTCCCCGATACAAATAGGGTTATCTCAAGGAAATCCTTAACCTTTTCCACTAGCTCCTGTAGCTTATCCATTTAACCAGTTCTTTAAATTTTGGCTTTTTACCGTACATCAATATACCGGTTCTGTAAATACGGGCTGCAAGCCACGTCATTACCACAAAGGTTACAAGCAAAATACCCATAGAAAGTGCTAACTCCCATGCGGGTATATTAAAAGGCACGCGCGCCATCATTACAATAGGAGAGGTAAAGGGCACCATAGAAAACCAAAAAGCAATCGGGCCATCAGGATTATCCAGGGCTCGTATCAGTACAATAATTCCCGCAATAAGCGGCAGGGAAATGGGGAACATAAACTGCTGCGTATCCGATTCCTTATCTACAGCGGCACCCACAGCGGCAAACATGGCGGCATAAAGCAGGTATCCGAAAAGGAAGAAAAACAGAAAACAACCAAGAATGTATGGGAAATTAATTTTTTCGATGGTGTGTATAACTTCAAAAATCATGGCATTATCACTACTCTGCATGGCGCCACCGGCCGCCACCCGGGCAGAATCCAATTTATCGCCAAGCACAAAAAATATAGTGAGCATGTAGATAGCTACACCAAAAACCACCCATATTATAAATTGTAGTAAGGCTACACCGGCCAGCCCAAAAATCTTACCGGCCATAAGCTGGTAGGGCTTTACAGAAGAAATCATCACCTCTACAATGCGGCTGGTCTTTTCTTCAATAACACCACGCATTACCTGTGATCCATATATAAATACGAACAAGTAAATAAGGAAAGCTGCGATGTAACCAATGCCCATTTTTACTGGAGCGAGGCTCTCTGTTTCCTCACCAGCCTCAATATTTATGGTGCGTAGATTCACTTTGGTTTTGGTCCGTGCCAGTATATCAGGATCCACACCCTGGGCCTTTAACTTTTCGGCCTGTATGTATTTGTCCAACTGGTTTTGCACATAACTTTCTACCCCAAGGCTTACATCACCTTTACTGAAAAGTATGCTGCCATTAGTAAGTATATCCGGATCATTATTGCTGCTGAAAGGAATATATAGGAGAGCATAATCCTCGCTTTTTTTGAAAAACTCTTTCGCTCCGTCAAGGTCGAACTTTTGCGGAGGCAGGTAGCGGAATTTTATACTCTCCTTACCCTTGTCAAAATCAAGCAGGCCGGGCTGATCCAGTATGGTGATGGTGCGATCATCTTCAGGTAAGGTGGCCAGGTAGGCGGGTAGTATAAAAAGGGCCGAGGACAAAATGGGGCCCAGAATCGTCATTATAATAAAAGTGCGCTTCCGCACCCTGGTGCTGAATTCGCGCTTAAGTATGAGCCATATTTTATCCATCAGCTTTGTACTTTTTGAATGAAAATATCATTTAAGCTGGGCAGTTCCTCTTTAAAGGAAATCAGTCGTCCGTGCTGCATCAGTTCGCGGGCTATAGCATTGCTGTCTTCCGTATCTGATTGTAATCTAAGGGCCATTTGTCCATCTTCAACTATACTCTGTAGTATTTTGGCTGTCGATAGAGTAGTCAGCTCCTGATCACCCGATAGTTCTGCCACAAAGATGTTGGATTTATAGGCCGCCTTAACCTCTTTTAGCTTACCTCCCAGGATCTTCCTGCCTTTGTTGATCAGGGCAATTTCATCGCAAATTTCCTCCACTGATTCCATGCGGTGGGTAGAGAAGATGATGGTGGCGCCTTCATCGCGCAATCTTCTTATCTCACTTTTAATGAGGTTAGTGTTGATAGGGTCAAAACCTGTAAAGGGTTCATCAAAAATCAACAGTTTCGGATTATGGATTACCGTTGCGATAAACTGAATCTTTTGTGCCATGCCCTTGCTGAGTTCCTCAATGTTTTTGTCCCACCACTCGGTGGCTTCAAAGCGTTTCAGCCAATCCTTAATCCGTGCTTTGGCATCCGTTTTACTAAGGCCCTTTAGCCGGGCCAGGTATATAAGCTGTTCACCCACCTTCATTTTTGGGTAAAGGCCGCGCTCCTCTGGCAGGTAGCCAATCCGGCTTACATGGCTTTCGGTAAGCCGCTCCCCATCAAAAAGTACCTCGCCTTTATCGGGGCCGGTAATCTGATTAATGATGCGAATAAGCGATGTTTTACCGGCACCATTGGGGCCCAGCAAACCAAAGGTGCTGCCGGGTTCTACAGTCAGTGAGACTTCATCCAAAGCCGTGTGGCCGCTATAAAATTTTGAAACTTCCTTTACGGAAAGAATTCCCATATCTAAAGGCTTTTAACGGGGTGAAAATAGGAAAGAGATAGGAAAGGGGAGGGGTTTGGGGAGGAATTAGTTTAAAAGGTTAATTCGTATTACTGAGGGCTACTAATTCACCTTCCTAATTATGGTATGTGACTAGTCATTTCAATTCCGCCAAGACGATCACCTTTCAGGATATCCAAAATAATGTCTACGTTTTCTTCACATTCTAAAACCACACTCCCCTCAAATTGCCAATGGGAGCCTGGTTGGTTTGCCCTATCTGAACTGATAATAGGAATATAGGCAAGCTTCAGCCATTTACACGGAGCTTGATCCTCAAGGTGTTTAAAAAGATTAGTATATTGAGGCTCCTGCTCTTTGAGCATCTCAATTATAGTTTCTATGTGTAAATAACCAGATTTCATTTACCCCATTTTCTTTGATGATAACCATATAGAACGCTAAGAATGGTTTAGAGAGCCAAAGCCAAAATAAAACCATTGGTAGGAAGCTCATTTCCTGTAGCAACCTTATAAATTTCGGAAATAACTCCAATAACAATAATGCTGATTAATAGCCTTACCCACCTGCCTCCATTATTTTGGTTCTTTTTTTTAACGGCTTTTAGTATTTCAACGTGTAGGAGAAAAATACGCTAAAGTTGCTCATTTCCTCATTATCCAAAAATCCGAGATTTTCAAGAAGAAGACCGATAAATGCTCCAATCAATAAGCCCGTAATACTACCTGCGTTATCGGAATTACCAAAGAATGCGGAGAGCAAAATAAAAATCAAATAGAGTGCCACTGGTAGAAAAACCAAAGCTTTTACTCCGCTGTAATAATTTTTAAACAATAGAACGATAACGGCTCCACACAACCCTAGTACCGCATTGGATGCACCGAGGCAGATGAGACTATCGTTCCAAAAGGCAGATGCAATACTTGCTGAAAGTCCAGATAACAGATATATAAAGAGGTATTTTTTCCAGCCCAACACTCTTTCTAAATAAATAGATGAAAAAACTAATCCTATCATAGTAATTAAAAGGTGTGCAATGCCCGCATGAATAAAAATATTGGCGAATAAACGCCACCATCCTCCATTTAATGTTTCCAAATGACGATTAGCCCCCCATTGTATTAATTCTCTCCCATTTGGTGAAATAATGTTTGCACCTGAAAATATCATAATGAGAAATATAAGAATGTTGAGATCAAGAATTATGGAGGTGGCAAAATGATTTCCACCAGGAATTAAAAACTTGAGCATGTCAATTAAATCATCGGACTTTGGCTTAATCCCTTTAAGCTGCCTTTTGTGTTCCGATGATCTATAAGAAGGAAATATCAATAATATAAGAAAGATGGCTAAACCGATAGCAAAAAAACCGAAAATCCAAAATAGTTTATTTCCATTTCTATTCTCATATTCTCCTTCAGCCGCAATTAATATTACTGGTTCATTTACCGAGAGGTTGAGTTTCTTGATTGCTTTAATATAATTGTCTTTATCCTTTGAAGGACCTAGTTTTTCAAGGTAATCCGGTTTAGAGAATTGGTATTTTTCAAAATCTCTTACAGCGGTTTTAAAGAATTCCTGATAAGCCACATCAGTTTGGCGTTCGCTTAATTTATTACTGATTTGTTTATGAAATTTCACACCATACCAATAGGTGAAATCATCACCTGCGTATTTAAAAGGAATTACAAAGTAGGTATCAAAGTTTAAATGTTGATTGCGCTTTCCGCTTACGCGGAAGTCGGTATGGACACTACCTAGATTACGGTGTAAAATAATAGTTTCAATAGATACATACTGTGAATTATCACCTTCTAAACCATAAATAGTTTTTACTTCAAGCAACTTACCCGTAGCGGTTTTTAAGTATTCATTTGAGACCATAAGCACAGCAGCCATGGTCATATAGGCTATAAGCTGAAACGCCATAGAGGCATCACCATTCTTGAATTTGATAATTCTCAATTTAGGGCGAAGCCAAATTGAAATGGGAATCCACGGAAGAACTAGTGGAATCCAAAGGTGATATACTTCTTCTTTAATATTTAGAATATCTGAGTTAATTGAAAAAACCCAGCGGAACAAAAGAACAAGTGATGTGGTACCAATAATTATGAGCATAAAAGTTGGTACGATATGCCTGATTTTTACAAAATAGGTATTCATTTAGAGTTTTAGATGACGAGCAAGATGACTTCGCAATTATAATTCTTTTAGCTATAAAATTTAAATACAAAAAATCCCCGCCTCTTTACAGAAGCGGGGATTCTTCAATTCCTGAACCTATATGGTTTTAGCTGAACATTTCCTTCACCTTATCGAAAAAGGACTTATCTCCTTTGGTTGGTTTGGGGGAGAAGTCGGGATCGTTCAACATGCTTTCAAATGCTTTTTTATGCTCGGCTGAAACGTTTTGAGGCGTCCAAACATTTACATGGATAAGCAGGTCACCAGTGCCATAGCCTTCCACACTCGGTAATCCTTTGTTTCGCAACCTCAGTATTTTACCTGATTGTGTTCCGGCATCCAGCTTAATACGGGCCTTACCGCTAACAGTAGGTACTTCGGCCTTGGTGCCAAGCACCGCTTCAGGCAAACTGATGTATAACTCATAATGCAGGTTATTGCCATCACGCTCCAGTTCCTCGTGCTTTTCTTCTTCAATCACCACTATAAGGTCGCCATTTACGCCATCCAGTGGTCCGGCATTTCCCTTACCCGAAACCTTTAGCTGCATGCCATCTACTACACCGGCCGGTATTTTTACCGATACCGTTTCCTCCTTACGGGTCATTCCGTATTCATCAGTACCGCTAGGCTTTTTGTCGATGGTCTGGCCAAGGCCATTACAGGTGGGACAGGTAGCGCTGGTTTGCATCTGGCCCAAAATGGTATTGGTAACGCGGTACGTTTGTCCGCTACCTTTACAGGTGGGGCAGGTTTTAAAACTCACCCCATCAGCAGGTACCTGGCGCTTAATGCGTAGTTTTTTCTCCACACCATTAGCGATATCCTCCAGCGTAAGCTTTACTCTTACCCTAAGGTTGCTGCCCTTAAACACTCTACGGCCACTACTACGGCCGCCACCGCCAAAACCACCAAAGCCGCCACCACGGCCACCAAAGGCACCACCAAAAATATCTCCGAACTGGTCGAAAATATCTTCCATGTTCATGCCGCCACCGCCAAAGCCACCGCCTCCGGCAGCTCCGCCCATACCGGCATGGCCAAACTGGTCATAGCGCTGCTTTTTCTGCGGATTGCTTAGTACCTCGTACGCCTCGGCTGCTTCCTTAAACTTACCTTCAGCTTCCTTATCATCGGGATTTTTATCCGGATGATATTTGATAGCCATTTTTCGGTAAGCCTTCTTTATCTCTTCGGCAGAAGCACCTTTACTAAGGCCTAATACTTCGTAATAATCTCTTTTTGCCATGTTGTATCTGTTACCCCGTTACGGGGCTATTAGCATCTATCTTTCAGTGAAATGTCTTACTGACCCACCACTACCTTGGCGTATCTCAAAATCTTGCTTCCCAATAGATAGCCACGCTCAATTTCATCCACTACCTTACCCTTCATTTTTTTATCAGGTGCGGGTATTTGTGTAACGGCTTCCATCTGGTCCGGGTCAAAGTCTTTGCCGGTGGAGTCGTCCATCGGTTTGAGCCCTTTGTTTTTCAGCGTATTCTCCAGTTTATTATGGATGAGCTTCATGCCTTCTGTAGCCTTGTCATCTTTTTCAGCCTTAATGGCACGGTTAAAGTCATCAAGTATAGGAAGAAGAGCCGTCATCAGCTCCTGGTTTGCAGTACCAAAAAGTTCAACACGCTCCTTATTGGTGCGTTTTCTGAAGTTTTCAAATTCGGCATATAGCCTCAGGTTCTGATCTTTTATGTCATCCAGAGATTTCTTTAAAGCCTCCATTTCGTTCACTTCAGCACTGGTTTCGCTGGTTTCTTCATTCATGTTATCTGCTGAGCCTTCCTGCCCGGCCGTATCTTGCATAGTTTCAGTAGTTTCCTGATCCTTAATTTCTTCTCTTTCGCTCATTTTTCGCGTAAATTTTTCAACTCACCCATTTGACAAAATCCCTGCCAGCGGAATTGTGGTGTCACTATGGCATAAAAAAAAACCGACCTAAGTCAGGCCGGTGTTGAAATGTCATTTTTTTAGTATTGATTATCGAATCCTCTTTTCCAGCGTTGGCTGAATCTGGCTAACCGAAAGGCCTTTGGCAATGATAACCCCGTTTTCATCTAAAAGGAAAAAGGCCGGAATTGAATTGATATTGTAGGTTTGAGCTGCGGCCGATTTCCAGTGTTGCAAATCGCTAACATGATTTTTCCAAACAAGTCCTTCGTTTTTAATGGCGTTTTTCCAGTCATCCTCGTTTTTATCAAGAGAAACACTGTAGATATCAAAACCTGCCTCACCCTGAAATTTTGCGGATTTATATTTCTGGTAAAGGCGAACTACGTTTTGGTTTTCACTTTTAGAACCATTACTAAAGCTGCTCCAAAAATGAACTAAAACCAGGTTGCCACGGAGATCTGAAAGTCGTAATTGCTGTCCCTGAGGATTTTTATAGGAAAGGTCGGGAGCTTTATCACCAACCTTAAGGATATTACCCTGATCCTCCAAAGCAGCCTCAGTGCTATTCATTGTAAAACCAGCTATAACACAGCCGACAATACCAAGGGCGAATGCGAGAGATAAGGATTTGAATCGGGTATTCATTAAATGAATTTTAGTGCTTTATTTCAAAAGCTTTTCAAGTGTGCCGGTCCAACATAGGGCCACGCAGGTTCTTTGCGATAATAATGCCATCTCCATCAACCAGTACATTATAAGGGATACCACGTACGCCAAACATGGCCGCAGGCTCGGAAGCCCAACCCTTCAGGTCGCTTACATGGCTTTCCCATACAAGGCCATCCTGTTCAATAGCTTGTTTCCAGGCATTAGCGTTTTTATCCAATGAAACGCCATACACCTCAAAACCCTTTCCGCTCTTAAACTTTTCTTTATTATACTTTTTATAAGCAGCCACTACAGTTGGGTTTTCCATTCTGCATGGCCTGCACCAGCTCGCCCAAAAATCTATTAAAACCAGTTTTCCCTTAAGGTCAGATAATTTCATTTCTTTCCCTTCAGGATTATTGTAGGCCAACTCAGGAGCGGGGTCGCCAATATTGTAGCTTTTGGCCTGCTCATCATAATGGCCGGGGTGGGTGGTGTAATCTTCAATAAAGCCCAAGGCTAAAAAGCTGATGGCGGCTAAAACAATAATGGATGTCGGTTTTTTGAAAAATTTCATTCTTGTTCTTTTTCTTTTCATTCGGAGTGACGTTTTGAAGCTCAGGGATTTATTATCCACTAATTTCAAATACGTCTCTTTTTTCGGTTCTAAATTTAATTTAATCGGACAATTTCCGCACCAATCGCATGAAGTCTTTCGTCAATATTCTCATAGCCCCTGTCTATCTGCTCAATATTATGGATGGTGCTTACGCCATCTGCACTAAACGCAGCAATCAACAGGGAAATACCGGCCCTGATATCGGGGCTGGTCATGGTAGTGGCCCTAAGTGCGGTTTGTTTATCCAAACCTACAATAGTTGCGCGGTGTGGATCACAAAGAATGATTTGCGCCCCCATGTCAATTAGTTTATCAACAAAGAAAAGGCGGCTCTCAAACATTTTTTGATGAACCAGTACAGTGCCTTTTGCCTGGGTGGCTACTACTAATATTATACTTAGTAAATCTGGCGTAAAGCCCGGCCAGGGAGCATCAGATACGGTAAGTATTGAGCCATCGATGTAACTGGTAATTTCATAATGATCCTGAGAAGGAATGTGCAGATCATCACCTCTTAATTCCAGTTTTATTCCCATTTTTTCAAAAACGGAAGGAATTACACCAAGGTCAGGATAGCTAACATCCTTAATGGTAATCTCGGAGCCCGTCATGGCAGCAAGGCCAATCCATGATCCGATCTCAATCATATCCGGCAATATGCGGTGCTCGCATCCACCAAGCTCTTCTACACCTTCAATGGTAAGAAGGTTTGAGCTTATGCCGGAGATTTTTGCTCCCATCCGGTTCAGCATTTTACATAATTGCTGAATGTAAGGCTCGCAGGCCGCATTGTAAATGGTGGTAGTGCCTTTGGCTAAAGCGGCAGCCATAATAATATTAGCCGTTCCGGTTACAGATGCTTCATCCAGTAACATGTCGGTTCCGGTCAACTCGCCCTCCACACCATAAAATGATTCCTCAGGATTATACCTGAATCTGGCACCAAGTTTTTGGAAACCCAAAAAGTGAGTATCCAGCCTGCGCCTGCCAATTTTATCACCACCTGGTTTTGGGATGTAACCTTTTCCAAACCTCGCTAATAATGGCCCCACAATCATTATCGATCCTCTAAGTGCTCCACCTCTTTCTTTAAACAGGGGGGAGGTAAGGTAATCGAGATTAAGGTCATCAGCTTTAAAGCTGAATTTACCCGGACCATGGCGCTGAATGCTTACGCCAAGATCAGCCAGTATGTCTATCAGCTTGTTTACATCAACAATATCAGGCACATTGCTGATGGTAACTTTTTCATTAGTGAGGAGTGTGGCGCAAATGATTTGTAATGCTTCGTTTTTGGCGCCCTGAGGAGTTAATTCGCCCTTTAGCTTTTTACCTCCTGTAATTTGGAAAGTTCCCAAGATTAAAAAATGTTTTTCGGATTACTTTTTATAATTCTTGCGTCTGCGGCCTTTGCCTTTATTCTGATGGTTGCGCTTGGGTGCGTTTTTCACCAGCTCCTGCTTGGCTTTAAGGTTCATATCATCCAATACCAACTGTCCATCGGCCAAATCGTTCATCTCCCTTAAAATCACTGCATCATCCACAGTATCCTTATTCCAGATGAGGTAAGTCTTCTTCATGTGGTTAGCGATGGCAATCTTAAGCTTTTCCTTTTCCTCACCGGCCGGCTGGGCCACGGCATAGTCAATCATCTTACGGATAACATTGCCATAGTGCCTGTATTTGCGATTGTTTTTTGGATAGGGTACCAGCTCGGGTTTTTCCCTAAAGCTTTCTTCGGAAGGTTTTGGGTAGGGAGACTCTACGTTGAGTTTAAATTCAGACATTATATAGAGGTGATCCCAAAGCTTATGCCTGAAATCAGGCACATCACGTACCTGTGGATTGAGATTACCAATAATTTCAATAAGATTTTGCGCTTGCTTGTTGCGCTCTTCGTCATTTTCAATACTTAGCAGGTGGTGAACCATCTTCTGCACATTGCGGCCATACTCAGGAATGATCATTCCCGGGAGGCTCGTATTGTATTCCATTTCAACTTTATTCACTTGTATCATTTTAAGGAGTAGTTAGTATTCGAACCTTGTAGTATTCTCTGAAAGTGATTTTGCAGCTATCTAAATACTACCATCTAACTACTGTAGTCTAATTAACGACTTTTTCGAGTTTGGCAAATTTGAGTAATAATTTCTTTTCACCAACATTATCAAACTGTATAATAGCCTTTTTGTTGGGGCCGGCACCTTCCAGTTCCTTAATTGTACCCATGCCAAAGCGCTGGTGTTTTACCCTGTCACCAAGGCTCACATCGGTAAGTTCTTCAAAGTTTCCGCTGTGGTTACCTTCTGCTGAAGCCGGCATTCTACGCAGGTTTTTACGTATAGGCATGGTGCGCTGGGGTTCCCTTCGCGGGCTGTTGCTGCCGGATCTTTTAGTTTGAGATGAGGCACGTTGTTTCGGAGCATCGTCATCCATATCCCCATAAGGGCCGCTAAACGGGCTAAATTCCGGAACACGGATATCCAGAAACTCCTCGTCAATTTCTTCTAAAAAGCGACTGGGCTCACAATCTATAAGTTTACCCCAGCGGTAGCGCATCTGGGTGTAGGTAAGTACAGCTTCTTTTTCGGCCCGGGTAAGGGCCACATAAAATAGTCGCCTTTCCTCTTCCAGATCAGCGCGGCTGCTCATGGCCATCATACTGGGGAAAAGGCTTTCTTCCATCCCTACAATAAACACCATGGGAAACTCCAAACCTTTGGCCAGGTGGATGGTCATAAGGCTTACCTTATTATTGTCATCATCCTTGTTATTATCGGCATCGGTAATTAGGGCTACATCTTCCATAAATCCCGCAAGGCTGGGGTTGCCATCTTCAATTTCCTTTTGCCCGTCCGAAAACTCCTTTACAGAGTTCATAAGCTCCTCAATGTTTTCCTTACGGCTGATCCCTTCAGGGGTTTTGTCTTCATTAAGCTCGCGCATAAGGCCACTGGTTTTGGCAATATGAGCGGCCACATCAAAGGCATCATTTTTATCAGCCAGTATTTTAAAGCTCTCTATTTTGGTAACAAAATCCTGAATTTTTGCAGTGGTAGGCCTGTTGATGTTTACACTTTGTAATTGTAATGGATTGCTGCAAATCTCCCAAATACTTATCCCCTGGGCATTAGCTGCTACAGTAAGCCGCTCAATTGTTGTATCTCCAATTCCCCTTTTCGGGAAGTTGATTACGCGCCTGAAAGCCTCTTCATCATTTTGATTGATACACAACCTGAAGTAGGCCAGTAGGTCTTTTACTTCCTTACGTTGATAGAAAGACAGTCCACCATAAATCCGGTAGGGGATATTCTTTCTGCGCAAAGCATCCTCCATAGCCCTTGATTGCGCATTGGTGCGGTATAGTATGGCAAAGTCGCTGAAGGCTACATGATCCTTCATGTTTTTTTCAAAGATGGTACGTGCTACAAAGCTGCCTTCATCATTATCGCTTACGGTTTTATGGATTACGATTTTTTCTCCGGGTACGTTGTCCGTCCACACATCTTTTTGAAGCTGCTCTTTATTTTTAGCAATAAGGCTATTGGCAGCGCCCACTATGGTTTTAGTAGAACGGTAATTCTGCTCCAGCTTAAACACCTTTACATCTTCGTAGTCGCGCTGGTAGTTTAATATGTTGCGGATGTTGGCCCCACGGAAAGCATAAATAGACTGGGCATCATCACCCACCACACATATATTTCCAAATTTATTGGCCAGCGATTTTACAATAAGGTACTGGGCGTGGTTGGTATCCTGATACTCATCCACCATTATATACCTGAAGCGATCCTGGTATTTGCCCAACACTTCCGGAAACTTCCTTAATAATATAAAGGTGTAAAACAGCAGGTCGTCAAAATCCATGGCGCCAGAGCGGAAACACCTCTCCGCGTAAGCGCGATAGATGTCCCCCATCTGCGGCATGCGTGCTGCCGAGTCCTGCTCCTGCAGATCAGGACTGCGTAAATATTCCTTTGGCGTAATCAGGGCATTCTTCAAAGCCGAGATTCTTCTCGCAACACTTTTGGGTTTGTAGATTTCCTTATCCAGGCTCTGCTCCTTAATAACGTTGGCCAAAACCTTACGGCTGTCTTCCGCATCATAAATAGTAAAGTTGTTTGGGAAGCCAAGCCGGTCAGCTTCTATCCTCAATATTTTGGCAAATACCGAGTGGAAGGTTCCCATCCAAAGATTTTTCGCTTCTGAAGGGCCTACTATTTTACCAATACGTTCCTTCATTTCGCGGGCGGCCTTATTGGTAAATGTGAGTGAAAGTATGTTGAAGGGATCCACGCCCTTTTCGGCCATCAGGTAGGCTATCCTATAGGTAAGTACCCGGGTTTTCCCTGAACCTGCACCGGCTATAATCATTACCGGGCCTTCAGTTGCTTTTACGGCTTCCTGCTGGGCCGGGTTGAGTTGTTTCAGATAATCATTCATGCATTTTCTCTACAGAGGGGCAAAGTACTTATATATATAGGTATGGGGCAAATGAAAGTGAAATCCTAAATAGTATTAAATTCATCCCTGAATAACTTGTATTTAGGAAATTCGCTATGAGAAAGCAACTGACTGTACCTGATGAGGTGATACTGGCTAAGATTTACGAAATCCGTGGTCAGAAAGTAATGATGGACCGGGACTTAGCCGAGCTATATGGTGTAGAAACAAGGGTCTTAAAGCAGGCGGTGCGGAGAAATTCTACACGTTTTCCTGAAGACTTTATGTTTGAGATGGACAAAAAGGAACTGGAAAATTGGAGATCACAAATTGTGATGTCCAATTCGGACAAGATGGGGCTGAGGTATAGCCCGTTTTGCTTTACCGAGCAAGGGGTTACTATGCTGTCATGTGTGCTTAACAGTGAGCAGGCCATAGCAGTAAATATCAGGGTTATCAGAACATTTGCAAAAATGCGCGAAATGATGCTTAACCATAAAGATTTGCTTTTGGAAATGGAAGCCATTCGGAAAAAGGTAAGCGGACAGGACGAAAAGATAGAGCTCATTTTCGATTATCTTAAACAATTTATCAAAGAACAGGAAAAACCACGAAACCGATTGGGGTATAAAAAGTAGAACTGCTTTTTTTTAAAATATTCTTCGAGTTCCATAGCCTCCTCCGCAGTAAAGCTTTTCGAAAGGTATTTCCTCATCATCTTTCTCCAGAATTAAGATAGCTTTTCAACTCCACAGGGCAATCTGCCTTATCACCCTTTATTTCCAATACTACTTTTATATAATTCTTTTTTATGGCCAAGAGCGGTTTGGGAATTTAAGTTAAGGGGGTCGAGTTGTTTCAGATAATCATTCATGCATTTTCTCTACGGAGGGGCAAAGTACTTATATATATAGGTATGGGGCAAATGGAGTTGTGGAGAATGTAATGATATAGAGGTTGGATTGCTAAAATGTCAAATTTTTTTTCTAAAGCCTGATGTGGTGTAAGATGGTATTTTTTGTAAGAAAAAAACGTACGTAAAATTTTGCGGATTCGTTTTTTTTTTTTTGATTTACAGGGCAATTAATTAATCAGGTCTGAAAGTATTAAGTGCCGCGGTAGCCGAAAAGCGCATGAGTAGGTAAACTATTGTTTAGCTTCACAAACTGATACTGGAAACCATTTTATTTATGAAACCAAAAAAATTTTACTTGCAACTTATAGCTGATGGAACGGTTAAAGAATACTTGTAATACAATGATGTCATGAGGAAGTATTTCACAATAATAATAATAACCGGTTTAGCCAGCACCCTCCCGGTGCTGTCCCAAACCGTTCCGTCCTCCTGCAATGCCCCAGATAGCATTAAGCGGATGTACCAAGATGATGCTGATAGGATGGCCTTGCGTTACATAATGGATAAAGGCACCACCTGGAAAGACAGTGCCACCATAGAGCCTGCCCGCAGCCAGCAATATATGGATGCGCTTATGGCGGTTTACAATGCCACGGCACTACCGGCCAGGGATACGGTGGTGGAAATGGGAAAGGTGCATACTCAGGTCACAGAATTTGCATTAAATGAAATGAATGTGCATGCAGACTCAAACCTTACCTGGATGAAGGCATTTAGGGATCACAAATTAATAACTGGCGACTCCACGGTGGATTTTTTTTTGAAAGATTTCACTCTTGACAGCAGCTGGGCCTATTTTGGCATTAGTTCAATTAATGGTATTGCGAGTCTGGATTTTAGGCAAAGCCATAACCTCTTTGCTTTAGGAAATACACTTGAAACATTGCCTGGGGTGGATGCGGCCTCACCCCAAATTTATATTTCGAGCGATGACGGTGGGGATATCCGGGATTCCATCTATCCCGAATTCATAGAACTGACTTACCGCTATGGGTGGATTGACTGCATAATTGATTGCTGGTACGAGCGGTTTTGGGTATTCAGGGTGCACCCTGATTGCAGCGTAGAGTATGTAAGAAGTTATGGAGATAAAATGCCCACAAACTATTTTAGCATTACAGAACACGGGCAGAAAGTAGTCTCGGTTTACCCCAACCCTTTCATTAACCGGATTCATATCGAAAACCTGGATAGAGGTAACTATACGTACGAAATGTATAATGCTGTTGGTAAAAAGGTTCAAAGTGGTAAAGTTGATGAAAATGGAGAAATAAGCACCTCACCTAATCTTCCATATGGACATTATTACCTCACGCTCCATACTGAATCAGGGCAGCCTTTAAGCATCCACTTGGCGAAATGATCATTACTGAATAGCAACAAAGGTTTTTGAAACTATAGGCCCTGTCAAGTTAAAATATGGCAGGGCTTTTTCTATATGTGTCTTCATTCCTGTAGATGTTGAGTTCTTTCAAAATCATTCATGCATTTTCTCTACAGAGGGGCAAAGTACTTATATATATAGGTATGGGGCAAATGGAGTTGTGGAGAATGTATTAACAGACTTGCGGATTTTATCTCAGGCAAATTTTGCTAAAGCGTATTTTATTTTTTTGGAATGTGTTTCGCAACTCTGCACTCTTATAATTTAAATAATTGGAGTTTACAAGAGGTAAAAAAAGGAGGACACCATTCATAAGATGCTTTTTGTTTGACCCTTACATCACTTTATTCTGGTTACATAGCGGCCTGTAAACCACTCCATAGCGCAGCTGAATAAAAAAACTCAAAACATTTTTTTGCAACCTATTGCCACATTGCGGAAAGGTTTTACATTTGCAGTCCCCTAAAAATAGGGTACCTGTTGATTTTTAACAGCTTATATATAAAGGTATATGCCAACGATACAGCAATTAGTACGAAAAGGACGCGAAACACTCACTAAGAAGAGTAAGTCAGCGGCCCTTCAATCTTCACCACAGCGCAGGGGTGTATGTACACGTGTGTACACTACTACTCCAAAGAAACCAAACTCTGCAATGCGTAAAGTTGCTAGGGTAAGGTTAACTAACGGAAATGAGGTAAACGCATACATCCCGGGAGAGGGTCATAACCTACAGGAGCACAGCATCGTATTGGTGCGTGGCGGTAGGGTTAAGGATTTACCTGGTGTGCGTTACCACATCGTTCGTGGAGCGCTTGATACTGCCGGTGTTACCGGTCGTACTCAGCGTAGAAGTAAGTACGGTGCTAAGAGACCAAAGGATAAGAAATAATTCTCTATTTAGAATAAGATGAGAAAGACCAGAGCTAAGAAAAGACCATTGTTGCCGGATCCTCAGTATAATGATCAGTTGGTAACGCGCTTCGTGAACATGATGATGCTGGATGGCAAAAAGAGTACTGCATACCGCATTTTTTACGATGCTATTAATGCCGTATCGGAAAAAACTCAGGAAGGAAACGGATTGGAGTTGTGGAAGGAAGCCCTTAATAACGTTATGCCACACGTAGAAGTACGTAGCCGCAGGGTTGGTGGTGCTACTTTTCAAATCCCAATGCAAATCCGTCCGGATCGTAAAGTATCTATCGCCATGAAGTGGTTGATAAGCTACTCACGCAAGCGCAATGAAAAATCAATGGCTGGTAAATTAGCTGCCGAAATACTTGCTGCTTCTAAAGAGGAAGGTGCTGCTGTAAAGAAAAGAATGGACACTCATAAGATGGCTGAAGCGAATAAGGCTTTCGCTCATTTTGGAAGGTTTAAATAATAAAAGACAAGACCCACACTGAGTCATGGCAAAAAGAGATCTTAAATACACAAGGAACATTGGAATTGCTGCGCATATTGATGCCGGTAAAACCACTACCACTGAGCGTATACTTTATTACGGTGGAGTAAGTCACAAAATTGGTGAGGTGCATGATGGTGCCGCTACCATGGACTGGATGGAGCAGGAGCAGGAGAGAGGTATTACTATTACTTCCGCTGCCACTACTCTTAAATGGCCTTACCGTGGTACAGAGTATCACGTAAACATTATTGACACTCCGGGACACGTTGATTTTACTGTTGAGGTAAACCGTTCACTTCGTGTATTAGATGGTTTGGTGTTTCTTTTTAGTGCTGTTGATGGTGTTGAGCCACAATCAGAAACTAACTGGAGACTGGCCAACAACTATAATGTCCCCCGTATTGGTTTCGTAAATAAAATGGACCGTCAGGGATCTGATTTCCTGAAAGTTTGTGGTCAGGTGAAGGAAATGTTGGGAAGCCACGCTTTGCCTCTTCAAATTCCTATCGGAAACGAAGCTGATTTTAAAGGTGTGGTTGACTTGATCAACTTCCGTGGTATTACTTGGAATGAAGAAGATCAGGGTATGACCTTTAATGAAATCGACATTCCGGCTGATGTGTTGGATGAGGCCACTGAGTATCGTGAAAAGTTATTGGAAGCAGTAGCTGAATTTAACGATACCCTGATGGAAAAATATTTTGAAGATCCCGAATCACTTACCGAAAGAGAGATACTTGACGCTTTGCGCGAGGCTACCATCTTCTGGTAAAGTAGTTCCCATGATGTGTGGTTCGGCCTTTAAAAATAAAGGCGTGCAGGCCATGCTTGATATGGTGATGGAAATTCTTCCTTCTCCCAAGGATGTGGATGCTATTATCGGGACCAATCCTGATACTCAGGAAGAGGAAAAGAGAAGGCCAACATTCGAAGACCCATTTGCTGGACTTGCCTTTAAGATTGCTACCGACCCATTCGTAGGTCGCCTTTGCTTTACCCGCGCCTATTCAGGTACTCTTGAGTCTGGTTCATATGTGTTGAATACCAGAACCGGTAAAAAAGAAAGAATTTCAAGAATCTTCCAGATGCATGCTAATAAGCAAAACCAGATTGACACCTTAGGTGCTGGTGATATTGGTGCATTGGTTGGTTTTAAAGATATTAAGACAGGTGATACTCTTTGTAATGAGAAGTACCCTATCGTATTAGAGTCTATGGATTTCCCTGAGCCTGTAATCGGTTTGGCGGTAGAGCCTAAAACTCAGGCTGATGTGGATAAGCTGGGTATGGCTTTGTCCAAACTGGCTGAAGAGGATCCAACCTTTACTGTAAAAACGGATGAGGATTCAGGTCAGACTATCATTAGTGGTATGGGTGAGCTTCACCTTGACATTATTGTTGACCGCTTAAGAAGAGAATTTAAAGTAGAGGTTAACCAGGGTGCTCCTCAGGTTTCTTACAAAGAAGCTATCAGTGGTACTGTTGATCACCGTGAGGTGTACAAAAAGCAGTCAGGTGGTCGTGGTAAGTTCGCGGATATCGTAGTTACCATTGAGCCGGGAGATCCTGAAAAACCAGGTTTGATTTTTAATAATGAAGTAAAAGGTGGTAACGTACCTAAGGAATTTATTCCTTCTGTACAGAAAGGGTTTGAAACGGCCATGAGAAATGGTGTTTTAGCCGGTTACCCTGTAGATAGTCTTCAGGTTACTTTGAAAGACGGATCTTTCCATGCGGTGGATTCTGATGCCCTTTCATTTGAGCTTGCTGCTAAAATGGCTTACAGAGAGGCTTTGCCAAAGGCAAACCCTGTATTGCTGGAACCTATTATGAAAGTAGAGGTACTTACCCCTGAAGAAAACATGGGTGATATTGTAGGTGACCTTAACAGACGTAGAGGTGTAATGGAAGGTATGGGTGACCGTGCCGGATCTAAGGTTATAAAAGCCAAGGTTCCACTATCTGAAATGTTTGGATATGTTACAGCTTTGAGAACTATGTCCTCTGGCCGTGCTACCTCTACCATGGAATTCTCACACTTTGCAGAAGCGCCTAAGAACGTTGCTGATGAGGTGATTGCTAAAGTAAAAGGAAAACAACCTGCATAAGACAATAAGTTAAGATGAGTCAGAAGATCAGGATTAAATTAAAATCATACGATTACAACTTGGTAGATAAGTCTGCGGAGAAAATCGTAAAAACTGTGAAGAGTACCGGTGCTATTATTAATGGCCCCATTCCCTTGCCAACAAACAAGAGGATTTACACAGTACTTCGTTCACCTCACGTAAATAAAAAGGCGAGAGAGCAGTTTGAGCTTTCCTCTTACAAGAGGTTGCTAGACATCTACTCTTCATCTTCAAAAACCATTGATGCTCTGATGAAATTGGAGCTGCCCAGTGGTGTTGAGGTAGAGATAAAAGTGTAAGTACAAGAAATTAGTAATTTTTAAAAGGATATCAAATGCCTGGAATGATCGGTAAAAAAATCGGTATGACAAGCCTCTTTGACGAAAATGGAAAGAATATTCCATGTACTGTCATCGAAGCCGGCCCTTGTGTAGTTACACAAGTTAAAACCAACGATACTGATGGTTATGAAGCAATTCAGATTGCTTACGGTGACAGGTCTGAAAAAAATGTAGCTGCTGCTCAGGTAGCCCATTTCAAAAAGGCCGGAACCACCCCTAAAAGACATACTATTGAAATTGACTCTCTTGAAACCGAGGTGAAGCTTGGTGATGAGATTGCTGTTGACATGTTCATTGAAGGTGAATTTGTAGATGTGGTAGGTAAGTCAAAAGGTAAAGGCTTTCAGGGTGTAGTAAAGCGCCATGGTTTTGGTGGTGTTGGTCAATCTACTCACGGTCAGCATAACCGTCTTCGTGCACCGGGTTCTATCGGTGCCGGCTCTGATCCATCACGTGTATTTAAGGGTATGAAAATGGCCGGCCGTACAGGTGGAAACAGAACTATGGTAGAAAACCTTAAAGTGCTTAAGGTAGATAAGGAAAAAAATGTTTTGGTGGTATCAGGATCTGTTCCTGGAGCTAAGAACTCAATCGTAATAATATCCAAGTGATGGAACTACCAGTATTAAATAAAGAAGGCAAAGAGACCGGCCGTAAGGTAAATCTATCTGATGACCTTTTCTCTATAGAGCCAAATCACCATGCTATTTACCTGGATGTAAAGCAATACCTGGCAAACCAGCGTCAGGGTACCCACAAGTCGAAAGAGCGTGGCGAGATTTCTCGTACCACCAAAAAGTTCTTCCGCCAAAAAGGTACAGGTAACGCCAGGGTAGGTTCATTAAAGTCTCCATTACAAAGAGGTGGTGGTACAGTATTCGGTCCCCGTCCTCATGATTATGGTTTTAAACTTAATAAAAAGGTTAAGGCCCTTGCTCGTAAATCAGCCCTTTCATTAAAGGCTGGTGATAAGAAAATCCAGATAATGGAAAAGCTTGAAATGGACGCGCCTAAGACCAAGGATTTTATCAATGTTATCAAGTCTTTAGGACTTGATGGAAAAAAGTCTCTTGTAGTTCTTGGTGAGTCAAATAAAAGTATATATTTGTCGTCCCGAAATTTTAAGGGCTCTGACGTTGTAACTGCTTCAGATATAAACACTTATAGCTTAATGAAAGCTCAAAATGTGGTTTTAACTGAGGATTCGTTAGAAAAACTGGAAAACCTTTTAAGAAAATAAGCAATGGGCATCCTGATAAGACCAGTAATTACGGAAAAAGCCACCGCTGATAGCGAGAATAACAATCGCTTTGCATTTGTTGTAAACAAGCATGCAAATAAGATTGAGATTAAAGGAGCTATTGAAAGTGTGTACGGAGTAAACGTAGAGAAGATCCGCACCATGCTTATTCCGGGAAAGAAGAAAAGTCGAAATACTAAAAACGGAGTAGTAGTGGGAAGTACAGGAATGTACAAAAAAGCCATCGTAGAAGTACGCAGTGGTGAAACCATTGACCTCTATAGTAATATTTAAGACCGATGGCAGTAAGAAAATTAAACCCGGTAACCCCAGGGCAGCGTTTTAAAGTTGTTAATGACAACAAAAACATTACCGCATCTACACCAGAAAAGTCTCTGGTAAAAGGTAAGGATAAGTCGGGCGGTAGAAATAATTCCGGTAAGATGACAGTACGCCAGTTAGGTGGTGGTCATAAAAGAAAGTATCGTGTAATTGACTTTAAGCGTGATAAGGATGGAATTCCTGCAGTGGTACAGTCAATACAGTATGATCCTAACCGTACCGCACGTATAGCTTTGCTTTACTACGCAGATGGGGAAAAGAGATACATCATCGCTCCAACTGGTTTGACTGACGGTCAGACTGTAGTGAGTGGTAAAGATGCTACTCCGGAAATTGGTAACACTTTATTTCTTTCGGATATTCCTTTAGGTACGGTAATCAATAGTATTGAACTGCGTCCTGGACAAGGAGCGGTAATTGCCCGCAGTGCCGGTTCATCAGCTCAATTGGCAGCCCGCGATGGTAAGTACGCCATCATTAAGCTGCCAAGTGGAGAGAGCCGAATGATACTTGTAACCTGCAAGGCTACAATTGGAGCTGTAAGTAACTCTGATAACTCGCAAGAGGTATCTGGTAAAGCCGGACGCTCAAGATGGTTGGGAAGAAGACCAAGAGTACGTGGTGTAGCTATGAACCCTGTAGATCACCCCATGGGTGGTGGTGAAGGTAGAGCTTCAGGTGGTCACCCAAGGTCAAGGACTAACATCCCTGCTAAAGGTTACAAAACACGTACACCTAAGAAGGAGTCCAACAAGTACATTGTAGAAAGAAGGAAAAAATAATAAGAAATGGCAAGGTCACTTAAAAAAGGTCCATATATACACTACAAGCTGGAGCGCAAGGTGCTTCAGAATATAGAAGGAGGCAAGAAGGGCGTAATTAAAACTTACTCCAGAGCTTCAATGATTTCTCCTGATTTTGTAGGACAAACAATTGCCGTTCACAACGGTCGCACATTTGTACCGGTATTTGTTACCGAAAATATGGTAGGACATAAGTTGGGTGAGTTTTCTCCAACACGTACTTACCGCGGCCACGGTGGAAATAAAAAAGATAAAGGTAAGCGCTAATACTTAAGACATGGGTGCAAGAAAAAAAGAAAGAGCAGACGCGATGAAAGAGGCACGCAAGAGCGTGGCCTTTGCAAAGCTTAACAACTGTCCAACTTCTCCCCGTAAGATGAGGTTAGTGGCTGACATGATTCGCGGTATGGAAGTGCAAAAGGCCCTTTTCCTACTTAAGCATAGCAGCCAGGATGCTAGCGGAAGATTAGAGAAGCTGTTGCTTTCTGCATTAAACAACTGGGAGCAAAAAAATGAAGGTGAGCGCATGGAAGAGGCTGGCCTTTATATAAGAGAAATATCTGTTGATAGTGCCAGGATGCTGAAAAGAATCCAGCCTGCACCGCAGGGTCGAGCACATCGCGTTCGTAAAAGAAGCAACCACGTAACCATTATTGTGGATGCTAAGAACAAGCAGGAAGTAGTAGAAGAAGTTAACGATAGTAATTCATAACCGAATGGGACAGAAGACTAACCCGATAGGTAACAGATTAGGTTTCATCCGCGGATGGGAAAGCAATTGGTACGGTGGACGCGATTATGGCGATAAACTGGCCGAAGATGACAAAATCAGAAAATATCTGTATGCTCGTCTTAGCAAAGCAAGTGTAAGCCGCATTATTATTGAGCGTACACTTAAGCTGGTAACCGTAACCATCACTACAAGCCGTCCGGGTATTATTATCGGAAAAGGTGGACAAGAGGTTGATAAACTAAAGGAAGAGCTTAAAAAGCTTACCAAGAAAGAGGTTCAGATCAACATCTTTGAAATTAAAAGACCTGAGCTTGATGCCAAATTAGTAGCTGACAGTATTGCACGCCAGATAGAAGGCCGTATCAGTTTCAGAAGAGCTACAAAAATGGGTATTGCTGCCACCATGAGGATGGGTGCAGAAGGAATTAAAGTAATGGTTTCCGGAAGGCTGAATGGTGCCGAGATGGCCCGTTCGGAAATGTATAAAGACGGAAGAACACCACTTCATACTTTCAGAGCTGATATTGATTATGCTTTGGCTGAAGCACAAACTACCTATGGTAAATTAGGTATTAAAGTGTGGATCATGAAAGGTGAAGTATATGGTAAGCGTGACCTTAGCAACCTTTTGGGTTCATCTGCTAAAGGTGGAAAGCAAGGAGGTTCTCCTGATCGCGGAAGCCGTGAACCGAGAGGCCCTAAAGGAAAACGTAAGTAAGATAATAAAGAGAGCATTTTACAATGTTACAACCTAAGAAGACAAAGCACAGAAAGACGTTCAAAGGCCGCATGAAGGGCAACGCTCATCGTGGCGTTGAGATCGCCTTCGGTAGCTTCGCTATCAAAGCGATGAACGAAGTATTTATCACTTCGCGCCAGATTGAGGCCGCTCGTATTGCTGCAACCAGGTATATGAAAAGGGAAGGGCAGTTATGGATCAGGATTTTTCCGGACAAGCCAATCACCAGCAAGCCTGCTGAAGTAAGGATGGGTAAAGGTAAAGGAGCTTTGGACCACTGGGTGGCAGTTGTAAAACCTGGCCGTATCATATTTGAGCTTGATGGTGTAAACTCAGAAGTGGCCGCAGAGGCATTGCGCCTTGCCGCACAAAAGCTACCCGTTAAGACTAAGTTTATAACAAGAAGGGATTACGTAGGTGCCTAAAATACCTTAGAGAATTATGAAAGCATCTGTTGTTAGAGAAATGACTACCCAGGAAATAAAAGAGCAGCTTGAAGAAAGCAAGCTGACTTACGCCAAGATGAAAATGGGACATACCATTTCACCTATGGAAAATCCTACTCAATTAAAGAGCACCCGCAAGGATATCGCAAGATTATCTACCGAGTTGCGCAATCGTGAATTAAACGAACAGAAATAAATTTCTGATGGAAGAGATTAAAAGAAATTTAAGAAAGGAACGTATCGGTGTTGTAACCAGCAGTAAAATGGACAAGTCCATTACTGTATCGGTAGAGCGTAAAAAGAAACACGAGATGTACGGTAAGTTTATTAAGCTTACTAAAAAGTTCCACGCTCATGATGAAAAGAATGAGTGCAACGAAGGTGATACCGTGCGGATTATGGAAACCCGTCCGTTGAGTAAGACCAAGAACTGGAGATTAGTAGAAATCATTGAAAGGGCTAAGTAAGCATGTTACAGCAAGAATCAAGACTAAGAGTAGCAGATAACACCGGAGCAAAGGAAGTACTTTGTATCCGTGTGTTGGGCGGCACCAAAAGAAGGTATGCTTCTGTAGGTGATAAAATTGTAGTATCTGTAAAAGAGGCTACCCCTGCCGGTAACGTAAAGAAGGGTGCAGTTTCTACTGCTGTGGTAGTTCGCACCAAGAAGGAAATACGCAGACCTGATGGTTCGTACATCCGCTTTGATGATAACGCTTGTGTGCTTTTAAACACTCAGGGCGAAATGCGCGGTACCCGTGTTTTCGGACCTGTAGGCCGTGAGCTCCGTGATAAACAATACATGAAAATAGTATCTCTGGCTCCAGAGGTATTGTAAATAACTGAAAGATGGCAAAGTTTCACATTAAAAAAGGAGATACCGTAAAGGTACTTGCCGGTGAGGATAAAGGAAAAACCGGTAAAGTGATTGAGATGCTTGGTGATAAAAACAAGGCATTGGTAGAAGGTATCAACCTGGTGAAAAAACACAATAAACCAAGTGCGGCTAATCCACAAGGTGGTATCACCGAAATGGAAGCACCTATTCACCTTTCAAATCTGATGTTTGTAGATGGTGGTGGTACTGCCTCCCGCATTGGACGCAAGAAGGATGACAACGGTAAGTTGGTAAGATATTCTAAGAAAACACAAGAGATCATTAAGTAATGAACTACGTACCTACACTAAAGAAAAAGTACCGCGAGGAGGTAGTAGGAGCTCTTACTAAAGAGTTTGGCTACAACAACGTAATGGAAGTACCCCGTCTTGTAAAGATTGTACTTTCTCAAGGTATTGGAGAAGCTACAGCTGATAAAAAGCTCGTGGATTATGCTATTGACGAGATGTCTCGTATCAGTGGCCAAAAAGCTATAGCTACTTACTCCAAAAAGGATATCTCCAACTTTAAGTTGAGAAAAGGTATGCCTATCGGTGCCAAAGTTACTTTGCGTGGTGAGAGAATGTATGAATTCCTTGAGCGTTTGATCTGGAGTTCACTTCCACGTATCCGCGACTTTAACGGTATTAAGAACAGTGGTTTTGACGGACGTGGTAATTACACACTTGGTATTACTGAGCAAATTATTTTCCCTGAGATAGATATCGATAAAACAAATCGTATCACCGGTATGGATATCACTTTTGTGACATCAGCTGATACTGACAAGGAAGCTCAGGCACTATTACAAAATTTCGGATTCCCCTTTAAGAAATAGTTATGGCTAAAGAATCAATGAAAGCCCGCGAGGTAAAGCGGAAAGAAATGGTAGAAAAGTATGCTGAAAAGCGAGCAGCCCTTAAGGCGGCTGGTGACTATGAAGGCTTGCAAAAACTACCAAAAAACGCATCACCAATAAGAATGCACAACCGTTGCAAGCTTACTGGTCGCCCAAGAGGTTACATGCGCCAGTTTGGTATTTCGAGGGTGATGTTTAGAGAGATGGCCAACAATGGCTTGATTCCGGGAGTGAAAAAGGCTAGTTGGTAAAATATATATTTTAAGAAATGGTTACAGATCCAATTGCAGATTACCTGACACGTGTTCGTAATGCCATCCTGGCAGGACACAAAATTGTAGAAATCCCATCTTCAAACCTTAAGGTTGAGATGACAAAAATTCTACACGAGCAGGGATATATATTGAACTACAAAGTAGAGGAAGATAAAGGCCCACAGGGCTCTATCAAGATTGCTTTGAAGTATGACCGTATTACTGAGGCAGCTGCCATTCGCAAGCTTGAGCGCGTAAGTAAGCCGGGTTTAAGGAAGTATTCTTCCAGCCAGGAACTGCCAAGAGTTATAAATGGCTTGGGAGTTGCTATCGTGTCCACCTCAAAAGGATTGATGACCGATAAGCAGGCCCGTAAGGAGAATGTAGGAGGCGAGGTACTTTGCTTCGTTTATTAATACAATTTAAAGAACGCATTATAAATGTCACGAGTAGGATTAGCGCCAATTAAAGTTCCCGGAGACGTTCAGCTGAACGTAAGTGGTAACACTGTTTCCGTGAAAGGTAAATTGGGAGAGTTATCTCAGGAGATGCCCGATACTATTACCCTTAAGCAAGAGGATGGTGAAGTAAGCGTGGAGCGTGCCAATGAGGAAAAACAAACTAAGGCAAACCATGGCCTTTACCGCGCACTTTTAGCTAACATGATTGAAGGCGTAAGCGCTGGTTTTGAAAAGAAACTGGAGCTGGTAGGTGTTGGTTACAGGGCTTCTAACCAGGGTCAGAATCTTGACCTTGCTTTGGGTTACTCTCACAATATCCTGTTTCAGGTACCAGCTGAAGTAAAAGTTGAAACAGTATCTGATAAAGGTAAAAACCCGATCGTGATATTGAAGAGCCACGACAAGCAATTGTTGGGTATGGTTGCGGCTAAAATCCGCGGCTTCCGTAAGCCAGAGCCTTACAAAGGTAAAGGTGTGAAATACGTTGGTGAATATATTAGGAGAAAAGCCGGTAAAACCGCTAGTAAATAATAAGATATGGCACTTACCAAATCAGAAAGAAGACTGCGTATTAAGCGCAGGGTTAGAAAAAATGTGGAGGGTACTACTGAAAGACCCAGGTTATCTGTTTTTAGAAGCAATAATGAAATCTATGCTCAGATCATCAATGATGAAACCAGCAAGACAATTGTAGCTGCATCTTCTTTGGATAAAGAAGTTTCTAAAGATGGTAATAAGAGCGATATCGCCAAAGCGGTGGGTAAAATGGTTGCCGAAAGAGCTAAGGAAAATGGTGTAGAGCAAATCACTTTTGACCGTAACGGATACCTTTACCACGGAAGAATTAAATCATTGGCCGAAGGTGCCAGGGAAGCAGGACTAAAATTTTAAGACACTGAGATGTTAAAAGGTCATAAGAACGTACAAAGAGTAAAGCCCAGCGGATTAGAACTAACTGACCGTGTGGTAGGTGTACAAAGGGTAACTAAGGTTACTAAAGGTGGTAGAACTTTTGGTTTTTCAGCTATCGTTGTGGTAGGTGATGAAAAAGGAGTAGCCGGCTTTGGTCTTGGTAAGTCTAAAGAAGTTTCTGAAGCTATCCAAAAAGGTATTGAAGACGCTAAAAAGAACCTGGTTCGTATTCCACTTATAAAAGCTACCATTCCTCATGCAGAGTCAGGTAAGTTTGGTGGTGCGAGAGTGTTTTTAAGACCAGCTTCACACGGTACCGGTGTAATTGCCGGTGGTGCAATGAGGGCGGTACTTGAAAGCCTTGGTGTGCATGATGTTTTGGCAAAGTCTAAAGGATCATCAAACCCGCACAACGTGGTAAAGGCAACTTTTGACTGTCTTCTTAAAATGCGTGATGCTGGTACTATTGCCAAAACACGTGGTATCTTCTGTAGAACAAGTATTCAACGGATAAAGAATAAGGTAATGGCTACTATAAAAGTAACACAAGTACGCAGCAAGATTAAGCGCCCTGAAGATCAAAAAAGAACTTTGGCCGCCCTTGGATTGCGCAAAATGAATCAGGTAGTGGAGCACGAAGCCACCCCGCAAATTTTGGGTATGGTAAGAAAAGTGTCTCACTTGGTGCAAGTAGAAGAAGTTAAGTAACATCTTATTAAGATATTCAGTAATGAGTTTAAATAATCTAAAACCAGCCGCAGGATCAACTAAATCTTCTAAGCGTATCGGACGTGGTGAAGGTTCCGGACACGGTGGTACTTCAACCCGTGGTCATAAGGGTGCTAAATCCCGCAGTGGTTACAAATCAAAAATCGGTTTTGAAGGTGGCCAGATGCCACTTCAAAGAAGGGTTCCTAAGTTTGGTTTCCGCAATATTAATCGTGTGGAATACCACGGAATTAACCTTGATACGCTTCAAAAGCTGGTGGATGAAGGTAAAGCTACCGATACTATCAACATGGAGATGTTGATTAACAACGGTTTGGTTGATAAGAAAGATCTTGTAAAGATTTTGGGAAGAGGTGAGTTGAAAGCCAAAGTAAAGGTTGAGGCTCATGGATTTTCTAAAACAGCAAAAGAAGCTATCGAAGCTAACGGTGGCGAAGCTCTAACTCTATAATGCGAATTGCATGAAGCGTTTTATCGAAACACTAAAAAATATTTGGAAGATTGAAGAACTCAGGGAAAAGATCCTTCTTACCCTGGGTCTTTTGTTCATATATCGTTTGGGATCAAACGTTGTTCTTCCCGGTATTGACCCCGAAAGTTTAACACAACTTCAAAATCAGGCCGATGGTGGTATCCTGGGCATTTTGAACGCGTTTACCGGGGGTGCGTTTGCTAACGCTTCCATTTTGGCTCTTGGTATTATGCCTTATATCTCAGCATCTATTGTTATTCAGTTGTTGGGTATGGCGGTGCCAAGCATTCAAAAAATGCAGAAAGAGGGTGAGAGCGGAAGAAGAAAGATCAACCAGATTACTCGTTTTCTTACTATCGCTATTACCGCAGCACAGGCCCCTGGTTACATTGCTAACCTTATGAGCCAGAATGTTCAGCTTACCATCTCACCTAGCTTGTTCTGGATTATGTCCATCATTGTATTGACAGCTGGAACCGTGTTTGCTATGTGGTTGGGAGAAAGAATTACGGATAAAGGAATAGGTAACGGTATCTCACTTTTGATAATGGTGGGTATCATCGCCAGCCTTCCTCAGGCATTCCTACAGGAGTTTGCCTCTAAGATGGATTTGAATGGAGGTTTGGTTCTTTTCATTATTGAAATAGCGGTACTACTTATAGTCATCTTACTATCGGTAGCCTTAGTACAGGCTGTGCGCAAGGTAACGGTTCAGTACGCCAAGAGAACTGCTGGTGGCAGAACTTTTGCCGGTGCATCTGCTCGTCAGTATATTCCACTTAAAGTAAATGCTGCAGGTGTAATGCCTATCATATTTGCCCAAGCTATTATGTTTATCCCGGTAACGGTGTTGAGCTATGCAGGCTTGCAGGATAGCAGCATGAATGTGCTGGTGTCTATGTTCAGTAATATTCAGGGTTTTTGGTACAACTTCGTATTTGCAGTACTGATTATCCTTTTTACCTACTTCTACACAGCTATTCAGGTTAATACTAACCAAATGGCTGAAGATTTGAAGCGTAATGGTGGTTTTATTCCCGGTATTAAGCCAGGTAAGCAAACTGCTGAATTTTTAGATACAGTGTTATCCCGCATCACACTACCCGGGTCTATCTTTCTTGCAATACTGGCCATTTTACCAGCCTTTGCAATGATAGCCGGAGTTAATACTCAGTTTGCCTACTTCTACGGAGGTACCAGTTTGCTGATTATGGTAGGTGTGGTATTAGATACATTACAACAAATTGAAAGTTACCTGTTGAATCGCCACTATGATGGTTTGATGAAATCAGGAAAACTAAAAGGACGCGCGGTAAGCGCATTTTAAAAAAAAGAGGTTTAAGAAACTATGGCTAAACAATCTGCAATAGAGCAAGACGGATCAATAATAGAAGCATTGAGTAATGCAATGTTTAGGGTTGAGCTGGAGAATGGACACGTTGTAACAGCTCACATATCCGGAAAAATGCGGATGAATTACATAAAACTTTTACCCGGAGACAAGGTGAAGCTTGAAATGTCTCCTTACGACTTAAGTAAAGCCAGGATAACTTACAGATACTAAGAAAATGAAAGTAAGAGCATCAATTAAGAAGAGAAGCGCAGACTGTAAAATAGTGCGCAGAAAGGGAGTTCTTTATGTGATAAACAAGAAGAACCCAAAGTTTAAACAAAGACAAGGATAATATATAACGGATAACCTATGGCAAGGATTGCGGGTGTAGATTTACCAAAAAACAAAAGAGGCGAAATTGGCCTTACCTATATTTTCGGTATCGGAAATAGCAGGGCCAGACAAATTCTGGATGAAGCCGGAATTAGCTACGACACTAAGGTTGAGGAGTGGGATGATGATCAGCTTACGGCTATCAGAAACCTTATTTCTGAAACTTTTAAGGTGGAGGGAGAGCTTCGTTCTGAAATCCAGTTGAGCATTAAGCGATTGATGGATATTGGATGTTACCGTGGCGTTCGTCACCGTAATGGATTACCTCTTCGTGGTCAGAGAACTAAGAACAACTCCCGCACCAGAAAAGGAAAACGTAAAACAGTAGCTAACAAGAAAAAGGCTACTAAATAATTAGGTTGAGCTATGGCAAAGAAAGCGACAGGTAAAGCTACCAAGAAGAGAAAGGTTATAGTAGAAGCAGTGGGTGAGGCTCACGTAAATGCTACTTTCAATAATATTATCATTTCTCTTACCAATACCAAGGGACAAGTAATTAGCTGGTCATCTGCTGGTAAAATGGGATTTAGAGGATCAAAGAAAAACACTCCTTACGCTGCCCAAATGGCTGCTGAGGATTGCGCAAAAACAGCGATGGACCTTGGCCTTAAAAAAGTGAAGGTATTTGTAAAGGGACCAGGAAATGGTAGAGAGTCTGCTATTCGTTCTATCCACAATTCAGGTATTGAGGTATCAGAAATTATTGATATCACACCAATACCTCACAATGGATGTCGCCCTCCTAAGAGAAGAAGAGTTTAAGAAATTAATTAGATAGCGAAGAAATGGCAAGATATACAGGCCCTAAAACGAAAATCGCAAGAAAGTTTGGAGATCCAATCTTCGGCCCTGATCGTTCATTTGAAAAGAAAAACTACCCTCCCGGCCAGCATGGTAATGCCCGTAGAAGAGGTAAGAAATCTGAATATGCGATTCAGTTAGCTGAAAAGCAAAAGGCAAAATACACATATGGTATCCTTGAGCGTCAGTTTGCCAACATGTTTGATAAAGCATCAAGTTCAAAAGGTATTACCGGTGAGGTATTGTTGCAACTATGTGAGTCTCGTTTAGATAACGTGGTATACCGTTTAGGTATAGCTCCTTCAAGAAGAGCTGCACGCCAGTTTGTATCGCACACTCATATTCTAGTAAATGGTAATGTTGTAAACATTCCATCTTACCAGGTAAAGGCGGGTGACCAGGTAAGTGTGCGCGAAAAGGCAAAGTCTCTTAGCGCTATTACCAACTCACTGGCCAGCCGTAAAGACCAGTTTCCTTGGTTAGAGTGGAATGACTCAACCAAAACCGGCACATTTTTGAGTACTCCACAAAGAGAGTTGATTCCTGAAAACATCAAGGAACAACTAATTGTGGAATTGTACTCCAAGTAATCATATTATAAACTTCTATATAATTTGCTATGGCAATATTAAACTTCCAAAAGCCTGATCAGGTAATAATGAATCATGCTTCTGAGACTGAAGGTCAGTTTGAGTTCAGACCTTTAGAACCAGGATATGGATTGACAGTAGGAAATGCTCTTCGCAGAGTATTACTTTCTTCACTTGAAGGTTTTGCCTTTACTTCTGTAAAAATAGAAGGTGTAGAACACGAGTTTTCTACCATCAAAGGAGTAGTTGAAGACGTTACCGAAATCGTACTAAACCTTAAGCAGGTACGCTTTAAAAGACAGATTGAGGACTTAGAGGAAGAGAAAGTTAATATCAGCATCAGTGGACAGGACAAACTTACTGCCGGTGATCTTGGAAAGTTTATCTCTGCCTTTCAGGTGTTAAATCCTGATCTAGTAATCTGTAATATGGATCCTTCTGTAAAGCTGGAGCTTGAAGTGACCATTGAAAAAGGTCGTGGATATGTGCCTGCGGAAGAGAACAAAAAGAGTAACGCACCATTAGGTACTATAGCTATCGATTCCATCTACACCCCAATTAAAAATGTTAAGTATAGCATTGAGAATTACCGTGTAGAGCAGAAGACTGACTTTGAAAAACTTATTTTGGAAATTACTACTGATGGTAGTATCCACCCAAAGAAGGCGCTTACCGAGGCTGCTAAAGTTTTGATTCACCACTTTATGTTGGTGAGTGATGAAAAGATCAGCATGGAAGACAGCAAAACTGCTGATACCGATAACTACGATGAGGAAATCCTTCACATGCGCCAGCTACTTAAAACCAAGTTGGTTGACATGGATCTTTCTGTAAGAGCTTTGAACTGCCTTAAAGCTGCTGAAGTAGAAACTTTAGGTGATTTGGTAACCTTTACCAAAAATGACCTTATGAAGTTCCGCAACTTCGGTAAAAAGTCTCTTACTGAGCTGGATGAACTAGTAGAAACCAAAGGTCTTCACTTTGGGATGGATATCGCTAAATATAAATTGGATAAGGAATAAGAGACGATGAGACACGGAAAGAAATTTAATCATCTTGGTCGTACGGCTTCTCACCGTAAGGCAATGTTGGCCAACATGGCAGCATCGCTAATTGAGCATAAGCGCATTACCACTACGGTAGCAAAAGCCAAGGCCCTTAAGTTGTATGTGGAGCCTTTGATTACAAAATCAAAGAACGATACTACACACAGCCGCAGGATTGTATTTAGCTATCTTAAAAATAAATATGCAGTAAGCACTCTTTTTAGAGACGTAGCTGATAAGGTAGGAGACCGCCCGGGTGGTTACACCAGAATCATTAAAACCGGCAATCGCCTTGGTGATAATGCTGAAATGTGTATGATAGAGCTTGTGGATTTCAACGAAATCTACACTAGCGGTAAGGAAGCATCCTCAGGAAAATCACGCAGAAGCAGAAGAGGTGGTAAGAAGTCAACAGCTGACGCTGCTGCACCCGCCCCAAAAGCTGAAGCCAAAGCCGGTAAAACCGAAGAAGCTAAAGCGGAAGAGCCAAAAGTGGAAGAAGTAAAAGAAGAAGAGCCTAAGGCCGAAGCTGATACTACTAACGAAGAAGAAAAGAAAGATTGATAGTGTATAACCATCAGTTGTGATATTAAAAGGGTAAGGATATTTAGTTCTTATCCTTTTTTTTTGCAATAAAGTTTAATACCCTCAGATTCATAAAGATGAGTAATTACCAAATGAAAAAAGCAGTGATACTGCTACAAGACGGTACCCTATTTTGGGGAAAGGCCACAGGCCTTGATGGCGAAGCCACAGGCGAGGTATGCTTTAACACCGGGATGACCGGCTACCAGGAAATTTTTACCGACCCCAGTTACCTTGGGCAAATAATGGTTACCACCAACGCTCATATTGGTAACTATGGTGTAAAAGCTGAGGAGGTAGAATCTGATGGGATAAAAATAGCCGGCCTGGTGTGCAAAAACTTCAGTACTTACCATAGCCGCGAGGGTAGCGATGGCAACCTGTTTAATTACTTTAAAGATCAAAACAAGGTTATAATATCTGATGTGGATACCCGTGCCCTCGTACGCCACATTAGAGACAAAGGAGCTATGAATGCTATTATAAGCACAGAGATTGATGATATTGATGCCCTGAGAAAAAAGCTGGCAGATGTACCTTCGATGGAAGGACTGGAACTTTCCAGCCAGGTTTCTATAAAAGAACCAATGTTTTTTGGAAACCCTGATGCTACCTATAAAATTGCAGTGCTTGATCTCGGAATAAAAACCAACATACTGCGCAACTTTGATAAAAGGGATGCCTATATGAAGGTTTTTCCAATGACCAGCTCTTTACAGAATATGCTGGACTGGCACCCTGATGGGCTATTTATTTCCAACGGCCCAGGTGATCCTGCTGCTATGAAAGATACTATTGAACTTGTAAAGCAGATTATTGATTCGGGCTTACCAGTGTTCGGCATTTGCCTGGGCCACCAGCTAATTGCTTTGGCTAAGGGCATGAGTACCTATAAAATGTTTAACGGGCATAGAGGTATTAATCATCCCGTGAAAAACATTGTGACGGGTAAAGGTGAAATCACCACCCAAAACCATGGCTTTAGTGTAAATATGGAAGATGTAAAGGCCCATGATGAGTTTGAGCTTACCCATTATCATCTTAATGATAACACCCCTGCCGGAATGAAAATGAAGAACAAGCCGGTATTCTCTGTTCAGCACCACCCGGAGGCATTTCCCGGTCCACATGATGCCACCTACCTATTTGACGAGTTTATCGATTTAATCAAAACACATAAAAAATAACCAGACATGGCAGTTATTACAGGCATCCATGCCAGACAGATATTAGATAGCAGAGGAAACCCAACCGTAGAGGCGGAGGTATATACCGACAGAGGTCACATGGGCCGGGCGGCTGTTCCTTCGGGTGCTTCCACAGGTGTGCATGAGGCGGTTGAGCTTCGTGACGGTGATGAAAAAGCATACCTCGGCAAGGGAGTACTACGAGCTGTTCAGAACGTAAATGAAGCTATAGCCGAAAGCCTGGTGGGTATGCAGGTTTCCGATCAGGTGGGCATTGACAATGCTATGATTGAACTTGACGGAACTTCCAATAAAGCCAACCTTGGTGCCAATGCTATGCTGGCTGTTTCTCTGGCGGCCGCCAAAGCAGCAGCTGCGGTAAACGGGCAACTGTTGTTCAATTACATAGGCGGGGTAAATGCCCGCACACTGCCTGTGCCTATGATGAACATCCTTAATGGAGGTGCTCATGCGGATAATTCCATCGATTTTCAGGAATTTATGGTGATGCCTTTTGGAGCCTACAGTTTTGCTGAAGGTTTACAGATGGGTACCGAAATATTTCACCACCTTAAAAATGTACTGAAATCTAAAGGATATAGTACCAATGTGGGCGATGAAGGTGGTTTTGCCCCTAACATCAAATCTAATGAGGAGGCAATTGAAACCGTACTGACTGCGATTGAAAAAGCCGGTTTTAAACCTGGCGAGGACGTATATATTACTATGGATGCCGCTTCTACGGAGTTTTATGATGAGAAAACTGGTTTGTACACTTTTACAAAAAGTACCGGCAAGCAACTAACTTCAGAAGAAATGGTGGCCTATTGGGCGAACTGGATTGAAAAGTATCCTATCATTTCTATTGAAGATGGACTTGCCGAGGATGACTGGGATGGCTGGAAGAAACTTACTGATGCCATTGGCAACAAAGTGCAGTTGGTAGGGGATGATCTTTTTGTTACCAATGTGGAAAGACTGAACCAGGGAATTGAACAAGGCGTGGCCAATTCAGTTTTGGTAAAGGTGAATCAAATCGGTACATTAACAGAAACAATAAATACAGTACAAAAAGCGCAGAATAATGGCTATACTTGCGTGATGAGCCATCGCTCAGGTGAAACTGAAGACAGCACAATTGCTGATCTTGCCGTAGCTTTGAACTGTGGGCAGATCAAAACAGGATCCGCCTCAAGGAGCGACCGGATTGCCAAGTACAATCAACTACTAAGAATAGAGGAAATACTTGGGGATACAGGTATTTACCCGGGAAAGAATTTTAAATATATAAAATAACCAGCCCAATAATGTCAACAATGCAAAGACTTAAGGAACACTTCAAAACAAAAATAGAACCCGCACAAAAGGATGTAAAGGATTTTATAGCCGCACATGGCGATGAAGTAATTGGCCAGATAAAGGTATCTCAACTTTATGGTGGGATGCGTGGAATGTTGGCACTGATAACAGAAACCTCAAAACTTGATCCTGCTGAAGGAATTCGTTTTAGGGGTTACAGCATTCCTGAACTACAGGAAAAGCTACCAAAATTTCCTGGTGGTGAGCAACCTTTACCGGAAGGTATTTTTTACCTGATGTTGTTTAACGAACTGCCTGATGATGACATCGCCAGGAGGGTAAGTAACAACTGGGCCCGCAGGGCTCAAATCCCTCCTCACGTTTTTAAGGTGATTGATGCATTACCGATGCACACGCACCCCATGACGCAGTTTGTTACTGGTATTATGGCTTTGCGTACCGAATCTGAATTTAAGAAGGCTTACCGTAATGGAATTAATAAATCAGATTATTGGGATCCTACTTATGAGGATGCCATGAACCTGATTGCCCGCTTACCAAGACTGGCAGCGTACATTTATCGTAGGATGTACCATAATGGTAATCACATTGAGCCCGATCCGAGCCTTGACTGGGCCGGAAACTTTGCTCATATGCTGGGTTTTGACAATGCGGAGTTTCATGAATTGATGCGTCTTTATATGACTATCCATGTTGATCATGAAGGTGGAAACGTATCAGCTCATACCATTCATCTTGTTGGTTCAGCATTATCTGATTGCTACCAGGCTTTTGCAGCCGGTATGAATGGTTTGGCAGGTCCATTACACGGTTTGGCTAACCAGGAAGTTATACGCTGGATATTTGCGATGCGCGATGAGTTGGGTGGCGGATTGCCATCAAAAGAGCAAATTGCCAATTACGTAAAGCAAACCCTTAATGATGGTAAAGTGGTACCGGGATTCGGACACGCTGTATTGCGTAAAACCGATCCTCGCTATACTGCTCAACGTGAGTTTGCACAAAAGCACATGCCTCATGATGACTTGTTCCAGATTGTGAGCCGCGTGTACGAGGTGGTGCCTGAAATACTTCAGGATACCGGTAAAGTGAAAAACCCATGGCCAAACGTAGATGCACACTCAGGGCAACTGTTGATGCACTACGGCCTTACTGAGTATGACTTTTACACCGTACTATTTGGTGTGAGCCGCTCACTGGGTACACTGGCCAGCCTTATCTGGGATCGTGCCCTTGGTTTCCCGCTGGAGCGTCCGGGCAGTACCACCACAGAAATGCTTAAGGAACAGTTTGCTAAGAAATAAAATTGTTGCTAATAGATAATCAAAAAACCGCGAGGGGTAAAGCTCTTCGCGGTTTTTTGATTTTAATAACCATGATGTACAATCGGTTTTTAGAAAAGTATACGAATTAGTGTCTAAATGCTGCGATATTGTTTTTGAAAATATTTACATTTGCACCCCTTTTTTCGTGGAGTGTAGGGCGCGATAAAGGTTATGTAAATCAAATATTTAAACATCTTTCGTAGTTCGATTTCTTAAAGTCCTTACCGGGTACGGAATACAAATGATTGTTCTGCATGTCAGAAGAAAACAAAAAAGTGGCCGAAGACAAAGTTGAAAAAGCTGTTGAGGCCAACACTGAAAATGCTTCTAAGGAAGTAAAGGAAGAAGCTAAGGAGATTGCTGAAGCAGCAAAAACCAAAGCTGAGAAAACCGATGAAGGCGAAATGGCAAATGAAAAAACTGCCGAGGAAGTAAAAGCCGAAACCAACGAGGCCGAAGTAACTGCTGATGAGGCTGACGTTAAGCCTACCACCAGTGAGGTAAAAGAGGCTGAAGTTCCTAAAGCTCAGGAAAAAGGTAGCCCTACCGAAGTGGATACTGAAAAATCTGAGGAAAAGTCTTCAAAGCCTGAAACGGCAAAAGAAGTGGTTGCTGAAGTTAAAGAAGAAGTAGCCAAAGAAGAAGAGGCTGCCTTTGACTGGGATGAGTTTGAGTACGGACTTAAATCCAAAAGCAAAAAAGAAAGAGAAGAGCTTACTAAGCTTTACGAGGAAACCATTACCACTATTGATGAGCACACTGTAACCGAAGGTAACGTGATCAACATGACTGATCGCGAGGCTATCGTTGACATAGGCTACAAATCAGAGGGTGTTATTTCTCTAAACGAATTCCGCTACAACCCCGATCTTAAAGTGGGTGATAAAGTAGAGGTATTGGTGGATAAGCAGGAAGATAAAGACGGGCAGCTTGTATTGAGCCACCGTAAGGCCCGTGCCATTAAGGCCTGGGATCGTGTAAATGCTGCTCATGATAATGAAGAAGTAGTAAACGGATACGTGAAGTGCCGCACCAAAGGTGGTATGATCGTAGACGTGTTTGGTATTGAGGCGTTCTTGCCAGGATCTCAGATTGACGTTAAGCCAATCCGTGATTACGATGCTTACGTTGACAAAACCATGGAATTTAAGGTTGTGAAAATTAACCACGAGTTTAAAAACGTGGTAGTATCTCACAAAGCCCTTATTGAGGCTGACCTTGAAGAGCAGAAGAAAGAAATCATCGGCAAGCTGGAAAAAGGTCAGGTACTGGAAGGTGTGGTGAAAAACATCACTTCTTACGGTGTGTTTATTGACCTTGGCGGTGTAGATGGTTTGGTACACATTACCGACCTGAGCTGGAGCCGTATCAACCACCCATCTGAGGTAGTTGAGCTTGATCAGAAACTTAACGTGGTAATCCTTGACTTTGATGAGGATAAAACACGTATCCAGTTGGGTCTTAAGCAACTTGAGGCTCACCCATGGGATCAGTTGGATAAAGAGCTTAACGTAGGTGATAAAGTAAAAGGTAAAGTAGTAGTACTTGCTGATTACGGTGCTTTTGTTGAGATCATACCAGGTGTTGAAGGTCTTATCCACGTAAGTGAAATGAGCTGGAGTACACACCTTAGAAGCGCCCAGGACTTTATGAACGTAGGTGATGAAGTAGAGGCAGAAGTGCTTACACTTGATCGTGAAGACCGCAAAATGTCTTTGGGTATTAAGCAATTGAGCTCTGACCCATGGACTGATATCACTACTAAATACCCACAAGGTTCCAAGCATAAAGGTACCGTTCGCAACTTCACCAACTTTGGTGTGTTTGTAGAGCTTGAAGAGGGTATTGATGGACTAATTCACATCTCTGACCTTAGCTGGACTAAGAAAGTGAAGCACCCAAGTGAGTTTACCTCTATTGGTGCTGTACTTGATGTGGTAGTACTTGATATTGATGTTGAAAACCGCAGATTGAGCCTTGGTCACAAACAAGTGGAAGAAAACCCATTTGACACTTACGAAACCCTACTTGAAGAAGGTAGTGTAATGGAAGGTAAAGTGATTGAGATTGTGGACAAAGGTGCTGAAATCCGTTTCGAGAATATTGGAGTGGAAGCATTTGTACCAGGCCGCCATATGGCTAAAGAAGATGGATCAAACATTGAGAAAGGCGAAGTAACTGACTTTAAGATCATCGAGTTTAATAAGGATAACCGCAGGGTTGTAGCTTCTAAAACCGAAATCCATAAATCAGTAAATGCTGAAAAAGATCAGGCTGAGAAAAAGCAGACTAAGCAGGCTGTTAAGAAAATCCAAACTAACGTAGAGCGTTCTACTTTGGGAGATCTTGATGCTCTTAGTGATCTTAAGAAGCAAATGGAAGAAAACGAAAAGGAAAAATAATTTCCTTTTTAGTTAGATAAATTGAAATCCCGTCTTGGTTATACTGAGGCGGGATTTTTTGTTTGTCAACGAATAATTTGAAAATATCCCGATTTACTGTACTCTTCAGATGAGAAATGGAAAGTGTAGGTGTCAATCTTTGGCTGGGCATTTCCACTTATAGTGCCATCCCAAAATTCGGTAAAAGGGTTACTTGTTTCAAAAACCCGCTCTCCCCATCGGTTAAAAACTCTAAAGTGAGCATTTGTAAAACACTCCATGGGTCCTTTTATTTCGTATACCTCATTGAGGTTGTCGTCATTTGGAGTAAAGCTATTGGCGAAATAGAGTTTTTTATCATAACCATCTTTTAGTTCAATTTCAATTTTCTTAAAGCATCCCCCACTATCGGTTATAGTAGCCATATAGGTTCCTTCCGAAACATCTTTAAGATCACTTCCTAAGTTTCCATTGCTCCAAACCACATTGTAGGGTTTTACCCCTCCGGTTATATTTAGGTTTACTTCTCCATTTTCCTTTCCACAACTGGGTGCTGTTTCTTCCCTATAGCTTACTTGCAAAGAGTCAGGTTCGGTAATTTGAAATATACGAGTCGTTGTGCATCCATTGGAATCAGAAATTGATACTTGATAAGAGCCTCTATTTAGTTGGTTTATAACAGGTGTACTTTGCCCATTATTCCAAATGAAGCGGTAAGGTTTGGTGCCCCCGATTGCCGAAACATTGATGAACCCATCAGCATCATCAAAGCAACTTATATTTTTTAAATTTTTAACTACTAAAGTTAGACTATCAGGTTCCTCTATTGAGTAAGTTTTGGTATTAGTACATCCCAAACTATCAACTACTTTTAACACATAATTTCCGGCTGATAGATTCTTTAGCTTTTGCAGACTGTCTCCGTTGTTCCAGCTTATTGAATAGGGAGGGAACCCTCCTGAGATTGAAACCTCAAGTTCACCATCATTTTCGCCAAAGCAAGAAATATTGTTCAGGTTTACAAGTCCAATTGAAATACTATCCGGTTCAGAAAGGTTGAAATAAGCTGAGTCTGAACATCCGAATTTATCAACCACAACTATTTTGTAAAGCCCTGTATCCAGGTTTTCAATAAGGGATAAAGAGTCCCCGGTATTCCATTTTAAGCTGTATGGCAAAGTGCCACCCTTTATATTTACCTGAATCTTTCCGTCAATACCTCTATGGCACGTGGGACTTTGATATACTACTGTATCTATTTTAAGGGGAATCGAAGCTGATTGAATGATAAGGTTGATTGTTAGTATAGAATCACAGCCTTCCACATTTTTTAGCGTATCCTGAAAGGTACCAGAGGCAAACCATATGTGATTTCCACTTGGTGATGTATAGCTAACGCAGCCTGTATCCGCTATCGTAGCAAAGGTGGTTATGCACGGTTTAAAAATGTAAGCTGATCCGGCCCGCCCTTTTGTATTAAGCCCATTTTGGTCCTCGTCTTCCTCCCTCGCTGAAACAATTATGGTATTATTTGAAATGGCACAGAATTCACCAAAACTATCGCCAGCTTGTCTGTCAGAAGAAACTATCTTTTGATGTTCAACCCATCCTGAACTTTGCCTTTTAAATATATAAGATGCTCCGGCAGAGGGTAAAGGATTGTTGCCTAAACTGTCGGTGGGGCTTCCGCCTGCGGCTATAACGGCATAGTTTGCTGATAGCGCTACGCCTTCGCGCCATCCACCGAAGAAACCGGATGCTGATCTGTCGGAAGCAACTACTCTTTCGGTTTGCACCCAGGTATTACCAGTTTTTTCATAAAAGTAAGCTGCTCCAGCATCATTAATAGGATTTAATCCCGAAGCGTCTAAATCATCCCTTTGAGCACCAACAAGTATGGTTTGCCCAAAAACAGAGACAGAAGAACCAAAAAAATCATTTGCATTTCTTGGAGAGCCTATGATTTTTTGATCTAAACTCCATGTACTTCCTTGTTTTGAAAAAATATAAGCTGCGCCAGCACCTCCTAGATGATTGCGGTTTATTAAGTTTTTGTCTTCTCCATGCGCTCCAACAACTAATGTATTGTTATATAATGATACAGAGACTCCGAAATAATCAAGATAATCCGCATCTGGGGCATCTATTTTTTGAGTGTAGGTCCAAGTTCCTGAGATGTTACGTTGATATATATAAACTGCACCACCGCCAATAGTGGAGATGGTACTGGCATTCTTTGCTTCCATTGAACCGATGACTATTTCATTTCCCCAAACATCAACTGAACTTCCAAAACCCTGTATGATGTGTCTATCTGGGGCGACAATTTTTTGCAGCTCTGTCCATAAGCCATTTGCATTTCGTTCAAAAATATAAGCGGAACCAGAACCAGTTAGAATGCGTCCTCCACCAATGCTATCTGCATCACCGCCAGCTCCGATAACAGCGTAATTTCCATGAACTGCAACGGATGATCCGAAACTATCATACAATCCCCGGTCAGAGGCAGTAATTTTTTGGATCTGTGTCCAGTTTCCGTTGATGAGCTCAAAAACATATACAGCCCCCGCATGCGGCAATGTGTGGTTTCCTTGGCTGTCCTCACTATCGTAACCCGAACCAACAAGGACAAAATTTCCATCTATATCTACGGATTGAGAAAACTCATCTAGGGTATCCCTGTCTGATGCTACAATTTTTGCTATTTCAGTAAAGTGCTGGCTTATGCCATACAGAGGTTGAAGTAAAAGTGGAATTATAGTGAAATAGAAATACTTCATCTTTTGCGCTAAAAATTGCTTAAGTCGAAAATACAGTAATTTCTTTCAGCAACCAACCGGCCTGAGCATTTTAAGAGAAGGCCTTAAATGTCGAAATATAATAGTTAGTATACGATAGGTTGTTATTTTCGCCCTATGCAGATAAAACAAATCACTTCTTTTCTTGAAGAGCTGGCGCCAAAGTCTTTACAGGAGTCGTATGATAATTCAGGGCTATTGGTTGGAAGCCCCAATGCTGAAATCAATAAGGCCTTAATTTCACTTGATGTTACCGAAGAGGTTGTGGAGGAAGCTGTAGCCAAAGGCTGCGGACTTATCATCTCTCATCATCCTATAATATTTGGCGGGCTTAAATCCCTTACGGGGAAAAATTATGTGGAGCGAACGGTAATGGCAGCTATTAAAAATGATGTTGCGCTGTACGCTATCCACACCAACCTGGACAACATCCATACCGGGGTAAATAAAATGATTGGCGACAAGCTGGGTATTACCAATATGCAGGTGCTGGCTCCTAAAAAGGGCTTGTTGAAAAAGCTGGTGGTGTTTGTACCTGAAGATGATCGGGATGCGGTAGTTGAGGCCATGTATGCAGCTGGAGGCGGCAAAGTGGGGGAGTATGACGAATGCAGTTTTCAATTAAAGGGCACAGGTAGTTTCCGCGGAAGCGAAAATTCTAACCCCACCGTAGGTGAAAAACTGGTGCGGCAATATGAAGAAGAAATAAGGGTAGAGATGATATTGCCTGGCCATAAGGTAAATGCCGTGGTAAAAGCCATGATTGACGCCCACAGCTATGAGGAAGTGGCCTATGACATTTACCCGCTCGAAAATTACCACCAGCAAATTGGTTCGGGTATGGTGGGGCAATTGCCTGAAACTATGTATACCTATGATTTTCTTCAAAAAGTGAAGGATACATTTGGTGGTACAGTGCGCTACACTGCTCCCATTAAAGATGAAATAAGCAAAATAGCATGGTGCGGAGGCTCCGGTAGTTTTCTTTTACCACAGGCCAAAGCGGCTGGTGCAGACTTGTTTTTAACTTCAGATATTAAGTATCACCAGTTCTTCGATGCTGAAAATGAAATCATTGTGGCCGACATCGGGCACTATGAAAATGAGCAGTTTACAAAAGAGTTATTGGCTCAAGCACTTATAGAAAAATTCCCTACTTTTGCCACTCTTTTAACGGAGACGAACACAAACCCGATAAATTACTTATAAGCATCTATGGCTAAAGAAGTTACCGTTGAGGAAAAGCTTCGCGCTTTATACGATCTTCAACTTATTGACTCCAGAATCGATAAAATCCGAAACGTACGTGGTGAATTACCTCTTGAGGTAGAAGACCTGGAAGACGAGATTGCCGGACTGGAAACTCGCATTGGAAAAATGCAGGAAGAGATTGATGAGCTTGATACAGAAATCAAGAACAAAAAGAACCTGATTAAAGATGCGCAGGAGAAGATAGCGAAGTACGAAACCCAGCAGAAAAACGTGCGTAACAATCGTGAGTTTGATGCCCTTACCAAAGAGATTGAATTTCAGAACCTTGAGATAGAATTGGCCGAAAAGCGCATTCGCGAGTTCAAAGCCAAAATCGAGAATAAAAAGGAAGTGCTTAAAACCTCTACTGATAAGCACAAGGAGAGAAATTCTCACCTTGAGTTTAAGAAGAGTGAATTGGAAAGCATCCTTAACGAAACTCAAAAAGAGGAAGATGCTCTTTTGAAGAAATCAGAAGAGTTTGCCGAAAAGATTGAGGAGCGCCTTATTAAGGCTTACCGCAGAATTAGAGGTGGTGCTAAAAACGGTTTAGCGGTTGTAGCTGTTGAGCGTGGTGCTTCCGGGGGTTCGTTTTTTACCATTCCGCCCCAGCGTCAGTTAGAGATTGCTTCCCGCAAAAAAATTATTACTGATGAGCATTCGGGCCGTGTGTTGGTTGACCCTGAATTGGCCAGGGAAGAGGAAGAGCGCATGGAAAAGTTGTTCGCCTCTTTTTCTAAATAAATAGAGCTTTATAAGCATAAATAAAACTAAAGGGATCCTTCGATCCCTTTTTTTATGAGGTCAATTTTAATTCTGATATCGATATTTGGATGCTGCTGGCAGGGCCTGGCGGCCGATGCCACTTACACGCCTGCTTACAAAAAAGCCTTTGGTTACATTACTCAGCTGCGCTTTGCCGAGGCCAAATCTTTAGTCAGTGCCGAAAGAAGCAAAAACCCGGATAATAAAACCGGTGCATACCTTGATGCGGCCATGCTTTGCGCAGAAATATTCACCAATGAAGACCAGGCTTATTATGCCAAAGTGCAGGATCGTATTGATGCGCTGATGGTAGAAATAGAGGAGGTGGACGAAAGCAACCCCTACCGAAGACTATTTTTAGGGGAATTATATGTGGCGCAGGCTACATTAAACGGTAAGTTTAAAAATAACATAAAGGCCGCATGGCAATTCTACAAAGCCTATAATCTCCTTACTGAGAATGCCAACCTCTTTCCCCGTTTTATGCCCAATAAAATTCCGCTAGGCGTGCTGTATGCCGGTATTGGCAGTTTGCCTGATGATTACCGCTCACTGGCCTCATTGCTCGGTTTTGATGGCAGTGTACAAGGTGGCATCGCCATGGTAAAGGAAGCATTCTGGCGCATGTCAGCCGATGAGGACTTAAAGTTTTACCGGCCCTACGCGGGTTTTGTGTATTCGTATGTAACCTACCAGTTGGGCGCTACCAGTGACATTAGCCCTGAAAAACTGGGGTTGGATGTAGCCAACAGCAGCTTTTTGATTTTTGCCCAGGCCCTGGTGGAGCTGGAAAATGGCAATGCCCGGCAAGCTCTGAAATGGCTGGATAGCAGACCTGCCGGTAAACAATATTTTGAATTTGCCTACCTGGATTATATGCAGGGTAAAATTCTGCTTGGATTAAACCCGGACAGGTGTGTGGCTTACTTTGAGAAGTACATCAAAGTCACCCATGGCGGTGTGTATGTAAAATCATCTTACCGATACCTGAGTTGGTATTACCTCCTTAAAGGCAATGCACAAAAGGCGGAAGAAATGCGCGAGAACATCTTCCGTAAGGGAAATACCAATACAGGGGCGGACAGGCAGGCGCTGGAGGAAGCCACGGCCGGTTTTAATAAAACCCTTATTGAAGCCCGTGTGCTTTTTGATGTAGGCGAATATGCCAAAGCCGAAGCCGCGCTTAGAAATAATCCGGTGACCAATTGCTGCAAAAGCCCTGCTGAAGAGGCTGAGTACTATTACCGCTATGGCCGGATTACGCAGGAAATGGCTATGCTGAACAGCGCTATTAACTGGTTTAAAAAGGCGCTTGAAGTTAATGATGCAGCCTCCAGCTTTGCCGTGGGTAACAGCGCACTGCAGCTCGGTATATTGTATGAGGAGCAAGATGACAAGACTAAAGCGACCGAGTATTACAAGCGAACGCTGAAGTATTCAGGATACCCGTTTTATGAGGGCGTGCACCAAAAAGCTAAAACGGGGCTGGCCCGTTTAAAGGCTAAATGATTGAAATTTGAGGCAGGGCCACGGGGCTCAAACCTATTAAAGTTGTTATTTTCACCGCGCTAAAAATCGCTTATGCAATCACTGCTTACCATTACCTGGGATGTAAGCCGGGGCCTCGACCTTGGAGTAATTACCCTTAGATATTACAGTTTGCTTTTTGCCCTTGGCTTTGTGCTGGGCTACCTGCTTATGAAGCGCATCTTTAAAAAGGAAGGCGTGCCGCAGGAAAAGCTGGACACATTACTTACCTACACTGTAATTGCTACCATAGTAGGCGCAAGGCTTGGCCATGTGTTTTTTTACCAATGGGATTATTATTCAGAAAATCCGTTGGAGATATTAAAGGTGTGGGAAGGCGGATTGGCCAGCCATGGTGCAGCAATCGCCATTATTATTGCTATTATAATTTATTGCCGTAAGGTGTTGCATAAGCCTACCTTATGGATGCTGGACAGGCTGGTGATTACCGTAATCCTGGCAGGAACCCTTATCCGCCTTGGTAACTGGTTTAACAGTGAGATTTACGGGGATATTGAAAATTCCGCTTTCCAAACCGTATTTGTAGATCCGCCACGGCAGCGCATTGTGGCCAATTTTGAAGATGTAATTGAATCCATAGAGTTTGAAAAACTCAATAAAGAGGAAATCACAGATACTATTGATTACCCGCTATATAACATGCAGTTCGAAATTCTGCCTGGAGTAGACCGCCAGCTGGCGGAGGGTACTATACAGGCCAGGGTGATGCCGTGGGTAAATAAATTCGAAAAGGAGAATAAAAACATAATCTTTCCGCCTAATAGTGTGGTGCAATGGGATGAAGCCAAACCCAACATTGCCACAGTAGAGGTGCTGGGTGTACCCCGAACGCCTACACAGTTGTATGAGTCATTTGGATACTTTCTGATATTTTTAACGCTTTACAGGATTTATCTCAATAATAACCTGGCCAACAGGCAGGGCTTTATTTTCGGGATGTTTTTAATACTGGTGTGGGGCTTCCGCTTTTTTATTGAATACCTGAAGGAAGTGCAGGTGGCGCGCGAAGTTGGCCAGACCCTGAATACCGGTCAGTACCTCAGTATTCCGCTGGTAATTGCAGGTATATATTTTGTGATTGTGGCCAAAAACAAAAACACCCATGAATAAGAGTACCAAAAAGGTTGTAGCCATTTTTCTGTTGGTGGCTTTCGGACTTTGGATTGTTTTTACCGTATTTCCATTTGGCGGACCAACAGGCACTACAGGGGCTGGCAATGCACCGGCACCCAAGGTTTACGAACCCAAATTTACCTATGAGGGTGATCTGGCCTTCATCTCCCCGGAAGGGAATGACACCCTCACTGAACTTAAAATTGAGCTGGCCGATAAACCGGAGGAGATTCAATATGGAATGATGTACCGCAAAAGCATAGATGCCAATACGGGTATGTTGTTTTTAATGCCCAATGAGGAGAGCCAGTCCTTCTGGATGAAGAACACCTATGTTTCCCTGGACATTATCTACATCAACAGCAAAAATGAAGTAGTAAGCATACAGGAAAACGCTGCACCCCTTAATGAAACCAGTTTACCCTCCGAAGGGCCGGCCTCTATGGTGCTGGAAGTAAAAGGTGGTTTCAGTGCTGAACACGGCATTAAAAAAGGTACCAAAATAGCGTACTCCCGAAATCAGTAAACCCAGATGGGTTTGTTTAATACGCCTTTGTTTACATACGCTACCCTAAAGCCGCTGTAGGTTTTAATCTCGTAGCGGTACACCTCAATTTGTATATAGGCTTTGCCTTTGCCCAGGGATTGTAGTTCTGCCGGTGAAAGCATTACCGCATCCACCTGCCCCAATTTCTTTAGCAATGAGTTTTGCTTACCTCTGATGAGGTAGAACACACTGTCTACCGGGCCCAGGTTGGTGAAGGGGTTAGCGAGGTCTATTTCCATCTCAAACGGAAAAAAAGAGTTGAGGCTGTCCTTTACATTTACATCGCCAATTTCGGGGACCTTGTAGGCGAGCACCTCTTTAATTTCCGGGCTCAGGTTGGTTTCGGAGACATCCCAGATAATAGAACTGCCAAAGTCAATACCCTGCGTATTGCCGGGTGAGCTGACATATTTACCAAAGCGCTCAATAAGCTGTGTACCCTCGGTAGCCACCCATGCGGGTTTTATTACCGCCCCATTACTGCTCTTAAATTGCGCATGCCCCCAACCCTGTATGTAGGTGATTTTACCGATAAATCCGGAATCGGCAATGGTGCTGAGGTAGGTGGCCTGCAAGGTGCTGTTGGTGCCGGGTATAGTAGTAAGGCTTATAGGTGGTGCTGTAGGATCGGGTATTACAGGCTCCGGCCCGTCATCCGGTTTGCGGCAGGCTACAGCCATAAATAGTAAGGCGGTAAGTGATATGAGTCTGGTCAGGTTTTGCATGTCCTACAAAAATATCAGAAATACCGTAGGGTAGGGAGGGGTAAAAAGATAATGCCGATCCATAATTATGAACCGGCATTACAAGGTAGTATGATTAACCGCTTATTTTAAATTAACCGTTTTGGTGTTGGCACCCTGGTTAATAAAGGCCACTTTATAGCCGCTGTAATCCTTTACTTCAAAGTTGTAGGCTGCAATTTGCACAAAGCCAAAGCCTTCTGCCAGCGTACCCATTTCAGCAGCCGTAAAGGTGGCCGAGGTTTGTGTAGTGGCTTTGGTTTGAGATAATAGCTTACCATCTTTATCAAATACATTAAACATTATAGAGTCAGCATCGCTGATATCCGTATGCATATTGTTAGGATCAAAGGATATTGTAAGCTCTGAAGTGCGGTCCACATCTGCGCCTACGCCATTTACATTGCCAATTTCGGGTACCTCTTTGTTGTACACCTCATTAATGGCGGGCACAGCACCATTACCGGCTACTGACCAGCCTACTGTAGCGCCAAAGCTCAATCCTGAAGGATTGTTTTGTGATGGCTGATAGAAGTAGGCGTTGTTTTGGTTTGTAAGCTCTTCGCCCACACACTCCACCTTACCGGCATTGAGTGCCGTGGTGCCACCGTTACCATCAAAAAAGGTGGCGCTGGCCGTACCGGTTACAAATACAGTGGTACCGATAATAGGCACTTCGGTGGTGGATGATGTTTGTATGGCAATAAGTACGGCATCAGTACCATTAATGGTAATGGCAGGTGCGGGCGGGTTGTTATTGTTTTCGGGGTTTTCTGTGGTTTCTTCCGTTTTTTCGCAAGCAAATGCGGCCAGTAGTACAAAGGCCAAAAGGGCAAATTTTCTCATCGTAAATGATTTTTAGTTGATTAGTAAATACATCAACTCTTACGGCCACCCATAAAAAAGCGCTTGTCCCAGTAGGCTTCGCTGAGGTTACTTATCATGACCCCGCGGCTGCTGCTGGTATGCAAAAAGTCGCCATCCTTAAGGTAGATGCCCACGTGGTCAATTCGCCTGCCGCTGATTTTAAAAAATACCAGGTCGCCCTCCTGTAAATCCTTTCGTTTTACAGGTTTGGTTTCGCCAAAAAGGTCTTCGGCCCTACGGCCAATAAACCCCTTTTGGTACACCTGCAGGTAGCATTGTATAACGAGTCCGCTGCAATCCACACCTTTTTGAGTGTTGCCACCCATTACGTGGGGAGTGCCCTCCCAATCCGAGATAAAGGTTTGCAGGTTGGTAGATGTGCTCAGCGTTGAGCTTTCCTCCTCATCCTCGCGTTTCCTTTTCCGGGTTCGGCTTTTTGGTTCGTCCGTTACTACCCATGGCGATTTCGTATTGCCCAAAGCTTCATGCTCAATTTCAGGAGCTTTGGATTTTTCAGTGGCAGGTGTTGAAGGCTTAAAAGCCTCCTTAAAACTTCCACAGGCTGTAAGAATTGAAAGAACGCCTGCCATCAGTAGATATCGGTATGTGGAGAATTTTGTCACTGCCCAAATGTGGTAATTATGCGCACTAGTACCTGTAATGGGCGTTAAAAGTTTTCCAACGCGTTATCAACTAACAGCGGCACAAATTTGCGGTGGCAGCCCAAGGCAATCAATAAGGCAAAGGGCGTATATGGGTGTTGGGGGGTAAATAGAGCTTTAACTCATGTTTTTACAAATCTCTTTATAAAGGTCCCTTCCTCGTTTTCCACCCTGATGAGGTACATACCCTTAGGCAATTCAGCAATGTGTATCGGTGAGTTTAGAGTTTTGATTTGCCTGAGTGTAACACCATTGCTGTTCATGATACTTAGCTGCTTCATTGGACTGGGGGAGTTGACTGAAATAAATTCATCGGCCGGATTTGGATAAACATTTAGCCCGGTATATATCGGCTGATGGCTACTGAGCGGAACATTGAAAGTGAAGTTTACCGTATCTACGATTTGATCATTAGGATATTGATAGCATGACCCCATAGTATCTTCATTAAGGATGGTGTAAAGGTGGAGATGATTTATGCCAGGCGCAAATGGATCTGTGACCGTGAAAGTTGTATCGTAAGGAGTAAACATCTGTAAACCACTACAAGGAAGAAAATATACGTCCACCAGAACACTGTCGCCCACAATAGTGTCGCTAATTCTCTTAAGCCCATCCGGGTCAAGGATAAAAATATCGCCTTCAATATGAATTGTAAGAGTATCATTGTTATACGTTACTGAGGCCGAATCTACCCATTGCGCCTGTAAACAAGTACCCAAAAGCATCAAGAGTGAACAGCAAAAGATTTTAAGATAACAACCAGACATATTTTTAATTTGTAAATAAATATAAGGTGTCAGGATTACGTCATCAGGAGCCCTTTATTTATCGGTCGGTAGAGAAGCGGGAGCAGTTCATTAAATGGGTTTAGACTTCATAAAGGCAGCAATTAATTTCAGCTTAAATTTTGGGTGACCTCTGAATATTTCAGAATTAATTCTCAATTTGGCCGGGGTAAGTCCTTATTTACGGCTTACAAACGGTTTGTGTTTTTTAAAGGAAGTCTATTTTGCGGGCGCCTTAAGGGAGTTACGCATTCTTTGAGTTTATATAGCTACTAAACAGATTTTATGACACCATTGGATATTGGAGAAGTAACTAAGTATGTAGAGGAGAATATTGGAGATTTTCATTCCAGAAGAGTAGAGAAACTGGGAGACCTTAAGTTAAAGACAGTTCTCAAAAGAAAGAACCCTTATCTCTTTAAGGCGAAAAATATTTTAACTGCTCAAGACTTGATTAAAGCGATAGTGGATGCCTATATTTCTTCGAGTGAAGAAGGAATATTTGGAAATTGGTTAGAAGGGTTGGCAATTCATGTTAACACTTTAGTTTATGGAGGAAGAAAATCAGGAATTCCAGGAATTGATTTGGAATTCACAAAGGACGAAGAGCGATATATTGTATCAATCAAGTCAGGGCCTGATTGGGGTAACGATAGCCAGATAAAAAAGATGGTTGATCATTTTAATTCTGCTCGCAGAGTTCTTAAAACATCTGGAGCTAAAATTAATGTTACGGCTGTCAACGGATGTTGTTATGGCAAAACAACCCCCCGCAATCATTACAAGCAAAATGGTGATTACTACAAATATTGTGGGCAAGTATTTTGGGAATTCATTTCAGGAAATAGCGAATTATACAAGGAGATAGTTGAACCGCTGGGTTACCTTGCTCATGAAAAAAATGATGAATATGAAATCTCTTATGCTAAGAAGATTAATATGTTCACCAAGGAACTAACTGAAGAATTCTTTACTGAAACCGGTGAGATAGACTGGAATAAATTACTTGAATTCAACTCCAAAGGATCGACTTAAAAAAGATAGTCCTATGCTTCAACGAAAAGTCTCTTTTTTTCAAACTTCCTTATTCGTTCTTCGAAGTCTAGCTTCCATTCCTTATCGCCAGTATGCTTGTATCGAGAGTAGGCAAAGTTTTCATAGGTTGCAATTTTCTGCCCATTAAGCAACTTGATTATATGTGAGCCAATTGCTCTGCCCAGACCAACGGGAACCGCATTTCCTATCTGTTTGTATTTATCTAAAATGCTACCCTGAATATCCCACTCCTTAGGAAACTCTTGAATTCTCTTGTATTCTTGAACACTTAAAGGTCTATTCTCTTCTGGATGAGCTAAATCCGTTGCAGGCATTGCAGGATGGGTTACCAAAGTGGGACTAGGTTTATTCCAATGAAGTCTTCTTAAAAAACCGGTTTTACCCCCGCCCGAAAAATAGGATTTTCCCATAGCTTCTCTTTGCAGCTCATCTGGCAGACTGCGCCAATTCTCTCCTGACTTCAATAGCCGGTAATATTTCAATCTTTTCTCAGGAAATGAAATGTACTCGGCATCATCAGAACTTAGACCTTTCACCGCTTGCTCAAAGGTTGTCCATTTAGGTAAGCCAAAACTAGCATCTTCAGAGTTAGTTGGCTCTAAAAACGGAGGTCGTTTTCCATCTCTGGAACAGATTAAAACTACACGTTCTCTCTTTTGAGGAGTACCAAAATTAGCTGCATTGTACAAGTTGAAGCTAACAGCGTATCCTGCCCTTTCTAATCTATTTATAATTTCATAAAGAGCTCCACCTGGCAATTCATCTACAGTTAAACTCGGATATTCTTCACCTCTTTGACTATGGGGGCGATGCTTGAGAGGAGCAGACAATAATCCACGGACATTTTCTATCACAGCATACTTTGGATTCAACCCTATAATCATCTCGATAAATGATAGAAAAACATTTCCCCTGTCATCTTCAAACCCCTTGCGATTGCCTGCTGTACTGAATGCTTGGCATGGCGGACCTCCAACAACTAGGTCTATTTCATCGCTTTCATCAAGACCTGAAATCTCCCTAACTAATTGAGGTGAAAATTCGCGAATGTCACCGACAAGTGCGATCTCAGGTCGATTCTTTGCAATTGTCTTTCGACAGGCATTGTCAATTTCGCTGGCGAATAATGTTTGAAAACCTGCCTGTTCAAGACCAATATCCATCCCCATAGCTCCGCTAAAAAAACTGAGTGCAATTGGTTTATCAGATCGCTCTGGAATCCCCTGGCCATAAAAGAGTTGATCTTCTGCAACACCAGCGCTTGTATAGGAACAATAATCTTCCAAATCAGCCTTGCTAATAATCCAAGATTTTCCAACCCTCTCAGCTTTTATTTTTCCCTCTCTGCATAAATTACGAACTTGTTGTGGTGTGATTTTAAGAATATCAGAAACCTCCTTAATGCTCAGCATGGTACTTGATTTGTTTTCGTTTGCGAAAATAACAAAGGTACCTATCTCATCAAAGGATATAATTAAAAATTGCCTGTCGACCCCCGCTCTCAAGCGTTTCCGAAGGTGTGACAACATTGCTTTCCGGATGAGTTGAGATAGCCAACACAACCTCCACCCAAGCCATTCCCCACTCCTTATGCCCGACTCCCTACTCCTTCGCCTTCTGCATTGGGTTCTTGGCGTCCCTTTCCTTTTTCTGGTAAAGTTCAAAACGGCTGGGTTCGTTACGGGCAGGCCAGTAGTTATTGTCTCTGTCTGTGTCGGCTGTTTCCAAATAGGGGTCAAGTTCTATTTGGGTTACCTTCTTTTTAAAGGCAAATACCTTTGTAAAATCGGTTTCGTTGCCAATCCATATTTCGGCAGGCATTCTCTTTACCTCTGTGCTGCCATCTGCAAAGGTAAATTCCAGTATAACGGGCATTACCAGTCCGCCTTTGTTGGTGAATTGTAATTCGTAAAAGTTGTAATCGCCACTGAGCAGTTTGCGCTCCTCATCGGTCATCTTTTTTACAAAGGCCTGGTACTCCTGGCGGTCACTCTTAAATACGGTGTGGTCATCGTTTTCATTGTAAAAGTCCTTCATTTCGGGCTTCTTATCCACAATGGTGTTTCCGGTAAGTACGGTGTCATTGCGCAAATCGCCAATAAAGCGGTCTTGTCGTTTTTCGGTATCTCTCTTTTCTTTGCTGGCCTTATCAGGGTCAGGGTTCTGAAATTTAAAGTGCTTTACACCATCCAGTGAAATATCCACATGCTGGGTGGTATAAAACCAGCCTCTCCAAAACCAGTCCAGGTCAGTGCCGGAAGCGTCTTCCATCGTCCTGAAAAAGTCGGCAGGGGTGGGGTGTTTAAACATCCAGCGCTGGCAATACACCTTAAAGGCGTAATCAAAAAGCTCGCGCCCCAATATGGTTTCGCGCAAAATATTAAGTGCCGTGGCCGGCTTGCCGTAGGCATTATTTCCAAACTGTATTATGGATTCGGAGTTGGTCATAATGGGCACCATCTCGTTGGGTTGCGATTTCATGTAATCCACAATTTTATAGGCCGGCCCCCTGCGGGATGGGTAGTCCTTGTCCCATTCCACTTCGGTGAGGTACTGTACAAAGGTGTTCAGCCCTTCGTCCATCCAGGTCCACTGGCGCTCATCGGAGTTTACTATCATGGGGAAGAAGTTGTGGCCTACCTCGTGTATGATCACCCCAATCATACCATACTTGGTGTTTTTGGAGTAGGTGCCATCGGCTTCGGGGCGCCCACCGTTAAAGCAAATCATGGGGTACTCCATACCAATTCTATCGGTATGCACCGAGATGGCCACAGGGTAGGGGTAATCAAAAGTGTATTTGCTGTACACCTTTAAGGTGTGGGCCACTACACGGGTAGAGTAGCGCTCCCAAAGCGGGTTGCCCTCCTTGGGGTAATAGCTCATGGCCATTACAGTGCGGTCGCCAAACTTTACGGCCATGGCATCCCAAATAAATTTGCGGCTGGATGCAAAGGCAAAATCGCGCACGTTCTCGGCCTTAAAGTGCCAGGTTTTGGTTTCCTTCGCTTTTTTCTTTTCGGCCTTTTTAGCTTCACTCTCGGTAATGATAAATACGGGGTCTTCAAAGCTGGTGCGGGCTTTTTCAAGTCTGTCTTGTTGCTCTTGGGTAAGTACTTCATCTGCATTTTGCAGCTCACCGGTAGCGCCCAACATATGGTCGGCCGGGGTAGTGATTTTTACGTCATAGTTTCCAAACACCAGGGCAAACTCCCCGCGGCCCAAAAACTGTTTATTCTGCCAGCCTTCCACATCGTTGTACACCGCCATGCGTGGAAAAAACTGCGCGATGGTATAGAGGTAGTTGTCTTCTTCGGGAAAATACTCCAGGCCACTACGCCCGCCATACTTGGCCCTATCCTGAATATTATACCACCACTTTACAGAGAAGGTAAACGATTCGCCTTTTTTTAGCGGTTTGGCGAGGTTAATCCGCATCATGGTGTTGTTAATGTAAAAAGGCAGTTTTTCGCCATTTTCATCTTTTACGTATTCAATTTTAAACCCACCATCAAAATCATAAAAAAGGTACTTCAGGTCGTTAGCCGTCATTTTATCACTGATGGAACCTGTGGTGGACTGCTGCCTCAGGCTATTCTGAGCGCGCATATTCTGGTCAAGCTGTAGCCAGATGTATTCCAGTGGATCAGGGGAATTGTTGGTGTACACCACGGTTTCATCGCCATAGATGCGTTGCTTTTCATCATCCAGGGTAATGTTCATGGTATAATCGGCCTGCTGCTGGTAGTACCACGGCCCGGGGGCGCCAGCTCCCGTTCTGAAAACGTTTGGCGTAGGCAGCTCTTCGTAAAGCTGTTTAAACTTACTCTCGTTGGTGTGCTGAGAAAATACTGCGGTGGTAAAGCAAAGGGCCAGTGCGGCCCAAATCCAATTCTTCATAAAACTAATATGGAATTATATAGGGTGGCGAATATAAGATTTTAGCATTTTCAGCCCTTAGATGAAGACTATCAATGCTTTCATTGTGCTGATTAAAGATGTACCCGGAAACGTTAAAACGGCCAGTTTTCAAAACAAAACAGTACCGCCAGCCCAAATGCCGATCCTGAAAAGAAAAGGTTCCAGGATTGGTTTTTAGCGTTAAGCATCATCTGGAATATTACCATAAGCACAAGTATGATGGCTACAATTAAGAGTTGGCCGAGCTCTACGCCCAGGTTAAAGGGTAGGAGGGCGCTCCAGTATTTGGTTTCGCCAAGGGTAAGCATACCGTAGTAATTGGCAAAGCCCAGGCCGTGTATCAGTCCAAAAACCCCGGCAATCCAATACTTGCTTTTCGATTTTTGATCCTGCCCGGCTTTGGTAAGATTAAATAGTGCTGTAACCCCAATGGTGATGGGTATCAAAAACTCAATTAGTTTTTTATCAAACTTTACTAAATCAAAAGCGGAGAGGGTAAGGGTGAGCGAATGGCCAAGGGTGAAAAACGTAATGGCCAGTATAATTTTAAGCCAGCTTTTTGGCTGGTACACCGCTGTAAGCGCCACAATAAATACAATGTGATCCAGGGCTGCGGGGTTTACTATATGCTCGTAGCCTAACCGTAAGTATGTATTAAATGCGCTCATAATTTTTGTTTAGCTGTAACTTAATTAAAGTGTAGCGTTGAGGTTGGGTTGTTCTTTTCTAAAAATGCGGATTCCACCTCGCCACGCACCTCAATATTCACAATGTTCGACTGATCATCAAACCTATCAAAAAAAAGGGTGTTGGTAACGCTTAGCTCTTTTACCGTAGGCTTTACGGGTACTTCTAAATAGATGAATACGATGTCCTGTTCTATTTCCTTGCCTACGTACCTGAAGTTGAGTTTTTGTCCGTTGGTTTTCACCGAAAAATGACCTAAAATGTAGTTTGCGATAAGGGTGTCCGCTTTGGGATGCACATCCGGCCTGGCCAGTTTTAATTCTTTTTTGGTGGATGCTTTAATGCCATCTTCCAGGTCGTCCATAAAAACTTTCATATACACCTGCAGGGTTTCCGTTTTGGAGTTTACCTCACCATTGGTGATTGATACGTGAAAGTTGTGGGCGGAAAAGGAAACATATAGCCCGAATGCCACAAAGTACTTTAGCATATACTATTATCAGGGTTTAATTTGCAGGAAAGGGTTTTCAATAGTAATGCCCTCAATTTGTTGGCTGTGCCCCAGGTCTTCGGTAATAATATGTTCGCAACCTCCCTTTTTAGCAGCCGCCACAATTAGCGAGTCCCAAAAAGAAATGGAGTATGAAGCTGTTAAATCAATGCCCTGATATATCAATTCTGAATCGGTTTCAATTATTTGGTATTGGTTCAAAAACTTAAGCATGCCTTTTACCTCAGGTATTGACAATTTTTTCTTTTTGAGCAATACCGAGCTTACCTCTTTCAAAACCTGGGTGGAAATAACAATGTGCGAATCTGATGTGGAGTTTAAGAACCGCTTGCTCTCGGCTTGCTTTGGATTTCCGAGGTCGGTTAGATAGATAAAAATATTGGAATCGATAAATACTTTACCCACGTTCATATATTTCTTCACGGTTCCACTTGTACCCACCGCTGTCCGTTGCAATTTTTGAGGCATATTCTAATAAACCCCTTGTTATTGGGTTATCTACTGTCCCCATGTCCACTTCATTTTTTAGGGTTTGACTTTTCAATAAATCAGCCACCAAGTCATTAAGTGTAATGCCTTTGCTTTTGGCGTATTCCCTGCTTTTGGCCAGCAAGTCATCGGGTATTTTAAGAGTGAGGTTTTTCATTTCAATATTAAATTGCGAGTGTAAAGTTAAGCAGATTGGCCTCAAAGTACAATGTCACAAAGTGGCAGCATGGCCGAAACGGGTTTAATATGGCAAACGTATTTTTGCCGGCCCTGTGTAAATCACTATCCATGAAAAAACTATTCCTTCTAGTAGCCATTATCCCGGCCGTTCTGTTTTCACAGAAATATGAAAATGTGATGATTTCCAAATCTTCTCCAATGCGCAGAGGCATTTGCGAACCTTCCATCTCCATTAATAAAGCCAATCCGGCCAACGTAACAGCGGGCGCTATACTGGATAAGGTTTTTTACTCTAACGATACGGGCAAAACCTGGACGGCCGATACGCTAAAATCCACTTATGGAGTTTGGGGTGATCCGGTACTGATTTCGGATTATGCCGGTAACCAGTACTTTTTTCACCTGAGCGACCCCACTGGTAAAAACTGGAAAAGCGAGGAAATTCTCGATCGTATTGTTTGCCAGAAAAGCGAGGATGGCGGCAAAACCTGGAACAATGGTTCGTATATGGGGCTTTCTCATCCTAAAGATCAGGACAAGCAATGGGTGGCTGTGGATCCTGAAACCAACACGCTATATTGTACCTGGACGCAGTTTGACAAATATGGCAGCAAGGCAGCTGAGGATAAAAGCAATATACTTTTCTCGGCTTCCACCGATTTTGGCGAAAGCTGGAGTGAGGCTATGGAGATTAGTCAGTATGCAGGTAATTGCCTGGATGGCGATAGTACCACAGAAGGAGCCGTGCCGGCTGTAGGCCCGGATGGTGAAGTGCACGTAGCCTGGGCCTTTGATGAAAAAATATACTTCGATATTATTGATCCTTCAGGTAATGATTTGGTGGATGATATTTTGATTGCGGAGCAACCCGGGGGCTGGGACATAGACGTTCCCGGACTCATGCGTGCCAACGGTATGCCCGTTACCGTTTGTGATTTGAGCGATGGCCCCAACCACGGAACCATTTATGTAAACTGGGTGGATAACCGCAACGGAAACTACGATGTATGGCTGAGCAAGAGTACCGATAAGGGAAAAAGCTGGAGCGAGCCGCAGCGTATTAATGACGATAAAACCAAGCGCGACCAGTTTTTTACGTGGATCAGTTGCGACCCCGTAACCGGACACCTGTACACGGTTTTTTATGACAGAAGAAATACAAAAGGCAACGAAACAGAGGTATATATGGCCTACAGTAAGGATGGGGGCAAAACCTGGAAAAATGAAAAAATCAGTGAAAAACCATTTACTCCAAATGACCAGGTGTTTTTTGGGGATTACAATGATATTGACGCCTATAACGGCATTGTTCGCCCCATTTGGACCAGGATGGAAAAGGATGGGAGCATGAGTATTTGGACAGCCTTAATTGAAATAAAATAGCACGCGGATAACGCGGATTTAAACGGATTAACGCGGAGTATAAATCAGCGTTAATCAGCGATATCAGCGTTATCCGCGTGCCAAAGCGAATTAATTAGAAAATCAGACAAACCACTACAAATTGGAATCAAAGAAAATATTAATAGTATCGACTTCAAAAATCCACGGTACAAGCTACATGGCTTACCTTCTTGATGAGGTTAAGGATTTTTTTAAAGGAAAAAAGGAAATACTGTTTATACCCTACGCTCGGCCCGGAGGTATAAGTTATGATGAATACACCGAAGCTCCCCAAAAAGCATTTGCCCAAATAGGTATAGAGGTAAAAGGTATCCATGAATTTGATGATCCCGCGGAAGCGGTGCAAAATGCCGAAGGGATATTTACGGGGGGTGGCAATACTTTTTTACTGCTCAAAACCCTTTATGAAAACGGTTTGATAGAACCTCTGCGCAAAGCAGTTAGTGATGGCACACCGTACATGGGGAGCAGTGCGGGTAGTAATATTACCGGGCTTACCATTGGCACCAGCAATGATATGCCTATAGTGTATCCACCGAGTTTTGATGCCCTGCAATTAGTACCTTTCAATATCAATCCTCATTACATGGATCCTGACCCGAACTCAAAACACCAGGGGGAAACCCGCGAACAGCGGATTAATGAATTTCATCATCAGAACAGCCAGCCGGTAATCGGTTTGCGTGAAGGAAGCTGGTTACGGGTGGAGAACGGTGTAATAGAGCTAAAAGGCAATTTACCCGCCCGCCTTTTTGAAAAAGGAGAAGAACCGAGGGAAGTACAGCCCGGAGACGTTTCGTTTCTACTGAAATAGACTAATTATTCAAAAGCAAAAAGCCCGTTGCAAATCAATCGCAACGGGCTTTTTATATTAGTACCGCCTGTTTAGTACACCATTATCTTTTTCAGGATAGTTTCATTTCCGGAAGTTACACGCATGGTGTACATACCGGTGGGTAAGTGGTTTAGGTCGAGTTCGATCACTTCATTTTTTCCAAGGGCCGCCCTGCTTTCCAAAGCCAGTAGTTTTCCGTTAAGGTCATAAAGCTGAAGTTGGAAATCAGCTCCGGATTTGATATTTGTTGGTATTACCGTAAGCCTGCCATAAGTAGGATTAGGGAATGCCAATACATCGAATACCTCTGACTTGCTACCAGCTACCACAAAACCTGATTGCTTTTTAAAGCGGGCTGTATCGTAGTTCAAATCCATCCTCAAAGAGAAGCCCCCTGCATCACCCTGACTTTTATTTCGCAAAACAATGATTAACTCATTGGTACCCTGCACCAGCACGGAATCCATGGATATCCGGTGAACCGTATCAAATGGGTGTCCCTGGTTGTAGCCATTAATAAAGGTGCCTGAGCTTTTCATCATTAAATCATGCTGAATGCCCTTGTAGTTTTCCGGCAGGCGATCCTCTTCACGCGCCAGCATGTGGCCATTCAGGTATATTTCAATACCATCATCCATAAAACTACGGAAGCGCACTGTGCGGCTGAGGTGTACATCAATATCAAAAGTAGTTCTGTAATAGCTGATGGCGGCCGGTGCTTTAAGTACGGATGCCCCGCTTACATTTTCAATGCTATTCCAACGGTAGGGTTGGCCTGTGGTTACCGGCATTGTAAAGCTGGAAACAGGTGGCAGAATTCCATTGTTGCCCAGCCACGGGTATTGATCAGCTCCGGCCAAGGTGATGGAAGTACTCTGACGCCAGCTGGTGTCTGTAACCACGGTTGTGGTGTCATCAGTTGCAATTATGATAAGATCGCCCAACAGGTAGGTTACATCAAAATTATTGTTGATGAAAGCGGCCGGTACAATAACATGTGTTCCAACCTCCGTACCTGTAATCATGTTAATTGGTGTCAGGGAGACAGTGGTGTCAGCTTTTGTGCTGTCCGTATCCTCCTCATCAATAATGGCAATTATCTCAGTGCTATCTGTGTTGGATGATTGATTATTCACCAGTGAATAGGCATTTACGAGCGGATAGCCGTTAACCAAAGGGTAGGCATTAACCAGTGGGTAGCCATTTACCAGGGCGCGTCCGCGTACAAGCGCCTGTGCATTAACCAGCGCACGAGCATTAACTAATGGCCGGGCGCTTACCAGTGTGGCACTATCCGGATTCACCTCATAATCAAATAGGGTTTTTACGTCTACATCCACAACTACGGTTGTATCTGCCGGTATGGCATTTACCAGTGCTCTGCCGCTAACAAGGTCTCTACCGTTTACCAAAGCACGGCCACTTGCAACAAAAGCTTTCTTTTCTACGTCAGCATTAACAAGCGCCCGCCCTCCTGATAATTTTTTCGAGTCCATTAGAGCTACTTCATCCGCTATTGCGCTGAGGTGATCCTGCTCAATGGCATTTAATACGGCTGTTCGGTTTGCGGGGTTTATAAGAGAATCAGGATATTCATAAATGAACGAAAAGCCGCTTAGTTGTTGCCCGTCAATGAGTAGGGTGTCCTTAGCTGTGATAGTAAGCGGCATTTTTTCAATGGTCAGCCGGGCATCAATAAAGGCGTAGTCAAAAAGCTCTTTAAGTGCTGTAAGGCGTGGGCCATTATCAACTGCCACAGGGATTTCGGCCTTTATAAGGTATATGCCCACATTGCTTAGCGCATTAGCCGTTGAGAAAATATTCAATGTATCCAACCCAAGGTCGGCAAGGGAAAAACCTGCGGAATCATAGGGGATGCTATCTACCAAAACATCAAAGGTAAATTCAGGCAAATCTTCGCTGTAGCGTTTCGATTTCTCATGAAGTACAAGAAGCACATTGCTCTTTGGCTGAGTTGAAAATTTAATGGTATCCGAAAAACCGCCATCCAGTAGCGATGAAGTTATTGGAGCCGTATAGGCAGTTATACCGGGGTTTCCAATAAAAGGTGGGACAGTAGCCTCAATTTGTTCGTCACTAATCAGCACGGTATTGAGGGTATCATCTCTTAGTAAAATTTTAACCTTATTGGTGAGATATTTTCCGGTGAGTTTTATTGTTACAGTATCAATGCCGGGAGTTTTGGTAGTATCTGCCAATGAAAGCCCGTAAAGTATAGGTTTTGGACTAGCCAGAGTTTGCAGGGTAGCATAGGCCTGTATTAATCCGTACCCGCTTTCAAAGTCAAAACCCGGGGCGCCCATGTCGATAGCAGAGGAGGTCATCAGGTTTTTAATTTCTGTGGGTGAGGTATTAACTCCCTCAAATTTCTTTTTAGAAGACATAATTAAAGCTGCAACACCTGCCGCATGAGGTGCTGCCGCTGAGGTACCAAAAAAGTTGGGTAGCCCATCGGTTTCATAATCTCCGGCTCCAAGGTTTACAGTGGTGTTTACACCATTGGGTGCTGTAATCTCAGGTTTGTTACGGATAGTGCCATTAACTGGTGTTCCCCCTTTAGAGGAGAAAGTTTCAATCACCGGAGGGTTAACGCCAAACGCAGGTGTAGCATCATAACGTGTTGCAGCAACGGCAATGGCACCTGCCGCATTGGCCTGCCCCACCAGGGTACTGTTGCCTGACTGGTGCTCATCAATAGTAAGATTACCCCGGAAAACCACATACTTAAATAACACATTGCTACTGCCACTGGACCGCACTATCAAAAGGTTTGACTGCGTGGGTTGGGATACTGTAAATGAAAGTATTTCAAGTGGGTCGCCCCCGATGTTATTTCGGTTAAAACCAAATAGGGTGTTGCCTAATTCATCTGATAGATAAATATCCAGGTCATTTTGTGCACCGCCAACCTGGCCTTCGCTATAAATGGAATCCTGCCATTGCAGTACCACGGTATAATTACCGGGTTGTAGCGATATCTTCTGGAAACGGTCTCCACCGCCAAAGTTGTGTGCATTTCCCGTAAGGGGAGAGGGCGCAGGGGCTGGTGCAAAGGTTGAAGTGTAAGACTTATTGCCAAAATTACCCGCAGCAGAAAAGTAGGTTACACCCAAGGCGTTTACCTTATTTACTGCACGTGCTACCTGCCCGTCACTTAAAAAGGGCTCGGTAATAAAGGTGATGTCATCACAAATAATATTGCAGCTATCCTGCTGTAATTCCTCAATACCCTGGGCAAAGTCTCCGGCACTTATATAACCTGTTCTAAAGGCCAGCTCGGCTTTGGGTGCCAGGTCATGAATGATCTGCAGCATGGCGCGGCCCTCATCACTCCTCGTCCCAAAAGGATACTCCTTAAGCACCTTAACCGGAGTAGAGTTTTTCGCATTTCCAACACCCGGCAGGTCTTCATTGCTTACATCCGTTTGAGCCGGGTTACCCGGTTTGGTGTTATAGCTATCGGAGAGAACTCCAATTTTTACACCTTCGCCATAGGTTTCAAATGCTTCACGGGTAAAATCCGAACGGGTGGCAGCATCACCCTGGGTTTGGGCCAGTCCGCTTAATGTAATTGGTGGGTACAGCGGCCGCACATAGTTAATAAGATGTGGCAGGCTATCTAGCTTTGGAAGGTTTTTGATGGGGAACAGCCCTGAAATGATGAGCGAATTGGGGCCATTATTCAAAATCCGGGTTAATCCATAGGCTGGCGTTTGCAGCAGGGCAAGCAATGTATTGTATTGGCCTTGTATGGAAATCACCTCAATATAAACGCTATCGCTTTGCAGTAAAAACACGCTGGCCGTAGTATCCTGAAAAGTGGAGTCCTTGGCCAGGGCAGTTAACTCCGATCCGATAATTTCCTTGGTTTTGCCACTATCTGGTGGTGTAATGGTAGGCTGTATGCACTGTATGCCTTCTACAGTTACATTCACCGACTTTGAACAACCTCTCGCATCGCTCACGGTAAGAGTATAAATACCTTTCTTACTAACCACAGGGTTAAATGTATTAGCTCCGCTGATGATTATACCGTTGGTTGTTGTCCAGCTCGGTGTTACATTTTGTGAGCTGCTACTTCCATTTATGGTAACCGTTGTCTTGCTGCAGCTTAATGTGTCACTGGCTGTAGCCGAAACTGCAAAGGCATTAGTGCAGAAATCAAATGGTGCATGATTGAGTGTGGTGTTGTTTTTCAACTGTACTTTTCCTTTACTAAAAAGTGATCCGGTAATACTGGCATTACCTGTTTCTCCATCCACTATAATATCCCCGTAAGGTGCCCACACAGTGCCTGCCCAATCGGCATTGCCGCTGCCAGCCTGCATTTCCCATGATGTACCTGAGGCATCGGTACCATGTACTTCCATTAAAATCTGTGAAGCGCTGCCTCCATTTATTATGTTTACCTGCGTTTGCCCGAGCTTAACAGTGCCTTCAACAAAAAGGCGAATATCACCGGCTGGCTGGTTACCAAAATCGAAAATAAGGGTGTTGTTACCTGAAGTATTAATTGATTTCAAAAGATAGTCTCCGGCTCCATTAAAAGTAATAGTAGCCGACCCGTTTAGATTTATGCTACCGTGGTTCCCGGGTGTAATTGACTGTGTATTGCTGATGTTTAGTGCGCCTGCCTGAAAGGAGTTGGAAACAGGTGGAAAGGCCGGCAGATGGAATTGCGGATACGGACTTATAACTTCTCCGCCAAGGGGAGCGGGGCCAAAGTAGCTGGTACCTTGTGGGCGATTAACCTTCCCATTAATGGTTCCGGGTATAAGCGCACTATTACCATTTATAGTGATATTGGATCCGAAGACAGAACCTGCCTCTGCTAAAAACGCCAGGTTGTTATCTCCCAGGGCATTGGTAACAAATACATTCCCCTGAAATTGATTAACCCCGGTGGCATAAAATCTTCGGTTGCTTACGGTGTTTCCGCTATGATTAAGGTTTTGGGCCTGGTCGCCAAATGTTGAGGTGATAGCTGATGGCACTAAAACCGGACTGCCGTTTTTGTTAAGATTGAGCTCCATTGAAAATCCACCCCTATTTTGGGGGCTGGAAAAATTTCGGATGGCAAGCGTAATAGTGTTTACGCCCTGAACTAGTACAGTATCAAGATCTATTGCCTTTGTAACATCAAAGGCATCAAATCCATTGCCACCATTGGTAATGGTACCATTGGCATTAATTTTAAGATAATGAGGCGCACCTGTAAATGTGCTGTAGTCGGCCAACTGCTGGCGGAATAAGCGCTTGCCATTAATATAAAGTTCCACATTGTCATCAAAATACATGGTGAACTCAGCGCTAATGCCGGTATTATCAGAAATAAAAAAACTGTTCTGATAAAACGTGATGTTATTGGGGGCAATGATGTTTTCCGTGCCCGATACATTGGGGCGCCCTTTTACCCCGGGGTAAGTTTCTCCGGTTAAAACCGGATTTACAAATGTGAAAGATGTGGGTAGCGCAGCCACGCCCGGCCAGTTGGCCTTGCCATTATCAGGTAAAATAACGGTGCTTTGAAGCCACGAGCCGTTGCTGATAATTGAGGCTGGCGCTGTAGTACAGCTGCTATAATTGCTGGTAAGTGGTAGCTGCGGAAATGCAGTATCACAACTACTGATAAGTATGTTGGTATTGCTACCAATGTCCCCACTGCCTATGGTGTTTCCCGGCCCGATTACAATTCCGCAATTATCGGACGGGCCGCAGGCGCCATCTCCGGCAAGTATTACATAGTTGCTGAGATTTTGCGATTGGGCATTAGTAAAGTGCGGAATTAAAAAAAGTAAACTGAAAGCCATTGCCAGGCTTATTCCGAAGGTTTTTAATCCAACGGTTTTTGGGTTAAGTGAGGTCATGTCGGTTAAGTATTAATTACTACCGAAAGATACTCATTTGCAGGTATGTAAATTACGAAGGTGTTGAAAATGGTTGCACCTATGATGCAGTCTGAGTTTTTGAAATACGTCTGATTAAACCAATAAAAAAAGCCCCGATTGAGGCTTTTTTTAATAGTGCTGATTTCTGTTAACGTTTACTTTGCGAAAGTGAGTTTTCTACGCATTGATCAAATAATTCGCCCAGCGAGATACCGGCATACTCGGCCTGTTTGGGTAAAATGCTTTCCCGGCTGAGGCCGGGTACAGTATTTACCTCAATAAAAAAAGGCACTCCATTTTCGGTAACAATATAATCTACCCGGGCAAGGCCGTTCAGGTTTAAACTTTCGTATATGAATTCACTTTCTTCCAGTATCTGGGCGTAGGTATCATCATTTATACGTGCGGGGGTTACCTCTTCGGATAATCCGCTGTATTTTGATTCATAATCAAAAAAGTCATTTTTCGGTACGATGTCGGTAGCAGCCAGGGCTTTTACATAACCCCTATGGTTTGTAACTCCACAACCTACCTCTGTACCTTTAACCATGGCCTCAATAATAATTTGAGAGTCTACCTCAAAGGCTTTATCAATGGCGGCCTGCATTTCGCTGTAGCGCGATACCTTGGTTACGCCAATACTTGAACCACTTCTGTTTGGTTTTACAAAACAGGGTAGGCCAACGTGGGCAACAATCTCCTCAGGGTTATAATCTTCATGCCTCGCTAAATAATAGGCTTCGGGGATGTTTACACCCAGCCCCTTCAGCAGCATGCTGCACTCGGCCTTATTAAAAGTAAGGGCGCTTTCAAATTGACCGGATGAGGTTTGGGGTAGCCTTATCAACTCAAAATAACCGGCTAGCGGGCCGTCTTCTCCCGGAGCACCGTGTATAGCATTAAACACTACATCAAACGTAAGTTTTTCGCCATCCACCATGGCCGAAAAGTCGTTCAGGTCAATGGGGCACTCATTTTCCTCTTTATCCATCACCACCCACTTTTCGCGGGTAATAATTACTTTATAAGGATTGAACTTAATCTTACTGAGGTTTTCATAAACTACGGTACCCGAAGCTATTGACACTTCATACTCTGACGAAAAACCGCCCATTACCACGGCTACATTGTGTTTCATAACGTTTTCAAAAAAATAGGAAGACAAATTTAATTTTTAAACCACACCAAACTCAGCGGAGGGGGTATAATTAAAGAAGGCTGCCCCCTTGAAGGAGACAGCCTCATTTCCTATAACTTTCAACAGCTCTTACTGTTGCATCATCTGCTGAACCTTTTTTGACATTTCAGGATTTTGCCTGATGTTCATGGCCATGCTTTGGTATTCCTGCACCTCCATATCATGCTCCGCTAAAGTGGTTTGCATTTCGGCATTCATATTTTTCTGAATTTCCATAACGCTTTGCATTGCGGCTTCAAAGGCCTTTTTCTCTTCGGCAGTCATTTCCATTTCACTGGATTCCTGCTGCTGTGCCTGGGCCATTTGTTGAAATTTCATGGGATCCAAACCTTCTTCTTTTATGGAGCTTACCATTTTCATTTGGTATTGCTGCTGTACCGTTTGTACAGCCTGCGTTGCTTCTACAAAGGCTTTTAACTCCTCCTGGCCATAGTCCACATCGGTAGCCTGCTTTTGCTGAGGTGTGGTTTGCGCCATGCCTGCCACAGGGGCCAAGCCAGTGAGTAATGCAAATGATAATACAGTGTTCCTGACACTTTTAAACATAAATAATCTGTTTTAGGATTAGGTGTGCCAACGGCTCATTTGGCTCATTGTTTTACCAAAACAGTGATTATTTGTCCAGCTCCCCGAATACTTTTTGAAGAATAGCATTTACCCTGGCCAGTGGGTTAGAGCGTATATCTCGTTCTTCTTCCGAAATTTTAAGAAACAGCCCGTCTAAACCTCTATTGGTACTATAGGCAGAAAGATCGGCAGTGGCGATGGTATTTACACCCGCCAGCTGGCCCACAGTTGTAAAACCAAGGTTGGTATTTAAAAGGTTGTTGTATGCGGTTACAAAAGATTCATACTCATCCACCACGCTGGTATTACCAATTTTTACGGCCTTAAGGCTGGCATCAATTTTTGGCTCATATCTGTTAAAGAGAGTTGCCCGTGTGCGCGTTTTCAGGTAAGATGTAGCAGCAGTACTATCGCCACCAAATAGTATATTAAAACCATCTTCAATGGTAATGCTGGTGATGGCATCAATAAATATCGGGCCGGCAGTTTTAGCTGCATCTTCAGCAGCGCGATTAATGCCTTTTATCAGTTCTGTTTCCTTGCTCTTTAGCCCGGGTATGTTAATACCCAAAAGCGAGTTGCTGTAGCCATTGTAAAGCTGTTCTCCCGTAAGGGTTACCCCCAGATAGGTGAAGGATTTGGCTTTAAAACCGGCTATGCTGGTTTGCACTTCAGTGGGCAGAAGGATGCGCACTGCAAGATCTTCGTAGTAGCCATCTTCCTTACCCAGGGTGGCAGTTGAGGTATCTGTACCAACAGCTAAAGCCGATTTCAGGCCTTCCACAATTTCCTCATCGGTGAGGTTGGTGGAGCCTAAAATGTCATCTACGGAAACATCCTCACAGCTGGTAAGACTAAAAATTGTGATGAGGCTTAATACAGGAAATAGTTTTTTCATTTCATTTGATTTTGAATTGGGTCGGATTAAGAATGATGCCAACCATTTCTCTCCTTTCATCGTTAGGGCTAAAAAAGAGGGGTCAGGCTATTCGTAATTCATAAAACAAATGTCAATAAAAAACTAAACATGAAGTATTTATACACCGTATTAATAGCCGTTCTCTTTTCCTCAATTGGTTTTTCGCAATGCATTGCTGATGCTGGTCCTGATCAGCACTATTGTTCATATCTTCAAACTACCGATACCATTACATTGGGAGGCCAACCAGCTGGGAGTGGCGGTACCTCTCCTTATATCTATAAATGGAGTTTTGTAAATGACCCGGCCAGTGTATTTAAAATCAAGGCATCACATCTATTAAATGATACCACCGTGGCTAACCCTGAATTTTATGGCAGTGGGCTGGGAGACAGCCTCACTTTTGTACTTGAAGTGGTGGATGGTAATTCAATATCTTGTTTCGATACAGTGGTAATTACAGAATCAGTTTTTGTATCCCACCTCGGTCAATATGGGGTAACGGTTACTGAAGGTGATACTATCACCTTTCCGTTTGGCACTAATATAATGAGCAACCTGCCTGTAAAGAGTTACTTGTGGCGTCCCAACCATGGTATGATTGACTCAACCAGTTTAAACCCAACCCTGGCACCCACTAAAAGTATGGCGTATCATGTGGTTATTACTGATTCGGCTGGCTGTGTGGCTAAAGGTGGTGACTTTGTATTTGTAACGGTAAACCCTATTGGTTTGGATGAACCTTCCTTATCCGGAAAAATTGATCTTTACCCTAATCCTGTGAAAGACAGGTTGCAAATTTCGTTCTCAGCAGAGTTCAGCTCAGCTAATCTGGTACTAACAGTTACAGATGTCTCTGGTCGGATTATAGACAAGTTTACACACCATGGAGATTTCGATTTTTCGGAATCTATTCAACTTAAAAATGGCTTGTATAATCTTGAAATATTTAAAGACGGAGTGCGCGTAAGCCACAAAAAATTTGTGGTTCAAAATTAAGTAGATCGAGCGTCTAGGTGGGAAATATATCTGATTGAAGCGGGGGATACTGCGGATCAATTTCCTTAAGGAGATTAAGGAAAATATCACCTACCATCTGAAGTTTGCACCATTTTTCATCTACCGGAATAATGTGCCAGGGCACAGTTATACATTCATTCAGGATCCGGTTATACATTGCTCTGAATTGGCTCCAATATTTGCGGGTTTCCCAGTCACCATCGCTATGTTTCCAATACTTACCGGGGTCAGTGGTGCGCTCCAGCAGCTGTACTTCCTGCTCCTCTTTACTGATGTGGAGGTAAAATTTCAGAATATGAACTCCTTCGGCCACCAGGGCCTTTTCCATATTATTAATGCTTTCAAAGCGGCTTTCCACCTGCTGTTCCGGTAAATGTTTCATTACGCCCGGCACCAGTATATCTTCATAATAAGAGCGGTTAAAAACCTGTATCATACCCTTGGCGGGAATATGTGGACGTACCCTCCACAAAAAGTCGTGGGCAGCTTCTTCTTCCGTTGGTTTTTTAAATGATTTTACATTTATACCATAAGCCGGTATTGCCGAAAACAGGTCGCGCACAAGCCCATCTTTACCGGAGCCATCCATTCCCTGTACCACAATTAATATTGAAGTTTTAGCCTCTGCGTATAATTTTTCCTGGTACTCGCCAATTTGCTGCCGTATTGTTTTTACGTGCTTTTTAGCTTTAGATCGGCTCCAGTCTTTGGGCGGTCTGGTTGAAATGTTGTTGAGGTCAATCGGCATGGGTACATAGCTTTCCAGCTAATATAGAAGATTAAAAATCCAACGTAAGTTGCACATAGTTCTCTTTCTCTTCTGTTTCGAGATTAGAGAGGGTAATACCCAGCAGCCTTATTGGTTTTTCAGGAAAAGGCTGGTGCAACAATTCCAGCGCTTTATTAAATACATCCTGTTTACTATTTGTATAATGTTGAAAACTGAAACTACGGGTATGCTGCTCAAAATCAAAGTCCTTAATTTTTAGAGTAACGGTTTTTCCCCGTGCACCCGAGGCTTCAATCCGTTCCTGTAGCTTTTCCATTATTCGTTCCAGCACTTCCTCCATTTCTTCTTCCGTTTTAAGATCGGTAGAGAAGGTACGTTCGGCCCCAATGGATTTTCGGATTCTATCCGGCTTTACCCTGCTTTTTTGCAGGCCACGTACAATATTGTAGTAGTGCAATCCGCTTTTGCCGAATTCCCTTATCAGCAGAGCCTGGTCCCAGGCCTTCATATCCCGCCCATGGTGTATGCCCAGCTTTTTCATTTTTTCGGCTGTTTTTTCACCAATGCCGTAAAACTTACGGATGGGTAATGCCTCTAAAAATGGAATTACTTCATCCGGCATAATAGTCTTCTGCCCGTTGGGCTTGTTGATATCGGAAGCCACTTTTGCCAAAAACTTATTGATTGAAATTCCCGCGGAAGCGCGCAGTTGAGTTTCCTCATAAATACGCTGACGAATTTCCTTTGCAATGCGGGTGGCGGTTTCAATGCCTTTTTTGTTTTCGGTTACATCCAGGTAGGCTTCATCCAGCGAAAGCGGCTCAACCAAGTCCGTGTATTCATAAAAGATGTCGCGAATGCGTTGAGATACCTCCTTGTACTTTTCAAAATTGGGCTTCACAAAAATGATATCCGGGCATTTGCGATAAGCAATGGAAGATGCCATAGCCGAGCGAACCCCAAACTTCCGTGCTTCATAACTGGCTGCAGCAACCACACCGCGGTCTTTTGAACCACCTACAGCCACCGGTTTGCCGCGCAATTCAGGGTTATCACGCTGCTCAACGGATGCGTAAAATGCGTCCATGTCAACGTGTATGATTTTGCGGATGTAATCGGGAGGAATCAAGAGTGTTTGAAATTATTGCAAAGCTAATCTTAGAGATTATTATCGCTAAATTTGAGTTATTATTTAAAGTCTTGAATAAAATGAGTTTATTAAGCCGGATTACCATAAACCCTGATGTTTGCCATGGTAAACCTTGTATAAGAGGTATGCGTTGGCCGGTTGAAGTCATTATTGATATGCTAGGTTCAGGGATGACTTTTGATGAGATTATCGAGGATCATCCGGAGCTGGAGCGTGATGATATCAAGGCTAGTCTTGAATATGCCAAACTATCTCTTTCAGGGCAGAGCATTAAAGGTTTTGCTTAATGAAATTTCTTTATGATGTACACATATCCTATGGGTTTGTGGCTCACCTCAAGTCTATTGGACTTGAAGCAACTCATGTGAATAAAATACTGGATGGTTATAATACTGCAGATAGGGACATTTGTATTTATGCTGATAATAGTGATTTTGTAGTTGTAACCAAGGATATAGATTTTAAAACAAGCTTTTTACTATCTAAAACACCGAGAAAGCTCATAAAGATAAATCTCGGTAATCTTTCAAATGCCTCCTTGATTAAAACATTTTCTGATCATTTAATAACCATTTTACAGTTTAAAGATTACTCGTCATTTTTACTGGAGATGGATCAGGACTCTCTAATCATTTCTAAACCACATCCTGATTAAGGTTTAAAAGACATTCTATCCTGCCTGACGTGATCAACAAAAAAACCCGCCATGGCTTTCGCCAGGCGGGCTCTCCCTAATTAAAAAAACTACTTCCTATTTCTTCATTATCTGAAGGCTGATTTCTCCTTCCACCAAAATATAAATGCCGGATGGGAGAGAAGTCATATTCAGCTCGTCACCATTAACAATCATTAGCTGACGGCCGCTTAAGTCAATAAGTTTACCCTCTTTTACTTCGCGGGTAAATTTTACAGTGCTGTTAGTTGGGTTGGGATAAACCTGCAACACATTGGCAAGTTCTTCTTCATCCAAACCTATAGTTCCGCTGATTTCATAAATGGAAAGTGTACCTGAAACTTCATTGGAAGCTACCAAAAGATTTTTACCATTAGGGCTTTGGGCCGCAGGTATAAACTTTAAACACTCAGGGCCTAAATCTCCGGCACCTGCCTTATCAGCATCAATGCTGAAATCACGATTAAGGTAGTAGCTCACAAATGCAGGGGCGGTAGGATCAGTAATATCGTAAACCATTACGCCACCCATTCTTTCTAAACCGATAAAGGCAAAGCGCTTTCCATTTATCATAGCTACCTCAATGGCCTCAGGCTCGGAACCCTTGTCATCAGAGCGGCTTTTGAAGGATGAGTTGTCATCATTATTAGAGTTAAACTCGTTGGGGTATTGCTGTAAAATGGTTTGAGCAAACTCATCTTCGCTATCAAATACAAGGCTTATCTGATCATTCCAGATAGAGAAAGAGCGTCCGCCATAGCTGTAAAGCTCATCGTAGTCGCCATCTCCATCGGTATCTCCCAAAGAGGTGGTGATGTTCAATCTACCCAGTGAGTCATTCATTTGCAGGTTAGCTGCATTAGGGAAGGCTGTTGCATCCAGAGTTAAGTCCTTAACTCTATCTTCTTCAGAGTAAGCATCATAATCGCGGGCATCCCCTTCGTTGGCTGTGGCGATATATACCTGGCCATTGTCTTCAAAAGCTACCATAGCATCAGGCTGGTACATGCCATATACAGGCCAGTTGCGGATGTTTACAGAACCGGCAGTATTGCTGGCATCCATTTTATAGTTACCGCTTGAGTAATCCTTAAAGCCAAGAGCCTTAATATCGGTAAAAGTATTAGTGGTAAGATCTATAGTAGCAATGGCGTTATTCTCCTGACAAACTACATAAGCGGTTGAAGAGTTTGGCGCAATAGCGATGTACTCAGGTTCAAGATTACGGGCAAGTTCAGGGCGGGTACCTTCTATTTTAAGATCATCAATTTGCCACAGTGTACCATTTCCACCACCAGGGGTACCTTCATATAAAAAGCCGAAGGATACATTATCCGTAAGGTAATTGTGAAGACTGATTTTGCCTGAGTTTGTATCCAGGTAACCACCGGTAGAAAGATGAGCCAGGTTAGTGATAGTATCCCAACTGGCATTGGCAGGATCGGTATGTGTTGCAGGGTCGTAATCTGTGGAAACAAGAACATTGAAACTACCACCGCTGAAGTTTTTGGTGTTTTCGAATGAGAAGTAAGCAGAATCAAGTCCGGTAAGGTTTACTGCTGGTGTAATCATCCAGCTTTTTACCGGGCCGGAAGCGCTGAATGAGTTGGCTTCAGCAAAGTAATCTGAGTTGAAATTATCATAATACCAACCTTCACCCGCTGTTGCAGTGTTGGCAATTATTACGTTATCAAGACTATCGTTGGTGGTTTGAAAATCCTCCAGATAGTTAATAACCGGTCCGAAGTTTCGGATCATTGGGTCGTAATTGTTGTTGAAAGAAGTAAAATCAAGAGTGGTAACATTGGCCTGAGTAAGGTTGTTAACACCCCCTGAAATATCAATAATGGATACTGAGCCCATAGGGTCAAAAGTGTAGTCATCATCAGGTTCACCCTCATTGGCGGTAAGTACCTTGGTGCCATCAGGGGTAAAAATGATCATGTCCGGCAAAACGCCTACTTCAACCGACTTCAGGAATGTACCTGAGGCATCAAAAAATACGGCTTTACCATTTTTGTCAAAATCGTCATTTTCTACAGCGGCTACCAAAATGCCATTGTGGAAATCAACAGAATTAGCCTGATCGCCATAGGCAGAAAGGTCAATAGAGTCGATTTTGGCAATAGCCGTTGGGTTGGAGATGTCAAAAATATCGATGGTTTTGTCGCTGGCATTTACAGCATATAGCTTTTGGTCTGCGGCATTGTAGGTTACAATTTCCATGGCGCCATCGTCAAATACACCTGTTTCGTAGGTGCCGATTACGTTAAGGTCAACAAGGTTTTGGGCAAAGGCAAACTGTGCAGTAAGCAATGCCACAAAAAGCGTAGTAATTTTTTTCATTTTACGTGGTTTTGTTTAGGCCGCAAAGCTTACCAATAGCCACACCTGAAGGGTAAAGGGGGTGTTAAGGGTTTGCTAAAAGTGGGTTAAGGGAGTTTGGTGAAATTGCTTTATATTGGATAGAGTAAGAATAGAAAAATGAAAATTTTAATTTCAGGTGTACTGATTTTTATCACTATGGCAATTCCTGGTCAGAAAACTAGCCGTACCGTATTAATTCAGGTATTGGATGAAGTGTCGACCATTCCGATTGAAAATGCTACTGTAATTTTTGAAGGATCAGATGGAAGTAGATTCCGGTACAAAACCGACAGCCTAGGGTGTTTTAGGGCTCAAATTGAGGAGCATATAGAATATATGATTCAGTATGCGGCAAAGGGTTATCTTACCGATATAAAGAAAAACTTCGGAAGTTCACTGGTCGATACAGTTTTAAAGATATATCTATCTCCTTTAGAACAGGGCAATCCTCTACCTGAATTTATTTTCTTAAAGGATAGCGTAGTTGCTGTAAATGCCTCAATTTTTGAGGATTTGAGTGAGAGTTCGTTGAAAAGATTTCCTTATCAACTTAAGATTATTGGTAATACTTCCCCTGATGAAGCTGATAGTATTGCTAGACTTAGGGCTGAGGCCATTTTAGCAGCTTTTGTTGAAAGCGGAGCAAATTCTCAAACTTTTACCATAGAGGCCAGGCCGGGAAGTTTTCCCACATTAAAGCGAGATTATAAAATTGATGTCAACGGCAAAGATGTTTATATAAAAAAAGAAACAAAACTTTCACAAGAGTATTTGGAGAATGCAAATCAATTGGAAAGAGAGGCTATTCATATTTTCATGAGAAGGGTTCAACTGGAAATACAGCCTTGGTAACTCAAAACCCAACCCCAACCCCTAAATAGAAATTTACCGGAGATGCCGGGATGATGCCCGGACCGGGATATCCAACTGCCCTGCGGGTAAAGTAGGCGTTGTTGGTAAGGTTGTTTACGCCTCCTTCAAACGAAAACCTCTTATACTCATACGCTAATGAAAGATCTAAAACCCAGTAGGAGGGGATAATGCCGTAAACACCCGTTGGGGCATACTCTGCATTAGTGGCTTCAGAAAACTGCTCGCTGATGTAGGTGAACTGCAACGAGCCCTTCAGCTTTTTGTAGTTGGCCTGCAGGCCGGTTTTCAGGTTAATGGCCGGTACTGATTCCACCCGGTTACCTTCTACTGCTGTTTCTTTACTATTGTGATAGTAGGCATGGGTATAGGCAAAGTTTAAAAAGTGGCTCAGGCCAAAATTTTTACTTTTTGATTTAACCAGCTTTAAGATGTCTGTTTCCAGATAGGTTTCTACGCCCAGAATTTCGGCATCAGCTACATTGGTGGTGAGGCGTACTATGCGTTCGCCAAAAAAGTTGTCGATATAGGTAGTTTGAACACTGCCAATTTTGTCAGTATAGCTCAGCCAATATACCCCGGCATCAATGGTAAAAATGGAATTGATATTACCTCTTATTCCCAAATCCAGGTTAAAACCGCGTTCATCCTTAAGGTTTGTATCTACGGCTGCACTGGGGTTTACCACGCGCATATCTGTAAATGTAATAGCGCGATAGTTTTGTGAAAAGTTAGTATATAGCTCCAGCAGTTCGCTCACACGATAAGCCGCACCTATACCTCCTAACAGTATGGAGCGGTTGCTCTCGCGCACCTCAAAAGTGGAGCTGTCTATAATTACTTCACCCGTAAGGGGAAGCCGCACGGAACTGTCATAATACCCATCTGCTGTAGTGCGGATGTATTCGTAGCGTACACCTGGTGTAATACTAAGGCGATCACTTAGGTTAAAGATATTCTCGGCAAAAACCGCCATGTTGGTGCTCGGAAACTCATAGTCTGATTTATTTTTGAGTTCATCCGAAAAAGTAAAATCGGGCCCCACGCCATTGCTTGCATAGCCTTGCTGTTTTGTGGTGAAACCCTTGTAGGCCCTCACCCCGATGAGGAAAGCAGTTGGCAATTCCTTAATTTGATATTTGTGCAACAGTCGGGTTTCATTGCCTACATTTCGATAATAGTCCACAATCAAATCACGGTTTTGAAAACTGGTTGGATCATTTGGATCCTGCAATCCGTCTATTCTATTGGGAGTTTGCAGGTAGCCTAAGGCCTGACGTGTACTGGCAATTCCAAAAAAGCGCGAGTTTATAATGGTTGTATTAGAAAGCTTGTAATCCAGGTTAAGAGCAAAAAGATTCCAGTTTACCTTAAACCAGTTTCGATTGCGCAGAGATTGATATGGATCCTGAGCAAATTGAACATCGGTAAGGCCTCCGGCCTGTTGCGCCTCATAACCCATTTTGGTGTATTCGGCACTCAGCTTCAGTTTCTCGGTTAAATCATATTGAATTCTTATGAAGCCGGTTGCTGCATCAAAGTTGGTATTGGGTCGGTAACCACTTCCAATACGGTAATTAAAAAAGCTATAATAGTTTAGTTTGCCGCTTTGTCCGCCTAACTCATTAAAGGTATTAAAGTAGCCCACAGAGTTGTAGGTGTTTACTGTTTTGCCACTTAGTTTTTTATCAGGATTGCCCTCTTTCAACTTCAGGTTTATCATTCCACCAAACTGGGTACCGTATTGCAGGGATGCCGCACCACGAACAATTTCAATTCTATCGATGGCCTGCATGGGCGGAGCATAATAGCTTTCGGGGTAACCCAGGGCATCAGCAGCCATATCGTAACCATTTTGGCGGGTGTTAAAATTAGCTGTCCTATCCGGGCTAAGACCTCGGGCGCCTATACCAAGCTGTAAGCCTGCAGCATCACTCTCCCACACATTTACGCCCGGTACCCGCGCAAAAACCTGGCGTGCATTGTTGCTGCTGGTATTGGCAGTGATTTTTTTCATATCAATCACCTCATTTTTTTTGGCGGCATAAATGGCCACACCCTCTATACTCTTCAGGCGATTGTAAACGGTAGTTTGCTTGCTGCCACCATCCACATCCACGGCATCCATTTCTGTGGTAACCGGGCTAAGGATAAAATTCAGCCTCATTTTATCCTTGCGTATGCTCACTACGGTATCAATCCTTTTGTAGCCTACAAAGGAGATTGAAAGCCTGTGCTCGCCAAAAGGCACATCCTTTATCTTGTAACTGCCATCAAAGCCGGTAGATGCCCCAATATTTAATTCAGTGAAAAACAGGTTGGCAAAAGAGGCAGCCTCTCCGTTGGTAGATATAATGGTACCGCTAATGGTAGCCTTTTGCGCAAAAGCGCATAAGCTCATTAGCAAGAGTAACAGGAGTACATTACTTCTCATACGGCAATATCCAGGTTTTGGGCGCAAAGCTATCACTCACTTTGGTGAGATCAGTATTAGGATCAATAAACAGGCGGCTTCCGCTACCATTTAAGGTAACGTAGGCTTCGGCCGTTATTATGGGGTCTTCAATTCCCTTTTTCTTAAACTCCTTTTCCAGGAAATGAGCAAACTGCACGATAAGATCGGGTTGGGTGGCCAGCTGCTTTTGCTGGTTCTCAGTCAGGTAATCCGCGGTTTGCACATCCCCGGTATTACCGGTGGCAGGATCCGTAATGTGGTAGGTTATATATCCGGCCTTTTCCATAAGCATTACACGCCAGCCCAGGCGATAGCCCTGCTCATGCCAGAATACATTACCCTCATAAGCCAGGTAACGGAAGGGCCAGATGAGTTGGAAGGAGAGGAAAATAGCAATTAGAGGCCCCCAAACCCTTCTAGCCCCCCTAACCCCCCTAAGGGGGGTAAAAATTTCCGCTTTGGGTAAAGCAGTGCCAAAAATGGGCTTAAATAGGTTGAGAATCCTTTGATGAAAATCGTTAGAAAAGAAAATGAGCGTACTGAATATCATCACCCAGGGAAACACTCCAATAGGGAACAGGAGCCAGGTAAGAATATGAAAAATCACCACCGTTATAAAGGCATAAGGCCGCGTTTTTTTATTCCATAAAAAGAATGGAATGGTAAGGTCATAAATGGCACCAAACCAACTGAAGGCATAGGCCACCCATTCATAATCCAGTAAAAAACCAATTAGCGGTATATCTGCTTTTGCGGGAAGCCACATTTTTAAAGGCAGGGCCTCCAGTAGCCAATCAGGGTTGAGCTTGGCCACACCGGCATAAAAGTAAACTATGGCTAGTTGCAGCCGTATAATATTTACATACCAATGGTTTCCGCTTTCGCGGGAAGAAACCATGCCTAACCTAACATCTAGTGAGCTAAGGCGGTGTGCGGGTAAAAATATTAGCAGAAAGGCCATCAGGCTCACAAAGTAGTAGTGGTTGAGGTAGTTGGCTACGTCCAGCAATTCTATGTAAGTAAAACTTAAAAAGAATAGCACTGCCGAAAGACGGTAAAACAAACCGAGGGTAATACCTATGGCTGAGATAGCCATTACTGTAAAAACCAAGTACATCCAATCTCCCGGCAGGGCTTGCACCCAATCAAAACCATAATATTTAAAGTGAAACTCAGGCGCTATATACAACTCGTAAATCCAACCCTTGAGCCAAAAACGAAGTGTGGCAAAAAGCATCAGCAAGCCGAAGATGATGCGGAAAACGGCTAATGGAGCAAGGCTCGTATTTGCTGAAAATAGCTTAGTCATTCAAAAATAAGTTGGCAGTTTTCACTTGACAATTAGCGAACTGCCCTTGCCGACTGCAAGCTGTTAACTGCCTATTGGTTAATCCCCATCATTGTCCTGATAGGTAATCAGAACGCCCATAGCAGATGGCATATCGGTTTTAAGGAGTACCACCGTTCTTTGTATTTCAAGATATGCAGCATCCACTTTGGTAGTTTCGTTTACAACTGCTGCGCTGAATGGGTTGGGCACTTCGCGCAGTGTAGCGATGGCCGATTTGAACTGCCGGTCTATAGCTACATCAAGCGCTTCATCATTATGTTGTGCATCAAGTGCAATAAGAAAATCGCTGAGGCTGAGGCCTTTTTGATTTCCATTAAAGTGTGTGCCCAGGTAGAGGTTATAAATAGCCTCAATATTGGCTTCCGCCAGCTCTAATGAAATGCCAGAATGGTAGGCTTCGCAGGTGTGTGGGTAAGGCTTACCCAATGTTTTTTTGCCGGCCGGGAATCCGATTTTGGCATTTTTAATCAGCTCGTAATCTTTATTGATAGAATTTACCATTTGCCCCAGCGTGCTGCCGATATCAGTACCGCTGGCATTAATAAATTCATTTCGGTAGGCTTTCCATCCTTGATTAACAGATGAAGTAAGTGCTTTAATTTCCTGCATTACCGCAGCCAGGTAGGCCTTGGCATCTGTATCACTTTCAATGTTAATACCGCTACCAAAAAGAAGGTAATCCATAGCCGGAAAACCTTTGGCATCAAGCTGAGAGGCCGCAGCAAGGTTATAGTTTTTGCTGCTTATGTTGTTGGCAATCTTTACAGTATCGGCAGGGTAAGTGTTTAAGGAAGCTCTGAAAGAGACATCTTCTGACGGGCCGAATTCAAAAGGCTTAATACCTTGAAAAGCCAGGTAGGTTGTTTTGAACTGTTGTCTGAGCTCACTCAGATTTACAGTGCCGTCATTAGCTATAAAGGCATCGGTTTTTGTAGCGAGGCTGCTTACTTCGCCATTAAAGTTCTCAAAAGCGGGCAATACAATATTATCAGCCCAGTTGGTGAGCATCGCATTACGGTCAAAATCCACTTTCTTATCAAGTGGGTTATCATCCTCACATGAAATAAAAAGCACTCCGGCCATTGCGGCCAGGAGTACTTTTCTACAAAAACCAATGAAATTAGTTGCCAACATTAAAGTTTGTCTTTTACGTCATTAAGGTTATAAGTATTGGCCAAAACGTCCTTTACGGTGTTTAGGTCGGCCACGGAAACCTCATATAAATTATCCAGATTATTGTTAATCAAATCCTGAATTTGAACGTCAGAAAGTTTTTGAGTAGTGTTGAAGGATAGACTCCATATGAAACCTACGGCTTCTGAAAGTTGTTGGTTCCTAAGGGCATCATCAGCCAAATCAGCTTTTCCTCCATTAAGGTAGTGTATGGCCATGGCGGCAGAAACCAACTCCCAGGTATCCCGAATTTCAGCTATGGCTGCATCGCGGGTAGCATAATCTTTATTATTAATGGCAGCTCGTCCTTTTATAAATGATTTCATTAAGGATGAGCTCACAGAAAGGTGTTCGTCAACAGAGTTGAAATATTTAGCCCAAAGCCTGTGGTAATCGGCATTCTCATTATAGCTGAAACCTGCAGTTCCAAAATCCTTAGGCACTCCCCAGTAGCCAAATGCTTCATCCCAATGGTGTTGCATTTCGGTTCCTTTTCCGGGCTCTACAGTTTCATTATCTACATTCATTTTTGAGGATGAAAGGTAAACCGATGTAGCCTGATAATAGGCCAGTGCTCCCATACTGCCTTTTTCAATAAGCTGAGCCAACTCATAGCCTTTGGCGTCAAAAAGGTATTGTTTTGTACCACCAGCGTTTTGAACCAATCCGGCAGTGCCATTGCTACCTGTTCCCGGGTTTTGGCTTATTTGCTCTAGGGCTTTTACCCAGCCACCTATGGTAGCACCACCTTCATCAGAGTACTTATCTGCAATTTGCTTTGTGGAGCTGTTTAGCTCGCTTTTGCTCCAGGTGTAGCCCTGGTTGGTAAGCATGTTTAGTACCTGTGCCTCATCTATGGCCTGGCCGTTATTAGATGTTTTTACATAGCTGGATATTTCACTCAGCATGTCCAGCCTTTGATCCTGACCGGAGTGGTCAACATTCTCAAAATTGTAGGTTGTTGGTAGTTGTTCTACAGGTGAGCAGGCACAGTCGGTTGTGTCTTTATCGCACGATACCAAAAAGATAGAGGCGACTGAAAGTAGAGAGAGGGTTAGTTTTCTCATCGATTAATCTTATTTAGACTTATTTAAAATAGAGCGACAAATGTATATACGGTTGCCGAGCTGAACAAGTTTATTTAGAAAACTTCTAAATAAATTAACATAGCGCTTATAACGCCTTTAATACCAGTAGAATCACTGGTATTAAGAATGGGTTTTAACCCTAAAAATCCACAAGAGAATGGACTAGTGGTAGCTCAGGCGATATTGAGCCGGTGTACAGGCCGTCCACTTTTTAAAGTTCCTGATAAATGCGCTGGCATCGGAATAGTTAAGCAAGTAGGCAACGTCATTAACCTGCAAATCCGGATTTTTAAGATAGCTCAGTGCAAAGTCCTTGCGCAAGTCATCAATAATATCCTTATAGGTTTTATTTTCTGAGCTCAACTTACGTTGAAGGCTACGAACGCTGGTGTTGAGATTTAAGGCTACCTGGTGAATAGTGGGCAGTTGCGGGTTCATAAGGTTTAAAGCGCATTGCTTCACTTTTTGGTGGTAGAATTCATCTGATTTTACCGCAGCCAATTTTTGATGAGCATGTTCCACCAGTATTCTAAGCAAGTTATAGTCAGCCGTAACTATCGGCTGGTAAATATGTTCTTCCTCAAAATAGATGGCCGTTTCGGCTTGATTAAACAGCATTGGGCAATTAAAAACACGGAGGTATTCGCCAGGTTGATCGGGTTGCTCAAAGTCGAAGTGGATTTTAGCAGGTTGGCTTTTGCCCATGGTAAGAGAATTAAACTCCTTTACAATGAAGGCCAGCATACCTTCAATAGTTTGGCGTGTGGCCAAAGGCGATTGCCTTACCCAATCAGTATCGGGCACAAAAGCCAGTTTGTACAATCTTTCTTCCTTTACCAACTCCTGTGGAATAGCCCGGCAGCCCAGCATGGCAAATTCGCAGCAGTATTTCATTGCTTCCTTTACAGTGCGGCTGGTTTGGGTTATTTGGGCTACAAGCCCGGCTGCGGCCAGATTCATTTGTTCGCCCAGGTGCAGGCCAAAATACTTATCACCGGTTTCGGTGATTATGTTTTCCACCACCTCATTATATACGGCAGATTCCAGACGGAGTGCTTCCTGCGCAAGCTCATCTTCAGTATGTCCGGTAAGTGTTAGTAATTGCTTCACATCCGCACCCTGTGCCCCGGCAAAGTGAATAAGGTTTAAAACAAATCGTGCACTAAAAGTCATGCAGCTAAAATAGTTGAAAATGGATTTGGCATCAAATGTCTATTTGTTGGCAGCTATTCCCCACCCATCCGATTTAAGCTCAAACATCTTTGTACGAACAAAACAAACAAAATGAAAACTATAGAAACGAGTAAAATTATTAATGCCAGCGCAGACAAAGTTTGGAAGGTGTTAACCGATTTTGAAAGTTATCCTGAATGGAATCCTTTCATTAGGCAAATAGAAGGTAAGGCGGTGGTAGGTACGCAGGTAGAAGCCCACATTCAGCTTCCCGATCAAAAGTCCATGATTTTTAAACCAACAGTTTTGGTAAGTAAACCCAACAGAGAGTTTCGCTGGCTGGGTAGTCTTTGGACAAAAGGAATATTTGATGGAGAGCACTACTTCATTCTGAAGCCGCTTGGTGAAAATCGTACTGAATTTATCCAGGGCGAAAATTTCAGCGGCCTTCTTTCAGGTATCTTTTTCAGGATGATTAGAGAGAATACAAGGAAGGGTTTTGAGATGATGAATGAGGGGTTGAGGGAGAGGGTTGCAGGCAACTAATCAACTTGCTTATTTACATACTGTCTTGGAGTGCAACCCTTACTCTTTTTAAAAGCGCGGTTAAAAGTTGCCTTGGAGTTAAATCCGGACTCGTAGGCGATGGAAAGTAGGGTAAAGGATTGATTTTCTTCCTTACTTAGGTTCTTGATGAACTCCTCCACCCGTAGATTATTTATGTAATCGTTAAAGTTTTGCTGTACTACCTGATTTATTGCTGCCGAGAGCAGCGAGGAATTTGTTTTAAGATGTTTGGCCAGTTCATTCAGGCTAAGTTCGGGCTGCAGAAAAAGCCTTTCGGTGGTCATTAAATGAGATAACCTTTCTGCAATCAGCTTTTTGTACTCACTGGCTTGATCATCCAAAGGTGGCCCAGCGATTGGATTTCCTGAAACCTCATTTTCATCTGACAAATTCCCATTTTCAACGGCTGTAAAAAAAATGGTAGAAGGTTGTTTTTGCGCAAAGCCAGTTAGGCCAATGTAAATAGCGGCTGCTACCAACGGCAAGTTCCACCACCAATCCTGGTAAAAATCAAGATCAATGGCCCAGTCAATAAGCGACATTATTTCCTTGCAGCTTACCCAAAAAATCATCAGTACTATGAAATTCCTGAACCAGCTAAAACTAATTATTTCCACATCGCTAAACTGCTGAAGACTCCAATTTCGGTATTGATTGTAAAGCTTTAAACTCAGGTAAAAGTAATAGGCATACGAGGCCCATCCCACGAAAGTACTGATATACCCTACCAAGGTGCTAAAGCTGGAAGATTGGTGATGTTGAACTGCCTCAGGCCCCTGAACGAAAAAGAACAGGCCTAAAACAAAAAAGGCTACCCAGGGTAGCAGGTGCCAAAGGTGTTGCCTCTGAAACCGGAATGACCTATTGGTTTGAGTTTTAAGATAAAAATAAACTGTAGGGCCAAATAGGAGGGCAACCCCTCTCGGAAAGCCGTTCATTTCATTCCACAAGAAGTTGATCCCCGAAAAACCGAATGTATAATCCTGCATTTCCTGGGCCATTAAAAACATAACAAGGCCTAGCATTTTGTCAGAGAGCCGTTCTTCTCGCATACCTCTGAACAGGAATAGAGCAGCCATTAACAAGCTAAAAAAATATCCGAATTGAAGAGGCGTAGTGTAGATTGACATTAGGTGGGTAAAATTCAGTGGATGAGAATACCTGAAACCCGCTGAGGTTTCAGGTAATCAAATTTAAAAGTAAGAGTTGGCCATGCAACCGGCTATTTTATATACCTAATTCTTTTTTGCGATTAGCTATCAGTTGAGGTACATCCAAAATTTCATTTTCTGAAATGGAATCGCCAACGGTAAGTAAAAGATACTTACGGCCGTTAACCTTAAAAAATAGTTTCTGACCAATTTTTAGTGACACGCCACTCTTTGAATAAGGGTTAAGATTGGGATTCATCACTCCGGGGATTATTAAAGGAATGGACTGAGCAGAGGTGTTGTGCAAGGTGAACGAAATGTAAGTGTCTTTGGCTATGTTTGATATCGGCTTGAGGTTGCTTACTTCAATGTCCACCCGAACTTCTTTTTCGCTGTTGTTGGTTAGCACTAATTTCCCGAAGCTTTCAACGGTAACATCTGCTTTACCCATCGGCCCAAGCCCGAAGCCCCTCAATTGTGTGCCACTTTTTTTTGATTTTACGGCCACATCAAAACCATGGGCGGTGCGGTTTTTAAGTTTGGCGTTTGCCAGGTCATTTGTGGGGAAGGATATTTCCACACTTTCATTAGCGGGTATTTTTACACTTATTTCCTGTCCATTGCATGAAGAATTAATGAGCAGCGAAATTGTAAGGAGCAGGCTAAGGCCTAATGTGTTTTGAAATTTGCGTGTAGCACTTTTTACAGATAAAGACATATTTTTTGATTTTTAAAATGATGTTTCAAAAGTCTTCACCTGTTGTGGGCTGTGCGCTTCAAATCATAATTTGAAGCATCATAAGTTATGATTTGATACCATGTTTCTGAAAAAGAGGCTTAATTGCAATTGGGATAAAATGCGACCTCACCTGAATAAGCTTCGCCTAATGTAATATCATCCCGAAACTCTTGAATTGAATAAGTGCTATCAGATTTAATAACCAGCTTTTTCTCAGGGCCCCCGTGCTTTTCCAGGTAAACTAATGAGTCGCCAAAAATCGAATAAACTGAAGAAGGGCTTGGTTGACCCTCACCGTTCCAATAATAGAAGTGAGAAACAGCTTCACTGGTAGAGGTTTGCTTAATTTCCATCATTAGACGTTCTTCTTTATAAATTCTTAGACACCCATCCTGAAAGTTAAGGTCTAAAACATCAAGTGTATCACCAGCCTCAAATGTGTAAAGGGACTCTGGTTGAAACGGGCGCTTTTGTTTTCGATGAAATTCCTCTGCATCAAATCTGTAAATTTTGTTTGTGAACCTGTTTAGAACGAAAACATCCGTTCTGAATATGCAGCTTCCACCGAAATAGGCCATCGTGTCTCCTAACTGGTAGATATTAGCAGAGTACCAATACTTGCTTACAGCATAATGGTTATCTCCAAAATAATATCCATTGCTATCTACTCGTATGCATCCGGGTTCTTGAAAATAGGTGTTCAAGGGGCCCTCTTCAAACACTGAGTAAAACAGGGCCTTGTTGTAAAGCTCATCACTTATATCCTGATTGTAGTCAGAGCACGAGCATAGAAGGATTATTGCAAATGCTAATGCAGAAATACCTTTCATTAAATAACTAAACGCTCATTTCCCCAAAAACCTCCTTCGCTACTTTCAATGTTTTATCAATATCCTCATCGCTTAGAGCCGCATTCAAAAACCAGCTTTCATAGGCAGAAGGGGGGAGGTACACCCCACGATCCAGCATACCGTGGAAAAACTTTTTGAAGTAATCGTTGGCCCCTGTTCCTGCGGAATCAAAGTCGCGCACGGTTTCGTTTGTAAAGTGCAAGCTAATCATAGAGCCTTTGCGGTTGATGGTCCAGGGAAGGTCAGTTTCCTTCAGGGATTCTACCAGACCCTTTTCAATTCGTTCACATTTCTGATCCAGTTCTGAATATACTTCCGGGTGTTCTTTCAGGTATTTCAAAAGAGTGTAACCGGCCACCATGGCAATAGGATTACCACTAAGGGTACCTGCCTGGTACACGGGGCCGTTGGGCGCTACAAATTCCATGATTTTTTCTTTACCCGCATAGGCTCCTACCGGCATACCTGCACCAATTACTTTTCCGTAGGTGATGAGGTCGGCCTCAATGCCAAGGGTTTCCTGGGCGCCCCCAAAACCTAGGCGAAAACCTGTCATCACTTCATCAAAAATGAGAATGATATTTTCGTTAGTACAGATTTCACGGATACCTTCCAAAAATCCTTCTTCTGGCAGAATGCAGCCCATGTTGCCTGGAATCGGCTCGATGATGAGGGCGGCAATTTCACCTTTGTGTTGTTCCACTAAATCCTTTACGCTCTGGAGGTCGTTGTACTCAGCCAGTAGAGTGTCTTTAGCCGTTCCTTGCGTAACACCCGGGCTACTGGGGTGGCCGAGGGTTACCGCACCGCTCCCCGCTTTAATTAAAAAGGAATCTCCGTGTCCATGGTAGCAACCTGCAAACTTGATCACCTTGTCCTTAGCAGTATAACCCCGTGCCAGACGAATGGCACTCATGGTAGCTTCTGTTCCGGAGTTCACCATGCGCACGCGATCTACATTGGGTACGCTTTCGCAGATGAGCTGGGCGAGTTGAATTTCCATCTCGGTGGGTGCCCCAAACGAAGTCGAGTCGGCTACCTTTTCCTGTATGGCTTTTACCACCGGCTCAAAAGCGTGTCCCATTATCATTGGCCCCCAGGAGGCGATGTAGTCGATGTATTCGTTTCCATCCTCATCATACATATAGGAGCCCTTAGCTTTTTTAATAAAAATGGGATCACCACCCACCGACTTAAAAGCCCTTACGGGAGAATTTACTCCGCCCGGGATGTATTTGGATGCGTTTTGGAAAAGTTGTTTGCTTTTTTGGGTATTCATTCTTGGTAAAATTCTATATGCTTGATTTTAAATTCGAAACTCTAAATTCGAAACAAATTCAAAAGTGCAAAGCAATAAATTCAAAATGGTTCATGAAGGATTTTCAGACTTTCTGATTATTGAACCCAATATTTTCATTAGTTCGGTGGCTTCCTGGTGAAGCTGTGTTCTTAGGTCTTCAAGTTCTGGCTGAATGTTATCTTCCAAACAAGCCAACCAGTAGCGACTTTCTTTAGCATCTTTCCGTGCAATTTTAGCTCTGAAAATGAAGTCTTTCTTACTAAAGGACTCGTTAGCTTCGATATAATTGGCACCTGTGGAGCCTGAAGATCTGATCAATTGACCGCAGTCGCTCTCATTAACTACAGTCATTTTTACTGACTTAATAAATTTTCGAATTTCCCTGGCAAACCTTAAGGTTCTTTCTTCAAGATCGTAATGTGCCATGGTTTCGAAATTTTGGTTTTTAGTGTTTTGAGCTTTGTTTCGTTTTTCGAATTCAGGATTTCTGGTTTAGGATCTTAATGATCTCCTTCACAAAATAAGTGGCAATCAAATCGGCCCCAGCTCTTTTGATGGAAGTCAATACTTCAACAATGGCTTCTTCCTCATTAAGCCAGCCTTTTTCTGCGGCAGCTTTTATCATCGCATATTCACCACTTACGTGGTAGGCCGTTACAGGTACTGGTGAAATATCCTTAATCCTGCGGATGATGTCGAGGTAGGCTACGGCAGGTTTTATCATCACCATGTCGGCTCCCTGCTCGATGTCCAGTTGGGCTTCCTTCAAACCTTCAATAGCATTGGCCGAATCCATCTGGTAGGTCTTTTTATCCTTTGGTATGTCGGCCATGTCAACGGGCGCAGAGTCAAGTGCATCACGGAAAGGGCCGTAAAAACACGAAGCGTATTTAGCGCTGTACGCCATGATGCCCACGTTGGTGAAGCCCGCGGTATCCAAGGCAATCCGAAGCGCTTCGATGCGGCCATCCATCATGTCGCTTGGGGCCACAAAATCGGCACCGGCCTGGGCATGGCTAATGGCCATTTCGCAGAGCACACCTACAGATTCATCATTAATGATCTCGCCATTTTCCACTATGCCATCGTGTCCAAATTCGGAATAGGGATCCATGGCTACATCGGTCATTACGCATATTTCAGGAACAGCTTCCTTTATTTCGCGCACGGCACGTTGCATCAATCCGTCAGGGTTTAGAGCCTCGGTGCCTTCATTGTCTTTAAGGTCATCTTCAACCTTTACAAAAACTAAAACCGAACGACAGCCCATATCCCATAGCTCTTTTATTTCTGCGATAAGCAAATCGAGGCTATAGCGGTAGTAGCCGGGCATGGAGTCTATTTCCAGTTTTTGGTTTTCACCTTCCACTACAAATAGTGGCGCGATGAAATTGGAAGGGTGTAAACGGGTTTCGGCCACCATTTCTCTAATGGCAGGCGATTGGCGGAGTCTTCTTGGGCGGTGTAACATTTCTAAATATTTTCTAAATATTCCTGTGGCGTATAGACAGGGATTGTTGATTTTTTGAAGCCCCGTTTATCTCTTGAAAAAATCATATCAGTCTTGCTTTCGAGAGCAATAAAGTATTGGAGAGCGTCTTCAAAGTCTGGCATATTTGAAGCGAAAGATCGATCTAGCAAGCCATTGTTTACAGGCTCTACTTCACAAAAGCTTTTAAATGCAATGACCAAATTACGGGCTTCTGCATCACCAAAGTCTTTTCTAAGAAAGTAATGCAGATTAACTACGGTAAGGGAGCTAATTACAACGGTATAACCTGCCTCGGTAACCTGGGTGAGGGCTTTTGCTGAGTATTTGTAGAAGGGTTCACGTTTGGAAAGAATGTCATAACAAATATTGGTATCGAAGAATACCCGCAGGTTCTCTTTACTCATACTTTTTTCTTAGGTATTCGTAATATTCCTCTTTCACTTCCTTGTCAGTGCGTGGCTTAAGCCCTTTCACTGATAATGATTTTACAAACGGACTAATCTCTATATCTTCAATCTTGGATTTTTCCTTACTGGTAATCATATTCAGATAGTTTTCCAGCATTTTTGATAAAGAGATGCCCTGATTCTTGGCGTAAGCCTTGGCTCTTTCAATCACTTCCTTATCCAGCGATAAAGTCAGTTTTGCATTCATTTTAAAATACTTTACGTACAAAATTATGAATTTTAATACGTATGATAAATTCTAAATCCGAAACTCTAAATCCGAAACAAATCTTAAAGCCTTTAGAATTTATCCTTTTGATATTTGGAATTTGTTTCGGGCTTATGATTTGGTGCTTCGGGTATTCCAACTCAAACCCACTCCCTCGGATTCTTCAAAACCTCTATCAGCCTCGCTTCTTCACTGCCCGCTTCAGGCTCCACGTTGTAATCCCAGCGCACGCGGGGAGGCAGGCTCATCAAAATACTTTCTATGCGACCATTGGTTCTGAGGCCAAACAGGGTTCCGCGGTCATGCACCAGGTTGAACTCCACGTAGCGACCCCTACGCAGCTCTTGCCAATAGCGGTGGTCTTCATTCCAGGGGGTGTCTTTTCGTTTCTCAACAATGGGCAGGTAACCGGGTAAGAAAGATTTGGCCATTTCCATATCAAAAGCCATCCAATCCTCAGCCGTGCGTTCACCGTCTGGTTTCAGGTAGTCAAAAAAAGTTCCTCCAATACCTCGGCCTTCCTGGCGATGGTGGTTGCGAAAGTACTCATCGCACTGCTTTTTGAATTTCGGATAGAGGTCTTGGCCATGCTTATCAGCTGCCTCTTTTTGCACTTTGTGAAAGTGTTGGGCGTCTTCCTCAAAAAGATAGTAGGGCGTGAGGTCTGTCCCTCCACCAAACCAGCCATCTATGCGCTCACCACTCTCATTGTACATTTCAAAGTAGCGATAATTGGCATGAACGGTAGGTACGAATGGGTTTTCCGGATGAAGTACCAACGAAATACCACAGGCAAAGAAAGAGTCCCCTTCAACCTTCATGTTCTTCTTTAAGGCCTCAGGCATTTTACCATGAACGGTAGAAGTGCTCACTCCACCTTTTTCAAATACGTTTCCTTTTTCAATAATCCGCGAACGGCCACCTCCGCCACCCGGGCGCTCCCAATGGTCTTCCACAAACTTGCCTTTGCCGTCAACTCGTTCCAGTACTGAACAGATTTCATCCTGGAGGTCACGTATGAATTGGGTGAATTTTTGTTTCATTTGTTTTGATATTGCCCGGTAGAAATGTAGTTTTTGGGGATATTCTACTTTTCTGTCAGGCTGAGCGGCAGTCGAAGCCCACTCCTGACTTTTGGAATGCCCTTCGACTATCGCTCAGGGTGACAATCTTTTGGGCTATTTTGACACTATTCGTAATTCTTTATCGCATTAACAAACGCCTTCGCGTGATCCACCGGCACATTAGGTAAAATACCATGCCCCAGGTTGGCGATGTACTTGTAAGTCCCAAAATCGTCCACCATCTGTTTTGCCAGCCTTTCAATTTCAGGGATAGGGGATAGCAACCTTGCAGGATCAAAATTACCTTGCAGGGTAGTTTTAAAGCTGGTGAATTCACGTGCCATTTGCGGAGTGATAGTCCAATCCACACCTAAGGCAGAAACGGGCATTTGCGCCATTTGCTCAAGTGCAAACCAACATCCTTTACCGAATACAATTACAGGAACTTCTGTGTGTAGAGCCTCTACAATCTGGCGGATGTATTGCAACGAAAATGTCTCATAATCCATCGGTGAAAGTAATCCTCCCCAACTATCAAAAACCTGTATGGCATTACAACCATGGGCTGTTTTTTCTTTTAGGTAAGCAATGGTAGCGTTCGTTATTTTTTGCAAAAGCAAGTGTGCCGCCTCCGGCTGTGAATAGCAAAATTCCTTGGCTTTATCAAAGGTTTTACTGCCCTGGCCTTCTACCATATAGCAGAGAATAGTCCATGGTGAACCGGCAAAACCGATAAGCGGAACTTCATTGGCCAGTGCATCCTTGGTCATATCAATAGCCTGGTACACATAACTCAGGCGATCTTTCACATCAATATCTGGAATGGCCTGCACCTGCTCCAAGGTGCGGATTGGATTTGGGATATACGGCCCCTTACCGGGAACCATTTGCACTTCCACTTCCAATGCCTGTGGAATTACCAGGATGTCTGAAAATAAAATAGCGGCATCCACACCTACCTGGTGTATCGGCATTACCGTAATCTCTGTAGCAAGTTCGGGCGTTTCCACGCGATCAAAAAAGCTATACTTCGCTTTCAGCTTCATAAAGTCAGGAAGGTAGCGACCTGCCTGGCGCATCATCCACACTGGTGGACGGTTTACTTTTTCTCCCGTAAGGGCTTTAAGGAATAAGTCGTTTTTTAAAGTGCTCATTTATAGGGGAATATTTTTCTAAAAGTTCATACTTCAGAATCTTCAAATTTTCGAATCTCAAAATACTCCACCACCTTCTCTACTACAGATTCAATGCTGGGTTCGTCAGACTCAATGCGTTTGTTGTTGCATCGCAAATGAATGGCCTCTGAAGTAGTGGCGCCAATACAAAAGGCGGGTACGCTTACGTCAATTTTATTCTTTTTAAAAAAACTGTAAACGGCAGTGGGAGAGAGGAAGATAATACCGTCAATATTATCGGTTTCCATCTGATGGTGTACTAAATCGGTGTTGTAAACAATTTCTTTATGCACCATTATACCTTTACTCTCCAGGTATTCGGGAAGGTCATCCAATGATTTGTTTCCACAAAAAAAGTCCACAGCCTGCACATCTTTATTGCGGGCTATAATTTGTGCCAGACTAATGGCATTGCCAGCACGGGCAGCGGTTTCAATGCCAAGCTCACTAAGCATTTCCGTGGCTTTTATGCCAACGGTAAAGTTTTTCTTTTGAGAGATTTCAAGGGTGCTGTTCTGAGCAAGCTTAGCTAAGCTTACTACGGCATTTTTACTTGTAAATACCCGTGCCTGTGATTTTGGATTGTTGAGATAACTCAAAAAAGTATCACGATTATACTCGTTGGATACTTCGATGAAGTCATCCTGTACAAGGCTTATGCCTGCCGCTTCCAGCATTTGTTGCAGCCTGGTCTCCAATGTTTTTGTAGAGAAAATTAAAGGTCGTCCGTTTTTATCAGGCATGTCTAATTTTTTCCATTATGGCCTGGCCTCCCTTAGCCAGCACTTCTTTTGCAGTAATAGTACCAAGGCCCTGTGCTTCAGCCAATGCTACGGTTTTCTCCATTACAACTTTGTCCGAACCATCCAGTTCAAATACTCCGGCTTTTAAGGTAATTTCATCACCACTTATAACGGCCAAAGCGCCTACCGGAGCCGAACAACCGCCTTCTACAGTGCGCAAAAATTCACGTTCAATAGTGGAGGTTAAATAGGTTTCTTCATGATTGATTTTACCAAGTAATTTCAAGATATCCGTATCTGCCGTACGGCAACCAATGCCTATTACGCCCTGTGCAGGAGCGGGTATCATCCAATCCAGTACAATGTGATTTTCAGGCAAAAGGTTTACACGGTAAAGTCCCGCTTTAGCGAATATGGCCCCGTTCCAGCCGTTTTCTTCCAGCTTTCGTAACCGGGTTTGCACATTACCCCTTAGGTTGGCCGTTTTATGATTAGGATATCGGCTCTTCCATTGTGCTATACGCCTTATGCTTCCCGTGGCAACGGTAGCATCCATGCCATTATTTAAGAAGTCTGCATCGCCATTAAATACCAATATGTCTTCGTATGGCCCGCGCTCCATCACAGCGGCAATGGTAAGTCCTTTCGGATTTTGGGTGGGATAATCCTTTAAAGAATGTACAGCAATATCAATTTGATTCGTGTACAATGCATCATCTAGAATTTTAGTAAAAATTCCCGTGGTGCCAAATTGGTGAAGCGGGGTTGTAAGATCAATATCTCCGGGAGATTTTACAGGAACCAATTCGCATTCTATTCCTTCAGCCTGTAGTCGGCTTTTAACCTCATTGGCCTGCCAAAGGGCCAGCTTGCTGTCGCGTGTGCCTATTTTTAAAGGAATATTCAAAAGCAAAATGGATTTATGCCCGGATCCAACGGGCTTTTTTGTTGGTGGCCCAAAGATAATGGGCAAACAGAACTATTAAGGTATGGTTTGGATAGAACTATTCAATACCTCAATGTTCGTTGGGTATTTCAAAAATATGGTGAATCGTTCTCAGGTCTTCACTCATATTAGTACCGGTTTTCAGCCCTTTGGCAAACTGTCCTGTAATGCGGTTCAGCAACTGGTCCGCAAGTATATCAGCATGCTCGGCATTAAGTTCAGGATACTTTTTGAGGATGGCCTGTACTTCCTTGCTTTTCCACGCCTCCATTTTTTGCCTTACCGCATTTAGCGTGGGGGCTACCCTGCGGCTTTCCAGCCAAATGTAAAAATCATCAATCATTTGGTTTATGATTTCTACAGCTGCAGGTATTTCTGCTTTTCTGCGCGCCATACCTTCCTGGGCAATTAGTGATAAAGCATCAACATCAGCCACTTCAAATTGAGGATCGCTGTAAATAGCAGCATCCACGTTTCGGGGTACGCTAAGGTTCAGTATCAGTCTTTTTTTCTCGGTAGTAAAGTTGCTCCTCAGTACAGTAGGTGCAATTGAACCTGTAGCTACAATTACGATGTCTGCAGCATCAAGCGTATCCTCCAATTGCGAATAGTCGCCATGCTTTAAACCAAATCTATCGGCCAGGCGCTCCGCTTTTTCATCAGTTCTGTTTACCAGCGTAATATCCTTCAACCCAGTTTGATTTACGAGATTTTCACATGCTGTGCGGCCGATTTTACCAGTGCCTACAAGTACCACCTTTGAGCTCTCATCAAGAGAATTCTCAATGATGTAATTCTTTATTTTTTGAACGGCCACAAAAGCAACTGAAGCCGCGCCAGTACTAAGCTGGGTTTCGTTTTTTATTTTTTTGGAAGTCTGTACAGCGCTATTTACCAAACGCTCCAAAAACACGTTGTGAGCGGCCTGCTCACGGGCAAACTGAAACGATTTTTTTATTTGTCCGATAATCTCAAAATCACCAAGAATTTTAGACTCCATACCTGCGCTTACCTTAAACAGGTGCTCAATAGCATCGCGGTTTTGCTTGATGTTATGGTGGAGGTAAAAAAGTGACAGTTCTGTTTCGGTGTGTTTGCAAAAAAGAGCAATAATATCCCTCGGGCAATTGCCAAAAGCATAAATCTCAGTGCGGTTGCAGGTAGAAACTACCATTATGCCATCCCCACCCAGCTGCTTATAATCATGTATAATATGACTTGCCTGCGTTTCGCTTAAACTGAATTTTTCGCGCACATCAACAGAGGCCGAGCGATGGTCTATGCCTACTAGAAAAAAGTTTGCAAATGAACTTACCTGAAAGTCTTTCATATCTTATTTACGGCTGCGAAAATACCCTGCATTAAAAAATGTAAATACCCCAAAGCGAATAATTAATACCCTGATAAAAAGAAATCATTTATTTAGATTCGTTCTACTTAGGCTTTGATTTAGCTTTGCGCAATGTTAGGCAGGCAGCGGGTTTTAATAAATGATAATTGTCATACCTACGAGATATTTTACAATGGAGTTGACTTTTGAAATAGAAAAAGGAAAAAAAAATACCCCAAAAGGTAAAATTGAAAATACCTGTATAGGTAACGGCTTTTACATGGTAAAGGTTGAGAACCGTGAAAATGAGCCTTTGCGAATAAAGCGCGATATCGACCAAAGCCTTATACAGTTTTACTTTGCGCTGCAAGGCGGTGCCCGTTTTTTATTTAATCAGGGCAGCTACAAATTAAACCTTGAGCAGGAAAAAAGCCTTTTATTTTACAACCCTATTGTGGCTTTGCCACTTGATATTGAAGTGATGCCTGGTTCCCGGCTGGTATTTCTTTACATCACTGTAGAGAATCTCCATCGTTTGTTTGTGGCTGGCTCTGAAGAAATCGAATTCATTAATAAAGAGAATATCGACAAGAAGTTTTACGGAGACCGACCCCTTAACCCAATGCTGGTAGTAACCATAAACCAGCTTTTTACCAACAAGGTAAATGGCCCCGCCAGAAATATTTTTGAAAAAGCCAAAGCCTATGAGATACTTGCTCTATATCTGAATAAGGAAGAAGGAAAGGACGTGGAGCAGTGCCCTTTTTTAAATGACGAGGAAAATGTAGAGCGGGTACGGCTGGCTAAAAAGCTACTGATTGAACAAATGACTACGCCCCCTACTTTAAAAGAACTTTCGCGCGAGGTGGGCCTTAATGAATATCGCCTTAAAGAGGGATTTAAGAATATATATGGTAAAACGGTTTTTCAGTTTTTGAACGATTACCGTTTGGATACCGCCCGCCACATGCTTGATAATGGCTCGGCTAAAGTTAATGATGCGGCCTATCATATAGGATATACAAATCCCAGTCACTTTATAGCGGCCTTTAAAAAGAAGTTTGGTGTAACACCAAAGCGATATTTAATTTCAAAAAAATAAAAATGCCGGGTTGGTTAACGTAGTCCAACCCGTTTGAATGTGTCAGAAATGAAAAAAGCAATTCTGCTCGTAAATTTAGGTTCGCCAGACTCATACCAGGTTAGTGATGTAAAAATATACCTGCGTGAATTTTTAATGGATGAAAGGGTAATTGATAAGCCCTACTGGTTCAGGTATGCACTAATTGAAGGTATTATTTTAAGAACCCGCCCGCCTAAATCTGCCGAGGCCTATAAAAGCATCTGGTGGGAAGAAGGCTCTCCATTAATAGTATTGAGTAAGCAGCTACAAGCAGAGGTTCAAAAATATTCGGATATTCCCGTTGGCCTGGGTATGCGCTACGGCAACCCCTCCATTGAGCAGGGAATAAGGGATTTGTTGGAGCAAAACCCTGATCTGGAAGAGGTATTTATGATTCCGCTTTACCCGCATTATGCCATGAGCAGTTATGAAACCGTGGTGGTAAAGGCCCGTGAGGTTGTAGAAAAAGAGTTCCCTGAGTTAAACCTGAGAATCAAGAACGTATTTTATAATGACTCCCGCTACCTGGATGCCCTGGCTAACAGCATCAAGCCCTGGCTTACCGCGGATTATGATCACATACTATTTAGTTACCACGGTATTCCGGAAAGGCATGTTCAGAAAACGGATGTAACCAATGCACACTGCCTTATGGTTGATGATTGCTGTGCGAAGGATTCTCCGGCCCATCAAACCTGCTACCGTCATCAGGTTTTTAAAACCACAGAAGAGGTGGTAAAGCGCCTTAACATCCCTAAAGAAAAATACAGCAACAGCTTTCAAAGCCGATTGGGGAGCGATCCGTGGCTACAGCCTTTTTCGGATAAGGTTATCCGTGAGCTTCCATCCAAAGGCATAAAGAAGCTGGTGGTAGTTTGCCCGGCCTTCGTTTCTGATTGTTTGGAAACTATTGAGGAAATTGGCGAGGAGGCTAAAGAATTTTTTCTGGAGAGTGGTGGCGATGAATTTACCCTGGTTCCTTGTTTAAACAATCAAGAGGATTGGGCGCGGCTGCTGGCCGATTGGGGCTCAGAAAATAAAAGTTAGAATACTATCACGTTTCCTTAATTAAGCATTTTTAAGGAATATCTTATTAACCCTGCATTATTTTTTTCCGGATTATCGAACTATTAGGAGCTTCTTTACGTAAGTAAGCTAAACAAATGTTATGAACCGGAAAAAAATCCTGAAAGTCAGTTTACTATCGCTGGGAGTTTTAGTGCTCTTAGCAGGTGTGCTGGTAGTGCATATTTACATGGTTACAGGATACGAAAAAGCCTGTAAACTCAAACCTGTATTTAAGTAGGATTGATTTTGAACAATCTATAAGTAAAGAGGAATCTGCTGAGCTTAAGGGATTTATTAATGGTCTTCCGGGAGTTCATAAGGCTTATATAAATGAAGCGGCTGGCACTTTGGTGTATGGTTATTACAAAGAGGAGCAAAATCCTGATAAAGTATATGCCGAGTTAAGCTCCTTTACCACCTTAAGTATGAAGCCCTTTAAGGTAAGCGAAGAGGACATCGCCAAAGGTTGTCCTGCATTCGATGAAAATTCTGTGACCTACAAGGTGGGCGCATTTGTCCAGAACCTGATCCAATAATTATTAAATAACAAAAACCCAATTGAAATGAAGATTTTATCAAAATTTAGTGTGCTGTTACTTATCGGTGCTATCGGCTTTATGTCATCCTGCGAAGAAGATGATGATAACATGGTAACCCCTGTACCGGAACCCACCTTATATGAAAAAGTAGGAGGTACAGAAATGGTTAATGACCCCGAAAATGCAGGGCAAATTGAAAAAGGACGCTTGAGCATCCGTGCTGTGGTGGATAGCAGCATATTTGTAATTGCCGGAGATACTGCTTTACAGCCTTACTTTGCGGTATTACTTGCCGAAGTTGGTAATAATGATCTTAGCGGATTTGCCGCATTAAGTGAAAGTCTTACTGACTTTATCTCAAAAGCAGCTGGTGCTGAAAATGTAACATATACTGGTTTGAATATGAGCGATGCGCATGATCCCAGCGTAAACGGTAGAATGGGTTTAGAAGCTGATGATGCTGCGTTTGATGCCTTTGTGGCGGACGTTGTAGTAGGAGCTCAGCAAAATAATGTACCTAATGATATAATTGCTGAATTTGGCGCTTTGCTTGAAACGACTCGAGCAGACGTTGTACAGCGATAGGCTTTTTAATAAGTATTCTTGTAAGGGCTGTCTTAATAGCATTAAGTCAGCCCTTTTCTTTTGTTTACAAGCCTAATATTGCCCGGAACTGATTACCATAATCAACAAATTTTCCATAGGCGGTATAGGTTGCATTCAGTACAGGGTTATAAGTACCCATAAACTGATTCTCTAAGTTATAGAGGTAATAGAGGCCATCTGCACCCTGATATACTGTGGCAGCTGCTGCTCCTGCTGCGTTGTAAATACTCTCAATTGCACTGCTTACTGCGTTCATCTGGATTGATTTTAAAATTAATCATGTATCAACCCCGCAGTCATCTTTAAGTTTCAATAGCAACTAAAAATTATCAGAATTTTCTGCTTTTCAATTCCTTTACCTTTGAAGGGTTTAAAGAATAGCTGGTTTTGATTTACGTTTACCTCGCCCTGGCCGGGGCTTTAGCCTTTACAATTAGTACACTTACTGCGGGCGGAGGTGCACTTATGCTCCTACCTGTATTGAGTTACCTTATAGGCGCTCAGCATGTAGCTCCTGTAATGAATCTCGGAAATTTTATTGGTCGCCCAGTAAGGCTGGTACTTTTCTGGAAATCCATAAAGTGGCAGATTGTAAAGTATTATTTACCGGCCTCTGTTATTGGAGCCTTTTTAGGAGCCTGGTTACTGGTAAGCCTGCCGGTGCGTGGAATCCAGATTGCTATTGGCATTTTTCTCATTTCAACCATACTGCAATACCGTTTTGGTAAGAAAAAGCGGAGCTTTACTATGAAGCTTTTCTATTTCATCCCATTGGGGCTGATTATTCCCTTTATCACTTCTGTCACCGGGGCCCTTGGCCCGCTGCTCAATCCATTTTTATTGAATTATGATATGAGTAAGGAGGAACTCCTTGCTACCAAAACATTCAACTCCTTTGGTGCCGGCCTGGTGCAAATAGGCAGTTATACCTTTTTTGGTGCACTATATGGTGAACTTTGGTTGTGGGGCTTAATTCTGGGCCTAGGCATCAGTATCGGGAATTACTTTGGTAAGCGCCTGCTGGCCCGTGTTACCGAACTTACGTTCAGGCGGTGGGCCATAGTGTTTATGGTTGTTTCGGGCATTTTACTTGTGGCCGAAGGCCTGAGGAGTTAAGTTATGCTTATATATGTGGTTTTGGTATGGTTTCTGTCATTTTACAGACAACCTATTCGGCTTTTGAAGGTCAAATTTGTATAAAACCATAAATTATGAAAAAACTATACTTAGCATTATTATTTGGAGCCTCAGTAGCTCTTTCAGCACAGGTTGCCGATAAAAGCGTAACCGACTGCAATTCCACTACAAAAAGCATTTATACAGCTCTAGCTACAGGTAAGCCCTTAGTAGTTGCCTCAAAAGGGTTTGATTGCTCTATATGCCAGGGGGCGGCAAGTCCTTTGCAAAACTGGGCTTCACAAAACCCGGGCGTTCAGGTTTGGGGAGCAATGACTTTTAATTATAGTGGAAATACACCAACATGTAGCAATGTATCATCGTGGGTTGGCCAGTATAACTGGAATAATATTTTCACTTTTATAGATGATACCAGGCACTGGTATAAGTTCGGAACCCCAAGGTATTATGTTTACGATCCATCCGATAGCACTATTGCCTATGAAGGTGCCAACCAAAGTACGGCATTAAGCACAGCCGAGGGTTTGGCTGCTACGGTAGGTCAACCTGAAGTAACTCAAAAGCCCTTCTCAGTAAGTGCTTCTAATGGCTCAGTAAGTCTTTTTAATCTGCCACAAGGCTATACAACTGTGCAGGTGGTATCGCTAACCGGCAACGTTGTTAAAACTGTAAATTTCAGTTCTCCTGGCGATGTAGAAAAGGTTGCTTTAGAGAACTTTTCCGTAGGTATTTATTTAGTGAACGTTCAAAATAAAAGCGGTTTTCATACCGTTAGAAAGGTGTACTTGCGCTAAACTCTCAGCGCAATAGCATATATGGTTTGGTTTGGTTGGAAAGAGCCCTGATAAATCAAAAAAGTCGGGGCTCTTTTTTTAGTTGGTATAATCCGGTTCTAACCGAAGAATACCTTAAAGCATGACTCATTTATCAACTATCAATGCTATATTCTTTTTATCGGCTAAAAGCCGCTTTAGTTATGGCTTTATATAAATGCTGATGGAGCGCACCTAAATAAGCTGACTTAATTATAACCGTATTGCTTATCGGAGAAAGTATCACAAATAAAAAAGCCCTGGAGAAATTAATTTCTCCGGGGCTTTAAGGTTATATAAGGTCAATTTCTGCTTAGTAAATATTGGCATTATTACGGTAGCCGTTTCCACTTAAATACCAATCGGTATTTGATGTTCCTCCACTTAAGGCCCATGCGGCAAAGTGATTGTAGGCAGTAACAATATCAGCTTTTTCTACTGGGTAGGCAAAGCTTACAGGGGTGTGAATAGCCCATGGTAGATTATTCTCATTTACGTAATACCTGTCATTTCCGGGGTTTGAATTATCTGATGCTGTACCGAAAAGATTCATATTGGCCTTATCTGTAGGGGCGTAACCTGAAAGGTGAATTTCTCTGCCTCTATCCTGGTTTACAAACATAAATGGATTCATATCAATTACATTAGCCAGTGTTTGAGCAGTGCCAAATGTGATAGACACCTCAGAAAGAGTAGGGGTGCTGAATGGACCACCAGGCACGGTGTTTACAAATGCTCCACCTACATTCGGCAACTCATCATTCGCGTTTTCAAAAAAGATTACAACAGCTTTGCTCTGTCCGCTTTCAGTACCATTAGCATTTAATGTAATCAGGTTGCTCAACTGGGTAGTTCGGGTAATGCTTTCCACCACGTTTGGTGCCACGTTAAACTCCAGTCCAAAACCATTTCTAAGGCCTGCACCTATAGCACGTACTTTATATTCAACTACCACATCCTTAGCTTTATTATCTGCATCGGTTACCCACTTTAAGCGGAAGTCAATTACCAGGTCGTTAAAGTCATAATCGCCCATTGCCGGCCATAGGTCTTCAAAAGCCAGGGTAGCGAAAGTGTTGGCACTTGGGTAGTATATTTCTCCCGCTCTATCAGGATCATTTGGATAAAGGTCTGTTGCATCAGGTACATTGTCGTTGTCACCATCAGTAATTTGAGGAGCACTACCGTTACCAACAGGGTTACACCCACTGGTTGGAATAAATGTGTTACCACACGCCAGTGCAGCTGGACTATTAATGCTTCCATTATTGGTTAGGCTTCCACCCACGCATAATTCAAGGTTTCCAGAAATTCCGGCACCTCCATTGATATTTACGTCTCCGTCAATTTTTACAACCGATGTTGATGTTAAACCCTGTATCATTGAGTTGATGTGTGAATCTTCTTTTCCATAAAGCATAGCACCATCATAAAGATGAAGGTTACTACCTCCATTTATTTTTACATCTTCACCAGCTTCAATGTAGCCGTGGTTATCAGTATTATTATTCACTCTTAATTCTTCTTCTACAATAAGTTTACATCTGTTTACAGTAGTAGATCCACCATTAAGGTTACAATGGCCACCTACGTAGATTACACCATTGTTTTCAAGGTCATCGTTATTATTAAGATGATCATCAATTGAAATTGTGCCATTATTAACTAAACCTGATCCATTATTAATGTTAAGGCTCTTGTTTATAGTAAGGTCTCCGTGGTTTGTAACTGGTCCGTTTGGCGAAAGGTTGTTATCAATAGTGACTGTAGCATCGTAAATAGTTACTTCACTACCGCTATTGGCCCCCAGGTTTTTAATAGTAACATTAGCACCATCAACAATCTCTAGTTTGGCACCCTGGTTAAGGTTTAGGTTTTGCATATCAGCTGTACCACACAACCTGATGGTAACACCACCACGGTTTACATTGATACTGGCTGTGGTATTACCCGTAAAGCAGTATACACCAGCGGGGTCGTTGCTGTTGATATTGAAGTTACCACTCTTATTATTATATGATTGATCACACCCGGTATTACAGTTAGTTGAAACTATTACCGTTTTTTTGCTAATAGCCTTTGAACCAAAGGTGTAGTGGAGCTTTTTACCGGTAACGGGTAAAACCTGAGTAGTAGAGTTGCCATTAGGATCGGTTTTCACTACAAAAACTTGCTTTAGAGCTGAGTTCACGGTTAGGTCAGCGGTTAATGCGTTAGAATTAGTGAAACCTTTATAGATCATTTCGCCACCTCCAAAAGGATTACTATCATATATCTCTATAGAATAAGCCTGTTGGTAGCCAGGGTTGTTTACTGTAAAATCAAGTGATACATTTTTTGTGGCACTGAAGTTAAATCCTTCTGGCGCTTTAATTTCCGTAAAGCTGCTTATCTCACTGGTTGTTTGCTTCGTTGAAGTATCCTTTTGGCAGGATGCCAGAAATAGTACAGCTACTGCTGCTAATGAGCTGATTTTTTTCATGAGTAGTTATTTTTCAAATGTTTATTGTGGATCGTTTCAAAATCCGAGAGCGAAACTAGTTATGTAGGATATTCCGTCAAAACTGATTTAGATGAATGGTAGAAAAAACTCCATGAATGGAAAAAGTCCTTGGCGAAAGGAGTGATTGTAAGCTAAATGTTTAGCGGATTTAAAATAATTGTACCGAGTATCGCTCTTCCATTAAATAAGAGTACTTTTGCCGCCCTTTTTAAGACGTACCCTTATGAAATTGAGAAACATAGCAATCATTGCTCACGTTGACCACGGAAAGACCACCCTTGTGGATAAAATGCTGATGGCGGGTAAGCTGTTTGGCGAACATGAAACCCCTGGTGACCTGATAATGGATAGTAATGACCTTGAGCGAGAGCGAGGTATTACCATTTTAGCCAAAAACGTATCTGTTCGCTACAAAGACTACAAAATAAACATCCTTGATACCCCCGGCCACAGTGATTTTGGTGGCGAGGTAGAGCGTGTGCTGAATATGGCTGATGGCGTGGTACTTCTTGTAGATGCCTTTGAAGGCCCAATGCCGCAAACGCGTTTTGTACTTTCTAAAGCTATTGAGCTTGGATTAAAACCTGTGGTGGTTATTAATAAAGTAGATAAGCCAAACTGTACGCCTGAAGAAGTACATGAGTTGGTTTTTGATTTAATGTTTAACCTTGGCGCTACTGAAGATCAGCTTGATTTTGCCGAGGTGTACGGAAGTGCCAAGCAAGGCTGGATGTCGCCAGATTGGAAAAAACCAACTGATAACATTACGTATTTGCTCGATACTATTATCGAAAATATCCCTGCCCCTACAAAGCACGAGGGTACTCCCCAAATGCTTATTACCAGTCTTGACTTTTCTTCCTTTGTTGGCCGTATAGCTATTGGCCGCGTGCACCGTGGTACTTTAAAAGCCAATCAGCAGGTTACTTTGGTAAAGAGAGATGGTACCAAGGTGAAATCAAGAATTAAAGAACTTTTTGTTTTTGAAGGCTTTAACAAAGTAAAAGTTGACGAGGTAAGTAGTGGCGAAATATGTGCACTTACCGGTATTGAGGGTTTTGAGATTGGCGATACCATTGCCGATTTTGAAAACCCTGAGGCTTTACCCACCATCAAAATTGATGAGCCAACAATGAGTATGACCTTTACCATCAACGATTCACCGTTTTTTGGTAAGGAGGGTAAGTTTGTAACCTCTCGCCACATTAAGGATCGCCTGATGCGCGAAACCGAAAAAAACCTGGCGCTAAGAGTAGAAGAGACCGATTCAGCAGATACCTTCAGAGTTTTTGGCCGTGGTGTACTTCACCTTTCTGTACTTATTGAAACTATGCGTAGGGAAGGATATGAACTGCAAATAGGCCAGCCACAGGTTATCATTAAAGAAATTGATGGCGTAAAAATGGAGCCCGTAGAAGAGCTTAGCATTGATTTGCCTGATAACGTTAGCGGAAAAGCCATTGAAGCCATTACTATTAGGAAAGGTGAAATGCTGGAAATGGTACCAAAGGGTGACCACATGCACCTTGAGTTTGAGGTACCATCACGTGGTATTATTGGTTTGAGAAACTACCTGCTTACAGCTACTGCGGGTGAGGCCATTATGTCTCACCGCTTTAAGGAGTTTCAGCCTTATAAAGGCGAAATCCCGGGAAGGCAGAACGGATCGCTCATAGCGCTGGAAACCGGTACCGCTATTCCATTCTCACTAAGTAACCTGCAGGATAGAGGTAAGTTTTTTGTGCCACCTAACGTAGATGTTTACGAGGGCCAGGTAATCGGTGAAAACAACCGTGCCGGTGATCTTACGGTGAATGTTACTAAAACCAAGAAAATGTCAAACATGCGCTCTTCAGGAGCTGATGACAAGGTGAGAATTGCACCACCTATCGTTTTCTCACTTGAGGAGGCATTGGAATATATCCAGGGGGATGAGCTGGTAGAAGTGACTCCAAAGTCAATTCGCCTACGCAAAATTTATCTTAAAGAAGTAGAGCGTAAGAGGCTCGGAAAGTAAATAATGACCTGATGAATTTAAAAAGCGGCCCCGGGGCCGCTTTTTTTTGTTTTAGCAGATAATAAAATAAGGTTTTTGCATTCGGTCCAACTCTCTGCAACCCTTGATAAATCTATATTTTGGATAACTTTACTGTGACTTATTCAAAAATATATGATGCCTAATGTCCTATCCGGCCCCTGCCAATCGTATAGACTGTACATAAAATGAAAAACCTTTAAAAACTATTATGATGAAAAAACTATTACTTACAGCCTTTTTATTGGGCGGAATGTTTGCCGCCAGCGCACAACCAAGTTCACTAATTGTGATTTATGATGCATGGACCAACCCTCAGGCAACTGGGTATGCAGCCAATCAACCTGTTTGGATAAAGGTAGATGCCGGTGTGATGGGTACCACTCAATATAAGTATACCACCGATAGTAACGGAAACGTATGGGATACTATCTCACACCCTGGCGCTGCTACAGTAAGCTTTATCACCTATGATTGTCAGGGTAATATTATTTCAGATACCAAGTCAATCACTTTAAACGATAACTGGGTTGGAGATACGGCCATCGTAACCTGTCCGTTGCAGCTAAATTGCCAATCCTTTATAAGGACAGTGGGAAATCTTTCAGGTTTAACCTTCACCTTCCAGGATTCATCTTTTTCGGTTCCAAGTAATAATGATGTGTCTCACATGAGTGTTTGGGATTTTGGTGATGGAAATTACAGCACTGTGGTAAATACCTGGGGTGTGCCACATACCTATGCTTCGCCCGGTACGTACAACGTTTGTCTTATCTCCATAGATGAGGATACCCTAAACGGAGTTACCCTTTGTATGGATACAGTTTGCCAAACAATAACAGTTGGTGGTGCCAATCCTACCAACTTCTGTACTGCCTCTTACTGGGTAGATACCCTAGGTTCAGGAGCAGGTACAGTTAATATTTACAATTCTTCCACACCAGTATCAAGTGCAGCTTACCAAACTACCTATAGCTGGGATTTTGGAGATGGAAGCGCCCCTGTTACTTCTGCTTATCCATCGCATGTTTATGCCAACCCCGGTATGTACCAGGTTTGCCTTACCATCACTTCCGTAGATGCTCAGAACAATATTTGTACTGATACCTACTGCGATAGCCTTGGTATGGATGCCAACGGAAACCTTATTTATAAAACAAGTGCGGGCTTTACTCTTAATGTACTTGATCCTGCCACTATTGGTCTTGAAGATCTTTCACTTGAATCAATTGAAATGTATCCTAACCCGGCTAGCACTGAGGTTAATGTAAACCTTGCGGGCGTTGGCGGAAGTGTAAACTGGAGACTTACTGACCTTAAAGGTTCGGTAGTAAAAGCGGGTACTGAAAGCTCAAGTGAGTTGACTATAGACCTTAACAACGTGAACAGGGGAGTTTACTTTGTAACCCTTGAAACTGAAAAAGGCATTGGTAACTACAAGCTGGTAGTTGAATAAGAAACCCTCGTTGATATATTTCCTTACCTAATCTCTAAAGAGCTTCTGCCTGTGCAGGAGCTCTTTAACTAAAAGGGATAAAGATTTTGAAAACTTTAACATTGAGTTATTCTTAATTTAAGGATATTCGCACAGAAATAGAAAACAGATTTTGATTCCAACCAGAATTAAAATTGAAGAAATCTCATAGGTTTAGTTATAGTTTAGGAAAAGCGATCCCTATCCCTAGAGTGAAGAGCCCTTCTCGACCTTGTCGGGAGGGCTTTTTTTTGCGGCTTAAAATAAATTCCGGTTTTGCTGTCCTATTTGTGTCATTACATTCGTATTAAGGGTAACTAAAACACAAAAATGAAAAAGTCTTATCCCTGTTCAATTAAAACTATAGGCCTGGTTCTGATCCTACTGCTGAGTTTCAGCTTTGGGGCATTGGCGCAAAACCTTATCCATGTTGAACTTTGGCAGAATGCCGCAGGCACCGGCATGGTAAATAATTATCCGGTTTGGATTAAACTGGGTGCTCCTCTTAACTACACCACCTCGGGCACTACAGATAACTCAGGTAGGTTTACGGATTCACTGCCGAACATTACGGTAAACACGCCTGCCACTTTCATCACCTATGATTGTACTGGCGCACGTATTGTTTCGCAAATCACATTATCACCAAGCCAGACCTGGTATGGAGATACGCTGGTGGTTGGTTGCTCAAGCCTGGTTCCAGCTATTGATGCACATCTTCGCAACTTCCGCACCGGGCCGGCATCCTTTAATTTTTGGGGAGATAAAAAAGATACGGCTCTGCCTACAACAGGCATAGTGTATAACTACAACTGGTTTTTTGGGGATGGTCAATCTTCATCCGGAACTTTACAGGGATTGAATTTTACTAATACCTCTCATAGCTATATAAGCTCAGGAATTTACAATGCGTGTTTTTCAATTACCGCAATTGATTCAGTTCTAGGCGTAACATTATTTACTGCTGATTCATGCGTAAACGTAACTGCATCGGTAACCAATAGCTGTCAGGCAGATTTTATCGCTTCTACAACAGGCTCCGGAGCATACTTTTTTCAGGATAGTAGTTCTGTAAGCTCCGTCCCTACGGGTGGTTCAGTTTCTTACGCTTGGGATTTTGGTGATGGCAATGGTGACACTACACAATCAGCTTCTCATACTTATCAGAATACCGGTATTTACAATGCTTGTCATTGGGTAGTAGTGAGAAATGCTCAGGCAAATATAGTTTGCTCCGATACTATTTGTAAACAAGTAACCTACGGTATGAGCTCCCTCAATTGCTTTGCCGACTTCATGTATTCCGGTTCAAGTTCAGGTGCCTTTACCTTTATGGATAGCAGCTCAGTAAGCTCTGTACCTACAGGTGGCTCAGTATCCTACGGGTGGGATTTTGGGAATGGCTTTGGAGCCAATACCCAATCCGCTACTCATACTTACTCTTCTCCCGGTACTTACAATGTTTGCCACTGGATAGTAGTTCGTAATACACAGAGTACTGTTATTTGTACGGATACTATATGTAAGAGTGTGGTTTATTCAGGCAGTCCAAATCCAATGGCATGTGTTGTCAATTTTATGGCGGCTTTCAACCCAGGTACCTTAACCATGAACTTTATCGATTCCAGCTCAATCTCAACCGGGCAAAATGTTAGCTATCAATGGTTGTTTGGGGATGGAAATGGGTCTACACAACAAAACCCCATACATACGTACACTGTACATGGTAATTATAATGCCTGTCTTTTAATAACAGTCCGAGACTCAAGCAATACAGTAATATGTACTGATAGTATTTGCAAGAATGTGCAGGTGGGAATTGGAACTTGTAACATGTCTTTAACGGTAAGGCAGGATTCCTTTGTTCCACTGAAGTATTCGGCAATTAATGTTGTTTCACCCAGTTTGAATTTAGTTTTTGATACAAGTTATTCAATATATGATTTTGGTGATGGAACAATAAAGACTTGGCAAACTGCTACAGCAAATCTTATATCTCATACCTATGCAAATCCGGGTTTGTATCAGATATGCGTTTATAATTTTTATATGTATGGGGGCGACACTATATGTAGCTCATCGTCTTGCTCCTCGATAACAGCCACTGGTGGTCCCTTCTGTCAGGCCGAATATATCGTTGATACAATCAACTCCTACCAGGGTAATGTATTTATCTGGAATACCAGTACACCATCCAACACCAGTGCTATACATGCCAATAGTTACCAGTGGGATTTTGGTGATGGAAATACTTCCAACCAGCCCTTCCCGGTACACACGTATCCAAACCCGGGTATGTATGGGGTGTGTTTAACCATTACCTCTGTGGATAGTGCCAATAACTTTTGTACAGATACCTACTGTGATACCCTTGGGGTGGACTCTCTGGGTAACCTGATTTATAAAAACTCTGCTGGCTTTACCCTTAATGTATTAGATCCTAATGCCATTGGATTAGAGGAAAAACTGGTACAGGAATTTTCAGTGTACCCCAACCCGGCTGAAGATATGGTAACCCTGGCCTGGGATGAACTGGTAAGCGGAGAACTAAACTGGCAGATAACTGACCTTAAAGGTGCCATATTGATGAGAGGCACCCAGGATCAAACAAATAAAAAAGAAATGCAACTGGATGTAAGCCGATTGAAAGCCGGGGTATATATACTCTCAGCTTCTCATAAAAACAGTCCTGCTGCACACCATAAACTGAAAATCAATTAGCGATTTTTGATTTCCCTAGGCGGGGGCGGGTTGTGGTTTGCCAGCCCCCGTTTTATTAACTTAACGGAATAACCAATAATGGCCCATAAGGTCATCAACTATTTAGTGAAGGATATCTCTGAGATCATAGAAGGTTGCCTTAATAATGACAGGCGATCTCAGTTTATGCTGTATGACTACTGTTTCGATAGTATGATGGGGATATGTATGCGCTATGAGAAGGATGAAACAAGGGCTTTGGAAGTACTGAATGGAGCGTTCATTAAAGTTTTGAAAAACCTGGATTCATTTGATAACAGCCTGGCATTTATGCCCTGGTGTAATCGCCTTACGGTAAATGAAGCTATTGATAAATACCGCGAAAAGGCCAGGCGAAGAGAAATTTTTGACCAGGAACAGGATGGGTTGGAAAATTTTTCGGGCGTAAGCGAAAGCAGGGCTACCCTGGATTGGGAGGAGACAGAGTACCTGCAGAGTTTACTCAACCACCTGAGTGAATCAGAAAAAACGGTTTTTAACCTATTTGCCATTGACGGTTATTCTCATAAGGAGATTGCCGCTGTATTAAGCATTACGGAAAGGTCCTCTATCAGGCACCTTACTAATGCCCGCAAAAAGTTACAAGAGTTGTTGCCACAGAAAGAATTTGGAACAAAAAAGGCGTGAACTGGATAGACAAAATATTTAAGGATCAATTGGGAAGCCGAAAGTTTCCTGAAGAACTGCGTAATAGAGGTAAGGCTGACTTAGAGGCTTTGCTTGCTAAAGAAATGCCTGTAAGTGGTACTAGTGCTGCCGGCAAAGGAGCCTGGTTTTACGGTGGGCTTTCTGCCATTATACTGGCCGTAGCCATACCTCTGGGTATCCTGTATTTTCAGGACGATAAGGCCTCTAACAGCGAAAACGTAGCCACTTTAAACTTTGGTAGAGTAGATTCCCTTGAAGATAGCTTTGTGGTGAGGAATAAGTCGGGTAGTTCAGGTTCATGGAATTCTGTATCTAAGGATATGGAGCCTGAAATTGCCAATTTTGAAGAAAGTGTAACTGAAGGAAGGTTAGTAGAAGAGGCTTCAAATTCTGCCGGTGATATTCAGCAGAATGCATCAGTTGCCAATGCTTCGGTTAAATCCAATACTATTAGTAATAAAAAAGTTACCAAGCCGGTATTGGCTAATGACCACGTGATTGGTGATCAGTCTGAAAAGACAGAAAACAAAGCAACTTCAATAGCAAGTTCTAAACCTGCATTAAATAAAACCGCCACTATTCCATCTGTAGGCTCATCAGCAAAGTCTGAAGTTCAGGAGGATAAAATTGCTACTAAAAACTCCACTGATACCGAAACTCTGGCTTCTGCAGGAGAAATTGAAAAGGCAGGTGAGCCCGCGGAAATTGTTAAATCTACAAAAGAAGAACCTGCCAATACTGAAAGCGCTGTTCCTCCGGCTAAAGGAGACGAGGTTATAGTGGTTGAGATTGATACTAAAAATGAAACCTCCACCCCTGTGGCTACAAATAGCGCAGATACTAAATCTGAAACGGACAATAATAGTACTGTTGAAGAGCCCAAAGTAGTAGCAAGTGCTGATGATGCTTCGGAAGAGGAAGCAGATAAAACTGTGAAACCCGAAGAGCAAAGCACAGAGGAGAAATCAACCTTAGCTGATAATTCGGCTGCAAAAACTGGTTTGGCAAATCTTGCTTTCAGCGATTGGCAAAAGGGTACCGCCCAGGATTTTTCGCAGTACAAAGCTCTTTCGCCTAAGCGTATGGCTGTTTCCCTTTGGGGTGGATATACTTATGTTGGTAAAACTATAATCGGAGGGACGCAGGAGTATCTGAATCTCCGTAAGGAAAAGGAAGAAGCAGTATGGACAACCCCAACCGGCCTTACGTTTGACTATTACCTTACCAATAAATGGACCTTGAGTATCGGTGCCGGCTTTAGTGAGTATGGCGAAGTGCTCAACTATGATTACGAATTTGAGCGCACAGGCTACGAGGATGGCCGTGTAGGTTCTTATAGAAACTACAATAATGTAAGGCGCCTGGATTCAGTAAGGGTAATTACGGGAATGTTTCAGGGGCACTGGGATTACTACTTTGATTATACTGATGTAGATACCGCCATTAGAAATAACAACGGCCCAACCAGTTTTAGCTATGTGGAGCTACCCGTAATGCTGGGCTATCGATTTGGTAACTTAAGGCTTAAGCCCTGGGTGCAAATGGGTGTGTCTGTAGGTATCCCCTATAGTCAAAATTTCCGCTACATGTCACCATCTTTGGATGGTTTACAAACACCTGAGGCCACTCGTGCATCAGCCGCTGATATACAATTTAATGGTGTAATGACTTTAGGAGTAGATTATTACCTCACCCGGCATATTAGCATTAGAGCAAATATTATGGGGAGTTATCAGCTAACCCCGGCTTTTAAATTTGAGGGTATTGAGCAACGCTATTATCGCGTTGGCGGAACTGTAGGTGTAGCCTATAACTTTTAATCACTTATTTAATAGCTGATTGCTCTGGCTAATTGATCTACCAAAATTTGTGCACCTGCTATTTTGTAGTATAATCATTATGGATATATTCGCGTTCACACACAACAACAGGGAGTAATTATTAAATCGTAACACCGAAGCACCCTATTGTAAACATGTTTTCAAATAAACTTACTGGCCACTCTATTACTGTTGAGTTTGATGAATCCCGAAAGCATTGCACCATAAGTACCACAGCCCTTAAAGAAGGTCGCTATCAACTCAAAATATGGGATCTCTTTGCTCAGGTGGTATTGGAAAAAAGCGAACAGGTATTACAGAACCAAAGCTCATTTTCTATTATGCTCGAGAACCTAATTCCTGGGCAGTACATTCTTTCTATAAGCCAGGAAGAGCAAGGTACAAGGCATCTTAAACTAGTGGTTTAGTCAGGTTGTTTTACAGTACAGGTTTAAAAGTAAAATGCCCCTTTGAAAAACTCAAAGGGGCATTTTTTATGGCTTAAGGTGTTTTATTACTCCTTAATAATTTTAGCATAACGTACTTCGTTACCACTGGTTAGGCGTACAAAGTAAATTCCGCGGTTAAGGGTATTCAAATCCACCTGGTAAGTTGGCTCAGTTGTACTGAAGTTTTTATGAAGCATTAGCTGACCACTCAGATTGTAAACGGTAAGCTCACGCTGCACATCAGGATTAACAGTACCTACCTCAAAGGTTAAAACATCAATAACCGGGTTAGGATATGCGGCCAACAAAAGATTGCCTTTGCGATCCACTTTGGTATCTTTTTTAACCAGTACTGATTTTCCATCCTTAGTCATATCCATACGGAAGGAGAGTCCACCAATATTTCCGGCTTTTACAGGGTTGCGCAATACAATTACCAATTTGTTATTTCCTTTTCGTAAAAGATTCTCCAGGTTAAAAGTAGCAACATGGTCAAACTGATCACCGCCAAGGTAGCCGTTTTGCACAGCATTGTTTTCATCAATAAACAAGTCATGAGGCACGCCACGTGAGTTGTTACGGTCCATATCTTCTTCGCGGGCAATTAGCTGTCCATTAATGTAGATTTCAGTGCCATCATCCATATACATTCTAAAGCGGGCTTCTACACCAGCAGTATCAGTAAGGCCAAAGCTCTTACAGAAGTAGGAGATGTTGTTTCCGGCTTTAAGGCACATAGTGCCGGGTAATTCAGTAATACCTCCCCATGAAAATGGCTGACCCACTTCTGCCGGATTTTTATAGGTAGAATCATGTGGTAATTCGGTAACACCACCCCACCAGCCGGAGTAGTTGCTTTGCGTAATTACAGTGCTTTTTAGCCAGTTGCTGTCAGATACGCAGCTATCCATAACTTCAGCAATAGCGCACTCGCTAAGCCTATGTACCCCCTGGGCCTGCACATCTATTAGTTGAGTAGGGTTGGTTGATGAACGCACTCCTACCCGCGAAGGCATAAACTCCATAGGGTCAACAAAAGGAAATGAGTTATTAGCGCTACCATGCTGGTAATAAGTAGTTGGGTTGAAGGTACAAGCAGCAAGATCATCAACTAAACCGGTTTGGAAGATTACCGGATTATTAAGAGCTACGTTGATGTTATTACGGTTTTCTGAAGTCTCGTTATAATCTACCACAAAGCCATATTGGCCAGGTAGCAGGCACTTGTTTAATGATGATGGGAAAGCCATTTTATTATTGGCCTGGCCATACACATAAAACTGCACACCCTGTGGGGTAAGCTGGCTGGTGCTGTCGTGGTTCCATAGCTCAAGTGCTACATCAATCATCTGAAAAGTAAATGTGCTGTTGGTATTGATGTTTTGTACAAGGGTGTTGGTTTGCCCAAGATAGTTAACCACTACACCTACCTGGTTAAGATTGTCATCTACCAATAATGGAAAAGTGCTGGAGCCTGTGGTACCCGCAAAGGTTTTATTGTTGGCATTACCGTAAACATACCACTGCACATCTACACCGGCCTGGTTGCCATTAGAGCAATCAAGTACATCTACAGCCAGGGCAGTTTTTGCATAGCTGCATCCACTTAGTGTAATATCCTGACGGCCCGATCCTCGGAAATGAAATTTATAGGTGCCGGGCAGTAATTCTTTAGGGCTATTGAAGAATGCTGCATCACCTGTGGCACCACCGTATGATATAGTACCGGCATAATTAAGCACCACATTTACAGTTTTCCAAACCAGGGTAGCGCCCCCTACAGGAATTACCACATTCAATTTTTGATCAGAAGTATGCTCGTATTGCATATCAAAGGAGTAAGATCCTGGGAACATTTGCCCTTTGGCCTCTCCATTGGCATCGGTAGAAATACCGGGGTTATCAGGAAAGTATCTTGTGGTAAAGGTGCTTCCGCTACCAAAGCGTGGGTTACCACCTGCTAGTGGAGTACCGGTGCAGCTTTCCAGCTTTAGTACCACCTGCTCAGTTTGAAACAGGTAATACGAATCAAGTTTTGGATTTTTTGGACCTTCCACAGCTACGGTACCATTCACGCGTGCCTCATAGGCAAGTGAGGTACGGTCACCATCTCTCATGTCCAGTAGTAAACCATCAGCATTGGTACTACCAGGTACAAACCATGTGGTAGGCGAAGTATATCCACCTCTTGCCGTGGCACCCTGGGTAGGATTGCCGTAGCTATCCAATACTCTTAATACGGCAAGGGTTTTTTCAACTGATGTTTGGTTTTGGAAGTCAAAATCAAAAATTACTTCTCGTCTGTCATTCCATAGATGGGCCACCATAATGCGCATGGTGTCCCCATAAAAATCAAGCGGAAAAAGCTCGCGGGCAGGCCATTCGCCACCTACCTTGGCGCCAAAGCTATTCCAGTCGCCAGAGCCTCTGTAATTAAGGTAACCTCCGGAAAAATGGAATTTTACATTAGTGGTTTGGAAAGCCAATGAATCGCCACCTATGCTAACGGTATGGATAAGTTTAGGCGTAGTGGTTTTGTCATACACACCCCAAATTTTGTAGCTCACACCGGCATCCAAGTCTGCAGTGTCACCAGAGTTGAAGGTTTGGATGGGGTAGGAGCCCGGAGTTCGCTGGGCTTTAAACTGCCCCGCAATGGGGTTGCCCTGGCTATCAAAAGTGTAAACTCTTACATCAGCCGCCTGGGTAGCAAAGGCTGTAACAAATAGCAATAATAGGGGTAGGGTGATTTTTTGGCTTAGCGCCTGTAGTATAGACACACAATGTGTCCGTACTACCTGTTTGGTAGTCTTTCTCATAATAAGTATTAGGATTAAATGATTAAGGCGGTCAGGCTAAGTTCCTCTTCAGGAAAAATATGGAAATGCTGCTGAATTTGTAGTTTTTCTTGTCGAGTTCAGAGCTTTGAGCCGCATTTTTTTAGTGTAAAATCTATGCCATGATATTTAAACAACTACTGGTCAACGTTTTGAATTATAAAAATATCCTCTTAAAGTCTTGTAGTGGGAAAACTACAGGTTTGTAGTGTAGGTATGGGAAGGAATAGGGTAGGTAAATAGGGTATGGATAAAAAAAATCCCGCCAAAAGCGGGATTAATATTGTGGAGCTGGTGGGAGTCGAACCCACGTGCAAACAAGGAAAGAAGTGGCCTTCTACATGCTTATTTTGTTATTGGATTTTAGACTACAGGCTGGGAACAAACACCCTAACTGTAGCTTAGTTGCGGATAAATTTTCGGAGGTGCAACGCAACGCTACACCAACTAGTCCGGATTTATTGATACCTCTTAATCTTTCCCAACCAGACTTAGGGAAAGAGAGATAGCTCACTCCCGCGTCTTACGCGTGGATTAGCGGTAACCCTCTATCGAGTGATTACGCGGCAAGCGCGAAGTTATTTTCGCCAATTGTTGTTTGAAACACCTTGATAACGGACGGCAGCTTCATAGTCCGGCATGCTTACAACTTGTTTCATCTTGCTGTCGAAACCGGTCAGCCCCAAAATTTTAAAGAACGTGCGGCAAAGTTAGTACTTTAGGCCGGCTGTTTTATTGCAACTAGCGTACCATGCCTTTTAAATGAGTGTATGGCTACAAATTACCTGACCTTTTTGCAGGCCTGCAGCTTTCAATAGTTTGTTCAATCCATTAAGTATCTACAGGTTATATGATAAAATTTGGAATTATTAGGGAAGGTAAAAACCCACCTGATAAACGTGTGCCACTTACTCCCCGCCAATGCAAAGTGCTTTTGGCCACTTATCCTGATCTTAAAATAAAGGTGCAACCCAGCCCGATAAGGGCTTTTAAGGATGAAGATTACACCAATGACGGTATTGAGCTTAAGGAAGATCTTTCGGATTGCGATGTGCTGCTGGGAGTAAAGGAAGTACCCCTGGAAATGCTTATCCCCAATAAAACCTACCTGTTTTTTTCGCATACCTACAAAAAGCAGCCCTACAACAAAAAGCTACTGCAGGCTATCCTGCAAAAGAATATCCGCCTTATAGATTATGAAATGCTAAAGGAGGAAAGTGGCAAGCGCCTTTTAGGTTTTGGCCGCTATGCCGGTATTGTTGGCGCCTACAATGCCTTTAGGGCATGGGGCCAAATGACGGGTGATTATGAGCTAAAGGCCGCCCACCTTTGCGATGACCGAAGGGAGATGGAAGGTGAACTCATTAAGGTGCAACTGCCAAAGCAAGCTCGAATAGCATTAACCGGTGCAGGCCGTGTGGCCGGTGGTGCCATGGAAATATTGTCAGCCCTGCGCATTACCCAGGTTTTCCCTAAAGAGTTTATAAACCAGGAGTATAAAGAGCCGGTGTTTACCCAGCTTGATGTGCGCCATTACTTTGAAAGGATAGATGGAAAAGAGTTTGCCCGCGAGGATTTTTATAAGAATCCGGAGGGTTATCGCTCGCGATTTATGCGCTATGCGCGCTTAACTGATATTTATATTCCCTGCCACTTTTGGAGCAATAAGTCGCCATTTATCTTTAGTAGAAAGGATGCAAAATCTCCTGATTTCAGGATAAAGCTGGTTTCAGATATCAGTTGCGATATTGACGGCCCGATTGCCTCAACCCTCAGGCCATCTACTATTGCTGATCCGTTTTATGGTTATGATCCTCTTAGCGAAAGCGAAGTGCAATTGGGTGCCCTGAACTCTATCGGGGTTTCGGCAGTTGATAACCTGCCATGTGAACTGCCCAAGGATGCCAGTGAGGATTTTGGTAATGAGCTTATCAAAAATGTAATTCCCCATTTTTTTAATGGAGATAAAGCGGGTGTTTTAGACAGGGCCTCCGAGACTACCTCAGAGGGTAAACTATCTCCGCACTTTGCCTACCTGGCCGATTACGTGGCTGACTAAATTGACGGAGAAATCGTAATCTTGCGTGCTTTTTCAAACTTTAAGCATCCTAAATAAACCATTAAAAGAATATAGTTTTTGAGTAATACCGAAAAGTATATTGACCTTGATAAAATCATAAAGGAGAAGAATGCAAATCTCCACAAATGGCTGCCCGGCTTTGTGATTAGCTACATAAAGCGCATTATGCACGAAAAGGACATAAATGGTGTAATGAGCAGGGTGGGGCACCTGTATGGACTTGACTTTGTAAATGCCTCATTGGCTGATTTGGGAACAAAGGTGGAAGTCATCGGGCATGAAAACCTGCCCAAAACCGGGGGATGTATAGTGGCTGCCAATCACCCGCTGGGTGGCCTGGATGGCGTGGCACTTATGAAAGCTGTGGGCGAGGTACGCAGCGATATGAAGTTTTTAGTAAACGATATTTTGCTGAGTGTAAAAAACTTTCAGCCACTGTTTTTGCCTGTCAATAAATTTGGCTCAAACGCCCGTGAAGCGCTTAAAATGATTGATGAGGCCTTTGCTTCTGATGAGGTTACGCTGGTATTTCCTTCCGGGATGGTATCGCGGAAGTTGCCTGATGGTATTGCGGATTTGCCCTGGCAAAAGAGTTTTATCTCCAAAGCCATTACTCACAAAAAAGATGTGATACCTACATATATAAAGGGTAGAAACTCAAGGTTTTTTTATAACCTTTCGCGCTATAGAACTAAGCTGGGCATTAAGGCCAACCTCGAAATGTTTTATTTGGCCGATGAACTTTTTAAGCAAAAGGGAGAAACCATTACCATACAATTCGGAAAACCTATATCTTACCAAACCTTTGATAAATCAAAGACACAGGAGGAGTGGGCAAAGTACGTGAGAGCTAAAGTTTACGATATGGCCAGCCAGAACAATTAACTATGGAAGAGAAGATTATCCCTGCGGTTGACCGCGATTTAATATTAAATGAGCTTACGGAAGAAACTTTTCTGCGCCATACCAATAAGCTCCGCAATCAACTCTATTTGCTCAATCATCACAACTCGCCCAACGTAATGCGTGAGATCGGCCGCCTGCGCGAAGAAGCCTTCAGAAGAGCCGGAGGTGGTACAGGTAAAGCCCTTGATATTGATGCCTACGATACAGCCGAAAAGCCTTTTCAGCAACTTATAGTATGGGACCCTGAGGATCGTGAAATTATAGCGGGTTACCGCATTATTAAATGTGCTGATGCGGCCCGGGATGAGCATGGGCACCTGATGTCGGCCACGGCCCACCTGTTTAACCTCTCTACAACCTTTATAACCCAATACCTGCCACATACGCTGGAGCTGGGTCGCTCTTTTGTTCAGCCTAAATACCAGAGGGGGGAGTCTAAAAAAGGGCTGTTTTCTATGGATAACCTGTGGGATGGACTGGGTGCTTTCCTGCTTTTAAACCCGAATATTGAATACCTTTTCGGGAAGGTTACCATGTATCCACATTATAACCGCGAAGCACGCAATTATATACTCGCCTTTTTAGAGCATTACTTTCCTGATGATAAAAACCTGGTAACTCCAATAGAACCTTTGGTGAAACCTACAGAACTGGAGCCTTTTAAAAAGCATTTTGAAAACCTTGAGTATAAAGAAGGATACACTCTGCTAAACAAAGAAGTGCGTGGCCGTGGTGAAAACATTCCTCCGCTTATCAATACTTACATGAATATTTCGGCCACTATGAAAACCTTTGGTACCGCGGCTAATAATGCCTTTGGTGCTGTTGAGGAAACCGGAATTTTAGTTACCGCAGCGGATATATTTCCCGCAAGGAAAGAGCGCCACATAGAAACCTACGAGAGAGACAAGCACTTTACCGGCCCACTGGTGAAGAAGGAAGATTCTAAATGAATTGGGCTCTTTGACTATCGCTCAGAGTGACAGAGGGTGAGCTTGTAGCCGGGAGCTTGTAGAGTTAAGCGCGTGTCACCCTGAGTGATTCTGCCGCAGAAAGAATCGTATCGAAGGGTGATTTATTTTAAGATGAATTTCGTTTTTAACCTTCCCGTCTGCAAAGCCGGGCGGGCTGATACATTTTGCCTTTTTAGTGAAAAGCCAAAACACTCAGGCTGACAGAACGGCTCAATCCTTCTTAAACTGATTTCAAACCTTTAATAGTAGCAATAGGATCCGCAGATTTAAATACAAAACTACCGGCCACTAATACATCAGCGCCAGCGGCAACCAATGCAGCAGCATTTTCAGAAGTTACTCCACCATCAATCTCAATAAGGGTTTTGGCACCCGCTTCATTAATTATGGCTTTTAGTTCTTTTACCTTGTTATAGGTGTTCTCAATAAATTTTTGTCCGCCAAAGCCGGGGTTTACGCTCATCATGCACACCAGGTCAATGTCCTTTATAGTATCCTTTAATAGACTTACAGGCGTATGCGGATTGAGGGCCACACCAGCTTGCATACCTTCATCTTTAATGGCCTGCAGGGTACGGTGTAAATGTGTAGAAGCCTCATAGTGTACCGTAAGTATATCGGCTCCAACTTTTTTGAATTCCTTAATGAAGCGCTCAGGCTGAACAATCATAAGGTGTACATCCATGGGTTTTTTGGAGTGCTTTGTCATAGCCTCAATTACAGGCATACCAAAAGAAATATTCGGTACAAACACCCCATCCATTACATCTATGTGAAACCAATCGGCCTCACTTTTATTAAGCATTTCACATTCACTTTGAATGTTGGCAAAATCGGAAGCCAGCAGGGAAGGAGCTATAATAGGCATGGAGTACGAATTAATTTTTGGCAAAGGTAGCGGGTAGGTTGGGAAGGGGCAAAGGGAAATATGAGTTGGAGGTTTACATATCTTACTCAATTATAGACAACGGCTCTGGCTATGGCAAGTGCGGGATTTTGAAACCGAATCTTTGTCCGCCAGACCGAATGTTATTTAATTGCAATATCTTTATTTTTAAGCAGTCAGCCCGCATTTGCTATAGCCCCTATGTAAAAGCAGTGTCCTAAGTTTAGGTAAACTTTCAAAATACCTATACAATGCAAACTCAAGACACTGCCGTATCAAAACTATTCATTGGCATCGATATCCACAAGAAGAGCTGGCGTATACATACCGCCACCGATTTATTTATGGGCAAAGGCCTTACCATGCCCGCTGAGCCGTTGGCTCTTAAAAAATATGTAACCACCAACTTTAAAGGCTATCAGGTGTACACGGCCTATGAGTCAGGCTGCTGTGGCTACAGTGCCCATCGAGCCTTTACCAGCTATGGCTGGAAGAGTGTAGTTTTTAACCCCTCAGACTTGGCCCGTACCGGCAAACTGCGCTATCAAAAAACAGACGTGATGGATGCCCAACTGATCTGTAAAGAATTGCGGGATGGTAGACTCAAAGGCATTACTGTGCCTGAAGTAGAGCGAGAGCATTTACGCTGTCTTTTCCGCAGGCGCAATGATTTGGTAAAGGACTACCGCAGGATAAAAAGCCACATCAAAAGCCAGCTGCTTTACCTGGGCATAAAGTTGCCACAGGAGTATGACAACTCCAACTGGAGCCACGCCTTCAGAAACTGGATCCGGGATTTGACTTTTGACTACCCGACAGCCGAAGCCTCCCTGGAGAGCCGCATGGAACACTACGACTATGTCGATAAAGAGCTACGCTACATCAGCAACGAACTGCGCAAATGGTGCCGCACCCATTATAAAAAAGATTACAGGCTGCTACGCAGCATACCAGGCATAGGCCCCATAGTGGCTTGCGGTATATTAAGCGAGCTGGGCGATTTGCGCAGGTTCAGTAACTTCAGGCAGCTGGCCGCCTATATAGGTTTAATACCCGGCATGGCCCAAAGTGGCGAGGGCAAGATACGCAGCCGTGGCCTAAACCCGCGTAGCCACCGCCTGATGCGGAGCTATTTTGTAGAAGCTACCTGGGTGGCCCTGCGCAGAGACCCTGTAATGCAGGCCTACTACCGCAGCCATGCAGGTAAAGATACCAAGGCCATACTGGTAAAGGTAGCCCGCAAGCTACTGAGCCGAACCCTGGCCGTACTCAAAACAGAAACCCCCTACCAGGTAGGAGTAATCGAATAAAAAGTTGAACAAAATATAAACCCCTTTAAGCTCTAAAAATGAACTTACAGAAAAGACCACAAAACATCACAGGTGGCCCCAAAAATATCAATCGGGGACTACATGCTTATAGCAAGTGGCTTTTCTTCACCTTATTAAAATCAAACCGGTGCTGGTGGCTGCGGGCATACACCAAAACGCAGACTACATATGGGATGCTGAGCAATAAGGGCAACCGCTATCGCGGGCTTTTACAACTGTTGACAAACGGGCAAACTCTTCGAAATACCAAAGGGTGGTGAAGGGAGTTTGTCAACACTTATAAAAGTTAAAAAGAGAACTAACTATGAGGTAAAAAATCTGAAAATAGTATCTTTAATTATCTAACCTAAGGTTGGTGAGACTGCTTTACATGGGAGCCGATGTTGTGCAGCGTCTTTATTTTATTCTAATTGGCAAATTAACTTCTGATTTAACTGGTCTTCCTTTGTAAGTTGCAGGAAACCAATTGGTCATTATTGATGAGTCTTGTTTAACAAGGTCTATGATTTCTAATGATCTCATGGGTTCCCAAATTTTAATCGTCTTTGAGTCAACTTTGCCGTTTTCATCTATTATCAGCTGTAGTGTGATAAAGCTCTTTTTTGTTACTTCTGTTTTAGCTCTATCAACTTCATACTCGTTTAAAATGGCTTTCAATGAGTCATCGCCAAATTTGAATTCAGCAAAGTTGTCCGGCATTTCATAGATTCCAAGGCTATCTTTAATTCCCATTTTTATTTCGTTCTGTTCGAGAATCCACTCCCGACCTTTTAGTTTCTCATTTTCGGAATATAATTTGAATTTTCCGTTGAATATTCTAAACGTGGTAGTGTCATTCACACCTTCTTTACTTAGGAGTTTTCCTGCGTAGTAGTCCTGTCTTATCTTGAGAGTATAATGAGCTGTAATTAGTTTTTCTTCAAACGGGTTATTGCTAAATGAAAGAATTGCTTTGTCGACTGAGAATTTGCTTTCTGAGCCGTCAATTACGTCAGTCCATTCGCCATAAATAGCATTGATAATTTCTAATTTGGGAGAAATTGTGAATTGAACTTCATGCCCTGTGAATCCATCGTTGAATGTGTTCGTAATAATCAGGTTGTTGTCATTTGTTTTTATTGATGCAGCTGTATCAAGAAGGCCATCCATATCAAGTTTAAGGAAGTAGTCATGTGGGAAGTAATTGTTGTCTTCTTCATAAATGGGTTGATAGGTAATAATAGCTTGTCCTAACTGTCCAAATACAGAAGTACCTGAGAAAATCAGAAGGCCAATTAATATGTTCGTCAGTCTGTTCATTTTAATGCTGCACAACTAGGTTATATACGCACCTTCCAAATACAAACGTTTATAATTATTTGTAAACGACAGGTAAATGTTTCACAAATGCAATGTCGGTAATTTCTACTTAAAAAAACCCACTAAAAAACCCCAACTTAGTATATCCAAGTTGGGGTTCGTAATAAATTCTAAAACTGAATTTTAACCTAAGTAAGTTTTCAAAATCTTACTTCTGGAGGTGTGCTTCAATCTGCGGATGGCTTTTTCCTTAATCTGACGAACGCGCTCGCGGGTAAGGTCAAACTTCTCACCAATCTCTTCAAGGGTCATGGGGTGTTGTCCACCCAACCCGAAGTATAGGCGCACTACATCGCCCTCACGTGGAGTAAGTGTGGCCAGTGACCGCTCAATCTCTGTACGCAGAGAGTCCTGCATCAAATCGTCATCCGGGTTCGGGCTTTCGCCTGTATTCAATACATCATAAAGGTTACTGTCCTCGCCTTCTACCAATGGAGCATCCATACTGATGTGGCGGCCGCTATTACGCATGCTCTCTTTCACATCATTTTCGCCCATCTCAAGGTTATCGGCAATTTCATTGGCAGATGGGGCACGCTCGTGCTCCTGCTCCAATGTGGCGTAAGCCTTATTGATTTTATTGATAGAACCAATTTTGTTTAGCGGAAGCCTAACAATACGCGATTGCTCAGCCAATGCTTGCAAAATACTCTGGCGAATCCACCATACTGCGTAGGAGATAAATTTGAAACCACGGGTTTCATCAAATCTCTGTGCAGCTTTTATCAACCCAAGGTTTCCTTCATTAATAAGATCAGGAAGGGTAAGCCCCTGGTTTTGATACTGCTTTGCAACAGATACCACAAATCGTAAATTGGCTTTAGTAAGCTTCTCAAGCGCCACCTGATCTCCTGCTTTGATGCGCTGTGCCAATTCCACCTCCATCTCGGCCGTAATCAGCTCCACCTTACCAATCTCCTGCAAATACTTATCAAGCGATGCAGTCTCGCGATTGGTAACCTGTTTCGTGATTTTAAGCTGTCTCATATCTAATAATAATGTACTTAATGCGTTAATAGAACGTCAAAAACCGCTCCTTAGTTCTCCTAATAGCTATCTTATAGACTAATTGTCAGAAGGCTTCGGTAACAATACCTTGCGGCTTAGTTTCATTTTGCCGCGGTCATCAAGCCCTATAAGCTTAACATCCACCATTTGTCCTTCTTTCAAAACTTCGTCCACAGTTTGTAACCTGCGGTGTTCTATTTCTGAAATGTGAAGTAAACCATCGGTGTTGGGGCCGATTTCAACAAAAGCACCGTAAGGCTGTATGGATTTTACCTTGCCCTGATAAACTTCACCCACTTCGGGTACAAAGGCGATAGCCTTAATGCGGGCCATAGCAAGATTCATGCTCTCACGGTCAGTACCGCTGATTTCAATCATACCCTTATCACCTTCTTCTTCAATGGTAATTACGGTATCTGTATCAGCCTGTAGCTTCTGTATATTTTTTCCTCCTGGCCCAATGATGGCTCCAATAAAATCTTTTGGAATTTCCATTTTGGCGATTTTTGGCGCGTTTGGCTTCACGTCTTCACGTGGCTCAGCAATGGTTTCCAGAATTTTGTTGAGGATATGAAGACGTCCGGCTTTGGATTGCTCCAATGCCTTCTCCAGTATTTCGTATGAAAGACCTTTTACTTTAATGTCCATCTGGCAGGCCGTAATACCATCTTTGGTACCGGTTACCTTAAAGTCCATATCACCAAGGTGATCTTCATCACCAAGTATGTCAGATAGTACAGCGTACTTTCCGGTGTCAGGATCGGTAATCAATCCCATGGCAATACCGGATACGGCTTTTTTCATTTTTACACCGGCATCCATTAGTGCAAGTGAGCCGGCACATACTGTGGCCATAGATGAAGAACCATTAGATTCTAAGATATCAGATACCACACGGATGGTGTAAATGCTGTCATCCGGCAACATAACCTTTAATGCTCTTTGAGCAAGGTTACCGTGGCCTATCTCTCTACGGCTGGTACCACGTATCGGGCGGGCCTCACCGGTAGAAAAAGGAGGGAAGTTATAGTGAAGGTAAAAACGCTCTGAACTGGTTTCAGTAACACCATCCCTGCGCTTTTCATCAAGACGTGAGCCAAGAGTCACTGTAGTAAGAGATTGTGTTTCACCACGGGTGAAAATGGCCGAACCATGTGAGCCTGGTAAATAATCAATTTCTGACCAAATAGGGCGGATTTCATCAAGTGCACGGCCATCAAGGCGCTGTCCATCATCCAGAATCATAGCACGCATGGCCTTATACTCTACCTCGTGGTAGTAAGTGTTGATAAGGCCTTCATTTTCAGCAAGCTCTTCTTCAGTATATTTTGCCTTAAAGGCTTCGCGGATTTCTTTAAATTTTTCTGAACGCTCATGCTTTGGAAGCCCTGATTTGGCAACGTTGTACACGTCATCATAAGTGGCTTCTAAAACTTCTTTTCTTAAAGCCTCATCATGTGTTTCGTGGCTATACTCTCTTTTTACTTTTGATTTTTCCACCTTATCCGCTAGGGCAAGCTGGGCATCAATTTGCATTTTAATAGCCTCGTGGCCAAAGGCAATAGCCTCTACCATTTCTTTTTCTGAGATTTCTTTCATCTCACCTTCCACCATCACAACACTTTCTTTGGTAGCGCCAATCATCATGTCGATGTCTGACCTTTCCATGTCGGCCACGGTGGGGTTTATTACCAGCTTTCCATCTACCCGGCCTACTCTTGCTTCAGACATTGGTCCGTCAAAAGGAAGGTCAGAAATAGCAATAGCAGCTGATGCTGCAAGACCACAAAGGGCATCCGGAGATACCTCCGGGTCGTATGAAAGAAGACTGATCATTAACTGAATTTCAGCGTGATAATCTTCAGGGAAAAGTGGGCGAAGGCATCTGTCTACCAATCGCATCACTAATATTTCTTCGTCAGTTGGGCGTGCTTCCCTCTTTAAAAATCCACCTGGCACACGGCCTGCAGCGGCAAATTTTTCGCGGTAATCAACGGTAAGGGGTAAAAAATCAACGCCTTCTTTTGCTTCAGGAGCTGAAACTACGGTAGCCAAAAGCATGGTACCACCCATTTTTACAACAACAGAACCATCCGCTTGCTTGGCTAATTTGCCTGTTTCAAGTGTAATGGTTCTTCCATCTTCTAGTGTTATTTCTTGGGTAATGGGATTTGGAATCATCTAAGTGTCTAATATTATGTGTATAAATAAGAAGAAAGGCAATCGGTTAAAATTGCCTTTCTTCAAGTGTTGGAGCAGATTATTTCCTGATGCCAAGCTCAGCAATAACTGCACGATATCTTTCGATATCTTTATTTTTTAGGTAGTTAAGGATTTTTCTTCTCTTTCCTACAAGATCCACCAGGGCTTTTTCGGTGGCAAAATCCTTACGGTTGTTTTTTAAGTGCTCAGTAAGGTGGTTGATACGGTAAGTAAAAAGAGCGGCTTGTGATTCTACGGTACCGCTGTCAGTTTCTGACTTACCGTGTTTTTTGAAGATTTCTCTCTTCTTCTCTGATGTTAAATACATTCCAAAATCGCTTTAGATAAATGTTATGCTATAAAAAATGAGGTGCAAAAGTAACAAAAATTATTTTGCGGTGGCTGCTTCCTTTTCATTTTCAGGAACAACCATTTCTATGAAGGTGGTTATTTTGGTTTTGAGATTTTTACGTTCAGAGATGAAATCTAAAAATCCATGTTCCAGAAGAAATTCGGAGGTCTGGAAATCTTCCGGTAAATCCTTACCAATAGTTTCCTTTACAATTCTTGGGCCTGCAAAGCCGATAAGGGCGCCAGGCTCCGCTATGTTAATATCGCCCAACATGGCAAACGAAGCGGTAACACCACCGGTGGTAGGATCAGTAAGTACAGAAATATAAGGTACGCTCTGTTTGCCCAGCAAAGCCAGTTTGGCGCTGGTTTTAGCCATTTGCATTAGCGAGAATGCCGCTTCCATCATACGGGCACCGCCCGATTTTGAAATCATGATAAACGGCTTTTTATACTTAATGGAGTGATCTATGGCTTTAGCAATTTTTTCACCAACTACAGACCCCATGGAGCCACCAATAAAGTTGAAGTTCATACAGGCCACTACCACATCGTTACCATTCATGCTACCATAGCCAGTGGTTACGGCATCTTTAAGGCCGGTTTTTTTAACGGCCGCGCTGTAGCGCTCTGTGTATTTTTTGGTGTCTTCAAATTTCAGCGGATCTGCCGAGGTCATATTGGCATTTAGCTCGGTAAACTTTCCGTTATCAAAAAGTATAGAGAAGTACTCCACCGCATTTATACGGTCATGATGGCCGCAATTGTTACATACCCAAAGTGTTTTGGCGTGATCCTCCTGAGAGCGGATTACCTTGCACTTGGGGCACTTGTGCCAAAGGCCTTCAGGGGTTTCCTTTTTGTCCTTGGTGCTTGTGGTAATACCTTCTTTATTTCTTTTGAACCAACCCATATTATCAGGTTTTTAAGTTAATAAGAAGGGGAATGCTACATGCGCATCCCCCGTCATTATGTGTTGTTTACTATTGTGCGAAACTGTGGTTACGCTATGGTAACTCCATTTTCAAGATACACATCCTGAATGGAATTAAGCAACTTAATACCTTCAACCATTGGTTTCTGGAAGGCCTTTCTTCCGGAAATCAATCCCTGGCCACCGGCTCTTTTGTTAATAACTGCGGTACGTACAGCTTCTGCCAGGTCAGAGTCCTTACTGCCGGTAGATGCACCACCAGAGTTAATCAACCCCTGGCGACCCATGTAGCAGTTGGCCACCTGGTATCTTGTTAAGTCAATCGGGTTATCACTGGTTAGTTCGCTGTAAATGCGTTCATCCAGCTTTCCGTATGATGAACTTCCTGAATTCAGTGCTTTATAGCCCCCGTTGTTTTCAGGTAGCTTTTGCTTAATAATGTCAGCCTGAATCGTTACGCCAAGGTGGTTTGCCTGGCCGGTAAGGTCGGCAGAAACGTGGTAATCAGTGCCATCTTTTTTAAAGGCGTTGTTGCGGGTGTAGCACCAAAGTATGGTAGCCATACCCAATTCATGAGCTCTTTCAAAGGCCATCGCTACTTCCTGTATTTGCCTTGTAGCGTTTTCTGATCCAAAATAAATGGTAGCACCTACGGCTACGGCTCCCATGTTCCATGCTTCCTCCACGGTGCCGTACATAATCTGGTCGGCCTGGTTAGGGTAAGTTAAAAGCTCATTGTGATTAATCTTTACAATAAATGGAATTTTATGAGCATACTTGCGCGAAACACTGGCCAGTACTCCATAAGTGGAGGCCACGGCATTACAGCCACCTTCAATCGCAAGTTTTACAATGTTTTCGCCATCAAAATAAATAGGGTTTTTGGCAAAAGATGCACCGGCACTGTGCTCTATACCCTGGTCAACAGGTAGTATAGAAAGGTATCCAGTATTAGCCAAACGGCCGCTACCATATAAGGCCTGCAGGTTGCGCAGAACCTGTGGGTTTCTATTGCTGTTACCAAAAGCTCTGTCTACAAAATCGCTCCCTGGCAGATGTATGGTGTCTTTTGAAATCTTAGGATTACTGAAGTTGAGTAGGTTTTCAGCATCGTCACCTAGTAGTTGTGAAATGTTTTCGAGATTCATGAGGAGTAAGTTAAAAGATTAAACCTATAAAATTTAGGAGGGCAAATTTATGATTTTTTAAATCCTATCAGAAAGGATATCCCAGGGCAATATTGTAGGTGAAGTTTTTAGGAATGTTGCGGGTTAAAATTACCCACTCATCGCCTGTGGAGAGTAGACCGGGGTCGCGTACCTTAACACCCATATCAAAGCGGATAACAAAAAAATCAAAGTCGAGCCGTAGGCCAAAACCTGTACCTACCGCAAACTCGTTAAGTAAATCTTCAGCTTTTATATCGGTTTTTTCAGTTTCCAGCCCGCCAGAGTACCACACGTTTCCGGCATCTATAAATACGGCTCCCTGCAAAAGGGATAGAATAGGAAAGCGGTATTCTGAATTGAATAATAGTTTAAATGTTCCGGTGGCAAAACCAATAGATTGGCCATCTGAATAGTTGGTGTTTGGTGTGGTGCCGGCTCCGAGGCGGTATGGGGTCCAGGCTCTTAAATCGTTGCTTCCCCCCATAAAAAAGTATCTGGAGAATGGAGGAATCCTTGCAAAGCCAGTATCGGTAGCAATTTTGCTATTCCCGTAAGGATAAATGTAACCGGAGTATATACGGTTTACCCAGGCCCGGTTTTTACCGAGGTTCCACTTATAGCGGCCATCCACCTCAAGTTTCAGGTATTGAAAATACTGCACATCAAAAATGCTGCGTGAACCATTATCTCTGGTTTCGCCAATATTGGTCCAGTCGTCTAACTTACCAAGCATAAAACCGGCCGGCTCGGCTACGGCCTTCAGGTACCGTGGGTTTTCCCACTTACTGTCCAGTTGCTCATTTATTATATAGGTATAACGTATGGTGGAGATGAACTCGCTGGTAAAAGCCCTCCTTTGTATGTCAGAAAGCGCTTGTAGAAACTGTGGATTCTCGTTTGAGACCTGAGAGTAAGTTATATCCACAATATCAAAAGTGTGTAGCTTTCGTCTTGACTCACGAATGCTGTAGGAGAGTTTACCTCCAAAAGTGTTACGGTCAAATTCAATCCTCTCCAAAAAGTTGTAATAAATACTTATCCTTGACCGTGGCTGCATTCTTTTTGGAAAAAGACCTTCGGTATTAAAAGGCAGTACCCACCGGGGGAAGTCAAGGCTTACCTCGCCACCCAGCTCAAGTGTGCGCGTTGCATCTGTACCGGTTACGGCACTATCCGCTGATGGGTAAAACTGCAGACCTGCATTTATGCGGATTTCAAGGGCTTCACCACCGCCAAAAACATTTCGGTTTATCCAACCTACGCTACCATTAATACCGGGGCGTGGTGTACTATTAAAAGTCAGTTCAGGCTCAAGTATCAGTGTGCGTTTATCCAGCGGAGCAAGGTTTACGTAAGCATTAAGGGTTGGGCCGCTACTATCACTTTGGCTGGTTTCAAAATTTATCTGGGTAAGCCGAAAAGCTTTATATCCTACAAGGTGGCTGTAGGTGTCCTTTACGTCCTGTTCATCGTATTTTGACCCTTGTTTAAAATGTATGGCATCCGAAAGGTACCTGGGCTTGTATTGCAGGGTATCATATACATATTTATAATTGTTATAAAGCAGGGTGTCTTCAGGCTCATCGGTGGCTCTTATATTCAGGTCTGGCCTTACAAATACATTCTTGATATGATAGATCTGGTGATCGCGGTACTCTACAGTATCACCAATATCTACCTGCCGCTGGGCTACAATCATTTTTACATTCACCAGGTTTCCCGGTAGCAGGGTATCTACTGAAAAGGTGATAAAGTTTTTAGAAAAATTGTAGTAGCCTTCATTTCGTAAAAACTGCGCCAGCCGCCCCCGTTCATCATCCAGCTTATCGGCATCGTAGGGGTCGCCCTTTTTTATAATGCTATCCTTTCGGGTGATGTAGCCTATTAAATCAGACACGTGTTTGGTTTGCACATCCTTGGTGATTTCGTTAATAAAATAGCGTTCACCTGTTTGTACGGTATAGGTTACTTCAGCTTTTTTGGCATTTCTTCGTAATGAGTCAATTTTATAATCTGAAGTAGCATTAAAATATCCTTTATTAAAATACCAGTTTTGGAGTTGTATAGCACTGCGCGAAACTTTACCGGTATCCAGTATTACCGGGGCGCTGCCAATTCTTGAAAAGAAGTTGCTATCGGTATTATCGCCCCAGTTATATAAACCTAAACCAGGTGCTACATAAAAACCAAAGTGCGGAGCAAATATCCAAAAGCCAGGGTTTGGCTTCTGTTTTAAAATATCCTCGGCCTCTTCGGGTGCGCCCTTTTTTTCGTTCACCACGATGTTGTTTTCTATCAGCAGCAGTTTGCCTTCGGGTACATACCTGGTATAGCTGCAAGAGTGTAGGGCAACGAAAATGAGCGGAAAAAAAATTATGTAGAGCTTTTTCACCAAGTTTGCAGGCGCGAATTATAAATGTGCAAATGTAATAGGATATGTTGTCTCGCTCTCAGCAAAAAATATTGCGAAAACTAGGTGCTAAAAAGTACAGGCAGCAGTATAAATTATTTGTAGCCGAGGGCCGCAAGGTGGTGAGTGAGTTGCTTAATGAAGGCCTTAAGCCCGAAATGATGCTGGCCACGGCTGAATCAGAATTTGCAGATAGAGCCACCATAGTTGGTTTGGCAGAACTCAGGGAATTTTCTTCTTTGGAGGCCACAGATGAAGTTATAGCTGTATTTCCTTTTCCTGAAGTGACTACAGGTACCGGTGAGTTAACATTGGTTTTGGATGGTATAAAAGACCCTGGAAACCTTGGCACCATATTGCGCACCTGCGATTGGTTTGGTGTTGCGGAGGTGTACTGCACTATTGGCACAGCAGACATTTACAACTCTAAAACCGTTCAAAGTACCATGGGTAGCATTGCGCGGGTAAGGGTAAATTATCATTCTGATGACGAAATTCTTCAAAGGCTAAACTCGCAAGCTGCCGAAGTGCTTTGCGCAGATATGGACGGAATGCCCATAAGCGATTATAAAAAGCGGGGTAAAGTAGCTTTAGTAATGGGTAGCGAGTCGCATGGGCCTTCAGCCTTTTGGAAGCAACATGCAAAAGCTGTAACCATACCAAGGGGCGGTAGCTCCAAAGCCGAAAGCCTTAATGTGGGGGTGGCTGCCGGTATTCTGATAGCCACTTTGAATAACGGCTAATTAGGAAAGTGTTATGGAATTTGAGGGACGATTGTTTCTTTTTTAAAGAAGAAATAATTACCGAAGAGTTTCTTCCTAAGGAAAGATACGTTCTTTAAGAGTTTTGCATAGCGGCTTTACTGCGCTTACGGGCTTTAAATACTACATTGAGGATGACCCCACCCAGTACCATGGCAATGCCTAGTAGGGCAATGGGCTCATATACCACCTTAAAAATAAACAGATCAAAACCCAGCGCGAATATGATGCCCAGGTATTTCAATCCGGTAATTTCATTCACCTCTGCATTTTGTAAGGCTTTGGTCATGTACACCTGGGCAATTTGTGTAAGCACTCCCATAAGTAATAATAGCAACCACTCCCAACCCATCGGGGTAACCCAATTAAATAATGATATAACCAGCATTACGGGAGTGGCAATCAATGGGAAATAAAATACCACCACCAACGGGTGGTCCGTATCCTTTACTTTACGGATGCAGTTGTAAGCGAGGCCGGCAAATACAGACGAAGCAATACCAATACTAAAAAGCTTCATGTCAATATTAGGATCAAAACCCTTTATGAGGGCTATTCCTGCAAAGGATACTAAAAAGAACAACCACTGTACTTTATACATTTTTTCGCCCAACATAAAAATGGCAAAAAAGGCGGTAAAGATGGGGGAGAGGTATTGTATAGTAATGGCGGACCCCAAAGGCAGATTTTGCAAAGTGTAAAAGAAGAGGGTAAGCGCAGAAACACCAAAAACACCCCTTAATATCAGGTACTTTTTTTGGTTACCAAAAAGTGGAATATGCCGCTTTTTCAGCATGTATAGACATAGCGATAGCGAAACAAAGCTGCGAAACAGTACCAGCTCCGTAGTGGGCAGCCTGTCCAGAAATTTCACCGTAAGGTTCATCAGCGCAAAGCCAACAACGGAAATTAGCATGTAGCCGATGGCTTTTTGCATTAGGGTGTTTTATAAAGTGGAGATACGAATGACGAATTACGAAGACGCATGCTGTGGTCTATTGACTATGGGCTTATCGGCTTATATCAAAACCATCCCCGCCTTTTAAAAAAGTACAGCATACCCAGCGCTATTAGTATTACCGCTCCCCAAAAAATAGGATAAGCATAGGTGTAATTTAGTTCAGGGAAGTGCGTGAAATTGGTACCATACACCCCGGCAAAAAATGATAAGGGAATAAAAATGGCCGAGAAAATGGTAAGCACCTTCATTATCTCATTCATTTTATAACTCACGTTGGAGTGATAAATCTGTATGTAGTCATTTAGCACTGTGCGATATGATTCTACAGATTCCACGGCATGTGTAACCAGGCCAGCTAAATCCCTGTAAAAGGGGAGTACCTTATTTTTTTGAATGAAAGGAGTTTGAGATTTCAGCAGCTTCACGAACAATTCGTTTACCGGTTTTACCACTTTTACTATAAAATGAAGCTCCCGCTTATAATTATTTATTTGCTTAAGTACGTCATCATCAGGGTCATCAAGTACTTCGAGTTCAAGGTCATCTATTTTTTCACCCAGCATTTCTATAAGGTAGATGTAGTTATCTACAATGCTATCAATAAGGGCATAGGCCAGGTAATCGGGGCCGTTTTTGCGCACATTGCCCTTGGCATTTTTCATGCGCTCACGTATGGAGTCAAATGTATCGCCCGGCTCTTCCTGAAATGTGATAAGGGTAGTTTCCTTAAGTACCATGCTTACCTGCTCAGAAATTACGCGGGTGGCCTTTTCGTCAAAGCGAAGCATTTTTAGTGTGATAAACGCAAAATCGTCAAACTCTTCAAACTTGGCGCGCTGGCCGGTGTTCATTACATCCTCCATGGCCAACGGGTGTATTTTCAGTCGGTTCTGGATGTCATCCATAAAACCCACATTATCAAGCCCGGTAATGTTGTACCACTGATTTTTCTCAGGATCGGTGCGCGGCACATTATCCACCTTTATGAATTCCGATACAGAAATATCCTGCTCGTTATAGGAGATATATTCTACCGTGGGATGTTCAACCTTTTTGGTACCAATAAAAACGAGGCTCCCCGGGGGTAAGCCTCTGTTTTCGGTTCGTTTTTTAAAAAATCTGGCCATTTGCGATCAGTTTGCAGTTTGCAATTTAGGAGTTTGCAACCCTTATGCATGAGAAAAGTTGAATGGCTAATTGCAAACTGAAAATTTGCAAATTGAATTAATCCACCCAATCAGCAATAAAAAGGTTGGTGTTTCTGGTGCCACCATTAAACCTGTTGGATGAAAAAATCAGTTTTTTTCCATCATAGCTAAACATGGGGAAAGAGTCAAATTGTTCATCAAAGGTAATTTGCTCCAGGCCGGTGCCATCCACATTTATCATAAACAGGTTAAAGGGAAATCCGCGTTTTGACTTGTGGTTTGATGAAAACACGATTTTTTCCCCGGAAGGGTGAAAAAACGGGGCCCAGTTGGCATTGCCCAGGCTGGTAACCTGCTTCAGTTCTGACCCATCCACGTTACACACGTACAGCTCCATATTGGTAGGTTTTACCAGTCCGCGGCCCAGTAGCTCCTTGTATTCCTTTATTTCTTCATCGGTTTTTGGCCTTGAGGCACGGAAAACCAATTTGGTACCATCAGGTGAAAAGAAAGCGCCACCATCATAACCCAAACCACTGGTAACCTGCTTTTGGTTGCTACCATCAACATCCATTGTCCAGAGTTCAAGGTCGCCACTTCGGGTAGAGGTAAACACAATTTTATCTCCCTGTGGAGATAATGTGGCCTCGGCATCATAGCCGGGTGTGTTGGTCAGTTGCTTTTTGATGTTCCCTTCAAGATCAGCCACAAAAATGTCGAAGCTCTCGTAAATGGGCCATACATAGCCTTCTTCGCGGCCTGGCTCTGGCGGGCACGCATCACCACCTAAATGTGTGCTGCCATAAAGTACTGTTGTATCGCCCGGCATAAAATAGCTGCAGGTAGTGCGGCCTTTACCGGTGCTCACCATAACCGGAGCCTTGCTTATCATATCATCGTTTTCAATATCAAAGTAAAAAATCTGGTCGCACTCCACGCCCCAATCACTGTTATTGGATTGAAACACGGCCATTTTATCATTAAAGGAAAAGTAAGCCTCAGCATTATCGCCACCGTTGGTTAGCATCCCAATATTTTTAAGATGCGTTTCGCCCTCAAGCACTAGGGTATCGGCAGGAGCTTCTACTTTTGTAGTGTCGGCCGTACTTTCGGTAGCCGTTGTTTCTCCGGCTTGCTGGCAGGCCCAGGCACCGCTCATTAATATTGCACTTGATACAAGCAGTTTCAATCTCATAGTGTAAAATTTAGGTGATAAATATTCTGTTATTAGTAGTTCGTATTTTTTTTCGGAACAGGGTCATAGCCATGGGTTCCCCAGGGGTGACATTTTGAGAGCCTCTTTATGCCCAGCCAAATACCTTTCAGCGGCCCCCAGATTTGTATGGCTTCAATTGTGTATTGTGAACATGTGGGTACATGGCGGCAACTGTTAGGTAAAAAAGGCGAAATGGTCCATTGGTAAATCTTTACCAGAAATATAAAAGGCGCTGATATGATCTTTTTCAGAAAACCCAAATTACTTAGTTTATGGTGTATCCGGTTCCATCCTTGCCATCCTTAAGCTGAATACCTATGGCGGCCAGCTTATCGCGTAAGGCATCAGATAGTGCCCAGTCTTTGTCAGCACGGGCTTTGGCGCGCATTTCAATCAACATATTCATTACATCATCCAGCTTATCGTTATCTTTTTTTTCAGCTAAGGATTCAAGGCCTAAAACGTCAAATACAAAGGCATTCATAGTGCTTTTTAATTGCTCAAGGTCTTGTGGCGTCAACCCTGAAGGTTTGCCCTGATGACCGTTAATGAATTTAACCGCCTCAAACAGGTGTGAGATAAGTATGGGCGTATTGAAGTCATCATTCATAGCATCGTAGCAATCCTTTCGCCAGGCTGCCTGGTCAAAGTTGCTCTCGCCTCCTGCTTCCAGCTTTTCCATATTCCGAATGGCGTCCATAAGGCGGAGATAGCCTTTTTCTGCGGCAAGCAGCGCCTCACTACTAAAGTCCAGCTGGCTGCCATAATGGGCCTGCATCATAAAAAAGCGGGCAACGGTAGGGGCAAAGCCTTTTTCAAGTTTATCAGTGTTACCACTAAAAAGCTCATTGGGCAAAAGGGTGTTACCGGTAGATTTACTCATACGCTGCCCATTTAGGGTAAGCATATTTCCGTGCATCCAGTACCTTACGGATTCTTTACCAGTTGAAGCCGTATTTTGAGCTATCTCACATTCATGGTGCGGAAATTTAAGATCCATACCACCACCGTGAATATCGAATTGCTCGCCCAGGTATTTGGTGCTCATTACGGAGCACTCCAGGTGCCATCCGGGGAAACCCACACTCCATGGGGAGTTCCAGCGCATAATATGGCTGGGAGATGCCTTTTTCCAAATAGCAAAATCAAGCGGGCTGCGCTTTTCAGATTGTCCATCCAATTCACGGGTGCCACTTATCAGTTCTTCTATTTTTCTACCGGATAGCTTGCCGTAGTTATGCTCCTTGTTATACTTTTCAACATCAAAATATACTGAGCCATTAACCTCGTAAGCGAGGCCGGCCTCCATAATTTTTTTTACCGTATCAATCTGCTCCACAATATGGCCGGTGGCGGTAGGCTCAATGCTGGGTGGGTGGGTGTTGAACTTTGCCATCACCTCATGAAAACCCAAGGTGTACTGCTGTACAATTTCCATGGGTTCCAGTTGCTCCAGCCGGGCTCTTTTACTTATTTTATCTTCACCTTCATCGGCATCATTTTCAAGGTGGCCGGCATCTGTAATATTCCTTACATAGCGCACCTTATATCCCAGGTGGGTAAGGTATCGATACACCATATCGAATGAAATGAAGGTACGGCAGTTACCAAGGTGCACATCGCTATAAACAGTAGGACCACAAACATACATTCCCACATTGGGTGCATTTAGCGGTTCAAACTTTTCTTTTTTTCGCGTTAGCGAGTTGTTGATGTACAAATCATTTTCCTCGTAAAGTGCCATAAATCAATTTAAAATTGAAGAAGTTTTATAGGTAAAACAATGACTTTTTTAGAAAACAGCCTAACGAGGCTCGCGAAACTTGGAGAGAGCGCAGCTTACTTTTTGTAAGCGAGCGAACGAGAAGTGAGCATAACGAAGTTAAGCGGTTTTAGGGAAAGTCATCTAAGCGTCAAAAGTGGTTTTCATATTAATATAATCCAGAAAATCGCGCTTCACGCCATCCTGAGAAAACTTACCACCAAACTCTGCTGTAACGGTACTACTCTCAATATCCCTAATGCCTCGTGAGTTCACACATAAGTGTTTGGCATCAATAACGCAGGCTACATCATCTGTACCCAAAGCCTTTTGCAAGGCCTGCACAATTTGCTTGGTCATGCGCTCCTGCACCTGTGGCCGCTTGGCAAAATAGTCCACAATACGGTTCATTTTGCTTAAGCCAATTACAGTTCCACCGGAGATATAGGCCACATGAGCCCGCCCCACTATCGGCAAAAAGTGATGCTCGCAGGTGGAGTACACTACAATGTTTTTTTCAACCAGCATCTCACCATATTTGTACTTATTGTCAAAGGTGCTGGCACGGGGTTCTTTATCAGGATCAAGGCCGGCAAACGTTTCTTTTACAAACATTTTGGCTACGCGCTGCGGGGTTCCCTTCAGGCTGTCATCTGTAAGGTCGAGCCCCAGGGTTTCCATTATCTTTTCAAAATGACCGCGAATGGTCTCAATTTTTTCTTCATCCGAAAGTTCAAATGCATCAGCACGCATGGGCGTTTGGGCCGATTCAGAAATGTGTGCATCGCCCATGTCATCAGATCGAAATGTAATTTCGTTATCGTTAACCTTACTCATCAAAATTTTATTAGCTGATAATTAGCTTTTTAGTAAGCTATTGCCACGGTTTTATTAAGGTTGGCAAAGGTAGGGCAAATTAGAATGTTGGCACTTTGATTTTATTGAATATTCTATTGACGTAAGCTTTCAGAAATAATCTATAAAATGAGAATGACCAGGTTATGGCGTGTAAGCCGGATGTTATGGTCTATGCATTCAATTGCAGCGCATCACGCTTTAGCCTGGCCAGTACTTCAGCTTTTTGGGGAGCCCTGTGTTCTTTGGCATAATCCGTCCAATAGTGGTGGTCTTCTAAAAATTTTATCTGGATAGTAAGCCATTGCTTATCATTGATATCCTTTCCGGTCATGAGTAACTCATCCAAAAGTGTTTGTGAAATTACATCGTAGCTATCGCGGCCAAGGTAATCAAGGTCTGCATCGCAAAGTATCATAGCCAGGTGCGAGGTGGCTTTTTGGGGCACCCTGGTTGAACGAATCATTTCGAGCACTCTCTCAACATGCGTCCTCTGAATAATTAAATCGGGGTAATGCCTCTGAAGCAATGCGGCAACTGGCCTCTTCATGCACGGCATAGGTATTAATAAAGCCACTGTCGTGATAAGCGGCTGCGGTAAGGAGTAAATACAAATCCTCTCCTTTTACATTTTCAGCTTCTGCAATGTATTTAGCCGATTTTATAACATCCAGGGTGTGCAATAATGCGTGATACCTCAGGTTATCAGGTAATTCAGACCTCATCCGGTTGATGATGTAATCCATGGCGCCTTCGTGGTCCATCAACAACTTATTGGGATTAGAGTAGAGTAAATAGGCATTTTTGGGAGGTTAGCATGTAAACCATAAAAAGTTTTTTGACTTTGATGACTTACATCAAACATAACTTTTAAGAACATAGGGTTAACAGGTTTGGTGTTGTCTCAAAGTTAAAAATATTATCCAATTGTAATGCTCAGGTTTATTGATGGTTATGGCCACCAATTAAACCAAGCTGTTTGGACTATTATTCAGGAAGTTTATCACCCATATAAGGTGCTCCTGCTTTAATAAGTTCATCCTGTATTTGCTCTACTTTTAAGGCTATTGTCTTTACTTCACTTCTCAATTCACTGTACTCTTCTTTGGCAATTTTTAGTTCTGTTTTTTGAGAGCCGGTTGGCGCTGAAGTGGTGCCGAAGGAGTTCCAAATCACTGACCCCAGCCTGTCCATAAGCGAAGGTGGTGTTTCAAAATCACGCTTAGCCAATGTTTCATCTCCAAGCAGGGAAACTTTTATTTGGGCCATTTTTTCCTCAAGGGTTCTCAAGCTATCTAATAGCTCAACAGGTGCCCCGGGAGTATTTCTGGCGGAAGCCTTTAATGCATCAATTTTTTCATTCAGTTTATCTACATAATTTTTCAATCCTTTTATCTTACGGTTTACCTCTTCAGCTTCACGCTGAAATGCCAATAGCTCTTCCTTGTCTTCAGCCACAAGAGTGTTATTATTCAGCCAATTCATATTGAATGATTTTGGCCCGGCCAGTTCTTTAAGCTGTCCGTTATTGCTCATATAAATGCTTACTGAATACTGCCCCGGCAAAGCCATGTTTGCAGATGAAGCACTGGTTAGAGGGGCGCCACCTTTATTTAAATTAGCCACTGAACTGTAGCTTCCATCCCAGGTTACACGGCTTACTCCTGCAGAGGCTTCTTTAGTAAAACGGTTTACTTCATTGCCATCTTTATCCTTAATTACAAACATGAGGTAGGCTTTTTCCTCATTGTCTTCAGCCCTCAATTCATCTTTGCCCGGATAGGTTACAGATGAATTGTTTTTTATTTGCTCCTTCTCTTTTTCCTTGCGCTTATCGGCAATAGATTTTGGAGCATCTTTTAAATAATAGGTAATAGTGGTGCCGGTGGGTGGGTTATCGGCAGCGTAATAAGACGCACCCTGAAAACCTGTTTTGCCATACCCAAGGGGTTGTGCCTCCTGAAACATCAGGCCATCCTTGATATCAAAAATATGTACATCCTTTTCCAGCAACGTATTGCTCATTTCCCTTAGCGGGGAATAATCATCCAGCACATAAAAACCGCGCCCAAAGCTGGCAAGCACCAAATCATCTTCGCGCTTTTGTATGTCCATATCACGTATGGCGATTGTAGGAATTCCTGATTTAAGCTGTGTCCAGTTCCGGCCGCCATCTACTGTAAAAAACACCCCGAACTCAGTGCCGGCAAAAAGCAAATCTTTATTTACATGATCCTGCTTCACGCTGAAAACCGCTCCGGCCTCCGGCAGGTTTGCAGAAATATTTTTCCAGCTTTTACCCTTATCAGTGCTTTTTAGTACGTAGGGTTTAAAGTCTACGTTTTTGTGATTATTGAAAACGGCAAACACTACGTTCTCATCATATGGAGAAGCCATTACCTGATTTACATACGTGTTTTTAGGAACACCCGGAAAGCCCTGCTGCTTTCTCCAGTTTTTGCCTCCATCTTCGGTTACCTGTATTAATCCATCATCAGTACCAATGTATATAAGGCCCTGCTTTAGTGGTGATTCATCAAGAGCAACAATATTTCCATACTGTGAAGTGGACTTGTCATAGGCAATAGCATCTACACTTTGTATTTTACCCATTACCGGAAGGGTGTGCCTGTCTATTTGTTGGGTAAGATCATCGCTAATAACCGTCCAGCTGCTACCTCTATCAGTACTTTTAAATACTTTGTTGGCTGCAAAGTAGAGGGTTTTGTTATCGTGCGGGCTGATAAGTAAAGGCGCATCCCAGTTCCAGCGATAGGCCGGCTCGTCCTTACCGGGTTCAGGTCTTATGCCCACACTTTCGCCACTTTTACGGTCATACCTTGCCAGGTAGCCATATTGCGCCTGTGCATAAATAATATCCGGGTTTTCAGGGTCGACCTGGCTTTCAAAGCCATCTCCAGTGCGGGTTACGTACCAATCGGCATTTACTATACCCCGGCTGTTTATAGTGCGGGATGGGCCGCCAAGGCTAAAGTTATCCTGCGTACCACCATGTATGTGATAGAAAGGCTCTGTATTATCAACAGCCACACGATAAAACTGGGTAACGGGCAGGTTGGCCTTAAAATCCCAGTTTTGAGCATTATCATACGTTTCATAAAGTCCGCCATCGCAACCGGCAATCATCTGGTCAGTGTTTTTTGGATTGATCCACAGGCAGTGGTTATCCACGTGCTTCAACTTTTCAGGAACACGCTCCCAGCTATTGCCTCCATCCGTACTAATGTGCATGTAGGTATCCATACTATTCACAATATCAGCATTTGTAGGGTGCGGTACCAATTCTACATAGTAGTTTCCGCTGGTGTTGTAGTCATTCAGTTTGGTAAATGAAGCTCCACGGTTATCGGAGCGATAAGTGCCATGGCCTTCAACCATAGCGTAAATTCTATCAGGATCCGTAGGAGGGATGGCCAGCGCAATACGGCCCTTATCCCCGGAAGGAACACCGCTTTCCAGTTTATTCCAGTTCTTACCGCCATCTGTACTTTAATAAATGGCCGACTCAGGCCCGCCACCAACATAAGTCCATACATGGCGCCTGCGCTGGTGGGCTGTGGCGTAAAGTACATCAGGGTTTCTGGGGTCCATGTGAACCTCGTTAAAACCGGTATGCTCTGATACATTAAGTACCTTTTCCCAGGTTTCGCCACCATTGGTGGTTTTATAAATACCACGATCACCACCACTACTCCACACCGGGCCTACGGCCGCCACATATACTATATCTGAGTTTTCCGGATGAATAGTAATCATGCCTATGTGCTCGGAATTTTTGAGGCCCATGTTTTTCCATGAGCTACCACCATCCACAGATTTATAAATACCATCGCCATAGGCTACACTTCGTTGACCGTTATTTTCTCCTGTACCTACCCATACTACATTTTCATTGGTAGGATCAATACTTACGCAACCAATAGAGTAGGAGCCCTGGCTATCAAAAATGGGGGTATAGTTAATACCATGATTGTTGGTTTTCCAAACACCACCACTGGCAACAGCCACATAATATTCGCTGTAGTCACTAGGGTTTACGGCTATATCAGCTATGCGGCCTGAGGTAAGAGCAGGCCCGATACTTCTGAATTTCATTCCGCTTAACGATGTTTTCTCTAAAAGCGTTTTATTCTCATTCTGGGCTAAGAGGGTAATTACTGAAAGGGAAATGATGGCAACTAATAATTTTTTCATGGTGTGTATTGATGTGGTGGTGCCCAAATGTAAGGTTGAATCCACTAAATGCCTAAAACCAAAAGAGCGGACACCTCAAAAGGCGCCCGCTCTTCTGCAATAAGATTTAAAAATAATTTAGAAGCTCAGATTAAAACCTAAAACCACACTTCCTTTAGTAATGTCGTTTTGCACCAATGCACGATCAATATTAACATCTTCCTGTCCAATGCCATTATCTACCTGGTAGGCAAGATACCTATGCGCCAGGTAGGTTTGAGAAATAGCGGAATGAATGTAAGCGAGGTCGAATCCAAACCTTCCTTTTTTGTAACCAATTCCTCCGGTAAACATATTCAAGGCGCCCTGATAATCCTCAGGATTGATATAATTAGAAGCCCGATGCTGAGCTCCTGCTCTTAGGTAAACTGGCCCTAAACGTAATTCGCCCCCAATTTTTATAGCTATTGTGGATTCAGTACTTTGTTGATAGAACTCTTCATCACTTTCATAGTCATTATTATTTTTACCATTTATGGTGGTTCTGGATGGGTTAGCGTATTCCACATCCGCACTAATAATTCCATTCTTCCCGATTACTGTGGCAATTCCTGCTCTTAAAATAGATGGGGTACTTACGCCATATCGTATATCATCGAAGATGTATTCAATGCCGTTATCTACCGCATTGCTTCCATTTCTGAATCCCCTTACCTGTGTGGTATAGATTTCATTAACGTTATACCATGAGGGGGTTTGATAAGAGGCTCCAACCCTGAACCACTGTACAGGCCTGAAGATAAAACCTGCCTTGAAGTTTATTCCATAGGCCTCAACAGAATTACTGCGGACCAAATCAACGGAATTGTAAAAGCTGGTATCAGCGTAACCCGATTCTGTTAAAGTAGTGGCGTTGGTAAAACTCAATTGGGGAATTCCAATACCCGCTCCCCATGAAAAGGTTTTTGTTGGCGCTCCTCCAAAATTTATAGCAATCTCTCCTCGGCTTCCGGTTTCTGAATATTGATAGTTTACTGTGGCTGCATCGTCTACAAAGTCAAAACCTACAACTACATCTCCTATATTGGGATCGCGCAACAAAATATCTGCCGATGCTGCAGATGCTTCTTCGAACAATTGTGATGCCTCTAAATCGCCAACTGTTAGGCCATTTGCAGCAGCCAGCCAGTATTCACCTAATGTAAAACCGGTTTCTATACCATTATTGTTTTGATAAGTATTTACGCCAGCCCCGATATAGGAGGTGTTAAAATCAGCCAGCCTGTTATAACTAAGGCCAAAAAAGAATTTGTCACCTTTTCCAAACTTTTTTACTACACCAATATTTTGAAAAACGGCATCAATGGATTCGTCACTGCGGGAATTATTAAGGAACATGCTATTATTGGTTTGTCCCTGAAAACCAAGTGATAAACCAAAATTATCATTACGATAAATTGCGCCTGCAGCAGGGTTTAAGTGGAGGGCACTTAAATCATTACCCAAGGCAGTAAAAGCACCACCCATCCCCACATATCTGGGTGAACCGTATAGGCCGGTGGTATTTAAGAGATTTACATTTTCGAGCGTTTGCGCTGTGGCCCCGTACCCCAAAATGCTGAGGAGGGCTATTTTAACTACGTTTTTCATTTGTGTTATTCTAAGAGGTTATCATCTTCTGCCACCACCGCTGCGACTGGGTGAACTGCTTCTTGAAGGTGAACTGCTCCTGCTTGGTGAGCTGGATCTTGAAGGTGTATAACTCCTACTGGGAGAAGATGTTGATGGTGTATAGCTTCTACTAGGTGTACTCGATCTTGAAGGGGTTGAACTTCTTGAAGGAGTATATGACCTGTTTGGAGCACGGTTACTCGGTGAAGTACTTCTGGAAGGAGTAGTACTTCTGGAAGGAGTATTGGTTCTAGATGGAGTATAGTTTCTCTGACGTTGCTCCGAAGGAACATAAATGTCCTGACTTCTTGATCGGGTATTGCTATTAGTTCTTGTATTGCCAGATGATGCCGGAACATTGCTTCGGTTGTAACTATCCTTAGAGTAACTTCTGGTGTTAGCAGGCCTTGAGTTGCTTCTTTGAGCTTCTACCTGCCGTGCTCTTGTATTATTTTGAGTAGCAACCGGTATCTGCTTACTTCTGGAAGTGGTAGCTCTATCTCGAACCACATCATAACTACTGCTTGTGTACGTTCTTCCTGCAGTTGTGCTCACAGTTCTGCCAGTGGAAACTGAATTGGCTCTGCCAGCTGAACTTGAAGATGGCAGGTTTCTATCTGAAAATCTTGAAGAAGCTGTTACTTCTCTATTCGATACCCTACCGGATGCTGATTGAGGCGAAGTGCGGCCAGTAGTGCTATTGTTTCTAGTAATATTTCTGCCTGTACCACCGCCATTGGCAGAAGTCTTTCGGGCGTTGTTATTTCTGTTAATGGAGTTAAAGCTATTCGTTCTTGCCGCTGTGGATGCATTTCGGACGTAAACTACATTTCGGCCTCGGTTGAAGTCGTTAAATCCACCATTTCCATAATAGTACCCTTGGTAGTAGCCGGCCCAATAGGCATTATGTCCGCCATAAAATCCACCGCCCCAATATGGATTCCCCCAGTAAGGATTTCCCCAACCGTAGTAAGGCGACCTCCAACCATACATCCCATATCCAAATGGTGAAAACCATGGATCGTAGAAGAAGGGATCATACATATAAGGGTTTCCCCAACCAAAACCTACGTTCATTCCAAAGCCTCCCCAACTATTCCAGTAAAGCCCGGTATTTAACCCAGGATTAACCATTGAAGGACCATAATAATTATTTACCACAGTACCTCCGCCATTAATAGTATTGTTTTGTGGAGCATTGTCATTCGGATTATAATAATCCAGATCATCAGAAGATGTATTTTGATTGGCAACAGGAGTTTCGTCTTCCTTCACATCATTTAACGAAAAAGTGGCATTTGCATCCTTATCGGGATCATGGTAGATGCCATCATCATAAGAGTTGTCGGCAACGGTTTTAGAACTATTGCATCCTACTGCAAAAAAGATTACTGCTATAAGGGGGATTATGTACTTTTTCATAACGTATAATATTGAGGGGCTTTGAAAATAATTAGCTTTGTCCGCCCTTAAAATAACAAACTTTATACCAAGTAGAAATTTATGGCGAAAGATCTTACATCAAGAGGGGAGGATTACTCCAGGTGGTACAATGAACTGGTTGTAAAAGCAGACCTTGCTGAAAACTCTGGCGTGCGCGGCAGTATGGTGATAAAACCCTATGGCTACGCTATTTGGGAGAAAATGCAGGCCGAGCTGGATAGCAAATTTAAAGCTACAGGCCATGTAAATGCCTATTTTCCTCTTTTTATCCCCAAGTCCTATTTTTCTAAGGAAGCTTCGCACGTAGATGGCTTTGCCAAGGAGTGTGCAGTGGTAACTCACTACAGGTTAAAAAATGCCGATGATGGCAGTGGCATTGTGGTGGATGAAAATGCTAAACTGGAAGAAGAACTTATAGTACGTCCAACTTCTGAAACTATTATTTGGGATACATACCGAAATTGGATTCAAAGTTACCGCGACCTGCCTATACTGGTAAACCAATGGGCCAATGTGGTAAGGTGGGAAATGAGAACGCGACTGTTTTTACGTACTGCCGAATTTCTTTGGCAGGAGGGCCATACTGCACATGCTGCCAGGGAAGAGGCTATTGCTGAAGCTGAACAAATGCTTAATGTGTATGCTGATTTTGCAGAAAACTTTATGGCTATACCTGTAGTAAAAGGTGTAAAGAGTGTAAATGAAAGATTTGCCGGTGCACTGGAAACCTATTGTATTGAAGCATTAATGCAGGATGGAAAAGCGCTGCAGGCTGGTACCAGTCACTTTTTAGGGCAAAACTTTGCCAAAGCTTTTGATGTAAAATTTGCAACCAAAGAGGGCACACAGGAGTATGTGTGGGCTACCTCATGGGGAGTATCCACAAGATTGATGGGTGCTCTGGTTATGACCCATTCGGATGATAACGGGTTGGTATTACCTCCAAAGCTGGCTCCTTTTCAGGTAGTGATTGTACCTATATATAAAGGAGAAGACCAGCTGGATACCATTTCAGTAAAAGCCAATGAAATAAAATCCAGGCTTGAGGCAGCAGGTATTTCAGTAAAGTATGATAGCCGCGATTCCCACAAACCAGGCTGGAAGTTTAATGAATATGAACTGAAAGGTGTGCCCATGAGAATAGCCATCGGCCCACGCGACCTTGAGAATGGAACGGTAGAACTGGCCAGGCGTGACACCCTTACTAAGGAAGTAGTGCCAATGGAAGGTATTGAAGCCTTGATAAAGACCAGGTTGGATGAAATTCAGGAGAACCTTTATGATAAGGCCAAAACCTTCAGAACTGAAAACACCAGGCCTGCTGATAGCTGGGAAGAGTTTACTGATCTTATTGAGAATAAAGGTGGTTTTGTAGAAGCCCATTGGGATGGTACTGCTGAAACAGAGGATAAGATTAAAGAGTTAACTAAGGCCACTATCCGCTGTATACCACTAAATGCTAAGCAGGAGGATGGTAAGTGCATCCTCACCGGAAAACCTTCCGGCCAAAGAGTGTTATTTGCTAAAGCTTACTGATATGAGTGAAAATCCGAAGTGCAACTCACAAATAATGGATTTGCTAACCCATAAAGCTTCTCTAAAACAGGAAATCTTCCGTAAGGGTAAGGACTATTTTAATAGCCTTAAAAAGGTAGCTGAGCAAATAGCCACAGATCTTGATTGCGAAGTTTGTGAAGTAGATGAAGCTGTTAAGATTTCCTATAAAGTTGAGGGTACTTATGAGTTTGAGCTTCAGTTTGGTGGAGATTTACTGCTATTTAACATGCATACCAATGTGTTCACTTTTGATAAGAAGCATAAGATTCACCGTACCGGATACGTGAGAGAAGATGGTGATAGGGCCTATTTCTGCATGATAAATATTTACAATTTTTTAGCTGATAGCCTCAAGTATAACAGGCGTGATGACGAGGGCATATTATTGGGCCGGATATTTATAAACCGTGAGGGACACTTCTTTGTGGAAGGCCCTAAGCAAATTGGTTTCTTATTTAATCATCTGGAGACACAGGTTACCAATGAGGAAAGCCTGAAAATGATTGTAGAAGCAATAATGATTTACAGCCTGGAGTATGACCTTACGGTACCGGATTACCGCTCGGTAATGCAGGTGAGTGTAAGGCAGGTACAGGCTATGAGTGATGAGCTACAATTAAAGACAGCCAAAAAGGTGGAACTGGGCTACTACAGCCGGATGCAGAAAGATTAAAAAAATATTTTGACAAGTATTTGGCGGTTTTGATTTTTGATTTACATTTGCACTCCCTTAAAAACTAAGGGAAATAAACAGGCCCCTTCGTCTATCGGTTAGGACGCCAGGTTTTCATCCTGGAAAGAGGAGTTCGATTCTCCTAGGGGCTGCAAGATTTTAGAAAAGACTATGGCAAATCACAAAAGTGCTCTTAAAAGAGTAAGATCAGACGAGAAGAAACGCGATCGCAACCGTTACCAGCATAAAACCACCCGTAACGCTATCCGTGATATTCGTGCAGAAGAAAATAAGGATGAGGCAGCTAAAAAACTTCCATCTGTGTTTTCAATGATCGATAAACTTGCTAAGAAGAACATCATTCACAGAAATAAGGCAGCCAACCTAAAGCGTAGCCTTGCCAAGCAAGTAAACGCCTAAGATTTTAGTTAAACAATTATAAGAACCCCTGAGGAAGTAATTCTTCAGGGGTTTTTTCTTTGTGGCTATTTCAGCAAATCTTCAAGTGCAGCATTAAGGTCCGTAAACTGATAATTATACCCTGCCTCGCTGATTTTTTTATTACTCACTTTATTACTGATCAAAACCATTTTAGCCATATCCCCCAGGGCAATTTTAAGTACGGTTTCAGGCACTTTAGGTAAAATAAGAGGTTTGTCTAAAACTTTGGCAGCAGCCTTTGTTAGTTCAGCGTTAGTCACATTATATGGTCCAACTGCATTAAATACCCCGCTTAATTTGTCGTTTTCGGCTATAAAAACAAAAATGCCAGCCACATCTCTAAGATGTACCCAGGGCATCCACTGCTTACCATTGCCAAGTGGAGCGCCCAGGCCAAATTTTATAGGCTTAACTATTTGAGGCAGTGCGCCTCCATTATTACTTAATACAATACCTATGCGGCATCGGGCGGTGCGTATTCCAAGACTCTTTACATGCTGCACCTCTTGTTCCCACTTTTGGCATACCAATGATAAAAAGTCGCTTCCGGGGGCCGATTCCTCGGTAAATTCCTTTTCATAATCATGGGGATAATAACCCACAGCACTGGCGGAAATAAAGGTTTTTACCGGCAGGTTATTCTTTTCAATAGTGGTATAAAGTAGGCGAACAGAATCCACACGGCTCCTTATAATTTCACTTTTATACGATGGTGTCCATCTTGAGTCAATTGGCGCTCCGGCCAGATTGATAATCGTATCCACACCTTCAAATGCTTCTAAGTCTATAATCTCCTTATCGGTATCCCATTTATACTCCTTAATATTTAACGAGTTGGATCCCGGCTGGCGTGATAGCCATCTAACCTCATGGCCTTTATTTAATAGTTGCTGTGAAATTTCTTTACCTATAAGTCCGCTACCTCCCGTAATAAGTACTTTCATAAAAAATAATAACAGAGTAAAATCAAAATAATAATAGCCGCAAGTGTAAAAAGCCTGATGTATATCAGTTGCTTGCTCCTCATTTCAACAAGGCTCATGCGTGTTCTGTTCTTGGCGGCATCATTTAATACAATTCTTTTTGTAATCTGGCTCTCTCCACTTTTCTTTTTGCTTTTAATCCTTTCCTTGGTTGATTCAATTTTTTGCTGAATATTGCTCCAGTTGCCTACGTAGCCCATTATTAAAATGTCATTCGTTAGCTGAACAAGGTATATATCTTACCGCGTTTATCTACTAAACTATTTACTGTTTATGCACACTATTGAACCCCACTATTTATGGCGACATTTATATCTGGCTACTGAAGATGAGCGTTCGCCATTTTACGGGCATCAAAACAGCGAGGTATATTTTACGGATAAAATTTATGACCACATCATTCACCCACAGTGGGATAACTTTGGTGCCGAAACCCTTTTTATAAAACAGCTTTACGCAGATTATGAAGAAGGTTTTACCACATTGGAACTGATGGGGGAGTGGAATGATGTGCTTCATAATGATATAATGACCCTGAAGCGTGATGTGATTGAACCCATGTTGTATGAGGGTATTAGCCGATTTATACTGGTTGGTGATAATATACTTAATATGCATGCCGGTGATGCTGACTATTATGAAGAGTGGTTTGATGAGGTGGAGGATGGCTGGATAGCATTGGTAAACTTCAGGAAACACCTAAGGGATGAAATAAAGCAATACGGGCTTGACCATTACCTGGTATTTGGTGGTGAGCTGGATGAACTGGAGTGGTACCGGTGGAGTCCTGCCAAGATGTATCAAAAAGTTAAAAAACTGGTAGAGAGAAGATTAGATGTATGACTGCTCGCATTGATAATTCTTCAACCTAATAAAGCGAAATGGATTGGAGAACTTTTGAACCATAATTTAATTTTTGGGAAAATTTTTGAGTCAAAAAAGATTTGATGTATACTATTTGATATGTAACTATCAGATAATGAGGAGGAAATAATTTTTTCGAAAAAGATGCACGATTCGTTTTTTTAATCAGTTTTGCCGCGTGATAGAGTCGGTTTATCACCCACAAATTTTAAAACAAACAAATTACAAAAACAGGTATGAGAACCCTAAAAGTTTTGACTATTGCTCTTACTGCCAGCGCTTTAATCTGGAGCTGCCAAAACAACAACACTGACTCAGCTTTTGCTGAAGTTACTGCTACTAACGATAGCATTAAAAACATGAACACTATGTTGATGGACACCCTTAACATGGTAATGAGTATGAATGAGGAGGCAAAATCATCTATGGATTCTGCAAACATGGATAGCACTATGATGGCTACTTTATCTGCTAACCAAATTGTGCTTGATGAGCAAAAAGCTACTTTGAGCATGGTAAGCGAAATGGTTGATGGTTTTGAATCAGCTGTAGCTACTAATGATAGCACAGAGGCTGCACCTGCTGAGGCTACTGCTAAAGCTGAGGAAATTAAAACTCAGCAAGCTGAAGTATTCAATACTTTGGCCAATGTAAAGTCTGAGCTTAACCGTATTGGAGGTGAGCTTAAGGCTATGAAATCAGCTCCTGCTGCCGCTACTGAAGAGGCTGCTCCTGCTGAAGATATGACTGCTAAGAAGTAAGAAGTATATCTCCTAAAAAAAGAATCCCGTTTCGGCCAGGCCGGAGCGGGATTTTTTTATTAGAACTCATTGATAATCATTGTTTAAACATTATTAATTTTTTCAATATTATTTTAAATCTGATAAACATTTGTAGGTAAACACAGGTTTTTAAGGCCATCAAACAGCCAAATGGCAATAAATAAATGAGAGTTATGAAAACAGTAAGATTTTTTGGAATCGTGGCAATATCAACCATGATTTTAATTAGTTGCGATCCTGGTTCATCTGAAAATGATGGTGCTTATGAAGAGGTAGTTGAGCAAACTGATAGTTTACAAACAATGCATGCTAACCTTATGGATAGCCTGGATATGGTAAAGAAAATGAATAGCCTGGCTATGAATAAAATGGATACTGCTACTGATGACAGTTCTTACCTGGCTACCCTTTCCACAAACGAAGTAATATTGGAAGAGAAAATGGCTACCCTGAATAAAGTAAAGGAAATGGTAGGCAATTTTGAATCATTTGAAAATGATTACAGCAAAGGCGACATGAAAAACGAAGATGCCAAAGCTAAAGTTGATGAGGTAAAAGCTCAGCAGGATGAAGCCTTTAAAGGGCTAAATGAGGTAGAGCGTGAACTTGATCGTATACATGATGAGGTAGCTGATATGATGGATCGTAAGCAGAAAGCTTATGAAACAGATGGCGAGAAAATGGATCGTAAAGACTAGATGAACGATAATAATAAAATGAAGTAATTCGCTTGCCTTATTTAATAACAACAACAAATCCCGCTGTAAGGCGGGATTTGTTATTTTATAAAATCAGTAAGTTTTTCAACAACTATGCGGTCAATAGGGAGTTTAATTTTCTGATCTTTCAGTTCATACAGTTTACACCAATAAAGAATTTGATCCTGGTCTTTTTTCAACAAAAAGTCATCAGCAGGATTTCCGGTTTTAATATTATCCAACTCATCTGACCAAACGGTGTAATAAATGCTCAACACCTGCTTTGGTGGATTGTGGAAGGCTGATGGCCAATAATCCTCTGTGGTATAAAAGTGCTCCAGCTTAGTAAGCTTAATGCCTACCTCTTCCATAAACTCACGTTTGAGGCAGGCAACCACACCTTCGCCAAACTCCAGCCCACCCCCCGGAAATTTGGTATAGATATCACCGTGGATGTTTTCCCGCGAAAGCAAAATATGCTCATTATGTATGAGTAAGCCGTAAACGCGAATGGTAAATGCAGTGGGAATCATGAATTGAAATTACGATTAGCTGAATAACCTGACAACCGTGCCAGTAATTTAACACGGCTATTTTCCATTACCAAATACGGTTACATTACCGCTTTTAGTGCCAGCAGTGCCATCGTATAACGTATAGTTTAAAATGTAGAAGTAAACTCCATCGCTGGCTTTATGGCCATTTTGTGTATGTCCATCCCAAGGTAGGTTGGTGAGCGAATTTACCAAAGAACCATTTCGGCTGTAGATATAAAGGGTATAACTGTCAATGTCTTCACCCTGTATAGTCATCATGTCATTTTGCCCATCACCGTTGGGGGTAAATACGTTAGGTACCTCAATGGGTTGTTTGTTAATGATAATAGTATCATGTACCGCAATTTTACAATTGTATTTAGTATTAATTGTAGTGGTAATGATGTATTCACCCGAAGCGCCATAGCTATGTGTGCTATACCTGCCGGTAGATGTAGAGCCATCGCCAAAGTCCCACGTAACTGTTTCTGATGAGCTTGATGATTGATATGAAAATGCCATCGGTTCACCAATATCAGTATTATTAGGGTTAATAGTGGTATTAAAATCCGGTTCGGGGTAAAGCGTTACAAACACAGTGTCATAATAGGTTTGTGGATCACAGGGGAAAGTCATGGCCACCCAGTATTCACCAGTAGTATCAGCCCTGATGGTTTCAGTGGTATCGCCATTAAACCATTTAAATGAGGTACCATAAATGCCAGGTCTGGTAATGTTCAGGAATTCACCTCTGCACATAGTAAGACTGTCAACAGTAAATAGTTCGGAGTAATCTCTGATGGCATTACACGCCCAGGTGGTAATAAATGAATGCTGCACAGTATTTATTTTGAAGGTGGAATCAGTTAAGGATAAAGGTGAGGTTAATGAATTGGTTTTAAATTTACCTGTAACTACCAGAGATGTGGCCGTATTCAGGATGGATGTGTCATTACAAAAGAAGTTTACTTCTTCCATGGACATTCTACCTATCATTTGCTGAACTCGTAAGCTTCCACTTGAATTTCTGGCAACTATCTGAGCCGTACCATATAAACTTTCCTTTTGCAGTTCAACAGAAATAAAAATTCCATTAGCATAATCAGGGGAGGTGCCCAATTGGAAATTCCTTTTTAAATATCCATCGTCATCTAACTCTATAATAGCAGGATAAGCTGCAGTAGAAAGGCTATCCTTATCAATGTTCCAACCTTTACACAAAATATTGGCACGACTGTCCATTTGTAAAGATCGAGACGAAAATCCTTTTGCAAGTTGCTCCCCTGCTATTACCCGGCCATTATTATTTATTCTAAAAAGTAAGGCATCAGGAGAATTACGAACATTGCTCAGTACTACAAATCCAGAAGTAGTTTTAGCAACTCCTGTTATTTGTTCAATTCCGCTATAACCAGCCTGCCACTTTACATTGCCTGGTGTATCTGCAAACATCAAGAGAGTATCGTTTCCGGCTAAGAAGCTATCATTTTCTGTAAACTCCAAAAATGAAGAGGTAAACTCATAGGTATATGAAGAAATAATGTTTCCTACGGTGTCCAGTTTTATGACCCCGGTTTCGCCCTTACCCCAACCATGAGCAACTCCAATCCTATAATCACCGTCCTTATTAATGGCAAAATTTAAAACCTCCTTTAAGTTGTAGGGTACAGAGAATTTTTTGGCAAGTTCAACCCTGTTGCCATCTTCAGAAAAGCGCATCACAACAAAATAGGGTTGCCCATTTTTAAAGGCACTGGTAACAAACACAGGTCTCATCTTATTATCTAATTGCAATAGCCTCACATCCTTGGTGTGAAGATCAAAATCGTGATCAGATACGAGTTGGTAGGACCAAACTAATACACCGCATGCGTTATAATTGCTTAGAATAAGCGAGGCCATAGGACCATTTTGCATGGTAAAAAATGAGCCATCCGGTAGAGTCTGTAGGTAGCTCACTTCACCATTGCCAACATCATAATATTTTTTGAAAAACTCCTGTGCGTAGCTGGTTTGGCAAAAAGCCAATACTGACACAAAGAGTAAAAGCCGAAAAAAAGTTTTTGATTTAATCCCAGGGGGCATAGAGTAAAGCGTTTCGAAGAGGGAAAATAAATAAAACTTCGGAAAAACCTTACAGAGAATGAGCGCTCGTTCTTAATTTCTACTGGCTCTTACCATTTCTCTTTTACCCGGTGGGCCGGGAATTTTTTCAACTTCAAAACCAGCCGCCATCATATTTCTGCGTACTTCGCCTTTGGAACAATAGGTTACTAATAGGCCGTCTGGCTTAAGGCTTTCATACATTCTACTGAATATATCTTTAGTCCATAGATTGGGCTGAGCCCCGGGGGCAAAGGCGTCAAAGTAAATAAGGTCAAACTCTGTGCTGGCAGAAAATTCTTTAAAGTCGACCTCCATTTTATAGATAGAGAAATTAGGAGTAATCTGAATCCATTTGCCCCAAACTACCTGGTGCAGTTCAATCAGGTGGCGTTTTACATCAGCTCCACCTAAAAGTTCACCATAGTTCAGCTCCATTACCTCCCCCATATTCAGCGGATATTTTTCCAGGGTGGTGAATTTTACCTTAAGCTTATTCTTTTCAGCTTCCAAAAGTGTAAGCAGTGGATTTAGGCCGGTGCCAAAACCAATTTCCAGGATGTGTATAGGAGCAGTTTCATTTAAAAATTGATGTAGCCCTGCTTCAATAAAAACATGGAGGGACTCCTGAACGGCTCCGTGGGTAGAATGATAGTGTTGACCCAATTCAGGAACAAAAAGGGTAGAGGAGTTATCGCTGGTTTTTACAACCTGCCTAATCATTAAGTTTAAATGATAATCTTTTAATTTTTGGCAAAGGCCCCTGGCAGTAAACCTGATGGCAGCTGGCACACGTCATTACCATTTCGTTATACGCGATTTTGGCTTGCGTAGGGGTAAGGGCATTTTCAATAGCCTTCAAGTCATCCTTGTATTGATCAGCCAAAGCTTCAAAGGTGTTTCTGTTTTGGTCGGTTATCATACCCTTGGTAGCAACAGCATCATGCAGTGTGTAAAAATCTTCAGGAAAACTTGGAGGCATCTCCCCATTTTCAAGTTTTTTCTTCAGTTCAAGGTTAGTTTCATACATCTGTCGCATAAGTGCAGCAAGCTCACTTTCCTCATACATCTGTAATTCCTTGTTCTCTTCGTTTGTGGCTTTGGTCTCAGCCGGCTGGTTACATCCAATAAAAAAGGATGCCCCAGCGAGGCATCCTACTATTAAAATCTTACGCATCAATTACGATTTTGGCTTAATAATTACACCTGTGGCAACGTAGGTAACACCTACTTCAGGCTCAGTAATGGCGGCAATTTCTTCTTCAGATTTACCGGCATCATGGGCCAGGTGCTTCAGCATGTCCACATCAGTAGTGGTTACTTTAGCATAGCCTTCCATAATGGCGGTTTCGCCATCAAGGTTGGTCGGTACAAAAAATCCATAATCCTTAAAGGATACACGCATTTCCTCGCCATCACCTAAATCCATTTTCATCCAGCAGCCTTTCATTTTGCATGATTCATTTACAACACCAACTACTTTTACCGCGGCAGAGTCAGTACCTTCCATTTTGGTCATTAAATCGGCCACAGGTATGGCACCCTCATCTGTAATGGTATCACCATAATATTGGTAATCAGTATTAATTTCAGAAACCATGGTTTCTGTTTCCTCCTCCGTTTGGTTTGTAGTATTATTGCAGGCTGTAAGCAGGCTTGCACTCACTAATAAAAAGGCTAGCTTTCTCATTTTTATTTACTAAATTTTAGGGTTTCAAATATACAAATACACAAGTTTGTATTAACCCCCTCCATAAGACTCATAGTATTACCATGAAAATATCTAAAGCAGAGAAGTCAAGAATTGATACGGTTGATTTTGAAAACCTTGTTTTTGGTAAGGAATTTAGCGACCACATGTTAGTTTGTACGCATAAAAATGGTAAGTGGGAGGAGCCCGAAATAAAACCTTATGGGCCTTTCACCTTCACTCCGGCAATGCACACTCTGCATTACGGTCAGGCTATTTTTGAAGGCCAAAAGGCCTATTATATGGAAGATGGCCGCATTGGTATTTTCAGGCCGGAGGCTAATGCAAAAAGGCTGAATCACTCTGCCAAGCGCATGTTTATGCCGGAGTATCCGGTGGAGCAGTTTCTTGAAGGATTAAAAACACTTGTAGATTTGGATAGAAAATGGGTGCCAACTACGCACGGTCACTCGCTGTATCTCCGCCCATTTATGTTCGGTAGTTCAGAGTTTGTAGCCGCCCGCCCATCTGATGAATACACCTTTTGTATAATTATGAGCCCGGTTGGTCCTTATTATTCGGGTGATGTAAAGGTAAAAGTAGAGGAAACCTATACACGCAGTGCCGGTGGGGGAGTGGGTTCTACCAAGTGTGCCGGTAATTATGGAGGTGCTTTTTTTGCTACAGATCAGGCGCGTAAAGAAGGCTATACCCAGGTAATCTGGACGGATCACAAAGACCATCAATTAGTAGAGGAGTCAGGTACTATGAATGTTGGATTCGTTATAGATGATACATTTATTACCCCACCACTTAGTGATAGAATTTTAGCGGGTATTACCCGTGATAGCATATTAACATTACTAAGAGATACCGACATTGTAAACAAGGTGGAAGAGCGCCCTATTAAAGTAGAAGAAGTGATTGAAGCCGCCAAACAAGGCCGGTTGAAAGAAGCCTTTGGTATGGGTACTGCGGCAGTAGTAAGCCAGATATCCCAAATTGGCTTTAGAGGAACTAACTATGATGTAGCCACGCCAAACGATGGATATGCTATGAAAATTAAAAAAGCCCTTACGGATATCCGGATGGGTGTTACAGAAGACAAATATGGTTGGATGGTAACGCTGTAAGTTACCTCTTACGATAAATAGCAAAACAGCCCTTACGCTAAGTGAGGGCTTTTTTTTGTCCTATTGGTGAGGTTTGTGGCGTATCCTAGTTAAATAAATCAAAAAACCTCAATTGTGAAAAAGTTTTATGTCCTTCTCACATTTTTGCTTCTGGGTGTTGGATTGAATGCTCAGATTACGTGTAACACCTGGTTTTGGGCTCAGCAATCAACCACCAATCAAACAACTTTTCAGTTTATAGACTCTACCACTTCTACAAACACATCCTCACCAACCCACTATTATAGACTTACATATGATTTCGGTGATAATTCTACCACTACCCGTTCCAGAGGAATAGGCCACCCGGTTTATGCGGTTTCGCATCAGTATAGCTCGGTTGGTACATTTCCGGTAGAATTGAAAGTAGAGGTAATTGACAGCCTTGCATTTGGCGCTGTGGTTTGCACCTCATATGCGTACGATACTATAGTAATTTCTCAGATTGTAAACTGCAATGCTGATTTTCAATATGCACAAACTGCTTCGGGCAGTTTAAATATTAATTTCCAAAACAATTCCTCCAACGTTTCTACAACTCCGGTTTACGAAACCTTTAACTGGAATTTTGGAGACGGGAATTCATCCACCCAGGAGAACCCTTCTCACGTGTATTCCAATCCCAATTTTTATACCGTTACCTTAACTTATCAGGTTAGTGATAGTGCTACTTCGGCCGTTTTGTGTACTGATGTACATTCACGCGGAGTAAGGCCAGGGAGTGTAGATAGTTGCTATGCGTTTTTTATAAGTCGTCCCAGCAGTATTAATCATTTGGAAGTCAATTTCAATAGTTATGGTGGTTCAGGAAGTGCTAGTTCTCAAAATACTGTTACAAGCTATGAGTGGTATTTTGGGGATGGTAATGGATCAACTTCTAAAAATCCAACTCACACCTACTCACAACTTGGCACCTATCAGGTTACTCATATAGTATATGGTAGGGATAGTTTAAGTCAGGCCGTTTTTTGTTCAGATACCTTTGTACAGGCAGTAGTTGTAAACTACCCTCAACCTAATTGTCATGCATATTTTTATCTGGACAGTACAAATTCTTCCGCTACTAACGTAAATATTTATAATATTTCAACGCCCATTGCCAATAGCCCTGCCTATGCGGTAAGTTACCTGTGGGACTTTGGTGATGGCAATACCTCCAATCAGACTTTCCCAAGCCATACATTTCAGAGCAACGGTGTATATAATGTATGTGTAACGGTAAGTGTTACGGATACAAATAATCAAACCTGCAGTGATACCTACTGCAGACAGATAGGGGTTGATAGTCTTGGGAATATAATTTTTAAGAATTCTTCTACCGGATTTACCCTAAACGTTTTAGACCCAAATACAGTAAGCCAGCAGGAATATGAATTGGATGCTCTAACACTATACCCTAATCCGGCTTCGGATTTTATTACAATTGAAGGACTTAAGGAGAAAACCCGCTGGAGCTTAATAAGCATTACAGGCTCCAAAGTAGCCGAAGGATATTTAAATGCAGGTGAAAAAATATTGTCAATATCCAACGTTCCGGATGGTTTATACATCCTGAACCTTGAAAGCTCCAAAAACCTGAAGGTACAAGTGAAACACTAGTTTGACTTTTGTTTGAAGTAAGAACCCGGAAAGAAATCTTCGGGTTTTTTATTTGGATGATAAGTAAAGTTTGTTTTACATTTGGTAAAGTAAACTTTACATTATTTATTATGAAAACAAAGTTCTTATTACCGCACCAATTCAAATTTATAGGTTGGATATTACTTATTCCATCTCTTCTATTAGGCCTCTACCAGTTGTTCTTTAATTATGAACCTGAATGGCTAAGTGTAAAAGTTCCGGCTTTTTTTATTGGTAGTCCCATATTCTCTGACTATGCCGGCCAGGAGGGGCAGCTAATTCAAACTATAGAGAATAATATTGTTGATGAAGTATGTAGTCTCCTCGTTATAATCGGAGCTTTATTTTTGCTTTTCGCCCGCGAGATGGACGAAGACGAATTTGTAATGAAGCTGCGCCTCGAGTCCATATTATGGGCGGCATTGGTAAATGGTCTTATCCTAATTGTGGCCATTATTCTGTTTTATGAGTTCACCTTTTTTTACGTGATGGTGTTCAATCTCTTTTTACTGTTTGTGTTATTTATCATCAGGTTTCAATGGGTATTACATAAATTTAGAAGAGAGGCAGAATGAAGAATACTGTAAAAAAGCACAGGCGGCTAAACGAAATGACGCAAAGCGATTTAGCCACAGCTATTTCTGTAAGCCGCCAAACTATTCATGCCATTGAAGCTGGGAAATACGTTCCCTCCACCGAGTTAGCCTTAAAGCTTGCAAGGGAGTTTAGCACTACTGTGGAAAGTTTGTTTGAGTTGGATTAATGTTAAGTCTTAAATAAAAAAACCGCTCCGGTTTCCCGAAGCGGTCTAAAATCTAATATATGAAGTCTGGTGTCTTAAAGGCCAAAAGCCGCTTTCACTTTATCTACGTAATCCAGTTTTTCCCAGGTAAATAGTTCTACTTCCATAGTTACATCATCGCCAGTAGTACTATGGAAGGTTTTAGAAACAGTTTCCGGTGTACGGCCCATGTGTCCGTAAGCAGCGGTTTCGCTATACATAGGGTTGCGCAGCTTTAAGCGTTGCTCAATAAGGCCCGGACGCATATCAAAAATCTCCGAAATTTTATCGGCAATTTGGCCATCTGTCATATCTACTTTGGCGGTACCATAGGTATCCACAAATATGCCCATCGGTTCAACTACACCAATAGCGTAAGATACCTGAACCAAAATCTGGTCAGCAAGGCCGGCAGCAACTACGTTTTTGGCAATATGGCGTGTAGCATAAGCGGCAGAGCGATCTACTTTACTTGGGTCTTTTCCTGAAAAAGCACCACCACCATGGGCACCTTTGCCACCGTAGGTATCCACAATAATTTTACGGCCTGTAAGTCCGGCATCTCCATGTGGGCCACCAATTACAAACTTGCCGGTAGGGTTAATGTGGTATTTAATGTTGTCGGTAAAAAGCTTTTGTAATTCAGGTTTCAGCTTGCTCTTTACCCTTGGTATTAATTTATTGATGATGTCCTCACGGATAGTTTTAGCCATTTCAGCCTCCGAGGCAAAGTCATCATGCTGTGTAGAAACTACAATGTCCTTAATTTTCTGAGGTACATTGTCATCAGAGTATTCAATCGTGACTTGGGATTTGGCATCCGGGCGCAGGTAACCAATAGCGGTTCCTTCTCTGCGCATATCGGCCAGCTCCTGCAAAATTTTATGGCTAAGGTCAAGTGCCAAAGGCATGTAGTTTTCAGTTTCGTTTGTAGCGTAGCCAAACATCATACCTTGGTCACCGGCTCCCTGCTCTTCGGGTGTGCCACGATCCACACCCTGGTTAATGTCTGATGATTGCTCGTGGATGGCTGAAAGCACACCGCAGCTATCAGCAGAAAACATGTATTCGCCTTTGGTGTAGCCAATTTTACGGATTACATCACGGGCCACCGTTTGTACATCCACATAGGCCTGAGATTTTACCTCACCGGCAAGCACTACCTGCCCTGTAGTAACCAAAGTTTCGCAGGCCACCTTTGAGTTTTTATCAAAAGCCAGAAAGTGATCGATAAGAGCATCAGAAATCTGATCAGCGATTTTGTCCGGATGTCCTTCAGAAACAGATTCTGAAGTAAATAGATAAGCCATAGTCTTTCTTTAAAATTATTGTCTTGTTAATCACCGGAAAGATTGTCTGAGAAAATGGCTAAAGGACACTGCTTTAGCATTTTTTAGCGTGGTTGCAATCAGACAAATTTTTCCACGGGAGGGCAAATGTAAAATAAAAATTAAGTAAACCTTATTTGCCTTCGATAACTGGCAAACTTCTTTATTTCCTATTCATATATATGAATATTACCTATTGAAAGTCAATGTGGTAGGAGAATGGTCGTTTTAAATAAATTGAATGTAAGTGGTAGTTCATCGAAGAGATTTGGAGGCTGATAATATTTGATGTTTATTTGCTTCGACTTATCCAGAAAGACTGAGGGAATAGGCCCTATGACGTCTTAGCAACCCGGGCTGGCCGGGTGCTAACTCCTACTCCGCTAAAGATCGCAAGGTCTGGAGAGAGATAAAGTGAGCAAGTGCAACAATCCTTTATAAAAAGAAAATCTGGTAAGTCATAGCTTAAAAATTTAAACTATGACAAAATCACTTTTGGCCGAAGAAGCCGCAAAACGAATACTGGTACTGGATGGTGCAATGGGCACTATGATACAGGGCTACAAGCTTACTGAACAGGATTATCGTGGCGATAGATTTAAGGATTACCCCAGTGACCTTAAGGGCAACAACGATCTACTTTCCATTACCCAGCCACAGATTATTAAAGATATACATGCCGCCTACTTTGAGGCTGGTGCTGATATTGTGGAAACCAACACTTTTAACAGCACCCGCATTTCCATGGCGGATTATGATATGGAAGATCTGGTACCTGAGCTAAATTATCAGGCCGCCAGACTGGCCCGCGAAGTAGCTGATGATTTTACTGCACGTGAGCCTGAAAAACCACGATTTGTAATCGGTTCTATAGGGCCTACCAATAAAACAGCCAGCCTTTCGCCAGATGTAAACAACCCCGGCTACAGGGCTATAGACTTTGATACACTGGCGGCCAACTACCGCGAACAGGCCAAAGCCCTTATTGAAGGCGGAGTTGATGGCTTGTTGATAGAAACAGTTTTTGATACCCTAAACGCCAAAGCCGCTCTTTTTGCGGTAATGGAGCTTTTTGACGAAATCGGCAGGGAGCTGCCCATTATGGTTTCGGGAACTATTACCGATGCCAGCGGCCGTACCCTTAGTGGCCAAACGGCTGAAGCCTTTTTGATCAGTATTTCTCACGCCCCGCTTTTTTCCGTAGGGTTGAATTGTGCTTTGGGAGCCTCACAACTTCGTCCATACCTTCAAATACTTTCCCGCAATAGCGAATTTAATATAAGTGCACACCCCAATGCCGGCCTGCCTAATGCTTTTGGTGAATATGACGAAACCCCCGAGAAAATGGCCGCCCAGATAAAAGAGTATTTAGATCTTGGTTTGGTAAATATTATAGGAGGTTGCTGTGGTACAGGGCCTGCCCATATAAAGGCAATTGCTGACTTGGCTAAGAATTATAGGCCGAGGGTTGCGGACGGTCTAAAGTTGGTGCAAAATGAGCTTTAAGTCTTTAGACCATAGACCACAGTCCACAGTCCACAGGTAACAGCTAATAAGGACTTTGGAATAAAATCAATATTAATCAAACACAAATTAAAATGGCTTTTAAATTCGAAAACCTCATTGCCTGGCAAAAATCTCTTGACTTTACATTGGAAGTTCATAATTTGACAAAAAAGTTTCCTCAGGACGAAAAATATATTCTTACCTCCCAAATAAAAAGGGCTGCGGACTCAATAAACCTAAACATAGCGGAAGGATCAACCGGGCAAACGGATAAGCAGTTTTCTACATTTCTTGGATATGCTATTCGCTCTGGTATTGAAGTGGTCTCGTGCTTATTTATAGCCCGTAAAAGGGAATTAATAAATGCAAGTGAGTTTGATGAAATGTATAATAGGGCAGAAGAGATTATTAAAATCACACAAGGCTTAAGAAACTCAATTGATACTAATAAGTAGGTCGTTTAGCACCCTCATCTTAAAAGTGCAGGTGTCTGTGGACTATGGACTATCAACTACAAGCTATATAAATGAAACTATCCGGACTTGAACCTTTAATTATAACCCCCGCTGCCAACTTTGTAAATGTGGGTGAGCGTACCAATGTTACCGGCTCTCGTAAGTTTTTGCGCCTTATTAAGGAAGATAAATACGATGAAGCCCTGGATGTAGCCCGCGACCAGGTGGAAGGTGGTGCCCAGGTGATTGACATAAATATGGATGAAGGCATGCTGGATGGCAAAGCCGCCATGGTAAAATTTCTGAACCTGATTGCCTCAGAGCCGGATATTTCGCGGGTGCCGATTATGATTGACTCATCTAAATGGGAAATTATTGAAGCAGGGTTGAAGTGCGTACAAGGCAAGGCCATTGTTAATTCCATAAGCCTTAAAGGTGGAGAGGAGGAGTTTAAAAAACAGGCGAAGCTGGTAAAGCGCTACGGAGCTGCCGTAATTGTAATGGCTTTTGATGAAGAAGGGCAGGCCGATAACTATCAACGTAGGATAGACATCTGCAAGCGGAGCTATGATATTTTGGTGAACGAAGTAAACTTCCCCAAAGAGGATATAATTTTCGATCCCAATATATTTCCCGTGGCAACGGGTATTGAGGAACACCGCAGAAATGCCCTCGACTTTTTCGAAGCCACCAAATGGATAAAAGAATACCTGCCCGGGGCAAAGGTTAGTGGTGGTGTAAGTAATGTATCCTTCAGCTTTCGCGGAAACCAGCCAGTACGCGAGGCCATGCATGCTGCCTTCTTGTTTCATGCCATTAAAAACGGGATGGATATGGGCATAGTAAACCCGGCTTTGCTTGAGGTATATGCAGAAGTGCCAAAGGATTTGATGGAAAGGGTAGAGGATGTATTGCTGGACAGGCGTGATGATGCCACCGAGCGGTTACTTGATTTTGCGGAAAACTTTGTGGGCGAAACTAAAGTTCGTGAAAAAGATATTGCCTGGCGGGAAGGGCCCGTGGCCAGGCGCATTGAACATGCTCTTGTAAAAGGAATTATTGATTTTATTGAAGAAGATGCTGAGGAGGCCCGTCAGCAGTTTGCCACACCTCTAGAAGTGATTGAAGGTCCCTTGATGGACGGGATGAACGTGGTGGGCGATTTGTTTGGTTCGGGTAAGATGTTTTTACCCCAGGTGGTGAAGTCGGCCCGGGTTATGAAAAAGGCCGTGGCTTACCTGCAACCTTACCTGGAGGCTGAAAAACTTAAAAATGCTGATACCAGCAAGAAGGGTAAAATCCTTTTGGCCACCGTAAAAGGTGATGTACACGATATTGGTAAAAACATAGTAGGGGTGGTGCTTGCCTGCAACAATTTTGATATTGTGGATTTAGGTGTGATGGTACCACTGGAAAAAATTCTGGCCACAGCCGTAGAGGAAGAGGTAGATGCTATCGGCCTCAGCGGACTGATTACTCCTTCACTGGATGAGATGATTTATGTGGCGCAGGAAATGGAACGGCAAAAAATGACGCTGCCACTGATGATAGGTGGGGCTACTACGTCACGGGCGCATACTGCTGTTAAGATTTATCCCGAATACTCAGGAATTGCGGTGCACGTAAATGATGCCAGCCGCAGTGTGCCAATAGCACAAACTTTGAGTAACAAAAGCTCTCATGCCGAATTTAAAAAGAGCCTTGCGGCTGAATACACTAAACTACGGGAAGGCTATCTCAAAAAAGGCGATACCAAAGAGTACTTAAGTATAGAAGATGCCCGGGCCAATAGGGCGATACTAGATTTCAATCAGGAGACAGTTACAAAACCCGAATTTATAGGTGTAAAAAGACTCGATAATCTTGATTTAAGTGAGATCCGGAATTATATAGACTGGACACCTTTTTTCCAGACGTGGGAGTTACACGGCAAGTTTCCACAGTTGCTTGAGGATGCTATAGTAGGCGAGCAGGCAACACTTTTATACAAAGAGGCTAATGCTGTGCTTGATGAAATGATAGGTGCCAACAGTATCAGTGCCAATGCCGTTTTTGGGATTTGGGAGGCGAACTCAAACGGAGACGACATCGAATTATATGATAACGGATCGCAGCTAGAAACCTTCCGGACTTTACGTCAGCAAACCAAAAAGGCCTCGGCTGCCAGAAATATGGCATTAAGTGATTTTGTGGCACCCACTGAAAGTGGAGTTACGGATTATGTGGGATGCTTTGCTGTTACGGCCGGTATTGGTGTGGATGAACTGGTGGCCAAATACAAGGCTGATCTGGATGATTATAAGGCAATAATGGTGCAGGCTTTGGGCGATCGGTTGGCCGAGGCTACTGCTGAGTGGCTTCACCATGAGGTACGTACCAAATACTGGGGGTACGCCAAAGATGAGGATTTGGCAAATGAAGAATTGATTAAGGAAAAGTACAGAGGAATCCGTCCGGCACCGGGTTACCCTGCATGCCCGGATCACTTGGAAAAGAAAACCATATTTAAACTTTTAGAAGCAGAGAAGTCTGGAATTACCCTAACGGAGAGTTTAGCGATGTTCCCGGCTTCATCGGTTTCTGGCTACTACTTTGCCCACCCTGATTCCAAATATTTTGGTTTAGGAAAAATCGGAAAAGACCAGGTGGAGGATTTTGCCGAACGGAAAGGAATGGATTTTAAAGAAGCGGAAAGGTGGTTAAGGCCGAATTTGAATTATTGATTAGTGAAGAGACGATAGTCGATAGACCATAGAATGGCCAAGCAAGAGAAATATAAATGTTATTTACAGCATGTAGAGTCCCTCCCGGATGTGGAGGAAGAGGTGGGTGAAGTTAATCTTGAGCAAGCAATCCAGGCTTTTAATGATTACCCTTGGGAGGAGCAATTGGAAAAAGCAGACAAGAGGGCAATGACTTCCACGTTGCCCACAATATCATTCAAGTCTGATGAAAACCGGATTTTGGGTATTTGGACAAAGAATAATGAGCATTTTGAATTGCACTATGAAAATGAGACGCATTATTCAGACTTTTCTATTTCCTATGATTTAACAATCAACCAGGAGGGTTTTTCCGTTGAAGATTTTATAGTCCTGTTTTTTGAGGATAAAGTGGAAACCTACTTAACTCTCAAAAAGAAGAAGGAAAGACAAGAAAGACGGAAGGCTAATTTCATATTGAGATTGGAAACCAAGCACCAAGGAAAGTTCTTTATTCCCATTTTAGTATGGCTCTTAGTTGACAGTGTAGCTTTTTATGCAACAGAATTTAATGAGCTCTTATTCCCCAACATTATGGTTCTTCTGCTTTGGTTAATACCAACTCTACTATATGTTAACTACTGGATCATTAATAAGGACACCGTTGTTGAGGTAAAGGGAAAAAATGCAAACATTAAATTCAGCAATGGTCAAGTTTCTCTTCTATTTACCAGAATGGACGTGGCTTCCAGCAAATTGGTGGTCACAAGAAGTTTTTTAGCACCTTGGAGCCTTATGAGCTATTTGAGAATAACGTTGAAAGGTGGTGAGGTTGTTTTCTTAACCTCACTTTTAGGGGAAATTGAAGCGATGTTAAATGGTCTCGATATTCACTACCAACATGAAAGAAGTGTTTTACCATTTCTTCTAAAAATTAAGAGTATCGAGAGCAACTCTGCTGAAGATGAATGAAAATTTAATTAGGACATTGAAGACTTAGACCCCAGCGGGGTCACATATCAATAACCCTGTGATTTAGCGCAGGGTGATAACCGAACCTAACACCCGCCAAATTTTGGCGTGTGTTTTTTGAAGAAAAACCATGACAAAATTTACAACCACAAACCACAAACCACAAACCACAAACTAAAAAATAGAACAACGTGAAAGTAATAGACCATATAAACAACGCTAAGGATACGATCTTCTCATTTGAGATCCTTCCTCCCCTTAAAGGGCAAAACATCAAAGAAATTTACGGAACTATTGATGCCTTAATGGATTTTAAGCCTCCTTTTGTAAATGTAACCTATCATAGGGAAGAGGTGGTATATAAGCGCCATGATAGCGGTTTGCTGGAACAAAAGACAATTAAGAAGCGCCCCGGCACAGTGGGTATTTGTGCGGCCATTCAACACAAGTATCATATCGATGCAGTGCCTCATATTTTATGTGGTGGTTTCACCAAGGAGGATACGGAGAATGCCCTTATTGACCTGGACTTTTTAGGTATTGAAAATGTGTTGGCCCTGAGAGGAGACTCCATAAAAGGAGAAACCTACTTTGTGCCCGAAAAGGGGGGGCATAAATACGCTTGCGATTTAGTTGGGCAGATAAAGAGCATGAATGAGGGTCGCTACCTGGATGAGGAATTACAGAATAATGACCCTACAGGCTTTTGTGTAGGCGTTGCAGGTTACCCTGAAAAGCACTTTGAGGCGCCTAGTATTAATAATGACATACAATGGATGAAAAAGAAAATAGATGCCGGTGCCGAATACATAATAACCCAACTGTTTTTTGACAATCAAAAATACTTTGACTACGTGGAGAAGTGTCGTAATGCGGGTATAAATGTGCCTATTATTCCAGGCCTGAAGCCAATAGCCACAAAACGGCACCTGAGCGTTTTACCCCACTTTTTTCATGTGGATTTGCCCGATGACCTTGTAAAAGCCGTGGTAGATTGTAAGGATAACAAGGCTGTGCGGCAGGTGGGTATTGAATGGGCCATTGAGCAAAGTAAGGAGCTCAAAGCGGCTGGAGTGCCCGTATTACATTACTACTCTATGGGTAAGGTGGATAATATTCATAAAATTGCCAGTGAGGTGTTTTAATTAAAAAAGAAAAGGCTACACTCTAAAAAAGTGTAGCCTTTTCATACTCTCTACTCTGAACAACTATTGTATCGTGAAAAGCTTATCGTTTGCTCCAAGAAGCATCCAGCCTATATATCTTGTGCCATTGCTTTGCGCCCATGCTTTAAATTTAGGATACGCATCTCCCATATCCACTTTTTCAATCGGGTGGCGGAAGTATTCAGCATTTGGGCTAACCACTTCAACTACCCAGGGAAGACCGTTTTCAGTTCTGTAACTTCCATTATCGCTATTGGTACCGATTAGAGCCATATTTGCTGCCGCAGTGGGCGGAAATCCACTTTGATGAATTTCTCTTCCTCTTTCTCCCGTTCTGTAAATGTAGAAGTCAGGCAAAATATATTGGCCACCTGCATTACTATTAAAGGTAATGGTAAAGGTGAAAGTTTGAGGAGCTCCGCTAGGGCCAAAGCCGTTATTGTTATAGAAAGGCTTTAATGCTCTTCTGTTATCATTAAATACGATAATACCATTATTTACAGAAGGATCAAGAGAAGCAGAGCTGCCACTCACCGCTGAAATAATATTAGTATTGAATGGCTGCTTGTCTGATTTTAAAAGGTGAATACCTAATCCACTAGATAAACCTGCTCCTAAACCTAAAACCTTCACTTTTACTACCGCATCAACAAGGTTATTATTGGCATCTTTGTGAAAGTCCACTGTGTTTTCAATAACCAAATCATTAAAGTCGTAGTCACCGGTAGATGGCCATAAATCTTCAAAAGCCAAAATTTGTTTTCCTAATGTAGGGAAAGAGCTTTTGTAGGCTCGCAAGGGATCATTAGGGAAAGCATCCTTTCTGTTAGGCACACCATCACCGTCATCATCCGGCTCAATCGTTTCTACCAGGCTAACATTATCTAACCAGGCACCCTGGGCGCAAAAACCGTATAACTGAATGTATCTTACCGATGGAGAGGTGATGAAGTTAGTGTGCCCTGTATTTCCAGAAGTGAAAACCGTAGTGTATCCAACAAAATTTTTGTTTACGTCATAAAGAAGTACAAAGAAACCACCGTTACCGGCATAGTCATAATTAAAGTCAAACATAAAGTTACCGTTAACAGCAAACCCTTGTAAGATATCTGCTTTGCTATTTGGATTACTTGAGGTAAAAACAGAATTTCCATTCACAGATACTGTAGTACCATTGTTATCACGTCCATACCAGGTGCCTAAGGCTCTCAACTTGGTATATATAGAAGTATCAATTGGAAAGGCAGAAGCACTAAAGTCTCCATTGCTCACCATATTAGTACCCTGAGTTTTGTTTTTGGTACCGGATTTTTTGGCGGGCTTAAAAAGGTTTGATGATAATCCGCTAAGAGATACTTCTTCCAGTTCAAGAATTTCTTTTTCAGAAGTGATTTCAACCTGCTCACCTGTATTAGGATAGTGTGCAAATAATTTACCCTCAGTTTGTGGGCGGCTAATGAAAAAGCCAACGGCAGAATTAACCACAGTTTGCTCATCCAGTACAGTACCATTTTCATCCCTGAGCTCAACGGGCTGCCCATCAACCGTTAAGTAAGATGGGGCATCAATAATAATTTCAATATTGCCCTTTATGCTACTTGACCAATTGAAGGTTTGCGGAACAACTAATTCCTCAAGTGGAGTATTGTCAGCAGATGAAAATTGATTGGTATTGTCAGTTTCCTTAGAACAGCTCAGCACGATGGCAGAGAGGAAAGTAAGACCTAGAAATTTGTTAATTGTTTTCATGAGTAGTAGAGTTTCATGCCAACTATAGAAATTTTGAGGCCAGAGAAATGTTGGTAACTTATATTATTCATAATCAGAATTTTATCATTTTCATGTTAATAAATAATTTCCCATAATGAGAATTTGTCTCTCCTTTTGAAATGGAGCATTAAAAGTACTAAATGCTTGATTAACAGCGTAACATGTTAGTTGTTTTCAGCGTGAAAATTATTTTTAGATAAGGTGAGTGTCTTTGGAGGCCTGTAATGCACTAAACCTCAACCGCATCAAACTGAGTTAAGGAGAAAAAAGTATAGTCAGGTCAGGTTTTGCAAATATTTTTTTTGAACAGACCTTCTAAAATATTTGTGAATATCTCCCCGATAAGGACGATTTGCCGACTTGTAGGATTACTAACTTGGGAGTGCTAATAGTTAACCCAACAAAACTCTTATGGTCAAAAAAGCAACGAAGTCCTCTACTCCAAAATCAAAATCGACTAAAGACTCTAAAAAGAAAATATTTGTACTGGATACCTCTGTAATTCTGTATGATCATAATTCCATAACCAACTTTGCCGAGCATGATGTGGCAATTCCCATTACCGTGCTGGAGGAGCTTGATGAGTTCAAAAAAGGTAGCGACACAAAAAATTACGAGGCCCGGCAGTTCATCAGGTTTTTAGATAAAAAAGCCGGAGATAAAGGCCTGCAGGAGTGGATAAGCCTGAATGGTGGGAGCAAGGGCAAGTTTAAGGTGATAATGAACACGGAGAGCAGCGATGTTGATGCCATCAGGGTGTTTGGCGGGGCTAAGAATGATCATAAAATTTTGAATGCCGCCCTGCGACTGGCCACTGAAGAAAAAACAAAACAGGTAATACTGGTAACCAAGGATATTAATCTAAGGCTAAAAGCCAAAGCCCTTGGCGTATATGCCGAAGATTACGAAACCGGCAAAGTAAAGGATATGGACTCACTTTACACCGGTAAAACCCAGCTCGATAATTTTGATCAGGAACTTATTGATTCTCTTTATAAATCTCATTCAATTACCCTTGACAAAGTAAAGGAGGGGCAAAAGGATTTTGAGCCAAACAATAATCATTATTACATACTAAAAGGAGCAAAAAGTAGCACGCTCGCCTTTTACAATGCTTATAACCAATCTTTAGATCAGGTGGAAAAGCGCAGCTATTATGGTATTAAGCCCCGAAATGCCGAACAAACCTTTGCACTCAATGCTATCCTTAATCCTGAAATAAAACTGGTAAGCCTTTCTGGGGTGGCTGGTACTGGTAAAACGCTTTTGGCCCTTGCAGGCTCACTGGAGCAGCGTAGGGAGTATAAGCAGATATACCTGGCCAGGCCAATTGTTCCTTTAAGTAATAAAGATATTGGTTTCCTTCCCGGAGATATGAAGGCGAAGATCAACCCCTATATGCAGCCACTTTGGGATAACCTTAAGTTTGTAAAAAACCAGTTTAAGGAAACTGATAAAGAATACAAACAAATTGATGAAATGGTTAAGCAGGAGAAGCTTATGGTAACACCATTGGCCTACATCCGCGGACGCAGTTTAAGCAACGTTATTTTTATTGTGGATGAGGCTCAAAACCTAACGCCACATGAGGTTAAAACCATCATCACCAGAGCTGGTGAAAACTCAAAATTTATTTTTACCGGTGATGTAAGACAAATAGATACGCCCTACCTGGACGAGCAATCCAACGGGTTATCCTATTTAATTGATAAGATAAAAGGCAACAAACTTTTTGCTCACATAACTCTTGAGAAAGGAGAACGCTCGGAACTGGCTAATCTGGCTAACGAATTGTTATAGATTCTTAACCCAATTAGCAATGTCGCGGGCCATATTGGCATCAAGCGGAAAGTCAGGATCGCCATAGGAAGCGATATTTTCTTCGCGGGTTTCACCAACTTGTTTCAGCACATGATTCATTTTTGGGTAAACCCTATAAGTGGCATCAGGAGCGGCATTGTATAATGCATCTCCCTCTGATTGTAGAACCTGAATATCACGCCCACCCTGTATTATTAAAATCGGAATCTCAAGCTTTGCGATTTCATCAGTAGGGGTGTACGCAAAATAACTTTTCAAGTACGGTTGCACCGATGGTCTCAGGAGAGCCGCAAGTGCCGGGTTAAATTTTGTGATGCTGTAACCTTGTTTGATCGAATCCAGCTTTTGATAGGTTTGCTCAGCCATTTCCTGTGGTAGGCTCTGGTTAAGTTGTCCTCTAATAGTTTCGAGGGCATTTTGGGCGGGGCCTGCCACACTTATATAGCCTTTTATTTTGGTGTTTTGGGCGGTAAGCATACCTACTAATGAGCCTTCCGAGTGTCCCATTACTACGATGTCTTTAAAGCCCAACTCCCTCATTTTATCAATGGCCGCAAGCGTTACCTTATAGTTGTCATCAAACCGGAGCTCATCCTCAGTTTTGCTCATTTGCGATTTTGCAATGCCCAATTTATCATATCGATACGAAGCTACTCCCATTTTTAAGAGTGAATCTGCAAGTTGTAAAAAGCTATTATTTGGCCCTTCCACAAGTATTGAGTTTCCATTTCGATCCGTGGGGCCGCTACCGCTTATAAAAACCACTAGTGGTAATTTGTTAAACTTATCAAGGCTTTTGCCGGATGAAAGCAAGGTGCCCGATATAGTGTCGCCCTCATAAACAAAAGGCTGTTCAATTTCTACACGTACTTTCTGCTTTTGGCCAATGGCTACGCCAGCAAATAGCATCAGGGCAAATAAAGTTGGGATGAAGTTTTTCATGGTATCAGAATAAAAAAATCCCGGCTCATTACTGAACCGGGATTCGAAATTATAAATATAAAAGGAGATTAAACCTTTTCTGCTACGGATGGGGCACCAGCTAAAATCTCTTCGCTGGCGTTATCTGCAAACTTTTCAAAGTTACTATTAAACTTTTGCGAAAGTTCACCGGCCGTTTTATCATAGTTGGCTTTGTTATCCCAGGTGTTTCTTGGGTGCAGAATTTCTGTTGGTACCTTGGGGCATTCGTTTGGCATAGCCAATCCGAATATTTCATGATTTGTGTATTCAACATTATCCAACTCGCCATTAAGGGCCGCGGTAATCATAGCACGGGTGTAGCTAAGTTTCATACGCTTACCAATACCGTAAGGGCCACCGCTCCAGCCAGTATTCACCAACCATACATTTACACCGGCAGCCTGCATTTTGTCGCTAAGCATATCAGCATATTTAGTTGGGTGCAATGGCATAAACGGGGCACCAAAGCAAGCTGAAAATGCTACCTGAGGCTCAGTAATACCCGCTTCGGTACCTGCAACTTTAGCTGTATATCCACTAATAAAATGGAAGGCAGCCTGGCCCGGAGTTAGTTTTGAAATCGGAGGTAGCACACCATAAGCATCACAGGTTAGGAAGAAAATATTCTTTGGGTTTGAAGCCAAAGATGGCACCTGGATGTTATCAATGTGATATATCGGGTAGCTTACGCGGGTATTTTCCGTAATGGTTGAATCCTCAAAATCAACTTCGTTAGTATCTCCTTTAAAGGATACGTTTTCAAGCAGTGCTCCCGGTTTAATAGCACGGAAGATGTCCGGTTCTTTTTCTTCAGTAAGATCAATAACCTTGGCGTAGCAACCACCCTCAAAGTTGAAGATAGTATTATCAGCTGCCCAGCCATGTTCATCATCACCGATAAGTTTACGGTTGGGGTCAGCAGAAAGGGTGGTTTTACCGGTACCGCTTAATCCGAAGAAAAGAGCTGTATCGCCATCTTCACCAACGTTGGCCGAGCAGTGCATGCTTAGCACATCTTTTTGGTGAGGAAGTATGAAGTTAAGTGCTGAGAAAATTCCTTTTTTGATTTCTCCGGTGTAGCCGGTTCCACCAACAAGGGCCATTTTTTCGGTAAAGTTCAGAATTGCAAAGTTGTGCTGGCGGGTGCCGTCAACTTCAGGGTCAGCCATAAAGCTTGGAGCATTGATAACGGTCCACTCTGGCTCAAAACTCTTAAGCTCATCCTCGCTTGGGCGAAGAAACATGTTGTGAGCAAACAGGTTTGACCATGGCAATTCAGTAATTACCCTGATTTTCATTTTATAGCGCTCATCTGCACAGGCATACACATCGCGCACATAAAGTTTTTTCCCGCTAAGGAAATTGCCAACTTTAGTATAAAGTTTATCAAACTTATCAGCGTCAAATTTAATGTTGATGTTTCCCCACCATACGGCATCTTTAGTTAGTTCATCTTCCACAATAAAGCGGTCCTTGGGGGAGCGGCCGGTAAACTCACCGGTGTTTACAGAAATGGCACCAAGATCAGATCTTACGGCCATATTGTTGTTCAGAGAGATTGTTTCAAGGTCTTCTGACTTCAGGTTCCAGAGTGCTTCAGCATCACTGATGCGATACTTGTTAAGATCGCTGTTAGCTGGTTTAATCTGTGTGAAATTCATAAGTAGGAGATTTGTTTTCACTTAAAATTTAGGTTGGCAAATTTAGGCTTATTTGATTCACAGCATTGTTTCACAAGCTAAATCGTGCCATTTTATCGACAAAATTATTAACGGTCAGTACCTTTACTTCTTATGGCAGAAGTAAAAAGTAAGAGCCATCCTGCAATAAGAAAAAGTCCACCTATGGGTGTTACAGGGCCAAAAAATCGTAAGTCAAAATTTGTAATAGCTGAGGTGCTAAGTAAATAGATACTACCGGAAAACAGAAAAACTCCGATTATCCAAAACACTACTATTGCCTTTATTTGCTTAATGGGGTATGTTGATAACCCGATGATCAGCAGGGCTAGTGCATGCCAAGCCTGGTATCTTACCGCAGTTTCAAAACTTTTTAAACTCTCAGGCTCAAGCCTTGCTTTTAAGGCGTGGGCACCCAGTGCCCCCAATATTACCGCCAATGCGCCAAAGGCCGCAGCCCAGGCTATTATGGTTTTAGCTTTCAAAATAGTAAATCGTTAAACTGTTCCTTACTGATTTCATATTCAAATGAACTTCGCAATGATTGTACATCATTTAATCCCTTCCATTGATCTTTGGTAGCACGCATAAATTCCATTCGTGTGTTGTCATACTTCATAGCGGCCAATATCTGCTTAAGTTCTTCTACAGTATAGCTATGCTTATTACCAAATTCCCTGGCAGCATTCAGTTTTTCAAACTCAAATTCAGTGCTTTTTAAATCTGCATAAAATTCAGCAAAGGTCTTTTCCTTTTTTAGTACCGGAGGTGGGGGTGGAGGAGGAGTTTGTTTCGCAGTATCCTTTTTGGCAACAGGCTCTTCTTTAATCTTTATTGGTTCGGGTGTGGGCTTTTCCTCTTTCTTTTGTGGAGCTGCGGCTGTAACGGGTTCTTCATTTCCCTTTTTAGTAGTAACGGCTATTTGCGTCTCCTTTTCAGGGATAATAGTTTTTGGCTGCGCTTTTTCTTCGATATTGGTAAGTGCTGTGAGTGGTCGTAATGCCACAGCATTTTTAGCTTCAATGGTGGTGGCGGTGGCCGGTAGGGTTGAGGGCTCTCCGCGAAAGCGTAGCTGTAGCTCATCGCGGCTATTGGTGGTGATGATGTACTTGTAATTACCCTTATTGTGGAAATGCATCTTCTTTACGAAAAACACATTTGGCGAAAGCTCCACTCTTACCTCAAACGGAAAGGTATCCAGCTTTTGCACCACCAACTCCTTTACAGGATCAGTATTTTGAACAAAACCATTAATGCCTAATAAAAAGCCGGTGTTGGTAGCGTCTTCAATAATAAGGTTTACCTGGGCAAAAGTGGTAAAGCAAAACAAAATAGGAAGTAGCCGAAATAGATGCATTCGTCTCATTTTATGGGGCAAAAGTAAGTCTTAGGTTTTTTCACTTGGCAGGGTGGTGTTTAATTCTAATTTTGCCATAATATGAAGAAGATACTCGTGATTGGAGCAGGCCGCTCCACCTATAGCCTCATCAAATATTTAAAGCAGCAATCGATACCAAATAACTGGCAAATCACCATTGCCGATTATGATGTAAAACTAGCCAGGGCACAGGCTGAAGACCATGAAAGAACCACAGCCCTTCAGCTAGATGTTACTAATGATGCCGAAAGGAAACAGGCAGTAAAAAGTGCTGACCTGGTAATAAGCATGCTGCCCGCACACATGCACGTAAGTGTAGCGCAGGATTGTGTTGAGTATGGCAAAAACATGGTTACTGCCTCCTACATATCTCCTGAAATGGAAGCTTTGGATGAAGCCGCCAAAAAAGCCGGGGTAATTATGATTAATGAAATTGGCGTTGACCCTGGTATTGACCACTTGAGTGCTATGAAGGTGCTGGATAAGATACGGGAAGAAGGGGGTAAAATGTTAATTTTCGAAAGCTTTACCGGTGGCCTGGTAGCGCCTGAAAGTGATAATAACCCCTGGAATTACAAGTTTACCTGGAACCCGCGAAATGTGGTAATGGCCGGGGCTGGCGGTGCCGTTAAGTTCATTCAGGAAGGGCAGTATAAATATATTCCTTACCACCAGCTTTTCCGTAGAATTGAATTTATAGATATTGATGGATATGGCCGTTTTGAAGGCTACGCCAATCGCGATTCACTAAGGTACCGGAGCACTTATGGTTTAGATGATATACCTACAATTTATAGAGGCACACTGCGTAAACAGGGCTTTTGCCGGGCGTGGGATGTTTTTGTAAAACTGGGAATGACGGATGACAGCTACGTATTGGAGAACTCTGAGCATATGACTTTCCGTGATTTTACCAATACCTTTTTGGCTTATAACCCTCATGACTCAGTAGAGCTTAAGCTCAGGTATTACCTGAGCATTCCGCAGGACTCTGAACTGATGGAAAAGCTGGAATGGATTGGTATTTTCGAAAAGACAAAAATTGGCCTGAAAAGGGCAACTCCTGCTCAAATACTTCAACATATATTAGAGCAAAAGTGGCAGATGGATCCGGATGATAAAGACATGATTGTGATGTATCACAAATTTGGCTATGAGCTCAATGGGCAGCAAAAAATGATCGAATCATCAATGGTAAGTATAGGACGAAACAGTAGAGAAACTGCTATGGCCCGTACAGTGGGTTTGCCGGTGGCTATTGCCGCTAAGCATATCCTCAACGGTAACATCACAACTGCGGGAGTTCAGATACCAATCACCAAAGAGATTTACGAACCCATGCTGGCCGAGCTGGCTGAATACGATATCAAATTCACTGAAAAAGAAGTGGAGTACAAGGGGTATTAACGGCTTTTACATATTTGGAGATAATTTTAATTTCATGATGTTTAAATCATGAATTAGTATGTCCAACACAGCCCTCGAACTTAAAATGTACCCCATAGGTAAATTCATCCGTCCGGATCATATTACAGATGAAAAGCTGAAGATTTGGATCAAATCTTTAGAGGAATTGCCCTCCCGCCTGGCCAGGTTGATTTCTGATGCTACTCCGGAAATGCTGGAACGTCAATATCGACCCGATAGCTGGACTGTTCGCCAGATTATACACCACCTGCCGGATAGCCACATGAATGGCTACATAAGATTAAAACTTGCTTTAACGGAAGACAATCCAACCATCAAACCTTATGATGAAAATGGCTGGACACAATTAGCTGATGTTCAATCCGTAGAGGTTGATGTTTCTCTTGAACTACTAAAGTATGTGCACATCCGTTGGGTAGCCCTCGCGAAAAGCCTGAATACTGCTGAGCTAAGGCGTACATTTTACCATCCTGAAAATAAAGTTACAGTTACCGTGGCCGATCAAATTGGTTTATACGCCTGGCACGGTGAGCACCACTTGCGGCATGTGAGGGAGGCTTTGGGTGGTCAGTAATCCAGGTGGAAATGTTGGGTAAGGGATTGATATTCCTTACTGTAATTACCGTATTCATCCCTCAATGTAAAAGCAGTTTCTTTGATCTCCGTCTTCTCAAAAACAAACTCTACTAGCCACCTTTTATCTTCTGCCCCAGGTCTGCCATAAACTCTAGTTATCCGAGATGGATATAGATTTTGAGTTTTTGCCAGGGCAATAAATTCCTTGGCCTCTTCCTTTGGCAGCACCACGGCCAGTTTTCCCACAGCAGATAAAACAGAAATTACCTTTTCTAAAAACTTTCCATGGGGCAGGTATTCTTCATGCCTGGCTCTATCCCGTTCGCTTTTACCTGTTGAAGTATTTCCCTTGAAAAAAGGTGGATTGCTAACAATCAAGTCAAATTTTTCTATGAATGTGTAAGTAAGAAAATCACCATTTAGAATTTTTACCTGATCACTGAAAGGGGAGGAAGCAGCATTTTCGTGAGCCTGCCTGGTTGAAGGTTCGTCCAGTTCTATTCCGGTAATCTGTGCTTCAGGAAATCGCTGAACCAGCATCAAAGCAATCAGGCCACTGCCTGTGCCAACATCCAGAATTTTCTTTGGTTTTTCCGCTTCAACCCAGGCACCCAGGAGAACTCCGTCTGTACCTACTTTATGCGCGCATTGGTCATGAGCAATGGAAAATTGTTTGAAGCGGAAAACAGACATGGGATGTTAATGATTTTATGAACCACCAGGTTCTGAAGATAGCGATTGGTTCACAGATAGCATCCTTCGATACACACTCCCGCTGGTCGTGCACTCAGGATGACAGCAATGATGGTCGTGAGGGCTTAGAGTTCAACTATGAAATCATGGGTCCGTTTTCAAAATTTCATCCTTCGATACTCGCTGTCTACAGTCGCGAACTCAGGATGACAGCACAACCAAAAACGCCAAACTACAAACCTTCCGTGCTCCTATAAAGCTCAATCAACCCCTCGGGGCAATTCAGGTGTATTTCCTGCTTTTCACGATCTATTGATTCGATAAATTCATCAACTGCCGGAACAAGGATTTCCGTTTCTCCATCCATAATGCGGAATAGCGGCTGGGCGCTGCTGTCAATTACGTCCTGGCAAATACCAATTTTACCGAGGGTGCTGTCAATCATTGTAAAGCCCACTACTTCATGAAAGTAGAATTGCTTGCCCGTTAATGGCGGCAGCACTTCTTCCGGTAGGTAAAGTTCGTAGCCCACCATGCTGGCGGCATCATCCGGGGTAACCTCCTCAAAGCGGATGATAAAATGACCCTTGGAGTTTTGAGCCATTTCTTCAATAAAAAAAGGAACCAGTTCACCGCGGACATCCACGAAAACTGATTCCAATTCAAAATAATTCTGAGGCTGGTCGGTATCAAAAACCGCTATAACTTCTCCTTTATAACCGTGCAAACGGCTAATGTGGCCCAGTTGATAGCAATCTTCTTTACGCAAAGCAGGTGAGTTTTATTCGCCAGCTTTTTCTTCATCAGCAGGGGCAGCATCTTGGGCTTCATCAGCTTTAATGTCTGCCTCTGCTTCAACTTCGCCTCTCTCATCAGCGGCAGGAGCCTCTTCAGCCGGTGCGTTAGCAGCTTCCTGAGCGGCTACGCGGGCTTTGTTTACTTCTGCCTCTGCTTCTAATGCTTTTGCTTTTGCTTCTGCCTGGGCTTTTGTCAGGTTTTCTTTCTTACCCTGGATTTTTCCTGATTTCTCATCCATCCATTTATCAAACCTGTTCTCTGCTTCAGCTTCATCAAATGCGCCTTTCTTTACACCTTCCAAAAGGTGTTTTTTCATCATTACACCTTTGTACTTAAGGATAGCACGTGCGGTATCGCTTGGTTGTGCACCTTTCATTACCCAGTCAAGGGTAGTATCAAAGTTGATGTCGATGGTAGCAGGGTTGGTGTTGGGATTGTATAGGCCCAAACGCTCAATGTACTTACCGTCTCTTTTAGAGCGGCTATCTGCTACTACGATGTGGAAGATGGGGCGGCCTTTACGACCATGACGCTGCAATCTGATTCTTGTTGCCATGCATTAATTGTTTTACAAGGGTACGCTGACCCGGTTAATTAATTTTTAAGAGGGCGCAAAAGTAAGGAAATAGTTTATTGCCAAAGCCCTATCCAGGAAAATACTTGTCTTGGGAGATTTACTCATCAAACCAAAAGCCATTTGGGTTAATGCCGCAATTGAAACTTTTTTTCAAACCTCCATTTCGGTCATAGATAAATACCTGGCCTTTTTGATTAAAATCCTTGGCATCGCCCACGTAAAGCTCATTTCTCTCCATGCTGTACCCCATACCATAAAAGCTGTTGTTATTGGATGCGATAAAAGGAGTTGAAGGTTCGTTCGTAACATCAATAGATACTTTGTAAACGGCATCTGTAAGGTAATAAAGCGAATCACCGGCAGGGTTAAAAACCAGCTTATTAGTGTAGGAGCCTGCACTTAGCGCAATGGTTTTGGTAACCGTTTCAGTAGCCGGATCGATAACCTCCAATGCCCCATTGATACTACTAAAGGCATCTCCACCGCAAAGCACCCATACCTTACCATTTTTATCCTTACCGATGGCCGTTGGGTTAAATGTGGTAGCAATGGTTGAAACGCTCTCGGTGGCCAAATCCAATACTGTAATATGGCTGGTGTAGGTATTGGTAATAAACACTTTGCCGTTTACCAAAACCATTTCCTCGCTGGTTGAAGAAATATCTATGTATCTGGTAATTGCTTTGGTGGCCGGATTAACCACGGCTATACTATCCGAAAACAAATCTGAAACAAATACCTCGCTGGGCGAAACTGATAAAGCGTACCTGGGGGAGGTTAGTCCGCTGATGGTGCCGGTGCTCTCAAAGCTATCCTTGTTCAGCACTTCAATTTTACCTGAATTATTAACTACCAGATATACTTCATCTTCAATATTGATGGCTGATAAAAGTACATCACCTAACTGGCGATTATTTACTGACGCAAACACACTAGAAGAGTAGGATTCGTCATCCAGATCATAAACGCCCAATGAGCTATTACCGGCCTGGAAGTTACCCTCATTCAGTACCCACACTCTATTAACACCGGGATCTACCGGGTTTGGAGTTTGAGGTTTATCGTCTTCGCATGAGGCCAAAAAGGTAAGTGATAAAAGAGGTAGAATCAGTTTTTTCATTTTTGATTTAGTTTGAGATTTAAATTGAGTCCAACAGAATAATTTATACCCGGCATAGGGCGGTTGCGCACTACCTGGTAATCTTCATTCCATATATTATTGATGCGGAAGAAAAGGGTTCCGCCTATTTTTTTAAAGTTAGCCTTATAAGCCACATACAAACTGGCAAACTGGTAGGGCTCCAGCCATTCGCTATGGTCGGAGGTGGTGTAGGTATAGCCAGTGTAGCTATGGTTATAATTCAGTGAAAACTTACTATACCTAAGTTGCAGGCCTGCGGTGCCGCTGTAAACCGGTGTATAAATAAGTTGTTTGTCAACAGATTCATCATTGGCCCTGCTGGCTTTTTCATTGGTGGATAGCGTATAGTTAGTAAGCACATTCAGGCGAAAGCCAAACCTGCCCTTTTGCCATTGTAAAAACGAATTGGATTCCCAGCCGCGGCTATGTACTTCCAAAAGGTTTTGCGGTGTCCATATTCCGGCTTGTGGCTGCCAGATAATCCAATTTTCGATTTTTCGATTGAATGCCGATAAGGCAACTTGCCACTCAAAATCCGAGCTAGACTTTTGCCAAACCAGGCTTACTTCCTGGGCATTGCCATCTTCTGATTGTAAATCAGGGTTGCCGCCCGGTGCCCAGTTCAAATCATTTAGTGTAGGTGTACGGTACACTTTTGAATACTGGACCTTAAGCGATAGCCCTTTAATGATTAGCCAATTCCCGCCAAGGGTGTAGGTAAAGGGAGCACTTTGGCCGTCAATAATTTCCTGCCGTAGCATGGCGCTAAAATCTAAGCGGGAGAAAAGTTTTTTACCAACACCAGCAAAAAGTGATTGACGGTGCTGCCAAATGGGATCACTTTTAAACGATTGCACATCTGCCAGAAACGAGGTTTGATTAAATCCAAAATCAATACTAAAATCATTTTTCAATTTGCGGCTGTATTCGGCCTCCCCAATAAACGACTGGCTATTGTTGTAGTAAGAGGTATCAGCGGTGAGATTAGTGTAGTTCTGCATTTCGCTAAACCAGGCCCCGCGTATTTTTAGCTCTCCTTTTTTAAGCTGATGAAGCCATTCTGCCGTAAGGCGGCTTACATTATCGGTTTGGTTGGCAAGGGTGGTTTCAAACAGGGTAGGGGGCGTATTTCTATCTGTTTGCTGATACCACCAGTTGAGGCTTATGAGGTTTTTAGGATTAAGACTGATGTAGTTTTCGCTGAGCAAGCCACGGGTGCCCACCTCATTATTGCGTTGGGTTTCTCTGAGATTGGTGAATGGATTGAGGTACTCAAAATCATTTTTGGCGTATTGGTTTAGCAACACCAACCGATGTGAGAATTTTTTTGATCCGAAGTCCACACCCGCAGTTTGTTGGTGATAACCAAAACTGCCTAGCTGCCCACCTAAACTAATGTTTAAATGAGGTTTAAAATCCGGCTTATGGCTCAGGTGAATAGAACCGCCCACAGCACCACTGCCCCATAGTGCGCTGGAAGCCCCCGGCTGCACTCTTATTTCATCAAATGCCGAAACGGGGAAAAGGCTCAGGTCAAAAATTCCGTTGAGCGGACTATTAATATTGAAGCCATTCCAGGTGAGGGCTGTTTGGGAGGCATTGCCCCCTCTGAAGCTGGTACTAGCCAGGTTTCCCGGGCTGTAGTGCTTCAGATAAATGCCGCTTTCAAATTGGAGAACTTCCGTTAAGGATTGTCCGCTGTACTTCTGAAGCTGAGTTGAGTCGATAGTATAAATCTGGCTACCTACGGCAAATGAAGAGCTTCGTTTTTCCACTACGGCCACTTCCTTTAGCCTGGTGGTATCATTTTGCGCCAATAAGCCATTCCCGCAAAGGGTAAAAAGTAGGGGGATGATAATGGCTTTATAAACTCTCATTTTTCTTTACTCAATCGCGCTTGTCAGGCTGAGCGATAGTTGAAGCCCTAAACCATTTCCCAAACCAGAGAAAGGCTAACATTTGGCTTGCACTTCGACTATCGCTCAATGTGACAAAGTGCTGGCCTGAGGCTGAATAATTTAGTAACAGCCGATGACTCAATAATTAAAAATGAAAACAAACAGGAATAGGTACAGAGGAAAGCGGGGGTAAATAGCCCGTAGTTCGCACTGCGCTTTTATCCCGAAAGCTTTCGTGTATTGTTTTTGGCAGGTCTTCTGACTTACACCCTGCAATTCCGTCTTCCCATCCCCCGCATGGCGGGGAAAAGTGACTTAAAGATTGAATTGCGCTTGGCGGTGCTTACAGCAGCGGGAACTGTTCCGGATTTACACCGGATTCCCTTTTAACTCCGATATTAAAAATACCGGAGACCAAAAGCGGTGCGAATGTAACTAAGATATTTTGGTTTTCGGGAGAGAAATTTACCGGTCTACCTGGAGGCCTTATTTTCTGAAGATTTGTTATCTGACCTCTGCTCAGCAAGCAAAAGTGCCTGGTAGGCGTTTACAATTCCACCGGTTTGGGATAACTCGTAAAACCGAACCTTATCACCTTTCCCTCTTTCTTCAGTAGGTTGAAAAACTTTCTTTTTATAATAATCGGTAGTGGTGGATTGCATAAGGATTTCCTTTAGCTCAATGGCGGTTAAATCAGGGTACCTTGACCATACTAAGGCAGCAACACCTGTAACAACAGGGCCGGCAAAACTGGTGCCCTGAGTAACTTCATAGCGGCTTTCGGGTAATGTAGAAACAATGTTTACCCCCGGTGCAAATAAATCAACTGTATTGATTCCGTAATTGGTAAAAACCGCAGGCATTCTTTTACCCTTTTTGCGATCATTGGCGCCAACCGTGAGCCATGCTTTAAGTGTATCAGTTTGGCTGTAATAATCAGCCGGAAAGTTGTTGTTTACATCACTATTGCTTCCATCATTACCCGCGGCATGCACCAGCAATACATTGTGTTCAGCGGCATATTTAAGCGCTTTATCCACCAATTCCTTTTGTGGTGAGTAGTCTTTACCAAAACTCATATTAATAATGTCTGCACCATTATCTACCGCATATATAATGGACATGGCCACGTCCTTATCATACTCATCACCATCAGGTACCGTACGCAATACCATAATCTTTACACTATCAGCAATACCGTTTACGCCAAGTCCATTATTACGATTGGCCGCAATTACACCGGCTACCAGGGTGCCATGGTCGCAGCGGGGGCCTTTTACAATATTGTTGCCATATACGTTGCTCATATCGGTAATATCATCACCAATAATAGTGCGTGGGTCAAATTTGGTGTTGAGGTGATAATTCACCTTCATGTCGTAATAATCATAGGTTTCCTGAAACTCTTTGTAGGTAAATTCTTTTTCATAGAGATAGGTAAAAAAGTTTTTTGCCTTGCGCAGTTCGTCATTGGTGGCTTGTACCTGGGCAATATCACTTTCCAGAATTCGGTCTTTGCCCAGTTCCTCCTTTAGCACAGCCTCCATACTTTTAAAAAACTGCATAAACTCATCGTATTCTTCCCACTGCTTTTTGTATTTCTCGGATTGCTCTTCATGATCGGCCAGGGCCATTTTATACATCTCATAGGTGGCCTTAAGGCTATCGGGAATGTTTTCGCCAAGTTTATTAAAGATGGGTTCGTACTGGCGTACTATCCTCGTAATTTCAAGGTTTGCATGGTTGATGTGTTCGCCCTTATCGTTCCCTATAAAGTTCCATCCATGCACGTCATCAATGTAGCCGTTTTTGTCATCATCGATTCCGTTATCGGCAATCTCATCTTCATTAATCCAAATTCTATCTACAAGATCCTCATGGTAAATATCCACCCCGGCATCAACTACCGCTACCACTATTGTTTTTTTGGAGGGCTTGGAGGAAAGTAGTTCGGTGTAGGCCTTCTCTACCGCTGCGCCAAGTATCTTATCATCTGATGGAGAGAGGTTATACCAGTTTACATAATCCTCATTTATAGAATCTCCCGGTTGAGGCGAAAACCCAAAAGATATGTAGCTGTAAATGGATAAAAGAAGGGCGGCAGAAGTTTTTAGCGTACGCATAATATATGTTGTAAAAATTGCTGGAAAGTGCCAAATATAAATGATAAGCTGACTCATAAGAAAATATTTACAGCTTGGCTGCAAATATTTGCGATGAGTGAAAAGTGGCAAAAATGCAGATTATTAAATACTCTCTTTTGCAACATTGTAACTGCTTTTTCCCAATTCAATTAACTCCTCAGCGCGGTAAAACTCAAAGGTGCCACAGCTAGTGCGCGGAATATTTACCACCACTTCGGGCTGGTAATGGGTTATCATCAGTTCGGTAAGTCTGTCCTGTGTGTAGTCATACGAGGTTTGCATCAGGTCAATTAACGAAAAAGACGGAGCATTGGAGGCCGGGCTTTTTTTACTCAAGGGCCAGCTAATCGGTAGCCAGCCTTTTGGTCCTTCTTTAGTTTCGATTTGATTATTGACCGGTTGCGGCATTTGTTCCAGGCTAGGAGCTTTACGGGCATTTATATTTACAGCCACTACTATGCTGTCATCGTTCTTCTTTACCAGATTAAGAGGAAGTGGGTTAAGCACTCCGCCATCAACCAGCACGTTTTCCTCATCCTTTACAGGAGTAAAAATACCGGGAATGGAAATGGACGCCCTTAGTGCCTGGAACAAATCGCCCTGACGGATAATCACCTCCTCTCTTTTATGCATCTCTGTGGCAACAGCCGTAAAAGGTATTTTCAATTCTTCAATGCTCAATGGGCCGGTCATATTTAAGATAGTGTCGAAAACCTTTTCTCCTTTAAGAAAACCGTGACGGGTAAAGGTGAAATCGAGCAATCGCCACACAGCACTTTTATTCAGCGTAAGTAGCCAGTCGCGGTATTGCTGCAAGAAAGCCGGCTGCGTAAATTCCTCCTACTACGGCCCCCATAGAGCAGCCTATTACTTCAATAATCTCGTGTCCATCTTTTTCCAGTTCTTCAATTACGCCTATGTGCGCTATGCCTCTGGCTCCGCCAGATCCTAATACAAGATGAACTTTGGCCATTAACGATTTTGATTTTGGACGAATTTACAATTTCACTCGTCTTCTCTAAATTCCAGGATATCTCCTGGTTGGCAGTCCAGTTCCTTACATAAAGCCTCCAGGGTTGAAAAACGGATAGCCTTGGCCTTGCCTGTTTTCAGGATGCTGAGGTTGGCCTCGGTAATACCAATACGCTCGGCCAAATCCTTGGAGCGCACTTTGCGCACAGCCATCATTACATCAAGGTTTACAATTACCGCCATTATATAGTAAGTTCTTGTTCCTGCTTCATTTTAAGGCCTTCACCAAATGCTATAGAAATGGCGTACAATAGAAATCCAATTACCAGGAAGTCGAAGTCAATATCTTCATACCAGCTATAGGTAAAGCCTTCCGGTAAATCATAAGTGGAGCCGATTACCACCAGAAATACAAGGTTCATCAAAGCTACAAACAGGGGTGAAAGAATCAACAGCCAGGCAATATGCTTTAGCCGTGCAATGTTGACGGACCGGAAAGCATTGGAGTTTTTTACATCCTTCACAATATTGATGATGATCTGCAAAATCCACAGTAGATAGGCGAAAACGGCTACAATGGCTGTGCATTTGAGCACTCGTAGTTGCCATGTCATAGATACTTCCGCAGCAAAACCATCCGCCACAAGCCGCACATCGCCACCAGTATTAATGATTTCATCAAGGGTGTTTTGCAATTGCTCATCAGCTATTGAAATTAGGGGGGAGCCTACCATAATGGGTTCATCTTTTAAAACGGCCATCACTACAAGGGCTACCACACCTATTACCACAAAAGCCCATTTAAAGAAGTTGAGGATACCTGATATTATATTTAATTTTTTCATGTTATAAAGTAATTTATTATTGATAAACAATAATAATAAGAATTTTACTTTCTACCAAAATTGGGCATTTGCCGTAGCACATTTCAGGTAAAATCCTCATTAATAAGTACAGGGGTTTGCTATATAATTCTCATTTTTGCCATCCAAACCTTTGTTAACCTTCTCCATGGCCTTTTCCATAAAGATCAAGCATCTATTTTTCAGCTTCCTACTGTTGCTGGTGGCAGGGGAGGCGGGTGCACAGGTTAGTATAAGTACTTCACCTGCCTTGACAAATGATACCGTTTTTCTTTGCCTGCCTGCCAATTCGGTTACTTTCAATTCATCCTTCTCAGGAACATCAGATAGCATTTACTGGAATTTTGGCGGAGGCGCCACACCCTCTTCGGCCAATGGGGCCGGGCCACATGCTGTTAACTTTTCGGGTACTGGTAATTTTGGAGCGCGGGTGAGGTATTACCTTAATGGTAATCAGGTTTCTACAAAACTGGTTAGAGTTGATATACAACAAATAGGCACGGTAAGTTTCTCTATTCCTGATACACTTTGTGAGAGCGACCCACGAATTAATCTCTCAGGTTCACCTGCCGGTGGGGTCTTTTCAGGTCCGGGTGTATCTAATAATAGATTTGATCCTGATATCGCAAATCTCGGACTTAAGACTATAACCTATACGGTAACCAGTGGTGGTTGTACAAAATCAACAACTCAAAACGTATATGTACTTGATGCACCCGAGCCAAACTTAAGATCAACAGGCTCCTCCCGTACTTGGCAGGGAGTGACTACTTTTTACAAGTGTGATACTACATCTACCACCACAAGCTTTAACTTTTTTAATCAGTCGTTTTCTACAAACTACTCCTCTTACACCATCGATTTTGGTGATGGACAATCTGCCACAGGTTCAATATTTCCTACTAATGTAAGTACGGCCATCAGTCACCCATATAACACCCCTGGTCTTTACACAGTAAGGCTCACTCTTCATAACGCCAATGGCTGCGACAGGACTTCTACTATCAACGTTTTTTTTGGCAGGCAGCCTGCAATTGGCTTTAACATTCCAGGAGGAGCCATAAATCAATGCATTCCTGATCAAAACGGTTTTATTGAAATTTGCGTGGCGATTACCAACGTATCTGCCAATTCTCCATTTACCATTTATACCCTATCATCCAATGATGGTAGTCCGGATACTGTTTTTACACATCCGCCACCTGATACTGTGTGCCATAGGTTTTATATTGGTTCATGTGGAATTAATTCCTCAAAATTCACGGATGCTTTTGAGTTGAGCCTTCGAGCTTCAGTTCCATGTATTGACAGGTCTGCCACTATTGAGCCTATATATATTTCAAAGCCGTCCATTGCCGCTTTTTTAGCTCCTCAAAAAACATGTGTAAATAATCAGGTTACTATTCAGGATAACTCTACCATTGGAGGAGTAGCTCGGCCTTCGGGGTGCTTAGGCGCCTCAGCCGGTCGCACGCTCTGGCAGATAACACCAAACACATTTACAACTCCTAATGGATTACAGGATCTTGGAGGAACATTTGGATCACCGGATCCTCAGAACTGGGCTTCGGGTGCTTCTCCACTTCAGGTCACCTTTACCAAATCAGGAGTTTATACTGTTACCCAAATTGTAGGTAATGCTCTAGAGTGTAGTCCTGATACAATATCGGTTGATATCTGTGTGGATTCAATTCCGATAGCCAATATGGCTCTCAGCCATGATACGGTGTGTGTTGGCCAAACATTATCGGGTTCATTTGTGGGAGATATACTCGGAATCTGTGATACAATGGATATCCGTTGGAGATTGCCGTTGCCCACATCAGGGCAAAAGGGTAGTGCTTTGGCCTATGATACCGTGCAGGATTTCAGCTTTAGCAGAGTTGGGATTTATCCAATAAAGATGGTGGCGGAAAATTCATGTGATAGCGTTGAGCTATTCGACACCATAGTCGTACGCGGAATTCCCACAACTCAATTTCCAAATGATACAGCTATTTGCGGGCTGGCTAACATTGATTGGGCATTGCCACATCTACAACCACTAATATTTGACAGTCTCTCGGAGGTGACCTATAACTGGAGTGTAGTACCTGCCACAGGCTGGAGTTTTGTAAACGGTACCTCGGCCTCCTCTCCACTTCCACAAATTGACTTTACACAGTACGGCAGCTTCCAGGTGATTCTAACCGTAATCAGTTCTTGCGGAAGCAGTAGTGATACTATGGTGGTAACGCTTACCGAAGAGCCGGTTTTACAGCCCGTATATCTGCCGTTTACAGATACGGTGGTTTGTCCGGGAACTTCATTAATCTACAAAGCCTCGGCCAATTTAGGCTCGCAACCCTATCAGTTTACCTGGGGTAGCTGGTCGCAAACCAACCTTAGTTCAGCGGATTCAATCGTTTTGAATAACCTAAGTGCTGATACTACTATTTACATTAAAGTGCAGGATTCCCTGGGTTGTGGTGATAGTATAGCTTTTAGAATAGATGTAATGCCGCCACCGATTGTTGATGCAGGAATGGCGGTCAGTATTTGCGCGGTTGACTCCATACAGCTTAATGCAACTGTTACAGGAGGTGCGCCACCCCTAATGTACTCATGGTCGCCTGCTGTTGGTTTGTCTTCCACCACAGTACTTAACCCATGGCGGGCACCACTGGATACCACGGTTATTTATACCCTTACGGTAACAGACTCTTTAGGTTGTGTTTATGACGATACAGTTTCGATAATAGTATTTCCTAAACCCAACTTTACGGCTGGTAGTGATTTTACCATCTGCGTAAATCAGGGGGATACCATTTTATCAGGGGCCACCCCCTCTGGCGGAACATGGACTGGCCCCGGTGTTACAGGAAATCTCTTCAGCCCTGCTAATGCCGGCCTTGGTGTGGATACTCTTATCTATACTTATACCGATCCTAACAATTGTACCTATACCGATACACTGATTATAACCGTAGTTGCTCAGCCAACGCCCAATTTTGGTATGGATGTAAATCAGGGCTGCTCTCCACTTACGGTAAGCTTTACGGATAGTAGTAATGCACCTTCGGGCCAGCAGTGGTTTATGAATGGAGTTCCGTTTTCAACCGCACCTAATCCGGTGCAAACCTTTACAAATTCATTTCCGAATAAGGATACTATCTATCGCATTAAGCTATTATTCCAGGCGGGCAGCGGATGTAAAGACAGCATTGTAAAAACCATAACCGTTTTTCCAAAGCCAACAGCCGGGTTTATGATGCCTTCGGCTACCTGTGCCGGAGACAGTCTGCAGCTCGTAAACACCAGTATTTATAAGCCAGGAATTGTAAGTTATCAATGGTCGGCCTCTAGTTCAGCCGTTCATATTACAGATACTACAGCATCAAATCCCTCTATCGCCTTTCCTGATTTTAACAGCGGAACAGATACGCTCTACAACATCTGCCTGATAGTAACTGCCGTAGATGGCTGTAAGGATACTATCTGCCAGAATATTTTGGTACGGAGCAGACCCAAAGCCAACTTCAGCTTGCCGGCTTCGTCCTGCACGCCTGTTAGTATAAATCCAACAGATAGCTCTACAGGTAACGGTCTCAGCCACTTGTGGACTATCAGTCCTGCGAATAATGTATCATTTTCCGGTACCAACGGTAGCAATCCGGCATTCAGCTTTACCAGCCCTGCGGCAGATTCTACAACCTACAACATTACCTTGGTAGTTACCGATGCCAATGGTTGTGTGGACTCCATCACAAAACCCTACACGGTATATGCCCAACCAATGGCCGGTTTTTCGCTTTCGCGGAATGACAGTTGTTCACCTTTTACTGTAAGGTTTACCAACACCAGCAGTAGTGGCCTAAGCGGAGTAGGGCAGGGACTTACTTATCAATGGACTTTGGGTAATGGACAGACCTCCACAGATACCAATCTTACACAGACTTACTTTAATAATGGCTTATCAGACACTACCTATAACATCCGGTTAATAGCCCAAAACAGCCGCGGATGTTCAGATACCGTTTACGATTCCATAGTTGTACATCCCGATCCAAGGGCTGAAATAGTTTTTACCGACTCCGTGGATTGTGCACCATTCATACTTGATTCAAATGTTGTAAGGGCCGCACGCTATCCTTTTACCAATGATCAGTACCAATGGACTTTGCTCAATACCAGCGGGGGCACTATCCAACAATTTACGGGGGCCGGGGCGATGAATTACAGCATGTTGTCTGGTGGTGATTCTGTAATCGTACGCCTCGTTGTAACGAGTCTTTATGGTTGTAAAGCAGATACAACCACCCAACTGTTTTACACCATTGTTAATCCACAACCTGATTTTACCGCCTTACCCGACAGCATTTGTTCAGGAGGCACAGTTTTGTTTCAAGACAACTCTTCATCCGGGGTAACCCATGAGTGGTTTATTGATGGAACTCGGTTTTCCACCAGTGCCAGCCCTTCATTACAACTTACCAACAGCTCCTTTACCCAGGATAGAATCGTGACCATAAAACTCAGGATTAAAGCCGGCTCTACAGGTTGTGCAGATAGCATTTCAAAAACGGTGGTTATTCATCCGGCACCTGATGCGCAGTTTACACTGCCAGCAAGGCTTTGCGCCAATGATAGCGTTCAGGTTGTGAATAACAGCCTTTTTGGAGGAACGCCTGTTTACCGATGGAGTGCATCAAGCCCGGCTGTAAATATCAGCGACACCAACAGCACCCAGCCCTGGTTTCATTTTCCGGATAACCAAAGTGGAGTGGATAGTCTTTACACTATTCAGCTAATTGTAACCAATAGCTTCGGATGTTCTGATACTATTACCCGTACTATTACCATAAACAGCAGACCTGTCGCTACTTTTGGCCTTCCGGCAAGTGGTTGCGGCCCAAGAGGTGTTATTCCTTTTAATGTAACCACCGCTACCGGATTATCCTATTTGTGGAGTATTTCACCCACCACCGGTGTAAGTACAGCCTCATTAAATACGGCAAGCCCGCAGTTCAACTTTGCTTCTCCATCGCAGGATTCAGCGCGCTATTTTATAACTCTAACCATTACGGATGGCAACGGCTGTATAGACACCCTCACCCAAACCTTTGATGTGTATCCTAAGCCTACAGCCGGTTTTACGGTTTCTAACCAGGATAGCTGCGGGCCATTTACTGTAAGGTTTTCAAATACATCCGCCAGCAACATAACAGGGCAGAGGCGTAATACCATGACTTTTGCCTGGGATTTTGGCAATGGGCAAACATCCCAGGATAGTACTCCGGTTATGACTTTTGTAAATAATACTGTGCAGGATGTTATCTACACCGTTAGGTTGATTGCGGCCAATACCCTGGGTTGCGGAGATACTATTTATGATTCCATCACTGTAAGGCCAAACCCATTGGCACAAATGGACACCAGCACCACCGCGGATTGTACACCCTTTGTGATAAACGACAGCGTGGTGAAAGCAGTGCTTTATTCTAACGCCAACTCCTCTTACCAATGGCAAATCCTTAACCCCAAAACGATGGCGGTTATACAGAGCTTTACCGGCCCCAATGCTGTTAATTATACCATGGCCAACTCCGGTGATACCGTTTTGATTCGCCTGATAACGAGTAGTCCTTTTGGCTGTAAATCCGATACTATTGAGCAGGTTTTCCGCACCATACCCAACCCTGAGCCCGGTTTTACTATCAGCTCATATCAGGGCTGCCATCCCCTTACGGTGAATATTACCGACACCAGCAGCGGAGTTTCCGGTTATGCCTGGTATATCAACGGGCAATTGCAGTCCACCACATCTGCAAATCCAACCTTTACGCTTACCAATACTTCGCTTACTGCGGATGCCACTTATGTAATAAAGCTGCTAGGCACGGCAGGTACGGGCTGTGTGGATTCCATTCAGGATACGGTAACGGTTTATGCTTTGCCTGACCCGGCATTCACCGCCACCGAGGTGTGCGGGGGAGACACCACTACATTTACCAATGCCACCTTTACAATAGATACCATTGTTAGTTGGAGTTGGGATTTTGGTGATAACTCCACTTCTGCACTTAAAAGCCCTACGCATGCCTACACAGCTTTTGGTAGTTACCCGGTTACTCTTACTGCCACAGATAGCCGTGGCTGCTCACAAACCTACACTGACACCATAATTGTAAGGCCTAACCCGGTGGCGGATTTTTCAGCATCCAAAAGTTGCGGACCTGATACAGCCTGTTTGGGTCGTCCTTTCAGCTTTACTGATCTTTCTACTATAGCTACCCTTGGCGGGAATATCACCTCGTGGCAATGGGATATTTTGAATGATGGAACCATTGAGTACACTACCCAAAATCCGCAGCACACCTTTACCAGCAGCGGCATTTTTGATATTAAACTTGTAGTTGAAACTCAATATGGCTGCCGTGATAGTATAGTACGCCAGGTTCAGGTGCTGGATGCTATTTCGGCTAATTTCTTTACCGATACCACCGCCACTTGCGGACCATTAAACATTACAGCCACTGATAGCAGTACCGGCCCGGTAACACAATATGTATGGGAACTTTACACCTTGGATACCTTGGGTAACCCGCTGCCGGCATTTTATACATCCAGCCAGCAAAATCCTAACCCCATACCTACTTTATTGCCCAGTTACCTGGATGATACCACCTATGTGCTGAAACTCACCGTTAGCAATTGCTGTGATACGGTAAGTCATGAGCAACGCTTTAACTTAAAACCACTACCGGCTGCAGGCCTTGTGGCCTTGCCACCTTCGGGTTGTTCGGGTTTTAGGGTGCAGTTTGTAATTGATGGCAATACTACCGGCCGCCCTGACTCGGTGATATTAAAGTTTAATGATGGTACACCCATGCGCATTTATACACCCAGTCCGGTTTTTTACCTGGGTGATACCATCTGGACTTTTGGCAAGAAAACGCATGTATTTGTAAACCCAACTAATAAGGACACCACCTACTATGTAACACTTAAAGCCAAAAATGAGTGTGGCGATAGCACGGTACAAATACCCATACTGGTGCACCCTAATATTGTGCAGGCTGGCTTTACCTACACGCCCACACAGGGTTGTGAAGATTTGACCGTAAACTTTACGGATGGCTCTTTTGGGGGTAATACATTCGCCTGGTGCTTTGACTTTGACTCCCTTTCTACCAACAACCATTTCAGTGATTCGGGCAAAGTGGCCACTTATACTTTTACCGACCCCGGAGTGTTTTTGGTGGCCTACATTGTAAGTGATGGTTGCAGCAGCGATACAGCCTATACCACCATTACGGTTTTTGATGCTCCCGATGCGCAATTCACATTAACCAATAATGTGTGCGAAGGCGATTCGGTGTACTTTACCAATCAAACGGCCTGGTCGCCTACCACCATTGGTCTATATCGCTGGTATTTTGGGGATGGCGATACCAGCACCCAAAGAAATCCTGCACACATGTATGACAGTGCCGGGGTTTATACCGTGTGGCTTAAGGCATTTTCGCCCAATGGCTGTGTGGATTCCATCAGTCATCAACTAACCATAAATGACCGGCCCAATGTAAACTTCTCGGTGGAGAATGCCTGCCTGGGCGATACCCTTATTTTCCATGATTCAACCACCGTGCAAAATGCTACTATTACCCGTACCACCTGGCGGATAGATACTTTGGGAACTTACTTCAGTAATCCCTCACCATTCATCATTGCTACAGCGGGTAATTATCAGGTTACCCTTATTAAAGAAAGCAACCAGGGTTGTGTGGATAGCCTTACCAAAACGCTCACCATTTATGAAGTACCCCGAGCCGGCTTCAGCGTAAAGCGCGATACCACTGTAGATAGCTGCGGAAATATTTCGGCCTATGTTTTCAGAGACAGTTCCATCAGCTCAACGCCACTCCAATACCTGTGGGATTTTGACCTGGCTAATGCCGGAACCAAAACTTCAAACCTTAAAAACCCGGGCTCTATAGTTTACACCGATACTGGTTATTACCATATCAGCCTTACTATTTGGAATGGCGATAGTTGCTACGATATATTCACGGACAGCCTGTTTGTAAAGCCAAAATCGAGGGTCAACTTTTCGCCACTGGCACCGGAGGCCTGTATGTTTGATACCATACATTTTCATGATTCTACCCGCTACCGCAGGGGAAGTGGCAACAATGTACTTACTTACTTATGGGATTTTGGCGATGGAAATACTTCTACAGCTAAAAACCCTGTGCATGCCTATAGCCTGGCGGGTACCTACACCGTAAAACTCAAGGTTTGGGATCCATCCTGTGCGGACAGCCTTTCCCGCCAGGTGGTAATTCATCAAACGCCATTCGCGGAAATAGTGCCGGGGCCTTATGAGCTCTGTTCACGAGATGAGGTTAAGGTGTATTCGAGCACCATCATGAGTTTCCCTAATGGAGATGTGGTGGACACCTTGATATGGCAGGTGAGTGATGGCAGGCAAATTCCGGTTTACCGGGATTCAATGGTAAGTATCAATTTCCCGCAGCCAGGCAGTTATACGGTAGGTTTGGTAGCCATCACCGATAAGGGCTGCCGGGATACAGCAGATATTGAGGTAGGCGTTACCGCTCATCCTACACCAATTGTAGTATTGGATGAAGAAACCATAAACGCCCGTACATTCAGGTTCATGCCGGAAATCACTGATGCGGTAAATGCAACCCATTACTGGGATTTCGGCAATGGTGATTCCCGCGTAAGCGAAAAAATTGACACGATACCCTACCGATATACGGACAGGCTGTGCAGGATTGATAGCGTGATTCACCATTCTGTATCGCTAACCGTAGTTAACCAGATAGAAAACTTTGGTCAATGCCTGGATGCCGATACCATACAGATTGCCATGGAAGGCTATCATCTGAATGTACCCAACGCCTTTGCACCAGAGCGCAGCAATGTGGAAGATGCCAATGTATTTCTGCCGAAAGGCAAATTACTGGCCAAATACAGGCTGAGGATTTTTGATGAATGGGGTAACCTGGTTTTTGAAAACGAAGAACTAACCCTTGAGGGCACCCCGGCTGTAGGCTGGGATGGGGTTTACAATGGTGAGCTACTGCCTACGGGCGCGTATGTGTGGACCATTGATGCAGAATTTAATGATGGCTATGTATGGCCTGTGGAGGAATGCAATACGGATAACAAAATCAAGGCCTATGGTACCATTACACTTATCCGTTAAGCGCTTTTCAGCCATTTGGCTGCTGCTTGTAATGGCCGGTACCCTTTGGGCGCAGGATCCAGCACTTACCAATTTTCATATTACCAAAAATGCTTTGAACCCGGCCTATGCGGGCTATAGTGGAGATTTAAGTGTTACCCTTGATAACCGCATGCAGTGGCTTAAAATTTCAAAATTCAGAACCTTTAATACATACAATATGGCGGCCAATATTGGATGCGAAAGGTATAAGCTGGGCTTTGCGGTTTATGCCCAGGATAACGTGGAGGGGGAAGGCTTTTTGCGTACCACCAATGCCGGGGGGCAGGTGGCGTGGTATCTTCCGTTTGATTACAAGGCAAATGGTACCACCCGCAGAACCAACAGCTCTGTAGTTTCTTTTGGTTTGCAGGTGGGCTACAGCCAAAAGGCCCTTGATTGGGAAAAGCTCACTTTTAGTGATCAGCTGAGTACAGAAACATACCAGCTGGTGCGTGATGTATCGGTTATTTCTCCGCAAAATAGTGTTACCGAGCACCGTATCGATCTGGGGGCTGGTGCCCGGTTTTTAACGGAGTTAGGGTCACGAAAAAGAGCGTCACTATCAGCAGGGGTGGCGGCCTTTCATGTTTTTACCAATCAGGAATCCTTTTTTGGAGATAACAGCGATGTAACCTGGCCCATGCGAATAAACGGGCATTTCTTTTTTAACCGGCAGTTGGGTTCTAAAAAAGGCACGCGCTGGGATGCTGCCTTTGGTGGAGTTTACAACCGGCAGGTGGGGCTTAACAATTTTACTATCATGGCATACGGAGCCTACGAGTCGCTGGTAAAGCTAGGGTTTGGCTATCGCGGCAAAGACCAGGGGCGGCCTGATGCCCTAATTATTCAACCTACCTTTTGGGGTAAAGATTTTTGGGGCGGGCATGATTGGTTAGTAACCATCGGCTATGAGTTCACTTCGCTTTCATCCGTTGGGCAGCAGCGCACAGGCGGCACTATTGAGTTTGGTATTGCTATACTTTTTAATAATTCGGCTTTATGCCGCACCTCTGATGTGCACTGCTTTTATCCCAGTAAAGAGATGAAGAAGTACAGCATTTGGGGGTATTGATATTTACAAACCTAAATCAACTGGTTCACTTTTTGTATTTTTGGTTCAAAAGCTGAAAATATGAAATCCATTACTGTACATAATATAGATAGCGATGTGGCTGAGTTGCTGGAGAAGCGGGCCAAGGAGAAAGGCCAAAGCCTGAATAAAACCATCAAGGAATTGCTTCGAAAAGCTTTTAACCTGCCCGATAAAGACAAAGAAAAACGCAAAGGGCGGTTTGATGAGTTTTTGGGTATGTGGTCTCAATCAGAATTTGATGAGTTTGAAGAATCCCTGAAGGACAGCAGAAGAATAGATAAAGAAGGTTGGTGATGAGTCAGGTTCTGGTGGATACCAATGCTTTTAGCCGACTGGCTTTAGGTGATAAACAAGTGATGGACATAATGGTGAGCGCTGAAATTATTCACTTTTCAGTGGTAGTATTGGCCGAGCTCCTATACGGATTTAAAAATGGAAGTAGGTTTGAGGAAAATCAAAATGCGCTTAACAGATTTCTTTCTAAAAAAGGAGTGATGCTTGCTAATATTGATTTGCAGACTGCGGAATTGTATAGCGACATTAAATCAGAACTAAAGAAATTAGGCAAGCCAATTCCTGAAAACGACATTTGGATTGCTGCCCAGACCATAGAGTCAAAAGCTCAATTGATAACTTTTGACAAACACTTTAAAATTATTCCTGAACTGGATTTACTTTTTCTGGAATAGTTCTACTTATCAATCTTCCTTAATCCACCTTAGGGCCTCCTCTTTTTCTTCCATACTAAAGCTTTTTTCTTTTATAGATGGAATCAGCGCATATTCCATGGAGGCTAAATAGCGGATCCAGGCTTTATCAGCCACCAAAGCAATTTTTGAAACTTTACTGAAGTAAGACTTTCCCTTAGCAAAGGCAAATTTCAAGCTGTCCCATACTACCTCCCAGTCTGTGCCATCATAGCGGGTTATTTCCACATATAACTTTATTTTTCCGGGTGCCTCCATTTTGGGAATAAGGTCCTGCATCATGTTTACAAAGGCAGGCTCGCTTACTTTTCCCTTCACCTCAAAGCCCAATATATCCGGTTCCGCAAATTGAATCTTAAGTATCATAATATCTGGTTTTAAAAGGTTAACTGAAAAAGAGGGTGGGAGGTTCGGAGGAGGAAATTCAAAAATGAATTATAAAAAACAACCCCCATGAATATCATCCACGGGGGCTTGATTTAGTTACACCAAAGTGTAACACGGTTTGGTTGGATTTATTTTAGCACTAACTGCCTGGCCATTTTGCCACCCATAAAAACGCGCAGGTTATAGCGGTCTTCCAGTTCCTTCTGGCGGGCCTCATCTTTGGGGTCAAACACTTCTGCAATAAGCTTTTCAAACTTCTCATCCATATTGTCCATATCGGCAAACTTGTTTACCGCAACCATTATCATGATGTCCCAATCCTGCTCATTAGCGGGCATCGAACTTAGCAGGATATAATCGGCAATAATGCCCTTTTCCTTGGCTTTATTCATTAGCGCTACATAGTTTTTGGCCAAATAATCGTTGTACTTTTCACCTTGTCCTGGTTTGGTACGTATATATTCAACGGACCAGATTTTGTCTTCCTTCAATTCTTTTTGTGTGGTAGAGGTTTGCGCCTGTACTGCCGGTGCGGTTGCAAAAAGTGTAATAATGGCCAGGGCCAAACCCATTGTTTTGATTGCTTTCATAGCTTTTTTGGTTTTATAGTTAAAATTTGGCAGAGCACCATCAAAAGTTTCAATCTGTTCCTCATTATACTCTTTAGTACTGATCAGCTTGAGTATCAATTTTTAAGTGGTATAAAGGTTAGGTTATTGCAGCTCCTCATTAGCAATTCATGTTGCAGTTTCTTGTAGATATGATTCGTAAATTCTTTCTTACCTCAAATTGACTTACAACTTTTCAATGGTTATCAACATAGGGATTTGAAGCGTCTGCTTTTTCTAACTTTCAACTTTGAAGTTCACAACATTAAATACCTAGCTCTCAGTGTTTTTAATATTCGATACCGAAACAACCGGACTCCCTTTACGTGATGATGCACCCTTAACCGATTTTGAAAATTGGCCCAGGGTGGTGCAGGTTGCCTGGCAACTGCATGATGAAGATGGTAGCCTGGTGGAGGTAAAGGATTTTGTTATAAAACCAGATGGGTTTGATATTCCCTTTAATGCCGCCAAAGTACATGGCATCACCACTGAAGTTGCCGAGCATTATGGCGTGCCGCTTGAAGAGGCCATGGCAGAGTTTTCGGAAGCTGTAAAGAAGAGTAAGTATTTAGTTGGCCACAACATTCAGTTTGATATTAATGCGCTGGGCTGTGAATACCTGCGCCTTGGTCAGGAGAGCCTTTTTGAAGGCATGCCCAGCATTGATACTGGCGAGGAAACCCGCGATTACTGCAAGCTACCCGGTGGACGGGGCGGTGGGTTTAAAATGCCCAAACTGCAGGAACTACATAAAATTCTATTTGGAGAAAGTTTTGCCGAGGCTCACAATGCCGCAGCTGATGTTGAGGCCACAAGCCGCGCTTTTTTAGAAGCCATTCGCATTGGTATTTACACCAATGAGCGGCTGGACTGGACTCCTGAAAACAGGGAGGCGTTTAATAAGGTAAATCCAACCACCGTTCAGCCGATAGGCCTAAAGGTTGAATCATTTAAGGAGCTGGCACGCAAGCTGGCTGAAGAAAGTACTGCTAAGCGAAAAGGGGAGGAGAAGATTGAACTCAGCGAGGACACTTCATTTGTGCACCTCCATGTGCATACCCAGTTCTCTATCCTACAGGCTACCTGCGATATACCCGGACTGGTAAACAAGGCCAAAAGCATGGGCATGCCGGCCGTGGCTATGACGGATCATGCCAACCTGTATGGGGCTTTTCAGTTTGTGCAAACTGCCTTGGCCAACGATATTAAACCCATTGTAGGCTGTGAGTTTTACGTTAACCGCGATCATAAAGACAAAACGGTAAAGGACAATGGTTACCAGGTGGTGTTTTTGGCCAAAAACAAAAATGGCTATCACAACCTGGCAAAGCTCTCTTCATGTGCCTTTGTAGATGGCTTTTATTATGTACCCCGTATCGATAAGGAGTTATTACTTCAGTATAAAGAAGACCTGATTGTAACCACCGGAAACACCTATGGCGAAATACCCGGTTTGATTTTGAATGTGGGTGAAAAGCAAGCCGAGGAAGCCTTTGTATGGTATCACCAAAATTTTGGAGAGGATTTTTACGTAGAACTTCTGAATCATGGTTTGGAAGAGGAGAGGGTGGTAAACGATACCCTGCTGAAATTTGCCCAGAAGTATGGTGTAAAGTACTTCGCCAGTAATGACGTGTATTACCTGGATCAGAAGGATGCCAATGCGCATGACATTTTGCTTTGCGTAAAAGAGGGTGAATTTCAGAGTACACCCAAAGGCCGTGGCCGCGGGTTCCGCTATGGTTTCCCTAATGAGGAGTTTTACTTTAAGGATGTGGATGCCATGAAGGAACTCTTTTCAGAGTATCCTGAAGCCATAGTAACTACCCTTGAAATTGCCGATAAAATTGAAAGCTATACGCTGGCGCGCGATGTGTTATTGCCGGCTTTTGATATTCCTGAAGAGTTTGTTGACCCTAAGGATAAAGAGGATGGAGGCAAGCGTGGTGAAAATGCCTACCTGCGCCACCTTACCTATGTGGGTGCCGAAAAGCGCTATGGCGAGATTACCGATGAGATAAAGCAGCGCCTTGATTTTGAGCTGGAAACCATCGCCAATACCGGTTACCCGGGATATTTCCTCATCGTGCAGGATTTTACCACCGAAGCCCGAAATATGGGCGTAAGTGTGGGGCCCGGCCGTGGTTCGGCTGCGGGTTCGGCAGTAGCTTATTGTATCGGTATTACGAATGTTGATCCTATTAAATATGACCTGCTGTTTGAGCGCTTTCTTAACCCTGACCGTGTATCATTACCGGATATTGATATTGACTTTGATGATGAGGGCCGCTCCAAAATCATTGATTGGGTAGTAAAAAAATACGGTGCCAACCAGGTAGCCCAGATTATCACCTATGGCAGTATGGCAGCCAAATCGGCCATACGCGATACGGGCAGAGTGCTGCAATTGCCGCTTTCTGAAACTGATAAAATTGCCAAGCTCGTTCCTGATACCAAGCTCTCCAAGTTATTCAGCTGGAGCGATAAAGAAATGAGCTCCAACCTTAACGGTGATTTATACCAGTTAGGGAAACAACTTCGCGACCTGGCCGAGACCAATGGCCCCGAAGCTGAGGTTGTAAACCAGGCCCGCATTCTGGAGGGATCGGTTCGAAATACGGGTATCCACGCCTGTGGGGTTATTATCACACCAGATGACATTACCAAGTTTGTGCCTGTTTCGGTGGCTAAAGATTCTGACCTGTACGTAACCCAGTTTGATAACTCGGTGGTAGAATCTGCAGGAATGCTGAAGATGGACTTTTTGGGCCTTAAAACCCTTACCATAATTAAGGATGCCATTGCCATTATCAAGCAAAGGCATAATGTGGATATCGATCCGGATGACATTCCGCTGGACGATGAAAAGACATTTGAGCTTTACCAGCGGGGCGAAACCAACGGTACCTTTCAGTTTGAAAGTGCCGGTATGCAAAAGCACCTTAAGGCTTTAAAGCCCGATAAATTTGGTGACCTGATTGCGATGAACGCACTGTATCGCCCGGGGCCGCTGGAGTATATTCCCAACTTTATTGCCCGTAAGCATGGTCGCGAGGAGATTGCCTATGACCTGCCGGAAATGGAAGAATATCTGGCCGAAACCTACGGAATTACGGTGTACCAGGAGCAGGTGATGCTCTTGTCGCAAAGCCTGGCGGGCTTTACCAAGGGCGAGGCTGACGTTCTCCGTAAGGCGATGGGTAAAAAGCAGAAGGCGGTACTGGACAAGATGAAGCCCAAATTTATTGAGCAGGGTAGCGAGCGCGGCCACGATGCCACCATACTTGAAAAGGTTTGGAAAGACTGGGAGGCGTTTGCAGCTTATGCCTTCAATAAATCGCACTCTACCTGCTACTCTGTGGTGGCCTTCCATACGGGATATTTAAAGGCCAACTACCCGGAGGAATACATGGCCTCGGTGCTTACTCACAACATGAGTGACATAAAAAAGGTGACCTTTTTTATGGAGGAATGTAAGCGCATGGGCATCCCGGTATTGGGTCCGGATGTAAACGAATCGCAATTCAAATTTGCAGTAAACGCCAAAGGTGAAATACGCTTTGGCCTTGGCGGGATGAAGGGCGTGGGCGAAAATGCTGTGATGGCGATCGTAAATGAAAGGCTGGAGAACGGCCCTTACAAAAACATATTTGACCTGCTTAAGCGCGTTGACTTGCGCGCTGTGAATAAAAAGACGCTTGAAAACCTGGCGCTGGGCGGTGCCTTTGATGGCCTGAGCAATGGTGCCCGCTCAGTATATTTTCACGCTGAGGGTGAAGAGAAGACCTTTTTGGAGATGGCTATCCGCTATGCCCAAAACTGGAAGGCGCAGGAAGAATCTTCGCAGGTAAGCCTTTTTGGCGGAAGCCAGGAGGTAGAGCTACCCGAGCCCAAAATGCCTGTGGTGCAGGAGTGGCCACGTCTTATGAAGCTGAACAAGGAAAAGGATGTAAACGGTATTTACCTGAGCAGCCATCCGCTTGACGATTTTAAATATGAGATGAAATACCTGTGTACTCAGGAATTTGGAGCATTTGCTGATCTCACAAAAATAGGGGAGTTTACCGTGGGGGGAATTATTACGGAGGCCCGCCATCTGATGAGCAAAAACGGCAAACCCTTTGGCTTTTTTACTATAGAGGACTATTCCGGCAACTTTGAGTTTCGCCTTTTTGGTGATGAGTATCTTAAGGTGAAGCCCTTTATGGAATCGAACATGATGGTGATGATACAGGGCTTTGTAAAACGCTATACGCCCTGGCAAGGTGCCGAAGAACGCATAGAGGCCAAGATTAAGGATATTAAGCTTCTGCCGGATGTAATGGAGAGCGAGAGCAAGTCTGTAGGCATACAAATAGGACTGGGAGATGTAACGCCAGAACATATAGATGATCTCAATGGGATAGTTGATAGGTATAAGGGCTCTAAACGTATTAATTTAATGATCTTTGACCCTGAAAAACCGAAGGTTAATGTGCGGATGCCGCGCAGGGCCGGAGGGGTTTCTATAAGTAAGGAGTTACTGGACGAGCTATCTTCGCGGGATTATATGCAGGTGGCCCTGAATAAGTAAAGTCAGTAAAATGACTGTAGCGCCTTACGGTACAAATTAGTTTTGTAAATAATTTTTTAATCATAATAGACTATAACAATGGCTTTAGAATTAACAGATGCCAACTTCGATGAGTTAGTAATGAAATCAGATAAACCAGTATTGGTTGACTTTTGGGCTGAGTGGTGTGGACCGTGCCGTATGGTAGGACCCATTGTGGAAGAACTTGCTACCGAGTATGAAGGTAAAGCTGTAATCGGTAAAGTAAATGTAGACAGCAACCAGGAAGTGGCCGGTAAATTCGGAATCCGTAATATCCCTACTCTATTGGTATTTAAAAATGGAGAAATTGTGGATAAGCAGGTGGGTGTAGCTCCTAAAAACGTACTGGCTGGCAAGCTGGATGCACAAATGAGCTAAGCACCTTTAGCTTTTAAGTATTAATACCCTTTTCGTTTTGGCTCAGCCTGAACGGGAAGGGTTTTTTAGTTGGGGATTAGCTGGAACCACGCGCCTGAAAGCGCTCGGGAGTGGGGGTGTAGAAGTATTCTATGACATTTTGTGCAATGTCGATATGATTTTGAAGTTTTTCAACATCCAGTAGCTCTCTGTGACCTTCTTCGAATTCACCTGTTAAGGGTTCAGTATGAATTAGAAAATGGCCACTTTCCTTCAAGAGCATTTTAAAGTCAGCCCATAGCGGAGGATTATCTTCAGATATTCTTTTCAAACCTTCAATATCATAAATCACATTAAGTTTTTTTTCAAGTTCTCTCAGATCAGTATTTCCCAGGTCTCGGAAGCTCTCATAGTGTCCGTATTTATCAAAGAAGTCTTTGAGTTTCTCCTCGTTGTACGGTAATCTTATTGTTACATTCATTCCAACTGTATGTAAAGTCCTTGCATACATCCAAAGTACATGGAGCCTTTCATTTGTAAAAGCTTCTATTGCCGCAAAAGAGTAGTTCGTCACAATAGAGGCAAGTCCAAAATACGTTTCGAGGTCTAAGTCCTGCTTCATCCGTAGATGCTTAATATGAGAAAGTCTATCCTTTGCGATAGCTAAGTATATTTTACTTAAGTGAATGTTCATTCTTAATTACTTCTAACGTTTCATAAATGGCTTCTTGGCGGTTTCGAAGCGCTTTCCTTTCCACCGAAACCAAAGCTGGCTACAGAGCGAAAACCTTGCTGGCAGCTGTTTACCCGCCATAAGCTATATGTGTTGATGTGGGTTGTTTTTCATTTTTCTTTTAGTGATAACACCTCATGTATATAGATTCTATGCTGCCGTTAAAGAATACTGTGTAAAAAGAATGACTGCCGTCTGAACATATCTCTGTTCCGTAGTCTGTCGGCTGTTCCCACCAACTAACTCCTTTTCTCATTTCCTCTTTAAGTTCCCTAATATCTCGGTATAGGCCGGAAGTGTTGTAGTATTCGATACTGTCTGTTTTCAAAGTCGAAGTATTGTAAGAGTTATACGTTGAGTCATTGATTTTTAATTTAATGTAGTCCTCAGAGGTCCATAATTGAACCAAGTCGTCTGGACAATTCACGCAAATGTGGTCATGCGTTTCAATAAGGTAAATTGTGTCCTGCGGATTTACATTCAAGACGCTGTCAATAATGTTGATGTAAAATTCTCTCTGGTTCTTTTGTATCTTTCTATAACGCTCTGCGGTCTTCGCTGATTCAAAAGGTGATGTCTTCAAACTACTTTGATGTTCGTCTACAATTTGTCTATTGAGTTCCGATGAGGTCGTACATGAAGATAATAGGATCAATATTGGAAGCAGAATTTGTCTCATTTTTAAATAACCCACAACGGTTTAGCTATGAGCAGTAGCGTCCCGAAGGGCGCTATTGCTTATAGCCCCTATGTAAAAGCAGTGTCCTAAGTTTAGGTAAACTTTCAAAATACCTATACAATGCAAACTCAAGACACTGCCGTATCAAAACTATTCATTGGCATCGATATCCACAAGAAGAGCTGGCGTATACATACCGCCACCGATTTATTTATGGGCAAAGGCCTTACCATGCCCGCTGAGCCGTTGGCTCTTAAAAAATATGTAACCACCAACTTTAAAGGCTATCAGGTGTACACGGCCTATGAGTCAGGCTGCTGTGGCTACAGTGCCCATCGAGCCTTTACCAGCTATGGCTGGAAGAGTGTAGTTTTTAACCCCTCAGACTTGGCCCGTACCGGCAAACTGCGCTATCAAAAAACAGACGTGATGGATGCCCAACTGATCTGTAAAGAATTGCGGGATGGTAGACTCAAAGGCATTACTGTGCCTGAAGTAGAGCGAGAGCATTTACGCTGTCTTTTCCGCAGGCGCAATGATTTGGTAAAGGACTACCGCAGGATAAAAAGCCACATCAAAAGCCAGCTGCTTTACCTGGGCATAAAGTTGCCACAGGAGTATGACAACTCCAACTGGAGCCACGCCTTCAGAAACTGGATCCGGGATTTGACTTTTGACTACCCGACAGCCGAAGCCTCCCTGGAGAGCCGCATGGAACACTACGACTATGTCGATAAAGAGCTACGCTACATCAGCAACGAACTGCGCAAATGGTGCCGCACCCATTATAAAAAAGATTACAGGCTGCTACGCAGCATACCAGGCATAGGCCCCATAGTGGCTTGCGGTATATTAAGCGAGCTGGGCGATTTGCGCAGGTTCAGTAACTTCAGGCAGCTGGCCGCCTATATAGGTTTAATACCCGGCATGGCCCAAAGTGGCGAGGGCAAGATACGCAGCCGTGGCCTAAACCCGCGTAGCCACCGCCTGATGCGGAGCTATTTTGTAGAAGCTACCTGGGTGGCCCTGCGCAGAGACCCTGTAATGCAGGCCTACTACCGCAGCCATGCAGGTAAAGATACCAAGGCCATACTGGTAAAGGTAGCCCGCAAGCTACTGAGCCGAACCCTGGCCGTACTCAAAACAGAAACCCCCTACCAGGTAGGAGTAATCGAATAAAAAGTTGAACAAAATATAAACCCCTTTAAGCTCTAAAAATGAACTTACAGAAAAGACCACAAAACATCACAGGTGGCCCCAAAAATATCAATCGGGGACTACATGCTTATAGCAAGTGGCTTTTCTTCACCTTATTAAAATCAAACCGGTGCTGGTGGCTGCGGGCATACACCAAAACGCAGACTACATATGGGATGCTGAGCAATAAGGGCAACCGCTATCGCGGGCTTTTACAACTGTTGACAAACGGGCAAACTCTTCGAAATACCAAAGGGTGGTGAAGGGAGTTTGTCAACACTTATAAAAGTTAAAAAGAGAACTAACTATGAGGTAAAAAATCTGAAAATAGTATCTTTAATTATCTAACCTAAGGTTGGTGAGACTGCTTTACATGGGAGGTTTTGTTAGCAGCTGTATTTTTTTCATTCATTAACTCTTTTGCGGCTGTTCTTGCTTCATAAACTAGTTCTTTAGCATTGCTTTTTTTCTGTAATTCAGATTCTGAAAGTCCAATGAACTTTTTTTTGAAATGGTCAATTCTATCCTTTTCAGCATTCTTCTTCTGTTTGGCTTCATTTTGCTGCTTTTGCAATGACTTTGGTGGAAATGGAACGTATTTGTATGAATTTTTGGTTGGTTGAATTGGCGGGTTTACAATGTCTATCATCAACGAGGTGAAAAAGAATTCTTGATTGTCCAATGTTTGAATTCTAATTAGTCCATAATTGCGCCACGGCATTGGTATGTAGTTTTGTTTCCACTCTGCATGTCGATAATCTGAATAGAAAATACGCTCTATTTCTTTTAAATCACTCCAGTCAATTTCTAATAACTTTCCCTTTTCTACAATATGAAGTTTTTCTTTTTGCCGGTCAATCTCAATAACTGTCGATTTATTAAGGAAGTAGTAAGTCGGGTGAAGTATTAATGCTGGGATAAACCAAAATAAGGTCCAAAGTATTAGCGCTATTATTAACTCAGCGTCAGGGTAAATACCTTTCCAAAACCATAGAACAGCCAAAGCCACAGGAATCATTCCTATGTTCCATAGTCCATTGGATATGGATTTGAATTGGTGTCTTAGGTCTATTTGGTACTTCTCAGTCATTTTATATAGCTGCTAACTAACGACTAACGTCTATAGACGTTATATCTATTAATATTAATACTCTGTTTTCTTTACCAGAGTAGCGAGGTAAATCTAATCATTCTACCTTTTTGCATGCCGAAATTCTCTGGCCTTTAACCATAGCACTCTAAAATCCATTTCCGTTATTTGCGTTAGGCCTTTTATAAACTTGGTTCGTGTATGCAGGAAGAAAATATCGACATCCAGAATTTCCGTGATTTTGAAACCCTTGAGTTTTTTGCCCGGCAGGTGGTGGAGGGCTTTATTACCGGTATGCACAAGAGTCCGTTTCATGGATTTTCGGTGGAGTTTTCGGAGCACCGTATTTACAACCCGGGCGAAAGCACCAAAAACATTGACTGGAAGCTGTATGGCCGCACCGATCGCCTTTACACTAAAAGGTATGAGGAAGAAACCAACCTGCGTTGCCGCCTGGTGATTGATACTTCGGGCAGTATGTTTTACCCCGAGGGTAGGATGGGGGATGTGAAAAATCCTAATAAGTTGCTGTTTTCCTGTATCGCATCCATGGCCCTCATGAACTTATTGAAGCGCCAGCGCGATGCGGTAGGTTTGAGCCTGTTTGGTAGGCACGATACCAATACCCCGGCCCGCTCCACCTTTCAGCACCATAAGCTTATAAACACGGAGCTATATAAGGTGCTTAGCGGCTATGACAGGAAGGATAGCAGCACTGTAAGTATGATTGACTCGCTGCATCTTATAGCGCAGCAAATCCACAAGCGCTCGCTGGTTATTCTCTTTTCTGATCTTTTTGAAATGCAGGATAACCCCGAAGAGCTGTTTGACGCCCTTCAGCACTTAAAGTACAACAAGCATGAGGTGGTCATTTTCTGGACTACCGATAAAACTACCGAGCTCGATTTTGACTTCAGCGAAAAGCCCTACCGCTTTGTGGATATGGAAAGCGGCCAAACCTTAAAGCTTAATCCCACGGAAGTGAAAAGCCATTACCTGAAGGAAATGGAACGTTTTAAAGCGGAGCTTACCCTTAAATGTGTTCAGTATAAAATAGACCTGGTGGAGGCTGACGTAAGCCGAGGGTACCATCCTATACTACAGGAGTACCTCCTGAAAAGGAAAAGGATGTTTTAAATCCAAAATCTTTCAATTTAAGGGCATAACCCAGGTTCATAATTAGCCATAAAATAAGGCCTGTAGAGATAGGTGTAGAATTTTTTTCAAAAATTATCACCTCAAAATGCCTGAGTGTAAATGGCTTGACTATCAAGGTTATCGGCCAGGTAGGGTGGAAATTGCTTCAATGCAATTGATAATCAGTATAGTTAGGTGTTTTTTTAGGTATTTTCTTAAACTACATTTGACCCCTGAAAAGCTAATCATGCAGTTTGATTAGCTGAATGAAACTCACTCTAACTCTAAATGCTATGAAAGTAATTACCTATCCCGGGTATATCTAATCCGGTAGCCGATAAGGATCCTTTTTAAGTAATCCTTTCCAACAATTTCACATTTCAATTTCACTTTTTTTCAATCAGGCAATAACCTGAAGCTGGTCGTCTATGCTTTTGGGTTTAGTCCTTAAGTCACTCATTACCAAAAAATTCAGACATGAGAAAAACTCTACATTCAACTATTTTCACACTGCTAGTGTGTTTAATGCTCCCCGCACTTGCGCGGGCCCAAACAAATACCACCATTGCCGGGTGGAATTTTGATTTTTCAGGCGGCTCTAATACTGGTATCACAGGAAACACCGGAGTGAATATTACCGGCACAGGCCAAAGTAGTTCAGCCTTTTATTCAAGTATTGGCTGTACTGGTGGTGAAGCTATTTGTAATGGATGGTCAAGCGGTGATAGATGGCAATCTGCCGCCTTTAAAACTACGGGTGCTACCAATCTTACGTACTCATTTAAACATTCGTCTTTCAGCAACGGACCACGAAATTTTAAGTTTCAATACAGCCTAAATGGCAGTACGTGGGTAAACTTAATTTCCTCCTACACCATACCTATAAGCAATGGCTGTAGCTCTTGGTACACAGCCAGCAATGTGTCGCTGCCATCTGCTTTGGAGAATCAAAGTACGGTGTATCTTAGGTGGGAAACCAGCAGTAGTGGCAATGGTGGTAATCGCCTTGATGAAGTTTATATAAAAGGAGACGTAGGTGGTAATCTTTCTGCTTCTATTTCAGCACAAACCAATGTAAGTTGCGGTGGTACCAATGATGGCGCTGCTACCGTAACAGTTAGTGGGGGAACAGCCAATTACACTTATGTATGGAGCAGCGGTTCTACAACTAGTAATTCATCATCAGCCAGCAACACTGTAACTGGATTAGCCGTGGGTACATACACCGTAACTATAACGGATGGTAGTTCGTGCACAGAAACTAAAAGTGTAACCATTTCAAAACAAAGTTCTCCGGTTGTTCTCAGTGCATCATCTCAAACCAATATTGCATGCAATGGTGGTGCTACAGGTGCTGCAGCTGTAAGTGCTGCCAGCGGAGGTACAGCACCTTATACTTATAACTGGACACCAGGTAATCCTACTGGTGATGGCACAACATCCGTAACCGGTTTATCAGCCGGTACCTGGACGTGTACTGTTACCGATGCAAATGGTTGTACAAAATCTCAAAACTTTACTATAACCCAGCCAGCGGCTTTGGTACTTACCCCGGCCTCTCAAACCAATATTGCCTGCAACGCGGGTTCTACAGGTGCGGCCACGGTAAATGCAGCCACCGGTGGTTCTGCTCCCTACACTTACAACTGGACTCCCGGTAACCCAACCGGTGATGGCTCTACATCCGTATCTGGCCTTACAGCCGGAACATGGACATGTACAGTTACCGATGCTAACGGTTGTACGAAATCTCAGAATTTTACCATCACTCAGCCTGCAGCTTTAAGTGCTTCAGTATCTATAGATAGTAATGTAAGCTGTAATGGAGCAAACGATGGTGGGTTAACGGCCAACGTAAGCGGTGGGTCGTATCCTTATACTTATTTATGGAATAATATGGCCACAACGGCCAGTATGACCGGCTTATCGGCTGGAAACTATACCGTTACCGTTACCGATGCTAATGGCTGTACAACTTTAGCTTCAGGCACAGTTACCGAACCTGCGGCTTTATCAGCTGTGGTGATGGTGGATAGCAATGTGAGTTGCAACGGTGGACATGATGGTGGGCTTACCGTTGGTGTATCAGGTGGTACTGCTCCTTACACTTATATGTGGAATAATATGGCCACTACAGCCAGCATCACAGGTCTTTCGGCAGGTAACTATTCAGTTGCTATTACTGATGCCAATGGTTGTACCGAAACGGCTAATGGAACTATTACAGAACCTACCATACTATCAGCCACAGCTACTACATCTGATGTAAGCTGTAATGGCGACAGCGATGGTTCAATTGATATTACTGTTACTGGTGGCACGGCACCTTACACCTTTAATTGGGGTGGGGGAGTAACTACCGAAGACCGCACCGCGATTCCTGCTGGTAACTATTCCGTAACCATTACTGATGCCAATGGATGCAGCACTAGCGCAAACAGTACCGTTGGAGAACCTGACATGCTGCTATCAAAAGATACAGCTGTAGCCTCAGGCAGTGTTACCATCAATGGTAATTGGGGTGGCTGGCTTGATGATGCTTCTGGTATAGTAGAGAGCAACCCAAGTACATTTGTTTTTGCCGGAGTTACAAGTAATACAGATCATGTGGGCTGGAATAAGTTCGACATCTCATCAATTCCGGATAATGCCACCATAACTTCTGTTACGCTGGAATTATATTGTAACAGGGCCAATGGAACCGGTACAATAAATATTGATATTAATGATATTTCGGGTGTTTATGGACCGTATAACTCTATAAATCCGGGCGCTTATGCAGACTTCAATAATGGAACTTATACCACTATACCTGTAACTTTAGCAGGATACTACAGTAATATTGATTTAGGGCCTCAGGCTGCTGCTGATTTACAAAGCAGACTAGCCGGGGATGAATTTCAGATTGCGTTGGACGCTAATGGTAATTCGGATTGGAAACGCTTTACCTCTAACCTGAGCAAGATTACTGTTAATTATGGTTCAACTGCAACTATAGTTCAGGAAATATGTCCGGGAAGCACTCCAGCAACTATCAATCAGTTGGACACGGTAAATGGAGGCTCTGGAAACTATGCCTACCTATGGCAATCTTCTTCTGATTACGGAACAAGCTGGATCAACGCTCCGGGAGTTAATACTCTTTTGGATTATATCCCAACTGTTGCTCTATTTGATACTACATATTACCGCAGAATGGTTATTGATCAATCATGTGGAGATTCTGCCTTCAGCGATATCGTTAAAGTGCATGTGCCCGATTCGCTTGAGCTTGACAGCGCAATAACTAATGTAAGTTGTAATGGCGGCAGCGATGGCGTTATTGACCTTACTGTGATAGGTGGAGCAGCTCCATACACGTATGCATGGAGCAATACCGCTACTACCGAAGATATTAATGGATTAAGTGCCGGAACTTATTCGGTTACCGTAACGGATAAATTCGGTTGTACGATTTCCAAAAGCTTTACGGTTTACGAGCCTGCTTTACTGGTAGCCAATATTGCTCTGGACAGTAATGAAAGCTGCACGGGAGCCTTTGATGGTGGACTGACCGCCTCAGCTACCGGTGGAACTATGCCTTATAGCTATGCCTGGTCTAATGGTGCAGGTACAGCAACCATTAAAGGAATTAAGGCAGGTAATTACTCAGTTACTATTACTGATTCCAACGGATGTACGGCTACTGAAAATCATACTGTGATTATGGAAGACCTTACTAGCCCAACTGTGAGCGTTCAAAACATAAACGCTTACCTGGATGCTACTGGTAATGTAACTGTCACTGCTAACCAGGTGGACAATGGTTCTAATGATTTCTGTGGGCTGGATACCCTGATCCTGGATAATTACAGCTTTAACTGTTCTGATATCGGGGCCAACACTGTGTGGTTTAAAGCGATTGACATCAACGGCAACATGGATTCGGCTACAGCCATTGTAACTGTAATTGATACCGTAGCTCCTAAAGTGTTGACCAGTGGTGTAACCGTGTACCTTGATGCTGTCGGTCAGGCTTCTATAGCCCTTAATGACATCGAAAACGGATCTACCGATGCATGTGGAATTGCAAGTTCAGCTTTGAGCCAATACAACTTTGATTGCTCACACGTTGGTTCAAACACGGTTATGCTTTCAGTAACTGATATTCATGGTAATATTGGAACTGCCAACGCTACAGTGACCGTACTGGATACCATTAGTCCAAAAGCGAGAGTGAAAAACGTAACAGCCTACCTCAATGCTAATGGAATTGCCACCGTTAACGCTGCCGATGTGGACAATGGTAGTTCCGATATCTGTAACTTCTCACTAAGTCTGTCGCAAACATCTTTTGATTGTACTGAAACCGGTCTTAACCTAAAAACTTTCACCATCACAGATGGCAGCGGTAACAAGGCCTCCAAGGATGTGTTGATTACTGTTAAGGATACCATCAGCCCAACGCTACGCCTTAAAAAGATGCTTACCGTTACGCTTGATCAGTTTGGTAATGCTTCTATTTCGGCCAGCCAGTTGGATAGTGCCAGCACTGATAACTGCTCAAACCTGTTGTTTTTCAGTGTAAATAAAACAAGCTTTAACTGCAGCGACCTTGGTAATAACCAGGTGGTGGTTACAGCTTTTGACAACAAAAACAATAGCACTAGTGGGATAGCTACCGTAAAGGTGGTAGACTACCTGGCGCCCGTGGTTAATACCAGGAATATTTCAGCTTACCTGGATGCAAGCGGTATTGTTACCGTAGCTGCTTCTGCAGTTAATAACTCTACTACTGATAACTGCGCGGTAGATAGCCTTTGGTTGGATAAATCAACCTTCGGATGTGCCAACCTTGGGCAGAATGTGGTAAGGCTTTATGCAAAAGATAAAAGCGGAAACGTGGCCCAGGCCAATGCAGTAATTACTGTTGTGGATACTATTTCTCCGGTAGTGCTAACCAAGAATGCAACTATCTATCTCAATATAAATGGTGTGGCCACTATTTCGGCTGCAAGCCTTAACAATGGTAGTACGGATAACTGTGCTTTGCAATCTATGAGTCTTAACAAAACCACTTTTGGTTGCGCAGATCTTGGTACTAATACAGTTGTACTTACCGTGATGGATGCCCATGGAAACGGTACTTCAGCCAATGCTACAGTAACGGTAATAGATACAATTTCCCCTGTGGTGGTTATCCAAAACATTACCGTAGCGCTTGATGCCAGCGGAAATGCCATCATCACCCCGGCAATGGTGAATAATGGTTCAACTGATGCCTGTGGTATTCAGTCTATGAGCCTTGATGTAATCAGCTTTACATGCGCTAATCTTGGAGCAAATACAGTAACACTTTCCGTTACGGATAACCATTCTAACGTAAGTGCCAAAACAGCTACGGTTACGGTGGTGGATAATGTGAAGCCTGTAGTGGCTACTAAAAACATTACCATTTACCTTGATGCTAATGGCGATGCCAACATTGTACCTGCAGACATTGATAATGGCAGTACGGATAACTGTGGTATTTCAGGCTACAGCCTTGATATTAGCGTGTTTGATTGCGCTGACCTTGGCCAGAACCTGGTAATACTTACCGCTACCGATGCCAGCAATAACTCAGCGTCCAAATCTGCATTTGTAACGGTATTGGATACTATCAATCCATCGATTGATAATATGCCGGCAAACATTACCGTGTATGCACCGGCCAACCAATGTGCCGCCAACGTACAATGGCCGGCCATTACAGGTAGCGATAACTGCAATGTTGCAGCTATTACAACCAGTAAGGCCAATGGTGCTGTGTTCCCGTTGGGAACTACAACGGTGAATGTTACGGCTACTGATGGTAGCGGAAACTTTGTAGCTCAGACTTTTGATATTACTGTATTGGACACGGTAGCACCTATGGTGAGTAATGTACCTTCAAACTATACAGTGGCACCTAATGCCAATAGTTGTGATGCATTGGTAAACTGGATTGAGCCTGTAGCCATTGATAATTGCGGTGGTATTACCTGGACGAAGTCTCACATACCTGGTTCTACCTTCCCGGTAGGAAATACTACGGTTACCTACACTGCCACTGATGCGCAGAACAATGCCACTACTGTAAGTTTTGTGGTAACTGTAAATGATGTGGTAGCACCTGTAATCAGCAGTGTACCTGCCAACATCAATGTAAATGCTGATGCGGGAAGTTGCAACGCGGTAGTTAACTACACTATGCCTACTGTTTTTGATAATTGCTCAGGAGCAAGTATTGTAAGTTCTCATCCTTCAGGAAGCACTTTTGCACTGGGAGCCACAGTGGTAACTTTTACAGCAACGGATGCTGCCAATAATGTTTCTATTGCCAAATTCACGGTAACGGTTACAGATCGCGAAAAGCCAATGGTTACTTCAATGCCGGCCAGCGATACGGTGGGTAGCTGCGGAGCAACTTACACTTTTGCAATGCCAACTGCTACTGATAATTGCTCTGGTGTAACTGTAACTCAAATTGCAGGACTTAGCAGTGGAAGTATTTTCCCGACAGGTGTTACCGTAAATGCCTTCCGCATTAGCGATGCCAATGGAAGTGATACCACAGTAAGCTTTAGCGTGGTGGTTGTACCTCAGGGTATGCCCAACCTGCCTACTGTGCTTGAAATTTGTGAGCACATGCCGGCTGTGGAAATGACCTTAGGCCAGAACATGAACTGGACCGGTAAAGGTATAGTTGCCAATGGAACCACATTTGACCCTGCGGTGGCCGCACCCGGACGTCATAAACTGGATTACACCTTTGTTGACAGAATGGGATGCAGCGTATCGGGTAGCATTTATGTAACGGTATTGCCTCGCCCAGCTAAACCGGTGATTGCCAAAATCGGCTCTACCACACTATCTACAGGCAACTTTGTAACCTACCAGTGGTACCGCGATGGTATTGCCATACCTGGTGCCACTTCTCAAAACCTGAATTACACAGTAGGTGGTAACTACCAGGTAATGGTGACCAATGCTTCAGGTTGTGATAACTTCTCTGATGGTGTGGTTATTGGCCAGGGTAAAGGTGGAATTGGTATAGAAGAGGAGCTTTTTGGTAACCTTGATTTATACCCTAACCCATCCAACGGATTAATAACTATTGACCTGAACCGCGAGCAGGTGGAAAGCATCGAAATTACGGTGTATAATACGGCCGGTAAGCAGGTATTCGCACAAACCGAACACACTTCTACTGAAGGTAAAACCAGGATAGACCTTAGTAACCTTCCGGACGCTACCTATCTGGTGCACATCAAATCAGGTAATGAAACTGCCGTAAAACGTGTGGTGCTTTATTAATCCAATCCAACTTTAAATTTTACTAAAATGAAAACTTCAATAAAACTAATTGCAGCTGCGGCACTCCTACAAGTAGGGGTGGCGCAGGCTCAAAGCAATCAGCCACAATTAAAATCATATAGCATTGGACTTAGGGCAGTAAACTTTTATGATATGCCATCTAAAAGGTATGACTCTGAACTGAGCCGGGATCTGAAAGGCTTTAATGGTGACAACACATCCTTCGACCTTGGTTTTGATGTGTATGTGGAAAAGCAGTTTACACCAATTTGGGGAATACAGCTGGGTTACCGTAATGGCCGCTTAACCGGTGCCAATAATCAGGAATATTTTAAAAGCAGCTTTTCTGAAGGCTATGGAGATGTGCTTTTCAATATCAGTAACCTGGATAAAAAACACATGGACAGCAGGTTTAATTACTATGCAAAGGCTGGTGTTGGTTTTGGTGCATTCTCTGCAGACCGCTTTTTGGTAGCGGATGATAGCCCCAATGGTATTATGGAAGATGGTTACTGGGAAAGTCGCCTAGGTGCAGGTCTGCAGTATGAGCTGAACAGCTTTTTGCGCCTTGAACTTGATGTAGCCTACAACATTGCCTTCAATGATGGTTTTGATGGCTATAATTACTCTACCGGTAGCGACCCTTACCTGAGCACAGGTCTTGGTTTGGCTTACACATTTGGTAAAAAAGAGGCCAAACCTATGTATGCAGTTAACTTTTTTGGCGAGGAATATTTTGGCGCAGGACAGGCTCCCGTGGTTGATACAAAGGCAGACAGCCTATTAGCCCTGGAGCTTAGCGAAGCTAAAAACCGTATGAGTGCTATGGAGGAGGTAATTGCTGACCAAAAAGCAGCTATTGCCCGCCTGGAGGCAGAAAAGGCCAAAATACAGGAGGTAAAGGTGCAGGGAGTTGAGGCCGTTTATTTTGCTGTAAACTCTGCTACCTTATCAGAGGCGGCCAAGCGCGAGCTTATGAAAACCCTTACCGGGGAAGAGGAGCGCGTAACCCTTACTGGTTTTGTAGATAATACCGGTGATGCGGCCTATAACGAAAAGCTAAAAGCCAGAAGGGTAGAGGCTGTAAAGCAGTTTTTAACTGAGGTGATAGGCGTTGATGAGTCGGCTATTAGTTTAAAACTAGCGGAGGATATCAAGGATCTTAAGAATAATGACTTCCTGAACCGAAAGGTGGTAATCTCTTACTACCGCTAATAATATTGGTTGGAGTGAATGGGCCGTCACGCTGTAATGGTGTGGCGGCCTTTTTTTATTTAATAGATTACTCATTTCATTTGAAATCTGAATTTCTCTGTTCATTGGATAAGAATGCTATCTAACTTAGCCTAAAACAATAACCATGAAAACCTTCGTCAGTGATCTCTCTCAAAAGGAATATCCCGAAAGTGAAAAAGTAACAGGAGGCTCAGTACGTCAAGGCATATTAGACGTAATAAAAAAGGAGTATCCCGATTTTGGGATAAGAAGCCTTATTGCAACCTCAGAGCTCAATCATTACCGTCAAAAGTACGTGGCCGATTACTTATTAAAGGAGGTGGGAGAAATATCGGAAATGGAAAGAACGGTGCTTGAAACCCTTCAAAACAATGAGGTTCTCTCTGATAAAATGTTGGAGGATCCGGGAGCCAAATTTACTTTTGGGCAAAGGCTGGCTGATAAAATTGCCTCTTTTGGCGGAAGCTGGAATTTCATCATCATTTTCGGTATTTTCATTTTTATATGGATGAGTATAAATGTAGTGGTATTGGCCACCCGTGCTTTTGATCCTTATCCATTTATTTTGCTAAACCTTATTCTGTCTACTTTGGCCGCCCTTCAGGCTCCGGTAATAATGATGAGCCAAAACCGGCAGGAAGAAAAAGACCGTGAACGTTCCAGACAGGACTATATGGTGAATCTTAAGTCTGAGCTGGAAATTAGGATGCTGCATGAAAAGCTGGATCACCTTATTGTCCATCAGCAGCAAGAACTTCTTTCAATCCAGCAAATACAAATTGAGATGATGGAGGACATTATGAAGAAGATAGAAGCTAAAAATCAAGGCTGATTTTCCTCACTTCCATGGAGTTGTACACTACTCTTGATTCTAAGAAAGTTGATTCAAAACTTATAGCTGTAACCTATCCGCACAACCTGTGTTTCATAGTAGTTAGCCGAGGTGTAAGTAAAGCCGTTTCCGCTTACTTCCTGGCGGATTATCATGGTATTAAGTAAATCGGTAGCATTTATAAAAACTCCCCTTTGCCATTCTGTACTGTTTTTTTAATACCTACATCCAGCGAAAATCGACTGTCTATTTTTCCCTGCGGGATAATATCAGGAGCCAGGTAGGTGGCCGTAAGTTGAGCTTCAAAGTTTTTGGGTAGCTTAAAAAAACCGTTGTACTTGGCGGTGCCTGAAATGATCTGTTGCTGGTAAGCACTAAAATTGCTGGGGACGGGGTAGAGGTTTAAAACCGAAAATGCATCAATTTGGTTTCGGTACGCATTCAGGTTAAGGTTGTATGAAAACCAGCCTTCACCTTTTCTTGAATACACTAACTCAAGCCCACTATTATAGCTCCGCCCTGCATTTTGGAAAACATTGTATATCAAAGTGCTTCCGGGCACAGTTGTGGCAATACGGGTGATGGTGCCATCCACTATACGGTGGTAAAGCGCAGCATATATAAAGCTCTTCTTCCATCCGGTTTTGTAGCCCAGTTCCATACTATTGGTAAACTGCGGACTTAATGCAGGGTTACCCACTTTTATGATTTCAGCATCGTCATATTTGGGGAATATTCTAATGTCCACCTCCGCGGGCCTGTCTACCCTTCGATTGTAAAAAAAGGAAAGCTTATTACGAGAATTGAGTTTATAGGCCAGCCTAAGGTTTGGGAAGGGCTGGAAGTAACTGTATCCATTACTTTGATAGGTGGGGTGCTGTTCGTTTACCTCATAATTCAGATCCACGTATTCCACCCGCAAGCCAATCTCCGCCTCATATTTTTGATTTTCGAAAACGTAGTTACCATATACGGCTGGTATGGTTTCCTTGTACACGGCCTTGCCTCCGGCACTACTATCAAGAGGAGAGTTGAGGCCCGGGTAAAACTGCATATTTGTTGGGATACTGCGCTCGCGAAACTTTATACCTGCTTCAGCCCGTCCATATTTTAGGGGCCTTATGTAATCCAGGTTAAAATCAGCTACTTGTTCATCGCTAAGTAATTTAAACCTGTCTTTTCCCGTAAAGGTGGGATTGATGTTTTCAAAAAAATACTGTTCATCCTCACGATGAAAGGTGTAGTTGAAACCGAGCTTCAACAAATGACCAGGATCCGCAAACTTATGCTGGTAAGAAGCGGTAGCCATCACAGTTGTTTTTAGTTCGTCCTCCAAAAAACGCCACAGCCTAACCCTCTCTGAATAATCATCATTAAAAAAAGGTTCATCTCCATTGTCTAAAATCTTTTCGCGGCCATAAAGTCCGGAAATGGTCAGCATGTTTTTGGTGTTCATGTTCCAGTCACAACCAGCTTTAGTGGTCAAAAAACCAGTGTTGCGGTTCCTTACCGATTGTTGATGAATCACACTCCCGTCATCATAAGTACGGGTTACAAACTCATTTTTGTTGAGGGTTTCGGTATAGAGGTAATCGGCCTGCACAAAGGCGTTGATTTTTCCCTTACGGTAATTCAGCGAAAGCGAAGGGTTGATCTTTGGAGTTTGCTGATACTGCTGGCGAATAGTTGGAAGGCTTTCTTTTTTTATCCAAAGTGCACCCAGGCCACCTGCCAGTCCAGCCTTACCTGTAAAGCCACTTTGGTCTTCCTTTTTTAGGATGATATTGATAATTCCGGCACTGCCGTTGGCATCGTATTTGGCGCCCGGATTATTAATAATTTCTATACGTTCAAAGGCTGATGCCGGAATATTGTCAAGTCCACTTTGGCTTCCAAAACCTGTAAGTGCTGTCTGCTTGCCATCAATTAGTACAGTCACTTTATCGCTCCCGCGTAATTCCAGCTTTCCCTCCTGGGCTGTAACCCCTGGTAGGTTTTGCATGGCCTGCAATACAGAGCCTCCGCTTTGGCTGGGGTTGTCGGAAAGGGTGTAGGTTTTCTTATCCATTTTTCCGCCTATTTCTGCCTGTGTTGCAGTTACCTGTACCTCGTTTAATGTGGAGGATTCTTCCTTAAGAGTAAGTATGCCTACATTAATAAAAGCACTGAGGCTACCAATAAATAGAGGTTTCTGCATAGTTTGATAACCAATAAATGAGGCTTCCAAAAAATATTTTCCTGGAGCCACATTAGGGATGGAAAATCTTCCTTGCTCATCAGTGATTGTTCCTGAAATAAATGTGGAATCGTTTTCCGTTTTGAGCAGCACATTTACAAAGCTGAGCGGGTTTGTAGTGATTTTATCATGAACAACCCCTGAAAGTGTGACATTGGAGATTTGGGCATCGGAAACAAATCCCCATAGAAAAATGAGAATAGCTAATTTTTTCTGCATCAAAATAATATTAGATAAATACAGCCCCGCTGATTTGCGGGGCTGTATTTCAACTTAAAACTAAACTCAATCAATCCTCTTCATCCGACTCCGGTTCCTGTTTTTTGCTTTTTACGGTGCCATCTGCGGCAAACACTACTTCCCACTCTTCATCGTCTTTTTCAAGAGCTACCTCATAAGCTACCTCGCCATTGGCCATTTCTATCTTTTCGGGCTCTTCCGCTTTATATCCGGCAAACTGAGTTTTAATGGCATCACTCACTGCGACTGGCAGTTCGCTCATTTTAACTTCGGTTTCCGTTTGTTGCCAATTTCCTTGTAGATCAAAATTGGCACTCATTTCCCTGCCGTTCATTTTAAATTCCGCCTCCCACTCATTGTCGTTTTCCATTTCCCACTGTACCGATTTCGCTTCGGGATACTTTTGCTTAAATGCGTTTTGCACTTCAGCCGGGGCCTTTTGCTGGGCGCAGGCCGTGATGATGCCAAATAGTAAGGCCACTAAACTTAATCCTGTTTTTTGCATGGTGTCTGATTTTGATGTAAACCTAGTGAGTGATTCTAAAGCAATTCTGAATTTAAACCGTCACAATAAAATGGTGACAGTTTTCGGAATATTGATACTCTATACCCCATTGATTTAATTCACAAATCTGCCTTACAATAGCCAGCCCCAGTCCATGAGAGTTTTCAGAATTTGAACTTTTATAAAACCGTTCAAATAGTTTTTCGGTGTCCTTTGTAATCGGTTCCCCTGAATTAGAAAAAACAAAGTGCCTTCCTTCATTATAAACCTTAACCAATGCTCCATGCACGCTGTGGTGGTATGCGTTGGCCATAAGGTTGCCGATTAATATATCCAAGAGAGCGGGATTAGTGGTTACGTTGAGTTTTGCATCAACATCAAATTTTGGATGGATATTTTTTGTGGCAAAAAGTTCTTCCATCATTTCCAAATGCTTACTCCTCTCATTATTAAGATTCACATCCTCCTTAATCGGGAATTGACCGTTTTCAATTTTTGTAAGGAGTAGCAGGTTTCGGTTTAATTTGCTAAGGCGTGTGGCGGCTTCTCTTGCAGAGGCAATACGGTGGGCTGAGGTTTCATCAAGATTTTGACTTTGGCTCAGTTGATCAAGGCTTGAAAGAATTATGGCCAGGGGTGTCTGTATTTCATGCGAGGCATTTTCTGAAAAGCTTTTCAATGAACGATAGTCGCGCTGCACCTTACCAATCATCCTTGTGAGTACATCATTGAGTTCAATAAACTCCTGAACGGGGCTTTCTTCGAGTGTCAATTGTTTTTGTCCTTGGAGAGAAAAGGCTTGTACCTGTTTGAGATTGTTAAAAAAAGGATCCCAGATTTTTTTGGTAAATCGTTGATTGGCTATATACGTACCGGCCAACAGTAATAGTGAGCAACCTAAAAAGACTCCGAATATTACGAGCAAAAAATCTTCCCACTCCAGGCGAGAGGTGGCGGTGGTTATTTTGTAGGATGTGCCGTCAACAGTTCGGATTGCCGTTATCATGCGATAATCTTCATATTCCGCCTCATTGGAATCAAATACAAGTGTATCGGCAAATGCATCAGGTTTGTAAAATACCGGCTCCTTTAATTGAGTTATTTCAGTAAATGGGTCAAAAACCTCATTTCCCTCAATTAACACTTGTTCTACCCCTTTCACCTTAAGTGCCAATTGTTCGTCTAGCTCATCAAGTACTAAAAAGCGAAGTGTAACAAATAAAATAATGGCGGTTAATAATAGTGATATCAGAATCGAAAAGGCATTTATCCTGGCGGTTATTGTGAGTAGTTTCATGGTAATTGCAGTTTGTAGCCAAGTCCATAAATCGTTTGTATATAGTCCACACGCAAAGCGGCCTTTATCTTTTTACGCAGGTTTTTCATGTGTACATATAAAAAATCGAAGTTATCTGCTAAATCAGCATTTTCACCCAACAGATGCTCTGCTAAGTCCTGTTTGCTAAGCACACGACCGGGGTTTATCATAAAGTACTCCAGCAGCTGATATTCTTTACCGGTGAGCTCCAGTATTTCATTTTTTGCTTTCGCGGAATGGGAACGTAGGTCCAATGTGATTTCACCAAACTGTAAAACGGGGTTTCCACCTCCCATGTTTCTGCGAATAATTGCGTGGATTCGAGCGTTCAATTCCGCCATGTGAAAAGGCTTGGTTAGGTAATCGTCTGCACCTATACTAAGGCCATTCAGTTTATCGTCCAATGAATCTTTTGCGGAAAGGATGAGAACAGATGTGTTTAAATTCCTGGATTTTAATTGCCTCAAAAGCTCCAGTCCGCTACCACCTGGTAAGCCAATATCCAGCACCACCAGTTCATACTCATATACGGCCAGTTTATCCTCACCCTCATTAAAATTAGCGGCCGTTTCGCATTGGTAGCCCTGTCCTTTTAAAAAGGACGATATATCTTCCCTTAGTTCAGGCTGATCCTCCACTATGAGTAATTTCATGACTCGGCAATGTATTTTAATGAAAATGATCAACCCTGTTGGGTTCATCAACGCAAAGTAGCCGATAAATTCTGAAGCAAATCTGAAGATTTAAAAATACCTCAGGGCTTAAAGTCTTTTAACAGATTTATCGTGATGGAATTGGTTAGTGAGCTTCCTATCAGCTTAATCTGCCTGTTGCAGGTAGCTACCCTCTTTTACCGTAGGATAAACCTCTTCATAACTAAGGTTATCGCCATGCAGTTGCTTAAAGATGAGCTTGCGATTCAAATCCTCTAAAGAACGGCAACCGGCCGCAGCAAATAGCTCCAGAAATTCCTTAAGGGTTTGATTGTGGTAATTTTTCACCCGTTTCCATTTATCCTCTACCACAAGCCCCCGCATAAGGCTTGCTTTATTGGTGGTAACACCTGTAGGGCACATGTTGGTATCACATTTTAAGGCCTGTATGCAGCCCAGGGCAAACATCATCCCGCGGGCGGAATTACACACATCAGCCCCCAGGCAGAAGGCTTTAAAAATATCAAAAGCAGTAATAATCTTGGTAGCCGTTACTACTTTAATATCCTTACGGAGATCATACCCTCTAAGGGTATCCACCACAAATACCAGCGCTCTTTCCCACGGCATGCCTACATAATTCGAAAAATCGATTGGCGCAGCTCCGGTGCCACCTTCACCTCCATCTACCGTAATAAAATCGGGTTTAATACCGGTTTCTACCATCTTTTTACAGATATCAATAAACTCTTCCTTACTACCTATGGATAGCTTAAAGCCTACCGGTTTTCCATAGCTCAGCTCTCGGAGTTGCTTTACAAAACCCAATAGACCTTCGGCATTGCTAAAGGCAGAGTGCCCGGGTGGGGATAACACTGTGGTGTGGGGTTCTACCCCTCGTATTTGGGCTATCTCTTTATTGTTTTTAGCTGCGGGCAATACACCGCCATGTCCTGGCTTGGCTCCCTGAGAAATTTTAATCTCAATCATCTTTACCTCGGTGCGGGCAGCCTGTTCCTTATATTTTTCAGGGGAAAAATGTCCATCGTCCGTGCGGCAACCAAAATAGCCGGTGCCAATTTCCCACACCAAATCACCACCCTGAAGGTGGTAAGGTGCAATTCCGCCTTCTCCAGTATCATGAAAAAAATTACCGGCCTTAGCCCCTTTGTTTAGAGCCAAAACTGCATTCTTGCTTAATGCGCCAAAACTCATGGCTGAAATATTAAACAGGCTGGCAGAGTAGGGATGTTTACATTCCGGGCCACCAATGGTTACGCGGGGTGCTTCATCCAATACCTTAGTAGGATAAATGCTGTGCTTCATCCACTTATAATCTTCGGCCTCCACGTCAAGCTCAGTGCCAAAGGGGTGTGTTTCATTTTGCAACTTGGCCCGTTCGTATACATAGGCGCGGTGGTTTCTGTCAATCGGTTTTCCATCCGTATCAGATTCAATAAAATACTGGTGTATTTCGGGCGCTATCATTTCAAATAAATAGCGGGCATGCCCTATTACAGGGAAGTTTCTTAAAATGGTGTGTTTTTTCTGAACCAGATCATAAACCCCAATAAGGATAACAACACCGGCAAGCCCAATAAGGGTGTATTCCGGCCAGCGTATGAGGCATACCCCGATAGCAATAACTACTATAGTGATGTTGGCAAAAATGATGCTTCTGCGCATCATCAGGGTTTTGAGGTTGCTGGCTTTCTTATTATTCATAAGTATGTGGGATTGACATTGGTTCAACAGTAACTCCCTTAGCAAGTTCAAACATTTGTCCGGATTTCAACTATACTATCAAACATAAAAAAACCCTCTCGCTTGCGTACGAGAGGGCTTCTTCTAAACCAAAAACCTATTGAGAACGAAAATCTTAAAACCTATCTGAGCTTTACCTGGCAGCTTACCATGTAAGTGGTGCCGTTGTAAATATCTATGGTGTACACACCTTTGCCTAGTTTCTTTTTGGGCTCATACTTCATTTCTATGCGCTTGGTTACCTCAAAGTCGCCCATGGGCTCAAGGCTGGCAATAAGGTCAGAGCCATCTTCCATATCTACTATCGTAGCTGTTAAGCCATCCTCTTCCTTATCTATCACCTTTCCTTCAGGAGTTTTGATTTTGAACTGTATGTTTTCAACTACAGTTTGAGGAAGGTCAAAGCCCACTTTCAACTTTTTGGTTTTCCGGGCAACTACGGTCAGTTTTTCATTTTTACCACGGCTGGTTTCCACACGATAGTTGTTGGCGGCAAAAGCTTTCATCAATTCATTATTGGCAGTAAGCTCTTTATTTTTAGCTGTAAGGCTGGCGAGTTGTGAGCTGAAGTCGGCATTGCGGGCCTCAAGTGAAGCAATCTGTGCAGTTAGTCCTTCTATTTGCTTTTCAAGATCGCCACGCATCTTTTTAAAATTGGCCAGCTCTTTAGCTGAGGTTTTGTTGGAGTTGGCTGCTTTTAGCTCCTTTTCTTTTTTGGCAAGGTCAGCCTGAGCTGCTGCAAGGTATTTATCAAGCTCAGCATTTTTACCCTGTAGTGCGGCCAGTTTTGCCTTAAAATTTTTAATCTCCTTATCTAAAGACAACTTCTCTGATAAGATACTTTCATTTTTCAACTTTGCACCATTGAGCAAATCTTCCAGCGATCTGTTAGAATCGTGGATAATAATCATCCCGACAAGGGCAATTACGAATAGTGCGGTAGACGCGGCCGCTATGATTCTGTCTCTTTTTTCTGCTGTTTTCATCGCTTAGAAAATGTGTTAGTTGTTTTATTTTCTGAGACAAAGGTGCAGGGGTGAAATTAGGACGGAATTAAAATGAAATTAAAATGCGATTAAAGTTTGTATGGTCAGACTCTGCCCGATTTTGTCATGGTTTTCCGCAATAGTGTAGTGGAAAATGGAAAACCACGCCAAAAATCGTTTACGATATTGAAAACCTTACCCCGCGCTTTGGCACGGGGCTATTACTATGCCACCCCGCTGGGGTGGTGCTTCAAAGGGTTAAGAAGTGGTTCTGATAGATTGTATTTGACACTAAATGCTGGCAGGGCTTTTAGCCCTTCTGGTAGGGAAGTGTTAATGTAAATGACGTACCCTTACCAACCTCTGACTTTACTTCTATTTGGCCTCCATGCAGTTGTACTATGCGATCTACCAGGGATAGACCAATGCCATGGCCCTTATAACCCAGCGCATTGCTGCCGCGGTGAAAGGGTTCAAATATTTGTTTGAGATCTTCGGAGCTAATACCAATTCCCTCGTCATTAAAAAATATTTGGAGGTTTTCATCGGTGGGTACTACAAACACCTGTACCTTATGATGACTGCTGTATTTACAGCCATTTTCCATAAGGTTGGTGATGGCTGTTTTTAGCAATTGGTCATTCCCGGCAACGGTAAGCTGCGCCTCATCTTCCATACTCTCCGCAAAGGTGATTTCAATCAGGTAGTTGGCATTTCTTTTTAGTATCTCCTGCCTGGCCTGCCATAGCAGGTCATCAATACGGGTAGGGTTAAAATCAACTTTTGAAATTTCGGAACTGGCCTGGGCGAGTAATAATAGCCGGTTAGAGGTGTTATTCAGGCTCTTCATGTCATCCAGTATAGAGCGCATTGTTTCGCGATATTGCTCCTCATCCCTTTCTTTCATCAGTATAACCTCCAGCTGCCCGGTAATGGCCGTGAGGGGAGTACGCAGTTCATGCGAGGCATTGGCAATAAAGTTTTTTTGCATAATAAAAGCCTTCTCCAGTCGGTCCAGCATCTGGTTAAAGGTATGTGCCAATTGCGATATCTCGTCCTGCTGGTCGCCTTCATCCAATCGCAGGTTCAGGCTGGAAATACTGATGTTATTCACGCTCTCCACCACCTTATTAATAGGGTGCAGAGCCTTGCCGGCATAAATCCATCCACTAATGGAAACAATAATTATTGAGATTACAAACACGAGGAAGAGGATATTTCTGAGGTTTTTTAGCTTGCCCAAACCGTAAATGTCTTTGCCGGCAGCGATTACCACAAACCTGTCGTAGGTATCGGTAAACATAAAACCTACTACTTCATGGCCGTCCTCCAAATACCGGGTTTCTCCCTCCAACCTGATTTTATCAATCAGCTCCTGGCTGATATTTAAAACGCCTTCACGATCTGTATTAAAAATGCGCTGATTCTTATAATTGAAGATTACAATTTTCTCGTCAGGCAGGCTCATGGGGTTGTTATCCTCAATACGCAGCAGCACACGGGCATCCACTTCCTCTACTTCAATAAGTAGTTTGGCGGTGTTGCTGGCCTTATTTATCAGGCGGTTGTAAAAGTCATCCTGGCGGTAATCTGCTGATGAAATATAAACCGCCAATGATGAAAATAACAGAATCAGGGCCACAATGGAAATAAAGCGATATGTGAGCTTCCTGCGGATTTGCATGGCTACTCCTCGCTAAGAATATACCCCGAACCGATACGGGTTTGGATGAGTTTGGTTTCGTAATCCTTATCTACTTTTTTACGAAGCAGGTTTACGTAAACATCCACCACATTAGTACCGGTATCAAAAGTTACTTCCCATACATGCTCCGCAATCTCGGCACGCGATACTACCCGCCCCTTGTTCCGCATCAGGTATTCAAGAAGCGAAAACTCCTTGGCAGTAAGGTCAATAACTTTTTGGTTTCGGGCGGCTCTTTTTTTGTCAAGATCAAGTTCAAGATCGGCCACCTTAAGTTTATTGGCTGCGGGTTGATGGCCACCACTGCGCTTCAGTAAAGCTCTTATGCGGGCGAGCAGTTCCTTAAATTCAAATGGCTTTACCAGGTAGTCATCGGCTCCGGCATCAAAACCGCTTAGCTTATCGTCCGTAGTGCCAAGGGCTGTGAGCATAATAATCGGCACATTCGGCTTTATCTCCTTTATGCTTTTGCAGAGCTCAATACCGTTTATATACGGTACAATTACATCCAGCAGAATAATGTCATATTCATTTCGCTGGGCCATTTTCAGCCCCATCTGCCCATCATATACCACATCAATTTCAAACCCCTGCTCACTAAGGCCCTGGTTTAAAAAAGCGGCAACTTTGGGTTCATCCTCAACTACCAATAACTTCATGGCGCTACCGAATTAAGTTTAATGTAAGCTACAACCGGGCAGAGTTGTTCACTACCAGTCAATGGGTTTATAGTCTTTTAAAAACTTGCCGCACCAGTGCTTGCCAGTATTTATGCCGTCAAACAGCGGATCGAGCACACGGGCTGCGCCATCCACAATATCAAGGGGTGGCTGAAAGTCGTGAACTTCCTGCTTGCGTTTTGCCAGTTCGGCCGGGTCTTCATCCGTAACCCAGCCAGTATCCACCGCGTTCATATAAATTCCATATTTGGCAAAATCACTGGCTGCCGTATGTGTCATCATATTAAGGGCCGCCTTGGCCATATTGGTATGCGGATGGCGGTCTTCCTTATGCCAGCGGTGAAATTTACCCTCCATAGCCGAAACATTTATGATATGCTTTATGCCGGTGTTTTCCTTTTTCATAAGATTAGCCAGACGGTTGCACAGCACAAATGGCGCAACCGAGTTTACCAGTTGCACCTCCAGCATTTCGGTGGTGTTTATTTCGCCCAGTTTCAATCGCCAGCTATTGGTGGTTCTTAAATCCACCTGCTGCAGGTCTGCATCCAGTTTTCCTTGCGGGAAAACCTCCTCGGCACTTAGGGCATTATCCATACTATAAGGAATCTGCGAAAGCTGAGCGGAGGCACTAAGCCCAATACCGGGCTGCTTACCGTGCCAGGATACAGGCAGGTTTTTATTCTGGATTTCCACAAAGCCATTGCCAATGTCGCGCAACTGGTTAAGGCATGAGGCGTGATCGGCAAGCAGGTCTTTGGCAAATTGCGGAAGTTCTGCAAAGTCCTTTTGCTCATTGGGCATAAGGTGGGCGTAAAACCCGGCCGGGCGCCTTACAGTTTGGGCCGCATTGTTTATCAGTATATCAAGCCGCTCGTATTTCTGCTCAATAAAGTTGCAGAATATCTCCACGCTGGGGATATGCCTTAAGTCGAGACCGTGAATTTTCAATCGGTCGCCCCACTCGGCAAAGTCAGGCTCCTTTGAAAACCGCAAGGCGCTATCCACCGGAAAACGTGTGGTGGCAATTACCGTAGCTCCTGCGCGAAGCATCATCAGTGTAATATGGTAACCAATCTTTAAACGTGAGCCGGTTACCAGGGCTACCTGTCCGGTAAGGTCGGCTGTTTGAAACCTTTTGGCGTAGTTAAAATCACCACACTCTTTACACATGGTATCATAAAAGTGGTGCAGCTTGTTGTAGGTAGCTTTGCACACATAGCAATTCCGTGGAGATTCAAGCTCCACCTCTCTTTCGGCCTCCGAGCCATCCAGTGCCAGCATAGCAGGGGCGATAAAAATAGATGCCTCCCTGGCACTGCGGATGCCGGTGCCATTGCGGGCATGTTTGTCCTTCTCCTTAAGTTTTCGCTTTTCGGCCTTTTTAGCTTCCTTTTTCCGTCTGGCAAATTCCTCCCGGCTGGGGCGCGAGAGCAGGCCTGCAGCCATCAATAATTTCAGGCGCTCTTCCTTCGGGATTTCAAAAATCCGGTTGGTATCTGCATTTAGACTTTCCAACACCGATATGCAGTCTGCTATTTGCTGAGGAGAGAGTAGGGTGGGCTTTACATCTGTCATGGTATCTCACTAAAGCCCAGTTAATTTTGGGCCGGCAAATGTAAACTATAGTGAGATTTGTGGGGTAATTTTTTAGAGTGGGATTCAGGGTAGTTAAGAAGCTTTTATGTAAGACGTAATTTATTGGTTTACACATTTTGCTATCTCTGCGCTGTTGGGGGTTGGGATTGGAATTTTGAGGCGTAGGGATTTTTAGTAAAATGCTTTGGAATGGTTAATCCACTACGATAAGCTTTATTAGCATTCTGAGATTATTAAACAATATCTTCTTCGAACTCAACACATTTTTCAACAAGCATTTTAGATTGAAGCTTTTGGAATAACTCTTCATCTATCAGGCTGAGGATTCTGTTCCTTTCAAAGATTAAGGTGTCCTCCCCGAATTCATGATGTTCATAAAATTCGGACTTGCTGTAGTTGATTAGCGCATATGGAACAAAGAGGGAATGATTGATCTTATTTAGATAAACCTTTAAAACCCTATTAAATCTACGGGTTTCATTTAGCTTTTTTTTCCAATCCTTCCCACAAGCACATTGGGCGAAAACTGAAATGAAATTGCTCATTTTATCTTCAAAAGGAAGCCAACTAACGATATCTAACCCTCCATCTTTCGTTCCTTTAAGAGAGAATGTCTCTAAAAATCGGTCATCGGTATCTACATTCATAAGTGATGCCAATTGAGTTACTTTTTCATTGAAATATCCTCTGAATTCCGAATCAGCACCAAAAGACTTGGTCACTGCAGTTTCTGGGAGGTACTTTTTCAATGCCTGATAGCTAATTGTTTCGAATTCTGAAGTTAAATCGGATTGAAAAAGATTAAATGTGCTTAAGTCAGAAGCTAAAAGCAGAAATAAATATAGCTTGTTTGAATCGGTTAGGACAACTTTTAGATTAAGTTTTTCATCTTTACATTCAAATGGATACCTATTGCCGAACAAAGATTGACGTTCATCAAGAACAACAAAAATATTTCTTACAAAAGTCTCATTCTCATCATTTTCTTGAGCCTGAAATTTGTCAGATTTTCTTTGAGAAAAAATTCCTTCATCTCTAAATCGACTCATTATTTCACCAACCGATACGGGGGCTTCGTTATAAAAAAGAGCTACCAATTCTATGTAGTCCGCATATAAGTACAATTTATTCTCTGTATACTTTTCGGGAATTGAGAGCGAAAAATCAGAAAAATATTCTTTTATTTTTTGATCAAGTGGTTTGCTCATTCTCGATTTCTTCTGCGGTTATTTTTATCGTTTTGATCAAGAGCTGCATGCTACTTAAATCATCCTGCCATGTTGGATAAAAGTTTTTGACCTTGTGAACTAAACCATTTGCATCCTCTAAGGCGCGTAAGGCCGCATTTAAAGACTCCTCAAATCGCTCATCTTTTTCCCCTGCTAGTTCTAATGCTCTGGCTATAGGAACACGCTCGATGAAGAAAGCTTTGGTTGCTTCTTCGTTGACAAGAATTTTGTTTAGTGCATTTAGATCATGGCTATTGCCTAGTAGTCTAGATTTGTTTTGATCATTTTTTTCAAACCATGCCTGATTTAGTAGTTTAAAGTTTTCTTCATTTAGACCCTTTAAAGGGTTTTCAGAAGCTTTTATCAATACTTAACCATTCCTGGATTTTGCCACGACTATTTTGTAGAGAGTCAACATAATAGTTTAAATAAAAGGATGAATCATCGTCCAGATCTTTGATCTTATAAAAATTAGCATCTTCAAGCACTTTATACAATTCATATGCAAGCAAAACTCTCTTAATGTAATCTCTTGTACTCCCAACATTCTTTGCTAATGTTTGGGCAGCGTCATCCACGTTCAAATCTTTATAGTTGTTTTCCCAAACACTATTCAAATAACGAGCCCTTTCGAGTAACCGCCATTCCTTGATGCCGGTTATATGGCGGAAACCTATTCGTTTGTGGATTTCAGCCTCATCTTCAAATTCTAAGCAAGGGATTTCACGAGGTCGCATATTCGTTTCATCAATCACCTTTCCGATTCTGCTTTTGTATACAGTGCTTAGACCAGGATTCTGAAGCAGTTTTAGTGCTGTCAAACGTCTGTTGCCTTCGATGACTCGGTATGTATCATCAGGGTCTTTTACAACTAAAAGCTGCTCTCCTTCAAAAAAACCGTTTTGACCTATTGACAACATTAATTCGATTATCGATTCATCCTCAAGCATATGCTCAACTAACTGTTGTTCATTTGGGTTTTGCTTTCTAAATGATTTAGGTAGCCTAGGATTCTGAGGATCAAGTTTTAACTTGTCTAAATCTAAATATTTGAATTCTTCTGTTCTTTCTGGCATAAGCAAAGATTATCTTTAAACTATTTCAACTCAAACAACCTACCTCTGTCAAAATCCTTGATATTGGAAATTGCCTGTCTATTTTGAAGTTGTCCCATATTTTTCACCAATTTGTTTCGATCCGAGTCACCAAGCCCCAAAAACTTGCTAGCCTGCTTGATATTTGTTTTATCCTTAATGTTCATAAGGAAAGCAGTTTCGCACATGCTTGAGAAATCAAATGAGGGTTGGTCAAATTCTTCAATTCCCTGAGACAATAGCATTACAGATACACCCTTCGACCTGATTTCACGTAACACTTTTTCAAGTATTTCTTTTGCTTTCTTGTCCTTAAATACTACATGGGCCTCATCAATAAGCAAAACGTATCTTATTCCTTTATGGTCATTTTCCTCGGGAGTATTATCGAGGTTCATGAAGGTAGTGTAGATGTAGTAAATGATAAGAAAGGTAGAAGTAAGCCTTACTGTATCCCCAAGACTACCTGAAAGACTCAGGTAGTAGTTTGAGTTTAGGAAAGAACTATCGCCCCCGGTTTCAAACAGAGTAACCTCAGTAAGACTTTCCAGTATTTCAGTTAATTGGCTTGCTTTGCCTTCTACCATTTCCTGAACTTTGTCATTAATCTGTTTTAAGGAGGGTAGTTCACCATTTTTCTGCTCTTCAAAAACTTCCTTTGTAGCCTCCTTTAATATTTGAGCTTGCACCTTACCAAGATTGGCAAAATTGGTAATGATGTCAACGAACTTATTGATACCTAATATTCGCTTGGTTTTGTCCGTGGCATTAATAAAACTCAATGGATTAACTGGGAACGGTGTGTGTGGAGCACTTATAAGTTTAGCATTAGTTTTCTCAAAAAATGACCTAAACTCGTCACTGGTCTCTTCGCCTTCTTTCAGGCCTTTGAAGTCAAGAAAGATAAAGTTGGTTTGTTTATCTGAGGCCTCGATTATTCTTTCAAGCAGTCTTTGAGCGAAATAGGTTTTGCCCGACCCGGATTGACCTGCTACTGCAATGTGGCAGTTAGAATAAAGCTTAGTATTATTTGGGGTAAAGTAAATTTCTTCTCCATCCTCATTTGCTCCTACTAGCAACTTTAAAGGTTTGGTAGTGTAGGTCTTATTGAACTTCAATTTGAAGTTATCTACGTGCTCAAATGTAACATCAGCCCCTTCAATCGCATTGATTCCGCCCTGGATGTTATCTATGAGGAAGTCAAATCCAAAGTAATTAGGGTTGTCCTCAAAGATTTGAGATATCAATTGAAGACCTTGATCGATATGCATTTTAAGATATTTAGGGATGTGCTCATCCTTTTTATCCAGCAAGTACAATTGGCAAATCATAGCCACATAAAAATCCCGATGCTTTCCAAACAAAACATCCTCCTTGTATTCTTTACCCTTCGAATCGCTGAGGTCGATTTCAGGATTTAACCTTTCTTTCTTACTTAGGGAGTATGCAAGGGCAATCCGTGAGATAATATTTTCGGAGCCAAGGTTTAGTTTCTTTGTAAGCTGACTTACAACCTCCTTATTGGCTTCGGAGGTCTTAATATTAATTTGCAATGACATTTAGTTCTTCGAATTTTTCAAAAAGGTTACTAGGTTGAACTGAGACAAACTCCGACCACGAGTTGTCAATATTTGAAATGAGATAAGCCTTGGCAACTTTTGGCTTAAGTATGTTATACTCCTCTTCAGACATCTCTTTCTTCACTAATGGGAATATAACTACCTGATCAGATATATTGGGATAAAAGAACTTGACAATGTTTAAGGCGTGATCCACATCGAACTTTTGCATTGGGCTGTCAATAAAAACTGGGAACTCAATGTCTGATTCTTCAACCAACCCTTTCAGTAAGGCTGTAGCGTACATCTGTTGTTCACCTTTTGATAGGCTCTCTTTACTTATTTCATTTCCATGCGCATCGAACAACACAATGTCGATGTCTTCCCCTAGGATCTCCACAGAAACCTTTTGTACGAATCCTTTTTTATGCATTAGTGTTTGCAAACCATCGTGAATTGCTTTTTCCAGGGATTTCTTTTTTTCTTCTTTAAAATCCGCAATAAAATCCTGTAGTTCTGAAATCAAACGCTGGGATGTTTCAAACTTTTCTTTGTTCTGGGCTGATACCTTCAATTTTTCAGTAATTCTGGCAATCTCCTTGTTTTTTTGAACGATCTCTGTTTTCAATCCACCAATTTCAGAGTGAAGTGAATAGATTGTACTTTCATGAGCAATATTCTTTTTTTCCAACTCAGCTTTGCGCTCCCTATCTGCGGCAATAATATCATCCTCCTGATGCTCCTCACCTGCTCGAATTCTGCGCCTAATGCTGGCTAATTCGTTTTTGGCTTGCAAATAATTTCCACTAATGTTTTTGAAGGCCTGCTTAAAGGAATGTCTTATCTGGGTCAACAGCCCATTGAGTTCATCCTTTTCATTTTGTGAGAAATCATGGATCAATCGGAAATCTTTTGGAAACTCTTTGGTTTCGGAGGAGAAATGTTGTTTTATCAGTTTTTCAATGGTGGTCTTGTAAAAGTCTTCCGCTTTGTAGTCGATCACGAAATCCTTTGGCTTTGGTTCACTTATTAGTCCATTAATAATCTTGTGGGTAACCTCGTTAACCTTGTCTTGATTGTATCGTGCATTTTTAAATGCCAACTCATCATCAAGTTGCTCAGCTATATTCAACAGGTTCTCAGCAGCAATGGCAAATGGAATTATGTCATATGATTCTTTTAATTGACTGGAAAGGCTATTTACATCCTCAGTTAACTTCAACTCCTTATCTCTCAGTTTCTCCAATTCCTCTATGGAGATTATATTTCCATAGCGTATGAGTTTTTCCTGAACCTTGTTTATTTCTTGCTTATTAGAACTTAATTCCTCTCTCAGATCGGCTATTGTCTTTTCGTGTTCAGCAATCGTATCTTCTGCCACCTCAACATCTCCTCTTAACTGATTAAGGTTTCTCTTTTCAGCCGCGGTTGCTGATTCGCCTTTTAACCGCTGCTGGAGAATTAAAAGCTCTCCCTTAATATCTTCATATTTCTGTATGCCCAATACCTCAGAGTAGGCTTTGCTAAGTTTTCTCCTTTGTTCGGCTGTGTTAATCTCCGCTAGCGATACTATTTTCTCAGCATCAAAAAAGAAGAATTTCGCAATTGCGATGGGCATAATGAAGTCCCTGATAAATATTTCTTCTCCTACATCCTCGCTTAATTCACTCGTACTTCCATCTATAAGAACTTCTATTGTTTCAGGGCTTGAACCGATAGTACTATATGTTCTGGTAATCTTTATTTCTTCACATGGGAAACCCGGAATATCCACATCCGTAAAAGTGAGAGACACTGAAAACTTAGTTTCACCTTTTGCCTTTGAAAGTCTATTTAGGCTATTTGCGATGTATTTGTTGTAACCCCCTGCATCATCTATTTCTTTCCTATACAGGTCATCTACCTGCTCCATTTGCCTACCGTAAAGGCACCAGACAAGAGACATAAGAAAAGTGGTTTTGCCAAACCCATTTTTACCACTAACAATTACAATGTTGCTGTCGTCAGTGGTGTCAAGATCAATTAGGTGGAGTCCTTTGTAGATCCTGAAATTGTTGAGCGCTAGTTCCTTTATTCTCATCTATTTGGATTCTTTGCTCGCATTTAGGAAGCTCTCAATTCTAGTCTCAATATCCGATTGGAGCCCTCGTTTTCTAATCAACAAAGTTTTGGTCTTTTGAAGGGATAACAAGTCTTGTATTAGATCAAAATCTTTTGGACTTGTTTTGCACGCCTGCTTAAGCAGCTTTTCTTCTTTTTTAACTCGTTCGTCCTGATTGTTCATATCAAGGTTAGTCTGATAAATTTCGTTAAATATAGATGAAACTTTGTGAGAAAAATTTAGATCTCTATACCATATTACCTGAATAGCTACAAGTTCTTGATTAGTAATTAACTTCAACTTTGGATTATGTTCTTGAATTGCTTTCTGAACAACTAATAATCTTCTTAGGATTGAGGCTTTATATTCAGGTTTTAGCGTACCCATTTCATTTTTGGCCTTACCTCCATTACGTAGAAATGCTTCGCGTGTTTCAGGGTCATTCCTTTCTTCTGCAAGCTCGTTTCTAAAGTTCAAAAGGGGTCTTAACCATTCTTTTCCGGTTTCAACCTGTGCACTCATGGATTTGTCTTCTTTAACCACGGTGCATGTCCAGCAACCAAAGCGGCTTTGCCCGCAAGACTTATGATTTTTACTTGAAACCATTGTTGGACATTCGTAGTCATCAGCGCTCGCATCAGCATAGATTTGAAATAATTCCTCATTAGAGGAGCCCCAAGGAGTAGGCATAGTATTGATTAGGTACCAAACCTCTTCTAACATTAAATCTTTAATAGGGGCGTAAACAAACGTGTTGTGGTGATTTGGATGCCTTCTCAAACGTCCACTTCGACTATGTTTTTTAATTGACTTCGCTCTAGCTGCACTCTCATCAGAACGAGTACCAATAAGTATTATAGCTTCCCCTTTCTCATCAACTTGTTCTAAAATGAACCTGGAAGTTGGGCGAATTTTAAGCCGATCCGTGCACCAACGAAAGGAGTTATTTGGAGCTGGATAACCTCTACCTATCAAGTTTACCCAAAAAGATTCTTCAAGTCTGGGCTGAGTTTTTTGCACGCGAATAGGCATCCCTTGTTTTACGGCTGCCTCCTCAATATGATCTAGTACCCTGAATACATATTCTGTTATAACGGGGTTTTCAATCAATGTATCGTTACACACCACGTAAATATCGCGATTTACAGTACCTGTCAACTCCTTGATTTGTTCAATGGCTTTCCAAACAAGCATCAGCAGAACAGTGGAGTCTTTACCACCGCTAAATCCTATAATCCAAGGTCTTGTAGGATTTTCATCATAAAGGTACTGATCAACTAGTTCGTCAATTATGACTTGAATACGTTTAGACACAGCTGCTATTTTTGTGAATCGTAAAGCTATTAATCATTAAAACCCTTATTAAGGGGAAAGAATTTTTTTCTTCACAACCTCTATAGCCTAGTTGTTAACTATCTCTAATTGGCTAATGGGTTTCAAAGGTGTTCCAACGGGTTTTAAGCTTACAGGCAAGAGCAACCTCCCAATAGTACAGTTTATAGTTATCTGTTTCAGGAATGATTTGGATTTTCCAATTCTTCCTCATCATTTCTTGGAGTCGTTCTCTGTTTTCAATAAAATGAGTGAAATCTTTTCTTTCCCCCATGTAAAGTTCACCTGTATCCAACTCAAATTCATCTCGCGCCATCAGGTAAACCAAACTGCTTGAAAAGTGGGAGTTACTTAGAAAGTGATCACGTAGCCTTTTTATAAGTCTTCTGGAAATACCCACATATAAAGGTTCATCATTTTCAAAAAAGATGTAAAGACCGGTTACTTCATTGTCTTTCTTATCTGTTTTCTCCTTCTTCTTGGTATTGTACATTCTCTGAAAGATATCGGTGTTTTGAGCGTACCAGCCTCTTTCATGTAAATGGAATAACTCATTGAATGCATACTTCTTTTGATTGGTCAATTTTTCAAAAACTTGCTCATCCGAATCTCTGAGAGTTGGCCAGTGAGGAATTTTTTCTTCAGCAAAGTTCTCCCCTGGGGCATGGCTGATGTTCTGTGCTTTTTCCTTTAAATAGTCATTCATATGTATTTATTTACACCCCCTCAAAAAACTGCACAGCAAATTCACAGAAGTCGATGATCACCTCCTTATCGAGGTCAAATTCTTTCCTGCTGCCTAAATAGTTCCGTGAGTTTGGGGTTATTTCTTTTCCTTCCTGTAGTTCTTTATAGGTAATGCACTTAATATGCTTTTTTGAAACGAGTATAAAATAGGCGTTTCCGTAGGGGTAGTCTTCTGGCAGGTCTTTTAGGGCAAAGCTGCCACTTGCCCTGAATTTCACTTCTACAAAATGTACATCCGAGGTTCGCGGGTTTTGTATCACAAAGTCGGGCATCCTTCGTATCTCATACGCCACTTCAGATTTTACACCCTTCAGTAGTTCAATAATGCCGGGTATGGTGTTTTCCATACCATAACGAAACACGTTGTAACCAAGGGAGAGAAACAACTCCTGGATAAGGGTTTCCGCAATGCGGCCCTTTATCATATTGTAGCGGTATTGCTTTTCTTTATCGTTTAGGCCGGTTTCGGCAAGTGGGAGGGTTTTCTCTTTGTCAATAGAGTTATTGCGGTTTTCGGAGTAGCAATCATAACAGCGTCCGCCAACAAATTTGGTAAACGCACCGCAATCTATACACTCAGGCATCTTTGGTTAGGTTTAGTTGAATTTTTGAGTGATGCGAATATATCAAATGCCCAACCATCAAAGCACTTTATTTTTTAATACTAAACCAGGTTTTAACTTCAATGAAATGAATCGTTCTTAAGTGGATGATTTAGATGCAGAGGCAAGCAACTACCCAGTTAAAGAAATCACCAATTTCTAACCGGCTTTAAAGTATGGCTTTTAGTAAGCCACTAACGAAAGGCGTAATCCCCAAAAACAAAAAAGCCCGAAAAGCTACGACTTTCAGGCTTTTGCAATTTGTTACGGACTTATTGGCAGTTCCCGGCTAAGCTGGAATTTTGCTGGACGGGACTCGAACCCGTCTAGGCTGAGCCGAGATGACAGGCATGTATTCTAACCTTTATATTCATTTTGGGGTCTAAACCTTGTAAAAAATATCATCAATATTCTGAATGACGTAAACGAAATGCATATCCCAGAAACAAAAAAGCCTGAAACTCATCTGAATTTCAGGCTTTCGCATTTCTTTACAAATTTGTTGGCGGTCCGGACGGAACCTTTCTATCCAGCGCCAAAAACCAGTTATCTCGGGAGCTCAGGAAGTAGCAGCGTGTTGGCTCGTCCTCATTTCGTCCGTTTTTTGTCCATTTTCATTTGTGAATGGAATTCCTCCAGGGCTTTTTTAAGACTCGCAGAAAGCGGATCTACCATGTCGGGTGTGAAATCCACAGGATCAATCTCTAGCGTGAGCCGATAACCTGAACCTTTAACATGGTAAAACTCTGATCTCTCAGGTGCATCACGAATACTCTTTTCGGGTACTGGTTGATAGGGTTTAAGCTTTGGGTTTTGGCTATAGAACTCATCAAAGAAACCTTCTGGTAAATGATCAACAAACATCCTTAACTCACTTGGAGTCATTTCTGCCTTGCTACTGAGAATCCTGCTAAGATTGCTTCTCTGCATCGCATAACCACTGTTTACCAGCTGCTCTGATAACCATCTCTGTTTAATCCCTAAACTGTCCAGTTTGTGACGAATGTACTCGCCAATATGACTTCCATAATTCACACTGCTAAGGTTGGCATTTCCAACAACTTGATTACTAAACATATATCCACTAAATAATAAATATATCTCCATTTTAATGGAGATAAGTTTGCATTAATGCAAACAAATTACCAATATTTGTAACCAGTAATCAAGTACAGATATCTATACATGACAAAGCCAGAGTTAATTGGAAAGCTTAAAGAGCACTACAAAAAGCCGCATGTAGGTCTTCAGGAAAAGACAGGTTTTAGTAGAGAAGGGGTTAGGCTCTGGCTGAATGAAGAGGATAGATCAAGTCCCAGATTGGAGGAAGCTGCCGAGGAAATGATACTTCAGGCAGAAGCCGCCAAAAAGGCAATGGGAGAGATAGGTCCTGTACCTGCCCAGTTGTAATAACCAAAAATGTGAGTATATGTCTAACAATCAAATTCAGGCAGGGGTTGCAGACCGTGGTCTGGAATTTTTCAAAAGCGGGGATAAAACCCTGGCCACTTATTCAGGCCACACTTATAAGTTTCGTGAGCTGCCCAACATGGTATTAAATCTCCTCCGTGCTGATCTTCTTTTAAATGAAAGAGCGCAAGCCGCTCTAACAACCTGGAATATTACAGATGAAATGGAAAGGCTGGAGAAATACGCTTCTTGCCGCTTCGGTGGAGTAGATAAGTTTTCCGATATAACCAGCTGTGGCAAATTAACTCCGGATTACCATGATTGTCCATCCCGCGGCACCTGCCCATTTAATGGTGTGATCTGCGTTAAGCCGGCCGGCAAAAATGGTGAACTCTCCGATCGCGAATTACAGATCCTAAAACTTATCGCCCAGGGCCGCATGGAAAAGGAAATAGCGGATGAGCTCCGGATCTCCCAGGCTTGTGTAACGAAACGCAGAAAGGCCATTTTTAAAAAAACCGATACTGCTAGTTCTATCTCACTTACCCATTGGGCTATTGCACGAAACCTAATACCCGTAAGCCATGAAGTTTAAGGATAGAATACAGGTTACTTGGAACAAATCCAGCATAGCTATCCGATTTCAGCTTACAAAGGGTTTCATCAAGTCCGCGAGCACCAAACCTGAATACGCTGATTACATCTTCCGGAAGATGATTCATGCCAAAATACTGTCCATGGTAAAACAGAGGCGCTACCAGGTGGGCAGTAACCTTGCTAAAAGTAATGAGGTAATAGAACAGGCCATACGCAATGCAATGGCCAAGTTGGAGTATATGCCAAATTGGAATACAAAAAACTGGAGGGGTTCATTGGTGGCCATAAGGCCAAACCTTTCAGACATGGCTCCACAAGCCGGAAGGTTTACTGAAGCCTGGGCAGCTTTAATTGATGGTATTGATACCATACTGCAGGTAGAAGATATATCCACAGAACTCAATAGTGTGGTGTATGGATAGCCTCAGCCCTAAGGAAATAAAGTACATGAAGGATCTGGCTATGCTGGATTACCTCAGGTGCGATGTTGAGCTGAAGGCTCTCCGCTATGATGAAAGGTATAATGAGGTGGAAAAAGAAACCATCCGTAAGTACCTGGAAGGTAGAAAGACCATCAGCAATCAATTAGATAAAAAAAACTTAAAACCCCAAAGCAATGAAACTACACCTGGTATCAGCAGCCACTGAGTCAAAAATCAAAATGGCTCTTTTCATTCTATACATAGGATTTCTGCATGCGCTCGCTTTTGCTGGAGCTGCTAGTATAGTGCACAGCATTTTAGGGTTAAAAATTTTCGGGCCTTTCTAAGAGTGAGATTTTAAAAGGTTTGGTTGAAGGATTAGCTGCCCCTGGTCCTAAGGTTAAGGTTAGTTGGTTGAATGAGGCCCCAGGGCAGTGGGGCTTTTTAAAAAATGTGAGTATGTCTAATAATTTAAAAAGAGATGTGAGACCAGAAGCTCAAAGAGTTTGCAGGACTCTTTGATCAGCTCCGGTACCGTTTGGATACACATCAGGTGTGGACTGATTTTCTGGAAATGTCTGTATGTGCATTTAGCATGCAGACTGAGGAAAAACGCTACCTGCAAATTGCAGGAAGATATGACCGAAAGGAGTTGGAGATCTTCCCCAGGCTTTTTACCGAAATGATAAAAGCCTATTGCACAATAGTGGAAGGTGATTGGGAAGATTTCTTGGGAGAATTTCATGAAGTAGTGGTTTCCAATTATTCCAGATCTGCCAGGGGCCAGTTCTTCACACCAAAGTCAGTGTGTGATATCATGTCACAATTTCAATCAAAGCCTGCTGATGGAGCTACCATAAGTGATCCCAGTGCTGGATCTGGCAGATGTCTGCTATCAATGGCTGCCCATCACCCGGATACAAGATTGAGGCTTTTTGCAGCTGATATAGATAGAAATGCCTGTCTCATGGCATGCATCAATCTTCTCTTACATGGATTCCAGGGAACAGTGGAGCATATGGACAGCCTTAAGCTGGAGAAGTGGGATGAATGGCAGGTGAATCCTTACCTGAGAATGGCAGGAGTGCCAGGCATTGTTCGTCCCGGTAAACACAAGATGTTTTTGGATATAGCCTTTAAAAAGGCAGCGTAAAAGGCCCCTGCAGGCCTCAACTGCAGAAGCGTTCTTTCCCCCTTTTTTGTGCTTAGTAGTATCGGTTTGTGTTTCAAAATCAAAAGGGGCAGAACCGGTTGGCCGGAACATTCACATTGTGTGTGCTCTGTTCAAGGTGCGGTCAATCGGTTTTTTTCAAGGCTTCATGCCCCTGCCTTCAGGCAGTTTAACAGTGATGGTTCTGCCAGCTGGTAGGGGCTTTTAATAACAATAAAATCAATTTCAATGGACAAGTATCTCGTTTTTCTATTCCCGGATGGCACCATGTACAAACTGCCATGGCAGGTAGTGGGCAATCACTTTTGCAGGCATCATCAGGTAGAAACCTGCACAGATGCAGATGTATTGGCTCACTGGCATCTTATGCCTTTTGCAGATGTAAAGGATGATCTCATTAAAATCTCCACAGCACCAGGCCTTAAGCCCTCCCAGTTTCTGGCAGATGCCAATGCAGAAATAATGACCACCCTCCAGATTGAAGATCTGTTGACCGAAAAAAAGGAGGTGAGCCATGAATAGGTCAGAAATTAAAAGACTGCAGAAAGTTTCTGCCAGGCTAAATGAATTAAGTGGCCAGTATAAGGCACTCCAGCAACCTGCCTCTATTCACTTTACAGAAGTAGCTGAGGATGTGGATAAAATACTCTCAAGCCCTGTTATGGCCAATGAAGGTGATGTTACCAATCTAAGTACTCTGCAGCAGCAGCTAAAGGATGAGCTCCACAAACATGGCATAGAGCTAAAAGAATTGACTTTTGATATAATCAAAGGAACTTTCTATGTAGTTCTTAAGCGCTTATTTCTTAAACCCAATGATACCTACTCCAGGGATACAGAAACCTTCTATTCTGTAAAGCCTGAGAAGCTTATCACCGAGATATCTGAGTGGTGTGTAAAACATCACCAGGAAGCAGGGGAGCAAGGAGTTACTCCAGAAACCTCTCCGGATACGGTAATTAATAATCAGGATGAAAAGGAGGTGAGTCATGAATAGAATATCCCTCAAACAAACTCGGAAAGCACCCACCAGCTATTGGCAGGAGATTTTTCAATATGCTGAGCAACTCTGCAAAGCAGAGCAAAGTGTGGAGGATATCTTCACAAAACTCAGAGACTATATAAAGGAGAATTACTCCAACACCAAGGCCAGGATCAGCATGTTTGATAGCAGCCTTGGAAAGTCAAAATCCAAAATGGTAATTGCCTTCACACATGGCACCTCCAATGGTGGAGATCAGATAGCCTCCATCAGTGAAAATTACCAGCTCATTGAAAAGTTAATTCTCAAAAGGAATAATTATCAGCTGTCTCAATTCAGAAGAGCCATTCAATGTTTTTGAAAGTACTCTGCTCCATACCTTAAAGGGCTGGCTCTATGCGGATGAAACCTTTCAGGAAGCATCCAATGCCATAAGGAATATTTCTGAAGAAAAGATGAACCACCTGAAAGCCTGGAACAATCAGGTAACCTTTAAGGAAGAAGTGGAAGGTGGTATGCCTGTTCTTATAGTCCACAACATGCATTACAATAGTCCATACTTAAAGCTGATAAAAGTTAAAAAGGAGGTGCCCAATGGCTAAGCGCTTTCTCCTTTCCCATGATACTCCTGATCAGGAATCGGAACAATTCATTGCCTCAGATCCTGGCTGTGAAGTCTCTCATATTTATAACAGATGACCAGACCCTACACAGCTCAGCAATCCATCTCCATTATCAGGAGCTGCCACACAGTTAAGGATTTAGACCAGGCCACACACCTGATCTATCCCTTCCTGGTGTACTACAGCCTGTGTGATATCCACTGCATCAGCCAAATCATCTTTTACAGAAGAAGAAGACTCCTCAACAAACAATCCAGATAGCCATGCCCAGATTAGAAAAAGTATACACCCTTGAAATTTCTGTGGAGCAGTTCCTGGACAACTGCACAGAAAATGAACTTCAGGAAGTAGAGCTCCTGATCCACAGCCACAGGTATCAAAAAAAGATGAACCCAAAAGCACTAAACCAATGAACACAGAAAAACACATTTCCTCCCTCCAGCTTACAGTACAAGCCATGAGGTTTAATAAAGAAACCCGCATGCTGGAGCTTACCGCAACCACAGGTGAGGTGGTAAAACTCCCCAAAGAAACCTCCTTTACCCAAACCATCAAGCCTGGCTATACCATTATCCTCCATAAATATGAAATGGATGGCCAGCCCTACACCCGTATCCTCAACCTTAAAGAAGTAGAAATTGGCCACTATGGCCCACTCCAAAAAGCGCAAAGAGACTCCTTCTACAAGTTTGAAACCAGCAGAAAAGCCTCAGACCTCAGAAGAGATGAACAGCTGCAGCAAGCCATGGAAGGTTTTTATGATGATAATTAATTCTGGCCTACCCATGAAAGAAAAACCCATACTATTCAGCACCCCAATGGTGCAGGCCATTTTAGAGGGTAGAAAAACCCAAACCAGGAGAATTGTAAAATTCGGATCCAAACACATCCAAAACCCTGAGTTTGGCTTTACCACCTTTTCACCTGATGGCAGTATTTCAGTAAGAGGATACCACATGCCCGGTGGGGAGTATGGTGAATCATTCATCAAAATGCCTTGCCAGGTAGGAGATATCCTTTGGGTTAGAGAGTCATTTGCTGTGGATCATGAATGTATTCAAGGTTCACATGGCTATTCAGAAGGTGAACCAACTCTTTGGCCACCTTTTTTTAGGGCTAAAAATGGACTGAGAAAATGTGTTGATTTTAAAGCTGACAGACCAGGCTCTCATCATAAATGGAAACCCTCCATCCACATGCCCAAAACAGCCTGCAGAATCTGGCTCAAAGTAACTGATGTAAGGGTGGAAAAGCTTCAGAATATCAGTGATGAAGATTCAGAAAAGGAAGGAGTTACACCCATGGTGGGGACCAGTTATCTCTACAGGAGAGCCTTCTTTGAGTTATGGATGGATATCAATGGAGTCAAATCTTACAGGAAAAACCCCTGTGTATGGGTAATATCCTTTGAAGTACTCAGCACCAATGGCAAACCTGTAATATCATGATACAAACCCCAATCTCATACTATGGTGGCAAGCAAAGAATGCTTCAACATATTCTCCCAAGGCTAAGGCAACACAACAATTATACTGAGGCCTTTTTTGGTGGAGGTGCAGTGTTTTTTGCCAAACAGCCTGCTGAGCTTGAAACCATAAATGACATCAACAATAATGTGGTGAACTTCTATGAAGTTTTGCAAACAGATTTTGAAAAGCTGCAGAAAAAAATATCACTCACCCTTGCCAGCAGATACCAGCTCAACAGGGCGATTGAAGTTTATCACAACAAAAGGATAAACAAGGTGGATAGGGCATGGGCTTTTTGGGTGGCCACAAATTTGGGTTTCTCCAATAAAATAGGTGGTGGTTTAAAGTGGAGCAACATCAAAGGCAACAGTGTATCTAAGATGGTGGGTTCAAAAAAGGACAGGTTCACCCAATTGCTTCAAACAAGGATTGAAAATGCCATCATTGAAAATAAAGATGCTATAGAAGTGCTGGAGGGCAGGGATTCAGAAATAACCCTGCACTATGTGGATCCTCCTTATGTAAATTGTCACCAAGGGCATTATGGTGGCTATGCTCTAAAGGATTATCAAAACCTGCTGGAAACTCTGGCCACCTTAAAGGGTGGTTTTGTCCTGAGTTGCTTTCCTGATTCTTTATTGGATGAATTCATTGCAAATAAAGGTTGGTATGTAAAATCCTTTGATATGCACAGCTCAGCAAAAGACAGAAGGGTAAAGGTAAATCACAGAAAGACTGAGCTCCTGGTCTCCAATTATGATATGGATCATCACCTGCAGCTTCCAATGTTTGATGTGTTGGAATCCGTAACAGGTCCCCCATAGTCCTTTTCCCCACCACCCAATTCCCTCACCTTACCCTCTCAAAAGTTGACTTTCAAAACGTAACCGTAACTAGTTAATGTCCTACATAGACCAACAAGAACTATTCGATAAAACAAATGGAGGCCTTGATATCATCCTTTGGATTTACCCACAGGCAGAAGTAAATGTTCGGGATCCGCGCAAAAAATTTAAGCTCAGGCAAAATGAAAAAACAGCTTCAGCTGCAGTAAAGCAGTTGGAGGATGGTAATTGGGTAGTCACTGATTTTGGTGGTGACCAAAAACCCCGCAATGGAGTGCAGGCCTACATGCATGAGCATAATGTAGAGTTCCTGGAAGCCATGAATAGGATAGGAGCTCACTTCAGTGTTGAAGGTGCAGCACCTAAAGTATGGGCAAAATGCACCTATGAAAAGAAGCTGGCCACAGCTGACCAGATAGCAGCATTTGAAGCTGAGGATAAAAAGTATGATTACATCACCAAAGAATTTACAGATGAAGAACTAGCTCTCCTGGGAGGGCCAAAGTTCACAGCCCAGATGGCTGGCCAGCAAAAATTGTTTTCCATCCAGTCATACATCTATCTTAAAAAAGATGCTACTGGTGACCTGGTGCAGCACATTTTCAGCAGCACCCCTGAGTACCCGGTTTTCCAGTTCATTTTTCAATCAGCAAAAGGCACATGGGGCAAAAGGCTGGAGCCAAAAGCCCAGGATAAAGCAGACCGCTTCAAATACTTTGGTAAAAGGCCAAAGGATTACGTGATGGGCCTGCACCTGGTTAAGTCAAAGTATCAGGCTCTTAATGATACCGATCCTGAAGAGTATGATCAGATGAGTGATGCTGAACAGAAAAAAGAAAGGAAGGAGAAAAAGCTTCCGGAAATCATCCTCTGCAGTGGTGATAGGGATGCTCTATCGGTAATGTCCCTGGGATATGCAGTTATTTGGCTCAATTCTGAAACGGCCACACTGGATTATAAGCAGTTCAGCAATATCTCCACAATGACTTATAAAGTGTGTGCCATACCTGATATTGATAGCACAGGCCTTAGGGCAGGGCATGAGCTGGGCATGCAGCACTTGGATATTCACTTGATAAAACTGCCCATGTCCCTCCTCAAAAAGCGGGATCACAGGGGCAATCCCTGCAAGGATGTTAGAGACTTTCTGGCACATCACAATGCCTTTGAGTTTAAGGAACTTATAAAGCTGGCCCTTCCCTACAGGATGTGGAGTGTGGTTTGGAGAATTAATAAGGATACTGAAAGGTATTACCAGGAGTATTCAATAAACCTGCTGCAACTCTACAACTTTTTAGAGGCCAATGGCTTTTACCGGTTCCGCTTGCCCAATACCAAATCGGGCTATATCTATATCCGTGTCCGGGATAATGTGGTGGAAGAAATTGACCATGTGGAGATCAAGGCATTTGTGAACAAATTTTTAGAAGAACGGAAAATGGAGCCCGAAATCCGGAACACATTTTTCAAAGCCCGGAATCACCTGGCCGAAAATTCCCTCAGCAACCTCTCATTAATAGATATTGATTTTACCGATTACACCCGGGATGGCCAGTACCTGTTTTTCAAAAACAGAACCTGGTATGTCACCAAATCCGGAATAAAGGAATTTAAGCCTGATGAAGTACAGCAAAAGGTATGGGCAGATGAAGTGATCCAGCACAATGTGGAGGCTGCAGATAAGCCCCCTTTTGAAGTTTCTTGGGATGATGAAGAGCAGGAGTACAGGATAAAATTCCATAATAAGGATTGTCTCTTCCTCAGGTACCTTATGAACACTAGCAGGATGTACTGGAGGGAACAAAAAGAGCTCCGGGAAAAAGGGGAGGACCTCAGTGATCAGCTGAAGCAGGAGCAACATCAGCACCTTATCAATAAGATATATTCGCTCGGTTATCTCATGCACCGGTACAAGGATCCGGATAGGCCCTGGGCGGTATTTGCTATGGATAACAAACTCAGTGATGATGGTGAGTCACATGGTGGATCCGGAAAGTCCATAGCCTACAAGGCAGTAAGGTATTTTATGAAATACGTTACCCTGGAGGGAAGGAACCCAAGGCTTACCGATAACCCCCACATCTGGGAGAATGTTACCAATCACACGGATTACATTCTTATTGATGATGCCAATCAGTACCTCAAGTTTGATTTCTTCTATTCTGCCCTTACGGGAGAAATGAATGTAAACCCGAAGCATGGTAAGCAATACGAGATCCCGTTTGAGGAGGTGCCAAAGATGGCCATCACTTCAAACTTCGGATTGCGTAACACAGACCCTTCTACAGAAAGGCGCTTGCTCTATACGGTATTCTCAGACTATTACCACTTTAATAAAGATGGAGAGTATGAGAGCAGCTGGTCACCCGCAGATGAGTTTGGTAAAAATCTGTTCCTGGACTTTACAGAAGAAGAATGGAATTCCTTCTTCAACACCATGGCAGCATGCCTGCAGGTGTATCTCAATTTTAATAAGATAGAGCCACCTATGGAGAATGTGCACAAGCGCAACCTGGTAGTGGCCATGACCAATCCTTTCAAGGAGTGGGCAGAAGTGTACTTCTCAGAAGAAGGAGGTAAAGTGGATACATTGGTTCCCAGGGTTAAGGCTATGGATGATTACTTCCTCCACAACCCTAGAGACCGAAATAAATGGACCACTAACAAATTCACCAAAGCCATTAAGGCCTTCTGCAAATTTTATGATTACGAGTACAATCCAAAAGCCTTGCACAATAGCCAGGGCCGGATAACCAGAAAGGTTGATGGCAAGGCAGAGGATCATATATACATCAAGGCTTACCAAACTACCATCAATGATGAAAGTGGAGTTTTTAAACCTAATGTAAAAGTAGATGGAGACACAGAAGACGATGACCTCCCCTTCTAAAAAGGGAGTGCATCCCAAAACAGTAGTGCAGGAGCTTGTCCTGGTTCAGTCTGAAACCCTCAAGGATTTTTTCGATGTGGAAAAAAGCAAGAGGATAATGATGACTCCATACTGGACCAGGCTCCCGGATGGTACCATGTGGTTTGATTATATCAATGAAAGAACCAATGGTGATGAATTGCTGAAGCACATCAGGGCCGGTATGAATCTACATCCGTAAACCGGGCAGCACAATGAAAGTAACCGAAACATTTTAGGGATGACAGAACCACCGGAAGCTATAATGATCACAATTTCCCAGGCAATGCTCAAAGAAAAGGGCCTGGCCAGCTGGACCCGAAACTTTCTTCAGTGTATAGATCAGGAAGGATGTGCTTACTTCATGAGGTTGGGATCACAGCCTAAGCACCAGGTTCTTTATGTGTATTTGTGCATAGGTGGTAAGGTAAGGTACAGAGCCAATTTTGTAGAAACCCATCCGGAGGGGGCATTTACTTTCAATGATGGTAAAGTACTACATGGCAAAGCCTGGGTAGTGCTGGCCGGTCCTGTTGTAAAAGCTCCTGCAGTATTTCCCCGCAAAGGATTCAGAGGCTTCAGATACACAAACAAAATTTTCTAGAATGAAATCAAAGGATATCAGGCGCATATGCTTATCAGCAATAGCAATCACCTGCATAATAATGGGAGAGATGGCTCTATTGCTATTCATAATGTTGGGATATGTAATTGTAAAATATTGGTAATGCCCAACCACTGCACAGAAATCCCATGCTGCCATTGTGGCCATAGCTATTGCCTCAGGTGTGAGGTGTCCGTTTGCCCGGCATGCCATCAGCCTTATGTTTTTACAAATAATCAATTAAATAAATGATATGAAGCCAATTTCATTCAAACATCAGAACACAGTTTTTGCTAAGGATCAGCCTGAGTATATGCCGCTGCCGGCACTAAAGTTAGATACACCTGAAGGGGAGGTAATTTCATGCTGGAGCCTAAGCTTCAGGGAGCGTTTAATCTTATTAATCACTGGCCGGGTATGGCTTAGCCTCATGTCATTTAATAAACCGCTTACTCCTAGTTTTTTAGCTGTAAAGCGCTCAGAGGTATTTGAAATAAAAGAACCCCAGATTTGCTACAAGTCAGACAAGCCATGCAAATATGATTGTCCTGGTCTCTGTAAAGAGGGCATGTAATACCATGATTCCCTTTAAAAAAATGCCAGTCGGGATGAAAGCAGCTGTACTATTCTTGGCTCTAATGATTTTATTTTGGGCATGGGCAGCAGCTGAGCCTCTCATTTACGCTCTTACAGGATTTGGTTTCCTCTGGGAGTATGCTCCATAAAACTGAAGAATTACACAAGCCCCATCAGGGGCTTTTTTAATGCGCTACAGTTGCATTTCCCCACACCCCTTTTTTCAGCCTGGCCATCCGTAACCGTAACCGGCAGCGCTCCCTCCTTGCCATAGAATTGCATCACCCCCACCGGAGGTAGATTATCAAAATGTGACCCGTAAGGGGAACTCCGCTTTGATCATCAGGGAGGGGTTCCCTCCGGGATCCCTTTTCCCTCCTTGCCACCCTTATAATGTAAATAATGTAAAATAAAATGTAACTGTGTAACTCGGTAGGTAAAAGCCTATTTTACAACTCTCTAAGCCGTTACATTTTAAGGTTACAGTTTATTTAGGTTACAAAAAAAATGTAACCACTATAGGGAAAAGAGCCGGTTACAAAATTGATTTTGGGAAAAAGAAAGTGGTTACGGTTACATTTGTATCTGCTAAATTTCTGAACCTCAGAAAAATAGAGGCCAAAAAGCCCGCGGTTACATTGTTACATAAATCTTGAGCCTTCAGGATTATAGGTTTAAAAAAAGGGCTCATAAGAGCCCTTCATCCGCAAAACTGAAATATCCTCCGTCCGGATCCAGGATAAGATGATCATGAACTGAAATGTCCACCAGACCGCAAGCCTCTTTTATCTTTTTGGTAAGCACCTTGTCTGATCCAGAGGGAGTGAGATTTCCTGAAGGATGGTTGTGTGCCAGTATTAGTGCGGTGGTTAGTGATTTTAAAGCAGTGCCGAGTATAATTCTTACATCCACCAGTGTTCCGTCAATGCTGCCGGAGCTCAGTTTCATTACCCCTTTTACTCTGTTGGCCTGGCTGAGAAACATTACATAGAAGGATTCCCTCCAGTCAATGTCATCGCTCCAGTTTTCGTAGAATACTTTTTGGGCAAGGTGACTACCGGTAATTTTAGGCCTGGTGGTAACATGTGGCGCACGGTAAACAACTGAAATTTCGTGTACTTTTAACATAACTCACATTTTTAAAGTTTGGCTTCTCCCTGGCCTGTAGGGGCGCTAGGGAGCCAAAAGGCGGACGTCAGCCCTAAGGCCAATCTTTGCCAGGCTATCAAAAAATGATTGGTGAAAAGTCAATTATGTTGTATCGAATGCAACATCAGTTAATACCTATATTCCTACAATTCCGTTATATTGCTACGCTAATTCATTGTTCACCTAAAACTAAGTTTATGCCGGAATGTAATGACCTCAATTGGTCAGCAGATTGTAATGCTCAGGATGAGCTGGACTTTAATGCAACAAATAATTCCTCATCAAATGAGGTAGTTATAAATCTTAACCTACCTGTAGGTAGTAAAATTTACAATCAGGCAGGTAAGTTAATTGCAGAGATTGATGGTGAGCCGGATAAGACTAAAGTTAGAATACCACCAACCTCATAAGATGAAGCTGAAGTACTGGTCATGGTTTCTTTTGTTTTTAGTCCCTTTTATGGGAGTTGCTCATCTTATGGTACCTAATGGCAAAGTTTGGACATTCTTCAATAGGAGTTTTCAAATAGCTTTCTATGAAGATTGGGCTACTTTTATTTGGCAATTGAGTCCGATGCTGGTTTCAGCAATAGTCATAGTTATCCTTATTTTCAGCTTGCCCAGGCGCACAACTCCCTGGCAACTGATTATTGTTCTCGCCCAATTACTGTTTCTTCTAATTTGGAATATTGAAAGAATGGTGATGGCCATCAGGTATGTTAATGGCCATTCCTATTTAATTACAGCTCTCGTCTGTGCAATAATAGTTGGAGGGGTACTGCTAATTTGGAAAAGGCGCCAGAAAACCGAACGTGAAAAGAAGGAAGCACTTCTCACGGCCATTGATCAGTTAACTGAAGAAGATTTACCAGCGCTGTATGAGGCATATTTGGATGTAGAGCTCACTGCATCCGAAATGAAGGAAACCGATTTCGTTTGGGCCTGGAAGGAGGTACTCAAACGGGATATAGAGCAACCAAAAATCATCACAACAACAGCAATTCAAAAATTTTTAGAACTTAAAGCTGCGAATACATGAGTGATGAAATTACTAACCCTTTAAAAGCCAAGCTAGCTGAGCAAAAAAGAAAAGAATACCAGGCAATAGTTCAAAAAGAAATTAACTCGAATTTCTCTGATCCTGAAGCAAGGGCGATATTGGTAAAACAAATGATTCTCCTGGTAGAGCCACACCTTCCAAACGAAATAAAAGATGAACTGCACTTCCTCCACTTGGAGCATAAAAAATATAATCAGCCGAACAGAGAGTTGGTTAGTTAAGAGCTGTTGAATTACTTTTACAGTCGCGTTAGTTTTTAGTTGTTCAAGTTGAGCTGAAGTCTCGGGAGAAGTCCCGGGACTTTTTCATTTATGACAATGTCCTTCCGGAGGATCTCCCCTCCTTTTTTAAGGAGGGGTGCCCAAAGGGCGGGGTGGTTAATTCCCCTTCAAAATTGAAGGGGTGCCTGCAAGGCGGGGTAGTTGTCCTTTTCCCATCCCAATACACTAGTTTCTTGGCTTTGTGGAATTCTCAAAAAATACCAGGCTCATCCCCAACATCTGTGAAGTGCATTTTGCCACACACTCACAGATCATGGGCTACCTTCAGGGTTCAGCTTCACATTTGGTGATGCCTGTACTAAAGGAAGGCCTTTGGGAATCCCTCTATTTTACAAAAGATACCATCAGCCTGCAGGGAGGGAAGGAAGAAACCAAACACGGTTCCCTTTATCCCTACAGTCTTAAAATAAGGTATCCGGGCTTTGCCCACACCAATCCACATGATTTTGCAGCACTGGATCACCACAGGTGGATCCTGGCTTTAAGTTATGATGATGGATCCATCAGGCTTTTGGGTTCTGAATATTCACCATGCACTTTTAGCTGGGCAGAAAACCACAACCCTGCAGGCTTCAGTCTGGAGTTTACCTGTAAGGATACTGAGCCCAGCCCATCAGTGGAGCTCATAAAGCAATGGTTTATTGATCCTGCCAATCAGCACCTGATGCAGACCTACCCGGATGCCAATACCTACAACCTCACAGCTGATCAGCACCTCACAGGCCAGGGGCCAACAGCTGATAATCTTGAATACCAGGAAGGCCGCTTAATCCAATCCAGTTAACTATGGGAGTATTTCAATTAAATGATTATGGCCAGGTTGGGGTCTTTTACAAGGGAGTAAATCCTCCTGCAAGTGGAGATCTCATATGGCACCAGGTAGATGCACAGGGCAATCATGTTGCCTGGAAGGAAAAAGTAAATGGAGTATGGACACCCATTGCCAATATTCAGGTAGTTGATACCCTTACTTCATTCCTCAGTACAGGTGCAGCACTTTCCCCAAATCAGGGCAGGCTACTCAAAGCTTACATTGATAACCTCAAAACCATTGTCAATGATCATGATAATGAGTTTGGCAATTACCAGCTGCTTTCCGGTAGAAACCAGCCGGGTGGCTATGCAGGTATTGATCCCGTTACCGGGAAGATAGATCCTGCCTTTGTAGAGTTGGATGGGCTGATACCGGTAGATGTATGGCTGGCAAATTCGGGTAATCCACCTACTGCCAATCCTCAGGAAAAAGAATACTGGATTGTAATAGTTGCCGGTAATTACAATTTGGGAGGTATTAACACCTGGCAAGTTGGAGACCGCGCTCTTTTTCTTAGAGGCGTTTGGAACAGGATCCCTGCCAGCCCAACAAACAGCTACAATGCCTTGGATCAACTCAGTGCTGGCTTTCTGCTGGATGCCCGGCAGGGAAAGGTACTTAAAGACCTTATTGACCTACTGGAACAGTGCACCATGATGACCAGCAACAGGTAATAAATGCCATGGCAGCACAGATACAGGTTTTGGAAGATGCTGTGGATGATTTGGAAAATGACCTGGCCACCAAACAGGCCACCATCATCAGGCTTTCCGGTACCATCACTAATGAAAAGTTCACTCATGAAGACCTGGCAGGGGTGCAGCTGGGACAGGTGGAAGCTATAGTGGGTGGGCTGGATCTTACAGCCACAGATGATTTTACCAAAAACACAGCTGACAACTTCATCACTATTCCGGATGCCATAGATGGCACCAAAATCAAAGTAAAAATTTATCCTATCTAATTATGAAAAAGGTTCTCCTATTCCTTTTACTGGCTACCTCCTTGGCTGCCTCAGCACAATGGAAAGACAGGCTCCCTAATAAGTTTGAAGATCATCACCTGGCCCCACAGCATTTTCATAATGAAATTGATCTGCTGGATAGTGTAAGAACTCCCTATGGAGTATTTGCAGCTGAAGACCTGGGCAGGCTGGTGTACCTGTATTTAGTGGATAGCCTTGGTGGTGCAGACCCTCAGGATCTGGCAGCAGTATTGGCAGAAGGTGATACTGTTGGCAATGCCAAAATCTATAGCACTTTTGGTTTTACCATCAATTCTGCCATCCAGACAATCATTCAGGCTGGTTTGGATCTTCAGCTCCTGTCTGGGGGAAATATATCCTTTAATGCCCCAAGTGGAAAAGTATTTTACTACTCACCTGTAAAGCTGATCAGTACCCTGGAGTTACCGGATGGCTATATAATTAATGATTCTACAGATGTTAAGGGTTCCAGTGGAGTAGGTGGCACTGATGACCAGACGGCAGCAGAAGTACCCTTTAGTCCGGATGCAGGTTTATCCTCTACCAATACTCAGGATGCTATTGTGGAAACGGTAAACCAGCTGCTTACCTATATAAATAACTCATTAACCACCCTTAATCCTAACTTCCTTTTACAAAATGGAGCTACAACCGGACAGGTACTCACTTGGAATGGTACAAACTGGGGGCCTGCCAATGGTGGGGGTGGAGTAGCATACAATGACAGTATTGTAAAGGATAGCCTCAGGTTGGCCTTTACTGAGATAGATGCAGTAAATGCGGGTGCTGCAGATGGGACACCCACAGCTGGGGCTTATGATGGAGCCAATCATGAAATAGATATCACAGTGGCCAGTCCGGGCACTAACTTCTCTATTGATCTTACAGGTATTCCCAAAACTTCAGATATCCCCACAGTGCCGGATAACGTTTCAGCATTTGCAAATGATGCCAATTACACGGTTGATTTTGATACATCCGCCATAGTTATGAAGTATCCTCCGGAATTTGCCTTCAGGCCTTTTCCAATTTTCTATAGTGGCGGGCAGTGGAGAACCAATTTTGATGTGAGAATATTTGGAGACCAGATACTCGATAACTATACGCTTTACTATGTAGATAAGGCAAATGGTAATAATTCTAATGATGGGCTAACCCGTGCTACTGCCAAAAAAACACCAAGTGGTGTATTTGGGGCCGGTGGAAGCTGTATGAAGGTAATAAGCGGAGGAGTGTTTAGCTATAATGAGATATTCAGTAGCATAACACCCCACTCCAGCACTAAGCATATTGCCATAATTGTAGAGGATCCGGAAAATACTTGGTTCGGATCATTCAACACTGCAGCTCAGGTTGTATGGAATAGCTATGGAAACGGTATTTGGGGGGATACCCGGGCAAATTCTGCATGGGGAGTAATTGATCTAAAGTATAAGGATGAAACCAACAAGCCTAAAAATCTAATAAAGGTTAAGACCTGGCAGGGGCTTGTAGATACTTTGGGCAGCTGCTACATTACCGCAGATAGCAACTTTGTACACCTTAAGGATGAAAGAGAGCCGGATGGTCTGGTGTGGCCAATCACCAATCAACCCAATAAATATGAGAATAACAATGAAATAACCCTCTACACAGAAGGCATGAACTGGGTAGGAGGAGGAAATGAAGCCTTTGAGGTAAGGGGGGCTAATGGTACAGCTCCATCAGCCATGAGATTTGTGGGTAAAAATAACACCTACACCAATAGTTTTTTCAATGCCAATAATGCCAATGGTTTCCGTGCTTTGGATATTGCTGAAGCCTGGAACCAGAACTGTGTAGCGACCAACAATAAACGAGATGGATTTAACTACAAGTCATTGAGCAATCCCACACCTATGAAGGTGGTGGAAATTGATTGCTATGGCTATAACAATGGTGATGGTACGGCCAATGATGTAAACGGATCATCAGTACATGATGGAATTGCAGTGGTTAGGGTAGCGGGTGGATACTTCGGTAATCATGGGCCAAACATTGCAGATGTTGGCACAGGTACCACTTCTCTAAATGCAAGTGTAAGGGCATATGATTCAAAAACAGGTGTAGATTTTGCCACAAGCACAAGTGTAATGACGCTGGCCGGCTGTCACGCCAGTATTTCATCCACCAGTGTGAATTCACCTACTTCAAATGACAGTGTGTATGTCTATTCGGATTCAAAACTAAAAGGTGCTAAATCCGGAAACATCAAGGAAGTAAATTATAGCACTTCCTTTCCTCTGCCTGATACATTATTTCCACTAAGTTATGTGCTGGATATTACTGCTGAGAAAACGGATCTTGAGTATATGGGAACAGCCACTTCAGGGCAAACCCTGAAGTTTGATGGTACAACCTGGCAGCTAACAAGTGAATTCAATTATGAATTGCCTGAATTACTCACAACCAGGAATGCCACATCAGCAGATTTTAGTAGAACAGGTAAAATTCTCTATACACTTGGCACAAGTGAAACTCTTACGATACCCGCAGGCTTAACAGGGTTAAGCTTTGGAGATCATATCTACATTAAGGATGCAGGATCCGGTACACCAACGGCTGACTTTTCTGCTGTAACTCTTTTGGATGCGGATGGAAATGCGATAAGCTCACCTGGTAGTGTGGCCTGTTCACAGGCAATGGTAGAGTATATAAGTGCTGATACCTATCAAATCACTGGCAAATACACTCCCTAATGAAACGAATATTCCTGATTGGCATATTGCTTTTTCATGTTGTAGCCTTTGGGCAATCCCGAAAGGCTGCACACTTTGCACTGTACGAGCAAACGGAAGAAGTACAGGATACCGGCCTTTTCCCCGCATATCAAAATGTGGTGGACTGGGCCAATGCCAACAGTATTACCCCTCCAACTGATGCAGAGAATGAGATTAACAGTAATCTCTACCAGAATATTGATGCCTTTTTTAAGCCGGACTGGCTGCACATCTACACCACTAACAGTAACAAGGAGTTTTCAAAAATAAACTGGGCCAATCCCGGAACCTTTAATGCCACTGAGGTTGCATCACCTGATTTTGAACTCAAAAAAGGGTTTAAAGCTGCTGCCGGTGATCCCAATTATTTAAGAACAGGCTACATACCCTCTACCCATGCTGTACACTTTAAAGCGGACTCCGGAACTTTTGGACTGGTAATATATGCCCCTGGGGCTGTTGGCTCTAACTGGATGATGGGATCACGTTACGGAGGCGGTGGTGATCTGCTTATCCGTAACAATCACTTCAGGATAAACAATGCCATTAGTCCCAACCCCGGTATGAGCACCATTGCCGGTTCTGATACACTTTGTATTACCATTAACAGGGCAGGTGAAAATGTTTATGTGTACATAAACGGAGTACAGCATTACTACGACAATAATTCTCCATTAGGCTCTTTACCCGCCATTGAAAGTTACCTCATAAGGGCTAATGAAAACGGCAATTTAGGAGGTAGTTTCCCTGAAATGATTATGGCCGCATTTACAGGCAGCTATATTGAGCCGGCCAATCAGGCAGCTTTCAGTAATGAAATGAAGCGGGCTATATGGAGAAAAGGGCAGCTTACAGCCAGTGACGGTGGTGGGTCTCCTCCTCCCGCAGCCAATGCCAGCAGTCCATTGGTTAGCAGAACAGCATCCTCATCTGATGTAAATACCTGGATAAGCCTGATGCCTGAAACTGAAACTAACAGATTTGGAGAAAGTCAGTCTCTCATCAAAATGCTGGATACTTCTGATATCAAAATTGCAGGCAAGAGGTTCAGTGATCAGCTGGACACTCTCATTCCTGACAATGCCTGGGAAATCCCCAATGAGTATGTCAAATCTTCCTGGAAGATAACAGACAACCTCATTGAATGGAAAAGGCCCTTCAGCTGTGATACTTTTGGGATATGGACAGGTAACAACTTCATTGATCAGAAATATGGGATTGTGCTCATGGCAGGTAATTCCATTGGCTCCATGGTTCCCATTTCTGATACCCTAAACTGGAGCTTCAGCAGGAAGTTTCAATATTTTCAAAGTCTTGATACCACCTCTTACAGGTACTTTAAGGTAGAGAGATACAAGGTAGATGTAAACGGATATGAAACAAGCTCTAATTCCGGTATCCCTGTAAAGCTTATACTGGCAGGTAAATTCAATGGTGCTGAAGCCCCCAAACCATTGCCCCTGGATACCTTACCAAAATTTGTAAAAACAACATTTGGCCAACATACCGGTATCAACACCTTCCCAAATGATAGCATTGAAGCCCTGGATAATTTTGCAGGCAAAACCCTTTTTGTAAACCTCACATGGCACTATACTGCCCCTGGTGAACCATTTGCAATTTACTATCCCTGGCTGGGTAGTTACACATTGGCCAATCCTTTCCCTGGCATTAGTGATAGTTACCTCACTGAACACATGAGGGGTGGCTACACCCAACTCCTCAGGGCATGGGACAGGAGAAATAAAAACAACTTTGTTTTTATGCGGTTTCAGGAGAACTCAAATGCCAATCTCAGGGATAGTGCCAGTCAGTATTACAATGAAAAAACAGGAGCTCTGGTAAGTGCTGATGCCTTCATTACTGATACTACCTGGTTTTTTCCTGATAAATACAGAAGCTACCCGGTTGATGGATCTGTAAATGCAGTGGACACCATCATCAATGCTTCACGGAATTTGGCCAGCTATGATTACAGGAAATACATCCAGCAAAAGTGGCTAAAGGAAAGGTATTACCCCACTGTAGATTCTAATCTCAGTGACTGGATCACAAGCAAAACCTACTTTGCTTCAAAGTCTGGGGCTTACCTGGGTTTGGATACTTCAAGAGTAGCCAGCATTGTAAAGGCCATTAGGCTTACAGGTGATAGGATTGGGCTCATAGCTGATCCCAGCAAGAGAGATTCTGTTCTGCTATCCCCACAAACTTATGCTGAGTTTGGTGAGCTCATGTTCAGCTACTCAGGCATTATGGGCAGAAACCCCATCCCCACAACAGATTTAAGGGTGAGGGACTATACCAAAGTAACTACCGGTAATGATGTGGTAGATGCTACAAGTATGGTAAATGAAGGATTTAAAACATGGCAGGATGGGCTTGCTCATCATGATCCCAGATTCCTGGGTATGGCCCTTAGTGTTTGGTATGATGGCCATGGTGGAACAGTATCTGATACCAGGGGAGGAAAAAGAGTAGGCCTGCACACAGCAGATTCTACTATGATTTTTGGAATGCCTTCAGATCTGGATGATGATATGAACTGGAGTATTTCAACCAGGCTATGGTGTGAATATTACAGGGCCAGAGATTTCCATCTAATGCCTGATTTTCACCCCTACTCTGGTGAAGCAAAACATATCATTCTTAAAAATGTGGCATGGGATCCTCACATATACCAGTTCTCCAGTGGTATTGGCAGCAACCAAACTGTTATTGAAAATGATTATGCAGTTACCTGGGAAGAATATCCATCAAGGTTAAAGCTGCCCAAAGGTCTGTCTGTAATCCGGGCACTTTGGCCTGATGATGAAGTGTACTGCTCAGAATATGGATTTGGGCACAATGGCACCCACAGGCTGGGAGCTGCAAAAAGCAGGATTGGTTTAGGCTATGACAGCATAGCTGGAGACTGGATAAGAGATACTACTTATGATCTGCTGGATGCCCAGGCATCAAACAATGATTGGCAAACCTTCCACAATCACAGGTATATGGAAAGGAGTTTCCTTTATCACATCACAGATGAGCCTCTCTACAGTGCACCATTGCTGGGAGATTCAAGGCCTTACCTGTTGGATAGAGATAGCATTTGGAAAAATGAAGACTTTATTACTGGTTTCCCAAGTAATGGCCTGCTCACCAACATACAAGCCACTGCTACAGCTGATAAAAGCAACACCAAAAAGCCAGCTTATTATTCATTTATCACCATCAATAGTCTTTTGGAAGATGCCTACCAGATCAGCTACACTCAGGATTCTATAAATAAAGTGTCCTGGTTTACTTACTATGATTCCATTGCAGATGTGTACTACATCCCCATTAGGAGATATACTTCTGTAAATGGCACTACTGAAGATTATTCAATCAACATTCCCAGTGGCTATAACAATGTTACCCGGATTGAACCCATCAGGGAAACAGATCCACTACCGGTATCAGACCTTGGCAGTATCAGTACCTATGTTACAGATATCAGAAGAAAAATATTTCATCTTAAAATGTGAACCATGAGAACAATCCTTTTAGCAGCAATGCTCCTGATGGCAATACCAGCCTTTTCACAATCTCAGCCAGATAGTTGTGCCAATAGCATCACAGAAACACAGGATGTGAAGTGTGGCACCTACACCATCCAAAAAGATGATAGTACCTACCAGGTACAAACACCCTGCTCAGCCACATTGCATATGTGCCTGGATAGTGTGGGAGAAGTAAAAACCAGCTGGTACACCTACCCTCAAAATGATACAATTTTAATCTCTACACCATGAGCTATCAGGAAATGAAATCCTCTGCAGAAGAGAAAAAAGAACAGCTTAACAAGGCTACTGTAGGCAGTGATGAGTATTGGAAATTGTTTAAAGAACTCAATAATCTACATGCCAACATGTTTAGCCTGGATCCTGAGCAGTATAGAGAAGATAATAAGGGCACTTTTCATGAAGCCAGGGGAGTGTTGAAAGTAAGTAAACCCTAACCAAGTCCTTTTCCACACCCCTGCAATCCAGCACTTTTAGTAAAAATTTTATTATGGAAGAATTGAGAATTGCCTTTCTATTTATAGTCCTCATCATCACCTGTGTACAGGGAATTGGTGAAGGGCTGCACATTGGCCTGATGAACCGGGCAAAGATGGGCTCCAACCCTGATCATATGAGGAAGTGGGTAATGGCCATCCTGTTTATGGTTACCTGCTTTGCCATGCTCATTTTGCCCTACCAGGTAGCCGGTCTGGATTTCTCCATGGCCTTTTTCATCACAGCTCTACTGGCTGCAGGATCTATTAGGTGGTTCTTCAGGGATGGCTGCCAGAATTTAGTCCTGGAAGAAAACTGGTTCTATAATGGTCAGGTGGCCCAGTGGGATAAATGGCTGGGATCTCCCAGGCTGCATGTAATGGCCTTTAGGAAGGTTGTTGCCATAGTGGTATTTGTAACCCTCTTCCTTTTTTTTGAGTTTTTCAGCAAAATGTTTCACCAAATAACCGGATTATGAAAGAGTTTTTCAATCATCTGCTGGGAGAGGGATTCTCTGCAGCATTGTTTTTTGCCTATTTCATTTGGGGTGTACTGGGAGTAGCCATCTCACTGTATTTTGACTTTACCAGCTCAGGGGCAAAGCACAAAACCTTTGATCCCAAATACTTTTTTACAGATAACCTGTGGAGGATCATAGGATCTGTTATTGCCCTCTTCCTGGTGATCATATTTGGTGAGGAGCTGGGTTTCCCCATCTCCACCAACTTTGGTATGCTGATGATGGGTTTCAATGCAGATAAGATTATTGAAACCATTAAGGATAGAAAAAAGAGAAAGGACCAGGTAAAACAGTTTGACCAATGAGAACAATCACTCACATAGTAGTTCACTGCTCTGCCACACCTCCCACTATGGATATTGGAGCCAAAGAAATCCGGAACTGGCATGTAAATGACAGGGGTTGGAGGGATATTGGCTACCACTATGTAATCCGTTTGGATGGCACAGTAGAAGTTGGAAGAAAAGAGGAAAACATTGGTGCCCATGTGGCTGGCCACAACTCCAATAGTATAGGGGTATGCTATGTAGGTGGTGTGGATGCCTCAGGCAAAGCTGCAGACACCCGGACAGCCGCCCAAAAGAAAAGACTAAGGCTGCACCTGGAACAGCTCAAAAAAAGGTTCCCGAATGCCCAAATCCTTGGTCATAGAGATTTCCCTGGTGTGGCCAAAGCCTGCCCCAGTTTTGATGCTAAAAAAACCTATGCCCAACTATGAAAACTAAAACCCATACCGGAGACTCTCCCCTCCTTTTTAAGGAGGGGCCAGGGGTGGTTAAAATCATTTTCCTATGCGCTACCATTTGTTTGGCTTTTTCCGCTTGCCACACTACTAAAACAACTACCTCCAGCAGTCAACAGCTGGAGGTCAAGGATTCTACAGTGGTCACCAGGTTAAACCAACAAATAGACAGTCTCACAGCTGAGAATAGTAGAATCTACACAAAAGTGTTTGAAAGGGCCATTGAATTCTCCACCAGGTTTCAGGGATCCACAGGTGATAAGGACACCACCTGCAACATTCCCATCCGGGAGAAGCAGCTCAACATTGGGGATGATTACATTAAGGTCAGGGGCCAGTGGCACTTTCTGGATTATGAAATTTACAAAGCCCCCAGGGAGAGCACCAAAACAGTCATTAGAGACTCGAGCTCTACATCCAGTGATCAAAAGAACAGCTCCCTCCAGGATAAGCTGAACTATGTGCTTAATACTTCCAAAGAAGAGACAGATAATAGTGCACAGGAGATAATTTACCGCGTGCCGTTCAAGTTTTACATCTATAGTGCTGCAGCTGTAATAGCCGCATTTTTAGGCGGTATGCTGGTCTGTAAAATTAGAAAGTAGGATTGGGGCGGAACATTGAAAATAGTGAAGAATGATATTCCTCCAGATCACGGAAGTAAAGGAAAAGCTGCTTGAAACAGAAGGGCTCACAGGGGTGATGATACTCCTGCTTTTGATGGCCATTGTGGCTTTATGGTTGAAGCTTAATGCGGAACAAAAAAAGAAGGAGGCAATAGCCGAAAAAGCAATAGAAGCGCTGGTAATGGCACAAAAGGCCATGGATACCAGTACTGTTTCTCAAAAAGAGCAGGCAGAGCTCATTCGAAAACTGGAAGCAACAGTCAACATAAATAGTTGCAAATGGAACGGTTCGTAAAAGAGTTTGAGGTACAATACAATCGCACTAAACAAATGGCCCTGGGCCGTTTGTCCGAGCTCTATCACAGCAAAACGTCTGATGTGGTGGCCTACAAAGCCCTTGCTGCTATTGACATCAATCAGGAAATTAGTATTGGTGATGGTGTAATAGCCCGCAAAACGTTGCATGACAATAATCACCTGGTGTTTCGCACATTCTTTCAGGTCGATGGCGAAATTGCTAAACATGAGCATGATTGTATTGAAATGGTCCTGCTCATAAACGGATCTCTTATCGATAAGGAAAATGATGATCAGTTGATTGATAAAGATAGTCCCTGCTATATCATCCCTCCCCATACTCCCCACAACATTGCTGCTACCGGTACTAAAGCTGTGGCTGATGTGGTATTCAAAAATCCAGAAACTCTTACCTCTGATCCCTTGGATGTAATCACCTTTCTTGCTTCCAGGGGCTTCAGTGTTGATGAAAAATATGTGGATAAAAACCGTTTATCAAAAATGGAATCAACCCCGTGATTCATTTATTTTAAACCCTCAATGGCGCAACCTCGTTCATCAAATCAACAACTCGTTTCTTTTCCCTTTCCGCCCTACCTGGCGCACTTTCTTTTTTACTCCCTCACCAATGAAATTTTAAAAACCCCGGATAGCCTCATTCGCCACATGGATGTTGATCTCCGGTCTTCAGATGGTTTCTTTCTGCGCACCCTTATGGAGCGTGCAGATTTCCCGAACATCAAAAAAGTGGATGAAGGTTTCCGAATCACCGTATCTGTACCAAGGGAACCCAGGTATTGGGAACCTGTAATGCAGGATGGCCGATACTCAGAGCTCTATCTGCCGCCCAAAACAATAGAGGCCATTATCAGGCATTATGAAACACGCTTTCTGGATAACCTGGCTCACTTTATTGCAGGTGCATGTTTTGGCAACGATTTCAAACGCGGATCCATCGAGCCGGCTATTAAATATTGGATGGAAGTGTATCACCTTCATGATGCCGGGTTCACCCTCGATCAGTTCAAGAAGTTCTACAATCGCGCAAATCTTCCTGTCAAAAAGAACGTTTACGCAAAATCATCTTCAAAAAATCCTTTCGAACTGCTAAAAAAGCCCGGTAAATCTCTGATAGACAGATATATAAAAAAATAGCGAAAATAAAAGTTCTTGTTTTGTCGCTTTCAGGATTGTTAAAACCCTGAAAAACAGGGATTAAGGCATTTTCGGCAATTGCAGATCATTTTCTGCAATATTCATTTCTCCCCAAAAGGACATCCCCACAGCCATTTTCTAAGCCAACTCCTCAGCTCATTATTGTATCAAACGTTTTCCCGTGCGATACAACAAACTCTTTTCTTCAATCTGCAAAGCGCAATGGATGATTTCATTCAGTACTGCGCTTTATCATTTCCCTGCAGTAATGGCTCTCAAAAATGAGGGCAAATGGTTATTCGGTCCTGCTCAGTTATCTGAAGAGGAAGAAAACAAGCGCCCCGCCATACAGTCCATGGTGCAAATCCTTGATGAAAACGGAGAGGAAGTTCAGATGGATCGCGATGGGATGATAGAAATCCCGGAAGGATCCGTTGCCGTGATTGAACTCATTGGGCCCATGCGCAAGTATGGCAATTACTATTGTGCCGGTACTGATGATGTAGTGTTCTACATACGCCAGATGATGCGCAATCAGAACATCAAGGGCATCATCCTTAAAGTAGATACCGGTGGGGGAGCGGTTGACTCTATTGCCCCATTAATTCAGGAGATACAAGCCAGAACAAAACCTATTGTTGCTCTCTGCGATTTGTGTGCTTCAGCAGGCATGTATGGAGTTCTTCCTACAGATCACATCATGGCCGAAAACAATATTTCTTCAGAGTTCGGGTCCATCGGTGTGATGCTCTCTTTCTATTCCTTCCAGGAGTATCTCAAAAAAGAGGGTATAGAAGAACACATCATAATGGCGCCAGAGTCCGATTTCAAAAATCGTGACTGGCTCAAAGCCCGCGAAGGCGATTACAAGGATATGGAGCAATTCACCCTTTCTCCTTTAGCTCAAAAATTTCAGGCAGATGTAAAGGCCTTCAGAGGCTCAAAGCTGAATACCAAAGTAGAAGGTATCCTGGCCGGCCGAATGTTCTACGCAGAAGATGCTCTCGAGCACGGCCTCATCGACTCCATAGGAAACATGGATGCCGCCATCGAAATGGTGCATCGCCTGGCAGCCGGGCGTGAACTCAAAAACGCCACTCTCTAGCAATGATCACGATTATTAATTCAAATACCCCAATTCAATGAAAAAAGTCATGCAGAATGTGCTGGCCTTCTTCGCTTTGGCCAAGTTGCCTCAAAAGGATGGTAGTTACCATCTTTCTGATGAACAAAAAGCTGAGCTTGATGCCCACACAGAAAAACCTGGTTTTGCGGATCTGTTCCTCCAAAAAGCCAATGAAGAGCTCGAAGCTCAAAAGGAACTGAAGGAAATGCAGGAGAAGCAGAAAAAATTCTCTGCCGAACAGAAAAAAGCCCTGGAAGAACTCAAAGCCATTTCCCTGGAAACAGGAATCGAGATGAGCGATGAGGACGAAGACGATGATGATGACGACTCAGGCGATGGTGGCGAAGGTGGAGAATCTGAAGCCATTAAAAAGCAAACTAAAAAGCTGAAGAGCCAGGTGCGTGAGCTTAAAAAGCAGCGCGAAATTCTTGGTGCTGAAGATGACCCCTCTCCGGGTGAACTACTCGAAATTTCTGGAACTATGATAAACCTTGGGCATACCAAAACACATGTGTTTGGTAGTAATAAATCCTATGATCAGGTGGCCAACAGGCCCTGGAACCAAAACCTGATACATGCCACTACCGGTCAGCGCGATAAAGTAAAAGCTACCGACTGGACCGACTCCCTGAACATTGATCAGATCAATCGTGACCTGGCCGATTATGCCCGCCTTGAGCAGGATAAGGTAGTAGATGTAATGGGCGATTACCGCAGTATCCCTGAATTCTGGGATGTAATCAGTAATGTGGATGATGAAATCAGCTATACGGCCATTATAAATGGTGAGATTACCCAGGGCCGTAAAAAGAACTGGTTAGCCAAAAACCGTCAAAAGTTTGTGGCCATCAAAGGCAAGGTGTACCCTGTACAGATTGATGCTACCTGGAAAGGATATCAGCTGCAGAAAATTGAGACTTCCTGGATGAATAAATACAATAGGGAAGGTTCACAGGCCCATAAAATGAGCTTCGTTACCATGCTGCTTTCCAAGCTTATTGAGCAGGCCCGTAAAGAGGATAATCAGGTACTGGTAAAAGGGGTGTACTTTCCTAATGAAGAGGCTACCGAGCCAATGAGCTTTATCCATAGAGGTAAAGGACTTATCCAGCTTGCCGCTGAAAACCGCGGTAAAACCTATCGTCCATTCGATATGAGCCAGCCGGATCCTATCAACTCAGAAAACACAGGATCCTTTGCCTATGGTAAACCTACAGTGGCCAACATTGTGGATTATGTCGAGAACATGGTGGACCGCCTTCCTGCCGATAAAATCAACATGCCTGGTCTTATCTTCTACATGAGTCCTACCTGGTCGCGTAACTACTTCAAAGGTCTCCGTACCCGTGATGGTCTTAATCAGGATTATGAGCCAATGAAGCAAACAGTGGAGAATCACGATAACGTCCGCATCTACCCATTGGATTATATGGATGGTGAAGACTTCATGTTCATTACCACTGATGACAATATCATGGTATTGGAGAATGTGCCGAATGAGAAAAACATGATCAAGTTTGATTTGGATAAGCGTGACATCAATGCTTTTGGAGATTATAAACTGGGTATTCATGTGGAAGCCTTTGGTGCCCAGTGGACGGAAAATGACCCTGTGGATTTCTCTAATCAGATTTTCTGGAGTAACAATGTGGAAGTTCTTACCACACAAAAAATTCCAGTTGATCCGGGTGTAACTACTCCCTCTGTTAAATACCATAACGTATTGCAAACAGGAGCCAATACCGGTGCCACTCAAATCACCAATCTTACGGATACGGTGGATGGTCGCTACTACTACATCTATGGTAATAATGAAGGTACACCCTCTACCATTGCCAGTGGTGCAAACATTCAGTTGATAGGAGCTACCCTTACCCTGGATGGTACCTCAATGATAAAACTGTACAAGCGCCCCGGTGGTAAGCTTGTGGAGATCCTGCGTAAAGACTTCTCTACAGTTGGTTTTGTTACCCTCGCTGCTGATGCTACTACAGCTGATGCCGATTACGGTACAAGGTTCATTACCTCGGCCAATACTCAGGCAACTGCATTAACTGACATTGAGAATGCTGTGGATGGAGTTACCTATCGCCTGGAAGGTGGTAGTGATGATGATGCAACTACAATTGCAGCCTCAGGTAAGTTCTTCTGGTCTGTCCGGAGCTATGACTCTCGGTCTTGGCGATTACATTGATGTGATCTACAATGCAGAGAGTGGCAAGTTCATAGAACTGAATCGCTTCACGGCTTAAAAATTCTTCATGGTGGCCGGGTAACACTTTCCTACCTGATTGAGAAGCCTGGCTGCCATGTTTTTTTTAACTCTTAAAAAACAGATATGAAAACAAAGAATTTATATATAGCCCTGCAGGTACTGGCCACACTAATGTTGTGCCTCACCATTTTTGCCCCTGAAGCCATTGCCGGTTTACCGGATTTGCTGGTTTCTCCGGAAGCTGGAGTATCCTATGCCTTCGCCTATGTGCCCATCTCAGTACCCAAAGCATCTGGCAATCCAGGTGTTCCGGGCAACAAGGGAGATCTCCTTACTATTTTTGATTTTGATGATGTAGTAAAATCATCTCTTACCCGCGATTCTAAAGGTGTTTTGATACCACAGAACATTGTAATGAAGCCTGGTAAGTATATGTGGCAGGTATATGGTACGGTTAATACCATTGCCCCAAGCTTTACTGGTGAAGGCGATCCTGATGCAGTAGGTGTAACCCAGGCCATTGAGTTTTCACATCCCGGACAAAAACGGGAGATTAAGGAGTTTGCTCAGAATAACATGAACAAAAGCCTTGGTGTAATCCTGCAAACCTGCGATGGTTCAGGTATGGAAGTATATGGTACCCCTTGCGCTACATTGCAAATGATCCCTACCGGTACCAATAACGATAGCAAAAAGGATGTGATGTTTGTATTCACCTCCCGCCAGCGTAGCTCTTTTGTGCCGGCTGATTATGAAGGTACCTTAACATTACCTGCAGTGCTGGCCACTATAGCAGCTGATGAAGATGAGCCGGATGTAGCCAATGGCTCTGGCGAGTATCAGCTTACTGATAATGCTGCAGCTACTGAAATTACTACCCTTACCAATGCGGTAAATGGCTTGCCATATACCCTCATTGGTTCCGGTGGTGTCAATCCTGCAACAATCACAGCTGCAGGTGGAGACTTTATCCTGGCTAATGGCACTACCTGGACAGGTGATGCCGGCAGCTCACTTACAGTCAAAGCCTTTAAGGATGGCGCTGCCACTTTTAAGTTTATAGAAATCTCAAGATCCTAGAATTTGATTTTTGTGTTGAGCCAAATCCCTCCGGTGTAATGCTGGAGGGATTTTTTTGTTTCCCCTCCTTCTTTTAAGGAGGGGTGCCCAACGGGCGGGGTGGTTTCTTTCTCCTCCTTCTTTTAAGGAGGGGTACCCGAAGGCCGGGGTGGTTTCTTCTGTCACCCTGAGTCCCCGATAGCTATCGGGGGTATCGCTGTGTGATATCTAATTTTGCAATATATTTATCCGCATACTTCTACATTTGAAGTTTTAGTTAAGGTTGAGTCCTGGGAGAGATCCCGGGACTTTTTTCATTTTAATACTTACATTTATTGCTCGTTATTGAGTTTTGTGAGGTCCCGGGAGTAATCTCGGGGCTTTCTTTATTACAGTAATATTGCATTTTTATAATTCATTGTAGAGTTAAGCAAAGTCCTGGGAGCAATCCCGGGATTTTTTTTGCGTACCTAAATCTCCGATTTTTTCTAATTTCACAGGGCCTTTCATGGTGAAAGGCAGCATAAGTGAGAAGTCCTGGGAGAGGTCCCGGGACTTTTTTTATATCTTGAATGCATCTGTCACCCTGAGTGTTTTGATGTCACCCTGAGCGGTAGTCGAAGGGGACATCAAAATGTATCGAAGGGTGATATCTCAAATCCCCCAGACTTTTCTAATTTTGAGACATGCAAAGAGATCTGATCTCAGAAATGACACGGATGCTTGTTGAAGCTAGAAAACAGAATCACTTTTCTGAGGCAGATTCAGTATTCCGCCTTCCTGAAAAAGCCTATCACAATTTTCTTGCTTCAGATTACATGATGTTTGTGTCTGACAAAAGAAAAATTCATTTCTACGGTGTGGAAGTAGTCTTGGATTTATTTCTTGCAAAAGATGTAATGCTGCTCTCCAGTAAAGAAGATTATCAAAACGCTATCAAACGGTATGAAAGGATCAGGCGGGAAGGCCTCAGCGTGGATGACCTTGGGGTAGATGACTTTATTGCAAATCAGGAAGACATTTACAAATTGAATGATGTGGTTTCAAAAGCCAAAATGGCATTTGAGGAAACAAAAAAGGCATTAGATCTGCTCCGGAATAAGTTAAATGAAAAATCCAGAAAAGAACTTATATCCTCTTGGTCTCGACCTCGACCTCCTCGAAGCCAAAGAGCGCTGCATTAATGATGAGCGCTTTGAAGATGCACAATTGATAGATTCTATTATACAAAAAAGACTGTTCAATGAATGATTTTCATCCCATATCATTTGGCAACTATTATTACAGGAAAGTAAGTCGAGGTGGCCTATCTCTGCCTGACAAAGGTTTTCTTTTTCAGGTAACCACAATCAATTTATTTCATGTTGATGCGGTTCAGGCCGGTTTCCATCCTTCAGAGGTGAAAGAGCATGTGGGTATTGCAAAAGCAGAATTATGTCCTGTAGAGATTAGCGAGCAGCTTTTAGTAGGCCTGGGTTTCAGGAAGCTAAATCAGAATGAATTTATTCTTAGGATACCGGAAAGGGTAATGGGTTCCACTTTTTTATTGGTTCAGTTTGATACTGACTTAATCTGGTTGTCTTATACCAAGGATCCATCGAAAAGTAAGGGTGAGGCATTAAGGTCTGTAGATTACATTCATCAAATACAAAACACTTGGCTTGCATTAACAGATAACAACCTTTTTTTATCAGATGAGTATTTAAGTGAATATTTTCCCATGCAGGCATTCAGAGCCAAGATAAAGCATATCACCAATGAAGAAGACGGACGGATTAATCCACTTACTGGAGTTAAAAGGCGGTGATACCTCTCAAAAAAAACCATTCAACACTGAGCAGGAAGTAAAACTGGAGCTCAAAAAACACCTGGCCCACATCAGGAAACTACAAACCAGGCAATAGCCCATATCACCTCCCTCTGTCACGTTGAGCGTTAGTCGAAACGCATTCCCTAACCCCGGCATTCAACAAACCTCAAACAACAAACTTTTTAACCCGCCCTGCGGCCGCTGTCCTTTTCCCTTTAATTAACCTTTAATTAATTGGCTCCTGTCTTTAATAAAGCTAGTTATGAGCCAATTACTCAAAGAAAAAGTACTTCAGCATTTCAAATGCGATCGCACATTTGATAACGCCTGTAAAATATACCGCACCATACCCGGAGCCCATAAGGGTTTAATCCGTAGGATGAATGGGGGAGAGCACGGAGATCTCCTGCTACATATTCACTACAACATGGCCAAAGCCGTAGGCATTTCCGAAAGGGAAATGAATACTATGCTCACTCAGCCTCTTTCTGTCACTCAGAGTACTGCTGACGAAGGAAGCGGTGTATCGAAGGGTGATAAACCTGAACCTATCATTCAGTTCAATCCTGAAGAAATTCCCCTTGAGGATATTCCCAAAATAGATTTGGAAAAAGCGGATTACTATGATCTCCTGGCACTTGCAGTTATTCGCCTCGGGCTCAACCTTCCCGATCGTAAAGGCGAGACGGTAAGAGAAGCACTGAAAAACTACCTCGCCCAAAACCTCGCTAAAGAAGTAGTGGCCACACTGCCTGAAGAAGCCGTAAAAGCCATTCGCCTTAGAGATCAATTCCCCTTCCTGCGTGAAGATGACTGCCCGGATGAACTCAAGATCCTTACGGCAGATAGAATATCTACCTACTACAAGTATGTTGAGGCACATGAAGCTATCCAGACCAAAAAACTGACCGAAGAGCAGTTGGCTGAAGCCTCAAAAACAGTGGTGGAAAACTACCTCGAGAACCGATTGATCTGGGAAGAGCTGAAGCACTACCAGGAGCATAAAGAGCCACTGGGCAAACACCCCATTTGGGCCAATAAGCAAAAGGTGGATGAAATCCAGGCACTGGATGGAGTAGGCATAAGTAAAATGATAAATTCCCTGAAATCCAGTAAGAGCAATGCCAAAAAGAACATCAAGTCCGAAAAGGCAAAAGAAGCCCCGGATGCTGAGAAAATTGCCGGCTGGGAAAAACTCATTGAAGAAAAAAACTGGCTGATTGAAGAGTGCGACAAAAGATTGCAATCCTTCAGCAGCTAATGCACCATAAACACCCCCAAAAGAGAGAAACCCCTTGCCGAGTCCATGCCTAATCATGGTAAGCAAGGGGTTTTGTTTTGTCCCCCGCTGCAGCCCGTGTTGAGCGAAGTCGAAACAGGGGTGCCCGCAGGGTGGGGGTGGATCACACATCTGTCACCCTGAGTACCCCGATAGCTATCGGGGTGTATCGAAGGGTGATACCAATGAACCACAAACCTTCAACATTAAAACTTTAACACCTCCTCCCATGTCCCTCCTCATCTCCCTTACCGGTAACCTCTGCACAGGCAAAACCAAAGTAGCCAATGAGCTTCACAAACTCACTGGCTGGCCTGTGTTTTCAATAGATGACTTCCGGATAAAGCACAATGCCAGATTCATTACTGCAGAGTGGGATGCCTGGCAAGATCTCATCCGGCAAATTAGCCAGGAGAAAAATGCAATCCTCGAGACTACCGGACTCCCAAAGTCTGTATTTCGCATTTACGGCCACTTCAATAACTTTAAGATAGTCCAGCTTACAGCTTCCCTAAAGGTAATTGAGCAGCGCCTGGAGCAGCGAAAAGCCAATGATTACCAATGGCCCCCCTACTGTTATAATAGAGATGTCTCACCCCTGGAGACAGCTCACAGGATCCAGCCACATTTATCCAAGCTCCATCACGATCTATCATTCAATACCGAAAAAACTCCTCCGGAGGAAATAGCTCAGCGAATCATGGAAACCATTCGTCTGTAATTGCCTATGGCTCTATTTGACCTCAATAAAATCAAAAACGCTCAGCCTGTAAGCGCTGATGGTGAGGCTTCTGATAAAGACGCCAGGCTCAGCATGCGCTTTCTGGCTGATCATTACAAACGGGTGGAAAGTGTTAAACACCTGGTGGGCCATCCTCCGGAACAGGGAGAATGTCTGTTCCTATGGACCGACAAGAGCTTTAACGCTTTCACGTTTGTCCCTTACCTGGTAAAAGAGCGGGGTAGTATAGATGAGCTCACCTTATCTACATATTCCATCAATAAGCGGATCCTGCTTTCCTTTATGCGATTTGTAGAAGCTGGCCAGATAGGAAAGATGTACCTGTTGGTGGCCGATAGCCTCAAACATCAAAGGCCGGCCGTTACTGATCTGCTGGACTCCTTCGCACAATCAAGGCCACAGCTGCAGGTAAAATATGCCTGGAATCATTCCAAAATAATGCTGGCCCGTTGTGGTGATGATCATTTTGTAGTAGAAGGCTCCGGCAACTGGTCCGAAAATAGCCGGCATGAGCAATACCTCTTCTCCAATTCAGAGCAACTCTATAAATTCCGGAGAAGTTGTGTACAGAGTATTTCCTGAAATTTGATACTTTCCCATCAAATTAATCTCACTTTTATGAAAACCAAATTTATTATTTGCTTCGCGCTGGTATCTTATTTAGGTATTGCGCAATCTTCAGGGGAAACTAAACTGGAATCAAATCTTTCTAAATTTTCAGCCAGATCAGGCCAACTACTTTCAAAAGAATATAAGACTGTCGGAGTAGTGAAGGAAATAACTATCCAAATAGTCACACTTACTGATCTCAGTAAGAAGGATAGTATTAAAGCTGTTAGGTTTGAGATGTTCGTATCGGGTAAATACACTAGTGATACCAAGATAGGCACTGTAGATAGTGATGAACTCAAGGAAATGATAGAAAGCCTGGACTTCATGTTAAATAAAACAATGCTTACTAATCCTAAAGCCTACACTGAAGTAATTTATAGTACCCGGGCGGGCTTCCAAGTGGGGTGCTATTACAGCATGTCAGATAAGGCTTGGAAGGGCTATATTAAATTGGAAAAGTTTGATTCCAGGTCAAGTGAATTTCTTTCAAGAGCAGAGCTTATATCTCTAAAAGAACAACTGCAAAAGATAAAAGAACAGATATAAAAAAAATAGCCCCTCTTTCAAGGGGCTATTTGCTTTACTCATCCTCAGCCAGTGCAGTTTTGGCACTCTCTTCCATCAGGTGTACCTGGTCATACATAATGTCATTCTGCCAGCTCAGTAAAAACTCCTGCAGCCTTAGCAGCTTTTTCACTGTGTCCTTATCAAATAAGTCCATGCTGTCCTTGCTTTCAGCAATTACACAGGCATGGTAAGTAATAAGGTTGGCCACATCACCCGGGCATTCACCCTCCAGGTAACTCATTAATTCAATAGTTCTGTGGCTTACCGGGGCTTCAAGCCCCCCAATCAGTACCTGGGGTACTTCACTGTAGATGGATTTTCTTTCTGTGTTTGACATTTTATCAGAAATTAAATTAAACAAAAGGCCCAGGGTGTGTCAAACACAGTCGGTCAGGCCGATAGATGTTGAGCATGCGTTACCACATACTCCACCCTGGGTTATTTTTGATCAGATATATCGGAGATATGCCTGAAGACTATGTTTGACAAAGCAAATCTCAAAATAGTAGCCGGATAAATTGGTTAACAAATGTTTCCAATACTGATAACATTTGTCCACATCACAAAAGTTGCTTTTAATCGCGCTCCGGTCAAGTACAGATTTCTGTACCTATATAATTTCCTTCCGAAGAATCTCCCCTCCTGAGTAAGGAGGGGCAGGGGGTGGTTGCTCTCTCTCCCTTTGCAAGGGAGAGTACCCGAAGGGGGAGAGGGTAGAAATCACAGCTTCCATACTCAAACATTTTCACAAAGTCAATACATCCAAAATGATACTTACCTTTTACCTTAGCCATAAAATGTGAGTATCTATGTGTGGCTATAAAGACCAGATCCCTGATAGAGAGGGATTCATTTTTGATCAGAATAAGTTTACCTTAATAAATACCCATGACCTTTCAAAGGAGTTTGCCCTGGCTAACTGGTACCAGCCGGAAAGTGAGATGCAAACAGATGGCAGACCCCCTGTAGAAGTACCTGGTGTGGGTGGCATAGGCAATTTCTTCATTTTTCATCTTAGAGATAAAGAGGGCAGAGTCTTTAAGGAGTGGAGCAAATTTGGAATGACCCTTCCACTTTATCCGGGTAAGGATATCATGTACTATAATGCCACTATTGAAAAGCTGGAGGAGTATCAGCAAGGTTTGATGGGGGAGAAGAAGCTCTCCAAATTTGGTAGGATTGCCATCACCGATTTCACCCATCAGCCCTGTGTGGTATTTGTAAACCGATTTTTTGAAGCTGACAAAAAATACAATACGGGTTACTACAAAATCGAAAGGAAGGATGGGGGCTACATTCCCCTGGCTGGCTTTTTTGGCACTGCCAATTACAATGATAAAAACACCTATCCTGCACATACCCTGGTAACCCGTGATCCTTACCCATCTATTGAAAAGATTGGCCATCACAGGTCCCCTGTAATTCTGCCCTATGATAGAATTATGGATTGGCTGGATGTGGAAGCCTCTTTTCAGGAAAAGCTGGATATCATCAGTCAGGAGGATGATTCAGAATACATCTTTAAGCAGGTGGATAAAAAATCTGTTACTAAAAGAACCCCTGAAGCCAGGAACCCGGTTAAAGATGCCATTAGGTTTGAGGGTACCCTCTATCATGCAGAATCTGTAGATAAGGATGATTAGGAGAACCCGGAAAGATAGAATAGATGAAATCTGCATCAGGCAGTGGATTCTCAATGAAGAGGAAAAGCCTGATTACTTTTACCTGGAGGTGCCGGCCATCTGCAGGATCTATTCTGAAGTATCAGCAGAAGAATGCAGAAAAGTCCTCAGGGCAGTACTCCATACCTGGATGAACTATGAGCTGGCCAAAAATGGCATCCCCCATGATGACCAGGAACTCAGAAAAAGAGAAAAAGCACTTCTCATAAACAGAGTACCCAAAGCCTCATGGGAGTGGGGCTGGGCACTCCAAAAGCCCGCCAATCTCTACCAGCTCTATGAAGGCCGCGCACAGCATAAAGCCATTCTCTGCATCATGGGCAACGTGTGGCGGTTTGAGTCAAAGTTGAAGTTGGGTTCTTATTAATCAATAAAACTTTGATAGAGATTCTCTTTGCATTTGGGCTCCAATAGCTTGAATCATTTTTTTTATTGCATCCATAAATCCGGATTGTACTTTAAGCATATCTGGATATTTGGCATCCTTGTATTCATTAATCAATTCCCCAAGTTCAATCAGGTTTGTTTCATGAATCTTTTTAATGGTATCATCATTAGGCTGCAATGTTTCCATTGCTATCATGGTTTTGAGGCCTACATGAATGTATTTAAAGAAATGTCTTCCCATATCGAAATCCGTCCTCATATCCATCATTTCAAATAATTGGTTCGTACATTCCAAGGCAGTGTAATGTGCCTGATGTGCAATGGGAAACTTTACCATTTTTTCAGTTAGCTCTGCCTGAAATGCATTATTTACCCATTGTAAGTATAGTGTCAGTAATACTGGAAAAATTACCGCTAAAATTTGGGCTGTCTCAAAGAAGGTCATGGGTGAATTGTTTATTCAAATATACCTGAAGAACGTATTAACAAAGAAGTTTTTTTAGTGCCTGTTGAGTTAATGTCAATAAAACTTAGATTTGTGATTCAACTAAAATTAACCAAGCCTTATGCGACAAAAAAAGATTGAATCAATCGCTATAGATGACTTATGCCTTTGGACTGAAAACCCTAGAGATCCTTTAACTGATAAATCAGATAATGATATTATTAAAGCAGCTGTAGTAGATGTCAATGGTAAGTGGAAGCTTCAAAGTCTGTTGAACTCCATGGGCAATTTCTTTGACTACAGTGAGTCCCCGATTGTAGTTGAAATTGATAATAAGTACATAGTTTATGATGGAAACAGAAGGGTAGTACTATTAAAATTCTTTCAAAATATTGAGCAATTTGATGATTTGAAAAATTATCTATCACTTAAAACTGGACAAGAAGGGTTGTTTGAAGAGGCCGACATTCCTTGTGCTGTTTATGATATTGACACTGCACTTGACGCTGTTGAGCGTAAACATAGTGGATCTGGAACATGGTCTGAATTAGACAGGCATTATTTTGAACACCTTCACAGAGGGAAAGATCCTAGTTATTTTCTCAGGTTTGAAATGGCTACCGACTTAATATCTTCAAACCCAAAATTAAATCAACGCTTTGTTTCTGAAGAGGTAATCACAGATTCCAAAATGAAAAATATGGGTTTTTCAATTTCTCCTAAAGGAGAGTTGCTGTCTATGTATGATAAAACCCCGGCATTAGATATAATTGGAAACTTGGTGTCAGCTGTGGATGATAAAGTGATTTGGACTCGAGGAAACTACCGAGGAAAACCTAAAGAAGCAATTATTAGTAGAAGAGAAGATCTAAAGGAAATTATCACTCCTTTTAATCCTGACATTAAAGCAAAAAAATTAAATAAAAAGGCAATATCTAATACTACTGCGGCTATTGCTAGGCCCACCGATAGGAGAAGAACAAAGAGAGCTCCTGCAAGCAATTTATTATTTGGTCAAGCTCTTTTGCTTAAAAAAGGGCGCATTAACGATTTATACCTTGCAATTAAAACGATTTATGACAGGTTGCAGAATGACCCTACAATTATTCCGATTTTGGGTATGTCATTAAGGCTATTAGCTGAAACAGCCGCCAGGGAATACTTTTCGCAACAGAATAATACCCTTTCTAATACAGATAGTGCTTTTGGCCCGTTTTTAAAGGCTGCTAAGGAATCGATGAATCTGAAGGCTGAGGAGAGTAACTACTTGGCTCTAACAAACTCTTTTTTAAAGAAATCGGATAGTTTTGAAGCTACTATGCATAAGTTTGCCCATGGCACCATTGTTACAGAAAAGAGTGACGTCATAAGGTCCTCTATAATTTTGGGGGATATTTTAAAGCATTATTTTTCTAGGGAATGAATCATTACTCACCTCTACGCTACCCAGGTGGAAAGGCGAAGGTTGCAAATTATATTAAATCGGTTATAGCTCTTAATAATATTAATAGCTGTAGGTATATTGAGCCTTATGCTGGTGGCGCTTCGGTAGCGCTTGATCTAATCTACCTGGGGTATGCAAAGGAGGCAATAATCAATGACTATGATAGATCTATCTATGCTTTTTGGAAGGCAGTTTTGGATTTTCCAGAGCAACTTGCTCAATTGATATGGGATACCCCACTTAATGTGGCTACATGGGAAACTCAAAAAGCGATTCAGTCTAATAAAAAAGATGCCGAGATATTGGAATTAGGGTTCTCAACTTTCTACATAAATCGTGTTAATAGGTCAGGCATTATGAAAGCAGGGCTTATTGGTGGCCGCAATCAGGATGGAAGATGGAAAATGGACGCCAGATATAATAAGCCTAATTTGGTGGAAAGAATTTATCATGTAGCGTCTTTTCGAGATCGTTTAGAAATTAGAAATGAAGATGCTGTTGAACTCTTAAATAATTTGTCTTCAGTCGGAAATGAATCACAAATTATTTACTTTGATCCACCATATTATGTTAAAGGTCAAGACCTTTATGTAAATTTTTACAATGAGAAGGATCATGAGCTTTTAGCTAAGAGGATTTCAGAAATACAAGATGCACATTGGATCGTGTCATATGATGACCATGAATTTATCACAAACCTATACTCAGAGTATCGGAAGATTCAATATGGATTCAATTACAGCACAACAGCCTCTAAGCGTGGTCATGAAGTAATGTTTTTCTCGGAGAATCTTAAAGTTCCGGATTTTAAAAACCCAACTAAAGTTACAGACCATTGTGTCAGGTCATTGGAAGAAAGTCTATATTCAATCTAATTTACCTCATAGCACTTAGAAAAGTTTAGGGCCTCTGTCCTTTTCCCGCCCCCTTCCCCTCCCCATATTGCCATAAACATTAAGTATGGCACAGCGCAAGGCAACAATAATCCTCACGCCTGATAACCCTGAAAAAAGAATGGATGTCCAAACGGGCGATCTGTCTGATTGGGAAATAGTGGAAGCACTCCAAACACTCTCCAGTTTTCTGGCAAAGCGAATAATTTCGGATGCCCAAGGCGTAGTAGGGGAGGATCCCAAAACACTGGAGCAATACTTGGACTATATCCGGGATAATGGATTACACAAAAAGCAGCAATGAAATTCTCCCAGGAAGAATATGAAACAATAGAGCAGCTGGCGGCCTGCCATTATGGCCCGCGAGAAATTGCTGTGTACCTGGAGGTACCAACTGAAAAATTCTACAATGCCTGGAATAACGAGGAAGACCGGTACACAGAAGGCACCATCCGCTACCATTATGAGCGCGGCCTGCTGGTAGCCCGTGCCGAAATGGAAGTTAAAGTACTGGAGTCCGCCAAAGCCGGCAACATCACCTCCATCCAGCAATGGAAAAAAGCACAAACCGAACAGGATTTTAAAAATGCACTACAAGTATAATGTTGATCGAAGCTTCTCCCCTCCTTTTTTTAAGGAGGGGTGGCCTTTAGGCCGGGGTGGTTGTTCACTACAAACATTAGACCCTAAACAACAAACTTGAGCAATGGGCCAAAAGCCAAAACCATCCAATGAACTTACCCTCATCGATAGCCTCGACCTGGCCACGGTGGAAAGCATCATTGAAGGTACCCCAAAGGGAGAAGCCTACCCGCAGGAGGTAGCCGATTACTTGCGTGACCTGGAGGTGGTTCGTTCTCAGCTCATGCGCTATAAGGATAAAAGCTACATCATAAAGGTTTTGATGGGAGAGCCCTATAGCCTTACCCGTTTCAAGGCCAATAAGCGGTATAATGATGCGCTCGACTTCTTTTATGTGGATAAAGAGGTAAAGGCCATGGCCTACGCCAATCTTACAGCTGATAAGCTGGAAAGTACTGCCAATGCCCTCCGGCCTCTTATCCGCTCCTTTAATGACCTCAAGGTGTGGGTAGAGGCCATGTGCAAAGCCACAGAATTAAGACTTCGCTTTGTAAAGGATGATACCCTGCTTCCGGAAGAAAAGAAACCCGTGCGTATCTATACTGCAGATGTAAGCCTGTTGGGCGAAAACCTGGAGAATGATGACCGTGAAAAGCTCAAGGCCTACATCAGGCAATTCGATATCCCTGAAAAGGAGAGGCAGCGGATCATGGCCGAGTCCGGAGTTACCGAACATAAAATCGATCTCGAGCATGAAACCCCCGGAGATTGATGCAGACCTGCAGTACGCCAATTGGCTGAAGCAGACTTCCCTTATGATCAGCGCCAAAAGCCAGTACCTGGTATTGGGCCGGGCTTCAGGTAAAACAACTGATTTTATTGCTGAGCGCTCCCAGGATATCATTCGTGATATGCCGGGCGCCTTCTTTGCCTGGGCAGCTGATACCTATCGTAATGCGCAAAAAAACATCATCCCCAAACTGGTGGAAGGTTGGGAGCGCCTGGGCTGGAAGGAGGAAGTACACTTTGTAGTGGATAAACGGCCACCGGCACACTTCAAACGCCCCTACAAGCGGGTTATAGACTGGCGCCATACAGTCACTACCTGGAATGGTTGCCACTTTAAGCTCATCAGTATCGGACCAGCCCAGCTCCGGGGCCGGTGATGACTACCAGCACATTTTTGGCGATGAAGCAAAGTACCTGGTCAAACATAAAATTGATAAGCTTTTCCCTGCAGCCCGTGGTCGTTATGATCTGTTTGGCAATTCCGTATTCTACAAGGGCCACACCTTCGCTACTGATATGCCTATGCTTACCGGTAATGAAGATGACTGGATCCTGGGCATGGCCAAGCGTATGGATCCCGAACAGATAAAACTTATCCTGGCTGCTTCCCGGGTACTTAATGAACTGCGGATCCAGAAATATACCGAAAAGGAGCAGGGCATCAATAACCCCATTACCAATCAGCAGCTGGAAGAGTGGGAAGAGCTTTGGATTAAGGCCCGTAAAGAGTCCACCTTCTACTATGTGGCCAGTTCATTTATTAATGTAGATCAGTTGCGGTTTGGGTATTACCCGGAGCAGCTGGAGAGTTTGGGTTGGGAAGATTTTAAGAGTTCTGTTTTAGGAATAAAATCCACTATTCGCCAGGGCGATGCTTTTTATCCCAAACTCAATCCTGGGCACTTTTATACAGATGGTAACAATAGCCTGTATGATAAATACGGGCTTAAGGATGTGTTTGTAGAAACCTGTGAAGGCCTCCGCTACCATGATCCTGATAAACCCCTTTATGGGGGTTTTGATGTTGGAGCCTATCTCTGGTTGGTACTTGGTCAGCCCCAGGGACTGGAAGAAAGGATCCTGAAAAATCAGTTTACCGTTCCGGATGACTACACCCGGCAGTTGGCAGATCAGTTTTTAGAGTTTTGGGGCCCACACAACAAAAAGGTATTGTACCTCTATCATGATCGTTCGGCCAATAACCTTAAATCTGTAAATCAGGATGTGGCCAGTAAATTCAAAAAAGAAATTGAATTTGATCAGGATGGAAACCCTACCGGCTGGTATGTAAAGCTTATGAGCGAAGGGCAGGGGGTAATTACCCAGGATGATGAATACAAGTTTATGATGGAGCTGCTGGAGGAGCGCAATCCCAAACTCCCCAAACTGAGGATAGACCATTACAATTGCCGAGAGCTGAAAAGCAGTTTAGAGAACGCCCCGGTAAAACTGGTAAACAGGCGCGGCAAAAAGCACATCGAAAAAGTAAAAACCAGTGAGCAGCGCTACAAGGAGCAACCCAAGCTCATGCCCTTCCTCAGCACCAACTTCAGCGATGCCCTCAAGTACTACCTCATGCGTAAGGATTATGTGCAGCGCTCCAACTCTTCCCGAAAACTCAGTTTCTCAGATCCTAAAGTCGAGAGGCTAAATATTTAACTACCAATTATAAAGTATGCTCAGAAAAAGAAAAGTTTTTGTAACAATAGAATTTGCACACATTCAAGGTGCTTTCGACTATCCTAAGAACCTGCCAATCCCAGGCCTGAATGAGGAAGTTCACTTCAATAATAAATTCGGTAAGGTTTTAAAGGTGGTTCATAGTACGCACAACTCTGTTACTGATATCAGGATTACTTGCACATAGGTAGGTATACATTTTTTAATATGACAAGAACGAGATACAATGTTCCAGACTATATAAAAGAGCGTTATCCGGACTTTATCTTTTCCAGGCACCAGGATTACTTAGGCGAAAGTGAAACGATAACAATCATGCATCACCAGGGCCTGGCCATAGGTAAAGTATATTGGTTTTATGATACACCCGCCAGAGTGTTTCTTGAAAACCTGATGGTGGTTGAAGAGCACAGAAACAAAGGGCTGGGCTTACAGCTGCAATTATTAAGAGAAGATATTGGTAGAGATCGAGGAGCAAAGTGGGCGCTACTTTGGTGTGTAAAGCGCAGTTGGATGTGCAAATGGTATAAACGCAGAGGCTACCGGTGGCATTGCAAATATGATGAAGAACCAAAGTGTATGTGGATGAAAAAGAAGCTGTAATTTAGTCCGCTATGGATAGTCGTAATACACATTTTCAGCTGAAGATCTCAGACTTGGAAAAACAGCAACTGAAATCCTTACGTGTTACCCACATCACACCTGAGGGTTCCAAAACAATGAGCCTGGAGGAATTTACAGAATCTTTAGCTCCATTAGCCATGCCCTCATCAGAGGAGGAACTTTTTATTGCCGATAGCGTAAGGCCAAGGTTTACATTCACCAGAAAATCGAATGACCACAAAAAGCTCTACAATGGAACGATTAACAAAGATTAAGTTATGTTTCGGTGAACTATCCTTCTTGAATGAAGGTGAAGTCCGGTTATTGCCGGCTGCACCTGCTTTAAATCAACAGAAGCTGGATACCGTTCAGTTACTGCGGTTATTGAAATACGAATCTCCGATCGATAAGCTCCAAGTCTTCCGCGCCTGGCTGAGCTCTTTTGGTGAACTAACCTTAGATGAGGGCATGTACTACACCAAAATACAGTTACAGGCATTTAATCAAACTATATTACAAGAGTTCAAAAAGGATGATTGGCAAACATTCCTTTTTGACAAAGACGGTTTTAGTTATCTCTTCAGAATGTTTGAAGTGGCCTTATTCCGCGCGAAATCCAATCAATTTTACGCTAGTACATAAAAGTTATTGAGTGAAAAAAGCAAACCCGCAATCAATGCCCTGATTGCGGGTTTTTTTGTTCAAATGCCCTGTTGCTTTACTAAATTATTCATCCAAAGGTTTGCAAACTCCGTGTGATCTCGCTGCAATCTTGGGTTTAACAGCTGCCGCCCGTCTTCATGAATCACTATGCTCTCTTGGTAAATTCCTAAATAGTCATTTCTGAAGGTCATCGGGTAAATAAGGTATTTGGTAACAACTCCCTGCATAACCATAAAAGTCATATCAGGGTCAGCCATCAAATCACCGTTTTGCTTTCCATAGTGGGAGAAGGAAATAATAGTATAATCCTCTCCCTTTCCAATCACCTCAATACTACAGGGCATATATAGTCCTGGTTCATTGTCCAGCTTTCTGTGTTCTCCAGGTTAAAGTTCATACCTTTAATCAGGCGGCAAAATTGCTTTGTGGCTCTTTTGCCCAGTGCTACAGGGGCGCTCATTTCTTTACCTGTTGGTTACTGAATAAATAAGCCAAAGGGTAGAACTTATACTTTTTGGCCTCTTCGCTTTCCTCACTTTCGCGGTGATCTTTTGCCTGTTCTACAGTCCGTTTCTTTCCCCACACTACAAAGGCCTCACTGCCCTTTAATCACGCTAAATCCCTCCTTTTTCCAGCCCGCAAATGTGTGAAATGTGTTGTGGTGGCCATTAGTATAAAATCGCTCTATAATGATGTCATTTAGCGTGCAGTCAAACCTTCTTCGTCCCTTATTGGCTCGGGCTTCTTCACTTAGAGTCAATTAGTTTCTTTCTGCGTTGGTCTTTAATCAGCTTCCAACTTTCTGTGGCTACTGTGGCGGCTGTCTTTAGTATTCATAATTTTGTCTCGTTAGATTAACTCACATTTTTTAACAGTAAACCCCCACAGGCTGCAACCTGCAGGGGTTTTTCAATTTAACAGGGTTTACAGCTCAAATTCAGCAATTTCCTTTTCGCACTCCGTCAAGAGCTCATCCAGTTGGCTGCGTACATTGCAAATGGTTTTTGTTATTACCTCGGTATTGTTACGGTACTCGTAACCTGCCCCGTTTTCACACTCATTTCGACTTTAGTGCCATCGTTGGTGGCCATAAAATCGGCCAGCTCCTTCGTCCTTCATTTTTAGGTGGTCGTGCCTGTCTGCCAACTTTTGCATTTTGGCTACGCCCTCTTTTCTCCGTGCCGCTATACCTGCGACCGATTCGGGAGTTTTGCCCTTGTCCTCCTTGGGCTGTTCCTTTTTTTCCACTTTTTCATCAGTCACCTTTTTTAAGGTAGTTGCTGTGGTGGTTTCCTTCTTGTTCTCGCTTGCGCTTTTCTGGGCTGCGCTACCTCTATTCTTGTTAGTCATACTCACATAATTTATTGATTATTAATACTTAAAGATAATAAAAAAGCGCCTTATAAAAAAGCGAAATAGCAGATGTATTCTTCATTTTCTTCAAAATCATATTTTCATAAATCCTTAATTATCAGCACGAAAACCCCTACAAAACCCATTTTTATACAATGGTTTTATACCTTTTTTGCGACCACACTCAGCTGCCTTCCTTTAATTAAAGCAGTTTATCCCTAAGGGAGATATGATCCCAAAATGGGAAGCTGAAAATTCCAACCATTAGTGCTTTGACATCCTCAAGATCGATTCAACCATCTCCAATCACTTTTAATCATGTCCTTTTCGACTGGATTGATTGAGTTTATTATTGAGATGTGAATACAATTAGCCTGAAAGAAGCAATTGCTTCAATGAGAAGAGATACTGCCTCGGTAAAGCCGTTCGAAATAGAGTTTGCCTCATTTTCAATTTCAAGGAATAGCTCAGAAGGGTATTAAAATCATAGAGAAATGTCTTGTGAGAGCAATCCCTCCAATATCAAAGGATCCTTACTCTTCTGAAAAGCTTTATCTATTTGATGCTGATACACATCAGAACAGACAATGCTGGCAGGCTCTCATCCTATCATACAATGGTTATAAAGTGAGCCTGAGATGAAGACAGAAGTAACAAGGAAAGGAAACGATGGTGTACTCGTAGTTGGCGATAGCGCTTACACCTTCGAGATTTCTTCTCGATCAAGGTCTGAGATTGAACAGCATTACAATCAAAACTTTAATGATGATACCTGGGATGACTTAGCTATCCACTTTGATGGAATGAAAGTGTTTCAGTTTGGCAGGGATAACAACTTACCCATTGAAATACGTGATACAGTTGGCGGTAATCATCTCTTGCCTCGCATATTCACCAAACGTGGATTCCTTACCTGGGTGAAGACCAGGCTCTACAAGGAGACATTTGAAGAAGGAAAAATCCGCTATGAATTTGTAGAGGATAATCAAATCCAGGACTGGCTCGAATCCTTTGGTCATGTAGATTACCTGCTAAAGATCATCACTGACTTCAATCACTTAGAATTAGCCTGGTAAAAGTTCATCTTAGAAAAACAAGCCCGACTTAATGGTGGCCATTACCCAATAGGTTCTATTGAACACGTACCGCCGAGAAAGTCCGCGAAGCAACAAAAGAATATCAATAGCGATATCGCTACTCACGGAGTAGTAGGGGACTGGAACCGTATGTGGAAACGCAATTTCAGGGCCTTTCCACTAAAGGACTGGAAGAAACCTACCAGCCAGAAAACTGCTCTACACTGCCACAAAAACCCCTCATTTGCTACTGATCATCATACCCGGCCCGATATCATGGGTCTGCTGACAAATGACTCAT
>CAVWUM010000002.1:0-1848660 GCA_963758205.1 Schleiferiaceae bacterium
AAGCCAAAGGACTTGACGTATTTATGCTTACCGGTGATAATGAAGAAACAGCAAAAGCTGTATGCCAACAGGTAGGTATTGTAAGCTATCGTGCTGAAATGATGCCTGCTGATAAAGCGGATTTTGTGAAAAGTCTTCAGGCCAAAAGGAAAAGTCGTATCCATGGTGGGTGATGGCATCAATGACTCTACGGCACGGGCTACTGCCAATGTGAGCATTGCTATGGGCAAAGGTTCGGACATTGCCATGGATGTGGCCAAAATCACTATCATTTCATCTGACCTTTTAGTGCTGCCCAAAGCGCTTAATCTATCTGACAAAACAGTAAAGGGCATCCGCCAAAACCTGTTTTGGGCCTTTATTTATAACCTTATCGGGATTCCGATTGCTGCGGGTATCCTCTACCTTTTACAGGATTTCTGACTAAAACCCCATGATAGCGGGAGCCGCCATGGCTTTTAGTTCAGTAAGTGTGGTACTGAACAGTTTGAGGTTGAAAGGGGTAAAAATATGAGAACAAAAAATGGAAAGATTAATAAGTCACAATCCAAAAAATAGGGTACAAGAGAATAATCCAAAAGGCTTCTAACTCCCATTTACTCCATTCAGCTCTAACTTTTAAGAAATCATTTCTGTCACTGTCAAAATCACTCTTTTCAAAAGCCAGCCTATTGCCATTAAAGCCTAGGTATAACATTACACCAAAATTCACAATAGGAATACCCAAAAGGAAAACCCAATAGTCCATTTTATTACTTAGACACCAATAAAAAGCTAAAAAGCAGGCTCCCCAATTGAATTCCTTGACTCTTGGGAGTTAACATGAAGTTTTGGTTCCAAGGATTGAATCTCCGTAATCTTGGCTGAATAGGCAGTGTATTCTAATTTTTGCAAATTGGCCTTCTTCTGTACTTAATAATTTCACCCTTCTCTAACATTTCCGAGCCTGAGTACCTCCAATAATTTGGCATTGCTTAAACCAACCACTTGTTCATCCACTCCTCAGCCATGGATCACACCAACCACTCATAGATGACCCTCAATATCAAAGGCTGCATAATTTTTACCGCCATAGGGTTGCTCCTCCAATTCCATGGCAATGCGGGCTCCATTCTTTTTAGCAGTTTCGTAATGGGCATCAATTCTATCGCTGTCAATTACTACATAGGGGGTTTGGGTTTCCTTGCCACTTACATCTTTGGGCTGAATGATATATTTAGAGAAGGGAGAACCGCTGGCGGAATCGCCAATCATAATACCGTTACCCATGTAATTGAGCTGGCAATGGGCCACCTTCCCATCTTCATTTTCAAAATAGTGCAGTTTTTCAAAGCCAAAGGCATTACATAAAAAATCAATGGCCGCTTTGGCGTCATCGTAATTAAGGCAGGGTATAATTCTGTTTTTTAGGGACATGATTTGCTGTATTTATTACTTTACTAATTAACGAAATTCCTGTTCTTCAACATTACCTTCGCGCTATGTCTCAAACAGAGCTTGATATTGCAGTAATAGGTGGTGGTGCCGCAGGATTCTTCTGAGTTAATGCGCCCTGATGACGGGAGATAAACGTGTGGCCATTCTTGAAAAAACCAGAGCAAATGGTTGAGTAGAAAGGTGAGTGGTGGCGGCCGTTGCAACGTCTTACGTACTACTGTGAACAACCTTCAAAACTGGTGGGCAATTATCCCCAGGGGTAAAAGCCTAAGAAAGGGTTTTGAGCAATTTGGAGTAACCCAAACCAGAGCGTGGTTTGAGGCCCGTGGGTGTAAAACTCAAGACCGAGGAAGATGGAGAGTGTTTCCCATTACGGATGATTCTCAAACGATCATCGATTGTTTGATGAAGGAAACCTCCCGATTAAGGTAGATATCAGACTAAAATTGAAGTGGTAAAAAATCACGCCAAGTGAACATGGATTTCACTTAGAGTTGAAGGATGGTAAAACGATCATCGCTAAAAAAGTAATTTTAACCAGTGGAGGTAACAGCAAAGCCGAAGCCTATAACTGGTTGCGCGATTTAGGCTTAAAAATAGCCAAACCCCTACCCTGTTCACCTTTAATGTACCGGATTCTGACCTGAAAAGACCTGATGGGACTTTAGAAATAAAGGGATAACAGGTGCCCGGAAGTAAATGGAAAATGAATGGCCCGCTTTTGATTACCCATTGGGGATTTAGTGCACCGGCTGTGATAAAGCTCTCGGCATGGGCGGCTATTGATTTTTTTGAGGCCAAGTTACCAGTTCCCCATTCTGCTAAACTGGACAGGAATGGATGAAGAGTGAAGTTGACTCAACTTTCAACTACCGCGATAGCCATCCGAAAAAAGTGGTAACAGGTAATCAGATGTTTGAGGTTCCTGCAAGGCTTTGGCAAAAGCTATGCGCAAAAGCCGGAATTTCGATAGACCAACGCTACCTGGATTTACCCAAAAAGCAATTCAACAAACTTGTGGAAATGCTCAATGACTCCTACCAGGTAAACGGCAAAACCACATTTAAGGAGGAGTTTGTAACATGCGGTGGTGTGGAACTCAGCGAGGTAAACCTCAAAACTTTTGAGGCTAAAAATATACCCGGACTCTACCTTGCCGGAGAAGTGCTGAACGTTGATGGCGTAACCGGTGGATTTAACTTTCAACATGCCTGGACAAGTGGTTATTTAGCCGGTACTCATGCTGGCGGCAGCGCTATTTAGATTCGCTAAAGATTAGCACCTCACTGGTTTTTAGGTCTGCCTGATGAGGCTGATATGTAATTTTGAAGCCTCTTTCTCTCAAACTAACTAAGCTGCCTTATTTCACCCATTTTGAAATGAAAGAAGTTAAATGTGAACATTGCGGAAACTGGACAGATGGCAAACAAACCCACTGCAACTATTGCGGTGGCAGGTTAAGCGAAGCCTATCACCAGGAGCGCGAAGAAATGGCTGGTAAGCAACCTACCGGACTGCCGTTTTATAAAGATCTCCTGCCAGGATCATCCTGGTATAAAAAATCGGGTAAGTATGTTGTAAAATTTGCCCGAATATTCTTTGCCATAATATCCATGATTGCCGCCATGGCTTCATCCACAGTGCACTAATGAAGTATTTCTCCACTTACTTCTGGGTGTCACTGTTAGAGTTTCACCATCAATCAACTTGGTGGAAAAAGCCGGATTGTAATACCCTTTGTGCATAGCTACCTCGATGATTTGCTGGCTCCGGGCATTGTACTCGGTTTTACTCTTGCTTTCAGCAGCAAGTCACCTTTTGGGATAAGTCATACGTATTCTCGGTATGGCATATTGTATTTTTCGTTTTGTGAGATGCCCTGCTGTTTGAAAACAAAATTCTTATTTTGACGAAAGGCATCATGCTCATATATGGGATGTTCTTGCTGATTCCATCCTAGGCTGGTCTAGACCATTATTTAGGGGACAAGCAGCTCTTAAACTACACAGGGTTGTAGTAGAAAATTAATCTTTCCGGGGTGAGTATTCACTAATCAGGCAGACATCAATTCTGAAAGACATCATATTCAGTCCTTCCAGCAATTCCTTACTAATAGGTTTACTTAAGTAATGTTTTACATAAGGATTTTGAGCAGCATTTTCTTCTGTCTTCAGTGCTATTGGATGATGACACGACCATTGCCCAGCTTCTTCTTACTTTTTCAGAAAGATTTTTGAACGCATTGAAACTCAAAGCCATTCATGCCCGGCATATTTATATCAAGCAAAATAAGATTTGTGGCCCTTTTCTCCTACTTCATTCCTTCAAGCATACCTAGTGCCTCTTTAGCTGAGTCAATTGTCATTACTTCATTGGCAAACTGAGTTTTTGCCATCATTCGCCTGGAAACATACACCTACCTGGCTGTCATCTATCACCATTACATTGTTAAACATACGCTAGTTTTTGAGAGTTTATACTGCCAAGTTGATTAGGCAGTGTTATTTTAAAAGTTGTTCCCGATCCTAATTTTGATTCTACTGCTATTCTGCCCTGCATTTTTTCAATCGCTTCCTTTACTATATAAAGCCCGGACCAGAAGCCCACCGACTTTTTTGATACGCGAGATAGAACATCTCAAACAGTTTCCCGATGTTTTCCTCTTCTATGCCTATACCGTTATCTGATATAGTAAGCTCAGCATTATGCTGACTCACTTCTACTTCCACATCTACATAGCAGTTTTCTTTTGCCGGAATGGCTATACCGTATGGCGTTAGAGATAACATTATTTAGTATCATGCCTATCCGCAAGTTATCAGAGTAAAACGGGGTATTGCCATCTACTTTAATTTTTATGGAAGGCCACCGCCAGTACGATTCATGTACTTAAGGTTTTGACTTATCTCCTGTAGTTTATCTTCAGAGTTGATTTCAGCAGCCTCTACCTTTGTTCGTGTGTTTCTCGAATAATCCAGAATATCCTTAATAAAACCGTCAAGCCGGTTGATGCTGCTCTTCAGGTGGTTTACATCTACGGCCATTTCTTCGCTCGTAACTTCTGATTCAATCAAATCAATTACGCCAAGCATTGAGGACAGTGGAGCTCTTAAATCATGAGAAACACTATATACAAATTTGTCCAGCTCACTATTGCTTTTTCTAGTTCCCTGTTAGTGGCTTCAAGTTTATCCTTGGCTTTTTTACGGTCCACCCATATCCGTGAAGTTTATAACCACACCATTTAGACAGCATCAATATGCAGCATGTTGGTGGAGGTGATCCTTCAACCCAAATGTAGTTTCCTTCTTTTTTGCGCACACGATACTCAGTAGTATAGGTGCGTTCAGGGTTTGTATATACCCTTTTAAAGAGGTCTTTTAATTCCTCAAAATCATTAGGGTGGAAGAAGTTGTAGATTGGAATATTGGTCACATCTTCGGGCTTATAACCCAATATTCGGGTAACCGATGTGCTTAGATATACGGGCTCTGATCGATCATTTACAATCATTATAGCATCAGCCGAATTTTCGATAAGCGATCTGAACCTGTATTCGCTGTTTTTTAATTCTATTTCTGCAATTCTTCGTTTTTCCGTTTCGCCCTTTACAATACCGGCCAAATGAGACAATTTCTGATAATCCAAATCACTTGGAATTATCTCTTCGTTGTCCTCATTAATCAGCACCAACGATTCTTTTAGCTGCTTAAAGACCTCTTTTGATTCTTCCTCCGTTTCGCGCTTCAGCTTACCATTAAGCTCTTTAAGTTCCATTGAACTGATTTCAATGGAACGTTCAGAGCCTTCTGTCTTTCTCATAATGATCATAGGAATCACTTACTGTTTGTAAAAAACGCAACATATTTTCCGGGAGATTTTCTTCACCTCCCAAATATTTATTTAGCTGTCTTTTTAGTAGCTTATTCATCCTGTTAAGCTTCGGTAAAAGCTGTGATGGTCATGGTTTGGTTTTGCAGTTCGCATTTGCGCATATTCCGCAACGGGGCTATTTCACCATCAGTAAAAACCGGTAATTACCGTTTTATCTCCGTACAGTTCTTTTATTACTTCCACCTCCTCTTCTACTCGCTGGTTTAATACCAGCTTTCGGCCCACGCAGCTTATCAGCAATGCCAAATCCGGTTTAGAGGTATCGCCATTTAACGTTAAAGAGCTGCATCACCCGCTCCATCAATTAGGCTTTCAAAGTTGGCTTTCATCAATTGAGCATAGCTACCTTTATAGGCACATTTCCGGCAAATGTCAGGCTCTTATCTTCTTCGCTTACCCCTAATATGGTTCTTACCAAAGGCTCATCCGGATTTTGGGTGCGTATACACAAGGGAAACAAAAGTGCAGAACCCGGAAGGTCATCGGCATATTCGCCTAAATACATCTTGTAAATATCAAGGGCGGGCTTTCATCCAGTTCATAAAGTACATTGGCCTCGGATCGTGTAACGAGCCTTTCCACGCCAAAAGAATCCCAGCCTCCCACACTTCCGTAGGCTATGGTAAGATCATTTCCGTAAAAACCAATACCTACAATATTGCCCGCTGTGGGCGGAGCATTTAGCCCAACCAGGGTAGTGTTAAAATTAGAACCATCACCAGCCAGCCCACCGGTTATAATAACATCTTCAGGAAAAAATTCGTCCAGCCCCATTACAAGGTCGCTGCCATTTACCAATTTGGCCATCAGAAATTACCAATACATTTTTCAAACCTTCGGTATCAAAACCAGATGCCAGCCTGTAGCCGGCCTTAAAGCTATCTTCAGAATCCATTACCTTAACACTAACCGTTTTAAGGGTAGTACTTTCAAAATGCATCGCTGTAAGGGTTATAGAATCATCACTCACTTCAACATCCAGTATTTCGCCCGAGGTTGAATTCATTAGGATGATAGCATTTGGATAATGGTTTTTAATCCAGTTGAAGTGCTGTTCATCTTTTAAAAGTATTGTACTTCCGAAAGCCAGTACCAGCTGCATATTTTCGGCTGGCATCTCGGTGTTTCTGATATTTACCCAACCTTCATCGGTGGTAAATTTTTTTTGTTCAATAGATATCATTAGTTGGTAGCGTTAGTTCAAATGCCTCCCTTCTTAGTTCTAAACCTTCTGACAGAATATTTACATCTAAGGTTTATTTATAGTTTTTGAGGCACCTATAATCCGCTACTAAAATAAAAAATACTCTATAACTAACTGTTAATGAGTTTATTATTGACGATCGCTAAATTCCCGTTGTATAAATACATCGTCTTGAATCACAGCTACTACCGCTTGTACTAAATCGTTGAATTTATTTTTAAAAATCAATGATTCTTTTTTAAGGTGGTATTGAAAAGAAGGATTTTTAAACATAATATGTAGGGAAAAGCCAGCAAAAAATATATTATTAAAGGAGATTTATATCCATTGAATCCTGCACTTATTCAGACTTGATATCTTCGTCAAAAATTTCAGTATGCGCATATCCTCCAACTTTGACAGTGGTAATATTGAACTAATCAACATTAAAAACAACCACGCCAAACTCAATATTCGAAAAGACACTAATAGTGACTTTAAGCAATGGTTTCATTTCAGGGTAACCGATGTATTGGATGTTGATTGCAGCTTCTCCATTACCGATGCGGCCGAGGCTTTTGTGCCGGAAGGCTGGGAAAACTATAACGTATGTGCCAGCTATGATAACCAGGAGTGGTTTAGAGTACCCACCACTTACGTAGAAGGTGTACTGAGCTGGGATATTACTCCGGATTACAACTCCGTGTACTTCGCCTATTTTGCGCCCTACCCTTACCAGCGCCATTTGGATTTAATACACGAAGCCCAAATGATACCCTACTGCCAGGCTTCTATAATTGGCCAAACGGTGCAGGGCCGCGATATTGATATGCTTACTATTGGCGATCCTGAAAAGGCCAAAAAGAACTTTTGGGTAATTGCCCGCCAACACCCGGGCGAAAGTATGGCAGAGTGGTTTGTAGAAGGTTTTTTAAACAAATTGTTGGATAGCGATGACTCTGTTTCGCGAAAGCTGCTGGAGGAGGTTTGCTTTTACGTAATTCCCAATATGAATATAGATGGCTCCATAGCCGGTAACCTGCGCGCCAATGCGGCCGGGGCTAACCTCAACCGTGCGTGGGCCGAACCAAGCCTTAAAGAAAGCCCGGAAGTGCACCACACCCTACAAGCTATGGATAAGGCAGGTGTGGACTTTATGCTGGATGTACATGGCGATGAGAGCATACCCTACAACTTTGTAACTACCAGCGAGGGGTGTGACTGGCTACAACGATAAGCTCCATCAATTTGAAGAAAATTTTAAGAAGCTGTGGATGCGCCTTTGTCCCGATTTTCAGGATACGCACTCCTACGGAAAAGATGAACCCGGAAAAGCCAACTTAACGGTTTGCTCCAATGCCATAAATCATCGCTTTAAGTGCCCGTCATTTACCCTTGAAATGCCCTTTAAGGATAATGACGACATGCCCGATGAAGTTTATGGCTGGTCTGCTGAGCGTTCTATGCGATTTGGTGAATCGGTATTGCCTGTGATGTTGGGGATGGTTGGGGAGTTGTAGGGCGTTAAGCACTCCGAGTACGTTTCAAATTGGGATTATCAAATTGCTATATGTTATGGAATTTGTGATATTTATCGCTCCCAATGGACAACCAAATAAAAGATCAGATTTACACGCACCTTCAGGAACCGGGGTTATAAAGATGCAACGGTAAAATCCTATGCGAGCCACTTGCTCAACCTGTTTAGGTTTTTTCCTAATACCGCACCAGAGCAAATCTCACAAGAGCAGGTCCTGGAATACATGAAGTCCCTAAAGGCACAAAACAAGCATGCCAACACTATTAGAGGCGTGGGCTACGCCTTTGATTTTTATTATAATGATATTCTTGGTAAGAATCATAGATATCCTTTTAAACATAGTCCTCCACCTTCATCAGAATACAACTTTTTCACTCAGGATCAGGTGTTTAAAATGATTGATGGCTGTTCAAATATTAAGCATAAGTGTATTTTGATGTGTCTTTATTCCATGGGTTTAACCTTCTGTGAATTGCAAAGATTGAAGGTTCAGGATATTCGAAGCAGAGAACAACCGCATGTTGCCCATATCAGAGATTCAGAATACAAAGTTTATAGAAAGGCCTTTCTATCTCCGCAGCTGCTTAGAGAACTTAGAAAATACTCCAAAGGTCTATCACTCAAATCAGATGATTTTCTCTTTCACAATCCTCAAACCAAAAATCGGTATGCTTCTAATAGCATTACCAAAATCTTGGATGCTGCATTAAAAGCTAATGGTTTAAACCCTGAACTTAAAGTTAAGGACTTACGGTATTCCTACTTTAAGCACATGATTGAGCTTGGTGTACCTCTTTCCGGCATCTTGATTTCAATGGGGCTAGTTAGCCCTGACTCAATGCTCAGATATCACAAAATTATCTACGCTAACGAACCGATACGTTTCTCTCCTTTAGATCGTGTTATAACTTTAAGGAAAGCTTCTGAAACTTTCGACACGTTGGAGGATTTGGTTCGTCAACTACATAATGAGGATATTGCTACCTATCTAAAAGAAGCCATCGACTGCCTACGGATCGGAGCACTTCGGGCAGGTGTTATCTTCGTCTGGAATGCAGCTATAAGTAAAGTACATGAGCAGCTGGCGGAACCAGAAAAACTTCCAGCAATCAACACACATTTAAGAGAAATGAATTCCAGAACTAAAGTTTCTGGAATTGATGACTTTCAGAAGCTGAAAGACGAAACCGTTCTGATTCTAACGGAAAAGATGGGCATTTTTGACAAAGCTGAAAAAGACATTTTAAGCAAATCCTGTCTTGATTTGCGCAATAAGTGTGGCCATCCATCTAAATATCAGCCTGAAATTCACAAGGTAAAAGCCTTTGTAGAGGATGTAGTCAATATTGTTTTCAAGTAATTATTTGCCAACGACTATTCACTTATACATCATTATGACGTCTGTTATTTGTGAACATTAATAAAACCCAAAAAGTCAGATTCTACTTAAATTCAATTGTGATTTTCAAAGAATCGTACTTTTACTACTCACCAAACCTTTACATCATGTTATTACAAGTAGGATCAAGAGGCGAAGAGGTAAAAGCTGTACAGCAAAAACTGGGATTGGTTGCTGATGGCATTTTCGGAAATGATACCAAAACGGCAGTGGAGCAATGGCAGGCCGCCAACGGCCTCAATGTTGACGGCATGGTGGGCGATAATACCTGGGGGCTAATGTTTTCAACTTCTCAGTTAAGTAATGGCCCGCTGCCAATTTACAAATTAGCTGGTGCCCTTCCCCAACATGTGCTTGATCAGATTCCCGATACAGCCGCTAAATTCAATATTACAAACACAATCAGGCTTGCCCATTTTTTAAGTCAATGTGCGCATGAGTCAGCCAATTGGAATGCTACGGTTGAAAACCTCAATTATTCTGCAGATGGATTAAGGGCTACGTTTCGTAAATATTTCCCTAATGGCGATTACGATGCTTATGCCCGTAACCAGCCCAAAATTGGTGCACGGGTATATGCCAACCGAATGGGCAATGGTGATGAAGCCTCTGGCGAGGGCTACAATTACCGTGGCCGCGGCTACATACAACTTACCGGAAAGAACAACTACACGGCCTTCTCCAACTTTATTGGCGATGATTGCGTGGCCAATCCCGATAAGGTGGCAAATGACTACCCCCTGGCCTCAGCGGCATTTTACTTTAACAGCAATAACCTATGGCCCAAGTGCGACCAGGGCTCATCACAGGATGTGATAACCGAGGTAACACGTGCTGTAAATGGCGGCACTAAAGGTTTGGATGATCGAATCAAACACTTTAATCATTATTGGGGATTGCTGAATGGATAATCCTTCAGGCTGTATTTACCAACTAATTAAACAAGTCCCTCCTGCACGGCAATACGCACCATACCTGCCATATTGCTCACATCGAGCTTACTCATAATAGAGCGCCTGTGTGTTTCTACAGTGCCGGTGGAAATGTGGAGTTTATCGGCAATACTTTTTGTGGATTCGCCCTCGGCAATAAGGGTTAGCACTTCCCTCTCCCTTTCGCTTAGCGCAAGGGTGAGCATAGGGTTTTGATGAGTAATTTCATTTCCATTAAAAACCAGTGATTGTGTTACATCCGTGCTGTAATAAGTCCGGCCATTAGCCACGGCTTCCACTGCCTGAAAGAGCTCTTCGGGATGTGCATTTTTTGAAAGATAGCCGTCTACCTTAATGCCCAGCATCTTCTTCACAATTTGCTGGTTGAGGTGCATGGTGAGCATAATAAACTTTTGGCCCGGCTCTTTCTTCCTCACCTGTTCAATCAATTCCGCACCATTTAGGCCCGGCATATCCAGGTCGGTGAGTACCACATCGGGTTTCAAAATCGGTATCTGTATTAGCGCTTCCCTGGGTTGGGTAAATGTTGCCACCACCTCTACGCCCTTATCAGTAAGCAGTTTGGTAAAACCGTTAATCACCAATTGATGATCATCAACAACTATAACTTTCATAAAGCAAGGGGTATAGTTACAATAGCAAGCGTACCGGTATTTGGCCCGGGTTCATAGTTTACAACGCCTTTTATGTAGTCCAGCCGGCTTTTGATATTCTGCATTCCCTGGCCGGCCTTAGCGCCCTTTGGTATCCCTTTTCCATTATCTTCTACCATCAATATCAGTTTTTGGCCCAGCTCCATTAGCTGCACTTGTATATGGCTTGCGCCAGAATGTTTCATGGCATTGTTTAACAATTCCTGCACTATTCTGTAAAGACTCACTTCCAGTTTTTCTGGGTAGCGCTTATTTACTTTATGAAAATCAAAGCTGTACCCAATATCCGTAAACCTGAAGGTGCTTTGCAAAAGGTCTTCAATAGCTTTTACCAAACCTTCTTCCATCAGTGCTTTTGGCATCATTTGATGAGAAATGAATCTTACTTCCTCAGCACTTTTGGTAAACTCCTCCGAAATACCAATTATCTCTTTCCTGGCCTCATTCTCAGTAATCCGAGGCTGTAAGTTAAGCAAGCCAAGGCGTAGTGCTGTAAGTTTTTGACCAATGCCATCATGTAAATCCTTACTTATCCTTTTGCGTTCATCTTCAGTAGCCGATATTATAGCTTCCAGCCCTTTTTCTTTTTCAGCCATTAATGCAGCCTGCATTTTTCTTTCCTGCAGTTGCCTTGTTCTAAAAAAGATCAGTAAACCAAGCAATATGATAAAACCGCTTAGGCTGATTATAAACATCATTCTATTGCGTTGGCCTGTAATGGTAGCTTCCTTAGTGCTTATATCCAGCTTCTGCTCTGCAATTTGCCTTTCTTTTTGAGCCGTTCTGTACTTAGTTTCCAGGTCATTTACCAAACCTACTCGCTCCCTCGCTTCAATAGAATCTTTATAGGAGGCATACTTCTCGTAGCTAATCAAGGCCTCTGCGATGTTTCCAGCTTTTTTATTTACCAGGTAATTTATTTGATAGGCATCGCGAAGGTCTTCCAGGCCCTTTGTCATCCTGCCCGTTTCAATGGCTTTTGCAGCAAATAGAATAGCCTCTGGTAGCTGTTGCAGATTGAGTAGCGCTTTGGCCTTAGCACTATACAGATCCACCAACTCCTCATTCATTTCATTTTTTTCGGCCAGTGGTATAGCCAGGTTAACCGATTTTAATGCCTCGCTATACTCTTGCTTTTTAATTAGGGCATTGGCCTTGGTAGTTATAGGAAATACTGTGTAAAGGTCGTAGCCTAATTGTCTGTAACCATCTTCACCCAACTGTGCATAGCTCAGGGCACTGTCAATTTCCTCCTTTTCAATATAAACTGAAGCAAGGTTTGTTGATACGGTGGCAATGCCAAACTGATCACCTTCCTTACGGAGGATAGCAAGAGCGGCCATATAGTATTGTTTAGCCTTATCCAGTTGACCCAGTGATTTAAATGAGAGGCCCACATTGATTTGAAGGTAGGCTACATTGATCTGATCATTTAAGGCCTCAAAGAGCGAAATGGAAGTGAGATAGTTTGTAATGGCACTATCTTTAATACCCATGGCGTCATATATAGAACCTTGATTAAGGTAGATTCTGCTCAACAATTTAATGTCTTTAAGCCTCCTGGCGTTTTCTAAAGCTTTTTGGTTATAGGATAAAGCGGTTTCATAAGCTCCCCTATCGTAGTGCAGGTTACCTATTAAATATAGAGCGGTGGCAATACCCGGTTCATCTTTTCTCTCAGTTTCAAATTCATAATAGCGCTGGGCGTAAAGTGATGCTGAATCCCTATCGATGTAGGCATAACCAGAAATCAGCTCTTTGAAAAACTGGGGTTTCAGGCTATCAACACTATTAATAAGTCCTGATTTTAAAGAGTCCAGGGATTTCTCATTGGCCTGACCGTATGATTTGCCAAAACTTAAAACAAGCAGAAGTATAAATACTATTTGAAGGTTGATGACGCGCGGATAGATACAAAGTCCTCGCTTACTGAAGTTGTTAAAAAAGCAGGTTAAATTCATTTATAGGTTTTCATGGATGGTTTTATGGGTTTTCATGGATTGTGGCTTCCATGGCCTCCTGGTAGTTTTGATCTATACAATTTGATATCAAGTAGTTATTCATCTGCATGGTGGCTAAAAACTACCACGCAGGGCTTTTTCAAAACACTAAAATAAAATAATATGAAAACGAAGTTATTGCACTTCAAGATTTTCCTGTTCGCTGTAATGGTCATATCCCAAACGGGATTTTCGCAGAAATTAAAGTCAGAAGAAATTGAGATAAAACTGACTAAAGCCGGCAAAAAGGCGCTAAAGAAGCAAGCTAAAGGCAAGGCTGAGTTTACCAATTATGGCAGATACACCAATAAGGATTCGACCGAATTTTACTCGGTGTACCTCTACCGGATTCAGGATGAACCTATGCAGTATGAGATACACACTGTAAACGAAGAAGCCGAGGAGGCCGAGGTGAAGACCGGGCAATTTACTCCGGGTTTTCTGCAAGCTTATGGAGTAGAAAAAGTTGAAGCGGACGCTATTAACCGCGTACCTGAGGTTAGCGATGAACCTTATGCCTATTTGAAAAGACGTGCCCTGGCTTTAAAGGGACCTGAGGTAAGGATTGGGCATTTTGATCTGGAGTATTATGAAGGCGTTTGGAAGGGTTTTGACTTTAAAGTTGATGAAGAGTATGACCTGGATGAAATTTTTTGGCCAGATGTAAAAGTTCCGGTTGTAGAAGGCGGAGTATCCAATAGCAATTATCTTATTGCGGCCCGCACCTCTTTGGGTAAAATATTAAGAGGTGACCGAAACTACGTACCCGCCAATGGTAAGATTTTAGCAGCCGGCCCAGTGGCGTTAAGTGAGCAAAACCAATACCTGTACGGTATCTACAATTTTAAGGATCGTAGTTGGGAGAAAAAACAGACGCACACCTTTGACGAGAAAATAGGCGGTGTAATAACGCAAATCACCACTGAGGGTGGAGTAACTGCTTTGATTCAAAAAGGCGAGCAGCCGCATTTAATTCACTTCACAAATCAGGGTGAGATTGGCTGGCAAAAAAGCCTGAAGGTAGATGATATGAAGAAATATCTGAACTGGAAATTCATCTTGACTCCTGATGATAAGATTATGCTATATGCCTCTAAACTAGTGAGTAGTGCGTTTAACCCAAAGTATGGCATACACACCTATTTACTGGAGGGTAAGGAAATTATCAGGGAGAAATTTTACGATTACGAGGAGTTTAATGAAAAATTAGTTGAAGCCCCAAAAAGTGATATTAAGCTAAAACAGGTATCCGGTTTTACCATCAGGGAAATTAAGAAAGCTACAAATGGTGACATTTTATACGTGGGAGGCAACAGTATGGCGGGCAATCGGGGTGGTGAAGCTATCATGCAGGTGGATCCTCAAAATGGTGAGCTTAAGCGTGTGTATATAACCGATGCCGTGCCTCATCAAATGACCGGAACCAAATCAGGCCCTGACGGAGGCTATCAACCGCCCATCTTAAAAGCGATAGAGCCAGGAGTATATTATTGGGTTGTGCGCAATACGCCAGAAGCCAGGACTTTAGGTGTACATAAAACTTCGAATAGTGAGGACATGGGAAACGTAAGAAGGATTACGGTTACCACCTACCGTGTAGATGATATTCAAACCCGCTTCAATGTTCATAAAATAAACCTCAACACTGGTGAAGTTTCACGGGCATTTAAAGGTGAGGAATACCTTATGTACGGAGATGATCCGGTGACCTTAACCGCTGGCGGTAAGCTTTACATCCCTTGTCTGGAAGGAGGCGATTACTACAATTTGTTGATAGAATAGACCGGATATACCATGAGTTTCTAAAATAGTGGTAACACAGCATCTTTCTTTTGATAAAATTCAATTCTTAACAAACTTTAATTCAGAAATAATGAAATCTAAAAAATTATTCAAATTCAACCTGGCCTTGTTACTCCTGATTATCCTACTTGGCTTTTCCAGTGCTTCCAATGCCCAGAATACCTGGCAATATGCCGGGGACTACAAAGCAATAATTGGCCTCTACGATAGCCAACACTTTACTGTAGATGATGGCAACCGCGACTACAAGTACACCACCGATGGCGGGGCCACTTTGCAGAACTTCGGCATGAGCATCAGCAGCCCCAGGAGCTTGACTTGGTTGGAATATCTCAGTACTACAAGAATGCGGGCATTAGTTTTTACCGGAAGTAATTTTGAACTCCATGAAAGCACCAATGGTGGGGCCAGCTTCAGCAAACTGAGTGATGTTCTTCCTGCCGGAATGCCTCCGCTCAACGTCCCCCCTAAAATGGTTTCTTTTGATAATTTAGAATCACTGTTTTCCTGTAGGGTATCCTATAACAGCCAATTAATTGATGTGCTCCTTAGGACTACGGATGGTGGAAACTCGTGGAACCTGGCTACTACAGACACTTTTGCATTTGGTAACCTCTACGCCATAGAGATATATAAAGATGGCCATGTTATGGCTGCCAGTAATTTTCCACAGGGTATAGAAATCAGCACAGACAGGGGGCAAACTTTCACGCCAACGGCCAGCTTTCCACCTTTAAACAGCAATATGACCGAAGCCTTTGATGGCAACCAGAATTTGTGGGTTTCCAATATAATAGGCTCCCAAAATGCTGATAGCTACCACTCAACTGACGGTGGGGCAACCTGGAATAGCTGGAGTGCCATGCCGGAGGATGTAACCATTAGACTATCCAAGCCTACCACTATGATGGTTTTTGGATCAACCGATACAACTGCCATTAGTAAGGATAATGGATCCACCTTTTCTACCGTAAAATTTCCCGCTACAAAACCAGCAGGCAGTGTGCTGCGCCTACGGCTAGGTGACGACCAACAGACTTACTACATCTACGATGGCAATGCTAAGCTTTGGACTTTCGGCACAGGATCAGGGATGAATCTTGCAGATTGGCAGGGTAGAAGCCCGGTGGAGGTTTACCCAAACCCGGCCAGCGACCAGGTTTTTTTGAAGTACTATGAGGGGCCGGTAGAGGTCTATTCTGCCTCAGGCCAATTATTGAAAGGCTCTGAAATGAATACTACAGGCTCTTTGGATATCTCTGGCTTGCCTTCTGGCCTACTGATATTAAAGCTGAATGATGGGTTTAAGAAATTTATCAAATACTAAAACATCTACAAATTAGTGTTTTGACTTTGGTAATCTCCCGGTAGCGCATCGGTTACTGGGGATTATCAAAGTTTTCAGCGCCAAACCTTTAAAGCAGTTCAAAAACCTGCCAGGCAAATTATTTTACTAATTTGCTCCTTTCGCTACAGCTCAGCTTAGTATAACCAAAACAAATCAACATGAATTTTAACCTGATCACCATCCTTACAATATTAGCCCTGATGGTAGGCGGTACACCGCTATCCAAAACGGCAAAAACACATCCCTCAAAGGATAATATTGTAAAAGACCACGAGGGCAATGAGTACGAATACATCATCCGCAATGGGTATATGATTATGATAGAGGGCCTTCGCACTGAAACCTTTAAAGACGGAACGAAAATACCACGTGCTAAATCAGCTGAAGACTGGCAGGCTGCTCAAACAAACCAGGCCGCGGCTTATTGCTACTATGAAAACTCAAAAAGCAAGGCCGAAAAATACGGCTATATCTACAATAGCCATGTATTGTACCAGCATGGAGGAGTAAGCCCTGATGGCTGGCATGTACCATCCATAGATGAATGGAAAACTATTATTGGCGAAAAGTTTACGAGGAAGTATAACTCCAATAAACAGTACCCCACCGCCTATAGGCTAAAAGGTACCAAACCTGTATCCTACGAAAAGATTATGGCCGACAGGGATAACCCGAATTTCATCTACCAACTCAGATTAGCCGGTGGCGGCCGAAATACTTATAAAGGTAAGTTTACCACTAAAGATCATGAAGGGATTGAGCTCCATACACGTGAAGGAGGGCGACTGGATCTATGGAAATTCAATCCTGACGACCTTAGCCTGGAAAGTAGTTCCAACCTCGGCAGAGGGATGTACATCCGTTGTGTAAAGAAGATTGATGGTGATGTAGAAATCTTAGCACGTAAAATGCACATTGATGACCGGGTGTTTCTCATGAATTATGCCCGTAGTCTGCAGTTGGAAGTCACTAAAGATAAGGCTCACTTTGGCCTTGAGTTACCCTCATCTAATACAAATGGGGTGCAGTGCCAGGAAGGCAATTGTGATACCGGGGAAGGTACTGCCTTTTATGTACAAACAGGGGGAGTTTATAAAGGTAGCTTTAAAGAAGGCTTACCCAATGGGAGCGGAATAGTTATAAATGCCGCAGGTGATACGCTCTACGCCAATTTTAAGAATGGCTTATTGGATGGTAAGCAATATTTACGGGGGGTGAAAGGTCAGCCCATAACGATAGATATGACCAGCAACCGGCCATATTCTGCAGAAAATTTGTATTACGCTATCCATAGTGCGTATTACTCCGGTAGGGTCAGTCCTTATATGAACTGGATAGGAACTCCGGAAATGGAAAATACCCTGAGGAATGAAAAGTTTGATTTAAAGGTTTATCTGGATAAAGACAATGAACTGGAAGGCTTTAGGGGCTCTAAGGTAGAGAATGGGTATATCTATTTTGCTGAATACACTCCGGAGATGAAGATAGCCAACAAAGATTTTAAAGCCTATACCAAAGACGGCCGGGTCGAATACCGATTTATGGTTATTGAGGATGAAGTTGCACTTGAGGCCGTTACCATCACCTTTGGAGATACCATATACAATGGAGCGATAAATAAAGAATGGCAACCCCATGGGCGGGGAACTCTCAGCTACAAAAGAAAAACACTTGTAGAGGGCGAATGGTCCAATGGTAAGGCAATTGGCGGTTGGGATAAGGATGGTAAACTTTTCGGCACTTATAGAAAAACTACCCCGGAAGAGAAAGAAGAGGCCATGAAGGAATTTACGGCAATAATTAACAAAACTTACCCCAGGGGCTACAGCTATTTCGGGCGGCCGGATGGTGAATTCAGCGTAAATTCTAAAAGGGTGAAGAAAATGGCCCTGTTCAATCTCAACAACAAACCTGTGGAGGTTAGTTTTAAGATTACTTATGATGTAAATAAAGATTTTGGGCTGGCTCCTTTTATTAAGGATCAGGGCTGGCGAACAGTAGTTCTACCGGGATCTTCCTCCCTAAAGCTAAAGGATATGGGAACCCGTAAATACACGCTGGATTTTACAGCTTATGGCGGAGCCACTATAAAGTTCAGGAATACCTCAGCTAAAGATGTGGCGGTGTTTATAGAATAGGTTTCTGCAAAAGTCCAGCTTGATGCGAAAGGGCTTTATGGTCGGGGCGGCAGGATTACCTGCGGTGAGATCGCTCCGCTAAGTACGAACCTACGACCTTCCCCGCTCTTAGCGGGGACAAGATAGTCATAGCTCCACTAGAAACCTGCTTATTCCTCGCTTCTTAATTCTGTTTTCAAGCTGCCTGCTTTCCATACGGGATTTAGTTTCGAATACTTTAATTACTGACCATGGAGCACCGGCCTTTGTGGATTTAGAGCGCCCGGCATTATGCCGAATTAGTCAGTCTTCCAAATTGAGCGTTTCACCACAGTAATATTTACCGGTTTTTTCACTGTATAATATGTATACAAATGGCATGGAGCGAAAATAAAAAAGCCGCAAGTCTTTCAACTTGCGGCTTTTTGGTCGGGGCGGCAGGATTCGAACCTACGACCTCCTGCTCCCAAAGCAGGCGCGATACCGGGCTACGCTACGCCCCGAAAGTTTTTTTTGAAGTGCTTTCTCACTTCTTTGCGATTCTGAATCACGACCATCTCGGCTTAGCCGAGACGCGATACCGGGCGAAGCCTGTCTTGAGCTTGACGAAAGGCTACGCCCCGAAAAAAATCTTTTGCGGAGAGAGGGGGATTCGAACCCCCGGTACGGTCTCCCGTACGGCAGTTTAGCAAACTACTGGTTTAAGCCACTCACCCATCTCTCCAGGCTTCTTTTTAAAGAACGTCTCTTTGTTTAAGAGGGGTGCAAATTTACACATCCACATGAACCGCACAAGCATATTTAAAAAAATAATCACTAATATTTTCTAGTCCCCTGATAGCCTGTTTCTAAAGGATTCACCCACAGTTTCGGGCAGATTATCAATAGCCTCATTTATACGTTTTTTATCCAGGCTGTTCTCTATTTTCAGTTCAGCATCTTCAATTATGGCTTTTAAAAACTGTGCAATGTCTTTTTCATGCTGCTCATTAATATCGTGGGAGTACAACATGTTTTTACAGGCCTCAATTAAATTGAGCATCAGTAAGGTATCTGAATGACCGTACTCACGTATAGGCGTAAGCATCTCAAAAAGTAACTCCTCAAGGGTATGTTCACGGTAAAAGAGCCGTGCCTCCCCTTCCTCATCCACCTGATAATCATAATCAGGCAACCCCATTTTTTCAATATAAAGGATGCTCAGCATATCCACGGCCCTGATGGCTGTACCAGGATCATTGATTCCAGGACTTAATGCTTTCACAGCAATTTCAGATATCTGGCGCAGTCCGTAACTATGGTGGTCGCGGGCATACTCTTCCACAAAAAAAGTAAAATGTCCGAGTATTTCTTCAATCAGCTCCTTATCATCTGTAATATCTTTATTTATGCTTATTAGCGGAAAACCCTTTACTGTAAAAAAGCCCTTCGTAACCCGCACATATATTTTAATGTCATGGTTTTTAAGAAGCTTACACAATTCCCGCCTGGCCATATCTTTAAAGTAGCCAGATTGGTTGGAATAGATATAGTGCCATTCTTTCGTATCGGGTAAGTCTGCTTTAGCTGAATCATCGTAGCGGCTTTTCCATTTTTGAAGCCGGGAACGTGTTTGTTTAAAAATTTGATTAAGCACATGATCGGTTTGTATGGTGCGCGAAATGGAATCGATGAAATAAACAAACAGGCCCAGGCACATAATACCAAAAGCCATAGCCAATAGTACCCCCAGGGTGGGTGTTTGGTAGCTCTGCTCATTTTTTTGAACGTTAATAATCAGTATTAAACAATAGATAATACTGCCGAGGTAAAAACCCAAAACCACCTGGTGGGCTTTTTTACTCACCAGCCCTGGTAATACGCGTGGCGATAGGTTTGAAGCAGCTGTATTGAGCACCACCATTACCATAGAAAAACTGAAAACCGTAAGCGAAATAAGGCTGGCAACCAATGTAGTAAGAACTGATTTTGCAGTATCCTTATCGGCAACCAATAAGAATTGAATCTTCTCCTTAAAGTCTTCAACCATTGGGGTGTACTCCACATACATAATGCCTACCCCGAGCATAAAAAATCCAAGAGCGATCAGCGAGGGGTAAAAGGCAATGCTGTTGATAATCTGAAAATAGATTCGCCTTAAAACACTAAGGTACTTCTTCATTAAGCTTGGATATTGAGCAATACTAATCAATTTCAGCAGGGTTTAGTTCAGCTCCGCAAGTGGAATGTTTATTTAGGAAAGGAAAATCTTAGCACCTTTGGCGGCTTAAATTTTACAGTAACTAATGTTAAGCAACTATTACCGTGGGCGCGTAGAGCAGTTTACCGAACAATTAAAGCAAAGCCGTAAAAATGATCGTGGTTACTCCGCCTTCCGCTTTTTGCTTATTCTTTTGGCCGCTTTCGCGGGATATCTGTACCTCTCCGAAAGCTGGGCCGGATTTCTCTACATAGCCCTGGCCTTTGTTATTGCCTTTGTGGCCGTGCTTTTTCGCCACCTAAAATTACGCAGGCATATTGCTGATATCAAAAACTACATCCAAATAAACCAGGTTGAGCAAAAGTACCTGGCTGGCGACCTATCTGCGTTTGATGGCGGTGCTGAGTGGGTTAAGGGCGAACATCTTTTTTCAAACGATCTTGACCTTTTTGGCAATCACTCGCTGTTTCAGCACATAAACCGTACAGTTACCCTTGGCGGGAAGATGAAACTGGCCCATGAGCTATTGGGTGAAAAATCAGAAAACATACCCGCTAAACAGGATGCTGTAAAAGAGCTTACCCCCGATGTGGACTGGCGACAGGGCTTTATGGTAGCCGCCCGCGATATTGAAGAGAATCCATACCTGAAGACAACTTTAGAAAACTGGCTGAACAAAGACACCCCAAAGAGTAAGGTAGCAAAACCCTGGCTCCTCTACCCGTTAGCCGCACTGGCCATGGGCCTACTTTTAAATTGGCTGATATTCCCTGGCTTGCAAAGCTTCAATTGGTTTTCATACGCTTTTGGGTTAAACCTGCTATTGGTATTCTCACAATACAAATACGTTAAAAAAGAGTACGATAAGCTCAATAAAATTTCAAAATCGCTAACCCTTTACAGTCAGCTGTTGCAGCATATTGAAGAACGTGAATTCAGCAGCCCCGAGCTTCAAAAGCTAAAGGCGAGGCTTGAGTCTTCTTCTGTAAAAGTCAGTACTATATTGGGTAAACTTTCTAAATTATTGGATGGCTTTGACCAGATGAGCAATGTGGTAGCCCTGATTTTCACCAACGGACTTTACCACTACCATCTGCACGTATTACACGGCCTGTACAAATGGAAAAAAAATCATGGCTATGCTATTTACGAATGGCTGGATGTAGTAGCCGAGTTTGATCAATTGGTGAGCAAAGCCAATTACGCCTACAATCACCCTGAATTCTCCTATCCCGCTGCAGCTGATGAAGAGGTATTTGCTGCCACACAACTTGGCCACCCCATGATTGATGCTACCAAAAGGGTAAACAATGATCTTGATTTTTCGGATTTCCGATATGCCGTGCTTACCGGTAGCAACATGAGCGGAAAGAGTACCTTTTTAAGGTCCATAGGTGTAAACCTGGTTTTAATGAAAGCCGGGCTGCCGGTTTGCGCTGCTGAAATGACTGCTCACCCCTTTACCCTGCTTAGCAGCATGAAGGTGGTGGATTCATTAGATAAAGATGAGTCCTATTTTCAGGCAGAAGTAATCCGCCTTAAGCGCATACAAAATGTGTTGAATGAAGATAAGCCCTGCCTGGTATTGCTGGATGAAATATTACGCGGAACTAACTCGGAAGATAAGCGCAATGGCACCCGTCTGTACATGGAAAAAATTGCCAGTAACAATGCCATCGGGGTAATCGCCACGCATGATATTGATATTGCAGACCTGGCCCAAAAACAATCGGGCGTGTTTAAAGCCCTTTACTTTGAATCAAAAGTAAAAGATGGTGAACTGCTGTTTGACTATAAACTGCGTGAAGGTATTTGCACTACACCTAATGCCACTGATTTAATGCGGGCGCAGGGGATTATATAAAATCAGATGGAATCTTTTTTGAAAAACCTAACCCGCTGAATTTCGCGCAAACGTTGCTCAGCATAATCTTTTTGCACGGTAGCCACTGTATCCGATTCTTCTAAAAACCTATTGTAGTAGCCCTCAGCAATAGAGTTATCCTTGTAGTACATATCACTTACACGGGCAAGTCGGTAGTTTAAATCGGGATTTTGATTAAGTGCATAGGCCTCTTTATACGCCTCAATCGCTTCCTTGTATTTTCCTTGCTGTTCTAGCAAAATCCCCAATTGTGTGTAATAGGTATGCAGGTTTTGAGGTATCACTTCATCAAATGCCTTTCTCATAAAGTCCTCAGCAAGTTCGTAATCTCCCTTGCGGTAATGGGCCATGGAGATATAAAAATATACCTGCTCCGATCCATAATCGGGGATTAAAAAATTAAGCCAGTGTAGGGCTTCCTCATATTCTCCGGTATGATAGTGTGAAATGGCAAAAAGCCTGATATTGGAATATACGGTGTCCCCACCCGCTAACAGACTATTCCCATTTTCTACTACGCTTTTATAATCCTTTTGCAGGTAGGCAATCCGCGAATCCAGTATCAAAAAAACCTTACTACCTGCAGCCTGTCCCAGAGCTGTGCGACTAAGTGTACGTGCTCTATCCGGTTGTTGAAATTTAAGGTAGATCTCAGCCAGACCTATGATTACCTCCTCGTCTCCCGCATTTAACTGAAGCGATTGCTCATAATGACTGATTGCGAGTATTGCTCTTTCGGGAATTTCTTCCGCCACCTGGCCTGCCAGTTTTTGGAAATAGGCATTTTCCGGATCCAGTATTGTAAGTTGTATAAAGCAAGTATAAGCTTCATTAAGGTTATTAGCTTTAGCATTCAACTTTCCTAATCGCATGAGGATCTCAATATCCGATGTGTCTTTTTGTAACATTTCCTGATATAATACTTTGGCTTTGCTTAACTGACCTGTCTTTTCGTAAGCGCCTCCCAATTGAAACCCCAACTTCTTATCGCCAGGCTGAAGTTCCATAAGCTCCTTTAATAAAGAAATGGCCTGATTGTATTGATACGTATTGAGCATCTCGTCCGCTGCAGCCCTTTTCTGCTCATATGTTTGTGCAAAGGCACCTAAACCGATGCATATCATAAAAACCAACAATTTAACCTTCATATCATCAGTATTATAATTTGAACTAAAATAACTACTATTGAAAGTAATTTCTTATCGAGAAGATGAAAAAACTAACGTCAACTTTTTTGCTGCTTTCCGTAATCGGTTTTTCTGGCTATAGCCAGGAGAAACGACCAGGAAGTAAAGTAAAGCCCGAGATAAAAGCCGGGGTAACCTTTCCTGATTATCAAAACCAGGTAATGCCTTCTATTCAATTAGCTTTCCTGTTTGCTGATGGTAAATACATTAACGTTGGCCCTTTTATAAATGGCTCTATTTCTGTACAAGCTGCCAGTAAACCTGCTTCATTCCAGGAGGATTATGAGTATCAACCCATGGGATTTCGTGGAGGTATTAATTTCAGGGTTTCTACTAACTCTGAACGTACACATGGCTTTATTGATATAGTACCTTCGGTTGGTAGAGCTATGCAAACAGGAGTAGTAACAAATATCAGTTATGATAAGGCATGGGAATATTCAGCCTGCATTAATCTTGGGGTAAATTTTAAGTTAAAATCAGGAGATTATTTTGGTATCTACATGGGAGGTGGAAAAGGCTTTTTTAACTATAAAGAAATCAGCCGTAGAGAAGACTTTAATGTTATACAAGCCGGATTTACTTATCAATCAAGCTTTTAATTAACATACCCAACCTCTTGCTCACATCCTTCGTTCAGTAGGTAAATCCTAAACCCTCCGTATATGACTTCTAAAAACTACCTCTCGTTCTTATTTCTACTAATTTCATTTACCGGCTTCGGTCAGTATTTCACCCAATACTTTGATGGTGCAGATACCTCATCTGCCAGCGCCCTTTTTGTGAGACTTGATACAGCAGCTGGCAACATCTGGCAAATTGGTGAACCGCAAAAAAGCATTTTTGACAGTGCGGCCACAGTACCCAATGCCCTCATTACCGATACTGTTAATTTTTACCCTACAAACAACACTTCAATAGCTGGTTTTTCTGTAATGCCCGGGCCATTTTTCCCCGGCATATTAGCCATCCAATGGAAACAAAAACTGGATATGGATCACAATCATGATGGGGGCATTATCGAGTTTTCGCTGGATAGTGGCACCACCTGGAGCAATGCCTTCAATAATCCCTACGTGTACAACTTTTATGGTTTTGATATCAATAATGTAGATACGCTGGACAATGGACAGGTAGCTTTTTCGGGCACTGACAGTGTATGGAAGGATATCTGGCTTTGCTATGATCAATCATGGCTTACACAATCAGATAGTCTTATGGTACGCTTCACTTTTGTGTCAGATTCGGTTGACAACAATAAAGAAGGCTGGATAATCGACAACCTTACTATACACCCCACTTTTGTGCATACCATAAGCGAAGTAAAACAGGAAGAATACCTGGTGGCGAGCCCCAACCCCACCAGTGGTAAAATTCAATTGCAGGCTCAAAAACTGGATCAGTTTCACTTGTTTGAAAAAATGGAACTATACGATTCAGAAGGACAATTGGTACAAACTTTTGGCTCAAGCCCCACCAAATTTGATATCGATATAAGCCGCCACGCCAGCGGAGTTTATTACCTGAAGGTGTATAGCAATGTGCAAACGGAAACTCTACGGATCGTTCTTCAGAAATAGTATTTAAAAGCTGATGAAAAGAGCTTTTATCATATCATCGGCAATATGTGTGGTGGTCTTGATGGGTATGGGTTTAACCCATACCCCCACACCCTACCCTTTTCCTGAAATGCGGTTTTTTCCAAAGATGCCAACATCTGAAGAAAACCCTGTAACCATTGAGGGTGCCGCACTTGGCAGGTTTTTATTTTATGATAAGATACTCAGTGCCGACAGCAGTTTTTCATGCGCCAGCTGCCATAAGCAGGAGTTTGCCTTTGCAGATGGCGCTCAGCGTTTTAGCACCGGTATATTCGGTGAGCCCTTAAGGCGAAACACCATGCCGCTGTTTAACCTGGCCTGGTACAGTTCCTACTTTTGGGATGGCAAGGCCGGCAGCCTCGAAGAACAGGTTTTCCATCCCGTAAGGGCTCATAATGAAATGAACCTTAATTGGAATGTGGCTACTGAGCGCATAAATAAGAGCCCATTTTACAAACCAAAGTTTCAGGATGCCTTTGGCCAGCAAGCCATTGATAGTGTACTTATTGCCAAAGCAATTGCCCAGTTTGAGCGCACCTTACTTTCTGCAAACTCCAAATACGACCAGGTGTTGAGGCGCGAGCGCTATTTTACTGCGAAGGAATACCAGGGCTTTATTTTGATGAATGACCAGACCAAGGGAGATTGCCTGCACTGCCACACCACTGATGGCGATGCCCTTGGCACAACTGCAAGGTTCAGCAATAATGGACTGCAAAAAGCAAAGGCAGCCGATGATTATCCCGATAAGGGCAAAATGGAAGTAAGCGGAAAACCGGAGCATCTTGGTCAGTTTAAAATCCCTTCGCTGAGAAATGTTGCTATAACAGCGCCCTACATGCATGATGGTCGCTTAGCAACTTTGGAAGAAGTGCTGGATTTTTATAGTGAGGGCGTACACCTTAGTGCCAACATAGATTCTAAAATGGGCCTTGCCCATAAGGGCGGAGTTCACCTTACGGTAGAAGAAAAAGCGAACGCACCTCTCCCTATTAAGGATTAATAATTCTTATAATAGACTGTAAGTAAAATAATTAGCTATGACAATATTAGAAGTACAAAGGAAATACAATACACAGGCGAAATGCCTGAAATTACTGGAAAATTTACGATGGGGCAAAAACGTAAAGTGCCCTTATTGCGCATCTGAGAAGGTGAGACGCGCCAAGAAGTACACAGAGCGCCATTCTTGCAAAAGTTGTAAACGGTCATTTACCGTGTTTATAGACACCATTTTTGAAGATACACGGCTACCATTGCCCAAATGGTTTGCGGCAATTGCGCTTATTCTCAACTCAAAAAGCGGTATGTCTGCAATGGACATCCAGCGCAACATTGGCGGCAGCTACAAAACCTCTTACTACCTCGCTATGCGTGTAAGAATTGGGATGTTAATGGGAAATACCAAGCTGGGTGGGATGATTGAAATGGATGAAAGCTATTTTGGGGGCAAAGCCCGTAAACGAGCCAAAGGCAGCGATAGTGATGCCGACCTTGCATCTGTTACCTTAAAACGAGGCAGGGGAACCAATAAAATAAGCGTGGCCGCGATGGTAGAGCGCAAGGGCAGGGTAAAAACCAAAGTAATTGAGAAGCTTACCAAGCGTAACCTTTTACACATGCTTAAAACCTACGCCAAAAGCGAAAACTCCATACTTCTTACCGATGGTTTTAAGTCCTATAAAGAACTTGAAAAGTACATTGACCGCTTAGAGGTAAACCACTCTAAGCAGTTCAGTAAAGGCATTGTACACGTTAACACCGTGGAGGGATTTTGGAGTTATGTTAAGAACGGTATTCGCGGCAATTTCAAGGCCGTAAGCCGTAAGTATTTGCCCTTTTACCTTGTGGAATACGAGTGGAAGTACAACCACCGAAACTACAGAGGTAATGAGTTTGGGCAGTTCCTTAAAAACGCCCTTCACAGGGAGAAGGAATTGGAGTATTGGAAAGCAGAATCAACAGAACAAGTAAAAGACGTAGCTTATGGAAATTAAGAAAATTAAAAAACAAACCAAGTTCGATATACGTAAGTCATTAGCCCGATTATATAGGATAGGATTTCTACAAAAAACAGAACAGGCTATAGTATTAAATCCTGATTTTCAGCCTCATTGTGAATCTGATAAATAGCAAAAGGATTACCTTTTAGGGGGAGATTAACTTCATTTTCAAAAGACTGAATCGCTTGTAAATTAACGGTAAAATCATAATTGAAAGTGCTGTGTTCTTTTGGAGTTGTAATGTTTATAAAACCAGTTTTTTCAAGATATACAAGAACTATAAATACTTTAAAATCCTCGGAAAGCTCTGATAGTTGTTCTTCACCAGCGTTAATTTTATTTGATCCACTAATATAAGCCACATATGACATGACAATAGCACGAACTATAGCTTCTTCATCTACACGATCCTCCCTGTATAAGGACTTATATACAATACAATTAAGTTGGTTATACATACTTCCAGGCATCTTTCTAATCCACCTCAATGGATTGAATCGAGTTTTTTGCATAGCAAGTCCAAGATTGTGGGTGTATCTCTTTATTGTACGTTTTAGAATTTCATTACTTGATTCGCTGAACTCTGTCATTATAGGGATTTTAAGAAAACGAAGATATAAAAACGAAACATCCATCCTTAATAGGGAGAGGTGCGAAAGCGAATATTATTGCCTTCCTAAAAACGCTAACAGATTCCACTTTTATTAACAATCGTGAGTTTAGTAATCCGTTTTAGATTTTTCTCTTTAAACCCCAATTAACAAATAAAGGATTGTAAGCTAACTAAATTCTGTTGCAACTGATTTCCATTAGTGGATGGCGGTGTAAGATATCCCCTCATAAATATCTAACTTCCGCACTTCAATAAAACCAAAACAGCCATCATGGAAATACCTCTGTTACAGGATATAGTCATTCTTCTGGGCCTTTCGGTGGTCGTGATTTTCCTGTTTCAAAGGTTAAAGTTGCCCACCATATTGGGATTTCTGGCTACGGGTATCGCCTTTGGGCCGCATGGTATCGGCTTTATTGAGGCCTCTCATGAAATCGAAATCCTTTCCGAAATAGGTGTAATTCTACTGCTTTTCATTATTGGGCTTGAGTTTTCACTGGCCAGCCTGGCAAAAATCAAAAAAGTAGTTTTTATTGGTGGCGCAAGCCAGGTACTTCTCACCATTGGAGCCGTTCTGGCCTGTATGGTCTCCATCGGCTTTTCATTGAATGAATCGCTGTTTTTTGGTTTCCTTGTATCGTTAAGCAGCACGGCTATTGTGCTCAGCCTGCTGCAATCTATGGGTATGATGAACAGCCCGCACGGTAAAATTGCCCTGGGCATCCTCATTTTTCAGGATATAATTGTGGTACCTATGATGCTGCTTACGCCCATGCTGGCGGGCGAAGGCGGAAACATTTGGTTAGAATTGGGGCTACTTATCGCCAAGGCTGCAGGAGTAATTGTAGCTGTGCTGATTATGGCGCGCTACCTTGTACCCAGGCTGTTGCATGCAGTGGTACTTACCAGAAGCCGGGAGCTGTTTATCATATCCATAGTAGTAATATGTTTTGCAGTGGCCTGGGCCACCAATATGCTTGGGTTATCACTTGCTCTTGGCGCATTTATGGCGGGGCTCACCATTTCTGAGTCGGAGTACAGCCACCAGGCTACAGGTTTAATTATTCCCTTTCGGGAGATTTTTGCGAGTTTCTTTTTTGTATCTATCGGTATGCTGCTGGATGTCACCTTCTTTTACCAGCATATAGGTATCATTCTACTTGCAACGGTGGCCGTATTTCTCATAAAGTTTATAGTACTCGTTATTTCTGCCAGGTTAATCAGCTTCCCTGTGCGCACCAGTTTATTAAGCGGATTTACCTTATTTCAAGTAGGTGAATTTGCCTTTATCCTGGCGGCAGTGGGTATGACGGCAGGGATTTTGGCTGAAGAGCCCTATCAGTATTTTTTGGCCGTGTCTATCCTTACTATGGCTTTAACCCCTTTTGTAATTCAATCTTCAGATAAGCTATCCATGGCTTTGCTTAGTAAAAGCAGTGCACGTAAGGTAAAACTTGATGGTGAGAACAGAAGATATGGCTGATGTTTCTGAAAACCTCGAAGACCATGTAATCATTATCGGCTATGGACTTAATGGCCGGCAAATGGCGCAAATTGCCAAACATGCCGGTATTCCTTATGCTATTATCGATATCAACACCGAAAATGTTGAGTTTGGAAAATCCAAAGGCGAGCCCATTTTTTTCGGGGATGCTTCTAACCCCTACATGCTGGAACACCTGCATGTATATAGGGCACGAGTGGCTGTGGTAGCTATTTCTGATCCACCGGCTACCCGTAAGGTGGTTTCATCCATTAGGGATATTTGCAATACCGTGCACATACTTGTGCGCAGCCGCTTTTTAACGGAAACCAACGAGTTTTTAAAACTTGGTGCAAGTGAGGTTATTTCTGAAGAGTTCGAAACCTCGGTAGAAATCTTTACCCGAGTACTGCATCAATACCTAGTACCGGAAGATAATATTGCCAAATATGTGCAGGCTGTGCGTAAGGAAAACTACGAAATGATAAGGCCCTTTTTTAATGGTAACGCCAACCTCGGTTTACCCGATTGGCAGGGCCTGAAAGTGGCCTCCCTCAGGATTGAAACTTCCAGCAAAGAGATTGTTGATATTCCACTTAGTGAAGCCAAATTGCGCAATAGATTTGGTATAAGTGTTATGGCCATATACAGAAGATGATGAAGTTATTAAGGTAATAGACCCCAACGCCCATCTCGAAAAAGGAGACCTGGTATATGTATTTGGAAGCCCTGAGGCCATCGGTAAATTTGGCGGGGTTGTGAAAGCTTAGACAGTCAAGGAAGCTTTGAAGTTTGTGATTTTTTGTTCGTGATTTCCAGATTTTCGTCAATCCAGCGCTTGCCGTAAATCTTCTATTAAATCCTCCGCATTTTCTATTCCGGTAGATAAACGCAACAGGTTATCCTTGATCCCAACCGCTTCCCTCTGTTCAATAGTTAGCTTAGCGTGTGAGGTTTGAGCCGGACAGGTGATGGTACTCTCTACCCCGCCAAGGCTCATGGCGGGTGAAATCCACTTTAGCTTTTTTACAAATTGATCAGGGTCCGTATTAACTTCAAAGGATAGCATACCACCAAAGCCACTCATCTGGCTTTTAGCCAGATTATGATCCGGATGTGATGGCAAACCCGGATAATACACTGCATTAACCATTGCATGACTTTCTAAAAATTTGGCAATAGCCAACGCATTTTCATTTTGCCTGCTTACGCGAATTTCAAGTGTTTTAAGGCTTCGCTCCAGGAGCGAACAGGCCATAGCATCAAGGTTGCCGCCAAAATGTATAGCCGAATTATGAATTTGCTCCATCAACTTTTGAGATGTTACAATGGCCCCACTCGAGATATCACTATGTCCGCCCAGATATTTTGTGGCACTGTGCAAAACAACATCAATACCCAGGTCAATTGGATTTTGGTTGATGGGGCTGGCAAAGGTGTTATCAATCATGGTAAGCACGCCTTCACTTTTGGCTAATTCAGCCAAAGCCTTTATATCCATAATCTTCATCAGTGGATTAGAGGGTGTTTCTATAAAAATAAACCTGGTGCTTCTGCGGATAGCTTTCCGGTAATCCTCCGGATCCATGGAATCTACAAAAGTGTACTCAATGCCGTAACGGTCCAGCTCTTTAGCTACAGCATGATGGGTGCCACCATATAAATCGTTTTGAAAAACCGCATGATCGCCTTTTTGTAAAAAAGCAAACATGGCTGTAGTAATAGCTGCCATTCCTGAACTGAATACCATACCAGCTTCCCCATTTTCAAGGGCCGCTATCTTTTCACCAACCACTCTTAGGTTTGGGGTATTAAAGTAGCGCGGGTAAGCATGCCTGTCCACATCAAGGTAGTTGAAAGCTGTGGAGGTATGAATTGGCGTTACCGCACCTTTATGATTTGGATCAGGAGCGGTGCCGGCATGTACTGCTATAGTTGATTTATGTTGGCTTTTCATACCTATTAATTTTGTTTTATAGAGGTTTATTACTCCTTTTAGTGCGATGACGACTTCCCTAATTCATTCTCATCGAGGGGCCACACCCTAATTAAGGTGTTACGCCCTTTCAGGGCTAAAATAGTAGAGGTGTTTCAGCACTGTTGGTTAAACGTATCCTTTGGCTTGCAACTTAAAGAGGGCGGCATACTTTCCGTCCTTTTCCAGTAATTCATCATGACTTCCTAACTCGCCCAGTTCGCCATTTTCCAGAAATAGGATTCTATCTGCCATGCGCACCGTGCTGAATCTATGGCTTATCAATACTGCGGTGCGTCCGGTTATTAATTCGCTAAAGCGGATAAACACCTCATTTTCGGCCCGGGCATCCAGGGCACTGGTAGGTTCATCCAAAATCATTAGTTGAGAGTCGCCCATATAGGCGCGTGCTAAAGCAATTTTTTGCCACTCCCCTCCGCTTAGCTCCACGCCACCTTCAAATCGTTTACCTAAAAATTGCTGGTACCGCTCCGGTAGTTTATCAATAACCGTATTTGCCAGACTCTTTACTGCACTGTTCTCAATACGCTCCTGCTCTTCAAGGCTATTAATATTACCTACAGCAATATTTTCATCTGCTTTAAGCTGAAATTTCACATAATCCTGAAAAATGATGCTCACATTTTTGCGGAGGTCAACGAGGTCATAACCCTTTAAATCAATGCCATCCAAAAGTATGCGTCCTTCAGTAGGCTCATAAAGGCGGGCCAATAGTTTTACGAGTGTGGTTTTTCCTGCACCATTCTCCCCTACCAATGCCAATTTTTCACCGGCTTTTAGATGGAAGTTGAGATTGCGTAATGAATAACGCTCCGAGCCGGGATACTTGAAACTTACATTTTCAAAAGTGAAGCCATTGGAAATTGGCTGTGGCACTTTAGCACTTCGACTACCGCTCAGTGTGATATGGGGTTGGATTTGAGGCTTAAGCTCAAAAAAATCGAATAGATCCTGAAGGTACAGGGCACTCTCGGCAATCTGGCTAAAGCGATTCATAATATTCTGCAACATATTGCGCATCTGTAAAAATGAACCTGCCAGGAAGGTAAGTTTACCCACGCTGATGTCACCCTCAACCGTATCAATAATAATGTAAACATAGGCGCCATAGTAGGCCACTGTGCCAATAGCGCTAAGCAAACTTCCCCAAAAGGCGCGGCTGGTAGCCAGCTTTTTATTGGCGTGGTAGTATTTATCGGCCAGCACTTTAAATCGCTCGGAAATAAAATCCTGAAGGCCGAAAATTTTAATCTCCTTAGCTGTTTCATCGCTTGCTCCTATGTAGCGCAGATAATCGAGTTCCCTGCGTTGTGGGGTCCAGCTGCGGGTAAGGCTGTAGGTGCGCTCACTAAAGGTGGTCTCTCCCAAAAAGGCCGGAATAATGGCGATAAAAAGTATAACAATCAGAAGGGGTTTAAAGGCAATCAGGCCTACCGCAAAAAACAGTATAGTAATAATATCCTGCAGCTGGGTTAGGGTTTGGCTCATTAAAACCGTACGGCCTGTAGTTTGCCTGCGGGCACGCTCCAGCTTATCGTAAAATTTGCTGTCTTCAAACTGGTATAAATCCAGGGTGGCAGCATGATGTATCAGTTTTACGGAGGTCTGGTTGCTGAACAAATCACCTAAGAGGCTATCCAGCAAAGTAATTCCTCTATTTACCAAATCGCTGAGCAAAGCCAAACCCAGCTCCAGCCCAAGGTATATCCAGATATTATAGTACACCGGATATTCCTGGTCAATCTGAAAAATAATCTCATCAATAATAAGCTTACCCACCCAAAGCATTACAACCGGTATAGCAGCCTTTATGATGCGCAACAGCACATTGCCAATAGTCATTGGGCGGCTGGTGGCCCATATCATTTTAAAAAACCTGGGCAGGTTACGGAAGGCGCTTACACGCTCCTTCAAACTTACTTTCTCTTTTTTAGCCATCCCACAAAGGTCTGCCTTAGCATTGAGAAATCTCAAACGCTGAAACTAAAGCATCATAGAAACAAGTAATGGCAACAAGCTAAACAAGAGGAAGCCTGTACTTTAAACACTTTTGTAGGCGCTTATTTTAACGCGTTGTTCAACTTATTTACTTAATTCTGAGAACCATATACTATACTATTTGGAAAATGAATATTTTTAGATGGACAAAACCTACCCCCGTGAGCCCCAACCTTAGCCTTATACACCTTGTGAAGTTGAAAACAAGTTATTGTAACTTCTGCTTAAAAGGCCTAAGTCCACACGCATTTAGCCAAGCTCAAACCTTAAATGCCTTTTGATTGTGAAAGTGCTGAAGCTGTTTTTATCAGGAGTAATGATATGTTGCCTGGCCGCAAACCTGAATGGCCAGGATAGGCAAATAGACAGCCTGAAGACTTTGATATCTGCATTACCTGCAGATAGCACAAAGGTGGAGAGCATGCTTAGCCTTAGCCAGCTATACTTTGGTACTGATCCTGAAAAGGCTATAACTGTTGGGCACCGTGCTGAGAAGCTTAGCAGGAAAATAAACTACCTTAAAGGAGCCGCTTATGCCTTAAAATATATTGGGATAGCTTATTACTACCAGGGCAATTACATTGAGTCATTAAACACCTGGCAAAAATCGCTAGCTGTTTTTGACTCCATAAATGACCGGGTTGGAATGGCCAACATACAAAGTAACATAGGGGCTATTTACTACAATGAAGGTGATTATACCAGTGCTCTTGATTACTACCTGAAATCGCTGACAACCTCTGAAGAAATAAAGGATACGCTTAGAATTGTAACTGCACTTACCAACATTGGTGCGGTGTATAATGATAAACCTGCAACCCATGATAAGGCCCTTGGTTATTCGCTGCGGGCTTTAAAACTCAGCGAGGCAATCGGGGCAATGGATGCTGTTGCCACTACATCTTTAAATATTGGTGAAATTTACCTCTTCAGGAAACAAAATGCACAGGCGCTGGAATACTTTCAAAAGTCGCTTGATGCCATGAAGGGTACCGATGGTACCGTATATACTATGGTAAGTATCGCTAAGGTTTACACCAGCGAGGGACAATATGACAAGGCGCTGAGTTACCTTGATGAGGCTCTCTCCATTGCCGATCAGCTAAATGCTATTCCTAATAAAACACACGCTCTTGTTGCCAAAGCCGAAATTTTTCATCTGCAAAAAAAGGAACAGAAAGCACTTAGCCTGTATAAGGAAGCAGTACAATACGCAAAGTCTATAAACGCATTTATTGATTTAGGCAAAGCCTACCAGGGTTTGGATGACATCTATAAAAAAACTCAAAATTTTGATAGTGCCTATAAGTATCAAACACTTTTTATTGGCGTACGCGACAGCCTTTATAATATAGAGACCGATAAGCTTCTATCCGATCAGATGTTCAACTTCCAGATGGAGAAAAAACAACGGGAGATTGACCTGTTAAAGGAAAATCAGGAACTGGTGGATCAGGATCTCAGGAAGCAAAAAATTATCAGAAATCTGGTTACAGCCGGCTTTGTATCGGTAATAATCTTTCTGGTAGTGGTGGTTCTTCAAAAAAAGCGAATTTCACGGGAGAAGGTTCGGAGTGAAAACTTACTGCTTAACATTTTGCCTTATGAAATTGCAGAGGAACTTAAGGAACAGGGAAAATCAGATGCTCGCGATTTTGACCAGGTAACAGTAATATTTACGGATTTTAAGGAGTTTACAGGCTTATCTGAACGAATGACGGCCAAAGAGCTTGTAGAGGAGATCAACTTTTACTTTATGGCATTTGACAGGATTGTAACCAAGTATAAGGTTGAAAAAATAAAGACTATTGGCGATGCCTACATGGCAGCCGGTGGATTGCCGGTACCCAATAAAGATTCAGTTAAAAATGTGGTGATGGCGGCTATTGAAATGCAGCAGGTAGTTGTAGAAAAGCAAGCAGATCAAACGGATCAGCTATCCGCACTTTTCAATATGCGCATCGGTATCCATACCGGGCCGGTTGTGGCCGGCATAGTGGGGGTTAAAAAGTTTCAATATGACATTTGGGGGGATACTGTAAATACCGCCAGCCGCATGGAAAGTGCCGGAGATGTTGGCAGAGTAAATATCTCCGGTAGTACATATGAGCAAATCAAAAATTACCCTGAGTTTACTTTTGAATACCGTGGTAAAGTTGAAGCTAAAGGTAAAGGTAAGTTGGATATGTACTTTGTTGACCTTAAATAAAAGCCAGAAATCTTAGTATTTAAAGTTTCAGAACAAGTACAAGAAGTACCCGGGCCTATTTCATAGTCACTAAAACTTTTTATTTTACCAACCTAAGAACAACTAACCTCTATCTATGAGTTATGGTGGATCTGTAGCTGCAATGCTGCAAAGCCTTAAGAATAACAGTGCCTTGGTAAGTAAAACCAAAGGTCTAAAGCGGCTGCGAGAACAACTGAAAAATGCATCTTCCCCCAAAAGGAATCTGCACAAAACCGATATTGACCCCACTGAGCTTAAAGAAATAAAACATGAAATCATTGAGCGTTATCGTAGGGAGCGAAGAAGGAACAATGTTATCATTTCCATCTTATCGGCCTTCCTGGTTTCAATGTTTCTAGGCTTTCTTGCCGTCATCTTTAAATTGCCCCTTCCTGAAAAAAGTCCGGATATTTCTTTGAATATCCTTACAAATCAGGGAGAGCAGAAGGAAGAGGTTGCGAGGCTGAATTTTTATATTGAGGATGGTTATAAATGGCTCGGCAAAAATCAGTTTGACAAAGCTTATCATCAATTTAAACTTGCAATAGATGAGTTTCCAAATAGCTATGATGCGCAGCTGGGATTGTTAAAGACTTATGAAAAGCAATGTGAGCTTCAGTCAATCAGGTGTGATTTAGTCAATACCCAAAGGAATAAAATAAAGGAGAATGTTGCGGAAAAACTAAAATAGCTGGGGGCAGAAATTAGAATTATCACTTTATAATACTGTATGGATTGGATGAACAACACGACTATTGTTGTTGAAAATTCATCCCATGAAAGAAATTCACAACAAACTGTTGAAATTATTACTACTTTTAGAAATTGAAAATCAGAGCCTTTACTATTTTAGGCGTGGTTTTTAGATTAAAGTATTCAAGATTAAGGGGGGCCGATGGGTTAGCAGCTAACTTTCCTTCCATGAGGGAAAATCTTCTTTAGGCTCCCCTTTCTTATTCTAAAATTGTTCTTTCGCCTGCCCCACTTTCTTTTTTCACTTATTGAGTTGGTATTTTTTCTTGATCTGCTGATGTATATAGCGATTATATATATTTGGAACAAACCAGCATAAATGAATAATACACTTGACGCGCAACAACTAAACTTTAACAGCGATTCTATTTGGGTACTGAACCTATGCCTGGCAGTGATAATGTTTGGCGTAGCTCTGGGCCTCAATGTTGGTGATTTTAAGCGTATTGTAAAAAATCCTAAACCGGCTTTAATAGGCATTTTGTCACAGTTTGTGATTTTGCCTGCCCTCACCTACTTACTGGTGGTAATAGTGCGGCCAGCTCCCAGCATAGCGTTGGGGATGATTTTGGTGGCTGCATGTCCCGGTGGTAACGTTTCAAATTTTATGAGCAAAATTGCCGGAGGAAATCCGGCTCTCTCAGTTACCCTAACAGCTTTTTCTACAGGACTGTGCCTTTTTTTAACTCCGTTTAACCTTCAATTTTGGGGAAGCCTGTATGGCCCCACTAACGATTTGCTAAGAGAGGTAAGCGTAAACCCTTTTGATGTTTTTGAAACGGTAATAATAATACTCGGAATCCCTTTAGTGCTGGGGATGGGCTTAAATGCATTGAAAACTCAGCTGGCTCAAAAAATCAGTAAAATACTTACTCCAATCTCCATATTGATTTTTGCAGGTTTGGTAGTAGTAGCCTTTTATAATAATGTCGAAATCTTTCTGGAGTACATGCACCTGGTGGTCTTCCTTGTGTTTCTGCACAATGCCATCGCTCTTTCCTCAGGCTACTTTTTAGGCTATATGGGTAAGCTGGCTAACCCCGATAAACGATCACTGGCCATTGAAACCGGTATTCAAAACTCAGGCCTTGGTTTACTCCTGATTTTCAGTTTTTTTAACGGGCTGGGCGGAATGGCCATAGTAGCCGGCTGGTGGGGAATCTGGCACATCATCTCAGGTTTATCAATTGCTTACTTTTGGTCGCGCAAAAAAAGTGTTACCCTCGCGCAATGAGAAGAAAATTTTGGTACTTCTACGTCCGGTTTATGCTGCAAGTCGGATTTCTCTATTTTTTCAAAAAGTTTAAAGTTGTAGGTAGAAAGCACATCCCCAAAAAGCGCTCTGTCATTTTGCTGCCTAACCATCAAAATACTTTTCTGGATGCTCTTACTATTGCAACATCCTTTAAGGGTATGTCTCATTACATGGCGCGCGCTGATATTTTTACAAGCCCACGCTTGATTTGGTTGATGTCCACCGTTAACCTCCGGCCAATCTACCGAATTAGAGATGGCAAAAAGGCCGTAGCCAAAAATGAACAGGTATTTGCCGAGCTTGAAGAATACCTTAGCCGGGGAGAGGCCGTAATGATACATCCCGAAGGCACACATAACCTTGAGTACCGGCTAAGGCCATTGCACAAAGGCTTTACCCGGTTGGCTTTTGGTTTTCTTGAAAGATATCCGGATAAGGAACTGGATATTATTCCGGTGGGTATTAATTACGATAACCACACCCATTATCGGCAAAAGGCCAGCATCCATTATGGTGAACCTATAGACGCACGTAAATATTACAAGATGGAAGACAGGGCCGTTGCCACCACCGCGTTTATGATGGAGGTTTCTGCACGGATAAAGCAACTTATTACGCACATAGAGCCTGTGGAGAAGTACGAGGAAAAATATAAAGAACTTAGAAAGGCGGGTGCCGATTTTTCTGAGCCCGAAGAAACTCAGGAACTTTTAGAGCGAGTGGAGAGAGGCGAAACGTTGGAATCTGCAAAAAAGAAGAAAGTTGGGATTTTTGAAAAACTACTTTATCCAATTGTGTATGCAAATAACATTGTGTTTGTGCTATTATGGAAAAAGCTAAAACCCATATTTAAGGACAAAGCCTGGCACAGTGCTATTAAACTTTGCCTGGGTACATTTTTAGGCCCATTAATTTACCTTCTTCAAACCGCTATTGTGTATTGGATATTTGGCCTGGTATGGGCACTGCTCTATTTGTTTTTATCCGTAAGCTCCTTGCCAATTTTAAGAATCGGGCAAAGTAATACGCATCATTGATTAGATAGATTTTTAAACTGCTCGAAAAATTCGGGATTTCGGAGATAGGCTATAATCAGGTAAATAATCATTCCTATCATCGTCATAATGCCAGAACCAATACCAGTAAAAATAAATACACCTATAGCTTTTAAGGCTATCAACCATTTACGGCCTTCAAAAAGTCTAAGGTACACATACATAAAGTAGATCATCACGATAATTAGGTTGAGAGAGGCGGCAACCAAATAAGCTTCTACATTAATGTAATATAAGGGCATAATTAAAATCCCCATAAAAACGGTTTGACCGTAAGCGTAGCAACTGATTATTAAATGCTCAGCATAATGGTAGCCTGTTTTTTTGAAAAACAAATAGGATGCAAATGCTACGATAGGAATTGATAATGCGATTAAAATATGGATATATGAATTTACCACATTGGTCATTTTCAAAATCTCCTCTTGTGCCGGGTTCAATTGTTCATCTCCTCTAAACGATTGCTGCACGTACTCCATCATACCTGTAGAGATCATGATAAAAACCTGGATACTAAGCAAAAGGAAGAGAAACCTGAAGGGATGAAAATATGGAATAGTAATACCATTCAGGTAATCTTTAATAACCTTACCGGGATTTTTAAACAGCCCGATTATGGTGGGCCACAAACCCCGGTCAAAGTTGAATACGACACCAAAAAGGTGTGATAGACTATCGCGCATATTAAAGCGCTTATCAATATACTTTTGCCCACAAGCAGGGCAAAAGTTTCCGTGAAATTCGGTTTGGCAATTTTTACAGGTACGGTTGAGATTTAATTCAACAGTGGGGGTTGTAGCGGTAGTTGTGGGTTGGTTTTGCATCCCACTAAAATAGATGTTTATCCCAATAATGCTACAGTTGCCTTTCGGTTGATTTTACCACCAGCTGCTACCACAAAATTTGGCAGGCTGTAGATTATTTTGGGGATTTCGTACCTGGATAGTTCACCAAAAAAGTCTTTGAAATCCTGCACTTCAAAACTATCCTCACTTTCAACAACCATCACCAACCGCTCACCCAAATTTTCATCCGGTTGCCCAAACAGAAAGTAGAGCAAATCAATATCTCCTATTTTTTGCTCAATCTCCTCAGGCAGTAATTTCACTCCTGCTGAGTTTATCACATTGTCAAACCTGCCTTTCCAAATAAATTCGGTGGTACTAAGTAGTTCCACCACATCATTGGTCACCAGTTGGTTTACACCGATCTCCCGGGAGGTTATTACCAGGCAATTCCTTTCATCTACATTAAAACTTACTCCCGGCAATCCTTTAAATACATGATTATCGGTTTGAGAATGTATAGCCCGCAAGGCCACATGCGAAATGGTTTCCGTCATACCATAAGTATGATACACCTCAGTTTTAATCTTTTGTAAGCTCTTCTCAAGTGAGGTGCTCACTGGCGCACCACCAATAATCAGCTTTTTTATACGCCCTACGTTTTTCAGCGAATGCTGTACCTGGTAAGGTACCATAGCTCCAAAATCGTACTCTTCGCTATCGTCAGCTAAAGGGCTGGCATTTGGCTCCACCGGATATAAATCAAGATCGCCAACCAACCAGCGCACCAAAATCATAATACCACCTATTTTATCCAAAGGCAGGCACAGCAGCACTTTGTCTTCGCTCTTAAGGTGTAAGGCTTCAATAGTTTTTCGGGCGGAAGCCCACATATATTTTTTAGGAATTGAGATTAGCTTAGGCTTACCGGTAGAACCCGATGTATGTACCTCAAAATCTTCTTTCTCAGAATAAAAATGGCTTATGAAAGAATGAATTTCAGGAAACTGAAATTTTATTTCACTCAATATCAGGTAGTTACCTTTTATTTTAACTTTTTTTTCCTTGCTACCCAACCCTTTCATAAAACGTATCGTGATGCTAGTACAGTTCCTAATTCTATATATAGACCTTTGAAAGGTCTACCCTGTTAAGGAAGTCCCATTTGGTTTGAATGGGACTTTTTTTATTGTCAAATTTCCAGCTTCCAGCTTTTATGGGGCAAATACCAAAGGCCGCCATCCTTTACCATAAGCGGGCTATCAAAGTTATTAGTATAAAGACTACCGGTTCCTAATCCTGAAGGCAATGTATTTTGCTGAGTAAAATTCCACTGGGCAATAGCGCTAAGCCCAAGGTTGCTCTCCAGGGCACTGGTGGTCCACCAGCCAATACCAAGTTCTTCCGCCATATTTATCCATTCTTCGCTTCCGCGGAAACCACCGATGAAACTGGGTTTTAAAATGATGTATTGAGGGCTTACCTCATACAGTAGTTTTCGCCTTTCGGCAGAAAGGAAAAGTCCGATTAAATCCTCATCAAGGGCAATATCTATGGGAGTGTTTTCGCACAACCTGGCCATCTCCTGCCATTGCCCGGCTTTAATGGGCTGCTCAATGGAATGTATTTGAAATTCGGCCAGTTTGTTTAAAACCCCAGGCGCTTCATTAAAACTAAAAGCCCCGTTAGCATCAACCCTAAGTTCAAGCTCTTCTGGTGTAAACTCCTTTCGTATGCCTTGTAAAATAGCCAGTTCATCGGCAAAACCAATTGCCCCGATTTTCATTTTAAGCACACGGAAGCCAGCTTCAATTTTCGCTCTGATTTGCTGATTCATAAAATCGGTATCCCCCATCCATATTAAGCCATTAATGGGTTGCATAGCTTTACCATCCGTGAACTTTGAAGGAAAAAGAACGTGATTTTCACTTTCCAAATCCTTTAGCACCATTTCCAACCCAAACTGGATGGATGGAAACTCCTCAAGCTCGCCATATAATTCCTCTACCGGAAGGTGAATATTTTCAACCAACCAATCCAGCTTTGGCTCATAATCAGGTCTGTCATCGGCACTAAGGCCGCGCAACAGTCCACATTCACCATTTGCTGTTTTACCCTCATGTTCTAATTTTAAAAAATAAGAATCTTTGGTATTAAGAATACCGCGACTGGTGCCAGCCGGCTGCTTAAAGTTGAGTGTATATTTTTTCCAGTGGGCCTTCATATCAATAACAATGGACAACAAAACTAAACTACCCTATACTATTTGGTGCCTAAAGTGGGTTTTCTATTTTTAGAAAAAATCCATCAAATGCGATTATCCATTCTTCCACTGCTATTATCATGTTCTATCAATATATGTGCTCAATCCTTTATCAAGGCTAAGCTGGATAGTTTTTTCACCATCCTTGAAAAAGAACAACAGGCTATGGGCACCCTCAGCATCTCTGCTAAAGGAAACGAGGTTTATACACGCTCCTTCGGAATGGCCTCATTGGATCCGGAAATTGCCAATTCCCCTAAAACTAAATATCGCATTGGCTCTATTTCCAAAACTTTTACTTCGGTAATTATCCTTCAAATGATTACAGAGGGTAAGCTTACGCTTGAAACAACCATCTCCAAATTTTTCCCACAACTGCCAAATGCCAACTCTATTACTATACACCACCTATTGGGCCATAGCAGCGGAATCCACAACTTTACGGATGATGACAAATATTTCGAGTACATGACTAAGCCAAAATCAAGGGAAGAAAAACTTCAAATTATTAAGAAAGGTGGTGTTGACTTTAAGCCTGGGAAAAAACATGAATACTCTAACACTAATTACGTGGTACTTAGCCTTATTGCTGAAGAGATTGATAAAAAATATTTCTCGGAAATTTTAGATGCGCGAATTGTAAAGCCTTTAAATCTCACTAATACGTACTACGGCAAACCAGTAAATATTGAAGAAAATGAAGCCCAATCCTACGGCTGGAGTGGCAACTGGATGAAGAGTTCAGAAACTGACATGAGCATACCTATGGGCGCGGGAGCTATTGTCTCTCAGCCAGCGGATCTGAATAAATTCTTTCACGCCCTTTTTAATGGTGAAATGCTTACGGAAGAAATGCTAGGTAAGATGCATAATATGAATAGCGGATATGGCTACGGACTATTTCAGTTTCCATTTTATGATAAGGTAAGTTTTGGCCATACAGGTGGGATAGACGCTTTCCAATCCATGGCAGCCTATTTTCCTGATGAGGAACTGAGCATCTCAGTAACCCTGAACGGGGCCGTGTACCCTATTAATGATATTATGATTGGGGCTTTGAGCATATACTTTGGCAATGATTATGAGCTACCGACTTTCGAAAAATTTGAAGTATCAGCCAAAGATTTAAGAAAGTACGAAGGCGTTTACAGTGCCGAAGGTTTTCCATTTGATATAACTATAACTGAAAAAAATGGAAGTCTTACCGCTCAGGCCACAGGTCAGCCCTCATTTACATTAGAAGCCTTCGCAGAACATAAATTCAGATTCAGGATGGCTGGTATAGAAATGCACTTTTTGCCTGAGGACGACAAAATGATTTTTAAGCAGGGAGGTATAACTACGGAACTCGCAAAAAAATAATAATCGCGTGAAGAGAGGTAAAAGAGCTTTCTTAAAATACATCTTACTTGTATTGCTTGCCACCATCACTTACTCATGTATAATAACAGAGTTTTCAAGATCACCGAAAGGCAGTGGCACTAGTAAATCAATTGGTACGGTTTCAAATGGTAAGCTGCAAAATGGACGTAGATTTCCCTTTAGGGGAGAAAACTACAGGTATTTTTCAAGAATGAGCTATGCCTTTTTTAACAGGGCCTGGGTGCACAATCAGGTTTTGGATATTTGTTTAGAGGCCTATAGTGAAATGAATAAGCTAAAGCCTGAGCAGGATTTTCTGCTAATGGAATCTTCAAACAAAAATGGAGGAAAAATGTGGCCCCATAGAACCCATCAAAATGGTACATCAATAGATTTTGGCACACCCCTGTTGAAAAATGGCCACCCCTATTATATGCATCATCATTTTGGTATTTGGCATTATTCTATGTCATTCAACAGTAAGGGTATTTCTAACGCTAACAGTAACGTTTCCATTGATTTTGAAACCATGGGTGAGCATATTTTACAACTGGAAAAAGCAGCACGCAAAAGAGGCCTGTACATAAAAAAGGTAATCTTCAAGATTGATTTGAAAGATGAATTTTTCGCCTGCCATAGTGGAAAACGGGTGAAAAAAAAAGGAATTTACTTCGCAAGAGCCCTTCCAACTACCATTGACAACTTACATGATGATCACTACCATATAGACTTCGGATTTCTTTAAGCACGAATTGTCAACCTGCATCTAAGTAATCTTTTATATTTTAGGCTATTAATTATTTAAAAACCTAAACCATGAAGAAAGTAAAAATTGGCCTGCTAGGCCTTTCTTTAGTTGCATTAACCTTTGCACCTTCCTGTAAAAAAGATGATAATAGCCCCGGAGTTGGCCCTTGCAGCGGATACACGAGCTGGGCACTCTCAGTTCAAAATGAGTCGGCAGCTATTTCTGCGGCAGCTTTGGCCTATGCTAATGACCCCACTCCGGCAAATTGTACGGCATATAAAGCTGCTTACCAGGATTACATTGATGCACTTGAAAATGTAAGAGGCTGTGTTCCTGCGTCTCAGTCAGCCGCGTATCAAAAATCAATTGATGATGCTAGAGCAAGTATAAGTAGTCTTTGCTAGCGACTTTTTAAACATCATCAGATTACCTGGCCAATACCTAAAGTAAGGGAAAACAGTAATGTGGTAATGGCCAACCTCTTTAACAAAGGCTCAAACTGCTCAGGCGTTTGGGCCTTTGATACCTGAAACAGGTTTACCATTAAAAAGGGTACACTCAAAAAATAGAGGTTACCCCAAAAACTGGTGCCTTCGAGTGAATTGTACACATAGGCCAGATCAAACGCCAGGATAATGAGGAATCCATGATAAATTTTGGCTCCTTTAAGCCCCATCATTACTGGTAAAGTCCTTTTGCCGTGATGTTTATCGCTTTCCAGATCGCGCATATTATTGAGGTTTAAAACGCCAATAGCCAAAAAGCCCACTGCGGTTGCCGGCATAAATACCTCCCAGTTAATGATGTTGGTTTGAAGAAAATATGAGCCTACTACACCAACTATCCCAAAAAATATTAATACAGAGATATCTCCTAACCCACGGTAGCCATAGGCTTTACGACCAACCGTGTAGGTAATGGCTGCAATAATGGCCAGCAATCCTAAAACAATAAAACCAATGGTAACCACCATCGGAAGGCCTTTGGTAGCAATGATACTGAGCCATGTGCCAAATACAAATGAGAGGGCAGCAAAAAGCCCAACTGCTTTTTTCATTTGCCTAGCTGAAATTTCGCCACTGGCCACCGCGCGCTTCTCGCCCACCCTGGCGGCATCCGTGCCCTTTACTCCATCGCCATAATCATTGGCGTAATTGGAAAGTACCTGGTAACATAAGGTGGTAAGCAGGCAAAGCATGAATATCCCAATATTGTAATAGCCATGCGAAGCCGCCAGGCAGGTACCTAAAATTATACTTGAAAAAGCGAGAGGTAAGGTTCTGAGCCTAGCAGCGGCTATCCAGGGTGCCAGTTTCATTTATTGTAGTGGAATATTTGTGTGATATTATCCCCGTAAAGGTGGGGCGAATATACTAATGGCAGGATGGTTTTATAACCAAGTACGGAGCTAATTCTAACAACAATGTTTATTTAGATTACATCCAACTCCTCGCATCACTCTGTATTTTATACAGTATATAATTATACAACTCGCGCGCCTCTTCTATAGGCAAATGAGGCATGGTTTCATCGCCAGCAGCCGTGTAAAAGGTAATTGTGGCCAATCCTCTCCTTTTTTGAAAAATGCTTTGGGATAAAGTTACATTCTGCATTTTATAAAACTTGAGGGCCAGCGTAGAAGGAAACACCCAGCCCTTGGTCAAAAACAGCATATCGCGGTTTACACTCAATTTTACCGAACGGTAATATTTTAGAATAAAAAATAGGGAGGGGATGATATACAGGATGGGGATGGCGATTAACCTCCAATCAACAAAGGCCAGGCCGCACATGGCAAGGGCGGGTATTAAGCCCACCCAGGTGGCCAGTTGCAGGGCTAGTAGGTTTCTGGGTTCTATTTCAAAAAACTCACCCGTTGTGCGTTCAGGGTAAAATTCGTCTAACACGGTAAGCAGTTGTTGCTTGTGGCAGCCCGGTACTTTTACACTTTGCTTATCCATAGCCTCATTGCTACTGGCTTGCTTTACCACCAGGGTTTGCAGCCCAATCATTTTTCGCAAGGGGTTAGACTTCCACTTCAGGTATTGAATTTTCTTTACCGGTATCTGGTATTCCATCCTTTTAAGCAAACCCGAAACAAGCTGCACACCTTTGGCACTCACAAAAAACTTAAGCTCAAAATATTTCAACACCGTTTGTATCAGCGATATCAAAACGGATATCACCAAAAAGAGTATAAAGGCTATAGGCACAATAATCATGTATTGGGCAAGGAAAAAATCGGCCTGCTCCTCCAGATAGGGCTCAAAGGGCTTTAGCAGGTACTCTTCATATTGCCACAAATAGCCATTAACAATAGCAAATATTACCAGCCCCGTGCGTAAGTGATTTTCGGTTAAACCGATTTTAAAAAGATCAGAAATACTGAGCTTTACCAAGGGTTTATCTTTATTGGAATCCCAGGTAGTTGTACTTTCTGAAACATCAGCTTGCTCACTTACTTCGTCTTCAGTATCCTCTGTATGTATTTCCTTTTGCCGAACCAAGTATTGCTGCAACTCGCGGGCATACTTACCGGGCAAGGCCGAAATTTCAAGCTCTTTTTTAGCACTCCCGGCCGTATCAATATTCAGCGCTACCACCCCCAATATCTGCTGAATGATGTTTTGCTTGATATTAACGGTTTGAATCCTGTCAAAGGGCACAGTAATTTTCTCCTTACTGAAAAGTCCCTTCTCAATAATAAAATGGTCATTCTCCACATAAAAGAAAAACCTGCGGTACTGCATGAACGAAATGATGAAGAACAGAACAATTACACCAATTCCAATGGTGTAGATATCCATCCCCAGAAAGGAAGTTTTGAAACCCACGCTAACCGCCACTATGGATAGCAGCACATTTATGGCAATGCGCAGGTTTTTGAAAAAGATAACCGCTACCCCCACGGGCGACTGCCTGCTGGGCTCTTCCAGATTGAGGCTATTCATACTCCGCACTTAGTTTGGTGATAAAGTCGCGGAGCTTTTGCGCCCGCTCCTTGGTAAGCCCGCTTATGGAAAGGTCGCTGGAAGAACCACCGGCCGTGTACACCTTTACCGAAGCCAGGTCGAACAGGCGGGCAAGTGGCCCCTGGCTCACTTCGCAATGCTGTATCCTGTTAAAGGGAATGCTCGTCATGTGGAAAAAAATGAGGCCGCTTTTATAGGTAATATCCTTTTCACGCAGGGCATAGCCTTTTATGCCAAAACCCCTTATCTCCACAAAAAATATTAATACAAGCAGCACCAGCCAGGGTGTAAACAGCATCCACATTTTAGCTTCTGTAGAGATGGTGATGAAGGTTAGTACCCCTGCCGAAACCAGGAAAAATATTCCCCAGCCCAAAAGGCGCATCCACAGGTAATCCTTTTCCAGGCCATTAAATTTCACCTCCTCTATCTGCGGCAGCTCGGTAGGTTCTATTTCAAGATTTTGCAATAGCATAACTTAGATTTCTGCAATAACTATTTAATTCAGGTTTTGGTTTTTGTCATGGTTTTTCAGGAGAAAACCCCGCCAAAAACATTTTTCTCTCATCATACCAAACACCCACCCCTTCAGGGTTCTATTGATATGCAACCCTTCCAGGGTTGTAAAAACGAATTTCTCTACTACTCAGCAACATCCAATAATTACTTTTCATTCTTTGCCCGAATAAATTCAAAATAGGATTTAAGCACTTTGGGGCTTTCCAGCCGTGGTGTTTTAATTTCCAGTATCCTAGGTTTTTCTGATTGTCCGAAAAATTCGCGCAAGGCTACCTTCAATTCCTCTTCATTATCCACTGAGGCAAACTCTAATCCGTAAACATCAGCCACGCCCTTTAGGTTGTGGCTGTGCGTAGTTTCCTGAAAGGTTTCAAAACTCTGAGTATGTTCCGGTCCCTGTATGATCCTGAAAATATTTCCGCCACTATTGTTAATGATAATAACCCTGAGGTTTGCCGGCAGATTACTGTTCCAAAAGGCATTGCTATCGTAAAGAAAAGCTACATCACCACTTACCAGCGTTACCATTTTATCCGTTTGCATGGCGTGACCAATGGCTGTACTTGTGCAACCATCTATACCGCTTGTGCCCCTGTTGGCATAGTGCAATACATCATTATCCTTGTAATCAAAAAGCTGGCTGTAGCGCACTGAAGCGCTATTGGCTGTGTGCAATATGGAACCTGCCGGAAGGTTATTAAAAATATGGCCGAACACCTGGAAATCAGAAAACGGGCTATCCCTTAAAAACTCATTATGGGCTGCTGATTTCTCACTATCAAGCTCAATCATCAGATCCCGATAATGGGCCTCCTTCGGTTCTACCAAATCTTTCAAATCCACAAAAAACTTTTCGGGGTCGGCTTCCAAATGATGCGTCAGTCGCCCAAAGGTATCTTTCATCAGGTGGTCTTCACCCAGGTGCCAGTGCATGCCGGGTGCATGTTTGGCAAAGTATTTCTTTATCATCTTACTCACCACCTCATCACCAATGGTAATAAGCAAATCCGGGGCAAACAGCTCCAATTGGCCCTCCGTTAAAGTATTTATAAAGCGGTCAATGGCGTAAATGTTACAAGCCGTGTCAATGTTGCTCAGTGTTTCCGACATCACCAAAAAGGGGCTGTAGTCATTTAGCTGAGTCATAGCCTCGTTTAGCCCCTCACTGGGCGTATGCTGCCCAATCAAAACCAACACTTTGGGGCTTTCATTCCAAAGATGAGCCATGGCTTTAATTTCCTTTTCAGGGATAGACTTAAACATTTTTGGCTTCTGAATAAACTTCACTTCGCCTTCATTACACTCTATAGAATCATAAAGCGGTTCATCAAAAGGTACATTGATGTGTACCGGGCCCAGGTGCGCATGGTGCATAGCCTCATTAATTACGCGCTGGTTATAGGTATTAGCCAGGTTATCATCATTGCCACGAAGCAGGTTTGCCTCAAATAATATGTGGTTGCTGAAGACACCTTCCTGACGGATGGTTTGCCCAACAGCCTGATCGATCAATTCTTTTGGTCGATCGGCCGTTATCACCACAAGGGGTAGCTTTTGGTAAAAGGCCTCTACTATAGCCGGATAAAAATTTACGGCAGCAGAGCCGGAGCTGCAGATAACAGCCACTGGTTCCTTTTTTTCAAGCGACATACCCAAGGCAGTAAAGGCAGCGGAGCGCTCATCCACCACCGATACACATTTATAATCCCCATCATTAGTAAGCGCAATAATAAGGGGAGCGTTACGGCTACCGGGAGAAATTACAATGTTGGTACACTTGTGCTGCTTAAGCAGCTGCGAAATGTAAAAAGCGTTTAGTTGGGAGGAAGTTTTTATAGCCTGTGGTTTTTAACGAATGGGGAAATAGAAAAACGCCAAAGCGTTGGAGCCAAAGGTAATCAGCAACGGGCCGTTATGAAAATTATGCCATCAATAATGCTATTACCGGAAGTGATACGATTTAACTTTTCCGCTATTTTCTGAATTACACAGCGATCAGGATTGAAGTACTTTAAGCAGCGTTTGCATTTTGGCCTCGGTTTCTTCCCATTCAGCTTGTGGGTCAGAGTCTTTGGTGATGCCGCCCCCCGCATATAGCACTAAACTGTTTTCAAAAAGCTGCATACAGCGGAGGTTTACAAAAAAACTGAATTCCTCGGCCCCTTTAAGGCCAAAATAGCCTGAATAAAACTCGCGGTTGTAACCCTCGTGGTGGTTGATGAATTTGAGGGCTTCGGCTCTTGGGTAGCCGCCTACTGCAGGAGTAGGGTGCAGTTCATTTACAAACGGCAGCACCTGGAAACCCGGTTGGGCCCTGGCACTTATCTCCGTTTTAAAATGTACCAGGTTGCCCGCCTGATGCAGTTGCGGATCTTTTTTTATGATATCACTCACATTATGGTTATTGAGAAAAACAGAATAAATAGAATCCGTAACCATTTGCTGCTCCTGTACTTCCTTTTCCGTAAACCCACTCTCCTCTCCCACTTTGCGCGTACCAGCCAGGCTCATGCTCTTTATGGTATTACCATCTGATTTAAGCAACAACTCCGGTGTGGCGCCCAGCCACGTTCCGGCATCAGGATGAGTAAACAAATACACACATGCACTAGGGTATGCTTCAACTAGTTTTTTAAACACATCCAGGGGTTCTATATGCATTTGGTGATCTTGTGCCCGCGATACCACAATTTTTCCCGGCCGCACATTGCGGATATGGGCTATGGTTTTTTCAATAAGTGCCAGGTAGTTGCTTTGAGAATTGCTTTGGGGCTTCTGCTCTTCCGCCTTTAAATGCGGGGCAAAGTTTTCGTCATCCGTTTTGCTCACAGAAAGTGCCACCCGCTGTTTACCATCAAACGAGTTAAAGGTAAATACCTCGCTACCCTGCGCATCCTGCTGGTAAATGGTATAAGTGGTTTCGCCTGGCAGGCTGATGAAGAGCTTTTGCAAGTGACATTTTATTTAAGGTGCAATTATAGTGGATTTGGTAAACCTGGCTAAGGATCATCCACCCTTCGATACTTTTTCTTCCTGCTTTTCAGCAGAAGAAAAAAACTCAGGGTGACAGAGCTTTGTGTTTTGAACATCAGAGCAGTGTCATGCTGAGTGATTTCGCGAAGCGGAATCGTATCGAAGCATAAACGGCTATCGAAGACGTAATTCCATCAAACACCCTTCGATACTTTTTCTGCCTGCTTTTCAGCAGAAGAAAAAACTCAGGGTGACAGAGCTTGGCGTTTTGAACATCAGAGCAGTGTCATGCTGAGTGATTTCGCGAAGCGGAATTGTATCGAAGCATAAACGGCTATCGAAGACATTTTGCATTTACCTCTTATCAATCACCATATTGGTCAACTTACAATGCGAAATCATGTTTTCCTCCTCATCCCTGATGATGATTTCCCAAAGGTGAGTGCTGCGGCCTTTATGCAGAATTTTGGCGGTAGCCGTTACCATGCCTTCTCTTTTACCTTTAAGGTGATTGCAGCTTATTTCGATACCCACTAAAGCCTGCTTGGTACGGTCAATATACAGCACACTGGCTGCGCTGCCAATACTTTCTGCGAGGGCAGCATTGGCTCCGCCATGCAACAAACCCATAGGCTGGTGAACTTTTGGCGTTACCGGCATCGTCATTTTTACAATGCCTGCCTCGGCATCTACTTCCGTAAATTTCATTTCCAGAATTTCCATCATAGTGTTGGCACACATCCTGTTCAGTTCATCCAGTATCTGTTGCTTGGTCATGCTTAAAGTATTTACGCGCAAAAATAAGGGGAAGTATGGCTTTCAAGGGAATTTCAGAGGCATGTATGGATAATCATAATTGCGGATATTTGTGGAAATGCTGAAATACCCCGGATGACAAACAAGGATCTCATCACTCACTTTTACACCTCTTTTGCTTCCGCAGATGCAGAGGCCATGGTTGCATGCTACCATACAAATGTGGTTTTTGCCGATCCCGCCTTTGGTACCCTTATGGGAGATGATGCCCGCAATATGTGGCGAATGTTACTAGTGCGCAGTCAGGGCGACCTTAAGGTTACTTTTAATGATGTGAAAGCGAATGAAAAAACCGGTTCGGCCAAATGGCGGGCCGAATATACCTTTGGGCAAACTGGCCGAAAAGTGATTAATGAAATCAACGCCAACTTTGAATTTGCCGATGGCAAAATCATAAAACATACCGATAGCTTTGATGTTTGGAAATGGAGCCGACAGGCCATGGGTTTTAAAGGCCTTTTACTGGGCCGGACGGGTTTTTTTCAGAAAGCGCTGCAAAAGCAAACCAACAGGCTGCTACAGTCATACACCAAAAAACAGAATGAAAAGAATAAATAACAGGTATCAGTTATTTTCATTAGTATTCCTTGCCGGGCTACTATGGGGATGCACTAATGAACCGAAGAAAAGCGCGAAAGAGCACTATCATCAAAACTGGAGCGATAGAACCGTAAACCTCAGCATCAGCGATTCTCTCGAGGAAGGAACCTCCTACCTATCGGTGTACTCCGAAATTTACAGTTATACTGCTTCCCAAACCTTTCAGCTTACGGCAACTGTAAGCATTCATAACACCAGCCAATCTGATTCTATCTTTATTAAAAAGGCCGATTACTACAATACTGACGGAAAGCTCATTCGGAGCTATGTGAACCATCCCATTATTGTAAAGCCACTGGAATCGCTACAAATAGTAATTGATGAAACCGATGAAGAAGGCGGTACCGGTGCCAACTTCATTTTTGAATGGGCAACACCTTCCCCATCCATAGAGCCGTATTTTGAGGCGGTAATGATTTCCACCTCGGGCCAGCAAGGCATGAGTTTTACCACGAGGGGAGTTAGGACAGAATAGAAGTATGGGAAACAAGAAGAAAAAGAAAAAGTCAAAAAAGAAAAATGGCATAAAGTACGTGCTTGTCTTTTTTGGCATAGTAGTTTTCCTTATGATTTCAGTTGGGCTGAGAAGACTTGAGCTACAGTATCATTACGAAACTACTTCAGCCACGGTGATTGCCTATAAAAGCACATCTTCAAAAAGCACGTTTCGCAATTCAATCCCTTACTCCACAGTTGTAATGTATGAGTTTTATGTTGATGGGACCCGGTATACAGGCTCACATAATATTTCAGGTAAAAACTATATAGATGGGATGCCGATTGAATCAGTCTCTATGACTCAATTACCAGTCAGGTATTCCAGATTTTTTCCTTCCATAAATGAAGTGTATTTTGGCATTGACCCTATTGAATAACTCTCAATTGTAATGGTCTTGCCTGAGCAGAATTTGAATGAATTGAGAGAAATATTAAATCATGAAAGTAATTGAAGAGCACAATCTAACCGAAGAACAAATAGACCGCATAGTAGGCATGGCTTGGGAAGACCGTACCCCTTTTGAGGCCATAGAGTTTCAGTTTGGGCTAACGGAGGCCGAAGTAATAAAACTGATGAAACACCAGATGCGCCTCAACAACTGGAAAAAATGGCGTGCGCGGGTACAGGGCAGAAAAACAAAACACTTAAAGCTGCGGGAAAATACCCTTGGCCGGTTTAAATCAAAAGCCCAACGGGCTATATCAGGTAATAGGATTAGTAAAAAGAAGTATTGAACTAAAACCCCGCCTCCACTTCAACTTTCATAACCTCTTTACTTACAGGGTGCATAAACTCAATACTTTCCGCATGTAAATGCAGGCGCTGGGCGCGGTTGCCGTAAAGGGTATCGCCAACTATGGGCGTATTTAAACCCGAAGGATGGGCAGCATGCACTCGCAACTGGTGCGTTCTGCCGGTTATGGGATAAAAGTGGATTCGCGTTTGGCCATTCTGAATCGTTACAACCTTATACTCCGTTTGAGCAGGTTTGCCGTACTCATAGCACACCATCTGGTTGGGGCGGTTGTCCAAATCCACCCTCAGCGGGAGATTTATAGTGCCTTCGGTTTGTTCAATTTCGCCTTCGAGTAAAGCCATATAGCGCTTTTTAACCTTACGGCCTACGAACTGCCTCTGCAGGTTCTTATACACCTTATCCGTTTTGGCAATCAACATGAGTCCTGAAGTGGATTGGTCGAGACGATGAACGATGAGCGGACCTGTGGCTTTCGGGTACATTTCCCGCATTCGGGTAGCCACCGAGTCCACCACATTTTTGCCGGGAACAGATAATAACCCAGCGGGCTTATTAATCACAGCTAGATAGGCATCTTCATAAACCACTTCTACCTTGAGGCCTTCACCTGAATATTTAATTATCGGATTAGGATCAACAGCCATACCTTTAAGCATGTGAGCCAATATAGGCTTGCACTTGCCCGTGCAAGCCGGGTAATACTGCCCGTGCTTGCGCACCTTGGTTTTTAGCGAGGCACCCCACCAAAACTCCGCCATAGCAATGGGCTTAAGTTTATGTTTAAAAGCAAACTGCAATAATTTAGGTGCCGCACAATCTCCCGCCCCGGCCGGTGGTGGGTTGGTTGCGGAGACTTCAAAAATATCGGTCAGGGATTTAGTTTCGCCTGCACTATTCAGAAACCTGTAATTATCAAATATCTCCTGCTGCAGGCCCACAGAATGGTTTTTCCTCTTTTCGCGCAAAGCAGAAAGGGCAGAATAATATTCATCAAACTCCGATTGCAGGACTTTAATTTTATTTTTCCATTGCGCTGTAATTTCCTTTAATATACGCTTGCGATGTAAACTGGCCGTTATTTCCTCTTGCTCCAGTTCAGCCAATTGTAAAGGACTAAGTTCAGACTTGGCCTTATTCAAAAGCTCCTTTCTACTCTTGCGTGCCTGCCTTATGGTTTCGCGCTGTGCTTCCAGTTCATTTTTGGATTGCAAAATTGCGTCCGCCAATTCAGTTTTTAACGCTTTATACCGCTGCGATTCTTCCAGCGCTTTTATCTCTCCTGAAATCTCCTTTACACGATCCATCCCCTGCTGGTAATAATTATTACCCTCGTATAAATTGAGTACATCAGGCACAAACCCTTGCGGGCGATCCATATCGGCCAGCTTACCAGAGTAAGCCTTAAGGTAGCCCAGATCACCATTGGCTTGCTGCACCACCAACACACCAAACATTTTACCTACTTCCAGCTCGGTACGGCTTGGATCCAAACCAAAATTGTGAGGCCATTGGGTTTGTTTTATAAGATAGCTCTGTAGCTCCTTAACGGCTGCAATGCTCAGCGGATGCGGCTCATAGTAAAATGGAAACGTAAACCCTCCCGGCATGGGAATAGCGCTGACATCCCTGCTGAAGGGGGTGAAGAATTGTTCCTGAATAGTGATGTCCTTTTGCACTTCCACGCTATATTTTACCGGGGTGCAAACGTAGTTTATAAATAGAACCCCACCGAGGCTTGGGGGCTATGATACTTTGCTAGAATATGTTAGATTTATTGCCAATCGTAACAACTCTAATTTGGGCTTGAAACACTGGCTGACCAATACTTTTTGAGCTTATTAGCGTTTTATCACAAACCGATTAAATGAAAAACCTTTTTCTCCCACTGTGCCTACTCTTGAGCTATTATGGAATATCTCAGGATAGCATCACCTGGAAGCAAATAAACGGCTCCCGATACTCCTTTAAATACCCTGAGGGATGGAAAGTAAATTTTAAAGATGACTCTAGGGACGGCTTTATTATAGAAATTTATGAGAAGTCTAACCGTAAAGCTGTTGCCACCGTAAACTTTACCGGGCAAAAAATGTGGCAAAAGCAAAGTCCTGAAGAGATAATTGAAAATAAGTTAATCGGCTACAATGATAGCGTCAAAATTTTCTATCAAATGGATAATGGAGGTATCATTTATGATACAGTAAATGGAGTAAATACAGTCGTTTCAAGTTTCGGCCCGCAAACCGATCAACCTCCACTTTATACCTTACGTCTAATAAAATTTGGGTGGGAAGGTAATGGCCCAAATAGAAGGTATTATTATGAAACCAGAGTGGAGCCTGGAACTGATCCTAAAGTGACTAATACTAGAGGGATTTCATGTTGCTGGTTTGCGGACACTCGAACCTATTGTTTAAGTTTTTCAGACGAGGATGATGTTTTTGAGAAGTATAAACCGATTGTTGAATCTATAATTGCATCCATTTCTGTAAACAAATAAAAGCCAATGCCCTCCCCCTTCCAGCAATACCTCACTAAAAAATCAGGCTTAAAGCCCGAAGAATTCGAGCAACTTTCGGACGGCCTTAAAACTCTTGAAGTAAGCAAAGGCGAGTACCTGTTGCAGCCGGGAGAGGTGTGTGAACACTCCTTTTTTGTGGAAAAAGGGTTGTTGCGCTCTTACACTATTGATGAAAGTGGAAAAGAACATATTATTCAGTTTGCTTCTGAAAACTGGTTTATGAGCGACCGCAGTAGTGCTTATTTCAATGAAGCATCAGAATTTCACATTGAGGCTATTGAAGACTCTGATGTGGTATTGATAAACCATGATTTTATGGTAAAAGCCGCTGGCCTGAGTAATAGCTTCAGGGAATACAATGAAAAACTATTGCAAAACCACATCCGCCACTTACAAAAGCGCATTAACCTGTTGCTTGGTGCCACGGCCGAAAAACGTTACCTCGATTTTATACACCTCTACCCCGATCTGTTATTGCGCGTACCGCAATGGATGATTGCCTCTTACCTCGGCATCACCCCCGAAAGCCTCAGCCGGGTTAGAAAGGAACTGGCGAAGAAGAATTTTGGGAGCTGATGGGCTTACAGTAGTGTCATGCTGAGTGGCCGACCAAAGGGAGGGTATATCGAAGCATAAACGATTTTTGAAAACGAAATTCCTTTATCAAGTCTTCGATACTTTTCTTCATTGCCTCCTCATGAAGAAAAACTCAGACTGACAGAGCATTTAACCTTCCCCCCCCCTTTCTTATCATACATCAATGTCCGCCCAAACCAACCGCAGTACCTTCGTGCTGTAATTAAAATCAGTAATTATGAATACCAAAAACATAGAGCATATAATAGCCCCGCCACACCACCATTTTGTTGGTGATGGCTTCAGGGTACACAACTTTTTTCCGGGAACACCTCAAATAGATATGAAGAGGATGAGCCCTTTCATATTGATGGATTACAACTCCAAATTTTACTTTCCGCCAACCGATAAGCAGCGCGGAGTGAGTGTGCATCCTCACCGTGGCTTTGAAACGGTAACTATTGCCTACAAAGGCAAAGTGGCCCATCACGACAGTGCCGGCAATAGTGGGGTAATTGGCGAAGGCGATGTTCAGTGGATGACTGCCGCTTCGGGCATTTTGCACAAAGAGTATCACGAAAAGGAATTCAGCCTTGCAGGTGGTGATTTTCAAATGGTGCAGTTGTGGGTAAACCTTCTCGCAAAGGATAAAATGAGTACCCCAAAATACCAGGGAATTACCAACGCCCAAATCAATAAATATGAACTGCCCGATAATGGCGGCACTATAGAGGTGATTGCCGGTAAGTATAAGGATGTGGAAGGCTCGGCCTCTACATTTACACCACTGCACCTTCAAAATGCAAGGCTTAATAAAGGTGGTAAAGCTGTTTTTACGTTTCCTGCCAATTATAACACAGGAATACTGGTGCTGGAAGGTGAGGTGAAAGTCAACGGTAGCGATACGGTACCTCTAAACCATTTTGCCCTTTTTAATAATGATGGTGAGGAATTTAAGATTGAAGCCATAGAAGATGCCGTAGTTTTGATACTTAGCGGAGAGCCTATTAATGAACCCATTGCGGCCCAGGGGCCTTTTGTGATGAATCATCCCGGAGAAATCCGCCAGGCGATGCTGGATTACGGAGCCGGAAAATTCGGATTTTTGGAAGAATAACATCCTTTAGAGCTTTTCCAAAGTTTTAAGTTTTGGAAAAGCTCTTACCTTAAAAGCACAATCAATGGAAATAAAACAAACTGACGATAGCAAACACGGCCATTTTGCAGCTATGGACAACAACCGCCAGGCCGGACTAATGACCTACACCTGGGCCGGAGAAACCAAAATGATAATTGACCATACTGAAGTAAATCCTGATTACAGCGGCCGGGGCGTTGGTAAAAAAATGGTAATGGCAGCCGTGGAATATGCCCGAAAGCAAAACATAAAAATTTTACCGCTTTGCCCTTTTGCCAAAAGCGTTTTTATGAAGGATAAGGAGTTGCATGATGTGTTGGTGTAGCTAACTTTCCATCATTCCTATAATTAGACCTGACAGGATTCTACGCACAGCGCTTAAAAACCTGTCAGGTCTTGTAGCTTATAGCTTCGGCTTAGATGCCCCCTCTAAAATCTAGCATCTAAAGTCTAACATCTTCCTACCAAACAAATCCCATCAACTCCCGCAATCCGCGCGGCCTTTTTCTATCTTTGCCGCCTTAAAATTTTTGTAAGGCATGATCAAGATCACTTTGCCGGATGGCAGTGTACGCGAAGTTCCTGAGGGTTCTTCAGCTATGGACGTAGCAAAAGATATTAGCCATGGATTGGCTCGCAATGTTTTATCCGCCAGCTTTAATGGCAAAACGGTGGAGGCAACGGACCCGCTACCTGGCGATGGTGAATTGACGCTTTACACATGGGATAATCCTGAAGGCAAAAAAGCCTTTTGGCACAGCAGTGCTCACCTTTTGGCACAAACGCTTTTACAGTTTTACCCTGATGCGAAACTGACTATCGGTCCCGCTATTGAAAATGGATTTTACTACGATGTGGATTTTGGCGACAAGAGCATAGGCGAAGGCGATTTCGAGAAAATCGAAAAGAAAATGCTGGAGAATGCCCGGGAAAAGCACGAGTTTAATGTACACCCTGTAAGCAAGGCCGATGCATTGGCCATGTACACTGACAATCCTTTTAAAACCGAATTAATAGAAAATCTGCAGGATGGTGACATTACCTTTTGCGACCACGCGGATTTTACCGACCTGTGCCGTGGTGGACACATCCCCAACACAGGTTTTATAAAAGCTGTAAAGGTGATGAGCGTGGCCGGTGCCTACTGGCGTGGCAATGAAAATAACCCCCAATTGACGAGGGTTTATGGGATTTCCTTCCCCAAGGCCAGTATGCTCACCGAGTACCTTGAGTTACTGGAGCAGGCCAAACAACGCGATCACCGCAAACTGGGTAAGGAACTAGAGCTTTTTACCTTTTCACAAAAGGTAGGTCAGGGTTTACCACTTTGGCTGCCCAAAGGTGCCGAGCTACGTGAGCGCCTTGAGCAATTTCTGAAAAAGGCACAACGCACGGCCGGTTACCAACCCGTAATTACTCCACACATTGGTAATAAAGAATTGTACGTAACCAGTGGCCATTATGCCAAATATGGTAAGGATAGTTTTCAGCCCATCAATACCCCTGAAGAAGGCGAGGAATACCTGCTGAAACCTATGAACTGCCCGCACCACTGTGAAATATATAAAAGTGCACCCCGCTCCTACCGCGACCTTCCAGTTCGTTTTGCAGAGTTTGGAACGGTATATCGCTATGAGCAAAGTGGTGAGCTGCATGGCTTAACCCGTGTACGCGGCTTTACTCAGGATGATGCCCACCTTTTTTGTACTCCTGATCAGTTGAAGGATGAATTTAAAAAGGTGATTGACCTGGTGTTGTACATCTTTAAAACCCTTGATTTTAAAGAGTACACTTCGCAGATTTCATTACGGGATAAGGAAAACCGTGAGAAGTACATTGGTAGTGATGAAAACTGGGAAAAGGCAGAAAGTGCTATTAAAGAAGCTGTGGAAGAAAAAGGACTTCCCTTTGTGATTGAATATGGTGAGGCGGCCTTTTACGGCCCCAAGCTGGACTTTATGGTGAAGGATGCCCTGGGCCGCCAATGGCAATTGGGTACCATACAGGTGGATTACAACCTTCCAGAAAGATTTGAACTGGAGTATAAAGGTGCTGATAATGAGATGCACAGGCCGGTAATGATACACCGTGCACCTTTTGGTAGTATGGAGCGATTTGTGGCGGTATTGCTTGAGCACTGTGCAGGTAACTTCCCTACCTGGCTAACTCCCACACAGATAGCTATTTTGCCTATTTCAGACAAATACATGGATTACGCGCAGAAAGTTTCGTATTTACTTAAAAATAACGACCTTCGCGCCCTTGTTGACGAAAGGGCAGAAAAAACCGGGCGTAAAATCCGGGATGCGGAAGTTTCAAAAATTCCGTACATGCTCATAGTTGGTGAGAAAGAGGAAGAATCGCAAACCGTTTCGGTTCGTAAGCATGGTGAAGGAGATATAGGAACCATGAGCCTTGAAGAGTTTATCCATAAGGTAAATACAGAGGTTAGCGAGCAGATTGGCGAATTCAGGAATCAATAAATAAGTAATTGAGGTTTAATTAAAAAAGAGTAATTCTGGCTAAAAGATTTAATTCAAGGAACAGAGGGCCCCAGCGCAGACAAGAGGATGCCCATCAGATCAACGACAAAATCCGCTTCCCTAAAGTGCGGGTTATTGGTGATAACATTGAAAACCAAGGCGTAGTATCAATAGATGAAGCCCGTAGAATGGCTGAAGACGAAGGCCTGGATTTGGTGCTTATTGCTGAGAAAGCTGATCCCCCCGTTGTTAAGATTATTGATTACAAGAAGTTTCTTTATGACCAAAAGAAGAAACAGAAGGAAATAGCACAGAAAGCTCAAAAAACGGTGGTTAAGGAAATCCGTTTTGGACCCAACACCGATGACCACGATTACGAATTTAAAAGAAAGCACGCGGAAGGCTTTTTAAAGGAAGGCGCTAAGCTTAAGGCTTACGTATTTTTTAAAGGTCGCTCTATAGTGTTTAAGGATAAAGGTGAGATTTTATTATTGCGCCTGGCCCAAGACCTGGAAGATTTAGGTAAAGTAGAAAGTATGCCTAAGCTGGAAGGAAAGCGCATGATAATGATGATGGCACCGAAGAAATAGAGTTTAGATTTTAGACATGAGATATTAGAAGTACATCTAAAGTCTCAAATCTAATATCTAAAGTCTCTGAAAAGAAAGTTAAGAACCCGATATAAAAGCAAGAGAAAATGCCAAAAATGAAAACAAAAGCTAGTGCCAAAAAGCGTTTTAAGCTTACCGGTACTGGTAAAATTAAGAGAAAGCACGCTTTTAAAAGTCACATTCTTACAAAGAAGGCGACTAAGCAAAAGCGTAACCTAACCCAAAGCGGACTTGTTGACAAGGCCGATGAGGGAAGCATCAAAAAACAACTTTGTATCTAACACATACTTAGAGTTATTAATTAACCCTGGGTAAGGCCCATCAAGTTCCGGAAATAACAGTACGGGCGCCTTGCTCAAAAAATTAAAATAATATGCCAAGATCAGTAAATTCAGTAGCCTCAAGGGCTCGTAGAAAAAAAATCATGAAGCAAGCCAAAGGATACTTTGGCCGCAGAAAGAATGTATGGACCGTAGCTAAGAATGCCGTTGAAAAAGGCATGCAGTATAGCTACCGCGACCGTAGAAACAAGAAGAGAAACTTCCGCGCTTTGTGGATTCAGCGTATTAACGCTGGTGCCCGCCAGGAAGGAATGAGTTACTCTGCTTTTATGGGTAAAGTAAAAAGCAGCGGAATAGAGCTAAACAGAAAGGTACTTGCCGATTTGGCCATGAACCATCCTGAAGCTTTTAAAGCTGTAGTAAAAAAGGTAAAATAAACTAACCCTCGCGGTTCTTAACTTTTTAGAAAACCCGTCTTAGCTAAGCTGAGGCGGGTTTTTCTTTTTCTGCCTTTTTTTTAATGATCAAGCCTATTTCAGGTAAATTAGGTCAATATTTTTTTGAAGGTACTCAATTACTTCTTCAACCCTATTTTGCGAGCCCATACTATCGCAACTTAAAAAGAAGTTACGGTGCTCGGATCTAACGGTTCATAACTCAAATCAACTTCACTCCTGTCAGTTACCTATCTGACCAAATGTCTAAAGAATAGATAAGCGGAAATAATCTCGACTAAATTTATAAGGTTAATGCAATAAATTCGTTTGTCATTAACCAAATCCTGCCTATGAAAAAGATAGTTTTCAGCCTGCTTATTCTCGGAGTTTCTACAGTATCACTTGGTCAGAATCTTGATTGGGCGAAACAATTTGTAGGGAGTGGCAATACCTTTTGTCGATCAATAGCTCTGGACCATTCTGGAAATGTATTTACGACAGGCAGTTTTGACGACACACTAATTGCGGACATGGATACGGGGTATTACCCAATAGGTTCTAAAGGCCGTGGGGATATTTATCTAAGTAAACGCAGTGCTACAGGGGCTTTGCTTTGGATTCACAGTTTTGGGAATTATGAAAATGATGCTGGACTCTCGGTGGCTGTTGATTCTATAGGAAATGTATTTATCACCGGGTACTTTGCTGACACAATTGACTTTGATCCAGGGGTAGGAGTTTCCAACCTTATTTCTCAAAAATGGTACTCCGGCACTTTTATTTGTAAATATGACCCTTCTGGAAACTTCCTGTGGGCTCGGCAAATTGGATCCGGAGGTGTCTATTACATCACCTCGATGTCTGCCAGTAATAATGGGACTGTTTATTTGTTCGGAAAATTCTCGGACACCGTTGATTTTGATCCGGGCACTGGAGTAAGTTTATTGTATTCATCTAAAAGGGATAATATGTTTGTGGCCAAATACAATACGTCAGGTCATTTTAGGTGGGCCAAAAATCTTGAATCTGCAGGTGGTAATGAACCCTCCATGATTTATTTAGATGAAATGGAGAACGTTTATATTGCTGGTTCTTTTAGTGATACCACTGACTTTGACCCAGGGCAGGGCAAATATGAACTTACCCCTCACAGCTATCGTGAAGACATTTTTATTGAGAAACTGGATTCATCTGGTAATTTTCTTTGGGTAAGTCAATTCGGTGGGCCTGAAGAGGCTATTGCAAATGATGTAACTGTTGACAAAAATGGTAATGTCTATAGTACAGGTTCGTTTTCTGGTAGAGTTGATTTTGATCCAGGGCCAGACTCCTCTTTTTTAAAAACCGACAGCTTAAGAAATACGGATGCATTTGTTAGTAAATTAAACTCATCAGGTCAGTTTGTCTGGGCAAAGAAGATAGGAAGCTTTCCCTATTTAGAGGTAGGTTATTCACTTGTTTCAGATAATATGGGTAACATATACACCACCGGAGTTTTTAGCGGGACTTCAAAGCTTCAGCCTGGCTATGACAGCTCTTATGTTTCAGCAGGAATTCTTAAATGGGAAGACCTCTATTTAAATAAGTTAGATGCTCAAGGGAACTTTCTTTGGACAAGACAAATTGGAGGTAACAGCAGCGACTTCAGTTCCGATATTGCCATTGACCCAAATAACCACATCTACCTTACTGGCCATTTTCATGATGATCTTGATTTTGATATGAGAACCAGCGGCTATGATTTATTCAGCTTAGTGGCATGGGATGGTTTTATTGCCAGGCTGGAACCATCCAGTATCGGAATTTCTGAAATTCAAACCGCATCCAGTGTATCCATTTATCCTAATCCTTTTGAAGACTTCTTTTCAATTGATCTTGGAAAGAAATATGAAAGTATTGAAGTAACCATTACTGACATCAGCGGAAAAACTATTCTACAGGAATATCATTTGAACGTAAGTAATTTTAGGATTCACCCGACTCTAAATTCGGGCGTGTATTTAGTGTCTGTTCGTACCAATTCAACTACTAATCAATTTTTTAAAGTGATACGGAAATAGATTGTTTCGTAAAAAGGCATTTCAACAAATTAATCAATTCACTTCTTTCGTCATACCAGTATTTACTGCGCGTATTAACCGCGCCCATTTAGAACTAACGATTGAAGAGCAAGTCTGACAAATGCTCTTAACAACGCTTTTAAAGCTTTTGAATTCATATCATTATTTTGGACTAGCCATTTCAACCTCATTTGTCTTAGAAATCTTCATCTCCATGATGTTTAGAAGAGTATCAACCCACCCAAACCCCTACCAACACTAGCCTACAGCCCAATTCGCAAAAAAGTGCAAGGTTATTGCTAAACAGCGCCAGATGCCTGGGAAGGCCCCGGGCATTTGACCAAAACATCTAAAACTTTGAAATTATGATTCAGAAACCTTCAAATGCCTTTATCGCTGCCTCGTGGGTAGCATTAGGCGCTGGTGCTATAGGATTTATGATTGGCCTTTTCAGGGCAGAAATGCTGCTTAATGAAAAGGGATATTACTTTACCGTTCTAATGTTTGGATTATTTGCAGTAGTGTCGCTACAAAAAGCTGTACGCGACCGACTGGAAGGCCTGCCGGTTACAGATATATATTATGGTATATCGTGGTTTGCTACCCTACTATCCATCACGCTGTTAATTATTGGTTTGTGGAATGCCACCATCCTGCCGAGTGAAAAGGGGTTTTATGCCTTCTCTTTTCTGCTCGCCATTTTTGGGGCAGTCACGGTGCAAAAGAATATTCGTGATAGCCAGAATTTTGCAGCACTATCCAATAACTCTATTGCTGAAAGAAATGTAAAGCAAACAGGAGAAGATCAGGAAAGCTAGTAATGAATGAAGGAAATCTGGCATAGCCAGTTTGTTTTTTATAATGAAATATGAGGCCGGGTTTTGCTCCCGGCCTCACTATTTTTGCCTGATAATTTCAATTTGACATTATCACCGGATTGTAACTGCCGTGGATTTTGAAGTTTTAAAACTGTTTGGCTTTTCGATAATTGCACTTCATATTCAAACACCCCGCCTAAATAAACGCTACTAAGCACCTCAGCCTCCACCCCAACTTCAGATATTTGAAATTGATGGGGCCTTAGATAAATATCACTTTCTGATTCAATTCCAAAAAGGGCGGCTACCTCAGTGGTCAATATATTTATTGGGCCAAGCAATTTACCTACCTGCTCGTTTTTTGGATACTCATACACTTTCCGGGATTCACCCTTCTGCACAATTCTGCCTTTATGCATTACCAAAATGCGATCAGCTAACTTTAAAATATCCGAAGGTTCATGGGTAACCACTATCATAGCACGGGGCTTCCATTCGGTTTTTAATAGTTGTATCAATTCCATCTTCAAGGGGTAATCAAGATTTGAGAAGGGCTCATCCAGCAACAACACATCAGGCCTGGCGCTTATAGCCGTGGCCATGGCTATCCGTTGCTTTTGCCCACCGGAAGTATCGGCAGCCCTGTTACTTTCCACATCTCTCAACCGCAATTGCTTTTTGAACTTTTTTAAAATCCGCTCTCTTCCTGCATTACTTTCTGATAATGAATTTCGGAGCATATTCTCCTTTACCGATAAATAGGGCATCAGGTCAAAATCCTGGTGTACCAGCTTTATTTTTTCATGGCCAGCGATGAGGCGTTCATCCGGTCCGGGAATAAGGCTTCCGTCAAATAGCAATGTGCCATTTTCCGGCTTTAACAATCCACCGATAAGCTTTAGCAAACTGGTTTTTCCGCTACCGCTCTCACCAATAATACCAATGGTTTCGCCTTCTTTGATGGCAAAGCTTACATTTTTAAGAATAGCCTTATCGCCATAGGAAAAATGGAGGCCACTAACTTTAAGGATGGTAGAGGACTTCTTCAAGCTGAAGGTATCATCTCGGTAGCAATCTTAGCCGACATTAAACTCAGTGGAATGCTGGAACCAGGGTGTACGGTTCCTCCACAGAAATAAAGGTTCTTAAACTCTTTACTAAAGTTTGGATGGCGAAAAAACGCTGAAAAATTACTGCTGAAACGATTACCGTAAATAGAGCCAAAAGCACTGAGGTAGCGTTGGTCTATCACACGTGGATCGAGAATTTCTTCAGCCTCTATCAGTGGCTCAATATCAGTATTAAGCGTTCTGTTGATCTTGGCTATCATATTCTTCCTGGAACGGTTCACGATTTCGTCCCAATCCTGTCCACTGTTGTTGGGTACGTTGATCATTGTAAACCAGTTTTCACCACCTTCGGGCGCATCCGTTTTACATTTTTTAGAAGTAATGTTTATGTAAATGGTAGGATCATCACCTACATTATTCTTACCAAAAATTGCATCAAACTCACCTGGGATGATTTTTACTGAAAAGGATATTGTGAACGCTCAACTCCGGAAATTCCTTTTTAATTCCCCAGTAAAAAACAATGGCTGAGCCCGATTTGGGCTGGTTCAAAATGCGGTGTGGCTTTTTGGCCTGTGGCATCAGGTTATTATAGAGGTAATACACATCCATATTACTCACAAACACATCGGCCATCACCTTTTCGCCATCCACCACTATGTCTGTCACCTTTCCTCCGGCAGTATTTATTTTTTCCACCTTGCGGCCAAATTCAAACTTTACCCCTAACTCATTGGCCAGCTTATATACCGAACCGCTGATTTGCTCCATACCATTTTTAGGAAGATATGCTCCGCGATTGATCTCATAGTGCTGTATTACATTCAGCGTTCCCGGTGCCTCAAATGGGTTGGAACCATTGTAGGTGGCATAGCGGTTAAAAAACTGCACCATCTTAGGGTCCTTAAAGGTCTTTTCATTAACCTCATTCATGGTCTTTAGAGCATCGATCTTACGAAAATTAATTATCCCGCGCAGAGTTTCCTTATTAAGGAAGTTTTTGAATTTGTGTAGTGACTGATTCACAAAAACCTCTTCGGTAAGATGGTTTATCTCGGCCACCTTTTTTAGATAGTCTACCACCGTAGCCTTATCATCAAGGGTGTTTTCGGCTACACTCTCAGCAAATTTTTCCGTATCCGAATGGCCTACTATCCTTTTCCCGTCCTCATAAAAATATCGGAAAATAGGGTCAAGGCGCTCGTATTGAAAGTAATCCTCGGGATTTTTCCCAGCCAGCTTAAAGAGTTCTACTACATTTTGTGGCATAGTAAAAATGGAAGGGCCATAATCAAACCTGTATCCATCAATGGTACGCGCACATAGCTTACCACCGGGAAAGTCATTCTTCTCAAAAACCGTTACCGCATAACCTTTAAGCGCCAGCCTTACACTAGCTCCCAGGCCGGCAATTCCGGCTCCTATTACTACTGCCGATTTATTTTTAGTATCCTTCAAAGTATCTGAATAAGTAATTGCGAAAAATATATTCTATGGTTTCGCCCCTATTAGATAGGGCGCTGCAAATTGAACCAAAAACCTTAAAATATCAACCTCACAGGGATGTAATTTACTCATGTTATCGTGGTTTTTAGAGCCATTACAAACAAGCCCTTATACATTCTTCCAATTCCCTTTAAAAGAATAATTTTGCCGCACTTTCGTAAAATCCTTAAACTCCCGTTTAATATTACCCTATGGCCCATATTATAGAAGTAGAAAATCTTTGTAAAAGCTACTCCGATAACAACACCAACGCTGTTAATGGGCTTTCGCTAAATATTTCCAGAGGTGAGTTTTACGGGTTACTCGGGCCCAATGGCGCTGGTAAAACCACTACTATTGCCATGCTTTGTGGTATTATTAAACCTGATGCCGGCCAGATAAAAATCAACGGACTTAAGCTGGATAACAATCTGGAGGCCATAAAAAGAACAATAGGTGTAGTACCTCAGGATTTAGCCCTATACCCTACACTTAATGCTTACGAAAACCTGCTTTTTGTGGGCAAGATGTATGAAATACCAAAGCCGGTACTTAATGAAAGGATTGAGAAACTGATACAGACTTTTGGACTTGCCAGCGTAGCTAATCGTAAACTTTCCACCTACTCTGGCGGTATGAAGAGGAAGGTAAACCTGATTGCCGGAATTATACACGAGCCTCAGGTGGTATTTCTGGATGAACCCACTGTGGGGATAGACATTCAATCCAAAAAAGTGATTATTGACTTTTTGAGGGATCTGCATAAAAATGGTGTTACGATTATTTACACCTCTCACAATATGGAAGAAGCCGAAATGCTGTGCTCGCGTATTGGTATTTTAAATCTTGGTAATTTGGTTTTAGAAGGTTCACCAGCCGAGCTTACCGCTATGAATCCTAAATTTCACAAGCTCGAAAACTTATTACTTCACTTTGCCGATACTGGCGAAATAAGCTTTAGGTCTGAATGAAGCAGTTTTTAGCAGTACTTTATAAAGAAAGCTTACTTATATCCCGCGATAAAGCCGGGCTGGGACTACTGTTTATTATGCCGGTGGTCTTTATTCTCATAATGTCTATAGCGCAGGACTCGGCCTACAGGAGCCTTACAGAGTTTGGAATACCTGTGGTGATTGTGAATAACGATAATGATAGCCTGGGCTACTATGTGGAGCAGGGCCTGGAGCAAACTGAGTTTTGCAAGCTGCACAAAACCATTAATGGTAAAGTACCAACTGAAGAGGAAGCCTATGCCGCTGTGGCCAATGGTGATTTTATGTTCGGGATTATGATTCCGGCAAACGCCACAAAATCTATTCGCAATAGTGTTCAGGCGCTTATCTCAAGCACTTTAAGTGATACACTGAGCCCTGGAGATTTCAGCAAAACAGATGTGGATATTAAGATTATTTACGATCCCACTACCAAGAAATCCTTCATAACCACCATCTCAAGCACGCTGCATGAGTTTATCTCTAACCTGAAATCGCGCATTATCTTCGAAACCTTTGCAGGCGAGGTAAAGCAATTTTTGCCCTCAGATAACGCTCCGCTGGGTTTTGAAACCACCGATGTAATTCACTTTAGCGAGGCTTTTGCTTCCGGCCAGGATTCGGAGATTATACCTAACTCCGTGCAGCATAACGTACCCGCCTGGACCATCTTCGGAATGTTTTTTATAGTGGTTCCCCTGGCATCCAGCATTATTAAAGAAAAGCAGGAAGGGAGCAGCATCAGGCTCAAAACCCTGCCCGGACCTTATGTTTTTAATCACCTGGCTAAGTTGTTTGTTTACTTTTTGGTAGCTATTATTCAATTTGGGTTAATGATGTTATTAGCCAAATTACTTCTGCCATTAATTGGCCTGCCCAACCTGCAGTTTGGCAATCAGTTGCTTAATGTATTTATAATGGCCGTTTGCCTGGCGCTGGCCTCTACCGGCTTTGGTATGTTTACCGGCACCATCTGTACTACTTATCAACAAAGTGCCATTGGTGGCTCGCTTACCATACTTATACTGGCAGCCCTTGGTGGAATATGGGTACCGCTACATATAATGCCCGAGTATATGCAGGTAGTGAGCAAAATATCTCCTTTAAACTGGGGTATAGAAGCTTTTTACCTCATGTTTTTGCGGGACCAGGGATTTCCTGAAATACTACCCTATGTACTGAGTTTACTGGCCTTCTTTGTTATTTGTATTCTGGCTACCATAGTTGTAATACGCTTCAGGAGGACTTAATGAACATCCGCTACCAGCTAAAACATTACCTCACCTTAAGTCACCCATTACTGGGATCTGGCCTTCGAAATTACCTCCGTCTGCTTTTTGTTAATCGCTTTCGTATTGATCCCCGCTTTTCGCTAAAGCTGATTTTTTCACTGACCACTGTCCTTTTCTGGACACCCCTAAGGTTATTAGAAAGTGCCCTTCTCCACAAGAGAATAAAAAATACAGAGGTAAAATCCCCAATAATAATACTAGGTCATCCACGCAGTGGCACCACCTACTTGCACTACCTTTTGGCGGCAGATCCGAACCTGGCTTACAGTAACACCTACCAGGTTTTTATGCCCCGCATTTTCTACTTCTTTGGTAAGTATATTGGTAAAATGATGGACCCCCTGATGCCCAAAAAAAGGGCTATGGATAACCTGAGCATGGGTGCCTTTAAACCCACAATGGATGAGTTTGCCCTGGCCAACTTAAGCGATGCCAGCTGGTGCAATGGATTTTACTTCCCAAAAAATATTAACCGCTACTTTACCAAGTATGTGGTATTTGATGGTAGCAATACCACGGAAAGCAAGCGCTATAAAAAAAACCACCTTTGGTTTGCCAAAAAAATGCAACTGCGCTACCCGGGTAAGCAACTCATTATTAAGAGCGCAGCCACTTCATCCCGCATAAAAGAGTTACTTGACATATTTCCGGATGCGCGTTTTATGCACATCTATCGAAACCCTTATGAAACCTACAGGAGCACGGAAAGGTTGTATGAAAAAATACTCCCGATGTTTGGGTTTCATAAAGTGAGCAATGCGTTTATTGAAGAGTATATAATTGAAAGCTACAAGGCTTATCATCAAAAATGGTTTGCCGAAAAAAATCTCATCCCTTCCGGGCGGTTGGTGGAGTTTGCATTTGAGGATTTTATCATAAACCCGCTTCCCCATCTTACCAAAGCCTATAAGGAGCTGAACCTTAACCTGAGTGATGATACGGTTGATGCCTTTAAAAAAGTGGCCACCAGCCATACAGGCTATCAACAAAACAAGTACAGCAGTATACCTGATGATGCGAAGCAGAAAGTACGTAAGCACTGGGATTTTTGCTTTGCACAATGGGGCTACCCTATCTAATATTTACTTTTATTTTTGCCAAAAATTCAACCTATGCTAAAAGCGGAAGTAAGCCAGGAACTCTTAAAATTCATCCAGAAAAACCTTGTGGACGAAAGCATGGCTTTAACTACCCAAACACCACTTCAAACTGAAGCCGGTATAGACAGCATGGCCATGGTAGAAATCATCCTCTTCATCGAACGAAAGTTTAATGTTACCTTTTCGGATGAAGAATTAAACCCTGAAATATTCCATTCGGTGGAAGTACTTGCCGAAGCAGTAGTAAAACACCTTTAATAAGTGAGTCCCACCAAACTCAGTGGAGCTGATTACTTTTTTCTGGTAATTGCCCATCACATAAAAAAACAGGGTATTGCAGGTATGGACTGCCGATACCTGATGCGATTGGATAAAAGCATCACTAAAAACAAGCTGGAGGAGGCAATTACCAGCTCGCCTTACTTGCGGTGGCTTGAGCGTACCCGTATCCAGTTCCGCAGGGCCAGCCCGCCACGGTGGGTGCTTGTACCCAAAGGTGAGCCAACGCTGGTAATCGAACATATCTCTGAAAATGATGACATCCCCAAAGCTGTATTTGACGGGCATGTTTCACTTTACGGTGGCAACCTGTATAGGTTTGACATTATTCAACACCCCACCCATACTACCGTAGCCTTTACCTGGCACCACATACTTTTAGATGCCTTTGGTGCGAGCCAGGTGCTTACGTCACTCAATTATCCTGAAATGGCCATGGAATCTGCTTTTTTTGGTATTGAGCCTAAGCAAAGCCGAAAGCAGCAATGGAATGACCTGGTGATAGCCAAAGATTACCTAAGGGCAACCACCAAAGAGGTATTGCTGAAAATTACACCCAACAGCGATAAAACTGGGGTTGATTACATTGAAAAGCGATTTACGGAAGAGGAAACAGCAAGAATAAAGACACAGGTAGCCAAATACAGCCGAGGTGGAATTGAAACCCCCTACCTGCTGGGTAATATTGCTATTGCTTACCAGCAAACACTGAAGGCACGCGGTGAAGAAGGAAAAGATATTTGGGTGCCTATACCCATGGAACAGCGGAAGGCCGGAGCCAGTGGCCCGGTGGTGAGCAACTGGCATAGTATGTTGTTTTTTAGGATTAAAGCGAGCCTTACAGCAGATAAAAAGGCTATGGTGAAGGACCTGAACAGCCAGTTTTTTGAGCAGGTGAAATTGGGGATTCCTCAAAAGTACTCTAACATGCTACGGTTTTTACGCAGATTACCTATCCGGTTTTATTACCGGCTGGTAAAAAGGCCAAATGGCGAGAGTCTTAGTGGTATGCTGTATAGCCAGTCTCCTTCTCACGAAAGCTTAAGCAACTTTTTGGGATGCCGCGTAACGGACATTACGGCTTTACCGCCCAATACCACACCTCCGGGCATATCGTTTCAAATAACGACATTTGATAACCGGCTGAAATTACTGATACAATACAGCGAAAGTTGCTTTACAAAAGCAGAAATTGAGAACTTACTAACCACCATTGAAAAAGAATTGATTGAAGAGAATGCATAGCTCACAACTGGAAGCTGACGTATTGGTAGTAGGTGGCGGTGCCTCAGGCATCGCAGCAGCTGTGGCCGCAGCCCGCAATGGCAGTTCAGTGGTACTTTTAGAGAAAAATGCACAGTTTGGTGGCAAGGCTACTTCAGCCGTTGTAGGGACTATATGTGGAGCTCATTACCGCAGCTCCAATCCCAAATCAAGATATGTTACTGAAGGTTTTGCAAAAGAGTTTTGCCAAGCCGTATCCCGAAAAGGTAAAACGGAGGCTATACACCATTACCAGGGCGATTTACATTTTTTGCCCTATAGCCCGTTTCCCTTTGCTTTGGTAGCTGATGAAATCGTGCAGAATGAGCCAAACATCAAGGTGTTCCATCATTCGGTAATAACAGAATTAAGAAAGTTAGATGGCAGAATTGAACAGGTAACCTTTTTAAATTACCGGGAAGAAACCATCCTGAAGCCTAAACGGGTTATTGATTGTACTGGCGAGTCAACCGTATCTATACTGGCTGAAATACCCACAGCCAAACAGGAATATTACCAGGCATCGGCCATGGTTTTCAGCCTTGAGAATATTAAAGCAACCACACCTGTACAGCTTTCGCTTAATATCATCAGGGCACTAAAAAAGACCATTTCAGAAAATAAGCTTTCTGAAGAACTGGATAAGGTTTCCATTGTGCCGGGCTCACTCACGGCCAATAATGTGATGTTGAAAATTGCTCTTCCTTATTTAATTGATAACAGTCCTGAAAACAAAACCAGGGTAGAACAACTGGGCAGAAAGGCCGTTCAGGAGGTATATGAGTGTTTATCTAACAGGGTATCATTTTTAAATGATGCACATATCGGATTTGTAGCACCCGAAGTGGGTACCCGCACCGGTCAGTTATCCCATGGTTTAGAAACCCTCACCAAAAATGATGTGCTCAGTTGTGCCCGCTTTGCAAATGGAATAGCCAAAGGCTGCTGGCCAATTGAAATATGGCTGCCGGGAAAAAACGTTGAAATGCAGTTTTTTGATGAAGATGCCCATTATGAAATACCTGCCGGTTGCTTAATGTCTGAACACCTTGAAAATTTATACTTTGCAGGCCGTATAATTTCGGCCGATCAGGAAGCTATAGCCAGTGCCCGTGTAATAGGCACCTGCCTTAGCAGTGGTTTTGCAGCCGGTATTCTGGCTTCGTTTTCAGCTCAGGGCAAATCCACCGAACTGGCCATACAAACTATTAGAGAAAAGCAAGTGTATTGCTAATGCAAAACGTTTTTAACATACTACTTAATACGGCCCAAAAGTATCCTGATAATGTGGCTATTTATGATAGCAAAGGGCAGGTAACCTTTGGGCAATTATTAGAAGAATCGGAAAAACTGGCGGAATCATTAAAAAAGAAAGGCTTAAAAAAAGGTTTAGGCCTTGGTGTACAAGCCATCAACAGCCGAGAGTTTATTATAGGGCTTTTTGCCGGAGTGGGTTCCGGGGCTACCGTTATGCCACTTTCCCATCAGCTTCGCCATAATGAGATTGAAGAAATCATTAATGAATCAGGACTTCATTTTATTATGGATGACCTTTCTCAAAATGCTGATGAACACAATGGTGATAATGTTATTGGTGACCAATATCCTTACAGACTAACTAAAACCAAAACCCCCACGCAAAGTTTAATTGCACCCAATGTTGATAACCCGGCCTTTATACGATTTACTTCAGGTACTACAGGTAAATCAAAAGGTGTGGTGGTTAGCCATGAGTCTATTTTTGAACGGGTGGAAGGTGCCAATAAAGCCCTGGAACTTACTAATAAAGATGTGGTAGTTTGGGTGCTTCCTATAGCCTACCATTTTATGGCCAGCATTGTGTTGTATGTATATCATGGTACAGCTATCGCCCTGGCCGATAACTTTATGGCTCCTACAGTTTTGGATTGTATCCATCGTTATAACGGCACTTTACTGTATGCCTCGCCAATGCATCTTCGTATGCTGGCTTCGGATAAGTCGGGCACCATGATTCCCAGTCTTAAAAAGATTATCTCCACTTCAACAGCTATCAGTACCGAAATATGTACTGATTTTTACAAGAGGTACGAAAAGCCTGTGCGCCAGGCGTATGGTATAATTGAAATCGGGCTTCCTTTAATTAACAATGATGCCCCACTTGAGCATCCGGACTCTGTTGGAAAAGCAGTAAATGGCTACAGGGTGGGTATACTTGATGAAGACGGAAATGAATTACCCCCCAATACTGAAGGGATTTTAGGAATTTCAGGACCGGGAATGTTTGATGCCTACCTCAACCCACCTATGAAACGGGAAGAAGTTTTAACCAACGGCTATTTTATTACGGCTGATTTGGCCATTAAGAATGACGAAGGCTTTGTGTTTGTAAAAGGCAGAAATAGTGCTGTAATCAATGTATCAGGCAACAAGGTATTTCCTGAAGAGGTTGAAGATCTTTTAAATAAACTACCCCAAGTGAGTAAATCCAGGATATATGGGGCTCCGCACGCTATAATGGGGCAGATTGTGCAGGCCGATTTAATACCTGCTCCAGGCCACAGTATTGATGAGGAAGAGGTAATTGCCTATTGTCGAAAAAACCTTTCCACCTTTAAAATTCCTCAAAAAATTAAGGTTGTGAGTGAAATTGCCATGACCGGTAGCGGTAAGATCAGGCGTTATTGACCAATCCATCATTTCATTACTTAAAAAATAAATCTGAATATTTTAGTGCTTTACCCAACCTCAGGGTAATTTTGCACGTTTATCAGGCAGTGGCAATATGTAGTTTATACTGTTGCCAAAGTAATACAGCACAAAAACCTCACGCATCTGATGATCGCACGATTTGTTAAAACTCTTACTCCTATCCTCGTCCTCTCTATTCTGATTACTTCCTGTAGTAAAGATGATAAGGATATTACAGCCCCTCTTGCTCCTAAAAATGCCATTGAAATGGCCATGGAGGAACCTGATCTGAGCTTATTTGTAGAAGCCGCTAATCTCTCAAGCGTAGAGTATTACATGAACCCAGGTTCGGCCTATACCCTCTTTGCTCCTTCAGATTCCAGCTTTAATCGTTTTTTAAATAACCTGGGCCTAAGTACTGTAGCCCAGTTAAAAACCTATTATGGCAATGAGCGCTTTGATCTTTTTGTGCGCTATCACTTTTTAGAGGGAAAAGTAACCACGCAAAACGTGGCTGAAGGTTATGTAGTAACCTTTGCCGAATTAGCTGATGGAGATCGCCTGCATTGCTATGTGGCCCGCAATGGTTCCGGCACTCACATTAATCAGGATATTAAAGTAACAACGGCCAATATTACTGGTGCGGGTGGGGTAATCCACAAAATAGCGGGAGTACTAACACCCCTTAGCCTTGAAGGACTTACCAGCGTTAATCCAAGGTTTTCAAAGCTGAGTGAGGTTATTGACTTTACTAAACCGAGGATGGACTCGGTTTTGGTATCTGAAGAAAAAGGCTACCACACCCTGCTTGCCCCCACTGATGCTGCCTTCAACCTGTTTTTAAATTATTACGGATACACGGATCTATCAACCCTGTTTACATTGGCCACTGAGGATCAATTGGCCGATGCACTCAAGTATCACATTATTGAAGGTAAGGTAAGAGCCGAGGATTTTGAAACCGCGCAATATGCAACTTTGCTGGCAGGAGCCTCTTTATATATCACTAAAGATAATAGCGGAACCATAATTATTACCGATGATAAGGGTGTGGCGTTGATAAAAATTGTGAGCACCAATATTGTGGGTATTAATGGTGTACTCCACACCATTGATAAGGTTTTAGAGTTTCAGTAAAAGACTAATTTTTACCTTTTCTTAAAAAAGAATATTCAGGGTTAATCCAATTTTACACCTAATACGTAAATAGTATTGAGGTTCCGCCAAAAGCAGGATTCTCTTATAAAATATTGTAACAGGACGTTTTTGTTTGGTTGGTTGAAATGCCGGTAGTGTTAAAATTTATTTTAACGTTATCGGCTTTCATCTTTTAGTATAGCCAGTACCGCTTTTAATGCCTCCTGATTATTAGTGCTCTTAAAAGTATTAATGATATCCTCCTTTTCATTGTTAGTAAGGTGCCAGCTCAGCGAAACGTCATTTCTATCATGCAACAGCGAAAATCGTATTACATCCACAGGTAGTTCAAGTTCATCACGGCTTAGCTCCATTAGCAGCGATTTATTGTAAATCTGCAGATTATGGAAGCTCTTTAATACGCCACCTATCGGTAATACAAGCTTATCAAAAGTGGTCACCGTTTCATCCTTAATGGGTATTTCATCCGGGCGGTTGGCCTTTATTTGTACTACCACCACTCCGCTGGTATTTTGTTTCAGCCATTCCTTCATGGCAAAAATGTACCTCAACGAAAGCTCAAAACCATCATTGTCCCTCACCCCGGCATCTATAAGTTGTATATCGGGTTTGCTGGGCATATTTACCAATGGTGTGATGTAGGGAAATGAGGCGCTAAGCCTTAAGGCGGTTAAAAAGCTCAGGTTCTCAGCTTCCTGTTTCTCAAACAGTCGTAAAAACTCTACAGCATTATACTCACGCTCACGCCCCACACCCTGGTAAGGCCTGGTATATGTAAGGTAAGATGTACCCAAAGTGCTCATCAGCAGCTTACGTCCATCCCCTACTATGGTTGGCCCCAGCACCATCCACGGAATTTCGGAATCCAATTCTAGCTGCTTGTACTCACCAAACCTTTTGTTTAAGATGCCAAGGGTATTTTCATTCAGGCGCTGGTCAAAGGAGTATCCCCGGTCCATAGGGTAGCTTTTACCATTATACTCCACATCTTTCAACCTAAAAAATAAATCATTAACTGCAAGAGTGTAGGTGACCGGGTTTAGCAGGTCTTTGCCAATCATGGCCTCAAGCGTATCGCTCATAAGGTTTACCGGTGCCTTATTTTGCTTTTGCAGATATTTTAATTCACGGTAAAAAGCTGCACCAAGCATTCCACCTGATGAACCAGTGATCATATGTATATTATCATACAATTTGCCCTCCGATTGCTTATCAATTTGCTTTAGCACCTCAAGGCTCCAAAGGGCAGAGCGCTGCCCCCCGCCACTAACATTTAGGATGATGAGCTTTGGCTTTCCCCCCTTGTTTTTGGTACGCCACTTTTCGAGGGCAAAAGCCGCCTGTTTCTTATCGAATGCTACAATAGAGTCTGATGAAAGTCTTTCAAAGTTTTTGGTGCTGTAATTCGCAGGCGGCACCTCGTAATTCATACCATAGGCATAATTGAGTGATTTAAACTTTTCAATACCTGAAAAGAAGTTGAGTATCACTATTACGAGTACGCCAATGGTTACCGTCCAGGTTTTTAGGCGGGTGTAAAAGGCTCCGGTAACCATCAGGTATAATGACAAGATGAGGAATATTGTAGCACCAGCGGGTATTACAAATATGCTATAGTTGCTTATCAGGCTTAAGCCGATTATGGACACAATTAGTATCACAAAAAATATAGAGGCACTGAAGTGATGTTGCTGAATGGTATCCTGAAGCACACTAGCCTTGTAGTGGCCGGCATCACGGGCCAGTTTTATAGAAAACGGCCCTTTCATGTAATAATTAATCCTGGCCTTACCATGCCTTACCTTTTTATTAGCCTTTATGATTTGCGGAAGCGCCTTTAGTGCAGTAGCCTCTTTGCTCTTTTCTTCCGGATCTTCCAGTATCCGTATGGTATGTGTGAAATAATAAAAGGTTATGGTAATGATCACCAGAGCTCCTAAAAACAAGGCCATTACATAAAAAATCACACGCCATAGGCTTAGGCCTTCATCCATTAATAAATTAAAAATGGCAAAACCATAGTAGCCAAAATATAAGGTGGGTATAAGAGAGTTATTGAGGCTGAACTTCCAAAGAGGGCGGCTTACTGTGGCCAGAAAAGGATAGCGATAAGCATAATAAATATAGCTACTGATGTGGAAGGCCATAATGAACAGCCCCAGGGTAACGCCAATAATAAAATAGCTAAAAAAGCTGACCTGATCGAGGTATTCAGGAGTAAGAAAGAGGTAGCGCAGGCCATACGTTTGGGCAATTAGGCCGGATGTAAAGCCAAAAATCACTAACCAGAATATCACTAATAAGTGACTGCGCCTAAGGTGTAGTAGTAAAAGCTGAACCGGAAAAAATGTGGTAAAAAAATACCAGCGGTCCTTAATCCAGTTCAGTAGCGAGCTTACCATATGTACGGTTTAAAGTAAGCCAAATTGAGTAAAATGATGGGCAAAATGTTTTTTGTGCAACTGGTACCACTCCTCAATATTCAGTTCACCAAAGTTGGGATGAATAGCTGTATGGTCAGGGTTTTCATTAAAAAAGTTTTCCATCCTTTTAAGCTCATTCAGCAAGTTTACTTTTAGCTCTTCAATATTACCCGTGCGGGGGGCCACCCTGTTGTAGGCTTCGGGTTTGGGTAAACCTTCCTTAAAGGGTTTATCACTCATCAAATAATCCTTGTACAAGGGTAGTCTTTCAGGAGGGGTCGTTATTTCATCTTCTGTATTTTCAATGCTAAGCACCACACCTATTCTTAGGTGATCCAGCATTTGCTCCAGAGTCATCCGTCCCCACTTTGGTTCAGTATCTGCTTTTAGCTCCTGCAACCTGGCGGGCACTACGGATGTTACAAATTCTTTGTTGGTCATATTAGTGTTTAGAAATTTTAACCATTATCAGGTTATCATTTGCTGAATCGGGCATATTGGGGTACTTGCTCTGGCTGGTAACATTAAATTTGGATTTATCCACTTTAAAATCGAGCAAGGCGCGCTCAAAACCACCAACTCTGTCTGCGGTAAGCTTACTATCGTTGATGTTATCAAATATCACAAATTCATAGTAAAGGCCTGAACTTTCTTTAATCATATCTGCAATTAAATTAAGCATGAAATCGCCACTGGGCAGAAGCCTTCTTTTGTTTGGAAAAAAAGTTACCGCCAGCACCGGTGCCCGTAAATCCACTTTTATATCCGTATCGGTAAGAGGCACCACCCGGTCAGTGTTATTTAAAACATACACCTCTACCCGCCTGTTCATGGCTTTATTTTCATCAGAGGTTTCTTTAAACATAGGCTTTTTATTGCTGTAGCCTTTGTAAGAAAGCCTGTTGGCATCAATGCCGTTTCCTACCAAAAAGTCGTGTACCATCCTGGCCCTGTCTTCTGACAGCTCCATATTATCGTTACAGCATACATGGCCCTGGAGCTGTATTTTAAGATCAGGGTACTTCTGCATTACCCGCAGTAAATCCTTAAGTGTTTCAAAGCTATCACCCACAGGTATGGGCTGATTACCCACAAAGTTGAGATTGGGAATACGCACCTTGTTTCCCTTCTTAAATTCAAGATCAGTAAGCTTTACATCCGGCATGGGCAGTGCTCCGGGATCTACATGGAAGTGAATTTCGCACCGTCTGTTTTTGGCCCTGGTTTCTGGTGAGTTGTCATATTTGGGGCGCTCCTCACCGTAGTAATCGGCTTTTACCTTTAAAGGGTCAAGCCCCTGTAAAACAAGGTACTCCAGTATGCTGGAAACCCTGCGCTTGGAAAGCTCCCGGTTATATTCAATACCTGCCAAGCTATCGGTATGGCCATATACCTCTACTTTTTTATAAACGGGCATAGGTATTATAGTCAGCAGGCTATCTACTTTATCTTTTTGCTTACGCGAGAGGGTGCTGCTATCCAGATCAAAATTAACCTCCACCACAAGCGTACTGTCTTTATTCTGGGCATTGAGCCCCAAAATAAAACCCATAATAATGAGGGAGGTGGTAAAAACTTTTGTGATCAATTGTTTCAAGAGTATAGTCCTAAATTCCTAACGAAGAATCGGGGTTTTAGTTATTGGCAGCTAAGAATGTTGATAATGCTTACCAAACATACAAAACCCCGACCGCGCCTGAGCATGGTCGGGGTTGATATTATAAACAGCAAACTGTTACAGGTGTATCACCTCATCATAGGCAGCGGCTGATGCTTCCATGATGGCCTCACTCATAGTTGGGTGTGGGTGTACCGATTTTACTATTTCCATACCGGTAGTCTCCAGTTTACGGGCTACTACGGCCTCGGCAATCATTTCAGTTACATTGGCGCCAATCATGTGGCAACCTAAAAATTCGCCATACTTGGCATCGTAAATAACTTTTACAAAACCATCTTTAGCTCCGGCAGCGCTGGCTTTGCCACTGGCCGAAAACGGAAATTTACCTACTTTGATATCAAAGCCAGCTTCCTTAGCTGCCTTCTCGGTAAAGCCTACTGAGGCAATCTCTGGTGAGCAATAGGTACAACCGGGAATGTTATTGTAATCCAATGGTTGTGGGTGGTGGCCGGCAATTTTTTCAACCGCAATAATTCCTTCTGCGGAAGCAACGTGCGCCAAAGCCTGACCGGGTACACAATCACCAATGGCCAGGTAACCATCTACATTGGTATTGTAATATTCATCAACCGTAATTTTACCTCTCTCAGTTTTAATACCTACGGCCTCAAGCCCGATATTTTCGATGTTGGCTTTTACACCTACGGCTGAAAGTACCACATCGCACTCCAGTTTTTCTTCGCCTTTTTTGGTTTTCACAGTAACCACACAACCACTACCTGAGGTATCCACATTGGTAACCTCGCTTTGGGTCATAATGTTAATTCCGGTTTTCTTGAAGCTGCGCTCCAGTTGTTTAGAAACCTCTTCATCCTCCACAGGTACAATGTTTGGCAACAACTCCACAATAGTTACTTCCGTACCCATAGTCTGGTAGAAATAGGCAAACTCAACACCTATGGCACCTGAGCCCACAACCACCATTTTCTTGGGTTGCTTATCAAGCGTCATAGCCTGGCGGTAGCCGATAATTTTTTTACCATCCTGCTTAAGGGCAGGCAATTCCATACTGCGGGCACCAGTGGCAATAATAATATGCCTGGCGCTGTACTCCTTGGTTTTTCCGTCTTTATCCTTTACATCCAGTTTTTTGCCCGGCTTAAGGGTACCTTCACCCATTATCACCTCAATCTTATTCTTCTTCATCAAAAACTGAACGCCCTTGCTCATGCCCTCGGCTACTCCGCGGCTACGCTTTACAACGGCACCAAAGTCCTTATCCACTTTTTCGGCAGATAGGCCATAATCACCGGCATGATTCAGGTATTCAAATACGTTGGCACTTTTGAGCAACGCTTTGGTAGGGATACAACCCCAGTTAAGGCAAATACCACCAAGACTTTCGCGCTCAACAACGGCAGTTTTAAGTCCAAGTTGTGCGGCCCTTATGGCTGCAACATATCCCCCGGGGCCACTGCCCAACACTATTACGTCAAAACTCATATTGATTGTTTATTTTGATTCGATTGTAAGATGCCGCGAATTTAAAGCATATTCTTAAAGTGATATCCAATACAACGGCTGTTTTACTGCCTTACGGACTACTTTACAGCTATGCCCGAAATCTCCACATTTACATTTTTAGGAAGACGGCTAACCTCCACCGTTTCGCGGGCCGGTGGGTTTTCTTTAAAAAAGGAACCATACACACCATTAATGGCGCTGAAGTTATCCATATCACTTACAAATATGGAACACTTTACCAGGTGGCTGTAATCCATTCCGGCTTCGGCAAGTATACTGCCCAGGTGCTTCATTACCCAGCGGGTTTCCTCCTCAATGTTATCCAGCATCAGCTTACCGGTTTCGGGATTAAGAGCAATCTGGCCTGATATGTACAAGGTATCTCCGGCCAATACTGCCTGGTTATACGGACCAATCGGGGCCGGTGCTTTGTGTGAAGTGATTATTTTTTTCATAAAAGTTATTTGAAGATTTGTGGTTTGTGGTTTGTGGTTTGTGGTTTGTGGTTTGTGGTTTGTGGTTTGAAACTTGGATTTTGAACTTTGAGATTTCTTTGATTCTCTTTGCAGCGAAGATATTCAAGCTTGAGAATACTGATAATAGATAATTATGACTCCTTTACCTACAATCTGCAGCACTACGTGCAGCAGTTTGCGGATGATGTTACCGTAGTACGGAATGACGCCATAACCCTGGGGGAAGCCGATGCCTATACGCATTATATCATCTCCCCGGGACCAGGACTGCCGGCTGCTGCTGGTATAACCATGCGTCTTATCGAAAAATATCATCGAACCAAGCCTATACTCGGAGTTTGCCTTGGCTGCCAGGCCATAGCTGAGTTTTTAGGCGGAAAGCTCTACAACCAGCAATTAGTGGCTCATGGTATCAAAAGAACGGTTATCAGAACCGAAGCACCATCATTGCTTCTCAACATTATGCCTGAGCGATTTGAGGTAGGCCTTTACCACTCATGGGCTATTGAGAAAGATTCCCTACCAAACAATATAAGAGTAACTACTACCGGAACAAACGGAGTGGTAATGGCCATCGAACATCAAGAATACCCTCTAAGCGGTGTACAGTTTCATCCCGAAAGTATTATGACTGATAATGGGATTAGAATTATTGAGAATTGGTTGGCAACCTGATACGATCTTATTACCGCTCAAAATCCCCGATACCTCTTTGCCTTTGTAGTTTAAGATCGCTAAGCGTAGAAGCCTTTACGCGTATGGTAAGCGTGTAAGATTGCTGAAAACCCATAGGAATCCATGAGCAGCGCAATTCCCAGCAATGCAGGTTCCGGTAAAAATCGAACGATGTATAGGTAAAATCCTTAGCCACCAGATCATAACCTGTGCTAAAGCCTACCCTCCAGTTTTCGGTAACTTCAAAATCTCCGGATATATCAGCAGCCTGGGTTACTGTAGTGTTTAAACCTGAGTTTGTTTTACTGAGGTTGTAGTTTACATTTAATGTCCAGGGTACGTTAAAGTCAACATAGCCCATTCTCCTGTAGTAATCAATATCGCCTTCGGTAATACCCAAATCATTGTTAGGCAGGGCATCAATCTTTCCCGGTTCCTTATCCACAGGCCCCTGTTCGCCCTCATCTTTGCCTTTTCGGTTGAGATTAAAACGCTCCGGGCTAAGATTAAGCCCAAGTGTAAAGCGCTGGCTGGTTACCCGGGCCAGCTTATCATTCACATCATAGGCATATCTGTTTACGCGGCCTATTACACTACCTGTTGAGTCAAGGTTTTCATCAAAACCATACAAATCAAGGCTTGCGGAATATTGAAAGCTTATCATTCCATTAAAAATGGAAGAACGGGCAGTCATGCTAATGGGCGCCCATTTGTACTCTTCGGCCGCCATATTGTAGGATGTATTAAGGCTGAGCCCTTCCAGTAGCCTTATTTTCTTGAGCCCGGTACTATCCTGCTTGTTTCTTACTTTGGCCTCCAGGGTGTTTTGTAGCGAAAAGTTAAGCGCCCCCTGCTCCCCTTCTCCCGGTGAACCATAAAGACTATTGCTGTATCTGCTGAACCTGTCTGTGGTTCCATCCGCTCTTGTTTGTAGCTCCTGGTAGTATCCCCAAAAATCAGTACTAAAATCAGGGCGGTATGAAAAACCAACTACCGGTGTAGCCACATGCCTAATAGCTTTTATAAAACCTTTATACCTCCAGGTACCATATAGTTTGGTAGACAGGTTTGCGCTGGCACTGAAATCACGGGCCGAGTAAAATCCCTGGGTAGTATCCCTTACCTGCACGCGGTAGGTAGGTACTCCATTTATTGTATCGGTAATAACACTTTCACGCTCCAACCTATTGAAGTACCAACGCTCGTTATAGCTAAAACCCGGGCTTAATACAAAATACTTAAACACTTTGTAGTTTGCACTGATGGGGATACGGTGCTGTATACCGCTGCGCGAACTATCCGTAAAAACGGTTTCAGTAAAAAATGGCTTGTTCAGCTTGGTTTGAATTTCATTTTTACCGGTAAGGTTGTAGCTGTAGCCGATCTCTTCAAACCACTTTTTGGGCCCTACCCGTACCTTGCGCTTAAACGGAAACTGCCTGTTTACACTAAAGTTAACATCAGGTAAGGTTACCGTCATATCATTGGTTTGGTTGTTTTGACTATGATTAAGACTGGCCGTAAGGTTATAGGGCTTCCCGGTCCATGTTTTATTTATGCTTACGCTGGAGTTAAGCCTGTTTTGCAGAACATCTGCAGCATTGGTACTGGTAACGCGGTAATAGTTTGATGATGCGATATTAACACTGGCATTAAACCTGAAATCAGGCCGGGCCTTGGCATCCTGGTTATGATTCCAGGTTATAGCAAAATCGGAGCGATTGTCAAAAAACTCCCGTGCGAAATCAGCAAACTCCTCCCTTCCAAACCTTATTCTGTTGTAGCTGGCCGAAAGATTTCCATTAAACTTGTACCTTTTAGAGTAACTGCTTGCCCCTTTAAGCCCGTAACCTCCCTGGGTGTAAATATCTCCCGTAAGGGTAACATCAAAATATTCGCTGGCTGCCCAGTAATAACCACCATTGGTTAAAAAATAACCCCGGTACTCGTTTTTACCATACGTAGGGATAATGATACCCGATTTACGGGTTTGTGTTGTAGGAAAAAAACCAAAGGGCACCATAAGTGGTGTGGGAATATCCAGAATCTCCAGGTAAGCAAATTTGGTTACAATCTTGTCTCCGGTAATAACCTTGGCTTTTGGGGTATTTATCTTAAAGTGAGGATCCTCATGACTACATGTGGTGTAGGATGCATTTTTAACGTACAGCACATTATCAGATACCTTTTTTACTCTGTCGCCATGTAAAAAGCCCTCACCCTCCTGGGTAATCACTTTTTTTATCTGCGCTTTTTTACTCTTAAAATTATAGCGCATGGTATCTGCCCGGTAGGATTTACCACTTTCGGTAAAAATTGGTTTTTGAATTATAAGACCGGCCGTATCCTTTATTCCGGTGGCCATAACCTCACTTGAGTTAAAATTTATCTTTATAAACCCGGCCTTAATAGTGAGGTCTTTATACTTCACCACGGCATCCCTGTAAAGGTAGGCCTCGCCCAAATCCATGCTACCTACTATACTATCAGTAGCCGTATATTCCACCATGCTGGGCAGTAAATCACCTTCACCCGGCACTGGCGTGGCGTATATACTGTCGGTACTTAATCTTATTTTTTCACCGGTAAGGGGGTCTATTTTAAAACCGGCTGTATCAGCAACTGTAGCCGCGGTATCCGCTATTGCGGGAATGCTATCTAAACGGGGTAAAGTATCACCAGGCTCTACCTGAGCGGTGGCGGGTACAATTAAACCAACAAAGGCCGTTAATAAAATGATAATTTTTAGCACCCTTTTGCCCAAGATGACCTATAACTTTGCGTGAGAATTTTGCGACTTATTTTTAGAGCCGCCAAAGCTAATCAAAAAACAGACCATTGAAGAAGAGCCTTGTATTCATAATACTTTTCGGACTACTACACTTTAGTCTACAGGCAGTTGCAGGAGTGCCCTCATCTGATGGGGTAAAGGTAGTTGTAATTGATGCCGGACATGGTGGACATGACCCCGGAAACCTGGGTACCCGCAGGTATAAAACCACCGAAAAAGATATTGCCCTTGCCGTGGCCCTAAAAGTAGGCGGATATATTGAAGAAAATTTTGATGATGTAAAGGTTTTATATACCCGCAAAACAGATGTTTTTGTGGACCTGCAGGAGCGGGCTCAAATTGCAAACCGGGCCGGTGCCGACCTTTTTATCTCCATTCATTGCGATGCCTTTACCAACAGTTCCGTTTCAGGGGCTACTTCAATAGTAATGGGGAGAAATCACGATGATGACAACTTACGGGTAGCCATGCGGGAGAACTCGGTAATTTATCTTGAGGAAAACTTTGAGGAAAAATATGAGGGCTTTGACCCTAATGACCCGGCCAGCTACATCATATTTACGTTGTACCAAAACACCTTTATGAATCAAAGCGTAAGCTTTGCCCAAAAAGTGCAAAACCAGTTCAGAGACCGGGTACAACGGAAAGATCGCGGTGTAAAGCAGCAGCCACTTATGGTAACAAAAATGGCCACCATGCCCTCTGCTCTTATTGAGTTAGGATTTCTTACCAACCCGGCCGAAGAAGATTACCTTAATTCGGAAAAAGGACAGGTTTTTATGGCCAGTGCCATTTACAGGGCTTTTAAGGAATATAAAGAGGAACGGGAATCATTTAATCTCGCTACCAAACCCCAAACTCAAACACCAGTAGAAAAGCCGGCCGAAAAACCCATAAATAACACTACTGCCGAGCCAGAAAAAACCAAGCCTGCCGATGTGCAGCAACCCGCAGGCACGCCTGCCAATGCCGCCATTGATGTGTATTACACAGTACAGATTATTACCAGCGGCCTTAAAAAGGAGCTTAAGCCCGAAAACTTTATGGGGGTGGAAGGTGTAAGTTACTATGAGGATAAAGGCCTGTATAAATATGTAGTTGGCCAGAGTTCAACATTAGAAGGTGCCGAAGCCTTGCGGCAAAAAATGAAAAATGCTGGATTTAAGGACGCCTTTGTAGTAGCTTTGGCCAATGGAAAAAGGGTTTCTCTTGACGAAGCCCAAAAGCTCCTTGAATAATTTTTTCATCTTTGTTAATCATTAAAATATTACTTCTTGAAGATAAGTAGAGAATTTAAAGTTGGCCTTGTCGCCATCGTTTCTATGGTGCTCCTTTATTGGGGCTTTAATTTTTTAAAAGGTCAGGATGTCTTTGAAAACAAAAAAGTGGTTTACGCCATATACGAGCGCGTTGAAGGGCTGACGGCCGCAAAACCTGTGTATGTTAATGGTTTTAAGGTAGGTATGGTAGATGATATCTACTTCCACCCTGATCAATCGGGAAAGCTGATCGTTGCCTTCAATATCACCTCAGATTTTCACGTACCAAAAGACTCTAAGGCTATTATACAAAGCGCAGACCTGTTGGGAGATAAGGCTGTAGGACTGATCTTAGGAGAAAGTAAGGAAGACCTGCAATCAGGTGATACGCTTTTTGCTGATGTAGAGTTGAGCCTTACTGAAGAGGTAAACAAACAGGTGGCACCTTTAAAGGCCAAAATCGAAAAACTTTTTGGATCGGTAGATACCGTGCTGGTTTTGCTATCAGGCTTTTTGGATGAAGATGCCCAAAACAATTTTGGTAAGACTTTTAAGTCTGTTAAAAACAGTTTTACCAGTCTTGAAAATACGTTGAATACTCTTGATAACACTATATCATCATCCCAGGGAGATATAGTTTCAACATTTGATAACCTGGCCAAAATAACCGGCAACCTGGAGCAGAACAGTGATAAACTGAATACCATTTTCACCAACTTCAGCTCTATCAGTGATTCGCTTTCAAAAGTTAAATTCAAAGAAACCTTTGCCAGCCTTAATGATGCGCTGGTATCTGCCAATAAGGTTTTGGAGAAGGTGAATAGCGGTGATGGAACCGCCTCCAAACTCATCAATGATCCTGAGCTTTATGATAATCTGAAAAAGGCTTCTGATGAACTCGATTTGCTGTTGCTTGATATAAAGTATAACCCCGGGCGCTACATCGATTTATCACTATTTGGCAAACGCAAGGATTATAATGAAGATGAGCTGCTACAGAAAGATAAGGCAGCCAGGGAAAAAAGAGAGGCCAAGGAAGGAAAATAAACCAACACCAACGCTATGCATTTCGGTATCCAGAACATCATTTTTATAATCGTATTGGGCATTGCTGCCTTCATATTTGCCAAAAGCTGGAACAAAATATGGCGCAATATCCGCCTGGGTAAAGATCAGGACCGCACTGACCGAAAAGGCGAGCGCTGGGCATTAATGGGCCGCGTGGCTTTTGGGCAAACCAAAATGGTACGCAGGCGCTACGTAGCCGGATTTTTCCATGTAGTGATTTATGCCGGTTTTCTATTAATAAACATTGAGGTTGCCGAAATTTTAATTGACGGGATATTTGGTACTCATCGTTTGTTTGCCGAGCCATTAGGTGGTTTGTATAATGCTGCCATTAACTTCTTTGAAATACTGGCCGTATTAGTAATTATTGCCTGTATTGTTTTTCTGTGGAGGCGAAATGTAAACGTTGTGCCCCGCTTTAAAGACCTTACCGGCTGGGCTAAAAAAGACGGTAACAACATCCTTATTATAGAATTGGTATTAATGATGGCTTTGCTTACCATTGGTGCTGCCGAAGCCAATATGGATAATGCCAAGGCGGGTCCATGGGTTATCAGTGGGCTTATCGCCCCGGTATTTGAAGGCGTATCTCAGCAGAACCTGGTAATAATTGAGCGTGTGGCCTGGTGGCTTCACATACTTGGGATATTGGCCTTTTTAAATTACCTCCCCTACTCCAAGCACTTTCACATCATTCTTGCTTTCCCAAATGTGTGGTACAGCAAACTTGAGCCTAAAGGTGAATTCACCAATATGCCCAGCGTAAAAAAGGAAGTGGAAATGATGATGGATCCTAATGCTGACCCCTATGCGGCACCTGCCGAAGGCGAAGCTGCAGCACCGGAGCGCTTTGGCGCCAAGGATGTGATGGATTTAAAATGGACTAACCTTATGAATGCTTATGCCTGCACGGAGTGCGGAAGGTGTACGGCTTCATGTCCGGCAAACATTACCGGTAAAAAACTGAGTCCCCGGAAGATAATGATGGATACCCGCGACCGACTGGAGGAGGTGGGTAAAAATATAGATGCCAATGGAGGAGAGTTTAAAGATGATGGCAAAAGCCTGTATGGTGATTATATAACTTCTGAAGAGCTTTGGGCATGTACCACCTGTAATGCCTGCACGGAAGCCTGTCCTGTAAATATCGATCCGCTAGCCATTATTGTAGATATGCGCAGGTACCTGGTTATGGAAGAATCATCCGCCAGCCAGGCCATAAACGGTATGATGACTAACGTGGAGAACAATGGCGCCCCATGGGCCTACCCACAGGCTGATCGTGGCAACTGGATGAATGAGGTGTAAAGTCAATTGAAAAGGACTGAGGTTTATCCCAATAACCGAAGAAGAAGATGAAGAAAGAAGAGATTGAACAGAACCTTAAGGAAGCCTCACTAAATGGACGGCATGTAAGTCCGGTGTTACCTGAAGACATAAAAAATTACCTGATTGATATTGACGGTACCATTTGCGATGACATCCCAAATGAAGAGCCGGAACGAATGGCCACTGCAGAGGTGTACCCTGATGCTTTGGCCACATTAAACAAGTGGTATGATGAGGGGCATATTATTACCTTTTTTACATCCCGTACCGAGGCCCACCGGGAGGTAACTACCAAGTGGCTTAACAAACATGGTTTTAAATACCACGGCATGCTTATGGGTAAGCCCCGCGGAGGCAATTATCACTGGATTGATAACCACCTGGTGAGAGCTACGCGTTACAAAGGCAAGTTTACTGATTTGGTAGATAAAGAAGTAACCATAAAGGTTTTTGAAAAATAAGATGCGCAAAATATTCCTGCTCATATTACCATTCTTTGTACTTCCTGCCTGTGAGAAGGAAAACTATATCCGCCTTAGCTCAAATGAAGAAACGGAAAGTTATTTGCCGAACTATACCAATCCCAAAAACTTCAGGAGTAATGAGGGTGATACCATTTCACTAAGAAGGATTACCACTGCCAATTATTTTGAAAAATCATCCGCCACAGGATCAGATTATGGCAACCTTGGCGACCTTGACTTTATAGAAGTTGAACGCACCTCACTTGTGCTTGGCAGCGATACACCCTACTACAGAATTAATATTGACCTGGTTACAAGCTACAACGCCTCACAGATAACCAACTCCGAAGACCGCCTCACCTTTACCCTTAACGAAAAAAATAAACCCGCCAGTGCTAAGTTGCAGTTTTCATATACTGATACCATAACCTGCATGAGCGCTGAATGTGATTATCAGGATACACTTAAGCTGCAACAAAAAGTATTTTATAAAGTATATTACAATCCCCGAAGCAGCATTGCCATTCCGGCTTTGTATATCAATAAAGCCAGGGGACTTGTAGGTTTTAAAACCTCAGAAAACAAAATTTACGAACTGATCTCAAACTAAATGGAAACTGAAACTATAAAAGTGCCAACCATGGCCGAGGCAATGAACAGCGAAACCAAACCTGATGTGCTTTTTTGGGTGGGATGCGCAGGTAGTTTTGATGATCGTGCAAAAAAAATTACCAAGGCCTTTGTAAGGATATTGAATAAAGCCAACGTAAATTTTGCTGTGCTTGGCGCAGAAGAAAGTTGCACGGGCGACCCCGCCAAACGTGCCGGCAACGAGTTTTTGTTTATGATGCAGGCCATGACCAACATTGAGGTGTTGAATGCCTATGAGGTTAAGAAAATAGTGACCACCTGCCCCCACTGCTTTAATATCCTGGCCAATGAATATCCGGAGTTGGGCGGTAAGTTTGATGTAATGCACCACACCACCTTTATTAATAATTTGCTTAAGGAAGGTAAACTGACCATTGAAGGTGGCAACTTTAAAGGAAAGCGCATTACCTTTCATGACCCGTGCTACCTGGGCCGCGGTAACGGTATTTACGAAGCCCCCCGTGAACTTATCAGAAAATTAGACGCTGAGCTTGTGGAAATGCGCAGGTGTAAAAGCAACGGACTTTGCTGTGGTGCCGGTGGCGCCCAAATGTTTAAGGAGCCTGAGCCAGGTGATAAAGATGTGAACATCGAACGTACGGAGGAGGCTATTGAAACCAAGCCCGATGTAATAGCCGCAGGATGCCCGTTTTGCAACACCATGCTTACGGATGGCGTAAAAAACAGTGAGCGCGAGGGTTCCCTACCTGTACTTGACCTGGCTGAGCTTATTGCCCAGGCCGAAGACCTGTGAAACTCCAAAAGCTGAACAAGTTCTTTTTATTGGCTATCCTGCTGATAGCCGGTCTTAACACAGCGCACGCACAACAGGATACCGTTTCCAAATATCCCAGCGAAATAAATAAGCGAAAACTCGCAACGGCTATTACCACTGAAAGTGTTTTTTACCTTAGCGGGATGGCCTACCTGCAGTATGCCTGGTATCATGATAAGGAGCGTGTGCCCTTCAATTTTTATAATGATAATGCGGGCTATCTTCAGGTAGATAAATTTGGCCATGCCTTTGGCGCCTACCTGGAAAGTTACATCGGCTACCACTGGCTGAGGAAGGCCGGAGTATCAAAAAAGAATTCATTGATATACGGAGGTTCGTTGGGATTTGTGCTGCAGGCGCCCATTGAAATTTTTGACGGACTGTATGAAGGCTGGGGCTTCTCGTGGGGAGACATGATTGCCAATGCGGCCGGCTCCGCCTTTGTAATCGGGCAGGAGGTCCTTTGGGACAAACAACTACTTAAATACAAATTCAGTTTTCACCGTTCGGCTTATGCCGATAATGCTAATGGCTATTTAGGCGATAACTACCTGGAGAGCCTGCTGTATGATTACAATGGCCATACGTATTGGGTAAGTGGTCCGGTAAATATGCTTTTGCCGGGTGAGCCATTACCAGCCTGGCTTAATATTGCCATAGGCTATAGCGCCAATGGTATGTATGGCGAATTTGAAAATAAAAGCAGCTACCAGGGTGTGGCCATACCCGAAACGCAACGCTACCGCCAGCTTTTACTTAGCCTTGATATTGACTGGCCGGAAATACATACCCGCTCAAAGTTTTTGAATTTTATACTGGATGGAATGTTTTTCATTAAGCTGCCATTCCCGACCTTTGAAATAAATTCAAAAGGTAACGTTAGAGGTTACTGGATGTACTTTTAAAACCCTACTTAATGTATTTAGATTTTGATGAAATGCCCGATAGTTCGCGGGTTTGGATTTTTCAGGCTACCAATTTTCTGGAGTTTGAAAAACTGGAGAGAATGAGCGCACGCTTAATGAATTTCTGCGTAAGCTGGCAAGCCCACGGCAATGATCTGAAAGCTTCTTTTAAAATAGTGTATGACCGGTTTTTAATTGTAACCCTTGATGAGGCCAGCTACCAGGCTACCGGCTGTAGTATTGATAAACTCACCCACCTCATTCAGAGCCTTGAAACCGAGTTGAGCGTTTCTATGCTTGATAGAACTCAGATTGCTTTCCGCGATCCGAATAACGGATTGATAGACACCACCCATATGATGAATTTCAGGGCAGCTCTTGAATCTGATGATATTACAGCAGATACTACTGTGTTTAACAATCTCATTACCCAAAAAGGCCAGCTTGAAGATGAGTGGGAAGTGCCTGTAAGACAGAGCTGGCACAGGCAATGGCTACCAATTGCCTGATTACCCAACTTTTTGGTGTCTTTCTTCGTTAAGCCGATAGTTCTAAAATATTTCAACTATGAAGAAATTTACCCAAAGTTTAATAGCCATAATGCTTTTGGCAGGTCCGGTTTTAGTAGCCCAAACTGAAGACAATAAACTTAATCTCTACAGGCTTGATGTATCGGTGGGCCTGTATACTTCAAAGGATATTTACTCCTCCATAGAATTTAATGCAGATGAAACCTGGGGCAAAAACTCTACAGCTACCTATTTCATCAGTACCTCCTTTTACAGAAGAAAAAGAACTGAAGTGGGCCTGGCATTTGGCTACCAAAAGCCCGATCTCACCGACCGTGTGATACGCGACAACAATGGCAATACCGGAAGTATTAACGTACAGTACTACACCCTGATGCCGCAAATAAGGTTTAACTGGGTTACCAGTGATGATAATCTTTTTGAGATGTACTCCATATTTGGATTTGCCCTCACCTTTGTAGATGAATCCTATACCAATGGTGTTTCCACTGATGGATTTTATCCCGTACCGGGTGCCCAGGTTACAGGCTTAGGTTTGCGGTTTGGTGATAAATTTGGCGGGTTTATAGAGCTGGGCTTTGGCACCAAAGGCCTCATGAGCGGTGGATTATCCTATAGACTATAAAGCCTGAATGATGATAAGAATTACAATAATATTCGCACTGGCGCTATTTACCGGCCAACTGCTGGCACAGGGCAACGTAAAGCTTAAAAGGCTCGAAGGATCTGTAGGCTTTTTTACCACGCAGGATCAGTTTTTGGCGGAGGATGCAACTTCCGTTTCTTCGGGGCCGGGAGTTACGGTAACGTATGAAGCCGCCCTGCCTGCCGCTTTTATTGGCATTGGTTTTTATGACTATAAAAAGCTGGAAATCGGTTTTGAACTGGGCTACCAATACGGTTCTACTAATGACCTGGAATTTTTTAATAGGCAAGGTCAACTCCTTACGGAAACGGTGAGCATCTCAACCTTTATGGTAACACCCCGTATACGCATGAACTGGGTCCGCTCAGATGATGATATTTTTGAATTTTACTCCAGCCTTAATGTGGGCCTGGCCTTTTCGGACTATGAGTACTCCATCCGTACAGAAGAAAGTGGACTTTACCCACAACCTACCGGCCACCTTTGCGCAGCCGGCCTTAGGTTCGGTAAAAAGTTCGGAGGATTTTTCGAAATTGGTATCGGAAATAAAGGTCTCTTAAACTTTGGTTTGTCTTACCGTCCTTAAATTAACTATACATGGCAGCAGCATCAACCCTTCGGTGTACAATTAACCAATTACTTAAACCGGCCCTATTTGTGCTGGTTGGCCTGGCTACTATTGCTCCTATATACGCCCAAAGAACCAATGCACCTAAGGACGGCCTGAACCTGCACCGCGTAGAAGCTGGCGTGGGAATTTATACTTCCAAAGATTTGTTTTCGTCATTTCAGTATAACAATACCGTGGTATGGGGGTCCAACTCCAATCCCGCTACATTTTTATCTTTAAACATTTTTAAACAGCGCAAAATAGAGATTGGGATTGGTTTTGGCTACCAAAAAGCCTACCTGGAAGATGACCGGTTTATCAATGTATGGCCCACCTTTCCTGAAGATGAATCCATCACCCAAACTGTAGATTACTACACCATATTACCGCAAATCAGGCTCAACTGGTTTCAATCAGCAGATGGCGTTTTTGAATTGTATTCCGGAGCTGCATTGGCCATTACCCTGGTTTCCGAAAAATATTCAAATGGAGAGGGTGATACGTTTTACCCCATACCCGGCCTGCATATTACCGGCATGGGTGTACGCATGGGAAAAAAAATTGGTGGATTTATTGAAATGGGGGCGGGTAGCAAAGGCCTTATGAGCGCTGGTTTGTCCTATCGCTTATAGCGATAAGCAGCAATATGACTATTGTTTCAAAAAGGCACTGATCATTTCAGAAATCTCGTTTGCCTGATGCATTACCATAATGTGCTCCCCTTCTTCTATAATCTGTGCGTTTTCAATCCCTTTCGGGGGAAATACCTTGTCTTTATCACCATGCAATCTTAGTGTGGGAACATTTATACTGGCACCTTTCCATTTACCAATGCGGCTTACGGCCCATTTGTAATATTCTGGGCTGTACTGCTCGGCCATTTCCTTAAAGGTTTTTACCTCTTCCTTATCGGTGATGCCCAATACGGGCGCAGATTGCACAGCCGCCCATTTAAACAGGCTGGCGGGCATCACCTGGGATAAGCCGATGTCACTACCCAGGTTCATTTGCTTTGGTTTTTCCTTACGGGAAGTAATAGTGGAAATGAGAATCAGTTTTTCCGGCTTCAAAAATTTGGAAATCTCCTGTGCACAGATACCACCAAAGCTCACTCCACAAATTATAAACGGTTTACTACTGTCCACCGGCTCGGCCAGGCGATGAGCGTACTCTTCCAGCGTTTCATTGGCCTCAGGTTCCATCCAGGGTAAAAGTTGGGTTTTGTACCCTTTTGGGAAATGGAGATTCCGGTATATCCAGTCATCGGCTCCCAGGCCACTTATCAGGTACACCTTCATGCCTTAGAGCCCATGTGCGTTTTAATTTCTTTGAGAAGCGGCTCATACAGATTGGCGCTACCGGCTACAATCTCACCACCAAATATAAAGTTATCACCACCGGAGTAATCTCCAACTTTGCCGCCCGCCTCGCGTACTAGTACCACACCTGCCGCTACATCCCAGGGGCTGAGGCCATATTCAAAAAACCCATCGAAGCGACCATTGGCTACATAGGCCAAATCAGTAGCAGCAGAACCGAGACGCCTTATGCCACGGGTTTTTTCAAAAAGCTCACCCAATAGTTTAAAAAAGGATTGCATCCTGCCAAAGTCATAATACGGAAAGCCTGTAGCCATAAGGCTTTGCGACATTTCGGTTTTTTGGCTTACGCGGATGGGTTCGCCATTCATGTAGGCTCCACCCTCTTTCCATGCCGTAAACATCTCTTTTTGGCCTAATTCATAAATCACGCCCAGCAATACCTCATCCTGATCCATTAAAGCCACGGAAATAGCAAACACTGGTATGCCGTGCAAAAAGTTGGTCGTGCCATCCAACGGGTCAATTACCCAATTCAGGTATTCGGATCTTTCGGTGGGTGTATCCTCTTCTGTAATAAAACCGGCTGTGGGTAACAATTTACGGAGGGCATCCACCAACTGCTGCTCAGCGGTTTTATCCACGTAGCTTACCAGGCTGTTGAGGCTTTTCAGCTCTACATCGCCCGCCCGCACCTTGTCTTTTTCAGCCAGAATAAATTCTCCGGTACTACGGCAAATATCTTCGAGGTGGTGTGCAATGGATTTTAGGTTCATTTAATCAAGGTTTTTCTATCTACTTAATTCAATCGAGGTATCTATAGCTCCAATGGATTCAAAAACTTCGTCCTGATTCTGCGAATTATTCCAACCCATTTTCGAAAGTTCTTCTCTTACTTGTTTTTCCGTTTTATCCTTCACAAAATGGTAATAGGCAAAATCCCTAACCTCAGGGGGTATTCGTTCAAGCTGATATTTAGTCAAACTTAGAATGACTCGAAGTGTTGTTATAAAGTATGTAAACCCAAGTTGAAAAATCCAGCTAAGGATTAAACCAATCCAACCAGTGTTCAAGGACTTTATTGTTAACCCTGCCGATAATCTATATTTCAGAAAATCAAAGAACCCAAAAGAATCCAAATTATTTTGATAAAGTATTATTCTATACTGGAAGTACTGATTTGCAACATATGTAACAAGTACCATGGCTATAATCAAATAGTTCAGATATGTATAACCAGTATAATTACCAAGCTTGATAAAATATTTCAGCACATAACCAAACAAGAAACCGACCCCTATTTCAATTAACCCAATCAGGTATATCCCTTTCAACGAAATAAAAGCAACAAGAAATCCAATTAATAGCGCAGAAACAATTCCGCCAAATACGGGAATCCAAAGTTTCGGTTTTTTTTGTGTCCTAGGCTTAGGTAACATATCTGGAATTTCGTAGTCATCCCAATTTTCTGCTATTTCCACCTGCTTCTCAAGTTCAGCTATCGCAGCTCTGTCTAATTCACCTTCAGCAAGTTTAAATGCATAGATAAAAAGTTTCACCCTTTTAGAGTTTCTTCCCATATCCCAGAACTCATTGCCCAAAGACTCACTCAATACGGTGACTTTACCATAACTGTATTTAATTGTGATTTTTTGTCCCCATTGCCACAGGTCGCGCCTTCGCATTCCCTCAAGTGTATTTTCATCTTGATAGACCAAATCCCAACTAAATTTTTCAAAAGTCTGAATACCTATGGATTTGAAAGCCGCACTACTTAGTCCAGTTCTAAATTCTTCTTGATATTTTGGTGACCATGCGATACTATGCTTCTTTTTGATGGTCTTCTCAAACTTTTTTAGCTCCTCAGTCATTTTATTATGCTAGCAAATATGGTTCTCAACATGATGGGGTATGTACAACTATATCCTTATAATTGAAGTATTTCAGAGTTGAGCTTCTAAAATAAATCGATCCCTATCGTAAACATTTCGGAAGCGCCAAAATAATCAGCTAAAAGCACATCTCATACTAATAGTTTTGATTTTCGTAAGAATGGGGCAAGTTTAAGAATGTTAACTACTCCGTAACCTGAAACTTACACCGCGTACCATGCACGTTTACAATATTTATGCTGGGGTTTTCTTTCAAATGCTTACGTAATTTGGAGATACATACACCCTAAGTTAAGCTCATTAAGCAGCTGTTATTCTTTTGCAGAGAAACAATTATCAAAACCTAAAACTGATTTTTCTCATTTGATCACACTGTATTTGATTATGATTTTCTCAAGATGCGAATCGCTACAATACTACTCCACAAAAAAATACTCAGGAGCATGAGGCGTTGCCATAGTCCGGACAAGGCTTCAAAGGGATAGGATAATATCATAGCTGCTAAAAAGAGCAGGGTAGCCACTGCCGAGAATTTAGAATATACCGAAAGGTTTTTATTTGAACCCTTAAAGAATGAACCAAACAAAAACATGGCAGTAATGGCTGAGAAAAAAGCGACTAGGGAAACCCTGTCGTGCACCACGGCCTCGGTGGTACCATTTAGCGGACAGCCCACATCACACGAAAAGAAACCCGCCAGCATAACTCCCAACCCAAATATGAACATAAGAGCTGAAGCCAGTTTCAGTTTTTTCTTAGCAGGTACCGCCATCCACAAACCCAACCCGAAAGCCATAAAACTTATACCGGTGGGGATAAAGCCCAGCAAATTCATTAGCTGTGAATTGGGTGTGGTACTGGCCCCCAATTCACTAATAAAATTATGCAGGTGATTATAACCCGGGCGCAGGCTGCCACAGATTATAGTTAAGAGCGTAAAAATTACGGGGCCCGCTATGCCGCCAATAAGTAACGGCTTGGTTAAAGTGTTTTTCATCAATGCATTAAATACGGAAAATCGGTTAACGCAGGTTGAGGGAGATTGTGCGGGGGCTTCAGTCATGATGTTGTAAGGAAGCGGAATGTGTCGATGTTTATCTCGGCTTAGCCGAGAAGCGATATTAAAGCCGGCTTGCGTTTATTTATTGTAACAGTCCATGTTTTGGATTGCCACAAGTAATTTATTTTCCTCCTTCCATTTAATCCATCCGTAAATCACATTATCAGATTCGCATACATTTGGAAAGCACATGGGTGAAAAGTAAATCTGAATCCAATAACTCCCTCCTTTTTCGATCATGTCAGAAACGTGTAATTTCTCCTTTTCACAATCAAAAGGAACTATTTCTTCAAGGTCGGAACAACCTCTCCGTATAGGATTCTCAACTGTTAATCGGTTCACCGTTGAACCTGATAGTAAAGCTTCCCAAGACTTAAAATAGTATGATGTGTCGTTGAACGGTACATAGCCAACTGCGGAGTCATTCACTAAAACCTTTAAATAAGTTTCAGTTTTCTCAGTGCAAATGAAATGGTAAATACCATATTTAGGGCTGTTGTAAAATGGTTCGGCCGTCCTTGCATTCCATTTTATTTTTAGTTCTGGATCTTTGAAAACGTTAGGCGGATTTTTTGAATCCTCGAAAAGATAGGGTTCAATGGCAATAGCAAAGCCAATTCCCAAATTTCCTGTTGGTTCAATTTGACCGTTTGAGAAATAGCCAACAAAGGTGAATGATATTGCAATCCAGATTTTCATTTGCTTACATTAGGCATAACGGTTTTAATAAACTCAGGGCGGCTTCGTCCGTGGTGTTGTAAAGAAACGAAAGGTTTCTCTGTCCACCGTAGAGCCTTTACCGGAGCGGGATTAAAGCCGCCTTGCTTTTATTTTGTGTTCGTGGTATTTTTTTTAAATCTCGTTAGATTCCAAATATGATGTTCGTCCAAAGAGTCGAAAGCCATTTTAAAAGAGGTTTCATTTTTAGTCAATATAGGGTAAGCAACTCCAAATATTCCTTCAGATTCTCTACCGTAACCAAAAAGGAATATTTTCTTTCCATCTTTAATACGGATCTCCCATGTGGTTTCTGATTGTGCAACCCTTCCGTCATTTAGACTGTCTATCAATTTCGCTTTTCCGTTGGGGTACAAGTAGAGAAATTGGGAATGATCTTTTAAGCTGTCGGTCAAGTTAGTAGTCTTTGAGTTCATTTTGATAAGTTCTGTTTTCCATACTTCCGGTGAATTGTCATCCTTTGTGGAGGTTGTTTCACAGGAGTTCAGTCCTAGGAAACAAAACAATATCGGGAGCAGGATTTTCTTCATTTTTCAAATTACCACCAACTAGCGGCTAAACGCAATTGCGTTTATTCTCACTATAAATTATCCAGCCAATATAGGCTTCCCAGGACATTCGCTTATTGAAGTTGAAAAAAATAACACCTACCCCTTTACCTAAAACTTACAGTTAGAGCTCCATCAAGCTCAGTCGTCTTTAGAGGGCGATTTAAGAATTTCAATCTTCCCTGCTAAATCCAACCTGGAAAAGAAATTTTCTTGAGCATTAAACGTGTAGCTGCTTGTTGTTAGTTCACATGAAAAACACTCCGTATTTATTTGTAACAAAGCGTCTTCAATTTTATACTCTCCCCAATATTGTGCAAAGTAACGTGCAACGTCTTTATGAACTCCAAGATTTAACAGAATCCACATGGGTCGCATAAATCGTGGCCTTATAGTCTCCACACCTTTGGTAAGCCGTAGTTTTGAAATTTCACTAAACGGAATAGCCAGGGACCATGTATTGGTATTTTTATAAATCCTTAATAGTAACCCTTTTTGATAAAGCTGAAACAGCCCTTTTGCTCCAACTAAATCTTTTTGCTCAATCTGCCTTTCCCCGGTCAACTCTTTAATAAAGTAATTTGGCGTTCCGCGAACACCCTTTCGGATAGGGCTCCCGAGTATTGGGTCAGTTTTGTAGGTGGGTATTTTATGTCCGTGAAATAGATTCATTGAAATTGGATAGTATCGGACAACGCATTGCAAGATTTCACAAAAAACTCTCCATATAGGTGCCTATAATACACGTCTTCATTTTCTTCAGTCTTCAAAAAATGGAACTGAAAATTCCGGGTCTCGGTACCATTCAGTTTCAATTTTATATTTCTCACATAAACTGACAACTTGTTGAAAGGTGGAAAAGACCTTCTGTGGAGTTGGTTTAACTGTTCCAATCTTAGCTAATTTCTTGTCAGTATCTTCTAAAATTACTTCTAAGCTCTTTAGCTTAGTTTTTTCTCCGTTCATTATTATTTTACCCTTTTCATTTACAAAAATGTAGATGTAGTTCTCGTCTGCAAATAGGTTTTCTCCCTCAGTCTGCGCTGCACAAATGTTGATGGTGAAGACCGTAATTATTGAGGTTAAGAGTATTTTCATAAACAATTTGCTATATCAGTTTTTAATAAACGCAGGGCGGCTTTCCGCAAATTCCTAAAGAACCAAGAGTGTCATCGTCAACCGCGTATGTGTCTGCCGAAGACGAAATGGCTGTATTAGCTTTAGGTTTTGTTCTGCTGTCGGCTTTTTTTATTTTTTAATTGCTTGGTTTTTAAACTTCTTTACGAATTCTTTTGCCTCGCTTAAAGTTTCTGGATATTCCGCGAATTTCTCTTCACCAGGTTCAAGAGCTTTGGAAATATGTTGATAATGGAAACCATTGTTCAGAAGGTATTTGACAACTTGCCACTTTTTATCGTCACCTTTTTTTGGTGGTCGAAAACGATGTGGTAATAATATCATCTCATTTCTACATTCAGGACAAGGGTAGGTTAGTCTACTTTCTTCTTTGTCAAATTCTCTATTCAGAATAAGTCGACAATTCAAGCAAACTTTTTTATGTCCCATGTTTCTTCTGGTTAGTCAGTTGTTCTTTTTTTCAGCTGCAGCACAACTATCGGCTAAACGCAAATGCGTTTATTCTCACTATAAATTATCCGGCCAATATAGGCTTCCCAGGGCATTCGCTTATTGAAATTGAAAAAAACTAACACCTACCCCTTTACCTCAAACTTATAGCCGGAGCCATGCACATTTACAATGTTTACGGCCGGGTTGTGCTTTAGGTACTTGCGGAGTTTAGAGATGAATACATCCAGGCTGCGGCCTACAAAGTAGCTGTCATCCTGCCACACGGCCTGTAATATTACTTCACGCTTTAGCAGCACATTGGGGTTGGTGGCAAACAGGGCCAGTATATCACCCTCCTTCTGGGTGAGCTGAATTTTATCCTTTTCGGTTTCCAGCAACAGGTTGGCGTGGTCCAGGGTATATCCCGCAAAGGGAATAATGCCATTGGTGGCGGGTAGTAACTTTCCTCTTTTAAGTATGGCCTTAATACGTAGCGAGAGTTCTTCTATGCTAAAGGGCTTGGTAACATAATCATCCGCACCCAGTTTAAACCCTTTAATTCGGTCTTCCTTCATGCTTTTAGCGGTAAGAAAGATGATGGGAATATCCTCGTTTACTTTGCGTATTTCTGCCGCCAGGCTAAAGCCATCCATGTTGGGCATCATCACATCCAGCAGGCAAAGGTCATACGGTTTATTGTTGAACTCGGCCAGGGCCAGCGCGCCATCCGGGTAATGTGATACTTTGTAGTTATGGGTTTCCAGGGTATCCTTTAGCAGAAAGCCCATGCTTCTATCATCTTCTACCAGGAGTATGCGTTTTTTTATTTCCATTGAATATGTTCTTAACCATAGAGGGCATAGCGTATTACAACACATTACCTATATACCTAACAAATCCATCACGATTCGAAACTATTACAAACCCCTTTTATATGACTGACTCTCTCCCCTCCTATTTTAGGAGGGGTTAGGGGTGGTAAAAAATGTTTATCCCTTGCCAAAAGCATTTCGTATTTCCTCAATCACCATTTCCATCTGATACTGTATAGCATCATTCTCAAACCTCATTACTTTGATATTTAGTTCTGCTAAATATTTGTCCCGGATCGTATCGGCTGCCTCTCCTGAAGGTGTAAAGTGATGAGCACCATCTACTTCAATAACCAACTTCTCACTTGGACAGTAAAAATCAACAACATAGTCTCCAATACTATGCTGCCTTCTGAATTTTCTCCCATCAATCTGACTATTCTTCAGGGCTTTCCACAGTCGTGCCTCAGAAGGAGTAAGGCTTGACCTCAGTTCCTTCCTGATAGACTTTAGGTATTTCCGATTGTGAATTGGCATATTATAAGGCCAAGTTATCAAACCACCCCTGCCCCTCCTTATCCAAGGAGGGGAAAACCTCCGAAATGGATTTCTTCAATATGGATGACTTTGATCTACTGTACACAGGTTTACAATTAATCATTAATGGGTATAATTAACTATGCTTTTTAATCTGGCATCCTAACTGATTTTTGTCAATGTCCCCCTCCCCTCCTATTTTAGGAGGGGCCAGGGGTGGTAAAAAATCATACTATTAAACAACCTCATCCGCTTATAACACCTCCTTATCCAAAAAGGGAAATTCTATGAATAATATTCCCTCTAAGTCGGTAAAAATATCCTGAACGTGCTGCCCAACCCCTCGGTGCTGTTGAAGGTGATAAGTCCACCCAGGCGGTCAACAATCATTTTTACATAGCTGAGGCCAAGTCCGTAGCCCTTTGTATTATGCAGGTTACCACTCTCGGCTCTAAAGAATTTCTCAAAAATCCGCTCCTGGCTATCCACACTCATGCCTATGCCCTTGTCTTCCACCTCCAGGCTAATACCCTCCACTGTACTGCTGGTTCGCAAGGTAATCTGCGGCTTATCGCCTGAATATTTAACCGCATTTTCAATAAGGTTATAAATAACGTTAGAGAGGTGCACTTTATCAGCCAACAGGGTAAAACGACCGGCATGCAAGGCCTGGGTAATGCTTCCACCTCTTTGCTGCATCACGGGTTCAAAGCTTTCGGCCACCTGCTGCACGAGTTCGTGAAGGTTCAATTCTTCCAGCGTAAGCGTATCATTTTCCTTTTCCATAGCGGAAATCTGCAGTACCCTATCCACCAAATGGTGCAGACGGTCATTTTCGGTGTAAATAATATCAGCATACTTCCTTAGCCTTTCGGGATCCATTTGTGTATTACGAATAGCGTCAGAAGCCACAGAGATGTTGGCAATGGGCGTTTTCAGCTCGTGTGTCATGTTATTCACAAAATCCTTTTTGAGCAGGGCCAGTTTTTTACCTTTTACTATGGAAACCATAATAAAAGTAAATACCGCCAAAATCACCAATAGGGTTAAGGATGAATACATCCAGATGCCCATCGCGCCAAGCAGGTAGGTAGATTTATTGGTGAGGGTAAGTTTAAAATCGCGATGGGTTTGTGCCTCCTCCCGGGATTTACACGCAATGGCAGTGGTATCTCCCACACCTGTAACCGTATTGCCGAGTAAAACCAGGCTTTGCCCCTCTTCCACAATAGCATAATCATACGACACATTCAGTTGCCGTTTTTGCAATTCTACCCTTAAGGTGCTATCAAGTTTACTTAGCATGAAATAGCTGTTTACCTGAACCAAATATTCGTTAGAGGATAGTTTTTGAACCGGGACAATTTGCGAGGTGCTGTCTCCGTGTAGCTTTAAAAGCCTGTCCGCAACGGTGCGGAGGGCAATATTCACTTTTTCATCCAGCTGCCTTTCTTCAAGCGCAAAGCTTTTTTTAAACCAATAGGCCTGCGTAATAAACAGGGTGCCAATGGTTAGCAGCATTAAAAATAATATTAACCTTATATTTTTGGAAGACATGAAAACGAAAGTAGCCAAAACGGCCATTGGCCGCGCAAAATTTACATTTCAATAACATCTTTTTACAATTCATTATCTGCCTCCACCGCCTTATAGCTGTAGGTTTGGGAAGTAAATAATAGCATTATGAAAAAAGCAACTTTATACTTTATACCCTTGGCCCTTGTGGTGGGGATGGCTGTAAGCCTTTTCAACCAATCTACATTGAGCAACGCCCAGGCAGCGTGCCATTCGGCTCCCACTGCTGAAATAGCGATGGCCACTTACGGCCCTGAAAACTTCCAAAGGTCTTCATCTAAAACTGATTACAAAAGGCTTTATAATGTGCGCTTTAGGTACTCCAAGCGCATTACGGTACCCCAGGTTAATGAGGCCCGCGTGATTAATGATTTTTTGCCTTATTACCCTGGTGGGTGGATTGTGGAATACCATGAGGTGAAAATAATTGCCCATATAGGTAAGGAGACCAAAGTGGTTTCGGCACCCGATAATCGCCTTACGGCAGAACAGCTGGAACTTTTGAGAACACTAAAACCACTGGATGGCATTTACATAAAAATACGCTACAGCTCCAAAAATGCTGTAACGGGCGAAATGGAGCCCTCAATGCTGGAGTATGCCCTGGGCATAACTCCGGATATTAATGCCGAATTTAAAGGTGGACGCGATGCCCTGGTAAATTACCTGGCTGAAAATAGCTGGGATGAAATTGTGGCCAATGGCTATGATGCTTCAGACATGAAAACCACCGGTATCAGGTTTACTATAAACCTGGAGGGCAAAGCTGAGGACATAGAAGTATTTGTGCCATCAGGAAATGATAAGGTGGATGAGATATTAAAGGAAACAGTTGAAAATATGCCGGCCTGGATACCCGCTGAAAACTTTGATGGTGAAAAGGCCAAACAGCAGTTTGAGTTTATTTTGGGGGATGGATGTTAGATATTATTCTAGAAAGAAGATACTTTATTCCTATTGATTATAATGATTCCATGCGTCCACGTCACCATCAAAAGCAACTTGGAATGCCATATCCTCCCAACTATCGTAGCCATATGAACTTGGTGTGTCCATAGAAGTTGCGCCAAAATCCTCACCATCATAGTATGCAATTGAATCTTCAAAAGATTCGTGCATTCCTTCAATGTTACTGCAGTACCGAAGGTTTATCCACCTTAGTAATTTATTGTCCGCTGTAACTTCCTTACCATTTGATAGTATTTCACCTACTCGATAATATTCAGGATTGATAAAGGAGCCTATGAGAATATGTTGCTGCTCTTTTGCTAGACCAGACTGTACTTCAAAGCGGCTTTGTGGGAGAAATATCACTTCGTTCCTTTCGGTTTTTATCCCGACCTGATCTTTATTAAACTTATTGAAATGAAAAATTTCGACAATCATTTGAAAAGGAAGAAGCCTTCCCTTGTTCTCCGTCCTTAAAATCTCAACAGGTTTTTCAAGCTCAAAATAATATTCCTTTACAACCAAATTTTCCTTTTTGCAGCTTTCACCTCCAAACATAACCTCTCCTTTTTCATAGAAGGATACCCTTAGCTTTGATCCAAGTAATAGTTCTAACTCATTTACCTCCAGAGAAGTATTTTGCTTAATATTATTTGGAGAGAGAAATACAACACCATCTTCCCCTTCAAACTCAATTATCGCTACCTGTCTTTTTTTTCGGATTCTAGTCTTTAAACTGCTAATGCGCTTGTGTCTCATAATTATTGATGGTTGCTGATAAAGATAATAATCATTGTCTCGACAAAGTGTTTTTCCGACCGATCTATTAACTCAAGAGATAAATGATGATTTCATTAAACTCCTGCCATTCCTTCACAAACCCTCTACTTAAAATTCGCTAACATATTCCAGACAGGAAAAATTCCAATGCTTAAAACAACCCATTCTCATTAGGCGAATCTTCAATGGCTACCTGCCCTAAATCCCAAAGCTCAGCCACTTTATCGCCTTCAAACCTGAAAATATGAACCACGGCTATTTCGCTGTCCTCCTTCTCTACCCTTGAGTGGGTGATTACATTATTACCATCTTCAAAAACCTGTTTTACCTCAATGGCTTTATTAGGGCTTTGCTCATGGGCCTGCTCCATAGCGGCCTTTAGCGATTCCCGATCTCCTTTAAAATATTGGTTATGATGTATGAAGTTATCAGAGATGTAACGGTAAAAGGCATCTCTTACCTGGCCGGTACCGGCTAACTTTAGGAAGGATCGGGCTATGTCTTTTTGAGTCATAAATACTTGATATTTAAAAAGTGTGGGTATACTCCATAAGCAAGTATAAGAGTGATGGCACTACCAAACTAAAACCCCAGGCCCTATGGCTGATCTTGTTCAACTTTCTTATATGGTTTAAGGATAAACCAATGATCATTAAACTATTAACTACCGCTATGCTAAGGAATATCCATTTAAACGAAGAATTGGCTTCAGTTGCAATTGTTACTGTGGGGTCATTATAACCTCGCGTTATCAAAGGGATTACATTTAACAGGAGAAGGATATACGAGATGTAACCTAGCACCCAGCCTACTCTCCGTTTAAATAACATCAATACTCCCGAAAGGCTAAGCACAAATGCTATAAACAGCGGAGCACTTAAGTCTGCCATCTGATCCCAAAATGAAAACTTAATACCTGTAAAAATTGGACTTGTATTTAAGTTTTCAATGAATTCCGTCTGTAGTTGAATAAACCAAATGGTATAACCAATGGCAAATGCTACCAGTACTAAACTGACCAATGCGATACACTTATTCAACACTAAGTAAGTTTTGGGCATGTTAAGGGAGTTGCGCTATAACAATTTTATATCCGAAGTTGACCTTTGCAAAATACCTATTCTCTCAGGGATGGGTGATATTCCACTAAAGTAAATATCAAATAAAAAAACCTTCCAGGTCTTATTTGCTACGGTGAGAGACCTGGAAGGTTTTCAATTATATTCTCGTAAAATCTATCCTCAATAGGCAATTGGAAAGGAATAGCTACTCGAACGATAGAGGATAATAGCTGCGTTAGCTGTAAACCTCCAGCTTAATAATCCTCAAGTCCCTGAAAATCTTTATCAGAATACCAGTCGTTACAGTCATAAATAAATTCCTTCAACCTGAATTTTTCAATATTAGTTTGAAAGATTTTAGTGCGACCTGCTGACTTTGCTAATTGGTAGTATGCCAAAGCGCTGTCACACTTCCCTACTTTGGTAAAGCACATAAAGAGATGGAAATACCCAGCCCTGCGCGATATGCTATCAGCTTTGTTGTAATCTGGAATTCTCAAAACCTCCATTGCACCTTCATAGTCTTTGGCATAATACAGGTTTAATCCATAGTTACTGTAACCCATAAAATAGCTACTATCTAGTTGCAATGCTCTCTTAAAATAACCTGAAGCTATATCGTAGTTTAAAAGCTTCATCTCAGTCAATCCAATTGAATTTAGAATCACATGATTTTCAGGATCTTTCTTTAAAGCCTTGTTGAAATACATTCTCGCTAGCTTAAACTTTCCCTCTCTTACCAAATTAAGACCTTTATTGTGCTGTCTAAATGCATCTTCATTATCAAAGTCTCGAGGATCACATATCGTACTAACATTTCCATCAGGCAAGCCAATCTCCGTAATTACATCGCCCGGTGAAGGCTCATTACCACACGAAGCAACAATAAGGGATAAAAACAGAATTATAATAGCCTTCCTTTTCATTTGCCTAAAGTGAAAGCTCCTTTTCCCCTACCCTCTCCTCAAACCTCACCAACCCATCTTCATCAATATCCTTTAGGGTGATAACGGCTTTGGTGTTTACCAATTCGGGGTTCCAGTGGGTTTTAACCTTTACGTAGTTTTCGGTAAAGCCGGTGATAAAACCATCTTTAAAGTTGCCTTCAAAAAGTACTTCTTTGGTTTTACCCAACTGGCTTTCATAAAAGGCCCTGCGCTTTTTAGCGGAAAGCACTCGTAACATTTTACTGCGCTTTTTACGCACGGCATAGTCCACCTGGTTGGGCATTTCGTCAGCCGGGGTATTAGGCCGCTGGCTATAGGTAAACACATGCAGGTAGCTTATCGGCAGTTCATTCAAAAAGTTGTAGGTCTCCATAAACTGCTCATCGGTTTCACCGGGGAAGCCGTTAATTACATCAACGCCTATGCAGCAATCAGGTATCAGTTTTTTGATGGTGGCTACCCGCTCAGCATAAAGCTCTTTTTGGTAGCGCCTTTTCATTTTACCCAAAATCTCGTTGCTGCCGCTTTGCAGCGGAATATGAAAATGCGGCACAAACCTCTTGCTCTGCGCTACAAATTCAATGGTATCGTTTTTAAGCAGGTTAGGTTCAATAGATGAAATCCTGAAACGGTCAATGCCCTCTACCTCATCAAGCGCCTGAATCAATTCCAAAAAAGTATGCTCATGGCGCTTGTTACCAAACTCACCTTTGCCGTAATCGCCAATATTTACACCGGTTAGTACTATTTCTTTGGCGCCTTCATCAACAATTTTGCGGGCGTTGGCCAGCACGTTCTCCACAGTATCGCTACGAGAAATACCTCTTGCCAATGGAATAGTACAATAGGTGCATTTATAATCGCAACCATCCTGCACCTTAAGGAAGGCCCGGGTACGGTCGCCAATGGAATAAGAGCCCACGTAAAAGTCCGCTTCATTAATCTCGCAACTGTGTACCTCGCCTATTTCGTTTTTGGTAAGATCATTAAGGTAGTCGGTAATCTTGAATTTTTCAGTAGCTCCCAATACGAGGTCTACACCATCAATCTGCGAAATTTCTTCCGGTTGCAATTGGGCATAGCAACCAACAATTACCGTAAAAGCATCGGGGTTAGCCTTTAACGCCTGCTTTACCCAGTGTTTACATTCTTTATCGGCATTATGTGTCACTGAGCATGTATTAATCACATACACATCAGCCGGTTGCGAAAAATCAACCTGGGCATAACCTTCCTTCTCAAAATCACGTGCAATGGTGCTGGTTTCAGAAAAATTGAGCTTACAGCCCAATGTGTGAAACGCCACCTTTTTACCATTCAAATTCATGCGGCAAAAATAGGGTGATTTGCAGCGGTTTGCAATTCAGCAGATAGAACCTAATTAATTCTCTAAACCTGACAATTGGTGAACGTATTCACCAAAAAGCATAACATTTGGTGAATATATTCACCGTAAAGCATTACTTTTGGTGAAAAATGAATATGTTTATCCGCAGTATTACTCACAAAGTGAAAGACAAAATGGGCCGCGGAAAAGCCATTATCTTAATGGGGCCGAGGCAAGTAGGAAAAACTACTTTGATTAAAACCGCTCTTGAAGGTAAGCCCTTCCTATTTCTTGATGGTGATGACCCGGCAGTACGCACAGCACTTACAAATCCAAATACCGAGGAACTAGGCAGAATACTAGGTATGCATAAAACTGTATTTATTGATGAAGCCCAACGGATTCCCAACATCGGTATCACCTTAAAGATCATTACAGATCAATATACAGATGTACAGCTATTGGTTAGCGGCTCCTCTTCATTTGATCTGGGTAACCAAATAAATGAACCCCTAACCGGAAGGAAGTGGGAGTACGAGCTTTACCCAATTAGCTGGCAGGAATTTGAAAACAAAGAGGGTTATCTTAAGGCTAAACAACAGCTGGAAAAAAGATTGCTTTACGGATTTTATCCTGATGTACTTAATCATTCCGGTGAGGAAACTGAAGTGCTTAAGCAGCTAGTAAGTAGTTATTTATATAAAGATATACTGGCTTTTGCCAACATAAGAAAACCCGAAATATTAGAAAAGCTAGTGCAGGCCCTCGCCTTGCAAGTAGGAAGTGAAGTAAGCTACAATGAACTTGCACAAACCGTAGGGGTTGATAAAAACACTATTAGCACCTATATTGATTTGCTGCAAAAAGCCTTTGTGGTATTTCGCCTAGGCAGCTTTAGCCGCAACCTCAGAAACGAAATAAAGACCAACCAAAAAATATACTTCTATGATGTTGGCGTGCGGAACATGGTTATTGGAAATTTTACAGGTATGGAATTGCGGGCTGATAAAGGTATGCTGTGGGAAAACTTTTTGATAGCCGAGAGACTAAAACGCAATTCTTATAAAGATAGCCTTGCTCACATGTACTTTTGGCGAACACGTCAACAACAGGAAATTGACCTGGTAGAAGATCATAATGGAGAGCTTACCGCGTATGAATTTAAGTGGAAAGCCCGAAAAAATGCCAAGCTCCCAAAAACCTTTACAGAACATTATAATGCCACAGGCAAAATAATTGACCAGGAAAATTTCAGGGAATTTATTGGAGACTAAAGTTCTGTTATAAAGGAATATAAATTAACTCCTTACTTCCATATCTTTAATCCCAATCATCCAAAACCCCTGAACATGAAAAAAGCCATATACCCCACCCTACCTCTCGCTTGTATTTTGCTTTCGCAGATGGCCCTGGCGCAAAACCAGGCTCCGGTCATTTCAAATATAAATGCCTCGGTTGACTGGATCCAGCAAGTGATAAACATAACCTACGATGTGGCCGATGCTGAATCAGATTTATTGGAAATAAGCTTTAAAGTATCTAATGATAGTGGCCGAACCTTCTTCTATTCCACTGCCATTATTACCGGAGATGTGGGTTACCCGATTACCCCCGGCAATGGCAAGTCTATACTTTGGGATTACAACGATACCGTTAAAAACTTCTCGTCCTACATTTTTCTGCTGGAGGCTAATGATCGCCAGGCGGTTGATATCCAGCAAATGGTAAACCAGGTGGATAGTGGCCGCCTGTATAATGATGTAGCGGCTATGGAAGGCTTAAGACACAGAAATACAGGGCCGGGCAACCTGCAAAATACACGTGACACGCTGTACCACCGCTTTGAGAAATATGGTATGATTCCCTGGAAACAAACGTTCAGTTTTGGAGCAGTTAATGGACAAAACATTATTGGCAAACTGCCCGGAATGGTAAACGAGGATACGGTTTACATTATAGATGCTCATTATGATGGCGTGCCTAACGCCCCTGCGGCAGATGATAATGCTTCAGGTACTGCAGGAGTGCTGGAGGCCGCACGTATCCTTTCGCAATATAGCTTTGAAAAAAGCATCCGCTTTATCGGTTTTGACCTTGAAGAAGTCGGCTTAAGAGGAAGTATAGCCTATGTGAGTTCAGGCATACATCCTATGGAAAATATTGATGGCGTGCTCAATTTTGAGATGATCGGCTATTATTCAAACCGGCCCAATTCGCAAACAGTACCGGGAGGATTCAACCTTCTGTTTCCTGCTGCCTATGGCCAGTTGCAATCCGATAATTTCCGGGGCAATTTTATTAGCAGTGTGGGCAACACAAACTCTAATTCTTTAAATACAAGTTTTAAAACCAATGCCCAGCTTTATGTTCCGCAACTAAAGGTTATTGACCTGGAAGTCCCGGGCAATGGCACTATTGCTCCTGATTTCAGGCGTAGCGACCATGCCCCTTTTTGGGATACCAACCGCAAGGCACTTATGCTTACGGATGGTGCAAATTTTAGAAACAGCAACTACCACACAGTTAATGATGTAAAGGATTCGCTGGATTTTGGGTTTATGACCAATGTTGTAAAGGCTACTATTGCCACTGTTGCCGCACTTGCCATTCCCCGCCATAGCGATCGTGAAGTTTTTGCGGTTTCAAACCCCGTAAGTTTACCTGAAAATAATTGGGAATGCGCTTTTTATGCTCACTATCAAAAAGCGGATAATTCCATCTTATTAAATTTTGAAGGATGCGAGCCCACCACCATTAGTTACACTTTAGTTAATGAGGCCGGCAAAACTATAAGTACCGAAAAGGATGTTGAATTACAGAATAAAATGATAGTGCCAATAAAAACCCGGCTTTCAAAGGGTATGTATATACTTCAAATAACAAATGCTGAGGGGCAAATTTTAAAACAGAAGCTGATAGTGGATTAACCACTTCAGCACCATAAAAGAAGTACTGAGATATCCCAGAAACAGCAAAAGTTAAAATTGATCATTTTAGTCAATTTCAGAATATTCTTTCACTATCATTGCTTCAAAGTATTCTAACCAATTAACGATGAAACAACTTCTAACCTTCGTTCTGTTCATTCTAAGCTCAACTCTCTCATTTGCTACTCATAATAGAGGTGGTGTAATAACCTACCGCCACATTTCGGGATTTACCTATGAAGCTACAATTACCACCTATACCAGAGCCAGTGTGCAAGCGGATAGATGCGCCTTAAAATTGGACTGGGGGGATGGAACCAGTGATACTTTAAATCGGGTTAATGGCCCAACCGGCACATGCCCTAATGCGAAAATGGGTGAACAATTAGGCAATGATGTACAGAAGAATACTTATGTAGGCATGCATACCTATGCCACTCAAGGCTTATATATGTTATCTACCAGCGACCCCAATAGAAATGCCGGAATAAATAACATACCGCAGTCTGTTGCTGTTCCCATAACTTTAAACTCCTTATTACTTGTTGATGCTGGCACTACCGCAAGTTCCGCCCAGTTTTTAGCCGATCCGCTTATGAATTTTGAACTAGGAAAGGACTGCACTTTTAACCCTGCGGCTTTTTCGCCCGATGGGGATGTATTATCATATTCATTAACCGATCCTATCGGAGCTAGTGCTCCGGTTACAGGATCAATACCCAATGGGGCAAGTATAAATGCAAAAACCGGTGAACTTAGCTGGATCCCCCAGAATATAGGTCAATACGTGTTTGCCATACAAGTATCCGTTTGCAGAAATAATGTAAATCTAGGATACGTAACTCTGGATATACAGATAAATGTTATTGCTTCTACATTCAGACAATCGTTTAACGGTTTATCCGCATGGCCCACAGATAGCAATGGCAATTATAGTACTACTATCGCTCCGGGAAATTCCCTTAATCTTAACTTAAGTTATGTTGACAGTGTGGCTCCCACAATAGATTTAAATGGTTACGGTGAAGCGTTTTCCAAGAACAATCCTGCCTCTTTTTCCATAAATTCTTCAACTCCCTTCAATAAAGCGGGAACACTTTTTTGGCAGCCAACCTCAGGTGATCAGAGATGCGCGCCCTACCTATTCACATTCAGGGGGATTTCATCATCTCAAACACATTTGTTGGAAAAAGATATTAGTCTGTTGGTTTACGTTCGTGATTCCTCTCAGAATTATTGTGATACAATCTGCTCGACTTTTCTATCGGCTACAGAAGTTGAGCATAAAATCAAGGCCCAACAGGTAGAGGTCTGGCCAAATCCATTTACCAGTGAAGTAAACTTTGAGCTTAGCTCGGATGAACAGAACAGGAAGCACATTTTAACTCTTTATGATTTTAATGGTAGAAGAGTGGTGGAAGAATATTTTGAAGGCGACTCATTCCTGTTACCAAGAGAGAATCTCGCTCCCGGGATCTACTTCTATTATATCTCGGGTACTAATGGAGGTGATTTCTCAGGCAAATTAATAATATCATCAGATTAAAATACTGATTCACTTAAACCTGGCTAATCTCAAACAGATGCCCGTCAGGATCCTTAAAAAAGCACCGTCTCTCATCGCCCCAGTCATAAGGTGGCGTAATAAACTCCGCACCACGGCTTTTTAATATTTCATAGGATTTTTGACAATCTTTTACACGAATAGTAAATGCATGGCTCACGGTGTTTCGATTTGCAGGCGGTGCAAAACTGATGTCAGGCTTATCTTTAGTTGGACCACCCCCGGTTACCAGCAAAAACCAATTCCCTAAAAAACTAAACACGGTTGAATCCCCACCATATTCCCTGTAAAGTTTGCCTCCCAATATATCCAGGTAAAAGATTTTTGCCTTTGCCATATCGCTAACCACAAGTATTTGGGTTATAGCCATATCCTCTTCCGGAAATATACCCTCACTACTATCGCTCATATATTTTTATTGAAGTATTATTTCTGCTGTAGTTCAATATAGGTAAAACTACCACAGTCCTTTAAAGTATAAACTTATTGGCGGTTTAGTAAGGACTGATTTAAAGATGCATCTTTCAGTCCACATTATGTGCCTGAAAATGATTTATTTCGACATCTCAAAAAAAGTGGTTCAGAAATTGAAATACTGCAGCACCACCAACTATAAACTCACCATTATGCGCAATACATTACTTGTATTTATCTGCTTTGCGCTAATAGCAGCAGGTTGCAGCAGTGGCAAAAATGCCCTCAAAAAAGGAGATTATGATAAGGCAGTTATGCTGGCCGTAAACCGTCTCCGCTCGGATACCGATAATGAAAATGCCTCTGCCACCCTCACCCAGGCTTACAAGTTTGCTCTTGATGGGCATAAAAGAAACATCAACAATCTCCTGGCCTCAAATGATCCCTATAAATGGGAGAATGTAATGCGTGAGTATAAGACCATAAATGCATTACATGATGAAATACAGAAGTGTCCCGCCTGTCTTCAGCTTGTTCCTGCGCCTGAAAATGCGGTAAATCAACTTAATGAGGCCAAAGCAAAGGCGGCTGATGTACGATATAACATGGCACTGGGCGCGCTTCAAAATAAAAATGACCGCTCACAAGCGATAGCCGCGCATCAGCATCTGGAAAGGGTAAACCAGCTTTATCCAAACTACATGCGAACAAATGAACTTATGGATGAAGCAATGTTTTACGCTACTCTAAAAGTAGTAGTTGAACCGATCCCGGCACCGACACGCGTTATGCAATTAAACCAGGAGTTTTTTTATAATAAAGTAAATGAGTACCTGCACCGCTATAGCGTAAATAAATATGTTCGTTTTTATACACCCGATGAAGTGAGGGCCCAAAACCTGGATTGGGTGGATCATAAAATCTTCATGAGCTTTGATCAGTTTAGTTTGGGCAATGTAATTTCACATACTGAGGTAAGGGAAGTAAAAAAAGATAGTGTATTACTAAGCGAGGATGATGACAAAAAGGTGTATGGTACCGTAAAAGCCGAGCTAAAAACGCATAGCAAAGCTATTTTAGGCTCTGGCCTGTTTGACTTTAAAATTCTGGATGCAAATCTCAATAAGGTTATTTCTCAGGAAAAATTCCCCAGTGAGTACCGCTGGGAAATTGTTTGGGCCACTTATAATGGTGATGAACGTGCCTTAAGTGATGAACAGCTTGAACTTGTAAAGGCCACCGAACTAAGCATTCCGGCACCTCAGTTTATGTTTGAAGAGTTTGCAGCTCCGATTTATGATCAGGTTATTGGCAAGATTGTGACCTATTATAAAAATTATTAAGCCCTCCCTATTTGACTTTTTTAAAGCTTTAAAAGCTAATGTTCATAAAGAATTAGAGAAAGTCTTAATATTTAAAACAATTTTGCCACGTTTGCTTTTTAGTTTTTGTAAGTAAATTACCAAGATTTATTCTTGTAGTCACCAAACCCCAGCTACTTCCTTTTATGAACGTAAGCTTAAAACCAGGTAGTAACATCTTCATAGGTGAAAGCCAGATGGCTGAACTTATGCGTAATTACAACTGGGATACCAATCCTCTTGGCCCACCGGAAGAATGGCCTGAATCACTAAAAACCTCCCTCCGCGTAATTTTAAAGTCTGCCTACCCCATGTTTATATGGTGGGGTAAAGATTTGATAATGTTTCATAATGATGCTTACCTGCCTGTATTGGGTAAAAAACACCCTCATAGCCTTGGTAAAAGTGCGCGGGATGCATGGGCTGAAATCTGGCCGGATATTGAAGGTTTTGTAAAAGGTGTTTTTGAGGGTAAAACCATGTATGCCCGTGATCTTGAATTATATCTGGAGCGTTTGGGGTTTGCGGAAGAAACTTATTGGACCTTTTCCTATAGCCCGATTATAAACGGTAATGTCGAGGTAGAAGGACTTTTTTGTGCCTGCAATGAAGAAACTCAGAAAATACTACAGCAACGAAGGTTCCGTACGCTTCTTGATATTTCGGCTATTTCCACCAGAAATACCACTATAGATCAGTTGCTGGATGGTGTTGTTGAAATTATTTCGAATAACCCCAACTGCATACCCTTTGCGGCAATTTATAGAGTTGACAAGGATTTGCAGGAAGCCTATCTGCACTCCCATTGCGGACTTGCCGATGAACAGCAGATTTTTGAAGACACCATACCACTTAATGAAGTAAGTTCTTACGGTTGGGACTTTCGCAATATCACCACCATTTCAGAAATGCGGATTAGAGAAAACCTGCAGGAGGATTTTAGAGTTGAAATGTTGAAATTAAGCTGTGAGGTAAATAATGCTGTGATAACTTCAGTAAACAAAGCGGGAGAAGATGAAGTAGCGGCTTTACTGGTTTGCGGTATAAGCCCCCACCTTCAGTTTGATCAGCCTTATTCGGATTTTATCAAATTTTTGGCCGCCAGCATATCACGGGCTAAAGCCGATATCCGCTCACACGAAATAGCGCTGGAACAGGCCGAAACATTAAAAATAGCAGCGGATGCCAAAACGGATTACCTCAACAAAATTGAGGTTGAAAAAGAAAAACTAAAATCCATAATAATGCAGGCCCCGATTGCCATGTGCTACCTAAAGGGGCCTCACCAGATATTTGAAATAGTAAATAACAGCTATATAGAACTAGTGGGTAAAACCCGGGCGGAGATTATGGACAAACCTCTGCTGGAAGCCCTTCCCGAAACTAAAAATCAACCTATCTACAACATCATACAAGATGTGTATAATAAAGGAAAAACATTTACCGGAAAAGAATTTCCTATTGAGCTCAACAGAGGTGAAAAGCCGGCAATAGGCTATTATACGTTTGTTTATGAACCTATTTATGGCCTGAATAGTGAGGTAGATGGGATAATGGTAGTGGCCACTGAAGTTACCGAACAAGTATTGGCACGTCAATCTATTGAAAAGCAGGAGCAATACTTCAGGGATATGGCCAACAACGTTCCGGTAATGATCTGGATGACAGACATCAATGGGCATTGTACTTATTTAAATCAGCCCTGGCTGGATTATACCGGCCAGACCTTGGAAATTGGTAAAGGAATGGGCTGGCTGGATGCAGTACATAAAGATGACCGGGCTATGTCTGAAAGAATTTTTCTTAACGCCCTTGCACGCGAGGAAAGTTTTGAAATTACCTACAGGCTAAAAAATAATTTGGGCCAATACTACTGGCACATAGATATGGGTTTACCCCGATATAATAAAAACGGGGAACTTGATGGCTATACCGGAGCTGTAATAGATATCCACGAGCGCAAATTAGCTGAGGATGCTCTTCGTAAAAGTGAAAATGAACTCAGCTCGGCCATAAACGCCACCAACCTTGGTACCTGGGTGTATTATCCCCTTACGGGAAAGATAAACTGGAGCCCACGCTCAAAAGAACTCTTCGGGCTTCCGCCAGAAGCCTATGTAGATTATGAAATTTTTGAAAGCGGGCTGCATAAAGATGATTTAGCTATGGTAAGGCAGGCCCTGGCCCGGGCGCTTAACCCTGCTTTGCGTGAGGCCTATGATATTGAATACAGGGTTGTAGGTCTTACCGATGGCAGATTAAGATGGCTGAGGGCCACAGGGCAACCCTATTTTAATGAAAATGATGTGGCTGAAATCTTCATAGGCACATTATTGGATATAACAGATCGTAAGGCACTTGAGAAACAAAAGGATGATTTTTTAGCCATATCTTCTCATGAACTTAAAACACCCGTAACCAGCATTAAAGGTTACGTACAAATGTTGATTGAGGAGTTTGAAGAAAAAGCCGAAGAAGAAGCTGTGGATCAACTAAAAATTGTTAACCGCCAGGTTAATAAACTCATAGTACTTATAAACGAGTTACTGGACACCAGTAAACTGGAAACCGGCCAAATGCAATTTACCATGGAGGTTTTTGATTTTGACCAGTTAGTATTTGAAGTGGTGGACTCTATGCAGCATGTTTCGCCAGCTCACAGGCTCAATTTTAAGGGCAATACCGGTAAGTTTATTTATGGCGACAGAAACAGGCTAGAGCAGGTACTTACCAACCTTATTTCAAATGCTATTAAGTTTTCTCCTGGTGTAGAGGCGGTGGATATAAATCTGTTTTGCGAGCAAAATATGATTGTATTAACAGTAAAAGATTTTGGCATTGGTATGGATAACGAAGTGGCAGATAAAGTATTTGAACGATTCTACAGATCTCCGCATACCAGCCACTGGAGCACCGGGCTCGGCCTGGGTCTGTTTATTTCGTATGAAATAGTAAAGAGGCACAATGGCTTTCTTTCTGTTGAAAGCAAATTAGGAAAAGGAACAAAATTTTATGTAAAATTGCCCTACTCAAACAAAATCTAAATATGCGGAAGGCTATTTTGTTAGTTGAAGATGACAGAGATATTGTGCAAATGACCACAACTTACCTTACAAAAAAAGGTCATTCTGTGCGTTCTGTAAACAATTGTGAGGCTATATGGGAGGCCATTGATGTGGAGATGCCTGATATTATACTAATGGATCTTTCCATCCCGCGCATGGGTGGCGCTGAAGCTACTCAAAAGCTTAAGGACTCCTCACGTACAAGCAATATCAAAATTTACCTGCTTTCAGCCTTTCCGGGTATTAATATTATGGCCGCAGAGATTGGCGCTGATGGCTACCTGGAAAAACCGTTTGATATTAATGACCTTCACAAACTGGTTAAGGATGAAGGTGGAGAATTAGATTAGGCCGTATAACTATTTGCCTTCAGCAAATGCAATAACCTTTTCATCAAGTGGGCTGGTTGACGAAGGATAATAAGCCACCCAGTTTCCATTCTCATCAATCAAAAACTTATTGAAGTTCCATTTTACTTCGGCATCACTAACACCATTTAATGATTTTTGGGTAAGCCATGCATATAGCGGGTGTTGTCCATCTCCTTTTACGGGGGTTTTATCCATCATGGGGAATGTAACTCCGTAATTCTTTTCACAAAAGGCCGCAATTTCTTCATTTGAGCCAGGCTCCTGCCCGCCAAAGTCATTTGAGGGAAACCCGATTACCGTAAACTTATCACCACCATACTCATCCTGTAACTCTTGTAATTGCTTGTATTGTGGGGTATAACCACATTCGCTGGCCGTGTTTACAATTAGTACCCGCTTACCCTTTAGTGATGAAAACTGAAATTCATCACCCTTCAGGGTTTGAGACTTATAATCGTATAGATTCTTCATTTGGGCATCTGATTTTTCGGGTACGGCTGCCGAGTGACTTTCATTAGTAGCTAATTCCTGGTTATTGGCAGCCTGCTGGCAGCTAAATAAATTTGCCGCCAAAAGGCAGAATGTAATTGCTTTTTTCATAGTTACAATTTTCAGCGAATGTAAGTGAATAAACTGTCTGGTATAAACCTTTGTTACTACCTATGGTTCAAACCTTTTAGTAACCAAACACGTACGTTATAATCAGAAGTTTAGATTGCATGCCGCTTCCAGCCAACAAAATACTATCACGGGTAACCATCCTGATTTTTATACTGGCCTTTTTCCATACTCACGTGGTATTAGCCCAGTTAAGAGAAAGCAGACCTTTACCCGTTTTCCCAAAAAAAATTACCAATAAAATACAAACTGGCCTTACCGGCTGGTGCTATACTCTGGATGGGCAATGGGTAACAGGCGACATGCTAATACCTGAACGCTTTATTTCTACCGATGCCGAGAGTTATAACAAAGTAGAAAACAAGGCTGGTAATGATAATATTAAAGAGCTACAGCTGATTCCCATTCTTTATGGAGATGATACTTTAGTAATGCTGGTAAAGTTTTTTAGAGATGGCTTTTTTGAATTTGAGGCCCGAAAAAAAGGCTGAGACCGAAGAATTATCGGCCTACTATTATGTTTTTAATAAATCTGAATTAGAGAGACTTAAAGAGGTAATAAATGCTGAAGTGCAGGTAATAGACATCGATTTACTGGCGTATGGCATTATAGGAGATGCAGATAGGTTTAACATAATGGAACAGGTAAAACCTGTGATGGTAATAGACCCCACTACTAAGCGAAAACTACAATTCACCATCCAGAAGAATTACCCCGAAAACAAACTTCGCTTTCAATTTGCCAGCGTTTTCCCCTACACTAATGATGTAGCAGGCGTAAGACGCGATTTTACCTTAAATGGTAAATCACTATATGGCAACCCGCTATTGCTGGATTACATGTATTACGAGTGTAAGGCCAAGGTATTGGAATATTTTCTTGAGCTGGACACGGATCAGAAATATAATTACCCTTAGGCGGGTACCACTTTTTCTTTTAAAACATTTGTTGCGTAGTATTGCCGCTGATAATTTATGATAGTACATGAATACATTTGGACGCAGCAAAAGGACAGCCTCAAGCAATAATTTCGCTACCCTTATTTTAAGATTATCTTTTGGCGGGCTTATGCTTACCCACGGCTTTAAGAAGCTGGCCAACTATAATACCTTGTCTGAAAAATTTATGGACTTCATGGGCCTGGGAAGTGAGTTTTCACTTATCCTTACCATAGGTTCTGAATTAGGTTGCGCCATTTTGCTAATACTGGGCCTGTTTACCCGCTTTGCGGCCATACCCCTTATCATTACCATGCTGGTAGCTACTTTTTTGGCCCATGGTAATTCACCACTGGCCGAAAAGGAAATGGCTCTTTTATATTTGGCAGGCTACTTTGCAATACTGCTACTGGGTAGTGGGCGATTTTCCCTTGATTTTCTGATATTCAATCAAAAGGGGCAAAGAAAAAGCTAAAGTCGGTTTTACTACTTTTAGAGTATCGAAATACCGATTTTAACAAACCTAATTACACAACTATAAACTCAAAATGCCAAATAAAAACTTGTGCAGCTATAGATCATTCATCTTAATAGCATTAGGCTTCATCATAGTAGCAGGCTGCCAAAAACCAAATGATGACGATGATCCCGGAGATTTTTATGAATCCGTTACCATTGGAAATAATACTTGGATGGTAAAAAACCTTGCTGTGGTTACTTACAGAAACGGGGATCCTATAACCCATATGAAAGAAGACAAACAATGGCTATCAGCTAAAGAGGGCGGCTGGTGTATTTATGATAATGATACATCTCATCTTAATGATTTAGGCCTCATCTACAACTGGCATGCAATAAAGGATCCGAGAGGCATTGCACCCGAGGGATGGCATGTAGCTACCAATGCCGAGTGGCAGGCGTTAATCATTACCCTGGGTGGAGTGGATTCTGCCGGGGCAAAACTTAAAGAAATGGGATTTGAACACTGGGCACCACCAAATACAGGCGCCACTAACTCTACAGGCTTTTCGGCATATGCCGGGGGGTACCGCTCAGAAGTTGACGGTTCTTTTAAAGATATTGGTGGCCAGGGCTTTTGGTGGCTAAATTCATCTGCCAGCCAGGGCTTTGCCTATACCATGTCATTAGTTACTATTACTGAAAAAGCCTATACGGGAGAAAACCCACCTAATTTTGGAGCCTACGTGCGTTGCGTAAAGGATTAGGCTTTCATCTTATCAATCACTCGGCCCACATTTTTCTCCTCAAAGCGACTTATAAAACTCAATACCCACTCGAGCAATTTTAGCTGGGGCTTACGTAGCTTTTTGGCAAACAGGGCAAAGGCCTGATCAGCGGTTTTCTGCTTTTCCTCAAAAGGACCGGTATCTTCATTATGCAGTAGCAAGGCCAGGCGCCATGCCTGAGTACGAGCCTGCCGCATACTGAAGTCAATCAGCTTTTCATCCCTACTTTGTCCAATCCAATCCACCAGAAAAAAGAGTGGAGAAACCCGTGACAGCCTCTGTTGTAAATCATTTACAATACGCTCAAGGATATCATTCACTTTGTCAAAATCTTTTTTCAATAGGTTAATATCCCTACCCTTACTGATTTGGGCAGCCGTAAGACCAAGGTCCAGATTGATATGGGCATTCATGCCCAGTAATATTTGCTGAATGATGGTAATCTTATCTTTTGCAGCTTCAAAGCTTTGTTACCAGCACAAGCTACAGGTCTCACCGGTTTCAAATTGGTGGTAAGCTTTCAGGTAATAGTTGGCAAATGCTACGTCAAACTCATGTAGCTTTTCATTATCCTCAAATTCAGAGTTTTCAATGGCTACCGCTATTTCGGCAGTGGTTCTGCGATACACAAAGGCAAAGATGCCCCGGGCATCGTTTGCAATAATGCTTTTATCAATAATTGTATCAAGCGAGCTAAGTACTTCTTTAATAGCTGTTGCACTCATAGTTAATTGGTGATTCTGCAAACCAAAGAAAGCAATTATCATGGTAAGCCACAGCGTTGTGGTGCAAGGATTACAACATACTACTACATCTATAAAACCACTTCCTGATTTTAAAGCAGAAAGCCGTTTAATGATGTTTTAATTAAAATTTAACCTGACCTTTGCGCGCCTATTAAACGAATAACGCTTTAAAGCTTTATACCATTAACAGCACAAAAAAGATACTGCTTTACCCAACCACTGTTATTTTTTATGTGAGCTTTACGTTGGTGCTGCTCGTTTTTCATCCCATTCAATGGATGTTTCTAAAACTAGGTGGCCGCAGGGGGCATGAGTTTGCTGTTAATTATCTCAACTTTTTTTTAATGGGATGCCTGTACCTTATCGGCAGCCGTTGTACCTATAGTTGCCCGCATGTATTGCCCCACAATAAGCCTCTTATTTTAGTGAGTAATCACCAAAGTATGTTTGATATTATTGCGATAAGCTGGTTTATGCGTAGACATCGCCCTAAGTTTATCTCCAAAATAGAATTGGGCAAAGGCTGGCCAAGCATTTCATTCAACCTCAGGCATGGCGGTAACCTGCTTATTGATCGCTCCAACCCACGGCAGTCGTTACCTGCGCTTACAACCTTCGGTAGGCAATTGGCAGCCAATAATGGTACAGCCGTAATCTTCCCGGAAGGTACAAGAAGTAAAACCGGACAACTGAAACCATTCAGCACAACCGGACTAAAGGTACTTTTGAAAAACATTCCCGATGCGGTGGTGGTTCCTATTACAATCAACAACTCATGGAAGTTGCTCAAATACGGTTTTTTTCCGGTTAATACCGGCATAAACCTCTCGGTAATAGTTCAGCGGCCTATTGAGGCCCGTTCATTACCTGATGATGAACTGATAGCTCATGTAGCGGATAGTATTAAGCAAGATCTTATTAATTGATAAAAAAGAAATTTATGGCCCTTCATAATGTACGTTTGGAAGTAATGCAGCAGCTGGAAAAAAAGGTTGACGGCTTTATTGATCGATATTTGGTTCCGGTGGAAAAAACCTGGCAGCCTACAGACCTGCTTCCCAACTCACAAAACGAAAACTTTGAAGAAGAACTAAAGGAACTGCGCGAGCTGGCAAAAGATCTGCCTTATGACTTTTGGGTGGTGCTGGTGGGCGATACCATTACCGAAGAGGCCCTGCCCACCTATGAATCATGGTTGATGGAAGTGGAAGGAATAAACCAGCAGGAAGCAAATGGCTGGAGCAAATGGATACGCTTTTGGACGGGTGAAGAAAACCGCCATGGAGACACCCTCAATAAATACCTCTACCTATCTGGCAGGGTAAATATGATTGAGGTAGAGCGTACTACACAGCACCTTATTAATGATGGCCTTGATATAGGCACTGGCAGAGATCCTTATAAAAACTTTGTGTACACCAGCTTCCAGGAGCTTGCTACCAACATTTCGCACAACCGGGTTTCTGTCCTTGCCAGGGATTATCAAAATAAGCCACTCTCTAAAATGTGCAAAATGATAGCCGGTGATGAAATGCGCCACTTTAGCGCATACAGCGAATTTGTAAAGCAGATTTTTGAACTAGACCCCAGCGAAATGATGATTGCCTTCACCTATATGATGAAGCACAAAATCTCTATGCCAGCGCACTTTTTGCGTGAAACGGGGCAAAAAATAGGGCAGGCTTTTGAAGAATTCAGCAATACGGCACAAAGGCTGGGTGTATATACCGCGCAGGATTATGTGGATATTTTAAACCGATTGCTGAAGCGCTGGGATATTGCCAACATCAATGGCCTTACCGATGAAGCTGAACGTGCCCGCGATTACGTAATGCAGCTACCTGCAAGGCTTGAGCGTATCGGCCAGCGTATGAAGCTGCCCGAAGAATCGTATAAATTTACCTGGGTAAACCCCGCCCTGGTTAAGTAAATTTTAAAAGCATTAATATCATGAAGGCCTGGAAACTTACCGGGTACGGAAATTTTGATACGGGCATTGAATTAATGGATGTGCCCACCCCCACTCCTGCTGCAGATGAAGTATTAATTGAATGCCATGCCGCCAGCCTCAACCCTGTTGACTATAAAATTGCTGATGGACAATTAAAGTTTGTTTACAAACAAAAAAAGCCCGCAGGCCTGGGCTTTGACTGCAGCGGAATAGTGAAGCAAGCTGGGCAGGATGTAAATCATCTTAAAGCGGGTGACGAGGTATTTTGCTGTGTACCTTCTGACTCACCCGGCACCATAGCCGAATATATTTCGGTGAAAGCCAATGTAGTTTTACCCAAACCAGCTAATCTTAACTTTTATGAAGCGGCCAGTGCCCCATTAGTAGGTGAAACCACCATAAGTTGTTTTGAGGCGATTAACCTTAAGGCCGGCCAAAAAATACTTATACATGCCGGCTCTGGCGGGGTAGGCAGTTTTGCCATACAATATGCTAAGTTGCTTGGCGCAGAAGTGTACACCACTACGGGTACATCCAACGTAAGTTGGGTAAAGCAGCTTGGCGCTGATAAAGTGATTGACTATAAAACACAGAACTACAAAAGCGAATTGCCAAAACTGGATGCTGTGTTTGATACACTTGGTAACAACTATACGCTGGAAGCCTTCGAACTACTTAAGCCCGGGGGTAAAGTGGTAAGTATAGCCGGCCGCAAACTGGATAACCAGGCCGCAAAAAAATACGGACTCAATATTTAGCTGAGGGGCGTTATGAAGTTGTTGCTTATCCCCATCACATTAAAGTGTAAAAAGTATAATGCCAGCTACCGCTTTATTTTGAATGAGCCCACATCTGAGAGCATTTCCACTTTAAAAGATTTGCTTGAAAGCGGAAGTATAAGGCCTGTTATTCAAAAGGTTTATGGTTTTACCGAGGTGGTGGAAGCGTTTAAAATGCAACAGAGCGGAAGGGCAAAAGGTAAGCTGGTGATAAAAATCAAATAGTTTACTCATCACCTTCAATTTATCATGTAGTTCCATTTTGTAATTTCAGGGCATGGAAGCCGTAGTAAACTATTTTGAAACCATCCCCACCCTGCACCGCACCATCATACTGGTGGGCGGTATTACCCTTTTCTGGGTATTGGAGGGTGCCTTACCCTTGTTCAGGTTTAAATACCATAAGTGGAAACATGCGTGGCCAAATTTCTTTTTTACACTCACTACCATAGCGGTAAACTTTGTCCTTGCCTTTTTGCTCTTGATGTCTGCCGATTGGGTGCGCGATAATAACTTTGGTATTATCAACTGGCTACCTGAAATGCCACTTTGGCTGTATGTAACCCTCGGGGTTCTATTACTTGATTTTATCGGAGCCTACCTGGCGCACTATGTAGAGCATAAGGTAAAGCCCCTGTGGATGGTACACCTGGTGCACCATACCGATCATCATGTGGATATTACAACGGGTAACAGGCATCACCCGCTTGAAAGCCTTGTGCGATTTATTTTCACGCTGGCGGGGGTTTTTATAGTAGGAACACCCATCGCCATTGTATTTCTCTACCAGTCTTTATCCGTGGTGTTTACCCAGCTTACACATGCCAATATTAAGATGAACCCAAAACTGGATAAGATTATCAGCTACATATTTGTGTCGCCCGATATGCATAAGGTGCACCACCACTACGTACTGCCTTATACTGACTCTAACTATGGCAACATATTTTCTATTTGGGACCGGATTTTTGGCACTTATAAAGAACTGCACCGCGAAGAGGTAGTATATGGCGTTGATGTATTTCCGGATGAAGTGGCCAACGGAAAAATCGGGGCTTTGCTGAAGCAGCCTTTTCAGAAGTATCAGAAGCCAACCATACTTCCCGGCTCTGAAGACCGCAAGTAAGTAAGCTGTCTAGTCCTTTTGTTTGCTAATCCCTGAATAAAAAAAGCCCGTTTCATTTCGGCTCAGCCGAGATTAAAACGGGCTCATTATAATAACACGTGGTGCTTTTACCTAAACGTCAATCTTGGCGTATTTGGCATTCTTTTCAATGAACTCACGCCTTGGTGGTACATCATCACCCATCAGCATACTGAATATACGATCAGCTTCTGCGGCACTATCAATAGTTACCTGGCGCATCATTCGCTGGGTAGGGTCCATAGTGGTTTCCCACAGCTGCTCGGCATTCATCTCACCCAAACCTTTATAGCGCTGTACGCCAATACCTGTTTTATTCTCACCACCCATTTCGGCTATCAGTCTGTCGCGCTGATCATCATTCCAGGCATACTCACCTTTTTGGCCCTTTTTAACAAGATACAGGGGTGGAGCAGCAATGTATATGAAACCATTTTCTATAAGTTCCTTCATGTAGCGGAAGAAGAAGGTAAGGATAAGGGTAGCAATATGGCTACCATCCACATCCGCATCACACATAATTACGATTTTGTGATAGCGCAACTTAGCAAGGTTAAGGGCCTTACTGTCTTCCTCAGTACCTACACTCACACCCAATGCAGTAAACATGTTTTTGATTTCTTCATTCTCAAAAACCTTGTGTTGCATGGCTTTTTCCACGTTAAGGATTTTACCACGCAGCGGAAGTATGGCCTGGAAGTTACGGTCGCGACCCTGCTTGGCTGTTCCACCTGCCGAATCACCCTCTACCAAAAATATCTCGCAAATAGACGGATCTGTTTCTGAACAGTCAGAGAGTTTTCCCGGTAAACCGGAACCACCCATTACCGTTTTACGCTGTACCATCTCGCGCGCCTTTTTAGCGGCCACACGGGCTTTTGCTGCCAAAATAACCTTTTGCACGATGGTCTTAGCGGCAATGGGATTTTCCTCCAAAAAGTTGGTCAGCATCTCGCCCACCAGCTGATCTACAGCCCCGGAAACCTCGCTGTTGCCCAGCTTGGTTTTGGTTTGCCCTTCAAACTGGGGCTCCATTACCTTTACAGAGATTACCGCTGTAAGTCCCTCACGGAAATCGTCCCCAGAAACCTCTACCTTTTCCTTGGTAAGCATACCGCTTTCGTCAGCATACTTTTTAAGGGTACGTGTAAGCGCCCTGCGGAAACCTGCCAGGTGAGTACCACCTTCGTGGGTATTAATGTTATTTACATAAGAGTGAATATTTTCCGCATACGAGTTGTTGTAATGCATAGCCACTTCCACAGGCGTATCATTCTTCTCGCCCTCCATGTGAATAACCTCAGGCATAAGAGTTTCGCGGTTCATATCAATAAACTCTACAAACTCCTTTAATCCACCCTCGCTGAAAAAGCGATCGGATTTTGGATTGCCTTCTTCATCAATCTCGCGCAAATCAGTAAGCGTAATGGCTATTCCTTTATTCAGGAAAGAAAGCTCGCGCATACGTGCCTCTAAAATATCGTAGTGATATTCGGTTACATGAAAAATATCCGGATCGGGCTTAAAGGTTACATGGGTACCTCTTATATCGGCACTACCAACCTCTTTAACAGGATACTGTGGCACACCGATTTTAAATTCCTGTACGTAGTGTTTTCCACCTTTAAAAACCTCAGCTTTAAGATCAGTAGAAAGGGCATTAACACAGGAAACACCCACACCGTGCAAACCACCGGAAACTTTATAGGAATCCTTATCAAACTTACCACCGGCATGGAGCACAGTCATAACCACTTCAAGTGCAGAGCGGCCTTCCTTTTCGTGCATCTCTACCGGAATACCCCGGCCATTATCCTTTACGGTGATGGAATCATCTTCGTTTATGAATACCTCAATGGTATCGCAATGGCCGGCAAGGGCCTCATCAATCGAGTTATCAACTACTTCATATACAAGGTGGTGAAGACCTTTCACCCCCACATCTCCAATATACATGGACGGCCTTTTACGTACCGCCTCTAAACCTTCCAGTACCTGGATACTACTGGCTGCATATTCCTTTGGTATTTCGCTCATATTGTTTGAGTTAGATCAAATTTTGAAATCTTACAAATATACACTTCCAAACCCGTTTTGACCCCACTAAAACACCAGTGAAATCAAGGGTTTTCCACATTTTTTTAACAAGTGAGGAGAAGGTATTGGGTAGTGTGTATAGGGTATTAAGAAAGCGACACTTTGCAGAAAAGCTGTACAGTGTATATTTTAGGTAGGATGCCGTTTGAGATGGATCAAAAAGGAAATGAACAAAACACATAGTTCATAAAAGTTTTTTAGCCACGGTGTAGCTATCTCAATACTAACTACTTTGTGCTAAATACCATCAACGCTCTACTGGGTCCTCTTCGCCTCCTCCCAGTACACTTCCATTTCCGCCAGGGTCATCTCTGATAGGCTTTTGCCCAGTTCGGCTGCCTTCTTTTCGAGGTAGGTAAAGCGGTGTATAAACTTTTTGTTGGTACGCTCCAAAGCTGATTCGGCATCAACTTTAAGGAAACGGGAGAGGTTGATAGCGGAGAATAAAAAATCCCCAAACTCTTCTTCCGTTTTTTGCTGGTTGCCGGTCTCCACTTCATGGCGAAGTTCAGCCAGCTCCTCCTCTATCTTATCCCAAACCTGGTAGGTTTCTTCCCAGTCAAAACCAATGCCCCGTGCTTTCTCCTGTATGCGGGTGGCTTTTACCACAGCAGGCAAAGAGCGCGGCACCCCTTCCAGTACAGATTTTTTACCCTCCTTAAGTTTTAGCTTTTCCCAATTAGCTTTCACTTCTTCTTCACCGCTTACGGTGGTATCACCATAAATATGAGGGTGGCGGCTTATCAGCTTTTCGCAAATGCCGTTAAGTACATCGGCTATATCAAAAGCTCCTTTTTCACTGCCTATTTTGGCGTAAAACACCATATGCAGCAAAATGTCACCAAGCTCTTTTTTTACTTCTTCAAGATCAGCATCCAGTATGGCATCGCCAAGCTCGTAGGTTTCTTCAATGGTAAGCGGACGGAGGGTTTCCATCGTTTGCTTCATATCCCACGGGCACTTGGCCCGCAGGTCTTCCATTATATCCAGCAAGCGGCCAAATGCCTTTAATTTGTCTTCTCTTGAATTCAAAATCCTATTCTGATTTTTCGTCAGATGCCTCGTTGGTATCTTCAGTGGTGGCTTCCTCAGTTTCTTCCTCATCAGGCACTACAAGGCCCTGCTTATGCAAAATATTGTACCACTGAAAAAGCTTTTTAAGATCTGAATTATACACGCGCTCCTGATCAAAATCAGGCAATACCTCTTCCATATAGGCTCTAAGCTCAGCACCATCCGCTTTGTGATCAATGGCCTTTCCGAAATCTTCCTTTTCGGCAATTTTCAAAAACACGTCCTTCAAGGGTACTTCCTGATCATAAGTGTAGATGGCAATATCCTTAAGGGAGCTCACATTATTAGTTTGCGTTACGGGCATCCTCTTATCATCAGCAAGAGATTGCACAATTACACCACCACGGCTTTGGGCTACAAGTTTGTAAAGCCCTGGTTTTCCACCAATTGATAAAATATCGTCCAGTTTCATATTACTTAGTATCGTTTGTATCTGTTTTACTTTTTTCCATCCACATTTTCACCATTTGTTCCTCGTCAAGTGTATCTTTCAACATTAACAATAGCTGCTTTGCATCGGCTGCCAGGGGGTGATCGGGATATTGTTCTAAAAAGTAAGTATAGCTCTTTGCGGCACGGGTGGTATCCTTCAGTTTATCATCAAACACAAAGCCTATCATAAATACGGCTTTTGGGGCCATCGGGCTCTCAGGGTAGTCCGTGTGCACTCTATTATAGGTAACTACAGATTTAAGCACCTTGCCAGGCATCTCTTTATACACCTCAGCTGCGCGGCTCAGATAATACGGAGTTAGTGAATCATTGGGATTTAATCGGGCATACTCCTGGTACGCATCCGTTAGCTTTCGGGCTGCTGCCGTATCCAACTCTGCGTGATTTTTCATTTCCTCCTCCATTTTTTTTATGGAAATGGTCAACGAATCTTCAACCGGAGCCGTTTGGCACGATGCCACCATGGTAAGCATCAGCAATGCACTTAGTATTCTCATTTTCCTTTCGGGAATTTCATTCGGTAAGGCACTGAAATTTTGCCTTTAGAAATATTATTGAGTCTGCCTTTTATCATTCTTTTACGTAAGGGAGACAGATGATCCGTAAAAAGGATGCCCTCAATATGATCATATTCATGCTGAATAACGCGGGCTTTAAGTCCATCATACACCTCATCATGCTCCACAAAATCCCTGTCCAGGTACTTTATTCGGATTCGATCAGGGCGGCTTACATCCTCCCTAACATCGGGTATGCTCAGGCAGCCTTCATTAAAGGTCCAGTCATCGCCATCCTCTTCAATAATTTCAGCATTAATAAATACCTGCTTAAAGTCTTTAAGGCCTTCTTCATCCTCCTCCTCATCATCCACAAAACCAGTGGCATCCACAATAAAAATACGCACGGGTTTATTTACCTGCGGAGCAGCCAAACCCACGCCACTGGCATTATACATGGTTTCGAACATATTGTCGATAAACTCCTGCAATTCGGGATAATCCTTATCTACATTTTCGGCCTGCTTGCGCAACACCGGATCGCCATAAGCGACTATAGGTAATATCATGAATCAAATTTGCGGCAAATGTAATGATTGCAACTTTCAATGACCAGCCAGAAAAGATTGTAAAATGATAGCTGCGCTCACCTTATCAATCTCCCCTTTCTCTCGCCTTTTCATCTTTTTTACTCCTGAGTCAATCAGGCTCTGCATTGCCATTTTTGAGGTAAAGCGCTCATCCTGTAAAACCACTTTAAGTTGAGGAAAAGTAGAACGCAGTGTTTGCGTTAGTTTTCTTACCAGTTCTGAATTATGTGAATCGCCACCATCCAGGTTTTGAGGATCACCAACCACTATGGTTTCGTAAGGTTCTTCATTAAAAATGCGGGTCAAAAAAGGAATTAGCTCGCTGGTGGGGATGGTTTCCCGTGGGCTGGCAATTATTTGCAGAGGGTCGGTTTCGGCCACTCCGGTTCGCTTACCTCCAATATCCAATGCTATAATCTTTGCCACGGGGTTTTATACTTTTGCGCAAAGGTAGTGGAGAGATGTGAGATGCCAGATTGTAGATGTTAGACTTAATATTTCATACAATGAAATTTTGACTCCCGAGAATAACCTCCTAACCATTAGGATTAAACTTTAAACGAAAAAACACCCGTGGACAAATTACAACACATTATAGAGCAAGCCTGGGAAGACCGCAGTAAACTTGAGGAAAAACTGGTGGTGGAAGCCATCGAATCCATAATTGAGGACATTGACAAAGGCAGGTTGCGGTGTGCCGAGCCTACTGAAAATGGCTGGCAGGTGAATGAATGGGTTAAAAAGGCTGTAATACTCTACTTCCCTACCCGCAAAATGGAAACTCTGGAAGCCGGCCCATTGGAGTTTCATGATAAAATTCCACTGAAAAGTGGCTATAAGGAATTAGGAATACGTGTAGTACCTCACGCTGTAGCGAGATATGGTGCATATATCAGTAAGGGTGTAATTATGATGCCCTCTTATGTAAACATTGGTGCTTACGTTGATGAAGGCACTATGGTGGATACCTGGGCTACGGTGGGTAGCTGCGCACAAATTGGTAAAAACGTACACCTCAGTGGTGGAGTTGGAATTGGTGGCGTATTAGAGCCCGTGCAGGCTGCACCGGTAATCATTGAAGACAACTGCTTTTTGGGCTCCCGCTCTATAGTGGTAGAAGGCATCAGAATTGAAAATGAGGCAGTATTGGGCGCCAACGTGGTACTTACCGCTTCCACTAAAATTATTGATGTAACAGGCAATGAGCCTAAAGAAATCAAAGGCTATGTACCGGCCCGCTCTGTGGTAATTCCGGGTAGTTACACTAAAAAATTCCCGGCTGGTGAATACCAGGTACCTTGCGCATTGATTATCGGAACCCGAAAAGAAAGCACTAATAAAAAGACTTCTTTGAATGACGCTTTGAGGGAGTATGGGGTTTCGGTGTAAGCCAATCTGCAGTTAACAGCTTTCAATTTGCAAACTGGCCAATTGCAAACTGTTAACTGGAAACTTTCTTTCCATCCCAGGCCAGCTCCACCCCTTCAGGTAATTCTTTACTTACTTCAGCATGCAGCCCCAATTGGTGGCTAATATGGGTAAGGTAGGTGTTGGGCACTTCCAACTCCTGCGAAAGCTCAATGGCTTCATCCAATGTAAAATGTGAGTGGTGGCTCTTTTGACGAAGGGCATTAAGCACCAGATGTTTGCTGCCTTTAATCAGGTTTTTTTCGGTTTCACCAATATAATTGGCATCGGTGATATAGGTGAAATCTTCTATTCGGAAACCCAGTACAGGCATTTGTCCGTGCATCACCTTTATGGGCAATATTTCAATATCTCCAATTTTTAGTGGTTTCCCGGCCTGCAGTGTATTCATGCTTATTTGAGGGATCCCAGGGTAATCAGCGTTATTAAATATGTAAGAATACTGCTCCTTAAGGCGTTGCTGAACCCGCCCGGTGGCAAACAATTTTACCGGTTTTTGATTGATAAAGTTGAAGGCTCGTACTTCATCCAGCCCGGCTGTATGATCCTGATGCTCATGTGTAAATAAAATGGCATCCATTTCGCTTACACCTGCCCGCAGCATTTGCTGCCTGAAATCAGGACCGATATCGATATTAACAGTGGTTTTACCGCTTTGTACAAGCAACGAACTACGCAGGCGATTATCTTTAGGGTCATCTGATGTACACACTTTACACGTACATCCTATTACAGGAATTCCCTGTGAAGTGCCGGTGCCAAGGAAGGTGAACTTCATATATGAGTTTTTCACGAAGAAACGTTTAAAAATTAAGGTAAAAAAGAATGTCACCCTTACTAACTTGTTAATTTTGTAAGGCAAAACCCAAAACACACGATGGAACGGATCGTACTATCTACAGGCCAAAAAGCCCTGAAAATAAATCTCAACGAAAACATTTACGGAACCTTTGCTGAAATTGGTGCCGGCCAGGAAGTGGTTCGCCACTTTTTCAGAGCAGGGGGCGCTTCGGGCACCGTGGCCAAAACCATGAGTGCTTATGATAAAGACTTTAGCGATGCTATTTATGGCCGTGAAATAGATGGCCGCTACGTTACTGAAGCCCGCTTGCGCAAGATGATTGAGCATGAGTATAACCTCATTGAGCAACGTCTTAGCCGCGATAAATTTCCAAATAAGTGCTACTTCACCTTTTCCAATACCGTTGCTACGATCAACTTTACCAAAAAGTTTAAAGGCCACGGCTGGATGGGCATCCGCTTTCAACTTGCGCCCGACCAGGAGCCAAATGATGTGATCTTCCACATCCGTATGAAAGAGGAAGAAGCTCACCTACAGCAGGAAACCATTGGTGTGATGGGTGTTAACCTTATTTATGGTTGCTTTCATATCCGCAACAAACCCGAAGAGTTGCTTCGCTCACTATATGATAATATTGCCAAGTACAAGGTGGAAATTGACATGGTGCACTTTGAAGGCCCCGAATTTAAGGATGTGGATAACCGCCTGATGTCTCTCCAGCTTATTAAAAACGGAATGACGGATGCCGTGATTTTTGGCCCGGAGGGGAAAAATATATTGCCGGCTGCCCTACTTTATAAGAAAAACATTCTCGCTTTGCGCGGAAGCTTCCGCCCCGCTACCAAGGTTAATATTGATATGATAAAAAAAGGGTATGGCTATTTTGTGGATGAACGCAAAGTAGATCATGAAAACCTGGTGGTGCTTTTTGAAATAACCCTTAACAACCTTAAAGCTGAAGGCGAAATTGATGAACAGGATTTTCTAGACAGAGCTGAAATACTTTGTTCACTCGGGCAAACTGTTTTGATCTCCAACCACCAGCAATATTATAAGCTGGTGGAGTATTTTACTCGCTATACCGAAGAGCGCATGGGTCTGATCATGGGCGTTACCAATCTTAAAGAGCTATTTGCTGAAAAGTATTACCGCGAACTTAAAGGTGGAATTTTGGAAGCCTTTGGTATTCTTTATTCGTCTGACCTTAAGCTCTACGTGTACCCCTCTCAGCCAAGTAATGATGCACCTTTAGAAACAAGTAAATCTGTGAAAATTCACCCAAGGCTACAGCCATTGTTTGATTACCTGATGTTCAATAAGCGTATTATTGATATTGAGAATTACGACCCCGATATTCTACAGATTTTCAGTAGAGACGTATTGCGCAAAATACGTTCAGGTGAAGAAGACTGGGATAAGGCTCTTCCCGCTTACGTTGATAACATCATCCGCGATAAGCGACTATTTGGTTACGATCCGGATAACGGAAAGAAAAATAAAGAAGCCGAGGGCGAAGAAGAAATGGAAGAAACGAATGCCTGATTTTAAACAAAATAACTAATCAAAAAAGCCCCGATATACTATTGTGCATCGGGGCTTTTTGTTTGTGAGCATTTAATGGCTTAGACCCTGGCTTCCGCTTTTACCTGCATTTTCTTCAGCGCTTCTACCACGTAATCAATCTCCTCTTTGGTGTTATCCTTACCAATAGAAAAGCGGATAACGGGATATTCGTTATTTGGATAAATGGCCTGAATAACGTGTGAACCCTGTTGGCTGCCACTTGTACAGGCACTGCCTCCACTCAGGGCAATACCATTCATATCCAAAGTAAAAAGGTGCATATTATCTTTTGCAAAAGATGGAAAACGAGCACTTACAATGGCTACCATAGATTCATCATGATTAGTACAGTTGCCGTTAAATAATACGCCATCCATTTCAGCACTTAACTTCTCAATCAGGTGTTTTTTCAACTCAAGGATATGCGCATTTTCACTCTCCCTATTCTCCAATGAATGTTGCAAGGCTGTGTGCATACCTCCAATTCCAAGAATATTCTCAGTACCACCACGCCTGCCACGCTCCTGAGAGCCACCTTCCATAAAAGGCCATACTTTAATACGATGATTTATATAGAGTAAACCAACTCCCTTGGGTCCGTAAAACTTATGTGCAGAAGCAGCCAAAAAGTCAACTTCCAGTTCCTGCAAATCAATGGGGTAATGGCCAATGGTTTGAACAGTATCGGTATGGAAATAAGCATTATTGCTTCTGCATAATCTGCCAACCGCTTTAAGATCGAGTAAATTACCTACCTCATTATTTCCATGCATAAGCGTTACAAGGGTTGAAACATCTTCTGCCAGCATTTCCTCCAAATGGTTAAGATCAATAGCACCGTTTTCCAAAAGGTCAACGTACTCCAATCGTACATGATAATTTTTCACCATAGCTTCTACAGTATGCGATACAGCATGGTGCTCAATGGGTGAAGTAATAATTCGCTTTACGCCTAAATCGCGCACAGCACATAGTATGGCGGAGTTATCGGCCTCTGTGCCACCAGAGGTAAACACAATTTCATTGCCGGTGCAGTTAAGGGCCTTTGCCACATATTTGCGGGCTTCCTCTACTACAATTTTAGCTTTACGCCCATATTGGTGGGTGGAAGACGGATTGCCATGCGGGCCATCCAATAGTTCCATCATTCTTTCTTTTACTTCCTGCCTTAGTGGTGTAGTTGCTGCGTTGTCTAAATAAATCTTCCTTCTATTTTCCAAACCAATTATTTATAATTTGATCTTCAGTTCCTTTAAAGCTTTTGTGAGTGAATTCGTTTGTTCTGGAGCTGTACTCATAATCGTCCCTATATCTTTCAAAATTTAAAATGATGTCCTCTATGGCATCACAAATTTCAATTACATCAGCATCCCTCATGGTTGGGTGGATTGAAAGCCTTACCCAACCGGGTTTATTGATAAAGTTTTCTGATTCTATTTGCTCCCTGATATCTGTACTTTTTTGTTGATCCAGTTGAAATAAATAATGACCGTAAGTACCAGCACAACTGCATCCTCCACGTACTTGAATACCGTGTTTATCATTGAGCAACCTCACTATTAAGTTATAGTGTACAGTATCTGAATAAAAAGAAATGGCACCTACACGCTTTTTTACAGAGCCGGCTAAAATGTTTACGGAGTCAATATTCTCCAAACGCTCAAATACATAGTTTACCAGCTCTTCTTCCCGCTGCTCAATTTTCTCGCAGGTCATTTCCTCTTTAAGCCTTATGGCAAGGGCAGCTTTTATAGTTTGTAGAAAACCGGGTGTTCCTCCATCTTCCCTGGCTTCTATATCTTCTGTATACTTATGTAATCCCCAGGGGTCAGTCCATACCACAGTGCCTCCACCGGGGTGATCGGGCACTTTGTTGGTGTAAAGGTTTTTGTTAAAAATGAGGACTCCCGGAGTTCCTGGTCTATCCTAAAAATTTGTGGGGCGAAAAGAATATGGCATCCAGTTGAGCATCTTTGTCCTCAGGATGCATATCAATTTTTACATAAGGTGCGCTGCAGGCAAAATCAACAAAACACAAACCGGCATTGGCATGCATTAGTTTAGCCACTTCATAGTAAGGAGTTTTAATTCCCGTTACATTGCTGCAGGAAGTAATGCTGGCAATCTTAATTTTTCTTTCCTTATACTCTTTAAGTAAATCGCTAAGGTGCCCCAGGTCAACCAGCCCATCTGAGTTTGGGTTAATCTTTACCACATCACATATGGTTTCGAGCCATGATGTTTGATTGGAATGATGTTCCATGTGTGTTATAAAAACCACTGGCTTATCATTTCCCGAAACCTGTACTCTATCTCTTACCTGTTCAGGATATTTAAAGCCCAGCATGCGCTGTAGTTTAAGCACGGCTCCCGTCATCCCTGTACCTGTGGGTATAAAGATGTCATCCTTAGTTGCGTTTACGTGTTTTTTAATAATCTCCTTGGCTTCATGGTAAGCCTTGGTCATAACTGTGCCTGTAAATGAGGTTTCAGTATGAGTATTTGCCACATACTGACCAATACTCTCGGCCATAGTCATTTCAATTGGCGAATAAAGTCGGCCACTGGCAATCCAATCGGCATATATTATTTTCTTCTCACCATAAGGGCCCACAAAGCTTTTGTCTATCCCGGTAATATTTTTCCGGAATTTTTCAAAGTACTCCTCCAATCCTGAGTCGCTGATTTTCGTTTCTTTATCTACTAAGGTTTGCATGGTTTTAGGGTTTTATTATTTAGCCATTGCACTCATTTCGTCCACAAACTTTTCGCCCAGTTCGGTTGCCCTTTCGGGAGATGTGGCCTCCGTATATACACGTACTATGGGCTCTGTATTGGATTTACGCAGATGCACCCATTCATTGTCAAAATCAATTTTTACCCCGTCAATAGTGGAGAGTTGCTCGTTGGAGTATTTGCCTTCAACTTCCTTCAAAAGCCCGTCTACGTCCATTCCGGCTTCCAGCTCAATTTTGTTTTTAGCCATGTAATATTCAGGGTAAGAGGCGCGCAGTTCGCTCATCTTTTTACCTGAAGTAGCCAATAGTGAAAGTATTAGGGCAACACCCACAAGTGAGTCGCGACCATAATGCAGGTCAGGTAAAATTACACCACCGTTACCCTCACCGCCCAGTACTGCATTTTTCTCCTTCATTTTAGTAACCACATTTACCTCGCCCACAGCGCTGGCAAAGTACTCTGACCCATGCTTTGCAGCCAAATCGCGCAAAGCACGGCTACTGCTAAGGTTGCTCACCACCGCACCTGGTTTGCGGGGCAACAGGTAATCCGCACAAGCCACGAGGGTGTATTCTTCGCCAAACATTTTGCCATCCTCACTTATCAATGCAAGTCGATCCACATCAGGGTCAACCACTATACCTACATCGCAACCTTTATCTTTTACCAGGGCCATAATATCACCCAAATGTGCTTCAAGTGGTTCCGGGTTGTGCGGAAATTTACCGTTTGGTTCGCAATACAATTTTTCAATCTGTTCTACGCCAAGTCTTTCCAACAAATAAGGTATGGCAATACCTCCGGTAGAGTTCACAGCATCTATGGCCACTTTCAGGTTGGCCTCCTTAATCTCTTGTGTTTCAATGTAGGGCAGAGCCAATATGGCATCCACGTGCTTTTTTAGCAAATCTGAGTTGGAAGTTACAGTACCCAACTCCATAACCTCAGCAAAGTCATAGTCTTCCTTCTCTACAATTTCTAAAATGGCTTTTCCATCATCGCCACTTAAAAACTCGCCCTTTTCATTAAGTAATTTCAGGGCATTCCATTGTACCGGATTGTGAGATGCGGTTAGAATAATTCCGCCATTGGCATTTTCAAAAACCACAGCCATTTCAACTGTGGGGGTTGTAGAAAGGTCCAGGTCTACTATATCTATCCCAAGGCCCACCAGGGTATTTTGCACCAAAGACTGAATCATGGCACCGGAAGGACGCGCATCACGCCCCATTACCACTTTTAATTTTCCGCTGTGGCGGGATTTTAGCCATGTGCCATAAGCTGAAGCAAACTTTACCGCATCAAGCGGTGTCAGGTTGTCACCTGATTTTCCTCCAATGGTTCCTCTTATTCCTGAGATAGATTTTATAAGCGTCATTAAATACCGGGGTATATTTTACGTTAAAGTGGCAAAGATATGAATTGACCTATGGTTTTTGCCGGTATCTAAAGGCCTTATTAGCCAGCCCATGCAACACCGGATACGATTTGCTAAAAACCTATTTACACCTTGAATCCAAAAGGATGTTAACTAATTTGTGTAAAACCTCAAATGTGGCTTTAATTTTGCCACAGCAGGAATAAATACATTTAGGTAATCCAAATACCTGTTTTGCCATGTTTGAAGACGATGATGATATTGAGGGAGATATTGAAAACCTGCTGCCCCTGATCAATAGGTTTGAGCAGATGCTTAAGCAGAAGGAGGAGTGGTTTTTTGATGTTGAAGAGTTTGAAGCAATCTCTGATTACTACTATGAGCGTGGCAAAATTACCCGCGCCATACACGCTGTTGAAATGGGCGCTGCCCAGCATCCTTCGTGCAGCAATTTTATGGTTAGAAAAGCCCAGTATTTTACCGCTTCTGATAAATTAAAACTTGCACAACGCGAGTTGGATAAACTGGAAAAACTGGAGCCTGAGAGTTATGACCTTTACATGACAAGGGCTGCCATTTACAGTAAGCAGGGTAAGCACCAACGAGCTATTCAGTTTTACAAAATGGCGCTGAAAAAATCAGAGTACCCTGAAGAGGTTTGGCCCATGCTGGCCATAGAACACCAGATTTTAGGCAACTATGAGTTAGCCCTGAAGTATCTTAAGCTTACGCTTGAAGAAAATCCTGAAGACGAAATTGCGGTTTATAATATTGCCTTGTGTTTTGATCTTTTGGACCTTGGTGAAGATGGGATAAATTATTTTTTGAAGTTTACAGACAAAAACCCTTATAGCGAAATAGGCTGGTACCACCTGGGTATTTTACAGGGAAAGGAAAAACAGTTTGATAGTGCCATACAGTCAATAGACTACGCCATACTTATAGATGAATACTTTACCGCAGCCTATTACGAAAAGGCGCGGATACTGGAACGTACCTACCGGTTTAAAGAAGCTGCCGAAGCCTATAAAGACAGTTTTGAATTTGAGGGGCCAACCGGTTTTTCATACTACAAAATTGGTATGTGCTACCTCAATATGTTTAAGCCCGATAAGGCGCTTAGCTATCTTACCAAAGCCATACAGGAAGACCCCGATCTGGATGAGGCCTTTTATGAACTGGCCTTAATGAAGGATGAGGAAAACTCCTGGTCGGAAGCCATCTATTTTATTGATAAGGCCCTGGAGCTTGATGCCGATAACCCTGACTATCTATTTACAAGTGCTGAGATTCATAAGCGTGCAGGCATGCTTAATGAAGCCGAAGTTATTTACAGCAAAATGCTGGAGCTGGGCTACATTGAGCCCGATGTGTTTATCGACTATGCCGAATTGCTTTTTGACCTGTGCGAGTTTGATGAAGGCATGGAAGTATTGTACCAGGGGCAGCAGCTTAATCCTGATTCTGCGGAGATAAATTACCGCTTAAGTGGCTACCTGTATACTTTGCAGGAAAGCGATGAGGCTGATATCTACTTTAAAAAGGCGTTGGATATAAACCCTGACAGGCGGACTTTTTTCTTTGAATTATTTCCAAAACTTACGCAATCATTATCCATCCAAAGCATATTAACTGATGGTAAGTTTACCGGTACCAAAGAAGCTTAAAATGATTCGCCTAAATCTTTGCTGAAAGCACATTTGCAACAAGCAGTGTAGTTAAGCCTGCTTTATTTTTTCAAGCAAAGCGCGCTTATCCACAAACTCGGAGCAGGTAACCAACGAACTTATAGTTACGCCTAAAATGCCATGCAGATTAATATTCTGGCCGGTTAAGTACAGGTTTGGAATTTTGGTTTTAGGAGTAATGAATGACTTTAGCGGAGACTTATAATCCTTTACCACGCCATATAGAGAGCCATCAAGATTGCCGATATAATCCCTGAAAGTAAGTGGGGTACTGCTATAAACCGCATTTATACTATCCTTAAGATCAGGGAATTTTTGTGAGGCATAATCAATAACCTGTTTCTCTTTTTCCTTTTTGAATTGCCTGTAAGCTTCTCCCCTTTCCCCCGCCTCAGCAACGGTATTATGCGAATCCTTCCATTCTTCAAATTCCTCAAAGCGCATGTATGTTACCAGTATAATTCCTTTGGCATATTCATCATCATCCCCATGAGCCGGTGTGCTTAGCATGTAAGCAGTAGGCCAGTTTTGAGGATCATAATCTATGGCTGCCCAAACATCAGTAGTAGAGTGGTGGTAGTAATTATAGTTGCGATATTTAAAAGTATTTGGCTTGCAGGTAATACTTACCACAAAGGTGGATATGGAGTTCTCCATATCATTTATACGATTGGTATAGGCCTTCCTCATCCGGCCTTCTTCTACCATGGCCACTGTGGCCTGCGGGTGAGCATTGGAAATAAAGGTTTTTCCGAAAAAGCGCTCGCCCTTATCGGTTACGGCCGCTGTAATATTTTCACCCTCGTACTCAAATGATACTACATTTTTGTGTTTGATAACATCACCACCCATCTCGCGGATTTGCTTAGCAAGATATTTGGCAATTTGTGAGCCCCCATCAATACACCGGTAAGAACTCTGGATATAAGAGTTAACCACGAGGGCATGCACATATAGCGGAGTTTTATCACTATATCCTGCATATAGCAGATTTGTACCTGCCAATACACTTCTCAGCTTTTCATTTTTAGTCAGCCTTTCCAGATAATCAACTACGCCTACACCAAGCACATCATCTTCAAGATGACTATCTGTACTATATTTTAAGGAGTAAAGTGGGAAACGACTGCATACTTGCTGTATGGTTTTGCAATAACTATTAATGGCTTCTTCCTCATCAGGAAACTGGCGGATTAAGGATTCCGCAAACCGATCGTAGCCCTGCGCATGATAATATTCATTGGGATCACCATCAAAACTCACCACATCAAACTTATCCTCATCCATCTTCAGGAGCTTCAGCTTGTCCATCAAACCAAAGTACTTAAAGAGCTGGTTCAGGTTTTGCCCTTCATCCAAACCACCTATATAATGCACCCCGGTATCAAAAACCACCTTATCCCTGCTGAATACCTGCAGGTTGCCACCCAACTGGTGGTTTTTTTCCAGTACGCATACGGAGTAACCTTCTGAAGCCAGAATGTAAGCACACTCCAGCCCGCCAAGGCCGCTGCCGATAATTACAAAGTCATATTTGCGGGTTTCCTCCATTTCTAATTCTTCTGCAAAACATACGTTCGGTTAGAACTGCTTTTGTTTCTATCCACTCTGCTGATTCTCAGGTTATATTTTTCAGCCAGGCCGTAAAGCATCTGCTCATCCAAAAAAGTAAGGTCGTTATCTGCCCTGTTAAACTTCAGCAATTTAGTGGAGAGCACCTCGGTAAACTCAGTAGTTTTGTGCCCATCCTGTCCTACAAACCCATCTCTTACCATTATTACACCCTGGGGTGCCAGTTTTTCAGCACATTGCTCCAGCAATTCCAGCTGACGAGCTTTTTCGAGGTAATGCAGTACATCCTTAATTATATAGCAATCTGCCGCCTTTGGCTGGTAAGATATTAAATCAGCTACCGCAAATGTAACATCCTCACTTTTGGCATAACACCGGGCAGCCACCGTAATTTTTTCCTCGTCATAATCCAGCCCGATAACCTTTCTGGCCTGGCTGGTAAAGTGCAGCATATAACTTAAATAACCATAGCCGCAACCAATATCATACACAGTACCCTGCCGCGGGCAATGCTCATGGAAAGTTGCAAAATTGTTTTCGAGTCTTAGCTTAATGCGCACATACCACTCAAGTATGGGGCCTTTATAAATGTAGTTGGCCAATACGGAATCATGGTAGTACTCCGTTGTCTCCTCCTTTTTGCGTAACTCGCTAAACTCACTTTTTACATATTTGGAGATAGCCTTACTCCTTTCGCGGTAACCTTCCCTAAAACTTTTGTCGTCCGGTTTTATCCGCTCCATAATTTTTATGGTAAGATGGCCGCTTAGCAGGGTATAATCCGATTTGCGTATGGTATAATTAAAACCATGAAGCAATACCGGAATAATATCGAGCTGGTACTTTTCAGCCAGTAAAAAAGCTCCTTTGTGAAATCGCTTTATACTGCCATCCACACTACGGGTACCCTCCGGAAAAATAGCGATGGAATAACCCTGATCCAGTTTTTTTTCGATGGTGTAGAGGTTATCATCCAAATCATTATTAGCTGTGGGGAAGCCCGCATAGCGCACCGCCCAGCCAAATAATGGTGAATTCCACACCCATTTATTGGTGAGTATTACAATTCTTGGGTTGAGCATTAGGATGGCCAGTATATCCACAAACGACTGATGATTGGCAATGATGATAGCTGGTTTCTTAAAATCCTCGTTGGAAAGGTTGATAACCTGCTTACGCACATTTACCATCAGATAAATTACCGAGCCGGCAAACTTGCTCATTATAAAACTGAACATCTGCCTTTTTCTCTTTTTCGGGATGGGCAGCACATAAAAGATGGGGATGAGCAACGTAACCACTATACATCCGGCAGCAAAGTAGCCAAATGATATAATGGTGGTAATGATGATAAACAGCGTAAGCGGAGCCAGGCCCTTTTCTCTCCGCTTTTCCACTGTAAAGTGAAAGATAATAGGCTGCAGTGTAAGCGACACAAATGATATGCACAGCATACCGATTACCGAAAGCAATGCGATGGACTGCAATGCCGGATGTTTAGTGAAAAGCAAAACCCCTGTACCAATAATAGTAGTAGTTGTGGAAAGTATAATAGAACTACGGTAGGAAGATAACTTATCCTTGCCGAGTTTGTACTTGCTCAGTAATCCATCTGAAACGAAAATGCAGAAGTCATCACCCAACCCAAAAATAAAGGTGGTGATAAGCACATTTATAAAGTTGAAGCGAATATCAAAAAGGCCGCAAATGCCCAGTATCCAAAACCAGCTTACTACCATCGGCAAAAAGGTCATCAGCGCCAGCTCGATCCGGCCATAGTTTATGAGCAGCGTTAAAAACACCAGGCTGGTGGTAATAAGCAATATCAAGTTAAAGTTGTCCTTTACCACTTCCACCAGGCTATTGGCCATAAGGGTTTTATCCACCACCACGGCATCCGTTCCCTGCAAGGCTTGCTGTACCTGCGCTACTCCCTCAGGGCTTGTATTCACAATATTGATCACCTCAGCGCCTTCCTCTGAAAACACTAAAAAGTTTTCAAAAACAGGGTTCTGAAGAAATTCGTCAGGATAATTAATATCTGGATTTACCTCACTATTAAGCAGATCATAAAACCGGGAAAAGCTCTCCTGCTTCATGCCTACCGCCACACTTTGCTCTTGAAACCTGCCTACGAGTTCAGAGGAAGTCCCTTCGGCAATTCTATTGTTCCAGCTTTGGCTACGGTCTGTTATTTCTTTAGTGGTTGGGAATATATGGTTTAATGAAACCACGGAATTGGCCACCCCATTGCTTTGTAGCGAATCGAGCCTGGTGGTAACCTCTTTATTGGCATCAATCACCGCTTGAAAATCCTGCCCCTTCGAAATCACAAATACTGATTTCTCCTTGGTTTCTGAATTGGTAATAATAGCCTCCGCCTCCTGCAGCTCTTTGGGGAAATAGTTGATTTTATTCAGGTCATCCTCAAAGGAAACATCGCCAACAAAAAAGCCCAAAAACACCGTGATTAGCACTATAGCAACGAAAACCGGGGTGCGCCACCTTAATTTATTCTTAAACAATCTATCCACCCAGTGGTCACCGGCATTGAGCTTATGTAGCACCTTTAATCCACTGAGTATATGAGGCTGCACCAGCAACACAAAAAACAGGGTACCAATCAGGCTGAATGAGGCGAGCAGTCCGAAATCAGTAAGAATCTGTGAATCCAGAAACAACAGGCTCAGAAAAGCCAGTATGGTAGTAAAGCAACTCAATATCAGCGACCCTCCAATATCATCAAGTGCTTCGGCTATGGAGTTGGAGTGCTTAAGGTGGGTAAACAGGTGGAAGCAATAATCAAGTGCAATGCCCAGCACTATACTCCCCGCAGCCAGTGTAAGTATGGAAATTTCACCGCGCAATAGATAAATGCTACCCACGGCTACCGTCATCCCGAAAAGGGGTGGCAGCAAAAACAAAATGGGCACCAGCACTTTACGGTAATACCACAGTAAAAGAGCGAGTATCAACACTATAGCCAGTATGGCGGTAAGCCGGGTATCCTTACGGATTTGCTCCCCGTTTTTAGCAGCCACCACCGGCCCTCCAAACAGGTAGGTTTCAATATCGCCTCCATCAGAAATACCTTCTTTGGCTGCATTCAGTTCATCCACCAGCAATCCATTATTTTTTGATTCCGAAGGCGGAAAAGATGGATTTACAAAAACGAGGATAAAGCGCCCATCTTCAGTAAAGAGATGGTTGTTTTTAAGGATAAAATCCCCTCCCTCCTGCAGGCCCGACAAATTTTGCAGTACCCTGGGATAAAGCCCTAACGGATCTTTAAGGAGGTAACTTTTAAGCGCATAGCTCTCTGGCGATACCAGTTTGGCCAATGTGCTGTTTACGGCTGATTTTATCTCAGTTGAATCCAGCTCATCTATGAGCGAATCCTGAAGATCAGTAGCTAAAAAGTAAGGGAGGTTGTCGTAAAAAAAATCAAAGGAAGCTGTGGAGGATTCTACCCCAAATCGGAATTGAATAGTATCAATAAGGTTGTAGGCCGAGGAATCAATACCATCCACAAAGTTTTGAGCGGATGTGATAAGCTGATCCGTTTCAAGGGTTGTATCAGCAGAGCCGATGGCTACCACAATTTTACTGGCGATGGGCGAGCGCTTAAAAAACTCCTGGTACTGCTGCAGCGAACCACCCTGCGGAAGGGTTTTAGAAATATCCTCCTGTATATTTATCTGAAAGGCAAAGTAGCCGAACACCACCCATAACGCCAGCACAAATGCCAGCCAGGCCTTTCTTTGTTTTTCAAGAAAGTGATAAATGGTGCTGATCATGCTTTACAGCCAGGCCGGCTTGAAGTTGTTTTCTGATTAATAAGGTGGGCAAAATTAGAAGATACTTTGTGCTATTCATATTTCAGCCAAAAATATCCCTATTTACCTGTATCCCCTCAGGATATAACTACCTTCAATAAAGCATTGAAAAACTCTTAAGCCTGTGAATCAAGGCTTGAGCGCAGTTTTAAAAAAAACATATGCGTCTATTGTTTTATTCAATGGCTAAAGGCCTTATTTTACCACCTGATTTTTTAAAATACCATAAGTTTGCTGGCTGAACAAACAGCCCTCCAATTGTAACAACTAAGTACATGCAGTTAAAGGATTTTGAGAAGTATTATGAAGATGGAAGCTCGTTTAAAGTAAGTTCAGCTGTGCTGGATTTGATAGACACTTCGCATGACTTTTTAAAGAAATTTTCAAGGGATAAAATAATCTACGGCATTAATACCGGCTTTGGCCCCATGGCCCAGTATAAAATTGATGCTAACGACCAGGTTCAGCTTCAATACAACCTTGTAAGGAGCCATGCGAGCGGCCAGGGCAATCCTTTGTCTGAGCAGGACACCAGAGCTGTAATGCTTTGCAGAATAAATACCCTTAGCCTGGGTCATTCAGGCGTAAGTCGCGGGGTTTTTACCCAACTGGAGGCTTACATTCAAAACAATATTTGTCCCTTAATACCTGAGCACGGCAGTGTAGGTGCCAGTGGAGACCTTGTGCAATTGGCACACCTGGCCCTTGGCCTTATTGGTGAGGGCAAGTGTTTTTACAAAGGCGAAACCCGTGAGGTAAAAGATGTATTGAACGAACTGGATTTAAAGCCTCTTGACCTTCAACTCAGAGATGGGCTGGCACTTATTAATGGTACATCCTGCATGACAGGTATTGGTATGCTAAATATTATGCACGCCCAAAACCTGCTGAACTGGAGTACTGCTGTGGGTGCCATTATTAATGAATTGGTAGAGGCGTATGACGACTCCTTTTCAGAAGAGCTGAATCGTGTAAAAAAACATAAAGGACAAAATAAGGTAGCAGCAGCTATGCGCACCTGCCTTGCGGATAGCAAAAGAATCCGCAAGCGCGAAGAACATCTTTTTGAAAGCAGCAAGCACCAGGATGTAATTCCTATTAAGGAAAAGGTGCAGGAGTATTATTCCTTCCGCTGTATACCACAGGTGCTTGGCCCTATTTGGGATGAAATAGAAAATGCCCGTAAAATACTGGAAGAAGAAATCAGTTCGGCCAATGACAATCCCATTATTGATCTTGAAAAACAAAGCGTTTACCATGGTGGTAACTTTCATGGCGATTATGTAGCGTATGAAATGGATAAGCTAAAAATCGGCATAGCCAAAATGAGTATGCTTTGTGAGCGCCAGTTGAACTACCTGCTAAATGATAAACTCAATGATCGCTTTCCACCATTTTTAAACCTGGGTAAGCTGGGCTTTAACTTTGGCGTGCAGGGCATACAATTTACGGCCACCTCAACCACTGCCGAAAATCAAACCCTCTCCTTCCCGATGTCCATTCATTCAATTTCCAACAATAATGATAATCAGGACATTGTAAGTATGGGTACCAATGCCGCCAATATGTGCCGCAGGGTAATTGAAAATACTTACCAGGTATTGGCTATTGAGAGCCTTGCTATTGCACAGGCTATAGATTATATCGATACAGAAGCAACGCTTAGCGATAATACGCGGAAATTTCATAAAATGGTTCGCAAGTTTGTAAGGCCATTAAAGGATGACCGTTTTATGGCTGAAGAAATTACTGCACTCACCAACCATCTTAAGCAGCAAAAGGCTTACGTAGCTGTTTAAGTAAATAAATTTTACATGAAGAAGAAATATGCCCTGGTAACCGGAGGTTCTCGTGGTATCGGTAAAGAAATTTGCAAAAAGCTGGCTGAAGATCACGGCTATCATATCCTTATAAATTACACTTCGAATGATGAGGCGGCCAACCAAACCCTCTCAGAAATACAGGAAGCGGGAGGTGAAGGTTCTCTACTTAAATTTAATGTTGCCGATAATGCAGCAGTAAATGAGGCGCTGGATAACTGGCATACCCAAAACCCTGATGGACTTATAGAAGTACTGGTAAACAATGCCGGCATTACTGCCGATGGCATGTTTATGTGGATGGAGGAAAACCAGTGGAAAAATGTGCTGGACATCAGCTTAAATGGATTTTACAACCTCAGCAAAGCCCTTATCCAAAAAATGCTTCGCAACCGCTATGGGCGCATTGTTAATATTGTGTCTATCTCAGGCCAAAAGGGTAACCCCGGCCAGGTAAATTATTCGGCTGCCAAAGCAGGTGTAATTGGTGCTACCAAGGCCCTGGCACAAGAGGTGGCCAAAAGAAACGTTACCGTAAATGCTGTTGCTCCGGGCTTTATCCGTACCGATATGACCAAGGAACTACCTGAGGATGAGCTTAAAAAAATGATACCGCTGAACCGCTTTGGCGAACCCGAAGAAGTAGCTGATCTGGTAAGTTTTTTAGCTTCCAAAAAAGCAGGTTATATTACCGGAGAAATTATTAACCTAAACGGAGGCATTTATTCATAATATGAGAAGGGTAGTAATAACTGGCATTGGCATACACTCCTGCCTTGGTGAAAACACCGAGGAAGTAAAAAACTCCCTTTACCATGGTAAATCGGGGATTGTTTTTGACCAGGAGCGTGCCGACTTTGGTTTCCGCTCTCCCCTTACGGGAAAAGTATCTATGCCCGACCTTAAAGGCTCCCTCGGACGCAGGGAGCGCGTTGGCCTCTCAGAAGAAGCCATTTATGCCTACGTGGCTACTAAGCAGGCCTTGGATCAGGCCAAAATAGACATGGATTATCTGGAGAAAAATGAAGTGGGTATTCTGTATGGCAATGACAGTTCGGCCAAAGCGGTAATGGAAGCCATTGATCTTATTCGTGAAAAGAAGGATACTACCTTGCTGGGTTCAGGCTCTATCTTTCCAGAGTATGAATTGTACGGTTACCATGAATCTCTCTACCATTTTTAAACTGAGAGGAATAAACTTTACCGTTAGTGCGGCCTGCGCCAGTGGTTCCCACTCTATTGGTATGGCCTTTAATATGATACGCTCCGGCCTCCAGGATCAGATTATCTGTGGAGGCGCACAGGAAGTAAACCTATATGCCTTTGGTAGCTTTGATGGATTGGGAGCTTTTTCCGTAAGGTTGGACTCCCCTACTGAGGCCTCAAGGCCGTTTGATCGCGACAGGGATGGACTGATACCCAGCGGTGGCGCGGCTACAGTGATACTCGAAACATTGGAATCAGCGCAAAAGCGCAGTGCACCAATATTGGGAGAGGTTTTAGGTTATGGTTTTTCATCTAATGGTGAGCATATTTCCAATCCTAATCTTGACGGGCAGGTGCGCGCTTTAAATATGGCACTTAAGCAAGCCGAATTAAAAAGCTCGGCTATTGAGTATGTAAATGCTCATGCTACTTCAACAGCTATTGGCGATAAATTTGAGGCCCAGGCCTTACATCAGGTTTTTGGTGAAACTAGGCCCTATGTAAGCTCTACTAAAAGTATGACAGGCCATGAATGCTGGATGGCAGGTGCGAGTGAGGTAGTTTACTCATTATTAATGATGCATAATGATTTTATCGCACCAAATATTAATTTTGCAAATCCTGATGAAGACTCGGCAAAGTTGAATATTGCGGATAAGACTATTGAAAAGGGTTTTGATTGTTTTTTATCAAACTCTTTTGGTTTTGGAGGCACTAACTCATCTTTGATCATCAAAAAATTTAAAAACTAGAACTACATGGAAAAGACGATGGAAAAGGAAGAAATCATTGAAACTATCAAAGGATTTCTTGTTGAGGAGTTTGAAGTAGATGAGAACCTTATTGAGCCGGAAGCCAACCTTAAAGAAACATTGGATCTTGACAGCCTTGATTATGTGGATCTTGTGGTGATTATTGAAAGCCACTTTGGATTTAAGGTTACTGGCGAGGATTTTACTGAAATCCACACCTTCCAGGACTTTTACAATTTTGTAAACCAAAGGCTAAATGGCTGAATGGGAAGGAAAAAGTAAAGGCACTCCTCTCGGTTACAAAATTTTCATTTTCCTGATAAAAAATGTTGGCCTCTCGGCCGCTTACCTTCTTCTATACCCCGTTGTGGGCTGGTATTTTTTCTTTGCATCAAAACCTAATAAATCTATTAGTCAGTATTTTAGGATACTCAAAAATCATTTTTCATCTTCCAATCTCAAAACATCGCGCTTTAAAACCTTTTACAACATGGGGCAGGTGTTAATAGATAAAACAGCTATAATGTCAGGCGCTGTTCAAAACTTTGAAGTGGAGCACGAAGGCGGAAAATATCTTAAGGATATGGCTACCACCGGAAGCGGTGGCTTTTTAATAAGTGCCCATGCAGGTAATTGGGAAATTGCCGGCCACCTGATGAAGGATCTTCCTGTAACAGTAAATATTGTGTTGCTTGATGGTGAAGATGAGCAGATAAAGAAGGTGATGAACAAGGCCACCGGCAAAAGGCATTTCAATATCATTGCTATGAAGGATGATATGTCTCACGTTTTTAAGATTCACCAGGCCGCCAAAAACAAAGAACTTATTTGCATCCATGGCGATCGTTATATGCCGGGCAGCAAAACCCTTACGGGCAAATTTTTAGGTGAGGATGCGCTTTTCCCCATGGGGCCATTTGCCATGGCAGCCAAAATGAACCTGCCCGTTAGTTTTGTATTTGGTATGAAAAAGAAAAAATCTGATTACCACTTTTACTGCACCGAACCTATGGTGGGCGAAAAAGACCAAAACACTATTTTTAAAGCCTACCTTCAGATGCTCGAAAAAATAGTTTATCAATATCCCAACCAGTGGTATAACTTTTACCCTTTTTGGAAAAAAGAAGGTGCTAAATCCGCAAAAGCTTAAACCCCATGGCCCTGATCTCACAAAAAGATATCGTCAATTATATTCCCCAAAAGCCGCCCATAGTAATGGTGAGCGAGCTTTTATCCAACAGCGAAACACAAACGGTTTCTGCCTTACAGCTCACCGCTGAAAATATGTTTTGTGCAAATGGAGTATTTACTGAGCCCGGCCTCATTGAAAATATTGCACAAACTGCCGCCCTTAGAATGGGCTATGCCGCCAGCCTAATGAGTGGTGATGCGAAGCCCCCGGTTGGTTTTATCGGGGCGGTATCCAAACTAAAAATACACAGCCTTCCGGCAGATAATGCCCAACTAACCACCACCGTGGATGTATTGAACGATATATTCGGGATTACCTTAATAAAGGGCACATCGATGGTAAATGGTGATGTGATGGCAGAATGTGAAATGAAAATTGTGATTCAGGCTTAAGATGGGAAAACTGGTAAGTGAAACAACATTTAAAGTAAGGTTTAGTGAAGTAGATTCCATGCGAATAGTGTGGCATGGCAACTACCTCAAATATTTTGAAGATGGCCGCGAGGCCTTCGGTTCAGAGCATGGGCTTGACTACCTGAAGATTTACGAAAACGGGCACCTTACGCCCATTGTACATTCGGAGTTGGATTTTAAAAGTCCGCTTAGGTACGGAGACGTGGGCGTAATTGAAACCAGCCTGGAGAATACCCCAGCTGCCAAAATAATCCACAACTACAGGATTATTAATGCCGATACCCGAAAGGTGTTGGTAACCGGAAAAACAATACAGGTTTTTACTGATGTTGATGGCATATTGCAACTCAACACGCCTGCCTTTTTTGAAGATTGGAAAAAATCCAAAGGCTTAATGTAAATGGAGCTTTATCTCGGTGCAGCATCGGCTATATGCCCACTGGGCAATACTCTTGAGGGTATCTTTAAGGAGATGGCCCTTGGCAATACCGGAATAAAAAAAATGCCGGATGCCTTTGGGCTTGGCAAGGAAGAATTTGCCGGCATAATTCCGGACGAGCTGATCACTGAAAAGGAAAGCACCAGGCTGCGTGGGATGCTTTGCACTTCCATAAACTCAACTATTAATGGTCTGAAAGATTCAGCCACTATTAATGCGGAGAGCACCAGGGTAATACTTTGCACCACCAAAGGCGAAATAGATAAACTGGAAACCGAAGGTGCCGAAGCTGCTCAACTCTACAATCTCTCTACATTTTTACAGAACAAATATAGCCTTGCATATAGGCCAATTGTTATTTCAAGTGCCTGTGTAAGTGGTTTATTGGGTGTTATCAATGCTGCCAAAATGATCCGCTCAGGCATTGCCGAAAATGTACTGGTAATTGGTGCCGACCTGGTTACAAAATTCACCCTATCAGGGTTTATTTCCTTTTACGCCACGGCTACCACGCCCAGCAAACCCTATGATAAAAACCGTGATGGTATCAATCTGGGTGAAGCTGCGGCTAGTGTGGTTATCAGCAGTAATGCGGATATTTATAAGGATGTGTTGGGAAAATACCTTGGTGGCGCTTCGGCTAATGATGCCAATCACATATCAGGACCATCACGCACGGGCGAAGGTTTGTACCGAAGTATAAATAGTGCTTTTGAAGAAAGCAAACTCAGTGCGGATGAAATAGATTTCATTTCGGCACACGGCACTGCCACTGCTTTTAATGATGAGATGGAGGCCATAGCCTTTAACAGACTTGAAATGAATAACGTGCCGCTCAATAGCATGAAAGGATACTTTGGACATACTTTGGGCGCAGCCGGTTTACTTGAGAGTTTAATTGGCCTGCAATCTCTTAAAAGTAAATTACTCCTTAAATCATACGGGTTTGAAAATGCAGGGGTAAGTAAGCCCATAAAGGTGCTGACCGAAAACCAAAAAGGAAGGTTCAAAACCATGCTCAAAACTTCTTCAGGATTTGGGGGAAGTAATGCGGCAGCAATATTTGAGGTGGTATGAATAGGATTGATAGCAAAAATTCAAAGTGGAGTTTGCGGAGTGTATCCCCTCCTATTTTAGGAGGGGCCAGGGGTGGTAAAGAATTTCAGAGAAATTCTAACCACATAAAAGCTTTAATACAATGAAAAAGCTATACCTCACATCCCACGTATCCATCTCCCGTAAGGAAATAAACCACAATGGTGAGCAAGTAGCTGCTGCCAATACCAATCTCGCAGAGTTGCTTAGGGAAGCCTACCAGGTGCTGGGATTATCCTACCCAAAGTTTTTTAAGATGGACAACCTTGGAAAACTTGGGGTAATTGGCACCGAGCCTTTTTTTAAGGATGGAAGACTAAAGGAAAAGTATGCAGATGATGAGATAGCCGTGGTGTTGGCCAATAGCTCTTCGAGCATGGAGAGTGATGTACAGCACTATAAAAACTATACTGATGATAAGGCCAGCCCGGCCATATTTGTATATACTCTGCCAAACATTGTAATTGGCGAAATTTGCATCAGGCACCAGCTTTTCAGCGAATCTAATTTCTATATTTTTGAAAAATTTGATGCTGCCGAAATGCTTGTGCAGGCGCAGGTACTTTTAAGCACTACCGATTGCAAGGCGTGCATTTTAGGATGGGTAGAAAGTTTTGAAGATAATTTTGAAACCGTGTTTTTTCTTTTGGAACAAGATGGGGAAACGGAGGCCACGAAAGAAGTACTGAATGAGATTTACAGCAAACAGTGATTGCTATATTCGTGAGTAAACAATGATAAATCTGCGCAATTCAGCGAAATCTGCGCGAACACTAAATAAAAAATGGAAAACCTCGAAAACGAACTAAAAGCTCAGATCATTGAGCAATTGAACCTGGAAGAAATGGAAGTGGACGATTTTGAAAACCGCGATCCACTATTTGGAGATGACGGGCTTGGACTTGACTCCATTGACGCCCTGGAGCTTATAGTACTTCTTGAAAAAGAATATGGTTTGAAAATAGAAAACCCCGAGCAGGGTAGTAAAATTTTCGCCACCATCAACTCTATGGCCGCTTACATCAGAGAGCATAAGGCTACTGCATGAAAATAGCAATTACAGGTATGGGAATCGTTTCGGCCATTGGTAACAATGTAGCCGAAAACCTTGAATCGCTGCTGGCACAGAAAACCGGCATCGGAAGAGTAGAGTTCCTGGAGTCTCGTTTGGCCGACACCCACCTGTTTGGGGAAATAAAGCTGACCAACGCTCAATTGAAATCAGAGCTGGGCTTAGAACCTGACATGCTGATTTCCCGCACCAGCTTACTGGGCATAAAGGCCGTAAGGGAAGCACTGGAAACTATTTCTACAAATGATGGGCTACGCACTGGCCTCATTTCAGGCACTACCATTGGGGGCATGGATCGCAGTGAAGGCTTTTACCGCGAATACCACACTAACGGTACAAAAAGTAGGATTACTGACCTGCTTACGCATGATTGTGGTGATACCACTGAAAAAATTGCAGATTACTTTGGCATTCATGATTTTGTGAATACCATCAGTACCGCCTGTTCCTCTTCTGCCAATGCCATAATGATGGGCGCCAACCTGCTGAAAACCGGAAAGCTGGATCGTGTTATTGTGGGTGGAGTTGATCCCCTCTCCTACTTTACCGCCAACGGTTTTAACTCCCTTATGATTTTGGATAACGAGTGGTGCAAGCCCTTTTCGGCCAACCGTAAAGGACTGAACCTGGGTGAGGGTGCTGCCTTTTTGGTATTGGAAACCGAGGAGGCTGCCAAACAACGAGGAAATGAAATCCTGGCTTATGTAAGCGGTTACGCCAATGCCAACGATGCCTATCACCAAACGGCATCATCACCTGATGGACGTGGTGCTACAATGGCCATGCAGGGCGCATTGGATATGGCTGGACTAAAACCCAACGGATATTCAATACATCAATGCCCACGGTACTGGTACCAATAATAATGATGAGTCTGAATCTACAGCCATTCACAATATTTTTAAGAAAGCTAAACCGCCCATAAGTTCCACTAAAAGTTATACTGGCCATACCCTTGGCGCAGCCGGAAGTATAGAAGCGGTGTTTTCTGTTTTGGCTTTACGCGAACAAGTGGTTTTCCCTAACCTTAATCACCAGGAAGCCATCGCTGAAAACGATTGGCTACCAGTCACTGAAGTCCGTAAAACAGAAATCCAAAACATACTTTCCAACTCCTTTGGTTTTGGAGGGAATAATAGCTCGGTGGTGTTTGGGAAGGTGTAAATCTGTAGGTAAATGAAGTTAAATCTGATTGTACTAAAAACTAGAGAACCTGAAAGTCTGAAAAAGCAATATGAGCTTCTGGGATTAACTTTTGAGTATCACAACCATGGAAATGGCCCCTTTCATTTTTTCGCTGAAGTAGAAGGTTTGGTTTTTGAAGTTTACCCTTTGTCAAAACAGGTACAAACGGCTGATAATACGCTACGGTTAGGTTTTGAAATCAAGAATATAGAATCTTTAATCACCCGCTTAGAGGGCACAAATTGGATAGTTACAAGTGATCCAAAACATACTACCTGGGGTAAAATCGCTATTATTCAAGATTTAGATGGTCGCAAAGTTGAACTAAAAGAAAGCATTAACAACTAATCGTACCAATATAAATGCCCACCTACCTCTCTCCTTCCTTTTGCATTTCTTACCAAAACACTGTTTCCGGTAAATTAGAGCTGAAGCCATTGGCTGCTATGGAGCAACCCGCTTTGGTAGAACCCAATTACAAGGAACTGCTGAAACCTGCCCTTTTGCGGAGGATGAGCAAGGTTTTGAAAATGGGAAACTATTCCGCGAAAGCGGTACTGACCGATAACGAGGGGAATGTGACTGAGCCTGATGCCATTGTGGTAGGCTCTGGTTTAGGTTGTATTCGTGATACCATTGGGTTTATTGATGAAGTATTGAAAAATAATGAGCAAACACTTGCACCAACAGCCTTTATCCAATCCACCCACAACTCTATTGCCGGGCAAATTGCCCTGATGCTCCAGAACTACCGCTACAACATGACGATAGTGCAAAAGAGCATTTCGTTTGAAATGGCCTTAATGGATGCTGAATTACAACTGGCCACCGGTAGTGCCAAAAGCGTATTGGTAGGTGCCGCTGACGAATTAACTGAAAACCTGGAGAACCTTCTAAAAGAACTGGCCGCAGAAATGAATGTGGAAATGCCAACTATGGGTGAAGGCGCTGCTTTCTTCTTAGCTACATCAGAAAAGCAGGCTGATAGCGTAGCACAAGTGGAAACTGTGGCAACACTTAGCAATGGTCAAAACATTGAGAGCTTTTTAAGTAAAAACAACATTGAGATTACGGATTACGACCTGATCCTTAGCGGAGATAGCCAATTAACCAATTCAACTATTCCACAAATTAATTTCAAAGATTACTGCGGAGAATACTTTACGGCACCAGCCTTCGCAACACACCTGGCTTTGGAAGCGATAAAAGGAAATCTTGAAACTCCGGTTACATCTGCTGTAAAGCGAATTTTGATATTGAATACCTTTGGCGGAAACTATGGAGCTATAGGGCTTAAGGCAGTTTGACGTACAACAATCTACAGATTTATTTTATCGCGGCATTTTTGGTGTTGGTGGTGCTTTCTACACTTAACAACCAGTATTTATGGTGCCTGCTGGCGCTCGGAATTATATATCTGGGCTTTATCTCATGGGGTGCCAGTAATATCCGGTCGGGCTACTTTTTAAAAACACTTTCACGTAGCTCAATACCCAATCGAATTGCACTTACGTTTGATGATGGTCCGCATCATAATACCCTGAAGATACTCGAGGTTTTAGAGAAATATAATGCCAAAGCCACCTTTTTTTGTATCGGTAAAAACCTAGAGACCTATCCCGATATTGCCAGACAAATTCTGGCTGAAGGCCATACCCTCGGTAACCATACCTACAGCCATCCTGTAAGATGGGGCTGGCTTTCAGTAGATGCCGTAAAGCAAGAGGTAGAAAAGGGAGAGCAGACTCTTAAAGCTATCACCGGAAGAGATTCGAAGCTTTTTCGTCCGCCATTTGGAGTAACAAACCCAAATATTGCCAGGGTTCTAAATAGTCTTGATCGACATGTTATAGGGTGGGATTTGCGCTCGCTGGATACCGCCATTAAAGATGAGGAGCGGCTTTACAATCGCATAATTAAAAAGATAAACCGAAGCAGCATTTTGTTGTTTCATGATACACAGGAACATACACCTAAGGTGTTAGAACGCGTACTTGCTTATTGCAATAAGGCTGGCATTAAAATTGTCTCGCTGGGCGAGTTGTTGGAGATAGAAGTCTGATACAGTCATCCTCCAAAACCCCACATCGACAGGCTCAGTGCAGGCTCTTCAAAGGGGGGTTTGGATTCGTGTTCCGAAATAAAGTAACAGGCCACATCCCCCCTGGAGGGGGGCGCAGGGGGGTTACGGAGTTAAAATTTAATTTAAATAGATGAAACACATTCTTAAAATCACGATTTTCAGTCTTTTTGCTTTTACAATAAATGCCCAAGACCTCACCCCTGCCAAAAAACCCAAAACGGTAAAAGATGCATTCACTAAAATGAACGCCTCTACCAAAAGCTTTTCGAGTGACTTTAAGCAAACCAAGGAGTTTTCGTTTATGGACAGACCGTTGGTGAGCAACGGAAAATTTTACTATCAAAAAAGTGATCAGCTACGCTGGGAGTATATATCTCCGCTTCAATATGTTATGCTGATTAATGGCGATAACATCCGCATTAAAGAAGATGGAAAGGTAAAAACCTACTCTTCTGCGGTAAATGAAGTTTTTAAAACCGTTAAGGAAATAATACTTGGCTGTATTAGCGGAGAAATTCTGAATGACCCCAATTATGAGCCTGCCTTTTATGAAAGTGACAAGCTGTATCAGGTAAAGCTGCAGCCCAAGGACAAGCAACTGAAAGAGTACATTAAGGAGATCAATATATTTCTGGATAAAAGCAGCAACGAATTGAGTTACCTTATCCTTAAAGATGGTTCTGGTGATATCACCAAAATTGAATTCCAGAACAGGAAAATCAACCAGCCTATTGACGAGGGTGTTTTTAGTAAGTTTTAATCGCCATAATGCCTGATCTTACAGTTTTCACAAAACTTTTTTCACGTGTCCATTTCCCTCTACCGTTGGAGAGGTGTGTTTCGCGCCAAAGCGTGAAACGGGGTGTGGGGTTCATCACGATCCTATTTCTTTTCATTATTACTATTGAAAACGTTTCGGCTCAAACCTCCGGAATAACCAACCCATTTCTAGCCTCTCCTACCCATCTCTTTACTTCAAAACTCACTTACAAGGAAAATACCTTTAACGGCTACCTGGGTGTGAAATATACGGATGCCAATAATTTCAGAATCTCCTTCAACTCCACTATGGGGGGTACTTTGATGGATCTGGAATGGAAAAATGGAGAGTTTATAAAGCACTACCTGCCTGAGCAGCTCAATCGCAAAATCATTATTAATAAACTACAGAATGACTTTGAAATGATGCTACTGCACATTTTAGCAGAAGGGCACTGGAAAAATAATAGCACCATGAAAGTAGGCTGCCATAAATTTCAATTTGAGAAAGCCAATAATCTACCCACAGAAGTAGTAGACCGTAATTGGATTGGCCGGAAAAAGCGCTCCCTCAGTTTTGATTATGGCGAAGGAAAAAATCTAAGCAGCATTCGTTTAAAACATCATAGTTTTGCCCTGCAAATGGAACTTAGCAGCATAGAATAATGGAAAAACTTATACCTGATTTTTACAATGTATTAAACACAGCCGATCTTGGTAATAACAGCTATGAGGTTAAGGTTTCCATGAATCCCGATGCTGAAGTTTACAAAGGTCATTTTCCCGGGCAACCGGTAGCTCCGGGCGCCTGCCTTACCCAAATGGTAAAAGAGGTGGTAAATAGTATTACAGGCCAGGATATGAGGCTGACCGAAGCTCAGCAAATTAAGTTTTTGGCTACGGTAAACCCGGTTACATGCCCCGAGCTTTTACTTGATCTGACTATCGATAAAAGCGAAAACGGTGTAAAAATCAAATGCACCGCCAAAGACGAAACCACAAGCTATTTTAAAATAAGTGGAACCCTCGCCTAAGGTAAATTCAGCAGCCACTGCAAAAGATATGGAGGATTTGGGCATACTAGTTTTGATGCCCACTTACAACAATGCTAAAACTTTAAAGCGAGTAATTTCGGGCATTCTTGAAATTATCGAATCCGATGATGCCACCCCGCGCCTACTGATTGTAAATGATGGCTCCACTGATGCTACTCCAAAAATTCTGGAGAAATTCAGCGGCAGGATTAACCTGATCGAATTTCCTCAAAATAAAGGTAAAGGTGCTGCGCTTAAAGCGGGATTTGAATATGCCAAAAGTCATAATTACCGCCACATCATTACCATTGACTCTGACGGGCAGCATTACCCGGAAGAGCTGCCCCACTTTATTGATAAAATAAAAACTTACCCCGATAGCCTGATTATGGGCGCCCGAGGTATGAAGGAGGCCGGTGCCCCGGGAAAGAGTTCATTCGGGAATAAGTTTTCCAACTTTTGGTATTATGTAGAAACCGGAATTCGCTTACCCGATACTCAAACCGGCTACCGATGCTACCCTGTTGAGGGCCTCAAAAAAATAAATCTCTTTACACACAAATTCGAGCTTGAAATTGAGGTAATAGTAAAGCTGGCCTGGGCCGGCACGGAGGTGCATAGTTTGCCCATCCATGTAAAGTACGATCCTGATGAGCGGGTTTCGCACTTCAGACCATTTAAAGATTTTACGCGAATCAGCATACTAAATACCTACCTGGTAATACTTACCCTATTTTGGTATTTACCCAAAAGGCTCCTTAAAAAAAACATCTTCGAAATCATAAAAAAAGAGGTTACCCGCTCTGATGAGCCAGCCCTCAAAAAGGCATTGGCACTGGGCTTTGGGGTTTTCTTTGGTATTATACCCATTTGGGGATTTCAGCTTTTGATTGGTATTCCCTTCTCCATTTTTACTAAACTCAACAAAGTGCTGTTTATCGCTGCTGCAAATATCAGCTTGCCGCCTTTTATTCCACTTATAATATTGGGAAGCTATGGTGTTGGTGAGTTTGTGTTGGGGAAATCTGATGTACCTCTTCCGCCCCTGAGCGAAATAACGCTGGCAGATATTCACACCAATTTTATTATTTATGTGTGGGGAGCCATTGTACTGGCCATAGTGGCCGGGTTATTTACAACTCTTGTGGCTTGGGGAGTTATTGTTTGGAGGAGATCGAGAAGTTAATTTAAATTGTATATACCTTTTTCTCCACTATCAAATGGATTTATACTTCAAGCTAGTCTATTCTCAAGATATGCTCAATAACAAACGTTTTTTCAGCAGTAACAACCTCAACCTCTATGGGTAATACAACTTTCCGCTTGGGATCATATTTTGGAACAAATAGAAATGGATAGTCTGAAGTATAAAAAACAACCAAATCGTCCAGATTCGTAATTGATTCTTTTTTCCAATAACCAAAGACACTATTTGACTCCTGATGGAAAAAGTCAAATGCATCTGTTATATCCTCACCTTTTAATAAGAACTTATAATTAGGGTAAGTGACTGTATCTGTAGTTCTAATTGAAATACTTGAAAACTGGTTTCTATATACGGCTGGAGGGCTGAGTGCATATAGGCTTATTGAGAACATCCCTGAATAGTTAAAGTCAGAGGCTACTTCTGTACCTAGAACTTCTAATGCTAAGCCAATCTTATCATTGTCATAAAACAATAGCGAATCAGCTAAACCTATTCTTTTCACATCCCAATAAGACTGGTCTAAATCAGTATCAACTTCAAATGTAACGGCTCCTAGGCTCGATATTTTTTGGTCAACAAAACCTCCCTGAATGTAATGTGAGTCCTTATCGTCTTCGCAACCTAGCGGTATCAACCCTAAAAAGAGCATTAAAAAGAAAGCCTTGAAGTAGTTTTTCATAGCGAATAATAACTTTCAAATTTAACTTCCCAAGACGTTTCCCGCGTTAAACGAATCTTATCAATGCGCTAATGCATAAACTTATATGCCGAAGAAGTTGTAAATTCTCCTAAATTTTCAACCATGCCAAAAATAACCGACACCCCACCCCAGTCAGTTTCTGACGAACTTTTTCTATTAAACCAGATCCTTGATGGCCTGCTACCTTCCAAACAACTTGATAAAAATGTGCTGATTGCCAGCTGGAACATTCGCGCATTTGGGGGCCTCACTGACGAATGGGAGGCTGATGACAATGACAGCCCCAAACGTGATTTACACTCCCTATTGGCTATAGCCGAAATTGTAAAGCGCTTTGACATTATTGCCATCCAAGAGGTGAAGGGAAACCTGAAAGCCCTACGCCACATGCTAAAAGGTTTAGGGGATGATTACAGCTTTATACTCACCGATGTAGCAGGAGGAGCCGAAGGAAACGATGAGCGACTGGCCTTTATATTTGACACCCGTAAAGTAAAACTCTCCGGACTGGCCTGTGAGCTGGTGGTGCCTAACGAGGAAGTAGAAAACATTAAACCCGGAGCCTTTGGGCGACAGTTTGTAAGAACGCCCTATGCCGTAGGTTTTAAAGTAGGTGGTAAAACTTTTATACTAATTACCCTGCATGTTCTTTACGGTAAAAAAGCGGCAGACCGCACTCCCGAATTAAAAGCTATTGCCGAATGGCTTTACAACTGGAGTAAAGACATGAATGCTTTTGACCAAAGCCTTATGGTGCTGGGCGACTTTAATATTGATCGTAAGGATGACGACCGCTACAAAGCTTTTGTTTCAACTGGCCTGAAAGTACCGGAAGACTTAACCCACATCCGCAGAACAGTGTATGACAACAGCACCAAATATTATGACCAAATAGCCTGGTTTGAAAACGAACAGAATGTTTCGCAACTTTCGCTGAAGTATCTCCGCGGTGGCTCTTTTGACTTTGGCCCTCATGTACTTAAAGACCGTAACCTAACTGCCGGACAGCTTTCATGGCGTATTTCGGATCATCTGCCGCTGTGGGCGGAGTTTTCTACGCGGTAAGAAGTTCACCACTGATTACACAGATTTTCACAGATTATAAATTTGAGGGTTGCACTCGAAACTGATTTAAAGCTATTATGGATGAACTCAATGAAATCAGCTACAAGATTATTGGTTGTGCCTACGAAGTGCATGCTGAGTTAGGGCCAGGGCTTTTGGAGAAAACATATGAGATTTGCTTACTACATGAGCTACTAAAAGCTGGATTAGAAACTAGACAGCAAGTGGGGTTACCCGTTTTATACAAGGGCATTCGGCTAGATGCAGGCTACAAGATTGACCTGATTGTAGAAAATAGGATAATACTCGAGTTAAAATCCATTGAAGCACTGGCTCCAATTCATCAGGCTCAATTGTTAACCTATATGAGGTTAGCGGATATAAAGCTAGGCCTTCTGTTTAATTTCAATGTTTTGAACTTAAGAAAGGGTGGTATTAAAAGAATGGTTCTTTAAGCTAATGGCCCCAATCCATGTTAATCTGTGTAATCCGTGGTTTAAGACCTCAAATCCCTCACCAAAATCGGTTTCCTGCTATCATCAGCAAATCGTATAGCTCGAATTTCCTCGGCAGATTCAAAGCTTACTTTAGGTGTAACACGGAGCCGTGCACGCAGGGTATCCAAAATAACTTTTTCAAGTGTTTGAGATGCCGCACAACGAATCATCAGCTCATCTCCACCCCACTCATTGCTTTCAATTTGTATGATGTAGGCCTTTAAATCTTCCACCTCGTTGAGGGCATCTACTATCATATTCGGATAAAGTGTAGTGCCTTTCAACTTTATCATTTGCTGCTGCCGACCCAGTACAGGGCCTAAACGTGGAGTGGTTCTCCCACAGGAGCATGGCTCGTCATAGTAATGGCAGATATCCCCCGTGCGGTATCGTAACAATGGCGTGGCTTCCACACCCAATGGTGTAACTACTACTTCGCCTTCTTCACCGTTTTTCACCTGATTTCCATTTTCATCCAGCACCTCCAGCACAATTAAGTCCGGTTGCACGTGCACTCCTGATTTTTCAGAACATGCGGTAAAAGCCGTAGCCATTTCAGTACTGGCATAGGTGGAGATCAATTCCACATCCCAACGGCTCTTGATGCGCCTCATTAAAGCTCCGGGTTGTAACTCTCCGGTGGTAAGGGCCTCACCAATACACACTATTTTTTTTACGGAAGTGGCATTGGCATCTATTCCATGCCTTTCAGCATAATCCAAAAGAAACGGAATGAATGAGGGTACAGCAATTAATACTGTTGGTTTGAATTGTTGAATACTCTTCCATTGCATGGCTGGTACACCGGGGCCGGTGCGCACCATGCCTGCACCAAGGGCGCGAGTTCCGTAATGATAGGCAAGTCCGGCCATAAACTGTTTGTCTATAGTGGTCATTAACTGAAAAACATCAGTTGACTCGCAACCGGCTATAAGCAAGGAGTTTTTTTCATTTTTTGCCAGGCGCTGTAAATCATTCTCTGAAACAAACATGGCCACAGGGTCGCCAAGGGTACCGGAGGTAGTGGCGTAATCAATAATTTCAGATTTTGGAATAGCCAAAAAATCCCAATTATGCCGAGCCAGGTCATCCTTTACGGTAAACGGTAATTCCTTTAAAGGATCAAGGCTATCGCTAAACACTTCCCCGGAAGGGAGATGCCCCAATACCTCCTTATAATAGGGCGACTTTGCGCGGATATACTTAAGGTGAGCGTTAAGGCTGTCCCTCCAGTACTGCTCGCGTAATTTGGAGTCGGTTTCAATTGGTTTGATAACTGATTTCATTTAGCGGCAATCCTTTAGTCGTTCCTCAATTTCTCTTTCTTCCTTGCGGGAGGCTACACTTTTGGTTAAAGCCAAAGTATAATATTCACAGGCCTTTGTGGGCTGCTGCTTTTCTGTAAAATAATTTCCGAGTAATTGATAGGTGAGGTAGCTCTCAGGGTTTGAGGCTATAAACTTTGTTACTTCATCCTCGCTGAGCTGCAATGGAATTCCCACTAAGGTAAAATCAGTTATAGCCTGCTTTATCCTTTTGAAATATAAAAACCGTTGATATTGATCCGTTTTCAAAAATGGGTCTGCAGCTATGGTACATGTGGGGTCATTTACTTTTTGATGATTTTTAACCACCATATCGGCTACAGCAAACACAAAGTCAAGATCATAACACACAAAGGCACCTAGTTGGTATGGCCCTGCCGAAACCCACATTTTTTTCTCCACTGGTTCAAAAATCACCCCATGGTGCGCAATAAGCTGATTCATAGCCACGGTATTGGCCATACCCACATCAATATCGTGCAGCCCGCGCTGGTCACGCAATATAGCAACGCCCTCCTCTACCGTTATGGGGTAGTTTCGGTCTAAGAGTTCATTCATGCGGGCCAGGCGGTTCTTTGAATCCGACTCTTCAAGGTTTTCCAGATTAGCGGGGTTTTGGGCAAAAACCTCACCCTGGTAGTGGTTGGAGCAGCTCAGGTGGCTGTTGCCTGTTTCAAAAAGTCCGATTGTATCTGTTGACTTTTCAATAATGGCGGCTCGGTTTTCCAAACCGGAACCAATCAGCAAGGCTTCCGATACAAAAGTTTCGCGTTTTTTAGCAATGGCATAGGCTTCATCAATAGTGGAGGCGTATTGCAATATTTCTCTCGCCAAAAGCGAAATAGGCATTTTGGCACCAGTTGGTATGGCCGATTTTGAGGCATTAATAGTTACCGTGAGGCCCTTTTCATTCATACCCGATGCCACTCCCATAAAGCCGGCCCATGAGTAACTGGCGTAGGCATAGCCCTCATCAGGGCGCATAAAAGTCATCAGTTTATCGCGTGAAAAATCATCCCCCACAAAAAAGTCGAAATTCCTTCCGATAAGGAGGTTGCCATTATAGCTACTACTATCCCACACGGCAAATGAAGTGCACCCAACCATATTCAGATCCGTTAAGGCATGCCCAATATCATGCGCTGCATGATAGTTTAAAATACGATAGTAGGCAGGCGCTATGCTGGTATATTCATCTGAAAAGGATTTAGACACACCATATATTTCCTTTTGGTACTCCTGCGGAATGTACTCATCCATATCCTTATTAAACCATCCGATAAAAAACTTAAGAAACCAACGTAACCCTGAGGAAGGTACCAGCTTTTCAACCTGTGCCACAAAGTAATCTTCCTGTGCCTGTACCTGCTCTATAGCCAACTCTCCATAGGCCACACCACGCTCGTAAGGGGCGCCTTCAATGTAAATTTCCCAAATGCCATAGTCGTTCTTCCGGTACCAGTCATTGTTATAATATCGAATTTCGCCATCCGTTTTTACCTGCACCTTTTGCACAATGGCATCTTCATTTTCAACTTCAGGATAGGATACCCGAATGGCGAGTAAAAACAAAACAATGAACAGCACTATCAGGCACAAAAACCCAAGTGAAAATCTTTTAAGTATCTTTTTAGTTTTGGATTTCAATAGAGGGAGTTGAATTTTTGGAACGGCAAATTTAGCAATTGCAGATACAGTGCTGGTGCCTCATTCAACATTGTTCCCCAGGCTATTCTCTCATTTTATCGAAGTCAATTTTTCGACCGGTTGTGCCGCGCCAGCGCTTTATCCTCCCTTCCCTTTCGGGCAGAGCTACAAAGTCCTCTTTACGGCATTGCTCCAGTTCTATTTCCGGCTCATTAAATTGCAGCGTATCCATAATCTCGTAATCAAAAGGGAGGTAATACAAAAAGTCAATTTCGTTTTCATACACCTGCTGCATAAAGTAATTCTGATAAGGATCGGTAGCCAGTGCAAAAGTTTTATAGCCCATCTTTTTCCCCTTTAGTACAGAGTAATATACATTCTCAACGCTATGCTCGGCATTAATTTCTGAAAACATATGTTCTTCCGGTAAACCAAGCGCCACAGCATATCGTCTCATTACTTCACCTTCGTAATAAGGTGAATAAACTGCTGAACCTGAAAAAATGATATTCCTGGCCAGCCCCTGCTCGTAAAGGTGTTTTGCCCAATGTACTCTGTACTTCATCACATCATCCCAGCTCTCGCCATTATGCGGAATTCCGGGAACGATTAAGGCATCAAAAGGTGCTTGCTTTTTTTGATCGGTAAAAATGCGCCTGGCTTGTTTTGAGCTCCAGCAAGCGGAAAGTGATAACAATAGGAGAAGGGCAAACAGGGGTCGTACAAATTTGAAAGTCACGCGGTGATTAGTTTAAAATCTATTAACGAGCAAAATCCATCAAAGGTTTGAAGCGATTTGTCTATAAAAATAACACCTGATCAGATTTAAGTGAGCAATTTAATTTTTTGAGTTTCCTTTGCCGCAAAATTAAACGCGGCATGTCACAACTTTCGTTGATATTTAAAGGAATGGCTATGGGTATGGCCGAAGTGGTACCAGGGGTTTCAGGTGGAACCATCGCTTTTATTACTGGTATTTATGAGCGCCTTATTTTCTCTATAAAATCAATTGATTTAGAATTTTTAAAGTTGCTTTTTAGCGGTAAAGTTGCTGCAGCCTGGAAAAAAATTGATGGCAATTTTTTGCTTTTTCTTATTGGTGGCATGTTGCTGGGTATAGTGGTTGGGGTGTTTGCTATTACCTGGCTGCTCGAACATCATCCACTGCTCATTTGGGGATTTTTCTTCGGGCTTATACTGGCATCAGTATATGTGGTTGGTAAAGATATTACCAGCTGGAATGCGGGAACCGTAATTGCACTTTTACTGGGCACAGGCCTGGTATATTACGTAACGGTTGCAGTGCCCGGCTCACCTACCACGGCACTTTGGTTTGTATTTATATGCGGTGCCGTAGCCATTTCAGCTCTTTTGCTACCCGGGCTATCAGGCAGTTTTGTGCTATTGCTGTTGGGTATGTACACCTATATTATTCCAAAAGTTAAGGATGTCCTTTCGGGAGATTTATCCGGGCTTTCAGTTATTGTAGTTTTCGCGTTGGGTTGCCTTACGGGATTATTGAGTTTTTCAAGAGTACTTACCTGGGCCTTCAAAAACTTTAAAAACATTACCCTTGCTTTCCTTACGGGATTGATGATTGGTTCGCTTAATAAAGTCTGGCCCTGGCAGCAGGTACTCAGCCTGCGCACCAATACTGAGGGAGAGGAATCTGTGGCTTTCTCTAAAAGTGTGTTGCCTTCCACTTTTGCAGAGCTTGATTCTAACTTTCTTTACGGCACCGATCCGCAATTAGGGGGCGTAATTGGCTGCGTGCTTTTTGGATTGGTATTAGTACTGGGGTTGTATTTTGCCGGTAGAAAGAGTTCATAGATCAAATTCTCCATTTGCAGTTAATAGGTTTCTACCTTTATAAAAATTCTTAACATGCATTTGGGTCTTATCGGTAAGTCATTAAAGCATTCATTCTCCGAAAAATATTTTGCTGAAAAGTTTAAAAAACTTGGGCTTACCGGTCATTCATATACAAATTTTGAACTGGAAAGTATAGATGAGTTTCCGGGGCTATTGAAGGCCAACCCGAACCTGACCGGCCTTAACGTAACCATACCCTATAAATCCGCTATTATTCCGTATCTCGATTCACTTTCTGCGGAAGCTGAAAAAATAAATGCCGTAAATACTATAAAGATTAAGGATGGTAAACTATACGGCCACAACACAGATATTTATGGTTTTACCGAAAGCCTGAAGCCACTTCTTAAAGCACATCATAAGCAGGCTTTGATATTGGGTACCGGAGGCGCTTCAAAAGCCATAGCCTACAGCCTGAATACGTTAGGAATTGATTATCAAAAAGTAAGTAGAAAACCACGTAATGGTAAATGGAGTTATGAAAGAGCCTCAGGAGAACTGCCACACTACTTCCTGCTTATAAACACTACCCCTGTCGGCACTTATCCTCATACTAAACAGGCTCCCCCACTGGATTTGACCGAACTTGGTGAAGAACACTTAGTGTATGATTTGATCTATAATCCTGAGAAAACAGCTTTACTGAAAGAAGCCGAGCAAAAAGGAGGAAGTATTAAAAATGGATACGAAATGCTGGTATTACAGGCAGATAAAGCATGGGAGATTTGGAATGAAGTTTAAATTTGCAACAAAGCAATAGTTATGGATAGCGTACAGGATAACCTGCAAAATGCAGACGGAAGTAAAAAAGAAGAGGGCATGGTAAACAATCAGGAAACCTCTAAAAAAGTGGATTCAATGGATGAATCAATCGTTGAGCAATCTATGATCAGCGAGCACGATAGTGAAGAAAATGAGGTAATTGTGAGCTCTGATGAAGAAATTAAATCTACCGAACCCGCCTTTAAGGAAAAAGCTGATAAAGAAAATAAGGTGGATGATAGTACTGCTGACAATTCCGAAAAGCAAACAGAATCAGAAGACACAATAGAGGGAGATGCTTTGGTTGGAGAATCAAACAAGAAGGAAACGGAAATGGTAATTTCAGATGAAGATCTTGAAAAAGAAGACGATACCGAAGAGGTACACTCTGATGATGATGAACATGATGAGCACGAGCACCACGAGTTGGAGATGCCGGATTATGCAGAATATACTCCTGATGCGCTAGTTGCGGATGCTGAAAAGTTGCTGAAAAATGAACCTGTACAAAAGCTAAAAGCCCATTTTGAAGCTATCCGTAAAAATGTGCTGAAGCAACTGAATGAAGAGCGACAGAAAAAACTGGAAGAGTTTTTAGAAAACGGTGGTGTTGAAATGGATTTTCAATACATACAACCTGTACGCGAAAAATTCAGATCAATCTATTCGGATTATAAAAGTAAGCGCCAGAAACATTACAGGGAACTGCAGGCAAATCTGGAAGCCAACTTAAAAACCAAATTGAACCTTATTGAGCAAATTAAGGAATTGGTAAATAAGGATGAGTCTATTGGTGACACCTTTAAGGAATTTAATGCCATACAACAGGAATGGCGCAATACCGGCCCGGTACCCCGCCAGGAGTCTAATGACCTATGGAGAACCTATCACCACCACGTGGAGAATTTTTATGAATACATAAAAATCAATAAGGAACTCAGGGATCTTGATTTTAAGAAAAACCTGGACGCTAAGGAGGATTTGATAAAAAAGGCGGAGGCCTTGCTGGAAAAGGAAAATATCAGGGATGCTTTTAAAGAATTGCAAACCTATCATAAGAAGTGGAAGAATATAGGACCTGTTGATCGTGAACACCGCGAGCCCATGTGGGAAAGATTCAGCGATATAACCAAAAAACTTCATGATAAACGCGAGGCACATTATGCCAATATGCGCGAAAAGGCAGCTGAATTAATTGAGGAGAAGAGAAAGTTGATTGGTAAAATTAAAGAAATCGATTATTCTGGTATCAATAGCCACAACAAATGGCAGCAGGCTATAAGAGCTATTGAGTCTATCCGCGAAGAGTTTAGAAAATTAGGTCGTATCAATCATCCTGAAAACGATACCATTTGGGATGAATTCAGAGCCTTGCTTAGAGATTTTAACCATAATAAAAATCAGTATTACAAAAATCTAAAGAAGGATCATCAGGATAATCTGGTTAAAAAAAGAGAGCTGGTAAATATTGCTGAAAGCTTAAAGGATAGTGAAGATTGGCGAAACACTACTAATGAGCTTAAGCGCATACAGGCAAAATGGAAAACAATCGGGCATGTACCTAAATCCGAATCTGATAAAATATGGAAGGAGTTCAGGAGTGCCTGCAATCATTTTTTTGACAGGCTTACCGAGCACAATAAAAATCAGGATAGTAAGCTTGAGGGGAATTTTACCTCTAAAAATGAACTTCTTGAAAAACTCAAGGCTTATGACCCACCTAAGGATAACCAGAAAAAGGGCGTGCAGGAGTTGAAGGAAATCATTAATTCGTGGAAAGAAATAGGGCCCGTACCACGATCAAAAAGTCAGATTGAACGGGACTTTAACAAAGTTCTTGATGATAAATTCAAAGCTATTGACCTTGACCGAAAAGAGTCACAAAGAATAAGATTCGAAAATAAAATGGAAGCCATGACGGATGGTGCCGGTAGTGGTGATGACCGTCAGTTGCGTTATGAGCGTGATACCATCCGTAAACAAATTGATGAAGCCTCTAAGGAATTGAATCAACTGGAAACAAACATGAGCTTTTTTAGTGGCAACCCTAAGAGTCCTCTTCTAAAGGAGGCTACCAAAAACATCGAAAACCAAAAGCAGCAGATTGAGCTTCTCAAAGAGAAAATGAAGATGATTACGGTTAAAATCCGTGAAGTAAATAAAGCTGAAGAAGAGGCCGGTGATAAATCGGAAAAAGAGGGTGAGTAATTTTTGTCTAGCCTTGGTAGGTTATTGTAATTGATGCAATGATCATTTAAAAATCATCGTTATGGTTTGATATAATCCAAATCATAACAAAATGAGTTTAGCCAGACTATTTATTTATTTTGCTAGTATATTTTCTTCTTTAAATATGCTTGCGCAGGAGCCTGATTCAATTGCTTTGGTCAAAGGTACTGTCTCAGATTTTGAAAATAATTCCAAAATTGGCGAGGTAATTATTTTTGAGAATACCTCTACCCATGAAACCTTTGAGACTTTTAGCGGAGAAGATGGATATTTCGAAATTTCCTTGCCATATTTTTTCACTTACCAAATAAAAATCAAAGGGTTTAGTGATGACGTGGACTACATAGAATTTTCGATACCTGCATTGAAAAAAGGTCAAAAAAGTATGACTTATCAGGTTGATATAAAGTTTGAGCCCGCCAAAAGCTTTACCCTAAGTAATGTTCATTTCGAATCAGGCAGAGCTGCTCTCACAGAGCAAAGCTATAATCAGCTTAACGAACTTATTGAGTTTATGAAACTCAAAAAAACTACGCGAATAGAAATCGGAGGTCATACTGATAGCTTTGGTGATGATGATTCGAATATGATTCTATCACAGAAAAGAGCTGAAACTGTTCGTAATTATTTAGTCAAAAACGGTATTGAAGCAAATAGAGTTGTTGCTGTAGGATATGGAGAAGCCGTTCCAGTAAAATCAAATGATACCGAAAAGGGACGACAGGAAAATAGAAGAACTGAAGTTAAGCTATTGAATTAAAGTTCTAATCCAATATAGGCCCATCATTAAAACAAAAAAGCCCCGAAGTATAGAACTAGGGGGCTTTTAAAGATTGGCAACGACATACTCTCCCGGATGTTACTCCAGTACCATCTGCGCAGGTGGGCTTAACTACTCTGTTCGGAATGGGAAGAGGTGATCCCCACCGCTATAGTCACCATAAATCTTAAATATTATATAACATATTGAGAAAGTGAATACATAAAATCTCGCATTAGAAAGTCAACGGGTAATTAGTACTACTCGGCTTTGACGTCACCGCCTTTACACCTGTAGCCTATCAACGTCCTCATCTCGAACGACCCTTAAAAGAAATCTCATCTTGGGGCGAGTTTCGCACTTATATGCTTTCAGTGCTTATCTCTTCCACACATAGCTACCCTGCGATGCAGCTGGCGCCACAACAGGTACACTAGCGGTGTGTCCAACTCGGTCCTCTCGTACTAAAGTCAGCCCCCCTCAAATTTCTAACGCCCGCAATAGATAGAGACCGAACTGTCTCGCGACGTTCTGAACCCAGCTCGCGTGCCACTTTAATGGGCGAACAGCCCAACCCTTGGGACCTTCTCCAGCCCCAGGATGTGACGAGCCGACATCGAGGTGCCAAACCCCCCCGTCGATGTGAGCTCTTGGGGGAGATCAGCCTGTTATCCCCGGCGTACCTTTTATCCTTTGAGCGATGGCCCTTCCATGCGGAACCACCGGATCACTATGCTCTGCTTTCGCACCTGCTCGACTTGTAAGTCTCACAGTCAAGCGCCCTTGTGCCATTGCACTCTACGCACGGTTACCAAGCGTGCTGAGGGCACCTTTAGAAGCCTCCGTTACTCTTTTGGAGGCGACCACCCCAGTCAAACTACCCACCAAGCACTGTCCCTCTTACAGAGGTTAGGCTCCAAATAAACAAAGGGTGGTATTTCAAGGTTGACTCCACAACACCTGGCGATGCCGCTTCAAAGTCTCCCACCTATCCTACACATTGTTTATCCGAAGTCAATACTAAGCTATAGTGAAGGTGCACGGGGTCTTTTCGTCCCATTGCGGGTACTCGGCATCTTCACCGAGACTACAATTTCACCGAGCTCATGGCTGAGACAGTGCCCAGATCGTTACACCATTCGTGCAGGTCGGAACTTACCCGACAAGGAATTTCGCTACCTTAGGACCGTTATAGTTACGGCCGCCGTTTACTGGGGCTTCAATTCAATGCTTTGGCCGAAGCCTAACATCTCCTCTTAACCTTCCAGCACCGGGCAGGTGTCAGACCCTATACGTCATCTTTCGATTTTGCAGAGTCCTGTGTTTTTGATAAACAGTCGCCTGGGCCTTTTCACTGCGGCCACACCGAAGTGTGGCGCCCCTTCTCCCGAAGTTACGGGGCTATTTTGCCTAGTTCCTTAGCCATGATTCACTCGAGCACCTCAGGATTCTCTCCTTGACTACCTGTGTCGGTTTGCGGTACGGGTCGTATTAACCTGAAGCTTAGAGGTTTTTCTTGGAAGTCTGTTTAGGTCCATATCCCGTCATCCGAAGATTCAAGGTACTATCACCTTCGACAAGTTTTGCGGATTTGCCTACAAAACTTTTATCTACTGGCTTTACCGTGCTATTCCGTCAGCACGGAGGACTTTCACTACTCCGTCACCCCATCGCAGTTAATACAAGTATTGGAATATTAACCAATTGTCCATCGACTACCCCATTCGGGTTCGCCTTAGGTCCCGACTAACCCTGAACCGATTAGCGTTGTTCAGGAAACCTTAGTCTATCGGTGAGCGGGTTTCTCGCCCGCTTTATCGTTACTTATGCCTACATTTTCTTTTCTAAGCGTTCCAGCATACCTCACAGTACACCTTCAGCACACTTAGAATGCTCCCCTACCACTCTTTCGAGTCCATTGCTTCGGCAGTATGCTTAATGCCCGATTATTATCCACGCCCGATCGCTCGACTAGTGAGCTGTTACGCACTCTTTAAATGAATGGCTGCTTCCAAGCCAACATCCTAGCTGTCAAAGCAATCAGACCACGTTTGATCAACTTAGCATACATTTGGGGGCCTTAGCAGATGGTCTGGGTTCTTTCCCTCTCGGACATGGACCTTAGCACCCATGCCCTCACTGCTGAACATATTTACCAGCATTCGGAGTTTGACAGGATTTGGTAGGCGGTGAAGCCCCCGCATCCAACCAGTCGCTCTACCTCTGGTAAACTAAATTCAACGCTGCACCTAAATGCATTTCGGGGAGTACGAGCTATTTCCCAGTTTGATTAGCCTTTCACCCCTACCCACAGCTCATCCAAAGACTTTTCAACGTCAACTGGTTCGGTCCTCCACTCTGTGTTACCAGAGCTTCAACCTGGCCATGGGTAGATCACCGGGTTTCGCGTCTACCCCCACTAACTATATCGCCCTGTTCAGACTTGCTTTCGCTTCGGCTGCAGGTCTTTAAACCCTTAACCTCGCTAGTGAGGAGTAACTCGTAGGCTCATTATGCAAAAGGCACGCTGTCACCATATAAATATGGCTCCAACCGCTTGTAAGCGCACGGTTTCAGGTACTATTTCACTCCCTTATTCAGGGTACTTTTCACCTTTCCCTCACGGTACTAGTTCGCTATCGGTCTTTTAGGAGTATTTAGCCTTATCGGATGGTTCCGACAGATTCACACAGGATTTCACGTGTCCCGCGCTACTCAGGATACTGTTAGTATTAAACCGAACTTACGTATACGGGCCTATCACCCTCTATGGATACACTTTCCAGTGTCTTCTACTTCGTTGGTCAATCCATGTTACAGTCCTACTACCCCAACAATGCCGAAACATTGTTGGTTTGGGCTGTTCCCGTTTCGTTCGCCACTACTCAGGGAATCACTATTGTTTTCTCTTCCTCCGGGTACTTAGATGTTTCAGTTCCCCGGGTTTGCCCCCTTGCGGGTACCATGCCTTCAGCATGGTGGGTTTCCCCATTCGGAAATCTGCGGATCAAAGATTATGTGCATCTCCCCGCAGCTTATCGCAGCTTGTCGCGTCCTTCTTCGCCTCTAAAAGCCTAGGCATCCACCGTACGCCCTTATTTACTTTCTTAATGATTAGAAATTTTATGTATTCACTCTCAATATGTCAAAGAACTTTTGGAAATGGTATTATGTACTGGATATTAAGTATTAAGATAACTCTTGATACCTGATACTTTGTACCTGATACTTTTCCTTTGTGGAGAATATCGGAGTCGAACCGATGACCTCCTGCGTGCAAGGCAGGCGCTCTAGCCAGCTGAGCTAATCCCCCTTTCCTTGTAGTCCCGCGCAGACTTGAACTGCGGACCTCTACATTATCAGTGTAGCGCTCTAACCAGCTGAGCTACGGGACTTTGTTCCTTAAAGTCTGCCCGTTTCAATTTGGTTATTGCTTTTGCAACACTTCCCCTGAAGTGGGTCGATAGAGACTTCAGAAAAGGAAAAAAGAAAAGAAAAGAAGGGGAAAAGTAACTACGTTATTGAAACTTCTCTTTCTCTAAAAGGAGGTGTTCCAGCCGCACCTTCCGGTACGGCTACCTTGTTACGACTTAGCCCCAGTCACTGGTTTTACCCTAGGCAGCTCCTTGCGGTTACCGACTTCAGGCACCCCCAGCTTCCATGGCTTGACGGGCGGTGTGTACAAGGCCCGGGAACGTATTCACCGCGCCATGGCTGATGCGCGATTACTAGCGATTCCAGCTTCATGGAGTCGAGTTGCAGACTCCAATCCGAACTGAGATATTGTTTAAGGATTAGCATCATATCACTATGTAGCTGCCCTCTGTCAATACCATTGTAGCACGTGTGTGGCCCTGGACGTAAGGGCCGTGATGATTTGACGTCATCCCCACCTTCCTCACCGCTTGCGCGGGCAGTTTTCCTAGAGTCCCCGACATTACTCGCTGGCAACTAAGAATAGGGGTTGCGCTCGTTATGGGACTTAACCCGACACCTCACGGCACGAGCTGACGACAACCATGCAGCACCTTGTAAATTGTCCGAAGAAGGACTGGTTTCCCAATCTGTCAATCTACATTTAAGCCCAGGTAAGGTTCCTCGCGTATCATCGAATTAAACCACATGCTCCACCGCTTGTGCGGGCCCCCGTCAATTCCTTTGAGTTTCACTCTTGCGAGCGTACTCCCCAGGTGGATCACTTAATGCTTTCGCTTGGCCGCTGACTGTATATCGCCAACAGCGAGTGATCATCGTTTACAGCGTGGACTACCAGGGTATCTAATCCTGTTTGCTACCCACGCTTTCGTCCCTGAGCGTCAGTAATGGCTTAGTGAGCTGCCTTCGCAATAGGTGTTCTATGTCATATCTATGCATTTCACCGCTACATGACATATTCCGCCCACTTCAACCACACTCAAGAATACCAGTATCAATGGCAGTGCTACAGTTAAGCTGCAGGCTTTCACCACTGACTTAATATCCCGCCTGCGGACCCTTTAAACCCAATAAATCCGGATAACGCTCGGACCCTCCGTATTACCGCGGCTGCTGGCACGGAGTTAGCCGGTCCTTATTCTTACGGTACCTTCAGCCCTCTACACGTAGAGGGGTTTATTCCCGTATAAAAGCAGTTTACAACCCATAGGGCCGTCATCCTGCACGCGGCATGGCTGGATCAGGCTTGCGCCCATTGTCCAATATTCCTCACTGCTGCCTCCCGTAGGAGTCTGGTCCGTGTCTCAGTACCAGTGTGGGGGATCACCCTCTCAGGCCCCCTACCTATCGTTGCCTTGGTGAGCCGTTACCTCTCCAACAAGCTAATAGGACGCATGCTCATCCTTATCCGCCTAAGCTTTAAGTATAATTACATGTGTAATCATAATATTATGGAGTATTAATCCGGATTTCTCCGGGCTATCCTCCAGATAAGGGCAGATTGCATACGCGTTACGCACCCGTGCGCCACTCGTCAGCATCCCGAAGGACCTGTTACCGTTCGACTTGCATGTGTTAAGCCTGCCGCTAGCGTTCATCCTGAGCCAGGATCAAACTCTCCGTTGTAAGTTTGTCTGTATTATCAAAGCTCAATGACGAGGTTACATTTCTTTACCTTCTTTTCTTCTCAATATTTTAAAGAACTCTTTCTTTCAATTTTTTCGGGCGGCAAACGTACAACTTATTTTGTTACCATAACCGCTCTTTTGAAAAATTTTTGAGGTTTTTTAAAACCCCAAAAACAGGGAGGCAAATCTACTGCGTTTTTCCGTTTGCGGAAAATTTATACTCTTCAATATTACCTCTCCTTTTAATCCCGCTCAACCGCTGCTGAACGGGGCGGCAAATATACTCCGGGTTTTTACTCCCGCAACCTTTTTAATGGTTTTTATTTTACCGCCTTTTTAAAATCTACCCCCCTACCTCCGTAAGGGGCGGCAAATATAATATGGGTTTTTAATATGGCAAGGGGCGGGTATACATTTCTGTATTACTAAAGACTAAGTGCCTGCCTGTCAGTATAGTAAAATTCTAATCCTCTTATGTAAATAATCCAAAATGCCATTTAAACCTGGCTACGGCCAGATGGCGATTGTTAATGAATAGCCCAAATTAATCTCATCTTCATGAAAAAGATGCAAAACTGAAAAACAAAAAGTGGGAAAAACTTTGAAGAACGATTACCCCACAACGATAAATTGAAAGACCAGTATACGTAATATTATAAAGGAGTAGCCCCAATAAAAAAGCGGAAGTTCTTTTTCAGAACCTCCGCTTTATAAAAAGTATAGCTATCTGTTAATTTGAGCTAATCCATAAAGGTTACTTCGCCTGTCTCCACATCATACATGGCGCCTACAATGGCAATCTCACCATTATCCAGCATTTCCTTCAATACCGAACTCCGCATTTTAATATTTTCAATTGTGAGCTCCACGTTAGCATGACTTACTTTCTCCACAAACTCACTATTCTGAGAGTTTCTATTTTCGGATGGCTCTTTAACCGCAGCTACTGCGGGCTTTAGTTTACTGAGCATTGCTGTCAGATTACCAAGCTGGGCATCATCACATACTCCTTTAATAGCTCCGCATCGGCTATGCCCTAAAACCACAATCAGCTTTGAGCCCGCTAGTTTACAGGCAAACTCCATGCTTCCTAGAATATCCTCATTAACAAAGTTACCGGCTATGCGTATGCTGAATATATCTCCGAGGCCCTGGTCAAAAACCAGTTCAGCAGATACGCGCGAATCGATACAACTTAATATTGCTGCAAATGGAAACTGCCCGTCACCCGTTTCATTAACCTGTTGGAGCAGGTTTCTGTTTGCCTTAAGGTTTTGTTGAAAGCGCTGATTTCCTTCCTTTAAAAAAGCTATGGCTTTTTCAGGAGTTATTGAAGCCTGGGTTTCTTTAGTGTGTGTTCTCATATTTTTTGTTTTCAAAAATTTAGTTCTAATAATCCACCGTTTTGGCATCTCCCCTGTTTATAAGATCTACCGTAATATTTTTTTCGCTTGCCGTTTTCTTAAAGTTATCGATAATCTCCAGCACGTCATAGTCGATACTTACGGAATCACTAAGATCAATAACCAGCTCAGTGCCTTCCGGCAAATCATTTAAAGCCCGGAGGATGGCACCTTTATTCAAGAAGGTAACCTCCTCTGCCAATATCATCTTTACCTTATGGTTTCCTTCACCGGCACTTTCGGTCTTCATAAAATGCGAATTTTTGAAAGTGTTGCGCAACAATATAATTACTCCAACAGCCACGCCCAATCCAATGCCAATTAGCAGATCGGTAAACACAATACCTACGATGGTAACAATAAATGGCAGAAACTGACTCCACCCCAGCTGATACATTTGTTTGAACAGGCTTGGTTTAGCAAGTTTATATCCTACAATAAAAAGGATACATGCTAACACAGCCAGGGGAATCATGTTTAACACTACAGGAATTAATGCCACACAGGCCAGCATGAAGAAACCATGTAAAATGGCTGATAATTTGGTTTGTCCGCCAGATTGAATATTGGCTGAGCTGCGCACAATTACCTGTGTGATAGGAAGCCCGCCTACTAACCCCGAAAGTATATTGCCTGTACCCTGCGCAAAGAGCTCGCGATTTGTATTGGTTATCCTTTTCTTAGGATCCAACTTATCGGTAGCTTCCACGCATAGCAATGTTTCTAAACTCGCCACTACTGCTATGGTAGCCCCAATAACCCAAATATCACCGCTTAATGCAGCGCTAAAATCCGGGAAGGTAAACTGCCCCACGAAATCGCCAAAGCTTTCCGGCACGGGTACCGAAACCAGGTGTTCGGGGTTCACTGCCCATTTGGGTAAAAACCTAAGAGTTACTATTTGGTATATAATACCGAAAACTACCGCCACCAGTGGGCCCTGCACTAACCTAAAAAAGTTGTGCTTTTTAGTGAGTACAGCATCCCACAGAATTAGGATAAACATTGAAATTACACTTACCACCACCGCTGCTGGCGAGATGTAATCCAACATATTTACTAATTCAGAAAAAGTGTTTTCACCATCCGGCTGGAAGAAGGATAAATCGCCTTCATAATCACCATCATAGCCAAATGCATGAGGAATTTGCTTTAGTATTATAATAATACCTATACCTGTAAGCATACCTTTAATAACGGATGACGGAAAATAATAACCAATAATTCCGCCCCTTATCGCTCCAATTATGATTTGAATAACACCACCAATTACAACCGCTACTAAAAAGAGCTCATAAGTATCTAATGTTTGGATAGCATTAAGCACTATTACGGCTAAACCGGCTGCCGGCCCGCTCACACCCAGCGGAGAATCGCTAATAACGCCTACTACAATACCGCCAATAATTCCGGAAATGAGACCTGCAAAAAGTGGAGCACCACTGGCCAGAGCAATACCCAGACATAATGGTACGGCCACGAAAAATACAACTACACTGGCCGGTAAATCCTGTTTCAGGGTTCCGAAAAATCCTGATCTATTACTTGTTTTCATGAAAATGGTTTAGTCCTCCTACTAAAGAGTTTTAAGGAGGCAGTCGGTTTATTTGCAATAAACCAAAAATATTTAGAAATCTAATGAATAATGCTTTTTAAGCCGAATCAACCTGCCAGGCTTAAATTGATTGTCATCTTTTTACTTCGGGAGGAGGGTTAGGCACATCACCCGAAAACTCGGATGAAAATCTAAACTCTAACGAAATAAGAAGACTGTTTACAGTTACGGATAGAACAGTAATTACAAGGGGATTTGTATTCAACTCAAACTCCTCCTGCTCTAATTGAAGCTGCTTTTCGCCTGATTCATTTAGCTCATAAATTGGAATATCAGCGCCATAGGTGGGTTGTGGCAAAATACAGACAGCGGTAAAAATGAGGCAAACCACACCGTAAAAAAATCTTAATAAGCTCTTTTTAAGGTGTTTTGCCTTTTGGCGATTTTTGAACATCAGCGCTGTATATCTATGGCTTTGAAAGTTACATCTAAATAAAATTGTGTTATTGCATCTTCTCCTAAAATGGCGTCCGTTAGCTTTGGTAAATGCTCTGCAAAATACCGTTGGTTGTGAGCCCCCTCAATTACGGTTGATACCAGCATGTGAGGGTATTTATAATCAGGGTTGAGTTCAAGTATTACATCACATACCCTTTGTACCAACTGTTTGTAGCCGCTAAACACACCTACCTTATTTTCATCATCCACCACCTTTGTTTGGTAAGATTTGGATGAATCTGCAATAACAATACGGTTAAGCTTTACCTCATTTATATGAGAAAAGTTACTATCCTGGTTTACCTGTTCGGTAAGCAGGGTAACTGCGCGGCCCAACCGTTTTTTGGGGTCTGAAATATTGGCCATACCAAATATTAGTCGGTATTCCATCCAGGCCCAATACCAGTTGCTAAGGTACAATAGTAATTTATGCTTGCTCTCAAAGTAGCGATAAATTGAGGCTTCCGTAGAAGAAATATGCGCAGCCAGTTTTCGGAAGGTAAAAGCTTCAAAACCCAACTCATCCATAAGGTTGATACCTTCAGTTACAATCCTCCGGCCCAATTCGCTGGACTCAGGGTTTTTAAGATAGATATGATCGTTTACCTGTATGCTGATGTTTGGAAGCACTCTAATTCCTCTTGATTATAGTTGCTGCAAATATAATAGTAATACTATCATAAATCGATAAGTTGCTAATTAAACTAAATCCAACCATTCTCTCAATGCGTAATATGTTTGCTGTACAATATTTCTATTTTCGAAAACCAGAAGAATCTCAACTTTACATTAATGTGGGTATCGGTTAATACCGGATTTATCAGAATCCTACTCCTATCAATTACATGCGCCCTGGCCAGTACCAGCAGCTTTTCGCAAACCGGCACTATCAGCGGCATTATCAGAGATTCCGTTACCGTAGCACCCCTGCCCTATTGCCACATCCGGCTAAAAGCCAATAATACCGGTACAGCGAGCAATAGTAACGGCAAATATTTGCTGAGGGCTAATTTCAAGCAGAGCGATAGCCTGGTGTTCTCCTGTCTCGGATATGAAACCAAAACTGTAGCAGCAGGCATTTCTGATACTTTAGATATCCTGTTAAATCCTCAGCCCGTACATCTTAATGAAGTTGTAGTTACACACCATAGCGCACGCCAGGTAGTGGAAATGGCTATTGCCAGAATTCCCAATAACTACTTTACTGAACCTTATAAATCACAAGGCTTTTACAGGCTCACTTCGCAGCGAGATAGCGAATACGTACACCTCTCAGAAGCGGTATTTGAAATTTATCAATCTAAAATGAAACGGAAACCCGAGCAGCTCAAACTCACTAAGGTGAGGGCGATTCAGGATAAAGAAGCTTCTATGGGTTTTTACCTGGGTTTTACCCCACAAAGTGTTTTTGAAATGGATATAGTGAACCACATAAGGCAAAGCGAACTGTTTAGCAACATGGGAATGGAAGCCCATGAATTTCAATATGCTCCTACAGCTTATGTGGAAGGCAGAGCAGCGCACAAAATTGAATTCGACCAGATTGGAGGTGGTTTTTCAGGATACAGAGGGTATATGATAATTGACCGTGAAAGCTTTGCTATAATTTACATTGAAATGGGACTTAGCCCAAAGGGTATAACGTATCACCAGTATGGTACGGTCGAACAACAATCAAGGCTTGCTTTGGAAAATATTGAGCTTACATTACTGAGGAATAATATGAAAGCCTGGTACACCAAAACGGGCGATACCTACTACTTAAGCCATGCCATCAACAATGCCACCTTCAGGGTAAAAAATCAGTTTAAGCAGTATAACTTTGAGTTGGAAACCACAGGAGATTATATAATTACCAACCTTGATACCACTAATGTTGAAAGGTTTAGCAGCATCGAAACAACAGGTGAATACCGACTTATCGAAAAACAGGATTCTGACTGGGATCAGGAATTTTGGAACAATTACACCATTTTACTTCCTACTGAAAACTTTTTAGATGCGGCCATTCACATAGCTCTTAAAAATAGAAAGGCGCAACACTAGCCCGCCTTACAGCTTTGCCCAGCGCTATGTGATTGACTTATAGTGAACAATTTCCACACTTTTTAAATTACTAAAACTTGTGAGCAATAAAGAAATGACCTGAAAGTCGTTTCTGAGAAAATTATACTACAGCATTTACTTTTGCATCACCACATTATTTATTGAAACATTCTTCCCGATCACATGAATTTGAATATTGAAGACCTGGACTTTGACCATTGCGAGGATGAGCCCATACACATTCCTGAATCCATACAAGGTTATGGATACCTTTTTGCCCTTAATGAAGAAAACGGAAACATAGAAGTTTACAGTGAGAACGTTGGAAAACTACTGACAGAAACAGATAACCTACTAGGTAAAAACTTTTTTGACCTGCTTGAAGGCAAAGAGGATATTGCCTTTTTAAAAAACACCTACGCCAGGGCAAAGGCCCGTGGTACCCGCCTGCCAGGCCAGATTTTACTAAAATCTGAATACACAGTAGAGGGCACAGCAAATGACTTTTATGTAATTGTATATGAGAGTGAGGGCTACTTTGTAATTGAACTAGAGCCGGCCGGTGAATTCCGTGAATCCTACTCGGCCAGGCATTTTATAAAGATGTATGCTACCTCCGTGGCCCCAAAGTTTAAGGCTTACGCAAGCCTGGACTCAATGGCGAAGGAAATAGTAGAAACTATAAAATACATAACCGGCTTTGAGCGGGTTGTACTTTTCAGGTTTACAGAAGATGGTACCGGAAAAGTTATAGCCGAATCAAAAGAAGAGGATATGGAATCATACGCAGGGCTGTTGTACCCCGCCTCTGATATTCCAAAACAGGCCCGCGAACTATATAAGAAAAACTGGATTCGCCTTACGCCAAATGTAGATCTGGCAACCTCAAGACTAATACCAACTACAAACGATACAGGTCGTAAGCCATTGGATCTTACCAATTCTATATTGAGAAGTTTATCTCCAATACACTTACAATATGTGCGAAACCAGGGGCTTAAGGCTTCTATGTCCATGTCATTGGTTACACATGATCATTTATGGGGTATGATATCCTGCCATAGCCGAAAGCCCAGTTATATTCCGCAAAATATCAGACTGGAATGCGAAAACCTGAGCCAGCTTTTTAGCTGGCATCTTTATGCTAAAGAAGAAGAACTTTACATAATGCGGAAAAAGGTTACTGATAAGGCTATAAATGATATGCTGGATAAAACCTCTGTGCTAACCCCAATAGTAGAGGTATTTAAAAACAATGAACAGGAGGTATTAAAAATTACAGGTACTGATGGTTTTATGTTTTACACAGAAGAGGAAACTATAAGCCTTGGTACTTTGCCTGACGCTTCGGTAATTACCAGGTTATATAAAAAGGCCAGCAAAAATGGCCGCAAGCCATACATATCTACCAATATATGTAATGAAGTTGACGAACTGGGATTACTGAACGGCATTTGTGGAGTGCTGCTAATTCCGCTGGCGGAAAACAAGAGTTATTTCACTGCCTGGTTTCGTAAGGAATGTGAGCAGGTAGAGAAGTGGGCGGGAGCGCCAGAAGAAAAATCGGCTACTGCCTCAAAAATGGAAAGGTTGCAACCGCGTACCTCCTTTGAAGTACACGAGCGTAAGATAAAAAATACCAGCCGCCCCTGGGACAGTAATGATATTGAAATGGCCAATCGTTTCAATAAGGTATTCATGACGCATGCTTTGGAAACTCAGGACCAGATGCGTAAAAACATCAGTAAGCTGGAAATGCAGAGTCAGTATAAAAATGAGTTTCTGGCCACACTTGCACATGAATTGCGCAACCCGCTTACTCCCCTCACCATCGGTATTTCTATGTTGGAAGAAACCACCAACGGGGAACACATTGAGGTGGTAAGTACCATGAAACGTCAGGTAAACCATATGTCCACACTCATAAATGATTTAATGGATGTATCAAGAATTACCCAGGGCAAGGTTAAACTCGAAATAAAAACACTGCCTATAAGAGATATAATTAATAATGCCGTTGAAACCTGCCAGCGCCTGATTGATGAAAACGATCACGAACTGGAAATCAATCTTCCCGGAAAGGAACTGTATACCGATGGAGATCCTACAAGGCTTACACAGGTTTTTGTAAATATTTTAAACAATGCAGCAAAATATACTGAGCCGGGCGGGCACATTATTATTTCCGTTACTGCTCAGGATGAATGGGTATCAGTTAAAATAAAAGATAACGGCCTGGGTGTACCAGCCGAAAAGCTGGAATCCATCTTTGCCATGTTTACCCAGATTGATGCCTACTCCACCCACACCAAAGGCGGATTAGGCATAGGCCTCACCCTGGTAAAGCGCCTGGTTGATTTACATGATGGCGAAATTTACGCCCGTAGCGAAGGATTGGGTAAAGGCACCGAGTTTGAAGTTTTACTGCCACTTTCAGACAAAACATTTAAAAAAACGGGTGAAAAAAACGGATTTTCTAAAGTAAAATCCGGGAAAAAGAAAATTTTAATAGTTGATGACAATAAGGCTGTGCTGAGCATGTATAATCTGCTGCTAAAGCATGAAGGTTATGATACACGCACGGCCAGCACCGGCAAAGAGGCTATTAAAATATTTAAAGAGTTTGCACCAGACTTTGCCCTGTTTGACATCGGCATGCCGGATATTGATGGGTTTGAATTATGCCGCAGGCTATCTACCACGCCTGAAGCTGAAAATACAGTGTTCATATCGCAATCGGGTTGGGGAAATAAGGAAAAGGTGGAAGAGGCTAAAGCCGCTGGTTTTAGCGAGCACCTTATAAAACCACTTGACCGCGATATGCTCCGCGCCACACTACAAAAATTCCAGTCCTGAGTTTAACTCAGGGCTGGCTCTCAATAGCTTTTGCGGCTGAGAGGTACAATTGATAAGCGCTTTGGGCGCCTCTAAGTATTTGCTGATAGGTGTCCTCATCATCATTCACATTCTCCACAAAGGCCGCTTTAAACTCCTTCCAGAGTTTACCGGTATCACCACCATAGTAGCCGTAAAACGATAAGGCTTCTGCAGTTACAGTGCCCTTTTCCTTTAAGTGTTTATGGATCATGGCTCCTCCCAAAGATGAACCCTCCAGCACATAAAATGCACCCCAGGATTCGGGGCCGCTTTGGAGTACCGGTAAATCAATATGAATTGTAAGGGCGGGCAGGTCCAGCCTTTTAAGATCATCCTTAAGAGCCTCACTTTTTGAAAGCCGCCACTCAGCATTCAGATTTTTATGCCTGCGGATATCATTATTAGCTAAAAGCAATGGTTCTAACGAGCTATGGGCCAACAGCAGCTTTTGAAGTAAATGGCCATACTCTGCTTTACTAAAAGCATCACTCATTAATCTTTCCGAGTTCATTGCAGTCTCTACCTCATCATGTAATTTTTGAGTGTCTGCCTTTAACCTGTGCATCATGTTGGCCATAACCTACTTTGTTCCATTAAAGATTTATCAGATGCAAAACTAAGTACAACTTTATGAGCAATTGATAGACTTGGCCTCTTAACGACTTCCACATTTACAAAAAGAGTGTAAAGTGCTGATATGCATCATACAAATCTGCCCTTACTATATTCGCCAAAACATCCAGGAAAACTTATGATTGCTCCCCAAATCCCAAAGAATGAAGATGTAAGACTGAAAGACCTTAGTGGACTGGATATTATGGATACCCTACAGGAAGAAGACTATGATAATATCACACGCATCGCATCACAAATATGTGAAACACCTATTTCATTAATTACACTTATTGACGAAAAGAGGCAATGGTTTAAATCTAAAACAGGCTTAAGTGTAAATGAAACACCTCGCGAATTCGCCTTTTGTGCGCATGCCATTAATGAACCCACAACTCCATTTATTGTAGAAGATGCCCGTGATGATGAGCGCTTTCTCGATAATCCGCTGGTTACCGGTTTACCAAATGTTATTTTTTATGCTGGCATTCCATTGGTAACTCAGCAAGGTTCGGCATTGGGCACTTTATGCGTTATTGATAATAAGCCAAAGGTTTTAAATAAAGATCAGTTAGCCAGCCTAAAAGCCCTGGGCAAACAGGTGATGAACTTACTGGAGTTGAGAAGAAGCAAATTATTGCTGGAAAAATCACTTACTGAGATTACCGAAAAAAACCTCGAGTTGGATCAGTTTGCCAGCACAGCCGCCCATGATATTAAATCTCCATTGGCGGTTATTAAAGGATATACTCAAATAATAATAAATGATTACCAATTAGCCATAACCCCGGCAGTTTCGGAAATGCTCGATCGCATTGACTCGGCCGCCAGCCACCTGAACGATATGGTGAATGGCATGCTCAGCTTTAGTAGAAGTACCGATGATCTTAAGAATCACAATACCATAATATTTCCCGAGCATCTTATTGACAAGATTCGCCATTTGGTAAAGGCGGACTACAAAATCAGTATTGAACTTAAAACCAACCTTGAAGAACTTGTAACAAACCACACCGTTTTAGAACAGGTACTGATCAACCTTATCTCCAATGCCATTAAGTATAATGATAAGGAAGTAGCTAAAATCCTGGTGGAAATAAATGAAGATGAAAACTATTACCACTTTGCTGTAAGGGATAATGGTATAGGAATAAATGCTGAAGATAGAAACCGGATTTTTGAAATATTTAAAACTACCGGTGCCCCTGACAGGTACGGAAATAAAGGCACCGGAATTGGTTTAGCAACAGTTAAAAAACTCATCAATGCGTTAGAAGGCTCTATATCCGTAGAGTCTGAGCCCATGCATGGTTCGTGTTTTAGCTTTAGTTTAAAAAAGTAGCGGCTTTATAAACAATGGAAATTAACAGGGTTATTTGATATCAATATCCCTATGTAGTTTTGCAATCCTATGTCCAAAAAGTTCAAAATCACTTCGGAGTATTCTCCTACCGGAGATCAGCCCGAAGCCATCCGTCAGTTAGTAGAAGGTGTAAAGCGTGGAGACCGCTACCAGACTCTTTTAGGAGTTACAGGCTCCGGTAAAACCTTTACAGCAGCCAATGTAATTGAGCAGGTTGAAAAGCCAACATTGGTACTCAGCCACAATAAAACACTGGCCGCCCAGCTATATGGCGAGCTAAAGCAATACTTCCCTGAAAATGCCGTGGAGTATTTTGTTTCCTACTACGACTACTACCAGCCGGAGGCCTACATACCCACCAGCGGAACGTACATTGAAAAGGACCTATCCATTAATGAGGAGATCGAAAAATTAAGGCTCAGCACCACCTCTTCCCTCCTTTCGGGAAGGCGCGATGTTATAGTGGTGGCCTCGGTTTCGTGCCTGTATGGTATTGGTAACCCCAAGGAATTTGCCAACCAGGTAATTGAAGTGGAAGTAGGCCAGGTAATTGCCCGCAATGGCTTTTTGCACCTGTTGGTAAATGCGCTGTACAGCCGCACTACGGCTGAGTTTGGCCGCGGTAACTTTAGAGTAAAGGGCGATACCGTGGATATTTTCCCTGCTTACTCGGATACCGCAATACGTATTCACTTTTGGGGAGATGAAATTGAAGCTATTGAACGCTTTGAACCCGCCAGCCGTGATATTATTGAAAAATTTGAACGCATCAGGATTTTCCCCGCTAACATATTTGTAACCAGCAAAAGCACTTTAAAATCGGCCATACATAACATACAGGATGATATGGTGGAGCAGGTAGAGTTTTTTAAGCAAACCCAGCGCCCGCTGGAGGCCAAGCGCCTGCAGGAACGCACGGAGTTTGACCTGGAAATGATTCGCGAACTGGGCTATTGTTCGGGTATTGAGAACTACTCCCGCTACCTGGATGGTCGCCTGCCCGGCACCCGCCCCTTCTGTCTCCTTGACTATTTTCCTGATGATTACCTGATGGTGATTGATGAAAGCCACGTGACCGTTTCGCAGGTGCGGGCTATGTATGGTGGAGACCGTTCCCGTAAGGAAAACCTAGTGGAGTACGGTTTCAGGCTACCAGCCGCCATGGATAACCGCCCATTGAAATTTGAGGAATTTGAAGCCCTGCAAAACCAGGTGCTCTACATAAGTGCTACGCCTGCCGAGTATGAGCTGGAAAAATCCGGGGGCGTGGTGGTGGAACAGCTTATCCGACCTACCGGGCTGCTTGACCCTGTAATTGAGGTGCGCCCGGTTGAAAACCAGGTGGACGACCTTTTGGAGGAAATAAACATCCGTACCGAAATTGATGAGCGGGTATTGGTAACCACCCTCACCAAGCGTATGGCCGAAGAACTTACCAAGTACCTTACCCGCTATGGGGTGCGCTGCCGTTACATACACTCTGATGTTGATACTTTGGAGCGCGTGGAAATTATGCGCGATTTGCGACTTGGGGTTTTTGATGTACTGATTGGCGTAAACCTTCTGCGCGAAGGTCTGGATTTACCGGAAGTATCCTTAGTAGCCATTTTGGATGCCGATAAGGAGGGCTTTTTACGTTCGGAGCGCTCATTGGTGCAAACTGTAGGACGAGCGGCCCGCCACCTAAAAGGTAAAGCTATAATGTATGCCGCCAAGATTACCGACAGTATGCAGCAAACCATTGATGAAACCAACAGGCGCAGGGCTACACAGGCCGAGTACAACGAAAAGCATGGCATCACACCTACTGCACTTAACAAATCCAAACACTCTATACTGGCTGGCTCAGGAGCTACTACGGCTGCTTACCTGCCTAACGACAGTACCAATATTGCGGCTGAGCCGGAAGTAGTGTATCAATCCAAAGAGCAGCTCCGCAAGGAGATTGAGAAAACCCGCAGGAAAATGGAACTGGCGGCTAAGGCGCTTGACTTTTTAGAGGCGGCTAACCTGCGCGATGAAATTGGTGTGCTGGAGCAGAAAATGGAGAAGGAGTTTGAGTAATTCAGTTGGCAGTTTTGCGGTTGGCAATTGGCATTAGGGAGTATGCAAAAGAGCAGTTGGCAATTACTCAGTTGGCAGTATGCAAGAGTGCAGTTGCAATTTGCAATTGGATAGTGAAGGGTTTGACAAGCATGTAAGCCCTTCGACTGCCGCTCAGGGTGACAAGGGTTAAGGCAGTTTTGCAGTAAGCAGTTGGCAATTTGCAAACTGATTAATTGCTAACTGCAAACTGGTTACCTCAGTACAGTGACAATTCCATACACAACACGCTCTTTACTGCCGTCATTGGCTTTTACTACATAGGTGTGATTTCCGAAAACGGTTTTACCATTAAAAGTACCATCCCAGCAAATGGCAGGATCATAACTTTCAAAAACCTGCTGGCCCCAGCGGTTAAATACAGTAAGCTGGTATGATTCATACTCTGTAATGTAAATCTCAAAGCAATCATTTAGCCCATCGCTATTGGGTGTAAACGCATTGGGGATGTAAAGCTCCATTTCGCAGCCCTCATCATTTATGGTAAAGTTATAAGTGCGGGTTTCGCAACTGTTGTCCGCCTCCAATACATAATCAGCCTGTTCGGTTAGCAAAAGATTTAGGCCACTTAAAGGTTTTTCGTTGAGAGTATAGATAAAGCCCTCCGGTAGTTTTACAGTCATTTGTTCTCCGCTGCACAAAGCCGTATCTCTAATGTTAAGGTTGGGCAAAGCATCTACCGGTTTGTAGTTCAATTCAAAGTTAAAATCCTGGCTTTCGCAAGTATTGGTGGCTTTTAGCAAATATTGCCCAGCTGTCTTTATTGAAAAGCTACTGCCAACCGGGCTACTATTTAAGGTGTAGGTTACGCCATTACTCGGCAGGCTATAGCTTACCACCTCCCCCTCACACACCGTAGTATCATTTACCGCTATGGCGGGAAGCTCCTGTAATGGCGAAACCACTATGGTATCACTCAATACATCCCCGCACGGGTAATAAGCATCTACATAATAAGTGCCGGGTTGGGTTATAGTGCGCAGGCTATCCGTAGTGCCATCATCCCATCTCCACGAAAGGGCCTCTCTCGCATTGGTAAATAAAGTGAGGCTATCTCCAGGGCAAATAGCAGTATCGCTGCTTGAGGTTAAAAGCGTATCAGAAGGTGGCAGGCGGTGTAGGTTGAGAGAATCTACATTGAATCTACACATCACTACACCATCAATTGCATTCACTACATTGTAAACGAGATTATTCCTGAATCTTAAAACTTGAGTTGTTGCTAAAGGTCTAAAGCAACCCAAGGTCAAATATTGCTCACCACCAGTGGCTACGAAAGTACCAGTAATACGGCTATAATTTGTAGTATCGGTAATAAAGGTACTCGGTAAAGTAATCTGAGGATTAATATTAGCTGTATCAAATGAAAATCCCCACGGACTTACATCGTCAAATATTCTTTCTTTAGAAATGTAGGCACCAAAATTTGTAGATGAATGTAATAGTTTTGATGAAGCAAGAGAATCCTGTGGATTTGGAAAAGTATAGTCAATGGCCGTTGGAAGAATATACATGGTAAACCGATACGTACAGCCAGCTTTAAGTGAATCATGAAGTTTACATTGTAAAAAGGCCTTGGTGTATTGCGCTCCGGGAGGATTGGATGAATTATAATAAAAACCAATAAGCCCATTGGCATTACCATGATAAGGCCTAATCAAATTTAAGTTCCCTCTACTTGCCTCAAGAATATAGCTAGTCATTTGCCCACCAAAAGGGGTTGGGTCAAACCAGTCTGTAATGCCCCTAAAAACGGTCTGTGAGCTATCGGTGTACTGCCAGTTATAGTCATTAAAGTTTTCAAAAGAGGGGTTGGGTATAAGGTTTTGGCTTTGCACCATTATACAGCAAAGCAAAAGACCTACCACCCAAAAAGGGCGGTAGGTTTTTAAGAGATTATATGCTTTGCAAAGTCTTTTCAAGGCTTGAAATGATTATGTCAAACGTAAGATATATCTTAAATATAGACCTTATAATTTTAGATTAGTTGCTTCACAAGCTCTTTTATCACATGGAGACGGAGTTTGAGTAGTTCAGTTGGCAGTTTTACAGTTGGAAATTTGCAGTTGGCAGTGTGCAAAAGGGCAGTTGGCAATTTGCAGTTGGATAGTGAAGAGTTTGAAAAGCATGTAAGCCCTTCGACTGGCGCTCAGGGTGACAGGCGTTCTGGCAGTTTTGCAGTAAGCAGTTGGCAATTTGCAAACTGATTAATTGCTAATTGCAAACTGATGAGTTGCATATCTGTTTCATAAAAGATTTACTGTCCTGCTTAAACCTTTTGCGCTCGTCCTCATCAAAGCCTGAAGTCATGAAATAGAACCACTCTATTAACAGCATTGCAATATTCACCTTACAAAAAGATACTTTTGCAACATGCAAAAATGGTTTACCCTCCTACTGCTTGTAGCAGTGTTTATAGTTAAGGCCCAGGTTACCGGTACCGTTACCGATGCGGATGATAAGCCCCTGCCCGGTGCGGCCATTGCAGCCTTTAATGGTGAGGAATTGATTTCGGGCACAACGGCCGGCCCTGATGGAACTTTCTCCCTGAAACTGGAACCTGGTAAATACCGCCTTGAGTTCACCTTTATTTCGTTTCAAAAACTGGTGAAAGTAATAACCCTTGAGCCGGGCATTACAAACAAAGACCTTGGAACGATTGGTCTGCTGGAAACTACTGCTGCGCTTGAAGAAGTTACCGTTACCACCCAGGCCAACCTTATGGAACTAAAGCAGGATAAACGCATTTTTAATGTAGCTGCCGATGTTACGGCCAAAGGCTCAAATGCCTCTGATATTTTGAATAATGTGCCCTCGGTAAGTGTGGATGTAGAGGGTAATGTAAGCCTCCGCGGAAGCCAGAATGTGCGCATACTTATAGATGGAAAACCTTCCGGCCTGGTGGGCACCGATCCTGCCACAGCATTGCGGTTATTACAGGGCAGCATGATTGAACGCATTGAGGTAATTACAAACCCCTCTGCCCGCTATGATGCGGAAGGGGAAGCGGGAATTATCAATATTGTATTGAAGAAAGATGAACGTAAGGGCATTAACGGCACTTTTGAGGCCAATGCCGGTTACCCGGAAAACTTTGGTGCCACCGCGGGGATAAATTACCGTACAGGTAAATTCAACTGGTTTGCCAATGGCGGCTATAATTACAGGCGCTCACCGGGTGGTGGCTACACCGAGCAGCAATTTTATTTACCGCAATCAGACAGCAGCTTTAGCCGCTACTCCGGCAGGGAACAAATACGTGGAGGCCACAGTGCCACTTTACGATTTGGAGCGGATTATGCCATCACCCCAACCCAAACCATTACGGGTACCTTTCTTTACCGGCCCTCTTTGGCCAATAATGAGGCCACTATTGGTTATGATGAGTTTGATGAAAACGGGAATCTGATAAGCAGCAGCAGGCGCTTTGATCAGGAAATGGAAACCGAGCAAACCCTGGAGGGTGATATACACTACGAAAAACAGTTTAAGGGTAAGGATCATAAGCTTACCGCAGATTTTAAATTTCAGGATAGTGATGACCGTGAGCAATCAGACATCACCCAGACCTTTGCAGAAGGCACAGCTGATATCCTGCAAAAAGTAAATAACCAGGAGGATGAACAAACCATACTCGCCCAGTTGGATTATATAAAACCCTTTACCGAAAAGCGGCAGCTGGAAATGGGGGCCAAAGCTACCTTCAGGGATATTATTAATGATTATGGCGTTTCGGAGCGGGATAGTACAGGAGAGTTTATTCCCCTGCAAAGGTTTACCAACGACTTCCGCTACCTGGAAAATATTTATGCCGGTTACCTGATTTACAGCGATGCTTACAAAAAACTGAGTTACCAGTTAGGGCTGCGGGCCGAGTATTCCGATATTTCCACCGAAGTGATAAAGGAGCAGCAGTTCAATAATCAGCAGTACATCAACTTTTTTCCCAGTGCCTTCCTTACATGGAAAATTAATAAGGTAAGCGACTGGCAACTGAATTACAGCCGAAGGATCAGCAGGCCGTGGTTCAGGGCATTGCTCCCTTTCTCAAGTTATTCGGATAACGTAAACCTTTGGGGTGGTAATCCCACTCTGCAACCCGAATACACGGACTCCTACGAAACGGGCTATCTGCGTTATCTTAAAAAAGGAAGTATTTACGGGGGCGTGTATTACCGCCATCGTACCAATGTTACAGAGCGCATACAGGTTTCCACAGATTCTGGCGGAACATTCAGATTTCCGGTTAACCTTGCCGTACAGGATGCTTATGGTTTTGAATTTAACCTGAGCCTGAAACCGCTAAGCTGGTACAACGTAAATCTTAATGCCAACCTTTATAATGCCATTACCACCGGTAGTTATGAGGGTGTGGATTATGGCAATACTAACTTCAGTTCACAAGGCCGCATTATGAACAGATTTACCTTCTGGAAGAGCGATCTGCAGCTGAGTTTTAATTTCCAGGGGCCATCTACCTCACCACAGGGCCGGGACCTTGGTATTTACACGGCCGACCTTGGTTGGAGCAAAGACATTATGAATGATAATGGCACTATTACCTTTTCGGTGAGGGATCTATTTAATACCCGAAAGAGAAGAAGCTATACCAATGGCGAAAACTTCACCAGCTACTCAGAGTTTCAGTGGAGACAAAGACAGTTTATGCTGAGCTTTACCTACAGGCTAAACCAAAAGAAAAGCCGTGCCCCTAAAGGTAATGGTGGAAATATGGATGGCGATATGGATGCGCCATAGCCCATAAAAAAACCGCTTCAACAAATTGTCAAAGCGGCTTTTAGTATTCTATAGATAAGCAGTAAGACTACAATATACAGTGTACAACCACCGTACATTAATCCTCCTACCCTACTTTCACCAACTGTACATCAAATATCAGCCAGGCATTGGGCGGAATAACGCCACCGGCACCTGCGCTACCATACGCCAGGTTTGGCGGAATCACCAAACGGGCCTTATCTCCCTCGCTCAGGTGAGCTATGCCTTCTTCCCATCCGGGTATCACACGACCCTCACCCAGCTTAAAGCTGATAGGGTTTCCGCGCCTTGATGAATCGTCAAAAATGCTACCGTCCATTAACATGCCTTTGTAATGTACCGCTACGTTTTTACCGTTTTGAGCTTTAGCTCCGTTGCCTTTTTCGGTAATGTTATAACGTAAGCCCGAAGCAGTTTTTTCAAAACCCTTGCTGGCCTCTTCCACAGCTTCCATATCCTTCATTCGGGCTCTTTCGGCCATTTCCTCTTTTTTGTTCATGTAGCTGTTAAATACCTCAGCGGCATCAAAACTTTCAGCATCCGAACCTTTACGCTCTATAGTGAGGGATTCAATCACATCATTTTGCACAATGCTGTTTACCACATCCATTCCGTCCACCACTTTGCCAAATACGCTGTGTTTGTTATCGAGCCATGGCGTTGCCCCATGAGTTATAAAAAACTGGCTGCCGTTAGTTCCCGGACCGGCATTGGCCATGGATAGTACTCCCGGACCATCGTGCTTAAGGCTGCTGTCAAATTCATCAGGAAAGTTGTAGCCCGGGCCACCGGCTCCGGTACCCTGCGGGTCGCCCCCCTGAATCATAAAATCATTTATTACGCGGTGAAATTTCAAACCATCGTAATAAGGTGTGCCTTTATCCTTAGCCTTGTTTTCGATAGAACCTTCGGCCAGGCCCACAAAGTTGGCTACCGTCATGGGTGTACGCTTATGAAAAAGCTCCACCAAAATTTCACCTTTAGAGGTATTAAACCTCGCAAAAATTCCTTCGCTCATTTATTTTACTTCAAGTAATTCCACATCAAAAATCAACCATGAGTTGGCCGGTATAGGGCCCTGACCATTTTTACCGTAACCCAATGCCGGTGGAATAACCAACCTGGCTTTGTCGCCAACGTTCAAAAGGGCTATACCTTCATCCCACCCCTTTATTACCTGGCCTTTACCCAACACAAAACTGAAGGGCTGCCCACGATCTACAGAGCTATCGAACTTTTTGCCATTGGCTAAAGTACCTGTGTAGTGCACAACTACAGTTTGGCCCGGTGCGGCCTTTTGGTCGCTTTCACCTTTTTCGGTAATCTTATATCGCAAACCTGATGAAGTTTCTTCATAACCTTCAGAAAGATTATCAATAGCCTTCATGGCTTCTTTTTGCTTTTCAAGCTTAGCCTCTATTAACTTTTCCTGGGCTTCATTAAACACGGCCGGGGCATCGTATTTTTTTGCGTCCCTGCCATTTCTAAGTATAGTTACTTTTTCCATTACCACAGCCTCGTTGGGTTTATCCGCTTTATTGCGGGGTACTTTTGAAATGGCATCAGCCACTTCCTGACCTTTAATAACCTTACCAAAAATGCTGTAATTGCCATCCAACTGCTTGGTAGGAGCCACGGTAATAAAGAATTGACTTCCGTTAGTGTTTGGGCCAGCATTAGCCATGGAAACAACACCTTTATCATGGGTAAGATCGTTATCGGTTTCATTTACAAACTGGTAACCGGGGCCGCCTTGTCCGTTGCCCAGCGGGTCGCCCCCCTGAATCATAAAACCAGGTATCACCCTATGGAAGGTTAATCCGTTAAAGTATGGTTTGCCTTTATACGCCTCGGAAACTGAAGGCATGTTACCCTCGGCCAATGCGATAAAACTGGCAGAAGTAATAGGGGCCTTCTCCAACTCAAACTTAAATAGTATGTCGCCTTTATTAGTGGCAAGGTGAGCATAAATGCCGTCTTCCAGCTTTACATCCTCGCCATTTATACTAACGCTTTTTTGGGCCTGTACACCAAATACTAGGGCAAGGCTCATTAGCGCTGTAGCCATTAATCTTTTCATCTGTTATAGGATTTTTGTTAAGGTGGCCCGCCAGCTATAAGTGATCGGGCGCACCATAATTACTTTAGGTTTACTTGGCTGCGTCCTTTTTAATATCAACCAATTCCACATCAAAAACCAACCAGCTATTTGGTGGTATGGGGCCTTTGCCTTGTGGGCCATACGCTAAATTGGGAGGAATTACCAGGGTGGCCTTATCACCAACATGCATTTTGCTGATACCTTCATCCCAACCGCGGATAACCTGACCAACGCCCAATCTGAATTCTATAGGCTGACCACGATCTACAGAGCTATCGAATTTTTCACCATTTATCAGCATACCTGTGTAATGCACACTCACCATATCACCTGTTTCGGGGTTTTTCTTGCCTTTTCCTTTTTCAGTGATTTTCATCCTCAGGCCAGTCTCTGTGATTTCATACCCGGCAGTCATGGAGTCTACAGCGCCCATCGCCTTTTGGGCTTCCTTCTCAGCCGCAGCAGCCAATTCATCCTGCTTTTGCTTAAAAACCTCAGGCGCATTAAAATTTTGCGCGGCCTCTCCCTTACGGATGATGCTCACTTTATTCATTACCACTGGCGTGTTTGGCATATCAGGTCCATTGGCCCCGGTGGCAACCTTAGAAATGGAATCGGCTACTTCCTGCCCCATTACAACTTTTCCAAAAATGCTGTAGCCGCCATCCAATTGCTTGGTAGGTGCCACAGTAATAAAAAACTGGCTGCCATTAGTATTGGGGCCGGCATTGGCCATAGAAACCACACCTTTATCGTGGCTCAGGTCATTATCAGTTTCATTTACAAACTGGTACCCGGGGCCACCCTGGCCGTTACCCATAGGGTCGCCACCCTGAATCATAAAATTGGGAATAACACGGTGAAATTTAAGACCATCAAAATAAGGTTTGCCTTTGTACTCTTCAGAAACTGAAGGCATATTGCCCTCGGCCAATGCGATGAAATTTGCAGAAGTGATAGGTGCTTTTTCTTCCTCAAACTTAAACACTATATCACCAAGGGTAGTTTCAATTTTCGCATAGATACCATCACCCAGCTTTTCAATTTTGCTATCGGTGGTTTCTGCGGCAGGTTGCTGGTCACAACTCATCATCAACCCCGAAGCAATCAGGGCTGTAAAAACTAGTTTTCTCATTTTATTCAGGATTTCGATTTATGGATATTAATAACTTTCAACTCATAGCGCAGTGGGGTCATGGGCGGCACTTTATCCTGATTACCAGCCACCCCAAACGCGAGGTGCGAAGGTAATATAAATAGGCCCTCATCGCCAAGGCCCAGTAACTTCAAAGCTTCGTGCAGGCCTATCTCCGCCTCCTGCTTATCGATTTTTAAAGTTGCAGCTCCACTGCCTTCGGATGAATACAGCAAACTACCATCCAGTGCATAAATATTATAGGCATATTCAACCACGTCTCCGGTTTTTATAGTGTCATTGCCGGGCGCATCTTTCAGTATTTTATAGTAAAGGCCTGTGCCCGTCCTTTCCAGTTTAAGGTCATTGTCCTTTTGGTATGCCTCAATAGATTCCCTTTCCTTTTTCAAAAAATCCCTTCGGGCTTCTATCCTGTTTGTTTCGGTAGGTGTTTCATCAGGGTATTGCTGCTGACCACTACGGCTGCTGCACTCACAACTAATAAATGATGCGGCTATAATCAACACATAAAACGGCAGCTTATAACTAGCGGGCATTTTGTAGTTCATCTCTAAAATTTGGAAGTTCAGCTTCAATCTTCTTAATAGTTTGCTCAAGGCTGAGTTCAGAAACGGCCCCGGCAGCATTTACGTGCCCCCCGCCATCAAATAACTTACGGGCCATAAGGTTTACATTAAAATCGCCTTTAGAGCGGAATGATATTTTTACCAGACCATCTTTTTCGGTTAAAAAAATACTCAGCTTAATACCTGCAACTGAAAGACCATAATTTACAAAACCCTCCGTATCTCCTTTTTGGAATTTGAACTCAGCAAGATCGGCAGCTGAAAGGCGCATTATGGCCGTACCATAATCGGTCAATACCTTCATTTGCTCCAGGGTTCTACCCAAAAGGCCTAGGCGGTTTACGGAGTTATTATCATAAATTCGCGAAGCAATTTCATGCGGCTTTACACCGATGGTAAGCAACTTTGCAGCCACCTCATGCGTAACTGGTGTGGTACCGCTAAAGCGGAAGTTTCCCGTATCGGTAATTATACCTGTGTATAAACATTCGGCTGCAGCCAGAGTAATGTGTTGCTCCATACTTAGTAAAGATGCAAAGTGATACACCATCTCGCAGGTAGAAGACATGGTAGTCTCAGAAATCAGCACATCTGCAAATTCATCAGGTTGCTGGTGGTGATCAATAATTATCCTTTTGGCTTTGGCTGAAGTTAAAACCTCTTCCATAGGCCCGCTGCGCTTTAAAGCGTTATAATCCAAATGAAAAATGAGATCAGCATTGTTTACAAGTTCTTCAGCCTGTGCTTTCTGTTGCTCAAAAATCACCAGCTCATCGTCACCTTTCATCCATTTTAAAAACTCAGGATAATCATTTGGCACTACAATAGTGGAGGCATAACCCGCATCCTGTAAAAGCAATTGAAGCCCAACGGCACTGCCAATGGCATCGCCATCAGGGTTTACATGGTTTGTAATTACGATGTTATTTGAATTGGCAATCAACTCCTTACATTGCTCAATAGTGGCAGGCGTCATTTTCATTGCAGCAAAGATAATTTTACAGCGCTAACGGCAGTCTCCCTGCCACACTATTAGCCCGATTAATTCAACTCACACTTTTTAGCGTGATAATTTACCCCTCGGTTACGATGCCACCAAAAAAGTATCTTTGGCCGCAATGAGCAAAAAAACTAAAAACGCATGGGCCTTTTATGATTGGGCCAACTCGGTTTACTCGCTGGTTATCAGCACCGCTATATTTCCAATTTACTTTGAAAATGTAACCAAACAGGACAATAGCAACATTATTTCCTTTTTTGGATATCCTTATGAAAATATGGCTATTTACAGCTATTCCCTTTCTGCGGCCTTTCTTATTGTAGCTATTCTATCGCCCATACTTTCGGGTATAGCTGACAGATCAGGAAAGAAAAAGAGTTTCCTTAAATTCTTTTGCTACCTGGGCGCTGCCTCCTGCTCTTCCCTCTTCTTTTTTGAGGGAGGAAATATTTATTTCGGACTTATAATGAGCATACTGGCAAGTGTGGGTTTTTGGGGCAGCCTGGTTTTTTACAATGCTTACCTGCCAGAAATTGCCAAACCCGAAGAGCAGGATGCCCTAAGTGCCAAAGGCTTTTCTTTGGGGTACTTCGGAGCCGCGCTGTTACTGATCATCAATTTGGTAATGATACAAATGCCGGAGCTATTTGGAATTAGTGACGCAGGGCTGGCAACACGCATCAGCTTTTTACTGGTAGGTGTTTGGTGGGCAGGTTTTGCACAATACACCTTCCGCCATTTACCGGCCAATCCTTATCATCACAAAACACCCAGGCGCTATATTTTTAAAGGTTACAAAGAGCTTAAAAAAGTGGTTATTCAACTTAAGGATGAAAAGTCGCTTAGGCGTTTTCTTTACTCCTTCTTTTTTTACAGCGTGGGCGTGCAAACGGTAATGTATATGGCCGCGCCATTTGGTACTAATGAGCTGATGCTGGATAGTTCCAAACTCATACTTACCATACTTATCATTCAGTTTGTGGGCATATTCGGTGCCTGGCTGTTCTCTAAAATTTCAAAGAGGTTTGGCAACCTTCAGTCTATAAAAGTCAGCGTAGTAATTTGGGCGTTTATCTGCTTTTTTGCCTATACCTTAAAGGCTGAAGATCAATTGGTAGAGCTGAAGTTTTACATTGTTGGCGGACTGGTAGGGCTGGTAATGGGGGGAATACAGGCCATGAGTCGCAGCACCTACTCCAAGCTGCTGCCCGAAACAGAGGCTCATGCCTCCTTCTTTAGTTTTTATGATGTTTCAGAAAAAATAGCCATTGTAATTGGCACCATCACCTACGGCTGGCTTATACAGATTACAGGCAGTATGAGGCTCAGCGCATTATCACTGGCCCTGTTTTTTGTGTTGGGTTTGGTGTTGCTAATGCGGGTAAAACGTACGGCTCACGTTTATTGAACCACTTTGCAAAAGTCCATACGTACTTCCTCAAAAAGATCATCATACCCCATTACCCGGCCTTTTACAGTTACTTCATCACCCGCCATTATTTCGGGGTTTTGAGCCTCTTCAGCGAGCGAGCAGTTAATACCGCTCTCTAAGATGATATGGTCAGGATGTACTTCTGCGGCCACCCCCTTAACCTCAATCACCTGATCAAGGTAAACGGTGTTTGCCGTATTAACATCCTCTTTGTATTTATCTACTACTACATTGGCCTGCTCTGTAATTGAGGCCTCTTCATTTTTTAAATCCCGATGTGGCTTGTGAAATACATAAAAGTAAGCGCCTATTCCGCCCAATACCACTATTACGATTATTATCAGAATTGTCTTTTTCATAAGTAAGATTTTAAGCTAATGTAAATTGTATAAAATATAAGTCTTGTTCTGCAAATCCGTTTCAGGCGGGATTTTTACCACTTCAGACGAAAATAGACTCAGCTAAGCGGGCAACATTACGGGTTCGGTAATAATTCTATTTACCCTTCCAGCCAGTTTTTAAAACTGGAGGCTTTATCTGTGGCCACTACGGTATCCAGCTCCTTTGGTGGGTTAAGATCCAGCTTAAGGCGCGAGCGCGACCATGCATACATGTTGTCAATACCTTCCAGGCTCACTATTATTTTTCGGTTTATCCTGAAAAACTTTTGTGGATCAAAAATGTGCATTAATTGCTCAAGGCTTTGATCCACTGGAATTTCTTTTCCTTCAAAGGTCATCACCATCACCGTTTTATCTTCCGTAAAGGCATAGGCCACATCATTTACAGGAATGGCTTTGTAGCGCTGGCCCAATCTTACCAAAATGCGTTTTTGGTATTGCCCCTCCTTACGGGAGATGGCCTCCGCCAGCAAATCATAATCAATGCCCGGTGTAGCCTGTTTTAGGGCCTTTTCCATGGCTGATTTAAGCTCCTCTTTTTTAATTGGTTTTAAGAGGTAGGCCGCACCCTGATGTTTGAAGGCCTCAAGAGCATACTGGTCAAAAGCAGTACAAAATATGATATGGCTCATTGGCTGATAGCTGTCAAAAATGTCAAAGCTCTTTCCATCGGCCAGCTCAATATCCATTAAAATGATATCGGGATCTTCATGCTTTTTCAGCCAGTTGATACTTTCCGCCACACCGGCCAGGGGCTCTTTTATTTCAGCCTCCGGAAATAGTTCCTCGACCATTCGCAACAACCTTCGCGCTGCACGCTCCTCATCCTCAATTATTAATACAGTCATGCTTATTGATTTTGATAAATTACCGGCAGGTAAACCTTAAAATGTTGGTCATCTACTTCAACCACCACATTGCCTGCACCATAGTATTTATACTTCTTTTTAATACTATCAAGCCCGTACCCTGTAGATTCATCAGAGTTTACTTTAGCCCAGTACCTGTTGATACAAGTATATACCCATCTATAAAACTGATTTCAAGCTCAAGTGGTTTTTCCCTGGAGATTACATTGTGCTTAAAGGCATTTTCTACAAGCAATTGTAAGGTAAGGGGTGGAATTAATCCCTCAAGGGCCTCATCCGGCAAGTGAATATTAGAAATAAGGTTTTCACCAAACCTGCTGGATTGCAGTTGCAGGTAGGTTTTTACAATCTTCACATCTTCCCTTACGGTGATTAATTCAACCTCCCTGAACTCCAGTATGTACCTGAAAAAGTCGCTCAGGTCGGCCAGGTAAGTTGTCGCCTCCTCACTGTCTTCCTCTATTAGGGCCATCAGGGTGTTAAAGCTGTTAAATAAAAAGTGTGGATTAACCTGGCTTTTAAGCGTTTCGAGCTGTGCCTGAACCTGTTGTTTTTCACGCTGCTGCCTTTGCTCCAGGGTGCGCAGCCTTAATCTAAAAAGAAATAAAACCACAGCTAAAAGAAGTACAATGCCAATAACAATGCTGTACCAGCGGGCATACCAGGGCGGCCTTATTGTAAAGGAAATACTTTGAATTTCCTCTTCAGGATAATGGCCATCAACACCGGCAACCACTTCAAAAGTATAGTTGCCGGGCGGCAGTTTGGGGTAGCTGATTTCGGTATTCTTACTTTCTATCCATTTAGGGTCAAAACCCTTTAAACGCAGGCGGTACCGCACAGCTGCGGGCTCTGTGTACCAGCGCCCTACATATTGAAAGGTAAAATAGTTTTCATCATGCGAAAAAGAAGCTTTAGATGTTCGCTGCTGAAACAGCTGGAAACCATACAGAAAAGTCTTTGGCTCAGTTTTCAGCGGAAGGTGATCTATAGCAAGACTGGTAACACCACTGACAGTACCGATATAAACCATGTTACCCTGCACCAATATTGAGTGCAGTTCCGGCTGCAACAGCCCTAAACCAAACGACTTTTTATAGGCCACCCACTTATTGCTACCAGGTATCCAGCGGTGAACACCGCCATCATGTACTACCAGTACGGAGCCGTCTTTAAGGGTTTCAATGCCAGCTACCTTTCCGGGATCCTCGGGATAAGGCGGAACTTCAATAGGCTTGCCTTTGGCAGACCAGCCTTGCAAAGTGCCTTCTGAGGTTACCCACCAAATATTTCCCTGTTTGTCTGATGATACATCCAATACCACCTGATCCTGCTTTTCCCCCGAAAGGGGCTTAAATAACTTACCGTTCCAGTTCAAGACCCCTTCGCCATCTGTGCTGATATACACTTTGCCGGCATCATTTACGTGCACCGAATAAATGTATTGTACACTAACGCCCTGGGCCCGGTCATAACTACTGATTTCGGTTACGTTTCCATCAGCATCAAAATACAGATGTGATACTCCACCTAATGTACCTACCCAAAGCCCGGATTTATTACCGCTGATGGAAAGCACGTTATTGTTAGCCAGCCCGGATTTTTCATCATAAGTTTCCATGGATGAGCCAACAGGGTTATACCTCAATAGACCTCCATCAAAAGTGCCACACCAAATGTTGTCCCAGTCATCCTTAAAAAGATTTAAGATAATATTTGGGCCTGCCCACACTCTTTCACTCGTATTTGCATTGCGGTCATAATGGTATAAATCGCCCTGCTGTGCGTACCAAATCTCGTTTTGCGAAACGGCTATAGCGGTTACGGATTCGCCCGTTTTAAGGTGAGCGTACCATTGATCTATCATAAAAATACCCCGCGATCCCAAAACCCAGATGTGACCCTCATGATCTGCCACAAAGTCTTTGATACGCTCCCTGCCGCTTAGCTTGCTGTCTATTTGAAACCAATTGCCAGCTTCTCTTTTGCGGTAAAGCTTTCCGTCTTCTGATAGCCACCAAAGTGTACCGGCAGACCTCAACACTTTACGCGCATCAGACATTGGTGTATCAAGAGTATCGGAAACTTTTAAATCAGTATTGAGGTTGTTGAGAAACGGTTCATAAAAGGCTACCAATACACCACTTTCATCATGGTGCAAATCTTTAACTATCTGATCACTTAGACCGGATGACCTATCAAGTACCTGTATGGATTTCTCCGCTCCATCAAAGGTACAGTACACCAAACCCTGATCGGTAGCTACAGCCACACCTTTCTTTAAAGGAACAATATCATAGGTTTCGTTGCTCGGAAAACCTTCGTCCACATTAAAGTTAAACCACCGCCCATTTTGCGCTCTTACATATACGCCTTCTCCGTCAGTACACATCCAAAGCTGATTTTGGCTATCCTGAGCCCAGCTTACAATTGGTACAGCAGGGGTTCCCTCCTCAGGCCGGTAACTTTTAACCTCACTACTTTTTAAGGTATGGATGTGCCCATTACCCCAACCTATCCAATAGTGGCCGCTATCGTCCTGGTATAAACTCACAATATCCTCATCAGTGGTATCAGAACTTACTTCAATCTCCCTGAAGGTGTTTCCATCATGCCAGTATAAACGGGGGCCGGCTGCAATCCACACAAAACCCTGCCTGTCCGTATAAAGTATGTTTACATCGCTTGGCTGCAAACCCTGCGGGAGATCAACCTCCCTCTGATTAAAGGTTTGAGCGCCCGACAGCGAAGTGATTAAAATAATTATGACCAGAGCCAGCCAATACCTCATGAAGGTTGTAGTTTGATTGTTGCCGTTACCAATATTTCTTCAGCTATTTTTTGATGCACAACCTGTGGTATTGAAATTTTATGATCTTCCAGAGGCACCTTAAATTCGCTGGTAACTGTAACTTTTCCTTTATCCACTTCAAGGGTACATTTCAGAATTCTCTCTACCTCCACTCCATGTATATTCAACATTCCTTTGGCCCTGACCTCATGCCTACCTTCCTTTAGTTCAGCAATGTTTTCTATAAACTTACCCGAAAAACTGGCTTTGGGGTATTTATCGCTTTCCATGTAATTTTCATGAAAATGCTCCTGCTGCAGCGGGCTGTTAAATCCTTTAAAACTTTTGGTAAGAATCAAAAAAGCGAAGGTATTCTCCGATGGTTTTATTACCCCGGTTAATTGTTTGCTTTCGGCCTCAATAAGCTCCAGGGGCGCATCACTGGTAAAGGATATGGTTCCCTTATTCCCTTTCCAAAGCTCACTTTGGCCAAATGGCGAAATTGCCGAAATAAGTAATGCCGCAAACAAAAGCCTCATATCTGATAATGTTGAATTATGGGTAAAACTAAATTAAGCCGTTTAAATAAGACTAAACAAACCGAATTGCTCCAGTTGCTTTGCTGAATCCGTAAATAAAGATGCTCAACCCGCTGTATTCAGCCTCTCACTTAACTTATTGGTTGCTAAACACGTAACTAATTAGTTTACTAATGATATGCCTGTTCAACATTTACAAAAACGATTTCAACCTGAAAATTCGGGAGTTCAGTAAAGTACATTAATGTATCCCAAACAGTTATACGGAAGTTTGAGTTATCAATTTAAAATTTACCTACCATGAAAAAGACATTACTATTGATTTTATTCACTCCCCTACTGTACGGTCAAAATGGTTGGCAGCAAATAAGCAGCAGCTTTATTGAAAGTTTTAACTGCACCTATATAACCGCATCAGGCACCATATTTATTGGTAGCGATGCAGGTAATATGTATTACTCCAACACCAGTGGCAACTCCTGGGATACGGCTACCACCAATGCTCAGGATGGAATTTCAGATATCACGTTTATATCCGCCACCGAGGCCTGGGCCGTGGGTGATGATGGCCTTGTCCTTAAATCAACCAACGGAGGTCTTAACTGGACATCGGTTCCATCAGGGGTAAGTGATAACTTGGAGTCAGTATTTTTTGCCAATGCCACTACAGCCTACATAGCCGGCAGAAATGGCACTATCCTAAAATCCACAAATGGTGGCAGTTCATGGTCGCCACAAACCAGTGGTACATCAGACCGGCTTGAGAGTGTTTGGTTTACTTCGGCTACTCGTGGTTTTGTGGCAGGGCGAAATGGCGTTTTTCTGGAAACCAGTAATGGTGGCACTAACTGGACTACAGTGAGCCTTGGGCCTGATGACAATAAGGATATATATTTTGTAGATGCTGTAACAGGATATGTGGCGGGTGAAAACGGAATTTTTAAAACCACTAACGGAGGTACAAACTGGACTCCAACCACAGTAAATGGGGTATCAGAAATTAATGCTATTCATTTTGCAGGCGCCTCTACTGGTTTTACTGTTGGCGAATTGGGCGAGTTAGGTATCAGCACAGATTCCGGCAATACCTGGAGGATAGATACAATAATTGCCGGCCTCAGTTTTATAGAACTTAACGATGTTTACTTCCTTAATGCACAAGCCGGTTTTGCCGTGGGTGATGGAGGTACGCTTTTGCGGTATGCAGGCGGTTCCGTCCCTACCGTTAATTGTAATGCCTCTTATTGGGTGGATACAACACATTCCGGTGGCAACCAGGTATATATTGTAAATAACTCTACTCCATCTCAAAACAACCCAAATTTTTCCACTACCTACTTTTGGGATTTTGGCGATGGAAATTCATCCACACAACGATTGCCCGTTCATACCTATGCCAATTTTGGGAGCTATGCTATTTGTCTCACTACAGTAACCCAGGATACCAGTAACAACCTGTGCAGCAGTACTTTTTGCGATACTGTTGGTCTTGATTCTTTGGGTAACCTGATTTATAAAAATACCCAGGCAGGTTTTACCTTAAATGTGGTTGATTCAAACTCCATAGGTCTTGAGGATTATAACCTCAGGCCGGAGGCTATTTATCCCAATCCGGCCAGCGATCACTTTTATCCCGCCCTACCAGTGGAGTGGAGTAACAACAAAATGCAGCTTTTAGATACATACGGCAGAATAGTAAAACAAGGGCAATATGAGCCCGGTATGGCCTGGCAGTTGGATGGCTTAAATGGCGGTATGTACTTTTTGCAGGTACAGGATGAAAGTAATAAATGGCACTACGGCAGGTTGGTCATTCAATAGAATTCTCTACTATATGCAGGCCGGACTAAGGTTATTTTAAATTAGCTCCGGCCTGCATTATTACGGATACAAACCAAAATACTACGAATTGAGCGAAGCGCTTAAGCATTCAAGGTTTAAACAGTTATTTTTGGTTGCAATAAAAACATTAATGATTTTGAAACCAGGAAAATTTTTATTCTTCTTACTAGCTATAGCGGCCTTGGTTTATTCCTGTGAACATGAGCCATTTCCGGCACCTCCGGGCGGCATGGGTAATGATACAATAAAGGACCCGGTTGATACAACCACTAAACCGATTGATACCACGCAGGGGCCAACTGTTAAGCCCTGTGATCCGGATACGGTTTACTTTAACAGAGATATTTTACCCATCCTTTCATCCAACTGTGCCTATTCCGGCTGCCATGATGCCGGCACTGCTAAGGAAGGTGTGGTGCTCAATAGCTATCAAAATGTAATTGCAACGGCCGATGTAAGACCCGGTGATTTAAGCGGAAGTGATCTTTATGAGGTAATAACCGAAACAGACCCTGATAAGATTATGCCACGCCCCCCAAATAAACCGCTTACCCAGGCTAACATTGATTTAATTGCCAAGTGGATATTGCAGGGCGCAAAAAATCTGACCTGTGATGAGTGCGACACGGCTAATATTTCTTTTAGCCAGCACATTAAACCCATATTTGAAAAGTCATGTGCCGTGTGCCACTCAGGTGCAACACCTTCGGGTTTCCTATTGCTTACAAATTATGGTAACATTACTGATGCCGTAATTAACAATACGGTTATTTCGAGGATAAACCATCAGGGTAGTATTGCCGTAATGCCGCCAAGTGGCATTAAGCTGGATGACTGTAAACTAAAGCAAATTGAGGTTTGGGTAAAAGCAGGCGTACCTAACAACTAAAATCAGGATGAAGCATTTTATTAATACTCTATTATACCCGCTGGTGATAGCTGTTATGGCTACTTCATGTTATAACGACAATAAAGAAAATCTGTATAAGAATTTTGTTGCAGATACAAATAGCACCGGTTGCGATACCGCCACTATTACGTTTACGCAGGTAAAATCCATATTTATCACTAATTGTGCATTGTCCGGTTGCCACAAAGGCTCAAACCCCCAATCCGGGCTCGATTTGAGCATGTATCCGGATGCCGAGCGAATAGCCAGGGATGGCAGGCTGGAAGAAAGAATCACCGATAACCCCGGGCCGGTAATGCCTCCAACGGGAAAATTGCCCCAAAACGAAATCGACATTTTACTTACATGGGCCTCGAACCCCTGTCCCGAATAAATAACTTTAATTACAAACACTTATGAAAACCAGGTTAATAGCAATCGCCCTTTTAATTACAACAGCACTTAGCGCTCAAAAACTGGCTACCCGCGCGGGTTATGTAAAATTCTTTTCTGAAGCACCGGTAGAAAATATTGAGGCCGTAAACAACAAGGTTTCAAGTATTATTGATACAGAAAATGGTGAGTTTGCCTTTCTGGTACCCATAGTAGGTTTTCAGTTTGAAAAGGCCCTTATGCAGGAGCACTTTAACGAAAACTACATGGAGAGCGGAGAGTATCCTAATGCTTCATTTAAAGGTAACATCAGTAATCTGGATGGTATAGATTTTAAAAAGAATGGCACTTACAAGGCCACTTTTACCGGTACTATGAATATGCATGGAGTGGAAAAGAAATTGACAGAAACCGCCACAATCACTGTAAAAGATGGCAAAGTAGCATTAGACTGTGTATTTAAAATAAAGCCTGAGGATTATGGTATTGAAATCCCGGCAGGTAAAAAGGATAACATCTCTTCTGTAATTGAGGTTACCGTTAAAATGAACTATGATAAAAAGTAATAACCCTGGCAGGGTGCTGATAACGACACTTTGCCTTTGTTTTTTCGCTACGGGGCTTCATGCTCAGGATGATTTACTGGCGGATTTGGAATCAGAACAGGAGGAAACCACTGAATATGCCTTTGCCACATTTAAGGGCACCAGGGCTATTAACCTTCAATCGCCACAGTTACCGGCCAAAGGGGTTTTGCAGTATATCTTCATTCACCGTTTTGGGGCTTTTAGTGATGATTACCTCTACAACAATTTAGGTATGAACACGGCCGAAGTGGCGCTGCAACTGGATTATGGGATTACAGATTGGCTTAACCTGGGGCTTTCATCAGGTACTGCCTCTCCCCGCACCTATTCGGGGTTTGTAAAGTATCGCCTGGCAAGGCAAAGTAAAGGGGCACGTGTAATGCCGGTTTCGTTAGTAGGTTATTCATCCCTAACCTGGAATAATGAACGCTACAATCTGGAGGTACCCATAAACGAAACTGACAGATTAAGCTTTACCAATCAGTTGGTGATTGCGCGGAAGTTCTCCCAAAGGTTTTCATTGGAAGTAGTGCCTACGCACGTACATTTTAACCTGGTAAGCTTAGAGAGTGAGGACAATGATATTTTTTCAGTGGGCACTGCCGCACGGCTCAAACTAACGCAACAGGTTGGTATTTCTTTAGAATATATCTACCAGATTAACCCACTTGAAACAAACCTTGGCAGGCTTGGGAATGACATCATTATGCAGCAGAACCAAAATGTACTATCTGTTGGTGTTGATATTGAAACCGGTGGTCATGTGTTCCAGATTTTCTTTACTAATTCACGCGGTATTGCCGATCCTTACACCATTGCTCAAACGCCCGGCTCATGGGATAATGGAGACATTCATCTTGGTTTTAATATATCCAGGGTATTCACCATAGTAAAACCCAAATTGCCCGAAGCTGAATAGTGATTGGCAGGCGCTCAATGTTATTTACTTAATACTTTAGCGTTAAAATCTTTTCATTGAATAATGCATTTGATCTTGGCGTAGTTGGCGCTGGTATTGTAGGACTTGCCACAGCCTACAAATTTCAATTGAAATATCCTGACCGTACGGTGGCTGTTTTTGAAAAAGAGGCGGCCGTAAGTGCTCACCAAACCGGTAGAAACTCAGGAGTAATTCATTCAGGTATTTATTACAAACCGGGATCCTACAAGGCCAAAAACTGTATGGATGGCCGTGAGCAACTGGTGGCTTTTGCTAAAGAGCACAACATAGCTCATGATGTATGCGGCAAAATCATTTTGGCCACCAAAGCTTCTGAGTTACCCATTTTAGAGGGAATCATGGAAAAGGGTAAAGCTAATGGCTTAACCAATTTGAGAATGATTGGGCCTGAGCAAATCTCCGAATATGAACCTTATGCAAAAGGCATAAAGGCCATACACGTGCCGCAAACAGGTATAATAGATTTTAAAGGACTTTGCCAGAAACTGGCGGAGTTGATTACCCAAATTAATCCGAACAGCAATATTTTTCTCAATACCAAAGTTCTCGGTAGTTTTAATGAGGATGGTATAACAGGCCTGCTTACTTCGCAGGGCAAATTCAACCTTAATAAAAAAGTATTTTGTGCGGGCCTGCAGGCCGACCGCATGGCGGCTATGGAAGGTTTAAAACTCGATGTGGCTATTGTGGGCTTTAGAGGTGATTATTACGAATTGGCCGGACATGCCATCTCTAAAGTTAAAAACCTGATTTACCCCGTACCCGATCCGGCCTTTCCTTTTCTGGGAGTACACTTTACGCGAATGACTGATGGCTCGGTAGAGTGTGGTCCGAATGCCGTGTTTTCATTTAAGCGAGAAGGCTACTCCCGCACCGCCTTTGATTTTAAGGATACAATGGATGCTTTAAGATTTCCCGGAACATTAAAGCTTTTCAAAAAACACACCGCCAAGGGTATTGATGAATACCGCAGGGCCTTTTCCAAAAAGCGCTTTTTAAGTGAATTGCAGAAAATGCTCCCATCACTCACGATGGAAGATATAGTGCCTGCCCGCTCAGGCGTAAGAGCCATGGCCCTGAAAAATGATGGCAGTATGCTGGATGATTTTTACATGGAACAAACGGGCAACTCGGTGCATGTAATTAATGCACCCTCCCCTGCCGCTACTGCGGGATTGGCCATTGGTGATGAGGTGGTGAGGAGGATTGATACAATGCAGTAGTTTTATAGCCGTTGCTTATTTTCGCTAAGCCCGTTTGTAAAATTTTAATTGTCATAAGTAAAATGAAATATTTACTATCATTATTCGCCCTTGTTTTTACCTCCACCCTCTTTGCGCAAGGCTACCAGTTTACAGATAAAATTGACCTTGAGACAACACCGGTAATAAGCCAGGGCCGAACGGGTACCTGCTGGAGTTTTTCCACATCCTCATTTCTTGAATCGGAAATAATGAGAACCACCGGAAAGGAAATTGACCTTTCGGAGATGTATAACGTACGGTTTACCTATCCGGCTAAAGCCGAAAACTACCTTATGCGCCAGGGCAAAGCCCAGTTTAGCGAAGGCGGCCTTGCTCATGACGTAATTAACTCAATGGAAAAATATGGCCTGGTGCCCAATAGCGCCTATACAGGCATGAAGGAGGGAATCACCAGCCACGATCACTCAAAGCTGGCAGAGGAACTGGAGAAGCTGCTAATAGAATATAATAAGCGACCAAAGGGCACATTAGACCCAACTTGGCGCGTAGCCGTTGATTCCACACTTGACTATTATCTTGGTGAGGCTCCTGAAACTTTTATGTATGAGGGTAAGGAATACACTCCGCAGAGCTTTCTGGAAATGACAGGTATCAATCCTGAAGATTATATAACCATAACATCCTTTAGCCATCAACCCTTTTACAAGGATTTTATTCTCAACATTCCTGATAATTTCAGTAATGGTAGTATGTATAATGTGCCATTAGATGAAATGATACAGATAATTGATAACGCCCTTAAAAACGGCTACACCGTAGAGCTGGATTGTGATGTGAGCGAACCTACCTTTTCGGCTGGTGACGGAGTGGCTGTAGTACCTGCGGACGAATCAAAAAACAAAGAGGCGCTAAAAAAACCATTACCCGAAAAGGAAATAACCCAGGCCTACCGCCAGCAGCTTTTTGAAAATCAAAGTACTACTGACGACCATTTGATGCACATCACCGGCATTGTTACAGATCAAAATGGAAATCGCTATTACAAGGTTAAAAACTCATGGGGCACCGGTAAGCGAGTTGCAAATGGCGGCTATGTGTATATGAGTGAAGCCTATATGCGGCTTAAGGCTATTTCGATAATGGTGCATAAAGATGCATTGCCTGCGGCTAGTGCCAGGGCTTTGGGAATTTAGCGGGCAGACACAAGGCTTTAGATATAAGATATTAGTTTGAAAATATGCCGAAGAAGGAGTACGAAAAATCTATTTCAACTATCCTGTTCTCATATCTCAAGTTAACTATCTCATATTTAATTCTTCCTCTTTTAATTGGTTGCTCCATCACAAAAAACATCTCCAACGAAGGCCGCTTTACGCATAAGGAAATGGCCATGATAATGGCCGGAGATTCATTAGAGCCCATGCGGGTATATCTTATTACCATTCCCGCTGATTCGGTAATACTGAGAACGCCCTCAATTTATATTAAACCGGATGCGGAGATCCTACCCTGAACCATTTCATTAATCGGCTTTATGCTACTGTTACGGATAGTGCCAGCATGGGTGTGGGCATTGCCGCCCCACAGGTTGGTATTCTAAAAAACATTATTTGGGTACAGCGCTTTGATAAACCCGGCTATCCTTTTGAGGTTTACCTCAACCCCACCATACTTCATTATAGTGCTGAAAAGCAGGTAGAGCTGGAGGGCTGTTTATCCATACCAAACCGAAGGGATACCCTTAACAGTCGGGCGCAAAATATCGATATTGAATACGACCAGATGGATGGCTCTCATCATAAGGAAACAGTGGAAGGTTTTACAGCCGTTATCTTCCAGCACGAAATTGATCACCTGCAAGGCATTTTATATACCGATCACCTGGAAAAGGAAATGACTAAAGATTAAGCTTACAGGAAATTTTTGTTTCTTCGGCTGAGCTTAACTTCAGTAATAATGTCAATACGCGCCTGGCTCTCTGTACTGCTCACATTTATCCTACTTTGTATTTTCCAAAAATCCAATGCCCAGCAGAGTATTGACATAGTCACCGTATCCGGACAGTTTAGTCCGCAGGCACCCTATATTGAGGTACCCGGCAAAGCCAGCGAAACCACCGGTCTTGTAAACCTTAAACTGCCCGTAGTTTTTAAAAACAAAAAAACCATTTGGTACACTGATTTAACCTACAACTACTCATCAGTAAGTCCCTCGGTAAATTTTAGCGATAGCATTTACAGCCCCATTCAGCTACATGGTTTCATCCTGCAAACGGGGTGGGTGCAAAAACTGGATGATACAAGAGCGATACAATTACTCTTTGCACCGAGACTCATGAGTGATTTTAACAATATGGATAGCCGTAGTTTTCAATTGGGAGCGATTGGCCTTTTTGAGAAAAAATTCAGCGACAGGCTACTTATGCGCTTTGGCGCCATGTATAACCAGGATTTGTTTAGTTCTATGCTGGTACCGCTTATCTACCTGGATTGGCAGGTGGGTAATTCAAAATGGAACATCAGTGGGCTGGTGCCGATTTATGCCAAAATCGGGTACAGGTTTAACGACAGGTTTACGGCCGGGGTGGCCCAGTTTGGCCTGGTTACCTCTTATGCCCTTGGCGGGGAAGGCTACTCCGGAGACTATATGGAAAGAAAAAGTATAGACCTTACGGCTTTTGGCCGCTACAGGCTGGCTGGCAATCTGCACCTTGAGGCACGGGTGGGTTATGCTTTAGCTCGTGATTATGCCCAATTTGCAGGTGATGATAAAATGGATTTTCGGATTACTGTAATTAGCATTGGTGATGACCGAATACGAAAGAATGAAAGATTTGAAGACGGACTTATTGCCAACCTCCGTCTCGTGTATAATCTGCCATTGGAGTAAGGGCTAACATTTTATGCATCTGAGTATCTTTATCCAAATCAAAACTTGTTTTATGCGCAACCTCTTTACGGTACTTGCAATTTTTATAACTACCATAAGCACGGCCCAATACACTAAAGAGGATGCCAAAGCAGACTTGCAGCGGCTTAAGGAAGGTACCTTACTGGTAAGGCTGAGAACCAATGAAGCCTCTATTGCTGCACTGGAATCGCAGGGAAGAAAAAAGGAAGCAGAAAAAATGAAAGAGGCCCTGTACCGGGAAAACAAAGAAATCCTACTATCCTTTACACAAACATTTGACTTTTGCCGGGTTTACTTTTTTTATGCACCATCATCCGATAATATTCGTGATAAAGACTTTGAAGGACATGTATTTGATGTAAACCTTAGACCTGTGCCTGCGGATAGTATTGGCAGCAATATCTACACTGCTGAATTTTCAGAAACTGAAAACTTGGGCATTAAAGGTCTTATAGTGATGGATGATAACCTGTTTCCGCTTAAATCACCCTTCCCGTTTTACCAGAAGAAAGTTTATTGCACTGGGCATAATAGCGCACTCCAAGGGTAAAATGATTGAATTGTATAATAGAAAGTTGCATGCTACCTATAAGCTTTGGTTTCAGGAGGATGAGAAAAGCCAGGATTAAACCTTAATCTCCGATTTATCCTGGGGGCGCGATTCTCCAAACACATACGCCATAGCCTCCCACACATTTGAAGTTCCGGCAGGCACCTCACTAAAACTGGTATCTCCCGTAAGGGGATTTGTAAGCCTGGCGAAATACAGATTTTCCCGGGTCAGATCATCAACATGGCTGGTACGCCATAGTACCTGTTCCTCGCCTTCGGTGTTATCATCACAATCTACCTCAATCAAGGTAAATAAAGAGGCATACTCTTTAATCCCCATCCGCTGTTTCATGCATTCCCTTATCTCAAGGTTACTCTCTTCAAGCACATCTAGGCGGGTAATGCTTTCAGGAAATTCAATGATTCTCTTTCTCACCCTTACACCATTCCAGAAATAAACACCATAATCATCGTTCCAATGGAGGGCGGGGCCCGATTTGCAATGAAACTGCTTGAGGTCATTTATTTTGAAAATGGTAGGTAGGGGGCACCAAAAAACAGCTCCTTCTAAAAGCACCGCATGCATAAGGCCATTGCGTACCAGGTTATGATAAATCAAAAAGAGGTTACGGTCGGTATCATTAAACTTTTCCAGATACTCCCTGTGCGAGAGTAGCCAAATACTATCCTTGAAGTGCGGATGACGAGCCGTTTCATAGTATTCCATACCTTTTATAGCCAGGCGCTTTTTCAGGTCATCAAACACTGAGTTCTCCAGGCTCTCCGCCAAGTGGCGGTAACGGTTAAAGTCCGAAAGTAACTTTTTATTGTCACCTATATGTTCCGCTCCTTTGGCCGCAATATTATTGGAAATAAATTCCCAAAAGTTTTTCTGCCGGCTGCGGCTGCTAAGGTCATCGTAAATAACAGCATTAGAAAAAGAAGGATACTCCTTCATAAATTCCACCTCAATATCAAGCCCACCCTTTCTTTTTTTAAAAAGATAATTAGTGGCCATTTGCAAAGCCAGCGGACTTTTAAAGAAATAAACCTTAGGCATTTCAAAGCCTGCCGCTTCATACATAAGGTAGATGGCATTTTCAATCGCATCCTGCCGGGGTACATAAAACTGATCAATACCACTGGGAAAAGTGAAGATATGCTGTAAGTTATTGTGAGACACCCGCTTGAAAATGAATAGGTTTGGATAAAAAACAGGGGTTAAAAGTACAGCAATTTATAATTCCTGCATTTTTAAACTCTTATAAATTCACATTATTAGTTGCAGATGCCACCTGGCTTCAATTAAACAAAGCCTTCCACCACTTTAACAGCTTATTTTTAGCAGGCCGGGCACTCGCTTCTGGCCGGGCAACTGATGCAGATGGATTTTTAACCAGCAAAGCCGTACCACAATAATGGCATTTTGATTTGCCGGCATCCATCCAAAATCCGCATGAGTGGCATTTTACTTCTTTCATACTGATGGTAAGATTAACTAAACTTTAGCAGCATCCCTAATACTATACTCACCTTTAAAGCCTTTGTATATTCGCACACTAATCTTTTAACAACATGAACAACCCCGTAAAAGGATTTTCAAAATTATCGAAAGACGCAAAGATTGAATGGATTGTTGACCAGTACTTTGATAATAAAGAGAGTGCTGTAGAACTTTTACATACATACTGGCACAGCGATGAAAAAGTACAAAAGCTTCACGATGAGTTTATTGAAAATACCATAAGCAATTTTTATACGCCTTACGGGGTGGCGCCCAACTTTTTGGTTGATGGTAAATTGCTGGCTATACCCATGGCTATTGAAGAAAGCAGTGTGGTGGCAGCAGCCTCAAAAAGTGCCGGCTTTTGGCTGGAGAGAGGTGGTTTTAAAACCACCATTATTTCAACCCGTAAAATCGGGCATGTTCATTTTATGTTTGATGGAGATGGTGAAAAGCTGAGCAACTTTATTACAGAAATAAAGACCAGATTTTATGATGATACTGCCGGCCTTACCGCTAACATGCGGGCCCGTGGTGGTGGTATCCTTGATATTACTTTAGAGGATAAAACCGAAAAACTGGATAACTATTATCAGTTGGAGGCACACTTTGAAACCTGTGACTCCATGGGTGCAAACTTTATAAACTCCTGCCTGGAGCAGTTTTCCAGAACGCTTACAGAAGCCATTGAAGCGGATAACCGATTTACGGCTGCAGAAAAAAAAGTACAGGTGGTAATGTGTATTCTCTCCAACTATACCCCTGAATGCCTGGTGCGGGCAGAGGTTTCCTGTCCGGTGGAAAAACTTACTGATGGCACTGATATGAGCGCCACTGAATTTGCCGAAAAATTTCAGCGAGCTGTAAAAATTGCAGAAGTAGAACCCTACCGTGCCACTACGCACAACAAGGGTATAATGAATGGTATTGATGCAGTTGTAATTGCCACCGGAAATGATTTCAGGGCCATTGAAGCTGCCTGCCATACTTATGCTTCACGCACAGGTAATTACCAAAGCCTTACACATTGCGAGGTAAAAAACGGGCAGTTCACCTTTTGGATTGAGGTTCCTCTGGCCTTGGGCACAGTGGGTGGCCTTACCACCCTGCATCCTATGGTTAAGTTTTCACTTGATTTACTGGGCCGCCCTTCAGCTTATGAGTTGATGTCTATCATCGCATGCTCCGGCCTGGCCCAAAATTTTGCTGCCCTGCGCGCCCTGGTTACTACAGGTATTCAAAAAGGCCATATGAAAATGCACCTGCTTAATATCTTAAACCAACTGGAAGCTACTGAGCAGGAAAAGGCCATAATTGTGGATTATTTTAAGCACAATACAGTATCGCACAGCGAGGCTGTAAAAAAGTTTTGTGAGGTTAGAGGAATATCAAGCCCGCAGGAAATCGGTAAAAGGTCCTGAAGTTGAAAAAATTTTACGCCCACGGTAAGCTTTTGCTAAGCGGAGAATACTCTGTGCTAAAGGGTTCGCTTGCTTTGGCCATCCCCACCAAATTGGGTCAATCCTTAAATTTTACGGAAGCTGAAAGTGGTAACCTTAACTGGCATAGTTATAACCACCTCAACAAACTTTGGCTACAGGTTGAGTTTGATCCGCAACTCAACATAATTTCAGCATCTGATGCAGATAAAGCTACTTTTTTACAGCATCTTTTACGTAAGGGTTTTGAACTTAGTGGAGAGGAATTTCGCCCGGGGCTGGCCGAAACCAGGCTGGAATTTGACCGAAACTGGGGTTTGGGCAGCAGTAGCACCCTCACCTACCTTATTGCCGATTGGCTGGGAGCCGACCAGATGAAGTTACACTTTGCCACGCAAATTGGTAGCGGATATGATGTAGCCTGCGCCAGCGCTCGCTCGCCTCTCCTTTATCGCAAGGATTCTGATATTTATATCCATCACCTTAAGTTGCCGGAGTATTATTCAAAGGCCTATTTCATTCATCTTAACCAAAAGCAGCTTAGCAAACCCGAAGTTGAAAAGTTTATGAGCGGCTCGCAAGCGCCCGCCATACTCAGCCGTATTTCTGAAATATCACTGGCGCTTACACTGGTCTCTTCTAGCCAAGAATTGAGACAACTTATTACGGAACACGAAACGCTGATGTCTGACCTTTTACAAAGGCCCACCGTGCAGGCCAGATTATTTCCTGACTTTAAAGGAATCGTTAAATCATTGGGAGCATGGGGTGGTGATTTTGTAATGGCGTTAGGAGACGATGTGCCAGCCTACTTCAGGGGCAAAGGATATGGCACCTGTATCCCTTTTGATGATATGGTACTTCAATAATTTGAGCCGTAAAGTCTTTACAAACACCACCAGTACCAAAGCTAATTTTATTAAATTTAAGGTCAATTTGAATTGGCCTTTGTGAGATTTATAAAACTACCCCTATTGGTATTGGTATTTTCAGCCTTACTGCTTACAGGAAGGGCTGCGCACCTTGTGGGTGGTGAAATGACCTATAAGTGCCTGGGCAACAATAATTACGAGGTAACCTTAATCATTTACAGAGATTGTTTTTCTACCGGGGCAAAATTTGACTCCCATGTGGTGATGTCTGTTTTCAACCAAAACAATATGCTGGTGGCTAATGATAGTGTTCCCATCTTAAATATTACTCAGCTTCCACTGATTGCACCAAATAATTGTACCTCGCTACCACAAACCGCCTGCACGGAAAAAGCCATTTATATCCATACCCTTAATTTGCCACCTGCACCGGGTGGTTATACCATCACGCATCAGCGCTGCTGCAGAAACAACACAATTACCAACATTAATAATACCAGCTCGCAATGGGGTTCTACCTATACCACAACCATTCCTACTACAGATAACGCCTGCAACTCCAGCCCCAAGTTTTTAGGAGATCCGCCCGTAGTACTTTGCCAAAATATACCTGTTGACTTAAACCTTGCCGCCAGCGATCCTGATGGGGATAGTTTATACTATGAGTTATGTTCGGTGCTGCATGGTGGAAGTAATAGCGGAGGACAAATTGCTCCAAACCCCGCTACTCCTCCCCCTTACCAAACGGTTCCATTCCTTCCGGGATACAGTGTGCAACAACCTATTTCCAGTTTTCCGGCCTTCAATATAAACTCACAAACGGGCTTACTTAGCGGTACTCCCAATCAAATAGGTCAGTTTGTATTTGCCATATGCGTTACTGAATACCGCAATGGAGCACCGCTGAGCACAACCAGGCGCGATTTTCAGTTTAACGTTACCAACTCATGTAAAACCATTTTGGCGCGCATAGAAGATCAGGCGGCTAATCCTCACAACCTTTGCTCGGGCGGTAAAATCAAATTTCAGAATAAAAGCCAGTTTGCTAAAACTTACCGTTGGGATTTTGGGGATCCATGGACCAATGCGGATACCAGCAGGCTTGCTAATCCTATTTACTTTTATAAGGACACCGGGGTTTATGAAGTACAGCTTATTGCAGATCCGCGCACAGGTTGTGCTGATACAACTTACTCCATATTTAAAGTGTACGACAGTACCACGGTACAATACATTTACCAGGGCGAGCAATGTTTTATAGGTAATAGCCTGAACTTTATAACCTTTGGAAACTTTACGCCCAATGCTACTTTTGAATGGGATTTTGGCGGCAATACAACTATTGGAGCAACCAGTACCCAACAAGCCCCACAAAATGTAAGCTGGACAGCCCCCGGTACATATTTCGTAACAGTAACCGTTAGAGAATTTGGTTGTGATCACACTTTTGGAGACTCTATAGACATCTTTACCCGGCCGGAAATCGGTGAGCTTGTACCTGGTGGCACGGGCTGTTTACCACACAGAGTAGAGTTTACTGATCAAACCAACGCCATGGGCCCGGTAAGGCATTGGTGGTCTTTTGGTGATGGTACTTACTCCAGTGCTGCCAGCCCCAGCCATATTTACACAACCCCTGGTATTTACACTGTGGAACACTCTATCCAAACTCTTCGCGGTTGTATTGATTCTGGTTACTCGGTTTATCCCAATGTTATCGAAATATTCCCTGTTCCGTTCAGCGATTTAAGCTGGGTAGCCAAGGAAAAATCTATTTATGATCCTGAATTTCAGGTAAGCAATGCCTCTACAGGCCACACCTCCACCTTTACTATCTTACCCAATGGGCAGGAAATTATCAATCTATCTGAAAACGTATTTACACTATCGGATACCGGTAATTTTGAGGTTATCCATATTAGTTATAACCAATATGGATGTACCGATACTTTAAGGGATACCATACGTGTTGACGATCCCTTTACACTATTTATACCCAGTGCATTCAGCCCTAACGGGGATGGGGTAAATGATAAGTTTACCTTTAAGATGAGTGGTATCTCCAGGATGTATATGGAAATATATAACCGCTGGGGCGAGATTGTATACAGCTCTGCTAATCCCTACGATGGCTGGGACGGTAGCCATCAAAACCGGGGTGAAATATTACCTCCCGGTGTTTACACCTATATCTTTATTGGAACCATAAAAGATGGTGGAAAAGAGCATGTAGCCAAAGGCCATGTTACTTTGCTTCGATAAATAATTTACCTGCCATTAAAAAAATGGCCAGGCATAACACTACGCTCAATATTACATTCAGGAAAAGGGTCAGGTAAAAACCTTCTTTATAAAGCACCCAATTTTCGTAGCTGAAGGTACTGAAAGTACTAAAGCCCCCGCAAAAACCTACAAGCCAGAAAAGTTTCCATTGCTCAGATATAATCTTCTCCCGAAAGGAAAAATATAATACCAGAGCCATAACACCACACGCAAGTACATTGGCCAATAAAGTAGCTATTGGAAACCGCCCAGAATACTGTGTAAGCACTACCAGCTTTGAAACCATATAACGACTGAGGCTCCCAAGCCCTCCGCCAACAAATATGGCCAGCAGGCTAAGCCAGTTCATACTTCCTGATTATGGTAGAAAACAAAAAGTACATCATTGCACCACAAAGGCTACCATATATCCCCCCACAAATCACATCGAGGGGGTAATGTACGCCAAGGTAAATACGGCTAAAGCTTACAAGAAGTGCCCAACCTATCAGCAGGTAAAGTGCCACCGGGAAACGTTTGTAAATCATTAAGCCAACTAAAACTGCCACACCAAATGTATTTGAGGCATGGGATGAAATGAATCCATATTGCCCGCCACAGCTGCCCTTTACCATCCGCATCTGATCAATCAAGGCTTCCACATGGCATGGGCGCAGGCGCTGAAACTGTTCTTTAAAAAGCCACACACTTCCAAAATCAGTAAAAAACACATTGGCAAAGGCAATTAGAATAGCTATCCAAATAGCATGACCTTTTAAGGATTTAAAAAGAAGGAAAACAAGCAGAGCATAAAGTGGAATCCAGATTTTGGTACCGGACACCATCAGCCAAAAGGCATCCATAGGCTCTTTACCAAGATTGTTTAAAAGAAGAAACAGCTCTGTATCCCACTTAATTAGCTCACTCATCATTAAGGGCTCTCCAAATAATGTCCTTTAATTTATCTAACCCAAACCCCGACACAGAAGAAATGAAGACGCGCTCCAGATCTACCGGTAATTCCTTGTTTAGCAATTCGGCCATTTCTCCCCGTAATTCGTCATCCAGCATATCAGCTTTTGAAATAGCCAAAATCCTTTTCTTATCCAGCAGCTCCGGGTTGTACTTTTCCAGTTCCTTTAGCAGGATTTGATATTCGCCTGCCATATCATCGGCATCAACAGGCACCATAAAAAGGAGAATGGAATTACGCTCTATGTGCCTTAAGAATCTATGTCCAAGGCCCTTACCTTCACTTGCACCTTCAATAATTCCAGGAATATCAGCCATTACAAAGCTTTTGAAACCTCTATAGGAAACAATGCCCAGATTGGGAGTAAGTGTGGTAAAAGGGTAATCGGCAATTTCTGGCTTTGCAGCCGAAACGGACGAAAGCAACGTGGATTTGCCTGCGTTTGGAAATCCTACCAAACCTACATCGGCTAATATTTTAAGTTCTAAAACACACCAACCTTCCTCCCCCGGTTCACCAGGTTGCGCAAAACGTGGAGTTTGAAAAGTGGAAGACTTAAAATGGGTGTTACCCTGACCACCGCGTCCTCCCTGCTTCAGTACTTTTTCCTGGCCGTCTTCGGTAATCTCAAAAATAAAATCTCCGGTTTCGCCATCACGGGCAACCGTACCAAGTGGCACTTCCAGTATTTCACTGTTACCATCCGCCCCGGTACGCTGCTGGCGGCTACCATCACCACCGGCCTCTGCCTTTACATGTTTTCTGTATTTGAGGTGCAGCAATGTCCAGTGCTGGCTACTGCCGCGGAGAATTACGCTCCCACCCTGGCCGCCATCTCCCCCATCGGGTCCGCCTTTGGCCGTAAGCCTGTCTCTATGGAGGTGGGTGGAACCCTTACCGCCTTTACCAGACTTGCAATATATCTTTACGTAATCAACAAAGTTTCCCGCCATCAGGCCTGCTCAATCGCATTTTTTATTCTTCCAAAAACTTCTTCAATAGTACCAAGGCCATTTATTTCTGAAGCTTTATCCAGAGCCGAATAGTAATCTTTTACCACCTCAGTTTGCTCCTTGTAAACACTAAGCCTTCCACGTATCACTTCTTCATTCTGATCATCGGCCCGGCCACTGTCTTTCCCCCTTTCAAGAAGTCGGTCTATCAACTCCTGCTCCGGCACGGCCATAGAAATCATAATTGTTATCGTTTGGTTATGATCTTTCAACAATCCATCAAGGGCAACAGCCTGTTCTTTAGTGCGAGGAAAACCATCAAAAATAAATCCTCTGGCATCCTTATTTGATTCAAGCTTGTTGCTTATCATTCCGATAACTACCTCATCCGGCACAAGTTTGCCGGCATCCATTAATAGCTTTGCCTTTTTCCCTAACTCTGTTCCAGCTTGTATTTCAGAGCGTAATAAATCTCCTGTGGAAAGATGGATGAGTTGATATTCATCAACCATCAATTTAGATTGCGTGCCCTTACCAGCTCCGGGAGGGCCAAATAGCACAATATTCAACATTGTAGTATGTAGTTTTTCTGATTTGGCTTGACTAAGCAAAGAGCGCGAAAATACAAAATATTAAGCCTCAGGTTTGGTGAGGCTACAAAGCACATTTTGCTATTTTAGCCGCTCAACCGATAATGATGCAAAATATATATAGTGTGATCATGGCCGGAGGGATCGGAAGCAGATTCTGGCCAGTTAGCACCTCAGAATTCCCCAAGCAATTTCACGATATTTTAGGAACAGGAGAAACGCTGATTCAGCAAACCTACCGGAGGTTGTTGAACCTCTCCACCCCTGAGCAAATTTTGGTAGTAACCCACAAAAACTACGTAGAGCTTGTAAAAGAGCAACTGCCTGATTTGCCTGAAGAAAATATAATAGCAGAACCCGCCAGGCGCAATACTGCCCCATGTATTACGTATGCGGCTTACCGCATTAATGCAAAGGACCCAATGGCTACTATGATAGTAGCACCTGCAGACCATCTTATTACCAACGAAGCTGAGTTTACCCGAGTGGCAAAGCTGGCCTGTTCACAGGCAGAGTCAACGCAAATGTTATTTACATTAGGCATACAACCGCACCGCCCGGATACCGGATATGGCTACATACAATTTATTGACCAGGGTGACCATGCTGATAGTGAAGTAAAAGTGGTAAAAACCTTTACCGAAAAGCCTGATGTGGAAATGGCCAAACAATTTCTGGAAAGTGGTGACTTTCTTTGGAACAGCGGGATTTTTATATGGTCAGTAAGAACTTTTATGAGCGAATTGAGCAATGCCCTGCCCGATATGTACACAAGTTTTGAGGCTGGTGTGGATAAATTCGGCACTAAGGCAGAAGCATCATTTATTAATGAAATGTACCCCGCCTGCGAAAATGAGAGTATTGACTACGGCCTTATGGAAAAGTCGCAAAATGTACATGTAATACCGGCAGACTTTGGCTGGAGCGACCTCGGCACCTGGGGTAGCTTGCATGAACATGCCAAGCATGATGAAAACAAGAATGCTGTACTCGGTCATAAGGCTATGATTTACGATACTGCGAACTCAGTTGTTTTTTTGCCCAAGGATAAACTTGCTGTAGTTGAGGGCCTTGATGGTTACATCGTGGTGGACAAAGGAAATTCATTACTCATCTGCCGCAAGGATAATGAGCAACTCATAAAATCATTTGTGAGCGATATAAAACTGAAATTTGGTGACAAACACCTTTAGGCAAGAGCACTTTTATAGGTAGATAGCGCCCGCTCGCGGGCTTCTTTATGATCTACAATGGGGTCAGGATATTTATCAGTTCCGTATTCCGGAATCCATTTTTTAACATACTTCAAATCCTTGTCAAACTTTTGCAATTGCAGAATAGGATTGAATACCCTAAAGTAAGGCGCAGCATCTACCCCGCTGCCAGCCGCCCATTGCCAGCCTCCTATGTTTGAGGCCTGATCGTAATCCAGTAGTTTTTCGGCAAAGTAGGCTTCGCCCCACCTCCAATCAATTAATAGGTGTTTTGTAAGAAAACTGGCCACCACCATCCGTACCCTATTGTGCATATAGCCCGTTTCATTAAGCTCGCGCATGCCGGCATCCACTAATGGGTAGCCCGTTTTGCCCTCGCACCATTTCTTAAACTCATCCTCATTATTCCTCCAAGGAATGTTGTCGTATTTAGGTTTAAATGATTCTGTTACCGTATTAGGAAAATGGTATAAAATCATCTGGTAGAAATCACGCCAAATGAGCTCATCAAAATATTTACCGCTACCGGCCTGTTGCGCCAGTTGCCTTATGCTTACAGTACCAAAGCGCAGGTGCAAACTCATTCTTGAAGTTCCTTTAATAGAAGGAATATCCCTTGTTTTTACATAGTTATTGAGTAATGTACTATCCACTTCCTTATCGGGATAGCTGGCCTCTACCTGCCTGAAGCCCATATCCTGTAAAGAGATATCGGGTAAAGGATCGATTTTTATAAAGTTAGAGTGGTAATTTTCAGTAGGGTAAGATTTCAGGTAAAAGTCGTTCAGCTTTTCCTTGTATTTGCGGCTATAGGGTGTATAAACAGTATAGGGTGAGCCGTCACCTTTAACCACTTCACTTTTATCAAATATAACCTGGTCTTTGTAACCCTTAAATTCTATATCCTGCTCCTTCAGCAGGGAGTAAATTTCCTTATCCCGTTGCTGGGCGTAAGGTTCGTAATCCCTGTTTGTAAATACGGCCCTAACGTCATACTCATCAATCAGGTCATTATAAACCTGTTGTGGTGTGCCATACTTTATTAGCATTGAAGAACTTCTTTCTTCTAATACAGCCTTTATTTTAGAAAGCTCTTGCCAAATAAACTGAACCCGGGCATCCTCAGGTTTCAATTCATCAAGAATGTTTTTATCAAAAATAAAGAGGGGTAGAACCGGATAATCAGATTTTAGGGCATGATACAAACCTGCATTATCAAAAAGGCGTAAATCCCTTCTGAACCAAAAAACACTAACGGACTGTTTGGCCATTACTTAACTTTAGCATCTGGCTTAGCTCTTGGCATCTTCTTTACCTGCCTGGCTACATAGTAGGTATCCAAACCATTTACCGCAAGGTTATCCACTTCAGTATGATCAACAAAACCATCGGGCATCAGGGCATCGCCATCTACCCATACTTCTTCAACCTCTCCTACCAAAAATATAGTGCCGTTGGCCTTTATATCGTGCTTTTCAATAAACTTGAGGCCCAATTTTACCCGGCTACTTTCCACATAAGGAGCTACAAAACTACCGTGGTAAGATTCGCGAAGCCCGATTTTGTAAAACTCCGATATGCCATCTTCGTACTTGGCAGAAGCCTGATGAGCTTTTTCAAGCACTTTTTCCTGAACCGAGTTTACGGTGAAATAGCCGGTATCATAAATATTTTGAAGGGTATGCCTGGGGGTGGTTGGAGGCCTGAACAGCACGCCCAATAATGGTGGTGTGGAACCTACATGCGTAACGGAAAAAAACACTCCGAGATTGGCAATGCCTTTAGAAGAGCGTGTTCCAATAAGGTTAATACTTTTAAATCCACCTACTGAATTGAAAAAATTGGAGCGATAAAACCTATCCCACTCCTGAAAGTTTTTAGCGTTAAAGTACCTGAGTATCATAATTTATAAAAGTCTTAATGAGGACATGCCTCCGTCAATTTTAAAAACTTGTCCGGTAACCCATTGCGAGCGTCCGGTAATAAGGTAGGAAACTAAATTACTAATATCTTCCGGAGTGCCAACCTTTTTAAGTGGGTGCCTTTGGGTGTTGGCCTCCCTCTTTTTATCGTTGCTCAACAGTCCTTCAGCCAGAGGTGTATCAGTAAGAGAAGGAGCAATTACATTAAACCTGATATTTGGTGCATACTCAGCAGCCATGCTGCGAGCCAGCCCCTCCAAAGCTCCTTTTGCAGAGGCTATTGAACTATGAAAAGGCATACCGGTTTGAACAGCAACAGTGCTAAAAAACACCACGCTGCCCTTCCCTTTTTTTAGCGCTGGCAATGCCTGCTGAAGTACTTTAACGGCACCAAAGTAATTGATCTCAAATTCTTCACGGATACCCTCAATCTTTATACGATCAAAAGGACGAAGATTAATGGTACCTGGGCAATATACCAATCCAGCCAGCTCTTCGGGAATCTCTAAAGCATCATCTGAGGTAACATCAAACTTTTGAGTTGACACACCTTCTTCCAGTTTAGCACCATCAATATTTCTGGATGCTGCAATAATGCCGTAATCCTGTTCCAGTAAATCTTTTACTACCTGTTTGCCAATGCCCGAGGCACCGCCAATAACCAATACTTTCTTTTCCATAGCCTATTAACTCTGGGATTAAAAAAAGTTCAAAAAGAATTACGATTTATAAAACCTGGTTCACAATGTATCTCCGCAATACTCCACAAAGTTGCGGGGAGTTTCATAAAGTGTGATTTTCAATTTCAATTCGGGATCAAGTTCGGGCTTTAAAATGTCATAAATCACTATGGCAATATTTTCTGCCGTGGGATTTAAGGATTTAAATTCATCCGTTTGCTCATTTAGATTTTTATGATCAAATCTATCCTCCACCTTTTCTTTTATAAGATCGGCCAAAACAGCCAGATCAATAACGAATCCTGTTACAGGGTCAACTTTACCTGTAACAGAAACTATTAACTCATAATTATGACCATGGTAACCCGGGTTGCTGCATTTGCCAAACACCCGCTCATTTTTCTCATCATCCCAATCAGGATTAAATAGCCGATGGGCTGCATTAAAATGGGCATGGCGGCTTACTGTTACCATTCTGTAGGTCTCTTGGTGGCTTCTACAAAGCGGTCAAAAATTATTTTAAACCACTCGGTATATTTCTGTGGGTTTGCTTTTAAGTCAGCCTCAACTTCTTCTATGGTCATCCATTTCCAGGCGGCAGCCTCTTCCTTATTAAGTTGCGGAACTCCATCAAAATATCCGATGTAAAGATGATCCAACTCGTGCTCTGTCATCCCGAGGTCGAGCTCTGCTTTATAGATAAAGTGGAACATCTTGCGGATTTCACAGTCAAATCCCATTTCTTCCTGCAGTCTTCTGTGGGCCGCTTCCTCGTTTGTTTCTCCATCGCGGGGATGGCTACAGCAGCTATTAGTCCACAGTCCACCAGAGTGGTACTTATTCAGGGCACGTTGCTGCATCATTAATTCACCACTTGAGTTTACCACAAATACTGAGAAGGCACGGTGCAGTAATCCCTTTTTATGAGCTTCCATCTTTTCCATAAGCCCAATTTTGTTATCTCTCTCATCCACCAGGATAACATTTTCTTCCATAATTGCCGGGATACTTAAAGTAGATTAAAACTATGCTTAAGGTAAGAGCTTACCAATAAGCCATATTTATTTCGGTTTGATATTCGGATACGTTTTTCGAGAATCACATCTGCAGGCGTAGCCTTGATACGCTGAAACAAAGCATAATAATACACATAGGCCACATACACCCCAAAACGCGCCTTTTTGGGCAATTTAAGGATACCCTCATACCCTGTATGAAAGTCCTTTTCTATATCATGTTCAATTTCGGCCTTGATTGTATCATCAAACTCAGCCATATCCACACCAGGAAAATAAACTCTGCCTAGATGGTAGTAATCAGCCTTAAGATCTCGCAAAAAGTTAATTTTCTGAAAAGCGGAACCGAGCTTCATCGCCTCAAATTTGAGCATATCATACAAGGCCTGATCTCCACTACAAAAAACCTTAAGGCACATTAATCCTACTACCTCAGCCGAACCAAGGATGTACTTTTCGTACAATTTCTGGCTGTAACTTTCCGCAGGATCTATGTCCATCTCCATACTGTTCAAAAAAGTATCAATAAGCTCATGGTCAATATTATAATCATTAACCGTTTGCTGAAACGAGTTGAGTATGGGATTCAGGCTAATTTTGCGTTCAATGGCATCATAGGTTTGTCTTTTGAAGTCGTCAAGCAGATATTTCTTATCATAATCATGGAAGGTATCCACTATTTCATCCGCAAAGCGCACAAATCCATATATGGCGTAAATTGGGGTATGCATACTCCTATCAAGAAGCATTATACCTAAAGAAAACGAAGTGCTGTATGATTTGGTAACCATCATACTCGATCGCTCCGAAATCCTATCAAATAGCTGTTTCATGCGCGCTGTTTTTTTAGTTGTTCCTTTTCCACCTCCAGCGCCACAACCTGCCCTGAAATCAGTGCGGGTGGCACACCCGGCCCGGGTACAGTAAGTTGCCCGGTATAATACAGGTTATCAAGTTTTTTGCTTTTCATTCCCGGCTTCAGGATAGCGGTTTGGGTTAGTGTATTGGCGAGGCCGTAAGCATTTCCCTTAAATGAGTGGTAGTCATTTACAAAATCTCTTTGAGCATACGAGCGCTTGTAAACCACATGATTTCTGATCTTCTCTCCGGTTAATTCTTCCAGCCTGTCCATCATTACTTCATAGTACTTTTCGCGGGTAAAGATATCATCCTTAAGATCAGGGGCAACCGGCATTAACAAAAATATGTTTTCGCATCCCTCCGGAGCCACGCTATTATCTGTTTTTGAGGGACATGAAACATAGAATAGGGGTTTTGATGGCCACTTAGGATTTTTATAGATTTCATCCGCATGCTCATCAAAATTGGCATCAAAAAACAAAGTATGATGTAAAAGGCCTTTAATTTTTTTATTTACGCCTAAATAGAAGAGAAGGCTGGAAGGCGCCATTTTTCTTTTATCCCAATATCCGGTGGAATATTGCCTGTATTTTTCTGACAACAGGTTTTGCTCTACATGATTGTAGTCAGCACCAGCCACCACCACATCTGCCTCATACCTGTTGGCCGATGTTATAACTGTGCTAATCTCACCTGCTGAGTATTCGAATGATAATACCTCCTCGCCCAATTTTATTTCCACGCCCTTCTCCTCTGCCAACTTTACCATGGCTTTTACAATTTCATTCATACCTCCATCAGGGTACCATGTGCCAAGCGCCATATCAGCGTAATTCATGAGACTATAAAGGGCCGGAGTATTTTGAGGTGTTCCTCCCAAAAATAAAATCGGGAATTCCATGATCTGGCGCAACTTATCATTGCTGAAATGAGAATATACGTAAGACCGCATGGATTTTAAAAGATGAAGCTGAAATAATCCTTTAACTATGCGCATATCAGCCAGCTCAGAAAGCTTTCTTCCTGGCATATACACCAGGTCATTCATCCCGCTTTCATACTTATAGGCTGATTCTGCAATAAAGCTTTCGAGTTTGGCTCCGCTTCCGGGTTCTATTTCATCAAATAGTTTATAAAGCTCTTTAAGGCTGGCTGGCAGATCAACAAAATCATCTTTACCAAAATAAACCCGGTAAGAAGGATCAAGACGGGTAAGGTTGTAATAGTCTGATACTTTTTTACCAAAAAGAGAAAAGTACTTCTCAAATACATCCGGCATCCAATACCAGCTAGGGCCCATATCAAAGGTATAGCCATCAACTGAAAACGACCGAGCCCGTCCTCCGGGCTGGTCGTTCTTTTCTAGTACTGTAACACTAAAACCTTTATGTGCAAGGTTTGTAGCTGCTGAAAGTCCGGCAAAGCCGGAGCCAATTACAATAACCTTTTTCGTCATTAATTTTTTGTCATTTATCGATAGTCCTGCAGTTTATCCATCATTTTTCTGCGGGCGAGAAATATACGGCTTTTAACGGTGCCTAATGGAATTCCAAGAATTTCAGCTATCTCCTCATACTTGTATCCATTGTAGTACATCATAAAGGTTTCAACATAAGTCTTTTCCACCTCGTTGATTTGATTCATCATATACTCCCTGTCAACAGCTGCATCAGTTTGAACCGTTTTCTCCGTTTCACCTAAATTGATGAAATACTTGTTATCTGTTTCATCAACGAAGGTGTTCTGATTTTTCTTTTTGCGATAGGCATTTATGAAGGTATTCTTCATAATGGTATATAACCATCCCTTAATATTAGTACCCTGCTGAAACTTATCCTGATTTTTTAAGGCCTTAAAAAAAGTTTCCTGCATTAAATCATCTGATTCTTCCGAATCTCTGGTAAGTTTAAGGGCAAGTTGACGTAAAAATGATTGGTGATCTAAGATCATTGTACCGAAATCTGACTGTGGCATGTGATGGTAAATTTAACTGTTTAACAATTAGCGGCTCAAAGCTAAACAAAATATTTTACTAAAGAAGGAATCTACTCACAAATTAATAAATTATTTTGTACTGAACCTCTTACACTTTGATAATGACAAACAGCAGTCCGAAATGTCCAGTAGCTTATGCCGGTGACTTACGCAAAAAAGATGTTTTCAGTTCATTTACACCTTCAAACAATTCAATACCAGAATTTTGCACTTCAATTTCCTTGTCAGCAAGTTGGATACCGGTAAGTAAAAAAGTCATTTTATCTAAATCAAACAACTCATTGATCCTTTCAAAATAAAAACCTACGTCTTCAAAATGGGGTTGTGTGGTAAGTACAGAAACTAAATATTTTGGCTTAAACACATCAGCAGCCTCTCTTAAATATTCCAGTGGAACATCCTGGCCCAGATAAAGGGTTCTATATCCTGCCCTTTTAAAGTGATAATAGAGATAAAGTAAACTCAACTCATGTAATTCATTGGCAGGCAGAAATAAGATTACACCGGGAGTGGATGCATTACCGGTTGAACCAATGTGATCTAATAGCGAAAAAAGCTTAGCCCTCAGTACATTAGAGACGAAATGCTCATGCCCTACACTTATAGCATTTATTTGCCAGAGCAACCCCACCTGCCTTATAAATGGTCCAAGTATTTTATCAAGGGTTTCTGGCGTACCATATTTAATGAGGCAATTGTTTATGATATTATTCATGAGAGCCTCATCGTATTCCATCATGGCCACTTTTAACCTGCGGCTGTGGGCATCATAATTATTATGTAGTTTTTCCAGATCAGATACGGAGGATAGTAGTTCATCTTCAGATAGCCTTGCCGCCTGACTTATCTTCATTCCATTATTTAGTACCGCAGAAATATTTAGGAGCTTTTTAATATCCTCATCCGTATAAAACCTGATGTTTGTAGGTGTGCGCTGCGGTTCAATTAGCTGATATCTGCTTTCCCACATGCGTATCGTATGCGCCTTTATTCCTGAGATCAATTCGAGATCCTTTATTGAATACGTCTTTTTCATGCAAAGCTTAAGTTTCCGGGTTGTTCGTTTGTTTATTTCTTTTTTAAAAAGATTAAACAAATATACAAACGTGAACAATTACTACTTTTGCCGCCCAAATTATGAGCGAGTTACAAAAAGAAATCAGCAGAAGGCGCACTTTCGGTATAGTTTCGCACCCGGATGCCGGTAAAACCACACTTACCGAGAAGTTGCTTTTATATGGTGGCGCTATACAGGAAGCAGGTGCTGTTAAATCCAATAAAGTAAAAAAGGGCGCTACTTCCGACTTTATGGAAATTGAAAGGCAGAGAGGAATTTCTGTGGCAACTTCTGTAATGGGGTTTGAGTATAAGAATAAGAAAATCAACATCCTTGATACTCCGGGTCACCAGGATTTTGCTGAAGACACATATAGAACCCTTACTGCTGTTGACAGCGTAATTGTGGTAATAGATGTTGCCAAAGGTGTAGAGGCGCAAACTGAAAAGCTGGTAGAGGTTTGCCGTATGAGGGATACACCTATAATTGTTTTTATAAACAAACTGGACCGTGAGGGAAAGGACGCCTACGAACTGCTTGATGAAATTGAGGAGAAGCTGGGCCTGAGTGTATGCCCGCTTAGCTGGCCTATCGGTATGGGTGCAGAGTTTAAAGGAGTTTATAACCTTTGGGAGAAAAATCTACAATTATATACTGAGCAGAAGAAGCAAAAAATTGCCAGTAGTATAAATATCGATGATATTACTGGTCCTGAAATTGAATCGTATATATCCGAAAGTGCCGCCAATACCTTAAGGGACGAAATAGAACTGATAACCGGTGTTTACCCTGATTTTGACAGGAGTGCCTATTTAAAAGGCGAAATCTCGCCCGTGTTTTTTGGCTCAGCACTAAATAACTTTGGCGTGCGCGAATTACTAAATTGCTTTGTGGATATAGCTCCTGAGCCATTGCCTAAAATCGCCAGTGAAACTTTAATAGAGCCTTCGCAAAAAGACTTTACCGGCTTTGTATTTAAGATACATGCAAATATGGATCCCAAGCACCGGGACAGGCTTGCTTTCCTTAAAATTGTATCGGGTGTATTTGAGAGGAATACTAACTATTATCACGTAAGGCAGGAGAAAAACCTCAAGTTCAGCAACCCTACAGCTTTTATGGCTTCTAAAAAAAGCGTTGTAGATGTAGCCTTTCCCGGTGATATTGTTGGCCTGCATGATACGGGCAACTTCCGTATTGGTGATACCCTGACAAGCGGTGCAAAAATTGAATTTAAAGGAATACCAAGCTTTTCGCCTGAACACTTCAGGTTTATCAACAACGCTGACCCCATGAAAGCCAAACAGCTAAATAAGGGTATTGATCAGCTAATGGATGAAGGTGTTGCGCAGCTATTTACGTTGGAAAGCAATGGAAGGAAGATAATAGGTACTGTTGGTGCACTTCAGTATGAGGTAATACAATACAGATTAGAGCATGAATACAATGCTAAATGTTCCTATGAAAACTATCCGGCTTATAAAGCCTGTTGGATTGAATCATCAGATGCTGCTCAACTGGATGAGTTCAGTAAATTAAAATACAGATACCTGGCAAGAGATAAATTCGGGCAGTTGGTATTTTTAGCCGATTCATCCTTTAGCCTTAATATGGCTAAGGAGAAATTCGACAAAATAAAATTCCACTTTAAATCAGAGTTCTGATATAGCCTTGATTAAGGCTTCCGGAGAAAATGGCTTTCTAAGCAGGCGTTTTACCATTGCTATGTTTCGGGCCTGCCTAAGATCGGTTTCATCATCAGTAGAACTGAGCATATATACAACAGGTACTTTGGCCAAATCCTGTTCAAGGCTTTCAAGGTGAAACAAAAAGTCAAACCCGCCCATTTCGGGCATTAGTACATCCAATAATATAAGGTCGGGTAACTTTTCGGCATTAGCCACATTTTCCCTGAAATACTCCAGCGCTCCTTTACCACTGGAAAATTCGTAAACGGTATTTCCAATTTTATAGATGCTCAGTAACTTCTTATGGATAAACCTATCCGTAGAGTTATCGTCCACAATCATTATCCGCTGTACATCCTCCAGCCTCATATTTTGTTTGGAATTTTTATGGAAAACAAGGTTCCATCTCCTGGTTTTGACTCTACAGATATAGATCCGCCCATTTTATCAAGCGCCTCCTTTACTATATAAAGCCCAATGCCGCTGCCTGATGCCTGACTTTGGCTTTTAAAGAAAATCTGGAAAACCTTGTGCATGTGATCTTTTAATATTCCAACACCTGAATCCTCCACTTCAATAAAAGCCTGATTAAGGTCTGATTGTATCCTTACCTTAATACGTGCCTTATCCTGGTCTTCCTTTTTAAATTTTATGGCGTTGCTAATCAACTGGCTCAGAATAATCCTCATCCTAAAAGCATCCGTACTAAACCTGTTTTTCTGCACTATTTCTGAGTCAATCAGTGCATCAGAAGTGCCAAGATGACTTTTTACAGACTCTACAACGTCCTCTATCAATTCTTCAAACTTCACTTCCTCGTTAAGCTCCATCTGCCTGGAGTTTTTGTAGTAATCAATAATGTTACACACAAAAATATCGAGGTCTTTTACCGTGCTTTCCAATTTATCGAAGTAAGAAACAGCCAACTCGTCTTTAACCTCGTGCCGGGCTACTCTTAGTAATCCTAATGATGATGCCACCGGAGCTCTCAGATCATGCGAGGCACTGTAGATAAACCTGCTTAATTCGTGATTTGATTTTTCGAGTTCTTCAACCTTACTTTCGAGGTTTTTACGGGTTTGAAAGATGTCGTAAGCATTATCAATGGCTACCTTAATTTCCTGCTCGCTCCATGGTTTGGTTACGTAGCGGTAAATATGGCCCTTATTTATAGCCTCAATAATGTCGTTAATATCAGTATAACCCGTAATAAGTATCCTTACGGGATCAGGAAAAATCTGGCGAAGGGCATTAAAAAATTCCACCCCAGTGGTAACCGGCATGCGCTGGTCAGAAAAAATAACCTGAGGTTTTACAGATTTAACTATATCAAAGGCCTTTTCGGACGTGTTTGCGGTGTACACATCATACTCTCTGCGAAAGGCTGCTTTAAAAGATCTTAGATTATTTTCTTCATCATCAAGGTATAAAACCCTGATTTTCTTGTTCTTTAAGCTAGAAGTCATTCAAATTCGTTTGGCTGTCGCAAGGGTAAAGTTATTATAAATTCCGTTCCCTTGCCCAATTCGGAGTTAACTGAAAGCGAACCTCCGTGCTTTTGGATGATTTTATAAACAATCGCCATTCCCAGTCCGGTACCCTCTCCTACATCCTTTGTAGTAAAAAATGGATCAAACATCTTCTTTTTAGTTTCCTCATCCATACCAATACCATTGTCAATCAGGTGAATGCTTACGGTATTCTCCAGTTTTTTGGTTTTGATGGTAATCTGGGCAGACTCCGGCTCATTGTAGGCCTTATGGTTTACAGCGTAAATTCCATTATTTAAAATGTTCATAAAAACCTGGTTAAGTTTTCCCGGATAGCATTCTATTTGAGGCAACTCATTGTCAAATTCCTGAACGATTTTAATTCCCTCGTTAAATTTACTCCTCAGTAGCACAAGAGTACTGGCCAGGCCTTCATGCACATCGGCCTGCTTGATTACATCTTCATCCAATCGGCTAAATGTGCGTAAACCGCGTACAATTTCTGAGGTGCGGGTAGCTCCATCAGAGATACCATCTACCAGCGAAATTATCTCTTCCTTAAGGTAATCATAGTCAATTTCCTCTTTTAGTTCATGTGCTTCTTTGAGTTTAGTTATATCCTCTTCAGTAACCTTCCCGTAAGCATCAACCAGTTCATAAACATCATCTAAATCACGCTTCAGCGGAGTAATATTGGAGGTTACAAAGTTTATGGGGTTATTAATTTCATGTGCAATACCTGCGGTAAGCTGACCGAGAGAAGCCATTTTTTCTGCATCCACCAGTTGGGTTTGTGTATCCCGGAGGTTAGAAAGTGTAACTGTAAGCTCCTCATTGGCTTCCTGCAATTCGGCTGTGCGCTCATTAACCTTTTGCTCTAACAGTACATTTTGTTCACGAATAATTCTTTCATTTTCCCGGGAGGCATCAAGGGCTTGGGCCTGTGAAATTTCTTTTTCTTCTCTTAAAATATTAATCCTGTTGGCTAGCGCAAGTGATAACAACACTATTTCGAGAGATGAACCGTAAATAACAGCTGAGTTTGTGAACTCACTATATGGTAATATCCCAAAATCCTTTAATACAAAAATTATTATGCTCAAAAGAAAGAATGAATAGGCGAAGAGAAAGAATTTTGCCGGGCCGTATCCTTTTCTGGTAATAATCACAGCTGTGATTAAGGCTACTATAGATCCAGTCATAGCCACAAGGTTTATCAGCTGGTAAGCCAGTATTTTTAAATCAAAAAAGACAAGGATTAGAATTAAGCCATATGCCGCTGCTGTCCAAAGAAAAAATTTATGAATCAGGGGCGTGTAAAACTTCGTTTTTAAAAAGCTTATTAAAAACAATAAGGTGCTAAGTCCTGAAAGCACCGCAAATAAATAAGTAGAATTCTCTACCATCCAACTGGATTGGGGCCAAAGGTAAATAGTTGTAAAACCCATTGATGTACCCTGGCTAAGGCCAACTGAAGCGATATAGAGAATATAATAAAAGAAATTCCGGTCTTTAACAGAAATGAATAGGAAGAGGTTATAAAGAATCATTACTATGATGATACCAAAGTAAAGACCGGCCTTAATATGGCCTTGCATTAAAGATTCTGAAAGCGACTCGTTGGAGTAGAACTTTATTGGGGCCAGAATTTGCTTTTTACTTGATAGCTTTAGGTAAAAAGTATAGTTACCACTTAAATCTGAAGGGATTGGAAATGATAAGTTTGGTCCTGCAATTGGCCAATCACCTGGAAGAAGACTCTGACCTGAAGTACTTGTATAAACTAAATCCTGATCTTGATATAAATATAATTGCACAGAATCCAGTGCCTGATATTCAATATGCAAAAAATTGTCACAGAATTCATTGGATTCAAAAAATCCTTTTATCCAAATAACAGAATCTGTTACTCCAAAATTGGGAACGTTTTGCGCAATTTTTAAAAAAGGTAATTTTTTTACATCCGAGATAGTAACATCCCGTCCCGTTGTACTGTAAAAAAGCTCCTCTCCAAGATATGGAGTGGGTTCATATCCACAAGGTAAAGATATTACCGGCTGTTGCGCTTTTAAGCTAATTGAGATTAGCGAGATTAAAAAGATACAGAAAGTAAATCGGTACCTATTTAACATGGAAAAGATCCTTGGGTAATTCATTTAATTGAAGGTCATATTCAATTTTTATTTTGGCCACTCTGGTTGCTTCCTCAATTACAGCCCTCGGATTAGACCTCAGTTTTAACACATTATCCCTCTCTTCAGGAAGTGTTTCAGGCAGATTAATGGCATCTTCCATTAGCATAAAGGTGGCTAATAAGTCTAGTTTTGGGTAATAAAAGGTGCCGTTATTCCCGATCTGCTCCACCACGTGGTAACCAAAAACTTTTGCAGGCCTAACCGTATATGGAGCGCAAAGCGCCAAAAGCTTATTCAAACCTATTTGACTTATTAAAGCAACGGAGGCCCGTGACAAAAACACACTTCCAAACCCCATTCCCGCTACTTTAATACTATTCCAAAGACCACATATTTCTCCTACTCCAACCTTTCCGCACTCCGCAATAAAGGGAGCAACTTTATCATCCATATAACTGGTAGCCTCCTCTACAGGTAAAGGATTTATCCCATCATGAACATGAATTCTGGCACCACCTAGTACCTCATTTGTTTTAATATCTTCCACTACAAGCACGAAAACGCTGCTCCAGCCCATCCAGTCAACATTATTGGATGTAACTTTAGTTACTCCAACACTGGTCAGTACGCGAGTATGGCCGTCAATAAATTTTTCGCAAGCTTTGGGATCGTCTATAGCTCTAAAGGCTCTTAGTCTTACCATGAATGTGGAAGTATCAATCTTTTAAATTATTATATTTCTTCTGTCCTATCAAGGTAGTAGCGATTCGATTTAATTTTTTCACCCAACAAAATCCTTCGTGCAATTTTAGTGGAAATTCCGCCACCAGCAATAACATCAGAGGCTAATTGTGGCCAGGTAGTAATTGACTTACCAACCTCTGAAAAAGAATACTTCATTTTGTCTGACAGATTTTCAAAATCCACCATCCTCATAAGCATATTCGTCATTTCCTCCTTGCTCAGTTGGTTTAATTCGTCAATGTTCTCAATCCCAACTTTGCCATGTAAAATCTCTCTCTCAGGCTCATTGTCAAATCGTTCTACATCCACCATACCCCTATCACTGGTATCCATAATTACAGGAATTTTTTGTTTACGGGCAAAATGTCTGGCAACTATCTTTATAGGTAAGGAGTCACAAACTTCTACTAAAAGGTCAAGTTTCATTTCTCCTTCACCCAAAAAGTCATCAATATTCTCCGTGGTTATTCCTTCCGGATATAACTCAATTTTTAAAAAGGGATCCATTTCAGCAATCTCGCGGGCCACAACTATAGTTTTAGGAAGTCCTAAAGATGCTACCCCTGCCCTTATCCGATTCAGATTGGTAAGTTCAAGGTGATCAAAATCGGCAAGCCTGATTGTACCAAAAATACGCTCTGTTGCCATGGTTAAAGCTACCGATTGCCCAACCGATAGGCCGATTATTCCTATTTTTTTTTGATTCAGAAGGGCTTGTTCCTCCTCTGTTATCTTATACTTATTTCTGGAAGTTCTAAGTTCTATAAACTCCTCTTTGGTAATAATATGTACGAGTTTGTTACTCCACGGGTAGTAAACATATAGTCCATAGGCTTCAACATCACGACTTTCCGCCCATTCCTGAAACTTTATGTCCAGGTCGGCAGATTTCAGCACCTCTTTTGGATTTCTTATTTTGATGAGTTCCCGTATTTGAGACCTTAACTCATCATGCAAAACAGGTTTGGATTTTTGAACGAGAGCTTGCAGGACTTCAAAATCCCCACCTTTAATTATGATAGGCTCATAGCTATCAACGTCCGGCAGGGCAACACCTTCCAAGGATGCCAGCTTTCCTGCCTTATTAATTTCCCCCATGTGTGACTTAATAACTTAGCGCGGCCGAAAATAAGGAATGTTTAAAAATATCTTTAATTTGTCGGGTATAAAACCTGCTCACCAACATGGATGAAAACAACAAACCAGACAAGATACGTGTACTGTATGTAGATGATGAAGTACATAACCTTCAGTCTTTCAAAGCAACATTCCGCAGAACCTTTGATATTTTTATAGCCGAATCAGGCAAAGAGGGTCTTGAAATTTTTAAGGCTAACGCAATAGATGTGTTGATTACAGACCAGCGAATGCCCGAAATGACCGGCATTGAGTTGCTTATGGAAGTAAAGAAGATTGATGAGGAACCCATGCGTATTTTGCTTACAGGTTACTCTGATATAAACGCTGTTATTGATGCTATAAATAAAGGGCAGGTGTACCGCTACCTCAGCAAGCCCTGGCAGGAAGATGAGCTACGCAATACTATAGAGAGTGCGTTTGAAGTTTTTTATTTGAGAAGAGAAAACAGAGAGCTTATCAAAAAACTTGAAAGGGCTAATGATCAGCTTGAATTCTTACTAAGACAAAGACTATTATCTTGAAAATCCAACATTATTTTTCGTTGCTATACTTTCTGCTGGCGGGTTTTTACGTCAGTGGGCAAAGCATTCCGGTTTCTTCCATTGAACCTTCGGTGCACTCTACAATATCCCCTCAGGAATTGCAGACACAACTTGATGAAGCTTCAGCCAGCTCACGTATTTATTTTCATGCCAGGCAATATGAGGTAAATAATGAGCTATCCACCGTAACTCCTGATATGGATGGCTATTATTATAAAATTTCAGGAGAAAATCTTGCGATCAGAGTTTTTTTGCACATCGAAGGTTTTTACACCGGAGATACTTTATTTCTAATGAATGAATCAGGCCAGAGAAGAGAATATGTTTGTTCAGCCAATCTGTATGATAGTAACTGGAGTAGCGCCTTATACAATAATGAAGTAACACTTTTTTATAAAAATGCATCAGGCCAGGCTCCGTTAGTTAAAATTCTGTCCTATAGTCTTGAAATTAATAAGACCACCACAGGTACTGAGGATTTTGGCATGGCCGATTTCTGCGAGGTAAATGCAAATTGCTCAGAGGGCGATGCTTATGATGATGTAAAAAAAGGCGTTGCCAGAATCCTGATTAAAAATGGCCAGAACTTCAGCTGGTGTACAGGTACTCTTGTAAATAATACCAGCCGCGATTGCCGATTATTAATGATGACGGCAGAACACTGCGGACTACAAGGTTCTAATTTTGCAAATCCTGCAGATGTAGGTAAATGGGAGTTTTACTTCAACTATGAGACACCCGGTTGTGCGGATATATCATCAGAAGGGCGAGATTCTAAATAGTCAGAAGAATTACAGGTGCTAAAGTGTTAGCGAGAAGCAATGATGGCGGGGGAGACGATGGCAGTGACTTTATATTATTGGAACTTACTGGCAGTTTACCCTCAAATTTTGAACCCTACTTCGCAGGTTGGAACAGAGTGGATATCGGCTCACAGCGCGGAGTTGTTTTGCACCATCCACAAGGCGATGTAAAAAAGGTTTCCACCTATGGTACTCAGGCAATATCCGGTGAGTATGGCGTGAGCGTAATGAATACCCACTGGCTGGTAAATTGGATTAAAACAACAAACGGCCACGGAGTTACTGAAGGCGGATCATCCGGTAGCGCATTGCTAGACCCTTCCGGGCTTATTACCGGTATGCTTACAGGTGGCTCGGCTACCTGCAACGCACCTTCGCAATTCGATTACTTTGGTAAAATGAGCTACAGCTGGGAGAGTAACGGAACGGGGCAAAGCCGTCAACTGGCCCCCTGGCTGGATCCTATCGGTAGCGGTGAACTGGCATTACCTGGTAACTTTTGTGGTGACAGTACCATTTTTGCGAATATGGATTTGGAGATTTATCCTACCATCTTCAACTTTATGAAAAAAGATAACCCTCTGATTATAAAAGGAGGAAGTAGCTCAACTTTAATTGATGTTCAGATTTTTGATTTGCAGGGTAAGTTGAAGTACCGCACGGAACAATTTGCGCCTATACCGGGTTCTCCAAAAGAAATCGATATAAGTCGGTTCAGTTCCGGTGTTTACATCGTAAGGATAATTGGAAAATCCGTAAACAAGGTGGAAAAGATTTTAATAGCAAACGCCCAGTAAATGAAATATCTGCTCTCAATACTCTCACTCATTATTATGGCTTCCTGTGGAAATACTAAAGATACAATGGCCAATGTGGATGGAACTGAAGAAGTAAAAGCTTCTACCCAGGAAGAAATGTATTGTGCAGATATTATTGAAATAGAGGAAGTGCCGGATACCGTAAACATGGCCTCCACCACTATACTCAGCTATAAAGAGTCAGAAGGTTGCGTATGTATAAAATACCAGTATAGTGGTTGTAAAAAAGGCAATGCCCTGCTAATGTTTGATGGCAATTTTCAGGAAGATACCCGCCCGGATGTAAAAATGAAATTAGGAGTATTTGATGCCGGCCTTTGTGAAATGCTAATAACAGATAGCGCCTGTTTCAGCATGAAAAAAATGGGCTTACTCGGCAATGAGGTAATTATTTACCTAAATGAGAGTAAGAATAACCTCCTTATCCGCTCCGAGCTGGATTAAATCAATACTGGCCGGTTCTCAACATTACAAGTGTGCAGGCTTCAATGGTTTCAATGCCATTTTTATTAAGTAATGTTTCCAGTTCGCGGTTTTCTGCACCAGGATTAAAAATTACCCGCTCAGGCTTAAGCTGCAAGAAGTAATCGTAATACTCCTCTTGGTTAAGTGCATTAAGATAAACAGTAATGGTATGAATATTTTCCAGATCAGGCTTACCTTCTAATATTTCCCAGTCCTCTACTTCCCGCGCTTTTCTGCCCAGGGCAACAACTTCATGATTGTAATCATTCAGCATTTTTACAGCCATGTATGAGTATCGTATCGGTTTGTGGCTTGCCCCTATTACCAAAGTCTTCATAGTTCCAAAAGTGTAGTGTTTAAAAATTTAGCTTTGCACCACTCGAATCGTTATGGCTGTAGCTACAAATAATCTTCATTTTCAATACAACGATGGGCCGCTGATTAAGTTCCCTGACTTAGCTTTATCTAATACCGATAAGCAATTAATCCTGGGTCAATCCGGCAAAGGAAAAACAACCTTTTTGCATTTGCTGGCCGGAATTCTAAAACCGGCTTCAGGCTCAATTAAACTGGATGATACGGACATTACCACTTTACGAAGCCGGGCACTTGATCGCTTCCGCGGGACAAATATCGGCCTCATCTTTCAACGCTCCTATTTTGTAAAGTCCCTTACGGTGAAGGATAACCTGCTGCTGGCTCAAAAACTGGCCGGTAAAAAAGAAGACCTTGGCCGGATTAGAGCTGTATTACAACAGATGGATGTGATGGATAAGTTGAATAAACTTCCAGGCAACCTAAGCGTGGGTGAGCAACAAAGGGTTTCGATAGCACGTGCTGTAATTAATGAACCTACCGTAATACTGGCCGATGAACCTACTAGCGCCCTTGACGATTATAATGCGGAGCGGGTTGCACAGCTGCTGGAAAACACAGCTCTTTCTTACGGGGCAAACCTTATTGTAGTTACCCACGATCAACGATTGAAAAAACGCTTTAAAAACGTGCTGGAGCTATGAACATAGGTAAAATCAGCGTCCGCAATATTCGCTATAAACCCTTATCGGCATTTTTGAGCATTATGCTTTTAGCCTTTGGTGTAGGCATTATTATAATGCTGATGGGCACAACGGAGCAACTCGAAAAGCAATTCACCAAAAATATCAAGGGTATTGATATGGTGGTTGGTGCCAAAGGCAGTCCGCTACAGCTTATACTCAGCAGTGTCTATCAAATTGATGCTCCAACAGGTAATATCTCTTTACAGGAGTTTGAAAAACTTGCCAAAAATCCTTTGGTTGAAAAAGCCATCCCCCTTGCCTATGGCGATAATTATGAGGGCTACCGCATTATAGGAACCACCAAAGCTTACCCCAAACACTATGAGGCCGAACTGGCTGCCGGAAAGTGGTGGGGCAAAAGCGGTGAAGTTTCCATGGGTTCCAGGGCAGCGGAACTTACCGGAGCCCGATTAGGAACCAAATTCAGTGGGAGCCATGGCTTGATAAACGATATGGATCATCACGATCACTTTTCATATACCGTAGTTGGAGTTATGAAACCAACCGGTACAGTGCTCGATAAATTAATACTCACAGAGGTTTCGAGCGTTTGGGATGTGCATGCCACCCATGGTGAAGAGCCTGCAGCACCCGCAAAAGATACTACCAACCTAACTTATCGAGATAGTAATAATGCGGTGGCGGAGGTAGTGAAGGGGGAAGGTGAAAGTGAAGGGGAACGGGAACGGGAAGGTGAAAGTGAAGGAGAACGGGAAGGTGAGGAAACACACCAGCATCATGCCGGGGAAGACCATCATCATGCCGGGGAAGACCATCATCATGAGGATGAAAGCCGTGAGATTACTGCAGGTTTAATAAGCTTTCGTAGCCCAATGGGAAATTTAACCATCCCCCGTATGGTAAACCAAAATACCAACATGCAGGCGGCATTGCCTGCAATTGAGGTAAACCGTTTGTTTTCACTAATGGGTACCAGTGTAAAGATTTTGAGAATACTCGCCTTCCTGATTGTTTTCATTTCAGCGGTAAGCGTGTTCATTTCGCTTTACCAATCGCTTAAAGAGCGAAAGTTTGAACTCGCCCTAATGCGTACCATGGGTGCCGGCAGCGGACAACTGTTTTTGATTGTACTTATTGAGGGTTTGGTAATAGCTACGTTGGGTTACCTATTTGGTTTATTGCTTGGTAAGGCTGCACTTTTCACCATTTCTCAAATGGCCGAGGGTGCCTACCAATATACATTGCAGATGAAGTGGTTGACGATGAACGAGGCTCTGCTATTACCCGCATCTCTGGGCATAGGTTTTGTAGCGGCAGTAATACCGGCCTTACAGGCGTACAGACTTAATATTTCAAAAGTTTTATCTGATGCTTAAACACTTTACCTTATTAATTGCCCTTTGCTGTGGTTTGACCGTTTCTGCGCAAAAACCATTGGTATGGCAATTATTAGGGATGACCACTTACCAAACTACCCCTTCTAAAGATGGTACTCTGGATTATATTCCTCAGTTCCCTTCCATATTAGAAACCAAATATGAAAATGAGGAGGTAGCCATTTCGGGTTACCTTATTCCTATTGATTTGGAAGCCGGAAAATATGCTCTATCTAAAAACCCATTTACCTCCTGCTTCTTCTGCGGAAACGCAGGGCCCGAAACCGTAATTGAACTACGGTTTGATAAAAAGCCCGGCCGTTTTGCAACTGATGAATATGTAATGATTAAAGGTATCTTCCAATTGAACCGCGATGGCAGCGGCCTGTTTTTTGTAATCAGAAATGCCGAAATTCACGGATAATGATAAAAGCACGTATTCTACTTTTTGCTGCACTACTTGCAGTTTCTTCATCTCTTATGGCTCAATCGGGCAATGCAAAGCTTATTGACTGGAAGTTTTTAGCCAAGGTGAAATTCGAGGATAAGTACTATCCTGAGTATGAAGCCTGGTACCTCTACCCTGTTTTTCCCGAAGAAATAAAAGCCCTGGACGGCAAGCAAGTAATCATAAAAGGATATATGATACCTATGGATGTGGAAGATGGCATGTTTGCCCTATCAGCCTACCCCTTCAGCAATTGCTTTTTTTGTGGCGGAGCCGGCCCCGAAAGTGTAATGACCATTAAGTTTAAAGGTAGTCATCGTAAGTACAAAACTGATGATGTGGTAACCATGGTGGGTACATTAAAACTCAATAACTCTAATTTAGAGGAGTTTAATTATGTGCTTGAAAATGCTACTGAGGTGAAGTAATACCTCACCACAACCCCTCTCCTAAAGGAGAAGGGCCTTACACACTAAAAAAAGAAAATAAATTTAAAATTGCCCTACGCCTGGTCATCCCTCTCCTGTAGGAGAGGGACAGAGGGAGAGGTATATTAATCGCACGAACAACACTCCAAAATGAAAAAAACCGGAATAACACTGGTAATATTAGCGGTGCTTGCCTTGGGCTATTATATGGGTCCTGAGCCTAAAATACCAGAATACACACAAAGCTTTCCTGTATTGCCTATAGACCTTAATGAAGTAGAACCTTATGTAAATACCCGTGAAGCCAAAGTAGACCTGCGGGATGAGAACAACGCCAAGGTAGTTTGGGTGAATGATACGCCTGCTGTAACGGAGTACGTTTTTTTTTACCTGCATGGCTTTTCGGCCAGCCGTATGGAAGGTAATCCTGTACACCGCAACATTGCCAAAAAATTTAACAGTAACCTTTACCTGGCGCGCCTTACAGGACACGGCCTTAAAAACAATCAGTTGGCCAACTTTACCGCTGAAGGCATTTGGGAATCAGCTTTAGAGGAATTGGCCATTGCTGAAAAGTTGGGTAAAAAGGTAATTATCATTTCCACCTCTACTGGTGGTACACTGGCACTAAAAATGGCAGCTGATTTTCCCGACAAGGTGTATGCACTGATTAACCTCTCTCCAAATATTAAAATCAAAAATCCTGCGGCAGCATTATTAAACGACCCATGGGGGCTGCAAATAGCACGTTTAGTCTATGGCGGTGAAAGCAGAGTTATTAAACACAAACAGCCTGAGGCTCCTCAGTATTGGGATACCATTTATCCGGCTGAAGCCACAGTGCAGCTGGAAGAGCTTTTAGAAACCACCATGGATGAATCCACGTTTGAAAAAATACAGTGCCCTGTTCTAAACCTCTATTATTATAAGGACGAAGAAAACCAGGACCAAGTGGTGGATGTAAGTGTAATCCCTGAAATGCACGAGCAATTGGGCACCCCTGAAGATCAAAAACGCATAAAGGCTCTGACCACGCCTGGCGATCACGTTATCGCCTCATGGGTAAAATCAAAGGATTATGAGGTGGTACAGGAAGAGATAGAAAGGTTTTGCGTAGATGTGTTGGGGATGAAACCAGGCATGAAATGAATCGGATGTCCGTTATCTAATTTCTAAAATCTAACGTCTAAAGTCTTGGATCAAAAAATTACCTTCGCCACCCAATGAAGTTTTTATACCCGCAATTTCTTTGGGCCCTTACAGCGCTCTCTATTCCGCTGCTCATCCACCTCTTTAATTTCAGGAGATATACCACCGTTTACTTTAGTAATATCCGCTTTTTGCAAAATGTGGTAAAGCAGTCAAAAGCTATAAACCGGCTCAGGCAATTACTCATTATGCTGGCGCGCATGCTGGCCCTGGCGGCACTAGTGATTGCTTTTGCCAACCCTTATTTTCCTTCAGAAATCAATGCAGTGGATACCGGTAATTATGCTGCCCTGTATATTGATAACTCCCCCAGCATGCTCAGTGGCGAAGACCAGAATTCACTTTTGGTGAAGGCCCGCAATCAGGCTGTGGAAATTATTAAGGGACTACCCGAAAATTACCGGGTGCAGATTTTAACCAATGATTTTCAGGGCAGGCAACAGCGCTATTACAATAAGCAGCAGGCCATTGATCTGGTGGATGCCATCACGCCCTCCTATGCTTTCCGCGAAAGCGGGGAAATTGTAAATAAATTAAAGCAGGCCCAGGAAAAAGAGGGCAACACCACCCTTGAGGTCTTCTGGCTATCGGATTTTCAGAATACCGCTTTCGCGGAAGACATTAGCGCTGAGCAGGACTGGCAGCAAACCATAGTCCCTTTCCGTACTCAACAAAACCTGGGCAATATTGCTATTGACAGTGCCTGGTTTGACAGACCCATTCTTCAACCCGGTTTTGATCAGGAATTGCAGGTACAACTCAGCAATTCGGGTAGTGAGGATACACGCAAGGTGTCTATAAATCTTAGTCTGGATGGACAGCTACAGGGCGCCAAGGAAGTAGAGATACCCGCTGGCAGCAAGGCTACAACCACTTTTACCTTAAGGGTAGATGAAGCCAAAGCCTATAAAGGCGAAATTGCGGTGGATGCCGGAAATCCCTTTTTCGACAACAAATTTTTCTTCTCCTACAGTGTGGATCGCCCGTTTGATATTCTCCTTACGGGAGATGCCGGGTTTCGCCCAAAATTTGAAAAACTCTTTAGAGACAGCATTTACAATCTCAGTTATAATGAGCTGGACCGCCTGGATTATTCCACGCTCGGCAATTACGATTTAATAATACTTGATGCTCCCGAAAGTGTGCCGAGTGGGTTTACTCAGGCTGTTCGGGAAAATCTAAATGCCGGTAAAACCGTGGTTTTGATTCCCTCCGCCAACAATCCCGAAGCTATAAATAACGTATTGGCAAACCTTCGTTTGCCCGCGCTGGGCGAAAAACGCCCTGGGGTAAATGCACTGGACATCAGCTATAAAGACCCGCACTTTAAAGGCGTATTCAGTAATACACCTGAAAAACCTTCTCTGCCCAAAATTGAAGAATATTACCAGTACAGCGTTTCAGTTGGCTATCCGCTCGTCACATTAGCCGATGGCAGCCCCATGGTTAGCCGTATTCCGGTTTCAACAGGTACATTGCTTTTGGTTACCCACAACCTGGCTAAATCCAATTTTTCATCACACCCCATTTTTGTTCCTATTATGCTCAATGCGGCATTGTTTAGCCGCACCAGCTCTGCCCTTTATACCCTTTCGGGGAAGGCACAGGGCCCAACTTTCGTGGTGAATCAATCTGGCGAAAGCCCATTAAGCCTTACGGCAGATGGTCAGGAGCTTATTCCGCGACAGCGCAACCGCAACCAAACGGTAGAGCTTTATGACTTGCCAACCGAACTGAAACCCGGCATATATGATGTTTCTAAAAACGGAACTCCTCAGGGCTTTTTAGCATTAAACCCGGCCCCGGCCGAAAGCCGCTGGAGCTTTTTGAGCGATGAGGAAATTGCCGCAAAATTTGGTTTGGAAAGTAGCAACATTTTGCAGGCAGATGCAAAGGAATTGGGCTTTACCATTAGCCAGCGCTATAATGGCACTTCACTTTGGAAATGGTTTTTGGCGGCAGCCTTACTATTTTTAGTGGTGGAAATCATTTTAATAAAACTGTGGAAATAACCCTATGGAAACAACCAAGCTACTGGTAATACAAGCCCGGATTATTGACCCCAACTCGCCTCATCATCTTACGATTAAGGATATCCTGATTGAAAACGATCAGGTGAAAGCCATCGCTGATTCGCTTAGCGCAGATGAGGAAACCAAGGTTATTGAGCACAATAATTTGCATATCAGTCCGGGTTGGTTTGATTTGCGCGCCAACTTTTGTGATCCCGGCCATGAGGAACGTGAGGATATTGAAAGCGGTATTCATGCAGCCATTTTTGGTGGATTTACCGCAGTGGGCATAAGTCCCGAAACTTCACCGGCCATTGATAGTAAAGCCGATATTGAATATATATACCAACAGGCAGAGGGCTACCCGGTAAGCCTTTATCCTTATGGTAGCCTGAGTAAAGGGCTTAAAGGCGAAGAGCTTAGTGAAATGTACGATATGTACGAGGCCGGAGCCGTGGCGTTTAGTCATGGAAAAAAACCGGTTACCAATGCTGCATTAATGAAACTCGCCCTCCTTTACGGGAAAAGCTTTGCGCCTCCGGTTCATGTTTTTGCTATGGATGAAAGCATTAGCCGTGGCGGGCAAATGCATGAAGGCGAAGTAAGCACTTACCTTGGCCTGAAAGGGATCCCCGAACTTGCTGAAGAAGTAGCCATGCTCCGTGATCTGCACCTTTCCACCTATGCCGAAAGTGGCATTCACTTTATGGCGGTATCATCGGCTACCGGTGTAAGTTTGTTGCAAAACGCACATGCTAATGGTACGCCCTTTACAGCAGATGTGGCTGTGGCCAACCTGCTGTTGACCGATGCCGAACTGGAGAATTACGATACCCGCTATAAAACCTTGCCTCCGCTTCGCTCAGAAACAGATCGCCTGGCATTGATTGAAGCGCTGAAGGAAGACTTAATACAGGTAATTACCAGCGATCATAGCCCGGTGGATATTGAAAACAAAAAGTGCGAATTTGACCAGGCTGAATTTGGTGTTATTGGTTTGGAAACCCTTTTTGGTGCCTTGGGGACTCTGCAAAAGGATGGGTTGGAAATAGAAGACATTATCACCAAGATTGCTGTAAACCCCCGTAAAGTTTTAGGTATGGATGTACCCTCAGTCACCGAAGGCAGCTGGGCCGACTTTACCTTCTTTGATCCTGATGAAAAATGGACATTCACCAAAAAAGATATACAGAGCAAATCTCACAACTCACCCTTTATTGGCCGTGAATTACAAGGCAAAGCACTGGGTATTTTAAACAATGGGATATTGGTGTGGAGGGAGGATTGAGGCGTACACTTCGACTATCGCTCAGTGTGACAAGGGTTAGGTGCTCAAAAATCTCCATACTAAATACTTAGTACTAACTACTTCCTATTAAAATGAAAATCGGGTACGAAGCCAAAAGAATTTATCACAACGCCAGTGGGCTAGGCAATTATGGCCGAAACCTCATCAGGGCTTTGGCTACCTCCTATCCCAAAAACCAATACCACCTCTATAATCCGAAAACGGCTAAAATTCCTTTTGGGGAGTTTTTGCCTTCAGTGATTGAAGAAAAGCCGAGCATACCAAATCCATTGTACGCTAACATTTGGCGGCAACGCCTTATGAGTGATAGGGTGAAGAAAGATGGTATTGAAATTTTTCATGGACTGGCGCAGGAGCTTCCTCTTGGTCTGCATAAAAAGGGTATAAAAACCGTCCTTACCGTACACGACCTTATTTTTATGCGCTACCCTCAGCTGTATAACTATATCGATCGTAAGATTTACATCCGGAAGCTAAAATCTGCCTGCAGGCGAGCTAATGAAATTGTGGCTATAAGCGAGCAGACCAAGAACGATTTGGTGGATTTTATGAATGTGCCAAGAGATAGAATAAAGGTAATTTACCAGGGCGTAAATCCCATTTACTGGGAAAAATTTGAAGATGAGCAACCTCAGGATGTCCGCGACAGATATGGGCTTCCTGAGAAATTTGCGCTATTTGTAGGCACTCTGGAAATTCGCAAAGGCGTGGATAAGCTGCTTAAGGCTCAGCTGGATCTGAATATCCCGATTGTATATGTAGGTCGCAAAACAAAGTTTTGGGAACAGATATCCGGACAGAAAAAATATGACAGCATTCGCCACCTGATTTTTACCCCGGAGGTGAAAGAGGATGAGCTATTGGCCAAATTGTACAGGGTAGCCAATGTTTTTATTTACCCTTCCATTTTTGAAGGGTTTGGTATTCCGGTGTTGGAGGCCCTTGTATCCAAAACTCCGGTAATAACCTCCAATACCAGTAGTTTACCTGAAGTGGCCGGGCCGTCTTCAATTTTAGTCAACCCTGAGGACCAGCAGGAGATAACCGAAGCTTTAAAGAGACTGTGGGAGGATGAAGAGCTCCGCCAAAACATGGCTCAAACCGGCTATGATTTTGCTCAGAACTTTACTGATGAAGCCATCGCGAAAACCTGGATGCGACTGTATGAATCGATGAAAGCTTAATTTCGTGCTCGTTCAAAATTCCCTTAAACTTAAAATCCTTTCGTCATGAAGTTTGCTTACACGATTTTATATGTAAAAAACGTAGAGGAAACTATCGGGTTCTATGAAAACGCATTTGGTTTCAAACGTAAGTTTATAACTCCTGAGAAAGATTATGGTGAATTAATTACAGGTGAGACAACTATCTCCTTTGCCTCTGTTGATTTAGGAAATTCCAATTTTAAAAATGGGTTTCAACCTATTACAAACAAGAATAAGCCAGTAGGTGTGGAATTGGCATTTACCACTGAAAACATAGAAATCGATTTTGAGAGAGCTCAAAATGCCGGAGCTACTGTATATGAAACCATCAAAAAAAAACCATGGGGACAACAGGTAGGCTACCTTTTGGATAATAATGGCTTTTTAATTGAAGTTTGTACCCCAGTTGAATAGAAATAACAAAGCTGCGAGAATAATAAATTTCCTTAATGAACAAACTCACGGCCATAATCCCTACCGGTAATGAAGAGCACAACATAGAGGCTGTGCTAAAATCCGTTGATTTTGCCGATGAAATTATTGTGGTGGACTCCTACTCTACCGACCGTACTGTGGAATTGGCGAAAAAGCATGGTGCTACTGTAATCCAAAGAAAATATGACAGCCCCGCGGCACAGAAAAACTGGGCTATACCACACGCCACGCACAACTGGATTTTAATACTGGATGCTGATGAAAGAGTTACTCTGCAGCTGAAAGAAGAAATACAAAGTATATTAAGTAAAGACCCCGTGGAAAACGGTTTTTGGATTCCTCGCCAAAACTACTTTATGGGGAAGAAGATTAACTATAGCGGCTGGCAAAACGATAAGGTTTTACGACTATTCCGCAAGGGAAAAGCACTTTACAAAGAAAAGCGTGTCCACGAGGAAATGAAGGCCGAGGGTAAAACCGGCCGCTTAAAAAATAAACTGGATCATCATACTTACATTGGTCTGGATCATTACCTGGCCAAAACCTACCGCTATTCTACATGGGGTGCTTATGATAAGGTTTCTAAAGTAAAAAAGGTAACCTTGTTCCATTTACTAGTAAAGCCACTTTTTACCTTTATCAAAATGTACATTTTAAAACTTGGAATTCTGGATGGAAAAGTTGGTTTTATCATTGCAGCCAACTCGGCCACCTACACCTTTCAGCGCTCTTTAAAAATCTGGCGTATTAAAGAAGGTGAAAGTCTGCAGACTGAATTTTAAACTCCCCTTCCCGCTTTGTATTCCCCGCGCGTACTGCCTACTTTTGCAGCCAATTTTTACGCATGACGTCTCAGTTTCTATTCATCGTCCTAACCATATTGTTGCTTTTTGGCATTTTACTGTTGTTCACGTTAAAGTCAGGTTTGCAGCTGCAGTATATAAATATCAAAAACCGAAAAAAAGCTGGCTCAGTCTGGAATTTTTTAAAATTCAACTTTTCTGATCAAAAAGCCCGGAAACTGCGGATGCAGGCCTTTTTGCTTTTCCCTATGTTATACCCCGTGGTGCTTGATGATGATAAAGAAGAGCTCAATGCCATTAAAAAGCGAATCAAGCGCATCCATATTGGGATTTATTTTTTACTGATATTGCTGGTGGTTTTTGGTATTTTTTCAGAAAAGGTATTTCCGGCCACACACTAACCCACATTTTTTTGAAAGAACTTATTTCTCATAAAATATTTACAACCATCTCGGCTGCAGCCGAAAATATTGGGTTGGAAACCTATGTTGTGGGCGGCTATGTGCGCGATAAGATCTTGCAGCGAAAAGACCCTAAAGACATAGATTTTGTAGCGGTTGGCAGCGGAATAGAGTTGGCTAAGGAAGTAGCCCGATTACTTGGAAGAAGCAAGATATCCATATTTAAAAACTTCGGTACCGCCCAGGTTAGGTATGGCGATCTTGATTTAGAATTTGTAGGGGCCCGCAAGGAATCCTACCAGCGATATAGCCGCAAACCCATTGTTGAAGATGGCACTTTGGAAGATGACCAAAAGCGAAGGGATTTTACCATTAACGCCATGGCCATCAGCCTGAACGATCATGACTATGGTACTTTGGTGGATCCATTTGGTGGGATAGCGGATCTTGAAAATGGAATAATCCGAACTCCGCTTGAGCCGAAGGTAACCTACTCTGATGACCCCCTACGCATGATGCGAGCTATACGATTTGCCAGTCAGCTTAGCTTTACCATTGAGAAAAAAAGCCTTGATGCGATTGTCTCAACCAATGAAAGAATCGAGATTATAAGCAAGGAGCGCGTGAGCGATGAGCTGAATAAAATCATGCTTTCTCCTAAGCCTTCGGTAGGTCTGCACTTGTTTTACGAAACCGGCCTTATGAAGCACTTCTTACCGGAAGTGCTTGCACTGAAAGGTGTGGAAGAAATTGATGGCCAGCTCCATAAGGACAATTTCTACCATACCCTGCAGGTGGTGGATAACATTTCTGAAACCACGGATAATCTGTGGTTGCGCTATGCGGCTCTGTTTCATGATATTGGTAAACCTGTTACTAAAAAGTTTATAAAAGGCACGGGCTGGACGTTTCACAACCACGAGTATGTGGGTGGTAAAATGGTTTATAAGATTTTCAAACGCATGAAACTTCCTTTAGGGGACAAGCTGAAATACGTTCAGAAAATTGTAATGATGAGCAGCCGCCCCATAGCCGTAACAGACGACCAGGCTACTGATAGTGCGGCCCGCAGACTATTGTTTGATGCCGGGGATGACATCAACGATCTTATGCTTTTATGCGAGGCCGACATCACCACCAAGAACCAAAAGAAAAAAGAGGGGTTTTTAAAAAACTTCCAATTGGTGCGGGAAAGGTTGAAGGAAGTTGAAGAAGCTGATAGCATCAGGAATTTTCAACCACCTGTAGATGGTGGAGAAATTATGCAAACCTTCGGTCTATCTCCCGGAAGGGAAATTGGCATAATTAAGGAGGCTATTAAAGAAGCCATATTGGAAGGTGTTATAAAAAATGATTACGAAGAAGCCCGTACATTTATGCTGGCCAAGGGCAAAGAACTGGGACTAAGTATCAAATCATAACTACATGTCTAAAATTTATATTATTCGCGCCATTTTAGATGCTGATGATGATGTAATACGTGACGTGGCCATCAGCGGAAGCTCCACCTTATTTGATCTGCATCTTTTAATGGTGGAGGCCTTTGATCTTGATAAAGGAGAAATGTCATCGTTTTTTAAAAGCAATGACGAGTGGGATCAGGGCGAGGAAATAAGTATGATGGATTTTGACCCCGCTACGGGTAAGAATCCGCTGGATAAGATGCTGGTTGAAGAAGCTTTTGCGGATAAGGGAAACCGAATGCTGTTTGCCTATGACTACATGAACTTATGGACATTTTATCTGGAAGCTACCGAAATCAAAGCAGCCGAAGAAGGTAAAAGCTACCCGGCCGTTATCGGTGCTGTAGGTACCCGGCCACAGCAGGCGCCCCAAAAAGAAATGCGTGCCGATAGCCTCGATGATGACCTCTACAATCTGGATGATGATATGAATAACCACCATAATGAAGAGGACGATGAAAACGACCTTTGGCTCTAAGTAATTGAAACCCCATGGATACGATGGATCGGGATAGACCTGTGATCCTTGAGGTAAATTTTTCGATTGGCGATAGCCCAAATAGTGGTCTTAACACGCTTTACTCCCTCCTGATCCTCAAATAAAATATCAACTTTATGTTGGCTAAGGTTGCCCAAACTGGTGGCGTGATGTAATGCGGCAACGCGTTTATCTATAGCGTCTTTGCAATTTAGCACATCCTCGGTTGGAAAGGTTAACAGGTGGATATTCTCTTTTCGGACCAGAGGAATGGAATCAATTGATTTATTCATGGTTGAAAATTGTTGGTTGTAAATCCCTGTCGGTTAATCCCAAAAATATTAAAATAAGTTTTAGTTTGGAAGCCTGAATTATAAACACTTGTGGAAAAAATACTGGAAATCAACGGTCTGACTAAGAGTTATGGCCGAATACAAGCCGTACAAAACTTAAAACTTGAGATACCTAAAGGAAGCGTTTTTGGCATACTCGGCCCTAATGGTAGTGGTAAAACCACCACGTTGGGTATGGTGCTTGGCGTAATCAAGCCGGATTCAGGCAACTTTAAATGGTTTGGTGAGGGATTAAACTTCAATACCAAAAAAAGAGTGGGTGCCATTTTGGAGACGCCCAACTTTTACCCCTACATGTCGGGCGTAAAAAACCTTGAGATTGTAGCCACAATCAAGGAAATTAAAAACCCAAAAATTGGGGAGATACTGAATACCGTTGGCCTTGGCGAGCGTGGGCATAGCAAGTTTAAAAGCTATAGCCTGGGCATGAAACAACGCCTGGCCATTGCTTCGGCCCTGCTTTCAGAGCCCGAAATACTGGTGTTGGATGAGCCTACCAACGGATTGGATCCTCAGGGAATTGCTCAAATACGGGAGTTGATCCTGGAAATTGCAAGCCGTGGAATCACCATAATTATTGCAAGCCACATTTTGGTGGAAATAGAAAAGGTATGCACCCATGCGGCCGTTCTTCAAAAAGGAGTTCTATTGTTTTCTGGCAGGGTGGAAGAACTTACCGGATTGGAAGGACTAGTGGAAATAAGCGCTATGGATAATGTGGCCCTTATGCAGGCCTTGCAAACATTTGATTCTGTGGAATCCGTAACCGAAGAAGGTGCACTGCTTTTGGCCAAGCTCAAAACAGAAATGGGCGCTGAGGAGATAAACCGCCAGCTTGCCGCCAAAGGCATTTACGTAAATCACCTGGTTTTCCGCAAGGCCAGTCTCGAAACTCAATTCCTTAACCTAATTGACGCCTGATATGAAACTACTGAAAATAGAATGGCTGAAGCTCAAAAACCATAGGTTCTTTTGGATTGGGATGGGGTTATATGCCTTAAGTATGGTGGTTCTCATTACACAAATGGGACGCTTTGCACCTTTTGACAGTAAGAATAACGAAGGCGGTATGATAGCCTTTCAAAACCTGGCAGATGCCGGACTTTATAAACTGCCTTATATCTGGCAACATGTTACATACCTCGCCAGCTTCTTTAAGTTTATTCCCGCCTTTTTACTCATCTTTTTTGTGTCCAATGAATATCAATACAAAACCTATCGGCAAAATGTAATTGATGGACTTAGTGTAGGGCAGTATTATATATCAAAACTATATAGTGCATTAATCTTTACTACGATAAGCCTCTTAATTGTAACCGCCACAGGGTTTATTATGGCTCTGCAGAACAATGAAGACATTAATTGGTCCACCTTTTTGTATGGCACTGATTACTTGACAGCTTTCTTTGCAGAGGTCATGTTTATCATGATTTTCACGATGTTTTTAACCCTGGTATTTAAGCGTAGCACGATCACCGTAATCGTAATATTGGCCTACTACTTTATTGCCGAGCCGTTGCTTGGTCTTGCTATAGGCGAACCCATGAAGCTATATTTACCAACTGAACCATCAAGGATGTTGAATCTGCAACCTATAACCAGGTTGCTTGGTGCAGATGCTTTACTTGGAAATGTTACACCAACGGTAGCCTCGGTGAGATTCTTATTAATTACAGTGTTCTACACCATCATTCTGGGAGTTGGTGGCTACCTCATCCTCAAAAAACGTGATCTGTGACGAACAACCGCCCACAAACCGAAGGCTGGCGTGCCAAATGGTATGATGTAATATTTGAATCGGATACCTCTCCCGGTAAGCTCTTCGATGTTGTACTACTTATTTTTATTATTGGTAGCCTTTTAGCTATAATGCTGGAAAGCGTGCCTTCCCTGCTATCTCACCATCGCCAGTTTTTCCGGTATGCGGAGTGGGTATTTACCGCCATTTTCACCATTGAATACTTAGTTCGGCTCATCATAGTCCGTAAAAAAATGAAGTATGTGCTCAGCTTCTACGGGCTTATTGATTTGCTTTCAATACTTCCTACCTATTTGGCACTTATCCTTGTAGGAGCACAGTACTTTATGGTGCTTCGGGCTTTCCGCCTGATAAGGGTTTTCAGGGTACTGAAGATGGTGCGTTTTTTAGGAGAAGCCCAGGTATTAAGCTCCGCATTACGTGGCAGCCGTATAAAAATTACTGTTTTTTTAGTAGCGGTAATGTGCGTGGTGTTTGTAATGGGTACAGTAATGTACGTGGTTGAAGGTCCGGAAAATGGCTTTACCAGCATACCGGTAAGTATCTATTGGTGCATTGTAACCCTTACCACCGTTGGCTATGGCGATATTGCTCCGCAAACGTTGGCAGGTCAGGTTATAGCATCTGTAATTATGATTTTAGGCTACGGAATAATTGCGGTGCCAACCGGCATCGTAACCAATGAAATGACAAAAGCCAATGAAAAAAGCCGGGCCGGTAAGCCTTTTAAATGCAGCAATTGCGGTGAAACCAGCCATGCTATAGATGCTAAATTCTGTAAAACCTGCGGCCATAGCTTTGAGTAAAACAGCCATATTTATTTGCGGCCCCACAGGCGTGGGAAAGACATCAGTAGCCATACAACTTGCGCAATGGCTCAAAACAGAAATCATTTCCTTTGATTCGCGGCAGTTTTTTAATGAGCTGAAAATTGGTGCGGCACCACCTTCGCAGGAGGAATTGAATACAGTACCACACCATTTAGTGGGGCACCTTTCGGTGAAGGATGATTATAGTGCCGGAGACTTTGAGCGTGATGCATTGGAAATTCTCAAACAGATTTTCGAAAAACACAATACAGCTATACTTGTTGGCGGCAGCGGAATGTACATGAAAGCGCTTACCGAAGGTTTTGACGATATGCCAGATATCCCCACTGAAATACGGGAGCATCTGAATCAAAAGCTCGAAACCGAGGGTCTGGAAAGCCTCGTTGAACAACTAAAGATCTCAGACCCTGAATATTACCAAAAAGTAGATTTGAAAAACCCCCAACGGATTATCAGAGCGCTGGAGGTGATAGCAGCAACCGGGAAACCTTACAGCAGTTTTAGAAAGGGTAGCAAAACCCAACGCAATTTTGAAATAATGAAAATCGGAATTATGCTTCCGCGGGAAGAATTGTACGAGCGCATTAATAATCGCGTTGACCTGATGGTGGAAGCCGGCCTGGAAGAAGAGGTGCGCAGCCTGTTGCCCTTGAGGGAGAAAAACAGTATGCAAACCGTTGGCTACCGAGAGTTTGTGCGTTACTTTGATGGCGAATGGAACTGGGAAACCGCTATTGCTGAAATAAAGAAAAACAGCAGGCGCTACGCCAAGCGGCAAATGACCTGGTTTAAGCGAGATGAAGAGATTGAGTGGTTTAATCCAAAGGATATGGAGGGAATGAAGAAATATGTATTGGAAAGAATAAAGTAACCAGGAAGTACGAAATTCAAATATCGAAGTACGAAGCATCCGGTCTAAAATCTAATGTCTAAAATCTAAAATCTTAAAATGCGCTTGCGCCACCTCCTATATCCCCTTTCTCTCCCCTACCACCTGATAACTGCTGTGCGGAACCAGGCTTTTGATATGGGTATTTTAAAGTCAAAATCGTTTGATGTACCGGTCTTAGCTATCGGCAACCTGAGCACGGGTGGCACGGGCAAAACTCCGATGACGGAATTTTTGATCAAACACTTAAAGGAAAAGAAAATTGGACTGGTAAGCCGGGGCTATGGGCGCAAAACCAAAGGTCTCATTTTAGCCACCCCACAACATCGCTTTGATGAAATTGGAGATGAACCCCATCAGATCTTTCACAAGTTTCCGCAAATAAAAATGGCCTTGGCCGAAAAGCGTGTGGAGGGAATACAGGTTTTACTTGAAACCGAAAAGCCGGATTTAATACTTCTTGATGATGCCTATCAACACAGGTATGTAAAAGCCGGTTTCAATATTTTGCTAACCACCTACGCCAATCCTTTTTATAGTGACTTTATACTGCCAGCCGGCAATCTGCGCGAAAGCCGCAATGGGAAAAAGCGAGCCAATATGATGGTGGTTACCAAATGCCCGGATAACCTCAGCAAGGACGAAGCAATTAAAATCCAGCGAAAGCTGCGGCCCGAAAAAGGACAGTCCGTTTACTTTGCCGGATTGGAGTATGGAGAGCCTGTAAACTACCTTGGAAAGGGACTTGTTCCAAAATCCCCTGCTTCGTCAGGCTCAGTACAAGCTCTTGAGGGGGGCCAGGGGGATGATTCCATAATCCTCCTTACGGGAATTGCCAATCCAACTCCTATGCGTGAGTTTTTGGATAAATCATATAAAATTATCCGCCACCTAAAATATCCTGATCATCACAATTTTAATACAGGCGATTTGGAGGAAATCCGAAAGGCTAACTCCGTATATTCGATTCTCACTACTGAAAAAGATTGGGTACGGCTAAATGGATTATTAGAGGAGGATGTGTTGAAAAACATATACTACCTCCCCATGCAAATGAAAATTTTGTTTGGAGAGGAGGAGAAACTGCTTTCTGAAGTGTATAGCTATATCTCCAAAAAGCAAAACTGAGCTTTATTATAAACTAGCAAACATCCACAGAACCAGTGTAAAGCCCCGTAATTAACGGCACCAAATACCCTTTGCACCGCACTCAATATTTCGTTTCTTTGCCGCCCGATTGCTATGGAAGAAATACTAAAGGAATACGAACCGATTATCGGTCTTGAAATACACGTACAACTGAATACGCTTAGCAAAGCCTATAGCTCTGACAGCACTACGTACGGGGCTATGCCTAACACCCAAACCAATGCCATTTCTCTCGGTCATCCCGGTACTTTACCCATGGTGAACGAAAAGGTAATTGAGTATGCCGTAAGGTTGGGTATTGCGCTGAACTGTAACATACGTGAGCGCAATGAGTATGCACGTAAAAATTACTTTTATGCTGATTTGCCCAAAGGCTACCAGATAACTCAGGATACCACCCCCATTTGTACCGGTGGTTTTGTGGAAATTCAGGATGCGGAAGGCAAGCCCAAAAGAATTGGCCTTACCCGCATTCATATGGAAGAGGATAGCGGCAAGAGCATTCACGATATTGACCCATTTAACACGCTGGTTGACCTTAACCGTGCCGGAACACCATTGTTAGAAATTGTAAGCGAACCTGAGTTTCGCAGTGGGCAGGAAGCCTATAACTACCTGCAGGAAATGCGCAGATTGGTACGCTATCTTGATATTTCGGATGGTAATATGGAAGAAGGAAGTTTGCGCTGCGATGTGAACGTATCCATTCGTCCGCGTGGCCGCGAAAAGTTCGGAACCAAGGTAGAGGTTAAAAACATGAATTCCTTCCGTAATGTGCAAAAGGCGATTGATTATGAAATTAAACGCCAGTATGAAGTTTACACCAGCGGAGGTGAGGTAGAGCAGCAAACCATGACTTTTGATGCCGGCAAGGGTGTTACAACCCTGCTTCGCGCTAAGGAAGATGCGCATGATTACCGCTACTTCCCCGAGCCGGATTTACAACCGGTTATAGTAAAACAGGATTTTTTAAATGACGTAAAGGCTTCTCTCCCTCCCTTACCAAAAGAACTTTTGGAGAAGTACCTGAAGCTGGGATTGAGTGAGTACGATGCCAATCTGCTAACGGAAACCAAGGAAGTGGCCCTTTATTTTGAGGATATTATTGCGCATACTAAGAACCATAAGGCTGCGGCCAACTGGCTTATGGGTAATATAAAATCATACATGAATGATAAGGCCGTAAGCATTGAGGAGTTCCCTCTTACTGCCGGAACCATTGCAAAACTTATTGCACTTGTAGATGAAGGTACGGTAAGCAACTCGGCTGCCTCGGGCGAACTATTTAAGGCTTTGATTGAAAATCCTCAAAAAGACCCGGAGAGCCTGGCTAAAGAAATGAACCTGGTGCAGGAAAGCGATACCACTGCCCTGATGGAGCATATTGAAAAAGCCCTGGCCAGGTATCCCGAAAAGGTGGAGGAATATAAGGGCGGTAAAAAAGGCTTGCTGGGACTATTTATGGGAGAAGTAATGAAGCTTAGCGGTGGAAAGGCTGACCCCAAAGTAACCAGCAAATTAATACAACAGCAATTAGAAAAATGATAATTAAAAACCCCATGAGAATACTCAACGCACTGGCGATTGTAGCCATTACCTATTTTGCTACCGGATGTGATGATGGCAAAACCAAACTATCGGGAAATGTAACTGCCGATGTAAGTGAACTTGAACTATACAGTATAGACCCTACCGGTACCGAGCCTTTGGATACTATACCTGTAAAGGATGGAAAGTTTGAAACCGCTTTACAGCTGGATACCGCTGATTTTATGCTGGTTAAAGTTACTGATAGATACCAGGTGCCCTTATTTATTAAACCTGGTGAAAAAGTAAAACTTGAGTTAACTGGCAATGATGAGGATCCCGATTATACCGTAAGCGGCAGCCATGAGTCTGAGCGTATCTGGAGGATTACTGATATCCGCAACCAGGCATTTGATAAAATTGACAGCCTTAACGCTGCAAGCCAGGAGGCACAAAACACCCCTATGTATCAAATGAAAAAGGCAGAACTTGACTCACTTTTTCAAAAGGTGGTGAAAAATACTGCTGATAAATTTAAGGCGATGATCGATGAAGAGCCAGGCAGCATTGCCAACATCTTCATTTTTTCGCAAACTATTGGCAACTACCCACTTATTTCTCCACAGGAAGATTTTGCCTACTTTGAAAAAGTAGATTCAGCCATTGAAGAAAATTATGGTGAACTGAAGCATGTGGCGAGCTTTCATGAAAGTATTGACAACATGAAGAAAAACCTTGAAATACAGGAAAAAATGAATGCGGTAAAGAATAACCTGCAACCGGGTTCTGAAATTCCTGAAATAGCATTACAAGGGCCAAACGGTACTGAGCGTAAACTATCTGACCTTAGAGGAAAAGTAGTATTAGTTGACTTTTGGGCAGCCTGGTGTCGCCCATGCCGCGCTCAAAACCCATTTTTGGTAGAGCTTTACAATAACTATAAAGACAAAGGTTTTGATGTGTACAGTGTTTCCCTTGATGGTTTGGAGCAACAGCAAAACCCTAAAGAAGCCTGGATAGAAGCTATTAATCAGGATGGCCTTGTTTGGGAAAACCACGTAAGCGATCTTAAAGGATGGGACTCAAAAGTAATTGGCGACTTTGGTTTTAACGGAATTCCTTTTACTGTACTTATTGATGGTGAGGGAAAAATTATTGCCACCGAATTGCGCGGACCTGAACTTGAGGAAGCTGTAAAAACAGCCCTAGGTTCCTAAAAAGTAAAAATTCTGAATTTTAAAGCCGGTATTTCTTTGAGATACCGGCTTTTATATTTTTGACAAGTGTTGATCTTTAAACATCTCAAACCAAATTGTGGTTAATTTTCTGAACCAAAAAATTTAACAGATAATGAAAAAACTCTTTTTGATATTGATGGCCTCCGGCCTTTCAGTAATGCTTAACGCTCAAACAGCCAATGATTTGTTTACCGATAAGGACATGAGGGTAAGTTGGTTAGGGATTGACTACTCTCAGGTAAAACTGATCGGGAAATTTGACCAGTTTGGTGACTGGGGCGAACAGAGTCTTGCAGAACTTAAGAACGATTACTTTCCGGCCTGGAATAAAGTGGTAGTAAATGAGCGCGAGAAGTATGACATCGCCAAAATGCTGGATAGGAAGGAGGTGTATTATGATATTGAAATGATGATGGAGCATAACGCCAATGCTAAGCTCGAAGAACTGGAGGCTTATAATGAACCAAACTACACCCCTGAACAAATAGAAAAATTTGTAAAGCAGTATAAGTTTAAAAATAAAGAAGGTATTGGAGTAATGCTATTGGCAGAATCCTACAATAAGGCAGTAGAAATGGCCACCTACCATTTTGTAGCCATAAATATGAAAACCGGTAAAGTGCTATTTCAGGAGCGCATAAAAGGAGAGCCGGGAGGCTTCGGCCTTAGAAATTACTGGGTAGGGTCCGTACATAAAGTTCTCGAAAAAATTGAGAAGGATTACTACAAAAAGTGGAAAGATCAATATGCCAGTAAATCCTGATTGGCACTAACTTTTATAACATGGAGCCAGCCTCATAAGCGGTTGGCTTTTTTATTTGATCTGCAAAGTTTCAGGCATGAGCAACCGGCTTAAAGGTAATAGTAAATGTGGTGCCTTCATTTAACTTACTATCCACTTCAATAATGCCGCCCATAGAGGTTACATGGTTATGAACAAGGTATAGTCCAATGCCTTTACTATCAAGTTGGTTACTGAATTTTTGATGCAGGCCGAAAATCTTATCCTTTACTTCATCCATATTGAAGCCCTGACCATTATCCGTATAAATGAGTTGATAGGCCTTATTGGTAATTTGGGTTTTAATACAAATTACTATTGGCACTCCGGTGCGTGCATATTTTATTGAATTGGTTATAAGGTTCAAAAAAATACTTTCCAGGTAAGTGCGGTTAAACACCAGTATATCAAATGCCGTAAAATCTGTAGTAAAGGTGGCGCCAACGCTCATTATTAATGAAGCAATAGAATCTTTAACAGTATTAAGCACTTTGGGCACGGAAATGGGCTCAACATGCACATTAGTGCCATCACTATTACCCAGCATGTCTACATATTTATTAAGAGTGCTTTTAAGGCTGGCAGTTGTACTTTTTAAAATTTCAATCAGTTCTCTTGCTTCTTTATCATCAATTTTGGTAATATCCAGTAATTCAAAAACCATAGTTAGATTATTTACTGGCGACCTTAAATCGTGAGAAGTAGAATAGGTAAGCAGTTTAAGGTTTTCGTTTATTCGGGTAAAATTGGTCAGCAAAGTATCCCTTTCCTCTTCCAGCCTTTTTATGTGCGTAATGTTCTTTGCAATGGCATACACAAGCTCATCATCAGGCAACGTCACGGCCGTCCATGATAACCAGATTACTTCGCCAGCTTTAGAATGATATCTATTTTCAAAGTTCAGTAGAGGAATACTGCGCCTTAATCCATCACGCCCCCGGTTGGTAATGTTCCGATCTTCCTGATGAATGAAGTCATTTATTGGTCTCGATAAAAGCTCCTGTTGGGAATACCCCATTAAATTACAAAAGGCCGGATTTACTTTTTTGAAAAAGCCATCAAAACCGGCAATACACAATAAATCAAGGGATAATTCAAAAAAAGGCTCCATCTTATACAGGACATCCTCACCTGTATCGATTGCGTTAACGTTGTTCATACATCATATAAAAGTGTGGCACTAAAAGCGAAATGCTCTCCGTTCGCCATTTTTTTAATACGTTCTCGAAAGTAGTAGTTTTTGGGCTCATGTTACTCTCTTGCTTTTTGCAGATTGTTATCATGCTTTGTAAAACTCCCTAAGAAATATTTGTCCCACAGGTTAAAAGTTCTCTATGGGCAATTATCTTTACAGGGCGTTTCGATGTAATTTTAATTATAAATGAGAAGGGCTATGGCAAAGTCACAGGATGCAAAAAAGAATGTAAAAAAGGAACCTCTGAAATCTGCAAAAGAGAAGAAAGAGGAAAAGAGAGCAAAGAAAGCTGCCAGAAAATAATTCAACAAAAAAAGCCACCAGAAGGTGGCTTTCTTATTTCTGGTATTCTTCTCAATTTATGAATCCTTTATAAGCTTTTTGTAACGCACTCTTGTAGGCTCCACATCGCCCAGACGCTTCTTCTTATTTTCTTCATAATCAGAAAATCCGCCTTCAAAATAGTACACTTGCGAGTCGCCCTCAAAAGCCAGAATGTGGGTACACACTCTATCCAAAAACCACCTGTCGTGAGAAATAATTACTGCACAGCCAGCAAAGTTTTCCAGCGCTTCTTCAAGTGCGCGTAGTGTGTTTACATCAAGGTCATTTGTAGGCTCATCCAGCAACAGTACGTTACCGCCTTCCTTTAATGCCATTGATAAATGCAGCCTGTTGCGCTCACCACCTGATAGTACGCCCACTTTCTTGCTCTGATCATTACCGGCAAAGTTGAACCTGCTCAGGTACGCACGGGCATTTATCTTCTGTCCGCCAAGGTCAATCTCTTCATTTCCCTGAGAGATAATATCATAAATAGTTTTTTCGGGCTTCAGGTCATCATGGCTTTGATCCACATAAGAAATCTTAACTGTATCCCCTACCTCAAAACTTCCGCCATCGGGCTGCTCCTGCCCCATTATCATTCTGAAAATAGTGGTTTTACCTGCCCCGTTAGGACCAATAATACCAACAATACCAGCCGGTGGAAGGCTAAAATTCAGATCCTCATAAAGCAGTTTATCACCAAAAGCCTTCTTTACATTTTTGGCTTCTATTACGTTGCTACCCAACCTTGGCCCGTTCGGGATAAAAATTTCCAGCTTCTCTTCCTTCTCCTTCTGTTCTTCGCTTAGTAGTTTGTTATAATTGTTCAAACGGGCCTTCCCTTTAGCCTGGCGTCCTTTAGCGCCCATACGCACCCAGTCAAGCTCTCGTTCCAGCGTTTTCCTGCGTTTGCTGGCCTGCTTTTCTTCCTGCTGCATACGCTTGGTTTTTTGATCCAGCCAGCTGCTGTAGTTTCCTTTCCATGGGATACCTTCTCCCCTGTCAAGTTCCAAAATCCACCCGGCTACGTTATCCAAAAAGTAACGGTCGTGAGTAACGGCTATAACAGTGCCTTTGTAGTGCTGTAAGTGCTGTTCCAACCATAGTACTGATTCCGCATCAAGGTGGTTAGTAGGCTCATCCAGAAGCAAAATATCCGGTTGCTGGATAAGTAACCGGCAAAGGGCCACTCGTCTTCTTTCTCCTCCTGATAAAACAGAAATCGGAGTTTCAGGGTCGGGTGTGCGGAGGGCATCCATGGCCCGGTTCAGCATGGTGTCAAGTTCCCATGCGTTTGTGGCATCAATTCGATCCTGAAGCTCAGCCTGGCGGTTCATCAGCTTTTCCATTTTATCCGGGTTTTCGTAAACCTCGGGCAAGCCAAAATCATCATTAATTTTATTGTACTCCGCAAGTATATCCACTACCTCCTGGGCACCCTCCTTCACAATTTCAATTACAGTTTTACTTTCATCCAGGTCTGGTTCCTGCTCAAGATATCCTACAGAATAGCCCGGAGAAAAAACCACATTACCCTGGTAGTTTTTTTCTACCCCGGCAATAATTTTTAACAAGGTTGATTTTCCCGAACCATTAAGTCCCAGGATACCAATCTTAGCTCCGTAAAAAAAACTCAGGTATATATTCTTAAGTACAGTTTTGTTGTTTTGAGCATAGGTTTTTGTAACCCCACTCATAGAAAAGATAACTTTCTTATCGTCTGACATATTTGGTTTTGTATTATTGTTGCAGCCCTAAATAAATAAGGCCATGTATCGTTTGATTGCGAATGGCCAAAGATAAAACTAGATGGAGCATTTCCTTAAGAATTTAAGTGTTTTACTAATCGTTTTGTTTGGCAGCCATATAAGCGCTCAAACGCTTAGCGGTACTGTAATTGACAGCAAAACAAAGGAGGTTGTTCCTGTCACCCACGTCATCAACAAATCCACCTTTGATGGTGGCCTTACCGATGATGAAGGCGAGTTTACCGTAGATTTAAAATGGGGCGATACCATTGTATTCTCTAACATTGCCTACAAGTTTTTCTATTTTATATATAATGATTCGAGCACCGCTCTTACCAATGTGGTAATAGAAATGGAGGAACAAAACTACCTGCTCAATGAGGTAAGTATTTTTAGCTACAAGCTCACCTCTAACGATGATAAAGCCATTGAGATTAAAAAACCGGCCATACCGGATAACAGCCAGTTAAGGGACGAACGCATAGTACGGGCAGGCCTTGATAATCCCGCTGAGTTTCTGTATAACCTTTTTGGTAGCAAACCAAGGCAACTAAGGATGCTGGCCCAGCTCAGAGCAGAAGATGCTTACAGGGAAAAACTGGAGGAAAGCAACAACCGCAGCAGTGTGGTGCAGCTTACCGGCCTTAGCAAGGAAGAGCTGGAAGCCTTTATGTTTTACTGCAAATTTGCACCTGTACGGATGAAAACCCTCAATGACTATGAATTTCTCCTCTCCGTACAACAATGCTATCAGCAATATGTAAAAGAGCAGGAAATGGAGAGCTTCCTGGAGCAATTCGATTAGGGATAATCTGAGCAATTTATACCAATTCCTTTTTCAGCACCATTTCAAGATCAGCCACAGCTGAACAATCTGCCATTCAAATAGTTACTTAAATTGACTAAAGCATGTTCACATCATGGGTTTAATCCCACAATGTGGAAATTCCTTTTTCCCTTGATGTGTGAATGAAGGCCCTGGCTTTTTCGGAAGCCGGGCTTTCTGTTTTTTCATGCAGGATAATTTCTCCCATTATTAAAAATGCTTAGCTGAGAGTCCGTTAAAAAAAAACGATCGATTTTAATACTGATGCCCTGCAAACGGAAAGTGTATTTTTACCGATAATGGCAAATCAAAACCCACTACCTAAACATCAACGGACCTTTGTATTGGTTACAGCTATATTGGCCTCGGGCATGGCTTTTATTGATGGCACTGCACTAAATGTGGCCTTGCCGGCATTACAAAGAAACCTTGGACTTACCGGCTCCGACCTGCTTTGGGTGGTAAATGCCTACACTCTCTTTTTGGCAGCGCTTATTTTAATAGGTGGAAGCCTGGGTGACATTTATGGTAAAAAGAAGGTCTTTATAATCGGTATTTCCATTTTTACCATCTTCAGTATTTGTTGTGGTATAAGCTGGGATGCTAATTCGCTGATAATCTTCAGAGGCCTGCAAGGCATGGGTGGTGCTATTATGATACCCGGCAGTTTGTCAATCATTACAGCTTCTTACCCTGAAAAAACACGCGGCCGGGCCATTGGTATCTGGAGTATGCTTAGCGCGGTTACCACTGTAATTGGCCCGGTATTGGGCGGCTACCTTGCGGGAGAAGGCCTTTGGAGATTTATCTTTTTCATTAATGCACCGCTTGCTGCGGTTTGCCTGTTTCTACTCATTTTTAAAATTGAAGAGCCTGTTCCGCCAAAAGCTCAAAAACCAGATTGGATTGGCGGGCTGCTTGCCACCATAGGCTTTCTAGGCATCACCCTGGGCCTAATTGATGCCTCCGAAAAAGGATTTGAAAACTGGTGGATCTGGTTGTCAATAGCCACTGGTGTAGCAACATTTACAGGCTTTATTCTGCATGAAGCAAAAACCAAAAGCCCAATGATGCCGCTTAGCCTTTTTCGCTCACCCACCTTTACAGGTGCCAACCTTATGACTTTGCTGGTATATGGTGCCTTAGGTGCACTTTTGTTTTTTCTTCCCCTCAACCTAATACAGGTACAAGGCTATCCGGAAAAACTGGCGGGTGCAGCCATATTACCGTTTGGAATTACCATTGCCTTGCTGGCACGCCTCTCAGGCAACTGGACGGATAAACGCGGAGCGAAGTGGCCGTTAATTATTGGTCCTGCCATTACCGGCATTGGTTTTATTGGCTTTACCCTGATTGGCTTTACCAATGGCTTTGAGGATTTCTGGACAACCTTTTTTCCCGTTTTACTAATTTCGGGTGTTGGTATGGGGCTTACTGTGGTACCACTTACCACGGCCGTTATGAATTGTGTTAGCGAAGAAAACTCTGGCGTAGCCAGTGGTGTAAATAATTCTGTATCTCGGTTTGCAAACGTTATCGCTCTGGCCGTACTGGGCGTAATTGCTTTAATTCAGTTTCAAAATTATTTACCGGCAAAACTTCAAAACCTCGGTCTCAACCCTTCTCAGGAAGATTTTATGATTAATGAAGCCGCAAAATTTGCGGATGCTTCTCCAGCGAAAGATTGGCCCGAAACACTTCAAACATCAGTACAGGCTAAAGTTGATGAATCATTTATAGAAGTTTTCAATAACATAGCTTATAGCAGTGCCGGCCTTTGCTTTTTGGGAGCCATTGTTTCGGCATGGCTGGTGGAAGGCAAACCCCGTAAGGTAAAACTGGATTGAGCACATATCTTTGCCGGTCATGAGTCATGAAAAATATATGAAGCGCTGCCTGGAGCTGGCCCGCAATGCAAAGGGCTACACCTCCCCAAACCCAATGGTGGGCTCAGTAATAGTTTATAATGAACGGATTATTGGTGAAGGCTGGCACCATGCCCCCGGGCTTCCCCATGCCGAGGTAAACGCCATTAATAGTGTTAAGGATAAAAGTAAACTGAAGGATAGTACCATTTATGTAAGCCTTGAACCCTGTGCCCACTTCGGAAAAACACCCCCTTGTTCAGATTTAATTATTGAAAATAAAATACCCAAAGTGGTAATTGGGTGCCGCGATCCTTTTGAGGAAGTAAATGGTCGAGGAATTGAAAAACTAAAAAATGTCGGAGTAGAAGTAATCGAGGGCATTTTGGACGAAGAATCCCGAAATCTAAATAAATCCTTCTTCACCTTTCACACCAAAAAGAGACCCTACATTATTCTAAAATGGGCGCAAACGGCCGATGGTTTTATGGATATCTCCCGCAAGGAAAATGAAAAAGGCATAAACTGGATAACACAGCCCGAAACCAAAACCCTGGTGCACCAATGGCGTGCAGATGTAGATGCGATATTGGTTGGAAAGAATACTGTGCTTAATGATAACCCTTCGCTTACGGTGCGGGAAGTTGAAGGGAAGAATCCAATCAGGTTGATTATTGATCCAAAGGCTGAGATCAATTCCGATTTTTCAATTTTTGGTAAGGAGGTGCAAACCGTTATTTTTTCGGATTTAAAGGCTAAAGTACATCAGAATGGAATTCATGTACAAATAAACTTCGATGAAAATCCGCTAAAAGAAATTATGGAGTATTGCTTTAATCATCAAATTCAATCAATATTAGTTGAAGGAGGTGCCGCTACCTTACAGGCTTTTATTGATAATAACCTTTGGGATGAGGCACGTGTATTTACTGGTATCACGAAATTTAATGATGGATTGATGGCTCCACAACTAAACAGTCAACCCACCTCTTCGTTTCACTTTGGTAAAGACCAGGTAAACATTTACCGCCCATGATTTGGCTTTTATTGAGCATCTTATGCTCCACCCTCATTTTTGTAGCCTTTAAGTTATTTGACCGCTTTGCTGTCAGCAATCTCCAGGCTATCATCATCAATTATTTTGTAGCCTTCAGCGTAGGTTTTTTTAGTGATGGTTTTGATTTGCAGCCTGCTGAGCTAACATCCAAACCCTGGTTCATCAGCATAATGATTCTGGGATTCCTGTTTATTTTTCTTTTTCAGCTAATGGCTTTTGTTTCTCAAAAATTTGGCGTGGCCGCTGTTTCGGTCACCGTAAAAATGTCTCTGGTAATACCTGTATCCTTTGGAATAATTTACTATGGAGATGCAGCCAATAGCTTAAAGATAATAGGAATACTTGCCGCATTAGTGGCTGTTTATATGGCTACACGAAAGCCCATAAAGACTAAGGCCCACCCCGTTTATGTTTTTCTGCCACCTGTGCTTTTTTTAGGTAGCGGATTTTTAGATGCCTTCCTCAAATACAATCAACAGGAACTGGTGCCCTCGCATGAGCACTCTTACTTTGCCTCGCTTATATTTTTAACCGCTGGCTTTATAGGTATTGCTATGCTTTTGGTACAACGGGTAAGAGGATTGGAAAAGCTGCACTGGCGGAATATTATTGGTGGAATAGCTCTGGGCATACCCAATTATGGTAGCATATATTTTTTACTTAAAGCATTGGAAGTAAAAAACCTAGAGAGCTCAGTAGTATTTCCAATTAATAATGTTGGTGTGGTGGCAGTTTCGGTCATCACCGGATGGCTGCTGTTCAACGAAAATATTTCGCGGATCAATAAAATGGGAATTATTCTTGCTCTTGTTGCCATCTTTTTAATTGCATACGAAAGATTGTTTTAATGCATCAGGAAGAAGCGATACAGGAAGACCACTTTTTCACCCTCCAAAAAGAAGGTGAAGGTTTTTATAAGGAAAAAGGAAGCAAATTTTTGGGCTATGCCTACAAAGTAAAAAGTGTAGAAGAGGTAAGCGAAAGGCTGGATGAACTTAAGGCGAAATACCATGATGCACGCCATTTTTGCTTTGCTTACCGCATAAACCCTGAAAAGCCTGAAGTAAGAGCCAATGATGATGGAGAGCCATCAAACTCGGCAGGAGCACCAATTTATAACCAGATATTATCCAATGAACTGTGGAACTGTTTGGTTGTAGTGGTGCGGTATTTTGGAGGAACCAAATTGGGTGTTTCAGGATTAATAGGTGCTTATAAAGAGGCGGCCTCTGAAGCGCTTAATGACTCAAAAATTGTGGAAGAATATTTGGTAGAGGAGCTACGGGTAAAATTTCCGTACAGCCAGATGAATGATGTAATGCGAATAATAAAAGATATGAACGCCAGTATAATTGAAGAAAATATGAGTCTCTTTGGCGAATACTTGATGGGCGTGCGCAAAAGTGATTATCAAGCTCTTATAGAAAAATTCAGCGGGTTTCATCTTATTGAAATTCTGTAATATTGCAGTGCATGAAAAAGATACTGTCTTTACTTTTTTTAACTATTTGCTCTCTCTCATACGGGCAAAAGCAATTGGCGGTGGGCAACTATTCTGCCAGTGATGTATTTCCTGAAACAGTAAGGCCGGTAATTAAACTATTAGTGGCAGAGGCCGATATTCCACAGGCACTTAGTAATGAAGCTGACTATCCATCCGATATTTCACTTGTTCTTTTTCATAAGATTCAAAGCAGGGCCTTAACTCATTATCATTATCACCTTTATAAAGATGGAGTAAAGATTTTTGGTGCACGGGCTCATGTTGGAATGGATAAGGACAATAAGATTCGTGTTTGCGAAATACCTGTGCTGCCTTCACTTATTAGTTCTCAGCCATTTCCCGCTGCGGGCATTTCAGAAGATGTTAAAGCTTATGTTGGTGCTAAAACGGTTGTCGGCATCTGAACAGGTGTGGTTTACCGATGGCACGGGCTACCTAAAAAAAGGATTAATGGTTACCCTGATGGGCCCGGAAACCCTGCACCAGGAGGTATTGATAAGTGGTAACGAAATAATTTCACAAACGGATTTGCACCGCTATTTGCATGGCCCCAATGATAGTATTGTATCCGTAAAGGTTTTTACCCCAGACCCCTTAACTACCGCACAGGTAAACTATGGAGCGCCCTATACTGATAATGGAGATCAAACCAATGTGCATTTTGAGGCACAACAGAAAAAAAAGACTATGCCGGTAGCCTATACGGGTGGGGCTTACCAGGCTACTAATGATTATGTGGAAATTCTTGATTTTAGCCCCCCCAGCATTGCGCCCGTAAGCTCTGCAACTAAACAAATGCATTATACGCGTGATCAAAGCGGCTTTGAGGATATGAACGTGATGTATCATATTACTTCGCAAAAAGAACATATGATATCACTGGGTTATCCTAATATTCCCAACTACAAAATTCAGGTTGACCCACACGCCATTAATGGTGCTGATCAATCCTTTTTCTCAACAGCTTCGGTGCCTGGTAAACTTTACTTTGGTGAAGGTGGCGTAGATGATGCTGAGGATGCCGATGTGATTATACACGAGTACATGCACTCGGTGATGTTTGTTGCTTCGCCATCAAGCTCTACAACCACTGAGCGTGGCTGTATTGAGGAAGCTATTGGCGACTACTTTGCGGCCTCGTATTCAAGAACCATCAATACATTTAATGATGGTAAGGTTTTTAACTGGGATGGCCACAACGAGTTTTGGCCGGGGCGTGAAGTGTACAGTACTAAGGATTACGTGCAGGCTTCCTTTAAAAATAACAATATTTATAGCCATACCGACCTTTTTGCATCTCCATTAATGGAGATAAACCAAAAGCTGGGAAGAAGCGTAGCTGATGCTTTGGTACTTGAGGCCATTTTTAATCTTACTCAAAATACTACCATGCCTCAAATGGCAGGTTACATACTATTAAGTGATTCACTTTTGAATAATGGGATTAATTACCAAATAATCTACGATGCCTTTGTAAGGCGGAATATCCTTCCCACCATTTCGTTACCTGAGTTTATCTCCGCTAAGGATAACATCCATGTTTACAATACTGTAAACTTTGCCAAGGGTGAACCACTTATGATCAGGTCGGATGAGTATTTGCTTAGCTCCTACAGCATCACATCCTTAAATGGAACTTTGGTAAAACAAGCCTCTATTGAAGCTCAGCAAGGCGAAGTAGTTGAACTGGCTCTACCAGCTTTAAAAAGCGGGCTATATCTTATCACTATCACTACTTCTGAAGGAAGTGAGGCCACATATAAAATTGTACGCCACTAGTTAAAAAAAGGGTTTCAGACAATCGTATAATTGCTGCGGGCACCTTTTGGGCTTTCTTGTTTTTTCATCAACAAATACCAATTGCACCGAGCCTATGGTCAGAAGCTCGCCTGAGGAGTTAAAAATCTCGTGATGAAAGGTAATTCTGCTAACCGGTAATTCTTTAACAAAAGTTTTTATTGTGATTTCATCGTCATAAGTGGCAGGTTTCAAATATTTCACCTCTAGCTTCAATACGGGTAACATAATTCCGTCAGATTCCATTTGGCGATAAGATAAGTTAAGGTCCCTCAGGGCTTCCACTCTTCCTACCTCAAAATACTGTGGATAATTTCCGTAATAAACTACACCCATTTGGTCTGTTTCTGCGTATCGGGTGCGGAGCTTCGTTTGGCTTATATACATGTTGCTATTTACACTGATAATTAGTCGCTTTGCACCGTGGAATGCGGGTTTCAGCGCGATCATGATGCCCTTAAGGTGGGAATAAAAAACTAATAATTCAAGGGTGTTTTCATTTTTTTAATCACTTTTTTATACACACATTTGCCCCCTGTGAAAACAGAATCTGCACCGACCTGCTCACCTTGCAGGAAGAGGCTTAATTAACTATTTAAAACCGTAAAATTGTTGATGGAACTAACTGCAAAAACAGTTTGGGAGAATTGTATTGACTACATAAAAGACAATATCCCCTCTCAAAGCTTTAAGACGTGGTTTCTTCCAATCAAACCTCTGAAACTTAAGGATAATGTGTTAAGTATCCAGGTTCCGAGTAAATTTTTTTACGAGTGGCTGGAGGAGAATTATATAAAACTCCTTAAAAGTGCCATAACCCGTGAGCTGGGAGAGGATGCTAAGCTGGTATATTCCATTGTAATGGAAAACACCTACGGAAACGCCAACCCCTATACTGTAAAAATTCCTAGTAGTAACCGTGGTCCCATCAAAAACCCAAAGGTAAATATGCCGATGGATCTGAGTGAGAAAGGGGTTAAAAATCCTTTTATCATTCCAGGGCTGCGCAAGGTACATGTGGAATCTCAGTTAAACCCCAACTACACTTTTGACAATTTTGTAGAAGGGGACTGTAACCGCCTTGCCCGATCGGCAGGCTATGCAGTAAGCAACAAACCGGGAGGAACCTCATTTAACCCATTACTTATTTACGGAGGTAATGGTTTGGGAAAAACCCATCTGGCCCATTCAATTGGTATTGAAATAAAGGATAAGTATCCTGAAAAAACGGTGCTGTATGTATCTGCTGAAAAGTTTACCCAGCAGTTTATTGATGCTATCCGAAACAATACCAAAAACGACTTTGTGCACTTTTATCAAATGATTGATGTGTTGATAATGGACGATGTGCACTCATTTGCCGGAAAGGAGAAAACACAGGATGTTTTCTTTGAAATTTTTAACCACCTTCACCAGCACGGTAAACAGGTTATTTTAACCTCGGACCGCGCGCCCGTTGACCTACAAGGAATGGAACAAAGACTGCTATCCCGCTTTAAGTGGGGCCTTAGTGCAGATCTACAGGTACCTGACCTTGAAACCAGGATCGCTATCCTAAACCAAAAGCTTTACAACGATGGCGTGGAAATGCCAGGAGATGTAGTTGAATATTTGGCTTACAGTATTAATACCAACGTAAGAGAACTTGAGGGTGCTCTTATCTCTTTGCTTGCACAATCTTCAATGAATAAAAAGAAGATTACCGTAGAACTTGCCAAGCAGATGATAGATAAGTTTGTGAAGAATACCACCCGCGAAATATCAATTGATTACATACAAAAAGTGATATGTGATTATTTTGATATGCCTATTGACCTGCTAAAATCGCCAACGCGTAAGCGCGAGATTGTACAGGCAAGGCAATTGGCCATGTATTTTTCAAAGCAACTAACCAAGGCTTCGCTGGCCAGCATAGGTGCACAATGCGGTAATAAGGATCATGCAACGGTTTTGCATGCCTGCCGTACGGTAAATAACCTTGCTGAAACCGATAAGAGGTTTAAAAATTATGTGGAAGACCTTCGTAAGAAGTTCACCTTACAGTAAACACTAAGGAACTTAGTAAAAGCAGCCGCATTGCGCTGATAGATTGTAGGTAGTTTTTTGATACAGTAACTACAAACAATTTTTCACTTGCTGGGCGGCTGTTTTGTTTTACCTGTTTGGTAACATCGGGGCTTTTCAGGATTTTAATAATTCGCATATCTTCCCCCTTCAAACCTTAAACCCTGTAACACGTTGAAACCACAAATACTCAAAATATACCCATGAAAATATTAATGGTTTGCCTTGGCAATATCTGCCGCTCACCCCTTGCCGAAGGCCTGCTTCGCGAAAAGGTTAAAAATATGGAGGTAACCGTGGATAGTGCCGGTACCTCCGCCTACCATGTGGATGAAGCTCCGGATCCACGATCTATCCAGACCGGGCGTAAATACGGCATTAATATTTCTGATTTGCGCGGCCGCCAGTTTACCCCTGATGATTTTGACAACTTTGACAAAATCTACATTATGGATGACAGTAACTACCAAAATGTGATGAGCCTTGCACGTAATGAGCAGGATAAAGCCAAGGTGGATTACATCCTTAATGAGATTACTCCCTATACTAACAACCCCGTGCCCGACCCCTACTTTGGCGGAGACCAGGGCTTTGAAGACATGTACAAATTACTGGATAAGGCCACCGATTCAATCGTTGAAAAAATAAAAAATGGAAGATTCTAAACCTACAGGTAAACTTTACCTCATCCCATCATTAATGGGAGATGTAGCGCCACTGGAAGTTTTACCGCTATCCGTAAAAAAGGTGATAGACATGACCTTTCATTTTATAGTGGAAAATGAAAAGTCAGCACGGGCCTTTATAAAAAAGGTACACCCGGGCAAAAGCCAGGATAAGCTCAATATGTACATTTTGAATAAATATACCGAGCCTGAAGAAATACCGGCATTTTTAGAACCCTGCCTGCAAGGCCAGCAAATGGGGATTATTTCAGAGGCCGGAGCACCGGGCATTGCAGACCCTGGTAGCGATGTAATTACCATGGCCTATGAAAAGAATATTAGAGTGGTGCCGCTGGTTGGGCCATCTTCCATATTAATGGCCATGATGGCCAGTGGAATGAACGGGCAAAACTTTGCCTTTACCGGCTACCTGCCTATTGATAAAGGTGAGCGAACAAAACGCCTGAAAGTACTTGAAAAGTGGAGCCGTGAGAGTGGGCAGACCCAGATTTTTATGGAAACGCCCTATCGTAACGATAAGCTGTTTCAGGATATTATGGATACCTGCCATGACAGTACCAGGCTTTGTGTGGCCTGTGATATTACCCTGCCCAGTGAGATGATAAAGACACAAACCATCGGTTGGTGGAAAAAAAACACGCCTGATTTGGAAAAGCGGCCGACTATATTCATCCTATCTGCTGAATAATGAAAGGGATTGATCGAGAGGCCGGGCCACTTTCCAGGGAACTATTTGAAAAAGCTATCACTTCTCTACCCTTATTATTAGAGTGGATAAAAGCTTTGCCTTACGGCAGAAACAGCGATCGATCGGATTATAGCCTTATCTTAAAAGAAGATTGCGGAACCTGTAGTACCAAACACGCTTTTGTAAAGGCTGTAGCCATTGAAAATGAATGGGACGAAGTAGCGCTTTGCATGGGATTTTTCAGGATGAATGCGATAAACACACCTAAAGTGGCTACAGTGCTTCTACAAAACAGTTTGACTGAGATACCTGAGGCCCATACCTACTTAAGAGTTAATGATACTTACACCGACCTTACAGGAATAACCTCTACCATTACAGAAAATGACATTGAGGAAGAAATGGAGATTGAGCCTGAAGATATTGGAATGCTGAAGGAAGTTCTCCATAAAGGATACATCACCCAATGGAAGGAGGAGCAAAACGTAAACTACACGGCCGAAGAGATTTGGAATATACGCGAGGAGTGCATTAAGGCTTTGAGCAAGGTTTAAATACAATTCATCTCGTATAATTAAAAAATCGGTTCTATCATTTGGGGTATATTTGAGAAACATCAAATAACCACTTCCATGAAAAAGTCCATATTCGCCTGCCTCCTATTTTCTGCTCTTCACGTTGGTGCACAAAATATAATACCTCAGCCACCAAAAAATCTGAATGAAGCTGCGCCTTGTACTAAAAATCAATATTTGGTGCAGGATATACCTGTTACCACTCAACCTATAAAACCTGTTAAAAAAACGGTATTGGCCGTAACTACTGTTGGCGAAACCAATTATGATCTCCAATCCAACGCCAGTGTTGGTAAACGCATCGCCTATGACCCCGCAAGCGGAGAAGTTGCCGTTACATGGACAGGCTCCTCCGGATCATCACCTTATACAGACCGGGGCTCCTACTACAACTTTTATGATGGTACCGCATGGGGTGCCAAGCCCACCAGCCGCATTGAAAACCTGCGCACAGGCTGGCCTACTTTGGTACACACCAATCTTTCGGAATTAGTTATTTCACATGATTTTGGCACCTTCAATCTAATTTCTAACATACGCTCTACCGCAGGCTCAGGTAGCTGGACACAAACCACCGGACTGGGCAATGGTGCGTTAAACCCTGTTTGGCCAAGAGCTACTGCCGGAGGCACCAACGGCAATACCGTACATGCTATTGCTATTACGGCCCCTGTTGCCAGTGGGGGCACAGTTTACAAAGGTTTTGATGGTGCCCTTCTCTACTGGCGCTCTACAGATGGTGGCTTTACCTGGGGTATCCAGGACTCCATAATTCCTCAACTGGATTCGGCTTTGATTTCAGGATTTTCGGCAGACTCATACAGTATTGACGCCAATGGAAGTACCGTAGCCATTGGTGTTTTTAACGATCTTGAAGCCTCGTTTTTGCTAAAATCAACTGATAATGGAAATACCTGGACCCGCACAGAATTCTTAACCACCGGACTACAGGATTACGATCCTGATGCGAGCGGCAGTATTTCTGACGTAAATAATGACGGCATTGCCGATACCATTGTAAGTACTGACAATGCCGGGGAGGTAATTGTAGATAATAATGGACTGGTGCATGTATTTTTTGGCCGCCAGCGCTATCTGGATGATGACCCTTCGGCAGTGGGTTTCTCATACTTTCCTTTTACCAACGGACTTTATTACTGGAATGAAAACTCAAGCAGTGCCCAACTCATTACCGGAGCTTTGGATCTGGATAATGACGGCCAACTGGGGATTACTGCCAATACCGAGATTCCTCAATACTTTAAATCCCTTTCCACCTTTCCCAGCGCAGGTATTGATGCTAACAACAACCTTTTCCTTACCTACTCTGCACTAAACGAAATAGAGTTTTCGGGCACCCAGTTTTTTTATAAGATATACGCCATTAATTCAAGAGATGGCGGAACTACATGGTCGAACCCTATGGAACTGACCACTACCCTGCCCAGCCTTGAGTGTGTGTATGGTTCATTAGCCAGAACTATAACAGATAAATACCGCATGGTTTTTCAGTTGGATGGGGAGCCGGGTGGTATAGTGCAGGGCGACCTTGACCCACAGGCATTAAATGACATCGTATACCTTGATGTGGATACCACTGCCGGAATTGGGCTAAATGAGCACAAGGTGGTTGAAGGTGGATTACGTACTCTATACCCTAATCCTGCAAAAGAGAGTATAACCGTAGAAGCATTTGTGGCCGAAGCCGATAACTACGCTATAGAGGTAGCCAATGTTGCCGGTATTGTAATAAAGCGCATTGAATTAGGCTACACGGCTACCGGGCGTTTTATAAAAACGATTGAGGTAACCGATCTAAAAGCGGGGGTTTATGCAATAATATTAACCGGAAGTGGTTCGAAGAGTGTGAAGAGGTTTGTGGTGAGGTAAACACAACTTTTAAATAAAATTAAAAGCCCGATCTCACTTGCAGATCGGGCTTTTCTGTTTGTTTTAGATGATTTTACTTCCCCACCGGCACTTTTTCCATCTCCATGGGTTCCTGGGTTTTTTCTTCAGCTTGTGGTACAACTATATCCATTTCATCTACCAGGTAGCCGGCTCCGGCAAATTTGTCCACAATAAAAAGCACATAGCGGATATCCACCATAATGTTTCGGCAAAGGCTTACATCATAATTATAGTCGCTCATGGTGCCCTCCCAGGTACGGTCAAAGTTGAGGCCTATCAGCTCCCCTCTTCCATTTAAGGCCGGTGAACCGGAGTTACCGCCCGTAGTATGGTTTGATGCAATAAAGCACACCGGCATTTTATCGCCTTCGGCATAGCGGCCATAATCTTTGGTTTTGAATAGCTCCAGCATTTTTGCAGGCAGATCAAACTCATAATCACCGGGGATGTACTTTTCAATTACCCCATCCAGATAGGTATGTGTTTCGTATTCCACCCCATCGCGGGGTTCGTAGCCATGTACCTTACCATAAGCTACACGCAGGGTGCTGTTAGCATCCGGGTACATCGTCTTTGTAGGGAAAACTTCGCTAAGTCCCAACAAATACCTGCGCTGCAGGTCATCCAGTTTATCCTCGTACAGCCTGTGCTTTGGGTTTATCACGTCAATAAAGTGATTCCATCCCACAAGGGTAAGTTGCATAGCATCACTTCTGGTCAGTTTTTTCATAGCCTTTTCGGCATCTTCCTTCAGCATCTCGCGCCACTCCAGCGGATTTTGCAAAAGGTCAATATCTTCATAAAGGTCATCCACATATTTATTCAGCTTCTCAGCGCTTTTGCCCTTCAGGTCTTTTAGATATTCCGGTAGCGGATCCGTATTAACCGCTTCCAGGTAAACCGGCAACAATGTTTTCATGGCTTTTTTATCCAGCTCCATATCATAATCCTTATAAAAGCCATCCAGCCTGTCTGCCAGTTTTGCGGCTTCGGTGGCCAGTTCTTCTTCCTTACCTTCCTGGTACAGTTCCGCCAGTTTGCGGTAAGCCAAAAGGTGCCGCACCAGCTCGTTACCGTAATACATAGTTTCAAGATAAATGTAGCGCTCCAGCACCAGGGGCCTGCGCTCATCGTACATCGTTTTCATTTCATCCAGCAATCCACCATACTCTTTACTGAAAACTTCATTTTTGGCGATGGCTTCTTCAAACTGCTGTTCCAGCCTTTGTTTTTTAGCTACGGCATCAGTGGCTTTAAGGCCAAGTATTTCGCCTTTCCACTTCTTCCATGAGTTACTGATGCGGGCATATTTAGAAGCGTACTTAATACGGGTGGCATCATCCTGGCGCATTTTCTTGTCCAGTATGGCCAGCAGTTCATCGCGTATGGCAATACGGGCCGGATCATACACATCCACAATATTGGCAATTTCATTAGAGGGCAGGTACTCGTTAGTAGTACCGGGGAAACCATACACCATGGTAAAGTCATTGGGTTTTGTGCCTTGCAGGTCTATCATCAGATGGCGTTTTGGTGTGTACGGAATATTTTCCTCAGAGTACTCAGCCGGTTGGTTATCCTTATTGGCATACACCCTGAAAATGGAGAAATCGCCTGTATGGCGCGGCCAAACCCAGTTATCAGTATCCGCACCGTATTTACCTATAGATGATGGCGGGGCTCCTACCAGGCGTACATCCTTAAATACTTCTTTAGCAATTAAAATGTACTGATTACCATAGTAAAAGGGTTTAACCTCGTACTCATAAGGCTCTTTCTGAGCATCAATAATGGCTTTGATATTCTCCTGAATTTTCAACTCGCGATCCCGCACATTCATATCTGCGGTAACGCCCATCAAGGCCTGGTTGGTAACCTCATGCATGTATTTTACTATAGCCGCGGTAAGGCCGGGGTTTTTAAGTTCTTCTTTACCATCCATGGCCCAAAAGCCATTTTTAAGGTAATCTTTTTCCACACTACTGTGTGACTGTATCTGGCTGTAGCCACAATGGTGGTTGGTGAGCAAAAGCCCTTTACTACTGATTAGCTCGGCCGTACAGCCACCACCAAAGTGCACAATGGCATCTTTAAGCGAAGAATTATTGATGCTGTAAATATCCTCTGCACTAATCTGCATGCCCATGGCGGTCATATCATCGGCATTTAGCTGACCTATAAGGTAGGGTATCCACATACCCTCTTTAGCCTGCAGCTGCCCCATTGAAAACACAAGGGCTATAAAAGCTATAACTGTTCTTTTAATTATTGAATTCATTGTTAACATATTATGTGTTGTGATTGTGAGATATATTTTACTTATTGCAAGGCTTAGTTAAAGCTCTTTTTACAGATGTTGAAGCCATGGCCCGCGAGGCATAGTGCCTGGTTTTAACAAGCTGCAAAGTAAGCAGAAACTGGAGTTCCACTAAAAAAAACCAATATGAAACAAACCTTTCTCCTATATATCTTTTTGCTACTTATTACCTCAGCAGTTGGACAACGTTATACCGGTGGCGAAATAACCTATCAACATATTGGTGGAACCAGTAAGCCCTACTTATATAAAATAAAGCTGAGCATGTACCGCCCTTACAAGGCCGGGATAGTAAGTTATGATACAACGATGTCTATCACTATCAGCTCTACCTGCTTTGGTGATACTACCCTTGTTTTAAAAAGAGTTATACCTACTGCCGCTGAGGCAGCGGGTGATGGGGGCTTTGCCTTAAACCGTGCTTACCAATGCACCGATGCTTCAGATACGAATGCCCTTCATATCTCAATGCATAGCTATGAAGACACGATTATATTGCCCGGTACTTGTCCCGATTATCGATTTAGCTATATGGGTTGCTGCAGGGATACAGGATTGTCCAATTACCTAATCTCAACATCAGATACTTTGTATTTGGAGGCTACTTTAAATCACACGCCCAATACGCTTATCCCAAATAGTTCTGCAAATTTTGATGCGGCACCCCTGGTTAATGTATGTCTAATAAAGATACCCGTTAAGTTTTGGTGCCACAGATTCTAATGGTGATAGCCTACATTATGAAATAATAAGACCTCAGACCTCTAAAAACTCATTTCTGAACTGGGCAGTAGGCTATTCCACCAAACGCTCCACTCCAAGCGACTAATGGTTTAACATTTCATCCAAGATGGGGTATTATGCATTTTATACCTGCCATTGAAGAAAGAGTAGCATTGAAGGTTAAGGTATCTGAATATCATTATGGGGCCTTCTTTCAAACCTTCTTCCTAATTGGCACTACCACCCGGGAAATCGTTATTAACGTCACCTCTGCCTGTACTAGCATGCCACCCGCCTCCCTATTCCACCCTACTCAAGCTGGTATTGATACTTCTGCACGATTTTATTGTAATGACTCTATTATTAAACTTAAGCTGGCACACGAAATTCAGGTAGATAAAATTGCAAAGGATGGTAGCAACTTCCGCCTTATTGATACAAAAAACGGAATACCTATACCCATAATTGAAGCCGGGGTATTAAATACGGTTTATAGCGGTTTATACACTAAAGAAATATGGTTAAAAACCTTTTTACCAATTACACGGAATGACACTTTTGATTTATCCCTAAAACAGGGATTGAAGGGCACGGCACTAACCACTGCTTGTGAAGAAGAGTTTAGCAGCGGCACCGTGCGCTTAGTGGTGGATGACTGCCAGCCAACCTTTAGCCAACCTGAGGTTTTAGTCAGCACTAAATTATGGGCTTATCCTAATCCTGTAAAGGATATGCTTATGATAGAAATACCGGCTGGCTCTTTTGAAGGTAGCCCGGAGATCTCTATATATGATCCATCTGGCAGGTTGGTGAGTAAGCCTGAAGTAATCATTAAAAGCAGTAAAAAATTACAAATAAATCTTACTGATTTAAAAAGCGGGTTGTATTTTGTAGGCCTTAAACAACTCAATAAAAAACCGGAAATAATAAGAATATTTAAAAAATAATAAACCCGATCAACTGATAACTGTCACCTCTATGAAAAAACTTATTACGCTAATTCTAATCATTGCAGGAATTTTTAATGTTAATGCTACTCACCTCGCTGGTGGTAGAATCTGGTATGAATATATAGGCGATGCCCAGAATCCTCATCGCTATTATGTATATGTGGAAATAGCTAGAGATGTTACTGGGGTATTTATGTCTTTGCCCGGTGATATTTGTGTGAAATCAAGCTGTTTTACTACCACTACACATACTGCACCGCTAGTACCATATTATCCTCCTTTTGTTAAGGATACTTTAATGGGTTCGATACCAGGCAGTTTTGCAATACTTGATAGATCAGCATGTGTAGACATTCAGTACCCTAGCTTTTTGATCGCTACTGAAACCTACATTTTACGTGCGCAAATTGATTTACCAGGGGTTTGCTTTGATTTTATTTTTAGCTATGACGATGCTGCAAGAAATTCTAACAGCAACCTCGCATCATCAGGAAACTTTCATATTGAGGCTAAACTTGATAATACCAGCGGGCCTAATTCCAGTCCTAAGTTTCAAAATGAGCTTAGTAAAAACTTTTGTGTGAACACTCCTATTCTATGGTCTCAAAGGGCTAATGAGCCAGATGGAGATAGTATCTCATACTCATTTGATTATCCGGCTCTGGGTAACTGTACCGCAAATAGCCCTGCTACCTTTAGGCCGGGCTTTAGTGTGCAAAGTCCAATACGCACAACTGGTGGAATACAACTAAATAGCTCTACAGGCCTACTTAGCTTTACACCAAGTCAATCAGAAATTGATGTAATTCATCTTGTGGCTACTGAATATCGGCTTAACTCCTCTAATCAACAATATTACATTGTAGGTACTAGTGCCATGGACGCACAGATTGCGTTTTCGCCATATTGCCGTAAAGAGAATGGACGATGGTTATTCGACTCTACTATTTCGCATATAGAAATGCTGTGTGGAGATTCCATACTTGAGATCAATTCCAAAAGAAAATTTTTAAAGTCGACTTTAGCGAGCGATGGGTCGGACTTTATACTGGTTAATTCAAAGGGAAATCTTGTTCCTATTTCATCAGCCACTACTGATCCTTCTGAAACCCATGATATTGAAGCCTCCACTGTTTTGTTAAAACTTATACAACCCTTAAGTTATAATGACACGCTTACCCTTTATAGCCGTAAAGGGAACGATTCTAACACATTAATTAATACCTGTGCTAACGAGCTGAAAGCCAATGACAGTTTAAAAATTACAACGAGCAACTGTGCCACCTGGATTGGAAGTGATGAAGAAAATTTAGTTCCCTTTAGCCTATACCCAAACCCCACTACAGGAAATGTAAATGTAAACCTACCTAATGGGTGGGTTTTTGGTTACATTACAATTATTGATATCAACGGTAAAATACTTACCCGTAAAGCACTGAGGGGAGAAACCAATCAACAGGTAAATCTCGGTTTTTTGCCAACCGGACTTTACGTCATCAAGATAACCTCAGATAACTGGACTCATTCGGCAAGATTCCAAAAAATCTAATTACCTAATCTATGAAAAACCTGCTGTTATGCTTAGTAATCGTTGCTTCTTCACATTACTATTTTCAAAATATTCTCTTTCACTAAAATTTGAGCTGCCTTTAGGTGCTGATAGTTTCACCGTTGGTTCGTTAAATGGAGTAAAACCAATTCTTCTGGAAAACTACCACGACTCTTATTACTTCGCCTACCCAATCCTATCATCTTCAGGGTTCAAGAAGATTTGCTTGCTACAGAGAAATTCTTAAAAAATTAGATTTAAGATTTTCACACCACAAGACACTTATAAAGAAAACTAGTACCACCAATTTTAATAAGACTCGATATCATGCTTAAAAAAATTATCTTGCTTGCTATACTAATAGTTACCACCTTTTGGAATGCCAATGCCAGCCATGCAGCAGGAGGCGAAATTTGGTATGAATACATTGGCACTACCCAAAACCCCCATCGATATCAGGTTTTTCTTGAATTTTACAGAGATGTAAGTGGTATACCGGCTCCGAGTACGTATAATATTTGCGTGAGCTCAAGTTGTTTTGGCAACAGTAGTGTAACCGCCACATTATACCCAATAATCCCAAAGTTTGGTAGCGATACAATACCCGGTTCAGTTCCGGGATCCATTATTACACCCGGCCAAAGCTATTGTGTTGATGTAAACTCACCGGGGCAAGTGATTACAGAAACCTACCTGGCGATGGCAGTAGTTGACCTGCCTGGTGTTTGTGCCGACTTTGTTTTTGCATATTCCGTAAGTGCCAGAAACCCAAGCACCAATTTAACTACGAGCGGTAACTATTACATAGAAGCAACTCTTAATAATTTGAATGGTCCAAATACAAGCCCAAAATTTATTAACCCCGCAACAAAAAGCTTTTGTGTTGGCCGCCCCACTATATGGTCTCAAGCAGCTACAGAACCGGATGGCGATAGTATTTACTATGCATTTGGAACTCCTATGACCGGAGGGTGCTACAACTCCACACCCATGGTATTTAGTACCGGATATAGCGCTACGAACCCTATGTCAACAGTAAGCGGTATTTCCTTGAATCCCGGTACAGGGTTATTACTTTTTACACCATCTCAACCAGAAGTGGATGTGATACACCTTACAACAACTGAATACCGCTTCGATTCAACCCTTCAAACGTACAGTATTGTAGGTTCCAGCGAAATGGATATTCAGGTATCAATTGTTACCGGCTGCCGAATTGAAATGGGTAAATGGCTTACTGACCCTACTGATACTCTTAACAATGTTGCTCCTATTAAATGTGGAGATAGCATTGTAAATATTTCTACTAAAAGAAATTTTCTGACAAGCTCTTCTGGCAACTGATGGTTCCGACTTTGCGATAATTAATTCCAAAGGAGTTTTGGTTCCGATTATTCAAGCTGGTATCGGTAGTAGAGGTAATTCCAGCATTGAGGCCTCATCCTTTTGGCTTAAATTGAATAACCCCGTTGCTTATAACGATACACTTACCCTTGTTACCCGGATAGGGAATGACTTAAATACACTGATTAATAGTTGTGGTAATGAACTTAGGGCCGGAGATAGTGTAAGGGTTATAGCCAATGCCTGCAGTACCTGGATTAGTCAGGAGGAGCGGCAACTGACGCCCTTCCAACTATACCCGAACCCCGTAAGTGGTGAAATGAATATTACCCTACCTGAATCTATTCAAAATGTGCATATACAGATTACTAATCTCACCGGAAAGCTCATTTTGGACAAACAGATTATTGGAAAATCCGAGATTAATCTAAATCTCGATTCTTTACCTCCAGGCTTTTATTTATTGGAAGTTCAAAGTGATAATTGGGCCGAGGTCTCCAAATTCGAAAAACTCTAAGCTAACCAACCATGAAGAAATTATTACTACTGGCATTAGTAAGTCTTTTTATCAATGCTACAGGCCAGCAAACGGTGCTCTTTCACGAAAATTTTGATTTGCCATCCGGCCCGGATAGTGTTAGCAGCGGCTACACAGGCAGCCCGAATATCAATAAATGGAATGACACTACCTTTCTATCTACATCACCTACGCAGTCATACCACGCCAGTGGTACTGTTAGCGGTACACAAGTGTATTTTGAAACGCAGAGCTTTAGCACCATTGGTGCCAATGCTGTTTATCTGTCATTCAATCACATTGCTAAAATTTACTTCCTGAATAGTTGTAAAGTTTATTTTTCTATAAATAATGGCGCAAACTGGAACCAGGTCACTTCTTCAAATTATTTAGGAAACTCCGTCAATTTCATAAGTCAATCTGAGTTTAGTGAAGCCTCCTATTTTCCTCAGGGAAACCTCTGGCAGTTTCAAACCAATAGTACTCCTCAGCCCTCATGGTGGATTAGTGAGCTTTTTGACATATCCTCCCTGGTTCAATCAACTTCGGGTACCGGCTACCCACAGGTTAAACTGAGGTTTGTGGCTCAATTTACCAACACACCGGTTACGGGCTTTCAGGCAGGTTGGTTTATTGATGATATTAAAGTAATTGGTGCGCCATGTGAAATTGAAGAACCTAAAATCTCTTTTATAACTGTAGGTTCTTCTTGCACAGCAAAGCTATTATCCGGGAGCTATGAGTATTCCCCAACTTTTAGCAGACAGTCTCAATTTAATATTACGGACAATGTACAGGTTGATTCAGTTAGAGTAGTTGAGATAGTAAATAGTGGTAGCCCCCAATATACCCGACTTACAAATCCTGGAAATATATATACACACCAGTTTAGTGGATATGCCTTAAATGATACTGTGAAGTGGGCTGTAGAGGCCTATGATACCTGTGGAAATATAGGCCGTTTTCCATCTACGGGTTACTACACCTTTAACTTAGAAAATCCCATTCAAAAATGTGATGGAGGCACATGCGCAGAGTCTCACAATTTAATTGATTCATTTCCCTGGAAACAGGATTTTGACGGCCCTGGCTGGATTGCGGGTAATGGCAGTCATGGTAGTAATCGTGGTAGTTATCCTTTAGATGAATTTTATGAGTTCAGTCCTTCCATTAATTCCTTGCAGGGATGGTCTGTAAATGATGGAACAACGTCCACGGTTGCAACGGGCCCTGTTGGCGATCATACTACAGGTACCGGAAAATATCTGTATTCTGAATTCACCAATATCATAGGCCCTTCATTAGCTTTTTTCACCTTACCATGTATAGATATTCGGGATTCATCGCATCTTGTTTTCTCCTTTTACTATCATATGTATGGTTCGGATATAGATAAAATACGGGTGGATATAGATACCACACCTGGGATGACCCCTGACTGGAATATCGAACTAAAAATTTTAAGGGAGCAGCAGAGTTCGGGAAATGATGTTTGGAAAAAAGCAACTATAAACCTTGAGCCATTTAGGGGTAAGATTGTGAAACTTCGAATTATGGGACAGGGGCTTGATATTAATCAGGGAGTAGCCGATATAGCTATTGATGATATTGAAATTGTAGCTGCCCCACCCAGCGATGTAGCGCTGTTTAGCCTTATGTCACCAGATAATGAACCATGTAAAGGTTCCACCGGACTGCCGGTAACTATAGCACTTGCTAATAAAGGCCATGAAGCCTTACCAACTATCCCCGTTGCTTACCAGCTCAATAATGGAACTATAGTTAGAGACACCATTATTAACACCACTGCGGGACTTACGGATACCCTCACATTCTCATTTGCTCAAAACCTCAGTTTTAATCCTGCAGTAGCACATACATTTAAAGTGTGGAGTGAGCTTAGCGGGGATGCTGACTTGAGCTCGGATACTTTGGTGCTAAACATTCCTATCCTCAATGATCGATTTATAAATATTTTCCCCTATTTCGAGAATTTTGAGCAGTCCGCGGTATCATCAAACGGGATTGGCAATTTAAACACTACTAAATGGACCGGGGGTAGTTTTGACACCACACAACCCGCCTGGTTTGTGGTTTCCGGTAATTTTAGCAATGCTATCTATGGCCCACCTGCGGCATTAGGTATCAATAAAAAAGCCCTTACCCTAAAAACTTCGCCACAGTCGCCCACTGCCAATGCCTTTCTTATTTCCGGTTGTATTGATCTTACCAATGTTGCTAATCCTCAACTGGCATTTCAATACCACATGAACAGCTCTAACCAGTTTGAAATAATGGTAAGAGAGGAAGGCGGACAGTGGAATATATTCAGTATGCCAAACCCGCCAGGCAATGTTTTTAAAGAGCTAATGCAGGGGTTCAGACTTGACTTATCTGCTTATGGCGGAAAAAAGATCAGGATAGCTTTCAGAGGTTTCCCCGGAAATGACTATTCCGGAACTATTGATGATATACTCATCTCTCAAAAGCCAAATACTGATCTTGCCCTGAGATATGTAGAATTGGATAGATTCAACGAAGGGCAAACTTCCTATGCTGCACCTAAAGTGCACTTTACTTCATGGGGCCTACGTAATTCAAGTCTTTCGTATTACTCCAAACTTCACGTAAAGCTCATAAACAAATGCGACCCGATTGCTCCTGCTATATTTGGTAAAAGTGATTCAACACTTTTATGGTCCATACAATATAATCCTGATGGTACCATAAATTATCCAGCTCTTAAATTTTCACAAAACATCCCTGCCGGAGAATATCAGGCCAAATATTGGTTGGAAACAGTTGGCGATGCTTTACATGTTAATGACACGGCATATCAGGATGTGGTTTGCCAGCCCATAGCAGCGCTCCCCTATTTTAATGATTTTGAGGCATGTGAAACAGATGTTTATCTCAGAGGAAAAAACAATCAGTGGGAAGTTGCTGAGCCACTAAAGCCCGGGTTTACCTCAGCCCACAGTGGGGTGAGAGCGGCAATCACCAATGCAGATACAAATACCGCTATAGCTCCCGGAACAGGTATAGAAGTGCTAGAGCTACCCGGAATGCTTGGTTTGGATACTTTATACGATGCCGAGTTAAGACTATGGCACAACTTTGACTTTGGCTCCAACGGTGCTTATGGCGTAGTACAAATATTAGATGGCCAGTTTTATAAAGACATGTATAACCCTATTATTCTAGGGGTAAACTGGCGAAACCTTTGGTCGCCAGTAAACAACCCTAATTTTAATTACGGAATAACAGGTAGTTCCAATGGCTGGGTGTATTCCAGCTACCCATTGGGTGAGTTTAAGGATACAGGAATTAAATACATCAGGTTTTTAACGTTTGCCAATGGCGTTCCCGGTTGGGCTGTAGATGATATCGAAGTTTTTGTACCACCTCAAAATTCAGGTTCACCCAGATATTTATCATTTACCAGCAATGCGCCCAAAGCGGGTAATAATGCCGTTGCTATAAAAATAAGAAACACGGCTGCCGCTCCGCTAGACGAGGTAGTTGTGTTTATTAAAGAGTCCGGTAATACTCTTTTGCAGGAGAAGCTGACATTTACGTCTCCCATACCCGGTGGTAACACCCGTACAGTGTCTTTATCTCAACCACTACCTCTAAATACAAATATGAGTGAGTTACTGATTTACACCCAGCGACCAAATAATGCACAGGATGCGGTGCCTACAGATGATACCTTAAAGCTGGCTCTGCAATTTTTACCCGAAGTGGATAGCCTGCCACAATGTTTTGATTTTGAAAACAGCAATTCATTGTTGGCTTTTGACCCCAATATTGGAGGATTTGACACTACCTGGATGAGGGGTGTTCCTGCTAAAAATGTAATTAATACGGCCTACAGCGGCACCAATGCCTGGTTTACGGCTCAGGGCGATTACAGCCGATTGCTCAACAAATTTCTTTACACCCCATTCTATGACATATCAGATAACTCATGCTACCGCCTGAGCTTTTGGCAAAACTTTGATACCGAGAAAAACTTTGACGGTGGAAATGTGGAATTCTCTCTGGACTCAGGACTTACATGGCAAACCCTGGGAACATACAGCAGCACGGACTCCCTATGGTATAATACCCAATATGTACAGTCACTGGATTTGGTAAAGCCGGGCTTTAGTGGTAGCTCTGCCGGATGGCAATTGGCGCAAAACGAGTTTAAAGCCTTTGGCAACCCCGCTACCATACAATTCCGTTTCAGGTTTGCATCTAATGCGGATATATCCGGTGAGGGTTGGGCTATTGATGATGTTTGCCTGGAGCCTATTATAGGTGGCTGCCAAACCATAGGTTTAGATGTGGAGCCCACTTCAGTTGCGCTTGCCTCGCTTTACCCCGTACCTGCTAAAACTGCCATTACGCTTAGCACCAGCTTCAAAGGCACTCATAACCTTGCTATTTATGATCAACGCGGGGCCTTGCTAAAAAGGTGGAGTGAGGAGCTAAGTAGTGATGTAGTCAGCAAAATAAATATCGAAAAGTTACCTGCCGGAGTGTATTGGCTTCAGATAGAAAACGAAGCCGAGCCTATAATTCTGAAGTTTATCAGAAACTAATAAAACTAAAATAGAACAAAGGCCCGCTTAACATTTGTGCCAGGCGGGCCTTTTTATTTTGTTTAAGTTCTTTAAAGTGAAGTTATTTTACCACTTCAACCCCACGCCAAAAAGCCACATAGCCTTCTATTTTATCGGCCAATGCTTTGGTTTTTGGATAATACCAGGCTGCATCAGGATTTTCATCGCCATTAACTTTTATGGTATAGTATGAAGCCTCACCCTTCCAGGGACAAGTGGTGTGAGTTTCTGTCTCTTCAAAAAACTCCTTTTTGATGGACTCCGGAGGAAAATAGTGATTGTTTTCTACTACTATCGTTTTATCGCTTTCGGCCAACACCTGGCCTTTCCAAATTGCTTTCATATTTAACTTTTGTTTTAGCCAAAGTTAAGCTACATCAAAAGGTCATCTGGCTATAAGCCAATTGTGTAAATCAATATAAAATTTTAGGAAAGGGTGCTCAGGAAAGCTCCCATAAAGTAAGGGACAGCTCCTCGTAAGTGATGGGCTTTATTTTAAAATCGCTCACCTCGCTATAATTTTTTGCGCGCTCACGATCTCTGAAATCAATGCTGGAAGTAACCAAATAAATATGTACGGGCTTTGCGAGCTGCTCGCGGATGGCCATAAACTCTTCCATAAAGCCCCACCCGTCTAAAACCGGCATATTAAGGTCTAAAAGGATTACATCCGGTAAATCCGATGCACTATTGATTTTGCTTTTCAGGTAGTTGATACCCTCTTTGCCATCATTAAAAAAAGATACCCTGCTAAAAGTATCCCTGTGCTCTAAAGTTTTTTTGATTGTAAACTGATATACCTGATCGTCATCAATAACACATAAGTGTTTCTTTCCACTCATACTCTCTACTCAATTAAAATTCAGGCTCACGGTAGTACCGCAGCCTACTTCAGTTTCCAAATGTACATCACCACCTATTGACTTCATCCGATTTTTTACCTGAAAAAGCCCTACCCCACGGGTATCCGGCTGAGAATGAAAGGTTTGAAAAAGCCCGAACAACCGCTGCTCCTGCCCTTTAAAGTCAATTCCCGAACCATTGTCATGCACTCTGATTATCCTCTTACCATTTTGCTTAAAGGCAGAAATATTAATTTCCGGCTTCCTCCCTTCAAATTTGAATTTTATGCTGTTTGATACCAGTTGTGTTAAAACCATCTTCAGCAGTTCAGATGGTATTTTCCAATCCGAAGTATCGTATGCTTCAAAGCCTATCGTTACATCTTCCTTTTTGTATTCAGATTGGAGGTCATTAATAATACTTTGTATGATGCCATCAATATGTTCATCACTAACACCATCCGATTTTTGCAGGCAACTATTTAATTCTGTTCCCGAATTATGTATGGTGCCTAATATCGAATTAATGCTTGCCTTGAGTCCATTCAAAATTTCCGGATCTATAGTTGAATCTTCAGATTTTTCCAGTAATCCTAAAAGATTTGAGATATTAATAGCCGGGGCCCTAAGATCATGAGAAACAACGCGGGCGGCCTTTTTCAGTTCATCATTTTGGCTTCGCAGTTGCAACTGTGCCTCGCTTAAGCCCGATTTATGGCGCTCCAGCTCAGTTATGTCATGAAGCTCTAACATATATTGTTTTTGGCTACCACTATTGTGAAAGTTTACCGGCACCGCTGCTATTTGCACATGCCTTGTTTCTCCTTTAAGATTGATATCACCAAGCAGGTCAATGGCCAGATCTGCCTTAGCAGCTTGCAGCTTCTTCTGCAAATCCCTCAGCGTTGTTGCATTAAACAGCTTTAAATCCTTTAGCTGGAGATGATTATTGCGTGTAGTGAGGTCAACTTCAAGCCAGTTTTTAAAACTGTTGTTGGCGTCAATCAAATTCAGATTTTCATCAACAAGCAACCTTCCTAAAGTACCAATTTCAAACGCGGCAATAAACCTTTCGCGCGCCTCTAATAATGGCAGAGTTACAACCGTAGGACTTGCTGGTTTAAAAGTTTTATCTGCAATATGATTTTTGGAAATGCTGAATGCCTGGCGCACGGAGGCACCATGTTGGTGAGAGAGTGGTAGAGTCATTTTTTTGAGTTAGAGAAGTTTAAATGTAATAGAAAAATTTAAAGTTGTATCATCCGGCTAAACTTATTTAAACAAAATTGCATTTCCAGCCAGTTTTGTAATACTCTCATTTAAAGAAACTTTAGGTTTCTCCTACATTTATCAATAAAAAAAGCGGTGAACCAAAATGTGGCTCACCGCTTTCAACCAAACTTAACCTACTATTTTTAGGGTAGCAATACCGTATCAATAACGTGTATCACACCATTACTTTGATATACATCTGCAATGGTTACCGTTGCAACATTACCAGCAGCATCCTTAATCATAACTTTACCCTCCTTAGCCATTAAGGTTAGGGTGCCTCCCTGAACTGTTTTTACGGTTGCTTTTCCGTCTCCTTTTTTAATGGCATCTTTTACGGCCTTGGCATCCCACTTACCCGCCACCACATGGTAGGTAAGTACAGCGGTAAGCTTTTCCTTATTATCTGCTTCAAGCAAACTTTCCACTGTGCCTTCCGGTAATTTTTCAAATGCGGCATTAGTTGGAGCAAATACAGTAAACGGTCCTTCTCCCTGAAGTGTCTCAACCAAACCAGCGGCCTTTACTGCGGCTACCAAAGTGGTATGATCTTTAGATTTGCTGGCATTCTCCACTATAGTCTTTTTTGGACTCATGGGTGCCCCACCCACCATAGGATCTTTTTGTGCCATGCCTGAGGAGGTAAAGGCAAAAAATAGAGCAGTGGCTCCAATAACTTTCAAAAAACCTGACTTAATCATTTTATTATTATTTAATGGTTTGTATTGGTGATATGTACGAATAGTTTGATAACCAAAGATGTGCGGAAGATCAAAATAAACCTCAAAACCTTTTAAATCAACTCTTTAAATTATGTAAGACTGAATTACATCAACTTTTACAAGGTTATAATCTTTGAACAACCTATGAATATTGGCTACATTTGCAGTCCGTTATTTTAAACATTCTGAATATGAGCGATACCCGCACCCAGTCGAGCAATGAGATAAGTTATGATGAGCTGAAAGAGGTTTTTCTTAACGATTATAAACTGGCTATAGAGAGCCGCGAAGCCAGCTTGATAGGACGCAGGGAAGTTTTAACCGGAAAGGCCAAATTTGGCATTTTTGGTGATGGTAAGGAAGTAGCACAGATTGCCTGGGCAAAGGCTTTTAAAGACGGGGATTTCCGCTCCGGCTACTACCGCGATCAAACCTTTATGATGGCCATTGACCAGCTCAATACCCAGCAGTTTTTTGCCAGCCTTTACGCTGATACCAATCATGAAAATGAGCCCGCCTCTGCCGGAAGGCAAATGAACGGGCACTTTGCCACCCAGAGTCTGGATGAAAACGGAGAGTGGAAAGACCTGACTGCTCAAAAAAATTCCTCGGCCGACATCTCACCCACTGCCGGACAAATGCCGCGCTTACTCGGTTTGGCCGAGGCCTCCAAGGTTTATCGAGAAAATAAGGGGCTGGAAGATTTTAAGAAATTCAGTAAAAATGGTGATGAAATAGCCTGGGGTACTATTGGCAATGCCTCTACCTCTGAAGGTTTGTTTTTTGAAACCATTAATGCTGCCGGTGTTTTGCAGGTGCCCATGGTAATCTCAGTTTGGGATGACGACTACGGTATTTCCGTACACGCCAAATACCAAACTACCAAAGAAAATATATCTGAAATCCTAAAAGGGTTTCAAAAAGGTGAAGACACCAATGGTTATGAAATTCTCACCGTAAAGGGTTGGGATTACAGTAGCCTGGTTTCTACCTACCAAAAGGCTGCAAGAATTGCACGTGAGCAACATGTGCCTGTTTTAGTGCACGTTACAGAACTTACCCAGCCGCAGGGCCATTCTACTTCAGGGTCGCATGAGCGCTATAAAAATGAGCAACGCCTTAGCTGGGAGCAGGATTTTGACTGTATTAAAAAGATGCGGGAGGAAATCATCCTTACTGCTGTAGCCACCGAAGAAGAACTGGATGCAATTGAAAAAGAGGCCAAAAAAGCAGCACGCGAGGCGAAAGCTGCTGCCTGGAAGGATTATCTCAATGGGATTAAAGAAGATGTGAATGCCGTTGCTTCTTTAATAGAGCAGGCTGCTTCAGGCTCATCGGTAGCTGATGAACTTAACAATATGGCCGCCAACCTTAAGTCGGCTATGGAGCCGTTGCGTAAAGATGCCGTATCTGCGGCACGCAGGGCCATCTGGAAACTAAAGGATGTGGACAGTTCTGCGAAAGCAGAATTAAAAAACTGGTTGGAAAGCTCTTATACTACCAACTCAAACCGCTACAGCGACTATTTATATAGCCACTCCGCGCAAAGCCCCATGAATATTGAGGGCGTGGATGCCACCTATAATGACGACAGCAAGGAAGTGGATGCCCGTATTATTCTGCGCGACAACTTTGACAGACTATTGGCTGAAAGGCCGGAAGTACTGGTATTTGGTGAGGATAGCGGAAAAATCGGAGATGTAAATCAGGGGCTTGAAGGCTTACAGGATAAGCATGGCGAAGGCCGCGTGTTTGATACTGGTATTCGCGAAGCTACTATACTGGGTCAGGGAATTGGTATGGCCATGCGCGGCTTACGCCCGATTGCTGAAATCCAATACCTGGATTACCTGCTTTATGCACTGCAAATAATGAGTGATGACTTAGCTACAGTGCACTACCGAACTAAAGGCCGCCAAAAGGCACCTGTAATTGTACGTACACGTGGTCACCGCCTTGAAGGCATCTGGCACAGTGGTTCGCCTATGGGAACTATAATAAATTCTATCCGAGGAATACACGTTCTGGTACCGCGCAATATGACCAAAGCTGCCGGTTTTTACAATACTATGCTGGATAGTGATGACCCTGCACTGATTGTTGAATGCCTTAATGGCTATCGCCTTAAGGAGAAAATGCCGGCCAACCTTGGTGAAATACGCACTCCGCTTGGTGTGGTGGAAACCATTCGTGAAGGAAGCGACCTTACACTGGTAACCTACGGAAGCAGCTGCCGCATTGCTGCTGATGCCGCTGACCTTTTAAAGGAAATGGGCATTTCCATGCAGATTATTGATGTACAGTCATTACTGCCGTTTGACAGAAACCATGATATTGTAAAGAGCTTGCAAAATACCAACAGACTAGTGGTAATGGATGAGGATGTACCCGGAGGCGCCAGTGCTTTTATTCTACAGCATATTTTAGAGGAGCAGGGCGGCTATCGCTATTTGGATAGCAAGCCAATGACGATTACCGCCAAGGCACACCGTCCGGCTTATGGAAGTGATGGGGATTATTTCTCCAAGCCTTCGGCCGATGATATAGTGGAAGCGGTTTATGGTATGATGTACGAGGCCGATCCGGCACAATTTCCAGCTATTTAATTTTTAAAGAAAACCACTTGGAGAATTCACAACCCAGGATGCACAAAAACCTGGTGGCGGCCGTAATGGAAGCCCTGGAAACATCTTTCGGAAAAGGATATTATGCCGATAAGGTAATTGAGCGAATCCTGAAATCGAACCCCAAGTGGGGAGCCCGCGACAGAGCTTTTATTGCCGAAGCAACTTATGGCATTGTACGCTGGTGGCGCTACCTGTGGGAACTTCACGGTAAGGAGCCTACACTAAAACGCAAAGAATTATACCGAATTTTTGGCATCTGGTGGCAACTACAGGGATGGGATTTACCCGAATGGCCGCCTTTTGAGGCCGTACGCGATTTTGATGTAAAAAAGGCACAGCAATCCCTGCCAAAGGATATAGGCGTTCAGCAGTCCTTCCCTATTTGGTTTGATGAATTAGCCAATGAGGATTTGGGTAAGGAGTGGCCACATATTGCGCAAAACCTCAACCTGCCGGCAGAGGTAATTATCCGCACCAATACCCTAAAAACCAATCGCAGGGAACTGCAAAAAACACTGGAGGCCGAGGGTGTAAAAACCCACCTGTTTTCTGAAAATGAAATTGGGCTCATATTAAAAGAACGTAGCAATACTTTCAGAAACCCCAGCTTTCAGTCGGGTATGTTTGAAGTACAGGATGGCGGATCACAACTGATAGCTCCATTTTTACGGCCTGAGCCCGGAATGAAGGTAATTGACGCCTGTGCCGGTGCTGGTGGAAAAACACTTCACCTGGCCGCCTTAATGGAAAATAAAGGCGTGATCATAGCGATGGATGTGGAGGCCAGAAAACTTCTTGAGCTGAAAAAACGTGCGAAGCGAAACGGTGCGCATAACATCGAAACCCGTCCTATTGAATCCTCTAAATCCATCAAAAGATTGAAGGGAATGGCAGACAGGCTTTTACTGGATGTGCCCTGTTCAGGCACAGGTGTTATTAAGCGAAACCCTGACACCAAGTGGAAACTGCAACCTGAACACCTGGAGCGGGTTATGGCGATCCAAAAGAATATCATTAATGATTATTCTCAAATGCTAAAGCCGGGCGGACTAATGGTATATGCCACCTGTAGCATACTGCATGATGAAAATGAAAACCAGGTAAAGGCCTTTTTAGATACGCATGAAAATTATCAGTTGTTGGAACAAAGGCGGGTAAATCCTTCGTCAACTTCTGATGGATTTTATATGGCTTTGTTGCAGAAGGAAGGGTAGGTAAATCTTCACCCCCCTTCGCCCCCCTCAAGGGGGGATAGCTACACGAGGCGCTATAGAAGATATTTCACAACATTTCCTTCTCAAAAAAATAATCAACCATCAAGGACAGCCTGAACCCATCCCCCCTTGAGGGGGGCTTGGGGGTGATGATAAATTAATCTTACACAATTACCTACTTTTTTGAATATTTGAACTCCCAAAACCTATACTATGAAAACCACCGAAAGCGACTCTCTATACAACGATCTTGAAAAAATGAGTGTGGGCGATCTGCTCACCAACATTAATAATGAAGATCAAAAAGTGGCGCTTGCCGTGCAAAAGGCATTGCCACAAATAGAAAAGCTGGTGGAGGTAATTGTTGATAAAATGAATTCAGGCGGACGCCTGTTTTATATAGGAGCCGGTACCAGTGGCCGTTTGGGAATTCTGGATGCCTCCGAATTGCCACCAACCTTTGGAGCCGACCCCAACTGGGTAGTAGGCCTTATTGCCGGTGGAGATAGGGCTATCCGCAAAGCGGTGGAATTTGCCGAAGACGATGACCATGCCGCCATCCACGACCTTGGAAAATTTGATATCTCTGAAAAAGATGTGCTAATAGGAATCGCTGCCTCCGGCACTACTCCTTATGTAATTGGTGGTTTGAGGGATGCCCGGGAGAAAGGAATAACAACTGCTTGTATTACCTGCAATGCCGATGCTCCTGTAATTGAGCAGTCAGATTATCCTATAGTAGCCGTGGTAGGTCCTGAGTTTGTAACGGGTAGTACACGTATGAAAGCCGGAACTGCCCAAAAGCTTATCCTGAACATGATAAGCACTACCGCCATGATAAAGCTGGGGAGAGTAAGAGGCAATAAAATGGTGGATATGCAACTGAGCAACAACAAGCTGGTGGAAAGAGGAACCCGCATGATAATGGCCGAAACCAATACAGATGAAGAAACCGCGGCTAAACTCCTTAAAGAACACGGTAGCGTAAGAAGAGCCGTTGAGGCCTTTCAGCAAAGCGAGTAAACTCCTGAAAAATTAAATACCATTTTATTTCAAGCAACTTTTTTGCTTAATCTTACTCCAATAAATATGGAGAAGAAAAAAGTAAAAATCAGCTATGCCTGCCCCATACCATGGGAAACCATGAAAGATGTGGATGATAAGTACAAGTACTGTGGTACCTGTAAACTCAATGTTCGTGATTTTACCAAAGAAGATGAACTGGATACCGCAGGCACGCATTGCGGCAGGTTCCGGATGGATCAGGTGGAAAGCATTAACCGCACTTTTAGTTTTAATCCCAAGCAGGTATTTGTGGTTTCGCTGCTTTCGCTGTTGGGGATGGCGGCACCTTTGGCAGGGCAATCTGAGGCTGATTCAGCTTCTGCAAAAACGGAGGTCAAGAAAGAGGTGATGAGTTTAAAGGGTTTTGTGAGCGATAGCTTGACCGGTGAAGGCATCCCATTCGCCAATGTCGTCATAAAGAATAAAGATGGTAGTATACTTGCCGGAGGTGCCAGTGAAATCGATGGCAGTTTTACTATAACCATTTCCAGAAATTTATTGGAAGTTGATGGTACTATTGTGGAGGTTACGGTTATTGGTTATGAATCTAAAAAAATGAGAACTCCTCCTATTAAAAATGGAACTGTTAAACTGGATTTCTCTTTAAATGCGAGTGATGAAATTATTGAGGTAATTGTATTCGGTCAATTATCACCGATATCCTCTGATCCTGGTAAAACGTTTAGTGCTGAAGACATCCGCGAAAGCCCATATAGACAGTAGCTTTTAGAAGTTCACACAATTCGGAGAGATTTTTGCAAATGTTTGTCTACCAAGCAAAAACCATCCTCATTATGAAAAAAGTTACCCTGCACTTTGCCTGTCCTATTAAATGGGATGAAATGAAAGACTCCGGTGAGCGAAGTAAATTTTGTAGCCGATGCAAGGAGCATGTAACTGACTTTACCGAAGCTGAAGATTTAGATACCACTGGAGTTAAATGTGGCCAATTTAGGATGGATCAGCTCAGCCATATTCAAAGAAGTTTTTCCATTGGCAAAAACCATGTGGTGGCTTTTTCTTTATTCTCCCTATTGGGCCTGGCTCCTGCTACAGGATTTGCTCAAAACCCAACTGAAAGTGATAGTGTAAAGGTTTCCGAAATGGTTAATAACAACGTATTTCACCTTAAAGGGGTGGTACGTGATAGCCGCTGGGGCCATACTATGGAAGGTGCCTCCGTGATCATAAAAGAAACTAATGGCAAGGTGTTGCAATAGTTACATACCAATTTTAATGGAAAGTTTTATGTGGACATACCTTCAGAAAGTCTGGGAAATGGTGATATAATCATTGAAGTGAGATTACAGGGCTTTGAGCTGAAACAGCCAAACCTGGAAGGCGAACCTGAAAAAAAGCTGGTGGAAATCTCGCTAACAAGAGAACCGGAAAAAGCAGATTTACCCCCTGTAAATCGAGACTTAAATGTAAGAGGCTATATTACACCACGTAATCACTAGGCTTTGTCTACTCCCCAACAACCAGCTTTTTTACTGCAACAACTCTATTATCCACAAAAAGCTGGCAATAATAAACCCCTGATTTACCTTTGTGACTATAGTCCATCTCATTTTCGCCCTTTACCAGCTTTAAAGGCAACTTTTCCACCTCCCTGCCAAGGTTATCATTTATCACAATAAATGCTTCTTTAGCTTTTACCACCTCATTCACCAAAATCTTAAAAGTGCATCTACCCGAAGTGGGGTTTGGGCTTATTGATTGAAAAACGAGACCTGAGTTTGCCGTAGGTCCGGGCAGTTCATTTACACTAAAAAGGTTACAATCCATGCTATAAGGAAAATTATCGGTTGTACCTGTGGGCGTACTGGCAACCGTAAGCGCGCGCTCCTCGGCCGTAAAAGGGCTCATTATACCATTGGCATCTATGGCTGCCACGCTGATAAAGTAAAAAGCACCATTCTGCAAATCAGGAATGGTAAAGTTGCTCCCGCTAAATCGATACACTGCGGCAAAATCAGGAGAGGGGCCAGCTGGCCTCACTCCTACTCTGTATTCGGGATTGGTGGCATTATTTATTTCAACCCTTGCACCCTGGGCGTCATTTTTCAATGTCCAGTCAGGAGCCTCAGGACCTAAGGCCAGCATGGTGAGAGAGACCCCGTTTATAAGTGCATTGCGCTTCAGGTAATTTACATCCACATAAAACGTATCCAGTTTTCCATCATTGTCAAGATCAGCACCCAGTAAATCCTGGGAAGTATGCTGATGATCATTATAAGTAGGATCGGTAACGCCTGCATCGCCATGCTCATGGGCCGAAGAAAACCGAACATTGGTATAGCCTTTCTCCCTGAAAGGGATATGATCACCGCCACGGCCTACACGGTCTTCACGGTTAATAATTTCAATATTCATTGGCACTTTTACAGCGCCTTTCATTTTTTCATCATAAAAAATTTTTATTGTACGGGCAAAGCTTTGATGGGGTAGTAAAAAAGCAGTGCTGGCGTATAACCTTACCCTGGTGCTATCCACCGAAAAGGCGGGGTCGCAGCCTGGCGCTGAAGATGTTTGGCCACAAACAATTCCGCCAACCACATCATTATTCTGCACGGCCTTAATTTCGATATTGTTTTGTTGGCAATATTCAGCCATTGCTGCCGCTCCCAGCAAGCCCTGCTCCTCACCAATAGTGAGCATAAACACAATGGTATGCTCAAAAGTAAACTGGCTCATAACCCTGGACAGCTCCAATACCAAAGCCGTTCCGCTGGCATTATCATCCACGCCCGGGGCCGAGCAGGTATCATCACATCGGCCCTCACAGCGGCTATCCATGTGTGCTTCTATAATTATGATAGGTGCTGTAGCATCGGTACCCGGCAAAACACTTAATACATTGCGCAAACCATTAGCTGCTCCGCAGGTATTAGCAGGTTGATCAAACTGCAGGTAGGCCGTTTGCAAACGGTTATCATTCCTTTGGCTATAGGATTGAAATTTTTGGTAGGCCCACCTCCGGGCAGCTCCAATCCCCGTATCTGCGGAAGTGGTATCCGAATAGGTATGGCGCGTGTAAAAACTTTCCAGTACTTCAAGATACCTAAGGAGGGTATCAGCCGAAAGCTCATCATCAAGCATGCAGGCTATAGGCCCTTGGGTATCAATAACCTTTGTAGCTGTGTAATTGGCAGGATTGTAGTTTCCTTTAATAATATTTTCCGCAGAGACAGAAGTAATGGAAATATTGGTTTGTGCCGAAATACAGGCCGTGGCTAAAATCCCCAGCAGGAATAAAAGTTTACGCATCACTAAAAGTTTGATGGAAGGTAGGGAAAATGCCAACGTTCTGCATCTTATTTCATGGAGCGCTCTTTCATCCACTTTTGCAAATCATCAAAACATTGCTGGTTTACACCATGCCCCATAGCGTACTCCATATATTGATATTGAATATTGAGTTTCTCTAAAATCTTAACAGCATTACGCGCCCACTCTACCGGCAATACCTCGTCCATAGTGCCGTGGCTGGCGAATATATCAAGGTGGGCGAGTTCACTACCCTTAAATTTTTCGGGAATTGTATCCTTAAGAATGTAGCCACTTAAAGCGAATATTTTCTGAAATTTTTCAGGATGGTTTAAGGCCAGAGCGTAACTCAAAATACAGCCCTGGCTAAAACCCAAAAGGTGCGTTTTTTCGGGGTTTGTATCGTAGGCCTCATGCACCTCATCAATAAATTTTAAAATTTTACTGAGACTTTTCTTAGCCTGAGGGATATTACTCATTTTACCTCCCTTATTGTCAAAATCAATTTCATACCAGGCAAAGCCACCCCATGGTAATGTAAGTGGGGCACGGGCGCTTACTATCAGGCAATCCTCATTAAGCATGGGCGCCATTGAAAATAAGTCCTGCTCATGGCTACCATAGCCATGTAGTAACAACAATAAAGGAGGCTTCTCACTTTTATTTTTGGGTTGTAGAACCTCGTGTACCAAACTTAGGTCTGCTTTTGTCATTACCTGATTTTATCTTTAAAATAACTGCCTATATGCGTGCTTTTGTCATCCCAGCCATGGTCCAGATACTTTTTTATGGCAAATGAATTACTGCTGAAAGCAATATCATTCCATGGAATTTCATCTTCGGCAAAAAATTCAATTTCGGTGCTTTCAAGGGTGGTCTGCAGTTTACCATCGGTAATTGTGGCCTTAAAAATGAGATATACCTGGTTGGCATGAGGCAGATTATATACGGCATGCAGATTATCCAACTCCACCACAGCCCCGGTTTCTTCGTACACTTCGCGTTTGGCTCCCTGTTGTATGGTTTCATCGTTTTCCAAAAATCCACAGGGCAGGTTCCAGTAGCCCAACCTTGGTTCAATACCACGTTTGGCCAAAAGTATTTTACCCTCTTTTACAATTATGCAGCCTACCACCATATTAGGATTGGTGTAGTGTATGGTGCTGCAATCGCCACACACAAAACGTGGAAAGTGATCTCCTTCAGGAATTTTATAGGCAAGGGCGCTACTTCCGCAATTACTGCAATAATTCAAACTGTAAAGATTAAACCGGGATTAGACATAGGTGCAACAAAGCTAAAAAAGGTTTGCTCCAAAACAGGAACAAACCTTTAACTAACTAAACATCTCTAAACTAAAACTGGTATCGCACTGAAAATGCTACGTCTATATCAAAATCATTATTATAGTAATACTCTCCGTAATATTTATTGCCAAATTGTATGGCGGGGTTTAAATCCAGCGCAAGCTGTAAAGGCACGCCCTGGTTTAAAAATGAGTATTCCAAACCTACATCCCCATCTCCGGTAAAAAATATAGAGGAGTAATCCGGGTCATATTCATTAAAGCGTCCGCGGTAATAATCATGATCGGCATCAATAATGCCTACCCCGGCCCCAAAACCCACAAACCAATTAAGCCCACCGGTAATGTTAAACGCCCAATGGTAAAATGTGGTAAACTTTACTATATCATAGTAGCGATGACTGGCAACGCCAAGATCAAACTCAAAACGGTTATTATCGCCAACCGCACGCTGGTAAGTAAACTGAGGGCCAATACCATCATTATTTTCCAGCCTGATGCCTATTGCATTTTTTGAAATTACCTGTGCGTAACCTGAGGGCAATACGGCCAAAAGAATAATGGCCATAGTGAGAAGTATTCGTTTCATGATGAGTGAATTTTTTGTTTCGGGGTAATTAACCCCATCACCAAAAAAATGTTTACCTCACTTTACAAAAGATGCCTCCAGCGCACTGTGGGTACGGATTTCTGCTTTAAGCTGATGCAGGAATGAATACAATCCGAAATAAGTACGGTTGAGATAGATGGCATCTTTTGGACCACGGGCGGCATTTGCCTTCCGCAACATCTTATCATTGCTGAACCTCTCTCCCTGGGCAAATATTTCCTGAAAAAAAGCCGTATCACCAAAATCAAAGGTTTCGCTAAAGAAGGGCCTGCCAAATAATTGGTGCATCTCCTTGAATAGCTCCTCAAAATACAGGGCCTCTTTCTCACTGTCATTTTCATGCAGAAAACGCAAATCGCGCAGCACCTTCATAAAATACTCATGATCCTCTAATATCCTCGGATCCATAACCCTGAAGTAAGATTGGTAAAAATCATCATCAAGATGCTTTACACAACCAAAGTCAATTACCCCCAATGTGCCATTGGTATGCAATAAAAAATTACCGGGATGTGGATCCGCATGCAGTTGGTGCAATACGTGAATCTGGTAATCGTAAAAATCCCATAGCACCTGACCTATTTTATTACGTAACTCCTGACTCGGGTTGGTTTGTAAAAATTTATCCAGATGTTGACCTTCCAGCCAGTCCATGGTTAAAATCCGCTCAGCCGAAAGTTCCAGGTAGTATTTAGGAAATTGTAACCCTTCAATATGTCCGCATGCCTCTGATATTTCTACCGAGCGCTTCAGTTCCAGTTTATAATCTGTTTCTTCCAGAAGGCGGGTTTGCACCTCATCCAGGTAATGATTGAGCTCTGCCGAAGAAATATTGATGAATGTACCTACCAGCGGCTTCACCACTCTAAGGTCAGATACTATACTATCTGCCACACCCGGATACTGCACCTTTACGGCCAGTTTCTTCCCGTCTTTTTCAGCTTTATGCACCTGACCTATGGATGCCGCGGCCACAGCGCTTTTACTAAAGCTATCGAATAATTCCATGGGGCCCTTGCCAAAGTACTGCTTAAAGGTTTTTGCCACCAGAGGAAAACTAAGCGGGGGTGCTGAGTATTGCGCTTGAGCAAACTTACTGGTGAAGGCCTCTGGCAATATACCCTGATCCATGCTCATCATTTGAGCAATTTTAAGAGCTCCGCCTTTAAGATTGCCAAGGGCATTGTAAATGTCCTCAGCATTTTCGCGTTGCAGGTCGTCTCGGTTATCATTACCGGATAACACCCTTTTACCATAGTATTTGAGGTAATTGCCTCCTACCCTGGCCCCCGTATTTAAAAACTTACCAGCTCTTGAAAGCCTGGAAGTGGGGATTTTGTCCTGTTCTTTCATTACCTGTTTTGAAACATAAATTTCCCGAAGTCAAAAGCGCTGTCCAAAGCATTTTTCTCAATAAGGTCAAAAGAGAGGTTTACTGACTTTTCAATAGCAGCATCAGTTTTTTCGAAACCGCGGCTTTTATCTTTTCTCCAAAAATTAATCAAAAACAAAAACTGGTACCAAAACAGAGTGTCATAAGTATCTGTAAGCCTTGATCGAGTAGCAATCTCATTATTATTAATGGCCTGGTACAGTAAATCCTTAGCCCACATTTTATACTCTCTTTTTAGCTTTCCTAAACTTTTGGTATCGGGGCGTAGCGTAAAAACCGATTCGTTGAAACTTAACAAGGCATAGCTTCGATGCTTTTTCAACTCTTCAAAAAAGTTGTAATAAAAAGTAAGGAACTTTTCACGGGCGGTGTAGCTGTCATATTCAGCCTCCTGAGCCGTGGCTTCGGTAACCTCAGTAAAAACGGATGTCCAGAAGGCATCAGCTACCTGATCAAAGTCATTAAAGTGTTCGTAAAATTCAGCTTCCTCAATGCCCATCTCCTTGCAAAAGGAATAGATACTGGCCGGTGCCGAGCCGTGTAATAGCACATGCTCTTTATAGCCATCAATAATTTTTTGGGCCAAATCGTGGGTGGCCCCTTCATTGTGCATGGTCTGCTGGTCTTCCTGTGTTTCCATATTATTTTATGTTTATGAGGATAACGTTGCCCTGTTATTTGTGTTTCTTAATAAGCTGTTAAAACATTATTTAGAATCGATTTGCTTAAATTTAAAGGATCGTAAAATTCTACTTCATGAAAAAGTTTATGCTCGCTCTACTGGTTTTTAGCAGTCTCCAAAGTTCAGCGTTGATTTACCATCAGTCAACAGTTATTGCCTATCAGGAGAAAACCATTCACCCTAAAGATCTTCCTGAAAATATCCGTAAGTACGTTACCGATAATTATAACGGTGCGAGTATAACCAAGGCCACCTTTAAAGAGTCAGGTGGTTCGGTTACCGAATACACCGTTCATATTAATTACCGGCAGGAAGTACTGATCCTCAAATTTGACCGAAAAGGTGAATTTGTAAGAAAAGAATAACAAATTGGGGAACCCATAGTAAGTAAAAGAATCACAATGTGTGGAATATTTCCTCACTTCTTAATAACGAATGAAAACCTATAAATTTGATTAACAGTGGATTAACGATAATCTTCACTGTGGTATGGTATTCCCTTTACTGTTGGCAAGTTTGAGATACTGGAAATCACCTACACTCTCAAACTAACAATATTTAAAAAGCTATATAAATAGCAGCGTTAGTTTTTAGTTGTTCGAGTTGAGCTGAAGTCACCACTGGAGAGTGGTGACTTCTTTTTTTGTACCCACTGTATGTTTGATATTTCAACTAATTTTGGTGTTGCTATCAAACCTTTCAATGAGCGAAATACCTAAAATACTGGTGGTGGATGATGATACCACCTTCCTTTTAATGCTAAAATCCTTTTTGGAAAAAAAGGGATACCGGGCCGTTACCGAATCTAATGCTGAAAAAGGGCTTGAGGCATTGCATCAGTCTGAATTTGATCTGATTCTCTCGGATTATCGAATGCCTGGCATGGATGGTATTGAAATGCTTAGTACCATAAACGGACTAAACATTAAAACCCCGCTTATATTAATCACCAGCTATGGCGATATTAAACTTGCGGTAAAAGCCATGAAACTGGGCGCGGCAGATTATCTGACTAAACCTGTAAACCCGGAGGAACTTTTGGCACTGGTAAAATCTGTATTGGCAAATAGCAATAAAGCCGATGCCGAAAGCACTAAACCCTCCCCCACTCTCCGCAAGGAAACGCCAAGAAGTAAAGCCGCTAAAACCGACTTTATAAAAGGTGAAAGCCCCCAAACCAGAAAAGTAAATGAGTATGTGGAATTGGTGGGCCCAACCAACATGAGCGTATTGATACAGGGAGAAAGCGGCACGGGTAAGGAATATGTGGCCCGCCAGATTCATAATTACAGCAAACGTGGCGATCGGCCTTTTGTGGCTATTGATTGTGGAGCACTCTCAAAAGATTTAGCTACCAGTGAGCTCTTTGGGCACATTAAGGGCAGCTTTACAGGAGCTAATGAAGACCGTATGGGTCAGTTTGAAGTAGCCAATGGTGGCACCCTGTTTCTTGATGAAATCGGAAACCTGAGCTATGAGGTACAGGTAAAATTACTAAGGGCCATCCAGGAAAAGGTGATCAGGCGCGTTGGTGGCCGCGAGGATATACCCATTAATGTAAGGCTACTTACCGCAACTAATGAAAATCTGTTGAATGCCATTAACCAGAGTAACTTCCGCGAAGACCTGTACCACAGAATTAATGAGTTCAAAATAGAAATAAGCCCTTTGCGGGAACGTGAAGAAGAGATAAGCCAGTTTGCCAGTCATTTTTTGGCACAGGCAAATGAAGAGCTGGAAAAAAATGTAGAAGGCTTTGACACGGAGACCTTGCACCTGCTTGAGCGCTATGAGTGGCCGGGTAACCTTCGTGAACTTAAAAATGTGATCAAACGATCAGTATTATTGACAAGAGGTAGTTTGATAGAGAAAACGGCTTTGCCAAGCGAAATAAGTTCCGGCTATACCGCCAGGGCTGAAGATCTTAAAAGTATTAAGGAAAGCACTGATTTAAAGCAGTTGGAGAGTGCCCTTGAAAGGCAAAAAATTATGGAAGCACTTGAGAAAGTACGCTTCAACAAAACCAAAGCCGCCAAGCTTTTAAATATTGATCGAAAAACTCTTTACAATAAGATAAGAGCCTACGGATTGGAGGTATAGCCTGCTTTTTCAAGTTCCTTTATATCTTCTTCAAGCAGGTTAAAGATTTCTTCCGCAAACGAAAAAGTTTTTTCAATCCGCTCCTCAATTATAGCTTTGGGCTGGCTACTATCCACCAGTTTTTCCAGTTCAATTAATTGTTCCATTACGGTCCATGCCTCAAGCTGCCCAAAGGTATTTTTCATTTTATGGGCTGTATCCCCTACGTCAGAGTAATCCTTATTTTCAAAATGCTTGCGCAGTAAATCAAGGTTTTCATGATTTGATTTGATGAATGAAATCAGAAACTGCATTAGTACTTCCGGATCATCACCGGCATAGGCCCTGAAGTTGGTAAGGGAATAAAGGGGTTTGGTTTTTTTCATAATCTTAATAGGTGATTTGATCTTGTCCTGAGGCGAGAGACCACGCAGCAGTTGGGCCACTTCAAACTCTTTAAAAGGCTTTAACAGTGAAGCATCAACCAGTTTTAGCAAGTCGGGTTTAAAGCTTTTTACCATGGCATTTGCGGTACACAATATAATATGAGCGTCTTTACTAATGTGATCCGTCTTGCTTAGTTCCTCTATAACATCCTCCCCACTTTTACCGGGCATCTGTAAATCCACAAGTATAAAGTCATATTTACTCTCGGTAGCCTTATTTATTCCATCATCACCATTGTAGGCAGATTCAAAGGATAAACCCCACTTTTCAAAACTTGGCTTCAGTAATACGTGATTCATGGAGTCATCATCAATCAACAGAAGCGCCTTTCCCGTCAGGTCAATATCAACTTGCTGTGGTTCAAACTTACCGCTGTATTCATCCTTTACAGCAAGGCCGTAAAACAAGCCTACGCTAAAAGTTGATCCCTCATTAACCTTGCTCTTTACACCAATTGTTCCGTGCTGCAGCTTTACCAGTTTTTTACAAATGGTAAGCCCCAGCCCCGTACCACCATAGCGCCTTGATATGCTTGTATCCTCCTGATCAAAGCTGTCAAATATGGTGTTCATTTTACTTTCGGCTATTCCTTTACCGGTATCCTCTACTTTAAAATTCACCTCAATGCCACTCTCATTACGATTGGCAATAGCTGCGCTGATCTTTACATAACCTTTTTCGGTAAATTTTACGCCATTGCCCGCAAGATTAATCAAAATCTGCTTCAGTCTTATAGGGTCCCCTTTCAGCACAATGTCCTTCAGTTCATCCTCAATCTCCATCCGCAACTCTATGCCTTTGGCTGCTGCCAGATGCTCAAGTGTAGCCGTACTTTCATTGAGAACCGTTTCAATCCTAAACCCAATTTTTTCGAGCCTCAACTTACCTGATTCTATCTTGCTATAATCCAGTATATCATTTACCAGCATCAGCAAATGCTCGCCACTGCTCCTTATGTTCTGAAGCCTCTTTCGTTGTTCAAAATCAATTTCAGACTCAGCCATTTGCTGCGAAAAACCCAGTATCGAGTTCAGTGGAGTGCGGATTTCATGGCTCATATTAGCCAAAAACTCCTCCTTTACATTAGCCAGTTTTTCGGCTCTGCGTTTTTGCAGGGCCAACTCTTTTTGCATTTTGTTGGCCCGGTAAATATCCCGCAACACAAAATAGATGAGCACAATGCTGAGTAATCCCCCGCAAAGGGCAAAAAGAATAACGGAACCAAATGAAGCACGGGCCGTAGCGAGGGTTTCCTGCTTTTCCAGGCGCGCATCCTCAGCCTCCAACTCCCGGATATCCAAAATGATGGTACGCAGTTTTTCCACAATAAAGTGGTCTCGGTTTACCAACTCAAGTTCAGTTTTAGTAAGCATTCGCGTGTTTTGCTGCCTTGCCAACTCGGCCTGCCTTATGGCAGATTTCACATTGGTTATTAACGTATCTACCTTACCAAAATAGGCAGAGTCATAGGCAACAACCTTTTCTTCGCGCACCTCTGAGCGCACAGGCACATCCTCTACCGGCTTTTCCTTCTTGCCAAATACGCTCTTTAGCCAGCTTTTCTCTTCTTCAACAGGTTTTTCCGGAGTTTCAACCCGGGTAACAGTAGTAGTGGTAATCTCCTGTTTAGGAATTAGTACACTATCCTTATTAATAGATTTTTGGGTTTGGGTAAGTACATTAAGTGCTTTGCGATCCAGGTATCTTTTTGATAACCTGTTTTTTAGTGCCATAAGTTCGCGGAAGCTCTCAACCTTCTGCCTGAAGAGGATTCGAAGGGTATCAACCTCATCATGGTAAGTTTTACCGTAACTCTGAAAATAAAGCGAATCAATTTTGGCCTTGGTGCCTTTTACCTTTTGCACATATAGTTCAAGGTCTTCAGGTGATTCGGTGAGTGAGTATGAACGCGAACGGGTTTCAAGTTCACCGATCTCGCCCAATATGTTTTCGGTAAGGGTTACTTCATCTTTTTCGTTGTAAAGTTGATCCAGCGCCAGGGTAAACTCCTGATAACTTTTGTAACTAAAAAAACTTATGGCGCCAAGCACGCTAAGGGTAATCAGCAGTGTGACTACCACTTTTGAGATTGTATTTTTTGAACCTTCAGCCATTTTTTCAAAAGTATTAAGAATATGCCACCGCAAACCATTTGAGTAAACGCATCTACTAAAAAAATGGTATTATTCTTACACCTCAGGATTTATGGCGCCTGCAACGTTCACTACAGTATTTTACCTCTTCCCAGTTTTTTGTCCATTTTTTACGCCATCTAAAGGGTAAACCACACACCGCACAAATTTTTTCAGGCAAATTGCTTTTCTTCATCCCTGCTCAACAATTAAATTACACTCAGGTTTTTTCACCAAACTGCAATACATGGCTTATAAAAAGTTAGCAATCATATTGGGCAATTGCCTTTTTCCTGATCATGGCCGATTGAATATAGATGAACATACCCTGCTTTTTATGGCTGAAGATGCAGGACTTTGTACCCACTTTAAATATCATAAACACAAGCTGGTTCTGTTTTTAAGCGCCATGCGTAGCCACGCCAATGATCTTGAAAAAAAACATACTATGGTGTATTGGCAGCTGAATGCCCAAAACCAAAATATGAGTTTTGAGGACAAGCTAAACAGCACCTTGCAAAAGTACAGCGCTATTGAAGAGGTAGTGATTTATGATATTGAGGATCACTTTTTTGAAGAACGGATAAGGAATTGGAGCAAGACTGCTAAACTTAAACTTACCATAGTGGATTCACCATCTTTCATCACCACCAAAAAAGAGTTTAAGGAATACCTCAGTGATTCTAAAAAGCCTTTTATGCAGGTGTTTTATAAGCGGCAGCGAAAAAGCCTGAATCTGCTTATGGATGGCGACAAACCGCTAAATGATAAATGGAGTTTTGATGCTGAAAACCGCAAACCTCTGCCGAAGGATATATCCATACCTGATAGGCCACAATCTAATCTTACTGAAAATGACAAGGCGTGTATTGAACTGGTAAACTCTCTGTTTTCCGATCACCCGGGTAGCACTGATAACTTTAACTGGAGCACCACCCGCCAAAGTGCGTTATACAGATTATCCACATTTTTAAAAGAGCGTTTTGAAGATTTCGGACCTTATGAGGATGCCATTGCTAAAGATCAGACCTTCCTTTTTCATTCCGTGCTTTCTCCTTATATAAATCTGGGGCTAATTACACCTGATGAAGTTCTGGACAAGGTTATTGAACATTATCAGGCTAATAATACCCACTACCCCAGTGTGGAAGGTTTTGTAAGGCAGGTGGCCGGCTGGCGCGAATTTATGCGTGGTATTTATCACAACTTTGATTTGGAGCAAAATCATTTTAACCAAACCCGTAAAATGAAAACCTGCTGGTATGATGGTACAACGGGCATACCCCCTTTGGATGACTCCATACAAAAAGCTGTAACGCATGGGTACACCCACCATATTGAACGGCTTATGATATTGGGTAACATTATGCTGATGACGGGCCTGCATCCAAATGAAGTGTATAAATGGTTTATGGAAATGTATGTGGACAGCAGCGACTGGGTGATGGCACCAAATGTATATGGCATGAGCCAGTTTGCCGAAGGAGGAATATTTGCCACCAAGCCTTATATATCCGGTAGCAACTACATTTTAAAAATGAGTAACTATACAAAAGGCCCTTGGTGCGATACTGTGGATGGCCTTTACTGGAGCTTTATCGCCAACAATAGAAAAACATTTGAAAACAACCCCAGGATGGGCATGATGCTTAGTACTTTGGATAGAATGGGAAAGGATAAAAAAGAATACCTGTTTGAAAAAGCCCAAAAGTGGATTGAAAAAGTAACGGAATAAAAAAGCCCGGATCAATAAAGCTGATCCGGGCTGGTTTTTTTGGATTAATATTTTTTAGCAGGCCCTGTGCCACGCTACCCATATACGCCATTGGGCAGGTGTAAGTATGCTGTTTACATGCCTTAAAAAATCTTTGTGGCAATCCCTAAGCGCATTTATAATTTTTCTGCGGTCTTTATTGGTAAGTAGCTCACTCCTTATACTTTTATTCAGGGCTAGCAGCTTCCGCTGGAATTCAATTCGGGTAATCTCTCCATTTTGATAAGCCCGCAGCAACTTGCGTCTTGCCTGGTTTCCTTTGTCAATTATTTTTTGATTGTATAGTCTTACCTTTTTATATATCCCTGAAAGGCAGTTGAAATGCGCGCCAATAGCTCTGCGCATTAAAGTTGCCTGAGTAGGGTTCAGATTCAGTGAATCAAGTAAAACCCTGCGGTTGCACCTAAAAGGCGGATGATGCCCAAGTAGGGTTTCTACACTCAAACCTTCCATACTTCCGGCAGGTAGTTCAGGAATCCCATCATCCTTTATGGAAAATTCAATGTCTTCTGTGGCTTCTATTAAAACAGGTTTTTCAATACCTTCTATTTCCGGAAAGTCATACGCTTCCTCAGCTTTAACTTGAACATCGGTAAAAGTTTCTTCGCTTTTTTGGCAGGCATTTAGCAAAAGCACTGCTGGTAGGGCCATCAACCAAATAATTCTACTATAAAGTGGTGTTTTCATAAGTAATTGATTTTTAAGGATTCGGTTAGTATGATGGTAAATTACAACTTTGGTTTAACCTAAGCTTCAGAATTTTGATCGATAGTCAAAAATCAAATCCTTCGTAATCAACAACTAAGGTTCTTTCACCACTATATTCAGCCAATATTTTGTGATGGCTCCATAATCAATTCTTATTTGCGGTCAACATTCCTCGTGGTCTTCCGTTAAGTATATACTGTCATCGCTTTAGTCTTAAAAAATAGCATTAGCACTAATGAAGTTTACGGACATACATGTGTGATGGCATGTATTGTTTAACTGGCGAGAGCCTCTGGTAGTTTAATAAACCAGAGGCTCTTATCATACTGAACATATAGACGAATTGCCACTTAACTAAATAAACCCGTAAATAACTAACCTATTTACCTATTTTTAACCACGCTCAAATAATCCGTCAATAAGGCTATCCCCTTGCGGTTTACAGCGTAAAATGCACAACACAACCCCTATGCGAAGATTTTTATTCATCCTTTCAGCTTTCGTTCTGATACTTTCTTCGTGCGAGCGGGATTTGTTGCAAAACGGACTTAACCCTTTTGAGGGCATGCCGGCCAACGAAAGAGTTGTTCATCCCGGTGAAACCGATGAAAACCTGAGGACGCCACTGGGTACTTCTACCTCGCAGTTTGGTTATGTACCCCGCAACCTGGCCGCAGCCAAAGGATCATTATTTATTATGTTGCCAGGTACGCTTAGTGAGCCAAAAGACTATAAGCTTATTTTACAGGCAGCAGCCGAAAGCGGCTACCACGCTATTGGGTTGGATTATGACAACCGCACTACTATAAAGTCTATTTGTCAGAATAGCAATGATCCTGATTGCTCATTCAATGCTCTTAATGAATACCTCACCGGCAATAATACCTCGGGCGATGTTTCAATAGGGCGGGCTGAAAGCTTTGAAAACAGAATTTCTAAAATGCTGGTGTATCTCAATGAAAATCACCCTGGTGATAATTGGGGACAGTTCATAACCACCCAAGGCATGATAAACTGGCGTATGGTTTCTTTGGCTGGTCATTCGCAGGGCGGTACACACGCATTATATATTTCTAAAGTAAGACCCCTTTTGAGAGCTTCATTTTTTAGCAGCCCTTATGGTTTTGAGTCAGGGGGTAGTTTTCCTGAATGGATTACTGATGAAGGCCTTACACCTTCTAACAAACTTTTCGCTTTTAATCATAAGTCGGACAGGCTAATGAATTGGGATGAGGTAAACCGCACCCTTAACGCAGCAGGGCTTAGCGGTGCCAAGCGACTAATTGATGTGCATAATGACTTAGAGGGTTTTCAACGGTTTTACACCCAGGTTTCAAAAGGTTTTGGATTACAAGGGGGAGCGCATGGTGCAACCTGTGTAGATAACGACACCCCTAAAGACCGGAATCGTAATCCAAAGTTTAAGGATGTTTGGCAATACATGTGTTTTCCTTAAGCCATACATATCAAATCCTCTAAAATAATGAGTACCTACGTGGCCATTTTGCGGGGCATTAATGTGTCCGGCAGTAAGTTGCTTAAGATGGCCGAGCTAAAAACATCCCTTTTAGAACTCGGGTATCAAGAGGTGCAAACCTATATACAGAGCGGAAATGTGAAGTTTAGCACCAGGAAGACTAAACCTGATGACTTAGCCAATGAGATTGCCGAAATGATTAAAACCAGATTCGGTTATGATGTGCCGGTAATTGCATTACAAAAAGAAGATCTTGAAAAAGTAATTTCATCAAACCCGTTTTTACTCAATAGAAATCCCGAGTTAAAAGCTTTATATGTAACATTTCTGGCTCAAATCCCTTCCGGGAAAAAGTTGCAGGAATTAAAAGAAATTGATTCTGGTGGTGATGAATTCCGCGTAGATGGGAAAACTATTTACCTGTACTGCCCTGCTGGATACGGCCGTACCAAACTCACCAACAATTTATTTGAAAAGAAACTTGGGGTAGCCGCCACCAGCCGCAACTGGAAAACCGTATTGAAGTTGCTTGAAATGGCCTCTTAGTTCAGCTTTATACCCTGTGCGGAAGTACTTGGTTTTGGGTTTAGTTCAATCTTAACAAGGGTAAAATCCCTGATGCCGGTTACATGCATAAACTGGTTTTCATAGCCACCGTTTACAGTTTTAGCCAGGCGGAAGCCGGTGCTGAGCATGGTTTTATTTTCGCCATTCATAAGCAACATTTCAGGACCATTATCCCAAAGTTGATTCAGGAAGTATAGAGTAACATCATAACCTTGGAAGGCCATTTGCGAAGGTTCACTTCCATATTTTTTACGATACTTTTTAATAAAGGCGATAGTTGCCGGATCATTATAATTCACAAAGCTGGCATCTGTCATGGTAAGCTTTAGAGTATTAAGATAATCCATCTCCAACGTTGGTATTTGCAACAACTTTGGCGGCCCCACCAGCGAAACCTGCATACTGCGCATGGTTCTCAGTTTGGAAACTAAGTCACTTAAAAACACCTTATCGTCAGAAAATACCACTACCACGTTAGGGCGATCTTCGGCCAGCACATCAGTAAGGCTCACGCGCTTAATCATATTACTTTCTTCAGCACTTACAACACTCTCTATAAAACTATTCTCAGCTCTGGCGGTAAGCCTTGCTTTAATCTGCCTTACTTTTTCCCTATCCTCCATAGTATTGGAGTGGGCAAAAACGATTTTTGCATCTCTATAATTGCCATTCAGTAAATCAGCTATTTCCTGTGCTCCGGCATCATTACTTGGTACACATTTCACAAGATTTGGACGGCCATCCAGATCAACGGCTTTACTAAGCGGGCTTATTACAGGTGTGCCTTTGCCTTTCAATTCATCGGCTATGTACTCCACATTTTTTTGAAATAGTGGCCCGATTACCATATCATAATCGGCACGCTTCACTTCTCCTATCTTTTCACGTAGAGTGAACAGGCTATTTTGCGTATCATAAACCTTCATACTAAGGTTCATTCCCTGCTTTGCCATAGTATCGGCAGCTAACAATAACCCGTTGTAAAAATCGAGCACATAATGAGATCTGGGAGGAACCTCCGTATCATAGTTAAATGAAGTATCAGTAAGAGCCATAAAGGGCAACATTACCCCCACCTTTATCGACCGATCCATAGCCAGGTTTTTGGGCGAAACAGGTTTTTTATTGGTGGTATCCTTTAGTTCCTTTTTACCCTCTCTGTTTAAAGATTCCTTTTGTGAAATCTTGTCATCACCGGGTTTGCCGGCAGGTTCGCTCTTTTCAACATCTGAAAAAACCTTATCCAGCCAACCGGTATCCACTTCCTTTTTCTTTGTTGGGATAATGATGTATTTATCCACATCCAGTCCCGATTTCAGCTCAGGATTAAGGCTTATCAATTCCTCACTGGTAACATTAAACCTGTTTTTTAGTGAATAGTAAGAGTCACCAGTTTTAACCTGGTAAAGAAAAAACCCACCCGAGGTATCGGCAATCGCATCGCCTTCATTGGTTCCACTGCTATCATCGGTAGCCAGTTCTTCTTTCGGCTTTTTATTCTGAACAAGGTTTTGGTCGCTGTATTTGGCCCTGTTTAATGGTAACTTCAACAACTGGCCTAATCGCAAACCTTCATCTGTCCCTGGGTTCAGCAAGTAAAGGCTATCCAGCGAAATATGATACTGCTTGCTTATGGAGTAAGCTGTTTGGCCGGCTTCTACTTTATGAATGTGATAATCTCCGGATGTAATTTCTTTGTATTCCTCCGCACCGGCCGGGCTTTGGTTTTGATTTGCTGTACGGGCTTTTGCTTTTTCAGCAGCCAAACGGGCCTTATCTTCATCACTGGCAACGGCTTTGTTTTGCTGCTCTTCAGGAATAAACAGTATGCTTCCCGCCTTAAGGCCTTCATCGGCCAGGTCCGGGTTAATTTTTTTGATTTCCTGCACCGCCACGCCATATTTCAGCGCAAGCGAATAAAGGGTTTCACCGGCCTCTACCTTGTGTTGCCTGTAGTCGTTGTTGGCTAAGGGTTTTGACTCCTCAGGTTTTTTGGGCAACAAAGGAATCAATAAAGTCTGGCCGGCCTTTAAGCCATCCTTTAGTTCCGGGTTTACTTTTTTGATGTCTTCAACCGGAACCTCATATTTTTGAGCTATGGAGTACAGCGTTTGGCCCTGCTCTACCTTGTGGCTTGTAAACTTTTTTTCGCTTGATTTTGAAGCGGGCGTTTTAGGGATCAGCAACATCATTTTTTCCCTCAGGCCGCTTTTAATATCAGGATTGTACTTTTCCAGCTCAACTTTACTGATATTGTATTTCTTGGAGATGCTGTACACCGTTTCACCGGCTGCCACCTCATGCTGAATATACTCCACCTGCTGGCCATAGCTCAGCAGAGTGCCCATCGAAATCAATAAAACTAAAAGCAAGTTTCTCATTCCCATTCAATTGTAGCCGGTGGTTTTGAACTGATATCATACACCACCCTGTTTACGCCTTTTACGCGGTTTATTATTTTGTTGGACATCTCAGCCAAAAACTCATAAGGCAAGTGTACCCAATCGGCCGTCATGCCATCTGTACTTTCTACAGCTCTTAACGAAACTACGCTTTCATAAGTACGTTCATCGCCCATTACGCCCACCGTTTGCACGGGAAGCAGCATTGCGCCAGCCTGCCAAACATCATCATACAGGCCATGAGCTTTTAATCCGTTAATAAAGATATCGTCCACTTCCTGCAATATACGCACCTTATCCCTGGTAATCTCACCAATTATACGGATAGCCAATCCAGGACCGGGAAAGGGGTGTCTCCCCAGCAATTCATCATCAATACCAAGCGCCTTACCCACGCGCCTAACCTCATCTTTAAACAAAGCATTCATAGGTTCCACAACTTTCAGCTTCATAAAATCAGGTAAGCCCCCCACATTATGATGCGACTTTATGGTAGCCGATGGCCCACCATGTACCGAAACGGACTCAATTACATCAGGGTAAATGGTACCTTGGGCAAGCCAGTCCACATTACTGATTTTATGTGCTTCATCATCAAAGACCTCAATAAAAATCCGGCCAATGGTTTTGCGTTTTACCTCCGGGTCAGAGATTCCCTCAAGGGCATCCAAAAAGCGATCAGAAGAATCCACACCTTTAATATTAAGGCCCATCTCCTTGTATTGCTCCAGTACATTTTCAAATTCATTTTTACGGAGCACACCATTGTTTACAAGAATGCAATGCAGCCTATCACCAATAGCCTCGCTGAGCAATACAGCAGTAACAGTGCTATCCACACCACCGCTAAGGCCCAGCACAACATGATCCTTACCGAGCTTTTTACGCATTTTTTCTATAGTATCCTCTACAAATGAAAGTGGTGTCCAATCCTGCTTGCATTTGCAAATACCCACCACAAAGTTTTTGAGCAGCACCATTCCATCCTTACTGTGATATACTTCAGGATGAAACTGAATACCATAGGTAGTTTCGTCTTCAATTTTATAAGCGGCATACTCCACATCTCCAGTGCTGGCTATGGTTTTATAGCCCCTAGGCATAGCCTTAATAGTATCTGCATGGCTCATCCAAACCTGTGAGCCAACGGGCATACCTTTAAAAAGATCAGAATCCTCATCAATATACCTTAGGTTGGCACGACCATACTCACGCGTGTCCGAAGCACCAACAGTTCCTCCAAAAGTCTGCACCAGGTATTGTGCTCCATAGCACACTCCCAAAAGCGGCAGTTTACCTTTTATTTCTTCCAGTTCCAGTTTTGGAGATTCGTCATCCCTTACCGAAGCTGGACTTCCGCTAATTATTACACCTTTTACCTTATCGCTAATGGACGGTGGATTGTTGAAAGGGTGAATTTCACAATAAACGTTCAACTCACGGATTCTACGGGCAATAAGCTGGGTGTATTGCGAGCCGCAGTCAAGGATTAAGATCATGTTTTGCATGCGGCAAAGTTAAACTCAATTTTTGAGCCTGAAACACTGATAGAGTGCCTGATTTTAAACATTTTATTAAAAACATTTTTGTCAGCAACCCGCTGAGGATAAGCAATTAAAGAATATTGCTACTTTTGGATTTCTAACTAAATATCTAAATCAATCTTAAATGAAAGCACTAAAAATTATTCTCGTAATCCTGGTAGTAATTGTAGGAGGCTATGCCGCATGGATGGCCACCCTGGATGGCGAATATGCCGTAGAACGCTCAGAAGTTATTGATGCAGAACCCGATGTGGTGTATGCTACTGTAAGTGACTTTACCACATGGAAAGAGTGGAGCAAGTGGCACAAAATGGATCCTGACATGGAAATAACCTACGGTGATAAGTCGGCCGGAGAAGGTGCCACCTACACCTGGAAGGGTGAAAAAGCCGGTGCCGGAACCCAGACGATTACCGCAGCCGTACCCAATGAATCAATGGCAACACACATTGCTTTTGAGGGCATGGGTGAATCTGACGGCTACTGGAAGTTTGAGCCAACGGAGGATGGAAAAACTAAAGTAACCTGGGGTTTTACCGGTGAGTTCCCATTCTTCTTCCGCATTTTTGGTAAAGGTATGGACCAAACCGTAGGTGCCGACTTTGAGGAAGGCCTGGCCAACCTGAAGACCATGGTTGAGGCAATGCCTAAAAAAGCACCGGAAGTGGAAATCAGTATGGTTAAGGTGGACCCTATGAATTACTACAGTATCAACAGCGAAATCCAGATGAGCAATATTTCAGGATTTTTGGGTGATAGCTATGGGCAGATAATGGGATACCTTGGCCCTGATGCTCAAAATATGCTGATGCAGCCTTTTGCCATTTACCATGAGTGGAATGAAGGTGAGAGTACAGCAAAAGTAGAGGCCGGTATTGCTGCCGCTTCAGAAAAACCGGGTACCGATAACATTAAAAAAGGTATGACCCACGGTGGAAGTGCGCTTAAAGCCACACATGTAGGAGGGTATAACACCAAAGCAGAGCACGAAGCTATGTACGCTTATGCTCAAACCAACGGTATTGAAATGGTTGGCTCACCATGGGAAGTGTATGTTACCGACCCGGGAGAAGAGCCAGACAGCACCAAATGGGTAACCGAGGTGTATTATCCGGTAATTGATCCTGCCGATGCCGGTGAACCCATGGAGCCGGAAATGGCGGAGTAAACAATTCTTAGGTATTAATCAAAAAAAAACCAAAGCGGTGTGCTGTTATCAGTGCACCGCTTTTTTTTGTTAGATTTAGCTGCATATGATTTGTCTTCCTTTTTATTCAAACCTTAACAAATGATATCGAGATTAGTCTTAATGATTGTTTTCTGCCTTTTTGGAATTTTCGACTCAATAAAAGGCCAATGCTGCCCACATATTGATACAGTTGAAATTATTCCTAAAAACCCGCTTATTTCTGATTCAATTCAAATAAGAACTGTTCAAATGATTACCACGAGAGGGATAAAGGTGAATGATACGATGTGGATAATGGCAGACACTATTCACCTTCGCAGTTGTTTTGCAGCAGGGTGGCAGCAGTCTACAAAAACTTTTGTTGATACTTTTTCAATTGGTCTATTGTCTCAGGGAACTTATACAATTAAGCTTATTAGCTATGAATCTCCCATCGGAACGGTTTGTAATCCTATCGATACAGCATCGCTTTTTCAAGCCTTTGATGTAATTGATGACATTGGCCTTGAAGAAGTGAAACTCGAAAATGGAATCAAACTGGAACTTTTCCCTAACCCTTCATCCGCCCTACAGCAAATAACCCTCTACACCCAAATACCAGTGCCTTTGCAAATAAACCTCCATGATATTTCAGGCAAAAAAGTAATTGAGGCTTACAATGGCCAATCCGTTCAGGGTAAGCAGGAGTTTGAGGTGGATGTGAGCCAACTGCCACGTGGGGTGTTTTTCTATCATATTAAAGCAGGTAGAGAATTTCTCCAGGCAAAATTTGTAAAACTTTAAAGATGAAGTTTCTTTTTCCCCTATTCAGTCTAACATATTTATGGGCATTTCCCCTTAAAGCTCAATATTATGATACGCTGTATGTTCTTCCTGGTTCACCTACTGTTCACGACACCATAACTTTAAATAGAGATTTCACTATTTATTCCATTGGTACAAAAGTGCATGATACCCTGTTCAGGATTTCTGATACAATTTACCTTATCAGCTGCTTTAGACAAGGTTGGCAGCCCTCTTCAAAAACTTTTCGGGACACTTTCGCGATTGGCAAGCTGCCAGCCAGAAAGTATGTTGTAAAGGCTACGACCTACTATTCTTTTTCCATAACTGGTTGTGTACCTATTGATACTGTCAAAAAATTACTAGCATTTAGTGTAATTGATGATATTGGATTACCTGAAATTAATAATAGTAAAAAGATTAATGTAGAACTATATCCCAACCCCACCTCTAACCTGCAGAAAGTCAGCCTTCACACTCAAATACCAGTGCCTTTGCAAATAAACTTACATGATATTTCAGGCCAAAAGGTAATTGAGGTTTTCGATGGCTTATCCGTTCAGGGTAGGCAGGAGTTTGAAGTGGATTTAAGCCAACTGCCACGTGGCGTGTATTTCTATCATATTAAAGCGGGTGAAGAATGGCAGTATTTAAAAACGGTTAAACAATAATCTGTAATAAACAATTACTATTAACCCTGGCGCCTTGCCGGGGTTTTTTGTTTCAAATTTGCCTAAAAGCCAACCCGTGAAATATACTTACCTGACACTGTTATTTTTATTCGGCTCTGCGCTATCTGCCCAGCAGGGCATAATTAAAGGCCGTGTATTTAATGCCATAAATAATGAGCCGCTGCCTTTTGCCAATGTGGTGGTAAAAGACACTGATATTGGCACTACCACTGATGTTGATGGCAACTACGAACTTAAGGTGGAACCCGGCCTGTACAACGTAGAAGCCTCATTTGTGGGGTATAATTCCAAAACAGAGTTTGAAGTGCAGGTAACCCGCTCCAAACCACGTTTTCTTGACTTTCCTTTAAAAGAAAGTACCGAAACACTGCAGGCGGTCGAAGTTTCCGCACAGGATAAATTTGAGCGGAAAGAAGAAAGTCCGGTTTCGCTGAACCGATTGGGAATTACCGAAATACAGCGCACCCCGGGAGGAAATCAGGATATTTCTAAAGTAATACAGGCATTGCCTGGCGTGGCTTCCACCCCCAATTTCAGAAACGACATAATAATACGTGGTGGCGGCCCCAATGAGAACAAGTTTTTTTTGGATGGCATTGAAATTCCGGCCATAAACCACTTTGCCACACAGGGCAGTAGTGGTGGCCCGGTGGGGCTTATCAACGTAAATTTTATAAGAGAAGTGGATTTGTACACCAGCTCCTTTCCGGTAGAGAAAGCCTCGGCCCTAAGCTCAGTGTTAGACCTTAAACTAAAGGATGGGCGCACCGATAAATGGGGCGGTATTTTCCAGTTAGGTTCATCAGAAGCAGGAATTACCGTAGAAGGTCCGCTAAGCGAAAAAACCACCATGATTGCCTCGGCCCGCCAAAGCTACCTGCAGTTTTTGTTTGATGCCATTGGCCTCTCCTTTTTGCCCACCTACAATGATTTTCAATTGAAGGTGAAGCACAAATTCAATAATAAAAACCAGCTTACCGTGCTGGGCCTTGGTGCTATTGATCAGTTTAAACTAAACCTTGATGCCAACGAAACCGAGGCGCAGCGCTACCAATTACAGGTATTGCCTGTAAACGAGCAATGGAATTATTCGGTAGGTGCCAAGTACACCCATTTTGGGCAAAACAGCTATACCAACTTTATAGTAAGCCGCTTTATGCTCAATAATACCGCAGAAAAGTTTGTGGACAATATTGAAACCAACACTCAATTGCTGGACTATCAATCTCAGGAAATTGAGAATAAGCTACGCGTTGAAAACTTCTACCGTAAGGGAAACTGGAGGCTTACCACCGGCTTTGGATTTGAGCAGGCCAAGTACAACACCAGCACTACTGATATACGAGTACCCGAGGGCCTGCCGCCACTTATTTACAGTACTGATGTGGCATTGTATAAGTACAGCGGTTTTGCATCAGCCAGTCGCTCTTTATTAGAAGATAAACTAAATATTACCGCTGGTCTGCGGATGGATGGCAACAGTTTCAATGATGAAATGGCCAACCCCCTTAACCAGCTCTCGCCCAAACTGGCCCTCTCCTACTACCTTACCGGCAACCTTAGCCTAAACGCCAGTTATGGCATTTATTACCAGCTGCCACCCTACACCACCCTTGGTTTTAGAGATACTGCCGATGTGGCGGTAAATAAGGATGCGCGCTACATACGCGCCAGCCATTACGTGGCCGGCCTGGCCTATTACTTCAAGTTTAATGCAAAGCTCAGTATTGAGGGTTTTTACAAGCAATATGCCCGTTACCCTTTCCTTACGGGAGACAGTATTACGCTGGCCAACCTTGGCGGTGATTTTGGCATAGTGGGCAATGGTCCGGCTACTTCTACGGCTCAGGGGCGAGCGTATGGTATGGAGGTGCTTTATCAGCAAAAGCTGTTTAAAGGCTTTTTCGGCACCCTGGCTTACACCCTGGTAAAAAGTGAGTTTGAAGACCGCAATGGAGAGTTCATTCCATCATCATGGGATAACCAGCATATAATAACCGCTACTGTGGGAAAGCGTTTTGGCAAGAACTGGGAGCTGGGTGTGCAATACCAGTTTTTGGGCGGTGCCCCTTTTACCCCTACCGATATACAAAGCACCCAGGTGGTGGTGTATGACCGAAACCAAAGGGCCCTACCCGATTATAGCCGATTGAACACACGGAGGTTTGACAACTTCAACCGGCTTAATGTAAGGCTTGATAAAAAATGGTTTTTCAAAAAGTGGAGCCTTAATATTTACCTGGATGTGCAAAATGCCCTGGGGCAATCCGTGCCGGGTGAACCCTTTTATGCTATTGCAAGAGATGCGCAGGGACAACCCATCACCTATACACAGGATGGCCGCCAGTATTATCAGATAAACCAGCTGGAAAATGACCAGGGAATAGTATTACCGAGTATCGGTATTATTATCGAAATTTGAGATCAATGTGGTAACATCAGTCAGGGTGTCAGCAAATTATTTTAGGCCTGATTAGTGTTTTCGAAAAATTAAAAATGGCCTGTATGAAAGAGCTATCCCCCCGCCTCCTTAAAGAACTTTTTGAACCCATTAGTCATATAAATGATGCCGGCCTGCAATTTTTAATTGATAAGGGCAAGCACTACGCCCTTAAGGAGGACGACTACCTTTTTAAGAGTGGCGAACCCTCTGATCACATGCATCTGATTTTGGAGGGAAAAATCAGGGTTTCACTTACACAGGGAAATCAAACGCGGCAGTTTGTTGAATTGGAAAAAGGTGATATAACGGGCCTTTTGCCTTACTCAAGAATGAAAGAAGCCCGGGCCAACGGACAGGTAGAAAAGGATAGCGAAATCCTCTCCCTTCACCGTAAGGATATGACCGAGATGATTCATAACCACTATGAGCTTACCGAGGCGCTGGTGCATTTTATGAGCTCGCGCATCCGTGAGTTTACTACCCTGCAGCAGCAAAACGAAAAAATGATGGCTTTGGGAAAACTCTCTGCCGGACTGGCCCATGAACTTAACAACCCGGCCTCCGCCATAGTAAGGAGTAGTAAGGAGTTGCTCAATCATTTAAAGCATCAGCCGGAGCACTTTAAAAAAGTTATGTCTATCAGGGTTACCCCTGATGAAGTGGACGAGGTGGCCAAAATATTGAACGATAGAATCAATGGTGAAATGCCTAAGCTTACTATGCTGCAAAAGCAAAGCCTGGAGGATGACCTGGCCGACTGCCTTGAAAACCTGAATGCCGAAAATCCTTTTGAGATTGCCGAAAACCTGGTGGAATTCAATTTTAGTTGTGATGAGATTGACCGCATTTACGAGATTACAGGAGAAGATCATTTTCCACCTGTAATTGGCTGGATTAATGAAAACCTGACCACCGAAAAAATGGTGCGGGATATTGAAAGCGCTTCTACCCGCATTGCTGACCTGGTGGGCAGTGTAAAAAATTTCACCCACATGGATCGCTCACCAGATAAAACGGAAGCCGATATCCATGAAGGCATTAATAATACGCTGATAATGCTTAATCACAAACTGAAAAAGGGCGCCATTAAGGTTACCCGGATTTTTGATGAGGATATTCCAAAACCAAAAGTTATGGTAAGTGAGCTAAACCAGGTTTGGACCAATATTATTGACAATGCTATTGATGCCATGGAAAATACCGAGGGAGCCGAGCTACAGGTTGAAACTCAAAAAGACAAGGAGTTTATACGAACTCTTATAAGAGATAACGGCCCCGGCATACCGGAAGATATTAAAAATAAAATCTGGGATCCGTTTTATACCACCAAGGATATTGGTAAGGGTACGGGACTTGGACTGGATGTAGTTAAAAATATCATTGCCAGACATAATGGCTCTATTAAGGTAAAATCTGAACCGGGAAAGACTGAGTTTGAAGTGTGTCTACCGATAAATTAATTCTCATTCACCAGTATATTTTTCCCATTCACTTTCACCCTCACCTTCACATCCCTAAAACATGAAAAAACCAATTATACTAGCTGTAGATGACGACCCACAGGTTATACGTGCCGTTAGCCGGGATCTTAAAAAAAGGTACCGCGAAGACTACCGCGTAATTTCTACAGACTCGGCCAAAGAGGCCTTGGAAAGCCTTAAGGAGATGAAAAACCAGGGTGCGGAAGTTGCCTTGTTTGTTTCAGATCAACGCATGCCTGAAATGCTGGGAGTAGAGTTTTTAGAGAAAGCCAAAAAACTATACCCAAAGGCAAAAAGGGTTCTGCTAACGGCTTATTCTGATACTGATGCCGCTATAAAAGCCATCAACGAAGTTCAGCTGGATTACTACCTGATGAAGCCCTGGGATCCACCGGAAGAAAAAATGTACCCCATGCTGGATGATTTGCTGGACGACTGGATAAGCGGTTATGCGCCAGACTTTGACGGTATTCGCGTGGTAGGATATCAATTCTCACCCAATAGCCATCAGATAAAGGATTACCTCTCCGGTAACCTCTTCCCCTACCGTTGGCTGGATGCAGAAAACAACGAGAATGCGAAGGAATTAATTGAGGCCAACAACATCGAAAGCAAGGATTTGCCGGTAGTATTTTTTGAGGATGGCTCCTTCATTTCTAACCCAAAAATTAATGTCATTGCCGAAAAGCTGGGCTTAAGCCCTAAGGCCTCTGCCGACCTGTATGATGTTGTGATAATTGGGGCCGGTCCTTCTGGCCTGGCAGCTGCGGTATATGGAGCCAGCGAGGGATTAAAAACTTTGTTAATTGAACGCAGGGCACCGGGCGGGCAAGCGGGCACTTCATCACGCATTGAAAACTACCTTGGTTTCCCGAAAGGGCTCAGTGGAAGTGATCTGGCACGGAGGGCCATTACCCAGGCTACAAGATTGGGTGCCGAATTTTTAACGCCCAGCGAAGTGGTTGAGATTAAGTTTAAGGATCAATATAAAATACTGAGCATGGCAGATGGCTCAGAGCTAATGGCTAAAAGTGTTGTTATTACTACCGGAGTAGATTACAGGCAGCTGGAAACCAAAGGTATAGCTGACTATACCGGAGCAGGTATTTACTATGGTGCGGCCATGACGGAGGCCAATGCCTGTAAAGATCAGGATGTGTATGTAGTGGGTGGTGGAAATTCTGCCGGACAGGGAGCCATGTATTTGTCTCAGTTTGCACGGAAAGTTTATATAATGGTGCGCAAACCTGATTTGAGCAGTACAATGTCGGCCTACCTGATTGACCAAATAAATAACACTGATAACATTGAAGTACTTGGACACACTGAAATTGAGGAGGCGAAAGGTGAGGCTAAACTTGAAAAATTGATTTTGAGCAATATTGAAACCGGTGAAACCAGGGAGGTTAATGCCGGGGCATTATTTATTTTTATTGGCGCCAGACCATATACTGACTGGATGAGCAATCAGTTTAGAATGGATAATAAAGGGTTTTTGAAAACCGGAAGGGATTTAATCCCTGAAAAGGACTTTAAGAAACTCTGGAAACTGGAACGTGAGCCCTTTTTACTGGAAACCAGCACCCCGGGTATTTTTGCAGCCGGTGATGTTCGATCAGGCGCTATGAACCGAGTAGCCTCAGCCGTTGGAGAAGGCGCTATGGCCATAAGTTTTGTACATAAATATTTAGCTGAGATATGAAAAAAGTGGATGGGAAGGTGAGAGTGAAGGTGGGTATATCGATTAATTTTCGTCCCATTCCCCTTCACCTTCCCGTTCACGTTCACGCTCCCATTCACCTTCCTATTAAACAATAGATCTTAAGTAGTATATAAAAGTTCTTAAATTTTTAGGAAAACTAAACCAACACACCTGCTTTGGGTTTAAGATTTTATTATGATGGAAACTACCGATAGCATTATCACAAAACCGAAAAATACACTGGCCGACAGGTACAATGAAGTGCGAGCCTACACTGAAAAATTGATGTCTCCGCTCTCAGCCGAGGATCATCTGGCACAACCAATGACGGATGCCAGCCCTCCTAAATGGCACCTGGGGCACACCACCTGGTTTTTCGAAACCATGATTCTTAAATCCTTTTTGGAGGGTTACAAAGAGTTTGATAGCCGTTTTCCCTACTACTTTAACTCGTATTATGAGAGCCTTGGTGAGCGCCTGCAGCGCGATAGCCGTGGTACGTTGACCCGCCCGCCACTTAAGCAGGTGTATGAGTACCGGGCATATGTTGATAAAAATATGAGTGAATTCCTGAATAGTAATCCACCGCAGGAAGCCATGGAGTTACTGCAACTTGGCCTCAATCATGAGCAGCAACACCAGGAACTATTTCTTACCGACTTTAAATACATACTGGCTGTACAGCCTTTTGATCCGGTTTATTCTGAGGAATTTAGTGAAGGGAAACGTGAATGGGAAGGGGAAGGTGAAAGTGCAATTGAAGGGGATTCATGGATTTCAATAAATGAAGGCCTTTATGAAATAGGGTTTGAAGGCGAGGGCTTTTCTTTTGATAATGAGCATGGCAGGCACAAAGTCTATCTCACTCCATTTGAAATAAGTAAAAAACTGGTTACCAATGGTGATTGGCTTCAGTTTATGGAAGATGGCGGTTATACAAATTTTGAGTACTGGCATAGCGAAGGCTGGGCCTGGGTAAATCAAAATAAAATTGACTCGCCTGAATACTGGCGCAAAAAAGATGGTGAATGGTATCGCTTTACTTTATCAGGATTACAAAAGGTTAACCCTGATGAACCTGTGGCCCATATAAACTACTATGAAGCCTTTGCTTTTGCAGAATGGAAAGGTTTGCGTTTACCAACCGAAGCAGAATGGGAAGTAGCCAGCAACCAGTTTAACTGGGGCCAGCGCTGGGAGTGGACAAACTCTGCGTACCTACCCTACCCCGGCTTTAAAAAGGCCGAAGGTGCTGTTGGCGAATACAATGGAAAATTTATGGTGAGCCAAATGGTGCTCAGAGGAGCTTCTGTAGCAACTTCGCCCGGTCATAGTCGCAATACGTATAGAAACTTTTTTCACCCGCCACTGCGATGGCAATTCACGGGCCTTAGGTTAGCCAAATAAATTTTTTGAACCTTTTTAAATTTTAGCGCTTACTTCTGCTGAAAATTATCATAAGGAAAGTCAACAAAACATTACAATAGAATGGAAACCACACTTAGCCCGGCCACAATGCAATTTGCTAAAGATGTTGACGAGGGCCTTTCGGCCAAAGATAAATTTCTATCATCCCGCTACTTTTACGATGCAAAAGGGGACAGGATTTTTCAGCAGATAATGAAAATGCCTGAATACTACCTTACCCAATGTGAGTATGAAGTGTTTAACACTAAAAAAGAGGATATTTTAAATGCTGTAAACACGGGCGAAAAATTTAACCTGGTAGAACTTGGAGCCGGAGATGGTTATAAAACCAAATTACTGCTTGAGCATTTTTTAAATCAGAATGCTGATTTTGAATATTTCCCGGTGGATATTTCAGGAAACGTGCTTAAAGAGCTATCAGCAGATTTAGAAGAGCGATTTCCAAACCTGGATGTTACGCCATTAAATAATGAGTATTTCAGTGCGCTTGATCGCCTTAATGAAATGGAGGCCGGCCCTAAGGTGATACTTTTTTTAGGCAGTAATATGGGCAATTTTACGCCTGAGCGGGCACAAAGTTTCTTCTCAAAATTACAGTTGGCGATGAACCCCGGTGATAAATTGCTCATAGGAGTTGATTTGAAAAAAGATCCGCGTACCATTTTAAAAGCATATAATGACGAAGCCGGCATTACACGCTCATTCAACCTCAATTTGTTGGAGCGCATGAACCGCGAACTGGGTGCAGATTTTAATATTGACAATTGGGATCACTACCCCACTTATGATCCCTTTACGGGAGAATGCCGAAGCTATTTAATGAGCACCGTAAACCAGGATGTATATATTGAGGCAAACGATAAAACCTACAGCTTTAAGCACTCGGAGCCTGTACACATGGAGATTTCACGTAAGTACAGCCTGGAGGATTTAGAAGATCTGGCTGAAAATACAGGCTTTAAAGTGCAGCAGCACTTTTTAGATAATAAGGAATATTTTGTGGATACGCTTTGGGAGAAGGTTTAGTTACATAACTACATTTGCCTGAATCCCTGCAAATAGCTTAAAAATTGTCAGCTTTAAAATTTCTCATGCACATCCCTAAAACAGCTGGGATGACACTACAGCAACTTGTGCGCGAACGTTACTCTCTTGATGATCAACTCTTTTTAGTTTATGAGCGGGAGACTAATCATGGAGGTTTTGAAGACAAAGACACTCTAAAGCTAATAATGGGGCACTTCCGTTACGGGTATCATAAATACAGCGAAAGGCCGCATGAGTATTACACCTTTCTACGCAACCCGGCTGAGCATATCCTATCGTTATTTAACTATACCCGTGATTATCCTGATAAGTATAAAAATCTGACCCAGGAAGAATATGATAATTTGATACAGTTTACCAGGGGGCGATACGGCAACAACCTGCAAACCAGGTTTATTTCAGGAATGAATATTATTGAGGGCCGGGAAAATGAAACGCTGGAAAAGGCCAAGGAAAACCTGCGTAATTTTAAGTTCATCGGCCTTACGGAAGATTTTGACACGTCCCTTTATATAATGGGCAAAAAACTGGGGTGGAAGGCTTTTTACTATCAAAACTCCAATGAAGGTGTTGCCCGGAAAAAATCGGCTATCCCTGCTGCAGATGTGATGAAAGAAGTACTTGAGATTAACTGCTATGACGTTGAGCTATACAAGTATGCCGTTGAATTGTACAATTCTCAAAAACAGCAAATACCAGGTTTAAGCAAAAAGGTAAAGCGCTTTAAATTTGAGAATAAGTGGTTCTGGAAACTAAACCCGGCCTATACTCAGCTAAAAGTAGCCCTTGGTTTGGGAAATATAAAAATGCTTAAAAAGTAGCTATTCTGCTTAAAATGTGCGTGTTAGTCACAGTCATTCATATTAATGGTCATGCCACCTAAAAGCGTTTTCTTTATTATAATACAGTGGTCACCCAGGCTGTCATTATAAAATTCACCGGATGACTTTACGAAATCCACCGTGCCTTTAATTGCTGCAACACCGCCATCCTCATTAAACTTTACATCCTCTATAACCAGCTCGTAACCATTGGCCTTCATAAACTCTATATGCCGGTCCAAGTCTTCCTGCGTTGTGGTTTTATCAATCCTGATGGTAATAATAAGTGGTTTTTCGCCCGCCAGTAAAACCGATGGAGACAAAAACAGCAGGGCAAATATGCAAGTGGTGATTATTTTTTTCATGGTGGAAAATTTTAATTAGCTGTTGCTAAATGTAGTCTATTTCTTCTTTGGTTGATCTCCCTCAAATAGGCTAAAAATCAAACTGATTACTACAACCAGGCCACAACCAATTACATTGTACCATAGGTATTCCACATCAAATTGCAGGAAGAAGGGAATCTCAAGCACACGCCCAAAATGAATGGCCAATACACATGCCTCCGCAATTAATGCGCTATAAAAAACCGCATTGCCTTTAATCCGCTTAATAAAAAAGGCTACCACAAAAATGCCCAATATGGTGCCGTAGAAAAGCGATCCGAGCAGGTTTACCATTTCTATTAGATTATCGAACAAGCTGGCACTGAGGGCAAAGCCAATAGCTAACATACCCCATAAAACAGTAAGGGCTTTTGACATAAACACCTGTTTACGGTCAGAGGCATCAGGGCTGATAAGCCGCTGGTAAAAATCAACTGATGTGGTGGTGGATAGTGCATTGAGCTCGCCCGATGTGGACGACATGGCCGCTGAAAATATCAGAGCGATAATAAGACCTACAACCCCTATGGGCAGCCAGTCCATCACGAATGTGAGGAATACATAGTTGGTGTCTTTTATTTTGAAATCTGGGTTGGCTTCCAGTAATAAGTCTTTTACTTCCGTCCTTATTTCCTTATCGCGATCAACGCCCGCTACAAATTCTTTTTTGTAAACTTCAGTTTGAGTTTCATTCCCGGCCTCATAAGCACTGGTAAAGGCTTCTCGCGAATTCTGTAGTTCCTTGTAATGGACATCATAGCGGCTTTCAATGTCCTCCAGCTTTTCGCGATACTCGGTTCCCCGGATATTTTCAATGGCAGTTTCATTGAAAAACAGGGGCGGTTGTACGTAGAGGTAAAACACAAAAACAAGCACTCCCGTAAAAAGGATAAACAGTTGCATGGGGATTTTTATAACGGCATTGAACATCAGCCCCAGGCGGCTTTCCTTAATATTCCTTCCCGTAAGGTAACGCTGCACCTGGCTTTGATCTGTACCAAAGTAGGATAGCGCCAGAAACAATCCTCCCGTAAGGCCACTCCATACCGTGTAGCGTTCGTTTAAATCCCAGCTAAAATCAAGAATTTCCATACGGCCCACGGAGCCGGCCAGCTCCATAGCGGAGCCAAATTCAGTAAAGTTGCCAATTTTGTAAATAAGAATCCCTGCCGCGAGTGCCATTCCTAAAAGGATGACTCCCATTTGCCACTTCTGGGTGAGACTCACTGCTTTGGTGCCACCGCTTACGGTGTAGATTATCACCAGTACCCCTACGAAAAGATTGGTGAAATTGAGGTTCCAGCCCAATAATGTGGAGAGAATAATAGCCGGGGCAAAAATGGTAAGACCGGCTGCCAGACCTCGCTGCACTAAAAATAAAAAAGCAGCGAGCAGGCGGGTTTTTAAATCAAAGCGATTCTCTAAATATTCATAAGCCGTATAAACTTTAAGGCGGTAATAAATAGGAATAATAAATGCCGAAATAATGATAAGGGCCAGTGGCAGACCAAAGTAAAACTGCACAAACCTAAGCCCACTCTCATAACCCAAACCCGGGGCGCTTAAAAAGGTAATAGCACTGGCCTGGGTAGCCATTACCGAAAGGCCAATGGTAAACCAGTTCATGGAATTGCCGCCACGCAAATAATCATTGGCGGTTTGCTGTTGGCGGGTTTTCCATACACCAAACCCCACTATGGTAAACAGGGTACCAAAGAGTACGATCCAGTCAATTGCCGTCATTAACGGTACAGATTAGAGATGAAGTAAAACACCACCAATTGCACTACCAAAAAGGCCAGCACAACAGCATAAAGCTGTTTCCAGTTTTTAAAGATGCGGTTATTGCTCATTGGTTGCCGTGCTCTTTTTATAACTCAACATATTGGCTAATAAACGATAAGCACCGGGTACACCGGCTGGCAATTCCCTGAAAAAGGAAATACCCGTGTACATAAAGGCGCCCTTGCCATAATCGGTTATAATAAGTGCCCCTTCCTGCAAGTCTTCACCTTCATCACTCCAGCCAATGGGTGTACGATAATTTTTGTCCCAGTTACCGGCAAAGTAAAGTCCGCGCTCCTGTACCCAGCCTTCAAAATCGGCTTCGGTAAGTTTGTTGGGCTTATTAAAAATGGGGCTGTTGGGGATCAGGAATTTGGGGTCGGCATCTTCTTCTGTTACGCGGTTTCTGGTAATTTCAAACGGGTGCGGGCCAATATCCTGAGTAAGCAAATCGCGCGAAGCGGTATTATACTGCACTATGTAGTTACCACCATTTTTTACATACTCCATTAGAATAGATTTTACTCCCGGTAGCCAGTCCTGCGTATTGTAGGCCCTGATACCCGCCACAATGGCTTTAAATTCAGAAAGGTCCTGAGAGCGAAGCGTTTTCTCATCCAGCATATACACCTCATATCCCATTTGCTGTATCGCTTCGGGCACCTCATCGCCAGCACCGGCTATATAGCCAATGTATTCGCCTTTCTTTTTCAGCTCAATGCCTTTAAGTTCCACAATGGCATCCTTGAGCACAATGCGCTCATCAATATGCGGATAATTTATGCGGGTAAGGGTTTTTAGCTGCTCGCCATGGGCCGTAAAAGCCAGGGTAGCGTTGCCGGTTTTCTCTTGTGGGGTTATAGTCAATTCCACTATAGCGGTTAAATCCTGTTCGGAAGCAGGCGCCACCTTAATTTGAGAAGGGGAAACCTCGTAACCGGTAGTTTCAATATTCAGTATTACTTCTTCATTTTCTTGAAAAAGAACCTTTACTTCCAGCTTTTGAGGCTCCGGATTTAAAAATAACATCTGCCTTTTAGTAGGAGCTACTGTAACTGCGGGAATAACAAAGGTGGGCCTGATGATTTCGCCATCCACACGATCAGAAAATTTGTAAGTAACCGGTATGTCTATAGATATTGACTGCTGCAGTTCCTTTTTATCTCCGGTGGCCACCCTGAAATTAAGTGAGGCTATAAATGCCGGATCATTTTCTGGTTTACCAATTTTGTTTTGGTTACTAACCGGGTAAAGGTTTTCGTAATCACCATTAATCCAATAAGGCTGAGAAAGTGGAACATCTGCCGTATTTAGCGCAATTTCCTTTACGTAATCTTTATTTTGGTGGAGGGTATCATTGAGTTCGGTATCCTTACCTCTAATGGAAATCCCCTCAACCACCACCCGAAGTGGTGACCGGTTTATCAGTTCCAGCATTACATTTTCGGCAGCACCATTAAGAACAAATTCTTTAGAAGCCAGCACTTCAGCATGCAAACCCAGGCACTTTACAATAATCCTGTTAATAGTGGTTTGAAACTGCTCACGCTCCATTTCATCCGTTATTTTGGAAGATGCATTTCTCAACTTTAGTAATGCAGGTACGCTTTTGTACGGCTCAGCAGGTTTGAAGTCAGAGATTATTTTTTGCAGTGTAGAATTGGCTTCTTTAAAACCATAGCGCTCCCAGCTTTGGTTTACGCCATCAAAAAGTCCGTTTACCGCTTTTTCGCCATCCAGGTATTGCAAATATTCCTTTTGGCTTCCACGATCTACAGACACCCCGAAACCCTGGCTCTTATGCTGGGTACGGCTCAGAGATGCCAGCTCATTACTACTTAATCCCAAAAACGGGCTATAACCACCAACATCCAATACTACATAATCAGGATTACCGGCTGCCTGCTTATCAATATCCCTGTTCCACCAGTTACTGGCATTCCAGTAAATGCGCTTGGGTTGCCAGGGTTGTACAAATTCCAATTGTTCCGGATAAGCCTTTTCATCTGCCGCAAGGTTAAATGCCTTTATGCCGAGCTCTGCCGAGGCAGTATGGTGGCCATGCCCTCCCCTGCTATCAGGTGGAAAGCGGGTTATTATTACATCAGGCCTGAACTTGCGTATCACCCATACTACATCTGCAAGCACTTCCTCTTCACCCCATTTTTCCAAAGTTTCCTTGGATGTTTTGCTGTAGCCGAAATCCACCGCCCGGGTAAAAAATTGCTGACCGCCATCAATAGTGCGGGCCTGCATCAACTCCTGCGTACGCAAAATACCCAGCTCAGCGCTAAGCTCTTTGCCTATAAGGTTTTGACCGCCATCACCACGGGTTAATGAAAGATAGGCAGTTTGTGCACCAACCTCATTTACCAGGTAACTTATCATTCGGGTATTTTCATCATCAGGATGTGCCGCCAGGTAAAGCACCCGTGTAGGGTTTTGCAGCTTTTTCAGTTCATGCAGTATATCGGCCGCAGAGCCATTTTGTACCTGAGAATAGCCATTTACCGATATTACCAATAAAGCTGAAAAAAGGAATAGGATTTTTTTCATAGTTGCAACATTGAGCGCCAAAAGTAACAATACCAAGGGCGTGGTAAAAATGTCCTGACACTTTAAACCACTAATAGCCAATAGGCATAGTCAATGATGTGAATGTTAGAAGTATGACAATATTTCGTTCAGTTATTGTTAACTTGTGCCCTCCTAAAATTTATTCCCTATTTATGAAAAAATTGCTACTTGCCCTCTTAGGTTTTTGTATTGGAATTGGCGCTGTTGCGCAGAATGAAGCAGGAAATCCTGAGCAAATATTACTTCTTAATCATACCTTAAGGCTTAAAGCCAATGATTATAGTGCGCTGAACTTTTCAGCAACAGAAGTGGTAAATGGCAAAATTTACCGACTTGTACAGGATAAGAGCCTGACATTAAACACCTCCTACCCCGGTTTCACAACTTTAGAGTACATCCCTAAAAATACTTACCTGGTAAGCATTAAGGTGGCTCAAATTGATAAAACCACTGATTTTTTAAAAGAGCACGGTGCCGGAGTAACGGCTTTACTTCCCGAATTTAAACTGTCAAAAAATCTGGCTAACAATACTGTGCCCGAGTGGGCATGGCTTACGCCAAATACCGCCAAGGTATGGTTGAGGTATTACCCCGACCTGGATCACAATGAGGTGCTGTTTAGCCTTATGAACAGTGGTTTTGATGTGATAGATGCTGATGAAAGCAATGATGTAATTGCTGTAAGCATGAATCCCGAAAATGCCCTGAACATTGCCGCTTTACCTTTTATAATGCAACTGCAGGAAATGGAAGACCCGGGAACACCTGAGAATTTCAGAGCGCGCACCAGCCATCGGGTAAATTACCTACAGGCAGATTTTTCCGGTGCCCCGGGATATGATGGAACAGGAGTTACTGTGGGCCATGGAGATGATGGTGCTATTGATTTTCACGTAGATTTTACCGGTAGATTAACCGTTAATGCAGGATCCTCTAATGGAGACCATGGCGACCACGTTGCAGGTACCATTTTCGGAGCCGGTAATAAAGATCCTGACGGAAGAGGAATGGCCCCCGGTGCTGAAATCTATTACCAGAGTTACCCCAGTAACCTTAACAGTGCCGACTTTAATTATAACAACCTTAATGTACTTATTACCACAAGTTCGTACTCCAATGGTTGTAATGCAGGGTACACCAACTTCACCCGCCAAATGGATCAGGATGCTATTGATAACCCCAATATGATTCACGTTTTTTCTGCCGGTAATAGTGGTACTTCCAATTGTGGATATGGCGCAGGAAATACCTGGGGAAATATAACGGGAGGACATAAAGTTGCTAAAAACGTTATTGCTACCGCCAACCTTACGGCCACTGACGGGGTAGCAAACAGCAGCAGCCGTGGGCCTGCCAATGATGGCCGCATAAAGCCAGACCTTGGCGCGGTGGGTACCTCTGTTTACAGCACCACTGACCTTCCTACTCCAAACTCCTATGCCAATAAAACTGGTACTTCAATGGCCTGTCCCGGTGTATCAGGCGTGTTGGCCACCTTATACCAGGCTTACAACCAAGCATATAACACCAACCCACATGGTGGACTTATGAAAGCCATTACCATGAATACCTGTGAGGACTTAGGCCAGCCCGGGCCCGACTTCATTTTTGGTTATGGAAGACTTAATGCCCGCAGAGCAGCTGACGTAATTGAAAATGGAAACTTTATTACTGATACCATTAGTAATACAAGTGGCAATAAAACATTTCAAATACCAATGCCGGCTTCAGGTACTGTTAAAGAAGTTAGAATAATGCTTTACTGGCCTGATGCACCTGCATCAACTATAGCTTCAAGAGCATTGGTTAATGATCTTGACCTTTCGGTAACGCACAACAGTACTACTTACAGCCCATGGGTATTAGACCCAACACCTAACCCGGCCAGGCTAAACTCGCCCGCTGTGCGTGAAAGAGATAGTCTTAACAATATGGAACAGGTAACCATTGCTAACCCTGGCAGTGGTAACATTACTGTGGATGTTAGTGCATTTAATATCCCAAGTGGTAGTCAGGAGTTTTTTGTTACCTATTATTTTGTGATGGATGAGATAGTGGTGACACACCCGGCAGGTGGCGAGGGTTTTGACCCTACCGGATTTGAATACATACGCTGGGATGCTCCCGATGGTACCACACCGTTTAAAATTGAATACTCAACCGATGGAGGAACCAGTTGGAATACCATCACCAATGGTGCTAACGCATCTTTGCGCTACTTCCTATGGACTACCATTCCATCTACTGTAACTGATCAGGCAAAGATTAGAGTTTCGCGTGGTAGTGTAGTTGGAGAAACCCAGGGAACATTTACCATCCTTCGACAGGCTACAAACCTGCAGGTGGCAAGTTCTTGTCCTGATTCATTACAACTTACGTGGAACAGCGTTCCGGGAGCTACGGGTTATATCATTTATCAGCTTGGGACAAAATACATGGACTCCATAGCTACCAGCACTAACAATTCTGTAATTCTCAGAAAAAACAACCCGTCTATACCCACATGGTATAGTGTAGCTGCCACCTATAACAATGGCGTTGCCAAAAGAGCCATAGCCATTGAAAAGCCTCTGGGCACTTTTAACTGTGCTCTTACCGAAGATTTAAAACTCAACGCACTGTTAAGCCCATTCCCTACACTTGGAGCGTTTACTGATTGCTTCAACAATTCAAACCTTCCTGTATCCGTAGAAATTTTGAATAATGGAATTGATACCGCTTTTGGTTTTGACCTTAAATATCAGTTGAATTCAGGAGCCATAGTAACCAGTACTATTACAGATACTATACTTCCCGGATTGACTTATCAGCATACGTTTACTACAAATATTAGTCTCATGGCCGGTAATAACACCTTTGATGTTTGGGTGGATTATGGTCCGGATCAAAATGGGTATAACGATACACTGCACAATGACTTTAACGTGATTACCGGTGTAACTAAAACACTACCATTTTTTGATGACTTTGAAAGCTTTGCTAATTGTGGAACCAGTAATGATTGCGGAGGAACTGTATGTAGCCTTAATAATGGCTGGATAAATGTTTCTAACGGCCAGTATGATGATATTGACTGGCGTACGGATAACTTCGGAACACCATCAAACAACACAGGGCCTAGCTCTGATCATAACCCCGGTAATACCTCAGGAAAGTACTTATACCTGGAAGCATCTAATGGATGTGACAGTAGTGTGGCCACTTTGCTTTCGCCATGTATAGTGCTGGATAGTACAATTACCCAGAATGCAGTAGCCGAGTACTGGTATCACATGTTTGGAAGTGCTATGGGGATATTGAGCACAGACCTTATTATTGGAGATAGTATTGTGAAGGATATTATCCCCCGTGTAACAGGAAACCAGGGTAACCAGTGGATTAGAGCTACTATTAACCTGGCCCCTTATATGGGCAATACAGTTGTAATCAGAATTAATGGTAAAACCGGAAACAACTTCGAGTCTGATCTTGCCATTGATGATTTCAGTGTATATGATCCTACAGTTTCAGCACCAACGGCCAACTACTCTATAAGCGATACCACCGGCTGTGTTACCACTCAATTTACATTTAATGACCTGAGCACCGGTAATGCATCTACTTATACCTGGGATTTTGGAACAGATGCAACACCAGCCACAGCAACAGGTATAGGACCTCACAATGTGACTTATTCGTCAGCAGGTATAAAGCGCACCACGCTGGATGTAAGCAATGCAGGTGGTATTAACCAGAAAATCTTTAATGTTACTGTTGGAGAATCTCCTGTTGCCAATTACAATCATTCTGTAATTTTAAATACGGCTTACTTTATTGATCAGTCATTAAATGCGCCAAGAAGCTGGAGCTGGGATTTTGGTGATGGAAATTCATCTAACCTGAGCAGCCCTCAAAACACCTATACCCTTGCCGGTAAATATGAGGTAACCCTTACCACAACCAATGATTGCGGTACCAGCGTTTATAAAGACAGTATTGAAATTACCACAGGTGTGAGCCTTAGTGAAGCCTTACTTTCAGGTATCTCACTCTATCCTAATCCAAATAATGGTGAGTTTAATGTAGAACTACCAACTCAGCTTGGTGGAGACTTAACACTTACGGTAAGTGAGCTTAGTGGAAAACTTATAAGAGAAAGGGAGGCTAATGCGGGAAATCAGGAAAGTCTGAAATTCGATATCTCGGATTTACCTGATGGTGTTTACCTCGTTACTATCAAGACTGCTGAAGGCTCTAAAAACTTTAGAGTAGTTAAAAAGAGATAAGCTGAATTAGCAGGTTTAAATCTTAACATCGTATAGAGAAAAGGCCGATAAGCTAGTGTTTATCGGCCTTTCTATTCTTATTAACCATGCTATGATGAAACTGACAACTAAAAGGCTACCTGCGCTTTAGCATGGCCAGCCCTATAAATGTAAGAGCACCATTTACAAGCAGCAGTTCAAACTGAAACTTATAGCCAAACCAGGCCTCTGAGTTAAGATCCAAAATGTAACAAAGCACGGGTGATACCACGCATACTATCGGCACCCATTTGTCTTTAACATTCCACTTTGTGCTTAAACCAAAGGCATAAAGACCAAGCAAGGGCCCGTAGGTATAGCCGGCAGCCTTAAAGAGTTCTTTAATCACACTTTCATCCACCGTATAGTTAAATATTATAATTACTACAAAGAGTATTAACGAAAAACCAACGTGCACCTGCTTCCTTCTTAGCTTTCCTTTGGTGGCATCCATTTTTTTAATATTAAGAATATCCACACAAAAGGAAGTGGTAAGAGCTGTAAGCGCTGAATCAGCCGAGCTATAGGCGGCTGCGATAAGCCCCACTATAAATAATACAGCTACCAGTTGTCCCGTTTCCGGGAAAAGAGCTACGGCCGAAAACAACTTATCGTTTACCTCAGTAATCCCCTGTATTTCGGCATAATCGTAAAGCAAAACTCCCAACGATAAAAACACGAGGTTTACCACCACTAGTGTAATACTCAGCCAAAACATGTTTTTTTGAGCATCGCCTAAATTTCTACAACTCAGGTTCTTTTGCATCATGTCCTGGTCAAGGCCCGTCATTACTATGGTTATAAAAATCCCGCTGAGGAAGTTTTTCCAAAAATGCTTGCCGCCCTTCCAGTCTTCCCAAAAAAAGATCTGCGACATATCCGATTGGCTCACGTAATCTATAAGGCCCGTTTCAGGGAAAATCTGCCTCTTAATTATTACCACCATCATGATTACTGCCGTAAGCATAAAGGTGGTTTGCAGGGTGTCTGTCCAAATGATGGTTTTGATACCGCTTCGGAAAGTATATACCCAAATAAGGGCAATGGTAATAAGTACGGTAACCCAAAAAGGAATTTCTAAATCATCAAATACAGCATATTGCAAAACGATGGCCACCAGGTAAAGCCTGAAGGAGGCTCCTATTACCCTGGAAATCAAAAAGAAAATAGAGCCTGTTTTATAACTGGAGTTACCGAAACGTTCATCTAAATAAGTGTAGATGGAAGTAAGCTGCATTTTATAATACAGCGGAAGCAGTACTTTAATAATTACCATGTAACCCACCACATACCCCAGCACCACCTGCATGTAGCTGAACTGGCTATCCTGCACCCATCCCGGAACGGAAATAAAGGTAACACCGCTCAGTGAGGCACCCACCATACCAAAAGCCACTATATACCAGGGGCTTTGGCGGTTTCCTAAAAAAAAGGCATCATTATCATCCTGCCTGCCGGTGAGGTACGAAATACCAATCAGCATTAAAAAATACAGGGCTACTATACTTAGGATAAGAATGGGCGACATGCATTAAAATTTGAGCAAATAAAGGGATAAAAAGGAGGATTTACCACATAGCCACATAGGACACAGAAGTGAATGACTAATTTGAACTATGTGCCTATGTGTTTTTAAACAACAACGCCATTGCCGCTCAAAATTTGACATCTTTGCACTTCGCCTATTTCAACACGCATTCCTTTTTAGTTAATGAACTTTTCCTCCAAATATTTAGAAAAAGCAGTTGAAGAAATATCAGGCCTGCCGGGCATTGGTAAAAAAACAGCGTTGCGGCTGGCGCTGCATCTACTGCGCCAGGATGAAAAAGATGTGAGCATGCTGGCACAATCTCTCATCGCCCTTAAGGAAAAGGTAAACCAATGCAGCACCTGCGGCAATTTATCGGATGCTAATATTTGCGAAATATGTGCCAATCCTGCCCGCAATGAAGAGCTGATTTGTGTGGTGGAAGATATCCGCGATGTAATGGCTATTGAAAATACAGGGCAGTTCCGTGGGCTTTATCATGTGCTGGGCGGAGTTATTAGCCCTATGGATGGCATTGGTCCTTCCGAATTAAATATTGATTCGCTTTTAATACGCGTTAGTGAAAAGCAACCCCGCGAAATAATATTTGGGTTGGGCACTACTATGGAAGGCGAAACCACCACCTTTTACCTGTATAAAAAACTGGCCGGTTTTGATATTAAACTATCGGCCATAGCCCGTGGTATAGCCGTTGGCGACCAACTGGAATATGCCGATGAAGTAACTCTGGCCCGGAGTATTGCCAACAGGGTGCCTTATGAAAGTTCGCTTTCGCAAAACCAAAATCAATAAACATTGAGAGCTAGCGGCTGGCCACAGATGCTTCTGCTTTTTTTCGGAAATATGTTAGTCCGGCTGCCCTTTTTATTTGCAGGCTATGGGCGCGAGGAAGATGCCTGGGCGCAGGTCCTAAACGCCAAAATAATTTGGGAAACCAAAATTTATGAGGTATCCAGATTACCCGGACACCCAGTTTACGAGCTACTGCTTGCCGCACTTTGGCCAATCAATCACAGCTACCTTTTATACAATGGGTTATCAGCTTTGGTGAGTAGCCTTACCATTGTAGTTTTCTATAAAATCTGCAGAAAGCTGAACCTGCTCAGGCCACTGGCATTGAGCATTGCATTTAGCTTTATCCCCGCCTTTTTTATTGCCGGTACCTATACTATTGATTACAACTTCGGATTACTCTTCGTTCTTCTATCTTTTTTGCAACTGCTGCAGAAGCGCTACTGGCTGGCCGGCATCCTTATCGGGATAGCTACCGGTATACGTATTTCACACCTCGGTTTTTTACTGCCGTGGGTCATACTAGTGTGGTCGGCAAACAGAGATTTTAAAGCTGTGCTTAAAATGGGTTTTGCAGCGGGTGTAGTTACAGTGATTGCCTATCTGCCCCCGCTGCTCACCTATGGTATAGGTTTTCTCGATTTTCACAAACCACCGTTTCCCGGTTGGGCCAATGTTATCTACAAACTATCCTTCGGGCTATGGGGTGTACCCCTGCTTGTTTTTCTCGGTATTTTCTTTACCAGGAATAGCACCAGGCCGCTGGACTTCTGGATGCTGCGCGATTATACCATTCGGCTGCCTAAAAACTTCTTTCTGGCATTGATGATCATATTTATTATGCAACTGGCGGTATTTATGCGCCTGCCTTTCAAATCAGAATTTCTCATTCCATTCTTGCCTTTTTCGATAATTTACCTTGGAGCTTTGTTGAAGAGAAGGGAAACCGCAGTATTTGCCGTGTGCTCCATCGCCTCCTGCTTTTTATTCGGGTTTGATTACAACAATGCGTTTAGGGGAAGTCCTACATCTAAAGTAGCATTGACCTTTAATGCCGATGGTAAAGAAGTTTTTTTCGACCCCCTGCAAGGCCCTGCAATAATTGACCACCGTAAGCGATTAGTAAAATCAGAACTGGTGGATGAAGTGCTGAACTGGATGAAAGTAAAGGATAAGCCTGCCTACCTGGTTGCAGGCTGGTACTGGCCCGAAGTAGAATTGAAAACCGACTTTCCCACGAAAGTGGAAACCGATTACTACGCCACCGAGCAGGATATAGTGGCAGCCCAAAAGGCTCAAAAAGAAATCTTTTATTTGCCTGAGATTAATGAGGTAAACGCTTTGATAACCGGCCACGGCCTTATTAATTCCCTCGGTAAACCATGGAAACCTGAATGAAGCTTTCGGTAATTATAGTAAACTACAATGTAAAGTACTTCCTGGAGCAGTGCCTGCGCTCGGTAGAAATTGCCCTGCGTGGTATTGAGGCCGAGGTATTTGTGGTGGATAACGCTTCATCTGACGATAGCGTGGAGATGGTGGCCCAAAAATTTCCTGAAGTAAAACTGATTGCCAACACCGAAAATACCGGGTTTTCAGTAGCTAATAACCAGGCCATGCGTGTGGCTAAAGGCGAGTATTTGTTACTCTTGAATCCGGATACTGTGGTGGAGGAAAATACCTTCAGCGAAAGCCTGAAGTTTATGGATGCCCACCCGGATGCCGGTGGCCTTGGCGTAAAAATGATTGATGGCAAGGGTAATTTTCTACCTGAAAGTAAACGTGGCCTGCCTACTCCCTGGGTTTCATTTTACAAGATTTTCGGTTTGTCATCGCTGTTTCCCAGGTCTCCCAAATTTGCGCGCTACCACATGGGGCACCTAAGTAAAGATGAAAACCACGAAATTGAAATACTGGCTGGCGCCTACATGATGATGCGTGCCGAGGCCCTTGAAAAAAGCGGGCTGCTTGACGAGGATTTTTTTATGTATGGCGAGGATATTGACCTGAGCTACCGCCTTATCAAAGCCGGGTACAAAAACTATTACCTGGCGGATACCAGTATTATTCACTATAAAGGTGAGAGTACTAAAAAGGGCAGCCTTAATTACGTGTACGTGTTTTACAAGGCTATGGCCATTTTTGCCCGTAAGCACTTTAGTGGCACGTATGCTAAGGTTTTCAACTTTATGATAACCCTGGCCATATACCTGCGAGCAGGTATATCAGTAGTAAAACGGGTTGTGGATGCCTTGGCCATTCCATTATTAGATGCCGGAGTACTTCTAATAGGACTCTATTTTTTAAAAGAATACTGGGAACACAACCATCGCTTTGTGGTAGGTGGCGAGTATCCCACCACTCTTATATGGACAGCCTTTCCGCTTTATGCCCTTGCGTGGATTACGGGAGTTTACTTAAATGGTGGTTATGAAAAACCAACGCGGGTTTTTAATATCCTTAAGGGAATTGTAATTGGCAGTGTAGTGATTTTAGTGGGGTACGGTCTCGTGCCTGAAGAGTTTCGATTTTCGCGGGCCATAATTTTGCTGGGATCGGTTTGGGCGGTTTTTTCTATCCCTGTTAACAGATTGCTTTTGCAGAAAGCAACGGGCAGAAGACTGATCTCTATAAACCAGGAAAACCGCAGAATACTGATTGCGGGAAAAGCCGATGAGGCCAAACGGGTGGAGCAGCTCATAAAGCAAACCTCAGGACGCATTGCCTACCTGGGTTTTGTTGCTCCTAAGGAAGATGATCTTGATGGTGATAAATATGTAGGCACTACCGAAAACCTGTACGATATCATCCGAATCTTTTCTATCGATGAAGTGATTTTTTGCTCACGCGATATTTCGGGTAACGACATCTTTAAAAAGATGACCGAACTCAATCCCACTAAAGTGGAGATAAAAATTGCGCCTACCGAAAGTGAATTTGTTATTGGCAGCAACTCCATTGACAGCCAGGGCTCGTGGTACACCATACAGTTTAATGAGATAAGCAAACCGGCCAACAAGCGCGCAAAAAGACTGCTGGATGTAGTGGTTGCCTTTTTGCTTTTGCTGCTCACCCCTGTTTTAATATGGATGGTAGAGCGCAAGCAGCATTATCTTAATAATGTATTTGCCGTACTTACCGGCCGTAAAACCTGGGTGGGCTATGATGCCCGCATACCGGTTGACCATTTACCAAAATTGAAAAAATCAGTACTTAAAACCACACTGGGTAGCGGCCTTAAGGGGAATAACGATACGGCCGTAAACCACATAAACCAGCTATACGCTAAAAACTACAATGTGTGGAATGACCTCCAGTTTATCATTTCGGGGTATCGCTCTTTAGGTAATTAGTAATGCTGCGCTGCTATTTGAGATTTGTGGTTTGTAGTTCGTAGTTTGTGATAATCAACAACAAACCTTAAACGACCAACCTTATTCCTCCTGTATCTACCTGTTTTTTACCTTTGCGCTCCCTTAGCTGAAATAAATAAAAAATACATACCATATACTATGGCACAAGTGGAACTGATAATGCCCAAAATGGGTGAAAGTGTAGCCGAGGCTACCATCATAAAATGGTTGAAGGAAGAAGGCGATACCATTGAACTGGAAGAATCGGTACTGGAAATTGCCACCGATAAGGTAGATAGCGAAGTGCCCTCACCAACCGAAGGTGTACTTAAAAAGAAACTTTTTGCAGAGGATGATGTAGTAAAAGTGGGTGAAGCCATCGCCATTATTGAAACCGAAGCTGATGCTGCCGGTGCCGATGCCCCATCCATGAATGGTTCTGCACCTGAAAAAACAGAGCAGGCCCCTGCCGAAAAAGAACCGGCTGCCGCTGCTGATGCCCAGCAAATGGTAACAGCTGCCAGAGAAACTACGGATGTACCACGCAGCAGCAACGGAAGATTTTACTCTCCACTGGTAAGAAGCATTGCCAAAGAAGAAGGTGTAGCCGTAGAAGAACTGGATACTATTGATGGGAGCGGTGCCGAAGGCCGTGTTACCAAAAGTGATATTCTCGCTTTTATTGAAAACCGCACATCTGGCGGTGGTTCGCAACAACAGCCCGCTGCCGCACCACAGGCTAAATCTCAGCCTGCACCTGCTGCACCAACTCCACAACCTGCCAAACCGGCCGCACCTCCTGCGCCAGTATCTATTGGCGGAGATGATGAAATAATTGAAATGGACCGCATGCGCAAAAAGATTGCGGACCACATGGTGATGTCAAAACACACTTCGCCACACGTAACCTCTTTTGTTGAGGCTGATGTAACAAACATCTGGAACTGGAGGAAAAAAGTAAAAGGAGACTTTATGAAACGTGAGGGCGAGAATATCACCTTCACTCCTATTTTTATCGAAGCTATAGTTAAGGCTATTAAAGATTTCCCGCTTATCAATGTTTCTGTTGATGGTAATAATATTATCAAGCGAAAGCATATTAATATTGGTATGGCAGCAGCCCTGCCCAGCGGCAACCTTATAGTACCGGTAATACATGATGCCGACCAGTTTAACCTGGTTGGCCTTACCAAAAAGGTAAATGACCTGGCCAACCGTGCCCGTAATAACCAGCTTAAGCCGGATGATATACAGGGTGGTACTTATACCGTAACCAACGTGGGTACATTTGGTAATGTATTGGGTACACCTATTATCAACCAGCCACAGGTAGCCATTATGGCCACAGGCAGCATCAATAAAAAGCCGGCAGTTATTGAAACCCCTGAGGGCGACTTTATCGGTATCCGCTACAAAATGTTCTTATCGCACAGCTATGACCACCGTGTGGTGGATGGGGCACTGGGCGGAATGTTTGTTCGCAGGGTAGCCGACTACCTGGAGCAGTTTGATCCTAACCGCGACTTTTAATAAGAGTTTCGTTTAACTTATATTGCACACGTATTACATCCCGCTTTTGGCGGGATGTTTTTTATATACTAATTCCATCACACACACTTTTACATGGAACTTAACTTAAAGCGCCCCATTTGTTTTTTTGATCTGGAAGCCACAGGGGTAAATGTGGTAACCGACCGTATAGTTGAAATAGGTATCCTAAAGGTTTTCCCCAATGGTAATAAAGAGAGCCACACCTGGTTGATAAATCCCGGAATCCCCATTCCCGAAGAGGTGGTAGCCATACATGGTATTGATGATGCCAAAGTGGCCAATGAGCCTACTTTTAAAGATATGGCCCATCGCATACACGATTTGATTAAAGACTCTGACCTGGGCGGCTACAACTCCAATAAATTTGACATCCCCATGCTGGCTGAGGAGTTTTTACGGGCCGGTATTGATTTTGACCTGAGCAAACGCAGGGCCGTGGATGTGCAGAACATCTTCCATAAAAAAGAACAGCGTACCCTAAGTGCGGCCTATAAATTTTATTGCGAAAAGGATTTAGAGAATGCCCACTCTGCGGAAGCAGATACCCTGGCTACCTATGAAATACTAAAAGCCCAGCTGGACAGGTATGATGACCTGGAAAACGATATTGCCAAGCTGGCCGATTTCAGCAACAGGTTCCGTGCGGTGGATTTTGCAGGATTTATCATTCTTAATAAAGAGGATAAGGAGTGCTTTAGCTTTGGTAAGTATAAAAACCGTACGGTAGAAGAAGTGCTGGAAGAAAACCCTGGCTACTATGGTTGGATGCAGAATGCCGACTTTCCGCTATACACCAAAAAAGTGCTTACTGAAATACGTTTGCGCAAGCTACAATCCTGATGTATGAAAATAATTTGTGTAGGCCGTAACTATGCCGACCATGCGCGGGAACTAAAGAACGAGGTGCCTGCCGAGCCGGTACTTTTCATAAAACCCGAAACGGCTATTATACCTAAGCGTAATCCTTTTTTCATCCCTGATTTTACCAATGATGTACATTACGAAGCCGAACTGGTAGTGCGCATCAACAAACTTGGGAAAAACATACAGGCCCGCTTTGCTCCTAAATATTACAGCGAACTTACGGTGGGCATTGATTTTACGGCAAGAGATATACAGGCCAGGTTAAAAGAAAAAGGCCTGCCCTGGGAAAAAGCCAAAGCTTTCGATGGCTCAGCTGCTGTAGGGAAATTCACTAGTTTTGATGAGCTTCACACACCTGAAAACATAAACTTCAGGCTGGAACTGAACGGTGAGGAGCGCCAGAATGGTAGGAGTAGCGACATGCTTTTTGGAATTAACCAACTCATCGAACATATTTCATCTTACTTCACTCTTAAGATTGGTGACCTGATATTTACAGGAACCCCGGCTGGTGTGGGTAAAATTGAAAAAGACGACCGCTTAGACCTATATTTAGAAGATACCAAGGTGCTGAGCTTAAACGTAAAATAATAGCGTACGCCACTAAATAATTAGGTACTGTGTAATTGTCCCTACTTTTTATCTTTGTGCGTATTGCGAAGATGTTAACTGAAATTTCAATTCTAATTAATATGAGGAAGTTTATACTCCTTTTTTGTGCTGTTGGCTTTATATCCTTTAGTGCAAACTCACAAGTCACACTTTACATGGAAAACTTTGACACTGTACCACACAACGTGGTTACGGGTCAGGTTGGTAACCCTCCCACCGCGTGGAATGACACCAACAATGTTTTCAGATCCCCAGGTCAATCATTTCACCTGAGGCCTGACAGGGTTACTCCAGCACCAACTACCACTGAAGTTTGGTTTCAAACTCCTGCATTCAGTACGGTGGGTAATCCCTATGTGTTTATGGAGTTCAGCCACATTTGTAAGCTGTACTTCCTTAATAAGGGTACCGTTGAAATTTCTACGGATGGGGGTAACACCTTTGCGCCTATTGACAAATCCTTTTACAAAGGTAGTAGCGTGGGTCAGGGTCAGTATGGTGGCTCCGGAGGCCAGGAAGAATTTAATGAGGCTACTTATTTTGGCCAAGGTAACATCTGGCAGTTTCAAACCAACTCTACCCCAACCAACCAGTGGTGGGTTACGGAGCAGTTTGACCTTACCGGGGCAGCTTCCAATGCCTCAGGTACTCAATTTGTAGGTTATCCTGATGTTAGAATCAGGTTTAAAGCTACTCTTAATAATTTACCACCTACAGGGTTTTACGCTGGCTGGTGGATTGAGGATATTAAGATTACCGCATCTCCTTGTGAGCTTGATCCTCCAAAACTTAATTTTAACTATACTTCTTTCCCTTGTATTCAAAACAAACCGGAAAATGGTTTGGTAGGTAATACTTCCAATAATTATCCTGTAGGAGTTAGGGTAACAGACGCAGGTGGCTATAATACTGGCGTGGATAGTGTATCCTTATATTACAGCATTAATGGCGCTACACCATTCAGCCAAATTACAATGTCAATTTTTCAAAACCCGGAATACAGAGCCCTTATTCCAAACGTAATGGTTGGAGATACTGTAAGATGGTATGTAGTAGCTGAAGATATTGGTTGCCCTATACCTGATCTTAACAATAGCGCCCGGGCACCGGATTTACTGTATTTCACCCAATCAAGTTTAGATACTCAAAAATACCGGGGCTTTTACACCTTTTGGGTAGATTCTGCCTTGCCCGCTAAGTGTGGTACCCCCTATTGTGGTGCCTACCCTTATGTAGAGCAATCCTTTCCTTATACCATTGACTTTGAAGCGTCACGTTGGGGTGCTACCGGTACTGTCAGAGGAGTTCCGGTTGGACAGCCACATTACTTTGAAAATAACAATGGTAATAATCCTGCTATGGCTGGCTGGACAGTTCGTTCCGGCCCAACACCCAGTTCTCCTTTTACAGGATCCGCAGTTGATCACACAACGGGCACAGCTAATGGTAAATATATTTATCTGGAAAGTAATACTACCACCGCACCAAATGGTCCTAGCTTAAATGGAACGGCATTTTTTATTACTCCATGTATTAACCTTAAAAATGCACCAAGTTGTCTTTCAATGGAATTTTGGTACCACATGTATGGTAACAACATTGCAGACTTAAGAGTTGAAATAGATACAGCTGATGGTTCCACACCCTTTGATTATCACAAGTTTTACCATGTAATTTCAGGTCAGCAGCAAACTAACCAATCTGACCCATGGCGCAGGGCCGTAGTGGATTTGAGTCCATTCATAGGAGATATCATCAGGATTTCATTCAGAGCCGGTACTAATGGTGTAAATGGTGATATTGCTATAGATGACATCAGGTTATTCCAGCCGGATACTATGGATGTTGAAATCATTTCAAATGACTTTCCAAAAAATGGATTTTGTGATTATGTGAATCAGCCTGTTAAGATTAAAGTGCGTAACAACGCTTGTTTAACTCTTAACAAAATCCCTGTAGCGTATAACTATTTTAACGGAACCACTAACTCTGTTACCGTATGGGATACCGTACGAACCCCACTTGGCTTAGGTGATACTACCACCTTTACATTTAGCCAACCCCTAACTTTTAGTGCCTTTGGTAACTACAGGGTAAAAACATGGGCTAATCTGGCTGGAGATCAAAAGAGATCCAATGATACTGCGCAAGGTCAGCAAATAACCTACGTTCAGCCAATTTCAAACTTCCCGTTTATCGAGGATTTTGAAAACGGGCAATATCTTACACAAAACCTTGGAAATAATTGGTTTGTATTTACCAATGGTGTAGCGCCAAACTTCCGCTGGCAAGTGGGCAGGCAGCTAACGCAAACGCGTAACACAGGGCCTTCACAGGGTTTCCACCATGAGGGACAATATTTGTACGCAGCCTCTAACAGCACCTCCGGTACGGCTACAACTTATATGAGGACACAGTGTATTGACCTTTCCACCTTTGCCACAAATGATCCTGTAGTAGTGGAGTTCTTTTACCATGGTAATGGTAACAACATAAGCAGATTGGATGTACAGGTTTCAAGAGCTACTCAGGATTTGAATACCTGGACTACAGTGCCTGGTGGTACAATTTTATCCGGCCAGATGCCTCAGAACACGGAGTTGGATGAATGGTCGTTTAAGCGCGTTAACTTATCGCAATACGCTGGTGAAGACATAAAACTGCGCTTTGCTGTAACCAGAACAGGAGCCGGTGATCAAACAGATTTTGCAATTGATAAAGTGCGGATATACAAGCAGCTTGTAAATGATGCCGGTGCCTTTACTATTGACAGACCAGGTGCACAGGCTACACCTGCTAATACTAAAGCCGGTAGGGTAACCATTATTAATTATGGTACGGCCACATTAAATACATGTACTGTTCATTATCAGATAACTCCGCTGTGTGGTAACCCTCCTGCTCCCCCCGTTACGTATTCACAATACTTTACCGGGCTTAACATAGCTTCAGGAAACAGCGCACAAGTAACCTTAAACAATGCTCCGGCTACCTTCCCTGCCGGTGAAATGAGGATCACCGCTTATACCTCCAACGTTAATGGTACAAGTTCTACTGCTGGCGACACCTACAGGTTTAACGATACTATTTCAAGAAGGGTAATTGGTATTGCGGAATATGACATTCCATTTGCTAATAACTTTGACGACTGTAACTTTGAGCAATTTGGTACTTACCCTGATAGAAGTGCAAGCAACCCAAGTGCCCCCTATTTACTTCAGTGGGAATTGGGTACACCTGCCGCTATCAATAACCCTTCAAATATCAAGTCTCCAAGGTCCAGCCCCAATGCATGGGTTACAAACCTTGACGGAAACTTTTTGGTAGGAACCAGAGAAGCCTTAAAGATGCCGGTGTTTGATAAATTCGATACCGTCTTCAAAGCTGAATTAAGGTTCTGGCAGAATATTGATTTTGGACAATCTGTTGGCGCAAGTTCTTATAATGTGGCAGGTTCAATTCTTTATCGTTACCAGGGTAATTTTGAAGTTTTAGGTGGTCAGTTCCAGTCTCCGAATATTGGGGTGAACTGGCACGGAACCTGTATCGGTACACCGGCTTCTACACTGTTTGGTGGTGGGCCGGCATTTGTAGCGTCAACTACGCCAAAACCAGCCTGTATTAGTAATACCGGTGGCGCATGGCAAAATGGATGGATTTACACCATGTTCCCGCTTGATGAATTCAATGGTGATACCATTTCCAAATTAGAGATGGTTTTTGAATTTGCTTCTTCTTCAACAATGGCACAATCAAACGCAAGAGGTGGTTGGGGTATTGATGACTTTGCCATCTACATCCCACCTCAAAACAGTGCACATCCAGTGGATGTTACCACTGTAAGTCCTCTTCCTTTCCCTGGTATTGATCAAACACTTGAAATTACTTTTGAAAATACCGGTGGTAAGGTGTTGAATGACTTTGTTTACGATGTTTGGCTGGATGGTATAGGTACCGGAACAAAATTGAATACGGCCCCGGTACCTTTTTCAAATCCAAGTTCTAAACCCTGGTTCCGTGGTGAAACCAGAAAAGATGCACCATCTCCGGTAATTTGGCCTGCTAATCTTGTTACTTCCGGACAGCATGAGATATGCATTATTACCTCAAGACCGAATGGTAAACAAGATAACCTTGTTGCTGATGACACCTTATGTAAAATTATCTCTGTAATCAAAGAGGTGGATATTACTTCTATTGGAGATTTTGACTATTGTGACGACTTTGAAACTGCGAATGATTACAAATGGATCACCAAGAATTCTAAAGATTACAGTAGTGTTACGTCATGGGAGGAAGGAACCCCGGTTCAATTCCCAACTGCCCATAGCGGAAGTAATGTATGGATGACCGGTTTAAACAGCAACTACATTGATGGTGATGCATCTGCACTATTTACTCCTGTTTTCCTTGTTGACTCAGGTCAGATTTATGAAATTAACTTCTGGCACCAGGTACAGTCTGAAAAGTATCATGATGGTGGTAACGTAGAATATTCGCTTGATGGCGGTATTACGTTTTTCCCAATAGGCTGGGCAAAACAACAGTGGTATAACACTCCGTTTGTAACGGCATTGAGCCAGATACGTGGCGGTTGGACTGATACCACCGGTGGATGGACAGAAGCTAAATGGCGTTTAAGGTTCAGTATTGATACCAAGGTGATTTTAAGATTCAGGTTTGGTGCCGACTTTGACATTACCGATGCCGGCTGGGCTATTGATGATTTCTGTATCAGAAAAGATACGGCCAGTCAAAATCCTGATGGTCCGGATATCGGACTTGAGGAACCAACAATTTCTGATAATGTGATTGTTGGTAATCTATCACCAAACCCTGCAAGTCAAAATACTTCTTTGGGTATTTTCCTTCCTGAACCAAAAATGATGAATGTAAGAGTATTCAACGTAGTTGGTCAGCTGGTTACTTCTTCTGAGAAGAAATACCAGGAAGGTGTAGGCACTATAGATTTTGATACTAATAAATGGAAGAGCGGAATTTACTTTATAACTGTAGAGTATGATGGAAATGCGGTAACCCGTAAACTGATTATTTCGCAATAGTCCTCTTAATATTTTATTTCAAGGCCCGTCAAGCTAAGTGTTTGACGGGCCTTTTTTATGTCATATTTTCAGTGTTCATCGTGCTATACGCGCCAATTTGACCGTCTATCTACCCTCCTATTTAATTGGACTTATAATTGACCGCCAACAGGCAAAAAATAGAATTATGGACTTTAATAAATTCACTATAAAAACCCAGGAGGCTATACAGCGGGCACAGCAAATAGCAATGGAAAATGGTCAGCAAACCGTTGAAAATGCCCACCTGATGAAGGCTGTCTTTGATGTGGATGAAAACATACTCCCCTTTATCCTGAAAAAGTTAGGAGTCAATGTACCAATATTTGAACAGACCCTGGACCGCGAAATTCTCTCTTTCCCTAAAGTAGAGGGCGCAAACATGAACTTTTCGCGCTATACAGCCGAAACCTTTAACCGGGCTATTTCAATGTTGAAAGAATGGGGCGATGACTACGTTTCATTGGAGCACCTGATAATTGCCCTGTTTAAAGGTGGAGACAGTGTAAGCCGGATGATGAAGGATAATGGCATCACGGAAAAAAACCTGAAAGCGGCTATTGAAGAATTACGCAAAGGGAAAAAGGCAACTACTGCCAGTGCGGAAGACTCCTATAACTCATTAAACAAATATGCAACTAACTTAAACCAGCTAGCTGCCGATGGTAAGCTCGATCCTGTGATTGGTCGGGATGAGGAAATAAGGCGTGTACTGCAAATACTATCAAGGCGCACTAAAAACAATCCCATACTTATTGGCGAACCCGGTGTTGGTAAAACGGCTATTGCCGAAGGTATGGCACACCGCATAATAAAAGGTGATGTACCCGAAAACCTGAAAGACAAACAGATTTTTGGTTTGGATATGGGAGCACTTGTAGCTGGTGCTAAATACAAAGGTGAATTTGAGGAAAGGCTAAAAGCCGTTGTTAAAGAGGTAACTGAATCTGATGGGCGCATCGTATTATTTATTGATGAGATACACACCCTGGTTGGAGCCGGTGGTGGCGAAGGTGCCATGGATGCAGCCAATATTTTGAAGCCGGCCCTGGCCCGTGGTGAACTGCGTGCGGTAGGTGCCACTACTCTTGCTGAGTATCAAAAGTATTTTGAGAAAGATAAGGCTCTGGAAAGGCGATTTCAGAAGGTAACCGTGAATGAACCCGACACTGAATCGGCCATTTCAATATTGAGGGGTATAAAGGAAAAGTATGAATCTCACCATAAAGTGAGGATTAAGGATGAGGCTATACTTGCTTCGGTTGAACTTTCGCAACGCTATATAACCGATAGGTTTTTGCCGGATAAGGCTATTGACCTTATTGATGAGGCTGCATCAAAACTTAGGATGGAGATGAACTCCAAACCGGAAGAAATTGATGTGCTGGATCGTAAAATAATGCAGCTTGAAATTGAACTGGAGGCCATAAAGCGCGAAGGTGATAAAGATAAAATGCGGGAATTGCAAAAAGATCTGGCTGACCTTAATGAAGAACGAAACGGACTGAATGCCAAGTGGGAAGAAGAAAAGGGCGTGGTTGAAGGCATACAGAAGGCCAAGGAAGACCTGGAACAACTGAAGCTGGAAGCCGAGCAGGCGGAGCGCAGTGGAGACTATGGTAAAGTTGCCGAAATCCGCTATGGTAAGGTGAAGGAGGCTGAAGAAAGGCTGTCAAAATTCGAAAGCCAGATTGAATCGCTACAAAACTCCTCCCCTCTTATTAAAGAGGAGGTGGATAGCGAGGATGTGGCTGATGTGGTAAGCCGCTGGACTGGCATCCCTGTATCGAAAATGCTGGAAAGCGAACGGGAAAAGCTATTGCGCCTGGAAGATGAATTGCACAAGCGAGTTGTTGGTCAGAAGGAAGCTATCATGGCCGTTTCGGATGCTGTGCGCAGAAGCAGAGCAGGTTTACAGGATGAAAACAGACCTATTGGTTCATTTGTATTTTTTGGTACCACAGGTGTAGGTAAAACTGAGGTAGCCAAAGCGCTTGCCGAATACCTGTTTAATGATGAGCATGCCCTTACCCGTATTGACATGAGTGAATACCAGGAGCGCCATGCGGTGAGCCGATTGATTGGGGCTCCTCCCGGATATGTGGGTTATGATGAAGGTGGGCAACTGACGGAGGCTGTGCGCAGGAAGCCTTATTCTGTAGTGCTGCTGGATGAAATTGAAAAGGCCCATCCTGATGTATTCAATATTTTACTACAAGTACTGGATGAAGGCCGGCTTACCGATAACAAAGGCCGGGTAGCGAACTTCAGGAATACCATCATTATCATGACTTCAAACTTGGGCAGCCACCTGATACAGGAGAAATTTGAACGCATAAATGATGAGAATAAAGAGCAGGTTTATGAAGATACCCGCGATGAAATTGTGAGTATGCTAAAACAGACCATCCGCCCTGAGTTTATTAACAGGATAGATGAGTTGATTATGTTTTTGCCGCTGGAGAAAGATGATATTCGCCAGATTGTGAGATTGCAGTTTAACTGGGTAAAACGCCTGCTTAAAAAGCAACATATAGCTATAGACATTACAAACAGTGCATTGGATTACCTTGCTGATGTGGGCTTTGACCCTCAGTTTGGAGCACGGCCGGTAAAAAGGCTTATTCAAAAGCGAATAATGAATGAGCTATCCAAAAGCATTTTGGGCAACAAGGTTGAAAAAAATGAATTGATACTGGTGGATACCGAAAATGGCAGTTTGATTTTCAGGAATGAACCTGTAGAATTACCATCATTTGAAAAGTAACAGAAAGCGCCTTAGGGCGCTTTTTTACTTATTACCAAGTAAATATGAGCGGGCAGATTTAGCCTTTTCGTTATTGGGGTTTATTCGTAGCACCTCATCGATGGCCTTCATTGCATTTGGCTTGTTTTCCTGTAGGATATAAAATGAAGCCATATTCAGCCAGCCTTTTTCATAGTCCGGATCTTCGGCTAATGATCGTTCCAGATGAATCTGCGCAAGCTGAAGTTTACCTTGCTGTAAGTAAACAAAACCAAGGTTATTGAGGGCCTCCTTATGATTAGGCAACTCCTTCAGCAGTTTCTTGAATACGCTAATACCCTCATCTACCCTACCGGCAGCCACAAGTGCGGTGGCATACTTATTCAAAAAATCAGGAATGTAGGGCGCCAGTTCTGTGGCCTTTTTATAGAAGTCCAACGATTTACTATTTCCCAGATTACTGTAAGCCTCCCCTATTCTGTAAGCCGTCCAGGCATCATCATTGTCATAGCTTGTTTTGGTTAAACTATTTAATAAATCAGCCTCACCCACTTTTTCTACAAATGTGGCCACGGCCTGGTAATCCTGTCTTAAATAATAATAGTGTACCCAAAGGTTTTTGTATTGAGATTGCGGCCCTAGTTTTTTTAGAAAGTATGAAGCACTATCCAGCATGTACGCTTTGTTATCAAATCGTTCAAACTGCTGCAAATAGGCCACCGCTTTACTTCGGGTTGTTGGCTTATCATTATTTACGGCCACTAATCCCAAAAACTTCTTCAGGCCGGTGGTGTCCTTCACTTTACCCGGCACTTTTATTTTATGATCATGCACCGTAACATGCGGTATATCAGTAGATGAAGATTTAGGCATGTGGCAGGCCACACAGTTATAATCCATTGCTTTTAAGCGCGATTCCTCTTCCGTACACTCATGTTTCGGGGCTCCGCTATGGCAGTTGTAGCAGCTTTTATTAAACTGATTGCTCTCTGTAACTTTTACAGAGATATGCGGATTATGGCAGGAAACACAGTTAAAATTCTCCTTACTGTTGATGTAGCATTCGCTCTGCTTAAAGCGATCCACATGCGAGGCCATTATAAACTCATCCTCAGAATTGGAGTAGCGGGGCAGGTAAATATCCATAACCGAATTGAGTTTCATACCCGGTTTAAAATCAAAAAAGCTTTTGCCCTCGGCTACCACTGAGTTACCCTGAAGGTGGCATCGCTGGCAAGCCTCAAATTGTAAATTAACAGGTAACTTTTTAAGGTTTACAATGGAGTAGTCAATGGCTTTGGAGGTATCCACCAACTTACCGGCTTTCATTCGCTTTACATGTAACTCCCCCGGGCCATGGCAGCGCTCACAATTTATGGCCATGGGCACTTTGCTGTATTTGTTTATGGAACCCGGCACAAATCCCGTAGGCATTGCATTATGGCAACTGGTGCACTCCAGGCCTATTTTACGCTCAAAGCGGGAGTTTGCGCCATCTTCGTAACCAGGAGGCAAATCAAGTTTACCCTTTTGAGCATACCAGGTAAAAGGCGCCTGAAAAAGGTAGTTATGATATTCATAAATATGGGAGTTGGTGTGTTGCCCGCTGCCCACCACATAATCCACCGTCACCTGTTTTTTGTAAATGGTATCTTTTCCGCGCAAGCGAAACTCCTTTACATACAGGCTATCATTTTTCCAAAAAGGGTGGTAATTGAGATTGTGATACGAATCAAACAAGGTGCTATTGCCTGAAATATCGGCTATACTTTTGGCCGTATCGGCCACGCCAAATGAAGAGCCCATGCCGGTGTGAATAAAGGTATTGTAAATATCAGAGTGGCATTGGCGGCAGGTTTCTAAACCTACGTAATCCACGGTATCACTATGGTTGAGATAGACTAGTGTTTCCTCCTCAACATCAGGTTCGGGTGCATCTCCGCTACACCGGGCAATTACAAATACCAGAACTGAAAGTATTATGATAACTCTCCATTTCCAGTTGCCCTTACTGCTCATTTGGTATTTAATAATTGTAAAAAATGTAAATCTTTAAAAGTGGTACCGCTCCGCAGCCAGTGCTTTTGGGTACCATTTATTGTAAACCCCGCACCTTCAAACAGCTTAAGGCTGTTTATATTATCAGTATGGATATTACAATACAACTGTCGCAGATTAAAATGATTAAAGCAATAATCAATCAAAAGGTCTAAAGTTTCACGGCCCAGGCCTTTATTTCTGCTGCGCTCCTGCGCGATGATTATACCAACTCCGGCCCGGCTGTTAAAGGCATCAAAATCAAAAATATCAATGGTACCAACGGTATGGCCAGTGGCTATTTCATCAATCATCAGCCGCAATTGGCCCACTTTGTAAATATCCTGCTGTGCATTATTTACATATTTGGTAATCGTATCTCTGCTGAATGGGGCCATGGTACCGCTTACCTCCCAGTTAGCCGTATCATTCTCCCAGCTCAGTATCAGATTTACATCTGATGGCTCAACGGCTCTCAATCTTACCTTTTCACCCTGCAGCAACTTCATATTTTCCTAAAATGGATATTTCAAACTTCATTTCTACTGTACCAAATAATCATGAACTAACAGTACCTAATGCCCCATTGGGGGTGGGGGCTTTAAACGTCTATTTCGCCTTCAAACACGCGGGTGGCAGGGCCAATCAGCCAGATGTCAGAATAGCCACTGCCATTGGCTTTAAACTTTACCTGCAAATTTCCGCCAGCGGTTTTTACATTTATAATGTTGCCGGATATATTACCTGAGTGGTAAGCTGAAATGGCCGCAGCAGTAACTCCTGTTCCGCAGCTCAGGGTTTCATTCTCCACGCCACGCTCAAAAGTGCGCATCTCCAGTTGCTTACCTGAAGCCTTCACAAAATTTACATTTACTCCCTGGGCATCATATCTCTTATTATGGCGGATTTCTTTGGCGCTTTTTATGAATTCATCACCAGGCAGGGTATCTCTAAAAACTATATGATGAGGAGAACCGGTATCTAAAAAGAGGTCTCCGTTTTCAAACAACTCCACTCCTTCTACATTTTTCATTTCCAGGCATACCTCATCTCTATCCACCACCCCATGGTGCAAGCCATCAATGGCGGTAAAAGCATAGTTTTCCTGAGTCATGCCAAGGTCATGCACAAACTGCAAAATACAGCGCCCTCCATTGCCACACATACTGCTTTGGCGGCCATCACTATTAAAATATACCATCTTAAAATCATGTTCAACAGAGTTTTCAAGTAGTATTAATCCATCGGCCCCGACACCAAACCTACGCTGACAAATTTTCTGGATTTGTGCCTCGGTTAAACCTGAAAATTTTTCATCACGATTGTCAATCATGATAAAATCATTTCCTGTACCTTGATATTTGTAAAACGGAACTTTCATTGATAAACTTAAATCGTTAAAGTGATGTTAAAACCATTGTCAGCCTGACAATATGGTAGTTGTGGAATAGTTATTGGAAAATGAAAATGCAAATTAAAAACGTTTAATAACAATGAGAAACATTGCTAAGATAATCCTTGTATCAGCTTTAGGCGGAGCTCTTACTTTAGGAGCCTACAAAATATTTTTTGAGCAACCCACGGTTGAGCAAATAGTACAAACTGCCCCCACAAGCTTTATGCGCACCGGCTTTTCAGCCGATGAGGAAGCCAGCTTTACGTATGCTGCTGAAAAAACTGTAAATAGCGTGGTACACGTTACTACCGCTGTAGAATCCAACGGGTATGCCGCCCAAAGCCCTTTGGATTTCTTTTTTGGTAACCCCCGTGCCTATGCCCCGCGTGTTCAGATGGGATCAGGCTCAGGTGTTATCATTTCTAAAGATGGTTATATCGTAACTAACAACCATGTAATTGACAATGCCCGCACTATCAAGGTGCGGTTGAATGATCAAACAGAATATGAGGCCGAAGTAGTAGGCGCTGATCCTACCACCGATATTGCCCTTATAAAAATTAAACCCGATGTGGATTTGCCTTACCTGGTTTTCAGCAACTCTGATGAAACACGCCTTGGCGAGTGGGTGCTGGCCGTGGGTAATCCGTTTAACCTTACTTCTACAGTAACGGCTGGTATTGTAAGTGCTAAAGGGCGAAACATAGGTATCATTAATGAGCGCGCAGCTATTGAATCATTTATACAAACTGATGCTGTGGTAAATCCCGGAAACAGCGGTGGTGCGCTTGTAAACACCAGAGGTGAGCTTATAGGTATTAACAGCGCCATATCCACCCATACCGGTTCGTTCGAAGGATACTCTTTTGCGGTTCCTTCTAACATAGTCCAAAAGGTAGTGCGCGATTTATTGGAGTTCGGAACTATACAGCGCGCTTTTATTGGTGTAAATATTTCGGATGTAACTCCACAGCTGGCCAGTAAATTGGATAATATTAAAGTGACCAACGGGGTTTATGTAGGTGGCGTAACCGAAAACGGTGCAGCCGAGAATGCCGGTATCAAAACCGGTGATGTAATAATTTCTGTGGATGACAGAAAGGTGACCAAGAGCAGTGAGCTACAGGAATTGATTGGCAGAAAACGCCCCGGTGATAAGGTGGAGGTAGTTGTAAACCGGGAAGGAAAAGAAAAAACCTATAAAGTGGAACTCCGTAATATGGAAGGCACCACCTCTATTGTAAAACCCAATGAGGCTCCTACTTTCCTTACTATGCTTGGCGCAGATTTGAAGCCCGCTGATAGCAAATCAAAATCAAGGTTAGGCATAGCTTACGGACTTGAAGTAAAAAATCTCCGTAAGGGCGTGTTGAGTGATTTAGGAATTCCTGAAGGCTTTATCATAACAAGGATTAACCGCAAAGAGGTGCATAACGAAAACGATGTAACCTCTGCCGTAAAAGGCCTCGTAAAAAATGATCCTGTTGTTATCGAAGGATATACACCCGAAGGGCGATCAAAATATTTTGCGTTTGGGTTTTAATTCAACTTGATAAGATTTACCTGTAAAGCCTTCTCACATATTAGTTGGGGAGGCTTTTTCAGTTACGGTCCTGCTATCCAATAGTCAAAACCTGTACTTTCGAAATGAATAATTGTTGAAATAATGAATACAACCCCCACCCACCGGATACTATTTTTTGCACTTTTGACTAGCCTAATGCTGATGATTGGCTGCAAAAAGAAAAGCTTACCGGAACCAACTACCTTAGGAAAGGGAACTTTTGGGATGCTATTAAATGATACTATATGGGAGCCTTTTTATCCAAGCCCATTTTCTCCCGGCAGCCGCAGACCTGATGTATATTTCTATAAGGATTTAAGTCTTTTAGAGATAATAGCAAATAACCTCACTGCGAACCAATACTTCAAAATGTCAATAGAAAATGTAGTGGAAAAAGGTGATTATCAAATTAGCATATCTTCTCCCATGGCTAAAGCAAGATATCCCGATTCCTTACTGGTAAACTATTATTACTGTGCCGACACAACTCGTTTTGAAATAGACTACGATTGCCGATCCTCTTACAAACTTCTGGATGCCACTAAATCAAAAATCAATTTATCCTACTTCGATACCATACAAAAAATTGTTTCAGGCACTTTTGAGTTGGAGCTTACCAATCCTAATGGCGACATCATTACCATTACCAGCGGTGTTTTTGACAGCCATTACCTTGAACAGTAGTCGCTCTTTTTTTGGGGTATTAAATATCCACCTTATTTAGAAGTCTTTTTTTAACCTTGCAGGTTAATAATGGCATCAACGCTTGAAATAGTTATTTGCACGGAAAGTGGCAGTCTGGAAAACACCTCAAAGCTGCTGCTAAGTACGCTGAGGCAATACGGTGGCGCCCTTGCCAATACACCGGTTGTTAGCTACCAGCCCCGCAGAGGGTTTGAGATAAGCACTTCTACAAAAAAGTTTTTTGAGGAGTATGAAGTAGAGTACCGTGAAATTGAATTGAACAAAGATTTTGTGGATTACCCACTGGCCAATAAGCCGCTTGCCTGTGCCTATCACGAGCAGCATTCAAATGCTGATCAAATCCTGTTTTTAGATTCGGATGTATTGATATTAAATGAACCCAGGCAGTTTTTACAACTGGATAATGATGACATCATGCTGCGCCCTGTGGGTTTCAAAAATATTGGTTCATCCGGTATAAATGACCCCCATAACGCCTATTGGCAAAAGCTGTACGAATTATTTGGAATAAACCAAACGCGCTATGTAACCAGTATTAATGATCAAAAAAGAATACTGGAGTATTATAATACGGGACACATATTAGCGAAACGTGAGGCCGGTCTGTTTAGCCAATGGGCCGAGAATTTTATAAAGGTTTCGGCTGCGGGCATAATACCACCTGCAAGTCATTTCTATCTTGAGCAATCCGTTTTTGGAGCAACGGTAAGTCAGCTACAGCTTAAGGTGCAGCAATTTGAAACACCTTACAACTATCCTGTACAATTTTTAAAAAACCGTAAAGATCTTTGCCACCACCCCTTCTACCTCACTGATTTTGACCAAATCATTTCTCTCCACTATCATAAGATATTTGAGAAGCCAGAAGGCAAGGATGTGCTTAAAAATGTTATTTCGCGTTCTGGTAAGGGAAAAGAGCTTATAGGGTTGCTTCAGCAGCATAAAGTCGTTCCGGAAAGCAAAGGCCTTATAGGGCGCATCCTTAAAATGTTTGGCGGGCAGTAACCGGGCGTTATCCTGAGAAATACTCAAAACTAGCCTCTCTGTTTTTTACTGATTATGAGAAGTTCGTTTTAAATGATTTTCACAAGGTTATAAAATCAACTAACCGTAGATCAGTATCTTTTGTTAACCCATCTTTAAGATTGTGTACCCTTATGAAATGAGATAACTTTGCCGGAGTTAAAAATTTAACCTCTCAAAATTAAAATGGCTGAAATATTAGACTACCAAAACTCGGTGACTGAGCGCATTAGCAAAGAAAAGGCTGCCGCTGATTTTCTTAAAAAAATCAGTGACCTGTATCTTGATAAAGGCATCGAAACCGTTTTGTTTCGCAATCAGTTGATCGACCAGCGCGTGAGTGAAGTACTGAACCTTCATGAATATGCCCGCAAATTTGTAGGTCAGAATATAACTGTTGAAGACACCCTTGGACTTTTAAATGATCTGGTAGAGCTTGATCTGGCTCCCGCACGTATGGATATTGGCCGCCTGGCCAGTGAGTGGCTTCAGGAGAAAGACAACTACGCCAGCCAAAAGTCATTTTTAGAAGATAAACTTAGCGACCTTATTGGTGCTGATAATATGCAGCGCACTACACCTAAGGATGTGGTACTTTATGGCTTTGGCCGTATTGGCCGCCTTGTAGCACGTGAGCTTATGAGCCAGGAAGGTAAAGGGGAGCAATTGCGCCTAAGAGCCATTGTAACCCGTGGCGAAAGTGCAGAAACTCTTGAAAAAAGAGCTTCTCTTCTTCGTGAGGATTCTGTACACGGCCCATTTCCAGGTACTGTTGAGGCTGACATTGAGCACAGCGCTCTTGTGATTAATGGCCGTAGGGTACAGATGATCAGTGCCAACAGGCCTGAGGATATTGATTACACAGCTTATGGAATTAATGATGCACTTGTTATTGACAACACCGGAGCATTTAGAGATGATGTGGCTTTGGCCCGTCATTTAGAAGCTAAAGGTGCTGCAAAAGTGCTTTTGACTGCCCCTGGTAAAAACGTACCTAACATTGTACACGGTGTAAACCAAAAGCTATTTGATCCTGAAAAAGTGGATATCTTCTCAGCTGCATCATGTACTACTAATGCTATTACACCAGTACTTAAGGTAATTGAAGACAACTTTGGTGTGGTAAAGGGACACATTGAAACGGTACATGCTTACACTAACGACCAGAACCTGGTAGACAATATGCACAGTAAATACCGCAGGGGCCGTGCTGCAGCTGTAAATATGGTAATTACTGAAACCGGTGCCGGTAAGGCAGTAGCTAAAGCTCTACCACAACTGGAAGGTAAACTTACTTCTAATGCCATCCGTGTTCCTGTTCCAAATGGTTCTTTGGCCATTCTTAATCTTGAATTGGGTAAAGAAACCAGTAAAGAAGATTTGAATGAAGTAATGCGCAAAGCTGCCCTTAAGGGAGATTTAGTGGAGCAGATTCGTTACTCCATGAGCAATGAGCTTGTGTCATCCGACATTGTAGGTAACTCATGTCCATCAGTATTTGATAGCCAGGCTACCATTGCTTCTGCAGATGGTAAAAATGTGGTGCTTTATGTTTGGTATGATAACGAGTATGGCTACACCCGCCAGGTTATCCGCCTAAGCAAGCACATTGCCCAGGTAAGGCGCAAGCGCTACTATTAGTAGATGGACTCCATAAATAACAATGCCCCGCTGCCATTGGTAGCGGGGCTTTTTTATACCGCTTAACAGCGGCTTTAACATTTAAAAGATTTATCGTTACTTCACAAACGGTATTTTCACCACCTGAGCCTTTAGCATCTTGTTTCGTATATCCACATATATCTCACTGTCGGCAGCACTGTTTTCAACAGTTACATACCCCAGGCCAATAGCTTTACCTAAGCTTGGAGATTGTGTTCCGGAGGTTACGAAGCCAATTTCTTTACCACTGGCATCTTTAAGTTTATACCCCTGGCGCGGAATACCACGATCCATCATCTCAAAACCTACCAGTTTACGGCTTAAGCCATTTTCCTTTTGAGCCTTTAATGCCTCTGAGTTTGTAAAATCCTTAGTGAATTTTGTAATCCAGCCCAGGCCAGCCTCAATAGGCGAAGTGGTATCATCAATATCATTGCCGTAAAGGCAGAAGCCCTTTTCGAGTCTTAAGGTATCTCTGGCAGCCAGCCCAATTGGTTTAAGGTCATGGGGTTTCCCAGCTTCCATAATCTTATCCCACACTTTTTGGGCATCCTCATTTTTCACATAAATCTCAAAACCACCGGAGCCAGTATAACCTGTGGCTGATACAATTACATTATCAACACCTGCAAAATTTCCAATCTCAAAAGTGTAATACACCATATTGGGCAGATCAATATTGGTAAGGCTTTGCAATGCTGCAGAAGTATCAGGCCCCTGAACTGCAAAAAGTGAATAGTTATCTGATTCATCCGTCATTACCACACCTTCAGGACACTTGGCGTGCAGCCAATTCCAATCCTTTTCAATATTTGAAGCGTTTACCACAAGCATATAATTGGTGGCGCTAAGGCGGTAAACCAAAAGGTCATCCACAATACCACCGGTATTATTAGGCAGGCAGCTATACTGCACTTTACCATCCTGAAGTTTAGAAACATCATTACTGGTCATGCTCTGTAAAAACTCTTCTGCTTCATCTCCACTCACCATAAACTCTCCCATATGGCTTACATCAAACATCCCTACCTTACGCCTTACATGCAGGTGTTCGGCATTAAGCCCCTCATATTGCAATGGCATATTATATCCTGCAAAGGGTACCATTTTGGCACCTAATTCCACATGCGTATCGTTTAGTTTAATATTCTTCATTTCTTGATTTTGTTATAGCTCCTTTGCCTGTACAAGTTTTACCAGCTGTTCTTCGGTAATTGGTTTTATTATATAATCAGTTATCTGGTTTATTTCAAGTGCCCGGGCTCTATCCCTTTCATCTATCGATGAACTTACCATATAAAGGGCTATTTTTTTTGAAATACCGCTAAGCGTGATAAACTCCTCAATAAAATCCCATCCATCCATTATGGGCATATTAACATCCAGTAATATCACATCTGGCAATTGATCAGGATTTGATATATTTTTCTTTATACTTTCAATTGCTTCTTCACCATCACCAAATGTCTTCACCTCTTCGGCCAGGTTTAAAAGCTGGATATACGTTTCAGTGGTATAACGATAAATTTTATCGTCATCCACTATATAAATAAGGCTTACTGGTTCCATACAGTTATACTCTAAAATAAAAGTGTCAATGATTTTTTGCCATTAACTACAATTTTTCCTCCTAACGACTCTATATGATTTTTTGCGATAAAAAGTCCCATTAATCCAAAGTCGGAATTTTTACCAAACAAACCCGGACCCACCGCAAAAATACGTTTGAGATCGAGGTTGCGGATAATACAATCAATTTTAACGCTTGTTTTACCCTGACGAGTTGTACTGGTTAATTTAACTTCAGCTTTTTCCTCATCACTACAAAATTGCAACAGATTACTTAATAGGTTGAAAATTACACCTTTCAAAACATTAGGAGGAAAGATTACTCCTTCAGCTTTTACAAAATCTGCTTTAAGGGTAAAGTTCAACTCATCCAGTTCTTTTTTATACTCCATTCTGAATTCATCCAGAATTTTAGAAAAACTGTTTTGTACCCAATCTTGTTTTACTGAGGTAAATGCCATAATAGCTGTACTAAGTGCAGTTACCGATTTTTCCAGCATGCGGCTGGTATCGGCCATTTTAGATAAATACAGCTCACGCTCTTCATCACCACTGGCCCTTTTAATGAGAGATAAGAGAATATCAATATTTGCCACAGGCCCACGCATACCTTTTGCTATTTCGTACAGCAAGCCTTCTAGCCTTTCGTTTTTTTCCTTAAGTGAATTGATGTTTTCATCTACCAGATCTTCAAGTTCCTTTCGCAATGAAATATTGCGCATTACCAATAGTGCTGCCTCCACCTCGCCATCATCATTTAATATGGGTCTGGAGTTATTTTCAACGTGGAGTTGCCTACGGCTTTTACGATTTTCTACGTAAGTAACGTAGCCATTAAGCATACCACCATGCAGGGCTATGGCTAGTGGCATTTCATGGTTTGTAAGTTCCCGTCCCGTTTCTGATGTCTTAATAATCAGCTGCTTTCCTATCTCACTTATATCCTCAGTGCTCACATCTACGCCCAGCATTTTTTCTGTAGCGGGATTGGTAAGTAGTACTTTTCCTGTTTTATCCGAAACGATAATTCCCTCGGCCAGGGTATTTATTACAGCTTCAATAAGCTGATCTTTAGTACGTAGTTCTCTGCTGGTATCTGTAAGCTTTTGGCGGGTTTCAGTAAGTACCGAAATGTTTTGGGATACAACCATACCAGCCAGCACATTTTCATTGCCATCAATAATGGGGATAAAGTGCTGTATGAAGTAGCCGGTTTCAGATTGTTTTTCGAGTTTCTGCCGTTTACCCCTGAGGGTATCCTGATAATATGCAGCCAGCTCCATGGTAACCTCCTGCGGCCAGACTTCAAAAAAATTTGAACCCACAAGCATTTCTGAGCTAAAACCATTCTTTGCTATCTCCTCACCCTCGGCAAGAAGGTATTCATAGTTTTCGTCAAAAATGTATATGGAGCAGTCGGGGATATTGGCCGCCATCTGGCGGTACAAATCCATGGCAGAATCGAATTTCTTCATTCCTACCCGTGAATTAGTTCTTTATTTCCAAAATCTTTTAAAATAGAGGCTTCATAATCCAATAGCTCTGCCCACAGTTTATCCACCTGCTCACGATCTCCATATTTACGAGCTAATGAAATAAATAAAGTATAGTGGTTGGCTTCACTTTCCATAAGCCTTGCATAAAACCTGGCCAATTCCTGATCGGAAATTTTTTCAGACAGGAGTTTGAATCGCTCACAACTACGCGCCTCAATTAATGCAGCCACCAATAATCTGTGGATTAATCGAAGTTTTCTATCAGGTGTAGAAGGAAAAAACTTCATTATCAAACCTACATATTCATCCTTTCTTTCGCGGCCCAGCACGTAACCACGCTTAAGTATATGAGCATGTACCATTTCAAAATGGCTCATTTCCTCCCGGGCCAACGCTGCCATTTCAGTAACGAGGTCAGATAACTCAGGGTAGGTTATCAATAATGAAATTGCGGTGGAAGCTGCCTTTTGCTCGCAAAAAGCATGATCAGTTAATATCTCTTCAAGGTTCCGTTCTGCAATATCTGCCCATCGCGGGTCGGTGGGTAATTTTAATCTTAGCATCATTTTGAACTTTGTGTACTCAATAAAGTCGCCTAACTGTCGCGAAACTAACCAATTGTTTTATTTCATATCGACAAGGTTGGGGGGATCAAAAAAAAAGTATGAGCGATGATCTAATTTTTTAATCTGAACTAAACCATCGCTACATCTACAAGAATAATAAAATAATGGCTTTTACAGCTAACCGCCAACAGTGGGAATGAACAATAAAAATAAAAGCCCCCTCCTTGTGGAGGGGGCTTTGAGACGCCAGTTGGCGGTATACTTTACTGCTTTACCAGTTTACCACTGATAACCTCAGTGCCTTTTAGTAAAGTTATTATATAAGTACCAGAAGGCAGATTACTCACGTTAAGCTCAACGTTCTCCACATCCTGAGAAACTTTATCCATTTTGATATTACGAACAAGCTTTCCATTAATATCACGAATTGTAATAACCACATCTGATCTTCCATTTAAGTTTAATGGAACAGATACCTGATTGTGAGCCGGGTTAGGATATACATTCAACACATTATTGTCAGCCTTGGCCTCAAGTATTGGCTTTTCTTCCAACCCTATCTTTTGGGTAGTCATTGTTCTGAAAAATCCTCTACCATGAGTACCGGCATAAATTTCGCCTTCGTTATTTTCAAAGAGCTGTAAGTCTCTTCTAACGGCCAGTTTTTGCACAAGGTCAAAAACAGGAACGTTTGCAAAACCATTATTGTCTTTTACCCAATCAACACTAGTTGCCGTAATATCGTCAGTTGTGTAAACCCCGGCTTCTGTTCCTATTATAACCTGATTGGCAGGCCCCATGGCATTAAAAATACCGGTGTAAATCGGAAACTGAGGTAAGTTGCCATGAACTGATCTGAATATTGGATTTGTAGCCGTGGCATTGGAAGTATAATAAATGTTGTTATTACTTCCATAATTACCCAGGCACACAATAAGCTTATCATCATCTCGTGGATCAAAATTGATTTCAACCACCGCTCTACCCACTGACGGCAAGGTACCCCCTATTATTGTTCTTTGAATTACCGAAGTGTTAGCACGGGCAACAGTACCTCCTGAGTAAAAGTCATCAATGTCAGCGCTAGCCGAATCTCTTGCATTGCTGATGTTAGAAAATTTATACACCCTACCTGAGCTACATCCAACATATAAAACATCCCCATCACTGGAAACTGACATGCAAGTTGGCGTTTCATTATTAGCCACATTACCGATATGATACCAGGTTGGGCTGGCCGTTGGTTCACTAACAGCATTACGAGTCATCCAAATTCCTCCATAGCTATTGGCGTTAGCTCTACTCCTACCGGTTAAGCCCATAAAGAAAGCTGACTGAATAGGGTCCTGAAAAGAAACTGACTGGTTTGGAGCCAATGATGTAGAAAGAACCCTGGTTAATGGAATATCATTCGTTAAACTGCTTATGATAACAGTATCACCTGCATCATATTTAACAGCAACTTTTGCAATAACTTCTACAACCACAGGATTATTAAATGTTACGCTGAAGTTACCTGTAGCAGGATCAAAACTTCCGGCTGAAACATCTCCGGTGAAGTCACCGTTAGCATCAGTAGTAGCTGTTTGACCACCCGCTTCTACAACTACTCCATCAATTAAAAAGTCTGTAGTTTTTTGTGGCCTTGTAAATTTTCCATCAAATTTTAATCGGCCTCCACCTAAACCTACACTGGCAAAAACACTATCAGCTCCAAAAACTATCTGATCTGTACTATTAAAGTCGAATACATTTTCATATAATTCAAATGGCGCTACGAAATCTGCAAAAGCAAAATCACCGGGTTGTGCAACAGGAGCCATCCTATCCAAATCAAAAAAGTTACCTAGACTACCTCCGTAGTCAACTGACCTTCGCGCATTACCATATTGTGATTCCAGAAAAATGATATTTGGATTGAGCTTAGATATTTCTGCATATCCTCCATCACCAGAGTTTAATACCGTACCTGTTCTGGGTAAAAATGGGGCATTAGGATTAACAAGGATATTGCTATTATCCTGAGTTCCACCTATTACAGCTCCATCAGCACCTACACCAATATCCCAAAATTGAATAGTATTATAATTTTTTACTATTGGCACCCAAGTTAGTCCATTATCATTAGATCTGCTAATACCTCCATCTGAACATACAAAAATTCTGTTTTTATCAGTAGGGTGGAAAACTACATTATGAACATCAGAGTGTACCCAAAGAGAAGAAAACTGAGTAAATCTATTATTAGAGGCGATTTGCTGCCATCCATTAGCAGAACTCCACTCCCAAAGAGTAACCCCTCCAACAAGAATTCTGTCCTTGTTTTTAGGATCTACGGTGACAGCATTATTATAATCTCCCTGACCGCTATGCGGATTCAAAAAGCTATTCTGAGCACCAATTTGACTCCAGGTAGTACCCCCATCTGTTGAGCGATAAGCACTTTGAAAATCATTGCTCGTATTGGCGTTCACCACATATACATAATTATCATCTTCAGGAGAAACTGCAATTCGTGATCTTCCTGCATTACGAGGAAGGTCATTAGCTCCGGCATTTGTTGAAGATATCTCTGTAAAGTTGATACCATCAGTAGACTTATAGATAATTGCTCCCACTTTTGCCCAAACGTGGCCTGTAGAAGTCATGGTCATATCCGTTGACCTGACAAAGCCTCCAATTGGATCATTCCAAAAATCACCACCATCATTAGACACCCAAATACCTCTTTCATCTACATAAAATATTCTTTGAGAATTGTTTGGGTCAACTTCTATCTTACCGATATTAGAGAATTGACCAGCAACTGTAGAAGGCACCGTACTTGGTAAAACTGAAAATGTCAAACCTCCATCGGTAGATTTAAAAATTCCACCTCCAATAAATCCTGAATTCTTACCACCAACTACTCTTGAGTACAATCCTTCTCCAGTACCGTAGTATATCGTTCCGTCCGGAGCCTCTGCAATACAAGTTACAATAAGGTTTTCCTGAAAGTCATTAACTGGCTGCCAGCTGCTGCCAGAGTTTGTTGACCTGAACAAGCCTCCACTTACACCAGCAGCGAAAAATAATCCTGGAGTTTGCTTTGAAATAAGAAAAGCTCTGGTACGACCTCCAATATTATCAGGCCCTAATTCGCTCCACTGAAGATTAAGAGCAGACGTTTTTTCTCGGGCATCCAAAGCATTCATTTGTTTACGGGCTCTGATGACATCCTCAATTTCTATCTCGCCCGTCTCAGCATTAGCTCTCATCCAAAGTAAACGCTCGGCCGCTCCGGCATGGCCATCAGCAATCACAGTTTTACTTCTGGGCTGGTAATAATCCTTATTACCATTTAAACTAAAGATTGCCAACGCACAAATAACCAACGATAAGCCGATTACAGAGCTAAATAGTACTCCTCTTTTCATATCAATATAATTCTAGTGTTATTGAATTTTCGCAAATATAATTTACAAATACTTTACTTCCTCTTAAAACATATGGCGCTCCGCATGGTAGGAAGATCTAACCAATGGACCACTTTCAACATATTTAAATCCCATCTCTAAACCGATGGCTTTAAATTTTTCAAACTGCTCAGGCGAAACAAACTCCTGTACAGGTAAATGACTGGTTGTGGGCTGCAAATATTGACCCAACGTTACAATATCAACGTTAGCCTCTCTTAGGTCATAAAGCGTTTCTATCACTTCTTCTTCAAATTCTCCTAAGCCAAGCATAATTCCGCTTTTAGTGCGCGGTAGACCTTTTTCTTTAAGATACCTAAGTACTTCTAGACTTCTATCATATTGAGCCTGTATTCTCACTTTTCTTGTAAGTCGCCTTACTGTTTCGATATTGTGACTTACAATTTCCGGAGCTACTTCAATAATACGATCTATATTAATTGTTTCGCCTTTAAAATCCGGAATCAAAGTTTCCATCGTGGTTCCCGGACTCATCCTGCGCACAGCATTTACTGTTTCCTTCCAGATGATTGATCCACCGTCTCTCAGATCGTCCCGATCTACGGATGTAAGTACACAGTGTTTTACGTCCATCAGTTTAACTGAACGAGCTACTCTTTCGGGTTCATCCCAATCAACCTGCTCAGGCCGGCCAGTCTTTACAGAGCAAAATCCGCAGCTACGGGTACATACATTGCCTAAAATCATAAATGTTGCAGTACCTGCACCCCAACATTCGCCCATATTGGGGCAGTTACCGCTTTGGCAAATGGTATTTAAACCATAATTATCTACAAGCTTGCGTACATTTTTGTAACGCTCACCCGTTGGCAATTTAACCCTAAGCCATCTTGGCTTATTAATTTTTGATTTTTCAAGGGTAGCTTCAGCTGCTCTACTCATCCTAATTTTTTCTGTAGCCAAAATTAAAAGCCAGGTACATTTGAAAAAAACCCTGAAGATTCACATCTTCACCATTAGGGTCTTCATAAAAAATAGGCACCTCTTTGTAAAACAGGTCATATACAATTCCGGCTTCAAGAGATGTTACCTTCTTTTCCAAAAGCTGATAATTGAAAATAGAACCAGCCTTAACATAAATACCCGGATGAAGCTTAGTTTCTGTTATTCCATTAAAAAAACTTGCCTCACCATATATTGTAGACCCCAAATGTTTCTGATGGTTGTATCGTTCTATTTTTCTTGGGCTGAAAGTTGAGTTCTCATCTTCGGGAACCTCAACATATATGGGCTTTAGCAGGCCCAAAGAAATTCCACCACTAAGGATATAGGATATAGCTACAGTACCCTGATCAGTCTTATCAAAAAGTATCTTCTCGTAAATATACCCACCCCTAAGTGTGAAAAAAGAGTTTTCACGATCAAATACATATCCTTTGGCATTACTGAAAGATCTATCTGGAGAACGGGTGTTTTCTTTTGGATGTCTGAGCTTTGTAAATTCAAACTCAAGCCCTCTCTTATTAAAAGCATCTTGAAACTTCAAATATCTAAAGTCGATGCCATACCCCATAGTATGCCCGACTAAACCAAAAGTGTACTCTCTATCATATATCTGCCTTTTCCAGTCAGCCGAGGTTTCCAGCTGAGCCAGCAAAAGCATTGGAGCTAACACCAATATAGATATGAGTAACTTTTTAATCATTTATTGCTTCCTGTTGAATTAACCGAGGAGAAATCATATTGTGCGAAGCGCTATATATACACTCACCCTGCTTTATAAGCAATACTTGAGGCGACTCATGTCGAACCGAAAACATTTCACTTATTTCATTTGAAATATCCCGGTGTTTTATAAGATCAAGGTAATAAACCGCCATTTGCCCGTCAGCAACGTTCCACTCTCGCTTAAAACGGTTAAGCACCATACTGCTTATGGCACATCTGGTGCTATGTTTAAAGATCAAAGCCCCCATTGGAAAGCTTTTAGATTCTTCAGTTATTTGATTGAGTTGAGTTTTCTCTCTAAGTTCAATAAAATCCATTAAATCCGTTGATCTCCCTGCTCAACGTTGTTTTGTGAATAAGCAGGGCATTTTTCACCAGCGCCACACGATTGAGCTGCTACTCCGATAACGCCAAGCGCTATGATTACGATTACTTTTTTCATTATTAAAAATTAGTTGTTTCCGACCAATGAGCAGCAAAGTTACTTAATTTGCCCTTCATCAATTGTGGGAATCAATTACAATTATTAAACCATAAATAAAGCATTTTATTTTTTATGAGCACCTCCTCGGTTAATATTGACCCTTCCTGGCATAAAGCGTTGTACGCAGAGTTTGAAAAAGATTACTTCACCAAACTAAAGGCATTTTTGAAGGAGGAAAAGGAGACGTCCACCGTTTATCCTCCGGGTAGTAAAATCTTTGCTGCTTTTGATGCAACACCCTTTGATAAGGTTAAAGTGGTAATCATTGGTCAGGATCCATACCACGGGCCTGGGCAGGCTAATGGTCTGAGTTTTTCAGTAGCACCAGGGGTGCGATTACCACCATCGCTACAAAACATTTTTAAAGAACTGGAGAGTGACCTTGGAATAGAACCGGGGCAGAACGGAGATTTAACAAAATGGGCAGAGGATGGAGTGCTGATGCTAAATGCCGTGCTTACTGTAAGGCATGGCGAAGCTGGCTCGCATAGAAACCGTGGATGGGAAACCTTTACAGATGCCGCTATAAGCATATTATCTGAAAAGAAAAAGAACCTGGTATTTATACTTTGGGGTAATTATGCGCGTGGGAAGAAAGATTTGATAGACATCACAAAACATCATATCATAGAATCCGTTCATCCATCTCCTTTTGCAGCGAGAAATGGCTTTTTCGGAAGCCACCCGTTTTCGCAGACGAATAATATTTTAATAGAAAACAACCTCACACCAATAGATTGGGAGCTATAGAAAAAAGCATTCTACTTGCAGTATCTATCTTGTTTGGGCTATCTGTAAACGGACAGATGTACCTAAACGTCAATTTCCAATCCTCGCCAAACGATGCATTAGAACAGCAAATTCTAAAATTTGAAGGCCTTGTAAAAGATTCCGTTGACCTGCAAAACAGAATTACTGGTATAAAAACCCTGTTATTTGCTGACGCCTACCTTCTGTCTGAAGCAGAACTGATTAAGCGGGATACTCTATTCATATTGAATATCACCCCGGGGCCGCAACTTTTTTCTGGTAAGGTAGATTTGGTTTTACCAACGGACTTTGCCCTACCCCTAACCGAAAACCTGCAATGGGCGAACGGCCCTGTTGATAGCGCTGTATTTAAGAATGTACTGAATCAGTACCTAAGCTATCTTGAAAATAACGGCTATCCGTTTGCAACAATCACTCCATCAGATTATAAGTTGATAAATGAGACTCTGAACCTTTCACTTAGGATAGAACCTGGTCCACTAATTACTATTGATAGCCTTGTAATAAAGGGATTTGACAAATTTTCAAAAAACGTATTGAAGTATGACTTAAAATTCCGTAAGGGTATGCTGTACCAGGAAAAATACCTTAGCGATATAGTTGGATATGCGGACCAGGTGGAATATCTCAGAATGACCCGGCCGCCAGCTGTGGCCTTTACTAAATCTAAAACGGTGCTATATGTTTACCTGGATGAAGTTGAGAGCAATCAAATTGATGGTGTAGTTGGCCTTAATACTGAAGAAGACGGTACGGTTATCTTTAATGGTGATATCCAACTGCGCCTGTTACACCTATTTAAAAAAGGTGAGGATATAAGCATACGCTGGCGCAGGCCCGATGAAAGCGTACAGTCATTCAATCTTGATTTTGAAATTCCATACCTTTTTAAAACCCCGATATGGCTGCAGGGTAACCTGGCCATCTTCAGGCAGGACAGCACCTTTGTAAACTCCGATGCACAGGGATTATTAAAATATCTGCTGGAAAGTGGAAGCTTTGTAAGTGGTGGAGTAAGTTACAGAGCCTCTAATGTGCTATTGGACGACCAGAGTTTTTCATCCTTCAAATCATTTAATACTACTACGTACAAACTGGGGCTTGAGTTAAGAAAGACCAATCGAATAATAGTGCCCACCAGGGGTTTTAAAATGACGGGCTACGGCCTTACCGGTAAGCGAATAAGTGAGGATGCAAACCAGGATCAGTTTGGCTGGCAGGTTTTTGCAGATCAATACATACAGGTTTTTCCGAGACATATTTTAAAGCTGGGCTTACAAAGCGAAGCCCTGTTTGGAGGGCAGCTTTTTACCAATGAGCTTTACAGGATTGGAGGGCTTAAAACTATGCGGGGCTTTAATGAGCAAAGTATTTACGCAAGCAGATATGGCATTGGCACCATAGAATACCGCTTTATGATTGGTACATATGATTATCTCACCCTATTTTCTGATTTAGCTTATGTTGAAAACAATGCAGGCGATGAGTTTTCATCTACATTTTTTACAGGTATCGGGGCGGGAATCAACTTCCAGACCAGGGCCGGAATTTTTTCATTGTTTTACGCCTTGGGTAAGGATGACCAAAACCCTTTTGACCTCCGCACCTCAAAAATTCATTTTGGCTACACCAACAGGTTTTAGCGATGAATTTACACCGCACACTTTTATTCAAACTCCCTCGTTTTGCCTAAAACACGGCTGCAGCAATAGCAGCTAAAAATGGTTAATTTTGCCCAATTCCGGGCATCTTCCTTTTAGGAAAACCTCATATTAATTAGATGAAGAAGGCTATACATCACAATTTTATTTCGTGCTTCGTTTGGGGGATTTTTATAGCACTGCTTAGTGCGGGCTGTACTTCTAAAACAGGTTTCCAAACCAGTGATGTAGGCTATGTATACAATACCAGAGACCTTGCCCCAAGGCCCGAATTTGTAGTTCATCACCTATCAGCCGAACAAACACGCATCCATTACCGGATCAACAGTGCCGATTTGCTCTATATGCGTGAGCCGGAAGAGTCTGTATATAAGGCTAATTTCAACATTCGCTTTAGCCTGGCGCCCAGCTTTGAAGTTACCACTCAACTGGACAGCGGTGTGGTAGTAATAAAGGATGAGGCTGCTACTCCCCCCGTAAAGGCCATTATCGGCCACTTTGACCTGAATACCGGTTTTATAACCGAAGATTTGAAATACGTATTAAAAATCACCATGACGGATAAAAACCGGCAGGTGGAGTTTGAAAATTTTATCCGTATTGATAAAAGCTCTGAACTGGTAACTGATTACTTTTTTATGACAGATACCTCCGGCAATCCCATCTATAAAAATCATGTTCCAACCAATGTTCCGTTTTTGTTGGATTACAGCCCGCATAATGTAGATAAGTATTATGTAAGCTACTACAGCCGCGAGTTTCCGGTAGCCCTTCCTCCATACTCTTCGGGTGGTGAAGAATCCTTTGACCTAAAACCCGATACCACCTTTACCGTTTTTGCCGACCAAAGCATGATGTTTACCCAAAATGGTTTTTATCACTTCCGAACGGATAGCTCACAGTGGGAAGGCTATACGGTTTACTCTTTTTATAACCAGTTTCCCTTTGTAGCTAAGCGTGTCCACCTTGGGCCACCGCTAAGGTACCTCACCACAAGGCGCGAGTATGATGCCATAAGTGCTGCATTTAATAGTCCGGCCGAACTAAAGAAGTTAGTGGATGATTTTTGGCTGGATCGCAGTGGCAGTGTAGAACGATCTAAAATATTACTGGAAGCTTATTACAACCGGGTACAGGAAGCCAACATTTTCTTTAGCAGTTACCTTGAAGGATGGAAAACCGATCGTGGGATTATTTATGTGATTTACGGTCCACCAAATAAAGTGTATCGCTCCAGCGAAGGCGAAAACTGGATTTATGGGGATGAAAACTCCTCCCTATCCTACTACTTTACCTTCAATAAAGTAAACAATCCCTTCACGGATAACGACTATGCCATGGAGCGTATGAACAGTTACCGCTATGGCTGGGGGCAGGCCATTGAGGCCTGGCGCAATGGGCACATCTACAATTCAAAAGACATTAAAAGAGAGCAGGATGAGCAACAGCAAGGCCAATACAGGCAGGGACCTCCTTATTGGTACTAGGCCCGTTTTAGAGGCCATTGAAGCCGGAAAGGAAATCGACACTATAATGATTCAAAAGGGTCTGAAAAGCCAGACTTTTCAGGAATTGTGGCCTGTTATCCTTAAACATAAAACGCCCTACAAGCACGTACCTGTTGAAAAACTCAACCGCATCACCCGCAAAAATCACCAGGGCGTAATTGCCTTCACCTCTTCCGTTACCTTTTCAAATATTGAGGAAGTAATTACCCGCTGTTTTGAAAGTGGTGAAGATCCATTGATATTAATGCTTGACCGTGTAACTGATGTACGGAATTTTGGTGCCATATGCCGCACAGCAGAGTGCACCGGAGTACATGCTGTGGTTGTTCCAACCCGTGGCAGCGCACCCGTAAATTATGATGCCCTAAAAACCTCTGCCGGTGCTCTTAACCACATAGCCGTTTGCCGTGAGGAGAAATTAAAAGACACTATTACTTTCTTAAAAAATAGTGGTCTTAATATGATTGCCTGTACCGAAAAAACGGACGATCTGCTTTATGACGCTGACCTCTCTGGGCCTGCTTGTATTATTATGGGATCTGAAGAGGATGGTGTTTCACCGGCTTATTTGGAAATGTGCACTGCTTCTGTAAAACTGCCTATGAAGGGAAAGATCGGCTCGCTGAATGTTTCTGTGGCAGCCGGGGCTTTGCTTTATGAAGTGGTAAGGCAGAGGGGGAATTCATAAATTTGATAAAAACGCATATGGACAATCTACTAAACCGTATTACTATTGATCCCAATATCTGTCATGGAAAACCGACCATACGTGGGTTGAGATACCCTGTGGAAAACATGCTGGAGTTATTGGCATCAGGCATGACCATTGAAGAACTGCTTGTAGATTATCCTGATTTAGAAAAAGAAGATTTTTTAGCCTGTTTGAACTATGCTTCTAAGCTAGTCCATGTAAAAAGCATTCATAATCTGGCCTCGTGAAATTTATTGTTGATGCACAACTTCCCAAATCACTCGCTGATCTTCTGAATCTACTCGGATACGATTCGATACATACTTTAGACCTTCCAAGTAAAAATTCAACTCACGATAGTACTATAACGGCACTGGCCATCAAAGAAGATAGAGTGGTCATTAGCAAGGATTCAGATTTCTTACAATCGTACCTTTTAAAATCAGAACCTAAAAAGTTGGTCATGGTAAAAACCGGAAATATTCACAACCAACTACTGTTGAAACTTTTTGAAGACAACATCAAAACAATCACAAACCTCCTCTCCAACAGTAACATGATTGAAATTGGTAGAACAAAAATTACCGAACACACATAAGCCATGATTAAAAAAATCACACTTCTACTTTTTTGTTTTTCCCTACAACTCTCAGCTCAATTCAATTGCCAGCAGTTGAAATCTGAAGCCCATGCTCACGGGGCTAATGGCCATATCATATCAATTGACAACAGGGCTAAAAGCGATACTATTGATATCCTTCATTATGATCTTTACCTGGATTTTACCGAAATCACCCAACAGAAAATTGCCGGGCATTGCGACATCACTTTTACACCTAAACTTAACAATGTATCGGGCATAAGCCTTGATTTGCTTGAGCTGAATGTTGATTCAATTATTCACAATGGTGTGGCCCTTAATTACACCTACAACGATACGATAATCAGGGCCGCTTTCGCAGGAAATTTGAATACCTCCGATACTGCTCTGCTGAAGGTTTATTATCATGGTACCCCAATAGATGATGGTAGTGGCTTCGGGGGCTGGCATCAGTCGGGCGGATACTACTATAACCTGGGAGTAGGTTTCGCGGCTAACCCACACACCTTCGGCCGTGCATGGTTTCCATGCTTCGATAATTTTGTGGAGAAATCCCTTTACGATTTTCATTTTACCACCGTAAAACCACTAAGGCCCTATGCCAACGGGCTCAGAGTTTCGGAAACTACCATTAATGGAGATACCATACTTACACACTGGAATATGGCTGATCCCATTCCTACCTATCTTGCCAGTGTGGCTATCAGCAACTATGCTGAGATTACCGATAACGTAAGCAGCCTTAATGGCAATATGCCCATTATGCTCATGGCAAAGCCTGCCGACTCTTTAAAAATGGTAAACTCATTTTTTAACATCAAGCCTACGTTTACTGCATTTGAAAATTCATTTGGCCCTTACCACTGGCAAAAGGTGGGGTATTGTGCCACCCCACGCGGAGCCATGGAGCACTCCACCAGCGTACACCTGCCCACCAGCCTTGTAAATGGCACCCTTAGCGGTGAAGATATTATTGCCCATGAGCTGGCCCATCATTGGTGGGGAAACCTGGTAACCTGCGAAACTGATGCCGATATGTGGATTAACGAAGGCATGGCCGAGTTTTGCAGCCACCTCTATACCGAAGAAGTTTACAGCCGCGGGCATTACCTTGACGTAGTGCTTGACAATGCCCATGTTGTACTCGAAAACGCCCATATAAATGACGATGGCTTTAAAGCGATACAGGGCCTCACGCATGAGTACGTTTACGGTACCCACGTTTACCAAAAAGGAGCTATGGTGAGTCACAACCTGCGCGCCTACCTGGGCGATTCGCTCTTTTTTACAGGACTAACCACATTGCTCCAGAACAATAAATATGGTAACCTCAACAGTAATCAGTTCAGGGATCAGTTGGCGCAAATAACCGGTGTACCCCTAAATGACTTTTTTGATGGTTGGGTTTTCAACCCGGGCTTTCCGCAGTTTTCGGTTGATAGCCTTTATGCCCCTGCTCTGTCAAATCAAGTAGACATTAAGCTTACGCAGAGGCTAAGGAAGGCGCCTGCCTTATTTAACAACATCCCAGTATTTATAACCTTTTTCAGCGAAACGGGAGATACCACTTCCCGTAAGGTGGTAATGAGCGGTGCTTCCGCCATCGCCAGTTTTCAAAACCTGCCCTTTATACCAAAATATGCCATGGCATCTTATAACGGCACACTGCTTACTGGTAATACCTATGATGAGCATAACATCAATAAGACAGGGGTTTACAATGCACGCAGGTCAAAAATGAAAATTACGGCCAATACTTTAACTGATTCGGCCAAAATCATTGTAATGCACCACTGGGCCGGGCCTGGTGGTAAAATTCCTGCCGGTAAGGATTACAGGCTCTCACCCCAACACTACTGGACGGTAAACGGCACTGACCTGGGTAATGCCGATATCACCGGAAATATCACCGTAAGGAGAGGCACCAATAGCCTGGATGAAGAACTGGTATCAACCAACTCCGACAGCCTCGTGATACTTTACAGAGAAGACGCTACCCAAGAGTGGGCTCTCTACCCCCATCAGGTAAAAACCCAGCTGGGTTCCATCACCCTAATGGATATAGAAAAGTTACAAGCCGGTGATTATGTGCTGGCTAATACAGCAGAAAAAGTAGGACTACAGGAGATTGACGAAAAGAAAGGCTCTATCGAAATATATCCCAATCCCGCTGGTAGCGAAATAAAAATAAGGTTTAAGGATACTGAAACCATGCAGTACGACATACGCATGGTAAATGCCGCTGGTAAGGAGCTATACAGAAAAAAGACAAAAGTGAAGGATGATAACCGTGAGCTTTCGCTGGATGTTTCTAAAGTAAACTCAGCTTTTGTAGTGGTAAGCGTAAATGGAGTTGGGAGGAAGATTACCATAGCTCAATAAAAAAAAAGAGGTCAAAGCCTCTTTTCTTGTTTGTTACGAATATTTATCAAATATCATTTCTCTAGCTCAAAGCCGCCAGTCTTTCTTCCAAAGCTTTGATCTTCGCTTCAGCATCGGCCTGCTTTTGCTTTTCAGCATTTACCACAGCTTCAGGTGCTCCGGCAACAAAGCGCTCGTTTGAGAGCTTTTTTTGTACTGATTTTAAGAAGCCCTGTTGATACTCCAGGTCTTTTTGCAGCTTGTCAAGTTCGGCTTGAACATCAATACTTCCCCCTGCCGGAATAATGATTTCATAGTTTCCTGCTAAAAAAGTAAAGTTCAGTCCACCAGTGTCACTGTTTCCATTTTTTGAAATAGATGAAAGATTACACATTTTAGAAATCAACTTTTCATACTCCGCAGGGATAGCGGCTTCAGCAGTTGCAATTATTTCCAGTTCATCCTTATAGGAGATGTTTTTAGAGGTTCTGATATTTCTAACACCATTTACCACAGCAGCCGCCTGCTCAAAATCCTCCAGTATGGCTTTATCCGCATCTTTAAGAGATGGCCACTTTTGCAGGCATAGCGTATCTCCCTCTTTTCTATCGTCCAACTGATGCCAGATTTCCTCCGAAATAAAAGGCATAAACGGATGCAGTATTACACACACCTGCTCAAAGTAGTGGATAGTCTGCTCAAAAGTTTTCTTGTCAATAGCTTCGCCAAAGGCCGGTTTTACAGCCTCAAGATACCAGCTACAGAAGTCGTCCCACACAAATTTATATGAGGTCATCAGCGCCTCGGATATTCTGTACTTTGAAAAGGAGTCTTCCAGCGAGTGAAGAGTATCCCGCATTTTATGTTCAAACCAATTAATGGTCGAAGCAGCCGCCTCATCCTGCGCTTTATCCTCAACCTCCCACCCTTTAACCAGGCGGAGGGCATTCCATATTTTATTGGCGAAATTTCTACCCTGGGTACAAAGCTCTTCATCAAAAGGTAAATCATTACCTGCCGGTGAAGTAAGCAGCATTCCAACCCTTACACCATCGGTACTGTACTTCTCCATAAGGCCCACCGGGTCTGGGGAGTTGCCTAATTGTTTAGACATCTTTCTACCTTGCTTATCGCGAACAATTCCCGTAAGGTACACTGTGCTGAAGGGCTTCTCATTACGATACTCATAACCGGCAATAATCATTCTTGCTACCCAAAAAAAGAGAATCTCGGGGGCAGTAATTAAATCCTGGGTGGGGTAGTAATATTTAATCTCTTCGTTATCCGGCTTGCGGATACCATCAAAAACCGAAATTGGCCAAAGCCAGCTGCTAAACCATGTATCCAGTACATCGCCATCCTGCTTCAGATCATCTGCAAAAATAGCCTTACCGGCTTTTTCAGAAGCTAACTTAGCTGCCTCTTCAATAGATTCTGCTACAACAAAGTCATCTTTGCCATCACCATAATAATAAGCCGGTATCTGGTGCCCCCACCACAGCTGACGAGAAATGTTCCAGTCGTGCACATTCTCCATCCAATGGCGATAGGTGTTCTTAAACTTTTCAGGGATAAGCTGCACCTCATCATTCATCACATTCTCCAGAGCCGGGCCTGCAATTTCCTTCATCTTCAAAAACCACTGATCCGAAAGGCGGGGTTCAATAACGGCACCGGTGCGCTCGCTGGTACCCACTGATGTGGCGTAATCCTCAACTTTGTTCAGCTGACCAATCTCTTCGAGTTCTTTAACTATTTCCCTCCTTACTACAAACCTGTCTTTACCATTATAATGCAGCCCATAGCTGTTAAGGGTGCCATCATCATTCATGGCATCAATCACCTCCAGGTTATGGCGATCTCCAATAGCCTTATCATTTACATCATGAGCGGGGGTTACCTTAAGGCAACCAGTACCGAACTCAAGGCTTACGTAGTCATCTTCAATAATGGGTATGCTGCGGTTGGCAATAGGCACAATGGCGCGCTTACCTTTTAGGTACTTATGACGATCATCCTCCGGATTGATGCAAATGGCAGTATCACCAAAAATGGTTTCGGGGCGGGTTGTAGCTATGGTCAGATAATTATCCTCTCCTTCAATTTTATAGTTGATGTAATACAGTTTTCCGTTTACATCTTTATGAATCACCTCCTCGTCAGACAGAGTAGTTTTTGCCTGTGGATCCCAGTTTACCATGCGGTAACCGCGGTAAATCTTGCCTTTATTAAAGAGGTCAATAAATACTTTGATTACAGATTCGCTTCGGGCTTCATCCATAGTAAAGGCTTCGCGGCTCCAATCGCAGGAAGCTCCTAATCGCTTGAGCTGTTCCAGAATAATACCGCCATGTTTGTGTGTCCACTCCCAGGCATGCTCTAAAAACTCATCCCGCGTAAGCGATGCTTTATCTATACCATCCTCCTTTAGTTTGGAAACTACTTTCGCTTCGGTGGCAATGGAGGCATGATCAGTACCCGGAACCCAACAGGCATTGTAGCCTTGCATCCTGGCTCGCCTTATAATTACATCCTGTAACGTATTATTGAGCATATGGCCCATATGCAATACGCCCGTAACATTAGGTGGCGGAATAACAATGGTATAAGGCTTTCGCTCATCAGGAGTCGATTCAAAAAACTTATTGTCGAGCCAGAATTTGTACCACTCGCGCTCTTGGGTGTTAAAGTCAAAATTTGCCGGAATGCTCATTATAGGCGGGTTTACGGGTATTTTCAATATAGAATCGCCAAAGGTAAAAATTGTAGTTTCTACTGCTCTACCTTTTTGGCACATTTTTAGTGAACTCAATGGTGGTTTTATTAGAAAAGTATTTAACATTAAATTTGTCCATCTAAAAGAAAAATTACCATGAAAAAGCTTTTGTTAGCACTTACATTCATCGCAGCAGGAACATTTGCCTATGCACAGGAATCTAACCCAAATGCGCCTGAGATTACCTTTGAAAAGGAAACAATTGATTATGGAACTGTAGAAAAAGGTTCGGACGGAACCAGAGAATTTGTTTTTACAAACACAGGAAAAGAGCCTCTTATCATTACAAGAGCCGTGGGATCATGCGGATGTACAGTGCCAACCTGGCCAAAAGAGCCAATTGCGCCAGGTGAAAAAGGCGTAATGAAAGTGAAGTATGATACTCAAAGAGTAGGTGCATTTAGCAAAAGCGTAACTGTTACCTCTAATGCTAAAAATGGTAACAAGGTGGTGAATATTAAAGGTGTGGTTAAAGCTCCGCAGCCTGTACAAACCACCCCTGTAAAAGAGGAAAAAACTTCAATGATGCAGGAGTCTAAATAAAAGACTTATAAAAATTACATTTGCACCCTCTCGGCCAGGCCGAGGGGGTTTTTTATTGAAAAAATAAGTAGTAGCAGCATGCCAGCAATCTCCATAAAAGGGCTTACCATGCCCGAATCTCCTATTCGTAAACTTGTACCATTTGCCGAAAAAGCCAAAAGCAAGGGGCGCAAGGTTTTTCACCTGAATATCGGCCAGCCCGATATTAAAACTCCACAAGCTGCACTGGATGCAGTACGAAATACAGAAATTGGAGTTTTAGAGTACAGCCATTCTGCTGGTTTTCAATCATACCGCGAGGGACTTGTGAATTACTACAGTAAAGTAGGTATTGATATTACAGCGGATGATCTTATCGTAACCACCGGGGGCTCAGAAGCTATTTTGTTTACTCTTAACTCTATTACGGATCCTGGTGATGAGATAATTATTCCCGAGCCATTTTACGCCAACTACAATGGCTTTGGTATTTCAAGCGGAGTAAGCGTTGTACCCGTAACATCCCGGATAAGCGAAGATTTTGCCCTGCCTGAAATTGCTGAATTTGAAAAACTGATTACCGGCAATACCAAGGCTATAATGATTTGCAACCCTGGTAACCCTACCGGCTATTTATATACGCTGGAAGAGTTGAACCAATTGCGTGACCTGGCCTTAAAGCATGATATATACCTGATTGCTGACGAGGTATACCGTGAATTTGCTTATGACGGTGCCGAGCATCACTCCATTTTAACCCTGGATGGACTTGAGGAACACGCCATTGTTATTGACTCGGTATCTAAAAGATATAGCATGTGCGGTGCGCGTATTGGTTGCATGATATCTAAAAATAAGGCTGTAATGGCTACTGCTATGAAGTTTGCCCAAGCCAGATTGAGCCCTCCTACACTTGCACAAATTGCCTCAGAAGCAGCTTTGCAAACCGGCCCTGAGTACTTTGCAGATGTGAAAGAAGAATATGTAAGCCGCAGAAACATTTTGGTAGATGGACTGAACAGTATAGATGGAGTGTTTTGCCCCAAGCCCAAAGGTGCATTTTACGCCATGGCTTCCTTGCCTGTAGATAATGCTGAGCGTTTTGCCCAATGGTTGCTGTCTACTTTTGAGATGGATGGCAAAACCGTAATGCTGGCACCGGCTGAAGGTTTTTATGCCACACCAGGTATGGGCCTTAACCAGGTAAGACTTGCCTATGTACTGCAAAAAAGTGACCTGGAGGAATCCGTAGAAATAATAAGAGCTGCTTTAAAAGCTTACCCAGGAACATTGCTTTGATACAAAACCGGGAAATAGAAGAAAACAAATCGCTAAAGCCTTTTAACACCTTTGGTGTAGATGTAAAGGCCCATTACTTTTTTGATGCCCGTACGGTAGATGACCTTTTGTGGATTGTGCATCATGATGTATTTGAACAACCAAAACTCATTATTGGTGGCGGCAGCAACATGCTCCTTACTGAGAATTTTGACGGACTTGTACTAAAGATTTCACTAACTGTAAAGTGGGTGGAAAAAAGTGAGGGCAACAAAACCCTCGTATCGGTAATGGCTGGTGAAAACTGGCACGAGTTTGTTTTGTGGACCCTGAAGCAGGGCCTTGGCGGGCTGGAAAATCTTTCACTGATTCCAGGAAATGTAGGTTCAGCTCCTATACAGAATATCGGAGCGTATGGTGTGGAAATGAAAGACACCTTTCATCACCTTGAAGCCTTAAATACCACCAGTGGCGAGTTTGAAATTTTCACTAAGAAGGAGTGTAATTTCGGCTATCGAGATTCGTACTTTAAGCGAAAAGGAAAGGGTTCTTACATTATTACAAGGGTATTTTTTGAGCTCACCAATAAAGATCATAAGCTCGATACCCGCTATGGTGCCATTGAGGAAGAAATAAAAAGGCTGGGACAGGAAAAAAACATTTATTCTATCTCAGAGGCTGTTTGTAATATCAGGAGTAGTAAACTGCCCGATCCTAAAGTATTGGGAAACAGTGGCAGCTTTTTCAAAAATCCTGTAGTGCCCCAAATTCATTTCGACAAACTGAAGGATAAATTTCCAGAGATAGTAGCTTACCCGGCTGCTGGCAGCAGCGTAAAGCTGGCTGCGGGCTGGATGATTGATAAAGCAGGCTGGAAAGGCTTCCGCAGAGGTGATGCCGGTGTACATGAAAAACAGGCCCTGGTGTTAGTAAACCACGGAAAAGCCACTGGCAAGGAAATTGTAACCCTTGCCATGGATATTAAGAAGTCCGTGAAACAAATGTTTGGGGTTGACCTAAGGCCCGAAGTAAACATTATTGGCTCCACAGAGTAATCTTATTAGAAAACAATAGTTATGCAGGTTTTTATAATAGCAGTAGTATTTATAGCCCTTGCCTTCGCAGGGATAGCCATAAAAATATGGGCCAAAAAGGATGGCGAATTTTCCGGTACTTGCGCCAGTAATAGCCCGTTTTTAAATAAAGAAGGTGAGCCCTGCGGCTTTTGTGGCGCCATGCCAAGTGAGCAGTGCAAAAAGGAGGACGACAAGAAAGCCGGCCCGGAGGCAGCTTAATTACTTTAAAACATAACTGCCAAATCCGCTGGTTTGGGCCACCTGCCAGTCTCCGTTTTCATCAGAGTAAATAAGATAGGCCTCTAAATCCGGTTTATTTTCTATAAACTTCAATGCCTTTTCAGTACCCATTACCATGCAGGCTGTAGCATAACCATCTGCATCCATGCAGTTGTTGGCAATTAGTGTGGCACTAAGCAACTGATTGCGTGCCGGAAACCCTGAGATAGGGTCAATAGTATGGGCATACTTTATTCCGGTTGCCTGATCTACCCAAAACTTGCGGTAATTGCCTGAAGTAGCCAAGGCCTTGTCCTTTAAGCCAACTATCACCTGAAAGCGGTCGGCCTGATCTATTTCTTCGCTAGGCTTATCAATACCTATTTTCCAGGGTTCATTTTTTTTATTCAGCCCTTTGGTGCGTACTTCACCACCCACCTCAACCATGTAGCGGTCAATGCCTTTTTTTTCCAAAAATTCAGAAATCACATCTACGGTATAACCCTGTGCAATAGCGTTAAAGTCAATTCTGAAACCTTTCGGGATTTTAACTTTTTCCGGATTCCAGTTTATCATTTTATACCCTACATATTGTTTCGTTGAATCGATCTTAGCACTGTCAATCTCCAGCTGAGTTTTTTTACCAAAACCCCATAAATCAACCAATGGGCCTACAGTAACATCAAACTGACCCTGGGTTTCCCGGGATATTTCGTTGGCCCTCTTAAGTACAGAAATAAACATAGGGTCCACCTGTATAGTAGTATCACCCATATTAACCTTAGATATTAAGGAATTAGATTTATAGGTACTCATAGATTGATCAAAAGCGCTGAAGATACTGTCGTACGCAGATTGAAAATTCTGCTCCTTATCACTGATAAATTTTACGCTGTAGGTGCTCCCCTGAGCTTCACCACGCACGCCATTTTCTACCACAGACGATTTATCTGTACATGATAAAGCCAGTATTGCAGGAAGGATGAACCACAATTTTTTCATGAGCGAAAGGTAAAAACTTAGCAGACTGAAAACGCCAAAACAGCAAATTATTGCAGTTGTATGTAACTGGACTTACACCTTATTCTGGAAGGCTTTTGTAACGAGGGCCCTTAATCCATGACTTATAAAGAGGAAATAACTTGTTGGGATGAATACCCAGCCTGTAAAGGGTAAGGATGGTAAGATTAGAAAGATTAACTCTTAAATAACTATTATATGTGTATTTGCGGTCAACAATTTCGAGGCTCTTCGGTATTTTGATATTCTCACCCAGAAGGCGAGCCCTGCCAAACAGGTCATAATCCTCCATAAAGAGGAAGTCCTCACGGTAACCCTTCAGCCTGAAGAATAACTCGCGGGTAATAAAGAGAGATTGATCTCCCCCGCTGGTTATACGGCCATTAAGGCGGCTGAAGTAGCTGTTAATCCTCACCCATGGATTTTCTGATTTTATAACCTGACGAAAATTGCCAAAGTCGTAACCCAAATCTATGGCCGAAATAACGTCCTTAACAAAAGATTTTGGTGGAAAAGCATCCGCATGTAAAAAGTACAAGATCTCAGCTTGAGCCAGGCTGGCACCACAGTTCAGTTGGGCGGCCCTCCCTTTTTTGGGAGATTTGATACCAATGGCACCTGCTTCTTCGGCCAGGCGAAGCGTATCGTCTGTACTGCCACCATCACAAACTAAAATTTCTATCTGATTGTGGATATCGCAACGGAAAAGATGCTCTACCAATTCTCCTATGGTAGCCTCCTCCTGGTATGTAGGTATAATTACACTGAGCTTCATAATATCGCTGGCGAATGTAGCCTTTATCCATGGCCTCTTCAAAAAAAACGATTTTGTAAAACTTTACTAATGTATTTACGTAAAATTGAACATGAAAGATGTGATAATAGTAGGTGCCGGACCAATAGGGTTGGCTTGTGGTATAAATGCCATTGGGCAAAATCTTGATTATAAGATTATTGAAAAAGGTGTTTTGGTCAATTCCCTCTACCACTACCCCCACAACATGACCTTTTTTTCAACATCTGAAAAACTGGAAATTGGCGGAGTGCCTTTTGTATCACATAATCCAAAACCCACCAAACAGGAAGCTCTGGAATATTACCGTAGGGTAGCTGATAAATTTGATCTGAACATCAATTTTTACGAAGAAATACACCAGATAAAAAAGCTGGAGGATGGCTTTGAGGTTAAAACCAATAAAGAGGTACACCAAGCAAAGAATATAGTGATAGCCAGTGGTTTTTATGACCTCGCCAATAAATTAGGTGTCCCGGGAGAGGATTTACCTAAAGTACGCCACTATTATAGTGATCCCCACCCCTACTATCGCCAGAAGATAGCAGTAATTGGCGCGCAAAACTCGGCTGTAGATGTTGCGCTGGAGTGCTGGCGAAAAGGTGCTGAAGTAACTATTATACATCGTGGAGCGGGCATAGCGAGCCGAGTAAAGTATTGGGTGCGCCCTGATATCGAAAACCGGATTGAGGAAGGTTCTATTAAAGCCTATTTCAACTCCCAGGTAACCGAAATAGCTGAGCACAACATCACAATTGAACAGGATGGAAAACCAATTACATTGGCTAATGACTTTGTGCTGGCTATGACGGGCTATCAACCTGACTTCGATTTTCTGGAAAAGTGTGGTATCCAACTTAAAAAGGATGATGCCATGAAGCCGGTTTATAATATCGATACCATGGAAAGTAATGTAAAGGGCTTATACCTGGCTGGGGTGATTGTTGGCGGCATGGAAACCGCCAAATGGTTTATTGAAAACTCAAGGGTACATGCGGAGCTGATAATGAAAGAGATTGCGGGGAAGTGAAAGAATTAAATCCTTAAGTCATTTTCAAATTAAAGTGCATGATTTTAAGTTTCTTCCACTTTGAGAATAAAACCCTCTCTCCTTGCGTGCTCCATGGCTTCGGCACTTCGTTTAAATTGAAGGCTGGGTATAGCTTTAGCGTCAATTTTGGCGAGTTCGCGATTGACCTCATCGCGGTGTGAGCGTTTTACAGCACGTATATAAATGGCCTTTACCTGGCCGGGAAAGTCTTCAGCAATTTTGCGATAGATGTAGGGGTCATGCTGGCCATTGTCCCCCAATAAGATAAACTGCTTATCAGGGTACATTTTAAGGATGCGCTCAATTTTCAATCGCTTGTGATCATGGCTGCCAAACCCCGATTTAAAAAAGTCCGTCCAGCTATCCTTTAAATCCTTAAGCTGTAATACGCCTTTCGGCAGATCATGAAATCGCATAAAGCGAATAAGGAAATCATAGAGGTTCCACTCGCTGCTACTTACATAGAAAAACGGATTGGGTTTGGATGATACTCCTTCTCCCAAAAGGTTATAAAAGTTTACTACTCCTTTAAATGGCTTCCGACTCTCGGAGTTTTTAGTGAGTAGCAGATATAATTTTCGCAAACCTTTAGTCACATGCGATACCAGAAAGGTATCATCAATATCTGAAATAAGGCCGTACTCAAAATCATCCTGAATCATGACTTCTGCCTCGAGGCTAATCTCCTCCTGTCCTTCCACCAATTCGTCTAACAGCATCAGGTCAAACTGATGCCATCCATGATGTAAACCATGAGAGTTTATTTCAAATTCAAAAAATCCATTTTCGTTGGTTTCGGCCGTATGTTTTATCCCATCCATATTTAGCTGAACCCGCACCTGTGGTACGGTACGGATTAGAAACATCTTGATGAGACCGATAAAGTTTTTCCAGGCGGAGTGCCTTTTACGTGGGCGGCTAAGGGCCATCCCCCTGAATACATGACCCTGAATTATAAATGTATCAGGGTTTCCATATCCGCGGTAAGCGAGCAAAAACGGGTAATCCACAAAGCGAAAGCGGCTTTTGAGCCAACGCTTAAACCAGCTTCCGGTAATAGGTGCTTCTTTATAATCTGCCCACTCAGGCGGCTTTGAAATCATCTAAATTTGTTGCCTAAATTAATAAGTTGTACAGCTACTATGAGCGTAAAAATACTTTTCGTTGTTAACCCCATTGCCGGGGGCAGAGATAAAACATCTGCTATAAAAAGAATAAAAAGCTGGTCACAAAGTTCAGGACATAATTCCGAAATAATAGAAACCACAGGAGAAGATGATGCAAAAAACATCAGGGAAAATATAGAAAAATATAAGCCTGATACCGTAGTAGCCGTGGGCGGTGATGGTACTGTTTTGCTTTGTGCAGGGCTGGTAAAGGATACTGATATTGCCCTGGGTATAATCCCTTCCGGCTCAGCTAATGGCATGTGCGCTGAACTAAAAATTCCGTCACACATTGATGATGCGCTTGAGGTGATAGAACAGGGAAATACAAAAAGCATTGATATGCTTTTATTTAATGATGAGCACCTGGCCATGCACATCAGTGATATTGGTCTCAATGCCAACCTGGTAAAGCATTTTGAAGAAACAGAGCACCGTGGTTTTTTGGGTTATGCCAAGGGTATGGTCGCTGAGTTGATGAACAAAAAGCCATTTGAGGTTAGCCTGGATGTGGATGGCGAAAAAATAAACAAAGAGGCTTTTATGGTTGCTTTTGCCAATGCCACGCGCTATGGCACAGGCGCCTTGCTTAATAACGTAGGTAAGATTGATGACGGGCTATTTGAAATATGTCTTCTTACGGAAGTAAACCTTGCCGGTATTGCCGGTCAGTTTTTTGATTTTGTGGATTCAGACTCAAAACACCTGGAGGTGCTACAGGCCAAACAAGTGGAAGTAAAAGTAAACCGAGAGGTAAGCTTTCAGATTGACGGTGAACTACAAAAAGACACCTCTTATCTAAAAGCCAAAATATGCTCAAAATCCTTAAAGGTGATTTTACCCGCCATAAAACGCTGAACCACATAGTAATTAAGGTTTTACAATATGGTATTTTCTACATTCACATATAAAAACCATTATAAATCAGAGGTGTACAGGTATTTATATTTAGGTTAAAATAAGTGATCATTTCGTATTTTTGATGATTCGTTTCCCTAATACCCTTGAATTAGCACTAAAATGGAAGTTATTGACAACACTGAAATGAGGCACTTTGAAGTGCGTGATGGTGAAATGCTGGCTGTAATTGAATATCAAATTCAAGAAAAAAAGTACTTTTTAACAAAGGTTAGTTTTCCCGCAAATTTTGAAGAGTCAGGCAAAGCCACTGAAATGCTTGATAAGACCCTGGACATGATTGAAGAGACAGGGATGCGCGTGGTACCCATGACCAAGTTTGTAAAAGCACATTTTAAGAAAAACATGAACAGGCGTAAGCTGCTACCCGTAGGTATGCACCTTGCCTAGCCGAAATCGGTTAAACTAAAAAGCCAACCTTCGCAGGTTGGCTTTTTTATGCATTATAAGTCAGGTTCTATTTCCTGATTTGGCCATCGCCATGTACATAGTATTTGTTAGTTACAAGCTGCTCAAGTCCTAAAGGCCCCCGGTGGTGCAACTTATCTGTACTAATGGCCAGCTCGGCACCAACCCCCATTTGGCCGCCATCCGTAAAACGTGTGGAGGCATTATGGTACACTGCTGCACTGTCCACCTGCTCCATAAAATTTTTCGCTTCGGTATTATCCTCAGTCATAATGGTGCTGCTATGCCCGCCAGAGTATTTATTTATTTTGTCAATAGCTTCGCTGGAACCATCAACAGCTCCGAGGCAAATTTTCATGGCTAAAAACTCCTCATACCATACTTTCTCTTCAGGTATAGTGGATTTATCGCTTAAAAAATCTTTTAGTTTTTCATCTACCAAAACTTCCACACCAAGGTCACTCAATACATTGCTTAGTTCCTTAAGGTGCTCTTCATACTTCGGCAAATTAGTATCTACCAAAACCTTGTCAAGTGCATTGCAACCCGAAATTTTATCGGTTTTGGCATTGATGATAACATCGAGGGTTTTCTTCCAATCTGCATCCTTATTTACATAAAGGAAGTTATTGCCCCGGCCACTTACCAGTACAGCACAGGTGGCATGTTCCTTCACAAATTGAATTAAGCGTTCACCACCACGTGGTACAATTAAATCCAGCTTTTGGGTAGGATTGCGCAAAAACTCCTGGGTTTCTTCCCGGTTCATCTTCAGCATCTCAATCCAATCAGATTGTAACCCGTTTTCAGCAAGAGCTTCATGCCAACACTTTACCAGTATCTCATTACTATGAATGGCTTCCTTACCGCCTTTCAATAAAATTCGGCTGTTGGCTTTAAAAGCCAGTACTGCTGCTTCAATAGTCACATCAGGTCTTGATTCATAAATAATCATGATGGTACCGAAGGGCGCGGTTTTGTTTATTATCTCCAGTCCGTTTTCCAACTTTCGGTTGGATATTGGCTTGCCAACGGGATCTTTCTGTTCCATAACTTCTTTCACTGCCTGTATCATGCCGTCAACTTTGGCATCATTTACTACAAGCCTGTCATACATGGCCCGGTCATCTTTATTAAAGGCATTCAGGTCTTTCATGTTGGCCTTTATAATATTCTCCCGCTCCCTGTCCAGTATCTCAATCATGGATTGAAGCACGTTATTCTTTGTTTTGGTTTCTATCAATTTCATTTTTTCTCTTTCTTTTTTCTTAAGTTTTTTTTTCGGATTAAGGCTATGCGGTAACCATGGTTCCGATTTTTTTACCGGCCACAATGTCAAGGATAACCCCTGATTTTTTCCCATTAGCAATAAATGTCGGTATCTTTTTAGCCGCAGTACTTTTAGCAACTTCCAATTTGGATTGCATACCTCCACGGCCTTCGCCCTCACCTTTGTTACTTTCCTGAATATACTTCTCTACATTCTGATCAATCTTTACATGAGGTATAACTTCGGAGCCCTCATCATCCGGATGACCGGTAAAAAGTCCATCGGTATCCGTCAACAAAATCATCATATCGGCATTAATCAATTCCGCAACCAGGCTCGCCAGTTCGTCATTATCAGTAAACATGCTCATGGTGAGTGATACAGCATCATCCTCATTGGCTATGGGAATTATGCCCTCATCAAGTAAGCCTTCATAGCAATTTATCATATTTTCACGATGCTTACCGGGGCTAAAATCACGTTTGGTGGCCAGCACCTGCGCGCATCGCATTCCATAATCATGAAAGATGCTGTAGTAGTGGCGCATCATACGCGGTTGGCCAACTGCTGAATAAATCTGTCTGCGGGTGGACTCATCCTCAATTTTGCAATCCCCCAAAATCTCCTTTCCGGCTATAGCCGAACCGGATGAAACCAGCACGGTCATTATATCTTCCTCATAAAGAGCAGCGATTTGTCTCACCAAATCTTTAAGTATCGGGCCTACAATGCGGTTATCGCGGTTGGTCATCACATTGGTACCAACCTTTACCACCACTCTTTTGCGCTTAATATTTCTTCCTATCGTCATGGCTGTGTTTATGCGTTTTGGTTTTCTTTACCTAACTCCACCGCACGTTTAAATGCAGCATAGGCAGCATCCTTAATTAATTCCTTCACATTATTATCATCCATGCTATCTAGCGCGGCACGTGTGGTTCCGCCTTTTGAGGCTACCCTGTCCATCCACGAGCTTGGGTCGAGATTGGATTTATTGAATAGCTCAACCGCTCCTTCAAAGGTTTGGCCCACCAACACTTTAGAGTCATGATCAGAAAAGCCCATTTTTTGAGCAGCTTCAATCATAGATTGCATAAAGTAGAAAATGTATGCAGGTCCACTCCCGGAGATACCTGTGGAGGCATCAATATCATTCTCCGTATCCAGGCGAACTGACTTACCGGTGGTATCTAAAAGGTTTTCAATGGTTAAAATCTCCAACCTGGAAACTTCATCAGATACGGTATAAGAAGTCATACCCTTACCCACTTGCGCGGGCAGGTTTGGCATGGCTCTAACTACACGGGTTACGCCAAGGGCATCTTTAATGGATTGTATGGTAACCCCCGCCATTATTGAAATTACAATTTGCTCATCGCTCACATACTCCTTCATTGTGTCGAAAAGATCAAAAGCGTGATAAGGCTTTACGGCAATAAAAATGACATCTGCCTTAGGCACGCAGTCTTCCACCTTTTCATACACATCAAAGTGGCTGATTTTTTTTAATTCAGAAGTTTTTTCAGGAGCGCTGTCCAGAATCATAAGGTCTTTAGGCTTTAAAAACTCTGATTTGGAAACAGCCCGGGCATAAGTGAGTCCCATATTTCCAGCTCCGATTACAAGTACTTTCATCTGATTTGATTTGTTCTTTGTCTCTTTCTTTAATTACTAATTAAATAGCCGGCTTTCGGCTGATAATATTTTTAAAAGACTCCTATTCCAGGCGCAACCTTCGTACAGAAGTGCTCTTTTGCGAAAAAAAATTAGATACATCATTTCACAAACCGCGCTAGTACATAGAGTATCAGAGCAAAAGAGGTTTATTTACCTACAATAAAATTCAGGTGAGTAGTATGCCAGCATTGCAGGTTTGTATGCAAAAGCGGCAGTTTTCTTATAAAACCAACGGCTTATAGGGTAATCGGTTCAAAAAAAACTTGATGATACAGAATCTATTTTGGCAATGAGGGGTTTCTTAATTAGTGCATTTTCAAATTGACCTCTTCCCCAAGACGTTTAAATTTTGGTTCGCAAATGACATTTTAGAAGTCGCGGGCTTTATAACTTCCTCCATTATGAAGACAATATTTTCTATTTCACTTATTGCACTAATGAGTATGCACTCCGCAAAAGAGGATGTGTTAAAAACATTGAATGAAGATAAGACCCTTGTCCTTATTGAATTATTTACGTCAGAAGGTTGCAGCAGCTGCCCGCCAGCGGATAAACTATTAAGTCAGTATGCGGCTAAAAATCACGTCATCGCCCTTTCCTTTCATGTGCATTATTGGGACAGGCTGGGCTGGAGCGACCCCTACAGCGATCAGAAATATACAGACAGGCAAAGGGACTACTCGCAGGCATTGAATATCAGGCGCATTTTTACTCCGCAAATGATAGTGGATGGCACACACTCATTTGTAGGTTCGGATAAAGAAGAGGCCGAGCGGTTTATAGGCAAATCTGAAAATAAAACCAAAGAAGTAGAAATTACTATAACCAACATCACCATTGATGGCAACTTTTGCCGCTTTAAGTATCACCTTAATGAAACCAACAAAAGCACCATGGTAAACTTTGCCCTTACGGAAGATGGCCTTAACCAGCAGGTACTGCGTGGTGAAAATCGGGGCAAACTGCTAAAACATAACAATGTGGTAAGAGCCTTCAAAGCGGTTTCATCTCCAAAAAAGAGCGATGAAGTTTTGCTCCGAATACCAGAGGACGCAAATAAGTGTAAAATGCAGGTGGTGGTTTACACTCAAAAAGTTAAAACAATGGAAGTTACCGGGGCATCTGCCAAAAAACTGGGGCAATAGACTTAATCCGAATTCATCACCTTCGTTTGGTTGCGGATGGATTCATCATGTACCTGGGTGTACACACCTTTTAAAAATGTTTCGCTTAAGCCCAACGGTAAACCTTCTTCCAGGCTCCTGCGCAACACATACTCCCAGTGCTCCCTCTGAAAGATGGTAACATTATTCTCCTTTTTATACTTCCCGATTTCGCGGGCCAGGTTCATCCTTTCCGCATATTGCCGTAAAATGGCCATGTCTATCTGGTCTATCTCTTCACGTAAAATTTCCATTTTACTGATGAAGTCCGCATTATCGGCCGTTGGGGTACGCACCACTATGCTGGTTATTATCTGCTCAAGTTGTGCAGGGGTAATCTGTTGTTTGGCATCACTCAAAGCCATTTTAGGATCTACATGGCTTTCCACCATAAGGCCATTCATATTAAGATCCATAGCTTTTTGCGCTACAGCAGGTATCAATTCCGGTGAACCGCTAATATGGCTCACATCACAAATAATGGGTAAATCAGGAAATTTACCCATAAGCTCAAGTGGAATCTCCCATAGGGGTTTATTGCGATAAGGAGCACTATTATGAAAATGAAAACCACGATGGATCGCCACTAACTGCTCCACCCCTGCACCATTAATACGTTCCAGGGCGCCAATCCAAAGTTGTAAATCAGGCACCATGGGGTTTTTTACCATTACGGGTATATCCACGCCTTGCAGGGCATCGGCAATAGCCTGTACGGAAAATGGATTTACAACCGTGCGGGCACCGATCCACAAAACATCCACATCATTTTTAAGGCAAGCCTCTACATGGGTGGCATCGGCTACCTCGGTGGTTATTTTTAAACCTGTTTCCTTTTTTACCTCATTTAGCCAGTCAAGAGCCTGCTCACCGGCACCCTCAAAGGTGTTTGGCCTGGTGCGGGGTTTCCACACACCAGCCCTGAATAAGGCATTTGGAAACTTCGGAGCAATTAGCCGCGCTGTGCTCAACACCTGCTCAGAGGTTTCAGCGCTGCACGGTCCAAAAATATAAAGGGGGTTGCCATCCTTGGGCAGCCATGAAATAGGCTTCAACTTCAATCCATTCATTCTACTTACTCTGCTTTAAGCTGCAACGCGAAGGTATTGAAGAATGTTGAGCCGCACCTCCGCAGGCTATGAGTGGATAAACCAACTCTAAACCGCTATTTAAAAGCAAGTTGCCAGCCAAAAGTAAACAGGCATACCAATGGTGATATTTATCGGGAAGGTAACCGCCAGGGCCATGGGCAGATAAATACTTGGATTTGCCCTGGGCACAGCAATTTTCATGGCTGCAGGCACAGCAATATACGAGGCGCTGGCCGCCAGTATCGCAAAAATAAACCTGTTACTTACCTCCTCAGTTACTGAGCTACTTAATATGGCCACTATACTTCCGTTGATTAGGGGAACTATGATGGCAAAAGCCAGTGGAAAGATGCCGTTACCCAAAAACGAGCTCAGCTTTCTCCCACTGGCTATACCCATGTCTAAAAGAAAAATAGCTAAAAACCCCTTGAAAATGTCCGTTGTAAATGGCTTTATGCCTTCGGCCTGCTCAGCGCTTGCCATATATCCTATAATAAGGCTGCCCATTATAAGAAGCACACTGCCATTGGTGAATGAATGCTTTATTGCTGTGCGCTTGTCTATGCGCTCAAAATCTGATTTATTAAAAACCGATATAAGTAATAAACCTGTAATAATGGCTGGTGATTCCATTAGTGCCATAATGGCTACCATGTGCCCACTCATTGCATAATCCTGATACTCCAGGTAACTTACAGCGGCTACAAAGGTTACCGCGCTTACCGAGCCGTAGGCCGCAGCAATAGCACCTGCGTTTTGTACGTCCATTTTCCTCTTTATTATAAAAAAGGTGTAAAGCGGAATAAAAACCGATATGGCTATGCCAAAAAGCATAGACCAACCAATCTCAGACGTAAGTGGCTCATGAGAAAGCTCCTGCCCGCCCTTAAAGCCGATGCTGAACAATAAATAGAGAGAAATGAACTTGGATGAATTTTCAGGAATTTGAAGATCGCTTTTTAGCATTACGGCTATGATGCCGAGTACAAAAAATAAAAGAGCCGGGTTGGTAAGGTTATCCAGCAGCAAGCTGAAGTTCATTGTTATATAAAAGTGTTGTTTTAGTAAATGGTATAAGAGACAGGGGGAAGGAAAATGGGCTTAGCCAACTTTAACACAAATGACTATACAGCGCGAATTCAACAGCTAAGCCCATTTATATTAATTATACTTCCGCTTTTGCAACCTTTTCGCTGATAGCCTCAGGTTTGCTCAGCTTAATCTCTATGCTACAATCTATTTTAAACTCAAGGCCTTCTTCCAGTGCCTGGTCATACATTTCTTGAACTTCCAGCACACTATGTGCAAGCTCGTTTCTGCGTTGCATGGCAAACTCATCGGGCTTGCCGGTGCGCAACTCGCTACTAAAGTTTTTAAGCGTATGGAAGTTGCGTTTATAATTAATCAGTCCGTGTAAAAGCTCTCTTGAGTCAGTTGCGTTGTATGACCCATTTACCAGTACTACTTTGTGTTCTTTTTGCATGATAATTTTAAATTTATAGTTAGTGGATGACTTAAAGTTTATTGGCCCTGGCCCAGTGAAAAGGATGATACGCCATCAAACTGGTATAGGTTTTCTGTCTTTATAATATCTATATCGGCTATGATGGCTCTGGAAAGAAGTGCTACGATTTCACCTTTATCAACTGGCCGCCCGTTCTTACCCGTAAATCTGCACCTCCAGTGGTCGGTACAAAAAGTTTCATCAAACCCATTGGGCCACACTTTTATTCCACGGTTAGTTATCATGTTCAACTTAAGGTGTGCACCTTCTATCTGCTGTAAATTTTCTGCCAGCATATCGGGTTTTGTTCCATCCCAGTGTACAAATACATCAGAGCCAATCAATTCTTTAGCAGCCCTTGTTTTGCGGCTGTACTTTGGTAAATAAATCGGTGCGCTTTTGGGGTAAAAGGCTTTAGGCAGCTTTACCGGCACTTCTCCCAGATTTTTTATTACCGCCTCTGCAAACTGGTTGGTGGTCAGTTTTTCAGTACTGATGTTGGGGTCATAAATGTCAAAGGTGTGCTGGCCTTCCTCAATGGTTTTAAGCCATGCATTCTGAATTTTTTCAGCTACATTATTCTGCCCTATGTGGTTAAGCATCATAATCGCTCCCTGCAGTAGGCCTGAAGGATTTGCAATATTCTGGTTGGCAATGGTGGGTGCCGAACCGTGTATAGCCTCAAACATGGCGCAGTTTTCACCTATGTTGGATGAGCCTGCAAGCCCTACCGAACCTGCTATCTGAGCGGCTATGTCCGAAACTATATCGCCATAAAGGTTAAGCGTTACGATTACGTCAAAATCCTCAGGGCTGTCAGCCAGCTTAGCTGCACCTATATCAATTATCCAGTGATTTGTTTCTATTTCAGGATACTCTACAGCAATTTCCTTAAACACGCGGTGGAAAAGCCCATCCGTTTGTTTCATAATGTTATCCTTACTAAAGCAGGTTACCTTTTTGCGGCCATACTGCCTGGCGTATTCAAAGGCATAGCGTATAATTTTTTCGCACCCGGGGCGGCTGATAAGCTTTAAGCACTGAACCACTTCATCAGTTTGCTGGTGTTCAATCCCTGAGTATAAGTCCTCCTCATTCTCACGGATAATTACTATATCCATAGCCGGGTGTTTGGTTTTAACAAACGGGCTAAGACTAAGCGTGGGCCTTACATTGGCATATAGCCCAAGGGCTTTGCGGGTAGTTACGTTAAGGCTCTTGTAGCCTCCGCCTTGTGGGGTGGTAATTGGCGCCTTAAGAAAAACCTTGTTTTTGCGTATTACGTTCCAGGCTTCGGCTGGTATGCCTGAGGTATTGCCGGAGAGGTAAACCTTTTCGCCAATTTCAATTTCATCAATTTCAATTTTGGCACCTGCGGCCCATAAAATCTTTAGTGTGGCGTCCATAATCTCAGGTTCCGATGCCATCACCTTTTGCTACTGTAATTCGTGTCATTGTTTTGAATTTTTGATGGGACAAATCTCCAATCAATAATTCATTAATTTTCATTTATCTTTACAATGTTATACATTAATATAATTTATGAATTACACTTTAAACCAACTACAGATATTTGCTAAAATATCTGAATTACAAAGTGTTACTAAAGCTTCGGAAGAACTTCATCTTACCCAACCTGCGGTGTCAATTCAGCTTAAAAATTTTCAAAATCAATTTGATATTCCCCTTACTGAGGTGGTTGGCAGAAAGCTTTATGTAACCGATTTTGGGAGGGAGATAGCCGAAGCTGCCGAGAAAATTTTGGAACAGGTATATTCCATTAATCACAAAACACTCGCCTACAAAGGCCAAATGGCGGGCAGGCTTAAGATTTCAGTAGTATCTACCGGTAAGTATGTAATGCCCTACTTCCTCACCGGATTTATAAAGCAACACCCCGGTGTGGAGCTGCAAATGGATGTAACCAACAAAACAGAGGTTATTAAAAGTATGGAAAACAACGAGGTGGACTTCTCTCTCGTATCGATTATTCCTGAAAAATTTCCGGTAGAAAAAGTGGACTTACTGGGTAACAAACTTTACCTGATAGGCAATAAGGAGACGGTACACTCTAAAGTTTCGAACCTTAAAAAACTTTTTGATGAACTGCCACTGATATATCGCGAGCAAGGCTCGGGTACCAGGCAGGCCATGGAACAATTTATAGCCAAATACCACGTAACTGCCCAAAAGAAGATGGAACTTACGAGCAATGAAGCTGTGAAACAGGCTGTAATAGCCGGACTGGGTTATTCGATTATGCCTATAATCGGAATTAAAAGTCACCTGGACAGCGGAATGATGAAAATTATAGAGGTAAAAGGTTTACCGATAGAAACCACCTGGCAGCTAATCTGGCTGAAAAGCAAAAAACTCTCGCCAGTGGCCCTGGCCTACCTCGATTATGTAAAAGAGCAAAAAGAAAGCATATTGCAACAGTATTTTGAACATTGAGTTGCAAGCATTGGGATTAATATTGAGTGAATCAGCATAACTTACCACCATGCTTACTGAATACTTTACTTACCTGAAAACACCCACAGGTACTTTGCAGATTGATACCACTGACAAAGAGGTTACGGCAATATCTTTTTTGTTCGAAAAACCAAGACTAGTCGATAATCCAAACCACTTATGCAAGGATGCGGCTTTTCAGCTGAAGGCCTATTTTGCTGAAAAGCTCACCACATTTGATTTACCGTTAAGGCAGGATGGTACCGAGTTTCAAAATAAGGTGTGGAAAGAGCTAATGGAAATACCATTTGGTAAAACCATTACCTACGGCCAGTTGGCCGCAAAACTTGGCGATCCTAACTATGTGAGAGCTGTAGGTGCGGCCAATGGAAAAAACCCGCTGGCTATAGTGGTGCCCTGCCACCGAGTAATTGGAGCCAATGGCAGTTTGGTAGGGTATGCCGGTGGGTTGCCCCGTAAAAAGTGGTTATTACAATTTGAGGGACAGTCCACCAGCGAACAGTTGGAAATATTTTAAAATCTGAAATTTATTGCACTAATACCTTACGATAAAAGGTTTGTTGATTATCCAGGGTAACCTGCAAAGTGTAAAGGCCGGATGATATCGTGCCAAACTCAATTGTAGTTGTATAGCCTGAACCTTCTATAACCTGCATCACCCTACCCTGTTGATCCAGTAGCTTTAAGCTGGTGGAGTTATAAAACTCCTCAAAATCCAGTTGAAGAAACTCCTTTGCAGGATTTGGAAACATTGAAAATGTAACTTCCTCAAATTCTTCAAACCCTACGGTACCCTGACCGCCTAAAAAGCGGCCCGCTGTAATTACGTTACTGCTAAAGCTGTTTTCAAAGGTTTGGCCTACCATTACGAGCCTGCCATTGGGTTGTATTACTGCATCAAAGGCATCATCATCATCACTTCCCATATTTTTAGTTGATATGCCATCAAAGTTGAATGACTTATCCAGGCTACCATCAGAGCGGTAGCGCACTAATGCAAAATCACGATTCCAAATACCTTCGGCCTGGCCGGCAGCCAGTATTTTACCATCTCCCAATATGGCTACTGCAACCGCCTTCGCATCACCATTCAGGATTGGCGTGGTTACCTTTCCATTGCTTCCGAAATTTTGATCAAGGGTACCATCTGCAAGAATCCGGGCCACAGCAAATTGGTAGTCGTTATTTAAATATATATCCCCGGCCAGCACAATTTTACCATCGGCCTGCTCACTAATAGCGTAGGCAGCGGCATCATTGCCAAAAGGAATTGTTGCAATTCCATTGCCCCCAAAAGGCGTATAAAACGTGCCATCAGGGTTAAACTGAGCCACTAAAAAATTTCTATCGCCTTGTGCAAAACCACTGCCTACGGCCAATATATTACCACTTTTACTCAGTATAAGCTTTTCTATTTCGGCACTGCCGCCACCCAGATTAAATTTTACCATACCACTATCTCCAAAAGCCAGGTTGCGGCTACCATTTTCATTATAGCCAAGTAGCACCCCACTTACACCCGTGCTACTGAAATAAGTATATCCGCCTACTACCATTTTACCATCCGGCATGGCCAAAATAGAATTCCAATAGGAGGAGCCAAACCAGCCCTCCCTGTAAACCATACCGGTATCACCAAAGGTTAAATCAAGGCTACCATTTTTATTAAAGCGGTTAATCATAATACCTGATTCTGAATCTCTGTAGGTTCTTGAAAGCGCCAGTATTTTTCCATCACCTTGCACGGCAACATCCTGAACGGACGGGCCAAAATCAGGAAACTCAATATCCGCTATGCCCAGGGTGCCAAAAGTTAAATCAGGGTTGCCGTTGCGATCTAACCGTATTACCACGGAACTCACATCATTTCTATTTACCGTGCCTCCAATTACAATTTTGTTATCGGGCTGAAGGGCTACGCAGGTAGCTCCGTCATCATAACTCAAATCGAGTATAAACTTGCCATCACCATTAAAGGATAGATCGAATTCACCCTCCTGCGAAAGCAGCAAAAGCGGTAAGAAGAATAGAAGGGCGAGGGTAATTATTTTTTTCATGGGTAAGAGGTATTAAGGATCAGGTTTAAGTATAAAGAATCTGAATGCTGTATTTTTTAGCTATACACAGGCTGATATTTCTATTGACTATAGACTGTTTGCTATCGACTAAATCATAGGTCGTAGGCCGGGGTAAAGCCATTTACATTTTCCCACATACAATACTGGGTGCCTTGCTTATTAAAAAATACCAGATAATCAATGTTACCAATATCCAGGTAACATACTGCGCCAAATGCTGTGAATGGTGCTTTGTTGCCATTTATGGCCAATTCAGGATCGGTAATAGTTTTAGATGGCCCCCAGCCGAACTGGCCTGATTTTGTATTGTAAATGGCATAAGAGTCTCCGCCCTTATTAAGTACAATCATACCCAAGGGTTTGCTGGAGCTTAAATTGATAAATGCTATACCTGTAATGCCCTGCGCATTAAACGGACAACCACCGCCAAATACTGACCCGATATTACCTGTGGAACTGTAAAAGGTACTTCCGGCATACATGCGCTGGTAGGTATTTCCATTAAGATCAAAGAAATAAACATCACTTGTACCTGAGCTGCTCCTGTAAACTCCCCCTGCCCCTACTGATGGAAGCAAAAGCCCTCCATCAGCCAGATCACTGAGGTTATAAGGCCCGGTAAGTGTATTATTATCCTGGCTAATCATAAACCGGTTACCCGCCTTATTGAATAAGGCCACACGATTATAGCGCATATTTACCGCTGCACCTATGGCGCCAAACTCCTTAACCACACCGGCCCAGTGCGATGTTGCAGCGGGTGGTGTATTACCACTGCCAATAGGCACACAGTTGGTTACATCATATTTATTGGAAAGCTGTACGCTCACTACTCTGTTATCATACACGCTCCTTACCACATAGCTTACAGGCTTTCCGCTACGAATATCTCCGGCACTGGCCAGTTTATTAACAAGGCTATCCAGCGTGCTGGCGTCAACCACGGTACGCAGTGTTGCAGAAGCCTCCCCTCCATAAGCAAAAACCTGAATTTTTAGATTGCTGAGTGTGCTCAGGTAACTGGCATCAACACTACCACCACCACTTGAGGCGATAGCACTAAAACTTCCGCGGATACCAGCCTCTAAATCAAAACTGGAAGCGGTAGATTCAATAAGCATATAATAAGTACGGCCATAGGTTACATCAGAAACATAAGTAGCGGGATTACCCGGCTGTACATATTTGGCCAGATCATCAGGAGTTACCGTTTCAGCAAAAAGCTGATCGCGATTGGTGGGTATATCAAAACTCATGGTGTAATAGCTCTGGTTTAGCTGCACCAGGTAGGATGAGTATGATTTATCAGTATTTAGATTGAGGTAGCCCTCTAACTCCAAAAAGGCATTTTCATAATCAGCCTCTACCGCTAGGGCAAACTGCTGGCGGCTTTGTATATTTTTATAGGTAAAGTTAAAATTGGCGGGCACCACGCCAGAGGATTGACTGATAATCTGGTTCATAGCATCTGTTATGGTGCTCTTTTTTACTTCAGATACCGTAAAGGATGATTGCTGATTTCCATCAATAATATCATACGAAATGGTTCCTCCTGCCCTTTCAACTGCTATTACATCAGGAGTTGCTTTGCGCAGAGAGCTGCCCTGCAAAAGGCTGCCCGGGTAAATTACATTGGCATTGGGATTAAAGAGTGGAAAACCTCCATCGCCTCCCGCTCCTTTTTTAGCTTCGAGGGTTTTAGTTGTGCATCGCCATCTTTGGCCATCTTCGGTTTTTTCGGTTGAGGATGTATCGGTAACCGTTTCTGAGTTTTGCACCGGTTGAAATGAACCTCCATCGGCAATTACCGATTCAAATGACTTTTCCTGATTTTGATCAGTCGGTTTTTCATCTTTTTTGCAGGTAACCATCAGCAGCAATACTGCCGCAGTTAAGGTAAAGGTGTAGCCTTTTTTCATCGTACAATTATTTTCTGTAAAAGTGCTCTGCCTTGCTTAGGCATCAAAAAAAAGGCGGTGGACAAAGGGTGGACAGGTAGGCAAAATGTACTCGGTAGGCTGCACAACTTACATTGCACATCAAGCCACTGCAAAATTTTAAAGTCCTATAATATAATCATGCATATTTTCCTCAGATGGTAAATCGAGCTTTTTGCGAAGGCGGTAGCGGGCTTTTTTAAGTCCATCATCAGAAATATGTAGAATGGAAGCAATCTCTTTATTAGAAAAATTCATTTTAATAAGTGCAAGTAACCTCAGATCATTAGATGTCAGGTTGTCAAACCGATCATTCATTTGACTCAAAAAATCGGGGTGTACTTCCCTGAATATTTCCATGAATTTATCCCAATCCTGGGTTTGGTTTTCGGCCCGCTCTATATTTCGCACCAGCTGGTTCATAGCCCCGTCTTCCTCCATTCTTTCGGAAATCTCCTGTAATCTTTCTTTAAAAGAAAGCATCATTTCATTCTTTTCGGCAATCATCAGGGCTTGTGTGGTCAGTTCTCTCTTTTTATAGTCCAGCTCGGCCTTCAGCCTTTTTTCTTCCTGAGTTTTGAGGTTGAGTTGGGCCTGTAAGGTTTTAGCCTGTTCTGCTGCAATCCTGCGGTTGTGTAACATCCTGGTTCGCTGCCGCGAAATAATACCACCGCCCAATACCAGCAGCAAACCCAAGCCCAGCCCCAGCGCTACTGTCCTGTTTTTCTGGGCGCGGTTTTTTTGATTCAGAGTTTCAATCTCAGCTTGTCCCGCCTTAATTTGCTCCTCTTTAATGTCCGACTCATATTTAACCTTTAGTTCATTTAATCGTCTTTTAGTTTCCTGCGAAAAAATGCTATCCCCTACGGCCGTGGCCTCGCGGAGGTATTTCAATGCTGAGTCGGGCATGTTGCCATATTCATAAGCCTCTGCCAAAGAATTTGCAGCACTTTTATATTCTTCATTAAGCCCAAGCTGTTTATGAATGTGGTATGATTGTTTTGAATAATTAATTGCCATTTCGGGCTTTTCAATATCCAGGTAAATTCTTGAAAGAAACTCATAGTTATACGCCAGTTGTGACAAAAAGCTTTGGCCTTGCCCCAAACTATTGGATAATTCAAAATGCTTAATGGCCTCGGTACTCTGGCCAAGCCGATGTAATGCCCTGCCATATTGGGCTTCAGCATTCATCCATAAATAGGTTTCATCATCCCGTTTAAAAATGGGTATCACTTTTTCAAGCAGTAGAAGTGCCGTATCGGGTTTTCCCGTAAAAATTAAATCATTGGCCAGGTTTAAAGTGGTATAGGCAAAGTTGTGGTCATCATCACTTTCTTCGTAGTGCCGTGCCGCTTTTTTATTATACCTGATGGCTTTAGCCACATCACCGGTTACGGCACTGAGGGAGGCTACCTCTACCTGGGCCCTTGCAATAAGATCTTTATCACCCAGTTTCCTAAAAATAGAAATGCCCTCCATATATTTCTCCATGGCTTCGGTGTAGTTACCCTTCTCCTTAAGTATCTGGCCCATATTAATAGTGGCACGGCCCACACGGCCGGTATCCTTAATTTCTGTAAATACATCTCGGGCTTTACCACCGTAGTATAAGGCTGAATCGAGGTTTCCGGCATACAGAAAGTTGGCATTGAGTATAAAATATAGCTCTCCCAGCCTTTTAGGCTTGCCCTGGCTTATAGCTTTACCGTGATAAATAACCTGCCGGGAAAGGTCAAACTTTCCAAGGCGTATAAGCTTATCAGCAGTTCTTGTTAAATTTTTGAAATGAACCTCGTAACTATTTTCCTTTTGCGATTTGGAAATGGCTTTATGCAATAACTCTTCGCAGCCTGCTTCTTCGGCACTGGCACAGTTCAGTACATCAGTAAAATACTGCGGCAGTTGGCACTGGCCGGTATACGATAGGCATAACACCAGCAGGAATAAGGTTAATCTCATGGCCATTGGTTTTGGAAATCGATCAAAGCTACTAAACCTTTTATGGTAACGCCCCATATAACCTTCTTTTGAATGAATGGTACAGGTGGTAAGGCAAATGCCCTATTTTACTTCATATTGAAAGCACCCAACTATGTGTAAAATACTGACATACAAACTCAAGAGGTGGTTTATCCCCTGTAAGAAACTATTTTGCTGACTAGTCAAAAGCCATGCTCTCTCAATTAGTTTATATATTGGCTGAACAAATCATCTAAATCTAAATCACATGAAAAAAATTACACTGCTTTTTGCCTTAGTAGCAATGTTTGCCTTTACTGCGCAAGCCCAAAAAATCAAGAAACAATCCGGTGACCTCTCAAAAATTAAAGCCGGCTCTACCATGATTGTAAAATTTGACTATACAGGAATGACAGTGGGCAAAAACCTTACGGAAGAAGAATATGTGGAGAAAAAAGTTACCGAGTACAATGAAAAGGAAGCTGGCAAAGGTGACAAGTGGAAAGAAGGCTGGGAATCAGCCCGCGAAAAGCGCTACGAGCCTAAGTTTATGGAGCTTTTTAAAAAGTACAATGGCGGAGTAGTAAAGGTTACAGATGAGGAAGATGCTAAATATACCCTGATTGTAAAAACCACCTTTACGGAGCCGGGCTATAACATCGGCATTGCCAAACAGGCCGCCTTTATTAACGTGGATTATATTATTGTTGAAACTGCGAACCCTGAAAAAGTGGTTGCACATTATAGCCAGTCTAAAGTGCCAGGAGCGCAGGCCATGGGTTATGACTTTGACGCGGGTAGCCGTATAGCAGAGTGCTATGCTAAGGCTGGAAAAACCTTTGCCAAATTTTTTGCAAAAAAAATGAAGTAGAGCAATAATACTCGAAGTGTTAAGGCCGATACCAGCTGGTATCGGCCTTTTACAATTTAAACCGTATCCGGCATTTGTAAAAAATATAACTATTACATTATTTTATCCTCCTAAATCAATAACCTTATGTCTATCAAATCCACCATTCTCACTGTAGTTTTCTCAACTTTCATTTTATCTGCAACTGCTCAGCAAGGCCTGGTGCTGGTTAAGCCAGAAGGTTCCAAAACCTGGGGGTTTGCCAATCTTAAAGGAGAAATGGCCATACCCGCCACTTATAAAAAAGTTGGGGAGTTTACTACCGATGGACTTGCCCCGGTGTATGATGGAAGCTACTACTTTATAAACACCAAAGGCGAAAGGCTGGAAACGGAGGTAAAAAACTTTAAGCTCAAAAATTTCTTTGGGTTTGGTATACGCGGGTTTAATGATGGTGTTGCACCCGTTGAAATTGACAAGAAATGGGGCTTCATCGATAAGCAGGGGAAACTCATAATTCCTGCTAAGTATGACGAGGTATCTTCATTTAATGATGATGTTGCCACTGCCAGGATGGGGGATAACTGGTACATAATTAATAAGCAGGGAACGGAAACCCCTGTAAATATTCCGAACCTTAAAAAACTGAGAGACTTTGTAAATGGCTATGCCATTTTTGACAACATGGATAAAAAGTTTGGCTACATAAATACAAAAGGCGAAGTGGTAATTGAGCCAAAATTCAGCAGTGTTGGAGACTTTTACGGAGGATTGGCCTGGGCAAAAAATAACGATAGGCTGAGCGGTTATATTAATACAAAAGGTGAATGGGTAATAAAACCTACCTACAATGCTACCCGCAACTTTGATCCCAAAAGTGGGCTGGCCAAAGTAAAGCTGGTGGATGAATGGTTTTACATCAACAATGCCGGAGTAGCCGTAAAACCCAGCCTCGAAAAAATGGATGACTTCCATAACGGTTTTGCCCTTGCCCGAAAAGGAGAGTCAACGGGCTTTATTGATAAATCAGGAAATTTTGTGATCGAAGCAAAGTTTGAATCGGCCAGAGACTTTGAAAATGGATATGCTGCTGCCAAAAGTGGTGGAAAATGGGGAATTATCAACACCAAAGGTGAATGGGTGATTCAGCCGGTACATGATGCCATACGGGATGTTGTTTTGGTTAACTAAACCACGCCAGGCAAAATTATCCTGCCATAATGTTTAAGGCTACCTTTGGCCCGTGAACAGAAAACTGAATATTTTATTTCTTCCAAGTTGGTACCCCAGCCGTGAGCATATCACCCTGGGCAACTTTGTACAGAGGCATGCCTTTGCCGTTTCTGAGTTGCATAATGTGGTGGTAGTTTCTGCCCATGAATCTGATAATCCTGAACTGGAAATACATGAGCTGCCTAACCTTACGGAGATAAGGGTGTATTTCAGGAAAAAGCTCCCACTCTTCAGTTACCATAAAGCCATAAACAGGGGCCTTGATGAAGCCATCCGGAGATTCAACTCATTTGATTTGGCACATGTACATGTAGCCTATCCAGCAGGAGTAGCTGCTCTCAATCTTAATATGCCATTTGTACTAACTGAGCACTTTTCGGGGTACCATCCGCAATCAAAATATAAGTGGAGCTATGGCCGTAAAAGGATAACCAACCGCATACTTAACAAGGCCAGGTACATCTTGCCTGTATCTGATCATTTAGGTAGAGCCATCCAGAAGTTTGGTACACAAACGGAGATGATGAAGGTTTCAAATGTGGTGGATACCTCCATTTTTTATCCTACCGAGGAAAAACCTGAAAAATTCACCTTTTTGCATATCTCCACTTTAGAGGAGCGCTCAAAAAATATTACCGGTATACTTAGAGGCTTTAAGTCGCTTGAAATTGCGGGCCATGACTTCAACCTGAAAATTGGTGGCGATGGCGACCTGAAGGAATTAAAAACCAAAATCCAGAACTACGGTCCATCTCCTGAAAAGGTGGAAATAATAAGCCAGCAACCTATTGATGGTATAGCTAACACCATGCGCAAAAGCCATTGCCTGGTAATGTTCAGCCATTTTGAAAACCAACCCTGCACTATACTTGAGGCACTATGTACAGGCTTACCAATTGTAACATCTGATGTAGGCGGAATACCGGAAGTTATAGACACATCCAACGGAATACTTATTCCTGCGGAAGCAGAGGAACAATTTGCACAGGGGCTGCAAAAAATGATGGCCACATATGCTGATTTCAAGCCATCCGAAATTTCTAAAAATGCCGTAAGCCTGTATTCTTACGAGGCTGTAGCTGAAAAGCTTAATGAAATTTACCTCAGCGTACTGAAGTAAGATTCATTATATCATGGATGCCGATATCCTGTGAAGAGACAAAGCCTTCGCCATACTCAGCTCCAATAAGGCGGCCCATATCCTGAGAGCGGTAGCGAATACTATCCGTAAAGTTTTTGCTGCTGATAACCGTAGCCGGCTCTTTTGAGTTGGGATCATAAAACTGAGATCGATAAGCGGCAATGGAGTTCATTTTATCTTCTACAAAATCGCCAATATCGATTATTACATCAGGTTTAAGGTTTTGAAACTGTATGTAGTGCAATACCAAGCGCGGGCGGTAAGGCTCCTGTTGCTGGCCGTCCAACTCGGTTTCTATTTTTCGCAAACCAGCCCAAAAGGCGGCAACTTTTACCAACTCCCCCCCTTTCCCATGATCCGGATGACGATCGGTTGGTGCATTGGCCAATACAATCTCGGGCCTGTATTTCCTGATCATCTTAACTACCTCCAGGCGATGCCGGGCATCATCGGTAAAAAAGCCATCTTTAAAGCCCAGGTTTTCGCGCACTTTTACCTTAAGTATTTTTCCAGCTTCTTTGGCCTCAGCATCTCTTATTTCGGGAGTACCTCTTGTACCAAGGTCTCCGCGGGTAAGGTCAACTATACCACAGGCATATCCCAAATGGTTTTGCTTCGCAAGCGTACCCCCGGCACTTATTTCCACATCATCAGGGTGAGCGCCAAAGGCAAGTATATCAAGTTTCATAAAAGGTTTTTTAAATGAAAAAGCCCCGTCCGGGCATGGCCTGAACGGGACTTCAAAATTATATAATCTGACTAAGACTAGTTTTTGTACTCGCCATCAATAGTGATGGTAGTACCAGAACCACCAGTGGTTACTGTACCCTGAGTAACGTGGATAAGGTAGAAATCACCATTGTAGGCAACACCTAATACATCATCATAAGTATCATCCATGGTAGCAGATACACCTCTGTAATCAGCCATATCAGTACCGGCATTAACAGCAGCAGCAAGCTCAGCATCAGTTGTAATTGTTGTCCAATCGCTTGGTTGAAGCATTACCAATTTAGTAGAAGCATCCTGCTTTACAATTGCACTGGTTCCGGTATTAGCAGTCCAGGCAAGTCCAAATTGATCCAATCCTGTACCTGCGGCACCACCAACTCTTTGCCACTGGAATGACTGAGCAGCGCTAAGCGGGTTGCTGCCGGCAACTACAGTTACTTCATAGGAAACAGACTTCGTATTACCATCTTTATCAGTAACAGTAAAGGTATAGGAGGTTTTGCCAAGATTAGGACCAGCAGTTGCTACCAAGGTATCAACGTAGGTTTCATCATTAGCATTGGTGATAGTGTAAGGGAAAGAAATACCTCTTTCACTCATAGGTGAACTCATCACATTTGCACCTACCATAGTAATGTCAAAAGTGTTAAGGTCACGATCTCCTTTACGTGAATCCCAGGTAAAAGTAAGGGTGCTTCCCTGAGTAACAGTGATTTCACCGCTGGTTTCTCCTGAACCAAGCTCAACCATGTTAAGGGTTGGGCCTAAGCTTGTAGGATCGTCATCTTCACAAGAGGTTAAGAACATAGAACTGGCACCTAAAAGAGCCACGGCAAGAAATCTTAATTTTCTCATTTTCATAAATTGATTTTGTTATTGATTTAATTGGACGCTATTTGTGCGCCATTAGTTGGGTACAACGGATTTATTTTCCGTTTGTTTGGCGAAAGTATAGAGAATTATGATTAGTAGAAAGAATTCACACCCTGTTTACTAACAAAGTATTGATAATTATTACTTTCGCGGCCTGAAATACGAACCTCAATAAACAAAATAAGTAATGGCCACAAACAGATCATTTACCATGATTAAGCCCGATGCTGTAGAAGCAGGACATATCGGAGCTATTTTAGAAAAAATTAACGGAGCAGGATTTCGCATTGTTTCTATGCAAATGACTCAGCTTAGCCGCAAAGATGCCCAGGAGTTTTATGCTGTACACAAAGAGAGACCATTTTATGGCGAGCTTGTGGACTATATGACCTCCGGCCCTATCGTAGCTGCTATCCTTGAAAAGGATAATGCCGTTGAGGATTTCCGTAAACTTATTGGTGCTACCAACCCGGCTGAAGCTGCTGAAGGTACCATTCGTAAAATGTATGCTACTTCTATTGCCGCTAACGCTATCCACGGAAGTGACTCTGATGAGAACGCTGAGATAGAAGGTCTTTTCTTCTTCCCTCGCAGGAATCAATATTAATAAGTATTGAGTAATGGGTATTTGGTAATGGGATATACTCACTACCAAATACTCACTACGCAGTACCTTGCTTTTACCTAAACCTCAGCTCCCTCACCTCAGCCTTGCCCATCATCCGCTGGTTAATGTGCTCCATAAGGCCGGATTTCCTCAGGCTCAACTCATTTCGCAATACGCTGGAAGTAAGAAATACAGTAAGCACACCTTCCTTAAAGGTAATTTTAGAGGTTTTAAGATTTATTGATTTTCCGGCCAGCTCCTCCCAGCGTGCATACATCTCGGTTTCTATCAGGCGGTCATCCAGGTCGTTTATCTTTAAAAATGCCTTAATAGCGTCACCCAGGCTCAGTTCATTGCTTTTCTTCATGTTCTATTTCTGCATTATTAATGGTAAATACCGTGGCGTTTTCGTCAATCGTCTTTATTAATTTGGCCGTACGGTCGGCATGGGTATCGGTTATAAATATCTGCCCGAAGTTTTCTTCATTAACCAGCCTTACCAGTTGCTCTACCCGGGCTTCATCCAGTTTATCGAAAATATCATCCAGCAGCAGCATTGGCTTAACGCCAGACCGGGCCAAAAGAAAATCATACTGAGCCAGTTTAAGGGCTATCAAAAAAGACTTTTGCTGCCCCTGCGAACCAAACTTCTTAACCTTTCGCCCATTTATCCGGAATACTAAATCATCTTTATGAATACCGGCACCACTGTATTGGTTTAATCTGTCTTTATCTGCATTTTCTTCCAACAAGGCTCCAAAGTCCTTCTCTATTAATTGAGAGTGATACTCCAACTGAGGCTCTTCCCTGCCATCTACAATAAAATGATAGTAGTAAAGCAGTTTAGGTTGGAGCTGCTCCAAAAACTCTTTGCGCTTTTCAAATAATGGAATGCCGCGCTCCACCATCTGCTGATTGTAAATTTCAAGGCTTGCGGCATCATAGCGATGGTTGGCTGCAAAAAATTTAAGCAGGGCATTGCGTTGTTGCAGAGCTTTGTTGTAACGCACCAGGTTGTCCAGGTATAATGGGTCGGATTGGCTTATAACGTTATCCATAAACCTGCGCCTAATTTCCGATCCTTCGGTAATAAGATCACGATCGTAGGGAGAAATGATTACAGAGGGAAACTGCCCGATATGATCAGCCAGCTTTTCGTAATTCTTTTTATTCTTCTTAAAAACCTTTTTCTCTCCACGCTTTACACCACAATATATATGGAAGTCTTCCTCATTTTTTTCAAAATCGCCCTCTACCACAAAAAATGGTTCCTGGTCTTTTATGTTCTGAGAATCAATTGGGTTGAAGTAACTCTTGCATACAGAGAGGTAGTGAATAGCATCCAAGAGGTTGGTTTTACCACTGCCGTTGGACCCCACAAAGCAATTGAGCTTTGAAGAAAAATTAAACTCACCGGCAGGCCAGTTTTTAAAATTGAGGATATGGAGGCTCTTTAAAAACATAGACTCGCGAAATTAAAAGGAAAGTTTGGGCATTGATGTGATGAAAAAAAATTTAATTTCGCACCTCTTAAAGAAAAACGCTGATTTAGCAATGGCAAAGCAAAGAAAGAATCAAGAAGAAGACGAAGTATTATTGGATGTAGGCCAGAGCCTGTCAAAGGTTGAACGCTTCTTCGAAGAAAACCGTAAGAGTATAACAGTAATAATGGTAGCCTTGTTTGTGCTTGTTGGCGGATACTTTGCCTACCAGTATATGTACCAGATGCCTCGCGAAAACGAAGCCCAGGAATACATTTACACTGCTCAGCGCTATTTTGAGGAAGACTCATTGAACCTAGCCCTTAATGGTGACGGCACCAATTACGGATTTTTGGCTGTAGCCGAAGATTACAGCGGTACCAAAGCCGGAAACCTGGCCAATTATTATGCAGGTGTTAGCTACCTTAACTTAGGTCAATATGAAAAGGCTATTGAATACCTAGATGAATTTGATAGTGATGAAGATGTACTAAGCGTAGTGGCTAAAGGTGCTATTGGTGATGCCTTTATGGAGCTGGATCAGCCTAAGGAAGCTTTGGATTACTACAAGCGCGCTGTGAGTGGAGAAGAAAACAGTTTTGTTGTTCCTTTTTATTTGAAAAAAGCCGGTATGGTAGCCGAAGGTGAGGGTAACCTTAAAGATGCCCAGAAGTACTTTACCCGCATCAAAAAAGAATTTAAAGACTCACAGGAAGCTGCTGACATCGACAAGTACATTGCTCGTGTTGAAGCTAAAATGAATTCCTAAAATGGCCACTGCCGCTGTAAACCTTTCTGACTTTGACAAAGACAAGCTGCCCGATACTTCGGGTATGCGCTTTGGAATTGTAGTGGCAGAATGGAACAGCGAAATTACTGAAGCCCTTTACCAGGGAGCCTTTAGCACCCTGAGAAAAACCGGAACCCCGGCCGAGCAAATCTCCAGAATTGATGTACCCGGTACATTTGAATTGGTATTTGGCGCCAAGCTACTTTGCGACAAAGACATCTTTGATGCCGTAATTGTAATAGGCACCGTGATACAGGGTGAAACCCGCCACTTTGATTTTGTGTGCGAAGGTGTTACCCAAGGCGTAAAAGACCTCAATATCCGCTACGATACTCCTGTAATTTTCTGTGTGCTTACTGATAATAATATTGAGCAAAGCCGTGCCCGCGCTGGTGGTAAACATGGCAACAAAGGTGTAGAATGTGCCGTGGCTGCTGTGAAGATGGCTGCGTTAAGAAGGGTGATACATCAGTAAAGATTTCACTTCATAATATTTGAAAAGCGGGTTAGAGTTTCTGATCCGCTTTTTTGTTTTTCTTCAACGTAGAGGCGCGAGGGGTGCTAAGATGCGCAGAGTCCACTCTGCGAAACTCCACGCTTTCTCTCGTCTCTGCGGTAAAACAAACGATTAGTTTTATTCTTTTAAACCCGAGAATATGGCTCGCATTAATACTATGAGACTAATTAAAGTAAACCTGCTGCCTTTCACCATTAATCCAAAGATTTCTTGTATTAAAGATATTCATTATTAGAGCTTGCTGATTTGGAGACACTTTCTTGTTAGTCTTGTAAATTATCTTATCAACCTGCATACTGCCCCCAATAAAAATCCCTTTATACATACTGCACTTTTCATCTATTTTAAAATCACACAATACCAAAACATCAATATGATGTGAGTCAAGAAAAGCTGTGTAGTTCCATATTTGAGACAGTTTAGTGTTTGAGAGAATAACGGTGTCTAGCTTTTTACTTAATGCCACTAATTCAGGTAGAAATTCAGTCATTCGACCATTCAGTTCAATTGTCCGAATCTCATTTAAGGTTTCCATCAACACTCCAGCCTCAACCAAATTTTTAGAGGGTTTCAAAAATCTCAATGACTTGAGTCCTTTAGGAATTAAGGAGTAGTCAAAATTCCTTTTAGGTTTAAAATTGATTGCCAGTTTCTCAACCTGATAATCCTCAAGATATGATAGCTCATCAATATTATTAACGCAAACGGAGTCCTGCTGCGCATTACATAAAGCAATAGTCAGCATAATAGCCAAGAATGAAGCGAATTTCTTTTTCATAATAAAATATCCAACTCCGTTTTACAGGCCTGCCCTAAAGCTGGCGCGAGCGTTCCTCTCGCGCCACTCAAATCCTTTCTTTACACCACACTCCCATATAAATCATAATCCCCGCTGGTGCGCGTGTCCTCACGCGTTCCACAACAAATAAGCAAAATATAGGCTGCCTCACCCCCTTTGAAGCGGCTTCCCTATTTTCAATACTAAATATTACCTACTCTACCACTGTTCCATAAAGGTCATAATCCGTAGCACTGGTGATTTTTACATTGCAAAAATCTCCGGCCTTCAGGTAGTCGGCATCAATCAATACTTCGTTGTCTACATCTGGTGAGTCAAACTCGGTACGACCAACAAAGTAGTTGCCTTCTTTTCTATCCACCAATACGCGGAAGGTCTGTCCTACTTTTTCAGCATTCAACTCTTCTGAAATTTGCTGTTGTATAGCCATAATTTCTGCAGCACGCTCCTGTTTTACCTCATCAGGTACATCATCCTCCAAATTATAGGCATGGGTATTTTCTTCGTGGCTGTAGGTAAAGCAACCGAGGCGCTCAAAGAGCATATCTTTCACCCATTGTTTCAGGGTTTCAAAGTCTTCTTCAGTTTCTCCGGGGTAACCCACAATGAGGGTAGTACGGATGGCCATACCCGGCACTTTTTCGCGCATCAGGTTTAATATGCGGTTGGTCTTTGCCATAGTGGTGCCCCTGCGCATAGATTTCAAAACCGGATCACTAATGTGCTGCAAGGGGATATCGATGTAATTACACACTTTGGGCTCCTCGCGGATAACGTCCAATACATCTTCCGGGAAACCGGCAGGAAAGAGATAATGCAAACGAATCCATTCAATGCCTTCCACTTTTACCAATTCCGTTAACAGATCGGCTAATGCCCGCTTTTTATAGATATCCAAACCATAATAGGTTAAATCCTGAGCAATCAGGATGAGCTCTTTTACACCCTTGGCGGCCAACTTGGTAGCCTCAGTCACCAAATCTTCAATTGGTGTGGATTTATGCCCACCGCGCATTAACGGAATAGCGCAAAACGAACAGGGGCGGTCGCAGCCTTCAGAAATCTTCATATAGGCAAAGTGCTGCGGAGTGGTCATCAGCCTCTCGCCTACCAATTCGCGTTTGTAGTCTGCACGCAAGGCCTTCAAAAGTTTTGGTAAATCGCGGGTTCCAAAATATTGGTCCACATCGGGTATTTCCTTTTCTAAATCGGGCTTGTAGCGCTCGCTAAGGCATCCGGTAACAAACACCTTATCCACATCGCCATTCTGCTTTTTCTCTACAAAATTCAAAATGGTATCGATGGATTCCTGCTTGGCGTTGTCAATAAAGCCACAGGTGTTAATAACCACAATATTGCCGTCATCCTCTTCATGCGCAACGTTCTTGCCATTGGCCTGTAGTTGACCCATCAGTATCTCCGAATCATAAATATTCTTAGAGCAACCCAGGGTTACAATATTGATCTTGTTTTTCTTAAGTGTTTTTGTCCTCATAAATCCTACTTCAAATTACCCCGAGGCTAATAACCCAGGGCTTTCAATTGTCTTTGCTTTGAATTTCCATCGGTAAACCCGAAAATCAGGCGAGCTGTAATTCCATGCCCGGCCAGTTCATCATTAATATTATTGCTGAAGTTTAAATAGTTGTAGCGAACGTCAAAGGCTACATAACTTTTATAGTTGTAATAATACCTGTATTGCAATCCTACATTAATATTCAATGTACCTGTAGTAACGGCTTCCTTTCCTTCATCCTCATCTTCTGATTGCAGAGTAATACCATCATACCCAAAAGCGGTGGTTAATAAAACATCATTTCTAAGGTTTTTAAATAGCGAGTAATAGCCCTGCAAAGCAATAGATACGCCCGTATAGTTATTGCTAACATAGATTGAATCATCCTGCCTGATTCTATACTCATTAGGTGAATCAATAAACCGGAAACCACCAATTAAGTCAAATCCATATCTACCAAAATATGAACCGTATAAAATGCCAATCTCAGGGTGAGTACCTAAAGTGCTCAGGTTGCCAGTAGGACTCCACGAGCCGGCATAAATTCCAAATACCAACCCATTGTCGTATATCAGTGAGTTGATAACTTCATCGTATGAGGATTGAATACTAGAACCCTCATATTTTCTGGCCTTTAATCGGTCAGTTAGTTCTTTGTTGTTACCGGCATAAAAATTAATCACATCTGCTTCCAGGCCTATTGGAGATTGATCACTACTAATCTTTTTTGCAAATGCCTTAAGAAAACCATAGTAAACTTCACGTGCTTTAATGTCTTCCTGGCTGTACCTTCCATAAATGATATACGAGATAATCCCATTACTATATTCATCATAATTTATAAGCAACTGCAATAGGTTTGGGTACTTTGCTTCAGAAAACTCATCGTAATAAATATCCAGCAAAATATTTGCATGCGTTATTTCTGGTACTTCACCACAGCTCTCCTTCCAGTAATCAAGTATTGCAGCAATGCTGTCTAATTGCCCTCCTTCATAATATTCCGGGATTATCAGCTGAGAATTATACGCTATCGCGTGGCAATCAGGTGCGGCTTTATTAAGCTTACGCTCCAACTGCTCTGTTATTTGGGCGAAACCTGGAAATCCTATCAGGCAAATCACCACAACCATAAAACTTAGGACAGCGCCTTTTCGCTTATTTGTGCTTTGCATAACTTTTTATAATAAGCATTTCTGTTCTGTGTTTTCCGGATTAATATCCCAATTCCTTCAAATCACGTCTTTTATTATGGTCGGAGGTAAATCCCCAAATAAGGTGTACTGATACGGCACCTCCATACAAGTCGTCATTTATATTATTCTGATAGTTTAAAAAATTGTAGCTGCAGCCAAGGGCCAGATAGTTTTTTATGTTGTAGAAATACTTATACTCCACTCCGGCCTTTACATTAAATGATCGGATGGTTAATCCTCCCTCACCTGTTTCTTCATCCGAACTAAACATGGTGATTTGGTCGTATCCTAAACCAGCCGTAACATCAAACTGGTGACGCACACCCCTGTAAATAGCATAGCCCATATCCACACCTGCATAAAAGCTGCTGAATTGATCGGACTGATAAGTGGAGTCATCCTTACGCACACGGTATTCTGAGGGGGCATCTACAAAGCGAATCCCTAAATGCAAATCAACATTAAATCGGTTTTCGTAATAGCCGAGTTTTAAGCCCAGGTCCGGGTGCGTACCAAGCCTGGACAGGTTATTTGTGGGTATCCAGGACCCTGCATAAACTGCAAATACGGCCCCTGAGTTATAGCGGTAATCATCAACTATTTCATCGTACTCCGCTTGCAAGTAGGTACCGGCATATTCTTTTTTCCTTAGATTTTTAAACAATGACGTTTCGTCTCCTGAATAATACTTGAGAATATCGTCTTCCTGTTGTTTCAATACATTTCGGCTGGTGCGTGCATCATTGGCCAGGTTAATAATAAAGCTTTTATAACCGGACTCCACTTCCTCCCACTCAGTTGGATAGTAATCCACATATCCGTTGGTATTGGTTTCATACTCCATTGGTGAACGCTTAAAATCCAGAAGGGTGTTAAGCAAATCCTTTTTCTCCGATACTTTAAAGGTATCTCCCTTAATTTCGAGCAAAATGCGGACTTGCCTGGCATCATAGGCTCCGCCACACTGTTTCTCCCAATAATTCAATAATCGGATAATGCTATCTGTCTGGCTCTGCACGTAAAGCTCAGGAATGAGTTGTTTCGCTTCGTAAGTTGTTTTATAACAAGGTGGTATCCTTGGCGGCACTTTTTTAGCCAATGATTTATCAAGCTGGGCGAAGCACCCCAAAAGAAATGAGAAGGGAAAAGGCAAAAAATAAAATTGTCCGCATTTGCACTACTAAAATTCTAAATGTTGCCTGTTTTTATCAAACACTATCCCAAAGCCTTTCCGCCAAAAAAGCTATCAACAAACTCATGCTTGTTAAACACCTGAAGGTCATCAATACCCTCGCCCACGCCTATATACTTTACAGGGATTTGAAATTGATCGGAAACACCAATCACTACACCGCCTTTGGCTGTACCATCAAGTTTTGTAAGAGCTAAAGCTGATACATCTGTGGCCTTGGTAAATTGCTTGGCCTGCTCAATGGCATTTTGCCCGGTAGAGGCATCCAAAACCAAAAGTACCTCGTGCGGGGCATCAGGTAATACCTTTTGCATCACCCGCTTTATTTTACCCAACTCGTTCATCAGGTTTACTTTGTTGTGGAGGCGGCCGGCAGTATCAATTATCACTACATCAGCCTTTTGTGCTACTGCCGATTGCAATGTATCAAAAGCCACAGATGCCGGATCGGAACCCATGCCCTGTTTTACAATCTCCACGCCTACGCGCTCACTCCAAATAGTAAGTTGATCTACAGCAGCAGCCCTGAAGGTATCAGCGGCACCAAGTACCACTTTTAGTCCTTTAGCTTTAAACTGGGCTGCCAGTTTACCAATGGTGGTAGTTTTACCCACACCATTTACACCCACCACCATAATCACATGTGGCCTGTTTTCCTGAGGTATAGAAAAATCGGTTAAATCTGTTGCTCCGTTTTCTGATAATAAACCGGCTATTTCCTCGCGTAATATTTTATTCAATTCGGTGGCTCCCATATATTTGTCCGCGGCCACCCTTTCTTCAATGCGCTCAATAATTTTAATGGTAGTCTGGATGCCCACATCCGAAGTAACAAGCACTTCTTCAAGTTCATCAAGCACTTCCGCATCTACAGTGCTTTTACCGGCTACTGCACGGCTGAGCTTGCTAAACATACTCTCCTTGGATTTCTCCAATCCCTGGTCGAGCTTTTCCTTTTTCTCTTTGCTGAAAATTTTACTAAAAATGCCCATCTGCTGTTTTTTGCGGCTGCAAATATCCGAAATACTATCGATGGGGCTTATGCAAAAAAAATATTACTATCCTTGCACTATTACTCAACGTTAATTGTATGAAAACAACCCTGCTAACCCTGTGGTTTTCGTTAGTAGCCATTTGCGCTACTGCTCAAAACCAGGACTGGAACTACTACACCCCATTAAAATCCAAAGGCACTATACCTGCTGATTTTACTGATGCTTACGCCAACAAATACAAGGCACAAAGCCAAACTATTGAAAATACCGATGATCGAAAAGACCGCAGGCAAAAAGACGAATTTTACCAGCGCAGCGAATACTTTGTAAATGAGTACCTGGTAAGTGGTGACGTACTTTTTGGTGATACTATTACCGAGTACTGCGAAAAGATATTGGATATACTGCTCAAAGATCACCCCAGCCTCCGTAAAAAAATAAGGGTGTATGTGGTAAAAAGCCCGATTGTAAATGCATCTGCCACTGGTAACGGTATTCTCTTTATCAACCTTGGACTTATTGCCCAGGTAGAAAATGAAGCGCAGCTCGCCTATGTGCTGGCTCATGAAATTACCCACTTTGACGAAAACCATGTGTTTGACCAATATGTGGAGAAGGAAAAAGTGAGAAACGGTGAAGACCTTTACAGGAGGACAAGCCGTGCTGAGCAATTACAGGCGCTTAGCACCTACTCCAAGTCTCATGAACTTGAGGCCGACTCAAAAGGATTGAAGAAATACTATGAAAACTCAGGTTACAGCATGCAGGCTCCCATTTTTGTTATGGATGTGCTGCAGTATTCTTACCTGCCTTTTGATGAAATTCCTTTTGATAAGGCCTACCTGGAGTCAGCTCACCTTAAGGTACCTGCGGACTACCTGCTGGAGGAAGTTGCCCCCATTACGGCCAATGATGATTTTGATGACTCTGAAAGTACCCACCCCAACATCAAGAAGAGGAAACTGGCACTTTTGGATTTAATAAGCGATGGCAGTGTGGGTAAAGAGTACCTTGTTTCAGAAGATTTATTTAAGCATTGCCAGCGCCTGGCCCGCTACGAAAACAGCCGCCTGTACCTAACCTATGGTAACTATGCCGAGGCTATTTACAATACCTTTTTACTTAAGCAAAAGTATGGCGAAGACCGCTACCAACGGCTTACTGTAGCCAAGGCACTGGCCGGTTTAAGTGTGTACCGCAATGAAGGTGAACTGTACAAAATAGTACGATCTCATAAAAAAATTGAAGGCGAAAGCCAGCAGGTGTACTATATACTTTCAAAGTTTAATAAAAAAGACCTGAACACTTTTGCCGTAGAGCACAGCTACAGGCTTCTAAAGGATTATCCGGATGATGAGTTTGTAAAACGCATTTTTAACCGAACCCTTTATGACCTGGTTTTTGAAAATGAAATGCGCCCGGATGAATATTCACGTAAGGCTATTGATGATACCAGTGATGTGAATTTAATAGCCATGCAGGATAGCGTAAATGCCAATCGTAGCAGCAAGATCAAAAACATCAAGCGCAAGCGAATGGAGGATAAGGTAGTATCTGATAAAGACTATTACCTGTATGCCTTTGTTGACTATTGGCAGGATACAACCTTTGCCTTCCGTTTTGATGATTTGGCTGAAAGGGCCGATGATGCCCGTAATCAAAGGGATTATTATTCATCATCGCGCAGCAGGGTTCATAAAAAGTATGACAAAAACCTGGCCCTGGGTATTGATAAGGTGGTGTTCGTAACGCCCAATTATCTTAAGATGGATGAACGTGCCAAGGATGGTATTGAATACCTTACTACGGATGAAGGTTTAACCGAGTATAAAAACTACATACAAACCCTGGCTCAAAAAGTAAACCTTGATGCGGAAATGCTGGATTACAAGGATATTACTTCAAGCGATGTAGAGAAGTATAATGACATTTCCATTTTAAAAAGCTGGATTGAGGAGCGCCTGAACCACGAAAATACAGATGCTATTATCAGCGACTTTGACTATGTGCAGGATTTACGCGAGAAATACAATACGGATTACATTGCCTATACAGGCAACCTTTCATTGAGGGTGCGCGAGCGGGCTGTGGCCGGTAGATTGATATACTCTACCATTGTTTTTCCGCTATTGCCATTTACCGTGGCTCAACTCATCATTCCTGATTATGATTCTTTCAACTATTTCTTTCTTTTGGATTTGAAAGATGGTGATGCCCTTATGGCAGAATACAACAACTACAAAACCGGAGATGATGCAGATTACATGAAAAGCGTAATCTATAATTATATGCTCCAAATAAAAGAACAGCCAAAACGATGAAAGCTCCACTCAACTACATATTAGCACTTTTAATTGCACTGCCCTTTATGGCTTTAAGCCAGAAGGCACCAGGATACCTGGGAAAGAAGTTTACTATTGAATACAACGGTTTTTTGTTCCCCTCTTTTTATAACCCCAATAGCCCCGATGCTGAACCGATAGATGCTGATGAGGATCTGCGTCAAAAAGGCGTTTCACTAAACTATCAGCATAAATTTATGGGCCAGTGGAGTTTTTCCAAAAGATCATCTTTGGTAACCTCTGTAGGGTTTGTAAATACAAACTTCCTACCGGGCAAATATCCTTATGGGAATTTTTCAGGCAATAGTATAATGTTTGAAAAGTACCCTGATATGAGTGCCACCAGCTTTGATGCCGGTATCAGGATTTTTACCCAGCACTATTCCCCCCTCGGTAAGTTTATTGAGTTTAAACTTGGCTTCGCTACGGTAAAAACTGAAAGTTTTGATTACTCAGTAATAGATGCTTTTGGCACGGGAGATACCTTTAACTATACGGTGGAGGGAGGTTCTATGACCTGGCCCACTATAGGTATGGGTTTCGGCACCAGTCGTATAATTAAAGATATCATCATTATATCCTATGGTATGGACCTTAGTTTTTACTCTGGTGGGTTGGGTAATTATATAGGCTTAGCAGGTGAAGCGCTTTTCTCAGACTTCAGGGATGAAGGTGAAGGCAATACCGAAAATAATCAGGAGGCATTGTTGAAAATGGCCGGTGCGCGCTATGCCTTGCATAGCATGGTTAATTTAAGGATTGGTATTGGTATTTTACTCTAGCAAAAACAATGAAAAGCAGTTTTTTGGGAGTGGCATTAGGTGTATTACTAATACCACAATTAGGTGTAAGCCAAAAAGTGCCGGGCTACTTGGGTAAAAGGTTTTCGGTAGAGTATAATGCCTTTATGTTTAGCTCGCTGGCCAACCCAAATGGCAGCCAATTTACGCCCAGGGGAGATTGGACTTTTAAACCCAGGGGCATTTCCGTTAACTGGCAGAATAACTTCATAGCCCAATGGAGTATTTCGAAAAGAACTTCGCTGGTTGGATCATTTCACTTTGCAAAAACCAATTTTTTGCCCAGCGCAACTAAGGATTACAATGCCACCTTTAGAGAGTACCCCGGCATGCAGGTGTATGGAGGCGAGGTAGGGCTTCGGTTCTTCAGAGATCATTTTGCCCCGCTAGGTCACTTTTTAGAATTGCACGTGGGATTGTCTGAAGTCTCAAATGATGATTTTTCATACTTCTTCGAAATCGCTTCCGGTCAACCCCCCATTTTTTACACTATTTCTGGTGGATCAATGCTAAGACCTTCATTCGGTGTTGCTATTGGCTCCAATCGTATAATCAAGGATAGAATCCTTTTTTCGTATGGATTAAACGCAAATATCTTTACCGGGGGTTTTGGGCAACATGTTTTTTTAATAAGACGCGACACCAGGGAGAATCTCTCTTTTTACGATGGCAACTCGGAGTACAACCAGGAAACACTAACTAAAATGGCGGCAGGCAGATATGGTGTACAATCCATGATTAACATCAGGCTGGGTATAGGTTTTATACTTTAAGGCTGGCTTACTTTGGCTACTTCATAAAACATAAAAAACCCTGACAAGCTTACGCCTGCCAGGGTTTTCTCGTTGTTAACCCCAAAAACTGTTTTCTATCCAGCGTTTTCGGCAACCACTTCAAAGTTGAAGTCCACCACCACCTCGCGGTGCAGGCGAACCTGAGCTTTGTAAGGGCCGGTGGCTTTTACAGTACCACCTTGTATCTGGATGTACTTTCTATCAATGTGATGACCAAGCTTCGCTAATTCTTCAGCAAGGTTTGCATTGTTAATAGAACCAAAAAGTTTGTTGCCTTTACCAACTTTGGCATTAATCTTCATATCGATTTTCTCCAACTCAGTGGCAGTCTTTTTAGCCTCTTCTATAGCTTTAGCTTCTTTATGCTGGCGTTGCTTCAAAGTTTCAGCAAGCATTTTTTTGGCACCAGAGGTAGCCATTTCAGCATATCCGCCAGGTATAAGGAAGTTACGCCCGTAACCTGGTTTTACTTCTACCAAATCATCCTTGTAGCCAAGGTTTTCTACGTCTTGTTTTAATATCAATTCCATAGCTCTCGGTCTTATTTAAGGTTATCAGCAACATAAGGCATTAAAGCCAGGTGGCGGGCACGCTTAATAGCTCTGGCCACTTTGCGCTGGTATTTTAATGATGTTCCGGTAATTCTGCGAGGAAGGATTTTTCCCTGCTCATTTACAAACTGTAGCAAAAACTTGGTGTCTTTGTAGTCTACATATTTAAGTCCGTAACGCAAAAAGCGGTCGTACTTCTGTCTGTTGCCGGTATCAATTTTTAACGGCTGTAGATATCTGATCTCTGATTGATTCGATCCTGTTTCTAATTCACTCATTGCAACTAATTTTAGGCGTTAGACATTTTTTTTCTTCTTGTAACGGCAAATGCTGCGTGGTGCTTGTCCATTTTCATGGTCAAAAAGCGCATAATGCGCTCGTCACGCTTCATTTCCACTTCAAGTGGAGAAATAATTTCACCTAGGGCCTCAAATTCCAATAAGTGATAAAAACCACTTCTTTTGTGCTGGATTGGATAGGCCATTTTCTTTAGCCCCCAATCTTCTTCGTGCAACACCTTACCATCCTTGCTCTCGATAAGGCCTTTGAATTTGTCGACCGTTTCCCTTACCTGCTCTGCAGATAAGACGGGATTCATGATGAAAACGGCTTCGTACTGATTCATCTGTTAAAGATTTAAGTATTAAATAATTACGTGTTCCTTTAAAAAAGGACGGCAAAAGTAAGTTTTTTTCTTCTAACTATTTAGGTGTTAGAGTATAGAATTTTTAGCCCCCGCCCCCCAAAGGGGGCTTAGCCACATGTACGCCCAAGTCCCCGGTAGGGATTTCTTTGTCAGTTTATAACCCGCAAACCACTATCTAACCTTCTGGAAAGACAAACCTGTTGGCCTGTGCCTGATCGCGTATAGCGCTCACTATTGCCTGATCCAATTGTTCCTTCTCCCCTTTTTCTTTTTTGATTTTGGCAATATGAGCCTCGCGCTTTTTATTCAGTTGTTGTATTTCAAGTTTTATCTGCTCGCGCTCCAGCGTTTTTTCTGCCACATATCTTCTGCGCTCTTCCACATTCATTGCCTGCATTTCTTCTGGCAAATACTCCTCTTCAACGCTTTCAATCTTAAAGTCTTCCTTTTTATTGGCTTCCACCAAATCCCAACTTTCACTTTTATATACATGGCTGCTCTTGGTTACAGCGCGCTTTATGCTATTCACCTGTCCATACTCAGCAGAATTATCATCCTGCTCCATCATTTTTTGTTTTTTCTGATTGCCCTCACGGCCATATTCTATGTAGGTATCATTGAGTTTTGAATTCAATTGAGCAATCCGATCATCATATGGAGAGGGAATATATTCGGTTTTCGTGTTCTGATCAATAGCCATATACTTGCCCCCGGCCAATATGGCTGCATTCTTCCACCTTTGGTTTATTCCTACCTGAAACTCCCCGCAATGAATGGTATTTACAATAATGCCCTTTGATTTGGCCGTGCGACACACCTCGACATAAGGCACCCTTCCCTGGTCAAAAGGCTCATTGCCGGCAATAAAAATCACTTTATAATCTTCAGGGCTACTATCCCAATCCAATTGATTTAAAGATGTTTGTATAGCCTGTCCGCAAAACTCACTACCTCCCCTGGTGCTCAGTGCAAATAGCTGGGCTGATATTTCATCCAGATCCTCCGTAAGGGGCGCTACTAATTGAATATAACCTTTGCTGGCGGGTAGGTTATCATTACCATATTGATAAAGAGCTATTTCAAGATTTGGCTTAACCCCATCGCATTTGGCTACGGAAAGCTCGTTTACAATGTTCCACAATTGGGCCTTAGCCTGATCTATTAAGCCATCCATACTATTGCTGGTATCCAGTATGAGTGCCAGTTTTATGCTGCGCTTTACCGGAGGTGTGGGATCGGGCATCTCTTCAACAAGAACCTGTTGCTGAGCCGTAACATCGCTTTGGCAGGCCACAAGGTTAAATAGGGCAAAAATCAGCGTAAAGCTGAAGCATTTTTTGAATTTAAGATAGATAGACATAATTTTTACTGTATTGATTTACAGCTAATTTACCTGGTTAAATCAGCCAAAATTTCAAGACTTGGTAAACTTACCTTTCCACTTGGTGATTGAATTTTCCTAATCCGTAAAGCCTATGAGATAGAGGTATAATTCACCTCAAAATTGCCCTGAAACCCCATGTAGCCGCATTGCAGCATAAGTAATATGAGTAGATTAGCTGCAATGAAAAAATGGTTTTACATACTGGTTTTTTGCATGAGCTTACTTCCCGCCAAGGGTAGTAGTACGGCACTACCGCAGAACTACAGTCAGCAAAGCACCTCTGCCAAAGACCCTGGTGCCCTGCTGCAAAAAGCCCGTGATATTTATATTAAGGATACCCGTAAAGCCCTCGACTATATTGAGGAAGCTTTATTGGCAGCCCTTAAGCAAAACAACATTACAGCACAGGCCGAAAGCTACCAGCTGTTGGGCCAGATTAACGATCACTTAAAACAGCCCGATCTGGCCGCAGCCAATTACCAAAAGGCCCTTGGGCTATACCGTAAAACAGGCAACCGGATAAAAACACTAGAATTATTAAAACTCTCAGGCAAGGCGTATGAAGCTGCTGAAGATTACCCAAATGCACTGGCCAACTACGAGGCCTTTTTAAGAGAATGGGAGGTGCCAACTTCACGAAGCTTTAAGGTGAATGCCGAAAGAGCTGAAAGCAAAAAGGCTACCGCCAATACTAATGCTACCGAGGATGCAACCAAGGCGCTTACTGAAGCAGATGTGGTAAGGCTGGCTATTTCGGAGATATATGCCCGGCAAAAAAAATACGACCTCTCTGTACAAAACCTTATGGAAGTTGCCGAAGATGTAGAGATAGCGAGCAGTCCCGAAAAGGAGCTGATTGTAAATGATAAACTTGGCGATGTTTACAAGGATAAGAATGAGGATGATAAGGCTATAAGCTACTACGGCAGCAATGCCAGTACGGCAAGGCGCCTGAATAAACGCAATGAGGAAGGCAAAGCCAACAACAAAATGGCTGAAATACTTACACGAAATAATCGCGAAGAGGAAGCACTGAAATTACGGGCCCGCTCTATTGAGATTTACAACCTTAGCCGCGATAGCGCTAATCTGGCCCGCGAATATCTGGAGCAGGGTAAATTGCTCAACAGCCTTAATAATCTGCCTGCTTCTGAGGCTTCATTAAAATCGGCTCTTGACATTGCCAAAAGCACCAATGAAAAGGGTGTGGAGCGTGAGAGCTACCGTGAAATTTCGGCTTTAGAGGAAAAGCGTGGACAACTGGAAAAATCGCTGGAAAGCTATAAGCAATATGTGGCTTTGCAGGATGAGGCCTTTATAGAAAAGGAAAAGGAACTGGAAGCCAAACTGGAACTTAATGCATCACTTAACCGCCAGCAGCAGCGCATGGAGCTCCTTGAAAAAAACGAGGAGATAAACAATAAAACCATTGAAGTACTGCGGGCTAATGAAACTATCGCCAAAAAGAGCGCTACCAATCAACGGTTGATTATTTACGGACTTTTACTGGTGGTAATTCTGTTAGGAATTGGCGGCTACCTGATGTATAAAAATATGCAACGCAAGCGGGTGGCCAATCAGTTGCTGGCGCTAAAATCGTTGCGGGCACAAATGAACCCCCACTTTATTTTTAATGCCCTGAACTCGGTAAACCACTACATCTCACAAAAAGATGAGCGGGCCGCTAATAAATACCTCGCAGATTTTAGCCGACTGATGCGAGCAGTACTGGAGCACTCTCAGGAAGACTTTATTACACTGGATAAGGAACTTGAAATTATAAGGCTATATCTGAGCCTTGAGCACAATCGCTTTGCGGAGAAATTTGATTACGAACTTCACATTGACGAAAACCTGGACGGTGAAAGCCACAGGATTCCACCTATGCTGGTGCAGCCCTATGTAGAGAATGCTATTTGGCACGGCCTGCGTTACCGCGAAAGCAAAGGCATGCTGAAGGTAAGCTATCAGCAAAAAGCAAGTGAACTGCAAATTACCATTGAGGATAACGGCATTGGCCGGGAGCGCTCACAGCAGCTAAAAACCGAAAACCAAAGGAAAAATACCTCTACCGGTATGCATAATATTGAAGACCGCGTGCGCATTATTAATAATATGTATTGCACCAATATCACTGTAAAAGTTGAGGACATAAAGGAAGATGGGGGCACTAAAATCAGTATCTGCCTTCCAACAACAAACCGCGCAAATGGATAATGATAAGTGCTAAATGAGCACTACCCATTGCCAACCACAAATTGCGTAGCAATTTTAAGATGGCATTCAAAATAATAGTGTTCTGATTGCAGTCAGGGCTTACAAAGGATGGGAAGCTCCGAGCTTGACTCGGAGATCACCCGACCGCAGTTAGCCCTGACAAAAAGCAGGTTACTATTATTTTGTAAGCCTTGATTTTTTGGTTCTTTTTTATCAAGAAAAAAGGACAGTTAAAAGACAATTGAATGAAACTAAAAGCCATAATTGTAGAAGATGAGCGCGCGAGCCGCGAAACCCTCGCCAGTTACCTGGAAAAATACTGTCCTGATGTAGAGCTATGTGGAATGGCCGAAGGTGTAAAACCCGGGCTGGAACTCATTAAATCTAAAAAGCCCGATGTGGTTTTTCTGGATATTGAAATGCCTTTTGGCAATGGGTTCGACCTGCTAGATCAGGTGGAGGATGCCGACTTCGATGTAATCTTTATTACCGCTTTTAGCGATTACGCCTTAAAGGCGATTCAGGTGAGCGCCTCACATTACCTCTTAAAACCTGTTTCTATAGATGAGCTGATAGCCGCTGTAAAATCCGTAAAAGAGAGCCGCGAAAAAGAGCTGAACTTTTTGCACACCCGCATTTTAGTGGAAAACATAAACCTTGAAAATCGCCAGTTACATAAAATGGTATTACCCACCATGGAAGGTTTTGAGGTGATCTCCATAAAAGACATTATTTACTGCGCTGCCGCAGATAACTTTACGGTTTTCCATTTAGTGGATGGCGACAAGAAAATGATTTGCCGCAGCCTAAAACACTACGAAGACCTGCTCACAGAATTTGATTTTATCCGGGTGCACAAATCCAGCCTCATAAATAAGCATTATGTACAGAAATACCGTAAGGGTAAAGGTGGTACAATTACCATGAGTAATGGACATGAAATCAGCGTAAGTGCCACCAGGAAGAAAGCCTTTTTGGATGGGTTTATGGAGATGGGGTAGTCTGTGAACTAAATGAAATTATATTCGGGATGTGCTTTGATAAATATTTTACTTTATAGCAAACTTGGATAATCCATTCAACATTTTTACTTAACCTTTACTCAAGTTTAGTTTGGAATTTACTCATTAAATTGAAAAGTAATTTATGATTGAATACTTAACAAATCATGGTGAAATAATAGCTTCAATTGCTGGAATTGGAACTTTCATAACATCCTTAATTGCCATCTTCACGTTAATTGAGGTTAAGAAGCAAAGGTTGTCCATGTATAAGCCAGATGTATTAATCAAGGCCTTTCTTGTGGCAATCTCAAAAAGTCCTCTTATTCTTGAAAAAGATGAGCTGGTAGAGTATAAATCACTGGACTTCAATGACCACTCAAATAATTATAATGATGCCGAGTTCTCAGTGGTTCCATATTACAAAGTAAATAATCTCGGTCTTGGAGTAGCCAAGCAAATAAAGTGTCAATGGAAATTTGATCATGTAAGAGCAATCCAACTTATAGAAAAGAAATTACCCAAGAACTACACATTCAGTCATGAGAAGGCATTGAACTTATATTTTATGAGCAATATAGAAAATGAGGACTTTCATCTATCTTTTAACGCCAATCTTAATCCACACTGTATTGATTATATCGCTCCAATCAATATCCAGCAACACCATCACCTGCATTCCGTCCCTAAGGTTATTGTTCTTTGCCACTTCCTATATTTACTATTTGAGAATAAGTTACTGAGTAAATCCGGTGAAAACTTCCAGTATTACGACTTCGACAAGATAAAATTTCCAAACCCTGTTCTTCAAATTGAATATCTTGATCTTAACAATAAGAAATACAAAAAATCCTTTAAGCTGAAGGCTAGCGCTGTAACCACTCAGCTCGAAGATATTTTAGATTTAACTAAAGAATTTAGTTATCTAAATTTTGAGGTTAAGAAGTAATCTGGCTGATCCCAAGATGCTTTAAGTCTTAATCTGGGGGTCCCTTGGAAACGATTACATAAATTGCCATAAGTTTATAAACGCTATGTCTTTGGATTGGCCTTCGACTATCGCTCAGGCTGACAGGGGTTATTGCCTGCTCTTATGGCTAACAATTTCGCATCTTTCGCTTTCAACAATAACCAACACCTTGTCATGTTGAGCGATAGTCGAAACACTTCCTGAACCTTTCAAACATCCTATCAACTATGGTCTCTCCACTTCCTGTCCTATTTATTAACAATATCCCTTCTCACGCCAAGCCTTTTATATATTTGCCGCGATGGAAAATTTCATCGTCTCCGCACGAAAATACCGCCCCCAGGCCTTTGATGAAGTAGTAGGCCAAAAGCACGTTACGAACACGTTGCTCAACGCCATTAAGCAAAATCATCTGGCGCAGGCACTATTGTTTACCGGCCCCCGTGGTGTTGGTAAAACCACCTGTGCGCGTATTCTGGCCAAAATGGTTAATAGTGAGGAGGCCTCCGAAAGCGATCAGGATTTTAGCTTTAACATTTTTGAGCTGGATGCCGCCAGTAACAACTCGGTGGATGACATCCGTAACCTGATAGACCAGGTGCGCTTTGCTCCGCAGGTTGGCGAGTATAAAGTGTATATTATTGACGAGGTTCATATGCTATCTCAGGCAGCTTTCAATGCGTTTCTGAAAACATTGGAAGAGCCACCCAAGCATGCCATCTTCATTCTGGCCACCACGGAGAAACACAAGATTATCCCCACCATACTGAGCCGTTGCCAGATTTACGATTTTAAGCGCATTACGGTAGAAGATACGGCTGCTCACCTTCGTGAGGTAGCCAATAAAGAAAACATAGAGGCCGAAGACGAGGCCCTGCACATCATCGCTCAAAAGGCAGATGGTGCTTTGCGCGATGCCCTCTCTATTTTTGATCGAATTGTTTCCTTTTCAGGAGATAAAATCACTTATCAGGATGTAATTGAAAACCTGCGCATCCTTGATTATGACTACTACTTTCGCACTACCGACCTGATTAAGGCCGGTGATAATAAAGGTCTGCTACTCATTTTTGATGAGATACTGGATAATGGTTTTGATGGCCACCTGTTTATAAATGGCCTGGCCTCTCACCTGCGCGACCTTTTGGTGTGTCAGGATCCCAGCACCTTAAAACTTTTGGAAGTGGGCGAAAAAACCCGTGACCGCTACCGCGAGCAGGCTCAACTGGTAGATGCGCGCCTTTTACTTCGTGGACTAAAACTCTTGGCGGAAGCCGATTATAAATACAAAGGCAGCAACAACCCACGCCTATTGGTGGAGCTGAGCCTGTTGCAGTTAGCCGGCCTGGCACAAGGTGAAGCTGAAAAAAAAAATCCGGTCATGAGCAGATAAATAAAGACCAGGCACCTCAACCTAAAGCCCCACAATCCGCACCTCATCTAAAAGAAGAGCCACAGGCCTACAAAAAAGGGCAGCCTGAACAAGCAAAATCACAGCCCACTCCTCCAAGTGCGAAACCACACCCTGCACCAATTACCGAGGGTGAAAAACCTGCTGAAAACCCACAACCAACCGCTCCTGAAAAACCAGCCGCCCCAACTTCCCGCTTAAAGCGGAAACGCAATAGCGGACTATCGATAAATGCTACCCTTAAAGGCAATGCGAATGAGGGTGATGAGGAAGAAGAAAAGGATGACACCGCGCCTGACCCCGAGCTACCAAAGGATGACTTTGATACGAACAGCCTCACCAACATCTGGAATGAGTACCTGGAGATAGTAAAAAGTGAAGGGCGCCAGAAGATTTTCAGCAGCCTTAGTAACAAACCTTTGCAGGTAAAAGAAAATTTTGTGGTAGAGCTAGGCCTGGAAAATGAAATTCAGCAATCCTTTTTTAATGAGGAAAAGCCCGAGCTACTGCGCTTTATTCGTCAAAAGCTGAATAACTTCTCCATACAGTTTGAGATTAAAATCACCAAAGACAAGCAGGTATTAGAACCCTACAGCCCCCAGGAAAAATTTGAATACATGGTAAAGAAGAATCCGCACTTGCTGGAGTTGAAGCGGAGATTGGATTTGGATATTGAGTAGCCCAAAGAAGAAAATATTGCTATGAAATACTTGACCCTACTATTGACTATCGCCTGCTTTTTTTCCTGCTCTCCGGATAACTCCGAACTACAAATCCTTAGAGAAGAAAATGCCATCCTGAAAGAGAAATTGGCCGCTTTTCAACTTGAAACCAAAAGGTTTCAGGCTTCGGCATTTTTGTCTCCAAAGACGAACAAATTAAAGTTAGGTGAGGAGTACGAGGCTGTTATTGTCTTGAATCTTATTGACAAAAAGAATCCTGTTACAATTAGTTTGTTCGATTCTTTGGCGAATGATACACTTATCTTTAAAAATGACGAGTACATTACTCAAATTAAATTTACCCCAAAGGATACTGGTCATTACGAACTAAATGGGAACCTGAACCAAACCTTGTTGGGGGAAACTTATGACATTCCACTTTTGGCAGAGTTCGATGTGAAGGAATAGCTCCATATTTCTAAACTAAAAATCACCCCCCTTCGCCCCCCTCAAGGGGGGATGCGTAAAACAGTGTTCTCAAAACCTCAGAAACTTCACCGGTCAACTAAACTTTCATCTAGACCCAAATTGCCCAAAACCCACTAGCCCAAATCCCCCCTTGAGGGGGGCGAAGGGGGGGGGTTACCCAACCTATTCGACCAGACAGATATAATCTTTTCATCCCACCATTTATTTCTCCATCTTTGATTTCACAAACAAACCTTAACCAGCATGAAAAAGCTTTCCGTTATTGCCAGTTTAGTATTCCTGGCTAGTGCCCCCATTGCTTCTCAAGCACAATGCAAAAAGCATAAAAAGCACGCCCAAGCAACCGCTGAGATTTCAACTCCAGTTTCGCATACCATTGACTCGGTTATGGCAAAGTCTTCTGCTATTTCATACGATCAGGCCATGAGTTTGTTGGACAACTTCTTTGACGTGGAAACCGATGCCAACGGAAATGCGGTTTACAAACCAAAAATAGTTCAGATTGAAATGGAGAGAAGTGTTATCGTTCCAAAGCCCGATGGCACAACTGAAATTAAAGTTGTAAAAACCAAAATGAATGTACCCCTTATCACCATGGCTCCCATTCAAATGATTGGTGTGGATGAAGTAACCATTGACAAGAATGGTAATCCCATAATAAGCATGAAGGAGCTATCAATACCCAAAGGCCTAAGTACGTTGATTGAAGGGTTGAGTAATTCTATTCAGCCAGTGGAGGTAAGTAAATGAGAATATTTCTTTACATAATTGGAGTTCTTGGAGTTCTATTAATGTCTGGTTGTAAATCCAAAAGCACACATATATATGGTTTAGAGCCTGTTGAGTTGATTAGAAACCACGAGTCAATACTCGATCCAGACGTTCTAAGGATTTGGATTGATGGAAGCTCATCAATCACAAAAATTGTAAGTATTTATTTTGGCCCAACAATTACCAGAGGGACTTATATGGAAATGGGTAAAACATATAAATGGAGGCCCTTTAATAAGTACAAAGAAAAAGACCACTATAAGCACATACCTGTTACACCTCTTCAAGGTTGGGATACCTTTTTCAATCAACTGGATGCTTTGGATTATTATCGATTGTGGGACAGACCCCATATGGAGTCAGATGGCAGGGTAATGCACTGGCTAATGACAAAATATCTTGTTGAAATAAAAAAGGGAGATATAATAAAGAGATTTGAATTTTATTCCTATTACCCAAGCCAGCAATTTCCTGAAGATATGGATAAATACAAGGCCTTTGAAAAGTTAATTCGAACTTCTTTTGAACCCCTATTAAAAAATTTAAAGCATGACCAAGAGTTTTACAATGACAGATTTGGTTATGAATACTAGAATGGGGTTTGGTTAATCATTTGCTAAAGGGGAGTGAACCTAAACATACCATCTCAGTTTCTTATTTTTGCCATCCTCCAAACCTGCTGTGGCCTTGCTGCTCGGTTTGTAGCGCCAAACTGATTCAATTGACTTTTAAAATTCACTTATAATATGTCTCACACTCCCAAAATCATCTATACCAAAACAGACGAAGCACCAGCATTGGCAACCCGCTCATTATTGCCCATTATTGAAGCCTTTACCGGCTCAGCAGGTGTTGAAGTTGAAACCCGCGACATTTCACTGGCGGGCCGCATTGTTTCTCAGTTTCCTGAGAGATTAAACGCAGAACAACGTATTTCTGATGACTTGAAGGAATTGGGAGAACTGGCCAAAACGCCTGAGTCTAACATTATTAAATTGCCAAACATCAGCGCCTCCGAACCTCAGTTGCAGGCTGCGATTAAGGAACTTCAAAACAAAGGATATAATCTTCCGGATTACCCCAAGAGCCCTCAAAATGATGAGGAAAGAGAGATCAAAGCTAAATATGATAAAGTAAAAGGAAGTGCCGTAAACCCTGTTCTTCGCGAAGGAAACTCAGACCGCAGGGCACCAAAAGCGGTAAAGGAATATGCCCGCAAACACCCACACCGTATGGGAGCGTGGAGCAGCGACTCTAAAACCCATGTAGCAAGTATGGATCATGGTGATTTTTATGGAAGCGAAAAATCCGTTACCATAAATGAGGCAACCAAGGTTAAGATTGAATTTGTGGGTGAAGATGGAAATGTGAGGCTACTAAAGGATTTTATCCCACTTCAGGATGGAGAAATTATTGACTCAGCTGTATTGAGTACTTCTGATTTACAGGAATTTTTAGCTGAGCAGAAAAAGGATGCCGATGAAAAAGGCATTTTGTTTTCAGTACACCTGAAGGCTACTATGATGAAAATTTCGGATCCCATCATTTTTGGCCATGTGGTAAAGGTTTTCTTTAAGGATGTATTTGAAAAACATGGACAGGCACTAAATGAGGCAGGCGTAAACCCTAACAATGGCATGGCCGACCTTATGACAAGGATACAGGTATTGCCGGAAGCTAAGCGAAAGGAAATTGAGGCCGACATTGAAAAGGCTTATGAAAACGGCCCCGACCTGGCCATGGTAAACTCTGATAAGGGCATTACCAACCTGCATGTTCCCAGTGATGTAATTATTGATGCCTCCATGCCTGCCATGATCCGCACCAGCGGACAAATGTGGGATAAGGATGGAAAGCAGCGCGATACCAAAGCCATTATTCCCGATAGAAGTTATGCCGGTGTGTACCAGCAAACCATTGACTTCTGTAAGGAACATGGCGCTTTTGACCCCACCACCATGGGTAGCGTGAGCAACGTTGGATTGATGGCCCAAAAGGCCGAAGAGTACGGCTCTCATGATAAAACCTTTGAAATGCCCGGTGGCGGAACGGTGCGCGTGGTAAGCGAAGTCGGCAAAACATTAATGGAGCACAAAGTCTCTTATGGAGATATTTTCAGAATGTGCCAGGTAAAAGATGAGCCTATTAAAGATTGGGTAAAACTGGCCGTAAACCGTGCCCGTGCCACAGGTAATCCTGCTGTTTTTTGGCTGGATAAAAATCGTGCACATGATGCTGAACTCATCAAAAAAGTAAATGCCTACCTGCCGAACCACGATACCGATGGACTGGATATACGGATAATGGCACCAAAAGAAGCCACGCAGTTTTCACTGGAAAGAATTAAGGAGGGCAAAGACACCATTTCAGTTACCGGAAACGTATTGCGCGATTACCTTACCGACCTCTTTCCTATTCTGGAAGTGGGGACAAGTGCCAAAATGCTTTCTATTGTGCCCCTTATGAATGGCGGTGGTTTGTTTGAAACCGGTGCCGGTGGTTCTGCACCTAAACATGTAGAGCAGTTTGTAGAAGAAGGTCACTTGCGTTGGGATTCATTGGGTGAATTTTTAGCTTTAGCTGCTTCGTTGGAACACCTTGGTCAAACCTATAACAACGCCCGTGCGCTGGTACTTTCTGAAACACTGGATGAAGCCACCTCTAAGTTTTTGGATGAAAATAAATCCCCTTCCCGTAAGGTAAATGAGATTGATAACCGCGGCAGCCATTTTTACCTGGCTATGTATTGGGCTGAGGCTTTGGCAAAGCAGGATAAAGACCATGATTTGAAAACGGTTTTTGAAGAAGTGGCCAAGCATCTCAGCGAAAGCGAAGGAAAGATAAACGAAGAACTATTGGCCGCCCAGGGCCGCGCAGTGGATATTGATGGCTACTACATGCCGGATGAAAGTAAGGTGAGCAACGCCATGCGCCCAAGCGCCACGTTAAATTCCATTTTAGACGAGATTAAGGAGAAGGTGTAGTACAAATTAATAAGCTTTATTAAAAATGCTATCCCTAGGGGTAGCATTTTTCTTTTGAATACTTTTGAAGTATGCCAACTATACTAAGAATTGACGGGTTCAGGTTTTTCTTTTTTAGCAATGAAGGAAACGAGCCTGCGCACATTCACGTAGAATCAGCTGATGGCTATGCTAAATTTTGGGTTTTGCCCGTTGTTTTAGCAGATTCAGTTGGATATAACTCAAAGGAGTTAAACAAGCTAGGAAAACTGGTTAGTGAAAATGAAGAAATCTTTAAAAGCAAGTGGGATGAGTATTTTAACAGATAATAAATCAGCAAGGGCGACTAAAGTTTGGTTTGAAAAAAATATGCTTTTTGTGATGCTTGAAGATGGCCGTGAAATAGGAACACCTCTCGAATGGTTTCCAAAGCTAAAGTCGGCAGCCAAAAACGAACTCAACAATTTCAGGCTTATTGGTAATGGAGTTGGAATTCATTGGGAAAATTTGGATGAAGATATTTCAGTTAAGGGACTTCTTCAAAGCACTTAATCCATTAACAGCCCCACAATTAACCAATCCACCATTTTACTAATTGACCAACTGGTGAAAAAACTCCTTCTCCTCCCCTTACTTCTCCTCTCCCTCTCCGCCAGGGATTACCCCGTGTACACCAAGGCCGAGATAATGGGCGATATTGAGCCCTCGCAAATGCGCTCATTTGATAAACTAAAAAGCAAGCACACTACTAAAGAAGCCGCTTACCTGCGCGATGAAGTGTATGATGCTTTTAAGGATATGTGGCGCGATGCCAAACGGGATGGTGTGGATTTAGTGATTATTTCCGCTACCCGCAACCGCACTTACCAGGCAGGCATTTGGAACCGCAAGTGGAACAGCTTTGGTGGCCCCGAAGAAACCCGTGCCGAACGAATACTGGAATACAGCAGCATGCCCGGAACCAGCCGCCACCATTGGGGTACCGACTTTGACATAAACGCATTAGAGAACTCTTATTTTGAAAGTGGCACCGGCCTGAAAGTGTACGAATGGATGCAGGCCCATGCGCATGAATATGGCTTTTTTCAGCCCTATACTAAATTCAACGGCTTTAGGGATGCCGGATATCGGGAAGAGAAGTGGCACTGGAGCTACTGGCCTACAGCTTCACAATTTCAACGGGCTTATAACCATATTGTGAGCTATGATGACCTCAAAGGATTTGATGGCTGGGAGTATGCCCAAAAACTGGAGGTTATCAATAATTATGTGAACGGTATTGAAGTGCCGGACCATTTTCAAAACCTGTAGTCCCACCCAATCTGGCCAATATCAATTTTAGGTTAAGAGATTTCTGAGGCACCCTGTCGCTCAGGACGCTTTAATACATTTGTTTCAAACTAATTCTTAATCTGTATTAAACCAATCACTATGACCCCACGTATTGCCGCCATCTTTCTTTTTCTTCTTTTCTCAACGATTGCCATCGCACAGGTTAGCTTTATTTCGGCAGTTACCGAGAGTACTATCCATGTAAATGTGGCTACAAAACCTGATGGGCTGATAGTGAAATTAATGGGCGAGAGCGGAAAGACGCTACATATACAAATCGCAAAGCATGATGAGCGCTGGGGCTATACACTGGTAAACTTTGATGGCCTACAGGCAAATACGAACTACTCGATTCAGATTACAGATAAAGAACGAACTGTGGTTTCAACTTTATCCGCAACCACTCAGGCAAATGGTGATAAGGGGAATATCAGCTACAGCTTTGCTACGGGCAGTTGCTCCTATATCAATGATCCTTCTGCCGACAGGCCAGGTAAACCCTACGGTGGTGGCTATGAAATTTTTGAAACCATAGCGGGTAAAGCTCCTGAATTTATGTTGTGGCTTGGCGATAATATTTACCTGCGCAATAATGAATGGGAAACCGCTAAAGGTATAAGCTATCGTTACCAAAAGGACCGTTCAACACCCGAATTGCAAACGCTGCTAAAGGCCTGCCCTCAATATGCCATTTGGGATGATCACGATTTTGGCCCTAATGATGAAGACTCTACCTATAAGAATGCCCACCTGACCCGTGCAGCCTTTCAGGCTAACTGGGGTTCACAAGCCTATGCGTCAGAGCAAGGTATGGGTAAATTCAGTTATCCGGGTTTAGACTTTTTTCTGCTTGATGACCGCAGTCACCGCGCACCCAATGATTTGCAGGACAGTACCAAACCTTACTTTGGAAAAAGGCAATTGCTTTGGCTTTTGGATGAACTGGAAAAAAGCGATGCCGGGTTTAAAATTGTTGCCACGGGTGGACAAATATTAAATACGGATAGAGTTTTTGAAAACTACTCCACATACCCTGTGGAAAGGCGCTGGCTACTGAATGAGCTATCCAAAAGGGAAATTAAGAATGTGGTGTTTTTAACCGGAGATCGTCACCGCTCTGAATTTTCCAAACTAAAAATGGAAAGTGGCTTTACAGTGTATGATTTCACGGTTTCGTCCCTCACCTCCAAAACCTATCCCTCTGAAGAAACCAATGATCTTTTGGTAGAAGGGAGTGAAATTACCGAGAAGAATTTTGCGATGATTACATTTACCAGGAAGGAAACCGAAACTAATTTAAAGGTTACTTTTTTCAGCACCGAAGGAAAGCTATTGAAGGAGTACGAACTTAAAAAGGAATAGTGAAAATCAGAACTACCGTTTATACACTTTTAGGCCTCACCTTCGGTCTTGCATGTTTTGCTCAGCAGGATCCTGAGTTGTATCCCAATCCTTTTAGGGAAGAAATATTCTTTATCACAACTCCCTCGTGCGGTGATTCTATTAAACTTGAAATTTTTAATACATCGGGTGTGGAATTGTTAGGGGATAAAAAGCAAAAGGTGCTAATGGCTGATACCATACGATACCGCTTGAAGCTGGACAATGGCATTTTTTTTCTCAGGTATCAGGAAAATACCAATGAGGTAGCCAAAAAGATTATGTGGATTGGTGATAGTACCACAGCTACCATAAACCTGGTACTCTCTGGTGAAAACCTTAACTGCTTTGAATATCCTTTTGAGATTTTTCCCAATCCAATGTCAAACGGCACCTTTTCGGTGAGGCAAAAAAACCTCTCGGTAAACTATGCTTTAACTGTACATGATGGGGCGGGGAACCTGATTTTTCAATCAAATGAGAAAAATAGAACTTCCACCACCCGGCAGTTTAACCTCAGCCATGAGGCAGATGGTACATACTTTATCACCGTAAAAGCGGGCGATGAGCAGATAACTGAAAAACTGCTATTGCTGCGTAACTAAAATCCGGCTGAACCAAACCGCTTCTATTTTGCTTTAAAGCAATATGGGAGAAATACTGATATACGTAGTAGTAATAGCTGTATCATCGGTTGTGGTGTACTACGGCAGCGGTATGCTGGAAACTTCGGCCAGCGGACTTTCAAAACATTACGGATTACCGGCAGCGGTACATGGCGCTGTGGTTGTGGCTGTTGGCTCCAGTTTTCCGGAGTTGAGCAGTGCGGTACTTTCTACTTTATTACATGGTGAATTTGCCTTGGGGTTGTCGGCCGTAGTAGGTTCTGCTATTTTCAACATACTCGTCATTCCGGGTTTATCGGCACTGGCCTCACCTAAAAAACTGCAGGCCGAAAAACTGATGATTTATAAAGATGCACAATTCTATATCATCTCGGTAGCTGTATTGCTGATTGCCTTTTCGCTGGCTATCATTTACTTCCCGCAAGGTGAAAAGCTAACCGGTGAACTTACGCCCATGCTGGCCTTAATCCCGCTACTGCTTTATGGCCTGTATATTTTTATACAATACCAGGAGGTAAGCGAAAGCAATGAAAAAAGAGAGAAATCAAAGTCGGTAGGTAAACTTTGGCTAAAACTGCTCTTAAGCTTAGTGCTGGTGGTTTTGAGTGTGGAGGGTCTGGTTCGGTCTTCATTGTTTTTTGGTGATGAGTTTAATATCCCTGCTTTCTTTTGGGGAATAACAGTAATTGCCATTGTAACGAGTATCCCCGATGCCATGGTAAGTATACGTATGGCGCGCAAAGGGCAGCACACGGCCAGTCTCTCTAATGTATTGGGCAGTAATGTATTTGATTTGCTGGTAGCTATTCCGGCCGGGGTATTGCTGGCGGGCGGCACTACCATTGATTTTGCCATGGCCGTACCCCTTATGGGGATGCTTACGCTGGCCACCATTATATTATTTACCACCATGCGCACCAGCCTTGAGCTGAGTAATCGCGAGGCCATTATTCTGCTGGCTACCTACACACTAATGATAGCCTGGGTGGTTTTAGAGAGTATGGGGGTATTGAACATTTTGCAGGGCATTTGAAGTCTGAAAAATTAATTGACCTAACTCCCAATAAACTATAACTTTTTATGCGGGCTGGCGGCTGATGATTGAAAATTTCAATCATCGGTTATCAACATTCCGCCTCTCAATTGTTTATATTTAAGGCTCCGCTTTACTAAGGTTAAAACCTTGATTACCAAACTCCGAAGCGGAAATTTCACTTAAAAATCTGTTTGCTGAAGGATGCTTTATGCCGAGGAACATAACCCCAACAAAACCATCGTCCACCTGGACCTTGACAGCTTTTTTGTATCTGTAGAAAGGCTGGCCAATAGTGCCCTTAACGGTAAACCCGTTTTAGTAGGTGGTACCGATAGCCGGGGCGTGGTGGCATCATGCAGTTATGAGGCCCGCAGGTTTGGTGTACACTCGGCCATGCCCATGCGCACAGCCCTACAGCTTTGCCCTGAGGCGGTGGTAATTAAAGGTGACAGCAGCCGCTACTCCAAATATTCGGATGTGGTAACCGAAATTATAAAGGAGGAAGTTCCCCTGTTTGAAAAGACTTCCATTGATGAGTTTTATGCGGACCTTACCGGTATGGATAAGTTCTTCGGCTGTTTTAAACTCACCTCCGAAATCCGTGATAAGATTATAAAGGAAACCGGGCTGCCCATTTCATTTGGGCTTAGCACCAATAAAACAGTGGCTAAAGTGGCTACAGGCGAAGCCAAGCCCAACAACAAAATTGAAGTGGAGCGCGGCAGGGAAAAGCCATTTCTGGCTCCCCTTTCGGTGAAAAAAATTCCGATGGTGGGCGATAAAACTACCCTGCTATTGAGCCAGATGGGAGTTAAGCACATCCACACCCTACAACAAATGCCTATTGAGATGATGGATCGTGCAATGGGTAAAACCGGGGTAATGATTTGGAAAAAGGCTCAGGGAATAGACAACTCCCCCGTTATTGCCTACCACGAAAAGAAATCCATTTCGCTGGAGCGCACCTTTCAAAAAGACACTATTGATGTGGATAAGCTTAAAACCCTGATTATTGCCATGGCCGAAAACCTGGCCTTTCAGTTAAGACAAGGCGATAAGCTTACGGCCTGTGTTACCGTAAAAATCCGCTACTCTGATTTTAACACCTATACGCTGCAAAAGCGCATACCCTACTCCAGTAATGACAATACGCTTATATCTGTTGCTAAAGAGCTTTTTGACAAGTTATACAACAAGCGCCTGTTGGTACGATTGGTAGGGGTAAGATGCAGCCACCTGGTTGGGGGTGGCCATCAAATAAATCTGTTTGAAGACAATGTGGAAACCCTGCGCCTCTACCAGGCTATGGATAAAATCCGCAACCGTTATGGCATTAATGCTGTAAAGCGTGCTAAAACCATGGAAAGCAACGGTCTGGGCAGGATGAACCCTTTTAATGGTATGCCTCCGGTAATATTGGCACACAGGAGGGGGTGAAAGTTGAAAGGTTTTAAGGTTTGTAGTTTGTGGTTTGTAGTTTGTAGTTTAAAAAATTACAGCTTCATTACTTTACTTGTAGCCTTGCCACCATCTTTAAAAGTTGCCACAAGCATATATAATCCGGGTTTTTCAGGCAGTTGAATTGATTCGAAATTTCTAACAACTTCATTAATTTTTTGCCCGCTTAAGTCATAAACCATAACGCTTACTATCTCCTCTTCCGAGAAAATGCTTACCACCTCATTAGCAGGGTTCGGGTAAACCTTAAATTCTTTTGCAGCTAACTCATCCAAAGAAATATAATTCCAGGCATCGCAGGCTTGGTTAGTAAAATTGATGGAAACCTCATCATCAGTAAAGCAACGCAGGCTGTAACTTGAAAAATAATCTATTATCGTATTGCTATCGCAGGAATTCAAAATTACCTCGAAGAGAAGCGTGGAATTCATTGGGCCAAACTTTCGGTACACTTTATCAGGCATAACCTTAGAAGCAGCATGGTAAAATTGAGATGCATCAAGCGACTGACTCACCTCAATATAAGACACACTATCGGCTCCATACACCTCCACACCCATTTTTAATACTTTAGCGATAGGTAGTGAGTCGCAACTCAATGAAGTATCATGCGGAGCAAACTGCCATTTATCTCCCAACCCAGCACTAAAATCATATAAGAGATAAGCTGTGCTATCTTTCAACAAACGAAAGACTGAGTCATTTTTAGTAGCCAGGTATAAAGGATCAAATTTTACATCCTTAGTCTGGATAATATCATTGGGATTTGGCCCGGTTCGTATTTCAGAAACTCCTGTTACCTCAAACTTCAGCCAGTTTAAACCCAGCATGGTTGTATCACTTACGTGTGAAATCTTCTTGAATCCCCTGTAGCCATTCGCATAATAATCAAAGTGCCAGGTGGCATGATAACCAAACGGCTGCTGAGCCATCAATAAGGTTGGAAAAGCAATGAGTAGTATTAGTTTTTTCATATATCGTTAGTTAGTAATTCACGTTCAGTACAATGGATTAAAAGTAATAGTACCAACGCAAATACCTTCTTACAGGTTGGGTCTATTTTTACAAAAATTGATAAAAGCTCGTGACTTGGATTTTTTAAGATTTAAATGCCCTATACCTTTGTAAGGATTTAATGTTGAAGGTCCTGTAAATGCTACTTTTTTACGATCCTCTGAGAAACAATATGGCCTTGATAAACACTTAATACCTCCATTTCCTATTGTATATCAGCACTTCTAAAACTCACGCTATGAAATACCTTCTGTTCTTCCTTTCTGTAACAATCCTAATTTCCTGTAAAGAGCCCCAGCTGCCAGAAGGCTTAGCTAAACACACACAAATGGTAAATGAAGGATTTGAAGTGTTAATAAGAGAGAAACTAAATGGTTTAAATAATGTATCCAATGAAACAGGCCTGTTAAAACAGGCCGCTGCCAATGCCTGGTTTTACCGAACAAACACCTACTTTCTTATAAATGGTGATACCAAACAACCTGATTCACTTATTTATTGGAGATTGACCAAAACCAAAGCAGCCCGGCAATTAAATTTTCAGCCGGATTTGGATTCTTCTATTGTATTTGGCGGAGACAGCCTGATGCGTAAAACAGTTCTGCTGTACAATCTACACGAGTACATTTTAAAGATTTATCAATCTTTCAGCTATTGTGGAGTTATATATGGCAGTATTCCTAGAAGAGATAGCAAAGACACTAGCCAAATTCACTTATACGGAATCCCTCCAAAAGGTTCTGTTTTAAGTCACATAGCAGAATATGGAGAATACTCTTACCCTAAAGCAATTGATACAATACCCGTCTGGGCTACTTTAACTATTCACCCAATTAACGATTCCACAAATTAACCACGGTGTTAAACAACCACTCCACATTCTCTTTCACCTACGGCACCCTCTCCCCCAGGGAAATGCTGGAATGGGCCATACAAAATGGTTTATCGCAACTGGCATTAACCGATATCAACAATACCGCTGCGGCAATAGAGTTTGTGCGGCTGGCACAAAATGAACCCGGAATTTTGGAGCATGGCGTAAAACCCATCTTGGGTGTGGATTTCAGAAATGGTAATGAGCAAATGTACATTGCCATAGCCATCAATAATGAGGGTTTTGCCGAAATCAACCGCCACCTCTCCCATCACCTTGAGGGGGAAATTCCCTTTCAAAGCGAAGCACCCTCTTTTAACCACTGCTTTGTGGTTTATCCTTTTGATAAAGCTCCGGCTAAAGCACTTGCCGACAAAGAATTTGTGGGGGTACACCCCTCTCAGCTTATCAGACTAAAGTTTTCGGTATGGAAAAATCAAACTCAAAAACTGGTGATACTCCACACCAATAGCTTCAGGCATAAAAAGGATTTTAACACCCACAGGTTGTTAAGAGCTATTAATCAAAACGTACTCCTCAGTAAGTTACCTAAAACGGAACAGGGGGAAGAAAAAGACATTTACACCCATCCATCAGAGCTGGAATCAGCTTTTGCTGAATTCCCTGAAATAGTAGAAAACACAAGGCGCATATTGCAAGCCTGCTCCATTGAGTTTGAGTTTAAGAATTACCAGAAAACGCAAAATCAATCGGTGTGGACAGATGGCGGCACCATGGCCGATGATCGGGAAAAGCTGCGGAACCTTTGCAGGGAGGGATTAAAATACCGCTATGGGGATCATCCCGGTAAGGAAGTACTACAACGTGTAGATAATGAGTTGGAAGTACTGGAAAAAAGGGGGTACTACAGCTACTTCCTCATTAATTGGGACATTGTAAACTACGCCCGTAGTAAGAACTATTTTTATGTTGGCCGTGGTTCAGGGGCCAATAGCCTGGTGGCCTACCTGTTGCGCATCACGGATGTGGATCCTATTGAGCTGGATCTGTATTTTGAACGCTTCATGAATATGAGCCGCCAACAGCCACCAGATTTTGATGTGGATTTTTCGTGGCGGGACAGGCAGGATGTTACGCGGTACATTTTTGAGCGATATCCCAAAGCAGCTTTATTGGGTTCGCAAACTACATTTCAGTATAAGGCTGTGGTGCGCGAGTTGGGTAAAGTACTCGGTTTACCCGGAAGGGATATTGATGCATTAAGCAGCATCCGCAACCGCCCGACCGACCTTGATGATATGCAAAAGCTGGTGCTTAAGTACGGACAACTCATACAGGGTTTACCACATAATATGACCATCCACAGCAGTGGTATCCTCATCCCTGAAAAAGAGATTTACCACTTTGGCGCTACCATTTTGCCACCCAAAGGATTTTCTACCACGCACTTTAATATGTACTCTGCCGAGGATGTTGGCCTTTACAAATTTGACATTTTAGGTCAACGAGGTTTAGGAAAGATTAAAGATGGTGTTACCATCGTAAAGCAAAACCAGCCACAAGCCGAACTGGCCGATATTCACAATCCCCGCCCTTTTTATCATGATGAAAAAATAAAGGCCATGCTGCGCGAGGGTAAAACCATGGCTTGCTTTTATGTGGAATCTCCGGCCATGCGTGGCCTCCTGAAAAAGTTAAAAGGAGATACCTATCGCTCTTTGGTAGCAGCCAGTTCTATTATACGGCCCGGAGTTTCTAAAAGCGGCATGATGGCCGAATATATCCGCAGGTTCAGGAAGCCTGAGCTTAGGCAGTATATCCATCCTAAACTAGGTGAAATCTTAGAAGAGACCTACGGAGTAATGGTATACCAGGAGGATGTACTGAAAGTGGCCCATTACTTTGCCGGTCTTACGCTGGAGGAATCCGACATACTGAGGCGCGGCATGAGCTGGAAGTTTAAGGAGCGGAACCGTTTTAATGAGGTGAAGGATAAGTTTTTTGCCAACTGTAAGGAGTATGGTTACGAAGATTCAGTTGCTACCGAAGTTTGGCGGCAAATAGAAAGCTTTGGCAACTTTGCTTTTGCCAAGGGGCATTCCGCCAGTTATGCTGTAGAAAGCTACCAGAGCCTTTACCTGAAAGCCTACTATCCGCTTGAATATATGGTGGCTACTATAAACAATGGTGGTGGGTTTTATGGTGTGGAAACTTACGTAAATGAGGCGCGGCTGCATGGTGGCATTATTGAAGCGCCTTGCATAAACCGATCAGATGTAGAAACCTGCATTGATGGAAAACATCTCTTTTTAGGTTTTAACCTGATGAAGGAACTGGAGGATAAAACCGTGCTTAAAATTTTGGAAGAACGCCAAAGAAACGGGCAATTTGAAGATCTTCAGAATTTGCTGGACCGGGTGGAAATATCACTGGAACAGTTGATTATTCTTATTCGAATTAATGCATTTAGAAGCTTTAACAGTGATAAAAAGAAATTGCTTTGGGAAGCGCATTTCTTATTGGGTGGAGCCAAAAAATCAGCACCTGTAAGTGATCTTTTCAGAACCACACCTAAAAAAATGACGCTACCGGAACTGGAACATAATCGCCATGAAAATGCAGTGGATGAAATTGAGATTCTGGGCTTTCCTCTTTCCTCACCTTTTGAGTTGGTTCCAAACCTTCCGGAAGGAACCATTCTGGCTGAAGAGCTTCCGAATAACATTGGGAAAGAAGTGAGCATGTGCGGTTACCTCATCCATGTAAAAAACCTGAATACCCGTGGCCGGGTGGCACAGCACATGCAGTTTGGTTGTTTTCTGGATATAAAGGGCAATTTTATTGATTCGGTACACTTCCCGCAGGTAGCGGCCAAATACCGATTTCAGGGGCGTGGGGTGTATTTACTAAAGGGCAAAGTGGTTGAAGATTTTGACTTTGTGAGTTTGGAAACCATCTACATGGAGCGCTTGCCGTATGTTAATTTTCAGGACGTTTAAGGTTTTAACCTTTGCTTCCACTTTGAAGGACTCATACTTGTATGAAAGCAGCCAATCACAACTACAGTTTTATTTTGAATGAAGAAGTGAATAGCAAATGGAAAAACATCAATTAAAGCCATTCTCACATTTTTATACCTCTTTTGGAAAAGTTCAGGTTTCCTGCTAATTAGTTTAAAAACCTTATCTAATTTTGATACAAACCGAACCGCCAGACGGGGTGAAATGTCATTGTAGTATTCAAAAGCTTTTGCAACATCTTGCTGTGCCGGAGGTCTGATTGATAGTTGATAGATCATTTATTCATCAACTCCCCTCTAAGTTCCTCCCAACTTTTACCCTTTACATTGGATTTTTTGGCTTCCCTTAGTCGCTCATCTAGAAGTTCTTTAACTTCATCAGACAACTCATCAGTAGAACTTTGGAGCATTAGGTAATTGCGTAATTCCTCCAGGTTTGTGAAGTGGGTTTTATCCAAATTTACTTCCTCGTCAAACGTCAGTGTTTTCATAATGGTAAATATAAAAATGAATACTGAGAAGGTTGGTAGGATTTGCACTTTAAAAAATCTGAACCAAAACCAACCAACTACCTTTATACTAAGAAACGTTAACTATGTTTAAACGAATATTCGTTCTTACCATCCTTTTACAGTCATTGGCTTTTGGCCTTTATTCTCAATCCTTCAAAGTTTTGCATTACTCCGAAACCTCAGGTTTTGATCATAACACCAGGCAAAACTCTTTGGCCATGCTGCAAAACCTGGGCAGTAAAAACAACTTTACAGTGGATGACGACCAAACCGGTGCGGCCTTCAATACGCTCCAAAACCTGCAGAAATACGCGGTGGTGGTTTTCTCCAACACCTCCGGAGATCAGATTCTCGATGCCAACCAACGCGCCAACTTTGAAGCTTACATCAACAATGGAGGAGCATTGGTAGGCATACATGCCGCAACGGATACCTACCGGCACTCTACAGCCAACGGAAACCAAACCGGAAGCTGGGACTGGTATGCAGAAACTCTTGGAGGGAGTGTACAGCAAAGCCCCAATCATACAATTTCTAACTACAACGGCACTATGGATCATGTAAGGCAGCATCCAACAACCCGTGGTACACCTAACCCATGGAATAAAGTTGAGGAGTACTATTATTGGGAAAACGGGTACCTTATCCCGGCTTTAACTTCAGTATTGCAGGTACGCTCTACAGGCGGGCAGAGCTATGATAATACCAGGCCGATTTCATGGTACCGGAATTTACCAGGAGGCGGGCGATCATTTTACACCGCACTGGGGCATGATAACTTCAATTTCACTTCAGACACCGCTTTCGAAAATCACATTAGAGATGCGGTATTATGGGCAGCAGGCAGGCTGATTTCATTACCTGAAGTAGAAACTACAAATGCTTCACTCTACCCCAATCCGGTAGAATCCTATCTTACAATTGAGCTTGAAGAGACTTCACTTATTACCGAATATGAAATACTAAACAACCAGGGGCAGATCCTACAAAGAGGTACTATTGAAAACCATAACGATAGCCAATCTATTACAGTTGAAGGGCTGCCAAATGGAAGCTACTTCCTCTATCTAAAATACAGGGAGAGCAAAAAACAACCCCTTCGTTTTACGGTTCTTCGGTAATGGACTACACTAACCTATCGCTCTACATCATGTCCGGGCTCTATATACTGGCCGGCATTAATCATTTTTGGCATCCGAAAATCTACTTAAGGATAATGCCCGACTATATCCCCTATCACCGCCAAATGGTAATTATTAGCGGCATGGCCGAAATAGTGCTGGGTGTTGCATTACTTTTTCCGCTTTCACGGGAATGGGCCGCGTGGGGAATAATAGCCCTACTCATTGCCATTTTTCCTGCGAATATTGAACAACTAAGAACGAAGAAAGCGAGACTGGGCTTACCCCTATGGGCTATTTGGCTACGGCTACCCATGCAGTTATTCCTCATCTGTTGGGCATGGCTCTACACTTGATTTGATTAATTTTATCAAAAAATAATAAGTGATGAAGAAAAATATCACTTTTACTATTGACCAAGAAATAGTTGACCTGGCTAAGGCCTATGCAAAAAAACATGATATCTCAGTCTCTTCAATGGTGGAGGAAATGCTCAGGGATATTAGCTCAGGGTCATTTCCAGAAAACACGGTTAAAATAAAATCAGATTAGGCTTTTACCTAAACGTTAAAACACCTCAATAAATGAAATTCGGAAAAGTAGACCGTCCTGAAAAAATAGATTTTACCTTACCGTCAGACCATCCGGAAACCGCCCGTGTACTAAAGGAAAAAGGTAACACTAAGAACAAACCGGAGATTTACGTAGGCTGCGCCAAGTGGAATAAATCAGACCTTAAAGGCTTTTACCCCCGTGGTACTAAAGATGAACTGGAATACTACTCCACCCAGTTTAACTCCATTGAACTCAATGCCACATTTTATCGCCCGTATGGTGCCGATCAATATCAAAAGTGGGCAGAGAAAACACCCGCTGACTTTAAATTCTTCCCTAAACTGAATCAGGAAATCAGCCATTGGAAAAGGCTTAATGAAGCCAAAGATATTACCCGGATAATTGTAGATGGTGCCCTTGGGCTGGAGGAGAAACTGGGGATGATGTTCTTGCAACTACGTGATGATTTCAAACCAAAGGATATTGATAGAATCGAAACCTTTTTAAAAGAGTTCCCCAAAGAAGTGCCGCTTGCCGTGGAGGTAAGAAATGAAGACTGGTTTACTGAGCCCGTTGCTACCGAAATCTATAATTTGATGGAAGCCTACAATGCCACCAACATTATTGTAGATACAGCCGGGCGAAGGGATATGCTGCACATGCGCCTTACCACGCCTTACGCTTTTGTGCGATATGTGGGCGCCAATATAGATTCGGATTACGACCGCCTGGATGACTGGCTGGACAAACTGGAGCCTTGGATAGAGCAGGGTATTAAAGGTATTTACTTTTTCATTCACCAAAATATTGAGCAGGCCTCTCCTCTGTTGGCAGCTCATTTTATTAAAGGATTGAATGAACGGTTTGGGTATGATTTAAAGGTGCCTCAAAAGCCTTAGCACGCAGATTTCGCAGATAAGCGCTGATTCTATCTGTACTATCTGCGAAATCTGCGTGCTGTTTAAACGAACTATTGCTCCCAAACACTTGTCTCCTTTCTAAACAATAATTTACATGCAAAACATAAATGATAAAGTAGCCCTGATAACGGGTGGTAGCAAAGGAATTGGTTATGGTGTAGCCGAAGTATTAATGGCTGAAGGAATGAAAGTGGCTATCACCAGCCGCTCACAAAAGGCAGCCGATGAAGCAGCGGCCAGACTCAACAAAAACGGGAAAGGTGAAGCCATAGGTATAGAATGCGATGTACGCGATTATGAATCTCAAAAAGAATCAATAAGAAAAACCGTAGAGAAATTCGGCCAAATAGACCTGCTGTTTGCAAATGCCGGACTTGGGCACTTTGCCAGTATTGAGGATATGACCCCGGAACAATGGAATAAGGTTATTGATACCAACCTTACAGGGGTGTTTTACAGCATTAAGGCTTCGTTGGATGAACTGAAGAAATCCAAAGGTTTTATTATAACGCTTAGCAGCCTGGCGGGCACCAACTTCTTCCCCAAAGGTTCAGCCTACAATGCCAGTAAATTTGGACTTACCGGTTTTACGCAATCCGTAATGCTTGATTTGCGCCAGCATGGTATCAGAGTTTCTACCATAATGCCTGGTTCTGTAGCTACCCATTTTAATGGAAATGAACCTGACGAAAGTGATGCCTGGAAAATTCAGCCAGAGGATATTGGCGAGATGGTAGCCAACCTTATGAAGTTAAATTCCAGAACGCTCCCCAGCAAAATTGAGGTAAGGCCTAGTATGCCGCCTTCCAAATAGCTTCTTTTAAAATATCAGGAAAGCCTCCATGGTGCAGCCGTGGGGGCTTTTTGGTTTTACACAGCATTCTTTACAATTGATTTACAAATAATTGTTAAAATTCATGCGTTGTTATCTGGTTGGCTGTAATAAATCTTACACAAAATTTATATTAGCCAACAGGTATCCTACAAACACCAACCAACGCATGAAGAAATACAGGCTTCCCATCATTCTCGGATCCGCCATTCTTGTTATTATTCTAATCTGGTCTTTTGCCGGTGAAACCGAGCAGGAAAAAGAAATTACTGCTAAGGCCTTTGTGGCCGATTTTGAAGATCTTGTAGTTAGTACAGGCGAGCTGATGGCTAAAAACTCTGAAGAGATAACGGTACCTGTTAGTATGTCTCGCTACGGTATCTATCGTGTGCAGATTTCGGATATAGTGGCTGAAGGAACCTATGTGGATTCTGGCGCATACGTAGCTGCCCTTGATAAAACTGATATCAGTAGTAAAATAAATGATGTGCTTGTAGAACTTGACAAAGCACAGAGCCTGTACACTCAAACCCAATTGGATACCTCGCTTACCTTACGGGAAAAGCGAAATGCTATTGACAAGCTTGAATTTGAGCTTAAGCAAAAGAAAATAGAGCTTGAGCAGAGCAAATACGAACCGCCTGCCACCATCCAAAAAGTAAAGCTGGATGAAGAACGGCTGGTTCAGGATCTGGTGCAAACCAAGGAAAACTACCTGATTAACAAAAGGCAGGGCGTGGCAAAAATGGCCGAAGCCGGAGCCGAACTGCAAAAGGCAAAAAATCAGCTGGAGAAACTTCAGGAACTGCAAAAGGAATTCAGGATTACCGCACCCAAACAGGGCATGGTGGTGTATTACCGCGAGTGGAATGGCGAAAAGCGCAAAGCCGGTAGTACGGTACAACCCTGGGACCCTGCAGTGGCCACACTACCTGATTTAAGTGAAATGCTCTCCAAAACCTACATCAACGAGGTAGAGATCAGAAAAGTAAAAGTGGGACAAAAAGTAAAGTTAGGATTAGATGCCTTTCCGGATGCTGGCCTCACCGGAGAAGTTACCCAGGTGGCCAATGTAGGCGAAACCCGTAAGGGCTCTGACACTAAAGTGTTTGAAGTGGAAATAAAAGTAAACGAGAGTGACAGCACGTATCGCCCGGGGATGACCACCAGCAACTCTATACTCACCAACAAAATTGAAAAGGCACTGCAAATACCTTTGGAGGCCATATATGCTCAGGATGATAGGAGCTTTGTTTACCTGCGTACTGGTACGGGCATTTCACGAAAAGAAGTGCAACTTGGCTCTGCCAACGCTGAATATGTGATAATACTACAAGGATTAGAGGATGGCGATGAAGTGTATTTGAGTGAACCGGAGAGCGCCAGGGAAAAGGAGTTGGTGGTGTTAGCGAGTAAGGAGTAAGGCCCTTCGACTAAAGCCTGTGCAGAGCTTGACGAAGTGCTCAGGTTGACAGAGGTAAGGTTATGAAAAATATAAATATTATCAGCAAGCAATCGCAGTGTCACCCTGAGTGGCCGATCTCGGCTGAGCCGAGAGGGCAGTATCGAAGTGTAATCGGGTTTTGGAAACGAATTTTCGCGTTTCACCCTTCGATACTAATTTTTTCCGCAGAGCTCCAAAAATTCACTCAGGATGACAGAAGCATATTATCCACTAACAACATCTATCGACCATGGACTATTAGCTATTGACTTATGAATAATGAACGTACCCTCTCCAACCTCCGCATTGCCTTTGATGCCTTATTGGCTAATAAGGTGCGCTCTATGCTTACGGCATTAGGGATCATATTTGGGGTAGCCGCAGTTATTACCATGCTGGCCATTGGTAAGGGGGCCCAGGAAGAAATTTTGAGCCAGATAAAACTGGTGGGGGTAAATAATATTGAGATAAAGCCAGTGGTGGAACAGGCTGAAGAGGAAGTTGGAACGGAAGAGTTGAAGGAAGATCAAAAGAAATTCTCGAAGGGACTGGATTTAAAGGATGCCAATAGCATAAAGGGTGTAATCCCCAATGTGGTAAATATCAGCCCTGAAATTATTCTGGATACTTATGTTATCAACAATGGAATCAGGCGTACAGCCAAACTAATTGGCGTTACACCTGCCTTTTTTGAAATCTCAAATATTGAAATAAGGCGAGGCAAAGGATTTACTGATTACCAGATGGAACATGCCGAGGCCGTATGCATAATTGGCAGTGGCATTGCCAAAAAGTTTTTTACCGGTGGTGAAGCCCTGGGTAAAGAGTTAAAGTGTGGCAAGCAGTGGCTCACCGTTATTGGTATTACAGAAGATATCGCGGTAAGCGAAAAGGCCAAGAACAACCTGGGTATCCGCAATTACAATATGGATATTTATACGCCCATCAATACTATGTTGGTGAGATATGAAGATCGAGGTAAACTGGTGGCCTCCTCCGGCCGTGATTGGGATGATGATGAAGACGAAGGCAGTAAAAACACCAACTTTAACTACCACCAGGTGGATAGAATGGTGGTGCAGGTTGATGAAAGTGAATACCTTTCGGCCAGTGCCGATGTAATAAGCCGCATGCTAAAGCGCAGGCATAATGACCAGGTAGATTTTGAAATACTGATACCGGAACACCTCTTAAAGCAGCAACAAAAAACCAAGGATATTTTTAACCTCGTACTGAGTGCCATTGCGGGTATTTCACTTTTGGTGGGCGGCATTGGTATTATGAATATTATGCTGGCTAGCGTATTGGAGCGCACGCGCGAAATTGGCACCCGCATGGCCATTGGCGCCCGTAAAGGCGATATCGTCAGTCAGTTTTTATTTGAAGCACTTTTGATAAGCCTAAGCGGGGGGTTTATAGGAATTGTGCTTGGCATCAGCGCCTCCTATTTTATTACCCGTTTTTCTGAAATTGAAACCATCGTTTCGCCCTTCGCCATCATCATTTCATTTGGCGTGGCATCACTTACAGGGCTTGTGTTTGGGATATCTCCGGCCCGTAAAGCCGCTATGCAAAATCCGGTAGAATCACTTAGATATGAATAATCAACCTTATAAAAAACCCAAGCCGCAATTCACATGTGTTGAACTTAGAAAGGTGTGGCCTGGCGGTGTTTTACGCAAAACCCTTAACCCATCAAATAGTCCCCTGAAGGGGTTGTGGGCCACACTCTTTACTCTATTCTTCCTTTTTGGAGACTTAATTAAAGCGCAGGATGCCCCCATGGCTTTGTCGCTTACCGAAACCGTGCAAAGGGCCAGGGAGAAATCTCCCAGCTACTACCGTGCGGAAAACCTGGCTGAAAATATGTATTGGAATTACAGGCAATTCCGCGCTACCAACCTGCCTCAGCTCACTTTTAATGGCACATTGCCGGATTACTCCAGTGCCATTGAGCGCGTAGTGCAGGATGACGGAACTTATGCCTTTCGCCAGCGCGAACAAACATTTTTATCGGGGCAGCTTTCGCTGGATCAGAACGTACCGCTAACAGGTGGCCGCTTTTCCCTATACAGCAGCCTGCAACGTACTAATGTTACTTCACCCGTGCAAAGGCTCGATTATTTTTCCACACCTTTCAGTATGAGCTATGTTCAGCCCATGGTACTGTACAACCAGCAAAAGTGGGCCAACCGAATTCAGCCGCTTTTATACAAAGAATCAAAACAAGCTTATGATGAAGAAATGGAGCGCATTGCTATTGAGGCTTCCAATCTTTACTTTAATGCGCTTACAGCCCTTATCCGAAAAGAGATTGCCGAGATAAACGTATCCAATAATGACACACTGTTTGTGATTTCGGAAGGGCGTTACAACCTGGGTAAGATTGCCGAAAACGACCTGCTGCAAATGGAACTCAATTTGCTTAACGCAAAAAACCAACTCTCATCCAGCAACCTGGATTATGAAGTGGCCGCCCAGGCCCTCAAACGCTACCTGGATATCCCAACCGATAAACCCCTCCAACTCATCATTCCTACCAATGTGCCGGAAATGACCGTCACACTGGAAAAGGCGATGGAAATGGCTAAGCAAAACCGGCCTGCTGTAATGGAATTCAGGAGACGAAGGATGGAGGCCGAAGAGCAAATTGCACAGGCGCGTGGCCAATCCGGCTACAACCTGAATGTGCGTGCAAATTTTGGACTATCACAACAGGCTAATGAATTTAATCAGGCCTACATGGATCCTCTCAACCAGCAAAACCTCGCTATAGGCATTACCATCCCTATAGTAGATTGGGGTCAGGCAAAATCACAAGTACGCAGGGCGAAGGCCAATCGCGACCTCATAGAAGTGGACGTGCAGCAGGATGAAGTTAATTTTGAACAGGAGATATACCTGCAAGTGGCGCGCTTCAATTTACAGGCAGAGCAGCTAAATACCGCCAGGCGGGCCGATACCATTGCCCAAAAGCGCTATGATGTTACCAAGGCGCGCTACCTTATCGGGAAGATAAGTATTACCGACCTCAACATTGCACAGGCAGAAAGAGACCAGGCACGCACTGCACACCTCAATGCCCTGCGCACCTATTGGGTATCCTACTATACCGTGCGGAGCCTTACCCTGTATGATTTTATTAACGACAGGCCTATAAATTATGACCCTGCGTTTTAAGATTTACGAAGGTGTGTAGGGTAGTTTACTGCTTTTGATATTACTCAAATAGGAGAAAACCATTCCTAAAATTCTTACGTAAAGAGCCACACGCCCCTTATATTTGCCATCTATCCTGATGTCAAGAAAAAACTTCATAGCAGTTATTCTGATCGCCACATTGGTGGCGCCCTTTGCAGGCACCTTCATGCTGCTGGTAAGGCAGAGGCGTATGGTAAGGCGTGAGGTAAAAATGCACCTCGCCCAGCACCTTCGCAAGGATGAATTGGTACCTATGAAGTTCAGAAAAAACAGTGCCGCCCATAACCAACTGAACTGGAAGCGGGCAGATGAATTTGAGCTGGATGGAAAGATGTATGACATCGTCAGCATGGAAGAGAGAGGCGATAGCGTTTTCTATCACTGTTGGCCCGACATCAAGGAAACCAACCTCAACAATGATTTTAAGAATATGCTGGCTGATGCCCTCGGTACCAACCCTTTCCGTAAGGAACACCGCAGCCGGCTAGTGCAGTTTATTAAAAAGAATTACCATCCACCGGGTGGTTATGTAGCGGGGACAGTTGCTGCAGCGCACTTCCCTCCTTCTTTTGCTTACGCAGAGAATTATACTTCATTAAACGAATCTCCTCCGGTTCCACCGCCTATCAATATTTCATAATCCTGCAACTGAGTTGAGATTTGCTTTTGTCATGGTTTTCCAAAAATCCAAAGTGGTAAGCGGAAAACCACGCCAAAATGCGGATAGCATGTGCATACCAAAATCCTTCAGCTAAAAGCCGAAGGCTACTGACATATCACCCCGCTGGGGTGAGCTTTCACAAAAATTCAGCCCCGCAGGATTATCACAAGAATGCTTCAATTGAGGCATAGTTAAATCCATTTTTTATAAACCCAAATTCATACACCATGAAAAAGCTTTTATGGTTGTATTTGCTGGTGGGTTACGCCTGTGTGGGAAAAGCCCAAATGGTGCAGATTCTCGATGATAAATCAGGGCAGCCGCTGGAGGATGTTATTGTAAGAAGCAACACCCCTCCTGCCTTTGCTCTTACCGATTCAAAAGGTATGGTTGATATCAGCCCTTTTAAGGATATTGAGAATATAGAAGTGCGCCTGGTGGGCTATACCAGCGTATCCATCAGTTATAACCAGTTAAAAAAAGAAGGTAACATTAGGTTAGTGCCAGCCACAGTAGCGTTGGAGCAGGTTATTGTTTCTTCTTACACGCCTGATGTACAGAAGAACACCAGCCTGCATATTGTCTCACTTCCCGCAAAGGAAATAAGGCAGATGGGCGCATTTAACCTAACGGATGCCCTGGTGAAAATTCCCGGTGTGGACCAGCTGACCACAGGTATTGGTATTTCCAAACCTGTAATACGCGGACTATACGGCCACCGGATATTGATATTGTTTTCGGGCCTGCGCTTTGACAACCAGCAATGGCAGGATGAGCACGGGCTTGGACTCAGCAATATTGGTGTGGAACGGGCCGAAGTGATAAAAGGCCCCCTCTCTATGCTATACGGCACCAGCGCCAATGGTGGTGTCATTAATATTATTGAGGAGCAACGGCCCACTGTGGGGTATAGCGAAACCGACTTGGGTTTTGAGTTACACTCTAATACTGGTGGCGGTATGCTTACGGTGGGCCATAAGGTGAATAAAGGTGACCATTGGTACCGCTTACGTGCGGGTATTGAAAACCATGCTGACTACAGTGATGGCAACAATACGCGGGTGCTGAACAGCAGGTTTAATGGTTACTATTTTAAAGGCAGCTATGGTTTTAGTAAAAAGCGCTGGCGCTCTGAAAACCACTATAATTTTTCGTACAACAATTATGGTTTTATTTTCAGTGATATCAGTCACTTTTTTGAGCCGGATGCCCGCTGGACACGTGCCATGAACGGGCCTCACCATATTGTGATGCTCAACATACTGAGCTCGGTAAACACCATTCGTTTGCGCAACTCATTGCTCAAACTTAATGTGGGTGTACAATCCAATTACCGGGCAGAAGATGAGGGCGGTGATGAGCTGAGCCTGATTATGCATTTGCTGAGTGGGCAATATTCTTTGAAGTGGGAAAAGCAATTGAGCCGAAACCTTGATCTGGTTTTGGCCAATAATACTACTTATGAGGATAATGTAAACTACGGCAAACGTGTAATTGTGCCGGATGCCCTTATGGCGGAGAGTAACCTCAGCGCCTACCTAAAGCATCGCCTGGGGCGGACTATTGTAGAGTATGGCCTCGGGGGCGGGTTTCGTTACATCAACGCGCTGCCTACCAAAGGGGTAAACTCTGAGGAGAAGGAAATGCGCCCGTTTGAACAAACCCGCACTTTTGCCAATGGTATGCTGGGCCTTACCTACAATCCTACCCAAAGGTGGAATTTGAAGGCTAACCTGGCTACCGGGGTAAGGGCACCAAACCTGGCGGAGCTTTCCTCCAATGGTTTGCATGAGGGTATTTACACCTATGAAATTGGTAATCCGGAAATGGTGAATGAGCAGAACCTGAACAGCGAACTGGGAATTGACTTTTCCGGTGAAGTTTTTCAGTTTGGGCTTTCGGCTTTCTACAACCAATTTCATAATTACATCTACCTGCAGCCGACTGATGATGAGTGGTTCGGTTTCCCCGTTTACCGCTTTTTGCAGCATGATGCCTCCATTTATGGTGGTGAGGCCAATATTGGATTTACACCACCCGTGGTGGAGGGTCTGAAGCTTTCGGTGGGATTTTCGGGTTTGGTAGGTGTACTGAGCAATGGCACGTACTTGCCCTTTATGCCGGCCCAAAAACTGAAGCCCGAAATACGGTATGAAACCAAAATGGCCAAAAAAGGCGGATCGTTTTACGTGTTTGCCAACAGCAGCATTGTAAATGCCCAACAGCTGGAAAACCCGGAGGAAACGGAAACCCCCGGCTACACTTTGGTAAATGCCGGTGCAGGTGTTGCAATTCCCGGTAAGCGGCTGGTGTACAACCTCAGCCTTACGGCCAACAACCTGCTTAATGAGGCGTATTACGATCACCTTTCTCGCCTCAAACCCTATGGCCTGCTCAATATTGGGCGGGACATTTCGATTAGTTTAAAAATCAATTATTTAAGAAAAATTCAAAAATGAAAACTGTAATAAAATCAATTTTAGTAATGAGTATGATGGCCCTGGTTTTTACCTCCTGCGAAAAGGAAGATGGAGAGGGCGAACTAAAAATATCCTTTAAAACGGGAGCTACCTATACCAGTGAAGATGTGGCCCAGCCCCCCGGTACTGAGGTAACCATTGGTATAGAGGCCGAAACCGAAAAGGAAAAAGATCCGATCATCAGGTTTAATATTTCGGAATCGGTTGATGGAGGAGCGATAGGTACGGTATATACCGAAAGCCTTGAGACTACCAAATACCAGCATGATTACACGTTTACCCTTGATTCCATTTCCGGAACACAGCACAGGTTATCATTTACCATTACCAACCGTGATGGTTTTAATGTACAAAAGAGCCTGACCGTATCAGTACAATAACCCATTTTGGCTTTGATAAAAGAGGAGGCGGGGAAACCTGTTTCCTTTTTTTATCCCTTCTAGTCCAGCAGGGGTCGCGCTGTACATGCCCTCACACTTAAGTAGGGTTCCCTGGAAAGCGAAAGATTGAATACTCCTGTATATTTGAGGAGTCATATCAATAACTACAAATGCTACATACTCAGGAATCATCCTATTCAACCAACAGAGTACTTTCTAAATCAACTATTTTTCAGCCCTGACTTATGGAGGAAACACTTATTTTGAGGCCGCATAAATTAAAAACAATAGGGCTACTCTTTGGCTGCTTAATCTTTGTGCGCCTAGGCTTTTTTATGATGGTGAAGAATCCTTTTATGGGCTGGGTCGGAATACTCTTTTTCGGACTAGGAGCAGTTGTAATGGTAATCCAACTTATTCCAAATTCCACATATTTGAAATTGACCACAGACGGTTTTGAGATAAGGACTCTATTTAGAACAAATATCACCCCGTGGGATAATGTAGAGTCTTTCAGAGCAGGTTCTATACACACTCCAATATTCACGTCATTTGGTTTATTTCTAAGAAAAAAACATAAAATGGTCTTTATTAACTATAATAAGAGTCATAAAAAAAATAGCCGTGGTAAATCTTTATCTCGTGCTATTTCGGGCAGTGATGATGCATTACCTACTCTTTACGGAATGAAAGCTGAGGCGCTTGCTGACCTTATGAATAAATGGAAAAATCAAAAGAAGTAAATGCCACAAAAAAACCGCCCCGGTTTCCCGAAGCGGTTTCCACTGTTTAACCCTAAAACCAACTGAAAAAACTGTTACCAGCCACCGCCAAGCGCCTGGTACATATGTACAAAGGCACTCATTTGCTGCTGCTTGGTTTCTATAAGATCAAACCTCGACTCCAGGGCATCGCGCTGCGTAAGCAACACTTCCATATAATCGGCCCGGGCCGAGCTGAATAACGTATTGGATATATCCACAGACTCGGTAAGCGCCTCCACCTCCTGCTGCTTTAAATCATAGCTCTTTTTCATATTCCCGATTTTGGCCAGTTGATTAGCTACCTCAATGTAGGCGTTGAGCAGAGTGCGTTCATAGTTATACACCGCCTGTATTTGTGCGGCATTGGCACTGTAATACTGCGCTTTTATGGCATTACGGTTTATCAGCGGGGCGGTTAAATCTCCCGCAAGGCTATACAACAGCGATTGTGGAGTTTGCACCAAGTAGGTGGGATTAAAGGCCTGAAGACCTACACCGGCTGTTATATCCAGCGATGGATAAAACTGCGCCTTTGCCACTTTTACATCCAACTTGGCCGCCACAAGGTCCAGTTCTGCCTGCCGCACATCAGGTCGGTTTTCCAGCAACTGCGAGGGTATCCCCGCATAAATACTATCCGGCACCAGGCTAATGAAGTTTTGCGAATCGCGCTTTATTGGCTGCGGGTACCTCCCCAGCAAAAAATTAATGCGATTCTCCGTTTCAATGATATCCTGTTGTATGCGGTATTGAAGTCCCCTGGTATTGAGCACCTGGGCCTCAAAACGTGTTACGGCCAATTGCGTAACCCGCGCTGATTGCTTTTGGAGTCGCACAATTTCAAGGGCGTTGCTTTGTATGTCTATATTCTGACGTACAATTTCCAGCTCATTATCCAGCGCAAGCAACTCATAATAGGAGCTCGCAATTTCGGCCACGAGGTTGGTCACCATAAAGTTTCTGCCCTCTACGCTGCCAAGGTATCTGGCCACAGCCGACTTTTTGGCGTTGCGCAGCTTTCGCCAAATATCTACTTCCCACGAAGCAAATGCGCCCACTAAGTAATCGCCCAGCGGCTCCGGAAATTCCTTGCCGGGTTCAATATCAGTAGTGGCCTCCAATGCACCATTGCGCGTGTAGCGGCCCACTTTATCTACTCCGGCACCTGCCTGTAAGCCTACAGAGGGAAGGTATTCACCCTTTTTGGCTCTTACCTCGTTGCGGGCAATTTCAATCTCCTGCACGGTGATGTTCAGCTCCTGGTTATTTTTCAGGGCTGTATCAATAAGGGCCGTCAGGTAAGGATCGGTAAAATAATCCTGCCACCTTATCGCGGCCGTATTCACAGTGTCCGTATCGCCATTATAGGTTTCGGGCATATTTGTATTTACCTCGCGGGTGGCTACATCAAAGGTTTTACATCCCGTAAGGCCCACAATCGTCAGGATCACTACTAAACCTGAAAATGCATTCTTTTTAATCCTATTTTTCAGTTTCATCGCTTATCCGTTATTAGTGTTACCCCTTTTTATCCGCCTGCGCATCAGCTTCAGCAATACACGCATGCGCTTCAGTTTATCGGTAGTTTTATCATTGGTTTTTGGGTGAAACATACTCTCTGATAATGAGCTTTCATCTTCAAACTCAATGAGCCTGCGTCCATCAGCCAGACTGCCGAATATGAAGTACAGGCCGGGCACTATTATTACTCCGAAAATGGTTCCGAACAACATACCTCCCATGGCGGAAGCCCCAATGGTACGATTACCGATGGCCCCTGCTCCGCTGGCTATAATCAATGGAATTAATCCGGCCACAAACGCGAAGGATGTCATAAGAATGGGGCGAAAACGAACTTTAGCCCCTTCTATAGCGGCATCGAGTATGGTAGAGCCTTGTTGACGTTTTTGCACAGCAAACTCCACAATCAGTACAGCATTTTTACCCAATAGCCCCACCAGCATAATAAGCCCGATCTGAGCGTAGATATCATTATCCAGCCCCATCAGCTTAAGCAGCAGAAAGGAGCCAAACACCCCTACCGGTAGCGAAAAGACTACCGCCAATGGGATAATAAAGCTCTCATACTGGGCCGCCAGCACCAGGTACACAAATACCAGTACTATAATAAAAATGTAAAGCGACTCATTACCACGGTTGGATTCATCATACGAAAGCCCCTCCCAGGCAATATCATAACCTTTGGGTAGTGTCTCGCTGGCTACTTCCCTTATAGCCTGTATGGCATCGGCCGTGGTGTAGCCTTTGGCAGGAAGCCCCCGTATAGCGGCCGAATTGTACATATTAAAACGGGTAACCTCATTGGGCCCCTGGGTTTTCTTCAGCCTCATAAAGGCCGAGTAAGGCACCATTTCACCATGCTCATTTTTTACAAACAGGTTTAAGATGTCTGACGGCAACCTCCTGAACTTGGGATCAGATTGCACATACACCTTAAAGAAACGACCGAACTTAATAAAGCCCTGCTCGTAAGTACTACCGATAAGGATATTCAGGTTTTCCATGGCATGACCAATGGATACACCCTTCTGCATAGCAAGGTCGTTATCAATTTCCAGTTCATACTGGGGATAGTTGGCCGCAAAAAAGGTGAAGAGACCGGTAAGTTCAGGGCGGGCGCTAAGGTCATCCATAAACTTTTTGTTGATGCGGTCAAACTCCTGGTAATCTGTATTGGCCGTTTTTTCTAAAAGGCGCATAGAAAAACCACCTGATGAACCAAATCCCGGAATGGCTGGTGGCTCAAAAAACTCGATCACCGCTCCAAGCCCTTTGGATTCCTCTTCCAGTTCCTCCATAATTTCCTTTACCGTATGGTCCCGCTGGCTCCATGACTTAAGGTTTATAAGGCATGTACCGGCATTGGATCCACGTCCTTCGGTCATAATTTCATATCCTGCCAAAGAAGAAACGGATTCCACACCATCCACCTCTTCACAAATTTTCTGGAGCTGTTGCGAAACCTTATTGGTTCGCTCCAGCGTGGCTCCGGGAGGGGTTTGTATAATGGCGTAAATCGTTCCCTGGTCTTCACTGGGTATAAAGCCTGATGGCAGAATTTCACTTTCGAATACGATACCCGCACCAAAGACCAGTAGAATAATCCAGGTGAGCCACCTGCGGCTTACCATCCGCTTAAGCAATGCCACATAGCGGCCGGTCAGCTTATCAAATCCCCTGTTAAAACCATCCAGTGAGCGTGTTAAAAGGTTTCGCTTTTTCTCCTTACCGTGATTGTTTTTGAGCAGCATGGCGCACAATACCGGGGTAAGCGAAAGAGCAATAATGGCTGAAATAACAATGGAACTGGCCATGGTAATTGAAAACTGACGATAGAAAGTACCCACGGGCCCGCTCATAAATGATATGGGTAGAAGCACCGAAACCATAACCGCGGTGATGGCTATAATAGCCCCGCTTATTTCGCCCATTACTTTTTTTACCGCCTGGTAGGGAGTAAGGTGGGGCTTCTCCTCCATCTTGGCATGTACGGCTTCCACCACCACAATAGCATCATCTACCACAATACCAATGGCCAGTACCAGCGCAAACAAGGTTACCAGGTTTATGGATAATCCAAAAAACTGTATCACAAAAAAGGCTCCGATAAGCGAAACAGGAACCGCCAGAATTGGGATTAGTGTAGAGCGCCAGTCTCCCAAAAACAGGAATACCACAAGAGCCACAAGGATAAAAGCATCCCTTAAAGTGTGAATTACCTGCTCAATGGAAGCATCCAAAAATTGTGAAACATCATAACTGATTTTATAATCCATCCCGGGAGGAAAGCTGGCTTTCATCTCCTCAAGACTGGCCTTTACCTCTTCTATTACATCGCTGGCGTTACTGCCATAGTTTTGCTTAAGCACGATGGCTGCGGATGGATGTCCATCCAGGTTAGAGTAAATATCGAAAAATTCGCTACCCAGCTCAGCACGGCCAATATCGCCCAGGCGGATGCTCTCCCCTTCTGCATTAGCGCGAATAATTACATTTTCATATTGCTCCGGCTCGTTATAGCGGCCTTTATAGGTAAGCACATACTCCAGTGATTGTGCTGCTATACCCGAGCTTTGGCCAATCCTTCCAGGTCGTCCTACTATACTTTGCTCACCAAGGGCTTCCATTACTTCCTCAACCGAAATATTATAGGCCCTCATACGATCGGGATTCAGCCAGATGCGCATGGCATAAGTACGGCTACCGAGTATCTGCGAACGTGCCACGCCTTTAATCCTGTTTATTTCAGGGATCATGTTTACGTTGGCATAGTTGTACAGAAACTTCTCATCCATACTCTCATTTTCGGAGTACAGGTTTACGTACATCAACATACTGGGCTGTATGGGCGTAATAACCACACCTTCCCTCTGCACCAGCTCAGGTAACAGTGGCATTACCTGGTCCACACGGGTTTTCACCCGGATTACCGCCTGATTGGGATCAGTGCCGGGCTCAAATATCACGTTAATCGTGGCCTCACCGGCACTGGTGGCATCGGTACTCATATACCTCATATCCTGTACACCGTTTATGGAGTTTTCGAGGGTAATGAGGGTTGATTTTACCAACACATCCGCACTGGAACCAGGGTAGGCAATAAAAATACTTACCAGGGTGGGTTCAAGCGTGGAAACTGTGATATGGGTAATTTCTTGATTGCCAGGGTTCCCACAAAAACAATAATTATGGAAATAACGATGGCAAATACAGGTCTGTGAATGAACTTACTGAACATGTCTTCTGATTTTAAAGTTGCTGTTACCAGAGTATAAAGCAGATAGAGCCTTGGAGGGCTCCACAAAATGGTATTCAATTTTGTCCTTCTCCCTAACCAGCCTAAGGCCTTCCAGGAGTATTTTATCACTTTCCTCAAGCCCTTCAGCTACTATATAGATATGTGGTATTTCGGCCGCTACGGTTATTTCGCGGGAGCGTACAATGTTTTCCTTATCAAGTATTTGTACGACTTTTTATCTAAAATTCAAATGTGGACTTCTGTGGTATGAGCAATGCATTTTTCATGGGTTCGGTTATCACCACGTTACCCGTTTCGCCATGGCGTAAAAGCCCTTTGGGGTTGGGAAAAGTTGCCCTGAACGCGATGTTACCCGTTTCATTATTGAAGTCGGCTTCAATAGTTTTTACCACACCGGGATAAGCAAATGGCTTATTGTTGGCCATTATTAATTTCACTTACAAGCGGTTCATCAGGACTTACCTCCTCTTTATAAGTAAGGTATTCAGCCTCCGGCACATTAAAGTACACCCACATTTCACGTTAGAAGAAGGAGGGGTAAGTACTTCGCCTCAGTGAAAAGGCTACCCAGCCTTACGTGGAAGCGGTCAATTATACCATCAAAAGGGGCGCGTATTTCGGTAAACTCCAGGTGAACGTTGGATAGTGCCAGTTCGGCTTTAGCCTTGGCCAGTTTGGCTTTGGACATGGCCAGCTCATTAGGAGCCACCACATTTTTATCGGCCAGTTGTTTTGTATTCTGATATTCAATTTCAGGAAAATAGCTTCGGCTGATCTCTTGCTGCTCAGTGGGAAAGCTTATAATCTTGAATCATTACTGGCCATCTTTTACGTTCAGGCTTATCCACATAAATATTTTGTATAAGCCATCCTAGGCAATAACTTCATTTCTGGAAGAGAATATCTTCTTATATATTCCTGGGTAGTGAATTCTTCTTACGCTTACGATTGGACAGCCGAAAAACTCGGTTGTTTTCGTTTTCAGCGTGATGATGTTTGCAGGCGGTTTGCGTTAACAGTACGCACAAACCTGCCAGCGTGAGCATTTTTTTCATGTTTACATTGCCCTGCCGGGCGATTTTAGGGGAAATAAAAATTTGAAAAATGTGCAGGGGAAATGCACAGAGATCACTTCAGCCATTAGCGGAAGTGCTCAGCAGCAATAATTAATATTCGAGATAACCTGCCTGACCTTAGCTTAAAATCATAGCCGGATAACCCTGAGCCTGATAAAAAGCGGACTAAAAGATGTAAAAAAGAAAAAATGCCTGCGGAATTGCAGCGTCTGGCTGGCCTCGTTTATCAATAGACCAAGCAGTACAACCAGCAAAACCGGTGCAAAAGGGCTGGCGGCAAAAATTTTGAAGAACCTACAACCTCATCTTCCTGTACTTCAACCTCTATAGCTTCCAGGTCAACACTTTGATGATGATGACCGGAAGAGGGAGTTGTAATAAATGTCTGATCGTATTGGGCAAAATCAATATGGTTCAGTTGAATCTCTCCATACCGGAAAGCATTTGCTGAAACAGATTCTGCTGAGGCATTAGGATTAATAATGCAGCTAAGCAGTAGAATAAAAAAAGACAGGAGGTACTTAAGCAATGTCCTTCAATTTGGAAGTGCGAAATTATGGTGGGTTAGCCAATCCTACAAAATAATAACCAATTACTTTTCAAATAATATAACTGATGCCCAATAGCTTAACGAACAAAATAATAGCTACAGCATTACCACTGTAATATGAGCTTAATTATTAATAAGGATAGCCGGTACCCACTGCTTGGAGGTGGAATTATTACGTTTTTAGGTTTGGCAGCAGCTGTATTAATTAGGGAAATCAACAGCTACGAGGCCAAGCAATTTATGAATAGTAGCCAAAGCAATATCAATATGCTTTGCAATACTATTATACTGGCATCAGCTACCATACTGGCTTTATTATTTACCGTGCTGGGTTTGAGTAGCGGCACTGAAATTAAATTGAAAAAAGCATTTTACCGCAGAATAAAACAGGTGGCTTTATTCGATACCATCTGTTTTGTGATGACGATGATCGTATTTCTCAGTTTAAACTTCCCAATTGAAAAATCAGGTGACGTGCCCACCTTCTACTACAAAGCTATTTACTACGCCACCGCAATTGCCGCTTCTATTATAGGGGGTATGATGGTTACCGTAATTCTGTTGCTTTATAATACCATTAGCGATCTTATCCACATACTTGGATATGGCTCTAAACACAGAATGGCTGACCTGCAAGAAAAAGAGGAAAAGGAAGAGCAGGAACAATAAGACCTTGATACGGTTAACATTACTAAGACTATCAAAATATTACCACCATGAAAATTTCGAAAATAATTCTGGCTTCAGCATTTGTGCTAACCGGGTTACTGGCTACAGCCCAGGATAAACCCAAAAAGATGAAGTCATCTGAAGAAAAGCAAAAAGTTATACAGCAGGACCAAATGACGGAGGAAGCCCCCGCTATGGAGCAGGAAAATCCGCAGGGTCCAAAAAAGGTTTCCATCGCTCCTTCTGAACTTCCCAAAGAAGTACACGAAGAGGTTTTAAAGAATTATTACAATGGCGAGATTACCGAAGCCTATAAGCTGATGAAGGATGGAAAACTAAGCGGTTACCTGGCCGAGGTTAAAAACGGCCCGCAATCATGGACACTGGAGTTTGATGAAACGGGTAATGCCTTGAACAAAATTCAGCCCAATCATTAAATATCATTTAGGCTGCTTTGATTTTAGAAAATCCTAGGATTATAATTCTCAGGATTTTTTCCTTTTATGGGCCTGTATATTTCCTGGATGTGAGTCATATCCTTTTCAAAATCACCGGATGGGAAAAATACATCGGCTACACCAGCTTCCTTTTTTTCATAATCCAGGTAACCCAAACTGATAGGCACTTTCGCCTCAATAGCTATCCGGTAAAAGCCGGTTCGCCATTTCTCTACCCATTTGCGGGTACCCTCTGCCGGTACCAGTACTACCAGGTTATCGGTTTCTTTAAGGCGGTCAATGGCATAATCAGTTAAGCCATTCTTCGCCTTGGAGCGATCTACCCCAAGTGCTCCCATTGCTTTAAATAAAAATCCGAATGGGCCCTTGGTGTATTCATTCTTAATAAAGAACTTCACATCTATACCCATTATCCAAAACGCACAGATAGCTATGGGAAAATCCCAGTTGGTGGTGTGCGGGGCGGCTACCATTACACTGTGTTTCATTTCTGGTGAAACCTTCACAATGCATTTCCAGCCCATAAGCTTAAATAGTAGTTGTCCGAAAAACTTCTTCAAGCGAATTTCTTTGATGTAAAAATAAGCACATTGACTAATTGAGCTTGCCATTAGTGATTGACCTTACATAACCCCCTCCCCAAGGCCTTCATTTTATCATAGCTTTACCAACTTAACAATTGGATAAATGTTGGATAAAATAAAAGAACTGACTGGCGGTGACAAAAATGAAATGCAACGCCATATTGACTCTTACATCGGTAGTATGACAGGTAGGGTGAATACTTTAAAAAACGCCCTTGATGCGGAAAGCTACCATGAAATAGGACAGGTTGTTAAAAACGCCAAGTACCAATTTGAATCCATGGGGTTTGATGACTTATGGAAACTGGCGAATCATATTGAGCGAACCTTAAACAGGGTTTATTCAAAAGATATGGTAAAGGAGCACACACTGGATTTAATTAATGATTTAGAAGCATCCATTGATAAGTTATCCAAGATAAAACTCTGATCACCCTTTAAAATACTCATCCTTAAAACCAATCAGGTACACCTTTTCTTTGGCGCGGGTGAGGGCGGTGTATAGCCATCTAAGGTAATCCAGGTCAATTTCACCCGTAGGTAGCCATGGCTGTTCAATAAATACATGATTCCACTGCCCACCCTGGGCCTTATGGCAGGTAATGGCATAGGCAAATTTTACCTGTAACGCATTGAAGTATGGATTTTTCTGCACCTCCTGATGGCGTTTATACTTCTGTGGAATATCCTGGTAGTCCTCCAGTACTTTTTGATAAAGCGCTTTTGAATCTTCCCACGTAAGTGATGGTGAAGGCAGGTTGAGCACATCCAGCAACAGCATGGTTTCAAATGGTTTTTCATCGGGATAATCCACCATTTGCACTTTTACCCTTGCAAAGCGATAGCCGTAAAGCTCTTTATATTCATAAATCTGAAGCAGTTCAATTATATCACCATTGGCGATAAAACCGGCCTTTGAGCCATCCTCCAGCCAATAGTAATTATTCTTAACCACCATTAAAAAATCACCGGCCGAAATTTCGTCTTCCTGCCAAAGGATACGCGCCCGTATTTGCTGATTGTACAAGCCTGCCCTTTTATTGGAGCGGACGATTACAGCCGTACCTTCTCTTCCCACATCCCTGAAGGAATCATTCAATGCATCCTCCACTTCAAAGCCTTCCACCAGGCGGATTACCTCCTGCCCCGTTTCAAATTGAGGAGTTGCAAAATCACCTTCCAATTGGCGATACCTTAAATCTGTGGCATTTTTTAGTATCTGCGATTCGCCCAGCTGACGCATAACCTCGGTCATTTCCACTTCAATGGACTCATGCCTGTAATGTACACCAAGGTAACTGCCATCCAAAGCCGGGCTTTGATCAGAACCCACAGGGGGTAACTGGGCCACATCGCCTACCAGCATAACCTTACAGTTCACACCGCTTCGCACAAAATCCAGCAAATCACGCAGCAAACTGCCCGAGGCCAGCGATGGGTCCGAGCCCACATCGTTAATCATTGAGGCTTCATCAACTATATATAATGTATTAGCTGCCTTATTTTCCCTTAGGTTAAAAAGCGCACGGCCTCCGGTATCCTTTTTAGGGCGGTATATGTATTTATGGATGGTGTATGCTGCCCGGCCTGTATATTGGCTCATAACTTTGGCGGCCCTGCCGGTGGGTGCCAGCAACATGGTTTTGCGCTTGTAAGCGGGCAGGGTTTTTACCAGAGTTTTTATCAGGGTGGTTTTTCCCGTTCCGGCATATCCTTTTAAAAGAAAAACCTCACTTGCTTTGGTAGACAGGCAAAAGCCCGAAAGCGCTTTTAAAGCTTCCTGCTGACCGGGTGTAGGTTCAAACCCAAAATTCTTTAACAGGTCAGTTTCAAGGCGCCTTTTGTTGCTTATTTCCATCGCCTAAAAGTACAGTGATTATGAAGGCCACAAAACAATTTTGCCAATGAAAAAAAGTTGTAGTTTTGTGCGCGTCACAATAATAAATCCGCTGCAAACACTATGAATTCAACGGTTTCTACAGTTATCAAAGTTGTTCTTTTAGTCGCCATAGTTGGCCTGGCATATTATCTATACGAAATTATTCAGGAGCCCATTCGCTATGAGAACATTAAAGAAAAAAGGTATGCTCTTACGCAGGAGCGCCTGGAGCAAATTCGTGACGTTCAAAAAGTGTTCAGATCGGAGTATAATGTGTTTGCGAAAGACTTTAACACCCTGGTAGCCTTTGTTGATACCGGTAAGCAGTCGATTATAGAAAGAAAGGATTCCAGTTTTCAGTACATGGATCAGAGATTCCTTACGGAGATGACCAAGGATACTATTATCATTCGGGTTATTGGTAAGCGTAGTGTTAAGGAAAGCCTTTTCGGGCCGAACTTTGACGCCAATAAACTGCGCTACATCCCGCTTACTGATAATAAGCAGGAATTTGAGTTGGAAGCCGGTAAGATAAATGTGAACGACATTGTGGTTACCGTATTTGAAGCTCGTGCTCCAAACACCAAAATTTTTGCCGATGTACTGGATGAATACGGACAGTTTATCGATATGGACTACGCCCTTAAAGTTGGATCGATGACAGAACCAACCCTTAATGGAAACTGGAAGTAACACCCCCGGCTTACAGGAAACATCCCTCCACACTAATATTACTGATGATAAGCGGGTAGTGATAAACCTGCGCTACGATGGGTTCGGTATGTTGCTGGCCCAACCGGGCAAAACGCATATAGATGAGATTTTAGAAACTGCCTGGCCCGCTGTAAAAAATACCGAAGCGTTTATCGAAGCCATTTCACGCTATTTCGCTGAAAAGCAAATCACATTTCATAGTGCTTCTTCAGTTCACTGGGTTATATCCACTTCAAAATTTTGCTTAGTACCCGATGCGCTTTTCCAACAGGGTGCGGGTGCAAAAATGCTCCAACATACATCCCGCATTAGCGAAGATGAAGTGGTACATTCAGACTTTTGGCCCAACCATAACGCAGTAGCTATTTACGCCCTACCCCAATCCCTGAAGGACTTTATTTTTTCAAGGTTTGAAAAATCCACTATTTCGCATTGTGGACATAGTTATAATGCGTTGTTAAAATTGCAGAGCCACAAGCAGGATTTTAGTTTACTGCAGGTAAACCCGGCCTTTGCTGAGTTATTTATTATGAAGGATGGTAAACTCACATTTTTCAACCAGTTTCCTTATCAGGTAAATGAAGACCTGCTGTACATGATACTTACAGCACTGGAGGAAAACCGAATCTTAGCTCCAGAATTAAAACTACATTGTGCAGGTAAGATTCAAAAAGGTGATGGCCTACATAAACTCCTTAGCACCTACATTGGAGAAATTGCCGAAATAGGTATACCTGCAGGAGTAAACTCTGCTAAACATATTACCCCGAACCAGCTTAGAAAGATGGCACACCTAATTGCCTGCCTATGATTAGAATTATTAGTGGAAAACACCGCGGACGAAAAATTGCTGCACCGAGAAATCTCCCCACCCGTCCTACCACGGATATGGCCAAGGAGTCACTGTTTAATATACTGAACAATCACTTTTACTTTGATGATATCAGGTTTTTAGACCTGTGTGCAGGTACAGGCAATATTTCATACGAGCTGGCCAGCCGTGGCTGTACCGACATTACTGCAGTGGATGCGGATAATGCCTGTGTCAAGTTTATTGAGAAAACCGTGGACGATTTAAACTTCCAGGGATTTAAGGCCGTGAGGTCTGACATCTTTCAGTACATATCAAAAGACTATAAAACCTACGACCTGATTTTTGCTGATCCGCCCTTTGATTTTGAGCAATACGAAGAACTGGTGGATCAGCTTTTCTTTAAAAACCTGATGGCTGAAGAAGGTATGCTGGTGGTTGAGCACCAAAGTCGTACGTCACTTGAACACCTTCCTCACTTTACCGAAAAAAGAAAATACGGCAATGTTACGTTCAGCTTTTTCAGCCATGGTGCTGATGAAGAAGAATGACTTCACATCCTTAGATAAGCAACAAAAAGAGCCACAGCCCTACTGCGGTGGCTGATTTCATTTTTTTGAATGGGCGTCATTTGTGCAAAGGTTTGCTCATAGCCGGCCGGCTTAAACAGCGGATCGTAACCAAACCCCCTGTCACCGGCCTTTTCAAAAACAATTTCACCCTCAACCGTTCCCTCAAAAAAATGTGGCGCTCCATTGGCATCCACGTATGCAATTACAGTTTTAAATGCTGCAGAGCGGTCCTTCTTATCCTTGAGCTCAGTTAAGAGCTTTTGCATATTGTTTTCGGCATTAGCCTCTTTACCTGCATACCTGGCCGAATATACTCCCGGTGCTCCGCCAAGGGAATGTACTTCAAGGCCGGTATCATCCGCAAAACAAGGCTTTCCAAGTTTATCAAAAATCGTTTTTGCTTTTATCAGGGCGTTTTCCTTTAAGGTTTTGCCTGTTTCCTCTATCTCCTCGGTAAAGTTGATATCCGCCAAAGATTGCACTTTGTACTGAGGCAGTATAGCCCTTATTTCATTGGTTTTATTCTCGTTGTGCGTGGCAAATATCAATTCATTCATGGTGATAGGGTTCGTTATTAAGTATGGTGAAAGCGCGGTAAAGCTGCTCGGCAAATATGGCTCTTATGATTTGGTGCGAGAAGGTCATCCGCGAAAGCGAAAGTTTTTCGCTGGCCATAACATTAATGGAGGTATCAAATCCGTAGGGCCCACCTACAACAAAAACCAGTCTTTTAACTCCCCGGTTCATTATCTGTTGCAGATGTCCGGCAAATTTAACAGAGGTATAATCCCTGCCTTTGTCATCAAGAAGTACAATATGGTCACCGGGGTTTAATTCTTTTTGGATTAACTCGGCTTCTCTCTTTTTTACTTCTTCCTCACTAAGGTTTTTGGTTTTTTTAAGATCAGGAATTACCACCGCCTCAAAAGGCAGATAACGGCTTATACGCTTATAATACTCAGTTTCAATGTTGATGATATCAGGTGATCTTGTCTTGCCGGTCTGGATGAATACTATCTTCAAAATCCTTTGATTAATGGGGCAAAAGTTAAGTAATTTGCTCTATGATAGATAAAGAATACCTGGATAGCTTTATAAAACAGGCCATAGCCGAAGATATAGGCCCCGGAGACCATAGCAGTAATTGCAGTATACCCAAATCTGCAACCGGTAAAATGCAGCTTTTGATAAAGGAAAAAGGCATATTGGCCGGAGTGGATGTGGCCCGGCATATTTTTACTAAAGTGGATGCTGACATCCGGGTTGACCTCCTTTTGAAAGATGGCGATATTATAAAGCCTGGTGATGTGGCCCTTACTATTGAAGGCCCTATTAGAGGGATGCTCAGAGGTGAGCGCCTGGCCTTGAATTTCCTGCAGCGGATGTGCGGTATTGCCACCACAACGCACAGCTATGTGGCTAAAATTGAGCACACCAAAGCCCGGCTGCTTGATACCCGCAAAACCACGCCCAACCTACGTCCATTTGAAAAATATGCAGTAACTGTTGGTGGCGGAATGAATCACCGTATGGGGCTGTACGATATGATAATGCTGAAGGATAACCACGTGGATTTTGCCGGTGGAGTGAAGCAGGCCATTACCAAAGCGCATGAATACTTAAAGCAACATAATCTTCAAATCCCCATAGAAATTGAAACCCGTAACCTGGATGAGCTAAATGAGGTGCTGGAAATTGGTGGTGTACAACGGGTAATGTTTGATAATTACAGTGTGGAAAAAACCCTGAAGGCAGTAGCCATGGTTGATGGTAGAGTAGAAACAGAATCATCAGGTGGGATAAACTTAAAAACGATTGCGGCCTATGCTGAAACCGGTGTTGACTTTGTGTCCGTTGGTGCGCTTACCCATAGCGTTAAAAGCTTAGATTTGAGCCTGAAGGCCATTTGATGGAATGAAGAAACTCTTAAAAAAACTGGAACTATCCATATCGCGCTACTCTAAGCGGGTTGTATTGCCACTGTTTGACGGGCTTACGCTTTATGATGTTTCGGTAATATTTTTTAAGGGTATTGTTGAAGGCCGAATTGCTGACCGGGCAGCAAGCATCGCCTTTAGTTTTTTTCTGGCACTGTTTCCGGGCATTATATTTCTTTTTAACCTCATCCCCTATTTTCCGGTTGAAGGCATAGAAGACGAGGTGTTTTATACATTCCAAAGGGTGCTTCCCCCAGATACATATGATGCTACCCGGAGTACCATAGCCGATATACTTAATAACAAACGTTCGGATTTACTTTCTATCGGTTTCCTTTTGGCCCTGGTTTTTGCCACCAATGGTATTAATGCACTCATTTCAAATTTTAATAACACCATACATCAAATAGACAGCCGGGGATTTTTTAAACAACAACTGGCTGCAGTAAGCCTTACTATAGTGCTTTCCTTCCTTTTTTTAATAGGGCTTACGCTCATCATTTTCAGTTCAACCGTATTAAATGGTGTACTCGACTTTTTTCACCTGGATGCTGTAGAACCCTTATTTATTGAAACCACGCGCCTGCTGCTAATGGTTACCATTGTTTTAATGGCAATAGCCCTTTTATACAACTTTGGGCCTGCTAAAACCCGCGCCTGGAGTTTTATTTCGCCCGGCTCCATTCTCGCCACGCTGCTTATTATACTTACCTCTTTTGGTTTTAGCTTTTATGTAAGCAACTTTGCGCAATACAATAAGTTATATGGTAGTATTGGTACACTTATGATCATTATGCTATGGCTGTACCTTAATGCTATGGTACTGATAATTGGTTTTGAACTTAATGCAAGTATTGCCGCTGTAAAATCAAAGCGTGCACAAGCCGAACTTGAACTTGATGATTCTGATTAATAAAATGATAAAAATGAAGACTATTGTAATTGCTCTAATGTTATCCCTAAGCTCAGGAACCCTTTTGGCGCAAGCCGATAAAATACTGGGCGTTTGGTATAGCGAATCCAAGGATGCCAAAATTGAGGTATATAAAAACGGTGATAAGTATAATGGTAAGATTATCTGGCTGAAAAACAATAAAAATGAGGATGGCACCTCGCCCAAGTTGGATTTGAATAATGAAAACACCTCAAAGAGAAAACGCCCTATTGTAGGCTCCGATATTATGATTGGCCTTGAGTGGGATGAGGATGATAACGAATGGGATGATGGCGAAATTTATGATCCAAAAAGTGGTGACACCTACAGCCTGTATGCTAAGCTGGAAAACGAGAATAAACTCTTCCTTAAGGGATACATAGGCTTTACACTGGTTGGCAGAAGCACCTATTGGACAAGAGCCAATTAACGCAAAAGTGTAAAATAGCCCACCTTTTTGCCAGAGGTTTGAGGCGTGCTATATTCAAAAATATAGGTGTAAACACCTATAGCCAATTGCTCCCCTCTATGGGTTCCATCAAAGGCGTTTTCCTGTTTTAGAGATTTAAATACGCGCTTCCCAAAGCGATCGTAAATCTTCAGGCTGTACTTTGTGAAATCACACTCAGCCTCAGCCCGATAATACTCATTAAGTCCATCGCCATTTGGCGAAAAGGCCGAGGCAAAATATATTTTACAATCACAATCAAAGGCTTCAACCTCAAAAAATTCGGTGCTATTCGTGCAGCCATCGCTTATATCTACTCTTACCTGTTGAGCGTTATAAACAGTATAAACCGAGTCTGAGCCGTCCGGCCATTTTACTTGAAGACCATCGGGGGCACTTAGCCGTATCTGCTCACTAAAGCAAAAACTGGTATCATTAAATATTTGCTTACCGCTGAGGGGCGTTGCCGGCACAATGGTAAATGAATCGGTAACTACGCACCCATCGCTATTAGCGGCACTTACCCAATGCTTACCAAGTGTGGTGTAGGTGGCATTGAGGCCCTGCATAGCATTGCTCCATTCGGCACTTTGAAACTGAGCGGGATCAATTTTTAACTCTACACTTCCGCCATTACACAATGAGTAACTATCCTTTTCCAACGGATCTCCAATTATGGAAAAAATCACATTGATACTATCTTTTACCGTGCAGCCTCCCGGCAAATAGGCGGTTACCACATAACTACCATCCCGCGAAACACTTATTTGAGACGTATTTAATCCATTGCTCCAACTATAGGATAACGCTCCAGGCACCTGCACACTTAAAAGCAGTGATCTTTTATTACACAGCAAGGTATCTGAGGGGAGCAAGTCCAGCGCAGATGCTGATCCGGCAAACGTGATATTGATGGTATCACTGCCTTTGCAGCCATTTGTATCAGTAATTAGTATCCAGTATTTACCCGATTGGTTTATAGTGGTAGATTGAGAAGTATCGCCATTGCTCCAATTTATGCTGGTGCCTTGCGGGGGATTAATGCTTAGCGTATAGGTGGTATCATTACAGATAACCTTGTCTGCCCCCAGGCTGGGGATTGATATAAGGCATGGATTGAGGTGCAAACTGTATTGCTGCTGCGGGCCGGATTGATTATTGAGCCTGATATTAGGCGTATTACGTGGTGGATTAATTGTCCAGCTACTGTCTGCATTATGATCTCGCTGGGCCAACTGTAAATCATTGGCAAAGAGATTTCTAAGGCTCTGATTGGGCCGGTGCTCTATATCAAAGGTGCTGGCATTATCGCTGGTAAATACCCCAGCATAATGGTTTACCGTAGGCACCACATTTAAGTTTTGCCTTTGTACCCCGGGTGTTAGCTGATCCACCATATAAAAGTGAACGCTATTATTAGCGGAAGGCCTGGCCCAAACCTTTATCGTATCATTTTGCAGGCTAATCATATCAAAAGCTGTATTGGCATAGGCCTCCAGTGATCTGTCGCCAACAGGGGCACTTGAAAGTATTCGTTGAGGACTATTCTGCAAACTACCATTGCCGGTTCCGGCAGAGTTAAGCACCACATTTCCTGTAGTATTATCAAAGTGGTAATTGCCCAGCAGGGCAGGCGGGGCAACGCCCGTTAACCTTTCACACATATGATTTCTGATATCCGCTTGTGTTCGGGCCGAATTCCATACCCGGAGTTCATCAATTTCACCATTCAAATATTCAATATTTGATCCACCACTGTTGCGCCCTAAAAATCCAGCACTATTATCAACATACATTGTAGTATTACCGGATCCTGTGTAGCTTTCCTGCAGTTTTATGCCATTAAGATATAAATCCATACTGGTTGCAGAATGTATAACTGCTCCCAAATGATACCATCTATTGGCCTGCAAATTAACTGGTGCTGTAGCCGACCTGCGGGCAAAGTGTGCCCTTGCTGTACCATCACCAAATGCTACTGCCAGGTTACCTCCTATAACCTGAAACCAGAACCCTGTATATGCAGTAGGTGAAGTGTGTGAATAGAAAATTCTATGTGTATTAGACACTGCATCTGGTTTAAACCATAACGAAACGGATACGGGCAGCGAGATATTGGTAAAGGCATTACCTAAACTTACGTGGTTATTTCCGGTAAATTTAAGGCAGTGGCCACTGCCCGGTGATTGTGCGCTTAGTTTTAGAAAAGTGAGCAAAACTATCAGAAAACTCAGTTTTTTGATACTCTTCATACCCGCAAAAATAACAGGATGAAAATTATATACACCCTTTGGTTAGCGAACGAGGGTTATGCCCTTTTGTATGTAAACAGGATCGCTCAGCGGACTTTCATACTCGAGCAATAGCAGGTAGGTATCCGCCTTGGCGGGCTTACTGCCTATGTGGCCATTCCAGGAGTTGTCAATACTGTTGGATTCAAAAACCTTCTCGCCCCAGCGATTGAAAATTTGCAGGTAAAAATGATCCAGCGGACAGGGGGCTTTCAGTTCATAAAAATCGTTTAGCCGATCATTATCTGGCGTAAAGGCAGTGGGGATGGCAATTTCGCAGCTGCAATCATTCAATTGTGCATGGATGAGTTTTTGAACGGTATCACAACTTGAGTAAAACTCCACTTCAACATCCTCTGTATACTCAAGGCTATACTCATAGGTAGAACCATTTTGCCACTTATACTTTACGCCCGGTATAGCAAAGCTCAATGAGTTTCTGGCCTCAGCACATAAAATAGTATCCATGGGCACATCAATTTCATCTACCCTATTGGCCCGGGGTATGGTAAAAAAGCTGGTAGCGTAACAACCTGCTGTGTCTGTTACGCCAACTCTGTACTCCTGCCCTGCCCTGCCATAAATACTGGCAGTTTTGGCGCCAGTATTCCAGCGGTATGTATAGCCGGGGATACTGTCAAAACCTAATTTTAATGAGTCCTCCTCGCAAAGAACTGTATCCATACTAATATCCACAGTAAAATAGCTACATGGCCAGGCGCCATTGCTGCAATCAGGAGACTTTACCAATGTTGGCAAACCCAGCCTGCATGTATCATTCAGTATTATGGCTTCAACCTGGTAGCCAGGGTTGGCAAAATTGTCAGGGCTATTAATCCTATCAAGAAATGGCTGGCTGTTGCGCGCAATATAAATGGCTTGGTCCGGCCCCATTTGTAATGCTCCATAAGGGTATTTATTTTGATTGGTTGAAATTTCAACCGCAACTTCTTTTCTGCTTTTCCATATGGTGACGGGGTTCATTACTGAAAGATCAAATGACCATACATAACTAAACTGACCGGGGCTTATATATCCTGTGGAAGCATAAAGAACACTACCACCTGGTGAAAACTCCAGTCCATAAAGGCTAACCCCGGGGTAGTCCTGCCTGAATTGATCCAGGCGGGTAATGAAGTACAGTGTACCCGTTTTTTTATCAAAACGGAAAATCTCCACCACTGCCTTTTCATATAAAACAAGTGCCAGCATATCACCTTCTTCATTAAACTTCATTTGCCCAATGCTGTTCCAATAATTTCCACCAAAAGGCGAAGTACCCTCGTGCACAGAGCCGGTAGCTTTTACCTCGGCATATATGCTATTTAGTACAGTAAGTGAAGTAATGTGGTAGGCATAAAACCTTCTGCCTTGTGGATTCTGAGCTTCAGCCGTATCAATATAATCATGAGAGATAACCCAGTATCCTCCATCACCATCAGGGGTAGCGGCCAGTTTTTCAGTAGAGTTGCCATGTAGCCTCCTTGACTTACTTACGTTGATTTGTCCGTTTATCAATTCTACCTCCACTACGTGAAGGCCCGCATTAAGCGACTGACTTTCTGCAGAACCTACTGTAAAAACAAAAAAGCGTTCACAAGGATTTTTGGGATGGGGAATAATAATGGCCGAGTGAGTGGAGGAGATATCACCTTCCAAACCCGAATAAACAGGGGTGCCGGAGGCGTTATATATGGTCCGACCATCGGTTGAAAATAAGGTATTACCGCGTGCATTGGTTACCACCGCACAGCCCTCATTCGTTAATATGGGGCCATCAACAGGCTGAGCCGGAATTTTTGAAAAATCAACCCCTGCATGATCACCAAAATACCAGGTTTTAGATTGCGCAATAATGGTGGTAGATAGAAACGAGAGACATACACACAACCATAACTTTGAAAAAGAAAAACTCTGATTTTCATAGTTATAGGTCATAAAGCAGCGGATATTAAGCTGGTTACTACCAATAACTTATGGCGCGCCTGTTTGTTGTGTTTAAACTATGATGTAAATGTTAAAGTTTAGGAGATTAACGTACCAGGCTAAGGTGCCCTTTGTAAACTTTATTATTTGTGAAAAGCAGATAGTAGTACACACTTTCCGTACACTGTTTTCCTTTAAAGGTTCCATCCCAAAATTCATCATACGGATTTTCAGTTCTGTAGAGGCGGCTACCCCAGCGGTTATATATTTCCAGCACATCATCGTCACCACACTCGCTGCCTGAAACTTCAAATAACTCATTTATACCATCTCCATTAGGAGTGAAACAGTTTGGTATAAACACCTCGCTTTGTAATTGCTTAAGATTAACAATAGCTGAATCGTTGTAAATCTTCCCACATAATGTATCCGCAACAGTCAGCTGTATTTCAAACCTACCTGTATCAGTAAAGGTTATGGTCGGATTGTCTTCATTACTCTTCTGTCCATTGCCAAAATCCCAGCTATATTGGTATCTCACTTCCTTATTGAGCGCATTAAAATGTATTGTACCGTTTTGACAACCCACATTATCAGGTATTTCAATTTTTGGTGGAACTGCTGTATCCGGAACCGAAACAACTGTATTTATAGTACTGGTTTGATTGCATTTGCTATTAGTTACGGTAAGCGTAAACGGGTAAATCCCGGAACTTGCATAGGTATGTGTAACTTTCCTACCCGTACCGGTATTACCATCCCCAAAATCCCAAACATAACTATCTGCTCCAAGGTTGGTACATTCAAAATCCATGATAAGCCCGCATGGTGAGGCTCTGCTAAAAAAGTTGGCCAGCAGGTTTGACGCTGCTAGTACAATTTCTACAGTGTCGCTGCCCGAGCATCTGGAGCTACCACCCCCTGTTACATAATAAGAAGTTGTAGCAGAAGGAAATACTGTAACCTGAGTTTGGGTGGAATTAAGTCCACCTCCGCCCCACTGAATGCCCCCTGAGGCACCCGTTACTGAAAGAACAACAGAGTCGCCAGGGCAGATAAGTGTATCAGATGCCGTGATTTTAGGGTTGGATAAGGAATCAACTCTCACCGTGATAGAGAGCGTATCACCACAATCAGCAATGGCTTTATAGGTAGTAGTGGAGGTAGGCTTTACAGAAATGGTATTTGTTGCTGCGCTAAAGCCTTGTATCCACTGTACGCTGCTTGAGCCTTGTATGGATAGTGTAGTTGAATCCCCAAAACAAATTATAGAATCTCCTGAGATTGTCGCTGTTCCGGTACCTGTCTTCAAATCAATAAAAGTATTCGGTAAACTCAATAATGATTTCCTCGACCCCAAACTAAAAGAGTTATCCATAAAATTACATGCTGTGCCAGAGAGGTTAGGCGAACCAATTGTGGCGAGATAAGATAATCCATTCGTTTGGCCAATGGCCCTGGTCACATAAATTCTACCGTCAGGTGCGGCTTTGATGGCTCCTATCAAACTGGATACATTACCAACTTTAACAGCCGCACCCATTATAGCAGAAGCATTACCCAACGTCAGGTCAAACTGCCATACCTCCCCCCAGCTGAGGCTAGCTCCATAAAGCTTGGTACCATCAGGAGAAAATTCAACACCGTATGACCTGTAATAATTACTACTATTAAGAGTGATGGGATTTGAGACAACTCCAGTTGACTCATCAAAGTCAAAAACTTCAAAGATATTACCATCCCTCATTGCTATAGCCAGTCTGTCTCCTTGCTGGCTAATTGCCATATGCCCTACCGCGTTTACAACACCCTGGGCACCACCAGAGTGTGTTGTACCCACCGAGCTTGTTACTGTAGGATTAAAACCTGAAGGAGTAAGCAGATCAGCATAAAAGTTTTTTGAGTTCCATTGGTGAGAGATAATCCACACATTCCCATTACATAATCTTAGACCTACCATTTTTTCAGTCATACTTGAATGGAAGGAAACATTCTTAGTACTAACATCACCAAGGCCACCATTAAGTGTCATGTCAACTATGGAATACCTCATACCGGCACTACCCACCAGTTCATCTAAAGTGAAAACATAATATTGAGTTGTATCACCAGGCTTTGGCACAATTAAACAACTCATGGTTGTTGATAGATTTCCCATTAAACCATTTCCATTGGGCATGATTGTATGGTTACGGTTCCAAACCCTTACTCCATCTGAATAAAACAACAAATTGCCCCGGTTATCAGAAATGGAACTACACCCCTCCTGGGCTATCATTTGGCCAGTTGTAATGTTGGTAGGAGGTGATGTATTGAAATCTATACCTGCCTGCTCCCCAAAATGCCATACCTGGTTTTGGGCTGACAAAGAAAAACTAATTAAAAAAAAAGTTAATTTTATAGTGTATTCAAGCATTCTCTATGAATAATCTTCTACTAAGATACCCCGTAGTGATATAATTATTAAACAAGGATAAGAAAAATCATCTTGAACAGGAGGTACTAATTTCCTGGCCGGTTGAAGTAATATTATCCATAAGGACTACTTAAAAAAAGATGCGAGGTCGGTCAAGCTATATAAAAAGTTGAAATGCTTTCAGAGGATTAGTATATCGTAAATTAAGCATACAGTTCACCAAATCGTCCAGTAACTTCTAAATTACCTCGAAGATCTCTATATGACACAAGAGCTCCATTTCTTAACCCAGACTCAACTATGCCAAATAATATTTCTGTTCCTCCTAATATTTCACTACTGTTAACTAGATTGGGATTATCGGAATTTAGTACTGAGCTTGCCAAGCCAGAAAATAATTCTTGAGTACCGCTGTTAGATGGTGGAGTTAAATCTCTATTCAATTCATTAAATTTTCCAACAAATTCATTTTCGCAGAAGGTATCAATGCTATATCCATCACTATTTATCGAGATAATTCCATTCTCAAGGTGTATGCGCGTATTAGCTCCAGTGCCTGGCGTAAGACTTACTTTCACGCCACTATTCATTTCAATTATTGCTGTATGAACCAAAGGGTCTGAATCAATAAAATCACTATCACTAGTGTATTTCTTGTCAAACTCACATATAGCTGAAATGTTTGCAAACCTGTAACACTCAGTTAAAAAAGTAATTAAGTCAGTGATGTGAGGCAGTGTCCATAAAAGTAGGCCCGGGCCATACTCGAAATTTATACATTTAACCCTACCTAGTTTTCCTGAATAGGCCATTTCTTTGGCTCTTCGAAAAACATGCATACCTCTTCTTTGAGTGCCATAAATCAGACTTACATCGAATTTGGCTACAAGGTCCAATACCCTTTTGCATTGATTAATACTGGTAGCCAGTGGTTTTTCCACATAAATTCCTTTTACTCCATAATCAATAGCATATCTAATGATTTCTTCTTTTAAATTAGTTCTAGTTGCAATTGAAATGACTTGAGGTCTTACCGTTTTAATCAGATCTTTATAATCATAAAATCCATGAGGTACATCATAAAGTTTTGAATACTTAGCCACCTTATTCTGATCAATATCGCAAATGGCCGATAAATAATATTGCTCAATCGATTTAATTGATTCAGCATGTGATAAAGGTTTCCAGCCATTGGAAAGATTGCCGAGTCTATCCGAGGATTCAGCACCCATTCTACCCAATCCAATTATTGCAGTCGTCAACTTTTCCATTTCTACCATTTTAGTACCGTAGAGAACAGACTTTTTTCCCGTAAATGATAAATTTCATATTGATGTTGTAGATCTGTATACTCTATTTCTTCACTTATTACCTCTTTGGTATTGATAGCCGAACTTTCAATTAATTCAAGTATATATTTTAAGTTTCGCTCTCTATTAAATCGTTGAACACTTTGCTCAACCCCACTAATATTCATGGCACTGAGATACTTAACAGTTACATTCTTCATATATAAAAATTTCGGATCAAGAGGATTGAAATCAGGATTTTTTTCTCCTCTACCTGGAAACCCTAAGTTGACTATAGTACCTCCCTTATTTATACAGTCCATGGCCAACTTCCAATCTTTCCAGCTATTTGAAGTATTTATGACTATGTCGCTTCCTATCCCCTTTGTTTCTTCTATGATATGTTTTAGCGATTCGATTTTTTTTGGTAAGAGTTTAATCCTATGCAATCGTAAAATATCATTAAGATTAGTTTGATTTGAAAGTGCAAATACATTGGCACCACCCAATCTACTAAGCACGGCTGTGGTGTAGCCCAAAGTGCCGAGGCCTATCACGGATACATTATGTCCAAGCTTAAAATCAGCCGTATGAAGACTGTGGAAGCCAAGGTGATATAAGTAGGATACTACCGATTCCCTTAAGTAATCAGGGTGAACCTTTATCAAAAAATCAGAGGAATGGCATTTGAAGTGACTTCTATGTGATTGAAATGAGAGAATGTAATCTCCTACCTTCAAACTTTTAACCGAGATACCTATGTAAATAACCTTGGCAATATTACAGTACCCAACTAACCTTGGATAATTGACAACATCACTTCTCAGAGGTTCTTTGCCAACATATGCAGCCACCTCAGTTCCAGGTGATATGGCCGTATAAACTGTTTGGGCAATTAATTCCTCATCACCCAAAGATGCTGGGTCAATTAACTCCGTCCTCAAATAGAGCTCCTTCGGATTCGATAGGATATAGGTCTTTGATTTTATGATGTTCATTTTTTTATTTCAATATTTATACGCACGTAATGCCTTCATCCTTCAAATTGCAGTATTTCATTGCTTAGAAGTAAATTAGAACCACTTACCCCACGAAATTTCAAGTCTTTTAATCTTAAAGAATAAATTGAGCGTAACAACCGATTTTTGACCTTCGAAAGGGCACATCGGTAAATACAAACTAAAAAAAATCTTTAATGATAGAGAGATTTAAGAGATAAACTATACGAGCCTTAAGAAAAAACTGTGTGATTAGCTTACCTCTACAATTTATAAATAATCATCTCTTGATCAAGAGGGGTGCCAGCACTCAAGTCTTCCGCAGCTCTTCCATCTGCAAGAAGCCTTTCATAATATTTAGGATGCATCCCATTTCCAGGTCTTACCGAGCGTATGTTATCAGAAGTAAATGGCTCTCCCTTTTTTATATCTGCAGTTATATAAAGAGAGCGCGCATGCTCGCGGTTCTTCCTCTTTTTATTATTCATTGAAAAGTCAATATGACCTAGCAGTTTTTCTGTAGTCCTTACAGCATCAACCATTTCTTTAAACTCAGTTTCGTCTAAAGAGAAATGGGAATCAACACCACCCATGCTCCGATCAATAATAAAATGCTTTTCAATAATTTTTGCACCGAGTGAAACAGCAACAATAGGGGCTTCAATACCCATTGTGTGATCTGAAAAACCAGGGATTACATCAAATCTTTCCTTTAAAGCAGGTATAGTAATAAGGTTAGCTTCCTCTGGAGGTGTAGGATAGGCTGATGTGCACTTAAGGATAGAAATATTATTGTTCCCAACACTCTTACATGCTTCAATAGCCAACTCAATATCCTTATCGTCTGCTATTCCGGTAGATATAATTATAGGCTTACCTTTTGAAGCCGCATACTTTATTAGTGGAATATCTGTAATCTCGTAAGAAGCAATTTTATAGGCCGAGGCATTTAATGACTCTAACAAATCCACTGCAGTTGGGTCAAATGGAGAGGAGAAGCAGATAATTCCCTCTTCTTTTGCCAAATCAAAAAGCTCCTGATGCCATTCCCAAGGGGTATGTGCTTCCTGATACAAATCGTATAGATAGCGTCCATCCCATACCGTTCCATGATTTACCTGAAAATGTTCATTCTTAACATTCAAGGTTATAGTGTCAGCTGTGTAGGTTTGGAGTTTAATGCAATCTGCTCCGGCACGTTTTGCTGCCCTGATGGTTTCTTTAGCGATATTTATATCACCATTGTGGTTGCCAGACATCTCTGCGATAATGAACGTCTTACCTTGGCCAATCTCAAAATCTCCTATCTTCATTTTTACTCTACTTGAACATTTTTTCTACTAACTGATGATCCAACTCATCAAGTGAATTGATTTCATAATGAGCCTCGTGCAACATATCTAATCTAAGGTCTTTAAACATACCCGTTAAGACCCTGACAGTATTAAAACCTTCTTTCTTTAGATTCACAAAATCCTTATTGGGATTGTCCCCAATGTAAACCAAGTCTTTAGGTTTGGCCTGTTCCCACTTTAATATTTTATGAAAAATATAAGTGGATGGTTTGGAGTGCCTCCTACCATAATTATGGGATGGAATTGCTTTTCTGAAATACCTTTCTAATCCCAGGGCCTTAATTTTTGTTGACTGAACCATTTTATTCCCATCAGTAACCAGGTATTTGGGTAGATCTTCAAAACGCTTCAGACACCTGACGGCATCTCGGTTCAATTCGATTTTAGGTTTTGACCTTCTATAAACACCCAAACACTTCTTTACCTCGGCTTTGGAGTAAATTCCATACTTATTCAGTACTTCATCAAAAACACTTCCTCTTCCCTTCTCTTCCAACACTCCAAGCAAGTCGTTTTCAACTTCAGAAGTGGCGATTTGATACTTTGCCCCAAGATAACTAGCCACAGCTTTAAAGGCACTCTTAACATAAGTTATCTCCTGATAAAGTGTATCATCTAAGTCAAATACTAAGATCATATGTAGAAGTCCTGAGGATGCCTAACTTGTGTTATTTCTTTGGTACTTCTAAAGAACGGATAATCGTCAAGTGATACACCCTGCGCTTCAAGATAAGCCCAGTAGAAAGAATCTAAACCAGCCTGTAAAGACAGGGTTGAAGCTCCACCAAATCTTGGATTGCACTCAATCACATGTACATCCTCGTTTTCATCAACAAAGGCTTGTAAGATTATATGACCCGTCAACTTCAAAGTGTCAACTATATCCTTGAAAATACGCTCCAGTTTGTCGTCACTAAATGTTGATGTAACCTGAGATTCGCCACTCACCACCAAGTCCCTTCTTCTCATAACTAATCCCTTCACCTCACCTCTTGAAGTTATATAAGCGTCCACACTTACCTCATTGCCCCCTACAAACGGTTGAAAAATCGGATTTTCTAAACTCAAAGAATGTTCTATTGCCGCTTCTTTACCGAGATTAACGCCAATTGACAATGCTCCAGCACCATATCTCTCTTTTACAACATAGGCATCGGCATCAAGAGCATTTATATCCGTTGCAGTTGCAATTGATTTAATATCCTCAATGGTCGAAAAAGCTAACTTATCCAAGCAATTGGTAACACTTTCTTTGCTCGAAATCATCACTTCCACTCCTGCTTTTCTCAGCCTCTCCTTCAACTCTGCAAAATACTCTAACTCACCATCTCTTGTGGGAATAATCAAACCAATATTGTTGGTTTTACAATACTCAATTAAAGCATGAGGAGTTAATGCATATATCTTAGGCATCTTCCAAAAAGTATCAACAAAATGCCTTCCGAGGCAATCCTCTGAAAAATCACCACCATGTATTTTTATATCAGGACTGACCTTAGAAACACCTTTCCTTACCGCATTTATTAAGGGAATCTTTTTTGAAATGCTTGTTATCAGAACATTTGTAAAATGACTAACCCTTACACCCCTGCTAGCTTCATATTCTATAATTTCTGGTATTGTGTTTTCCAAATCCCGCTCAGGAGTCCAGTTTATGAGCTCCTTTAACTTTGTTGTATCAGCTTCTGAGGCCTCATACTTTGGTTCAGGATCACCGTACTCCGTGGCCATTTTTGGAAAGTGAATCTTTAAAGTATCAATAACATCCGCCACTCTTCTTGACCTCCCTGTACCAAGATTGACAATTCCAGTTGCTTGTATTTGTGCGAGGCGAATTAGGCCTTCGGCAGTATCACCGGCATACATATAATCAAACCACCCTTCAGGATTATAAACCATTATTTTTTCCTTTGATTGGAGGGCTCTGATCCAACGGGAGATTACATCTCTTGAATTCTTACCATACCCTCTGTAAATCCGTGCACAAATAGAAGTGAACTTATCTGATTTAAAATGTGAAAGAAACTCCAACTCCATTTCGTGAGCCAGCTTTGCAAGTCCTGTTAGATTTCTAGGGTCAATAGGATCACTTTCTTTAAGTTTTACAGGTTTATCGCGGGGGCTATCAAAATTGTAAAGCTCTTTTTTATAAATGAGATAACTCGAAGCATAAACTACACGTTGAAGTGCCGGCACATTGCGCATCAATGTCATTAAGTAATTACTGAGCCTTATGTTATGCCAGAAATTCTCCTCCCAATGTTCATAGGTCTCTGCTGATCGTTCGAAAGTAGCTGCAAGATGAAAAAAGATTTCAGGGTTGAAACTATCCAGCTCTTGCTGGCTGATGTAGTTTAAATCACCCTGCCTATAAATTATCTGTTTGGGAAAGTCTGAAGGTATTGGTTCTAAATCGCCAACCATAACAACAGCCCCGTTGGCCACCAACTTTCTCACCATTTCTCGGCCAATGACACCCGCACCGCCACTAACAAAAACTCTTTTATTCTTCAAAATATTCTTTCTTTAAGATTGAGTGTAAAATTGAATCGTGAAAGCTTCCATTCTCAAAAATATGCTGTCTCATTCGTCCTTCCTCTTTCAACCCAGCCTTTTCAATAATTGAGATATGGAATGTGCGAAAGTCATATGTCTCAGTGAAAAGTCGGTTAAACTTCATTTCGGAAAAGCAAAGTTCTTTCATTATCTGTATAAAGTTGTACCAATCTTCTCCATAGGTATCTTGATCAGAATACCTTTCAGGCTTGACAAGAAAAGACATTTCAGCTCTCTTATCTATCCACGATAGATGAACCAACCCACCGTAACCAATCAACTCAGAATTTTTTAAAAAGCTAAAAAGCAACTGTTCAGGCTTGTCCCGATCAAATAACGGCAAAACCACATTTTTAAAATACTTCTGCTGATCCTCTGAGGATAACTCTTTTTTTTGTCTTAAAACATCCATCTGTGCATTTCGCCACACTCGGATGTCCTCCATATCAGTCATACGGATTGGCTGTATTTGGTAATCACCTCTATTGATAATATTTACAGCTAAAGGCTTATAATTCATGTTTTAGTAAAAAAACCTATTAGTTGACGTCCTTGACCAATTTTAGCCAGTGATTCATAGAAGTTGATTAAGTCAGTGAGGTTGTTAATCTGATCTTCATGCATAAAATTTTCGATAAATACACGACTAACATGAGCGGCCTTTCCTACGCTACTATTATCAACATAGTTGGAGTTTGAGTTTGGTAAATACCATTCAATAGGAAAATCAGAAGATAATTTTTTGAGTCGCAAAACCATTACCTTCCAAAAGATTTTTTAAACTCTGAAATGAAAAATAATTAAGATGATCCGGATAAGCTTCCCAGTATTTTTTACTTACTGAACCTTTCCTAATTAAAGCGTCCTGAAACCTCGAGTAATCATTAGGAACCTCAATTACAAGCACCCCCCCATCATCCATCAATTGCCTGCATTGTGTAAGAAGAGTTAAAGGTTCCAATACGTGCTCCAGAACATTATCCAGCCACACCAAATTATATTTTTCATTTTGACCGACAAGGTTTTCTACTTCTCCAAAAATATTTCCTTGCTTTAGCTTTCCTTTAAGGTGGGGATGGTTTTCTTTTAATCCAAATTCACTAAAATCTAAACCTGTAACCTCCCAACCTAAATTGTGATAGTAGTCCATAGTAAATCCTTCACCACAGCCAATATCTAATAAATTGCCTTTTGATATTCGGGGACCAATACTTTCAACAACAGCAGCTTTTTGAGTAATCTTGTTTTTAAAATATTGTAATTCATCAGTGCTGTACTGCTTTGAATAAGCCGCATGTTCATTCTGATAATACTTCTCCTCATAATAATTCTCAAGTTCCTCCTCTGAGGGCTTTCGGGAAGCCTCATAGTAGCCATACCTATCGTTTATAATAAACTTGTCCAATCTTAATTACGTTAAATTATTTATCCATCATTGAAAAACCCATTACTGATTGGAGGTATCAAATAAAACCTTATTCAGGCGCTCTGTTAAAACTTTGTGCCCATATCCATTTAGATGATGGTGGTCACCTAATATGCCCTCCAACGGAAATTCTCTATTATCTATAAAGTTGAAATTTTCGGCTAATATTTGATTATACGCTGCGATGCTTTTTATTATTCCTGGCAACTTTTTCTCATATGCTAAAGATGCGGGCATTATTCCGATAGACCAAACAGGTACACCAAAAAATTGGTTTTTTAACCGAACACAAATTTTTTCAAATTTCTTTTGCGGTGTGAGTCTATAACCTCGGTATTTCCTCAAAAACCTTATAAGTCTCTTTGGTTTTAAGCCAAGTTTCTTCAGAAGCTTCTTCTCAAATAAGGTAAATGCACGTGGTGCACAGTCTACAATACCACAATGAATAATAACCAGTTGAGGATCAAAATATTTATAATAAAAGCTCTGTTTAAACAAATCCCAAATTGTAGCACCTCCTATGGCACAGTCAACAATTAGGAACTCAGGAAATCGCTTTCTTAATAAATTAATATAGGTCTCATTGTATTTGACAACTTCACCATCCCCTTCCCGGGGCAGTGATAATGAATCAGTTAAAAACAAAACCCTCATAATCAATTAATCAATAATTGTTGTTGCCTTATTTATGCGCTGTATAAGATCATCATTCTCTTTGTACAGTACAGTACAATCCCTATTGATTTCCGCTACATGAGGGTTGTTGTCCAAGAATTCAAATACTTTGGCAGCAGAGTATTCAAGTCCTTCCTTCTTTAAATATTCCTCTATCTTATTGAAAAGGATTAGGTCTTCGGGATAATCAAGAGTCAATCTATAATTTCTAATTAGATTTTGTGGAAGAGCGACCTTATTGATCTTGAAGTGTTTTGGATTGTTTGTCACATAATAGGTCATATACTCTGAGTAATCTGCATATGGGAAGTATTCTTTAATTCTTCTCAAAGCGGAAACATTATAAACCTCCATATTCAGGCCAATACAAGCATCATTCGCTGTACTAAAATCTGCTCCCTCACTAAAATGAGATGCTAACACCAGCTCCTCTATATCAGCAGAAGGATATGGACAATCACCAGTAAGTCTAATTACCACGTCAACATTTAGTTTTTCGATAATATCCAGGTATCGTTGGATCACATCCTCTGGATCGCCCTGATGAAATACTACGGTCTTATTGTAGATATAATCTTTTAACACAGCATCTTCTTCAAGTATAGAAGTGGCCAGTACGGTATGGTTGATGTGCTTAAACTTCAACACATTTTTAAGGCAAAGCTCAATTGATGTTAAGTCACCAATTTTAGCAATTGCCTTTTTTGGTAGTCTAGATGACTTCATTCTGCATGCAACAATAGTCGCAATCGTTGCTTTTTTAAAATCTTCTCTCTTAAGTACTTCTCCTGCCTTTTTATCAGCTCCAAGTATATGGTGAGTGTCAAGAAGTTCTTTGATTTCTTTAACATTCAAGCCTTTTTGATCAGTCCTTTTAAAATCAAGGTCTGAGGCTATGGAGATCAGATTTCCTTTGGCCACATCTTTCTTCAAAAAGGGTATCTGCATTGATTTTTGCAGGTACTGCTTTTCACGATCATTGATAAACTTCTCATTAAAACTGTCGGTATATCTGTTCATGCGCTCCAGCAGCTTTTTATAGTTGCTGTGGCTTACGCTGGAAAACTTATCATATTTGGTTTCAAGCTGGTCGTAATACACATGTTTTTCTATGTAGGTACAGCCAGCTTGTGCGGCAAACACCGGCATTATCAATGCTTCTTCAGATTCTCCGTCCAAATGATCGGCAAAACACAGCTCATACTCCGGAAAGTTATTCTTGAGGATGGCTATTTTAGAAAGCCCGGCATCCTCAAACTCCGTAGGATAGTTTTGAAAACCAAACTGTATGATGAAGGACTTAGGTGAGAGTTGTTTCTTTAATCTGTCCAGTATGGATTTGATTTCATCTACCTCATAACCGGCAATGTTTACCTGAATGATGATATTGGATAAATCAATCTCTTCAAGACCACTCAGCATTTCAAAATTATAGAGTACTGATGCCTGAAGCTTAATACCGTAAACACTTTGAAGGTTTTCCTGCAGTATTTGCACGGAGTACATGTCAAACATGTCCAGCCATACATCTTTAGTATCTGCTGTTTTGCTGATAATATCCTTCCACTCATCCGGAGTGAAATAAAGCTCCTTGTAGGTTTCGTACCACGAGAAATCTTCCGCTGAGATTTTATCATACTTAAAAGGCTGAAACTTCATACCGAAACCCTCCCCAAACTCAGCAAACTGATCAATAAGTGCGTGGAGATACTTTAAACTGCCCCCATGGGTATTTGCAATCTCTATAATATTGTAAGTGCTTCTCATTTGATAAACTCTAAAATTTTATCTATTACATAATCCTGCTCCTCTTCGCTAAGATTGGGGTACATAGGTATGCTCAGGCAATTTTCATAATAGGCTTCCGCTTTGGGAAAATCGCCCTTTTGCCAACCAAACTGACGATAGTATGGCATAGTATGCACCGGTATATAATGCACTTGTGCATAAATACCGCTTTCACGTAGATGATCGTATAATCCCCTCCTGTCTTTTACCTTGATAACATAAAGATGATAGGCATTTGAAAAACCGTCCTCCTGCTTTTGGAGAACAATATCTTTTCCAGCAAAAGCCTCATCATACCTTTTAGCAATCGCCCTGCGTTTGGTAATGTTATCTTCAGCTCGTTGCAGCTGGCTCATGCCCAATGCTGCCTGAAAATCTGTAATGCGGTAATTATAGCCCAAGTCCTGCATCTCGTAGTACCAGCCAGGGAAGGGTTGGGCACTTCGACTATCGCTCAGTGTGACAGAAGTTGGGAGTTGGGAATCGCTGGTTTGTGGTTTGTGGTTTGTGGTTTGCTGAGTACCTAAAGCCGTCTGTACATCATTTTGAAAGAGGTCGGTATTTTTTGTAATACCATGAGTACGCAGCATCAACAACTTTTGATAAAGCCTTTCATTGTTAGTAGTGATCATCCCGCCTTCACCAGCGGCAATGTGCTTTACGGGATGAAAAGAAAATATGGCCAGGTCAGCAAACTGTCCATTACCACAACGCTGATCATTTCCTTTACTATCCTTAAAATATCCTCCCGGGGCATGGCAGGCATCTTCAATTATCCATAAGTCATATTCATCCGCTAATTTCCTGAAGGCTTCCAGATCAACCGGGTAGCCGGTAAAATCAACCGGCACAATTCCTTTAAAAGTTCCCTTAGGGTGTGATTCCAAAAGCTCCCTAACCTTATTGATATCAATAACAAAGGTTTCAGGATTGATATCAGCGAATACTACTTCCCCTCCGCAATAACGCACACAATTGGCTGAAGCTGCAAAGGTGATTGGTGTGGTAATTACTTTATCGCCCGGGGCCACATCCAAGGCCATGGTACATAAGTGTAAAGCCGCTGTACCGTTAGAAACGGCCACGGCATATTTACTGCCAACATACTCTGCAAAAGCTTTTTCAAACTCATCAATCTTAGACCCTGGGTTAAAAAGTCAGAACGGAGGGTTTCTATTACAGCCTTTTCATCAGCCTCGGTAATTTCCTGGCGGCCATAGGGTATAGCTCTCATATTTATACGGTAAAAGTTGGGTCAACAAACTCTTTTATCAAGCCTCTCATTTCCTCTACACTCACCCACTCATGGTTGTCACCAGAATTATAATGAAAGCCTTGTTCCACTTTCTTAGCATTGTGATGCGCGATATATTCAGCCAGATTAAAGCGCGGTACCTGAGGTAATATGGTATAATACTGCCCGCAATCATAGGTGAAGAAAGAATCTGAAGAGGTAATCATTTCTTCATGAATCTTTTCTCCCGGCCTGATCCCGATTACAGGTTTTTCACACTCAGGGCCAATGGCCTCCGCCACATCAGTAATTTTATAGGACGGAATTTTAGGAACAAAAATCTCACCGCCCCAGGCGTGTTCCATTGCATATAACACCATGTCCACACCGCCTTGCAGCGAAATATTAAACCTGGTCATTTGAGGATCGGTAATGGGTAAAACACCCTCTGATTTTTTATTTAAGAAGAATGGGATTACCGAACCATTGGAGCCCATTACATTACCGTAGCGCACCACAGAAAACTTAATAGGATTCCAGCCTTTGATGTTATTGGCGGCCACAAACAGTTTATCTGAAGCCAGTTTAGTAGCTCCATATAAGTTTATTGGTGCTGCCGCTTTATCGGTAGATAGGGCCACTACATTTTCAACGTTTGTCTCTAAAGAGGCGTTAATTACATTTTCGGCCCCAAGGATGTTGGTTTTTACGCACTCCATAGGATTGTATTCGGCAATGGGTACATGCTTCATAGCTGCAGCGTGGATCACATACTCAACCCCTTTCATCGCTCTTTTGAGGCGTTCATAATCGCGCACATCGCCAATAAAGAAACGTATTTGAGGATATTTTGATGGCGGATACTCCTGTGCCATCTGAAACTGCTTTTGCTCGTCTCTTGAATAAATAACCAAGCGCTTTACCCGTGGCCATTTAGCTAGTATATTTTCAGTAAGAGCTTTTCCCAACGAACCGGTGCCCCCGGTTATGAGAATGGATTTATCATTTAAATCTAACATTGAAACTTCTTAATTATGAACATCCGGGCCCGGTGAATTACTTACTTCTTTAAGTTGATTCCTACTCTACCGGCTGTATTTCGCACAAAACTATTAAAATCAGGGCTTAGGCTGAAAAACCAAACAGGTAGCACAAAAATTAGTGCTAACACTGCCACATTCAGCACAAAGTCCAGATACACATCATCAATTTTTATTAATTCCGTAATCACAAAACAGAGCAATCCCAGCAAACCTACCCAAAGATTATTTAGTTTGAAGGGAATGATTTTCATCTTTCTGTAAATCAAACCAAAGCGAACCAGATTATATAGGGTGGTGGAAAGCAAGGTAGCCAATGCAGCACCGGTAATACCCAAAATAGGTATAAAAATAAGGTTTGTTACTACAGCCAAAACAGCGAGTACACCCGATAAGTAGATATTCCAGCGGTAGTAGCGGGTATAATGGATGAGCTCCATATTAATACCCATACTCATGTCAAACACCTTACCCAACCCAATAAAAAACACCACCCACTTTCCGGCTTCGTAAACTTCTCTATCGGGGATAAAGCCATAAACCATATTAATGTTGCTCCAAACCCCCAAAAACAGAAAGATGCTTATGATGGACAGGTTGAGTGATGAACGATGATAGTAGTTTTGAAGGAGGCCAAAGTTTTTAGCTTTATAGGCAGTCGCTACCAATGGGGTAATCAGTGAACTGAAAACCCTACGTGGTAACTCTATAAAATTCGCAATCAAGAAAGCGATTCCATATACACCGGTAGCTGTAAGCCCCAACAAATAGGCAGTCATCATTGAGTCTATTTTGCCAACAAGGCTGCCACTACCTAAGCCCAGTATCATAAAGGCACTGTAATCCAAAAGAGGCTTGAAATATCGTGTTTTTACAATGCCCAGGTTGGGCACAACAAAAGCCCCTCTTAATCGGATGTAGTAAAATACCAATATGATTACGTGAATCATATTAATAACTATCAGACCAATGATCAACTGGGTTAGACTAAGAACCTGTAAAAAGTAAAGGGCTACTACCAGTAAATTAAGGCCCCTCATTAAAAGCTCTCTTACCAGCCTTGGAACTACAATGCGCAGTTTTATCCGTATCAGCGACTCTACAAGCTGTATATATACGGAGAAAAAGGCCATCGGGAAGACATACCACAAGTATTTGGCAAATAGCGGAGACTCTTTGCTGTAGCCTTCAAAAATCTGATCATCAAATACAAGGAAAATGCCTGCACAAACAATTGACAGTACAAAAGGAACAGCCAGTGCAAATCCCAAAAACTTACGCTCATTCTCTATACGAGTGGCCAGGTAGGGCGAAAACTTTACTACCAGGCTTGTTACGCCACCCTGTAAAAATGGAGACACCAGTAAAACGGCATCAAACAATGCGCGTATAAGCCCTACCTCTTCGGGATTAAGCCAAAGTGGAAATAACTGTAGCCAGGTAAGGTAACCTAAAAACGCCCCTATGTAGGTGATTAATGAGCCCTTAAGACCCTGCCTTATAACTACGCCCAATGGTCAATTTTTGATTTGATAACAACGCTGGCAAAAGTCATTAATTATTTTGGATTGTAAAGGCTTCCTATTTTAATGAAACAAAGGGTGCAGCCCAGATTTAGGGAAAGCTGCGCCAAGAGCTAATTTCTATATTTGCCCGGTTTACTAAGCAATTTTGATTTGAATAAATATCTGGTGCTCAGGCCTCTTTCAGGTGAGGAATTTTCAGAAATACAAAACAAAAATGAAGATCAGGTTTTTGTGATGACTGAATTCCTGAAGGAGGACTTTTTAATCCCTCACACTACTGTATCATCTCAAATACAGGCCACCATGTATGAAGAGGCGCTGAATATTGTAAGCTCGCTACCTCATAGAAAAAATAAAGACTCAAGCCTGCTTGAGGCTTCACGTTTCAAAAGTATTTCACTGTTTTATTATACCCGATTTATTTTGTTCAATCGGTTTGCCCTGGCCTTAAGGGAGTTTAAAGCTTATACCATTTTTAAAGATCAACTTGCCAAAGATGATACCCTTGTAATTTTTGGGGTTTCTCCTTACCTGGAAAGAGGTATAGGCGATAGCCGGATTACGGTTAAACTGCCGGATGGTGCCGAAAAAGCCATGAGTCTTCTCAGGTTAGGGTTAATTTTTTTGTTGCGTACTTTAATTGGTGTTTTTTACCTATTGCGATTAAAAAAAGCCAGACACCTGTTTATAATCCCCCCGGCCGAAAAACAACCTATACTTAACCAAAACACGCTTAAACCCGAGCTCGGCAACCCAATAACCGATTACTTTACAGATGCGCTTTTTGAGCGGGCAGATAGTTATTCTCTTGAAGAGTTTTACCCGGCCAGATTTGTAAAATCAAAAATCAACAAGAGGAACATTTTCGGAATTTTTCCCGGTAAAGCGATTTTTCTGGAGCCCTTTTTGGCCTTAGCCTTTATTAAATCAAAAATTAATAAGTCGGCCATTACATCATTGAGATTAAATGAAAGGAAGGCTTACGAAGATTTAATGGAAACCGAAACAGATGAAACCTATCGCCTGGCCAACCTTATAAATCTGGATTTATTCCGCATGAGAAAGTTTGCAGCTATCAGAATGACGGCTGCTGAATTGTTTTTTAAAAAGGCACAAGTAAAATCAATAGGCGGTATAGATGAATACAGCGTTCGAACCAAATCGGTGCTGGACGTTGCAAAGGTAAGTGGCGGCCACACTTACTCCTTTCAGCATGGGGTGGTACATAAAAATCATGCGGGTTACCACTATCTGCCAAAGGATGCTGAAAATGTAATTTTGGTGGATGATCTGTTTATTTACGGCACTTCAACCAAAGAAATGCTCGAATTTCATAACTACCCGGGTAACATTAATATTTCAGGACAAATAAGAACGGATATAATTCCAAGATTGAAAGCAGCCAGCACCTCGATAACCATTGATGGATTAAGCCCTAATAAGCCCATGGTACTTTGGGCCACTCAACCCGATTTGCCCGGTGATGAGCCTTCCATAAGGGATTCTATTAGTAAAGATTTCTTCAGACTTACCAAAGAATTTCCGGATGTAAACTTTGTTCTGAAACTTCACCCCAGGGAAAGTGATTTGACCTATTATCAAAAACTTGCAGAAGAAGTAGGCACCACCAACTACCTTATCTCTAAATCAGACTTGTTTTTACTTTTAAGCAAGTGCAATATGCTGCTTACCCATTGTAGTGCCGTTGGTGCTGAAACTGTCTATTTTAACAAGCCCCTTATTGTACAGGATTACAAAAATGTGGATATCCTTAACTATATAAAATTGGGGGTGGGCATAAAGGCTTCAAATTACCTTGAATTGAAGAATGCCGTTGGTGATATTCTCAATGGAACTAAGGATATAAACAAAGAGGCCTACAAAGAATATCAACAGTATTTTAATGGTAATATTGATGGCAAAGTGGTGGAAAGGATTATAGCGAGGATAACGGCCTAGCTCCAAAACTCAATACTCCTTCCCATAAATTCCTCCATCCGGCTTTTTTCATCTTTGTAATAAGGCACCACCTCCTTCTGCATTAACTGCCTCTCGGCCTTTGTTGCCTGTGGCTTCCCGGAACTGTTGAATTTAAGATACAGCGGTAATATGATGGACTGCAACCAATGTGGCACATATTCCTGAACTTTTAAACCAGCACGGTGAAGGGCGGTACTTTTCATCTTCAGAGTTTCGTTGCGGGTAGTAAAATCAAAGCTGTCGTAAAAAGTTGGATCAATACCAAGGTTTTTCGCAAGGTCTTTCATTCCGGAAACGGTATCGCCCATAAACTCTTCAAAAATGTAAACCAGCATTCTTTCTCGGCCTATGGCCTCTTCCCATTTTTTAAGATACGTGGAATATTCACCATGCTTAAGCAAACCGGGTAATTGAATATATTCCTCCAATTCCATTTGCTTGCGGCCTGTGCGGTAGCGCTCAAAAAGATATTGCGACATCATTCTTTTGGAGGGCTCTCTTAAAATAAAAATTACCTTTGGCTTAGTCTCGAGAGCTGCGATTTGCTCCAGCGCATTTTGATGATAAATGTAGGGAGCTGTAGCTTCAAAAATCACCTTGCTGCCTTTGCAATGCTCAAAATGCTGGTGGTAGGGCTCCAAACCGTTTTCGATGAAGTTTAAGCCTTTGTTAAAACGGTTTACATCATCAGCAAAATAAAAGGTTTCCTTGGCCTTTGATGCGCAGGCATCAGGATGGGCAGCGAGCCAAAAGTAGAGGGAACTGGTGCCGCATTTTGGGGCACCGGCAATAATAACGTTGGGTAATGTCATAAAGTTATTTTCTCATGAAGACCTTCTCAGTCAGAACAAAATATCAGGATTAAAAGAAACATCCCGCTCAAAGCGGGATTAGTTCGACCTGCAATTTCAAGTCTGTTAAAATTATCAGGAACAAGGGTCTCACTAATAAAACGGGCCAAATTTACGTAAACAAATTCCTGTTATATTAGCCGCCTTCAATAGAATTAGCCTTATAAAATGAGCCATTTCAAAAAGTACCTCCACTACATTATTCCCATTATCGGACTAATAGTTGTAAACTTTATTTACTTCTACCCCGCCCTACAGGGTAAAGTGCTTGAGCAGGATGATATTATGCTGGGGTATGCCAAGGGTAAAGAGATAAGAGATTACCGGGAGACACATGGTGAAGAACCTCTTTGGACCAATGCCATGTTTAGCGGAATGCCCACTTTTCAGATTTCAACACGCTACCCCAATAACTGGCTTACGGTGCCGGCACAGGTATTGGCTTTTATTGGAGGTAATATGGCTGGTATCCACATCATTTTCAGCTTAATGTTTGGCTTTTACATTTTGATGATAGCCATGAAAACCAATCCCTGGCTCAGTGCGGTCGGGGCCATAGCTTTTGCCTTTTCGGCATTCTTTATTATATCGTTCGGAGCCGGGCATAATGCCAAGGTGCGTACCGCTGCCTTTATAGCCCCGGTGGTGATGGGTGTAATTCTCACCTACCGAAAAAAATACCTGATGGGCTTTGCCCTTACAGCCTTGTTTGTTGGGCTATCTATAAATTCAAATCACTTCCAAATAACCTATTACATGGGGCTTATGCTGCTGATAATAGCTCTAGTGGAATTGATTTATGCCATTAAGGATAAGACCGTTGGCAACTTTGCAAAGGCATCCGGAATATTGATTATTGCTGCTATTGTGGGTGTAGGCCCCAACATCAGCAACCTGTGGAGTACATATGAATATACTACAGAAACCATGCGTGGTGGTTCATCTGAGCTCAGCCACATGGAAGAATCCAAAGGCGGACTAACCTTTGACTATGCCATGAACTGGAGCTATGGGATTAGTGAAACCTTCAATTTAATTATAGCCGATTTTTCGGGTGGTGGGATGGCTCAAACCTACGAAGGCACCGAAATGTATGAAACCTACCAACCCCGTATTGTACAAAGTATTACCTCACAGGGTACACCCCGCAATCAGGCAGAAAAGCAGGCTAACCAATACCTGGGCTCCATGTTTTACTGGGGCGAGCAAAGCCTCGTAAATGGCGGCTATTATGTAGGTGCCGTGGTTTTCTTCCTTTTCGTACTTGGCTTTTTTATTGTTGATGGCCGAATAAAATGGTGGGTGGCCGGAGCAACGCTATTGGCCTTTATGCTGGCCTGGGGCAAGCACTTCAGGGGGTTCAACGAGTTTATGTTCGATTATGTACCCATGTACAGCAAGTTCAGGGTTCCTTCCATGACATTTATTATTGCCTTTTTCACCATGCCATTTTTGGGTTTTTTAGCAGCCGGTAAAATCCTTAACGGAGATTATGATAAAGCTAAAATCAAAAAACACCTGCTTTACTCGCTTTATATAGTTGGCGGGCTATGTCTGTTCTTTATAGTACTGGGCGGAGCATTTTTTGATTTTGTAGGTCCGAGAGATACTGAACTGTCAAAGCAGGGCATTGACCTGAGCATACTTGAAAGCGACCGTATGGCCCTAATGCGAAACAGCGCCATTAAAACCCTTGCTTTTGCCGCTCTTACATTTGGATTACTATGGCTGCTGGTACAGCAAAAGCTAAAGCCTGTTTACATGGTTGCTGCTTTAGGCATACTTGTATTGGCCGATCAATGGAGCTTCGTAAAGCAGCATTTAGGTGCAGATGATTTTGTTACTGAAAGAGTTTATCAAAATGCTTTTGCCCAAACACAGGCCGATATAACAATTCTACAGGATAATGATCCCCATTACCGGGTTTTCAACACCACAGCAGGACTTACATCAGATTCTTACACTTCTTATTACCATAAATCTATTGGTGGTTACCATGGTGCCAAGCTCATTCGCTACCAGGATTTAATTGATGCCCAGCTTTCGCAGGGAAATCAGGCTGCCTACAATATGCTTAACGCGAAATGGTACATAGCTGCCGATAAGCAAAGTGGTCAAAAATTTGCCCAGCGAAATCCGCAGGCCTGTGGCAACTCATGGTTTGTTGATGAAATAAAAACTGTACCCGATGCCGATGCAGAAATGGAGGCATTATCCGGGTTTAACCCAAAGCAAACAGCCCTTGTTGACGAGCGCTATGCCGGTGAGGTTCCGCAAAACCTTAGAGCTGACAGCGCTTCTACTATCAGCTTAAAATCCTATGACCCCAAACATATGGTGTATGAGGCCAATGTGAGCAGCCCGGAGCAGTTTGCCGTGTTTTCAGAAATCTATTATGAAGGAGGTAACAATGATTGGAAGACGTATATTGATGGTGAAGAAACCGGTCACATAAGGGTAAATTACCTTCTTAGAGGGATGACAGTTCCACAGGGCAAGCACACCATAGAGTTTAAATTTGAACCCCGCTCCTACATTATGGGTGAAAAGATTTCGCTGGTATTCTCAATAATATTGTTTGTGGCACTTATTGCTGTTGTAGCACTGGGCTGGAAAAAAGGACAAAAACCCCGGGCGGAGGTAAGTTAACTTATCGCTCTTTTAAGGTGCGTGCAGGTATGCCACCCACAATTTTGTTGGCCCCTACATCTTTAGTAACCACACTACCAGCGGCAATTATGGCGCCTTCGCCAATAGTTACTCCCGAAAGGATGACAACGTGATATCCAATCCATACGTTGTTTTCAATAACAATAGGTGCTTGCACGTAGCCTTGCTCCTTTATGGTTTTATCCTTTGATTCATAATTATGATTACGGCCAATAATTTTGGTGCCGGCAGCTATAAGTACGTTGTCGCCAATTTTTACCGTAGTATCATTGGCAACAATATTTACATGTGGACCAACAAAGGAGTGGGCGCCAATTTCAATACCCTTTGGCCCAAAACATCTGGATCCATACGAAATAAATGCTGTTGGATGAACCTTTGCCTTAAAGGCCCGCAGCGAAGCTGCTCTTACTTTAGAGGCAAATTTTCCCTGGCGCAAAAAAAGGTAAACCCTGTAGAGATATCCCAATATAATCATGGTAAAAGGCGCTATAGTTTTGATTTAATAGCCTCAGCTAATTTAGTGGTAAGATGTTTTCTACTGAATTTCTCTCTGATACCACTTTCCACCTGATGTTCTACGCTATCGGCCTTCCTCAACCAGCTTTTTAGTTCAGTAATTTGATCAGGAGTAAAAAACCGCCCGAAGCCGTTTTCATCAATTATAGTGGCAGCATCAGAGGGCAACGGGCCAATTCCGATTATACTTTTTCCAGAGCCAATATATTCGAACAGTTTAGCCGGAATTATTCCCTCATTACCCTTAAGCATCGGTATTAATAGCAATACGTGTGTACTGCTGTTCAGGTAGCCCATTACTTCGCTATGGCTAACATAGCCGGGCATATTTACCTGTGCACAAAGGCTATCGCTTTTAAGCAGAGCCTCGCAGCCTTCGTCAAGTTTACCCACTACGTTCAGTGTAATATTCTTTTGATGATCAACCTCCAATTGGGATATAGCGTCAATCAGAGTTTGCAGTGGATATTTGATCGTAACGGTTCCCGTATAAGTAATAACAATTTTATTGGATGGTGTTGCACTCTTTTCCACCTCAATATCATCACCGTCATAGCCATTGGTTACCGGCAACAGCTTAGAATCATCCTTTAGCTTTTCAGCCAGCAGCTTAGCAAAACCCGGACTAGCCGTGGTAATAAGGTCTGCGTTTCTCAGTACTTTCATTTCCATGGCCGTTTCCAAACTCCTGGTAATGGCCAAAGGATAAAAGTCATTGTAATAATAAATATCAGTCCATGGATCGCGGAAGTCGGCCAGCCACTTGAGGCCCGGTTGCATTTTAAGCTCCAGCCCGATAAGATGCGTTGAATGCGGAGGGCCTGTGGTTATTACGGTTTCAATATTCTCTGATTTAATCAGCTCAAGCGCCCTGGCTACAGCAAATTTTTTCCAGCCCTTACGGGGATCAGGAAAAAACAAATTCCCACGTACAAAACGGGCCGCTTTTTCCTTAAATCCTGGTTTAGAATCTTCGCTGGCAAAACCCGAATAAGGTACCTGTTTACGGCTGGTGGCTTTTTTATAGGCAGCAAAAAATTCGCGTGTTCTGGTTCTGTGTACTACTATATCCTCAGCCACTTCTTTTTCCAGTGATTCATCAATAATGGGGTAAGTAGCATATTCAGGATCAACCGTAAGTATAATCGGCTGGATGCCATTCTCCGGAAGGAATTTAGAGAACTTTAACCAGCGCTGTACGCCCGGCCCACCAGCCGGAGGCCAGTAATATGTTATGATCAGTACCTTCTTCATTAATCTTGATTACAGAACAATGTTAGGGGATTTTTTGGTGGGGATAAAAGGTATAGGTTTAAACAGATATACTTTTAAGGTAATACCTTTTTCAACGCCTCAATTATTTGCTCAGCGGTATTGCCCTTGCCATATGGTTCTTCTAAAAGACCGAACTTCTTTTGAGAGAGCATTTGGTAAGCCTTCACTATCCGATCAGGATTTGAACCGCAAACTATATTAGCTCCGATCTCAACCAGTTCCACCCATTCGGTTTCTTCACGCAAGGTGATGCAAAACTTGCCCAGATAGTAGGCCTCTTTTTGCAAACCACCGCTATCAGTCATTACCATATCAGAGCTTTTAATCAATCTCAGCATATCAAAATACCCCACAGGGTCTATCAACTCTGCTTTTGTACTAATTCCAAATTCAGTCAGTTTTTTCCTGGTTCGTGGATGCAAGGGAATAACCACTCTTTTCATTTCCGTAATTCGATCAATGGCAGCAAATAAATTATTTAAGGCCAGCTCCGAATCCGTATTTTCCTGGCGGTGAATGGTGGCAAGAATATAGTCAGGATTAAGTAAGGATGATTTAATTGATGCCCGTTCATCAGCCATAGCTGAATAAAATTTCACGGCATCATACATTATATCCCCAACAGTACAAACCAGTCCGCTTGCATTCTCCTTTTCCAGATTTTTTACGGCATTATCGGCTGGTACAAACAGGTAGTCGCTTAGCATATCGGTTTCTACCCTGTTCAGTTCTTCGGGCATATTGTTATTAAAACTCCTTAAACCGGCTTCTACGTGGGCAATTTTAATACCTGCCTTTTTTGCTGCCCGGGCACCAGCCAAAGTAGAGTTTGTATCACCATATACCAAAACAAGGTTTGGTTTCTCGCTTTCCAGGATTTCATGAATACCCGACTCCATTTTTGTGAGCATCTCATCCCTTGGCAGTGAGTTTATTTCAAGATAATAGTCAGGTTTAGGGATTTCCATTTCCTCAAAAAAAACGTCACTCATATTGGCATCATAGTGCTGCCCCGTGTGCAGTATAACTTCACTCCAGTTGGTAAGCTCCTTTAGCTTGCGGCTAAAGGCTGCCGCTTTTATAAATTGAGGACGGGCACCTACAATGGTGACAATTTTCATTAAGTCAATTTTAATGTGGATTTAAGTTGCGAATATCCGAAACTCAATAGCACCGCATCGCTAAAATTTGAATAAGGCTAACAAGACCAACCTGTAAACTCCTGACTGAACATATGGTAGCTTATCAAATTCAAATAATCCTTACATTTCCAACCTGAATTAACCCGAACCCTATGAAAGCGTTTTATCCTTTTTTATTGCTTGGACTTTCACTCACTCTAAGCGCTCAAACCTTTACTAAGCTTAATGATCCGGCTATAAATAGCCGAACCGGTGACTGGTATGCGGTAGCACCTATTGATATCGATAATAACTACACCCTGGATATGGTAATAGGTGGAAACTCCTCCATGCCTATTTTTTACAGGAAGATAGCCTGGTTTTCACTTTTAATAACACCCACAATTTTGTAAGCCAAACCGGTAATGCTGTAGGGGGCTTTTGGGCTGACATTGATAATGATTGTGATATGGATCTTTTTTGGTCTAACCAGGTAGGGAACGGCCAAAATTATCTCTACAGAAATAATGGCGATAAAACCTTTACCAGAATAACGAGCTCAATATTGGCCACTGATGTACTTTATGGTAGTACGGGCAGTTGGGGCGATTATGATAATGATGGATTAATAGACCTTCATGTGTCAAGAAGGTTACCAAGCATTTGGCTGGTGTAAAAGACTATATATATCGCAATACAGGAAATTTCACATTTGCCCGACTTGATACAGGTGATATCGGGAACGGGCAAATTCCAGCTCTTCAAGCTCCTGGGTTGATTATGACAATGATGGTGATTTGGATCTTTATGTTATCGTAGGTCAAATGTCAATAACGACTTTTTTATTAATAACGGTAATGGCACGTTTACCCGAAATACCACAGCAACAATTACTACAAGTGGGGGAAACTCAACAGGGTGCAGCTGGGGAGATTATAACAATGATGGCTATCAGGATGTATTTATTTGTAATGCCGGGGGGCAGAAAAACCAACTGTTTAAAAATAACGGAAACGGAACATTTACTGAAATTCTTTCAGGCGCCATTGTAAACGATCAGCATAACACCTTTGGCTCTATATGGACTGATTTTGACAATGACGGACATCTGGACATGTTTGTTACCAACAATAGCAATGCCTGGGCAAAAAATAATATCCTGTATAAAAACAATGGCAATGGTTCTTTCTCAAAAATCACAAGCGGGTCATTATACACTGAAGTTCTTGAAACCTTTGGCACCTCTACTGCCGACCTCAACGAAGATGGCTTTGTGGATATAATAACCCCAAACAGGTATAATTCCCCCGTAACAATCCACCTTAATAATGGTAACAATAACGGCTACCTCCACCTCAATTTATTTGGAACAACAAGCAACCGGGCAGCTATTGGTGCAAGGGTGGTTACTAAATCAGCCCTGGGAATGCAAACCAGGGTTATTACCCAGCAAACGGGCTATAACAATCATGACGACCTCAGCATAAAAATGGGTTTTGGTTCGGATACAATTATAGATTCTGTAATTGTACATTGGCCTGCGGGTGGTAAATGTGTTTTCACAAATGTTACCGCTAAAGGCTTCTATAATATTGAAGAAGGCCTTTGCGCCATGGACACCGTTATAAAAACCCGCTTTGCAGATAGCACCAGCTATCTAAGCGCTTTTTTCAATAATACTTCAAGGGGTACAATTAATCGCTTTCATTGGGATTTTGGTGATGGGGACACCTCAAACCTTACTAACCCCACCCACCGTTATGCCAGCCCGGGTAAATACTTTGTTACCCTAACGGGTTATGACAACTATTGCAAGCACCGGGTTTTTAAGGATACCGTAGAAGTTTGTCCGGATACCACTACCCTAAACTTTATTGATACTCATAATAGCCTATCGCTCACTTTTAGTGATAATTCAAACTCTACAGCCTATGATTTCAGTTGGGATTTTGGCGATAGTTCACCAGCAGGTTCAGGGCAAGTAGTAAACCATACCTATGCATTGGCGGGCACTTATAACGTGTGCTTGACTCTTACCGATAGTTGTCGCTCTAAAACACTTTGCCGCATGATTAATGTGTGCAGCGATACCCTGATTGCAGGCTTCAGCAGCACGAATAATGGTTTTACCCAAAGCTTTACCGATACCAGTTTAAACGCCACAAGTGTATTATGGGATTTTGGCAATGGCATTACCAGTACCCTTACAAATCCAACTTATACCTACACCAGCCCCGGCACCTATTTGGTTTGCCAAACTGCAATTGACGCTTGTACAAGCAGCACTTGGTGTGATACTGTACATATTTGCCTGGACAGCCTGGCGGCAGATTTTTCATTAAGCAAATCCGGTAGTACGGTTACATTCAGTAATCAATCAATAAATGGGAACAACTATTTATGGGATTTTGGAAATGGGATCACAAGCACATTGGCTAACCCGACCTATACCTATCAAAACCTGGGCACCTATACAGTTTGCCTTACAGCTACCAATGATTGTTTTACGGATAGCATCTGCAAGACCATAAACATTTGCAGTACCAACCTTAAAGCTGGTTTCTCTTCAACGGGTTCAGGTTTTACTGTAAACTTTGCAGATACAAGTGCCAATGGTACTTCCATCTCCTGGGATTTTGGTGATGGCAATAGCAGCAACACCGCCAACCCAACTCATACCTACGCCAGGCCCGGCAGGTATTGGGTTTGCCAAACCATTGCAGATGCCTGTACCACAAACACCTATTGCGACTCCGTAGATGTGTGTATTGATACCGTTATCGCCAACTTTAATGTTACTAAAAACGGCCAGGTTTTCAATTTCACCAACCTATCCCCAAATGCCAAAACCTACTATTGGGATTTTGGTGATGGTAACCTGAGCACCAATCAAAACCCGGCTCATATATTTCCTGGCTTTGGCACTTACAAGGTTTGCCTTAAAGTAACTAATGATTGTGGAGTAGATAGCATCTGTAAAATGGTAAGTTACTGCGCCACGCAGGGAGTTGCCGGTTTTAATTATTCAAACTCCTCTCCACCGCTGGTAGTTAAATTTATCAGCACATCACAAAATGCGGTTAGCCATTTTTGGGATTTTGATAATGGATCAACTTCCACAAATAAAAATCCCACTGCCATATTTAACTGGGCGCGGATTTACAACGTTTGCCTAACCATCACAGATTCTTGTGGAATACAGTTTACCACGTGCCGTTCCGTTGACCTAACAAAATTTGATGTAGAAGAACTGGAATGGATAAACTCGCTTGAAGTGTATCCAAATCCCACCGAAGGTAAACTACTGATAAGAAAAGCTGTTGACGGAAACGAAGATGCCAGTATCAAAATAGTGGATATGAAAGGCCAAATGCTTTTAAGCAGGAATTTTGACTCAGGAACTGAATTGATGGAAATCAATCTTGCAGACCTACCCTCCGGCTTCTATATGCTTAGGATAAGTACCGGTAATCAAACCAGGAATATTAAGATAAGTAAGCTTTAAATCTTAACATTGATAGTAAAAAGAAAAGAGGCTTAACGGCCTCTTTTCTTTTTAATCTTCTTTCACTTCTTCATAGTCCACATACTCACCTACCTCTTTATGGGGTTTTTCATCCTTACGGGGATCGTAGTTTATACTTACTTCGCCTTCTCTCTTACTTTGAAAAGGGTTGAAGCCTCCCCTGTTTCTTTGGCCACCATTGGCATAGCCTTCTTTAAATGGCTTTAAAAAAATGTTGCGAATCAAATAGTAGACGAGGTAAAAAATGCCTACGAAAATCAAAAATCTTATTAATCCCACTACTTACTTAAATATAAATTTCGTTCAGAGTAAATCTTCTTAAACACCGGATCTCTTAAGCTATCAATAAAGTAAATGGCTTCTCCAGTCGACTTCATTTCCGGCCCCAGGTTCTTATTCACATTTGGAAACTTGTTGAAAGAGAACACCGGCTGTTTTATAGCCCAACCTTTTTTCTTGGGGTTAAACTCAAAATCGGTCACTTTATTTTTTCTTAACATCACCTTAGTGGCATAGTTCACATAAGGCTCATCGTAGGCTTTAGCTATAAATGGCACCGTACGTGAAGCCCTGGGGTTTGCCTCGATAATATACACCGTATCATCTTTAATGGCAAACTGAATATTAATCAATCCCACCGTTTTAAGTGCCAATGCAATTTTTCTGGTATGGTCTTCAATTTGCTGCATTACCAGGTCTCCCAAATTAAAGGGAGGTAAAGTAGCATTACTATCACCAGAGTGAACCCCACAAGGCTCTATGTGCTCCATTATTCCAAGAATGTAAACATTCTCGCCATCACAAATGGCATCTGCCTCGGCTTCTATTGCTCCGGCAAGGTAGTTATCAAGCAAAATCCGGTTACCCGGGATAGACTTAAATAACTCGATAACATGGTGCTCCAGTTCATCCTGGTTGATCACAATCTTCATACCCTGCCCACCCAATACATAAGATGGTCTCACCAAAATCGGGAATCCTAATTCATCAGCCAGGGTGCGTGCCTCCTCGGCATTTGTGATAACCCCAAATTTTGGGTAAGGTATATCATTGGCCTTAAGCAATTCAGAAAAACGACCTCTGTCTTCAGCCAAATCCAGCGAGGTAAAATCGGTACCAATAATCGGAATGTTATAGCGATCCAGCTTCTCGGCTAGCTTAAGAGCGGTTTGCCCACCCAGCTGCACAATTACACCTTCCGGCTTTTCATTAAGAATGATATCATAAATGTGCTCCCAAAAAACCGGCTCAAAGTAAAGTTTGTCAGCTGTGTCAAAATCGGTAGAAACCGTTTCAGGATTACAGTTGATCATAATGGTTTCGTAACCACACTCCTTAGCGGCCAACACACCGTGCACGCAACAGTAGTCAAATTCTATACCCTGCCCAATACGGTTTGGCCCCGAGCCAAGTACTACAATTTTTGGTTTGTCGGTAGGTGTACTTTCATTTTCAGAATACAGGTTGCCGTTCGCATCCTGCATTTCATTTTCAAAAGTGGAGTAGTAATATGGCGTTTGTGCCTGGAATTCTGCAGCACAGGTATCCACCAGTTTCCATACCCTGGTAATACCCATTTCGGTACGCTTGGCGTGGATTTCACTCTCCAGCTTACCAATCATATGAGCTATCTGCCTATCGGCAAAACCTTTCATCTTAGCTTCAAGCAAAAGTTCGCGCGGAAGCGTTTCAAGTGTGTGTTTCTCAATTTCTTCCTGCAACCTTACCAGTTCTTCTATTTGCTTAAGGAACCACATATCTATGCGGGTAATCTCCTGGATCCTCCTTAGCGGGATACCCAACTGAATGGCATCATAGATTACAAACACCCTGTTCCAGCTGGCTTTTTCCAGCATTTCCAGCACCTTATCCTGATCTGTATAACCTTTACCATCTGCACCTAGTCCGTTACGTTTTACTTCAAGCGATTGGGCCGCTTTGCTAAGAGCTTCCTGGAAGCTACGGCCAATGCCCATCACCTCTCCTACCGACTTCATCTGCAAACCCAACCTACGATCAGCACCTTCAAACTTGTCAAAGTTCCATCGTGGAATTTTTACAATCACATAATCCAGCGTAGGCTCAAAATAGGCCGTGGTGGTTTTAGTAATCTGATTCATCAACTCATCAAGGTGATAGCCGATGGCCAGTTTTGCGGCAATTTTTGCAATAGGATAACCCGTTGCCTTACTGGCTAAAGCCGATGAGCGCGAAACCCGTGGATTAATCTCAATGGCTACTATATCTTCGTTGGCATCATCACTAACGGCAAACTGTACGTTGCAACCTCCGGCAAATGTTCCGATGGAGCGCATCATTTTGATGGCCATATCACGCATTTTCTGATATGTGGTATCGGAAAGTGTCATGGCGGGAGCTACTGTAATGGAGTCGCCCGTGTGGATACCCATTGGGTCCATATTCTCGATAGAACAAATGATAATCACATTATCATTAGCATCGCGAAGAAGCTCCAACTCATATTCCTTCCAACCCAATAATGCCTTATCAATCATCACCTCGTGTATGGGTGAGGCCTCAAGCCCGCGGGAAAGGGCTCCTTCAAATTCATCTTTGGTAAATACAAAAGTTGCCCCCGAACCACCTAACGTAAATGACGGGCGAATACACAGCGGAAAGCCAAACTCCTGGGCTACCTCTTTTCCTTGCAGGTAAGATGTTGCTGTTTTTGCAGGAGCAACAGGAATATCAATTTTACCCATCAGCTCCTTAAACTCCTCACGGTCTTCAGTAATATTAATAGCGTCAATATCAACACCAATTATACGTACACCGTACTCTTCCCAAAGGCCGTCTTTATCGGCTTCAATGCAAAGGTTTAGTGCAGTTTGGCCACCCATAGTTGGCAATACTGCATCAATTTTATGCTCTTTAAGGATTTTTTCAAGTGAGGCTACCTCAAGCGGAAGCAGGTAAACATTGTCGGCCACTACATTATCTGTCATAATAGTAGCGGGGTTGGAGTTAATCAGTGTTACCTCAATGCCCTCATCCCTTAAGGAGCGGGAGGCCTGAGAACCAGCATAATCAAATTCGCACGCCTGTCCTATTACAATGGGTCCACTTCCTATTATCAGTATCGATTTTATTGAGTTATCCTTTGGCATATCTTATTTCAATCTTTTAAAAGTGAGGAGGTTGGGTTGAAAATTTAAAAAGGCAAAAAAAAAGGTGTTACCAAGGGCAACACCTTTTAGTATTATAACACTAAAGACATATTAGGCTTTATGATTTCCGTCATGAGAAACGGTTAATCTTTTGCGGCCTTTTGCTCTGCGCAAAGCCAATACCTTGCGACCACTGGCAGAAGCCATTCTCTCACGGAAACCGTGCTTGTTTTTTCTTTTTCTATTCGATGGTTGATAAGTCCGCTTCATCTTAATATATCTTTACCGTGCGTTTTCTATTTTCGGGCTGCAAATATACAAGTATCTTCAAAAGATGCAATACTTATAAAAGAGATATTTTATGTCTTACTACAAAGGTAAAACTGTTTGGATTACAGGGGCTTCATCCGGTATTGGAGAAGCTACAGCAAAGCTGCTTTCGCAGGAAGGGGCCAATGTTATAATATCTGCCCGCAGGCAGAGCGAACTGGAAAGGGTGAAAGCGGAGTGTTCATCACCTGAAAAGGTAAAAATAGTAGCGCTTGATTTGGAGCAACACAACGATGCTAAGCAATGGGCAAATGATGCCTGGCCACTGTTTGGAGGTATTGATATACTTATTAGCAATGGCGGTATCGGGCAGTTCGGAACCATCCCTTGAAACAAAGAACGAGGTGGAGCGAAAGGTTTTTGACATCAATTACTTTGGCAATGTAGCCTTAAGTAAATCCCTGTTGCCAAAAATGCTGGAAGCAGGTAAAGGACAAATCACAGTGATTAGCAGTATGGCCGGTAAGTTCGGGCAGGCCAATCTGGCGGCTTACTCCGCCTCCAAAGCCGCTGTAACTCTATATTATGAAAGCCTTAAGGAAGAATTATACAAAACTCCTGTAAAGATTCAGGTAGTAAGCCCAGGTTTCATACAAACCAATGTTACCATTAATTCGTTGAGGCCGGATGGCAGTAAAGTGGAAAAAAACAGCCCCGCCCAGGAAAATGGTATGCCTACTGATGTGTTTGCCAAAAAATTGTTGAAAGCAATGAAGAGTGACAAATTCCACCACTATATAGGTAATAAAGAATTGCTGGCCATACCATTACACACCTTTGTACCAGGGTTACTTTATAGGATGCTGAGGAAGTAGGCAAAGTCAAATTGACTATTATCATTGATTAAACAACACAAAGCATTAACCTTTCACCCTTTAAATAACCTGGCTTGTTGCTTGCTCAATCAAACAATAAACTATTACGATAATTATTCGTAATAATTCTAAATAAGCTTAGTTTTGAGCCACGATTAAAAACTGAATGTAATGGACATCAAACATATAAATCCAACCTATACTTCTGAAGATGCACGGGAGAAACTGCACCGCCAGTACTCCACCGCTATTCCATGCAAGCATTTAGTTTTGGACGACTTTTTAGACCAGGAGCTTGCCGACCGGCTCTATGAAAACTTCCCAAGCCTTGATTCATTAAATGTTAAGCGCAAAAGCCTTAACGAAAATAAAGCTGAGGATTACCACTTTGAAAGATGGGATCCTGCATTTTCAGAATTGAGAGAGGTAGTAGGCAGCGAGGAGTTTTACCAGTGGATGCGTAGAATTACCGGAATGGAGGATTTAATTACTACCCGCGATTCTCTGGGTAGCGGTGTGCACCAGGGCGGTAACGGCAGTTATGTGGATGTTCATGTGGATGTAAACCTGAACCCTGAGGCCGGCCTTTGGCGCAGGGTAAACCTGCTTATTTACCTTAATAAAAACTGGAAAGACGAATACGGTGGCCACCTTGAATTGTGGGATAAGGAAATGAAGGTGAAGCATCACCATATTGCTCCGAATCATAACAGGGCGGTAATTTTTTATACAGATGATAATTCCCCACACGGATACTCCAAAATCAATATCCCTGAGGGTGAATCCAGGAAATCCTTCTATACCTATTACTATACAGAGATTGGTGAGGGCTTTAAATACCGCGACTCTAAGTTTGTAGCCCGCCCTGATGAAGGTTTCCGTAAGAAGGTACTCACCGAAACCAAGGAAACGATAAAAATCCGCGCCAAGCAATTTTTGCAGGCACTAGGGATGAAGTCTCTCGACTTTCAAGACAAAAACAAAAAGAAGAAAAAGAAGTAACACCTTTTTTGAATCTCTTCTATTTTGAGCACCATCTCACCGGCTGAATACTATTACCTGTGTAACTTATTGGCGGGCAGTGGTATTGAAATGTTAAAGCTTGTGCTTAAAGATCTCTGTCTGCGCGGTATTTTGAATATTGAAAGCCGATCTATAATTGTTGATCAACGCTACCTGAAGTACAGAAATAGATTATTCTTTACCCGTGGGTCAAATTTTCAGAGTTATTCTACTTGCAGCCAGGCTGAAGAATTTTTCTTAAAACTATTTGAAAAACGGCACGAGTGCCAGTTTTATATAATCAGGCGGCACGTAAAAAAAGAGTTAGACAAAATTGCCTTTGATAATCTCGTTTACAAAGACCTAAGGAAAAAAGGTCTCTGTTTCTTTAAGATATTTCCTAGCCCCAAGGCTATTAGAGAAAGGAATTTAATTACTCAAAAAGTAGAGGAACTGGATTCAAAATTTGATTCTCTATTGGAGCATAAGCCCGAGGAATTTGCCCGTAGGGTTAAAGAACTCGGCTCTCATATTCTCTTTCTTAATGAAGAAAATTTAAAGAAACTCCAAAGTCATTCGGAACTCTTAAAGAAAATTGGGTTTGCAGAACTGTCCAGAAGTTTCAACTCTGACCTTTTTACTTCTATAGCTCTGTTTTCTTCGTTTGATATTTCCGGAGGTTTTGGAGATGCTGGCGGTTTTGATGGCTTTGGTGGGGGTGATTTTGGAGGCGGTGGAGCTATGGGAGATTGGTAACTACCCCATCTGCTCCTCCACTATTGCCAAACCTTCTTTAAAGGAATGGGGCTTATAGCCTAATTCATTAATAGCTTTATCCAAAACAAAACCTGTAACCGGTGGCCTTTTAGCTGCCTGGTTCAAGGTGGTAGAGCTAATAGGTAGAATGATGGATTTATCCAGATTCCAATGATCGGCCACAGCGCGCACCAATTCGATTACACTCATTTGATCTTTACCGGAGACATTGTAAACACCAGTGGCCTTTTGCTTAGCGGCCAAAATGCAGCCATCGGCTAAATCCTCTGCCAGTGTTGGCGAACGGAACTGGTCATCCACCACAGTGATCTCCTTACCTTTTTCTAAAGCCCCTTTGGCCCAGAGTACAATGTTGGAGCGGCTCATATCCTCTGCAATGCCATAAACCAGCACCGTACGCAGAATAGCCGCCTTCACATTACTATTTTCTACAATCTTTTCGGCTTTAAGCTTTGATTCGCCATAATAGCTTAACGGGTTAGGTTCGGCATCCTCAGCATAGGGGCCATCTTCACCATCAAAAATAAAATCAGTGCTAAGGTGCACCAAGTGAACGTTATTCTTTTCGCAGGCATTTACTATGTATTGCACAGCATCCACATTAAGCTTATCGCAACCTTCTTTGTCAGCTTCGCAGGCATCTACGTTTGTCATGGCCGCTGTGTTAATCACCACATCCGGCTTTACATCTTTAATTGTTTTAGCCACCTCGGCCTCATCGGTAATATCCAGAAGAACGGTATTCATAACCTGTAGCCTTTTTGAGCCTGTTTTCACCACGGGCAGTGGCAATTAATTTCACCTCAGAGTCTTTAGAAAGTTTATGAACTAGTTTTTGGCCAAGCAGGCCATTGGATCCGGTAACAAGAATTTTCATGAAAATAAATTTAGGAGCAGAGCAAATGTGTTAGTAATGCTTCGGTTTAACCAAAGCCAGTATGAGGTAAATAATTATGGGAGAACCAATACCAAGTATGGTAGCAATCACAAAAATGATTCGTAATGTGGTCACGTCAATATCAAATCTGGCGCTAAGCCAGGCGCAAACACCAAAAAGTTTAGCCTCATTCATGCGTGTAAAAATTTATATAAGTCCTTAATTTCTTCGGGTTTACCCAACACAAAAAGTTTTGAGTGATGCGTGATAATGGTTTCGGCACCCGGATTAATTATGTATTCACCTTCAGGTGTTTTTAGCCCGATTATGGAGCAGCCCGTTATTTGGCGTAAAGCTAAATCCTTCAATTGCATGTTCTCGCTATTATCGGTAATCTGGCTTACTTCAATTTCTTCGAGATTAATATTTGAGCTACCCTCTACAGAGATAAATTCCAAAAACTCCACAATGTTTGGAGACATTACAAGCGTAGCCATATGAGCACCGCCAACACCCTCAGGCATTACCACATGGTTGGCACCAACGGCTTTCAGCTTTTTTTCGGTGCTAACATTAGCGGCCCGGCTTATAATATTGATTTGCTTATTCAACTCGCGGGCGGTAATTACTACATAAAGGTTATCAGCATCCTTACTTAAAGTTGTAATAATTGATTTTGCATCGTTTATACCTGCTGAAATCAAAACATCATCTGCCGTTGCATCCCCTTTTATAAATAGTATTTTTTCACCCTTAAGGTGCTGATCAATAATGCCTTCGCTGTTTTCAATTACCACAAACTCCTGGTTATAGGCTTGCAGCTTTTTTGCTGCCCTGCGGCCATTTCGGCCAAAGCCACAAATAATTACGTGGCCCTGTAGTTTTTCGATTTGATTTTGCAAGCGATATACTTTATAGTAGGCACCCAGCTCGCCACTAAGTACAGAGCGGGTTACCACCGAAATTGCATAGGCGAAAATACCAAAACTACTAATGATGAGGAAGGCTGTAAAAATTTGTCCGCTGCCCGAAAGAGGCCTTACTTCCTTAAAACCAACCGTGCTCAATGTGATTACCGTCATGTAAAAAGACTCCAGCAAGCTGTAGTCTTCAATTAAGCTGTAGCCTAATACGCCAGTGGCCAATACGGCAAACAGCGCTCCGAGCGCCAGGTATAAATTGCGGAATATGGCAAACCTTGAAAATGAAGCCATAAATGCTTTTACTAAAGATCTAAGACGGAAGTTCTGGTGCTTTTGAGGTAATCCTTAATGCGGATCCAAAAAGCAAGGAAAAGATAAATGATAAGTGGAGAACCAAAGGCCAGGAAGGAAGTGTAGATGAAGTAAAGACGAACCACGCTGGGCTTTATGCCCATTCTGTCACCCATTCTGGAGCATACTTCAAAGCCTCTTCTTTCGCAATAATTTCTTATTTCCTCAATGCTCATTGTGCTTTTATCAAGTGAATTCCAATGCTGCAATTTAAACATTTTTTGGAGCTGCAATAGGCATTATATAGCTGTATGGTGGCTTGAGACTGATAACCCGACATAATCTCTAAACCCAACTCTTTATAAACCCGTGTAATTTTATTGTCTTCAGGCGCCATCTGATCCAGTAAATCCACGGCACGCTGACGGTAAAAAGGCTCGTCCTTAATTTTTCCGTAAATAAAAAGAAACGGAATAATAACATTGATGATAAGCGTTTGCTGAAAGGCCTCGCCCATACCCGCTTTAGTACGTTTATGCGCTACACCAAAGCGGTAATGCTCGCGCCAGTAAATAGATGGGGAGTCGCTTAATAGCTGCTTCAATACTTTTAAAGACCCGGTCCCCAATACCTTTGAAAATAAGTTTTCACTGCGGTGGATAAGCGCGGCAAACTGCCCAATCCTCACCCCCGGAAAAGAAGGTGGCCGTAGCCTGGCAAATTTCCAGATGCTGGGTTTAAGGCTCTCCAGATTGTACTTGGCTTCTAAAAATTTAAACTCATTACCCAACTGCATTGCATAATCATCCCCTTCAGCTTCCCTTTCAATTTCCCGTTCACCCTCACCTTCACGTTCTCCTCTCTCCAACATCCCACTCACTCCAAATAGCAAAGACTCCAATTGAAAAAGGTTGTCCTTATGCTTTGCCAAAATACTTTGAGGTACACTTCTGGCCAGTACAAGCATGGGCTCGGCATTTACCTTCAGGCCGAAACCACGGGCCATCCACTGGTAAAAAGTTTCATTCCAGTCCTTATTATTCTTTTGCCATAAATCTTCAATAAGTGCTGATTTGTCCTCTAACCGTTCTACGAGCACACGCTCCAGCATGGTTTCTTTAATAAAAGAATCCACCTGTGGGAATTGCTGCGCACAGGGTATCACATCGCGGGTACCCACCAATTGCTCGTAGCGCCAATACAGGTATTCATCAAAAAGCCCTTTTAAAACAATGGTCGGGATGGGTTTATCATTTTGATCCAGCACCTGCCTGTCCTCTTCATATACTACGTGCAATATCACATTACCATAAGCTTCATCATTTTGATGACCGTGCTTTGCCCAATCTGAAGAATTAATATGGATTTCCACATTACCAGCCCACAATTGCCCGCCAATTTGTATGCGGCCATCACTGAAATCAGGGCCTGCATCGTTATTATGAATACCAGGATGAATGATAGAAACAGGCTCCCCTTCTGTAGAGGTTAAACCTATTTTGCTAAAGTTTTGAAATTTCCAGAGGTAATGGAGGAATTCTTCGGACATTGAGGTAGATGTTAGATTTTAGACAGTAGAAGCCAGATAAAGAAATAATCACTTCCCAAACATTTCAACCACCGCCTCCTCTCCTTCCTTCACAAAAGCCCTGAACATACCTGAAGTATTAAACTCCATAGTGATGTTACCTTCCTTATCTACCCCAATCAGTCCTCCATCGCCACCAGCTTCTTTCAGTACCTGTTGGATTATAGTTTGAGCAGCTTCCTGCAGGCTTACGCCCGAATATGCCATACGGGCACTTACATCTGCAGCCACATTATATCTTATAAAATACTCGCCATGGCCAGTGCAACTTACTGCACAAGTTTGGTTATTGGCATAAGTGCCGGCTCCTATAATCGGTGAGTCACCAATTCTTCCATAGCGCTTACCTGTCATCCCACCTGTAGAAGTACCTGCAGCCAGGTTGCCGTTTTTATCTATAACTACACACCCTACGGTTCCCATTTTGGTATCCTCCCAAAGGCTGTCAGGCAAGGCACCGCTTCTTTTCTTATTCCGCTCAAGGCTCTTTTTGCGTTCTTCAGTTTTAAAATAGTCAGGGTTTACTATAGTAAGATTTTGTGCCTCGGCAAATTCGTCAGCCCCTTTCCCGCTAAGTAATACATGTGGAGAATTATTCATTACCGCCAGGGCAGCTGTAATTGGGTTCTTAACTGTGGTAACACCAGCCACAGCACCGGCATTCAAATCAAAACCCCGCATAATGGAAGCGTCCATCTCATTGGTTTCATTATAAGTAAAAACTGCTCCTTTACCGGCATTAAATAGCGGGGAATCCTCCAGAACTTTAATAACCGCAACAACCGCGGCTGTGGCCTCACCACCGGTATCTAAAATAGCCTGACCAGCCTGTAAAGCCTCCTGCATTTTTTGTTCGTAAAGCGCTACCTTTTCTTTATCAATATTTTCTTTTTTAATGCCATTGCCCGCTCCCCCGTGCAAAACAATGGTGTACTGCTGCGCTGCGGATATCAATGATAATAAGCATATGAAGAGGCCAAATATATTTTTCATGGTTGGAGGGATTTAATGCAAGCCTCCAAAATAGGAAATTGAAGTAAACAGCTAAGCGCGGTGCTGAATAAAAACCTGGGATTATTTGGAAAAAGGCATTTCTTTTACAATTAGATTCCTGTAGGGAAATGGAATCTCAACACCTTCTTTATCAAAGCGCTTTTTAATGGCTTCGAGGCAATCCGTACCCATTTCAAATGCCTTTCCCTGATTTTCGGCCCAGGCCCAGGCACGCATATCCACTGAGTATTCATTTAACTTTAAAACCCTTACCCGCACCTTTGGGTCGCCATTGGCGATATCTTCTTCGCTCCTGCGATCAATGAAATTGGGATGGGCCTCTACTATTTCCTGAACTATCTTCCTGGCATGGTCAATATTTGCCGTGTAACTTATACCAAAATCTATCCAGCGGCATACTACATCATCAGTGTAGTTAGAGTTTACAATTACCTCATTACTGATAACTGCGTTGGGGATAACTATACGCTTATTTTCAAAGTTGCGAATAACCGTATGCCTTAAGCTGATATCTTCTATCACGCCCATTAGGGTATCACGCACGGTAACTATATCATTAATACGGTAGGGCTTAAATATTACTATAAAAATTCCGCTGATGACGTTTGATAGTGCAGCCTGAGAAGCAAAACCAACTATTACGGCAAGGATACCTGCACCGGTGATAAGCGTTTTGGCTACATGGCGCAAACCCGGTATCATAAAAATTACAAGCGAAAAACCTACTGTAATAATGATTGCCGTAATGATGTGCTGAAGAAAACGAAAGTTGGTAGGATCAAAATTCTCGTGCCGCGAAAGGCGCTTTACCAGCCGATCTCCTATTTGTCTGAAAACAATCGCAACCACTACTGTGGCCAGTATTATCAGCAGTATTTCAATTGTTGTGCGGGTGTTTTGGTGCATCCAGCTCATGTCCATCATAACGAGTGCGGGTAAGAATTTACACCGCAAAGGAAGTAATATTTTAAAAGCTATGATAAGCGAAAACCCAAGGGAAATCACAAATTTCATTTTCAATGTTGCAACTTCAATGTTTAAACATTAATTTAGCCGAATAATTTTAAAACTCACATTATTATGAATACTACAGAAGCACCAACAATTGATTTAAAAGGACAGTGGGCAATTGACAACAGCCACTCCAACCTCCAATTTACCGTTACACACCTGGTAATATCTCAGGTTAATGGCCACTTTGGTAGTTATGATGGTACCATTGAAAATGAAGGTGAAGACCTCAGCAGCGCCAAAATCAACTTTAATATTGATAGCGGCAGTATTAATACCGGTATTGAGATGCGCGACAATCACCTGAAGTCTGATGACTTTTTTAATGCAGAGACCTACCCTCAGATTAAGTTTTCTTCAACCAACATTGAAAAAACAGGAGAGCACAGCTACGATATTAATGGCGAAATGACCATAAGAGACGTAACCCGCCCAGCCACTTTTAAAGCTAAAATTGGCGGTGTAGCTGTTGACGGATACGGTAATACCAAATTAGGTATGAGAGTAACCACCAGCATAAACAGGTTTGATTATGGTTTGAAGTGGAATCAGCTAACCGAGGCAGGTGGCGCTACCGTGGGTAAAGAGGTAGAGGTAAACGCCAATCTTCAGTTTGCTAAAAAGTAATATCTTACAAATCTTACATTTGCAGTCTCGGCTGAGCCGAGACTGATTTTTAGCATGGGATTATCTGAAGAAATTAAACAGTCAACATTTAAGAGCAACTACCAAAAAGCCGGTATAAACCTTATTTATACCAGTAATTGGTTTACTGAGCAAATCAGGCAATTCCTACTGCAGGAAGATCTGACCCTACAGCAATTTAATGTATTACGTATTCTCCGCGGTAGCCTTCCTGATCCGTTAAGCACCCTTCAAATTCGTGAACGTATGCTCGATAAAATGAGTGACACCTCGCGTATTGTAGACAGGCTGGTAAAAAAGGACCTTGTGCTAAAAGGTACCTGCAAAGAGGATAAGCGCCTGGTGGATGTAAACATTTCAGAAGCCGGGCTGGCTGTACTGACTGCCATAGATGCAAAAGAGCATGAAATGTATGATTTCATGAAACATATTACTCCCGAAGAAGCAGAAACTCTCAGTGACCTTCTTGATAAAATTAGATCCTCACAAAGCGAGGAATAAGCACTCCAATCTTTTTAATCAAAAATGGAAAACCGGCCCACTTCCTGGATTGGGATAATAAATTATGGGTGGTGAGCCAACGGCAATTATTCCGGCACATGTACCCCCATCGGCCAGACTAATCATTTCAAAATGAGAAGTGCCTATTGGTAGTGATAATGTATAAAAAGCATTAGCGGTTGTTAATGTTTGCAATGGCCCGCTATCCAGTCTGTAGTTGAGTTCCCATGGCGGATCTCCTGTAAAATAAAATAGAACCATAGGGCTTTCATCAGGGCAAACCGTGTCGGTACTGGCTGCAAGCGTTGCCGGCTGTATTACATTTACATGGATAAATGTTTTGCGCCCGGTGCATGAACTGTTGTAAAACTCCCTGGCCAGCAAAATATAATTACCGGCACCAGCCGTCCAATCTACTTCCGCGGTTCTGTTGTTGGAGTTTATTCTGTTCAGGCTTCCGCCAGATGGGTCCACCCAACTCCATGAATAAGAAAAATTAGCAGCCGTTGTAGCTGTAGAAGGTTCATACAATACATTCAGGTTTTGGGCGCAGGCCGTATCATACTGGTGGAGAGATGAGGTATCAGAAGGAATTATTACATCGTCAAGCAACGCATTGGCATAAGATGAAACCCCCGCCCAGCGCCATACCACCTGGTAAAAACCATTAAAGCTGATGGAAACACTGGCGCTGCGCGTTGTTGTGGGGTTACCATTAGGGCTGGGGTTAGTAAAACTTATTTGCCTGTAGGTATGTGAAAAATAGGGGCCGGTAAGGTTACCCGAAACATCTCTGAGGTAAAGCTGCAAAACTGACGAACCGAAGTACCAGGCATCTGCAGCCATTTTATGCTTAAAAGTAATAGTGCCTTTTCCGTTGAACTGAATAAATGGAGAAGCAAGCTCAGCAGAAGTAAGCAGGCCATTTATATCGGCATGGGCCAGGGGCGCATCACCACCGGAGTTCATTGAACTGGCTGTGGCTATGGATACATTATCATATTCCCAGCAATTGCCTTCGGAAATACTTTGGCTTCCATGATTAAAATCTTCTGAAACCACCTGCGAACGGGCCACAGAACAAAATAGAGTACATAACAGGATAAGGTGTTTCTTAGAAATCAAAGATGCTTAATCTTTTAAGGTTTATCGGATTAACGTAAATGAACCTAACCTCCTAACCTCCTTACCTGCTGTGCTTTCCACCATAATATCATAGGTGTATGCATCCATTTTTGAAGGTTGACCGTTGTTGGTACCATCCCAGCCATGGGGGCTGTTTTCATTAAAGGTGTGCACTATCTCGCCCCAGCGATTGTAAATAACGGCTGTAAACCTGGCAATGCCCACACCATCAAATTCAAAGTAGTCATTAATGCCATCTCCATTAGGAGTAAAGGCATTGGGTATATACAGAGTAAATTCAGAAACCACATACACTGTTTTTTTTAGTGTATCCCGGCAATCCGCACCATTTCTGATTACCTGCATTATGTCGTATTGCCCGGTCTGGTCAAAGTTCAATAGTACAGATGCATCCTGCGAAACCAGCTGACCATTAAGGTACCAGTCTACAAAATCAACAGGGTTTCCGGTGTAATAAAGCTTTCGCAGATCGTCAAGCTGCAGCGTATCTTCAATAGTGCTTATGGCGCATTGCGGAACATCCACCGTGTTAATACTGTGATAAAAGGTATCATTTCCGCAACTCCCGTTCAAGGCAACCAACATTATTGTGGTATCCCTCTCCACAACAAAACTCAGGGTAGATGATTTTTTGCCGCCCGTCCATTGAAAATTATTGGTAAGAGCACTTTCGAGGGTAATGAGTGAGCCTTTACATACAATGGAAGGTCCTTTGGCGTTAGCGCGATTTGGTCCCTGCAAATACATCCAGGCGTAGGCCGTATCGCTTAAGCAACCATTGGCATCTGTAACCACAACCCTGCTTTGGTGTAGCCCCGGCACATTGCCCCAGCTCACCAAAACATGGCTGGTATCAGCTCTGCCGATGATTTGTCCGCCACTTACGCTCCATTGATAATTAAGGCCCTGCTGGTATTGTATAGCAAGGTGCGATGGGTCGCCATTTACGCATACGGTATCCAGCGCCTGCTGCCCAAACATCAATGAAACGTAAAGGGATAGGACTAAAACTCCTATGTACCCTTTACGATTCAAGTGTTATATGCTTAGTAGTGGAATATGGCTCCGGTAGATGGTTTCGGGTAAATTACCACACCTGTGCTTGGTAGTCCTGTTGGATCAGCATCGCATGTATTGCCATCCGTTACACCGGTAATAGTAATGGTTTGGCTTGTGAGGTAAGCTGGCAAAGTAACCGTGTGCGGAGAACTTGAAGCTGTTGATGAGTAATTATTGGTACCATCGGTATAATCAACCGTCCATGGAGCCTGACCTGTAAGCGTAACGGTAAGTGTAGCTGCAAAGCCCTCACATACAGAATCCGCCACAATGGCAACTGTTGGTAATGGGTTAACTACCACATCAAGAGAAATAGTATCACCAAGACAGCCATCTCCTGAAGTTTCCTGCACGTAAAGCGTAAAAGTACCTGTGCTTACACCCCAGTCAATTTCAATCTGATTATTATTAGCTGTAATGGAATTATCAATAGTACCCGCTGCCGGATTGGATAACCACCAGTTATACGTGCTTGTGGCATTGGGGCCGGTAACTCCGTAAACCTTATCCTGGCTGGCCGCACATACTGTATCAGTATAGGTTACCTGTGCCATTGAAACCATGGAAATAAACATAAGCCCCGCCAAAGCTACTAATGATAGCAACGGTTTTTTTGATTGTTTTTGTTGAGTAGAGATTGTTTTCATGTTTGATGTATTAGAATTTATGACTGTGTTTGTGTGTTAATAATGATAAATAGGGTCTGTATCCACCTTTCCGAAATCAGTAAAATAGCCGTACATGCAACCCGTGTTGCTTCCACCGTTTATAATACCGAGGTGAAATTTTCCTTCTGAATTAGTTACTACATAAGCCTGGTTTTTAGGTAAGTCATTTTTAGAAAAATATTTTCGGGCGGCCTTCCAATTGCCGTTGGTGCCCGGCACATTGGTAAAATCTGCTGCGGTGAGCAAATTGCTGAGGCCATTAATCTTAAAATAGCCTTCACCCTGATCGGGCACCAGCACTATCATGTAAAAGCTTTCGTCTTTACTGCGTGTAAATGATACCTGGGTGCTGCCGGTACAGTACACAGATGGCAATATGGCTGCACCAATTTCGCAACCAAAGCCTGTTACGTGCATTACATAAATATCCTTATCGGCCTCTATATATACTGTAGGGTTTGAGAGGCTAATCTCATACTGATCGCCTTTATTAAGGGTAAAGGTGGTGCCGCTGGCATCCAGCATTATATTGGTATTATCCTGAGTAGCCAGTATATACACTTTATCATCCTTATTGCCATTGCTGCCTAAAAAGCCCTTCAGCACTATATACTCTTTACCAATTTTATTGATGGGTATCATCTGGTCGCCCATTAAATCCTTACACCCGCCATAACTACTATTATAGCCTGAATCATCAGAAATGGTAATGGCTACATCCTTATCGCTACTCACCAGCGTGCCACCAAGTTTATCAGTAGCATTTGAGTTTGAAGCCTGCAACGAATAGGTTTGACCACGATTTAGGGATACGGTGAAAGCTACGCCTGCGGCATGGCCTACGGCAGCTTTTGAGGGAGTAATGGTAAGCAGGGTATTATCTGTAGTGGCCACAATATCAATAGCATTTACGGGCATAGGAGTATAATTGCCACTTTTCCAAAAGCTTTGGCCCGGCACTATAAATTCTTTGCCCAATGCATTTTTAGCCTTCAGGGCAAAAATGTCTGTATTGTTGTTGGTAACTACCTCGTAATAACAGGCAATCTCGGCCGTAGCCGTAATGAGCACGCCATAGTTTAATACGGTGTTGGCCGGAGAATTTTCTATCGTGGCAATATCATTAGTAAGATCTACAGAAACGGTGCTATTGGCGGCCACATTAACTACTTTGGCCGTAAAGCCCGCATTAGCCGGCTGACTTACAGTTACCGTTGCCGGATCACTGTAAGAAGATATACGAAGGGCAATAGGGCGATCATTATGGCCGGCAGTAACCTGTGGCGCTACAAACCAAAACTCTACTCCCGACTGGGAGTAGAGGTTTTGGTGCAGTAGCAAGCTGCAGAGTAATAAGAGTAAAGTAGAGTAGAGTAGTTGCTTCACGCTTGCCAAACCTTGTTTGTGCCCATAGGGCAAATTTCTTGTGAGTGTTGAGCTTTCGTTCATTGGTTGGCGTGAACACCACAATAGTACTGCGAGATAAATATTAGGATACAAACCGCTGCAACACAGAATTATGCGGCAAAAATGAATTTAAGAATGGTGAGTCTTGTAAGACAATTCTTTGCTATATACCTGTTCAGATACTACTTATTTAGCTGTAGTGCAGACAGATATATTCCACGAAAAAAATAGTAGACCTATCAGAGCCTTTTGTGTAAAGGGAATGTTATCACATTTAAAAGTTCATTCCGGTTGAGTAAACGAGAGTTATGGCTTATTATAGAAAATGACTCATAGCCTGCTGCATGGCCTTAGCCTCCACACGTGCCGCCTCGGCAAAATCACTTCCGTTAGATGCATATATGATAGCTCGAGAAGAGTTGATGAGCAGGTTTGGCTCCTCTCCCATTCCGTTTTTAACAACATCCTCCAGGCTACCACCCTGGGCGCCAACACCCGGTACCAACAAAAAGTGATCTTTGGCAATGGCCCTTACTTTTTTAAGATAATCTGCCTTAGTGGCACCAACCACGTACATCAGGTTATCGGCACTGCCCCACTCTGCGCTTTTGCGAAGAACTTCTTCAAACAGCATATCACCGCTTTGTTCATTTTTCAAATACTGAAAATCACTGGCTCCTGCATTTGAGGTAAGTGCCAGCAGAATTACCCATTTGTTTTCTTTTCTGTAATTCTCCGAATCTAAAAAGGGCTTTACTGAATCCACACCCATATAAGGCGCCACGGTAATGGAATCAAAATTTAACTCCTCAAAAAACGCTTTGGCATAGCGGGCAGAGGTATTGCCAATATCCCCGCGTTTGGCATCAGCGATGGTAAAGATGTCAGGGTGATTATCATTGAGATATTGAACCGTTCTTTCTAGACTTTCCCAACCTTTAATGCCCATAGCTTCATAAAAAGCAATGTTGGGCTTATAGGCCACGGTAAACTCATGTGTAGCATCAATAATGGCCTTATTAAACTCAAATACCGGATCATCCAACTCCAAGAGGTGTGCAGGTATTTTTTCCAGATCCGTATCCAAACCCACACAAAGTATGGATTTCTTTTTATTGATCTGGGAGATGAGTTCTTGTCGGGTCATTGGAGAAAAATTAGAGGATAACTTGGATTGAGATTTTGACCTGCAAATTTAACCGTCCAAAGAAACTTACTTTAAAGAAAGCCATGATATCTACCTCTTGGATTTATTCGGTTCGTTAATCATATACCTAAATCCTATAAGCCAACTGATTTGGTAATACGTATGACCAACCTGTTGAAATTGACTTTCTACCCGAGCTACAGGAGTTAATGCTCTCTCATAACCAAGATGTAACGAGATGCCTTTAGATAAATTAAACCTTCCGATAAGTGAGTAAGAAAGATTTATTGGTTTGAGGTCTTTCCTGTCAAACTCAAAGGAACTGCTTCCTTCAGATTTCGCTATTAGTATGTTGGTTTGAAGACCTGGTTCTATCCAAAAAAAGCCGGCCTTTAACTGTAGCTTAACAGGTATGTTAAAATAAAAAATATTGAGTTCCGGAGAGGCCGGAGGAAATCCGCTAAAACCTCCTCCCTTACCACCCCTTACAGAGAGACCAGCACCTGTAGAAAGACCAATAAATTTTAGTGGTGCATAGTCATAATTTGCTTTTACGTCAAACAGGAATTTGGTCTTGGTTGAAAGATCCGGTCCAAAATCAGGCGCATTAGAAATTCCATCTTTATCAGTCATGTTGGTGTATGCCAAGCTAACTTCAATGCCGTAAGCCTTATAGGGTTTGAATTTGTTTTGAGCATTAAGTTTTATAAAACCCAATATCAATAATAGTGTTAGAAACGAACTTAATCTCATACGCTACTTGTAATATCTAGTTTTAGGATGCGAAATAAATGCTAGCGGTTACGCCTACCCCTCTGAGCCCTCTTTCATTCTTTCGGCATTTTCGGCCAGTTGCAGCTCATCAATAAAATTCTGGATGTTACCATTCATCACATCATCCAGGTTATACACCGTGTAGTTTATGCGATGGTCGGTTACACGGCCCTGCGGGTAGTTGTAGGTACGGATTTTTGCTGAGCGGTCACCCGTAGTAACCATGCTTTTACGCTTGCTGGCTATGCTGGCATTGTGCTTTTCCAGTTCCTGCTCATACAGCTTGGTTCGCAGCATTTGCATGGCCCGCTCACGGTTAGCCAGCTGTGAGCGTTCTACCTGGCACACCACCACTATACCTGAAGGCTTGTGGGTAAGCTGGACTTTGGTTTCCACCTTGTTTACGTTCTGGCCACCGGCACCTCCGCTTCGGGAGGTCTGCATTTCAATATCGGCCGGGTTCAGTTCCACATCCACATCTTCGGCTTCGGGCAACACGGCCACGGTAGCTGCAGAAGTATGCACTCTGCCCTGGGTTTCGGTTTGCGGTACGCGCTGTACGCGGTGCACCCCTGATTCAAACTTCAATGTGCCGTAAACATCCTCTCCTGTTACTTCAAGAATTACCTCTTTATAACCGCCCACGGTACCTTCGCTCACATCCATTACGGCCACCTTCCAGCCTTTGCTTTGTATGTAGCGGCTGTACATATCGTACAGGTCACCTGCAAATATGGAGGCTTCATCACCACCGGTACCTGCACGTATTTCAAGTACTGCATTCTTGGCATCTTCAGGATCTTTAGGGATGAGCATTACCCTTATTTTTTCTTCCAAATCCTCCAGTTCAGGCTCGGCTGTGTCCAATTCCATTTTAGCCATCTCCTTCATTTCCGGATCATCGCCCTTATTGATAATTTCTTTAGCCTCCGCTATGTTATCCATCAGGGTAACATATTTTTCGCGGGCCTTTACCAATGGTTTCAGGTCCTTATATTCACGCGTAAGCGTTACGTATCGCTTTTGGTCGGCAATTACATCAGGCTGAATAATCAGGTCATTCACCTCATGGTAGCGTTGCATTATAGCATTTAGTTTATCCAGCATGTTCCTTCTTCTTTAGTAAATAAATTCGCCCTTGTCACTGCGGATAGTGAGTTTCTTTGAATCTGATTCTTCTACCCGCCCCACTACTTTCGCATCAATATCAAAACTTTCAGAGATATCGATTAAGGATTGGGCGATGCGCTCATCACAATAAATTTCCATACGGTGGCCCATGTTAAATACCTGGTACATCTCTTTCCAGTCAGAACCAGATGATTTCTGTATCAGATCAAAAAGTGGTGGAACATCAAAAAGATTATCCTTCATCACATGTACATTATCTACAAAATGGAGCACCTTGGTTTGCGCGCCACCGCTGCAATGCACAAGCCCATCAATACTACTTCTGTATTCTGCCAGCATCTTTTTAATTACCGGGGCATAGGTTCTGGTTGGTGAAAGTACCAGCTTACCGGCATCAAGGGGACTACCTTCTACCTTATCGGTAAGGTTTTTATCGCCTGAATACACCAGGTCAGATGGAACCAATGAATCAAAAGACTCGGGATACTTCCCTGCAAGGGCCTTATTGAAAACATCATGGCGCGCAGAAGTCAGTCCATTGCTGCCCATCCCACCATTGTACTCAGTTTCATAGCTGGCCTTCCCGAATGAGGCCAAACCAACAATTACATTACCGGCTTTGATATTGGTATTATCAATAACCTCTGAGCGCTTCATGCGGGCGGTAACCGTGCTATCCACAATAATGGTACGCACCAGGTCGCCTACATCAGCTGTTTCGCCTCCAGTCAATACTATGTCAATACCCCATTTGGCCATTTCATCCATCAGCTCCTGGGTGCCATTTATAATAGCTGATATTACCTCACCGGGTATCAGGTTTTTATTTCTGCCAATGGTTGACGACAATAAAATGGGGCTTTCTGTAGCGCCTACACAAAGCAGGTCATCAAGGTTCATAACCAGCGCATCCTGTGCTATACCTTTCCAAACCGATAAATCACCGGTTTCCTTCCAATACATGTATGCCAATGACGATTTTGTACCGGCACCATCGGCATGCATCACCACACAATGCTCTTCGCTTCCTGTAAGGAAATCAGGTATGATTTTACAAAATGCTTTGGGGTATAAACCCTTATCCAGGTTGGCTATGGCGCGGTGTACATCTTCCTTTTGGGCGGAAACCCCGCGGCCGCTATAACGGTTGCTACTGTTCATTTTGCAAAAATAGAAAGCGCCCCGCAGAATATCTATTCTGCGGGGCGCCAGATTATTAAATATTGCGCTACTTGGTTCTTATCCAGTAACCAACAGGTAAATTCTTATGATCTATATCAGGATTCAACTCCTCCAGTTTGTCATCATCCAAATCAAGTTCTTTGGCTACATCTTTTATAGACATATCACGCTTTGTAACCTGGTAGTGGGTGGCATCCCACTGCTCATAGTTTCCATCTTTTGTTACTTTAAGCTGAAGTCCTTCAAAAGGTCTCACCCCTCTTAATCCCCCGTTTAATTTTTTGATATCAACTATACTGATACGCTGATCGCGGGCTACGGTACCAAAGCTCTCCCTGTCTTTCATAATGTAAATTTCACCGGGAGGATCATCATTTACACCATCGCGCTTGTCTTCAAGTATAGCTTTTACGTCATCACCCTTAGGTTCATCCAGTCCACCTTTAGGCACATAATCATCGCGCAATACCTTAAGGTCAGTTCTACGATTAATCTGGTTGGCGATTTCCTGCTTCTCAGGAGGTAAAGTCACAATAAACTTTTCCGTGAGTTTTGTTCCCGGTTCAAATACACCTTTTCCATAAAAGCGATAGTTTTCCGGAATTTCATAAGGCTCACGCTCACCCATACCACGCGCAACCATTCGGTCAGCAGGAATACCCTTTTTTACAAGATAAGCTACACTTGAGTCGGCCCTTCGCTGAGAAAGGTCATCGTTCGCAGCATCGGAACCACGGTAATCGGTATGTGAACGAAGCTCAATAACAATAGTCGGGTTATTATTCAGGATTGTAACCACACTATCAAGGGCAACCATTGATTCCTCTTTAATTTTTGCCTTGTTTAAATCAAAAAATACGTTCGGCAGTACAATAGGCTCCTCAATTGGGTCCAGGGATTTATTCAGCCTTTGAATATTGAGGAAAACATTCTCAGAAGGGATGTATTCGTAAGAGCTTAAATCAATTCCCACCGTAGTTACATCACCGGCATTGGTAAGGAACTTTTGCTTTTCAAAGGTGATTTTATAGGTAACATCCACGGCAGTTTTGCTTCTGTCAAAAAGGTAGTAGCCATCCTTATCGGTATTAACCACATAGCTGCTACCATCGCTGCCTTCAAGTTTTACAGTAACCTGATCGATAGACTGACCGGTTTTAGAGCTGGTAACCACACCTTCGATATTAATGACCAATGGAGTTTTTACCACTGCATAAATATCATCGCCCTTAGAACCTTTACGGTTACTGGTCATAAAACCAACTTTATCACCATCGGGCTTAAAAATCAGTCCGTAATCATCAGCACTGGTATTAATAGGGAACTGCATGTTTTCGGCTGTGGCATCTTTGGCCGGCATTCCATTTTCATCCAGTTTAATGCGGTACACATCAAGTCCACCCATACCTCCATGGCCTTCGGAAGCAAAATACAGGTAGCCATCATCATGTGCAAAAGGTGAGTGCTCGCGACCACCGGTGTTTACCTTGGGTCCAAGATTTTTAGGGTTTTCCCAGGTTCTTGTTCTCCTGTCATAGGTAGTCATAAAAATATCGTGACCCTTAGCACCAAAATCATCCGACACAAAGTATAGGATTTTGTCATCAGGTGAGATATTTGGCTGACCTACGTTGGCCAGGGTATCGTTACCAATAATTAACCTCTCTGGCGCTTTCCAGGTGGTACCCAGTTTTTCAGTTACGTATATACCGCACTCCAATGTTTGGTTTTTGGTATTGAGGCAACGGGTAAAATAAAATTCCTTGTCGCGAGAGTCAAAAACCCCTGCACCCTCGTTACCCTCAGTATTTACTACACCTTCATCCAAAAGTACCGGAGTTGACCATTTAAGGTTGGCCGGGCTCTCTACAGTTTCCTCTTCATCAGGTGCACCACGCCTTCTACTCCTACCACCTTTACGCTCCGCTTCGGTGATATAGATATCATGGAAGTCGCCACCGGTCCAGCCATCCTGCTTTTTACCAACAGATTCTTCTCTATCCGAAGTAAATATTAAAATGTTCTCATTTTTCCTTTTGCCTGAAAGTGCCGGAGCATAGTCAAAAGAACTGCTGTTGATATCCTTCATATTATCCACCTGATAGCGGCTGGGCTGCTCCATCCACTCCTTTGCTTTTTTGGTAGATTCTATACCAAGGTCTCCTCTTTTATCTGTTGGATTTTCCTTTTTGAATTCCTGATAAGCTACAATAGCCTCTTCATACTCGCCCTGTGCTTTAAGCATGTCCGCCTTGTAAAGCATAGCGATAGGGTCTTTATATCCCACCTTTACAGCTTTTTCGTAATAAGTTTCAGCATTGCGGTAATCAAGCGTCATGCGGTAGCACTCAGCGATGCGAAACATGATATCAGATTTAGCTTCGCGTCCACGTACTTCAGATAGGGCATCCTTCAGCAACTCAATGGCATCGTTATACTGCTGCGCCTCATAGGCAGCATTGGCTTTTTGAACTTCTTTCGGTAATTTTTTGTCGGGATCGGACTTCGTGGAATCCTGTTGAGCAGATAGCGGTAAGACGCAGATATTCAGAACGATAATTAAAAAACCCAATAAAGGTATTCTCATGCCTATTTTTGATTTTATGCTGTAATGCGCTAAAGTAAACATTTATTCCAAACGCAAAAATGTAGATTTAAGATACAATACCACTATTCACAAGGCTTTTAGAGGTGCTCAAAAAATAAAACAGGCCATCCTGATAACAGGTGGCCTGTAGTAGTTTTCATATAACTTACTGTTTATTAAAACAAAAGCTCACGATATTTTGGTAATGGCCATAGTTCATCATCTACCATCAACTCCAGTTTATCGCACTGATATCTTATTTTATCCAAAAATGGAAAAACTTCAGTTCTATAGGCCACTGCCTTCTCACGGGCATCTTCTATAGCATTGCATTTTTTACGGGCCTGAATCATAGCATCCTTATCTGATATGATGGTTGATAGCCTGTCACTGATTTCTTCAATCATCCTGAGCTGCTCTCCGGCCAGTTTATCAAAAGTCTTTTTATCCAGCACTTCTTTCAGCCCGCGCACATTTTCAATAAGCCTGTTTTGATAGGTAATGGCGGTAGGCACAATGTGGTTTCCGGCAATATCACCCAATATTCTTGATTCAATCTGTATCTTCTTTTGATACTCCTCAAGCATAATTTCGTGGCGAGCTTTTACCTCTACCCTGTTCATTACACCATTGCGCTCAAATAGCGAAAGTGCGTTTTCTGTTACGTAAAAATCAAGTGCCTCAGGTGTGGTTTTTACATTATTAAAGCCGCGTTTCAAAGCCTCTTCCACCCATTCGTCACTATAACCATCGCCTTCAAAAAGGATGTTTTTACAATCGGTAATGTAATCTTTAAGTACATTAAAGATGGCATCGTCCTTCTTAAGTCCTTTTTTAATAAGTGCATCAACGGCCTTTTTAAAATCGGTAAGCTGATCAGCCATTATGGTATTCATAATCGTCATTGGTTGAGCACAGTTGGCCGAAGAACCTACAGCCCTGAACTCAAATTTATTCCCTGTAAAGGCAAATGGCGATGTACGGTTACGATCGGTGTTATCCAAAAGTATTTCAGGAATCTTACCTACTACATTCAGTTTGAAGTCGGTTTTTTGCTCTGGCGTGAGCTTTCCTTTGCCCATTTTTTCGATGGCCAAAAGGGTGTCATATAATTGGGTTCCGATAAATGCCGAAATAATTGCCGGTGGCGCCTCATTGGCACCCAGGCGGTGGTCATTTCCTGCGGAAGCAATGGCAGCCCTTAGCAAGTCGGCATGATTATGCACGGCCATTAGGGTATTGATAAAGAAGGTTAAAAACTGAAGGTTGGTTTTTGGGGTTTTGCCCGGGCTAAGCAGGTTTACACCCGTATCAGTAGCCAGCGACCAGTTGTTATGCTTACCGCTACCATTTACGCCTTTATATGGTTTCTCGTGCAGAAGCACTTTAAGGTTGTGCCTATTGGCCACCTTTTCCATAAGATCCATCAACAGTGAGTTGTGATCAACAGAAACGTTAGCCTCTTCAAACATAGGCGCCAACTCATACTGGCTTGGAGCAACTTCATTATGGCGGGTTGTTACTGGTATTCCCAGTTTATAGGATTCGTACTCCAACTCACGCATAAAAAAACGTGCACGGTCAGGAATCGAACCGAAGTAGTGATCATCCAATTGCTGGCCTTTGGCCGCAGAATGACCTAATAAAGAGCGGCCGGTCATTTTCATATCCGGGCGGCAATCAAATAGCGCACGATCTACAAGAAAGTACTCTTGCTCCCAACCGAGGGTAGCATTTACCTTCTTTACATTCTTATCAAAATACTGACAAACCTGCGTTGCAATATTATCCACAGCTTGTAATGCTCTAAGCAATGGGGTTTTGTTATCCAGCGCCTCACCGGTGTAGGACACAAATACGGTAGGGATACAAAGGGTTCTGCCTAAAATGAATACAGGACTTGTTGGATCCCAGGCAGTATAGCCTCGTGCTTCGAAGGTATTTCTGATACCACCATTCGGAAAACTGGAAGCATCCGGCTCTTGCTGTACTAAAAGGCTACCAGTAAACTTTTCCATGGCTTCACCATCGCCTGTGGGCTGAAAAAATGAATCATGTTTTTCAGCGGTTGAACCGGTTAGTGGCTGAAACCAGTGCGTATAGTGGGTTGCGCCTTTGCTTATGGCCCAGGCTTTCATACCTGATGCTATCTGATCAGCCATCCCTCGGTCAATCTTGGTGCCTTTATTCATGGCATCCATAAGACTTTTAAAGGCTTCGCCTGGCATAAATTCCCGCAGTGCCTTTTTATTTAATACGTTCTCACCAAAAATTTCGGAGATGCGCTGGTGCTCTGGCTCAAACTCCAGCGGGTGTCGGTTCATTTTTTCCTGAAGGGCGGCAAATCTGATTGTTGGCATAACCTGAATTGGATTTAATTTTGTTTTTACGTGACAAAAGTACAAATCCAATGGGGGTAATGTTCAAATAAGTTATTTTACAATTACTAACACCCTGAATTTTTAGGGGGTCAACTTCTGAAAATAATATTCTACAGCACCAGGAAGATGTAAAGTACATAGATGGCCAGCATTACAGCTCCCTCCCACCTGCTGATGTTGCCTTTACCTATAACTCTTATAAAAAGGTATAGAATCATGGAGGTTATTATGAGGAAGGGAAAATCAAATGAAAGAAGTGCATCACTCTTTACCGGTAATTCAATAACAAGCCCTGTAATACCTAATACGGCCAGTATATTAAAGATGTTGGAGCCAACCAGGTTACCCAATGAAAGTTCCTGCTCTCCTTTGAAGGAAGCCACCATACTCGCGGCAAGTTCGGGTAGTGAAGTACCAATAGAAACCACTGTAATACCAATAACCCTTTCGCTTACTCCCCATGCCTGGGCCAGTTCTACGGCTCCATCAATCAAAAACTCAGATCCAAATTTGAGTGCCGCCACACCTATGGCCAAAAAGAAATATCATTCGCCACGCTTTGCCGGGTTTTGGCGATTCATCATCAAGTTCGAGCTCGGGTTCTTTGTTTCCAAACGTTTTGCGTGAGGATCGAATCTGAAAAATATTATAGAATACCAGAATGATGACCAGCACTAAGGCTTCCCAAAAATTAAGTACTTGATCAAAAAACACAAAAAGAAAAAGGACTAAGGTTACGGCCATCATTATCCAGAAATCCACGCGGTAGGTTTTTTCTTTTACCGTCATAGGAAAAACCAGCGCGGTAAGACCAAGGATCAGGGCAATGTTGGCCAGGTTACTACCTATCACATTGCCAAAGGAAATATCGGTATAGCCATCCATAGCAGCCCCAACGCTTACCAAAAGCTCGGGAGCGGAAGTGGCAAAAGAAACCACCGTCATACCAATTACTAAAGTAGAAACTTTAAGGCGGAGCGCAAGATCAACTGCTCCGCGTACCAGCCATTCGCCACCAACCAGCAATAATACTAAACCAAGAACGAGGTAGAAATAGGCCATGAATGGAGATTAGCTGTTTAAGTTGCGCTTTACTGAACCGGTGAGGTCTTCTATTTCGCGCTTTTCCTTTTCCACCTTCTCCTTAAACTTTTTAAGGTCTTCGTCATCGTTTACACTGGAGGTTATTTCGCGCTTTACATCATTGGCCGCATTCTTTACATCGCGAATGCCTTTGCCCAGTCCACGGGCAATTTCAGGGATTTTATCTGCACCAAAAAGCATAACCACAATCAATAGTATAAACACTATTTCACCACCACCAATGTTGAAAAACAACAGCACTCCGTTCATCATTACTTTTTATAAATCCTCGTCAAAATTATAAGAAAACCAGCCGATTAAGACATGTTCTACCCTTTTTCTTTTGGGAAAACCTCATCAAACCCCTTAAATGAGAAAACCCCCGTAATACGAGGGTTTTCATATTATGAATGTCAGTTAGGTGTTATACCGCTACTGAATCTTTTGTCATTCTTTCCCTGGCAAATTGCTTACGCGAAGTATCGAGCATCAATGGTGATGCGATGAATAGTGAAGAGTAAGTACCTACTATAATACCAATTAACATAGCAAACATAAACCCGCGGATAGACTCACCACCGAAAAGGAAGATGATAAGCAATACAAAGATGGTGGTAAGCGAGGTGTTAACCGTACGGCTCAATGTGCTGTTTAATGCGTCATTAACCACAACATCCATTTCCTTACGCTTGCTGTGCTTGGCCAGGTACTCCCTGATACGGTCAAAAACAACCACAGTATCGTTTAGCGAGTAACCAATTACGGTAAGTACTGCTGCAATAAAGGCCTGATCAATCTCTAATGAAAATGGTAAAATACCATAGAAAATTGAGAAGATGGAAAGTACGATCAGTACATCATGAAAAGCAGCCGCAACAGCACCAAGGCTAAACTGCCACTTGCTGAATCGGATAAGGATATAAAGGAATATCACGATAAGTGAAAACAGGATTGCCCATACCGCTGACTTCTTAATATCATCGGCAATGGTTGGGCCTACCTGGCGCTCAGCAACAACTCCAATATCTCCGCTACCGGTGGCTTCAGAGAAAAATTCCTCCTTAGTGATATCGGCAGCGTAAAAACCCTTAAGGCCTTCGTAAAGCTTGGTTTTTATCTCCTCAGTAACCTCTACACCAGTCTCGTTGATTTTATACTTGGTGGTAATTACAACCTGGTTGTCTTCACCAATGGTTTTAACTTCAGGGATAACCTTATTGCCTTGCTCATTTACAAAGGCATCACCAAGGGTTGTTGCAATATTTCCTGAGTTCACAGGCTGATCAAAACGAACCTGGTAGGTACGTCCACCAACAAAGTCAACACCGTAGTTAAGACCTCTTATACTTAATGAAGCAATACCGGCAAGAATAATTACAGTACTGATACCGTATGCAATTTTACGCTTGCCCAAAAAGTCAATATTGAAATTATTGAAGGCATTGCGGGTAGCATTGGTCGCAAACTTCACTGTCTTTTTAGCTGTCATACGGGCATCAAACATCAAACGAGTGATAAAGATGGCACAGAAAAGAGACGTAAGAATACCTATAATAAGAGTGGTGGCGAATCCACGGATAGGGCCTGTACCGAAAAGGTAAAGGATAACACCGGTAAGGAAGGTAGTTACGTTGGCATCAATAATTGAACTATAGGCATTGTCGTAACCATCCTGTATAGCCAGCTTAAGGCCTTTGCCCTGTGCAAGCTCCTCTCGTATTCTTTCAAAAATAAGTACGTTGGCATCTACCGCCATACCTATAGTAAGTATGATACCGGCAATACCAGGTAATGTAAGCACCGCACCAAGCGAAGCAAGTACTCCAAATATGAAGAACATGTTTACGATAAGTGCCACATCAGAAGCAACACCGGCACCGCTGTAATAAAATATCATGTAAAGCATTACAAAGCCAAGAGCCACAACAAATGACCATAAACTGGCATTAATTGCTTCCTGACCTAATGATGGCCCTACAATTTCTGACTGAATGATTTTAGCCGCTACAGGCAGTTTACCGGCTTTAAGCTTGTTGGCTAAATCCTGCGCTTCCTGTACGGTAAAGTTTCCTGTAATCTGGGTATTACCTGTTGGTATTTCACCTTGTACCGTTGGGAAAGAGTAAACGTAGTTATCAAGCACCACGGCCACACTCTTTTTAGGATCCTGACTTGAAGCCTCTTTAGTTATCTTCTGCCACTTGCTGGCACCAATAGAGTTCATTGTCATACTAACCACGGCACTGTTATTCTGCTCAAAATCCTGACGGGCATCGGTAATAACATCACCGGTAAGGGCCGGGGTACCATCACGGTTACCTTTGGCTGCCAATAAATAAAGCAGGCCATTTTCAGTTGGCTTGGCAGTCCAAAGAAAACGTACATAACGCTGCTCACCTTTTAACAAAGCCCTGATTTTAGGGTCTCGCAGGTAATCATTTACTTCAGCAGTATCCTTAACCCTGGCGTAACCAACAATTGGCCCCGGGCCAAAGCGCTGCTCCTGATCAAGATTAGGCATAAACACTCTAAGGAATGGGCTGTACCTGTTAGGCGCGATAGCCGAATCTGCTTCTTCTGTAGCGGAAGTATCTCCGGAAGCCAGTTCCGTAGAATCTCCTTCGGCAGCTACTTCATTAGTATCGTTACCTTCTTCATCTACCGTTTCAAAATCTAAAAGATCGTCACTAGCTGCGGCATCATCACCGCCAAGGGCCGCTGTATCTTTTGATTCCTTATAACCGATTTTATCAATGGCGGCTGATAAGAATCCGGAAAGCTCATAGCCATCGTACAGATTCCAGAAAGAAAGCTCGGCTGTAGACTGTAGAAGACCTTTAACACGATCCGGATCTTTTACACCTGGAAGTTCAACAAGGATACGTCCGCCATTCTCAAGGCGCTGAATATTTGGCTGAACAACACCAAACTGATCGATACGTGCACGAAGTACAGTATAGGTGTTTTCAACTGCTGCATCCACCTGGCTGCGGATTTCCTCCTTCACCTTTTCATCAGATGCGTTAAAGCCTAATTTATCATTAAGGTCTTTAGTACCAAATATCTGTGGGTCACTAAGGTTTAATTGTACCTTCCTTTCTGTTTTGATTTCCTCAAAGGCATCAAAAAAGTTGGTAAGGTAATCCTCCTGGCTATCGGCCGCTTTTTCAGTAGCGCGCTGCAGGGCCTCAGCAAAAATCGGATTTTTGGTTTTGTTTGATAGTGCTACAAGTATATCCTTTACCTGCACTTCAAGAATAACGTTCATACCACCACGAAGGTCAAGACCAAGGTTGATCTCTCTTTCCTTCACATCGGCATAGGTAAACTGCTCAATAAAGATGTTGTAAACCTCCTCGCTTTTCATGGAGTCGAGGTAACGCTGCTCCTTCATATAGTCACCGTTGGCAAACTCTTCAGCATCACTTTCTACGCTCGAGGCGATGTAGGTAAATGACAACTGGTACACACAAGCCAGAGCGAATACGATGGCAAATAATCTAATAACTCCTTTATTTTGCATTAGTGCAGGAAGTTTTTAAGGGTTCTAAAAATGGTCGGCAAATATAGAATTTCAGCTTATAAATAACAATGTGAACAAACTTATCATCCGGCAGGCTTGATTTTCGTCAGGTAATAAATAATATTGTGCGTAAACTTATTGCTATCACGTAGCTTTTTTCTTTCGGATATCTTTGTGTCTCTAATCAGCAATTATGAACAAATTACTCTCAACAATCTCACTATCAGCGCTAAGCCTAATGGCTTTTGGGCAAAGCGTAGTAAATCTTTATGATTTTACCCAGACCAACGATGTAAAGGTCATCCATAATGGAGACTCCTTAAACAATGCCTGGGCAGGTGGTGTAAATTATGGCCAGGTAAATACCATTGACCTTGACCTGGACAATGTGGACGACCTTTTGATATTTGACCGTAATACCCGGCAGGTACTTCCTTTTTTGAGAGTGGGCAATGCCTATAAATTCGCTCCTCAATTTATCCCACAGCTTCCTAAGGCAAACTCCTGGATGCTTACCAGAGACTATAACTGCGATGGCAAGAAAGATATATTTTTTAATATCGGTGGAGATGTGCGCGTTTGGCAGAACACATCATCTTCTGAACTTAGTTTTCAGAATATGACACCCATCCCACTACAAACTATTTACTCAAGCTCCACTACCACCAACAACCTTTTTATCCCACAATCAGATGTACCTGGTATTGCTGATATTGACCAGGATGGAGATTTGGATATAGTGACCTTTGAAAATGGAGGAGTGGTTATGGAATTTCATGAAAACAGAGCCAGCTGTGGATTAGATTTTAAAGTGAAAGAACGTTGCTGGGGGCACTTTATAGAAAGTGGCATTTATCGATCAGTAGCACTTAACTCATGCACACCATTTAAAAAGAAAACCCTGCATGCCGGTAGCACGGTTCTCCTTTTGGACCTTAACGGGGATACACTGCAGGATATGATATTGGGTAACATAAGCTATAATGATATGGCCGCCCTTTACAATGGTGGCGACCTGGATAGCACTCATTTTACATCACAGGATACCCTCTACCCTACCTATGATAAGCCAATAGATATGTATCAGTTTCCGATGGCCACTTACGAGGATGTAACCTTTGATGGAAAGCCGGACCTTTTGGTAACGCCTGCTGATCAGGGAGACGGTTCTGTTGATAGAAAGAGTATAATGCTCTACAAGAATAATGGCACTAGCAACATTCCGGTATTTAACTACAGCAGGAATGATTTTATGCAAAATACCATGATTGACCTTGGTAAAGGAGCGGTACCACGCTTTGCAGATTTAAATGGAGATAGCCTGCCGGACCTTGTGGTTGCTAACCATACAAATTTGATTGACGGTTCCACCTCCAGGCACTTTTATTACTATTATATAAATACCGGAACCAGCAGTAAGCCTGAATTTACTTTGCAGGATACCAACCTGGCCGATATCAGTAGCTACCCGGGGCTAAATGCCGGTACTATACCCACTTTTGGTGATTTAGATAAAGATGGTGATCTGGACATGATAGTTGGCGACCTGAATGGAAATCTCTATTATTTTAAAAACGGTAGCAGTAGCAACCCCTCTTTCACCTTTCAAAATGCACTACCGGGGCCAACTGCAGGTACAAACCTAAACGTTGGTACAAGTGCCGCCCCTTATTTATTTGATATGGATCAGGACGGGGATCTTGATTTGGTTGTAGGAAATGAATCCGGAAAAGTGCATTACTTCACAAATGCTTCAGCCACCAGCCCCTCATTTACACTAGCCAATAATAATTATGGCGGCATCAATGTAAAAAAAGGTGGTAGCTCTGGTAATGCTATACCCGTGGCCTTTGAGCAAAACGGCCTGGTAAATATGTTTGTAGGTTCCGAAGAAAATGGGATTAATCAGTTTGATAGTGTAACAAGCGTATCAAATATGCCTTCTAATCTTCAAAAACAGGTGGGCAATGGTAATATTGTTGTTGGCTTAACGGATGAAACCCCTTTCAGTATGATTCAAAAGTCAGCGCGTCATCAATACTTGATAAGAGGTTCTGAGCTGCAGGCTGCCGGTCTTGTTCATGGTTATCTAACTTCAATTTCGTTTGATGTAACAACCAGTAATCATGGCACTTGGTACCCAAAGCTATTTGTTAAAATAAAAATGACCAATGACACTGTGTTGAATACTTTAGTCAATGGGGGTTTTACCGAAGTTTACTTTTCAAATGCCACAGTTGTAGCAAATGGCTGGAGTCCGATCTCATTCAATAAGGGCCCTTTTTTATGGGATGGCTCATCAAACCTGATTGTAGAAATATGTCATCAGGAATCAGCAAATGTGAGTAACAACGCTCATGTAAATATGACCAATATGGGTTATAACTGTAGCGCCTTTGGCCAATATGTGGATAGAAATAATGGTTGTAACCAGGCCTTTAAAGGTACCGCACAACGCAGGCCAAATATGCTGTTTGACCAAACGCCTGCATTTAGAGAAACTTCTACCTATGGTTCGGGTACCAGTATAGCACCTGATCTGGCTGATCTTGATGGGGATGGTTATTTGGATATGGTGGTAGGCACCAAAGGTGGTGGACTGTATTATTACAAAGGCAAAGAGTATAAAGTATCCCTACCCGAAGAGCCCGAATTGAACTTTAGTTCTACGCTTAATGTATTCCCTAACCCCGGCACTGGCATATTTACCATTGCTCTTGAAAATCAAAGTGCCAGTACTTTAAAGGTTTTTGACCTTACAGGTAGAATGATTATGGAAAAACCAATAAGTGAGAGGGAGGTGCAGGTAAACCTAAACGCACAGGGCGAGGGCATTTACATTTTTATAGTGCAAACGCCTGATGGTGTAAAAACCCAAAAAGTGATAAAGCACTAGTTATATCGATAACTAAAACTACGAATGCCCGGAAGCTGCTTCTGGGCATTTTTTTTGTTACCTGTGGGAGTAAGGTGAATGGGAAAGTGAAGGTGAGGGGGAATGTGCAAACTACCCGATTACTGGTTACGGGATATTATCTTCTCAATAGCCTTTTCTTCTTTTTTAACGCTCTTCTCAAAAACAAAAGGACCAAATGGAAGTACAGAAGCAATTACCGCCAAAGCCACACGGCCCATTTTCCAACTGCAAATTATGGCCGTTTGTAGCCCCATTAAAAGATAAGCGATAAAAAGTACGCCATGGGCCCAGCCCACATATTTTACCATGGCAGGGGCATCAAAAAAATATTTTAGGGGCATGGCAATAAATAACAACAGCAGAAATGATATACCTTCTGCAATGCTTATCAACCTGAATCTTTTAAGAGCTTTAATTTTACGTTCCATACTAATATTTAGAGGCGGCAAACTTCGGCTGAACCAAAATATCAAACAAGGTAAAAACTGGTTTTCTTATCGATTATTAACTCTCATTCACTCTCTTTCCACCACCTCAAACCTGCGGGTTGCTATATTTCCTGAGCCATCCTCCACCAAAAGATTGTACTCCCCCTTCTCCAGGTTTAGTGCCATTTGATGAAACGTTTGGGTTTCACCCAGATAATTGCCGTTAAGGTGCCAAAAAAGTTTTTCATCCGGCTGCTGATGAGCTACCTCTACTACCACTTTACTGCTGGTACCGCTCAGTTCCCTGGGAATGAAAATTCGGCCATTTTGCCTGGGGTAAATTACATCTACCAACGGCTGTGATTCAAATCCACAACCTGACTTCCACGGGGGCAATTGCCGGTAATCGGGATGTTTTTTGGCAAAAAACCACGCCATGGCCGGAGGCAATACAAACCATGAGCTGGCTTTAATATCATCACCCTCTGCACAGTTTACCGAGAGCTGATATCTCATTTCGACATCGGTATGTATAGTTTTATGATAATCACAAACCTTTACAGACCTTGCGCTGGAAGGTATTTGGTACTTCTCAGATTCAGGACAATCTCGCCCCGCCAGCAAACCGGATGTTTTACAAATTTCCTTTTCGGTCATTTCATCCCATGGCTTATCAAACCAGCCTGAGTTTGGTAAACTATTCATAAAACTAAATAGAATCGGCCCTGCCGCTTCCGCACCAATCAGGCCGGTGCGCCCTTCACCATCCGCATTACCTACCCATACTACACAGGTATATTCGGGGGTAACACCTACCGCCCAGGCATCTCTAAAACCAAAACTGGTACCGGTTTTCCAGGCTACATTGGTATTTCCAAACCTTTGCCAACCCATTTCTGAATCCGGACGATTTAAGGTGGTAAGCACATTCAGGGTTTCGTATATGGCGCCCGCATTTACAGGTATTTTTGGTAATTCGGGGTTATGGGCCGTAGCTCCTATATCCAACATTTTTACCTCCGCACCTGTCGCGGCCGCTGGATAATTATTTAAGGTAGCCGCCATTTGGTAATAGGCACGGCCCAAATCCCAGGCGGTAACTTCTGCACCCCCCAATATCAGTGAAAGCCCGTAATGATCTGCCGAATGATTGATGGTAGAAAAGCCAAATTGCTGAAGTTTTCTCAAAAAACGCTCAATACCGTAATCCTTCAACTCCAATACAGCCGGGATATTCAGTGAGCGGGACAAAGCTTCATTTGCGGGAACTGCACCATCAAATTCGTTTATAAAGTTCTGAGGTCTGAAACCACCTATAAAGGTCGGCACATCAGGCACGAGCTGGCGAGGCAACAATTCTCCTGAACTTAGCATCGAAGCATATAAAAATGGCTTGAGGATACTACCCGAACTGCGCGGTGCGCGGATCATATCGTTGTAATAATCCTTACCGGCACTCACATTGCCCACATAGGCCTTTACAGCTCCTGTACTATTTTCAATCAGTAATAATGCTCCATTATTTATATGGTTTGCACTTAGCTCCCGCAGGTGTCCATCCACCGTTTGTTGCGCCCTGTTTTGTAATGATAAATCCAGAGAAGTGAAATACCGCTTACCACTATGCTGCAAATCCAAATGGGCGGTAAGGTGAGGGGCCAGCTGGGGTAAGTCGGCTGGCTCATCCGGAATGGATTCCAGCAGTGCCAGTTCATAGGTGTCTTTATCAATTTCCTCTTCTTCCCAAAGTTCCTTTAATAGCTGGTCGCGCTTTTGGGTTAAGGCTCCCCGGTTTCTACCGGGATGGATAAGTCCCGGAGCATTGGGCAAAACAGCCAGGGTGGCACATTCGGCCCAACTGAGGTTTTCGGGCCTGCGGTTGAAGTATCGCCAGGAGGCCGCTTCAAAGCCAACCACATTTCCCCCGAAAGGGGCGTGGCTGGCGTATAAATTCAGAATTTCGTCTTTGCTGTAGCCAAGTTCCAATCGGGTTGCCAGAATAATTTCATACAGCTTTTCCCAAACCGTACGGGGCGGGTTACCCCTGCTCAGGCGGATTACCTGCATGCTTAGCGTGCTGGCGCCACTTACCACTTTTCCCTTTTTTATATTGAGCCACAATGCCCTAAATAATGAAACGGGATTTACTCCAGGGTGATATTGGAAATACTTATCCTCTTTTGTGATGATCGCCTTCGTGAATTTTTCAGGTAACGAATCCGAAACCGGAAATCGCCACTGCTCATCTTTGGCTATGCGGGCGCCCATCAACTCACCACTTTGGGCTAATACCACTGTGGAGTACGGTGCATCAAAGAGTTTTTTGGGCAACAGAAAATAATACCACAATCCGAGGGCAACCAAGAGGATAGGGAGAAGTATTTTCTTTTTTAATTTCATGGTTTTCCTCTGCGTTTCTCAGTGTGCTCTGCGTCTCTGCGTTGAAGTAATTTGCCTAATCGCAGAGGCGCAAAGTTCGCAGAGTTTCGCGGAGAGAATTCATTGATCTAGTAGTTTCATTTAAACCTATCCTTTATCACCCTGAGCGATAGTCGAAGTGTACTACCGCCCTCTCGTAAAACCTTTACCCAGTTTAGGATTGGGCTCCGACTATCGCTCAGCCTGACAAATGTCGGTTCTAAACCACATGGCCATTTTGTTAAACTGCCCAATTGCCAACCGCAAACTGACCTACCTTACAACCTCTACCCATTTACCCACTGCTCTGGCTTTAATATCATTATTGTACATATCCTCCGCCTCTACGGGTGGCAAATAGTAGCGACCGGCATAGGTGGCATTGAGCCGTACTTTAAAGGTAGCTTCACGTTTTCGGTCCAAATCAAAATAGGTGTAAACGCGGTCATCACGGATATCCTTATAATGATAGTAGGCTTCATCCGTTTCCGGGATTTCGAGTAGGCGAGTATTAATAATTTCCCAACCTGTTGGGAAATACTGGGTGAGAGCAATGTTCTCGTAGCCCTTGGCATTTCCGAAGCGCTTTACGGTTACTTCAGCCACAAAATCCTGGCCCTGCTTTATGCTGGTTTCATCAATAGATTTGCCGCTGGGTAGGCTGTACTTTACATCCACCGAAAGAAAAGATGAAACAGCCGGCACGTCATACCTGATGGGCGTTCCTGAAGCGCTCACGCTATAATTCATCGGCACTTCGCTCCTGTTGGTTACGGTATATACAAAATTCTTATCCTCATTTTTACTTACCTCGTACGTTTGAAAAGTGCCTTTGGTTACACCATCGTAATCCTCATTCGGAGCTTTGTAACTCCACTTTAAATCACCGGCCTTTTTGGCGTATTCACCATACGTTTGAACTATGGAGATAAGCCCGAATGCCAGATCATGCGTGGTGTACCAACGGCTTTTTTCATTGAGCTGCTTTGCCACTTCACGGCCTAATTTCATAGCCTCGGTTTTTCGGCCTAAATCATTAAGTACTAATAGCGCTATACCTTTATTACGGAGGTTGCCTCCATAATAATTATAACCATATGATTCTTTGAAATCCGCATCAATAGCCCTTTGAGCGAGTTTAGCGGCTTCTTCCTTCTGGCCAATTAACGCATAGCATGAAGCCAGGTACCACAGCGTTGGCGCCCGTAAATCATTGATTTCCCTGAGCCTGTTCATGGCGCCCACCTCAGCACTTTTATATAGGGCAAGGGTATAAAGGCGGTAGGCCTGATCCAGTTCATTGTACCGCGTGCTGTTCCTAAATTGAGGTTTCCAGTTGCGCGCTTCACTCTGCTGAAATTTCTTCCACCTATCCAGTACACCATTAAGTATGGTGTAGCCTTTACGTTCAGCCTCCATCATAAAATGCCCGGCATAACTGGTAACATATTTATTGTGATGATAACCGGAGTAATCAGGCCAATAGGCAATTTCACCATTGGACCGTTGCCGCTCAAATATCTTACTCAGTGCAATATTTACATTCTGGTTTCGCACTGATTTCATATTGGCGCTCAGCTCCATTATATCATCCAGGTAAAGCAGCGGGAAGGCTACAGAAACGGTTTGCTCTGTGCATCCATAAGGATAGCCAAACAGGTAATGCAAATGCTGATTGAGATTTATGGTGGGGATAGTAGAGGCCTCTATGGTAAGGGTATTGCTCTCCGGTACCCCAATTGGGTTGTAGGCAATTGTGGTATCCGCGCCCGGTTGCAGGGTAAATGAAAAACCTTCCTGTACAGGTGGGTTGGGCAGCCTCACCCTAAGGTTTACCTCATCATAGGCCTTTTCCTTTCCACTGCTGGCTTCTACCCTTACCGTGGCTTTGCCTCTAACTTCGGGCACCTTTAGTTTAAAATCCACTACCTGTTCGCCATTTTTAGTAAACCTTATCTTTTTTGTGGATTCGCCCATAATATCAACATCACCGGTTGTTTTCAGCGAAAGCGAAACATTGCGCACCTGGTCTTCCATAGCAAAAACGGTAACCGGCAACGTAACCTCATCCCCCGGACTGAGCAGCCTTGGCAGGGATGTAAGCACCATTAGCGGCTTTCTTACTTTCACTGATTTTTCAGCATTTCCGTAGGCATTTTTAGCATCTGCCGCCACTACCATTATCCGGGCGGAGCCTACATAATTGGGCACCGATATTTCGTGATTGGCTGTTTTACCTGCTTTTAGGGTAAATGGGCCAATAAACCGAACCATCGGCACAAACCGATTGAGATTACTTTTTTCAGCAGCGTTAAGTGCTTCATCACCACCAATGGCAAAAACCTGTTCCAGCCTTCCGCCAAAAGCGCCCAGCACATCATTGTACATATCCCAGGTTTTTACGCCTAGCGCCTCCTTGGCGTAAAAATGATTCCAGGGATCGGGGGTTTTAAAACGGGTAAGGTTGAGCAATCCATCATCCACCACGGCCAGGGTGTAAGTCATTTCACGATTATTCTTTTCAGAAACCTTTACGGCAACCTTAGTCTCCGGTCGCCAAACCTCTTTGGTTGTAATTACAGGTTGTAGTTCCGTTGCCGGATCATAAACTTCAACAGGTATTACTCCATAAAGCCTTATAGGGCGGTCGTTCACCGTTTGCGCATGAGGTTGCAGCAGGCTGGCGCTTATGTAAATATTGGGCGCCATTTCTGATGTGGCCTTTACCCTGTATTCATATACATCACCCTCGGGTTTTACCCACTCCTTGCTGATAATTCCGGTACCACTCTCCACAGTAATCAGCATTCGGGAGTTTTCGCTTACCGGTATTTTAGCTACAATCTCATCCCCAATCTTATATTTTTCCTTCTCAGTAGAAAAACTAAGCATAGTGGCCCCGGCCAACTCGGGCCTCTCGCCCTGCCGGGTGCTGGGCCAGTCAAAATAAGTTACCTGACCTGTGCTATGGCCGCCATCGGGGCTGGTAATGCGTATTAAAAAGCGCCCCCAGTTGGGATAGTTAATGCGCAACTTATAGGTCCCATCCCCATTTACGGTGCTTACAGTGCCCTTACTTACCAGGTGGGTAATCTCATTATTTACAAAGCGGGCCAGGTTTTCGCTTTCTGAATTATACCACCAGTGCCACTCAATCTTATAAATCTTTACCTCCAGATTTTTCATGCTTACAGGCTGGCCCTGGGCATCCACTGTTTTTATTTTAAGATTATAATCCTGGTCGGTTTCCATAAAATAGCTGCGCTCTGGTTTAGGCATCTGCATACCAATAAACTTATCGTAGGGCGCTATTTTTTTATCAAGATATTCGATACTGAAATCGCCACCACCCTCAAAAGCCTTGGCTACAAAGCGGGCTTTGAGCATGCCGGGCGCATTGGTCAGGTTTCCTAAATCAAGGTTGATCTGAGCTTTTCCGTCAGCATTTACAGTTCCTTCAAACACTTCTTTTTCAATTGATGAGAACCGCTTTACAGGATCATAAAACGTATACTTAGAGTATTTCTCAAAAGGTTTGTAATCCGTACTGATGTTAGCTGTAATATTTACCCTTGAGTTCGCAGCCGCAATACCGGTGAGCCAGTTTACCGCCAATGAGGCACTGGCCTTTTCACCATCGGCTTCCAGTATTTCTTTGGCAAATTCCAAATCCACCTTAAGGCGATTGGGCTTTACGGTTTCCACCCTCACGCGGTAATCAAAATTTCTATCCCCAACCCTTACATGAGCCGTGTAACTGCCGGTAGCTGCTGAACCTACCGTGCGTGTGGTAAAACGGTACATTCTTTCTTTACCCTTGTATTTCACCTGCTGATCCACCACCATACCTCTGGGGTCGGTAAGCTTAAAATTTATAGGGTGTCCTTCAGGCAGTCGGTTGGCTTCATCCTCTAAAATAAAACCAAGGAAAATGGTATCACCCGGCCTCCAAACCCCGCGTTCACCGTAAATAAATCCTTTTAAGCCATCGGCCACGCTACTGCCTCCAACATCAAAATTGCTCAGAGAAAGTGCCTCGCCATCCTGTATTTTCAAATAGGTTTTTTGGTTTCCCTTAGATGCCACAGCAAAGTAGGGCTTGCCGCTGCGCTTAATGCGTGCCCAACCGTTTCCATCGGTTTTTACATCATTAAGCTTACGTCCTTGGTAATTATATAGTGTAATGTCTGCACCGCTAACCGGAGTGTTCTTAACCATATCAGTTATCGTAAAATCAAGCTCATCCGCCTGGGTGCTTTTTACTATCATACCCAGGTTGGTAGCCAGTAGATTGCGCGCTACAAACTGGTCGCTATGATAGTAGGATACGTGGCAGGGATTATCGCGCTCCTTCCATCTGTACCCCCTCGGGTAAGTAAAGTAATAGTCATCACGATTGTAGGCAGAGTAGTCGCTATTATCATAATAATAGTAGTCATCATAGTACCAGTATTCGTCATCATAGTATTCATCATCATCGGGTTCAGGTTCTTCCTCCACACATTCGTAAATACTGTAATCCTGCGTAAAGCTCAGGTAAACGCGGTAAATAGCTCCACCTTCGGGTTTCACCAGATTGGATATATCCACCGAATAGGTATTCCACTGCTTCAAGCTTCCCTTGGCGGTAAGATCAATTTTTTTGGTAGCCACAACTTCCCCTACCCTGTAAAGCTCATTTTGGCCATCATAATTATTGTTTTGTAAAAACTGCAGGATATTCCCCTCCGGGATTTTCACCACCTTCACGTCAACAGCCTTAAGGCTTATGGCCTGAAAAGGTAATAGCAGCTTATCATTAACCGGAATAATATTTCCGTTGCCAATAATTTTTACCTGGGGCTTTTCATTTTTAAACTCCAGTTGAAGTGTTTTTTGCTCCTTAAACTTATAGCCCAAAATATTCTTAATGCCAGAAAAAATATCTAACTGAAGGTTGCCATAGGTTTCATTTTCAGGAAAAACCAGTATTGCGGTGTTTTCTACTTCAAACCTGAGTTTATCTTCTCCCTTCAGGGTAATAAGTCCGCTTAAATCCTGACTCTGATCAATGGGGTCAGAAAAACTCAGCCTGATGTGGTTGGCCGGGCTGCGCTGCATGGAGTAATCCAAAAACCTGAAATCACCCAGTGCCGGTAACTCTATAGTTCGGCTATTCAGCCGCTTAGTACCCTCCACACTCTTATTTACATTCAGGGCTATTTTACGTGCCTGCTCTGTACGCCTAATGCTATCCACCTCAAAAACGTATTGCAGGTTATGATCACCCGCCTGCCAATTGGTTTGCTTAGCCTTGCCACCCACCTCAGCAACTAAAAGATTTTTCAGGTCTTCAAAATTTTCTTCATCAGCCGCTATTATAGTACCCTTAAGTTTGTACCACTCCATTTGAGAATCGGGCGTGGCCAGCAGCTCCAGGCTTCCCCATTCATAATCCGGGCGTAAAACCTGAAAGCCAAATTCAAAGTCGTTTAGCGAATCCGGAACCTCCATAAGTTTATCCAACATGATTTTGGCCGTGTACACCTTACCGGGGTCCAGGTCCTTTGCAGGGATAAACTCCAGTGTATTAGGATCCATCATGGAAAGTTGTCCTTCTATTTTAGGATCAAAAACCAGAATATCATCAGACAAGGTGCGGGAAGAATCGCCAATAGCCCTGGTAAAACTTATACGTATGGTGGTTTTTTTTGAAACTATTCCGCTGGTAAAAGCAGCTATATAAGCCGAGTAGCTTTGGTTAAAGGGCGGTATTTTTTTGGGTTTTTCTTTACAGGAAATAAAAAACAGAATAAGGAGGAGGGGCAATAATCTGGCTGACTTCATTGTAACAAGTTAAGAGCACCAATATAGAAAATGAGGGGCAGTTGGGTGAGGGCAAATAGCAATAAATAACCAAACGGATATCAGCATCAGGAATTCATCCCCTTATAAGCCAATCAAACTTAAAAACTCAAAATCGCTTAGGGTTCTTACTATTACTTGTAGTCTCATTAACAGACCTCTGCATTAATTGCCGGTTGTATTTCTAACAAAGATTGGTTCTGATTATCTTTGGCCAAAGTCCCATCCCTATGATTAAAATCCCTTCTCTGGCCGTAATTCTTTGTTTTGGTTTCAGTACAATGCTGGCTCAAACCAGCTACACCCGTTCCGAGGTAAAAATAAAACGCTCCCATACTGTTGAGGCATCTGATATAAAAGACGATTTTAATGCTGTGCTCAGAAACCTTGAGGCCCCAAGCCCGGATGGAGACAGCTACCGCTCCTTTTTAATGAGGCAGAAAATAGAGAGCCGCAAGCAGTTTCCGCTGAAAAGCGAAACCAAGGCGGGGCCCAAAAAGAAAACCACTGCCCAGCCTGCCGTAGGTAAAGGTTTTCCGCTAACCCGCACCTTATTTAACGGCACCGTGGTAAATTACATTGGCGGTATTCCTAATGACAATGCCCTGGCCGTTTCTAATGGGGGCATAGTGCTGGCAGGCATTAACAGTGCTTTATGGGCCTATGATTTAAATGGAGATAGCACGCTTTATCCTAATGATGTTATCTCGCTAAACTCCGTGGCCAACGGTACACTTTCCGATAATTTTTACGACCCAAAACTGATTTATGATGAAGCTGCAGACCGCTTCATACTTGTGTTTCTTAAAAACAATGTGCCCGCCACCAGCCAGATCATAGTTTGCTTCTCTAAAAGCAACAACCCGCTGGATGGCTGGAATGTATATACGCTTCCGGGCAATCCGCTAAACAACAATCGCTGGACAGACTTCCCGGCTATAAATATTACTAATGACAAGTTTTATGTAACGGGTAACCTGATAGTACCGGGAGTTTCATGGCAAATTGGTTTTGATGGCTCCGTGATCTGGGAAATGGATAAAACGGCTGGTTATAATAACGATACCAATATGACCACGGCACTTTATGCCCAGGTGAAGTTTAATGGGAAATACACGCGAAATATTCATCCCGTAAGGGGAATTGGCAGCTCTACCAACTCACAATATTTTCTCTCTAACCGAAATTTTGATATCACCAACGATACAATTTTTGTGATGAAGCTGGAGGATGACTCCCTAAAAGTAACCATGGCTAAAACCACCCCGAATTATGGTGTACCGCCTAATGGCCGCCAGCAGGATACTGACCTTAGCGATCCTACCAAAGGGCTGCAAACCAATGATGGCCGCGTTTTGGGAGCCATCACCAATGATGACTGGATTCAGTATGTATCAACTACTGTGAACCCCGCCACCGGGCTGGCCGCTATCTACCATGGCACTATTCAAAATCCTGCAATGGAAAACCAAAGCATTACTGGCTACATTTATGGAGATGACTCCCTTGATTATGGTTACCCCAATATTGCCTTTACAGGAAATGAGTTTTGCGATACCGAGGTCATTATCGGAATGAACTACACCTCGCCTACCGATTTCCCGGGGGTAGGCGCCATATTTTATGGTAATGATGGATCATATTCTGATTTTGTAAGGATAAAAGAGGGAGAAGATTATACCGACAGGCACTCGGATAGCTACGAGCGCTGGGGCGATTATTTTGGTATTCAGCCCAAGTTTGATGAACCGGGTAAAGTGTGGACAGCAGGTTATTTTGGAAGCCCGGGCCGCAGAAATGCCACCTGGATGAATGAGCTCTCAAGCCCCGATTCCACCAAACTAATGGTAATAGCCACAGAAATAGATGGCAATCAAAGTGTTTTTTGCAAAGGCGGTTTACAGGTTATGGCTTCGGGTGGAGTGCCACCTTACCAATATAGCTTTAATGGTTCTGCATTTACTGATAACAATATTGCGGACAGTATTTGTGATGGGGATACCATAACATATACGGTTACCGATGCACGTGGTTGTTCATATACAGATGTGGTTACCACCCAAAAATTGGTGCAGCCCCTTTCCGCAAATGGTGTTTACCCCAACCCTTTTGTTAATGATATGGTAGTGCAGTTTGACCTCAGCACAGACCAGCAGGTGGAAGCCTATATTTATGACATTAAGGGAGCCATGGTTGCCAAAATTGTAGATCAGCCGGCTAAAGCTGGAAAGAACGAATTACATTTTAACCTGGGCCCGCTTAGTGCCGGCACCTACGTTTTAAAGGTTATGGCAAACGATAATGAGGTGCTTTCCCGAAAATTGATTAAGAACAGCCTTTAGTTTAATACGAGTTTCTTTTTTATTGCTTAAACCTTTTGCCCCAAAGGCTGCGTTTATCATTTATCCAAAGTTTATCCATTACTTTCGAACGAAATGAAACGAACGAGAACTTCACAGCAGCTTGGGCTTAGATTTGGCAAATACACAGGCCAGGCGAAAACCACTTTCGAAAAGCTTTTTGATATTTTCAGGGAACTGCTTTTGCATACCTCCGGTGATGTGGATGAAGCCCTGGACTGGCTTAATGAGCTGGATAAGGAATATAACCTTACTACTAAAGATTACACCCTTGACGATTTTATTGAAGATTTAAAAAAGAAAGGCTACCTGCGGGAGGAAATTGAAGACCCTACAGGTGGAGGTCTGGCTATGACTGCTAAAACCGAAAGGGCGATTCGCAGTAGCGCTCTGGAGCATATTTTCGGAAAGCTGAAAAAATCAAACGCGGGAAATCATACAACAAAATATACCGGGCAGGGCGATGAACAAACCTCTGAGACCCGCGACTATCGCTTTGGCGACAGCATGGATCAGATTGCCATGAATGAAAGTATTAAAAATGCCTACATCAACCATGGCATTGAGCAATTTGGGATGACCCATGATGACCTGGTGATTCAGGAGAATTTTTACAAAGCGCAGATGTCAACAGTGTTGATGATTGACATCAGCCACTCTATGATACTGTATGGTGAAGACAGAATTACACCTGCTAAAAAAGTGGCCCTGGCCCTGGCCGAACTCATAAAAACGCGCTACCCCAAGGATACACTTGATATTATTGTTTTTGGTAACGATGCCTGGCAGATTGATCTGGCCGAACTGCCCTATCTTAAAGTGGGTCCTTATCATACCAATACCGTTGCGGGTTTGGAGCTGGCCATGGATTTACTCCGTAAAAAGAAAAATTCCAATAAGCAGATTTTTATGATTACCGATGGCAAGCCCAGTTGCCTGTTGGAGCCGGATGGCACCTATTACAAAAACAGTATGGGGCTTGATGATTACATCGTGAATAAATGCCTGAACAAAGCCGCAGCCTGCCGAAGGTTAAACATCCCGATTACCACTTTTATGATTGCCCAGGACCCTTACCTGCAAAGGTTTATACAGGACTTTACCCAGGCTAATAAAGGCAAGGCCTTTTTTACCGGCCTCAAAGGTTTGGGCGAGTTTATTTTTCAGGATTATGAAACCAACCGGAGAAGAACGATACGATAAGTGATTATGCCTACAGGCCGCTTGCACACTTAAACTTTGACCCTACATTTGAACCAAACAAAATCAAAGTACAAACAATGAAATCAAAACTATCCCTGCTTGTTGGAGTTGCTATTCTGGCTATCGGCCTTACTTCCTGTAATAACAAATCCGCTAAACAAACTGAATTTACAGGAATTTGGTCATACGAAACACTGGAGGGCAATTATGCAGAATTATGGGTTACGGATGACTCCTTTCTGGCTATCCGAAATCCTGAAAAGAGAGCCGGTATTTATGACTATTTGCGGAATGGTGATACAGTAATGATTTATGCCCAGGGCATGGCTGACGAAAGCCATACACCGCTGGACAGGTTTTACATTAAATCCCGCAAAGGAGATAAGCTTACCAAAGTGCAGGATGATATAACCACAGTGCTTACCCTGGTGGAAAAAACCAAACCAACCTTGGGCGAAACAGAAGAATTTGAAAATAAAGTGCTCAGCGACTTTACAAAGCGTGCCGGGCAGAAATAATATCAATGGATACAAAAAAGATCACCACCCTTGGCGAACTGAAAAAATCAGGATATAAGCCAAAAAGCATAAAAGACGAACTGAGGAATAACCTTATTGCCAACCTTAAAAAAGGTATAAATGTATTTGAAGGCATACATGGCTTTGAATACTCGGTAATTCCTGATTTGGAACGGGCTATACTCTCAGGCCATAACATCAACTTTTTAGGCTTACGCGGACAGGCTAAAACACGCATGGCTCGCATGATGGTAAAATTGCTTGATGAGTACGTTCCTGCAATTGAGGGAAGTGAACTGGCAGATGACCCCTAATGCCGTTTCGAGAACTGCATTGGAAATTGTGGCCGAAAAAGGTGATGATACGCCCAATTTACTGGATACACAGAGATGAGCGCTATTATGAAAAGCTGGCCACGCCTGATGTTACGGTAGCCGACCTTATCGGGGATGTGGATCCTATTAAAGGCGGCTAACCTTAAACTTTCATTTGCTGATGAACGGGTAATCCATTTTGGGATGATACCAAGGGCCAATCGCAGCATTTTTGTAATTAATGAATTGCCCGATTTGCAGGCCCGCATACAGGTGGCGCTCTTTAATATTCTTCAGGAAGGCGATATACAAATACGTGGTTTTAAGCTCAGATTAAATCTGGATATACAATTTGTATTTACAGCCAACCCGGAGGATTACACCAACCGTGGTTCTATTGTAACTCCGCTCAAAGACCGTATTGGAAGCCAGATTTTGACCCACTACCCTGAAGATATTGAAACGGCCAGAAAGATTACCGAGCAGGAAGCAAAACTGAAATTATCGCAAACCGAAACCATCACAATACCGGATGTAGCCCGCGACCTTTTGGAGCAAATTGCGTTTGAAGCCCGTGAAAATGAATATATAGATGCCAAAAGCGGAGTATCTGCACGATTAACGATTACCGCACTGGAAAACCTGGTAAGTGCTGCCGAGCGCAGAATGCTGGTAAGCGGATCGGAAAATACCACTGTGCGTCTTCTTGACTTTTTAGGAATTATACCAGCTATTACCGGAAAGGTGGAGCTGGTGTATGAAGGCGAACAGGAGGGTTCGGCCATGGTGGCTGAAAACCTTATTGGCGCTGCGGTTAAAACGCTTATTGAGGATTTCCTTCCATCACTGGGCAACATAAAATCATCTGATGCGCAAAATCCATATAACGAATTGGTGGAGTGGTTTAGCAAGGGCAATAGTATTGATTTGCTTACGGATGCAAGCGATAGCGAATACCAGCGCACCCTGGATTCCATTAAGCCCATGGAGCGCTTTTTGAAAAACAATTTACCGGAAGGTTACAATAGCGATTCGCGATACTTTATAATGGAGATGGTGCTTTGGGGTTTGGCCGAACACTCCAAACTCAATAAAGAGAGATTAGTAGCCGGTTTCAACTTCTCTGACCTCTTCAGCAGTTACCTGCGCGGTGGAGATTTGGATTTGGGAGTTAATTAGATGAAATATCTTCCTGTTTTATTTGTAACCTTTTTAATAGGCTGTTCTACGAGACCGATGGATAGGGAGGTAATATTGGATAACGATTTAGGCGTTCTCAAAATAAAACTTAAGGATGTATTTGACACTACCTATTCTTGGGTTAATTATTCAGATAGCAGGTGCATCGATAAAAGAATGTATCGCTTTGCAAATAAAGCCTATAGCTTACCCAAAGAAACGGGGTTTGTCTATCTATTCGAAGCAGACTCACTTCATCAGGTTACCATAAGTCATCTTAATACCCCAGAGTGTTTTTATGATGAAATTGGTAATTGGGACGGGCGATCACTCGTTGAATATGAGAATATCTTAATATCCGAAAATCCAAAAACCAAAATAATCAGAAAAGAGATTCTTTGGATTAACGACCGTAACGCTATGTTATTTACATACAAGTACCCTAAGGATAGTCTAGACAATTTAAAAATTACTGTATTCACGAATGCCGGAAATCAACATTTAAAAATTGAGTTTGAATGTATGTCCAGTAATTGCGATGAATTTCTAAAAAATAGTAATAAAGCTCTGGAATCACTCACAATCTTGGATTAAGTAACATCTTCTCCTTTTTAAGGATGGCCTTGCCTGCTAGGCCAAATGGGCTGGGATTGGTTAATCCAAATTATAAATTAAGCCGAGTTTTAAACTCTCTCTGTTAAAACCTGTACCTAAACGTGGATTTGCCTTATAATAGTAATCCAAATTCATAGACACATCCCATGAAGGGTTGATGGAATAACGCACATCAGCTCCAATACTAAAATCCTGATATACATTAGTTATGGTAAAGGTGCTTTTATTCTCAATCAGGTCAGTTACCTGCATACCCCTGTTAAGCCCCCAATTGTGAGTTAACCCCAGTTTTAAGTACCTATCTTTTGAAAGTGGTAACCAATAACTGGCTCCTATATAATTGGACTGTGAGTTGACCTTAAAGTTTTGATCATAGTTTTGAAGAGCATACCACACATCTCTCCTTGCAAAAAGAGAAACATTAATATCCTCAATAAAATACTCCAGACCCATTACCCCTGAAAATTTCAAAAACCTTTGAAAAGCAAACTCCTCTCTTAAAGCATTTATAGTTGTATTAAGACCCAATAGAATCCTGAGGTTTGATGGCTCGCGATCCTTTTCACTTTCACGTTCACCGGATAGATAAAACTTTCTCGCAACCCTCAGCGCCCAATATTCCCAAAGTGCTGCAGGTTCACTTTTACCTTGTCCATAAAAATGCCAGGCATACTCCTTACGTAGATCTATCAAAAAGCCATCAAACTCATAACCCAGGTTAAATGAAATTCCGTTGTAAAAATTTGGTGCATCTCCAAAGCCTATGACACCGGCAAAAGCTGACTGATTTTTTTGATCCTGTAAACTATATCCAAGACCAACTCTGAAGTTCTTTATATAAAAAAGGTATTCAATAAAAAAAGCATATTTTGTATAAATTAAATCATAAGTTGTATCCAGCGTGGGTACGATTCCGAAATAGGCACTTGCTTCAATGGCTGAACGAAGCCTGTCATTTTTATATCCTAGGCCTAAAGTTGGGACACTTAATATTGAGCTTGTATAACTATCAGGCGCCTCTGGATTACTTACAAGAAGAACTCCCTCTTTTAAATAACTGCTATTGTTTAAACCAAATGTGGTGTAGAAACCACTGCTTTGTGCAATAGAACCAACAGAAGAGAACAGCAGGACAATAAGTCCTGCAGTTCTCTTAAAGTTATTAAAAATTCTCATATTATGGAGCAGCGTGAATTAAAGAATAACCTCTCACCCAAGAATACTGCTGCAAACGATCCACACACCAGTTACACTGGGGAATAACCATGATAGTATAATGTTCATGATCTCCCTTTCTATTAATCCTCAATCTGGGAGTTCTCGTTTGAAAGACTGGAAACTCTATTGGTCTAGACCAACTATACCAATCGTACTCATATGTTGCAGCATAAAGTCGAAATCTAGGTTGTGCCGAAGTTCCTTGTCCAATTTGAAAAGTAATTACATTGGAACTCCGAATTTCAAAGTTAAAATTGAAAGTTTTATTCCGGTCATTCTTATGCCAATCCTTGACGCGTTCAGATCTTGAGGCTTGATTTTCCCAGTTGTTTGCACCTAATTCGGCAGTAAGTATTTCCAGATTCACTTCTGAACGCCTACTCCTCTCAAATCTCTCTCCAGCAATATTACCCATTATGTAATTAAATCTATCGGCCCGAGTACATGTTGGACCTTGAGGGCTTTTTCCTGGCCATACTGAGTCTTTCTCTGTTCCAATAGCATTTAAAAGGTCGTCTGTAGTTACCACCAGAAGATGTCTTTTCCTGCTTATCGTAGCCCAAAGTCACAATAAGCAATGGATTTTCAATACATGTGCTCTCATTTTCAATGGGTTCACCGGTATTGACCTTAAATGGATCCACTTTTCCAACCAAAATCTCTTGAGTACTGCAAATACTAGGATCCTCAATAGCTAAAACCGGAATGAAATCTGCAATTGAATCTGGAACATCTACGTCCGTACCAATACCAACATATGGATTCAATTCCCAATTTGCAAATTGCTGATTCTCAATATAAACTACAGGTTCATAAGTATGATCCTCCCAAATAAAATCATTTCTAGCAATAGACCAATCAAAACCTTGTGCCGAAAATTTAGCATCAAGCAGCGTAGACATATTAGCGAATGTTTCCAAATCATCAATATGTACAAGATACTCGGGAAAACTTGGATCCGGTTGATACATATTCTGTTGCATGAAGGCACTGAACCCTTGGTTGCAAGAAACCTCAGATAGCGCTTCCGCAATCATATACATGTATCTATCTAATTTTTCCTCAATTGGATCTGTTGGATTATCCAACATATTCCACAAAGGTTGGGGAGGTGTCATAGTAATATAATCACAATCACCATCATACGGCTCAAGGGGATCTTCACCGATACCTGTATCTTCGTTCTTATAGTTTAATTGATTTTTTGAAGTTTGTTCTTTCGAACAAGATAGCATGGCAAAACATAATGCCATAACCATCAAAAAGATGTTTTTCATTTAGTCATTAATTTAAGTTATTAAAACACTCTCTTCGAGCTCAAAAGAATGAGGGTGCAAGAAAAACATAAATTAATTATGATAAGTAAACTCCGTAAGAATTTTTACCCCCCCCCCCGTCATGTAACACCAAATAATTCATTTTATATACCTGATAATGAGGTATAAAAATTTCTAAAATGTGGCTTTAGAATTTCCAAATTATGGCACAGTTGGTTTAAAATTTATTTCACTTGAAAAAATAAAGTACATTTTGGTAAGACCTATGAATTAAACTGGATTCTGAAAATCCTTGTTTAATGCAAATACAGATGATAATCCTTTTGCTATCAATCAAATTACCAAGACTTAACTAATCCTAGAAAGTAACTATCAGAAACAGTGCAACCGGCAATTGCAGATTAAAATCCATGCCTTTGGTTTCATCATTTTCAGTATTCACGGTCAAAACTTCCGGGCTACCAAAGCTGGACGTATAGTTTTTGGATTGGACCTCCAATGTTCGTGCTGAACGAATAAAGTAATAGGAGGCCTCGGTGCCAATCAATATCCTATCAGTAATGGCATAAGTGAGGGTAACCTGTGGACCAAGCCCATATCCTAATTCCACAGATTTGGACGTAGTGATGGTAGAATCGAAACCGCTGCCAAAGTTGAAGGACTGCACATTTACGGTTTGTATGTTTTGGGCGCGCACCACGCCATCAATCCCTAATCCAAACTCAAACTTCTTTCCAAGCGAATAGGCTTTTCCATACCCCAGCCTGAAGTTAAGATCAGAGTTATCAGACTTTAATCCATTCTTCTCGGTTTCCTGGGTATAGTCATAACCCAAACCCACATTTATCTGTGTATTGGTTTGATTAAAGCGCAGCGAATATTTCACTAAAAATGGATTGTTTACAGCCGGGCTATTTCCAAAGTTGACAATCTGCTTTAAGAGCTGATTTACCTGCAGACCTGTGTAGTGTGTAATTCTATCAGGTTTTGATGTGGTTTGACCAATGGACAGGGTACCCCAGGCCAAAAGAAGGGCTAAAGCAAAGTTTTTGAGCATGCAGTAGTTGAGTTATCTCCTTATAAAAGGATCTGAATATCTGGGATCAGTAGACATGGTTTGATCGGTAAGTGTATTTAGGAAAGCTATCATATCCTTCTTTTCCTCTTCTGTAATATTCAGCACGTTGGGCTTACCATCCTGTCCCTTTAATCTCTGATCAAGATTAGGGTGGCTCACTACTTCATGGCTGTAATGCTCCAGTACCTCCTCTAAGGTAGCAAAGCGTCCGTCATGCATGTAGGGAGCTGTTAAAGCCACGTTTTTAAGATTGGGGATGCGGAACTTTCCATTGTCTTCTTCAAGCCCCGTAAGCGCACCTCTACCCTTATCGATGTAGTTGGCATCCAATCCAATGTTTATAAACTCATTATCCAATGGCTCTGAATAGCCTGAAGGTGAAAAGAGATCGTGGCAACTGTTGCAGTTGTACTTTCCGATGAAAAGGTTCAATCCACGTTCTACATCTGTTTGCGGATTTGGATTATTGAATCCCCCGAAAGGGAAGTTCATATCGAAAGCTGTATTAAAGGAAACTATGCTGGATACAAATCCAGAAAGTGCCTCCGAAATCCGCTCAAGGTTTACTTCGCCATCACCATAGGCATCTTTAAAAAGCTGGTCATAATAAGGCTTTGAAGCTACTTTCTCCACAATCATTTTGGTATCCATCATACCCATTTCCACGTGATTAAAGACAGGCTGAATTACCATATTCTCCAGCACTCTTTCCCGGCCATCCCAAAAAAGTGCCTGCCCCCGTGTAGCCATGGGACCGTTGGTAATTTTGGTAAACAGGTTTAAATTCTGGATTGGAGGCGTATTGCGGGAGGTTTCAATATTTTCAAAACCTTTACTGAATCGTTTGTCATCAGCAAAAGCACGAGCCTGCTTGTGGCACGAGCCGCACGAAACTGAATTATTTACGGAAAGAGAATTATCGTAGAAAAGAACCCGGCCCAGTTTGCCGATCTCTGCCGTAGTAGTTACATAGCTGTAATCACCGGTTAAATCAAGAGTTCGGGAGTTGGTGTTGTAGCTGTAATCTTGTTTAGAACAGGAGATGGCCACAATGATAAGGCACAGGGCGCCAGTGGCAAAAAGAATCAGGTTTTTAGTTTTCATAATATCAGGTAATTGGAGTTTAAATCTAAGCTTATTATACGCAGTGTTTCAAATTAATACTGTTAAAGTTCTTACACAATTAGTATAAGGATAGTAACAGCTGCTTTGAACCACATATTGCACAGATGCTATTTTTAACACTATGGTTGCGCCCAGTTAAAATAAAAAGGGCCATTTGATTAAGATGACCCCTTTTTAAAATGTATTTGTGGATTTTTTAGTACACTACCACCTTTTTGCTGGTATCCATACCATTACTGGTAAATACGGCTACAGCCATACCCTTTGGCAATCTTTCCAGTGGTATCCTGTTTTTCTGTCCGTTTATTATTTCTTCATGTATCAGTTTACCGCCAAGGTCAAAAAACTTAAGCTCACCCTGTGGGGTAAAACCTTCGGGAAGTTCAATATCCAGGTATTCTCCGCGCTGCACCATCTCAGGCCTATCCACCTGTACCTCATCAATACTGATGGGCGAACCAAAACCGGCTTGTATAGTACCGTTAAAGGTGCTTTCATAGGCATAATCCTTTAAGGTTACAGAGCGTAAATCAGCCGCTACATCAAGGCGTATCCATCCATAGAATGTTCTGATGGTATCATTTACAGTGGAGCGAAACTTCAGACCTAAAAAGCCATCAGTTATACCATTTGTTTTATCTACAAACTGGCTGTTTGGATAAGTAACACCATTAACACCAAGCCCCATATAACCGATAAAGCGGTTAGGAGCGCTTCCCAACCCAAGCCCTTTAAAGGGTTCGCCAACACCAATGGTATCGCCCACCCCTAATCTAAAAGGATAGTTATAATTTAGATAATCAAGACCTAGTACCTGGTTTCCCGCAGTGCCAAAAGTTTCCACCTGCACACCAGTAAGGTTGTCGCCACTCACAATGCTATCAACAAACTGAGTAATGCGGAAATCAACCTCTCCGTCATTATTCACGTCAATATCATATTGTTGATTGTTATTATTGAGCGTAGTGTCCTGTATATCAGTCCATACTATTTGCCCCTGGGCTGCCTGAGATCCAAGAATCACAGTTGCAGCGCCTGAGTAGCGCAGTAGAATTTTTTCTAACTTTTCCTTTTTCATGGTGAATTATGAGGTGGCAAAAATCTTAAAAACTTGCTACGTAGCCAATTTATTGCGGTGTAGCTTTTTTACAACAGCCTTTCGACCTTTTTCAATATCTAAAGGTAGTTTCAAATAGTCCGCTAAACCTCCAAGTACCTTTTCGGGATCTTCCATACAATCGTAGTAGTCAACAGTATACAACTCCATAGTCGGCTGCATTTTAAGCCAGTTTTCCAAACGGCTCTCCTCCTGCTGCATTTCCATAGCCATCTGGAAAGGAAAGTTTTTCATCACCTGCTCCTTCTTTTTTCCCTTCATTACTTCCTGAGAAACGATTACCTCGGTTAACGGCCTTTTTATCCAGATAACCTTAAATGTTTCAGAAGATGGCAGGTAGCGCAACAGCGGGCTCACTACTTTTATCACTTTGGCTCGGGCCTCATGCAACCAATCATTCTTCAATCCCAGGTTTTTTACGCGCTCATGCTCAAAATAGCCCTCGGGATTGTGTTCGTCCTTATCACGCTCCCCATCCTGGTAAAGCGTCAGTCCAGATTCTTCCAGCATTTTCATCAGCATGCTGGTTCCACTTCTCGGAAAACCGCTTACCACAATTATGGGTTCACTTTGCCTGGTTTCTATTTTTTCAAGTTGGAGTAAAAGTGCCCTGGCAGCCTGGTGTTTTGGCGCCTGCTGAAGACAAATCCTAAGAGCCTTTTCGGCTACTTCATCAAAACCCAATTGATGCGCAGCCTGTGCCATAAGGTAATGTGTATTGGGCTGATAAAACTGCTGCTCCAGGCTTTTCTCTAAATCTGAAAGTGCATCTTCAGCAAAACCCAGTTCTAAATTACATTGTGCCCGCCCACTGAGGGCAACGCCATTTTCAGCATCCAGTTTCAACACCTTTTCAAAATAGGTTTTGGCCTTAGCTACTTGTGCAGAAATCATCAGGGCCCGTCCTATCTCCAAAAGCAGTTCGATGGATTGCAGGCCAGTGTTTTCAATACTTTTAAAAATCCTGATAGCCTCAGAATTTTGTCCCTTCTCTGAGTGCTAACAATCCCTTAAAGTGCTCTACAGCCTTTTGCTTCGAAAATCTTTTAGATAAATCCTCCAGCAATTTTCTTAGGTTTTCCAATTCGCCCAGTCGAAGTAACGTGCGGGCTAAAAGCAATCCGTAGCGTAATTCACCATAAGCCTGATAATTTTTTTGAATAATGGCATTGGCCTCCCCGGGTTTATTGCCATCCAGCAGGCTGAGGCTCAGGTTATATTCAAGCTCCTGCTCCACATAAGTCCGTTTATCCTTTTGGCTCAAATTAATATACCCCAGTTCTTCAAGCTGCTTTAGCATTCCTGCAGATGCACTGGCAGACACATCACAAAACTCAACCTGATTTCCGGTAATTTCCCATGAGGGAATTTCTCCGGGTGTATCTGAGTTTGCAAAAATATCGGTCAAAACCCGTCCTTCCATATCCCCACCTACAGGTAAACCAAAGTGGTGGAGAATGGTGGGCGTAATATCCAGAAGCGAGGCGCCAAAAACCTGCTCCCCTTTTTTCATTGAAGGGCCACTAGCAGCCAGTACTCCATATTTACGATGCTCAAGCGCAGGGGCTGCTGCCACATCGGGTAATTCCAACTGGCGCATTTTACCCGATTCAAAACCATGATCGGATACCAGCATTACCGTGCAGTCACTTCCGGCAAGGTTCAGCAACCTCTCCAACATCATATCATGATAGCGGTAAGCCGCTTCTATAATTCCATGATACAATTCAAACTCCAAATCATCCACACCTTCCATTTGTGGCGGGTGGTATTTCATCGCTAAATGCGAAAAGTGATCAATAGCCTCATAATAAACAGCCATAAAATCCCATTCCTCATGCTCCATGAGGTATGTGGCAGCATTATGTACTGAGGCACAATGTGCCAGTACACGCATTAACGGCTTCAACACCTTGTCATTTTCAGGATCGAGCTCTGCCGCCTTTGGAATAAAAGGCAAAATATGCTGCAGGGTAAGCTCTGCCGGGTGAACCCGCAATTCCTTTAAAGTCTCATATAAATTTTCAGGAAAAACACTCCCAGCCTCTAACGGCCATGCATCGCCATGAGTAGGTGCATCTTTATGAAACTGATTGGTAACCACTGCCCCATTCAGCTTTTCAGCAGGATGCGAAGGCCACCAGTTTACCACATTGGTTTTAAGGCCAGCCTCATGCAATATATTCCATACAGCTTTGGCTTTACGTGTTGTTGCCCTGACGGGAAGAATGTTGCCATTAACCGAATCCACCTCCACAAAACCATGAATACCGTGATCGTACGCTCTTTTACCTGTTGCTATGCTTGTCCATAGCATTGGGCTTAGCGCAGGGCTTAGTGTAGCAATATTCCCTTTTACGCCTCCCTTCAACAATTTACTAAGGGTTGGCATTTTACCAGCCGCCATCAAGGGTTCAATTACCTGCCAGTCGGCAGCATCCCATCCTATTACTAAAAACTTTTGTTGAGGCATTTTTTACTTAAAGAGAAGTGGGCAAAGGTAACTTGTGTAATGTTCACTAAAATACCAGTCCATTAGTCATTCATCAATGCAAAGGAGAAACTCGGGTTTGTGATTAACATGTAAGTTATCTCCACCTTTGATTGGTTATATGATAAGATAATACTACAAACTCATTTTAGGCTCTGAATCCCATAAGTTAATTACATCTCTTAAAAAATAATTATGCATGTTGCTCATGGTCTCCTTAGTGAATGAATATGTATTATGAAGAGCCACGAACTGCTCTATTAACTCCTTTAACTCACTAAACACAATTTTCAATCCTTCTTCTTTTAAAGCACTACTTATCGCGTAAGCAACAAGTCTATAATACACCATAGGCCATACGTAAATATCCTTGCGCTCATACGTACTCCAAAATTCCCACATAAGACTTTCTCTTTGAAAATCACCTAGGCCACCATTTTTCTCAATAAACCACTTTCTTTTACTAGGATGGACACTTGTATCAATACTGCAAGAAACAATATCCGCACAATCATTTACTGTTAAACCTAAGTCTTCATGACCAATTAGGCGCCATTTATACAGCCCTTTTAAATTGGGTTTTCCATAAAATCTAAAGTCACCAAAAATTGGTTTAAATGATTCTCCCAAATTATACTGAATAGGCGGACTAGAAAATGTTCCTACCGAAGCAAAACAAAAATCATCCTCTTTTAACTGAGGACAATGGAGTGGTGAAAAAAGTCTGATAATGTATTTTCCAAATACCAACTGCTTATTGCCGATAAAGAAATTGACTTCAAACTCTGGTAATTGATAATAGTAAAAGACACCGTCTTGCATAAGTAATTTCCGTTTACCGATTTATTGATTGAAAACCACAAATCATTCAGGGCAAATATAAACCCCACCTCCCATCCACTATTAATCAATACTTTTAACCCACCAAAAGCGCCCATGAAAGCAGGAGTATTATTAGAAAACACACGTATTGCCTACCAGTCTATTAAAGGCCAATTGCTGCGCACTATACTTACCGCACTTATTATTGCCATTGGTATTATGGCACTGGTTGGCATCCTTACAGCTATTGATGCTATTAAATCCGGACTTACCGGGCAGCTATCCTTACTAGGAGCCAACACTTTTACCATCCAAAACCGGGGGCCAAACATACAGATAGGACGTGGAGGCAAAAAGCCAAAGACCTACCCTAACATTACCTATGACCAGGCGCTGGAGTTTAAAAGCAGATTTAAAGAGCAGCCTGCTTTGGCCAGTGTAAGCTACATGGCTTCTTTATCTGAGGTTACTTATCAAAACAAAAAAACCAACCCCAACATCAGCGTTATGGCCATGGATGAAAACTACCTGCCCACCGCTGGGTACGAGTTGGAATACGGCCGCAATATTACCGAAGCCGATGTGTTGAATACCACACCCGTAGCGCTAATCGGTCAGGAGGTTGTGGATAAACTTTTTGAATCTACCGAGCCTTTGGGTAAAATTATAAACCTGAATGGAAGACGCCTTAAGGTGGTGGGCGTACTGGCCGAAAAGGGAAATGCTTTTGGCTTTGGTGGCGATAAATCGGTGTTTATTCCCATCTCAAAAGCTCGTGCTATTTTCAGCAGTTCCAATCAAAGTTTTTCGGTTAACGTAATGGCCCTACAGGGCGACCAGGTAGATCATGTTTCAAGCGAAGCAACGGTGGTGATGCGCTCTATCCGTAAACTAAGGCCTAAGGAAGAAACCAATTTTCATATTACTAAAAGCGATAACCTTTCTCAAACCCTTATTGAGAGCCTGAGCTTTGTAACCATTGCTGCCGTGCTTATAGCCGCAATCACCATGTTGGGAGCTGCCATTGCGCTTATGAATATTATGCTGGTTTCGGTTACCGAACGTACAAGGGAGATAGGCGTTCGCAAAGCTATAGGTGCAAAATCAACTACCATCCGCAGCCAATTTTTAACAGAGGCCGTACTCATTTGCCTTTTAGGCGGAGTGGCCGGAGTGCTGCTGGGTATTGTAATCGGTAATTTAATTTCTACTGTGGTGGGAGGGTCCTTCATTATCCCCTGGCTCTGGATGTTTATGGCCTTTGTATTATGCTTTTTAACCGGATTGGTTTCTGGTTTCTATCCTGCACTAAAGGCTTCCCGGCTTGATCCTATTGAATCGCTACGCTATGAGTAGGGCGGTTTCGTAGATAAAGAAATGTACTCGATTAGTGGAGGCTGGACAGCCTGCGGGGTGGTAATTCCCGTAAGGAATAAAAAAAAGAATCCACTTGAATGTAAACAAGTGGATTCTTATACTACGTGATTAGGTTAAGTTTAGGAAAAAAGCTTCGATTGAAAAATTTTCAGTCTTTAGTTCGCTAAAGCTCTCTCCGATATCGTAAAATCTATGCCGCCTGGCGCTTACCACTCAAATTCAGCTTTTTACAATATATTATTTTCAACTATAATTCCCCATATGGGAAATTACTTTTAAATTAGGGAAGAAGGGACTTTTACCTAACAGCCATAAACAAAAAAAGCCCTGTTGATTTAAACATCAACAGGGCTTAGATTTTATAAACGGGGCTTCTTAGTTCTTCAAGAAGTCGTTTACCAATTCTTTATTCATCACTTTTTCCTCAAAAGTGTAAGCTCCGGTTTTAGAGCTCTTTACCATCTTTACCACTTTAGTAAAAGATGCAGAGTCTCCTTTCTTTAGTGTTGCAACTACCTTCTTTGCCATCGTTACTAATTTTTAAAATTATTTAATCTCCTTGTGTAGGGTTTTGCGCTTAAGTACAGGGTTGTACTTCTTAAGCTCCAATCTGTCAGGAGAGTTCTTTTTGTTTTTGGTTGTAATATAACGAGAGGTTCCTGGCATTCCAGTCTCCTTGTGCTCGGTGCACTCCATTATAACCTGTACGCGGTTTCCTTTTTTAGCCATGGCGAATTATTATTTTGTAAGAAATCCTTTTTCGCGCGCTTCTTTAAGCACAGCAGTAATTCCTTTCTTATTAATGTTTTTCAGGGCAGAAGTTGACACTTTAAGAGTAACCCATTTGTCTTCTTCAGGAATGTAGAAGCGCTTTTTCATAAGGTTTACATTAAACTTGCGCTTGTTCTTCTTATTAGAGAAGGATACACTGTTTCCTGTAATGGCCTTTTTACCTGTTAATTCACAAACTCGTGACATGATTTCTGCTCGTTAAAAATTGGTTTGCAAAAGTATATAAACTTTTACTTCTCCACAATACTACACTTTAATTTTTTGAACCTCCCTGCGCAGCATATCCAGCCCCATCAGGGCGGTTTTTTGGATGTTGCGCTCGCGGTTACGGCCAAAGCTGAAACAGCGTGCCTTTGCACCATTAGGTCCGGCTACTGCAATCCATATTGTACCCACCGGTTTTTCAGGTGTACCTCCGGTAGGCCCGGCCACACCACTGGTAGCAATGGCAAAATCGGTATGAAACTTTTGGCGGGCACCTTCTGCCATTTGCAATACCACCTCTTCCGACACTGCTCCATTTTTTCGAATTGCTTCAGGATCCACACCCAAAAGTTCAACCTTGGCTTGATTGGCATAGCTAACCACACTACCCATAAAATACTCCGAGCTACCCGAAACCGATGTGATGAGATGAGCTATGTAGCCACCAGTACAGCTTTCGGCTGTGCTTAGCGTACTATCACTGTTCTTTAAGCTGATCCCGATAACCTCCTCAAGCGTTTGGGCATTTTCACCAAATACTATATCACCCAGTATATCAATTACCTTTTGTGCTTCGGTCTCCACCATTTTCCGGGCATCCTCTTCAGTACCTATATAGGATGTAAGCCTGAGCCTAACCATACCTGCTGATGGTAAATAGGCCAACTTAACCCCCTTGGGTAAATTTGTTTCCCACTCTTTAAGCATTTCAGCCAGTTCACTTTCGGGTACACCTTGCGTAAGTATGGTTTTATGCACCACGGTACCTTTTTGAAGATTCTCTCTTATCCAGGGCAAAATGGTATGTTCAACCAGTTTCTCCGTTTCGTAAGGTACTCCGGGCAAGGAGAAAAAATACCTGCCATCTTTTTCAAAGCGCATACCGGGTGCCGTGCCCATTTTATTTGGTAGCGGAGTACATACATTGGGTAAAAAGGCCTGCCCACGATTGGTTTCTGACGGAACTCTATTGAATGAGGCAAACAGCTTTGTTATGTGATCAAATACATTCTGGTGAAAAACCAACTCGCCACCAAAGTATTCATTGAGTGTTTTTTTGGTGATATCATCATTGGTAGGCCCGAGACCTCCTGTCATAAACACCAGTTTGGTTTCAGGCAGTATGGCATCCAATGCTTGTTTTATGGTATCGGCATCATCTGCAATTACGCGCTTCTGCTTTACTGAAATCCCATTTAGGTTTAGATGGGTAGCTATAAATGTTGAGTTGGTATCGGTAGTCTGGCCAATGAGTATTTCATCGCCAATGGCTATGAGTTCTGCCTGCACAGTATTGTTGATTTTCCCACAAAAATAGGATAAGTCAGTTAAGTAATTTTACTTATACCTAATCCCCAAATATTATTACCCTTAAATGTTAGCTTTAGCTTATAACCGTCTATAAAGAGGATTACTATTTTTGCTAAAAACCACAGCGATGAGAATATTTATAACTGCATTTTGCCTGCTTGCATTAACCGCCTGCGACCAACTGGGTGCCGTACTTGAAACTGCCGGCACAATGACCACACCCCCCAGCGAAGCCGAAATTTCAAGAGGAATACGGGAGGCGTTGATTGTAGGTGCGCGAAACTCAATCGCCCAAACTTCTAAAGCCAACGGTTTTTACAATAACTCACTTATCAAAATTCCATTTCCACCGGAAGCTAAAAAAGTGGAAGAAACAGCGCGTAACCTGGGTTTGGGCAATCAGGTTGATCAGTTTATTGAGACCATGAATCATGGGGCAGAACAGGCCTCTGCCAAAGCCACGGACATTTTTGTGAGTGCCATTCAGCAAATGACTTTACAGGATGTGTATGACATTTGGCGAGGAAGCAATGATGCCGCCACCCAATTTTTAAAGCGTACTACACAATCAAAACTTGAGACTGAGTTCAGGCCGGTAATTAAATCAACTCTCGACCAGGTGCAGCTTACCAAATACTGGAACCCATTGGCGGATAACTACAATAAAATTCCTTTTGTGACCAAGGTAAATCCAAACCTTGACGAGTATGTGCTGGCCGAAACGCTGGACGGACTGTTTTTGGTAATTGCGCAGGAAGAAGCCAAAATACGGGAAAACCCGGCTGCACGAGTGAGTGATATTTTAAGAAGAGTATTTGGGTATCCACAGGGGTAATTGAAAACCGGAACATAGTTATCTATCAATAGGATAATTAGGTAAGACGCTTCGACTATCGCTCAGCGTGACCTGGCGTTGTATCTGGTATCTAGTATCTAGTAAGTTATTTTCGCCTTTTAAATATCCTTTCCAAAAAGCCTTTCTTCTTTTCAGGCTGCTTATGGTCCGGTTCTTCTCCTTCATCCCTTTCGGGGGATACGGGTTTACCCTCTTCATCGCGGAATATCCCAAAAAAGGAATCGAATAAGGTTTCTTCCCTGAAGTCTTCACAATTCATGCGCGATTGCAGTTCAGGTGACAACTCATCAAAACTGGCGCTGGTATAAAAATTAAGATCCGGTGAACGGTTAATGATTTTAAAGAACTCGCCAAATACCGGCAAAGCCATAGCTGAGCCGCTCCCATAGGTTCCACTACGAAAGTGTACCACCGGGCTGGAAGCTCCTACCCAAACCCCGGCCACCAGGTTGGGATTATAGCCTATAAACCATCCATCGGTGTAATTTTGAGCAGTACCCGTTTTCCCCGCAAGGGAGTTGGGCAAGCCATATACATTGCGCAAGCGGGTAGCCGTTCCATTATTTATTACAGCCTGCAACATTTCATTTATCATAGCAGGAATGTCTTCATCAATAATGCGCTGGGCAGTTGGCGATGCCTTATGCTCGTAAAGCACCTCACCCCTCCCATTTTCAATTTTTTCGATGTAATAGGGCTCCACTTCATATCCGCCATTGGCAAAAACAGAGTAGGCCTGCACCATTTCATATAAGGTTACGCTACCAGTGCCCAACGCCACTGAAGGATCTTTTGGCAACTTGCTGCTTATACCCAACTGCCTCGCCATCATTAATACATTATTGATACCGGCTTCAAAAAGAGTTTGCACCGCAGCCACGTTTACTGATTTAGTGAGAGCGCCTTTCATGCTGTAAAAGCCACCGTATTCATCATCATAATTACGGGGAGTCCAGTTTTCATAGTCCTCATACATGCGTTGCTCATTACTTATATAACCACACGGATCAGCACCCTGGCTGAGTGCCGTGGCATATACAATAGGCTTAAACGTGGATGCCGCCTGCCGCCTTGCCAAAACATGATCATAGGGCATAAAGCGATGGCTAAGCCCGCCCGACCAGGCCAGGATGCCGCCATTGCCGGGTTGCATGGCCAGAAAACCACAGTTGAGCAATTTGATGTAATACTCTACTGAATCACGGATGCTCATCTCCAAAACGGTATCGCCTTGTCGAGCATACACCTGTACGGGGTGTTTTTTATTCAGGTAATACTTCATCGAATCATCGGGCAAGTCCCTTCGCCTTAAATTCTGGTAGCTATGGCTGCGAATCAATTCGGAATCATAAACCTGCGTTTGGGCACCCCAGGGTTTGCGGCCTTTCCAATGTTGATCAAAAAGTTTTTGCAGGCGCGTCATATGTTTTTTAATAGCTGCATCAGCCGCCTGTTGCATTTGCAGATTAAGGGTGGTATAGATTTTAAGTCCATCCTGCTCCAGGTCGTAAGGCTTGCCATCATTAGCGAGTTGGCCTTCAAGCAGTTCCAAGGCCTTTGATTTTACATGCGCCATAAAGTAGGGTGCGCGCGAATCCTCCCCCAGCTTATTATAGTCCAGTTTTAGCTCTGTTACTTTTAGGCTGTCATAAACTGACTGATCCAGATAACCGTAGCGCACCATCTGGTGTAAAACCACATTGCGCCTGCCTTTGGCATGATCAGGATGCAAACGTGGATTGTAATAAGTACTGGCCTTCAACATACCAATCAACACCGCTGATTCGGCAGGTTGCAGCTGTGCCGGCTTTTTACTGAAAAACCGCTGACTGGCGGCTTCTATGCCATAGGTGTTCTCCGAAAAGGGAACGGTATTCAGGTAAAATTCAAGTATCTGTTCTTTGGAGTAAAGTTCTTCCAAACGATTGGCCAATATGATCTCCTTAAATTTATTTACAGGAAGGGTAAGGAAACTAAAATCCCTTCGTCCATATAGATTTTTGGCCAATTGTTGGGTAATGGTACTTCCCCCTCCTGCACTTTCATCCTGCAGTAATATGCTCTTGAAAATAACTCTAAGCACACTCCGCTTATCTACCCCATCATGCTCGTAAAAGCGGGCATCCTCGGTGGCTACCAGGGCATCAAGCAAATGTTGCGGTAAATCCTGAAGGTTGGCATTAGTGCGGTTTTCGGAGAAGATCTTACCAATTAATTTTTCGTCCGATGAATACACCAAAGTGGCAGTAGCATTGCGTATATCGCTCAGTTCATCATCTCCCGGCAAGGGGCCAAACGCACCCCACTTTACCGAGAAGAAGAAAAGCACCAATGCTAATATACCAAGCAGCATGAGCGACAGCCCCCACCACAAAAGTCTTTTAAGAGTTTTTCTCTTCATAACCTTCCAAAACTAAGGCAACACCGTAAAATGTAAAATGATTACGGCACACCGAAAAATATAAAAGGCCCCAAATTGGAGCCTTTTAATAGTATTGAGAATTTACTTTATCAAATCCGCTTCATCTGTTGCTTAATCATCTTTACCTGATCATTAAGCATACCACGGGTATCCAGCTTTTTTACATCAGCTAAAAGTACCATGGCCTCGCGTTTTCTGCGTTTGGCGATGGCTATACCGGCCAGTTGCAATTTAGCCATAGCCTGGTCGGTCTTCATACGCAATCCAGTTGAAAGCGCCTTGCGCAAAAATGTTTCGGCTTTACCAATCCCTGTTTGAGAGTGTATCATACCCTGTAGCATATACCAATATGCCAACTGGCTTTTTATTAAAGTTTGCTCGGGATTCTTAATACGGTTAAGGGATTTTTCAGCTCCGGCCATATTGTTTTTACGCAGGTGCCAAAAGGCCAGTAAAATGTTTTCGTTACGGAAGTAGGTGAGCAAAACAAGGCCGGCCAGCAGTACCAGCATTATGCCGTTACCAATATTGCCTTCAATAAACTGCCATACGGCCCCGGCAAAGATGAGCGCTGTGAGGGCGAGACGAATGATTTTATTCCACATGGGGCTTCAAAAATTTCGCGCAAAGGTAGGGATTGAGGCTTTAAAAGAAAGGGTGGGTTGAAAGTGAATTTTGGAAAAGTGAAAGCAAAAGATGAGACTATTCCACCTCCACATAATACAGCACCCCGCTGTGGTCATCTGTAATAAAGAAGGAGCGATTATCCCAAATAAAAATATCACAGGGCCGTCCCTTGCGATCTCCCTTTTGTAAAAAGCCGGTAATTACAGGCTCAGGTCTATGGCCTTTTCGGGAGCGAACCACCTCATACCCTTTATTTAGCTTTACCTTACCCGAACCATGAAGTGCCACTAAAAAGTAATTGCGGATAGAGGGTGGCCATTGCTCCCCTTCAAAATATTCAAAACCTAATGGCGCTGTATGTCCGCCCAGTGGGCTCCATGCTTTGGGAATATCGTTGGCCTTCAAAGTATCCTGATGCCACTCAAAGGTGGTATCAGCGTAAATCTCATCTTTAAACTGGTAATAATACGGCCAGCCGTAATGACGACCTTCGGCAATTACATATAAAGCTTCTTCAGGTTTATCATCGCCCAGGTGGTCCGCACCCATATTAGTTGAAAATAACGAACCCTTCACCCATTTAAGGCCAACGGTATTGCGCACCCCTTTGGCAAAATGGTGCTTATTGCCGCCATCCATATCCATCACCAAAACGGAGGCACGCACATCTTCCTTCTCCTCACACACGTTGCAACTACTGCCTACAGAAATATAAAGTTGATCATCATGAATAGCGATGGTGCGCGTGAGATGCCAGCCACCATATTTATAACTCAGGCCATAATCAGGAAATGTGGCCAGCACTTCCTCCGCTCCTGATGGATTCATATCTCCATCAGTATAAGGATAGCGAACCAGCTTATTTGTTAAAGCCAGGTAAAGCCACTGTTTGCCACTTTTATCGGTATAAAACTGCAAACTATTTGGGTTGCGGAGATTATCCAGATAGGTAATTATTGTATCAAATTTTCGCGATTGCCTATTGAAGCCCTCAAAAATGTAAACCCGTCCTTTGGAATTATCTGTTTTGTTATACATATCTGTGGCAAATAGGCGCCCATCAGGGCTTTTAGCCATAAACCGTAAACGGGCCAGTCCTTCGGCTGCCACACTAATATTCCAGCCATCAGGAATTTTAAGATTGAATTGCTCTCCACTTTTTAATGCTATCGGAGCCTCTACAAGTTTTATCCTTTCCCGGCTTACCGAGGCGTCATCCATAGCGGTGGTTATTTCCTGCGGCAAGTCTTTAGGCTCTTCTTTTCCGCTTTCGCGGGATGGCTGTACGGATGCAGAATCTGCCTGCATTTCCTCAATAGAATTTTCACCGGAAGGTGACTGACATGAGTATATTATGATTGTGATGAACGCTATCCAAATTCTAAACGTCATTATATAATGGTTAAAGGTTTTAGTACAGTAAACAACTATTTGAATTCACCAACATGCCACAAAACCCCACTTGGGTCATGGATAAAAAATTCATTGCCCCACTCGTTGTATTCCATTTCAGAAACACGAGCACCTGGATATTTATGGGTAATATTAAGGCTATGCAGATGGCGTAAATAGTCCTCAGGTTTTTCCACCTCAAGAAACACCATGGAGTTCTCTACCCAGTCTTTTACATAATAGTCTTGTAAATAAAAGCCAAAGGCGCCCATCCGGAAGTACGACATAGTGCTGGAAGTCACTACTTCTTCAAAACCTAGATCACTGTAGAACCTGCGGCTCAACTCAAAGTTGGAAGAACCTATAAATGCCCGGATCGAGATCACCCCTGTTTTCATACAAACCAACTAATTGTTTATTACTTCAGGTTTCTTGATTTCAGCTCTTGCTGCAAGGCCTGATATTGCTTTGGTTTTTTAAGCATCAGGTAAATCAAGAACAAGGGAATTAAAACAATAAGCCCCCAGGCATTGGCAATTACTCCATAAATAATTATTCCTACCAAAAAACCAATAAAAAAGGCATCAATAATAGGTGATGGTTTGTTGTTCTTAGCCGCTTCCAACAATTCGTTATCTGTAAGTTGGGATAATTGTTCTTGATTCATGAGGTTCTAGTTTGCAAGTAAATATACCTATAGAAACACTTAAGAAGTGTGCGGACATCATCCTATCTCATATCTCATCACCCACTGATCATGCAACGGACTTTGAATAACCTTTCTGTTTCTCACCATCAATTCTCAAAATAGCGATACTCCACTTTTAAAATGCTATGATATTCCTTAGCCAGGGCTTTATCATCGCGCCTTTCAATTATAGCAGAAACCATATGCCTGGTGTCATATTCAATGAATATTTCCTTATTGTAAAAAACATTGCTACTCAGAATCTTTAAATGTATTGGCTGGCCCAGTTTATTATAATAGTACTTTTCTTGTCTTAGGGTATCATTTCTATCACTTGAGTTCACCATATTGAACTCTGTCAACAAACTATCCTTGTAAGTTCGGGTCTGAATTATTCGATACTTAAGCTTCCATTCGTCCATGTAGCCGTAAGGTGGATTAGCACTTTTCTGCCAAAAGATTTCTTGCCAATTAGTGCTGTCAGAAAATTCTTTTGAAATTGAATCCCGCTGATCAGGTTGAATTCTGAGAATGGTTTGATTTTCTGAGTTTAACTCGTAATAAATAGGGTAATTCGAATCCTGGATATCAATCAGAACATGGTTTCCATGGTTTGCAAGCAGTCTTAGCTCAAAATTCGTATTAAGCTCCGAATAATTATCAGGATGACCACAATCTATATAGGTTTCATAAGAGTCATAAAATATAAGCCTACCCTGCGAATCGTAAATAAGAGAATCATGACTTAATAGACACTCGCTTGTACGTTTTTTTAAAATCAGTTTACCCTTTAGATTGTATTTATAAATGACTTCGGTATAAGCATCTGATTCACGAACAAGCTGACCTGCCTCATTAAAGAAATAAGTGGTTGTTAAAGTATCACGCTGAAAGTATCTAACCTCTTCCACCCTTCTAACATTATTTTGCTTTATGCGATCGAGCTGATCGGCCGAAAATGGAACTAAGCTCTTGATATCAGGTTCCAGAATCACTTCGTTCATTTGAAAACCCTGCCCAATGAGCAAGACGGAACCAAATAGGAAGACTATGTTAAAAAAGAAATATTTCATTCCAAATTCATTCCCAACTGACTTTATTCACTATCTCATCACCCCCTGCTCATTCAGCGCCCGTTGATATTTTCGCGCATTAACCAAATGCTGCTGATAAGTTTTGGCAAAGTAGCTATCGCCACTCATATCTTCCTTGGCCACAAAATAGTAGTAGTCGTGCTTTTCATAGTTAAGCACTGCATCTACAAAAATGATGGGGGGAATGAGAATGGGGCCGGGCGGTAAACCCCTGTATTTATACGTATTGTAGGGAGATTCAATTTCCTTGTCTTTATTTAAAACCCGTTTCATCGTAAAATCACCAATGGCAAAAATCAGTGTGGGGTCGGCCTGTAGAGGCATTCCAATTTTCAGGCGATTCATATACACCCCAGCCACTTTAGGCATATCCTCCGGTTTTTTGGTTTCCCAATACACTATGCTGGCCAGGGTTACTACCTCACCTTGGGTTAGGCCGGCTTCACGGGCTTTAGCCTGCCGTTCGGGTGTCCAAAAGGCTTTATATTCTTTAGCCATGCGCTGCATAAGCTGTGGCGTACTTGTATTCCAAGTAAGGTAATAGGTATTAGGAATAAACATCGCCATTATGGTTTCATCCTTAAAACCATAGGCTGAAATTGAATCCGGATTGGTAAGCCAACTGTACACGGCATTAGAGTCAGGCTCAATTTGGTGAGCCAGCCGCCCGGCCAGCTGAGCTTTGGTATGTATCTGGTTAAACTGAACAGCTACGTCCACACGGCCATTTCCGGCCCGCAGGTGGTTTAGCAATTCGTTGTTGCTCATGCCATCTTTAATAGGATATTTTCCCGGCACTACGTTTCGGCCCCGATAATTCTTTTTTTCGGCCATCCACTGGTAAGAGTCAACATCCTTAAGTACCTGCATGGCTTTGAGGGAGTCCAGAACCGCGGTTTCGTCACTACCTGTAGCGATGTAGAGGTACACTTCATCACCATGGGTTTCTACATTGGGCAGGTATATTTTTTTGTAGAACTGCCAGCCAACAGCCACACCTACCGCTATAAGTGCTATTGCCACCCATAATGCAATTCTGAAAATTCTCTTTTTACCTTTTTTAGCACCCATCCGCTTACTCTACCAATTCGTTACCGTGATAGGGACAGTATCTCCATTTAGCATTCATTGGGGCGTCATCAACAGGGCATTTTTTGGGAGACATCAGGAAACTAAATGGTAAATCCCACTCAAAGCGTTCACCATTATAAAGCAGGGTCAAAGCGCCTTCCCCTGAGGCCTCGGCTATTTTATCGCCATTCTTATCAGTGGCATCGAACATCAGTAACTGCATATTCTTACCAAAATTACCCAGCATATTAGCGAGGGCGGGTTTTAGCACGTTAAGCATATCTCTTGTCTCACCAGGTAACTCGCTTTCCTTTAGTAATTTGTGCTTTATGTTATTTGAATCGATCAGTTCGGCTTTTACCGCTGGGTTTGGCTTAAACTCTGCTCCAACTATATCCACATCCACAGCAATAATGAGGATAAAGTCCTCAAAAATAGATTTGATTTTTTCTATCACCTCAGGGGTAACATCAGGGTTATCCTGTAGTGATATGGCCCAATACTCCGTAGGTAACCAAATAGCGACCTTCATATTATCGCCCGACTTTTTAGTAACCTGTAGTTCCTTGATTACCTCGGCAATCTCAACTTTTTGATTTTGACTGTGACCGAAGAATACGGCCATCAGAAGCAATCCCAGTAATCTAACTTTCATATAAAACTGTAGTGTGTTTGTGGATGGCTAAAATAAACGAACAATTCAAGTGATGGTTGTAACAGATATAATAGAAATTGAAGCCAGTTCATTCTTTGATACCCTGAAAAATTGCGCCTTACGACATCTCACTTGTAAATAACAAACTGCATCTTTCATTTACCTTTGGTATAAACAAACAAGGAGCCTTGGCCAGATACAGCGACCACGAAATTTCAGAAGAACTTCTACATAACGATGCCCGATTGCAGAAGAGGGTAAAGTGGTTTTATAAAAGTAACCGGAAAGAAATAAAGGCCTATGTGCTAAAGCATGGCGGGACTTCGAGGCAAGCCAGCCAGGTGTTGCAGGATGGTATGTTGGCTCTGTTTCACACTTTAAAGACAGATTCACAAAACAAGGGCAGCCTGTCTCAATTATATGTTGGCATTTGTAAAGCTATTTGGGATAAAAGCGCGGGGCATGAGATTTATTCGCACCCACATTTACATGAAGAAAAGGCTATGGAAAAGCTTTTTGCCCGCATGGATGATTCAGATGTACAGGTGCTAAAAGCTTTTTACTTTGAAGCAAAAACAGATGAACAGATCAGCAAACAATTTGGACGCCCTGCCCCGCAGCTGGAAAGTGATAAGAAATGGAATGCCTTGCGCCAGCTTAAGGATTTATTGCTAAAGGATGAGGATTTACTGGAAGAACTTTACGCCAATATCGATAGCCACTAATGGACGCCCTGGAACAGCGCATTGATAAATATCTGAACCATTTATTGGATGAGGAGGAAAGGGCCGCTTTTGAAAAAGAGTTAAAATTCAACGGTGAACTACAAAAAGAGGTTGCTCTGCAACAGGCAGCGTATCTGGCTATTGAAAAACATGGAGATGCTGAAATACGGGAGCGCATTCACCATTGGGAGAACCCCGCTGACCCAACCTTGCTGAAACGCTATTGGTGGCGCATTGCGATACCTCTGCTTATCATTTATGGTGTTATCTTTTTTTACAATGATTTTTCAAAAATAAGTTTGGAGGAAAACCTGTTTGACGAATACTTTGAACCTTACAAATACCGCAGTACTACGGCCTATCCGCTTGAAAATTTCCCAAACTGGAATAATGGTACGAGGGCCTATAAGCAAGGCGACTATGAAACGGCCACTTCCTTTTATGAGGAACACCTGAGGCGGCAGAATGAAACCCAGGAGGCGCTATTTTACACAGGTATGGCCTTCCTTTCACAAAATCCCCCTAACCTGAAAAAAGCAGAGTTTTATTTAGGGCAGGTTAGCGGAAAGCAAAACCCATACACTAATACCGCCAGGTGGAACCTTGCCCTGGCCTACTTAAAGGAAGGACGAATAGTACGTACAAAAAAGCTTCTGCGCGAATTGCTGGCCAATGGCAATTATCGAAAAGATGATGTAAAAGAATTGTTAGAGAGGTTATCGTTAGAGGATTAATAACAACCTTATTTGCTTCCGTTCATTTTGGCTTGACCCAAAACGAACCAAAAAGTCAAGTCTTCTTAGAAATTTTTTAGAAGCTACGGCTTACTTGTCTTCGAAGCCCCAGCCGTTTCGCTTCACTACACTTCGGCACTTCTCATTGACAAGCCTCACCTTGCTTTTTTACAAAATTTCTAAAAGACGAATAAAAAAAACCTTGTCACAATTACAAATATTTAGAACCCTTAAGGCTTAATTGCAAAGAATTTCCCTTCAATTTATGGAGGAGCTTGCCTGCCAGACTGAATGGGCTGGGGGGGGGCTAAAACTTAGCCACAAGTTTCAGGTTGAGCAACCTTCCCGTAAGGTAATTGGGTACGGCATACTCACGGGCTGTGGAAATATCCTTAATCCATAAATAACTAACGGTGTTGTTGGTTGCCAGCAGGTTAAATACTTCCAGCGTTACATAAAGTGTAGAAAAAGTATTCAGGAATTTAGATTTATAGGTTTTGCCCTCCAGCTTCAACACTTTGGAGAAACCAATATCAACTCTGCGATAAGCAGGAATTCTGAAGTCCTTGTCTTTAGGCTCAGCTTGTGGTGGCCCAAACGGCAAACCTGTGGCATACGTACCGGTAAGGCTTACCCGGAAGGTGGGATCGCGCGGCAGGTAATCCTGGAAAAAAACTTTGGCACTAAACCTTTGGTCGGTTGGGCGGGGCACATACCCGGCTCCATCCCCCTGTATATCTTCCTCTACCTTTAGCAGGGAAAGGCTGAACCAGCTATCCACACCATTTACAAACTCTCCGTTAATACGATAATCGATACCGGCAGCATACCCTTTCGAGTTATTCTCTGCACGGTAACGGATTCGTACGTTATCCATATCATAAGGAATGAGGCTATTGTAATCCTTATAATATACCTCGGTGACCATCTTAAAGGGCCGGTTCCAGAGTTTTAACTGGTAATCATTACCCAACACAAAATGCATAGAGCGCTGCGCTCTGATATCTTCATTCAGTCCACCTTCAAGATTACGCATCTCCCTGTAAAAGGGCGGTTGATAATACAGACCTGATGCGAGCCTCCAAACCATATCTCTTTTTCCATCAGGGTGCCAGCTGAAGCTTAACCTGGGACTTACCACAGTTTGGTTATTGAAGGTCCAGTAATGGGCGCGCAAACCAAGGTTTACAAAAAAGTCGTGGCCGTTGCGCTCAAAAAGCTGAGAACGCTCTACATACGCCATTATACGGGATGATTGCACCACCTCGCTACTGTTATAGCTTTCAAACAAGGTTAGGTTTTGAGCAGAAGTATCTAAAGTGGAATAAACCACTCCACCTAATGGAATACGTTGCCCATCAATTATAGTATCCTGAGTTACTATTAATGAGTCATATCCGAACGATGGTTTATGAGGAATACTATAACCCGCGGAATCAATCATTTCCCACTCCTTGTAGCGATCGATAATATCTTCATACTGATACTTTAACCCCCAGCGCCAGCTCACGTCACCTTTATCCAAGAGTCCGTCATGCGCTGCATTGGCCACAATAATATCCAGGTTGTTGCGCGCGTAATTCTGAAAGCCGCCCACTCCTCGGATGAAGGATATCTCACCAAAATCATCTGAACCAAGATTATTATTGAGTTCACCAAGGCGGTAGGCACCTATTACATCAAAATACTCCTGCTCGGTAGTTTGAAATACGGAGGCTGTGTATTTAAGTTCGAGATTATTACTGGGGCGATTCACCGCGCTTAAGGCTCCAAACCTTGTAGTAAAATCGTAATCTTCCTGCCCGTCAAAAAACACGGTAAGTCGCAGTGCCTCCTGAAAAGTTCCAAAATCAGTATTACGTGTAGAGGGAATTACCTGGTAAAGGTTTTTACTGTAGTTACCCAAAAAGCTGATATCCCACTCATCCGTTAAAGTGTAGTTAAGATAAGCCTGTATATCCGTAAACCTGGGGCGAAAATCTGCCTCCGTATCAAGCGACCCCAGCAATAGTTGGTTGGTGCGGTACCTACCTCCAACCAAAACTGCCAGTCGATCATTTACTAAACGGTCCTCATAAGTAAGGCTTCCGCCTAAAAGGCTCGCCTCGGCAGCCAGTCCAAACTCTGTAGGTTTACGGTAGGTTATATCCAGTACAGATGACATTTTATCGCCATAGCGGGCCTCAAACCCACCGGCAGAAAAATCAATATTCTCCACCATGTTTGGGTTAATAATACTGAGCCCCTCCTGCTGACCATTACTCACCAAAAAGGAGCGGTACACCTCAATTCCATTAATGTAGATCTGATTCTCGTCAAAACTTCCTCCACGTACTGAAATTTGTGAACTGAGCTCATTATTGCTGTTTACTCCCGGTAGAGACTTTAATATACCCTCCACGGCTGAACCTGTTCCGGCATAGCTCTCAAGCGTACGCGGATCGATTTTCACACCACCTTCAAAGCGGGATTTTCGATCCTGCACTTCGGCATCGGCCAGCATATTTGTCCGCAGTTTAATCTGCTTATTAATAACCTTCAGTTCTCCTTTTTGGATGGAGAACATAACCGTATCGGGGATATAGGCAAAATTTATAAAACCCGCTATCAGCCTGTCGCCATCATAAATATCGAGTTCGTAGTTACCGGCTTCATCGGTAAGGGTAAAAAATGAACCTACAGTAACCTGAACCCCATCCACAGGGTTTCCGTCCGAATCGGTAACGGTACCTTTAATGGTGGTTGGTCGCTTTTTAGACTGGCCAAAAGCGGAGGTTATTGAAATAAGAAGTAGAAAAACGAAGAGAAATCCGGAAAGGCGCAAGGGCTAGTAGTGTTAGTTTCGTATTACCTGGATTTCTTAGAACTGAAATCCCCGCGTTTTAGTGCCTCAAAAAATTGTTGCCATGCAAAAGGATCGCTCAATGCGCCTAAAATGGCACCCCCTGGGGTTAAGCCCTGATAACGCCCATAATTGTAAATAGATGCATTATTGGCTGCAATCACAAAATCCTGAATTTCCTCGGGGCTATATCCCATTTCGGCTGCACGGTCCTTTAACTCCTGTATAGCAAGGTTTTTCATGGCGATGTCCTCTTCGGTAGTGTTGACCCTCGTGGCCAGCAATTCATCTTTCAGCCTGTCTGGCGTGGGCCATGGGTAAAGAGTTACTTCCTGTAGCATAGTGGTATCCCTCAGCATAATAATACGGGCCAGGTACTCTTTCTCATCAAGACTATCGGGCACTACGAGAATTTCTTTTTTAAAACCAATGCTGGTAAACTGTATGCTATCTCCGGGAAGCACGGCAAAGGAAAAGAAACCTTCGGTACTGGTGGTGGTTCCCATACCTCTCTTTTTTACTACAATGTTTACATAGGGCATAAACTGGGGCACAGTATCAGCCGTCATTACCAGGCCGGAAATCTGTATAGGCTTCTTTTTTTCTGCGTTTGTGAAAAAGCCAAAATGGGCAGTGCTGCCGCTAGTAATATCGCGTATAGGTACTTCATTTAATCTTTTATTTCGCTCACTGGTAGTGGAAACGGATATCGGGCAAAAATAGCATACTCTGCAGGAAAGTAATTAGTAAAGGCTTCACAGTTTTTAATCGATAAAATGCAGAATCACCTAAAAAGTAAGGCGATATGCTTTGGTGGCCACGTTACCTTTTTCATCCTTAACCTCCAGCTCCAGCGTATGTTCTCCGGGCTCTACATCCATTTCTGATAGCGAGGCGTAAATGAGTTTGTTTTTGGCATCATACTCAAACAACACCCACTTGCCATCTATGGTGGGCCGGTAGCTCTCAATGCCGCTAAAGTTATCGGTGATGGTAAACTGAATTCGTCCTGAACCTGACACATTACTCCCATCCCTAAAACCAATAGGTTTAATTACAGGTGGAACAGTATCCGCCACCACGGCAAATTGCCCGAATTGGCGTGTACGCGCTACCACAAAGCCATCTTCCCACGTACCGCCCTCGTAGTCATCAAGGCGGCCATTTCTAAAACTGGCTATAGCCAGCTTGCTTTTATCTCCCCTAAACTGCCCCTCGGGTTTAATTTTAAGGGTATAGTACTTCTGCACGGGTATCTCGCGCGAAGCCACTTCATATATAAATGAGTAACACTCGCTACAGGGGGCGTCCTTTTTATATTCCACCAATGCATTGCTGTAAAGCGCCCCATCCGGCAACACCATTTGAAAATTATCTTTTTTAAAGGTGTTGGTTTGGGTGTAATCAAAAACAACGGCATCAGTTGCCGGAAGCTCATCCGGCTGTATAGTGGGCTCTATATATTTTAGATGAAAGGCGAGCACGCTTTCATTTCCCGCGGCATCCTTTACAGTAATTTTTACGGGGTAAAGGCTATCGCTCTCCAATTGAGGGAAATTCATTTTGCGGGTACCATTACCGTATCCCGAAAACTGGTTATTGGGTTCGAGGTAGAGTTTATTGATGGTTCTTCGGCAGCATGACTTCTGCGCATAATCGATGTGGGCATTGATGTAACGGGTTTCATCAAAGGCAAAAGTGCGGGCTTCAAAATCATAATACGTTTGGTTGCCTACGGTAAGCTCAATGCGATACACTCCGTTTTTATTGGGAGCCCCATCCAGCCTGTCAAAAGTTGTAATACCAAAGGCAGGTTTATGGCTTACCTCAATAACTCCATCCCCGGCAAGGGCATAAGTTCCATCTTTAAACCTCAGCAGATTTTTGGTGTAAGATGATACAAGATCAGCCCCATCAAACTCATAAATTTCAAGATTATACAAATCCGGGCTGCGGGTATCTTTTACATCAAACCCAAAAAGCAATGGATTAATAATTTTTTCGGTGCGGGTATCCCTGATTTCAAAGTGAAGATGCGGGCCGCCACTTCCCCCACTATTCCCCGAAAGGGCAATAAGCTGCCCCTTTTTTACCGGAAATTTTGAGGCCGGAGGAAACACTTCCACATCAAACGATTCCTGCCGGTACTGCTCATCTTTTATAAATTTTTGAATTTCATCATTAAAGCGCTGTAAGTGCGCATATACCGTGGTATAACCATTGGGGTGTACCACATAAATGGCATTTCCAAAACCATAAGGCGAAACTTTTATTCGCGATACCACACCATCAGCGGCAGCTACCACCCGTTGTCCTTCACGGCCCTCAGTTTTAATATCTATACCCGAATGAAAGTGATTGGTGCGCAATTCCGCAAAAGTGCCTGAGAGGTACAGCGGTATTTCCAGCGGGGGGCGGAAGTAGTTTTGTGGATAATCCTGCGAAAGCAGTAAAGCGGGAATTAATACAAGTAAATAAAAGGTAGCTTTTTGGATGGAACTCATAAAGGGTTTAACGGCCGTTAAGTAATTTGGGTTCAAAGATATGAAGTACAATGGAGCAAGATTGAGGTAACTAAAAATAGGCTAACGTTTTAGCTGACAATATTGGCTACCGATTGTTTACATCTTTAGTGGCTCAAAACCTGTGTTATGCGGGTATTCTTGCCTCTGGTATTTTTTCTTCTCTTGATTTACTCAATTCCCTTATTACCTTTGTGACACGGAAATTCCAGATTTACATGGCAGACGTTCATAAGGGTCTTGATAACATAGAACAGCTCACCTTGCAGCTGGTTGAAAAATATGAGCAGGCCCGTAGTGAAAATGATTCATTGAGAATTCAGCTACGAAAACTTGATGAAGAACTGACCGAAAGCCGTGGTAAAGTGGAGTTACTGAATGAGGAGTTGAAATCGGCAAAAATTGCCAGGGCCGTAGCCATTTCAAGTGAAGACAATGAACTGGCTAAAGCCAAGATTGCAACCCTCGTGCGGGAAATTGACCGCTGTATTGCATTGCTCAATGAGTAAATTATTATAAAACAGGTTGAAGGATTATCTTAAAATAAAAGTATCCATTGCTGACCGTATGTATCCTCTTACTATAAAACCGGAGGAAGAGGAAAAAATACGGGCAGCTGCCAAAACCATTGACGGTATCCTTAAAAAGTACGAAGAAGGATTTGCCGTAAGAGATAAACAGGATTTGCTGGCCATGTGTGCCCTGCAACTGGCCTCGCGGCTTGAGAAAAACCGCGACATGGAATTAATGGACACTACGGCTATTGGCAGCCGTGTAGCCCAAATCAGCACTATCCTTGAGACTGCAATAAAGCATTAGAAAAGCGTTCTTTACATAAACAATTTTTTTCCCGCATCTATTCTTAGAATTGCTAAACTCAACACGATTAATAATAGGAGTTTAGCTCGGATTTTCTAGGCCATGCCTCCGTACGAGTGGAAGGCCGAAATTGTCCGGTAAGCTCCGAACCTGTCTAACTGGGGTTTAGACATGACTTGAATAGGTGCGGGTTTTTTTATGACATTCCGTTATATTTTCCGCCTTGGCGGGAAATTGAAAGCGGTATATAGCAAATCTGCCGAAAGGCAGTATTTATAACTGATGTTTGAAGCAAATGCTGATGACGTTTATTTAACAACACACTTTAAACCACATGGATATTACAACCATTATAGTAGCCGTAGCGGCATTTTTTATAGGAGGAGGAGCCAGCTTTTTGATTGCACAGAGCATGCAAAAGAAAAAGGCATCGGGCATAATACAGGAAGCTGAAAAAGAGGCGGAAACGATTAAGAAGGATAAGATACTACAGGCTAAAGAAAAGTTTTTGGAGCTTAAGGCCGAACACGAAAAGGTTATCAATAAGCGCGAGCAAAAGCTCAATGAAATAAATGCACGCAATAAAGATCGTGAAGCCAAGAACAATCAGCGATTTGAAGAGAATAAGCGCAGAGATAAGGAACTGAATAACCTGAAGGCCGATCTTGACCGGAAGATGGAAATCAACGAGCGTAAAACCGAGGAGCTTGAAAAAATCCACCGCAGGCAGGTGGAGCAGCTTGAAGTTATCTCGGGGCTTACGCCAGAAGAGGCCAAAGCACAACTGCTTGAGGCTTTGAAGGATGAGGCTAAATCAGAGGCGGCTACTTTTATTCAGGATACCATGGAGGAGGCCAAACTGAATGCCAGCCAGGAAGCTCGCAAAGTGGTAATCCAAACTATACAGCGCGTGGCTACCGAGCAGGCTATTGAAAACAGTGTTTCGGTTTTTAACATTGAAAATGACGATATAAAAGGCCGTATTATCGGTCGTGAAGGAAGAAATATACGTGCCCTTGAAGCTGCCACTGGTGTGGAGATAATTGTGGATGATACACCTGAGGCGATTATTCTGAGCTGCTTTGATCCCGTAAGAAGGGAAATTGCCAGGCTGGCGCTGCACAAACTGGTTACAGATGGCCGCATACACCCCGCCCGCGTGGAAGAGGTGGTAGCCAAAACCGCCAAACAAATTGACGAAGAGATTTTTGAAGTGGGTAAGCGTACCGCCATTGATCTTGGCATACATGGCCTGCACCCTGAGCTGGTAAAGATTGTAGGGCGAATGAAGTACCGCAGCAGTTACGGGCAAAACCTTTTGCAGCACAGCCGCGAAGTAGCCAACCTATGTGGTATAATGGCTGCCGAACTTGGACTAAACGCCAAGATTGCCAAACGTGCCGGCTTACTGCATGATATTGGCAAAGTACCAAGCGAGGAAAGTGAATTGCCGCACGCCATTTTAGGTATGCAGTGGGCAGAGAAGTATGGTGAAAAACCCGAAGTGTGCAATGCCATCGGGGCCCACCATGATGAAATTGAAATGACTAACCTCATCTCACCCATTGTGCAGGTGTGCGATGGTATTAGCGGTGCACGTCCAGGTGCGCGCAGGCAAATTGCGGAAAGCTACATACAAAGGCTTAAGGATCTGGAAAACCTTGCTATTGGCCATAATGGCGTGAGCAAGGCATATGCAGTGCAGGCGGGCCGAGAGCTTAGGGTAATTGTAGATTGCGAAAAGGTTACTGATGCTGATGCCGCCAAGCTATCGTATGATATCAGCCAGAAAATACAAAACGAAATGACCTACCCCGGGCAGGTAAAGATTACTGTAATCCGCGAAACGAGGGCTGTGAATGTAGCGAGGTAAAGGTTTTGATTTTTTGATACTAATAAAGGCTGCTTCATAATAGAGGTAGCCTTTTTCGTTTTTTTACGTTATGCTATTTATCAGATAAGAGTTACCGCATGAAAAAGACTGTTCTCACAATTACTATTCTGCTGTTATTTCTTCTACTGGGCTTTTCCATTATTAAAATAACCTTATCTGATAATAAAGGAGTTTTTGATTCTGATGAATCCGGGCCTGGTCTTATTTCGGATCAATTTCAAAATGGTGACATCATTTTTCAGGAATCCAAATCCAGCCAAAGCAAGGCTATACAACTGGCCACCAATTCCAGGTATAGCCATATGGGCATCATTTATATTACTAGATGGAACCACTATGGTATATGAGGCTATTCAACCGGTAAAACTCACCCCTATTAATGATTGGATAAAACGTGGAAAAACGGACACTATGTGGTGAAGCGGTTAAAAAATGCGGCTAAAGAAACTTGATAACAACCGAAAATCTTGAGAAAATAAACATGGCAGGTGAGCGCTTTACCGGAAAGTCCTACGACCTTTATTTTGAATGGACGGATGAAACAATTTATTGCTCGGAACTGGTTTGGAAGATTTACAAAGAGGCTTTGGGAATTGAAATCGGTAAACCGGAAACTCTGATCGGACTTTGACCTGAGTAATAAAGTAGTTCAGGAAAAACTGAGAGAACGATATGGAGATAATACTCCTTTAGATGAAAAAGTAATCTCTCCAAAGGCTATGTTTAAATCGCCCTTATTGGAGACCGTTTATACCAGTCAATAATTTAATCATCAACAATCAAATTTGAAAAAAGCCATACTCCCTTTTCTCCTATGCACCTTTTCCCTCACTGCCCAAAACTGGACGCAAATCGCCAATTTCTCAAGTAATCAAAGAGATGATGCTGCAGCTTTTGTAATCGGCAATAAAGCCTACTGCGGATCAGGGCTTTTGCCGTGGTTTGCGGTCACCGGAGATTTCAGGGTTTTGGATATGACGACAGATACCTGGAGCACCATGGCCAGTTTGCCCAATGCAGAGCAAAGACAATACGCTGTTGGTTTTTCAGGCAATGGTAAAGGTTATGTTTTTGGCGGTGTGTATGGAAGCAAGTATTACCGAAATGTATTGGAGTATAATCCTGTATCAAATACCTGGGTAACTAAAACCAGCTTACCGGATAGTGGCATAAGTGGGGCCGCCAGCTTTGTTATAAATGATGTAACTTATATTGTTTGTGGCCGTACCGCTCAAAAATTAGCTACCAATACCGTTTGGGCTTACAATATTGTTACCAATACATGGCAGCAAAAAGCCAATTTCCCTTTCGGGAATAAATGGAAAGCTTCGGGCGCAAGCCTTAATGGCAAGGGCTATTTGATTTTTGGAGCAGACACTGCCAACAGCTTACACAATGAGTTTTATGAATATGATCCTTCTACTGATTTATGGACAGCCCTACCCTCATTTCCCGGCCTGGGCCGAAACTACTCCAGCCTTACTGCTGTAGGTGGACAGTTGATAGTTTTTGGCGGTATTGATTCTGCCGGAACTTACCATAACGATTTATGGCGCTACGAGCCTGGCAGTCAGACATGGCATCAGCAAAAGCCGCTTCCCGCTAAGGGTAGAAAGGGCGGAGTAGCTTTTACCAATGGTATTGCGCTGTACTATACTACCGGAATTGACAGCAATAATATGCGCCTGAATGAAACCTGGAAATGCGATAACCCTTTGATTGGTTTAAATGAAATCACTACTACCGATTTTAGGATTTACCCCAACCCTGCCCATGATTTTCTGCATATCAATTTTAATGTAATCGAATTTCAGGAGGCAGAAATACGGATATTTAGTCAGGCAGGGCAAGTAGTATTAAATGCCAGGCTTACCGAATCTGAGAATTTACTCGACCTGACTTCGCTCCCGGCTGGTTTATACCTTTTAGAAATCAGGACAAATGAAGGGGTTCAAAGACAAAAGTTGGTCAAAAAATAATTTTTTATACCCTTCCAAATCCAATCTTCGCCATCGCATCCTTTGCCACTCCCTTGCTTACGTTGCGGTTTAGAAACAGCCATTAACCGCAAGGAGCGCCAAGTTTTCGCGAGGATCGAAAACGAGGCTCTACTCTTCCTCTACTATAATTTCCAGGGCTTTGGCAATCATCTCCTCCACCACCTTTTCGGGATTATTCGAAAACTCGCCTGTAGAACGATTGGCCAGAATAGCCGAAATACTTATCGCTTCATGTCCGAAAAGTGAAGCTAGCCCATAAATGCCGGCCGTTTCCATTTCAATATTGGTAATGGTTTTACCTCCAAATTTACTATTGGCCAAAAGCTCTATAAAATCCGGCACTTTAATCGGGGCGTTTACACTGCGGCCCTGTGGCGCATAAAAGCCGGGAGCTGTAACGGTAACGCCTGTATTGTCAGCCAAAGTTTTAAACCTTGCGAGCAAACCTTTTCCCGCGAAAGCGGCATATGGGCGGGGCAACTTTAAAAACCGGGTATCAGAGTGCAAGAGTTCCTCAACTTCTTTTTTACCATTCTGATATTCATAAAAATGAAGTAACCCATCAAAACCGATAGCTGCTCCTGAAATTAGGATGCTGTCAATCGGCACATCAATTTGAACGGTGCCACTTGTACCCAGCCTGATAAACTTAAAAGGCTTATCCAAGCTACCCTCCATCTGCTTAAGGCTATGCAGCTCATTAAACACAATATCAATATTATCCGTGCCAATTCCGGTTGAGATTACCGTAATACGTTTGCCCTTGTAAGTACCGGTGTGAGTTACAAACTCGCGCTTTTCACGTATTAATTCCACGTTATCAAATAGCTGAGAAACCTTACCCACTCTCTCCGGATCACCCACGGTAATTATAGTATCGCTTACCTCTCCGGGCTTTAAGGCTAAATGGTAAAGGCTGCCATCTGCATTCAAAATCAGTTCAGTACTCTTCATCGGCCCAAACTTATGGCTTTAAATTTTACATTTGCCAGCAAAATATTATAAAAAATGGCTGACAATACTCCTACAATTTTAGTTCCGATGGGCTTTTCAGAGCAATCATTAATTGCTTTGGATGAAGCCGTAGTTTTTGCAAAAGCTATGAACGCCAAAATCCAATTACTTGCGGTAATCAATAATGATAAAGAATTGGGCGTACTGCTTGACAATGCGCAAAGCAAGGAAGAATTAAGAATGAAGGCACAGTCCAAACTGGATGAATATGCCGCAGAATACAAAGCCAAATCAGGTATTGAGATAGATACTATGTTGGCTGATGGCGTAGTGTATGAAGAAATTGCCCGTGTGAGCGAGCAGATTGATGCCACCCTTGTAATAATGGGTACCAATGGCAAGCCACAAAACCTGCGTAAGCGCTTTATCGGCAGTAATGCCTACAGAACTGTAACCCTTGTTAAACCTCCGGTTATCACCATTAAAGGGGTGCGTACTATCAGTAAAATCAAGACTATTATTTTTCCGCTGGTGCTGGACAGAAGGTCTAAAGAAAAAGTGGGGCCTGCCCTGCATTATGCTCGCCTGTTTGGTGCCCAGATAAAAGTGGTATCTGTACTTAATGAAAAGGAGGACGAGAAAAAACTTCGCGCCAATATTAAGCAAGTTGAAAAATTTGTGAATGATCACGGTGTAACCTGTACCTCGGAGTTGTTGATCCCTACCGAGCATAAAGGTATTGTGCGCAATACGTTAAACTACGCTTATGCCAATGATGGTGATCTTTTGATTATTACAGAAGATGATAAAGAAAGAGACATTACGGATTTCTTTTTAGGAACGGATGTACAGGCTATGATTTATCACTCAGAAATACCTGTAATGAGCATTACCCCGAGTGAAGTTAAGTGGGGGGCTATGTGGGAAAATATGTAAGATCAATAACTTACTACCTTATTCAGGAGCATTTATTCTACACGGGCCACCGGGTAGCGTAAATGCTCTTTTTCGTAATAGGGGCTGTTTTTGTAAATGAAAAACAAAGCCGAATACACGTTTTTTGCCTCTTCAGGGTGGGATGCTTTCCACTCCTCAAATTTCTTTTTAAGCTCCGGATCGTCTGCCAGAAGCTTCTCAGCGGTATCTTCAAACACATAGGCCGAAAAGTATTCCTTTTGCTGGAAAATCTCATCGAAATAATTCCACCGCAGGTAACTGTCAACTGCCGTTGGTTCCATTACAGACATTATAAACCTGATATTTTTCTGATTGGTTTTTACCAGGTAGTCGCCTTTTAAATAACTGCGCATTTGTTTCTCTGTCTGCACCTTTAAGCTTTTAATGGGGAAGTGCCCTTCATAGGGCTGGCCGGTGGCAAATTCTACATCTTTAATGTAATAGGACGTTACTTCAAAAGCCGTGTCGTGAGAAATATGCCTCATCGCCACCTTATTGCTTTTGAGGTTTTCAATGGCCTCAGCCCAGGCCTGCGGAACCACGTAATATTCAGGTACGCTGGCACTATCTGTTGGCACGTAAGTATCCCTATACTTTACTGTGTAAGTTTTTGGCTTATCCGCCAGATACTTCAGGCGTTTGTAATCACCAATGTTGCTCTTTATATATTCATACTCATAACCTTTAAAAATCAGGTTTCTAAAATTTGACTCATCAATTTTCCAGTTTAAATGGAATTGATCCTGATTGCTATCCCATTTATTGGCCTCTTCTTTAAAGGTTATCAGCGTTTGAGCTTTTTTCTCCGCGTAATCATACATGGTATTCAAAAAGGCCAGAGTGCTCTCAACCCTGTCCTTATAAGGTTTTAGCATGTGTGTTTCGGTAATAAAACCGATGGTATTAAAAAGGGCTGTATAACCACTGGCGTAGCGGGGAGTTTCTAAAAAGGCATCAAATCCCTTTTCTGGCGTATAGCCAAATACATTTACATAAGGCGTCATAAGCCAGCCGGCCTTAGCCATATTACTGTAAAGATGAGGCTCCAGCTCACTTTCCAGCAGTTTTGCCAGCATTGGGTTTAGCTTATCTTTTTGGGTGCTGATCAGCGTCATGGTATATTGATAATCCGCGCCATTGGAGGTATGCGTATCAATAAAAATATGGGGCTTAAGCGCATGAAAGATTTCATAAAAACTGCGGGTATTTTTAGAGTCGGCTTTGATGAAATCACGGTTCAGGTCGAGGTTGCGGGCATTACCTCTAAAGCCATGTTGCTCGGGCCCCAATTGGTTAGCTCGGGAGTATTCACCACGATTCAGGCTTCCTCCAATATTATATACCGGTATAATAGCGTACACCGAATTTACTGGTGGTTTGTTTTTAAGGATATCTTCAGCAAAAGCGATAGAAGCATCAATACCACAACTCTCACCCGGGTGGATGCCGTTGTTTACCAAAATCACAGCTTTTCCGGCTACAGCCTGCTCAATACTCACCTCATTATTAACAGTTCTGGCACCTATTAAAAATACATGAAGATTACGCCCACTATCTGTTTTTCCCATGGTAATAAGCTGCCCGTTTTGATATTTCGCGTCAAGGCTCTGGTAAATGCCAATTACCTCTTCATAGGTTGGTGTTTTATTCTCGGCATAGTTGAGAGATACCTGGCCGTTGGCAAATAGTACTGTGGCTGTGATAATCAGCGTAAGCAGATTTTTCATAAAAAAAGCCCTTTGAATTAAAGGGCTTAAAGTTGCTGATAATTATCAAACTTTCATTATTCAATTAAAATCCTTGTGCTGAAGAACCATTTGTTTCCTGATTTTGCCTCCAACAGATAGTAGCCCGATTTAAGTGGCGAAACTCTTATGTTATGTACTTCGTTGGAGTGATTGTATAGCGTCTTTTCAAGAACGGGTTTACCATTCATATCCAGAAATTTCACCTCAACCTCTCCATTAACAGCCTCGGGAAAAACTACATCAATCATATTTGTTGCAGGATTGGGATATACCTCCATAGCTACCGCTGTAAACTCCCCTATTCCTATACCCGATTTTGTGGGCAGTTCAATTAAAGGACCACCGCCAGGCAATGCCATATATAACCCAAATAATGGAGCTCTAACACTTGTGTTTGTATCTCCAGGTATTGACTGCGAGGTATCAATCATACCTGAAGCTAATATTAATCCGGAAGAATCGGCCAAACCTAAAGAGCTGAAATTGGCGAAGTAAATAGCTATGGTTTCTTTTGTAATATCAGAAATTACCTCAAACTCGTAATCCTGTTCTGCCACTTCCTTATAACTGGTAAATGTTCCATACTCTACCAAAGGAGCAAAATTTGGGGTCGGGCCGGTCAGCTCATCTATATTCAACCCCGGAGCATCGGTACTTCCATTAAAAAATTTAAAATCCACATTACTGGTCTGCCTCGCTTCCTCACGTGTGCGGTGAACAATCATTTCGAACGGTTTCAAAGAATCATAAGGCTGTGTAGATAGCAAGCCGGAAATGATTAGTACATAAGTGCTATCATCAACAAATGAAATAGTATCCCTTAACAGGCTGGCCACGGTATCAGGTAGATCAGGAGATTGCAGAGCAACAACTAATTGTGTACTGGCCGAAACATCCATATAGGGAGTTGCATTTCTGAAGGGAAGACTATCCACCATTTTTTGGTTACCGAAATAAATGTCCAGTGCATCGAAGGCATGGTCAGGACTGTTGTGAATAATCTGTAATCTTGCGGTTTGGGCACTAACCATGCTGGCTAATAACAAGGTAAAAACTAAAGTGGGTATAATCTTTTTCATCATATTTAATTTACTGTAAAACATATCTCGCTTTCAATTGTACATATAACAGGTTTAAAGCTCCAGTTGTTTAAACTTTTGTAAGATTTAACCTCTAGTAATTTTGTATAAACTCGAAATGACACAGCATGTTGACATCACTTTGGCGAAAGCCTGGGAGTTCTTCAGTAAGCCTGAAAATCTGAGCTTACTTACTCCGGATGATATGAATTTTACCATTTTGGAAAAGCCTTCCGTAAGTATGTACGAAGGGATGCTCATCCGTTACAAAGTTTCTCCTATAAAGGGGATAAAGCTGGGCTGGACCTCTGAAATAACCAAAATAAAGCCCCGGGAATATTTTATTGATAAACAACTTGAAGGCCCCTTCAAATACTGGCACCATGAGCATCATTTTAAAGAAACTCCGAATGGAGTAGAACTAAGAGATGTACTTTACTACCGGGTTCCTTTTGGGATTTTTGGTAAGATTTTACACAAACCTTTGGTAAGAAAGAAATTGAACGCCATTTTCGCTTATCGTCAGAATAAAATTGCAGCAATGTTCAAAAAAATTCAAACGTAAGCCATGGATGAAACTTTATTCGGAATAGACTACGGCAGTAAGCTTACAGGTAATACCGTTATCGCCATTTTTGATGAAATGAAGGTGATATTTATGGATGTGGACAAAGGTGTTGATGCTGACAAGTTTATTATGAATGCGGCTGATCACTTTAAGCCCACCAAGATTTTTATTGATGCTCCTTTATCCCTGCCGGGAGTGTATTCCAAAATTGAAGGTTGCAGAGATTATCACTTCCGTGAGGCGGATCTGGAGCTGGGCGCCATGTCTCCTATGTTTTTGGGAGGATTTGCCGCTCGTGCCATTGAGTTGAGAGCTGATTTAAGCGAAAAGGGAATTGAAGTGTATGAAACTTATCCCCGCGTTTTGGCTTCAAGATTAAATCTTAAAGCAAAAGGCTATAAAGGCAGCGTACTTGGGCTTAAGGACTGCCGCAAAGCCGTGGTTAATCATTTTAGCGCATCCATTAATGTTTCTGTAAACCAGATTACCACCTGGCACCATTTAGATGCTTTATTGGCATTAATGTCCGGGTTGAATTACCTTCAAGGCCAAAGCGAGGTATATGGCCTGCCTGAAGAAGGACAGATTTATATCTAAATCTATAACTCACTTTTCGCTTAGCACTCTGCTCCCTACCTTTGAAGTGATGAAAGACAATCCCAAAAAAAATAAGGATTTTGTTAATCCTATTGATGCTGATAAGATTACCGAGAACCCGGGCTTATTACCCTATGCCCATACGGTTGGCAGTGCCGTAATAAAGCCAACCAAACAGGGGGTTATAAGGAGCAAGTCGCTGTCTGCCATGGAGCAGCAAACCAATATGCAGCTCGATCAGATTAAAAAGCAAATTGAACTATTGGCTGAGCAGGCTAATGAGTTGAAAGAGCGCAGAATTTTATCGGAACAGATTTACGCCTCGCACATGAGTTTTAAGCCGGAAATAAATCATGTGTACCATCTCTACCTGAATAATGACGATGAATATGTACTTTCTATGATAGGGCCGGATGAATGGCGTAAACCAAGATTCAAGGAGTTTATAAATTCAGTACGCCTGCTGGCAGATCACACCTGGGCTATAGAAAATTAAGGTGTGGAATTTACCTGGTCAACCAGCCTAAAGCCTTCACTGTGTACATTAATTATGGCCACATTGTCATCATCCTTAAGGTGCTTACGCAACTTGGCCACATATACATCCATGCTACGGCCGGTAAAATAATTATCGTCCTTCCAGATTTTTTTTAAAGCATCTGAGCGGCTTACCAACGAATTTTTATTGGCGGCCAGCATACGTAATAAAGCCCCTTCTTTAGGGCTCAGCTTATATTCTTCCTTTCCATTTTTTAATAACCGGAACTCGCTGTGATAACTGTACTTACCAATTGCAAATTCCTTTTGCTCATCATCTTCATTGGATTGTATACTGCGGCTGAGTATCGCTTTTATTTTATAGAGCAACACTTCGGAGTCAAAAGGTTTAATGATATAGTCATCCGCGCCAATCTGGTAGCCTTTAAGCATATCCTCCTTCATTGATTTGGCCGTAAGAAAGATTACCGGCATATCAGCGTCAAGGTTCTTTATTTCGGCAGCCAATGCAAATCCATCTTTGTAGGGCATCATTACATCCAGTATGCACAAGTGCGGGTCATTCATTTTAAATGTTTGTAACCCTTGCATGCCATCTTTGGCCAGCAATACTTCAAAGTCATGCAGCTCAAGGTAATCTCTTAATACCGACCCAAAATTGGGATCATCTTCTACAAGTAAGATCTGTTTAGCGTTGTCCATATTTTCAATTGGTTTCCATAGTTAACGGTAAATAGATGTAAAACTTGCTTCCCTTGCCTTTTTCACTTTCCACATCAATACGGCCACCATGGGCTTCTATAATACCACGGGCATAGCTAAGGCCCAGGCCATGTCCTTTTATATTATGGATGTCTCCGGAGGAAACCCTGAAGAACCTGTCGAAAATATGCTTCTGTTCTTCCTTACTCATTCCCACGCCTTTATCACTTATTATAATAATGAGATTATGGCGCGTAAGCTCGGTAACAACTTTTATTAAAGGTGCATTAATGGAGTACTTTACAGCATTATCCAGTATGTTAATAATACTGTTGGAGAAGTGGTTAGGATCCACATTCAGTTCAGTGCCATTATCATTAAAGTTCTTTTCAATTCGGCCATTCTTACTTTCCAGCGAAAGCTGAATGTGCGAAATGCATTCATCCAGAAGGTCAGAAACCTGTACTGGCTCAAAGTTCAATTCCAGCTCTTTTTTATCCATTAATGCCATTCTCAAAACGCTTTCCACCTGCAGGTTCATTCGGTTATTTTCCTGCTTTATCACCTTACTATAGTGCTCAATCCTTTGCGGATCATTAATAACCTTGGGGTTTCTTAGTGCATCAATAGCAAGGTTTATGGTGGCGATGGGCGTTTTAAACTCATGCGTCATGTTATTGATAAAGTCTGTTTTAATGTCACTTATCCTTTTTTGTTGCAAGGTGTATGAAAGTGTGCGGGCAAAAGTGAAAATGATGGCAGCGGTAAATACCAGACTTACCAAAAACGTAAGCCACATAGATTTTAGTAGGTAATTGGTTTTACCTGAAAAGAAAACCATCAGGGTACTATGCCCAAAAAGATCATTGGGGAAAAGAGCCGCCTGGTGTACAAATTCTGTTTCGGGCAAAGTTGTAATGCCACTAAAATCCTGATCCCCCATCACCCCACGGTTATCTTCAACCACTACATACTTATATGGAATATCTATGCCTTTAGAACGTAACTCAAAATCCAGTATGGAATCCAGTGTTCTTTGATCCATCCGGCTTTTTAAACCCATTTTTTTATTGAAGGAGTGCTTTACCAGTTGGTTAAAAACGGCATCCATCCGCTTTAGCTTAAGCTCAATTTTGCCGGTATTGGTAACACCTCCACCCGAAAAGTTAAAGCGCCTTGAAGTATCAGGAAAAAATGAATTTTGAGACCTTATTTCGGTACGACCTTCCACAACCTCAATAGAGTCATCACTCATGGAAACTGAGATGGAGTATGACCCTTCTGTATCAGAAACCCGGTAAATGCTGTCTTTGGTTTTAACCTCACCAAAGGCGTGAGCCTGCCCGCTAAAGAAAGGTTCCAGCCTGAAGTTATTTCTTAAAAAGTTAATGGTTTCAAGGGTTTCAAGCCGGCTGGCAACACCTTCCAATGCTTCGGAAACCTGTTGATCAAACTTTTCTTCCTCTAAGTTATAGGAGTTGTTTAGCCAGTAGGCCTGTATACCGGTAATACCGATGAGCGATACTGTCATCAGGGCTATCAGCCAGTTTATTCTCTTTTTACTGTTCGCCAGTTTCATCCTCATATCAACGCAAATTTACTATGGAGAGGAGCCGCTCATTTTATTTTAACGGCATTTTAACAAAAGGCAGGCAACGCTTTCAGTAAAGCCTGATGTCTAATAAATACAAACGAAAAACAAAGCATAAAAATTAATCATCATGAAAAATGTATTAAACAGATCAAGGCTAATGTTAGCCACCCTGGCACTTACCATAGCCATTCCATTTACCAATATGGCGCAGGAAACGCCTTTAGAAACCAATTTACAGCTTATTGACCATGACGTTGTGAAGCCTGACAACACCGGAAAAATTGATCCGCCACCACCCCCAACTTTTTCGGCTGATGAAACTACCATCACCAGAATAAGCTTTTACCCAAACCCGTGTAAAGACAAATTAAAGATCGAATTTGGAGATAATGCGAAGTTTCAAAAAGTACAGGTGTACAACCTTATTGGTAACCTAATGTATGAAGCCACTTTACCTGCTGATAATGCGGTAATCAATACCTCTGGTTTGAAGGCTGGCATATACATATTGAGAACCGAAGACGCGGCTTACAGGTTTACCAAAGTATAAGTACCAAAAAATTAAAAGGTTACGCTCGCCTGCAGGCCAACCATCCTGCAGGTGGGCGTTTCAGTTTTCAACCCATTATACTAATACCTAAATCCTATATTTGCCGGCTATTATTTTTGCCCTAATGCAGATTTCGAAACTATCTATAGTTATTCCCGCCTATAACGAAGGCGCTACCATCCACAACATACTTGATAAGGTTAAGGCTGTGCAACTGATAAATAATATCAGTAAAGAGGTGATATTGGTAAACGACTGCTCTACAGATAATACCGAAGAGGCTATACTAAAATATAAAGACGCCAATCCCGAGCTGGATATTCAGTATTACAAGCATCAAGTGAACAAGGGAAAAGGAGCGGCCCTGCATACAGGTATTAAAAAGGCTACCGGAGAGTACACTATTATTCAGGATGCTGACCTGGAGTATGATCCGGAAGAATTTAACATTTTGCTGAAGCCCGTGGTTAATGGTGTGGCAGATGTGGTGTATGGTTCCCGGTTTATGGGTGGAAACCCCCACCGCATATTGTTTTTCTGGCACTCCATCGGCAATAAGTTCCTTACGTTTCTATCAAACATGTTTACCAACCTCAACCTTACGGATATGGAAACATGCTATAAAATGTTTGCTACCAAAACCATACAAAGCCTTGAACTGAAGGAAAACCGCTTTGGGTTTGAGCCTGAGGTAACTGCAAAAATTGCTCGTGTACCTAAAATCAGGATTTATGAGGTGGGCATAAGCTACTACGGCCGCACCTTTGATGAAGGCAAAAAAATAAGCTGGAAAGACGGGTTCAGAGCCATTTACTGCATCCTTAAATACAACCTTTAAAAGGCGTAACTAAGTGCTATGGTAGGCATAATAGGTAATTGATTTACCCTTTTGCGCTCATTTCTATCGTAGTAAAAAATGTTGTCGTAATTAAGAATGTTGGTAGCTCCTGCAGATACTTCCAGCCTTCTTTCATTTTCCATTTCAATTACCTTTTTAATAGAGATGTCAACCCGATGGTAGTTCGGTAGCCTCTTTGTATTCAACTCTCCATAAAGCACATCGGGCTCACCATTTTCGGTGGTATAGTCGTATGTTAAGTCGGGCTCTCCATTGGCAGTTACAAAATCAAGTTTACTGTAGTTAGTACGAGTTGGAGTAAATGGAAAGCCTGTTCCAAAATTATACCTAAGGCTTACCTCCCAGCTCTCATCTTTACCAAAGGCATAGGTACCTACAAGGTTGAGGTTGTGCCTACGGTCAAAATAGGGGAAGTACTCCGTGATACCATCATTACGGGTTACAGTGCTATAGGAATAAGCTCCCCATAAATAAACCTGCTTGGTGCGGTAGGTCATTAAAAAGTCTACTCCACGGGCTAACCCTGACTCACCAATAAAATCTCTTTTAAATATTTCCGCTTCATCAGGGTCTGAGTTGTCATAAATCTTATTGCGGTTTACATTAATTATTTGCTGGAAGTTTTTTACGTAAGCTTCAATATTTACGGTTATGTTTTTAGAAAGCTCAATTTCCACACCTCCCACAGCATGCTGGGCTTTTTGAATTTTAGTGTCAACCCCCACCTGGCGAAAAACATTGTTATCACTTTCGGGGCCGCTAAGGAAACCGTAAAAAAGGTTTACCACATCCCTATCAGAGTTTGAGGCCATAAGGTTTTGCGAGTACAAGCCGGCCGAACCCTTAAAGCGCAACCACTCATTTACGCTGAACTTCATACCCAAACGTGGCTCAAGAGACAATTCACTTTGCGAACTGTAATAGTGCGCTCTGAAACCAGGCTGAATAAGAAAGCGACCCTGGCTGATCTTATACTGAAAATAAGCTGCAATCTCAGTAGTATTATTGGCAGCGCTGGTAGATACACCAGCTTCGTTCTCAAGTTTTAAATCGGTACTGTAACCAATAGCTTCAAGGCCATATTTGAACTCATCATTTTTACGAAGAAAGTAGGTGAAATCAAGCCCGCCATTGAAGCCCGAAATACTTGACATACTAGGCCCCTGGTTTTCTGAAACCGAAACAATTTCGTAATTAGAATAACTAAACCCACCGCCTATAAGTGCTGCAGAAGCTGAGGGTACTGCTGTAAAATCAACCCCAAGGCCCTGAGAATTCCAGTCAATACTATTGTTTCCGCCAAATTTTACCCCATCATTAAATGAAAATCCAAATCCATTGATTTTAGAGCCATTGTCACTTTGGGCAGTAAGTTTAGCATAGATATCCGTAAAGTTGAAGGGCAGGCCTTCATCATACTCCGTATCCACGTAAGGGTAAAAAATAGAACTGGTTTGATCCAGATAAGATGTTTTTGCCGAAACTAAAAAGGAGGTATTAGACAAGCCTCTCTCGTTTTTTTTACCCAGTGGGGTTTCTAAAAGCAACTTAGCGGTATAGGTACTGGCAGAGGCTTTTCCTGAAAACTTTTTACGGTTTGCCGCACGGGTTCTTACGTCCATTACTGCGCTATTGCGGCTACCATATTCGGCATTAAACCCACCGGTATAAACTTCGGCAGACTGAATAATATCTGCATCAAATACTGAATAAAAACCTATGGAATGAAAGGGGTTGTAAATGATCATACCATCCAAAAGAATAAGGTTTTGGATGGGTGCCCCTCCCCTGATGTAAAGCTGACCACCCTGGTCTCCGGTAGTAATTACACCGGGCATAACCTGTACTGCTTTTATAATGTCGGCATCACCACCAACCGAAAATTGCTGAATTTCTTTAGGGTTAAGACTAACAACACTGGTTAGAACTTTAGTTTCCCTTTCCTGGCGGTCAGCGTTAATTTCAACCACATCCAATACTTCGGATGACTCCTGGAGGTATATTTTCTCAGAAGTAATTCGCCCATCAACTACCTTAATGTTTTTGTTGTAGCTATCATATCCCACAAAGGTTACCTTTAGTATATAATCACCGGCAGGTACATTGTTTAATAGAAAGTAGCCCTCATCATTAGCTACAGCTCCATAGCTGGTGCCCTCAAGTACAACATTGGCAAATGGTATGGGAGCGTCAGTAGCCTTATCAATAATAAATCCACGCACCTTACCGGTTTGGGCTAATGCTGAAGCCAAAGTGCATAAAACAAAAACCGCTGTGGATAATAATCTGAACTTCATTTAGGGAATTTTTTAAAGGGGGTCAAATATCTTAATATTTAGCAAAGCGCGGCTTCAGGCATGTATAATTTTAAAAATCAACTCCTTTAGCAGTTCGCTATCAGGTGTGGTGGCATTACCAACTCCTTTGGATTTTACATCACACTCACGTAAGTAGGAGATTATTCGCGCCAGTTTCTTCAAATCATAATTAACGGCACCTTCCTGATAATCTTTTATAAAATATGGATTTACACCAATGAGCTTAGCCAGGCCTTGGGGAGTTTTATCCTTTGCCTGGTGTATTATCATCAGTTTACTGAAAAACCCATATAGCAAGGCAATGGTAACCACCAAAGGATTGTCCTTAGGATTTGCTGCAAAGTATTTTTGTATGGTAAGTGCTTTTAGCAATTGCTTTTTTCCGAGTGCCGTTATCAGTTCAAAATTGTTATAATCCTTACTAATGCCAATATTGTCTTCTACAATCTGCTCATCTATGGTTGAGCCTTTTTCGGCCACCAGCTCCAGCTTTTCCAGTTCGGAGTCAATACGGCCAAGGTCAGTACCCAAACTCTCAGCCAGTAATACCCTGGCCTTCATACTTGAGTTATACCCTCTTTGGGCCAGGTTACTCCCTATCCAGTCTGCAATTTGATTGTCATACAACTTCTTTGACTCAAACACCACATACCCGTTGCTTAGCAGCTTGTATAATTTCTTGCGCTTATCAATGGTTTTGTACTTATAGGCAATTACCAATACGGTGGTGGGCTGCACATTGGCCAGGTATTTCTCAAGGTCTTCAATATTCCTTATCTCCTGTGCCTCCTTTACTATTACCACTACCCGATCCGCCATCATCGGGTACCTCCTGGCTTCGCCAATTATGGTGTTAATGTCGGTATCCCGTCCGTAAAGTATGGTTTGATTAAAGCTTTGCTGATCTTCAGGCAAAGCCTCCTTTTCAATCATTTTTGTTATCTGATCGATATGATAGGGCTCATCCCCCATTAAAAAATAAATGGGTGAAAAGCTGCCGGCCTTTATGTTTTTTAGAATTTCAGCGTACTTCATTGGAATTGCAAAAGAAATACTTTAAGAAGAAAGTACAACGAGGGTTTTACAATGGATGCTGTGCAATCTATCTTGAATTAAAAGTGTAGTACACACTTTATGGTACAAATTGCACTCCTACCTTTGCACCCATGCTTAAGAATCTTGTTCACTTAAACCTGCCGGAGCCTAATCTACGCCTTGCGAAGAAAGATGGCGCTGTAATGGTGTGGGACGATATCAGGAAGAAATACCTGCAGCTTACTCCCGAAGAATGGGTAAGGCAGCACGTAGTGCATTACCTATTGGAAAATGAATATCCTAAAAGTATGATTGCGCTGGAAGGTGGATTTCACCTCAACCAAAAGCTACAGCGAACGGATATACTCATTTATAAAAATGGCAAGCCCGCACTGTTGGTAGAATGTAAAGCACCACAGGTTGCCATTTCGCAACAAACCTTTGACCAGGCTGCACGCTACAACCTGCATTATAAAACTCCTTTTATCGTGATATCCAATGGTATGGAACATTACAGCGCTAAGGTTGATTATGAAAAGCATGCTTACAATTTTTTAAAAGAAATACCCGCCTATCATGACATTTGAGATTTTACAACTAGCCAGGGGAAAGGAAAAAGCTATTAGAAGAAAGCACCCGTGGGTATTTTCAGGTACATTTAAAAATATACCGGGGCATATTGAGGATGGAGCCGTAGTTGAGATTCAGGATTTTAAAGGCACCTTTTTGGGGATAGGCCTTTTTAGAAGAGGAAGCATAACAGTAAGTCTGTTAAGTTTTGAGCCTATTCACTCCATGGAGAATCTTATCGAAACTAAAATTGCCGCTGCCTTATCCTATCGTAAATCATTGGGAATATTAGATGATAAAAGCACCAATTGCTGCCGTTTGGTTTTTGCCGAAGGTGATGGGTTATCAGGTTTAATTATTGATAAATATGCTGATACGGCAGTGATTCAAATCCATCACCCCGGATGGAAAAACTACCAGAAGTTGATTGCTGACCTCCTTTTACAAACCAGCCTGGTTAGCCATGTTTACAGTAAACCTGCCGATAAAATTACAGTTGACGAAGATCAAAAAGGTACGCTGGCCGGTGAACTTACCAACACATTAGTTCTCGAAAATGGTCATCAGTTTATTGTTGATTGGGAAGATGGGCAAAAAACAGGCTTCTTTTTGGATCAGCGTGAAAACCGCAAAAAACTGTCAGCTTATTGCAAGGGCAGGTCTGTACTCAACACCTTTTCCTACACCGGTGGTTTTTCTGTTTATGCATTGGCTGCCGGAGCTATAAAAGCAATTTCAGTAGATAGCTCACAAGCCGCTATTGACCTGGCAAACCACAATGCCTCGGTAAACGATTTAGATAAAAACCATGAAGGCATTGCCAGCGATGTGTTTGAGTATTTTAAAACATCAAAAGACGATTTCGATATCATTATATTAGATCCACCGGCCTTTTCAAAAAACCGGAGAAGCACCCATAATGCAGTGCAGGCCTATAAAAGGCTAAACCTGGCAGGTCTTAGAAAGGTAAATTCAGGTGGTTACATTTTCACCTTTTCATGTTCACAACATGTGGATTTTAAACTTTTTGAAGACACCGTAAGGGCGGCTGCCATTGAGAGCCAACGGCAGATCAGAATTGTGGAGCGCCTCACCCAGCCTGCTGATCACCCGGTAAACCTTTATCACCCCGAAGGTGAATATTTAAAAGGTTTGATCTTGCAGGTTACCTAAAAAAAAGCATCGGAGTTCTTTCTCAAAGTATCCGGCCATTTTTTACCTATCGGTTAGAATTATCATTGGCTAAAAACCGTCCTTACCGGTTAACGATAAAAATGGTAGTTTTCTGTCAGAAAATAAGAAGCGAATTCATTTTTGATTTTTCTTTGCGCCATCAACTAAAAACTTTCTGATGAAAAAATCATTTACCCTCTTTTTCGGGTGTCTGCTGCTAATTGGGGCCGGTAAAAAACTTGCTGCGCAGGAGTATCACCACGGTGCAGGTATCTCTTACAGCTATCAAATTTCTAACGATTATGTAGGTGGCAGCCCTGAATTAACGTACCATCCCAGATTGGCCTTTAAGATCAATAGAGGGGTTTCATATTCCATTGGAGCGCCAATAAGTTTGGGTTTTAGCCTTAATGCCAGTAGTACGGGAGAAAGTTCAAGCTCATTAGCGTATGGTGTGCCCATTTCTTTTGATTTGAACTTAGGTTACGGATGCCTTAATCGCTCAAGAAATGATTTTGGAGGATATTTTGGAGTTGGCTACGGAGTGTATGGCTTTAGCTACGTTAATAACAGAGACATTAACACTTTGGGAGAATCCGGTTTCTTAAATGTTCATGGAATATATGCCCATGGTGGGATACGTTGGCATATTGGTGATAGGTATAGAATGAGCACCGGACTTTTCACCTATCAAAGCTTTCAGGGGGTTATGGTAGTTGGCTTACGTGCCATATATGAAATCACCGACTTCCGCTAAACTGAAACGCAAGACGAATTCAATCAGAGCTGCCTTCGGGCGGCTCTTTTTATTTACATACCACCTTTGTAGCATTAAAAGTATGTTCATTCATTAAGCGCCCCGCAAGTAAATATTTACTTTTGCCGCCTTAATTATCAGAAATGGAAAACCAACTTCAAGCTATATCTCCCATTGATGGCCGCTACCGTAAAACAGTGGATAAATTAAAGGACTACTTTTCTGAGTATGCCCTTATCAATTACAGGCTGCGCATTGAAATTGAATACTTTATTGCCCTTTGTGAGTTACCCCTGCCTCAACTTAAGGGTTTTGATCGCGCCAAGTACAATGACCTCAGAGACATCTACCTGGACTTTTCAATGAATGATGCTAAAAAGATTAAAGAAATTGAAAGCGTTACCAACCACGATGTAAAGGCTGTTGAATATTTTATTAAAGATAAAATGGATGACCTGGGGCTTGAGAAGTTCCGTGAGTTTGTGCACTTCGGACTTACCTCCCAGGATATTAATAATACCGCTGTACCCCTTTCGGTGAAGGATTTTATTGAAGGTGAGTACACTACTGACCTGGGCGAACTGATAGTAACATTGAGCCAAATGGCCGAGGAGTGGGAAGACATTCCGATGCTGGCGCGTACACATGGTCAACCAGCATCGCCTACCCGCCTGGGCAAAGAGATTATGGTGTTTGTAGAAAGACTGGATCAGCAATTGCGCCAATTGAGACACATACCATTTTCGGCAAAATTTGGTGGAGCCACCGGTAATTTTAATGCTCATAATGTTACTTATCCTGATGTTGACTGGAAGGCTTTTTCAGAGGATTTTGTGAACGGTACGCTCGGACTAAGTCAATCATGGCCTACCACACAAATTGAGCATTACGATAATCTGGCCGCCATGTTTGATTGCCTTAAACGCATCAACAACATTATACTTGACCTTGATCGTGATTTGTGGACTTACATTTCCATGGATTACTTCAAGCAAAAAATTAAGGAAGGCGAAGTGGGCTCATCTGCCATGCCCCACAAAGTAAACCCCATCGATTTTGAAAATAGCGAAGGCAACCTGGGTATCGCCAATGCTCTATTTGAGCACCTATCGGCTAAACTTCCAGTCTCCCGCTTACAGCGGGATCTTACTGACAGTACAGTTTTAAGAAACGTGGGTGTACCACTTGGCCATACTCACATCGCCATTATTTCCACCTTACGGGGATTGGGCAAATTGCTGCTTAACCGCGATAAAATTATTGCTGACCTTGAAAACAACTGGGCGGTGGTAGCCGAGGGAATTCAGAATATTTTGAGGCGTGAATCATACCCCAACCCTTATGAGGCCTTAAAAGCACTAACCCGAACTAACGAGGGCATAAACAGTAATAGCATCAGCGCGTTTATTGATACGCTTGAGGTTTCTGACGATATAAAAAAAGAACTCAAGGCCATTACACCACAATCGTATACCGGATTATAAATGGGTAATATTGTAATAGATGGGGAAACCGTAAGACCTGGAGAAACACGCTACCTGGAGCTAAATGTAGCCCGCCTGCCATCAGGCACTCCCATCGATTTGCCTGTGCATGTAATCCGAAGTAAAGAACCTGGCCCAACTGTACTGCTTAGTGGCGGTATGCATGGCGATGAAGTAAATGGCATAGAGATAGTCCGCAAGTTTTTGAGTAAGGAGTTTGCTGAAAAGCTCAAATGCGGAAGTATAGTAGCCATGCCTATTATCAATGTATATGGGTTCATCAACTTTAGCCGCGAAGTACCGGATGGAAAGGACATTAACCGCAGCTTTCCCGGTAAGGAAGATGGCAGCCTGGCCAGCATGGTAGCCTACATGATGACCACTCATATTTTACCGGTTATTGATTTTGGTATCGATTTCCATACAGGTGGTGCCAGCCGTACCAATTACCCCCAGATAAGGTATGAGGATGGTGATAAGATGGCGGAAAAAATTGCCGGTGCATTTCATGCTCCATTTACTCTCAATAGCAGTGTTATAAAGGGTTCTTTTAGAGAAACTGCCAAAGAGATGGGTAAATCAGTAGTAGTTTTTGAAGGAGGAGAAACACTGCGCATTGATCCGAAAACTGTGGAAGTGGGCATAGACGGCATACAGCGTGTCCTGCACCATTTTGGAATGCTCAACAGAGCGCCAAGGCTGACCGGCAGCACTTTATTTTTTAAAGAATCTCATTGGGTGCGTGCTGAAGTTTCAGGGCTTTTTCGCCACAAAAAAGAATCAGGTAAAAAGGTAAAAGAAGGCCAGACTATTGGCTACATCAGCAGCCCTACTAATGATTACTCGGTTAAGGTTAAGAGTCCCTACGATGGCTACATTATTGGTCATAATAACTTCCCCCTTATCCATAAGGGAGATGCCTTGTTTCATATCGGTTTATAAAAAAATGAGCCTCCCATTTCTGAGAGGCTCAAATAATAATTTCAGCAAATTAAATTATTGCTTTACTAACTTCTGATTCACTTTCATTGTGCCTGAGGTTATTTCCAGAAAATATACACCACTGGCAATTGGGGTTAAATCCAGGGTATGGATGTGTTTTTCATTACCTGAATTTACCGTATTTACCAATACCTCTTTACCGCTGATATCCTTAAGCCTGATCGTCACCTGCTCATAGCCGATTCCATCAAAAGCTATATTTAAATGGTTATTTACCGGGTTAGGATAAATGGAGAGGCTTTTCCCAAAATCGTTTTCATCAAGGCCAACACTGGCCAGGGTGTAGGTTGTATCGCTTACACCACAATTGTTTGTTACTGTTAGCTTTACACTATAAGAGCCTCCCGCGGCATAGGTATGAGATGTCATTACTCCGCTTCCGGTATTTCCATCTCCAAAATCCCAGGCGTACATATTTGAGGCTCCTGTACTGGCGCTGGCATCAAAGTTTACAGTAGTATTAAAAGCCGGTGAACTGGAACTGAAATCAGCAACAGGTACACCCGTGCTACCGGTATTAATAGTAAATGGTCCGCCAATACTGCTTGTATCTCCATTACAAATATTAAGCACATAAAAGTCATAGGAGGTATTGGCCATGGTACCTGAAACACTCAAAGTGCTATCATTAACTACCAAAGTGGTTGAAGTTGGTAAACCACCGGTTGGCCCAAAAGCTACCACTGATGAATCAGCTGCATTGGCCCAGTTAAGTACTATGCTGTCGCACGAAATTACTGAGGCAGCTAAGCCTGCAGGCGTTGGGCAGCTGGAAAGAACAGTAATTATAACCGAACCATCACCAGAAGTAGAACTTAGTACATCTACTTTATTAATACCAGAGTTAAAGGAACCACCGCCACCTGCACGGTGTGTTGTGGCTACTGAGTTTGTTTGGCCAGCGCCACCGCCAGAGTAGCCGCCACCTGCTCCGGATGACCTCCAGCCAGTTGAGATGGCACCTCCGCCACCGCCAAAACCTCCGGCATATTGTCCGCTTCCGCATGAGGTTGATTTACCACCTTCACCACCATTTAAGAAGCTAAAGCCAGACTCTTCGCCATTTGTAGTGCAGGTACCGGTTCGCTCACCATCGGTAAGAAAACCTCCGCCACCGCCACCGCGGTTATTACCACTTGGCACGGAAATACCACCGCCATTGCCGGCCGTACCTCCAATGCCTGAGCCAGTTGCTCCCTGACCGTTATTACCTGCAGTAGAAGTATTAGCATTACAATCCATATTGGCTACACCAGGGTTTGCACCGCCACCACCAGCAATAATAAGCGGCCTTACAGCACGCCCCCTGGCGGTTATGGTTGTTGATGTAGGATCTTTAATTACCACAAATGAACCTCCACCACCTGAAGCAGAGCCATCCATTCCATCTTCGCCCTGTTGTCCTACGATAATCAGTAAGGTATCTCCGGCTGTAAGACTAAACTCTCCAGTCATATCCGCACCCATGCCACCCGAAACTCCACCCCCACTGGCACCTATGGCCTGTATGGAAAGCTTCCGCTGGCTGGAACCACCCAAAGCTGAGTACCACCAATTACGGTAACGGCTCCATTAAGATTGGTTGATGCATAAGCCGTGTTAACCTGGCTTTGGGTAGGCCCCATTAAACCGCTGGCTCCGGCATTTGTAAATGTGTAAGTTTGAGAAATGGCTAATGAACCTGTCAAAGCCATAATCAATAAGGTTAGTAATTTTCTTTTCATAAAAGGAAGATTTAATTGTTAATTGACTACAATATAGCATTTTTTAAATCACATCTACCTAATAACCAACTTTGTAGATTTCAAACTTAACCGAAATAAGTCAATCCCAGTAAGCCTCATTTTTGGTAGGCATTTATTTGGCCCTACCCGAGATTCCTTTTAAATGAAGAGAGAAAACCAGCAGTACGCACGTTTAATAAAAGACCATCTGGAGTTTCAAAAAGCTGATTCGCACATTCTGAAATCTCAATATCAAAATTTAAAGATTTCTCACAAATACCTTATTCTGTTTATTTATTTCTTAAAAAACATCCCTTCTCTTAAATGATTTGAATCTATTTAGAAACATTATCTATTATTATTCAAAGCTTTTCACCCTTTTAATTAGCCGGGCGATTTGGTACTTTCGCGACAGCTTCAAAAAAATAAAGTACTTAAAGCCATACAATTATGATATTCGATCTTGACATGATCAAAAAAGTGTACGCCAAATTTCCAGAGCGTGTAGAAGCCGCCCGGAAGCTTACAGGCCGTCCACTTACACTTACAGAAAAAATATTGTACGCCCACCTTTGGGACAATTTGCCGAGCGAAGAATTTACACGTGCAAAGTCGTATGTAGATTTTGCGCCAGACCGTGTAGCCATGCAGGATGCCACAGCCCAAATGGCCCTTTTGCAGTTTATGCAAAGTGGCCGTAAGGAAGTTGCAGTTCCTTCTACAGCCCACTGTGACCACCTTATACAAGCCAAGCTGGGCGCAGATAAAGATCTTCAGGAAGCCATAAATAAGAGTAGCGAAGTGTTCAACTTCCTATCTTCAGTTTCCAATAAATATGGAATTGGATTTTGGAAACCAGGTGCTGGTATCATTCACCAGGTGGTTTTAGAAAATTACGCATTCCCCGGAGGGATGATGATTGGAACAGACTCGCACACCGTAAATGCCGGTGGCCTTGGTATGATTGCCATTGGTGTTGGTGGTGCTGATGCTGTGGATGTAATGGCCGGTATGCCATGGGAGCTTAAATTCCCAAAACTTATTGGTGTAAAACTTACCGGTAAAATGAGCGGCTGGACAGCCTCAAAGGATGTTATACTGAAAGTGGCCGGCATACTTACCGTAAAAGGTGGTACAGGTGCCGTAGTTGAATATTTTGGCGAAGGTGCCAAATCGCTTTCGGGCACTGGCAAAGGTACCATCTGTAATATGGGTGCAGAGATTGGCGCTACTACATCAACCTTTGGCTACGATGAAGCCATGGAGCGCTATCTGCGTGCAACTGGCCGTGATGAAGTGGCCGATGGTGCAAATGCCATTAAGGAACACCTTACCGGTGACCCTGAAGTTTATGCCGATCCTGAAAAGTACTTTGACCAGGTTATTGAAATCGACCTTTCTACTTTGGAGCCACATATCAACGGTCCATTTACGCCAGACCTTGCCACGCCTATTTCTAAAATGGGCGAACTGGCTAAGAAAAACGGATGGCCGCTTGATGTAGAGTGGGGACTGATCGGTTCTTGTACCAACTCTTCTTACGAAGATCTTACCCGCGCTCAATCTATCGCTCAACAGGCCGTAGAAAAAAATCTTAAAACCAAATCGGATTTTGGTATTAACCCGGGATCAGAACAGGTGCGCTATACTGCCGATCGCGATGGAGTACTTAAGACCTTTGAAGATTTGGACGCCACCATCTTTACCAATGCCTGCGGACCATGTATTGGCCAATGGGCGCGTAAGGATGCCGAGAAAGGTGGAAAAAATACCATCATCCATAGCTTTAACAGAAACTTTGCAAAGCGTGCAGATGGTAACCCAAATACACATGCTTTTGTGGCTTCGCCAGAAATGGTAGCCGCCATTGCCATTAGTGGCCGCCTTGACTTTAACCCACTTACCGATACCCTTACCAATGAAAATGGTGAGCAGGTAAAACTAGATGAACCAAGGGGAATTGAACTTCCTGAAAAAGGATTTGCTGTTGAAGATCCCGGTTATCAGGCACCAGCCGAAGATGGCAGCAATGTAGATGTAAAAGTGGCCGAAGGCTCGGAGCGTCTTCAATTGCTTGATCCATTCAGCCCATGGGATGGTGGCAACTTTACCGGCATGAAGCTTATCATTAAAGCCAAAGGCAAGTGTACAACCGATCATATTTCTATGGCGGGTCCTTGGTTGCGCTTCCGCGGACATTTGGACAACATAAGCAACAACACCCTTACCGGTGCTGTAAATGCCTTTAATGATAAAACCGATAGCGTAAAAAATCAGCTTACCGGTGAATACGGTTCTGTACCTGCCGTACAGCGCGAGTACAAAGCCCGTGGTATAAAAACCATAGTAGTTGGAGACCATAACTATGGCGAAGGCAGTAGCCGCGAGCATGCCGCTATGCAGCCACGCCATCTGGGAATGGCCATAGTGCTTGTTAAATCTTTTGCCCGTATCCACGAAACCAACCTTAAAAAGCAGGGCATGCTTGGGTTGACGTTTGCCAACGAGGCTGATTACGATTTAATTCAGGAGGATGACACTTTTGAAACTTTAGACTTGAATGAGTTTGCTCCGGATAAGCCCATTCACTTGAAGGTAACCCATGCTGATGGCAGTACTGACACTATTAAGTGCAACCACACTTATAATGAAGGGCAGATTGCATGGTTCCGTGCCGGTAGTGCGCTGAATAAAATTAAAGAGGATAACAAGAAGGGATAGACTCTATATGTTAGACATTAGTATTTAGACTGACAGTTTAGCGTTTAGAATTTCTTTTTTAGAATTTAGACAACTCCCTCATCAGTAATGGTGGGGGAGTTTTTTTTATTCTCTTAATTTGTCATAAAGATTACTCAGGTGCTGCAGGAAGAACAAAAAGAATTTACGCAGAAAATACTTAATAAGCTTAAGAAAAAATCTCCTAAGCTTTATAAGACAGTAATGTTGTCCATGCTGGTCGTTGGATCATTTATCTTTATATGGAAGGTGATTTTAACAGAGGAGCATAGAAATGATTTGTTGTCCTTTAAAGAAGTAGCACCTCAATTTGAATTGCCTATGGGGAAATTTATCAATCCATCCAAGCCTTTCTATCTCAGACCGATAAACAAATCTGCTCATAAAGAAGAACCACTTACTGTAAAAATTGATCAAGACCCTTTGGTTAGTAATTTAGGAAAGCCATTCTGGAATAATGATAGTTTGCTTTTTGAGATTGACCTAAAGAAAAATAAGAACTTACTTTTTGGTAAAATTGAATCTGAGGAGAAACATCTCATGCAAGTCAATTTTCCAGAAGGTTTATTTTCTGATAAAATGGAACTGATCTACAGCTTTGAAAAACCGCAATCTGAAGGGGAAGTGTCTGTAGGATTTTCTGTTGATGGAAAATCTTTAATATTTAATATACAAAGCGAAAGCGCAAGCTTCCAGCAACATATAGATAATAAACTTGAGTTTTTTGTTCTCTTTGTTGAAAACAGTGATACTCTTTATAGAAGAACTTATTCCGATATAGCAGCTACTAACAAGCCCTATCACTCCTATGCGTTGAATATATCACACAGTGTTAACATTGATAAAAGAAATATTTCACGGTCTACAATAATATTTGGCATTCAGGATCAGGCTGGCAACACGGACACCAATGCCTTTGAATTGAAAAACGCTAATGGTATTACAAAACGCTTTGGAGTGAAAAATTTAGATTCATTATTTGAAGGACAATTTTTTGACACCAAATACAAGACATTTCCATTTATCCCCTACAACCCTTTTTCAGAGTCAAAAAAAGAATTTCGTTCAGATTCTGTTAGAAAGAATAAAGAAGCCAATCAATCAGAAATACCTAGACAGACCTATGGAGTGAAACCTGCAAAAATTCTTGAGATAGATGATTACTCCAAATTCGGCCAGATTCAAAACATTGCATCTCTATCAACTACAAAATTCGACAACGGTGATTTTTTAATCAGAATAACTTTCAAACCAGATATTGAATTATCACGATTAAGCAATATTACCATTGGTTACTTTTCAGCTGAAAGATATAATCAGTTTCGAGCTGATCCTGGAAAAAGCCCCTCTGCGAAAGGTTTTGAAGTTTTACAGCATGACATTCAATTTACTTATAGAACAAATAATCATAAACCTAAACCATATGGACCATATCAAGCTACCCTATATATTTATGGTGAGTATTACTTTCTAAACGATAAGGGCGAAATGGTTACTCGAAACTTTATGGAAAGACTTTAGAAATTTCATTAATGCAAAATCCTGCCTACACTTTCCAAACCCTCTGCTCTATCTCCCCCACAAACCAACCCCTCATCAATTCCCTTTGGCAGGAGATTGAAAGGCACTACTCTAACTCAAAACGCCATTATCATAACCTTTCCCATTTAGAGTATATGGTGAAGAAAGCAGAACTGTTTAAACATCAAATTGAAGACTACAATACCCTGCTGTTTTCCATCTTTTATCATGATATTATTTATAGAACTACTCGTAAAGACAATGAACTGAAAAGTGCGCAGCTTGCCGAAAAGCGAATGTTGGAATTAGGCTTACCAGCCGAAAAAATTAAAAAGTGCTTTGCGCAGATTCTAGCCACTCAACATCACGAACCAACTGAGGATAACGACACGCAATACCTGCTGGACATAGACATGGCCATACTTGGCGAAGATGCGGAAACCTATAAAGATTACACGAAGAAAGTGCGCAGGGAATACAGCATTTATCCGGATTTGCTCTATAAACCCGGCAGGAAAAAAGTATTGCAGAACTTCCTGAAACAGGAGCAAATTTTTCAAACCGTTGAATTTCATGAACGGTTTGAAGAGCAGGCCAGGATTAATATTCAGCAGGAAATAAAGGAACTGAGATAACCTGATCTTCAAACAAAAGGCCTGAACCTCGGTTGGGTTTAAAACTAAAAATTCCAACCATGAATATTTTTGAAGAGCTTAGAGCCGATCATGAAAAGCAACGTACACTTGTGGATATCCTTACCAAAACACATGGTAATAGTGAAGGTCGCCAGGAATTGTTTGATCGCCTGAAAAACGAGCTGCAAACTCATGCCGATGCAGAGGAGCGCCATTTTTACGTTCCCTTAATGAAGCATGACCTTACCCAGGAAAAGTCGCGCCACTCCGTAGCCGAGCACCATGAAATGGATGAGCTGATTGAAGAATTGGAAAACACGGATATGAGTTCTCCCGGATGGATTGCCACGGCTAAAAAACTGGGCGAGCGCGTAATTCATCACCTTGATGAGGAAGAACATGAAGTGTTTCAATTAGCTGGTAAAGCCCTTACCGAGAAACAAAAAGAGGAATTAGCAAAAAGCTATAGACAAAGCATGGAGGAGAAAAAGTAATAAGGTTGGATTGAATCCAGATGGCTGCCATCAGGTGATAAGTTAGTTTAGTTAACAACTTAATTTGCAGAACTTAGTATTTGGGCTTTATCCTGGTTAATTTATTTTGTTCGCAACTACACTACCCTTCAAACCGCAGCTTTATAATTTTTGAAATTACAGCGTTTAGCATTGCTTTCATTTTGGGATATATTGACGAAGGCTACTACGATTTGCGTTGGATGAAGAACATAGGGAACCGATTTGTACTCGGCATGTATGCTCTGTTTATGCTTATGGGACAACTGGTGTTCTATAACGTGTTTTTATCCCGCTACAATGGAAGAGGAAAACTGGTAACGAGTGCCGTTTTTGGAGCTATACTGGGTGCATTTAGCCTGATGGCTCTTTTGCTCCTCCTTTACTAATCGGTTTATCTCCGCATTGAAATCGCATACCACTACCTTAGCGACAAAATAATTATCGAGATAATGCAGGTTGAAAACTTCAAACATAGCTCGCAATCGCGAGTGGTATTTTCTGAACTCATGCTCCCATCCCACTCTAATTTTGGTGGAAAAATTCATGGCGGATATATTTTATCCCTAATGGATCAGATTGCTTTTGCCTGCGCCTCCAAGCACTCAGGTCATTACTGCGTTACCGCCTCAGTGGGTTCGGTTGATTTTCTTAATCCTATAGAAATTGGCGAACTCGTAACCATGTACGCCTCTATAAACCATGTGGGCACCAGCTCAATGGTAGTTGGTATAAGGGTGGAAAGTGAAAATATACAGACCGGCCATAAAAAGCATTGCAATTCATCCTACTTTACTATGGTAGCCAAAAGTGAGGATGGCAGCACAACTAAAAAGGTACCCGGTTTAACAATCCGCACGGCTACCGATGCCAGGCGCTTTATGGAATCCATCAGGCGCAAGGAGCAAAAACAATCCTGGGCCAACCATTTTGATGAGGATACATTTAAACTAGAAGAGCATATTAAAGAGCTGGAGGGCTGTAATGCAAAGCTTCAATTGGATTGATGTACGATAAGACTCAACAGCTTCAGCTACAGCTCAAGGCCCTTATTTCCCTCTCATCTATCATCGGTGCAGAGCCGGGTTTTGAAATTTTCACACCTGAAGAAAATCTAGATTCATTTGAGTTGGTTACCCCACACATGACCAATAATCTTGTATTTGGTAAGAGGATGGAGCGCCTGTTCAGTCAATACCTGCAGCAATCAAAGCGCTACTCGCTTATCGCAGAAAACCTCCAACTGATTGACAATAAACGCACCATCGGAGAGCTGGACTTCCTAATTGAAGACAGGAAGACGAGTGAAATTATTCATCTCGAAATGGCATGTAAGTTTTACACCTACCGGCCCGGGCTTTCGCCAGATAATATGGCGTGCTGGATAGGACCAAATAATAAAGATAGGCTGGTGGATAAACTGGCCAAGTTAAAGGAAAAGCAGTTTCCGCTTTTGAATAATGCATTAGCCAGCAAAGAGCTTGAAAACTTAGGCTTATCAGAAAAGCCAATTCACCAAAAGCTTTTCATACCTGGAATTTTGTTCTCACCAAAAGGTTACTCAGGTAATTTTGGACCTATTAATCACAGAGCTGTGAAGGGTTATTGGATAAGTCGGGATGAATTTGAAAAAACAGATTATACTAATACGCAGATGGCCATTCCCGCCAAGGAAAACTGGATGATAGAACCGCAACATAATAAAGATTGGATGGAGACTGAAGCGATCAAAAAAATTGTACTGGACAAACTGGATGACAGCCGCTCGCCTATGGTTTGGGTTAAAACCAATACCGGCAATTACGAAAGGTTTTTTGTGCTTTGGTGGTAGGTATTAAACCGCAAGGTGCGCAGAGCATACGCAATGGTCGCAAAGCCACTTCAGCGTAAAACCAATCTTGTTCCTTAGCGAACCCCGCGGTTAAAAACCCATGGCTTTTACCACTAAGTGCGCAATGGATTCGCGGTGCAAACAATACCACTTCGTCCCTCTAGAATCAATACTTCACCTTAGCAAACCTTGCCAAGCCTTAGCGAGCATAGCTGTTAAAGTAAATTAACTTCAAGAAGCACATTCTAACCTAAGTCACTTTAACATGTCAATCAAGTCCTAACCATCTCGCAGTTGCGGTTTTCAATCCTATATTTACAGGAAAACCAAACCTTATGACTGAAAACGAACGTTCAAAAATTGCTTTCGATTCAGCACTTAAAGTACATCGGAAACTGGGCCCTGGACTTTTGGAAAGCTCTTATAAAGAATGTCTTTTCTTTGAATTAAGACGTTCTGGCTTATTGGTAGAAAAAGAAAAACCATTGCCACTGGTTTATGAAGATGTCAAGCTGGAAATTGGCTACAGGGTAGACCTTCTGATTGAGAATAAATTAATTATCGAGATAAAGGCAATAGAAGCACTAAATGATGTTCACTTGGCACAGATATTAACCTATTTAAAATTAAGCGATTGTAAACTGGGCCTCCTTATAAACTTCAATGTGGCTCTCATAAAAAATGGAGTTCGAAGAGTTGTCAATAACCTTTAGAAAGTTTTCTCAGCAACCTCCATGAATACAGAGTTCCAGTTTTTACCGCATAGAGCGTAAAGCCTCCTTATTGGGAAGTCAATATTTCTACTTAGCGAATCTTGCGAAGCCTTGGCGCACTTTGCGGTTAAATATTCAATCATATTCTAACTCGGAGTCAGTGTAAAGCACCTTCGATGTATTAGAAATCTTAAAATTCATTACCCTATAGCAAACCTAGATTATTGGGTTAACTCCATCCATCAGGAGGCCATTCTATTCCCCTTTATTCTTAAGATATACTTCTATCTTTGCCCCTCCAAAAAACAAAATAATGAGCGACCTTACTGCAGCACCTGCCGGTGTAGAAACCGCAAAGGAACTAGGACTTCTCCCCGAAGAGTATGATAAGATCAAAGGAATTTTAGGCCGTGAACCGAATTTTAATGAGCTGAGCATTTACTCCGTAATGTGGAGTGAGCATTGCTCTTATAAGAACTCCATTGTTTGGCTAAAAACCTTACCAAAAGATGGACCCCACATGTTGGTAAAAGCCGGTGAGGAAAATGCCGGATTGGTGGACATTGGCGATGGCCTGGCTTGTGCCTTTAAAATTGAGTCGCACAACCACCCTTCAGCTTTGGAGCCCTACCAGGGTGCAGCTACAGGTGTAGGTGGTATTAACCGCGATATATTTACAATGGGTGCCCGCCCGGTTGCACAACTAAATTCGCTACGCTTTGGTGATTTAAAAACGGACAGAACCAAATGGTTGCTAAAAGGCGTGGTAAAAGGCATTGGTGATTACGGTAACGCCTTCGGCATCCCTACTGTAGGTGGTGAAACTTACTTTGATAAGTGTTACGAGCAAAACCCATTAGTCAATGCATTTTCGGCAGGTATCCTAAATACCAAGGAAGATAAAATGCTTTCTGCGAAAGCTAAAGGACCGGGCAACCCTGTATTCATTATTGGCTCATTTACAGGCAAGGATGGTATTGCAGGTGCCGCTTTTGCTTCAAAAGATTTGACGGAGGCTTCAGCCGAAGATATTCCATCAGTACAGGTTGGCGACCCTTTTCAGGAAAAGCTATTATTAGAGGCTACACTTGAGCTTGCCAAAACTGGTGCTGTGATAGGCATGCAGGATATGGGCGCAGCTGGTATTACCTGTTCTACTTCAGAGATGAGTGCCGGTGGAGGTGTAGGCATGCGCATTGATTTGGATAAAGTGCCTACCCGCCAGGATGATATGCAGCCCTGGGAGATCCTACTAAGTGAAAGCCAGGAGCGTATGCTTGCCGTAGTGGAAAAAGGCAGGGAAGGAGAAGTAAAAGCCATTTTTGATAAATGGGATTTATCATGTGAGCAGATTGGGGAAGTAATTGCGGAAGACAAACTACGATATTACTGGCATGGTGAGCTTTGCGCAGAAACACCAGCTTCTCCCCTAGTACTTGGTGGTGGTGCACCGGTTTACTACCGCGAGCATCGCGAACCCGCTTACTTTAAGCAGTTTCAGGAGTTTGATATCAACTCTATTAAAGTACCCGAAGACCTTCAGGAAACCGCCAAAAAACTGATCAGCCATCCAAACATTGCTTCTAAAAGGTTTATCTATAACCAATACGATAGCATGGTGGGAACGGTAAATATGAGTACCAACGGCCCCACTGATGCGGCCGTGGTGAATCTTAAGGATACCAATAAGGCGCTGGCCATGGCAGTGGACTGTAACAGCCGCTATGTAAATGCTGATCCTGAAGTGGGGACTATGATAGCCGTTTCTGAAGCAGCAAGAAACATCGTTGTTTCAGGTGGTTTACCTAGCGCTGTTACCAACTGCCTCAATTTCGGAAACCCTTATAATCCGGAAGTGTACTGGCAGTTTGTTCATGCCATAAAAGGTATGGGCAAGGCTTGCGAAAAATTCCAGACTCCTGTTACAGGTGGTAACGTGAGTTTTTACAACCAAACAGTAACAAAGGATAAAACCGAACCGGTTTTCCCTACCCCAACCATTGGTATGATTGGTATTGTAGAGGATAAGAAGTTTATCACCAACATTCCATTTAAAGCCAAGGGCGACCTTATTTATATGATTGGTGAAAACCGTAACGATATTTCAAGTTCACAGTATTTGGTAAATATCCATGGGGTTGAGGCTTCTCCCGTACCCTTCTTTAGTTTAGAGGAGGAGTATTCATTGCAGGAGCAAATGAAAATGATCATCCGTAAAAAAGGTATGATTGAATCGGCTCACGATGTTTCTGAGGGTGGGCTTTTTGTTACCCTTTTGGAGAAAGCCATGAGCTCCGGACTTGGATTTGATATTACAACGGACTCCGCTATCCGCAGAGATGCATACCTGTTTGGCGAAAGCCAGAGCCGTGTGGTGGTTTCCGTTTCTCAGGAAGCTGAAGATGAATTTATTGACCTGATGATGCTTAACGGTGTTGAGTTTGACCTTATGGGTCACGTTACCAAAGGCGCAATCCGTATTGATGATGAAGACTGGGGCACCGTAGATGAGTATAGGGAATTGTATGATACGGCTATAGAAAAAATGCTCTGATCATAAATCCATTGAATTTCTCAACTCCCGCCTTACGTCATTGGGGCGGGAGTTTTTTATCCCCTAAACATGTTGAGGCCGTGATTGGTTAAAGCAATAATGACCAATGTTAAGCCTATGTTACGGCACATTTCCAAAATTTTATATTTGCACCCATGAAAATAGCCTTAATACTTCTTGCCTATTTACTAGGCTCTATACCCACTTCGGTGTGGTTAGGTCGGGTGTTTTTTAATACAGATGTTCGCGATTATGGCAGTGGAAACGCAGGTGCTACCAACACCATGAGGGTATTAGGCACCAAGCCCGGCATTATAGTTTTGATAATTGATGCACTAAAGGGGTTTGCCGCAGTAAATCTTGTTTTTCTTACAGCCCGTTACGCGGGAGATATAGAAACCATGGTGCTACTGGGTATTGTAGCCGTGGTTGGCCACATCTTCCCTGTATTTGCAGGTTTTCGTGGAGGTAAAGGTATCGCCACCCTTTTGGGGATGATGATAGCGATACATGCCGGTGCCGCCTTAATGGCCATGGCTACTTTTCTGCTATTCTTCTTTTCTTTCAGGATAGTTTCCCTTTCTTCTATGCTTGCGGCTATTTCTTTTCCGATATGGCTAATTTTCCGCTACCATGAAACCTCTAAAATTCTGGTAATTTTTAGCTTTGCACTTGTCTTTTTGGTTTTGCTTACGCATCAAAAAAATCTGGAAAGACTGTTGAACGGAGAAGAAAGTAAAATCAGACTTAGAAAAGCCGATAACGATGATTAGGTTTAGCGATACCAAAACGTTAGAAAGCCCGGAGGTAAAGATTGAAAGTGAAACACTTCATGAAATTATTCTTTATAATGATGAGGTAAATACCTTTGATTGGGTAATTGAAAGCCTGATTGATGTATGTGAGCACAGTGCAGAACAGGCAGAACAATGTAGCATCATTGTTCATAACAATGGTAAGTGCGCGGTTAAAACAGGTACCTTTAGAGAACTGGAGCCCAAATGCACAAATTTGCTGGAGCGCGGATTAAGTGCAGAAATTTCTTGATGGTTTAAAACATTTAACTTTATATTTGCAGCCCCAAAACAATAGGCCTCGTGGCGCAACTGAATAGCGCATCTGATTACGGCTCAGAAGGTTACAGGTTTGAATCCTGTCGAGGTCACTAAACGATAAAATCCCTTACTTTATAAGTGAGGGATTTTTTGTTTGAGGTAAAACCAATCCCGCCAAGTTTTTGGTAAAAATAAAATCCTCTCTCAGCGAACCGAGAAAGGATTTCAATAAGTCAGTGCAAACCCAATTTTTCTGCATGACTAATAAAGACTTATCAAACAGCTCCTTCTTACATCTCAAATTTTATCAGGAAACCGTCTACAGCAATACCATCATCTAAAGTCCAACCATTGCCGGTAAAGGTAATCGGACCACGACCACTACCATCAATAGAGAGTACTCTTTGAGTGGGTTGAATTTGCAATTGATAGGCATAAGTGCCTGAGGGTAAATCAGAATAAGGGTATCTACTATCAGCACTATCAATGGTATTATTTACTGTAAGCGAATTTGCAACGGTATCGAATGTCCATTGAACTTCCCCTTTTGTAAAGTCCACATCTGCACCTTGAAGACCTCCACTAACATTTATTAGCGAATAGGTTCCTGCGAGAGCCGTTGGAGTTGGCAGAGGAGCCTTGGTTTTATCTTCCTTTTTACAGCAAATAATCGATCCTAAACATAAGACGACCAATGAAGAAATCAAAATTCGGGTTTTCATCTAAAATGGGGTTTTTAAGGGTTTTACGATAGATGCAGAAATAGCCTAATTGGTTGCCAGCATTAAATAATTGTTCTGCCTATAAAAAGTGCTATACCACCATTTTGAGTTATTTCAGTCCATATTGTAAATGTTAAAAAAATAAACACCTACAATCTATAAGAGGAAACACCCGTTTTTAAAAAACGCGTTTGCTACCGGTAGTATTCAGGTTCCTGTCAATCCATCAACAATTAACAGTAACATGACAAGGATGAATATTGCAACTCAACAATCAGTTTCACTGCCCGCCTCAGTTTCTATAAGCCGTCAGCATTTATTGGCTCTTTCCATGGCGTTTTGCGGCTTTAGTTCCGTAGGCTCCCTCTCTCTTGCTATGTTTCAGGTAGGTTCGCTCACTTTACTTTTTAGTTTTTGGGTGGTGCCCTCTATTCTGCTTATTTCCATTTGTGGCCTGGCCTTGCCCGAGCTTGGCCGGCTTTGCCTCAAAGGCTGGCTCGCAGGTTTAGTAGCGGTATTTCTTTATGATGTTTCAAGAGTGCCTTTTATACTTGCCGGCTGGGACGATTTTATTCCTCAAATTGGTGTGTGGCTTCTTGGCCGCGAAAGTGCTCCAGCTGCCTTGGGCTACCTCTACCGCTATGCGGGAAATGGCGGTGGCATGGGCATATCATTTATTTTATTGGCCCAGATTTTCAATATAAAACAGCCACTTATAAAGTATGCGGTGATTTACGGGCTGGCTGTTTTCAGTTGTCTTATGCTTACGCTGATTATTTCTCCGCTGGGGCAGGATGAAATGTTTGCCATAACCCCGCTAACTTTTAGCGGGAGTCTGTTAGGACACATAATTTATGGATTGGTACTTGGCCTGGTTCTTAAACGGTTGGGATGATCAACTTTCCAGATTAAGCATCTCAATACTCTCCAATTCTACATTATCAAAGTAAAACTGTAGTATCTGCCGATAGGTATAACCCCGCCTGTCCATTTCCATGGCTCCATCCTGAGACATGCCTACTCCATGCCCGAAACCATTACCCGTAATCAGTACATAATTGCCTGCATCGGTTACCTTAAAGTAGGTGGAGCGTAAATTGAACTTAAAACGGATTTTAGTGAGCTTCAGTTTCCGGCCCTTGTATGTAAAGTAGGCCTGCCTGCTATTTCGCTGATCAAAGTTGAGGAGGGCTTTATGCAAATGGATATCATTAGCTACCCCAAGCGAAGATGCTATGTATTGATAGAACTCCTTTTTAGCCACTTTTTTCTCCCATCTATAACTGCCCACATTAAGGCTAAAGCTGTCAATTTTAGGTTTGAGGTATGATATGGAATTGAGCCAGGCATCTTCAGCTCCAACTGTGCAACCTCCGCTATTGGCATGAAATACTCCTAAAATAGGTTCGCAAGTGTAGGTAACCAACACGGTGTCTCTGGTACACTCAACCGCATCTTTAATAGCAGCACTGTATTGATATCTGGCTTTAGAAAAATATACCTGCGAGGTTACATCATCCTTAAGATTATAGCCCTCATTCATGTGTTTGTTCCAGTTTTTCAATACAAAAGTGCGCGCCAGTACCGCCTGTGCTTTAAAGTACTCCGGGTTTAACTCGTGGCCACCCTCACTCTCTACCACACCCCCCACATAGTCCTCTAAATCCACAATATTTACCACCTGCAAAAAGCCATCATACACCCGTATCTGCAAATCACCGTGGTAAATTCTTAGTTTCTTTTCGGCCTCAATCCGGAATTCCTTTTTAGGGTTTTTACTGCGAATGATTACCGCATGGTAATTACCCAAATTTAAATCACCCTTGGTGGCCTTTACATCCCGACCATATTTTACTACCGACAATTGCCGGCTCTTCTCCTCCTGAAAAATATCAAGAACGGTATCAATAGGCCTCAATTTTTCATCAAGCGCAATAAGATAGTAGGAGCCCGTATCAGGAGTGATAGAAACGGAAGTAAAGCTTTGGGTAGAGAACAGCTTGATTTTCACGTCAAGGGCCTGAGCCGTAAACGCGAAAAAAAGAGATAAAATCAAGATTTTAATTTTCATACCCCCACCTCCTCAGCTATAATTTTTGCGGCTTTTGCCGAAGCGCCACCACCGCCCAACAGCTCTTTCAATCTTTTGTATTCAGCATCAAAGTAGCCACGGTCATTAAGGCACTTTTGTAATTCGGCCTTTAGCTTTTTACTGTTCATCTCAGCCTGTATGAGTTCCTTTACCACCTCTTTATCAGCAATAAGGTTTACAAGTGAGATGTACTTTACTTTAATCAATTGTCGGGCTATCCAGTATGAAAACAGGTTACCTTTATAACAAACCACTTGTGGAACTTCAAACAGAGCAGTTTCTAATGTGGCTGTGCCAGAGGTAACCATAGCGGCTTCGGCAATTTCCAGCAAGTCGTACGTTTTGCCTTCTACTATGCCCACGCCACTTAGGTCAGCTACCGTGCGGTAGAATTCTAAATCTTGCGATGGCGCAGCAGCCAAAACCAGTTGATGATCTTTAAACTGCCTACCGGCTTTTAGCATCACGGGCAGCATACTTGAGATTTCCTGTTTGCGGCTACCGGGTAAAACAGCCATTACAGGTTTTTCAGGGTCAAGGTTCCACTCTTTTTTTCTTTCCTCAAGGGAAAACTCCTTGCGGCCTTCAATGGCATCAATTAAAGGATGACCAACAAAATCCACCTCCATACCAAAACGGCCGTAAAAGTCTTTTTCAAATGGCAGTATGACCAGCATGCGATCTACATCGCGTTTTAGCTTATATACCCGGTTTTGTTTCCACGCCCATATTTGGGGAGAGATATAGTAGATGACCTTAATTCCTTTCTTTTTGGCATACTCAGCAATGCGCATGTTAAAACCCGGATAGTCAATAAGTATTAAAGCATCCGGCTGAAAAGCTTCAATATCTGCCTTACATTTTTTAAGATTTCCAAGTATGGTCCTTAGATTCATTACTACTTCCACAAACCCCATAAAGGCCAGTTCGCGGTAGTGCTTTTGAAGTTCACCACCAACAGCTTCCATAAGGTTTCCACCCCAAAACCTGAATTGGGCTTTAGGATCCTCCTTTACCAGTGCCTTCATTAAATTAGAACCATGAAGATCGCCACTGGCCTCGCCTGCTATAATGTAGTACTTCAACCTTAAGGTATTTAAGCTGATAAAATTAGTGGGATTGCGCGGCCATATCTGCCGAAAGGCAAAAAGATTATAACAGGAACCTGTAGACAAAAATGCCCACCAGGTAAATTACGCTGATGAAAAGGATACCACGGCCCACCTCCTCTTTATCTAACCTTAATGCCAGAAAAAACAAAGCCGCATTAATAATCATCCCGAGGGTGATGATCTGAACATTTACCTGCTTTACAATATCGCCCTCAAACCTTTGAATACCCATAAGTTCAGGACGTAAATCCAGCATAAGGTAAACGCCAAACAAAGGCATTATTAAACCAATGAAAATGCCCAACAGTAACTGCGGGCTGAGTTTTTTAAACATGTTGATTGCGGGTTGTGAAATGGGAAACGAAAAACAGGTGTTAATGTTGGATCAGAGCTTCCAGTCCCTAAGCTCATTTAATAAATGGTGGGCGGTAATATCACTGTTTACAGGCACAACAGAGATATAATTATTGGCCAGCGCCCATTCATCGGTATCATTGCCTTCATCATAGTTTACAAATTTACCGGTAAGCCAGTAGTAATTTCTGTGGCGGGGATCCTTGCGGCTGTCAAACTCCTCTTCCCAGTTGGCTTTTGCCTGCCGGCAGATTTTTACGCCCTTATATTCACTTCCATCAGATAACGGAATATTTACATTAAGGCAGGTGCCATAGGGCAAACCCTCATCCAACACCCGGGCGGCAATACTTTTTATATGCTTTAGGGCCGGGCTAAAATCCGCCTCCCAACTAAAATCACTGAGTGAAAAACCTATGGATGGAATACCTTCAAGTGAGCCTTCAACCGCGGCAGACATTGTACCTGAGTAAATTACGTTAATGGAGGAGTTACTGCCATGATTAATGCCTGACACCACCAGATCCGGCTTACGATCCAGCACTACGTTCACTGCCAGCTTGACACAATCAACCGGGGTGCCCGAGCAGCTGTACTCGGTTTGCGGGCCGTCCTCGATTTTAATTTCATCACACCTTAAAATACCATTAATGGTAATGGCGTGCCCCATGCCACTTTGCGGGCCATCAGGCGCAACTACCACTACCTCACCCAGTTCATTCATTACCTTAATAAGGTTTCTGAGTCCTGGGGCGGTAATGCCATCATCATTAGTAACTAAAATCAAGGGCTTTTTTTCTGCCATCCTGTATATTTTGGGTAAAACTATTATTTATCTGCCAAACCGTACGGGCATACATTTTGTTATTTGCTGGTTTCTAAAAATTAAAGAACATACACGATGTTAATGATAGTTGTTTTAGTAGGATTTATGATAGTGGGGTTTGTAGTGCAGGCCCGGCTTAAGAGTAAGTTCAAGAAATACAGTGAAGTTGGTTTATCCAATGGACTTAGCGGTAAGGAGATTGCCGAAAAAATGCTGCACGACAATGGAATTTATGATGTAAAAGTTATTTCAACCCGTGGCCGCCTTACTGACCATTATAACCCGGCTGATAAAACGGTAAACCTTAGTGAAGGCGTTTATGATGGCCGCTCGGTGGCCGCTGCAGCCGTTGCTGCACATGAGTGTGGCCATGCCGTACAACATGCAACTGCCTACAGATGGTTAGAACTTCGCTCGGCTTTGGTACCTGTGGTAAACTTTAGCAGCAAGGCCATGAGTGTAATTTTTATGCTTATGCTTTTCGGAGCCTTTTTGGTTCAGATGTTCCCCATTACCACAGTACTTTGGACAATGGTGATTTTACAGGGAGCGATTACCTTGTTTACAGTTATTACCCTTCCGGTGGAATATGATGCCAGTAACCGTGCCCTGGCCTGGCTGGAAAATACCGGCACCACCCGCAGTGGCGAGCACGATATGGCTAAAGATGCCCTTGGTGCTGCCGCCAATACTTACCTGGTAGCTGCTTTGGCAGCCATCACCCAAATGGCATACTATGTAATGTTATTGATGGGAAGTAGGGATTAAGGCTGTAATGTTTTAAGATCTTAAGGTTGCAATGTTTGAAGTTGAATATTGAACCGATATTAAATAAAAGATCCCGCTCAGGCGGGATTTTTTTTTGTTCATAAGTAAGTCACCCCCCTGCGCGCCCCTCAAGAGGGGGATTTGGCACGTTTTTACTAGCAAAATCTAGTATATAGCTGTATTTCTTTCTATCAGCAAAATTTTCACGTACCGTGTAGCCATCCCCCCTTGAGGGGGGCTTGGGGGGTGACCTCAACTGTATCAAATTCCATAAATTTCGGAATGATTCGGAAAGTCCTGTTTACAATTTTTGTGGTGGTTAACCTCAGCGGGATGGCGCAGGTCAATCTCTCCTTCAATGACTCACTTAGTACTTATTTAGTTAAGAATGAAGAAGTTTTAAATGGTGAGGATACAATCCGTGACTTAGACTATGATAATGTTACAGCTCCAACCCCTCTAACAACTCTCCCCGTAGTAGATAGCTGTGAAGGTGTTGATAGGGATAGTATCAGAGCATGTATGAATCGGTATTTTAAAGATCTGGTGAAAAGAGAAGCTCAAATTCCTGAAGCTCTTAAAGATTCCGTCTTTTATGAAAAAATCTATTTCAGGATTATTCTGGATGAAAATGCTAAAATTGAGAAAATAGACACTCCTCACGAACCAATACTACTCGAACCGTATCGGAAAGAAAGATTATCCCTCTTATTATTGGAAGCAAAGAGAGTGCTTGATAAAGCCAGTTTTTCAAAATCAGCCTACCAAGGTGATAGGGCCGTAAAGTTCAGCCTAATCATTCCTATCACCTTCTCCAATCCTCCCAAAGGAGAAAAACACTAAAGAGTATCAATTCGTTATGGGAGCCCAATAGCCTCTACCCCTGTCAGGCTGAGCGATAGTTGAAGCCCCCACTAAGGTTTGAGCCGGCCCTTCGACTATCGCTCAGGGTGACAAGGTTTATTTCCAGTTGGCCAGGTGTACCTTAAAGAACTGATAATCTCTTGCAGAACTCGTCAACTGAGCTTCCATTATAGATAATCTGGCATATCACAACAAAATAATAAACTATAAAATTAGTTCAAACTAAAAGTTTAGTTATATTTGTGATGTGATTAATCCGAGTTAGAGCATTTTTAAACCATTATAGCATGAAATTAAAAGAACTGACAAAAGCCGAAGAAGAAGTGATGCAGGTGCTTTGGGACCTGGAAAGAGCTTTTGTAAAAGACATTATTGAGAAGATGCCTGCTGCTGGTAAAAAGGGCAAACCCGCCTACAACACCATCTCAACTATAGTTAGAATTTTACAGGATAAGGGCCTGGTAGAACATCATACCATTGGTAAATCACACCGCTACTTTCCGCTAATCACCAAAGAAGAATACAGCAAGTTTAAAATGGAAAAGCTCATGACAGGCTACTTTGATGGTTCGTTTTCACAGATGGTTTCCTTTTTTGTGAACAAGAAAAAACTGGACACTTCTGAGCTTGACGCTATCCTTAAACTTATTGAAGAGAAAAAGAAATGATTACTGCCTTTGCCATACGATTTATGCTGTTTACAGCCATCTTCTACTTTACCTATAAGCTGCTTTTCAGCAGAATGAGTTTTTTTAAAACCAACCGCTTTATACTGTTGGGAATTCCAGTTGCCTCTGCTATTATACCCCTTATAGCGCCCGCTTTTGCAAGCTCAATAGTCCCTCCGGCTTTTACTGTACAACTGCCCGAAATTGTAGTAAACGGAGCTCCTCAACCTGAATTGGCTTCCTCAACTTCTGTAGATTGGCTGCTGATTTTATATCTCGCTATTACGGGGCTTTTCCTTTTAGGCTTGCTACTGGGTATCCTTAAAGGCATTATAATCTTAAAGAGTTCAATAGCTGATGGGGCTGTTTATTTCACCAATAAATCAGAGAGTCCATTCACCTTTTTCAAGTCCATTATCATACCTGAAGAACTAAGAAACAACAAAGATTTACCGGCCATTATAAAACATGAGCAGGTACATGTAAACCAGCTGCATAGCTGGGATAACCTGTACTACGGTTTACTAACCGGGCTAAGCTGGTTTAACCCTTTTATGCACCTGCTGGCAAAAGAATTAAGACAAATACACGAATGCCTGGCTGACGAGCAGGCTCTGGAAAGTACTTCACGCGAGGAGTATGCACAGCTTTTACTGAGCAGTGCATTCGGCAGCGAGATTAATCTCTCTCCTATGGCCATGGGAACTGCCAACCCGTTTTTTAACTCAAGTTTAATTAAAACAAGAATCACAATGATTTACAAACAGAAAACTAAACAGCACTTTAAATGGCTATACCTGGCCATTGTGCCTATCCTTGCGGGGATGACATTACTCTCTTGCGATAAAACCGAGGAAGTTAAAGCTGAAACTCCACCTGTTGAGGAAAAAACTGCAGAAGCCATTGAGTTTGGCCAGGCGGATAGTCCGCCCCTTTTTGCTAATTGTGATGCCAATGAGTCTAAAGATGAGCAAATACAATGCTTCCAGAAAAACTTGATGAAGCATGTTCAGGAGAACTTCAAGTATCCCAAAAAAGCCTTTGAGCAAAAAATAGAAGGTAAGATGTATGTTCATTTTGTCATAACTGAATCTGGAGAAATAGAGGGCGTATCAGTAGACACACGCTTCCCAGAGGATATAGATGGCATCACTAAAGGAGATGCAGCAACTGATGCCATAAAATTGATTCATAGCTTACCTAAACTTACCCCTGCCATAAAAGATGGTAAAAAGGTATCGGTAAAATTCACGCTCCCGCTTAACCTAAAATTAGACTGAAGGGAAAAGCCCTGGGTATTAAACCCTACTAATCACTACCAAGTGTAACAGAAACTCGCCAGGCTATATATGCTGGCGGGTTTTCTTTTTTTTTATCAGAAGCTGATACAGTTTTTACAAAGCTCCAGCTCATCCTTACGGCCTTCATTTAAAAGCTTCACGTAGCGTAAGCGCTGGTCGCCTTTATAAATTTCATAGAGGCCTTTTTTAAGGATATTACCCACTACTCCCTGGCTATTCAAATCATTACAGCAAACGGAAATATCGCCATTAGGCAGCACTACCATCTGGCGCATCAGCATTTCGCAACCCTTTTTATTTACTTGCTGCTTTTCGCCAATATCCACCATACCTCCCCAGTCGTGCAGGCGCCTGTATTCTACCGAATCAAGTAATTCGGTTATCTCCTTAAAATCGGGGTGCATCCAGCTATTATTAAGCGGATTGGGCTTTGGAATTATGCTGATACCAAAAGTTTTCAGCTCAGGTTGCATTTCCCGCTTTAAGCGGATAAAGTCTCTTACGTTTTTAGAAAACTTCTCCCATTTGGCATTTACCCGTAAATCCTCAAAAGCCTCAGGGCTGCCGCCATCGAGGCTAAAGCCTACTTCATCCACCACGTTCAGGGCCAGTATTTCCTTTGCCAGGTTTTCTCTGAGCAACATACCGTTGGTAAGCATAGAGATTTTTGGAAAAGGCTTACCCATAGCCCTGAACACCAATTGGTAATATTTAATACGCTCAAATAGCCTTTGGCGCTCAGGGTGCATCAGGGTTTCGCCACCATTATGTAGGTTTATGGTTCTTACCCGGCTAAAGCGCTCATCATTCAGCAGGTTGTCAAATACAGCATCAAGCACCTCAAAGGTCATGTAGGTTTTGGGCTTAAAATGATCTAACGCACAAAACTTACAGCGCAGGTTGCAGCTACTGCTAAACTCAAGGTTGATTTCTGTTACTGAAGCCTTGCTGGTACTATACTTACCGTAGTAATGGTGGTATTGAACACCATACTTTATTTCCTGGGCTTTTTTAATGCTTTTCCAAACAAGGGGCCGGTCGGCAGCAAGGCTTTTTAGTTTACGGGTAATTTCTGACATGCAACAAAACTATCGAGCTACAGCAACTAAAAAAATGACTTAGATCATTCCAATACAATTAACTGAAGCATTTACTTACATTTGGATTAATCCTATATCCAATTAATATGAAAAACCTATTCCTTCTCTCTTTCTTTTTATTCCTCCTCAATATAAATGCCCAATATCAACCCACTGCGTTAGAAGGCAGGCGTTGGAATCAATATCTGCATCCAATTATGACCTGGCCTGGGATGCATTATCAGGAGTTTAAGGGCGACACCCTTTATAAAGGCAAGACAATGCAGAAGTTTATAAGTATTGACTCCCACGGCAAACTAGTTTCTTTAGACGCCATTGTATATGAAAATCTTTCCACACCCTCGCTCACTTATTACTACCCTACGCCTCATGGTCTTTTTGGTGATTCTGTTTATCTGAACCTTGGCCTTGGTATAGGTGATTCCTCCGCTTATAGGTGCAATGGAGATACGGGCTATTATAGATTAGATAGTGTTTCTTTCGTCACAGATTTAACCAGCATCCAAAGAAAAAAGTATCACTTCACTGGCCGGATACAAACAATTGGCTATGGTAGAAATAGGGTTTACTTCAGCTGGATAGAAGGGCTCGGGAACCTACAGGGAGCAGGCATGGAAACCATTCTTCCACCGTCATGTATTTCTGATTACGGTTACTTCGAAGTAATATGCATATTCGACTCCTCCTCCACCCAACTTTATCAAAATCCAAATTATAATATATGTGACGGAGTAGGTATTGAGGAAAATACTCTTCCGAACATTTCCATTTACCCCAATCCCGCCTCCACTTTTGTGGAGATTGAAAATATTAATCTGAAGGAAGTTAGTGTAATACAAATCATTAACTCGGCAGGAGTAATGGTAAAAGAAATTAAATATCCTGAAAAGGAAAGATTAGATTTAAACGGGTTGCCGAATGGGGTTTATTCGCTCAATGTTATTTTTCAGAATAATACTGTTGCTAGCAAAAAGGTGGTAAAGGCCCTATAAAACTCCCTCCTATCAATCACCTAAACTCAAAATTTCACATATCCAGTAATATCAAAAAAACCCAACCTCTTTCGAGATTGGGGTTTCTAATATGCTATACTGAAGAGCTTACTTCTTAATCACCGGAATATTTTGGTACACCTTACCTTCATCCAGTATTTGAAGGATGTAGCTACCGGTTTGCTGTGTAGTGGTTATTGTGGTTCCATCTTCCCCAAGCTTGCCGCTTTCTAATTCCTTTCCGCTCATATCAAAAAGCTTATAAGTAAAGGGCTTTAACCGTTCCGGCAAACCCTCTACCCTTAGTTCATTACCAAAGGGGTTGGGATAAACAGTGAGATGATTTCTCAGATAGGGATGCTCCTCATTACCTACTATATTCCCTTTACTATCCAAAATCATTATGTGAATAGAAGTGTTGGGATAGTTGTACTTATCCCAATTGTACTCATTGAGCATGATGAGGTAGCGGTTGCCCGGCAGCACTTCGGCAGCTGAAACCAAACTGTTGGAATACCCACTGTTGTACACCTTTATCCAGTTCATGCTTTTGGTAACTGCATTGTAGTTGTAGATGTAGATGTCATTAGTGTCCTTCAATAGGAAATTATCTGCATTAATCTCCTGCCCTGGCATTATCATAATCACGCTGTCCACCACTTTATAGTCAAAAGCATCAAAATAAGGTTTGGGGTTTATGTAATATTCATAGTCAAAACCGCTGAATGGAAAGCTATCAATTCTGATTACATTAAAAGAAGAATCAAGTTGTGCAACACCCATAGAGAAATAAGGAACGGTTCCAGGATAAGCAGGGTGGGATGAGCTGGGCTGTTTGTATGAAAGCAGAGAACTTAAAAAAGATACCACACCATTTCCATCCTCAAGAAAAAAGCCTGAAGCAGGAAAAACCAAAAAGGCATTTGTTGAATCGATTGGAAAATGGACATTAATCAAGTTAAGGTCATGATCTAAAACAGCAAACCTGTTACCACCATCGAAATCACCTCCGAGGCTGATCAATATCCTATTATTCTTAAAAAATATATTGCCAAAAAGCTTTAGTTCATTGATGGTACTAAAAAGGCTATATGGATACAACTTTTGTTTCCTTGTAGTTCCATCTATCGAAGTTTTGATAAGAACGTTGTTTATATTTCCGAAAGAAGAATCAGTTGTAAAACCAACGAAGTACAAACTATCATTGTAATACTGCACATCTAAAAGCCGTAAGATAGAGTTACCCCAATCCAAAGTAAAAAGATGTTGTACGTGCAAAGAAGTATCAAATACCACCACATCCATTTTTTGTCTAAAATTTCTGGGAGGACCATAATCCATATTCTGGGTATTAAATATGCCTACAGCTCGCCCATTATCTATCCTCTTTAATTTAGGACAATACAAAACATATGAATTGTTCACCCCAATTAGCTGGCTCACATTCAGACTGTCTTTTTTCTGGAGATCAGAATTTAACTTAATAATATATTGATCTCGCAGATGTGCATCGAAATACCAGCCCTTTGCCTGGTTTATGAAAATATTTTCACCAATGGAAGTAACCGTTTCCGAGATGGCAAATGTGTCTTTATGAAAATAGGCTTCCTGTATCTGAGCCTTAGCGGATAAAGCAAAAAACAGGAACGAGCCCAAAAGTAGTTTTAGGCTGTGCTTGGCAATAGCCGCAATTGGGTGAAACGCACTCCGAACCATACTAAGATATTTCGCTCAAATGTGGCAATAATCCCGATTACTTATACGTGTTGGTAAAAAAATTTTGAGCACCAAAAAACCCCAACCTCTTTCGAGACTGGGGTTTATTAATGCCTTCTATCAATCTATTTCCTTATCACCGGTATATTTTGATAGACTTTGCCCCCATCTATTATTTGGAGGATGAAACTGCCCGATTGTAAGTTTTCCGTTTTAACAATGTTGTTTCCATCAATCTGCCCTGCTTCCATTTCTTTACCGCTCATATCATACAGTTTATAAGTAAAAGGCATTGACTGTTCTGGCAAGCCCTCTACCCTTAGTTCATTACCAAAGGGGTTGGGATAAACAGTGAGATGATTTCTCAGATAGGGATGCTCCTCATTACCTACTATATTCCCTTTACTATCCAAAATCATTAGGTGAATAGAAGTGTTGGGATAGTTGTACTTATCCCAATTATACTCATTAAGCATAATAAGGTAGCGGTTGCCTGGTAGTACCTCTACTGCTGAAACCATACTGTTGGAATAACCACTGTTGTACACCTTTATCCAGTTCATGCTTTTGGTTACCGCATTGTAATTGTAGATGTACATATCATTACTATCCTGAAAGGCAAAGTTCATAGCATTGATCTCCTGCCCCGGCATTATCATTACAACACTGTCTGGTGATTCATAATCAAATGCATCTAAATAAGGCTTTGGCCCGATAAAATCCCCACGGTCGAACCCGGAATAGGGGAAACTGTCTATTTGGGCAATATGGAGGCTCGAATCAAACTGCCCCACGCCCATCATAAAATAATAGGTTTGTGGCTGAATATCGGTTCTGAACAAGGATAGTGAGCTCATAAAAACGGGGGGCTCATTGGGTACATCCACAAAAAAGCCCGAAGCATGAAAGAAAAAATCTGGCCCAGTAGTATCTCTAGGGATCAGACTTTCCAACAGGTTAAAATCCCGGTCTAAAATGACGAACCGTTCGGCCCCGTTAAAGTGAGAGGAAAGACTTACCAATATCTTTTCATCCTTAAAAAACATCGTTGAGAAAACTGGTTTATCAAGAAAAATTGATTGTGGGTAAGTTTTTGCCTTCGTCCAACTACCATCTTTTGTAGACTTAATTATTATCGATTTTAAATTTTTAAAGAGTGTATCAGCCACATGACCAGTAAAATATAGCGTATCCTTATCTAAAGTCACACTTCCAAGCCTTAAATACACGGAGTCACTATTAAGAGTAAACTGATGGTTCACGTTCAACAAGGAATCAAAAAGCAGTATATGCATTTTTGAAAACCTGTAGGTAGTTCCTAAATGAACTCTCTGATATTGTTGATTGAAAATAGCGATAGCTTGGTTCACTCCAATACTGCTAATCATGGTGCAGTAAACTTCGTGGTTTGCTGGGATATTGAAAGTTTGATTAACACCCAAACTATCCGTTATTACCAAGTCATGATCTAATCTTAAAAGTTGTTGCTTACCTGTAAAAGAATCAAAATAGCCTCCCCTACATTTATTAATAAATATACTTTGACCAAGTGACGCTACAGATTCAGAGATGGTAAATGTATCTTTATGAAAATAGGCTTCCTTTACTTGTGCTTTTAAAGCAGAGAAAGAAATTATAGTTGGAAATAATATCCAAAAAATGATTTTAAGGTAGCTTTTCATATCACTTAATTAAAATATAGAGGGAGATGTCAACTCCCTCTTCTAAAAACAAATGCTAAAATAATTGGCCTGCATTAATCGCAGTTAATGGTCCACTATATGAAGTTGCCAGATTAACTTGGTATCCCCATTCTGATGTTAATTGGTTAGGGTCATAATTATGGTCAACTCTCAAATATGCTACAACATTGAAAACGATAGCATTACCCATTAATGATACTATCTGATCACGCATAGCTTGAGCGTATGTATTATGATCAGTAATATATAGACATGTTGAAGAGGCCATAGGATCTTCATGTCCCTTTCCAGTAACTAAAGGATAGTCATTTCCAGGTAAGTATTCACCATCGATGTATTTATTAGACTGAACATGTATGTAAGTGTCAAAACTCACAAGATTGTTCACTGCGGAGGGTTTTCTCGGCAAACTCTGATAAACATGTTTCTGCATTTCGCCCCATGCAGATGGGTTGGTATAAGTAACACCTCCGCACAAAATACTATGACCGACCATTCTATCTGCAGTAGCCGACTGAACAGTCACGTAAGTAATATTACCATAAGAATATTCGTAAAAACCTGAAACAATTTCAATTGTAATTTCCGTTGAGTTTTCTGATACAAATGCCACATCAGTAGAAGCATGTATTAATCCTCCAGCACCACTCAGTTCCGCGTCTATATCTTCATACGTCAATTGTATTTGATACTTCAAGTCTGTTGCGCTCAAAGTGCCTTCAGATTTATCAAGTACAACTTGACGAGTTGTGGTATGAGATCCAACAGCTTCCAAATAAACATTTTCATTGGCAAGGGTATCATCAAAATGTAAATAGTTAACCCCCGCCTCCCAAAGCCAAATTGCTTCAGCAATTCCAACATTGGTAATCGTTGAATTTTCATCAAACAACTCTAGCAGCCCATCCTCAAGTTGCTCATAAATTTCACCTTCACCTTGAGGCTCATAAATTTCATAAGGAAAATCCTCAGAGGCTCCTTTTTTCTGCATCTCTGTAATTGGGCCAGCGGCTTTTGATAATTCTGTCTTACTGCAACCAGCCCCAATTAAGAAGCTAACCCCCACCGCAGTGAGGAACGTCAATTTTGCTTTCATACGCGAAAAATTAATTTAAGTTAATACTCAAATATGGTAATAAAAACCTTACCTGTAACATCACATGCGAGATATATTTGGTCTATAAATTGATGTAATGAACTGAAAACCAAAAAACCCCAACCTCTTTCGAGATTGGGGTTTTCTAATATCTAAAGGCTTCGATACACTCCGAAAGTTTTCGGAACACTCAGCCTGACAAGACCTAAAACTTATGCCTGACCTGTGGGTCCACCAAAATTCAAAGGAATATTGGGTTGCTCCACATCTTTGATTTCTCCATGTTGGGCTTCAAAGCGGGCTACATTATCCTGCATAGCTCTTAAAAAGCGCTTGGCGTGCTGTGGGGTAAGTACAATTCTCGATTTTACACGAGCCTTGGGTACCCCGGGCATAATCTTTATAAAGTCAAGCACAAATTCGCTGGCTGAGTGATTGATAATAGCCAGGTTGGAGTACACTCCCTCCGCTATCTCTTCACTCAACTCTACGTTGATCTGTCCTTCCTTCATTTCAAGGTTCTGCTTCTCTTCAGCCATGTTTTAGCCTTTTACTTCTTCAACTTCCTCTACTTCTTCGCTGGCCTTTAGGCGATCGTAATCTTCCTGTGAACCTACGATGATCTTCTCGTATTGCTTCAAGCCTGTACCTGCAGGTATTTTGTGACCTACGATCACATTTTCCTTCAAGCCTTCCAAAGTATCGCGCTTACCGTTTACAGCAGCTTCGTTCAACACCTTGGTAGTTTCCTGAAATGATGCCGCAGAAATGAACGACTTGGTTTGTAGCGAAGCTCTTGTAATACCCTGCAACATTGGGCGTGCCGTTGCCGGCTGGGCATCACGGGCTACTACCAGCTTCTTATCAGCTCTGCGAAGTAGTGAATTCTCATCTCTAAGCTTACGGGCTGTAATAATCTGTCCTGGTTTCAGGTTTTCAGATTCTTCAGCTTCCATTACCACCTTCTTATCAAAAATCCAGTCGTTTTGCTTGATGAAGTCATTTTTGTGTACAAGATTACCTTCAAGGAACATGGTATCACCCGGATCCTGTATTTCAACCTTGCGCATCATCTGGCGAACGATTACCTCAAAGTGCTTATCATTAATCTTCACACCCTGTAGTCGGTAAACTTCCTGTACTTCATTTACAAGATATTCCTGCACCCTGTTTGGTCCCTGTATAGCAAGAATATCCGCAGGTGTGATGGCACCATCCGATAGTGGCATACCCGCTCTTACATAGTCATTCTCCTGTACAAGGATTTGCTTACTAAGGTTGATAAGGTATTTCTTGATTTCTCCGGTACGGCTTTCTACAGCTATTTCGCGGTTTCCACGCTTGATTTTACCGTAAGATACCACACCATCAATTTCAGAAACCACAGCCGGGTTAGATGGATTACGAGCTTCAAAAAGTTCGGTTACCCTTGGAAGACCCCCGGTAATATCACCAGATTTGGCCGACTTACGTGGAATCTTAACCAGAGTTTTACCTGCTTTAATCTTATCGCCTTCCTCAACAATAATGTGAGCACCCACCGGTAGGGTATAGTGCTTCAACTCATTGCCTTTAGAGTCAACAATAGAGATAGTAGGGATCATCTTTTTGCTACGGCTCTCAGAGATTACTTTCTCCATAAAGCCTGTTTGCTCGTCAATCTCCACACGGTAGGTTGCTCCCTGCTCAATATCCTGGAACTTGATAGTACCGGATGTTTCAGAGATAATTACCGCGTTATAAGGATCCCAGTCACAGATAACATCACCTTTCTTTAGTTTGGCACCATCCTCAACTCTTAAGAATGAACCATAAGGTACGTTATTGGTGGCCAGGGTAATTCCTGTTTTCTCATCAATCAACTTCATTTCTGCCGTACGGCCAATCACGATTTCAACTTCGTTTCCATCGTTGTCCTCGCCTTTTACTGTACGCAGTTCTTCAAAGTCAACTTTACCATCAAACTTGGCAGTTATAGAAGATTCCTCGGCCACATTACCCGCTGTACCACCCACGTGGAATGTACGCAGAGTAAGCTGTGTACCAGGCTCACCGATGGACTGTGCTGCAATTACACCAACAGCCTCACCGCGTTGTACCATTTTACCGCTACTCAGGTTACGGCCATAGCATTTACCGCAAATACCTCTTTGGGTTTCGCAGGTAAGTGCAGAGCGCACTTCAACCATTTGTATTGGCGAATCTTCAATTTTACGGGCAGCATCCTCTAAAATAAGGTCACCACTCTTCACATAAACCTCCCCTGAAACAGGGTCAGTAACATCGTGAAGTGATGTACGTCCCACAATTCTATCATATAGAGGTTCTACAACCTCTTCGTTTTTCTTAAGTGCTGTTACCTCAAGGCCTCTAAGTGTACCACAGTCTTCTTCGTTAATAATAACATCCTGGGCAACATCCACAAGCCTACGGGTTAGGTAACCCGCATCAGCTGTTTTAAGGGCCGTATCCGCAAGACCTTTACGGGCACCGTGAGTAGAAATAAAGTACTCAAGGATAGAAAGACCTTCTTTAAAGTTAGAGATAATCGGATTTTCAATAATCTCTCCACCACCTGAACCTGATTTTTGAGGCTTAGCCATCAAACCACGCATACCTGAAAGCTGGCGAATCTGCTCCTTAGAACCCCTTGCACCAGAATCAAGCATCATATAGATGGGGTTGAATCCCTGGCGGTCAGTAATCAAGTGGTGCATAGCGCGCTCAGTAAGGCGGGCGTTGGTGTTTGTCCAAACATCAATTACCTGGTTGTAACGCTCATTGTTGGTGATAAGACCCATGTTATAAGATCCAAGGATCTGCTCAATCTGATCTTCGGCATCCTGTACAAGGGCATCTTTTTCTTCCGGAATAATGATATCTCCCAAAGAGAATGAAAGACCACCACGGAATGCGTTACCGTAACCCAGTTCCTTAATATCATCAAGAAACTTAGCAGTAGTAGGAATATCAGTCTGCTTAAGGATGTCAGAGATAATTTCCCTAAGAGCCTTCTTTGTCAGTACCTCATTAATAAAAGGTACTGATTTTGGAACCACCTGGTTGAAAAGTACTCTACCTACAGAAGTCTCAATTACCTTCATGGTAAGATTACCATCCTCATCCTTAACTCTTGCACGAACCTTCATAGGTGCATTAAGATTTACGCGGCCTTCGTTAAATGCAATCTGTACTTCCTCATCAGAATAAAAAGTAAGTCCTTCACCTTTTATCGGATGATCAGGAGTGCTCTTACGGCTTTTAGTCATGTAATACAGACCAAGCACCATGTCCTGAGAAGGTACAGTAATTGGCGAACCGTTAGCCGGGTTCAAAATGTTATGCGAAGCCAACATAAGCACCTGGGCCTCAAGTATCGCAGCTGAACCTAATGGAAGGTGTACCGCCATCTGGTCACCATCAAAATCCGCGTTAAATGCGGTGGTGGCCAACGGGTGTAGCTGTATAGCTTTACCTTCAATAAGTTTTGGCTGGAAAGCCTGAATACCTAAACGGTGAAGTGTTGGGGCACGGTTTAGCAACACAGGGTGTCCTTTCATTACATTTTCAAGGATATCCCATACTACAGGCTCGCGCTTATCAATAATCTTTTTGGCTGATTTTACAGTCTTTACAATACCTCTTTCAATAAGCTTACGCACGATGAAAGGCTTATAAAGCTCGGCAGCCATATTTTTCGGAAGACCACACTCATGCAATTTCATTTCAGGACCTACAACGATCACCGAACGTGCAGAGTAGTCAACCCTTTTACCAAGCAGGTTTTGACGGAAACGACCTTGCTTACCTTTCAATGAATCAGAAAGGGATTTAAGTGCTCGGTTGCTATCCGTTTTAACTGCGCTCGATTTACGTGTATTATCAAAAAGTGAATCCACCGCTTCCTGAAGCATACGCTTTTCGTTACGAAGAATTACTTCCGGAGCTTTAATCTCCACAAGTCTCTTCAAACGGTTGTTACGAATAATCACCCTACGGTACAAGTCGTTCAAATCTGAAGTTGCAAAACGACCACCATCAAGTGGTACCAATGGACGAAGTTCTGGTGGTATAACAGGTACCACCTTTACGATCATCCACTCAGGGCGGTTCTCAATACGGGTGTTGGCATCACGGAAAGCCTCAACTACCTGAAGACGCTTAAGAGCCTCCTGTTTACGTTGTTGTGAAGTTTCGGTACTTGCCTTGTGACGAAGGTCATAAGACAGTTGATCCAAATCAAGACGGGAAAGAAGCTCAATAAGTGCTTCGGCACCCATCTTGGCGATGAACTTGTTAGGATCGCTGTCATCCAGGTAATTGTTCTCACTTGGAAGACGCTCCAATATCTCCAGGTACTCCTCTTCAGTAAGGTATTCCATGTACTCAAGTGGTGTACCATCAGGCTTGGTAGCATTACCGGCCTGTATTACGGCATAGCGCTCGTAATAAATAATCATATCCAGCTTTTTGGTAGGCAAGCCTAGCAAGTAACCAATTTTATTGGGCAATGATTTAAAGTACCAGATATGCGCTACAGGTACCACAAGATTAATGTGGCCCACACGCTCTCTACGTACTTTTTTCTCAGTAACCTCCACACCGCAGCGGTCGCACACAATACCCTTATAGCGGATACGCTTGTACTTACCACAGGCACATTCAAAATCCTTTACAGGGCCGAAGATGCGCTCACAAAACAAACCATCACGCTCTGGTTTGTGAGTACGGTAGTTTATAGTTTCTGGTTTCAGCACTTCACCGTGAGATCTCTCTAAGAGAAATTCAGGAGAGGCAAGACTGATAGTAATGCTCTTGAAGTTGCTGTTATAGTGTTGTTTATCGTTTTTCCTTAAAGCCATTTGTTCGGAAACTTAAGTTCTTAAAATGATGATTAATCCAATGTGATTTTCAAACCTAGACCATTCAATTCGTGCAGTAACACGTTAAATGACTCAGGAATACCCGGCTCGGGCATTGGTTCTCCCTTCACAATGGTTTCATAGGTTTTAGCCCTTCCTACTACGTCATCCGACTTTACAGTCAAAATTTCGCGAAGGATGTTTGAAGCACCAAATGCCTCAAGAGCCCAAACCTCCATCTCTCCAAAACGCTGACCTCCAAACTGGGCTTTACCACCCAATGGCTGTTGCGTAATAAGTGAGTAAGGTCCGATGGAACGCGCGTGCATTTTATCATCCACCATGTGTCCCAGTTTCAGCATATAAATTACACCTACAGATGCTGCCTGGTGGAAACGCTCACCGGTACCACCATCATACAGATAGGTGTGACCGAATTGCGGAATACCGGCTTCATCAGTGTATTTATTGATATCCTCAATAGAGGCACCATCAAAAATCGGGGTGGCGAATTTTTTACCAATCTTTTTACCGGCCCAGCCTAATACGGTTTCGTAAATCTGGCCGATGTTCATACGAGAAGGTACACCCAGTGGGTTCAATACAATATCCACAGGTGTTCCATCCTCAAGGAATGGCATATCCTCGTCACGCACGATTTTAGCAACAATACCTTTGTTACCGTGGCGTCCGGCCATCTTATCACCAACTTTAAGCTTACGCTTTTTAGCGATATACACCTTGGCCATTTTTACGATACCAGAAGGCAATTCATCACCAATACTGATAGCAAATTTTTCGCGCTTATAGGCACCAAGTACATCCGTTACTCTGATCTTGTAATTGTGGATCAGGGTAGTGATCATCTCATTCTTATCCTCATCGGTAGTCCATACACCGCCAGTAATGCGGGTAAAGTCATCAATACCATTAAGAATTTTTTGAGTGAACTTGGTTCCTTTCGGAATTACTTCTTCATTCAGGTCATTCTTCACACCCTGGCTGGTTTTACCGGCAACCAGTATGTTCAGTTTTTCCAAAAACTTCTGGCGGATAGTTTCCACCTTCATGTTGTACTCTTCATCCAGCTTTTCAAGCATGTCTTTATCTGCCTGGCGAGCCTTCTTATCTTTTACAGATCTTGAGAAAAGTTTTTTATCGATTACCACACCCTGTAATGATGGAGAAGCCTTAAGCGATGCATCTTTTACATCACCGGCCTTATCACCAAATATGGCGCGTAGTAATTTTTCTTCCGGAGTTGGGTCTGACTCTCCTTTTGGAGTAATCTTACCAATAAGTATATCACCGGCTTTAACTTCAGCGCCAATACGGATGATACCATTTTCATCAAGTTCACGGGTGGCATCTTCACTTACGTTAGGGATATCAGCGGTAAGCTCTTCAGCCCCCAGCTTGGTATCACGCACATCAAGTGAGTATTCATCAATATGGATAGAGGTGAAAATATCATCTCTTACCACTCTTTCAGAAATTACAATCGCATCCTCAAAGTTGTATCCTTTCCAGGGCATAAAGGCTACCTGCATGTTACGGCCAAGTGCCAGTTCACCCTTTTCAGTAGCATAACCTTCGCAAAGCACCTGTCCTTTCTTCACCTTTTGGCCTTTTACAACTGAAGGCTTAATATTAATACAGGTACCCTGATTGGTTTTGCGGAATTTAACAAGGCTGTAAGTTTTTGAGTCATCCTCAAAGCTTACCAGGCGCTCATCATCAGTACGCTCATACTTGATAGTAATCGTGTCGGCATCTACATATTCAACCTCACCATCACCTTCGGCATTAATCAATACACGGCTATCAGAGGCCACGCGGCCTTCAAGACCGGTACCTACAATAGGAGCTTCAGGACGCAACAATGGTACGGCCTGGCGCATCATGTTTGACCCCATCAATGCACGGTTCGCATCATCATGCTCCAAAAATGGAATAAGCGATGCAGAAATAGATGCAATCTGGTTTGGCGACACGTCCATGTAATCCACCTTTGTAGGTTCAATCAATGGATAGTCGGCCTCATCACGCACTTTTACACGGTCATTTTCAAAGTGACCATCATCCTGCACAGGCGCATTTGCCTGGGCAATTACTTTTTCTTCTTCCTCCTCTGCACTCAGGTAAACCGGGCTTTCGCCAAAATTAACTTTACCCTCATTCACCTTACGGTAAGGAGTCTCAAGGAATCCCATCTTGTTAACCTTGGCATAAACACACATAGAAGAGATCAAACCAATGTTCGGACCTTCTGGTGTTTCGATTGGGCACAGGCGGCCATAGTGGGTGTAGTGAACGTCACGTACCTCAAAACCTGCTCTTTCACGGCTTAGACCACCTGGCCCTAAGGCTGATAATCTGCGCTTGTGAGTAATCTCCGCCAATGGATTGGTTTGATCCATAAACTGAGAAAGCTGGTTAGTACCGAAGAAAGAATTAATTACGGAAGAAAGTGTCTTCGCGTTAATCAAGTCAATCGGGGTAAATACTTCGTTATCACGTACGTTCATACGCTCACGGATAGTACGTGCCATACGGGCAAGACCAACACCAAACTGGTTGGCCAGCTGCTCACCAACTGTACGTACCCTACGGTTGCTCAAGTGGTCAATATCATCCACTTCAGCCTTAGAGTTTATAAGTTCAATAAGATACTTTACAATGCTAAGGATATCATCCTTAGTAAGTACCTGCTTATCTGCGGCAATATCAAGACCCAGCTTTTTGTTCAATCTGTAGCGGCCTACCTCACCAAGGTTGTAGCGCTGCTCAGAAAAGAAAAGCTTATCAATAATTCCACGGGCAGTTTCCTCATCTGGTGGCTCAGCATTACGTAGCTGGCGGTAGATGTGCTCCACTGCTTCTTTCTCAGAGTTTGTGGGATCTTTTTGTAATGTGTTATGGATAATCGAGAATTCTGAAGCCTCGATGTCCTCCTTATGAAGAAGGATAGTCTGAACATCAGCATCAACGATTTCGTCAATGTGGTCCTTCTCTAAAACAGTATCACGATCAAGCACAACTTCGTTACGCTCAATAGATACCACTTCACCAGTGTCCTCATCCACAAAGTCTTCAACCCAGGTTTTAAGTACACGTGCAGCCAGTTTTCTGCCCAATACCTTCTTAAGCCCGGATTTTGAAACTTTAACCTCTTCTGCAAGATCAAAGATTTCAAGTATGTCTTTATCCCTTTCGTAACCAATTGCACGTAGCAAGGTGGTAAGGGGTAATTTCTTTTTACGATCAATGTAAGCGTACATTACGCTATTGATGTCGGTGGCAAATTCTATCCAGCTTCCTTTAAAAGGAATAATACGAGCTGAATACAACTTGGTACCATTGGCGTGGTAGCTCTGGCCAAAAAATACACCGGGTGAACGATGTAGCTGAGATACCACTACCCTTTCTGCTCCATTTACCACAAAGGTTCCGCGTGGAGTCATATAAGGGATTGTACCTAAATAAACATCCTGCACGATGGTTTCAAAATCTTCGTGCTCAGGATCGGTACAGTATAATTTCAATCTTGCCTTTAGCGGTACACTAAAGGTCAGTCCTCTTTCTATACACTCCTCTTCGCTGTAGCGCGGAGGATCAATAAAGTAGTCAAGAAACTCCAGCACAAATTGGTTTCTTGCATCGGTAATGGGAAAGTTTTCACTAAACGTCTTATACAGCCCTTCATCACCTCTATCATCTGGTTTAGTGTCAAGCTGAAAAAAATCGTGGAAAGACTGCAATTGAATATCCAAAAAGTCGGGATAATCAAATGCATTTTTGATGGAAGCAAAATGGATTCTTTCCTCAATATTTTTTGTAACTGGGTTTTTGGACATCTGGAATTAAATAAAGTTAAAATAAACACAAAAGGGTTTAGGCCTATCATCCCGTATTTTCGGGATGAAGACCTAAACCGTGATTTTAAAAGCTGCTGAGATTACTTGATCTCAACTTCAGCACCGGCCTCTTCTAACTGAGATTTAAGTGCTTCAGCTTCGTCTTTTGCTACACCTTCTTTAAGAGGCTTTGGAGCTCCGTCTACAAGTTCCTTAGCTTCTTTAAGACCTAATCCGGTAAGCTCTTTTACAAGCTTAACTACTGCTAGCTTAGAGCTACCAGCTGCTTTAAGGATTACGTCAAATTCGGTTTTCTCTTCTGCTCCACCGGCTTCGCCACCAGCTGCAGGACCTGCAACAGCAACAGCTGCAGCAGCAGGCTCGATTCCATACTCTTCTTTAAGGAAGTCTGCTAATTCGCTAACTTCTTTTACTGTAAGGTTTACAAGCTGTTCGGCTAATTCTTTAATATCCGCCATTTTGGTACTTTTTAAAAATTTGATTTACAATTACACTAAATATATATGAAGCTGAGTGCGTACACTACTATTATGCTGCGCGCTCCTCCAAAGTCTTTAACAGACCAGCTATGGTGTTCTGACCGCTCTTAAGAGCAGAAATAACATTTTTAGCAGGAGATTGCAGCAAGGAAATAACGTCTCCGATAAGCTCTTCTTTGGATTTTAACGAAACAAGAGCATCCAATTGGTTATCTCCAACAAAAATGGCTTCCTCAACATAGGCACCTTTCAAAAGAGGCTTTTCAGCTTTCTTTCTAAACTCTTTTATAAGTTTTGCTGGTGCATTGCTGGTTTCAGAAACCATAATACTGGTGTTACCCTTAAGCGTTGGGAAGAGTCCTTCAAAGTTCTTTTCAGAACGCTCCATAGCTTTTTTAAGTAGGGTGTTTTTCACCACATTAATCTTTACTCCATTTTTGAAGCAAAGTCTGCGTAGGCTGCTTGATTGCTCAGCGTTTAGACCGGCAAGGTCAGCTACGTACAGGATATTGGTATTCTTAAGTACTTCCGTTAGTACTTCTATTTCCTTATTTTTTTCTTCTCTGGTCATTTTCTGATCTCTTTACTGATTAGATAGATTTAGCATCTATGGAAATGCCAGGACTCATGCTACTGCTCATGCTGATACTTTTGATATAGGCACCTTTGGCAGAAGAAGGCTTCATACGAAGCAAAGTCTTCAGAAGTTCTTCTGAATTCTCCTTAATCTTAATTTGCTCAAATGAAACCTTACCAACAGAGGCATGAATGATACCGTAGCGATCAACTTTAAAGTCAATCTTACCTGCTTTTACATCAGATACAGCTTTTGCAACATCCATGGTTACGGTACCGGTCTTTGGGTTAGGCATCAAACCACGTGGGCCTAAAACTCTACCTAAAGGACCAATTTTACCCATAACGCTAGGCATAGTCACAATAACGTCAACGTCTGTCCAACCACCTTTAATCTTCTCAATATACTCGTCAAGACCAGCATAGTCAGCACCAGCATCCTTAGCTTCCTGTTCTTTATCAGGTGTAACAAGGGCTAATACTTTAACATCTTTACCTGTACCGTGAGGTAAGGTTACCACACCGCGCACCATTTGATTTGCTTTACGTGGGTCAACACCAAGCCTTACAGCTAGGTCAACTGATGCGTCAAATTTGGTAGTGGAAATATCCTTAACCAACGCACTTGCATCTTCCAGAGAATACGTTTTACTTGTATCTACTTTGGCAAGTACTTCTTTTCTTTTCTTGCTAATTCCAGCCATTTCTTAAATCTTTATATGGATTAAAATGGTTTGGGGCCAGTTACGGTGATTCCCATACTACGTGCAGTACCGGCAACCATTTTCATGGCGCTCTCAGGGGTAAATGCATTTAGGTCAGCCATCTTGTCATCAGCTATTGCTCTCACCTGATCCCAGGTTACCTTACCCACCTTTTGAAGGTTACTCACAGGAGAACCTTTTTTAAGTTTGGCAGCTTCCATAAGTTGTACGGCAGCAGGAGGAGTCTTGATAACAAACTCAAAAGACTTATCTGCATATACAGTAATGAGAACCGGCAATACTTTACCTTGCTTATCCTGGGTCCTGGCATTAAACTGCTTACAGAACTCCATAATATTTACGCCCTTAGCACCAAGTGCTGGTCCTACCGGGGGCGCAGGGTTAGCAGCACCACCTCTTACCTGAAGCTTGATTAAAGCGCTTACTTCTTTAGCCATTTTCTATTTCTATTATTTTTAAAAACTCGTCAACCATTGCCGGACTGGAAGCTTCCGGACTTTATAGAGCTCACATTCTAATCTTATCCTTCCTTTTCTACTTGCATATAGCTAAGTTCCAAGGGTGTTTTACGACCAAAAATCTTCACCATCACCTCAAGCTTACGCTTCTCTTCATTAATCTTCTCAATCGTACCATTAAATCCGTTAAACGGACCATCTATAACCTTTACAGTTTCGCCAACTATAAAAGGAATATTAATCTTCTCATCAATTTCGGTAAGTTCATCTACCTTACCAAGCATACGGTTTACCTCGGTCATCCTCAAAGGAACGGGGTCTCCACCCTTTGTTTCACCAAGAAAACCAATTACGCCAGGTACACTTTTAATGGTGTGCACCAATTCACCAACAAGGTTGGCTTCTATCATTATATAACCAGGGAAGTAATTACGTTCTTTACTTACCTTTTTTCCATTACGGATTTGATATACTTTCTCTGTTGGAACCAGTATCTGACCAAAATAGTCAAGGAGGTTTTCAAACTCAATCTCATTTTCTATATAAGATTTAATTTTATTCTCCTGACCAGAAATTGCTCTGATCACATACCACTTTTTTCCACTATCGCTCATAATTTCTACTGCTTATTCTATTAAAATAAATTATAGAATCCTTCTAAGGCAGTACTAATTATTTTGTCCATTGCGAAAATGATCAATGCTATTACCAATGAAGCTACTGCAACAAGCACTGATGATTTCTGCAATTCACTCCAAGAGGGCCATGAAGTTTTGTTAACCAACTCTTCGTATGACTCCTGAAAATAAGTTTTTACCTTACTCATTTTATTTTCCTTAGCACGGGTGGTAAGAATCGAACTCACGACCTTCGGTTTTGGAGACCACTGCTCTACCAGCTGAGCTACACCCGTATTTAGGCAGAAAGGTATCCCGATAGTTATCGGGACACCTTCTACCAAAATTTATTAAAAGACCTTAGTCTTATTCAGTAATTTCTGTAACCTGACCGGCACCTACAGTTCTACCACCCTCACGGATAGCGAAACGAAGACCTTTATTGATAGCTACAGGAGCGATAAGCTCAACAGTGATAGAAACGTTATCACCAGGCATTACCATTTCAGTACCTTCTGGCAAGTGGATTTCTCCGGTAATGTCAGTTGTACGTAGATAAAACTGAGGACGGTATTTGTTGTGGAAAGGAGTGTGACGACCACCTTCTTCTTTCTTAAGGATATAAACCTCAGCCTTAAATTTAGTATGAGGAGTGATTGAACCTGGCTTACAGATTACCATACCTCTACGGATATCAGACTTTTCAATACCTCTCAAAAGGATACCAACGTTATCACCAGCTTCACCTCTGTCAAGAATCTTACGGAACATTTCAACCCCAGTGATAGTAGAAGTAAGCTTCTCATCACCAAAACCGATAATTTCCACAGGGTCTCCGGTGTTAGCAACACCAGTTTCAATACGACCGGTAGCAACAGTACCACGACCGGTAATAGAGAATACATCTTCGATTGGCATCAAGAATGGCTTCTCGTTATCACGCTCCGGCTCTTCGATCCAGTTATCAACTGCTTCCATCAAAGCCATTACAGTATCAACCCATTTTTGCTCACCGTTAAGTGCGCCAAGAGCTGAACCCTGAATAACAGGAGAATTGTCGCCATCATACTCATAGAAAGAAAGCAGTTCTCTGATTTCCATTTCTACAAGCTCAAGTAGCTCCTCATCGTCAACCATGTCCACTTTGTTCATGAACACAACAATACGAGGAATACCTACCTGACGACCAAGAAGGATGTGCTCACGAGTTTGTGGCATAGGACCATCAGTAGCAGCAACTACAAGGATGGCACCGTCCATCTGAGCAGCACCAGTAACCATGTTCTTTACATAATCCGCGTGACCTGGACAGTCAACGTGGGCATAGTGGCGGTTAGCCGTTTGATACTCAACGTGAGAAGTATTAATAGTGATACCCCTTTCTTTTTCTTCAGGAGCGTTATCGATTGAATCGAAAGAACGTAGCTCAGAAAGACCAGCGTTAGCTAAAACGGTGGTAATAGCTGCCGTCAAAGTGGTCTTACCGTGGTCAACGTGTCCGATTGTACCGATATTCAAGTGCGGTTTGTCGCGAACGAAATTTGCTTTTGCCATGGTTTAAAACTTAGTTTTAATTTAATCTTTATATAAAAGCGAGACCACCGTGGTCTTTCACTTAGAGCCAATGAGGGGAATTGAACCCCTGACCTCTTCCTTACCAAGGAAACGCTCTACCCCTGAGCTACATCGGCAGTCATTAGTTAATTAGTTGATTAATTAATCGGAGATCAGCCTGACCAACCAATAACTAATCAACTAATTTCTACCTTGAGCGGGAAACGGGATTCGAACCCGCGACCCTCAGCTTGGAAGGCTGATGCTCTAGCCAGCTGAGCTACTCCCGCTGGTACTCACCGAAGCCTTAGCGCAGGTGAGTTAATCTGGCTATTGCCCGCCTTCGCTAATGCTACGGTGGGCAATGTGGGGAGAGAAGGATTCGAACCTTCGAAGGTAAAAACCAACAGATTTACAGTCTGTCCTCGTTGGCCGCTTGAGTATCTCCCCGAATAAAATCAAGTGCTCTTACACATGTAAGAATATCTTGAAGAAAAAAGAGCCGATGGAGGGATTCGAACCCCCGACCAGCTGATTACAAATCAGCTGCTCTGGCCAACTGAGCTACATCGGCAATTGCTCCAATAAAACAAGAACAGCCCGCCTTTTTCAAAACGGACTGCAAATGTATAAAGAATTTGAATTGCTGCAAACAGCAGGAAAAATATTTTTTAAGAAGCTATCGCCTTCACTTTTTCCTTGTGTTTACTTAATTGCCTTTTTAAGGCGTCAGTTCCCAGCTGCGCTGCTTCCTCAAAGGACTTGCATTGCTTTTTAACTACCAGCTCATGACCTGGTATATTGAGCTTAATCTCTGAAATTTTGTTCTGTTTTGTGTGGTTGTTATCAAGCTTTAGAAACACTTCTCCATCAATTACCCTGTCATAAAAGGTCTCTAGCTTGTTCATTTTAGCCTGAATGAAGTTTACCAATTTTTGATCGGCCGTAAAATTTACAGATTGCACACGTACTTTCATAGGTGTTACTTTTTTTCATCGCCCCTCGGGTGGGCTTGGTTATACAAATTTTTAAGTTGATCTATAGTGTTGTGTGTATAGATCTGGGTTGCCGCTAAGTTGGAATGCCCGAGTAATTCCTTAATAGAATTGAGATCAGCACCCCTGTTTAGCATGTGCGTGGCAAATGAATGACGCAGCACATGCGGACTCTTTTTTTCTAGACCGGAAACTAAACCAAGGTATGTATTAATGGTATTATAAACAAGCTTTGGGTACAGCTTATTTCCCTTTTCAGTAACAAATAAAAACCCACCACCCGCACTGCCGCCAGTAGGCTCATTTTGCTGGATGTGCTCTTGCAAAACTTTTTTTAAAGATGGGGTAATAGGCACTGACCTTTGCTTGTTTCTCTTACCTGTAACAAGCAATTTGCCCTGATCAAAATCAACATCTGCGACCCGCAAGCCAATAAGCTCACTAAGCCGCATACCAGTATGATAAAAAGTAAGAAGTATTGCCCTTTGCGTTCTACCCCAGGGGTTATCCGGAAAAGGGTTGCGATCAATAAGATTACTCAAATCATCTTCTGAGGCCACGCGGAGGAGTTTCTTTTTTTGCTTGGGCGATTGGACTTTAGAAGCAGGGTTTGATGCAACCCGCCCCTCTTTCATTAAATACTTAAAAAAACTCTTAAGGCTTGATAACTTTCGGGAAACGGTGCGGGGCGTGATGTTACTCTCCATCAGCTCAATTACCCATTCCCTGATCATGTGATGGGTTACTTCTTCCCAGGTTTCGGAAATGCTGAAGCGACTGAATAGGAAATTCTCGAATTCAGAAAGATCATTTTGATAGGCGGTGAGCGTATGCTCTGAATATCTTTTCTGAAAGCGGAGGTAATCAATAAACTGACTTATGGCCATAAAAAAAGCAAGGAGATGTAAAACTACAAATCCTTGCTTAGATATTATTAAAAAAGCCGGTTGGCCTATTCTTCGTCCTGACGCTTACCCTGAATGTAAGCCGCTTTAATAATCTCTTTTCTTCTTTCTACAGAAGGCTTGGTAAATTGCTGACGGCTGCGTAACTGACGCATCGTACCAGTACGGTCAAACTTTCTTTTGTAACGCTTAAGGGCGCGTTCTATAGCCTCTCCTTCTTTTACAGAAATTACAAGCATCTCTTCTTTTTAATTTTTTAGGGCTGCAAATGTATTGGTAATTACTTAAATCTCAAATAGTCTAAAGAAATTTATTTCATCAAATTATTTGAGATTACTAGCTTCTGTATTTCAGAAGTTCCTTCTCCAATGGTGCAAAGCTTTACATCCCTGTAGAATTTCTCTACCGGAAAATCTTTGGTAAAGCCATATCCACCAAATATCTGTACAGCTTCATTACATACTTTAACCGCAACTTCAGAAGCATACAGTTTTGCCATGGCTCCTGCCTGGGTTACTCTTTCACCTTTATTTTTAAGGTCGGCAGCTTTAAAAGTAAGTAACTCCGCAGCCTCAAGTTCAGTGGCCATATCTGCCAGCTTAAAGGCAATTGCCTGAAAGTTGGAGATTGGTTTACCAAACTGCTCGCGTTCTTTAGAATACTTTACCGCAGCATCAAGTGCACCATGCGCTGTACCTAATGAAAGTGCGGCAATTGAAATTCTACCGCCATCAAGCACCTTCATGGCCTGTATAAAACCTTCGCCTTCTTCTCCAAGCATATTTTCTGCAGGAATACGGCAGTTATCAAAAACCATTTCAGCAGTTTCCGAAGCACGCATTCCCAATTTGTTTTCCTTCTTTCCTCCAGAAAATCCCGGAGTTCCGCGCTCCACCACAAAAGCTGAAATACCATGGCTATCCAACAATTCACCAGTACGTGCCAATACCACGGCAATATCACCGGTGATACCATGTGTAATCCAGTTTTTAGCTCCGTTTAACACCCAATGGTCTCCATCCTTTTTGGCCGTAACCTTCATGCGCATGGCATCTGAGCCAGTATTGGCTTCGGTAAGCCCCCATGCTCCTATCCATTCGGCACTGGCTAATTTCGGTAGCCATTTTTTCTTTTGCTCTTCATTACCAAATTGGAGAATATGACCTGTACATAGAGAGTTATGTGCAGCCATTGACAAACCAACAGATGGATCCACCCGGCTTATTTCAGTAATGGCTGTAACGTACTCGGTATAACTTAATCCGGCACCACCATATTCTTCAGGTACCAAAACACCCATAAGGCCCAATTCACCTAATTTTTGAAGCGCCTCCTTAGGGAAAGTCTGAGCTTCATCCCATTCCATTATATTAGGTGTAATATGTTGTGCGCAAAAGTCTCTTACCGTTTCGGCAATCATTTTCTGGGTTTCAGTTAAACCAAATGAAAGCCCTTCCTGAGTCTTGTCTGCTGTTAATTCCATGGAAATATATTTTTTACTTCACCACCTGCTAAGGTGATGTAATTGTCAGATAATTTGCAATTTTACTGAATAATGCGCCATCAATCAACTCAATTTGCTTCAGTTCTTCAAGAGATTTGTAAGGTCTTACCTGGTCACGGAAGTTGACAATATTTTTAACAACGTCATAATCAAGGTACGGATGTCGTAACAACTCCTTAAAAGTGGCCTTATTAATATCCAGCTTCTTTACTTCACTTTTATCGATTTGTATCCAGGCTTCAAACTTTGCATACCGTTCTTCATCCATTCCATACACCTCCAGTAACTGCTCTTTTTTGTAAAAACCACCCAGCTTATCGCGATACTTTTTAATTCGTTTGGCATAAGCCGGACCAATTCCCGGCAAGGTTAAAAGCGAAACTGAATCAGCAGTGTTGATTTCAATAACCACCAATTTTCGTGATTCACTTCTCGGTTTGGTTTTAAAGTCAGAAGAGTCAATAGTTATATATGGAACCAATTGGCTTACCACAGCCGAATCCATACCATATACTTTATATAATTCCTGAGGAGATTGATAAGGTCTTACTTTCTCGCGGTAGGTAATAATGCGTTTGGCCTGCCACTCTCGCAATCCCATTTTTTCAAGATCGGACTTTGAAACCCTGTTTATATTAAAGGGAGCAGGTGTGATCAGGAACTTCTTCCTTTCGTCTTTATTCACTTCTGCGGAAGCGATGGTAATGAAGGGCTCGGCCTTGTGAAACCAGGCTGAGTCGATACTATAAATTCGTTTTAAATCGCCAGGACGCCTGAACTTCCCACCTTTATTGCGATAATTGATGATGGTTGAAATCTGGCGTTCTTTCAATCCCAGTTCCTGCATTTCATTATCGGTAACGGTATTGGGATCAAACGGAAAAAAAGAAATTTTATCTTCAATAGAAGCGATTGAATCGCGCTCCTCCATTTGACTTACAGCCGCGTCAAAAGCTGTAAAGTCACTGGCGGGCATTTCAATCAGGTAGTCATCAAAATATAGAAAAACCTGAATGAGAAGAGCTAAAGCAGCAAGCACCAGCAAGCCATTCCGTTGCTTTTTGCTGTAAGTAAAGAATTCGCGTAGGCCCTTCCACATAGCTTATCATCTTGGTTCGTCATCGTTTTCATCAAACGAATCCGGCTCAGGCTTAGATGGGGTTTTAAGCACCTTCCGGAAAAAGTAAATAGTAAATGCCGTTACAGTAATCTGTGTAATCAGCATAAGTATTATTGCGCTTGTGTTCATACTGTTTCGGGATTATTTTTTTGACGTTTAAGGTATGCTTTATATACCAAAAGGCTTATTCCAACAAACAAGGCCACCAGCAATCCACGGGCAGCATTTACATAATTTATTTTTTGCTCCAGTATAGCTATTTGCTCAGGGTCTGTAGCCGTGGCTATGGCATCTTTTATTCCGTTGTTTTGCAGCATCATTATTATGGAGCCATTGTCAAGGTTCCACCCGTTGCCGGCAAATAAGCCACTCAATGCGCTTGACCATTCTCCGCCTTGCGGCAGAAACAGTGAACCCAGAAATACAAACATCAATAATAGAGGAGTAACGTAAACCATAACCCATTTAAAGAACCCAGGGACTTTAATATCCGCCCCCATTGTAAGTTCGGCCCATCCTTTACGTATGCCAAATATCCAGGCAAACAGTATAGCCTCCGCGAGGGCAAACACTACCAGCGACATGGTACCCGCCCAATAGTCATATTCATTAAAAAAGATCTGATCAACAGAACCATTGGCCGCTACCTGATACACCACCACCGTTGGTAAGCCAAAAAACAGAATTAGCAGACCAAAGCTCCATGCAGCATTCTTTCGGCTAAAGTTGAATTCATCCTGCATAAAGCCCATCCAGGGTGTACCCATTGCCAGAGAAGAAGTAATACCTGCAAAAAACAGCAGGCCAAACCAGAAAACTCCGGCAAAGTTGCTGATGATTGCCCCCCACTGATCAAACAAGTATGGCATAGTTTGAAATGCCATACCAAAGCCGGCATTTTCCTTTACCCAATCAATACCAAGGTAACCGGCTGCAATAGGAATTACAATAAGGCTCCCTAAAACCACCTCAACAAACTCATTCATAAAACCGGCTGAAACCGCATTTAATGCAACGTCATCCTTGGTTTTAAGGTAAGATGAGTAACAATGTACCGTACCCATACCCACACTAAGTGTGAAGAACATTTGACCCGCAGCGGCCAGCCACACTGTAGGATTGGAAAGGGAGTCGAACTGGGGTGTCCACAAAAAGTTAAGGCCATCCCAGGCACTGGCATCCGGGTGCTCGGGCGAAGCGCCATCTGTACCAAGGGTTAATCCGCGGAAAGCAAGAAAGGCACCGAAAATTAAAAGCATGGGCACCCCGATTTTAGCAGCGCGCTCCACACCTTTTAGTCCTCTTGATAATATATAAGTATTGAGGCCAAGGCACAAAATGTAAAATACCACCGCCTCATAAGGAATTCCCGTAGTAGACTTACCAATAGTGAGGTATTTATTAAAAAAGGCCGCTACGCTACTTTGATCCAAACCATTGAAAGTACCAATTATGGAGTGATACACATAAGACATGGTCCACGATTCAATGTAGCAATAATAGGAGGCCACGGCTATGTTGGTAAAAATCCCAAAAACACCGAAGTACTTCCAGAAACGGGCCTTACCCATGGTATCCAAAATAAATGGAGTACTGTGGTTGCCGTACTTGCCGCCAAAACGGCCCATACTCCACTCAATCCATAGTATGGGTATACCCATCAATAAAAAACAAACCAGATATGGGATGATAAAGGCGCCACCTCCATTTTGAACGGCCTGTACCGGAAACCTTAAAAAGTTACCAAGCCCAACTGCGTTGCCGGCCATAGCGAGAATCAGCCCCACACGGGTGCCCCAGGCCTCTTTATTGTTGCTCATTTAAGTTGAATATGAGAATTAAGATTTGATTGGTACCAAATATAGAAATATTCCCCACCCGCAATAGCAGCTATTTACACGCCAATAGTTTGACCAGCCGGCATATTTTTGTCATTATTGCAAATTCTCAATCAGAAAACCCACACACATGTCGCAAAGCTACAAGCTGTTCGCTCTTTTAATCTTTTCGTTTTCAACACTTTTAGCGCAAAACCAGCCTCTTGAGATAGAGGAACTGAGGCTAAATAATACTACCGATCAAATTAATGATGGTACGGCCGAAATAATTATGAAAGGGGGAACTCCTCCTTATAAATACTATTGGTCATCCGTTGGTACAGATACCAATGCGCGCTTATCAATGGGACTAACTGAAGGTATTGACCACTCGGTTACAGTTAAGGATGCTGCGGGTAACGAACTAAACAAAACCTTTGAAATTGAAACAAAGGCCTTGGCCGAAAACTTCAATAGTACTTTTAAGCCAATAGTGGATGGCGTAGCTACCGTTATTTTTTGGGATCCGTTTTACGCTATGGGTTTGTATGATAATCGTGTTTATACTGATGATGGTAAACTGGCTATGCACCCAAATGGTACTGTGCGCACCAATCAAATACCATTCATTGTAATCTGGCTGATATTCGGGGCCCTGTTTTTTACCATCCGGATGGGCGGTGTAAACTTTTGGGGCTGGCGACACTCCATAAAACTGGTACGCGGAAAATTTGATGAAGATGATGCTCCGGGTGAGGTAACTCACTTTCAGGCATTGGCTACGGCCGTAAGTGCCACAGTAGGTTTAGGAAATATTGCCGGGGTAGCTGTGGCCATCTCGCTCGGTGAACCGGGAGCCACCTTTTGGCTGATAATTGCCGGCTTGCTGGGTATGGCTTCAAAATTTACTGAGTGTACGCTGGGTGTAAAATACCGTGATATTGGAGCTGATGGTGTTGTGGAAGGTGGCCCAATGCGTTATCTCCGAAAGGGATTAGCCAAAAAAAATATGGCGGGACTAGGTAAAGTGCTGGCCGTAATTTTTGCTATACTCGCCATTTTGGCCAGCTTTGGTGGTGGTAACATGTTTCAGGCCAACCAGGCCTATGAGCAACTATCCGGTCAGTTTCCGCTATTGCAAGGTATGGGGCCACAATTTGGCTTTGTAATGGCACTACTGGTTGGAGTGGTAATTATTGGAGGTATTAAGAGCATTGCCAAAGTAACCGAAAAGATTGTTCCTTTTATGGCCGGGCTTTACATCCTGGCAGCGCTCATTATTATCTTTAAAAATATTGCCAACATAGGAGATGCCTTTGCACTAATCTTCGAAGGTGCTTTTGATCCTGACGCTCTTTTAGGAGGTTTTATCGGTGTGATGATACAGGGATTCAGAAGAGCCGCATTTTCTAATGAGGCCGGTGTAGGATCAGCGGCTATTGCACACTCCGCAGCTAAAACCAAGCACCCTGTAAGCGAGGGTTTTGTGGCCCTGCTTGAGCCATTTATCGACACAGTAGTGGTTTGTACACTTACCGCTCTGGTACTTATTTTCACAGGTTTTTACCAGGATGATGGCCTGGGTGGAGCGCAACTTACTTCCAGCGCATTTGGTAGTGTTATTGGATGGTTCCCTTACGTATTGGTTCTGGCTATTTTCCTATTTGCCTTCTCTACTATGATTAGCTGGAGTTATTACGGTTTACGCGCCTGGACGTTCCTTTTCGGGCGTAACAAAACCACCGAAATCACCTATAAAATTCTTTTCCTAGTGTTTATCATAATAGGATCTTCGGTAAGTCTGGGTGCCGTACTCGATTTTTCAGATATGATGATTTTGGCCATGGCACTCCCCAACATTGTTGGTTTACTGCTATTGAGTGGCGAGGTACGCAGCGAATTGAAAGATTACTGGGGTAAGTTTAAACGTGGAGAGATTTTAGAGAGAAAGGATTAACACAATCCGGAATGCATAAAAAGCAAAGGCCCGCTCAAAAGCGGGCCTTTTAGTTAATAGTATGTAGAAGGTGCCTACCGCACCACTTTTACATTGATAGCGTTAAGGCCCTTAGGTCCTTTTTCGGTTTCAAATGTCACCAGGTTGTTTTCCACTATTTCTTCTTCAAGTGCATTTACATGCACAAAAATGCTTTCCTGTGTTTCTTTATCCTTGATAAACCCATAACCTTTGGAATCATTAAAAAAGGTTACCACGCCTTTGCGGATGGGATCTTCTTCCACACCCTCTTCTTTTTTGGGTACGCCAATTACAATGTCTTCAGCATCCACTTTATCTTCAGGCTCGGGCGGGCTATCATGAAAATTACCATACACATCTACATACGTTAAGTTATCACCCTTATCCGTAGAGTTTGCCTTGCGCTCCTCCTTAGCTTTAAGCTTTGCTTCCTTTTTCTTCTGTCTTTTCTTTTCTCGTTCTTTCTTACCGAAGGATTCCTGAGATCTTCCCATTTATTAAAAATTGATTTATAATTAATTTACGAAGGTATAAGCCTTCCCTTTTTTACCTGCTCTGCCTGTACGCCCAATCCGGTGGATGTAGCTATCAATACTACCTGGCAGCTGGTAGTTTATAACATGTGTTACATCCGTTACATCAAGTCCTCTTGCAGCTACATCAGTAGCTACCAGCACCTGTACCTTACCGCTTTTAAATTTATCCAAAGCCTTTTGGCGATAGTTCTGGGTTTTATTTCCGTGTATTTCATCGGATTTTACACCCGCCTTTGATAGGTTTTTATGAACCCGGTTCACCCAACGCTTGGTTTCGGCAAACACCAATACTTTTTCAAAATCGGGTTGTTGTACCATGGTGAGTAAGGTAGAAAATTTATCCTGACCTTCATTAAGTCGAATGATTTCCTGCTCAATATGTTCACCGGTAGCTTCCCCACTACTTACTTTTATTTCCACAGGATTAGTAAGCAATATATCAATGTAAGGTTGCTGGGTTTTATCCAGAGTAGCCGAAAAAAGCATGGTGTGTCTGCGTTTGGTCATAGCTGTAGTAATGCGGTTAACATCCCGTGCAAACCCCATATCCAGCATACGATCAAATTCATCCAGTACAAGTACTTCAAAATCTTTAAACCAAATGGCTTTACGATCATAAAGATCCAACAGGCGGCCGGGAGTACCTACCACAAGGTGGTTTTTACGCTGCAGATTTTGCAAGTCTCTATTGATGTTTGTGCCACCAATAAAGCAGTTGCTGTAAAGCCCCAGTCCTTTAGTTAAACTTTTAAACTCCTCCTCAACCTGCACCGCCAACTCGCGGGTAGGCACTAATACCAGGGCCTGAAAATTCCGGCCGTTTTCTATTAAACTATTAATGATAGGAATTAAAAATGCACCTGTCTTTCCGGTTCCGGTTCGTGCTATTCCTAAAAGATCACGCTGATCCAGTAAAGCGTCCAGGGTTTTATCCTGAATTTCAGTTGGGTATTCAAACCCTTTTCTTGAAATCGCTGTAATTAAACTGCTGTGCAATGGCATTTCCTTAAAAGTTCTGTGCGCCTGGTAAGGCTCTATAACCTGCGGAACTGCTTTTTGCGTTAACAGGTTAATATCCACTGAACTTTGCTTTCTTCTGTTTTGAGGGCGGCCCTGAGGCTTTCCCTTTGCTATAAAGCTATTTTTATTTCTGCTTTTATTACCGCCTTTAGTGGCGGTTTTATTTTGAATCATTTCAATATATATAAAGTTATTGGCCCTATTTATAAAGGTGGCCAGCCTTAATCCCAACAGGAGGGATAAAGCCTAAAAATGGTATTGGGCTGCTTAGTGCCCCAGTTGATAAAGCATTTTGCCGTGGTTTTTCAATGCCTTTGCAAATGAAGGTTGGCAGAGATAAGGGATGCCAAACTCTAAAGCCGTGCTGGCTACAATTTTAGAAATATGGCGATAGTGGATATGACTGATATTGGCGAACAGGTGATGCTCCACCTGATAGTTTAAACCACCAATAAACCAAGAAAAAATCGGACTTTTTGGTGAAAAATTGGTTGTTGTACGCATTTGGTGCACTGCCCAGTTGTCTTCTATTTGGCCATCTTCATCAGGAGCGGGGAAATGAGTGGTAGGCATTACATGTGCTGTTTGGAAGATAATGGACAAAATGACCCCGGTAACAACATGCATTACCAAAAACCCCACAATTACCAGCCAGGGTGCTACCGGAGCAAAAAGCAATGGCAATACTAATATGTAGGCCAGGTACATGGATTTACCCATCGAAATTTTTACCAGCCGAATGATAAACTCTTTCCTGGTGCGAATAAGCCCAATCTTACGGTACTTAACAGCGCGTTTGTAATCCGTGTAGGCTACCTTAACCAGGGTCATCAGGCTATATAAAAACCAGGCATATACAAACTGAAAGCGGTGCATCTTCCGCTTTTTGTCATGTGGAGAAAACCTTAGCATAGGTGGCCCTATAATATCCTCATCTGCCTCGTGGATATTTGTAAAGGCATGGTGCAACACGTTGTGCTGAAATCGCCAGATGGTAGCATCGCCACCCAGCATATTCATTACCAGCCTTACAGTATTATTAATGAACTTGTGTTTTGAAAAAGAACCGTGGTTCGCATCATGCATAATATTTACACCAATGCCCGCTATGCCCACGCCCATTAGGGCCCAAAGTGCTATAGCGAGCCATGCATTACTTACTACAAATAGCAAAATAAATGGGATGAAGAACAAACTCAACATTACCATAGACTTTAATATAATGGGAAAACCACCATATATAGCCTTTTTGCTTGTTTTAAAATATTGATTTACGTTTTGGTGCAGAGCCTTAAAAAACTGGGCATCCGACTGGCGGGAGAACTTATGTGATATTTGAATAATCGTAAGAATTTACACGCCTCATGCCACGGCACCACAATAAGCGGAGCTAGTAAAATAAAGAATGTGTGAATATTTAAAAATGAATAAATCAGCTAACCGATACTTAGCTGAATCTTTCAAAAAAGAGGTTTATTGAAATTACCTCTCTGCTAAGGAAGGGACGGCAAAGGTAGGTTTAATTTCAGGATATCCATCAAATCAACCAGATATCTTCATTTCCCGCTTTTAGATATACATGGCTTTGCCTTGGTCTTATTACTTTTGCACGCTCAAAATAGGATTGATGTCGGAAGAGAAAAAACGGGCGAAGTTCAATTGGTCCACATTCAAAAAATCCCTAAGACTTTATACTTACGTTAAGCCTTACCGCGGTGAGTTCATCGTGGGGATGGTCTTCTTGCTACTCTCCAGTGCTGCAAACCTGGCTTTTCCAAAATATTTAGGTGAGTTGGTAGATGCAACCAATTCTGATCAGATTGCGGAAAATATTGCCGACATCTCACTCATATTAATCGCACTTTTGGTGGCCCAGGCCATTGTTTCTTTTTTCAGGGTGGTGTTGTTTGTAAACGTTACTGAAAAGACTTTGGCCTCATTAAGGCAGGCCACCTACAAACATCTCATAAAGCTGCCCATTCCATTTTTTAATGCAAAAAGAGTTGGCGAGCTCAACAGCCGCATATCTTCGGATATTTCTCTTTTACAGGAAACCTTTACCACTACCATTGCTGAGTTTGTACGCCAGCTGGTCATCATTTTTGGTGGGATTATTATTTTACTTTTCACCTCGCCTCAGCTTACGCTTTTTATGCTGGGAGTAGTGCCGGTAGTAGTGATTATTGCGGTTTTCTTCGGGCGATTTATCCGTAAGTATTCAAAAGACGTACAAAAACAAGTAGCGGAATCAAACACAATAGTTGAAGAAACCCTGCAGGGTATATTTAATGTAAAGGCATTTGCCAATGAATTTTTGGAAATGGCCCGCTACAAAACCAAAACCGATGAAGTAGCCAAAACCGGTATGAAAGGCGGTAAATACCGTGGTGCCTTCAGTTCATTTATAATATTGGGATTATTTGGTGCCATTGTAGCCGTAATATGGCAGGGCGTAAATCTTATTGCCTCTGGTGAACTGGAAACCGGGGAACTTTTCAGCTTTGTAATTTACTCCGGTTTTATTGGCGGCTCCATTGGTGGTTTTGCCAACGTATATGCCAGTATCCAAAAAGCTATAGGCGCTACGGAAGAGCTTATGGAAATACTGGACGAACCCACGGAAGATCTCAGGGAAGTAGAAGCTAAAGAAAGGCTACAGGGCTTTGCCGGTAAAATTGAATTCAGCAACCTATCCTTTCAATACCCAAACAGAAAGGATATACAGGTGCTAAATGATATAAGCTTCAGCGCACTGCCCGGTGAACAGGTAGCTTTGGTTGGCCCAAGTGGTGCGGGTAAATCAACATTGGTTTCACTCATACTAAGGTTTTATAACCCGGTATCAGGTAAACTTTTGTTTGATGACAAGGATGCTAACGAATATGGCCTGAGTGAACTGAGAAACCAAATGGCCGTAGTGCCGCAGGATGTATTCCTTTTTGGTGGAACCATACGCGAAAACATTGCTTATGGAAAACCTGATGCCACTGAAGAGGAAGTGATAGAGGCTGCCAAAAAAGCCAATGCCTGGGAGTTTATAAGCGAGTTTCCGGAAAAACTGGATACACTGGTTGGCGAACGGGGTGTTCAGCTTTCGGGAGGTCAGCGGCAACGTGTGGCAATAGCCCGTGCAGTGCTCAAAAATCCTAAAATTCTTATTCTTGATGAGGCCACTTCAGCCCTGGACTCTGAATCAGAACGCCTGGTGCAGGATGCCCTGGACAAACTGATGGTGGGCAGAACTTCTATTGTAATTGCCCACAGGCTTTCCACCATCCGCAAGGCGGATAAAATAATTGTGCTGGATAAGGGCCGCGTAGTTGAAACCGGTACACATGACCAGCTGTTGGAAGTGGAAGATGGTGTCTATCGAAATCTGAGTTCGTTGCAGTTTGCCAACTGATTAACAGTTTGCTGTTAACACAATCTCAACTTACATCTTTAGTTTTTTACTTAAGCTTCTATTTTTATCAGGATGAAAAAACGCTGGGAAAATATACGTCACACCCGCTGGTTCAAAATACTCACCAATAAGTTTACCCTTACCACCATTGGCTTTGTGGTTTGGATGCTCTTTTTGGATGTAAACTCGTACCTCATCCACCATGAGCTAAATAACGAGATTGATGACCTGCAAAGCAGCATTGAGTACTACGAAACAGAAATTGCCAGAGACAAAAAAAACCTGGAAGAACTGACTACGGACCCCGCAAAATTTGAAAAATTTGCCCGCGAACAGTATTGGATGAAAAAGCCGGGCGAAGAAATCTACCTAATAGAATAAGCACAGTATGCGATTTACAACCCTCACCCTGCTCACACTCTTAACACTACAAACTGTAAAATCGCAAACCCGTTTTAACCTTGATTTTCTGGAAGGCCGTATTGGCTACCTTGAAGCGATATATAGCAATGACAGAGCGGTAAGGCTTTATGAAGATTCTGTAATGGTGGTGGCCGGTTTTCGCTCAAATGAGCATATTGCCGCAATTGACTCCATGTACCGAGTGGACTCCGTACTTACCCTTAAAATAGATGAGTACCTCAATACCTATGGTTATCCCGAAAAGGAAAACTATGGAGAAATTGCCACCATGACGCCCTGGCTTATACTGAACCACTCCCCTATTGAAAAAATAAGGCTGAAGCACTTTAAAACCCTTTATGAGGCCTACCGGGATGAGAACCTTGCAGAAAGGCGGATGATTGACTTCCTTGAACGAGAGTACAGCTTTAGGTTCAAAAAAGAATTCAGCTCCTACAGTGCAGATAAAGCCCGCATGAAAGAACTTATGGCTGCGCTGGAGCTGAAGAAGTAAACTCACCCATTTTTTAAGACCTTTGCGCTAAACGCAAAGTACCATGTCCAAAGAAAACCTGCTAAAGGACTTCTCCCCTTCCACTTTTGAAGAGTGGAAAAAACAAATTGAACAAGACCTCAAGGGCAAAGAGTATGAAACCCTGCAAAGCCCTACAGCCGATGACATTACGATACAACCTGCTTACCACAGGCAAAACACAACCATAAGTCCACAGCCCTTTAAAGCCATGGCTAAATGGGATGTGGTGCAGGAACTTTTTGTAGCTGATGCAAAAACTGCTAACAAAGAAGCACTGGATCACCTCAACCGTGGCGCCACTTCATTACTGTTTTACCTGTAACGGAGATTCAGATCTGGAAACCCTATTAGACGGAATACAGATTGAATACATCCGTACCAACTTTGTGGTAGAGGGTGATGTGTTACTTCTGGTAAAGAATCTCAAAAACCTCATCAGCAAAGGCGGACTAAAGGAAGTAGAAATTGCAGGATCAGTGAATATTGATTGCCTGGAAAGTATTGCCCGTACCGGGGATTGGCTTGAAAATGAAGAGGCAGATTTTAAAAGGGTTGAATCCCTGGTTTCTTCCTTACCTGAAAATATAAGAGGACTCTGCATAAATGCCAATCTATTTGGCAATGCCGGTGCCACCCCTACCCAACAGCTCGGTATTGCCCTGAGCATGGTGTATGAGTACATTCACCGGTTTGAGTTAAAAAGCACCCAGCCATTTTGGGTAAACTTTGCTATCGGGTCTGATTACTTTGGTGAGATAGCCAAACTGCGGGCATGGCGAAGGTTGTGGGCACAACTTCATAGTGAATTGGGCTTAAACCATACCGAGGCTTTTATATATGCTGAAACCGGATTACGCAATAAAACCATTATGGATGCCTACAACAATATGATCCGTAGTACTAGCGAAAGCATGGCCGCGGCTATTGGTGGCGCTAATGAAATCTCTGTAAAGGGATTTAACCACACATTCCGCGATCCTGACTTTTTCGGTGAACGAATCGCCAAAAATCAGCAATCCATACTGGAGCATGAAAGTCACCTGAATGAGGTTAGCGATATTTCAAAGGGCTCCTACTTTATTGAATCACTTACAGAGGAAATGGCCAACAAGGGCTGGGAATTTTTTAAAGAAATAGAAAGCAAGGGCGGTTATGTAGCCTGCATGGAGAGTGGCTGGCTTCAAGGCCAGGTAAAAGCCTCGGCAGAAGCCGAACAAAAGCTTTTTGATGAAAAGCAAAAAGTACTGATAGGAGCCAATAAGCATGCTAAAGCAGATGAAAATCTTAAGGAATTAATTGACCAGGGGATGTTTGCGGCAACTGAAAAAGAAACCCGGATAAAAAGGGTGGTGGTGAAGAGATTGGCGGAGGGGTTGGAGAAATGACCTCACCCCCGACTTCGTAAACTCAGTCACCCCCTCTCCAGTTGAAGAGGGGGCCGGGGGGTTAGGTGAAATTTACCAGAGAAGATATGGGTAGATCGAACATGCACCATAAAGCCGAAGGGCATACTTTTGAATTTGCCAGAATGCTCAGAAAGGAATCAACAATCGCTGAAGACCTCCTTTGGCAGGAGCTAAGAGGAAGCAAGTTGGGAGTAAAATTCAGGCGACAACACCCCATAGATAAATACTTGGTTGATTTTTTCTGTGCTAAACAAAAACTGATAATTGAGGTGGATGGAGAAATCCACAACCAACCTGAAGTAAAAGAAAAAGATAGGGAACGAGAGGTACTACTGAACTTCTACGGCAGCAAATTTTTGAGATTCAGTAATGAACAAGTGTTGAATGAAATGGAACAGGTTCCGAAAACGATTAGAGAAAATTTGAACTTAGATTGATTTGATGATGGCCGAGCAATTACAATTAGCAACAGCTGATACAATTTATCAATTTTAGAAAAAGTATTTCCACACAAAGTAAACATCGCGCCACCCCTCTCCTGCAGGAGAGGGGCCGGGGGTGAGGTATCACAACGAAATAGAAAACATGAAAAGACACGACTTTAAAAATACCACCTACCAGAATAAAGCGGTAAGGGAGCACAAGCCTACCACCAGTTGGCTTACGCCCGAAGAAATCGAGGTGCCCAACCATTTCTCTAAAGAAGACTTTGAGAAACTGAATCACCTCGACTTTGTAGCCGGGATTGAACCCTATTTGCGCGGCCCGTACTCTACTATGTATGTGAGCCGCCCATGGACCATCAGGCAGTATGCTGGCTTTTCTACTGCCGAAGAAAGCAATGCCTTTTACCGAAGAAACCTGGCAGCCGGTCAAAAAGGGCTTTCAGTAGCCTTTGACCTGGCTACGCACCGCGGCTATGACAGTGACCATGAACGCGTGGTTGGCGATGTGGGTAAAGCCGGGGTGGCTATTGATTCCGTAGAAGACATGAAAATTCTTTTCGATCAGATTCCATTGGATAAAATGTCGGTTTCAATGACCATGAACGGGGCTGTAATCCCCATTATGGCCTTTTACATAGTAGCTGCCGAAGAACAAGGGGTTAAACCCGAATTGTTATCGGGCACCATCCAAAACGATATTTTAAAGGAGTTTATGGTTAGGAATACCTACATATACCCACCATTACCTTCTATGCGTATTGTGGCAGATATTTTTGAATACACCAAAAATTACATGCCGCGCTTCAATAGTATTTCAATAAGTGGTTATCACATGCATGAGGCTGGCGCCACTGCTGATATTGAATTAGCCTATACCCTGGCGGATGGTATGGAATACATCAGGGCGGGTATTAAAGCGGGGCTTGATGTAGATGACTTTGCACCCCGCCTTTCATTTTTTTGGGGAATTGGTATGAACCACTTTATGGAGATTGCCAAGATGCGGGCTGCCCGGATGTTATGGGCCAAAATTGTAAAAAGCTTTGGTGCTGAGAATCCTAAATCGCTGGCCCTTCGCACGCATAGTCAAACATCCGGCTATAGCCTTACGGAGCAGGATCCTTTTAATAATGTGGCCCGCACAACTATTGAAGCAATGGCGGCTGTATTTGGTGGAACGCAATCGCTACACACCAACTCATTGGATGAGGCGATAGCCCTGCCTACCGATTTTTCTGCTCGTATTGCGCGTAACACTCAGTTGATTATGCAGGAGGAAATGGGCATTACCCGAACAGTTGATCCCTGGGGTGGCTCGTACTATGTGGAATACCTTACGGAACAGATTGCACAAAAGGCCTGGGCACTTATTGAGGAAGTGGAGGAACTTGGCGGTATGGCCAAGGCCATAGAAACCGGGCTGCCCAAAATGCGTATTGAAGAGGCCGCAGCTAAAAAACAGGCGCGCATTGACTCCTGTAAAGAATGGATAATTGGTGTAAATGCTTATCGCAATGAAAAGGATGAGCCTATTGAACTCCTGGAGGTTGATAATGCAGTAGTTCGCCAAAAGCAGATTGAAAGACTGGAAAATATCCGCTCTACGCGAGATCAGCAAAAAGTAGATGAAAGCCTGAAGGCGATTGAGGATGCCGCAAAAAGTGGTGAAGGCAATTTATTGGCTTTGGCAGTTGATGCGGCCCGCAATCGTGCAAGCCTTGGAGAAATTAGCCTGGCCATGGAAAAAGCCTTTGGAAGATATACAGCCACTATCCGGTCTATTTCGGGTGTTTACTCAAATGAAATGAAGAAAGACGAAAAGTTTGAAAAGGCCCAAAAGCTGGCCGATGAATTTGAAAAAATAGAAGGCCGCAGACCGCGGATTATGGTAGCCAAAATGGGTCAGGATGGCCATGATAGAGGGGCGAAGGTAGTAGCCACTTCCTTTGCTGACCTTGGTTTTGATGTTGACATTGGGCCCTTATTTCAAACTCCGGCCGAAGCTGCCAGGCAGGCCATTGAAAATGATGTTCACATTTTGGGTGTCTCATCTTTGGCGGCTGGGCACAAAACCTTGGTACCTCAGGTATTGGAAGAATTGAAAAAACAAGGCCGCGAAGATATTTTGGTGATTGCCGGGGGTGTAATCCCACAAAACGATTACCAGTATTTGTTTGATGCTGGTGTGGCTGGTGTGTTTGGTCCGGGGACAGTAATTGCAGAGGCGGCAGCAAGGATTTTGGAGATTATGATAGAATCGAGGAATTAAGCGTTACTACATCATGAGATATGTAGCACTTGGAGTTATTCTATTGTTACTTTCCTATGGGGAGGCTAAAGGACAATCTGATTCCGTAAAGAAAATTGAGACTTGGTGTCTGCAACATGCAGAATTTATCAAGGAATCATTTCCTTACATGTCAGAATTAGAAATACACTTTTTTCAAAATGAAAGTTATGGTTCTCTGAAGTTTGATAAAAGTGGGGAGCTATATTCTGCTCGGTATGCCAATTGCGAATTAAGCTTTAGAAACGGAAAAGTACACTCTATTACAATCCCAATAAATACACATAAAGACAGCATTCACTATTACATAAATGGTTTGGAAGTTAAATTTCTGACAACGGATACCATAGTAAAGTCTAATGATAAAACCGATAATTGCCGGTTTCTAAATTCTTGGGAATACAGGTTAGCTGAACTACCCTTGCAAATATACAATCAAGGAAAATTGGTAGCCATTTCGAACGATGGACACACTTTTGTAAAGATCTCAGGACAGTCAGTTGATGAATTTTCTGCTCAGCAAATTCTAAATACTCTTCAGGAAAATGAAGATTTTGAGTTGTACTACAAGGACTTTGAAACAATCATGCGATAAAGGTAATATGTCATCAAAACTATACCGCAATTCTATAATCTCAACTCTTTGTTTTCAATTAATGTTATGGGGAAATAGTATTGGCCAGCCTGACTCTATAAAAGCACTGGCTCAAGAAGCATCAGAACTCAATAATAAAATAAAACGAGTTTTACCTGTTAGCAACGGACTATCTATACAATTTAGAAAAGGTTCTCAGGATATAACCATAATTAATGATACAAATGGAAACCTCTCAAGCGCATGGTCGAATAAATGGTATTTAGAGTTTGAATCTGGGTTGATCACAAAAGCATCGTACTGGATTTCGAGTACCGAGGATTATAACTTCCAACTTGTTTCAGGTTTTGAAGTTGAGTTTATAAGTCACGATACTCTTTTGGTAAATGTAACTAGGGATGATTGCTACACTTTCGTTGATTCTATAAAGTGGAAACTCAAAACCTATCCAATACGCGTGTCACATAGTGGTCTATTAGTGGCCGTTATAAATAAGAATGATTATGAGGTTTTCGAGCAAGATTTTTTTACCAAGCATAACCACCGAGAAATATTGGCGGTTTTAAAAGAGGAACGTTTTTTTGACAGTGAGGACAGTATTTACTTAGATTAGTAGAGCAAGCCCTAAATTCTTAACTTGGCTTTAAATCATGTGGTATGGACATAAACTCACTTAAACTAAAGCTCATTGAAAAAATCATCAAAACCGATGATCTGGAGTTGTTAAAAAACATGTTAGAGATGCTTTCTCAAAAAACAACGATACTTCGCGAATCACAAGCTCCTTACAGCATAAAGGAAGAAGAACCGATTGACCTATCCACTTTAAGTCCTGAATTTCAAGAATCGATAAAACGTGGGCTGGCGGATATGGAAGCTGGTAGAGTTTACACCCAGGAGCAAATGGAAAATTTTTTTGAAGATTGGCTGCAAGAAGACTGATATGGTCAAAAGAGGCCAAGATCGATACCAAAGAAATCTTTGACTATTGGAACCACAGAAATAAGTCGAAAAATTACAGTCGCAGGCTGGGAAAGACTTTTATAAGTATAGCTAAAAGACTGTTACAAAACCCGCTACTTGGTTTAAAAACATCGCTAGAGAATTTGTTTTATGTGATTGTAGAAAAAAAGTTTCTGATGATTTATAGAGTAACGGATGAAGCTGTTGAGATAATAGCAATTTGGGACGGACGAAGAAATCCTGATGATTTTGAAAAATTAATTAAAAAAAGATAATATATGTTCGGAGATATGATGGGCAAACTGCAGGAAGCCCAAAAGCAGGCAGAAGAAACCAAAAAGAGACTGGATACCGTTTACCTTTCGGAAGAAGGGGCCAATGGCAAAATCAAAATCACCATCTCGGGCAACCGTGAGATTAAAGACATTCATATAGATGAGAGCCTGATGCAGGATGCCGAAGAATTAAGCGACCACTTGGTGAATACCCTTAATAAAGCCATAAAAAAAGCCTCTGAAATGAATGAGCGCGAAATGCAGGCAGCCGCTTCGGGTATGCTCAATATGCCGGGCATGGATAAGCTTTTTGGCAAGTAGTCAAATACAATCCAAAGAATGATGCGAATTTGCATACTGCCCAACTGAAAACTGAGATTTTTGGACGCAATCAATCCCAATTTTAAAAAACTTAAATCCCGTGATACCCCAGGGGCCCGTGATTTGTTGGCTAAATTGAAGCATGGTGACAGAGCTTCTTTAAGTCAGGCGCTTACTTTGGTAGAAAGTAAAAATGCCGGCCATCGCAAAATTGCGGAGGAGCTGATTAATGAAGCTCTCCCCTTTTCGGGAAACTCTATTCGCATTGGGATAACAGGTGTACCCGGAGTGGGTAAAAGCACCTTTATCGAAGCCTTTGGATCATACCTTACCTTTATTGGTAAAAAAGTGGCCGTGCTGGCCATAGATCCCAGCAGCACTAAAAATAAGGGAAGCATTTTGGGAGATAAAACCCGAATGAATGAACTCTCATTAAACCAGAACGCCTTTATCCGCCCTTCACCTTCAGCTGGCTCACTGGGCGGTGTAGCCCGTAAAACCCGTGAGTCAATTTTACTTTGTGAGGCAGCAGGGTATGATGTTATCATTATTGAAACTGTGGGCGTGGGTCAATCCGAAACCACGGTAAAATCAATGGTTGACTTTTTTATGCTGCTAATGCTGGCCGGGGCCGGTGATGAACTACAGGGTATAAAACGGGGCATTATGGAAATGGCCGACCTGCTGGTGATCAACAAGGCCGATGGCGATAATCTCAACAATGCAAAAAGGGCGAGTGGAGAATATAAACGGGCCCTCCACCTGTTCCCGCCAAACCCTAACGAATGGATACCTAAAGTGAGCACAGGTTCTGCTTTAGAGCAAAATGGTATGGAGGATGTGTGGAAGGTAATTGGCGAGTTTGAAAATCATCAAAAAACCAAAGGCTACTTTGAAGATACCCGTAAAGAACAGGCCTTAAAGTGGTTTGAGGAATCTATTGGGGAATTGCTATTGGAATCATTCCGCGAAAGCGAAAACATAAACACACAGCTTAAGGAGTTGCGAGAAGAGGTTAAAGAGCAAAAAACCGAACCCTATGCAGCAGCCAGGAAACTCATCCAAAGCTTTATTAAGCCCTCCTGATCTATCAGGATTCAGGACTTAAAAATCCCTCCTCACCTCGCCTTTCATATAGCGCAGGGCGCGCTTGGTAGGAAATGGCTCCATTTCCATTGTTTTGTTAAGGATCATTTTACGGAGTTTCATACCGTCATCATCGGGCTTCATTTCACGCGCAATATTGTTGATGATACCAACGGTAGCCGACTTGGCATCCACAAGCAACTTCCAGGCTTCATCGCTCACATAAATCTGCTGTGATAAGTTGTGCTCAAACTCGGTGCGGATGGTATCAGTAAGCAGATTTTGATATTGCTGAGCATTTAGCCCCTGCGAATGGAGGCGCACCAACAGTCTTTCAGGGGTAATGCGTTCTAAAAACAGCGACAACCGCTCATAAGCCTGCAACCTAACAGGTAAGGCACTTTTTTGGGTTTCCTTTTTTAAAAAATATGATCTGCGCTTTTCCTCATTTTCCATGAAGTTGGTAAGCATCATGTAGCAAAGTATGAGCAAAAAAATGGAAGGAAGGGCAAATTTTAGAATCTCGAATATTATGTCCATACGTACTGTTCGGGAATTAATAGGGCTGCCAAATATCGTAAAATTTGAAAAGGCGGGAATTGAAATTTGTAGATTTGCCGCCTAAATCACGCGCTGCCCATGAATCTTCTTTCTGATCGCATCCAAAACCTATCTGAGTCTCAAACAATTGCCATGAGCAAGAAAAGTCGTGAACTACAGGAACGCGGCATCGATGTAATCAGCCTTTCATTGGGTGAGCCCGATTTTAATACTCCTGACTTTATAAAAGAAGCCGCCAAGCAGGGTATTGATGACAATTATACCTACTACCCTCCTATTTCGGGCTACAAGGATTTGAGGGAAGCTATCAGTAAAAAATTTAAGCGCGATAACAATCTTAATTATTCGCCAGATCAGATAGTGGTTTCTACCGGAGCCAAGCAATCAATTGCCAATGTTGTGCTCTGCACCATTAACCCTGGCGATGAAGTGCTGATGCCTGCTCCCTACTGGGTTTCGTATTATGAAATTGTAAAGCTGGCCGGTGGCGTACCTGTGGTAATCCCTACCAAAATTGAAAACGACTTTAAGATTACCGGTGAGGAACTGGAATCATACATAAATGCCAAAACCAAAATGCTGGTGTATAGCTCGCCCTGTAATCCTTCGGGTAGCGTTTACACGGAAGATGAGTTACACGATTTGGCGAGAGTGCTTAAACTGCATAAAAATGTTTTAGTGATAAGCGATGAGATTTATGAGCTTATCAACTTTGAAGGTAAAACCAGCAGCCTGGCTGCTTTTGAGGATGTGTATGATCAGGTGGTAACGGTAAATGGCGTTTCTAAAGGTTTTGCCATGACGGGTTGGCGCTGTGGCTATATTGGCGCCCCGCTGTGGCTGGCTAAGGCCTGCGATAAAATGCAGGGCCAGTTTACATCAGCCACAAGCAGCATTACCCAAAGGGCTGTAAAAGCAGCTGTAGAGGCCGACCCCTCTGTAACTAATAACATGAAAGATGCCTTTAAAGGAAGGCGTGACCTGGTATTGAAACACCTGAATGAAATTCCGGGGTTTGAAACCAATTTACCAAAAGGGGCTTTCTACATCTTCCCAAATATCAGTAGCCTTTTTGGCAAAAAATATGGCGAGCATACCATTGAAACCAGCCAGGATTTGTGTGTGTACATTCTGGAGGAAGGCCGTGTGGGACTGGTACCGGGTGATGCATTTGGCAGCCCCGATTGTATCCGCATCAGCTATGCCGCCTCAGAAGAAGTGCTTGAGGAGGCTATGAAGAGAATAAAGGAAGCCATTGAAAAATTGAAGTAAGCTATGACTGCAAGCGAAATGAACGGGATTTTTGACGAGTGTATCCGTCAATATCACCTTACGGATAATGTGGATGCAGCAGAAGAAAACCCACACTCTGAAGGCTCATTCAAAAACTTACTCTTTCATAAAAACTGGATTGACACCGTACAGTGGCACCTTGAAGATATTATTCGAGACCCCAATATTACACCCGAAAATGCATTGGTAATAAAGCGCAGAATTGACACCAGTAACCAGGACAGGACTGATCTGGTAGAGAAAATTGACGACCATTACATACAGACCTTTGAAAAAATTTCACCGGCACCTGATGCCCGTGTAAATACCGAGAGTATGGCCTGGGCTATCGACCGCCTCTCCATACTGGCGCTTAAAATTTACCACATGCAAATTGAGGCGGAGCGAAAGGATGTGAATGAAGAACTGGCCAATAAAAACCAGTTTAAGCTTAATGTACTGCTTACCCAGCGTAAAGATTTAAGCCTTGCTATTGATCAGCTACTGGAAGACCTAAAGGCCGGAAAGCGGATTATGAAGGTGTATCGCCAAATGAAAATGTACAACGACCCTGAACTGAACCCTGTGTTGTACGCTCAAAAACAGTAAAAGGAATGCACCTGCTTATCCTCAGGTTTTCTGCCATTGGTGATGTAGCCCTCACCATACCCGTGCTTTTACAATTCAGAAATCAATACCCGGAGGTAAAGCTTACCATGGTAGCGCCAAAAATGTACCGCCCGCTTATTGAGCCACTGGGCATTGGTTTTATAGAAACTCATTTTAAGAAAAAGCACAAAGGCATACCGGGCCTCACCCGTCTTTACCGCAAAATTCATAAGGATGTAAAACCTGATAAGGTAATTGACCTTCATTCCGTTTTGCGCACCCATATTTTACAAACCTTTTTTCGCTTGCGCGGAACACCTTTTTTTCAATTGGATAAAGGGCGTGATGAAAAGACATTGCTCACCCTCAAAAAAAATAAGGTTTTAAAGCAGTTGCCGCATACTACCCAGCGCTACGCCCGGGTTTTTGCTGATGCGGGATTTCCATTGAATTTTGATCCTAAAAATCCGCCACTCCCGCAGTATCAAAATCAGGAAGCAACTGATTTTGCAAATTCCTTTTCAGGAGAAAACCTGGTGGGTATTGCACCTTTTGCCGGTTTCCCGGGAAAAACCTGGCCGGCACAAAAAGTGTCGAAGCTCATCGAAACACTTCTTTACCAAAAACTACGGGTGGTATTGTTTGGCGGACCAAACGATATACCCAAACTGGAGGAGTTGAAGAATGGACGTGAACAGATCATCATTATGGCCGGCCGCTTTGATTTTTCAGGTGAAGTAGTTTTTATGAAATCATTAAAAACCATGGTCAGTATGGATTCCTCTAACATGCACCTGGCCGTACTTGCCGGTATCCCGGTCGTTTCTATTTGGGGTGCCACACACTCTTACGCAGGTTTCGGACCATTGGGTAAAAATGAACATTTACAGGCAGAGGTTTCTACAGATCAACTGCATTGCCGCCCCTGTTCTGTTTTTGGCAATAAGCCCTGCTTCCGTAAGGATTATGCCTGCCTCCATAGGTTATCAGACGAAACGGTTATTCAAAAAGTACGGCTAGCCCTGAGAGCAGAGGAATAACTGAGTCAATTTTCAACGTAAATATTAGCCCCTCAAACCTTTAACCTTAGAGCATCTAAGCTTACCTTTGCCGCCTTAAAATTTAGAGGCAACAAAACCTCTGAAGACTATATACAAACGAAGTGAGCAATAAGGAAGTAAAGCCATACAAGGAGAAGGAAGGAAGCAAGAAGGAGCAGGTAGCTGAAATGTTTGATAATATTTCTGCCAGATATGATTTCCTCAATCACATTCTATCGCTGAATATTGATAAAGGCTGGAGGAAAAAGGTAGTTAAAATGGCCTCTGAAGGAAGTCCGAAAACAATTCTTGATGTAGCTACCGGTACTGCGGATCTGGCTATTGCACTCACCAAAGCTCATCCAGATAAAATTACGGGTATCGACATATCACGCGGCATGCTTGATGTTGGCCAGAAAAAGATAGAGGCCAAAGGTTTAAGCCAAATCATAACCTTACAGCAGGCTGACTCCGAGGATTTACCCTTTGATGACAACACTTTTGACATCGTTACCGTGGCATTTGGTGTTCGGAATTTTGAAAACCTTGAAAAAGGAATTACCGAAATAAGGCGAGTATTAAAGCCCGGTGGCCGAATTCTGGTTCTGGAGTTTTCGCAACCTACAGGCTTTCCTTTTAAGCAGGTATATAAGTTTTACTTTAAGAATATTTTGCCAACACTGGGTAAACTTGTTTCAAAAGATAGTAGTGCCTACACCTACCTGCCTGAATCGGTAAATGCTTTTCCATACGGCAAAGCTTTTACAGAGGTGCTTAAAAAAGTGGGCTTTGAGAAAACCAGCTTTAAACCGGTTACTTTTGGTGTAGCCACAATATACCAGGGCACAAAATAATGAAGGCGGGCATTCGTTTCATACACGTGAATTTTATGAAGAAAGCTATCCTCTTGTTGCTGCTGCTTGTATCAGTAATCGGATACGGCCAGCGCCTGCCCAAAAACCTCCCAAAATATGACCAAAAGCCTATTCACTTCGGCTTTAGTATCGGTCTTAATTATTCTGATTTTCACATACAGGAAATTGAAGACCTGGCCGCGCTGCAAGGTTATTATGGTGTAAAATCAGAAGTAAATCCCGGGTACACCATCCATATCATTAGCAACCTGCGTTTGTCCGATTATTGGGATTTACGCTTTACACCAGGATTTTCAACCTGTGAGCGCACTTTGCTTTTTGATGTGATTGAACCCCTGAGCGAGGAAAGAACGGAGGTGATACGGAAAATAGAAAGCAGTTATATAGAAGCACCATTTCACCTGAAGTGGAAATCACAAAGAATAAACAACTACCGCCTTTATGTACTGGGCGGTATTAAGTACAATATTGACCTGGCCTCTAAGCAGGATATTGATGATGACCGCGTTTTTAAAATCAAACGAAACGACATGATGTATGAGTTTGGTTTTGGCTTTGATGTTTACTTTGAGTTCTTCAAGTTTTCTCCGCAAATAAAAGCATCATGGGGCGTAAGCGACCTTATGGTTGACGATGAAACCTTTTATATACAAGGTATTGAGAGACTGGAAACCCGCTCTATTCTTATCAATTTTACTTTTGAGTAAGCTGAGCAAAGCCGGCAAATACCTTCACTTACCCAAAGTGCTACCTTTGGTTCTCAAAATTGTTTAGTGTGATAAAAGAAATTGAGCTGGTTTGCTCTCCACAGGAAGCCGCCAGCGAGTTGATATACACAGGGCTTTTTGCAAAAAAGGTACAGGTTGCCTTCATCTCAAATTAATGGTATTCAACTTATCAATCGCTCTATTGATGCCCGCTCCAAAAACATCAAGGTAAACCTAAAGGCACTTGTTTTTATTGGTGAAGAGCCACAGCCCCGCGAAATATTAAAGCCTGATTATAAAAATGTAGCCAATGGCCGAAGGAGTACTGATAATTGGTTGCGGGCCTGCCGGTATGTTTGCGGCCATGCGGTGCATTGAGTTGGGCCTTAAACCCATAGTTATTGAGCGCGGAAAAGATGTGCAAAGCCGCAGGCGCGACCTTAAGGCCATTAACCGCGACCATACTGTAAACCCCGAAAGCAACTACTGCTTTGGCGAGGGTGGAGCCGGAACCTACTCCGATGGAAAACTTTATACGCGGAGTAAAAAACGCGGTAGTGTAAAGCGAGTGCTGGACATTTTGGTAAACCACGGAGCGGTAGAGGATATTTTGATAGAGGCCCACCCACACATTGGTACCAACAAACTGCCTAAGGTGGTACAGGCCATGCGTGAAACCATTCTCCACTTTGGTGGCGAAATTCATTTTGATACCCGCATGGATGATATCATCCGTAAAGGAAATAATATCTCAGGCATTAAAACCCAACACAGTAATCTTATTGAAGCGGAAGCCTTGATTTTAGCAACGGGCCACTCGGCACGTGATGTTTTTGAATTACTTGATAAAAAAAACATACTGATTGAGGCTAAGCCATTTGCCATGGGCGTACGCGTGGAGCACCCGCAGGAATTGATTAATAATATTCAATACCATGGGCAAAGCAGTGAGTTTTTACCGGCAGCGTCCTATAAACTAGTAGAGCAGGTACAGGATAGAGGCGTGTATTCATTTTGTATGTGCCCCGGAGGATTTATAGTGCCGGCAGCTACAGCGGTGGATGAATTGGTGGTAAACGGGATGAGTCCGAGTAAGCGGGACAACCAGTTTGCTAACTCAGGTATAGTTGTGGCTATTGAGCTTTCGGATTTGAGAAAGTATAGTCGGCATGGAGCTTTGGCAGGATTGGCCTACCAAAAAGATGTAGAGAAACAGGTGTGGAAAGCCGGTGGTAGTGACCAAACAGCGCCTGCCCAAAAATTGACTGATTTCGTAAAGGGCAAATCATCATCAGGATTAAATGAAACCAGCTACATGCCTGGACTTAATTCTTCGCGGATGGATGAAATTCTACCCTCACCAATTGCCGACCGGCTGAGGCAGGCTTTCCCAAAATTCGGGCAAAAAATGAAGGGCTACTACACCGAAGAGGCCAATATTATTGGTATTGAGAGCCGCACTTCCAGTCCGGTGCGCATCCCGCGAAAGCGCGATACTTTGCAGCATCCGCAGATTGATAACTTTTTTCCTTGCGGAGAAGGAGCAGGTTATGCAGGTGGAATTGTATCGGCCGGCATTGACGGTGAAAACTGTGCGGAGGCTGCTTTTGCATTTTTAAATTCATAACACATACCGGGCTCTTACTCCGGCCTTTCGATAAGGAGCAATTTGATGAACTGGTTAGGGTTGCGTACATTTAATGTACCAACCAAATCTAACTTATGACACTCCCTCCCAAAACCCGCAAGGCCATTCTCGCCTTTATGGCCTTTCTTATCATTATCGGAATTTTAGGGGTTTACTTCTTTTTTGTGGTGCAAAAAGGTAGGCAACAGCTCACCGATAAAAACTTCAGAATACTGGAGCGCAAGAGCCAGAACATAATTGAGAAAGTTGACAACTTTGATTTTAATGTAAAAAATGCCAAAGAACAGGTTTGCCAAAAGCTGGATGCCAAACCGATTGACTACACTGCAATTGACTCAGACAATATTGCCAGTATCCTGGAAAGTCATCTGAACGAGGCTATTGCCGATAGCATAATCAATAAGTACTTTAAAGTAGGTACGGTACGGATTATTAAACAGCAGCAAAACAAGGCTCAAGAAGAAAAAACACAGAAAAATCAGTTGGCCGTAATGGCTACAAGCAGCGAGCGGTTATCTGTTGAGCTTGGCGAAAGCAAAAGCACTGAAGAACAAAAGGTTGTAAGAGGTAAAATACTGGATAGCACTTACATAGCCAATAAATGGGTTTTGCAGGCTTTTGAAAAACCTACCCAAAATAATGGTGAACGGTTATATTTTGAGTTATATCAACAACTGAGTTCCTTTTTAACTCCCCTGCTGTGGCACGAAAACTTTGACGAATTTTTACTGGTAAACAGCAGGAATGAAATAATGTATCAAAGTGGAGTACATGATGTACATGAGATACGTATTGACTCACTGCTGAAGAGTGAAACGAAAAACCACTCCTTGCTGGGAAGCACTGAAAAAGAGGTACACTTTAAGGGGCTGCATTATAAACTATACTCACAGCCCTTTAGCCTTTCCAATGGAGATCGCTACGTGCTCATTGGTATGATGGAGCAGGGTAAGTTTAAATCAAAGGTGCACCAGATTTCGCCTTTTGCCGTAATTGTAGCTTCCGTACTTTTCATCCTCATTTTGTTCAGCTTTCCTTTTTTAAAAATCTGGCTGATCTCCAAAACAGAGAGGCTGGACCGGAAAGACCTGCTCTTCTGCCTGGTGTCTTTATTTGCTACCACATGCATAGCACTTTTGCTTACGCTGGATTTATTTCAATACCGGCACTACAAAGTTTCGCATATTGACAAAAACCTCGAAAAGGTTTCAAACACCATTGTGAGGAATTTTACGGATGAACTTAAGGCGGCCGTTCGGCAACTTAAAACGTATGACGACATGAGTTCATTTAGCATTGATACGCTTCAGGATGGCTCAGTAATGCTAACTCCAACCGGAGAAATCGATACTATTTATCCTCATGCAAACCTCGTATCGTGGATAAAGCCCAACGGCAAACAGGCGCGGAAGTATTTAGGTAACAGCAAAATGATAAGCGTGCGGGACCGGGAATATTTTAAAAAGCTGAATAGTGGTAATACCTGGAAAATCAGCCTTGATGGAAAAAAAGAAAATGACTTTTATGTTCAAAGCATTTACTCTCGCAGCACAGGCCTGCCAAAAGCAGAAATTGCCATTCCTTCAGAATCTGATAAAGCCATATCTGTAATTTCAATGACGGCTACCCTGCAATCCGTTTTTGACCCCATCCTCACCCACGGCTATCAATTTGCATTCATCAATGGTACCGGTGAGGTTCTGTTTCATTCAGATAAAAGAAGAAACAACCAGGAAAATTTATTGGAAGATTTTTCTAATCCTAACCTTTTAAAAGCCGCCATTGCCGGCAGGGTGCCCTCTTCTTTTGAGATAGACTACTCAGGAGTAAACTATATGGTAAAGTTTAATACCATCGAAAACTGGCCTATTTACCTGGTAACATTTTATGATAAACGCAACTTTAAGTCAGCAAATGCGGCCGTACTTATTACATGCCTAATATTACTCATAGCCCACGGTATTTTATTCCTTTTCTTGTTTATTACCATCTACATGGCCGGTTTTCGCACCTCCATGTTGCAATTCAACATCAGGAATATTAACTGGCTATTACCCCACAGGCAGCAAGGTGCGCGGTACGCCCGGGTCATACTCTTTCACTTTTTTGGCGGTATAGCCTATTTAGCAACCTACTACAGCATACAAAGCCATGACCACAGCACGTTAATGCCGGTACTAATGCTGGCTTACCTCAGCCTGCCATACCTTGTAATAGGAAGCTATTTTTTACTACAGCCAAAATTCACTAAAAAATCCTTGGGCAGGCATATCCTGATCCTCATCCTTTTTGGAGTTGTGGCCTGTTTAATAAATGCCAGCGTTTATACTCAGGCTATTCCAAAGTCTGGTTGGTTTATATACCAGCTTGCCATGGTAGTTGCCTTTTTGTTTAGCTACTTTTCCGTATTGCTTAAGGTTCCTACTGTCCTTAAATTTCCTTTAAGCTATAAAACGGCTTTACTGAGCCTGCTTATTGTAACCTGTTTTCCGGCTGTGTTTACTTTTTACAACATCGCTCATGATGTGGAATTGAAACTTTATGTAAAGATGGCTCAGCTGGATCTTGCAGGAAAAATTGCTGGTCTGGATGATAACGCATCTGACAACCACTATAAAATGCACCTCAGCCCATTGGTTAAAATTGACGAGCACCCCGGAGAACTACTACCTATAACCCCTGAGGATAGCGGATTTGTTGAACTCTACAGTAAAATAAGACCATTGTATAGCGATAGACTGGTAAACACCCATAGCCTTTACAAACCGGCATCACCATTAAAAAACTGGTATTGGAAAGATCAAAAAGGTGTGAAAAAAGGAAATAGCATCACTGAAGATGCCTTGGAATTTGTTCCTAACTCAGGCAAAAAGCAAATTCTAACATCCAACCTACATCCTTACCAGGGGGAGCATTACAGCGTTTGGGAGCTTTTATTTATATGGATGTTAATTCTTGCCATCCTCGCAATTTTATTTGTGCTGATAGATTTTGTTTTTAGGAGAACAGTACCGCAAGCTCCATTAAAAAACAGCAGGTTGCTGGAAGATCCTTTTCTCTACCGCGAATCCTCATCTGACCCTGTGGTTGGATTTAAGCACGTCTTTTTGGTTGGGCTTCCTTTATCCGGTAAAACCTACTTTTTTGAGCGTATTCTTCGCAACCATGATAATGAATATCAAGTAATTAACTTAAGAGAACTTATAGACGAGAGCCCTGCCTTAACCGATGATGAGCCTGACGGCAATAGCAAAGAAGATAAATATCCGCAAGAGGATAAAGGCGGAGCTAAAGCAGAAGGAAGCTACTCAAATAGAAAAATTGATGGGCAGCATAAAGCCCACCGTTACTGCGCTGATTTTAAAAAACTTTGAATACGCCTTACGCAACCCTTTATTGATGGAGAAAAAGCTGGACTTTTTGGAGGCGCTTTTAGAAACGGAGAAATATAAGCTGGTAGTAGTAAGCACCGTACATCCGCTTGACCTGATAAATAGCCGCACCATTGAAAAGCTCACCGGACTTAACAAAAAAGAAGCCAAAATGCTGGCTGAGCGCTGGGCAGCCGTAATGGGTCATTTTTACAAATCCTTTTTCAATGTACCCGAAGGATCTTTAGAGCCCTACATGGAATTTTTGGATTTGGATAGTGAGAGTTTACTGCACAGTGAGTGTAACCATATCCCTTATTTAAAAAGGCTACAGGCAGATCTCCAAACCTTTATCCAACAGAGTAAACCGGGTAATGAGGAGCTGATTTTGAAATTGCAGAGCCTTGCCGGATTTTATTACAACTCCATCTGGAGGACCTGCACAGTGGCAGAAAGGTATCTGCTATATGACCTTGCCCAGGATGGCGTAGTAAATACGCGAAATGTGCGGGTAATATCCTCATTACAGAAAAAAGGACTCATAAGACCGCAGGGTACGCTAAAACTGATAAACCGTAGTTTCAGAAATTATATACTTACCATGATACACCCTGATGAGGCGCTGGTATTAGAAAATGAGATAAATACCACTGGCAGCTGGAAAATAATTAGAGCACCACTCATTTTTACGCTGCTGGCTTTGGGTGCTTTTATATTTTACTTTCAGGAAACCTTTTACAACCAGGTGATTGCTGTAATGGGTGGTGCAGTGGCATTGGTACCTCTGGTACTAAGAGTGCTAAACTCAATACCCAAAAGTGGTAAAGCTGATGCAGAATAGCTTCTTTCATTTTAATGAAAGTGCACTTACCAACACTTCAATAAGGTAATACCTGAAGAAGCTGTTCGTACGTATAAAATTGAGAAATGATTAACTTCGTACGTATGAAAACCAAGTTGACATTATCCATTGAGAAGAGTGTGATTGAGGAAGCTAAAGAGTTGCTAAGGACTGAAGGTGATAACCTGTCTCGAATAGTAGAGAACTACCTTCGCAAAATTATCGATCAAAAAAAATCAAATAAAAATTATCCCATTAAAGAAGATGAATTGCTTCCGCAGGTGCACGAAATTATGGGAATCTTCAAAACCGCAAATCCCGATAATCGCACTTACAAGGAAAGGCTAGCAGAAGAATTGCAAAAAAAATATGGTGAGCGGAAATGAAAATTCAGCTGGACGCCAATATTGTAATTGACATCCTTGAAGAACGGGAACCATTCGTCCATGCCACCCGAAAACTTCTTAATCGGGCTTTTTCAGCAGGTCACTCATTTTGCGTTCCTGCAAGTTCTATTGACAATATTGCCTATATACTGAGGAAGAATTTTACTCCCCAGGAATTGACGAAAGGACTGAAAAAATTCTTCAATACAATTCATATTTCTGCAGTTGATGAAAAGGTAATAAAGCTAGCATTAAATGCCGGCTGGAAGGACCTTGAAGATGCCATTCAATACTTTTCAGCCATAGAGGCCGGAGCCACCCTTATTGTAACCAGAGACGTAAAGGGATATGAAGAGCAAAGAGTGAAAGTAGTAACTCCTGAAGATGCTCTAGGTCTTTTAAAAAGTTAACGGAGGGGTTTAGCTAAAGCAAGTCCGATCTACCGAAAATTCCTAAAAAATCCAAATCATCATCTGTCGCGTTCGTGTCTGCCGGAGATGAAGTTCAAATTGTTCTTATCTAACAACAATTCCTTTATCCATTGGGCAACTACAACAATGTCTAATGAAATAGTATCTGCTGGGGAAATCGCCTGAATATAAATAGTTCAATAATTCATCTTCTTTCTTTTCATTCTCAATGTAGTTATCATTACACCGCCTGAACTTGTGAATAATGAATTGATCCTTTAAAATGAGTATAGAACCTGACTTTGCGAGCACATCGTAAAATAAATTGAATCCTTCAGTTGTTTTCAGTTTAAATATTGAGTCCACCTCACCCGATCCAATCGGGCTTACCAATAAGGCTAATTCTTTAAAGGCAATTCTTGAGTTTACTTGGGATTTATACTTGAGTATTGTAAAAACCCCATATCTATTTACCTCGGATAATTCTTCCTGATTCAATGCCAAAGCAAATATTCTCTCCTCTTTGTTAAAGTTAATTTGTGTCAATGTAAAGAACTCGCTCTTTTCAATGTTGTAAATGGAATCCAATGCAACAATCAAGTTTTCAACGGTTAACTTGGAGTCCTCCTTTACATGTGGGGTACTGATTTCTTGGGACTCTTCTTCAGTGGTTAGTTGAATATGATTGTCTTCTGAATTTTCAATCTCACTGTGACAGCTAAGAAGCATTGCTGGAACCAAAAAAATCCAAATTATTCTCATAGCTTTTAGTGTTTACTAGCTATCGATTCATGTCACTTCGTACACACGTAAAGTATCTCGCCTTCCGGTAAACGGTAGCGGTCAAACATCTCGGCAGAAAGCTTTTCAGAATAATCTACAGCCGTAACGGTAAACCCTCCTTTTTTTAGCCTTTCAGGATAATCCAGCCCGTGCAAACGGACATGATCATACTGTCCAAATCTGCGCTTGCGCTCTTCAGGATCTTCCAGGGTTGGGTCCTCATCGGTAAGCTCTTTGGTACGATCAAGTGGAACCTGCATGATGGCCAGCCCACCTGGCGTAAGTACCCGGCACAATTCGCTCATGCACTTAATGTCATCTGTAACATGCTCCAATACGTGGTTGCAAAAAACCACATCAAAGGTGTTGTCCGGATACTGGATATTGTGGATATCCATCTCAACATCCGCTATAGGTGAATTGAGGTCAGCAGTTAGGTAATCCAGGTTTTTCATCTTGCGGAAGCGACCGTAGAAGCACTGCTCCGGAGCTACATGCAAAACTTTATGCGGAGCAGTAAAAAAGTCGGTTTCTTCTTTTAAGTAAAGCCACATCAATCGGTGCCTTTCCAGCGAAAGCGTACCGGGGGCTAATGCATTTACGCGCTGACGCCCTTCGTATCCATACGGCAACATCTTTTTGTATTTGCGCCCATCAATAGGGTCTTCAAATTTATCTCCGCTGTAAAGCGCTGCCAAAACAGGGCGAGCTAAATAACTAAGGCGGATTAATAAAGGGCGTGGAATTTTATTCAGCGCAAAGCGAAAGGCAGATTTTATCATACTTCTTCAGTAATACCAAGGGCTTCGTAAACGTAATCAAAAGTAGAGAGGATTTCGGGCTTACCATCTACAATAGCCACATTGTGTTCAAAATGTGCAGCCGGCTTACCATCAACGGTATCAATCGTCCACCCATCCGCAAGTTGCTTTACGCGATGCGTACCCATAGTAATCATAGGCTCGATGGCCAGCACAAGGCCCTCCTGAAACTTTTTACCCCTGCCCTGTTTACCAAAATTAGGCACCTGCGGGTCTTCGTGCATTTTTTTACCAAGGCCATGGCCAACTAACTCACGCACCACACCGTAGCCGTGGTCTTCAGCATGTTTTTGTATGGCATAGCTCAAATCGCCCATACGTCTGCCTGTGTACATCTGCTCAATGCCCAGGTACAAACATTCCTTGGTAACCTTTAGTAATTTTTTTACTTCCGGATCTACCTCCCCCACCTCAAAAGTATAGGCGTGGTCGCCATAATAGCCATTCATAATCGCTCCGCAATCAATACTTACCACATCGCCTTCTTCAAGGGGTTTTTCAACCGGCAGGCCATGCACCACAGTTTGATTGGTAGAAATCAACAGCGTACTTGGACATCCGTAAAGCCCTAAAAAACCGGGTACCGCGCCTTGCTCACGAATAAACTCCTCGGCCATTTTATCCAGCTTTTTAGGAATGGCACCAGGTTTTACCTCACTGGCCAGCATACCCAGGGTTTTGCTCACCACCAGGGCTGATTGACGCATTATTTCTATTTCTTCTTTTGTTTTGTACTTAATCATCTGGAGCTATTTCTTGAGCTACAATTTTTGTTTTTGAATACCCTTCGACTCCGCTCAGGGTGACAAGGGTTTAGGCCAAAGTCTGCTTTTTATGATTACCTGAACTAAAATCCAAACAGGCCTTTTTTCTTTTTTTTGGGTTTGGGTAAAGCCTCACCGTTACTAAGTTTTTGGTAAATCTCACCCCATCCCGGAAAACCGCCAAAGTTACGGTCATCTATAAAAAGGTCAGCATGTATTTTACGGCTGCTTTTGGTCAGGTCAAATTCTTCTTCAGCATAACTGGAATTAACCGCGTAAAATTCCACACCATTTTGTTTACAAAACTCCACAGCTTCTTTCAGCTTGCTTCCTGCACGATACGTCCAGAGTATAAGGCGGTGGCCATCATTCTGAAGCATCTTCAGGGTCTCAAAAGCAAACATCATAGGCTTGCCAATGGCCGGGTACTTATCCTCTACAATGGTTCCGTCAAAATCTATAGCTATAAGTTTTGAGCTTTGGTTTATCATTTTTCTAAATGGTCGTTCTCTTTAATTTTTCATTTTTCACCCTTCGCTAAATTTTTCTTTTTCCTTTCAGCAGAAGAATACACTCAAGGTGACGGCAGCTACAAATCTATTTTATCAATAATGACTTGCCCTTCATAGCCTCAGGTTTTGGCACCTCCATCAAATCCAATAAGGTAGGAGCAATATCTCCCAGCTTGCCGTTTTCAATTTTACCATTATACCAATTGCTTACCAAAAAACAAGGTACTGGCTGGGTGGTATGTGCTGTATTAGGCGATCCATCAGAGTTTACCATACAATCAGAGTTGCCGTGATCGGCTATAATAATAAAGGCATAATCATTTTTGAGGCCTGCCTCCACTACTGCCTTTGTACACTCATCTACCGTTTCGCAGGCTTTTATGGCGGCTTCCATCACGCCCGTATGACCCACCATATCAGGGTTAGCAAAGTTGAGACATACAAAGTCCACTTCTCCTTTTTCCAGCTCAGGTACAATTTTATCCCGAATATCATAAGCACTCATTTCGGGCTGCAAATCATAAGTAGCCACTTTGGGAGAAGGGCAAATCATGCGTGTTTCACCTTCAAACTCATCCTCGCGCCCACCCGAAAAGAAAAATGTAACGTGGGGGTACTTCTCGGTTTCAGCTATACGTATCTGGGTTTTTCCGGCTTTCGCCAAAACTTCACCCATGGTTTCTCTCAAATTATCTTTTTCATAAATCACCTTTATATCCTTAAAGGTGTCGTCATAGCGCGTCATGGTAACATAGTGCAGGTTCAGCTTGTGCATATTCTGCTCGTGGAAGTCCTGCTGGGTAAGAGCCTGCGTAATTTGGCGGCCCCGGTCAGTACGGAAGTTGTAACAGATTACCACATCGCCATCTGCAATGGTTTGTGATTTGTAGTTTGTGGTGTTGCTTCCTGAATCCCCGGAGTTTTCAGATGAAGGTATTATCACTCGTGGTTTGATAAACTCATCGGTAACGCCCTCCCGGTACGATGCTTTTATGGCTTCTTCGGCAGATGAAAACTCATCACCCACACCATTGACTAATAAATCATAGGCCAGCTTTACACGTTCCCAGCGCTTATCGCGATCCATAGCATAATAGCGCCCAATAACGGTTGCTATTCGGCCAGTAGTTTGTTTAAGATGTTGCTCCAAATCCCTCACATAACCTAGCCCACCTTTTGGATCCGTATCGCGACCATCCGTAAAAACATGAACTAAAACATCCTTAAGCCCTTTATCGGCAGCTGCCGTAGTTAAGCCCTTAAGGTGATTGATGTGGGAGTGCACACCACCATCAGACAAAAGCCCGATGAAGTGAACTTTTTTAGCATTGCTTTTTGCATAATCTAATGCCTCCTCCAAAACGGGCTCTTTGGCCAGAGAGCCATCTTCAACAGCTAAATTGATTTTTACTAAATCCTGGTACACCACGCGGCCGGCACCAAGGTTCATATGGCCAACCTCGCTGTTGCCCATCTGCCCATCAGGCAAACCCACGGCCATGCCGGAAGCTTCTAATTGTGAGTTTGGATACTTGTGGTAGAGAGAATCAACAAATGGAGTATTTGCTTTATCAATAGCAGAAACGCTCGGATCTTTAGCGATACCCCATCCATCTAATATTATAAGTGCAGCTTTACGGCTCATAAAGTCTTAAAAAATAAGTCCTTCCGGGTAAAACCAGGAAGGAATTGATGGTGGCAAAGATACGGATTAGGTAAAGTTTCTAGAAGAATAGGAAAAGTACTTTAAACGCTATACAAACCAACCGTTTTGCCTGTATTTTCGTTTTACCCAAAACCTGAATTATGAAGGCCAGACACGTTATCACTTTTATGCTATTGCCGCTACTGCTAGACGTACTGATTGTAAGTTGTTGTGATTGTGAACCTCCAGAAGACTTTACTTACTCAAACTGCACTTTAGTAACACAAAATCTTAATAATTCAGGGCCAGCACCCATTGTTACAAACGAGGAAAACGTGCCCAAAGAAGCTTTTGGATTAAAGGTTGTCATTAACCGGAAGGAAAATGTTTGCATGAAAAACACCCCTATGTTATTCAGTACTTCTGCATATGCTGTTTTTTGCGAATGTTTTCCTGAAACAAATTTTAATGGGCTTGATAGCATATTGTCCCTCAACATTTTTACTATCAATGATTTTGACTCCACTCATCTTGCTGGCTCCAATGTTTCGAACTATTTCAAAGCCTATAAGGGCAGCTACATTAACCTTGATAAATATGCACAATTACTTCAGGAAGAATTCTATTCTTTAAATGATACCATTGCTACAGGAGACATATTGCTTTTGAATGTTCCTGATAATGAGGGGCCGCATCAGTTCAGAACCGAAATAATGCTTTCGGATGGCAGAACATTAGAGAGTATATCCCCCTCAATACGCCTGAAATGAGCCTGAAAAATTTCTTTATTTGGATAATAGTAACCTGCAGTTATGTTAGCCTGAATGCACAGAATACTGAAAAACAGTATTGCAGGTGGCAACTTACCCCCGCACTTGGATATTCGTACAGTCACGCTGATTTAAGATTAGGTGAAATAACAGATAATCTGGTGCAGTATGACTTCAATACCCTTTATTACCAGGTTATTTCAGGAGCTTATTTCCCCTTCAACCATTTTGGGGCAGAATTGCTTTTACAAACCGCTTATTCTAATGATGATATTAATTATAATGCCACCTTTACGAATGAGTTGGAGGCTCTTTACGGGAAAAACTACTTTATAACTTCAAGTACCGGAAATAAAATGGGAGGTGTGGCTCTTGCTGAAGGAAATGCCTATCGCTATATTTTCGGATTGATATACCGTACTGAAAAAGATAAATTTCAATACCAATTAAAATTTAGGGTAATACAGCAGGCATTGTTTACAAACACTGCTCAGGTAAGATTGAAACAAAAGGGTACAAATACGATCCTGAATCTGGAATATGACTTTGAAAACAATAGTTCGGGGATATCCATCGGTCCGGATATAGTTATCGGCTATCGCATCTCAAAATATTTAATTTTAACCGCTGATGTTGCTTACTATTATTCAAAACCGGCATTTACTTATACCGAAACAATTGCGAATCCACTTTCCGGTGAAACTTCTATCAATAAATACCCATATGAGGAGAATGTAAACCTATTGACTGCAGGCTTAGGTTTGACCATAGAACTTGGTAGATCTAGGCCATTTTCACTTAAAAGAAAATAGTAATAGCCTCCACCTATTGCCCTTTCAACTGTCTTTAAGCTTTCATTTTCACAACCTGCCGTACAGTATATTGCGCTCCCCTAAAATTCATTAACACACTTTTGAATGAACAGTATTATTAAAGCTGTTGCACTTGTACTGTGCAGCCAATTTTTATTCGCTCAGCAAAATATTAGGCAGGTGGCCAGTGCGGATGCCAGCCAAAACTGGTGGAATTTTAATCCCAACAAAAATGTTGAGGCTAATTCATTTTTACAGAACTACCAGTCTGGTCTTGGGTTAGGCCATGAATATTCTTTTACGTTGCTAAGAAGCGAAGAGGATAAACTAGGAATGACCCATGATCGTTATCAACAGGAATATAAAGGCGTAGCGGTAGAAGGAGCACAGTTTATTCTGCACAGCAAAAGCAACCGTATGGTGCGTGCCAATGGCCGACTGGTAAAGGGCATACAGGGCTCCCCAACCCCAACCCTTAATTTTGAACAGGCTCTGAACAAGGCTAAATCATATACCGGTGCCACTGTTTTTTATTGGGAAGTTCCTGAAATGGAAGCTTTAATTAAGGACATTAAGAATGATCCCAATGCTACCTTTTATCCTAAAAATGAATTGGTTTGGATTGACTCCACCTTCTCACAAAATGGAGACGGCTACATACTTGCCTACAAAATGGACTTGTACTTTGAAGCCCATGAAGATCACCGCACTTTTTATGTGGATGCCCATACGGGAGACCTTATTTGGGAAGAGCATAAATGCCACACCGGAACGGTAACAGGCCAGGCCCAAACCAAATATCATGGGTTACGGGACATCATCACCGATTCTGTTTCTCCTACCAAATATGTTTTAAAGGATGATACCCGTGGTGGTGGTATTGAAACCTACGATGCGCAATCGGGCACACGTACCAGCCAGGCAGTAGATTTTGAAGACACCGATAACTTCTGGAACAACGTAAACCCTACCATTGACGAAGCGGCTACTGATGCCCACTGGGGTGCCGAAGTTACCTATGATTACTTTTTGAACGAGCATAACCGCAACAGTTATGACAACCAGGGAAGCAAGATTATCAGCTACGTACATTGGAATCAAAACTGGTTTAACGCCAGCTGGAATGGCATTGCCATGCGATATGGTGACGGAAATGGAAACCCGCTTATAAGTGTTGATGTGGTGGGGCATGAGTTGGCACACGGGGTTACCGGAAACAGTGCCGGGCTTATTTACTCTTATGAATCAGGTGCCCTTAATGAGTCGTTCAGCGATATTTTTGGAAATGCCATTGAGTTTTATGTAATGGGCGATAGCGCAAACTGGGATATCGGTATCCTTGATTTCCGCCTGCGTAATATGGCTAACCCCAATTCCTTTGGTGATCCTGATACTTATCTTGGAACTAACTGGTACACAGGCTCAGGAGACAATGGCGGGGTGCATATCAATAGCGGGGTACAAAACTTTTGGTTTTACCTTTTATCAGAAGGTGGCCAGGGTGTAAATGATATCGGTAATCCCTACCAGGTAGATAGCTTTGGCATCAGCAACGCAGCTGAAATTGCCTACCGCAACCTCAATTTTTACTTAACTCCAAGTTCAAAATATTCAGATGCCAGACAAGGTTCCATAGCCGCTGCTGAGGATTTTTACGGAAGTTGCTCCTACGAAGCCAACCTGGTGGCCAAGGCCTGGTATGCAGTGGGCATTGGTGGCGATACAGTGGCTAATGATCTTCAGATAGTAAGGGCTTTGGCCCCTCAAAACAGTTGTGATATCGGCAGCCAGGAGGATATGGGTTTCAACTTTGTGTACCACCGCTCCAGCTGCGATAGTATTATTGAAGCTACAGATACATTATTGATGGGCTACTCCGTAAATGGAGGGCCTGCAGTGGTTGAAACTTTTATTCCCGGAAGCATTGTTATGGATGGTGATACCGTGAGCTATACCTTTAATTCTAAGGAAGACTTCCTTAATATGGGCACCTACAGCATCAAGTATTGGGTGCATTATGCTACAGACTTTTACAAGGATAACGACACCATTTATGAGTACCAGGTAAAAGTATTGGGGCCATTTTCTGATGGAGACAGTATTTCATTTGAATTTCAACTGGCCTCAGTTGAAGATCCTATCTATATATTAACCGCAAGGGAAAAGGGAAGTATTAAACCCACCTTTCAGGCCAAGAATACAGGTTTCAGGGGGCTTGAGATGACGGGACTAAATGACGATTTTTTTGCTCCTAATTTTCCGGCTAATGATGGTGAGGTTTTTACAAAAAACCCCGAATTTTTAACCAAAGCCTGTATGTGTGTGGACGCTACCAAAATGCAGCACGTTACACTTCAGTTTGATTTAAAGCAGACCTATTCCAGCCGATACAATCAATTTTTAGGGCCAAGGGCAAATGAACGTGTAACCTCATTGCGGACGACTATTGATGGCCAACAAGTAGGACCAATATATCACCCAACTACAAATTTTACGGATCCGTTTAAAACCCATTTTTTGAATTTGGATATGTATGCAGGTATCCAATTTGAGTTTTGCCTGGAGGGAAAGCATTTTGTTAACCGGGCTCTTGATCCTGCCAGCAGCCAGGGCGATAACTCCTATGTTGATAATATCAAAATTTCGGATTATGAATTTATCGGGCAGGATGAGATTAAACTGGCTGAAATAGGCGTGTATCCTAACCCAACTACTGGTGTAATCCATTTGGATTTTGAAGCCTTGAAAAGCGGTACCGCCACTATAAAGCTTATAGACACCAAAGGCGCAGTGGTATTGCAAAAAACGGTTGAAGTAAGTGCCGGGCAGCAAAATATCACGCTGAATATGGCCGGTCAGCCCTCGGGTATTTATTTGCTGCAGCTGCAACAGGGTGAGTCATTATACAGCGAAAAAGTGCGACTCAATTAAGAATAAGTTGGTTATCATATCTAAGCCCTCATCAAAATTTGATGAGGGCTTTTTTGTGGGAATCACTCTGCTCTACGCAGTATTTGAAACGTTCTGCTATAAAATTCAAGTAAAGGTTCTTCAACCGGCTGATTATCGCTCCATTCCATGGTTTGCACCTCTCCATCATTATAGTAACCAATCCGGTAATTCATATTTCCGGGTTTGTACACAGGGGTAATGGTATCGCTTATAGCTTGCCATTCTTCAAAAACCTTCTTCGCCTGTTTTTTCTCAATTTCTCCTTTATAGATGGACTCCTTTTCCAGTTCATTCCATGTTTCCACGCGCCCGTTTGGATAAAGGATATACTCGGTGTAAGCTCCGGTTATGCCTCCACCCTCACCAATAAGCAGGTAAGTATTACCATCACCATCCATATGTTTGGAACCTCCACAGGAGCATATTACTAAAAAAACTGCGGTACATATTAAAATCAGCCGTTTTGTAGCCATGGCATTTAAGATTGGTTTAAACTACAACATTAACATTTTAGCAGAAAAAAGTTTGCACCCCTATCTTCAGGTCAAATTTGATTGATATTAGGTCAGCACCTATTTTTACGATTCAGGATAAACTCACACTATTAAAATCTATACCCATGAAACAGCTTGCTCCCGGATCACGCATCAATCACCCTACACACGGCAAAGGTGTGGTTACCAATACAACCAGCACCCACTATTTTGTAAGTTTTATTGAAAAAGGAATTGAAACCATTGAGCTGGAAGATGAATTTGAAGTAATTGAAGCTTTGGATTATGAACTGGACCTGGTAAGTTTTTATGAAGTGGAATCTACCTTAAAAAAGCTCTTGCAGCGCTGGAGCGATATCACGCCAAGTGTAAAAATTGCTGACCGTTGGAAGGATGGCACCCTGGTATTAAAACCTAAGCAGCGCGACCTTGCCGAAAAGGAAATCCCCATTGATACCTTCTTTCACAAGATTGTGATGGTAAGAGACCGCCTGCGCGTAATGGAACAAAAGATCAACTCCAGCGAATTGGATGATGCCGCCAAAGTGGATTTGCAGCAATATATTACCCGTATTTATGGCAGCCTCACCACCTTTAACGTTTTATTTAAGGATAAGAGGGATCAGTTTGTTGGGGAGCGGAGTAAGTAACATTTTTGCTATGGTTTCCACTCAAGTTTAGTATAGGTTACGCTATCAGCAATAAAGGTTGCCTTACCATTAGCGGGAACAAGATATTTCAAAGCTTCTGCTTGTCCATTGCTCCCACCCAAAGGTGTTATCCCCATTTGAAAAGCATGTTCTACTAATTGCCCCGGCTCCATAAAAATGCGTACCATTATTACATCTGAGGATATGGGAGGGGCTTCAGCATACCAGTTTTCAGCCTGTGCTACCGGGCGATATAAATCTGATTTACCCAGAACAATATTGGGGATATCCAGATGAATTTCACCAAAGCCATTTGCCAATAAACTATCCGAAGTTGATTTATCAAACCAAAAGATATGCGTGCCCTGTATATCAGCAGCATCTTCTTTTTTGCAGGATATAAATGCGGCTAAAGCTAATGTGACAATCAGTAAATTTTTCATTTAGATATTTTGCTATGCTCAACGGCCGCAACAGATGTGAAATTGCCATCTCAAGTGTTAAAACCTAAATCCCCAACCTCTCCTTCACCTTCTCCCCTTCTAATTCTCTCAGGGCATCGCGGGCAGTCCATTTAGCGGCTTTACTGTCCGTTTCCAAAAGCTGGTGGCACAAGGCAATCATTTTTGGGTGATGGGCTGCACTACGCTTCCCAAGTTCACGGATAGCCCAGTTCACAGCCTTCTTAACAAAATTGCGTTCATCTGTAGCGTATTGTTTTAATAGAGGCAAGAATTGCTCGAAATCGCAATCCTTAGCTTTTTTATCATGAATGCGCAGTGCAACAATCATCACCAGGCCGGCTCTTCTTACATACTCTTCTTCGCTTGGGGCCCAGCGTGAGGGCAAGCTCCAACGTTCTGGCAATTTTACCAGTAAGTTAATACACAACTGATCGCATACATCCCAACTGTAAATATCATGCACCCATTTATCCATTTCAGGTAAAGTAACCTCATCGGGGTGGGCAATCAGCGTAGCCAGTAGCTTGCCTTCATGGTGGCCTTCATTCCATAATTCATGGGCAAGTTTTGTATCCTTACCCACTTCCCGTGCCAGCTTTCGCAAAAGCAGAAGTTTTATCCCATAAGCCTTATCAACAGGTATGGCATACCGGTCAAAGGTTTTGGCATGGGCGTTATCCGCCATTTCTTCTAATCGGGTGGTTAGCTGTTTCAGTGTCATTGCAATTCTTTAAAGCCAAAAATACAATAGCACAGCAGGTGCAGCTTTATCCTTTACCTTGCAGCTGTTTAATACTTCATTATCCCTTTACATGAAAATTGCAGTTTTTCCCGGTTCGTTTGACCCTATTACTCTAGGTCATTATGATATTTTAACCCGCGGCCTGCCTTTGTTTGATAAGATCATTGTGGCCGTTGGTAAAAATGCCACCAAAAATTATATGTTTCCGTTGGAGCAGCGCCTGGAATGGATAAGGGAAACCTTTAAAAACGAACCCAAAGTGGAAGCGGATACCTACTCCGGACTCACAGTAAATTACTGCAAAGAAGTGGGCGCCAATTTTATTTTGCGCGGGCTGCGCAACCCCGCTGATTTTGAATTTGAAAAAGCCGTGGCTCAAACCAACCGTAAGCTCAACCCTGATTTGGAAACCATATTCCTGCTCACCTCATCCGGACTTTCATCCATAAGCTCAAGTATTGTAAGAGATGTATTGCGACACGAAGGTGATTATTCCCAGTTTGTGCCTGCTGCTGTAAAAATTTAATTTACTGACTCTCAGTATAATCAGATAAAACTTACAATTTTACAAAACTTTTCTGTCAATGTTACGTATATGTTAACTAGTTAGAGAATCGGATTGAAGTGGCGTGTGCCTCCCAACCCCCTTCTCTTTTTTTATTAACTCATAAGTAAAACGTAAAATTAATTGACATGAAAACTCTGAAATTCTGGATTCTTGGCACATGTGTTGCCGCATTTGCAGCCACCGGTTGCGATAATGATGATGACGACAACAACCTGCCTACCAACCCCGTAATGACTAAAGCAGAAGTCTACTCATCAAGCAACAATTCATCTGAAATCTCAAAAACCGAATTTGAAGAAGAAGAGGGCAAACCCGAAGAGGTACAGGCCGAACGCAGTTCCTACAACACTACCTACCAGGATGCCGATGGTATTTATTATGATGAAAGCGAGGATAAGCTTTATCATAATGATCGCCAGAACAATAAAATCCGTGCCTATGCCAATTTTTCTGCAAAGGCTGAAGGATCTACAATCAGCGCCACTTTAAGTACTGATGCCAGCGCTGTGCTTGGAACTATTTTAGGGCCACTAAATAATGGTAGAGAAATTGCCAAAAGCGGTAATAAAATAGTTGTGGCACAAGATGCTGATGGTGGTATTGGGCTGGTAAATGCCTTTTTCATCTATACCAGTACCAATGATTCTATTTACCTGTCTAATGTTTATCTATCTCCAATTGATCTTTGGGGAATACACATGGAAGGTAGCACTATGTACGCTGTTGAAGACGGATCAAACAACCTGGTAGTGTTCAATAATTTCTTCAGCAATGGCACTTCAGCTCTTATTACGGCTGATATGACCGTATCTATTGAAGGTATAGTAAGAACTCACGGTATTACTTATGATGCTGCTGCCGATGTAATGGTTCTTACCGATATTGGCGATGCCGGTTCAGATAATGATGGTGCCTTTACGGTAATTACCGATTTCAATTCTAAAATGAATGCTGCCGGAAATAACGGAACCATTTCCCTGAGTAATCAAATACGTGTTGAAGATGCGGATAATATGATGGGTAACCCTGTGGATTGCGCTTACGATAGCCGCACCAACAGAGTTTATATTGCCGAGCGTGCCAATGCCGGTGGTAGAATTATGGCCTACAAAGTGCCATCTTCCAGCGGAAGCCAAAAGGCGTTTTACAACACCCAGTTTAGCGGTGCCTCAGCTGTGTATCTGGCTAAAAAATAAGTTAGAAAACAGATTTTGAATTTCTTAGAAGCCGTTGCCCTGTGCAGCGGCTTCTTTTTTTATGGTCATAGTAAATCCTTACTGGCTTTAAGTAGCCAGTGTATACTGGCATAGGTATTACCCAGGTATTCATCCAAAAAATCAGGATTAACCCACTGTGCCTTTTCAATATGCTCTTCTATCTGGGGCACCAGCTTATCGCTGTGCTCGGTTTTCATATCAAACCAATAGGTACGTTTAAGTATGGGCACACCCCTTAAAGTGTAGGTATGATAAGTCATGGGCAACTCGCGCACCACTCGCAAAGTTGATATTCCGCACTCCTCTATTACTTCGCGCTTTGCCCCCTCTCGCACACTTTCGCCTTCTTCCAGTTTGCCTTTCGGCAGATCCCATTTTCCCAGGCGATAAATCATCAGTATTTCATCAGATGCATTTTTAACTACTCCCCCGGCAGCTTCTATTACAATAAAGTAAGAAGTAAGGTCTTTCCAAAGCTGGTTTAAATCTTTTGCCAAAAAATTCAGATGTTCAATTTCTTCAGATTTTTCAAGCGCTGCAACCACCTCCACAAGTTGCTCTTTACCAGGGTAAATGGCAAGTTCGGGCTGTTCGTCAATTGGGTGATCATAAAAGGTTATAGACGAATCCTTGATGAAAACTTTATACATTTGGCCTATGATATTTGATAAAGAATTAGCGCGGCAAACCGCATCACAACTGCTGCAAATAAAGGCAATAAAACTGCAACCCGAAGAGCCCTTTACCTGGGCCAGCGGATGGAAATCCCCTATATATTGTGATAACCGTATTATTTTGAGCTTTCCCGAGGTGCGCAACTTTGTACGCCAAAACCTGGTAAAGGTTATACGCGAGCAATATGGCACACCCGATGCCATTGCAGGCGTGGCCACCGGAGCTATAGCCATGGGTGTACTGGTTGCCCAGGAGATGAATCTTCCCTTTGTATATGTGCGCCCCGAAGCCAAGAGCCATGGACGCAAAAACCAGATTGAAGGCAGCCTTGAACAAGGCCAGAAGGTGGTGGTTATTGAAGACCTGATAAGCACCGGGGGCAGCAGTCTTAAAGCTGTGGAGGCTCTGCGCGAAGCCGATATTGACGTAATAGGTATGGCTGCAGTGTTTACGTATGGTTTCCCTGTTTCGCAGGAGAACTTTACCAAAGCCCAATGTGCCTTAACCGTGCTAAGTAATTATCACTATTTGCTTGAAGAGGTAAAAGCCAATGGCTTTATGGATGAAGAAACATTTGCCACCCTTAGCACCTGGCGCAGTAACCCCGGTGAGTGGACGCCTGCCGGCTAGTTTAATATTTAAAGAAAAAATCAAATGACCCAAATAAAATCAAAAACGGTAACCGTAAATAAGTCGGCTAATGCCTTGTATGAGCAGTTACAGGATTTTCAGAATTTTCATAAAGCGATGCCGGACTCGGTAAATAAATTTGAGGCTGATGAAACCTCATTTTTATTTGGGATGAAAGGCATGCCGGAAGTAAGGCTGGTTTTAGCTGAAAAAAAGGAACCTGAATACATTCTTTTTAAATCTGCCAGCAGCAAACTTGATTTTAGCCTGGCCTGCCACATAAAGCCTGAAACTGAAAATACCTGCGAGGCCTACTTTGAATTTAAGGGACAGTTTAACCCCATGTTGCGCATGATGGTAGAGCGCCCATTAAAAAACTTTATTGAAGTACTGGCCGATAAAATGAAGGAGATTTAAGCAGTAAATGCAATTTCCTTAAAAAGGAATTTCCGCTCCTTTCCTGCTATATCAATTACCAGCTGGCCATCCGCCAGTACATCGGTAATTCTTGCTTCTACCGGTTTACCATCTATTATGGCTTTAACCTTTTGGCGATAGCCGTAGAGTTCGTTAAAGTAATCTGCGCGAAGCAAACCTGAGCCTTGACGAAGCTGCAGGTACCTGGCCTCAAGACTTTTAAGTACAAGATTAAGCACATAGTCCTTATCCACCTCATTACCTAAAATATTGCGAAGGGAGCCAGGCGTAAAACTGCCTTTGCAGGCGAACTGCCGTTGGTTTATATTTAGCCCTATACCCGCTACACAGCTTTGAACAACACCTGATGAAATGGTACTTTCTATCAGGATGCCCGCTACTTTGGTGCCGTCAAAAAGTATATCGTTGGGCCACTTTATTCTAAAACCGGGAAGTATATAATTAAGGGCATCCACCACGGCAAGACACACTGACATGTTTAAATAAAAAAAATGGCTGGCCGACAGGAATTTAGGGGTAAGATATACACTCATTAGGAGGTTCTCCCCCTCGTTCGATTCCCACGTGTTGCCAATTTGTCCGCGGCCTGATGTTTGATATTCGGTGGTAACTGTTAATCCCTCAACTGACTTTCCCCCGGCAATAATGGTTTTAAGTTGATCATTAGTAGAAGGCAAAGAATCATAGTGAAGTCTCTGCCGGCCAATAAACAATGAGTCGGTTTTGATGGTAATAAACATTAAAGCGCGAAGATAATTTAAGCCGCCTGTATATTTCCTAATTTTACAGGCTGTAGTAAAAGTGGTAAATGACGAAAAAGAAAGAATCAAAAAAAACATTTCCGGCCCTGGTAGAGGCAATAGTGGAGGGAATGGAAAATCTTAAGGCCTCTAACATCACCATCCTCGATCTTACTGAATTAGAAAACTCCGTTTGCGATTACTTCATAATTTCTGAAGGAACCTCTAATACGCAGGTAAAAGCCATTAGCAATAGTATTGAAGAGCAGGTTAGAAAATCTTTGACTGAAAAGCCCTGGCATGTGGAAGGAAAAGAAAATGCAGAGTGGGTGTTGATGGACTATGTAAATACCGTTGTACATATATTTCAATCCGAAACCCGCAGGTTTTTTGACCTGGAGAGTCTTTGGGGAGATGCAAAAATTACGGTGTTGGAAAACAATTTCTGATTGTAAAAAATGGAAGAAAAAGAAAAGAAACAACTGGATAAACTGAAAGAACAGTTTTCTAAAGGAAATAATAAAGGAGGCGATAAAAAGCCTTCCGGCCCCAACCGTAAGTTCAATTTTTACTGGATTTACGCGGCCATAGTGATCGCTTTTATAGGGATTCAGATTTTTGGAAGCTTTGGCCGGTCAAGTGCTCCTACCAACTTCAATGACTTTACAGAAATGCTGGAGGCTGGCGATGTAGCCAAGGTTAAAATCGTAAATGAAAAGGAAGTACAGGTTTTTATTAAGAAAGAGGCTATTGAAAACAAGGATCGCTACAAAAAGCTTAGGGAAGATGGTGTAAAGGGCGGATCTGGCGGAATTCCGCAATATACCTTTGAGATGCCTGATGATGCCTTTAGGGCAAACCTTGAAGACTTTTATAAAAATCACGAGGAGCTGGCTTCCGAAAAAATTGTTCCTGATTATGAGGAGCAAAAAGACATTTGGGGCGACCTGCTGATGTGGATTTTCCCCTTCCTGCTGATGATAGCCATCTGGATTTTTATTATGCGCAGGATGAGTGCCGGTGCCGGTGGTGCCGGAGCACAGATTTTCAACATTGGGAAATCCAAAGCCCAACTGTTTGATAAGAACACCAATGTGAAGGTTACATTTAAGGATGTAGCCGGATTGGAGGGTGCCAAAGAGGAAGTTGAGGAAATTGTTTCCTTCCTTAAAGATCCTGAAAAATATACTTCGCTGGGTGGTAAAATACCCAAAGGCGCATTGCTGGTTGGCCCTCCCGGAACCGGTAAAACTCTTTTAGCTAAAGCAGTGGCCGGTGAAGCTAAAGTGCCTTTCTTCTCACTTTCAGGCTTCTGATTTTGTGGAGATGTTTGTAGGTGTAGGTGCTTCCCGCGTTCGCGATTTATTTAAGCAGGCCAAGGAAAAATCACCTGCTATTATATTTATTGATGAGATTGATGCTATTGGTCGTGCCCGTGGTAAAAACTCCTTTAGCGGTGGTAACGATGAGCGTGAAAACACCCTGAACCAGCTACTTACCGAAATGGATGGTTTTGCTACTAAAGAACATGTAATTGTAATTGGTGCTACCAACCGCGCTGACGTACTGGATCGTGCGCTTATGCGTGCCGGACGATTTGACCGTCAGATTTATGTGGACCTTCCGGATTTGAACGAGCGCAGAGAAATTTTCCAGGTACACTTAAAGCCGCTTAAGATGGCCGAAGGCGTTGAAACGGATTTTCTGGCCAAGCAAACTCCCGGTTTTTCAGGTGCTGATATTGCTAACGTATGTAACGAGGCTGCCCTGATAGCCGCGCGTAAAGGCAAAAAAGCTATTGAAAGTCAGGACTTTTTGGATGCCGTAGACCGTATAGTAGGCGGATTGGAAAAGAAAAACAAAATAATAACTGAGCACGAGAAAAAGGTAATCGCCTTCCACGAAGCGGGCCATGCCACTGTGAGCTGGATGCTTGAGCATGCTGCACCGCTCGTAAAAGTTACCATAGTACCTCGTGGACGCTCATTGGGTGCCGCCTGGTATCTACCGGAAGAAAGACAGATTACCAACACAGATCAGATTCTGGATGAAATGTGTGCTGCCCTTGGTGGCCGGGCTGCTGAAGAAATAATTTTTGGCAAGATTTCAACTGGAGCACTTAGTGATTTGGAGAAAATAACCAAACAGGCTAGAGCCATGGTTACCATATACGGTCTTAATGAAAAGCTGGGCAACATTACTTATTACGATAGTCAGGATAATGATGGCTATGGCTTTAATAAGCCTTACAGCGAAAAAACGGCTCAGATAATTGATGAAGAAATCAGTAAGATAATTGAGGCTCAATACGTAAGATCTAAGGAATTATTAACAAAGCACAAGGAAAAACTCACTGCCCTGGCCGAGATGTTGCTGGACAAAGAAGTTATCTTTAAGGAAAATTTAGAGGAGATTTTTGGCAAACGCCCATGGCAGAAAGACGAGATGGGTAATCCTGTAAAAGAAGCTATTCCCGGGGATACCATTAAGAATGGTGAGAGTATTTCTTCCAAACCCTCATCAGAGGAGGAAGAGCCGGCCGAAGAGCAGAAGGGATAAGTTGCAGCCTCTTTTTAGACTCGCAGTTATTAATGGCAGAAAGCACAAAAAAAACTGGACTTTTTGGGAAATTTCTAAATGTATTAAGCGGTAAGCCCACCGCTGATACAGAAACTGAAAAGGAGGAGCAACCTCTTTTTAGTGGAAATAAAAAAGAATCCATGGACCTTGCATTCGTTAAAAACTTTACCGCCTCTGGCGGTAAGTTTTTATACTGTGAAAAGGAAACTGATGCTTACGAATACCTGAAAAACATTACGCGCGAATCCGGTATCAATGCCATCTTTTGCAAAGACCCTAACCTTACCTCCATACTTTCAAAAGCGGGATTAACTGCAGTAACCGATAAGCTAGCAGAGGCGGATGCCTTTTGCTCATCATGCGAATATCTGATTTCCTTTAACGGAGGAATAATGATTACAGCCAATCAAACCCTGGGTAAAAAGCTGGTTGAACTCCCAGAAACCTTTATTACTGTAGCCCGCACCAGCCAGATTATGGAAAACCTGCGTGAGGGCCTTACCGGTATTCGCAATAAGTACAAGGGCGATATTCCATCTCAGATTACAACTATAAAAGGGCCTATTAAAGATGCCGGCAATGAAGATGCCGCCTCTGCAAACACCTGTAATAAGGAAATTTACCTTTTGCTTTTAGAAGACGAACTCTGATGTCCAACATTATTATCCGTACCATAAGTGGCCTCGCTTATGTCATCCTTGTAATGGTGGCGTGCTTTAGCGGGGTGTACGGTCAGGTATTTTTAGGGTGTTTTCTGGCAGTAGCAGCAGTACTGGAGTGGATGCAGTTTACAAAAGACCGCGACCTTGTATTTCCGGCCGCCTTAATTATCGGAGCTATATTTCTTTCCATTTATTGCTTTACAGGAATATTTGATGTGGCCGAACAGCAACTGCGCTGGCTAAAAGGGCTTATAGTGCTGGTTATATTTGTGTTGATGATTAACCTGGCATTCAATTCTAAAAATGTACCCCGCAACCTTTTCCACAGCATTTTTAGTTTGGTTTACATTGGTTTACCCATGATTGTGCTACCCATGATTTCGGAATACAATGGGCAGAATTACCCGTGGATGCTGGCCTCCGTGTTTATACTTATCTGGTGCAATGATACCTTTGCTTACCTGGTGGGCCGCAGTTTTGGTAAAAACAAGTTATACGAGCGCATATCCCCAAATAAAACCTGGGAGGGATTTTTTGGAGGCGTAATTGCCACACTGGTAGCGGCCTTTACCATGCACTATTTTTTGCACTTTTTGCCTCTTATCGGCTGGCTGGGGTTGGCTTCAATAGTTTTAATATTTGGTACGGTGGGCGATTTATTTGAATCCGCTATGAAAAGGAGCTTTAACCTTAAAGACAGTGGCTCATTTATGCCCGGCCATGGCGGTATTTTAGACCGTATAGACAGTTTACTTTTCGTACTTCCCCTTTCCTATTTCTATCTTCGCATCATCGAAAATTTACCTATATGATAAGAATTCACTCCGAGGGCAAAAAAATACTCTTCAGGCTGTTGCTCCTGTTGGCCGCCATTAATATCACCATCTTTCTGTTGGTAGACTTGGAGTGGGTTGAAAATATAGTATTACTGATCTCCATCATCATCTACATTTTGGTACTGCAGTTTTTTAGAAATCCTAAAAGACATACGCATATCAACAATACCAACGTTATTGCACCGGCAGATGGCAAGATTGTAATGATTGAGGAAATTGACGAGCAGGAGTATTTTAAAGACAGGCGCATACAGATCAGTATATTTATGTCTCCCCTTAATGTGCATGTAAACCGCTATCCCGTATCAGGTGTGATAAAATATGCCAAGTACCATCCCGGAGCATTTTTGGTGGCATGGCATCCAAAATCGAGCTTATTGAATGAGCGTACCACCGTGGTGGTTGAAACCCCCGAGGGGCCATCAGTACTTTATAAACAAATAGCCGGAGCCGTAGCCCGCAGGATAGTAATGTATGCCAAGGAAGGCACCAGGGCCATGCAGGGTACAGACTCAGGTTTTATTAAATTTGGCTCCCGCGTGGATGTTATCCTGCCATTGGATGCCAATGTGTTAGTAAAAGTTGGAGACAAAGCCCGCGGTGGAGAACAGATTTTAGCAGAACTAAAGTAAATTTGATGAACAAAGTGCAAGTAATGACCGAGCAGGAGTTGGACAAAGAGTTTTGGTATCATGTAAATGAAGGCAATAAAATGCCCCCCCAAACAGCAGACAACATGTTGATAGCTTATGGATACTTTAAACAGGGCACACTGGGTGATAACAATAACGAAAGACCCACCGAATCATCAAACGTAATAGAAACCTTTAAGCACGATGCCTGGAAAAGGCTGGAAGGTATGCCCATGGAAGAAGCCAAGAAAAAGTATATAGAAATGATACAGGACATGAAGGCCGAAAAGCAGAAGGCCAAATAAAACCACCCGATCATTTTACTGAATAACATCAAAGCCCTCAAGTGAGGGCTTTTTTATTTGAGATATACTGTAAATTTCATCTGTCAGATTTTTGTACTTTCCACTACCATTCCATATAGGCTCAAATCAATTAAGCCAACCTTATATGAAAAATACCTTTCTGATTATAATATCATTGATAACCTTGCACTTGTCTGCACAGGTTTATTTTGATAGCATACCTCAAGTAGGCCCAAATTCTATATTCAACATATACCCCGGTACTGATCAAAAAACAGGAGATATTTATGTTACTCATAAGAATGACATCTCTGGGAATTACGAATTGTTAAGGTTTGATCACAATCTTAAAATCCTAGATACACTGAGAGGTGAAGATGCTGGGCGACCTGGTGTCTGGTTTACATCTCCTTTTAACTTCAATGGTTGTTTATACTATTTCAGTCCGGGCATTATTGGATCATCTTCACGTGAATTCAGTATTCATAAAATCGAAAATGGAATTTTCACGGACTCAATAGGGCTAAGCTTAGATACTATTGCCGATGCTTACCCATATTTAGTAAGAGAGATTGACCATAATACCATACAACTTCTTGTAAATGTTATTCCACCAGTTTCCCCGAGAATAACCTATTCCCGAATCTTCTATCTTGATTCAAACTTTCAGGTAAAGAGTTACTACAATCCTAATTTTGATTCTTTGAAGAGTCCCTATATAAGACAAATTAAGACTGTACACCATCTTAACGACTCCACATGGCATCTCTACCTTTACAATACTCTGGCAATTTATAACCCAAAAACCAATGAGATTAAAGACTTTAAAGAATTACTATTTAATGGACATAATTCTCACTCCATCGCAAACAATAATTATATAGCGCTAGGTGTAACTTCTTTTCCAATCAAACCTCCCTTAGTTGGCAGCAACAGTCCATCCAGTTTGGGCTTTTACATTATGGATTACTTCGGTTACATTTTGGACACAATTCAGTTTAATGCTTTTAAGGACACAGTACCATCACTGTGGATAAATAATTACTCCAACGAACGGGTAACTAGTGCCGGAACCAATAGCATAGTTTATGACATTAACAACATTTTTTTGGCCTGTGATGGTAGTTATACAGAATTTAATGGAACTACGTTCAAGCAATACTTTTATGTGGTTAAAACCGATATATCAGGTACCTTAAAATGGCAATTCATTTGGGGAGGAGAAAATGCCTTGGTTAATTTCACGGGTATGGCCCCCACTAAGGATAAAGGATGTGTTATCTCCGGTACCATTACCAGGTCAGGACAACCTAGAAATGCCGTTCTTATTAAGTTTGGCCCCGATGGCACCATATCCAACGTAGAAGTTGATGCCCCCGAAAACCTGGTGGCTTTTTACCCCAACCCAGTAAAAAACAAATTGCACTTTGATTATTTGCCAGAAGCCAACGGCCAATACACCATTGAGCTTATGGATATGAATGGTAAGCCTGTTTTTAAATCACCACTAAATGCTGAGCAGGGCTTTGTACCCATAAAGCTCAACACCGGATTTTACATTTACCAGCTAACTGATAAAGATGGCGAGGTGGTGCAGGTAGGTAAGTTGGTGGTGGAGTAAACTCCATACCAAAAAGTATTTGAAGATTCGAAAATTCGAGAATTTGATTGGAACCAAATTCGTACTTCGTATTTCTAACTTCCAACTTTAGCTAAGGTAGCTTGTGCCCACTCCATCACCTTAGCCAGCTGTTCTTCGCGGTTTAGTTCTGAATTATCTAAAAGCAAGGCATCATCTGCCTTCTTTAGGGGGCTGTCTTCACGGTTAGTATCCAGCAGATCACGTTGACGGATATTAGCGGCCACTTCAGCGCGGGTAATGGTATCCCCTCGCTCCAACAGTTCGGTATAGCGCCTGCTGGTGCGTATAGCTTCACGGGCAGTTACAAATACTTTAAGTTCGGCATCAGGCAACACCACGGTGCCAATATCACGGCCATCCATAACCACGGCCTTTTGTTCGGCCATCTTTTTTTGCTGCTTTACCAGGTGCCTTCTTACTTCAGAAACTGCAGCAATGGCACTTACATGGCTGGCCACAAGCATATTCCTGATTTTAGACTCCACATTCTCCCCGTTAAGGATAAGATCGGAAGCCCCGCGTTTGGGATTATGATGAAACTCAAGATGGATATCATCCAGCCGCTCAATGAGCTCAGGTTTTACCTGCTGGCCATCCATCAGGTTATGTCTTAGTGCATAAAGTGTAACACCGCGGTACATAGCCCCGGTATCAATATATCTATAGCCCAGGCTGGCGGCCAGCTCGCGCGCAAGCGTACTTTTACCGGTAGATGAATGGCCGTCAATAGCGATGTTGATGGCTTGGTTTGGCACTTACTTTTTCTTTTTGAAGTCGCCAAGATCGGTAATTATGCTGAAGTGGTTGGCACCACCGGCCACATGATAGGCATTACGGGCATAATTGATCCTGATTTTTTTAGCAATACGGATACCCACACCAAAGGAAAGGCCGGCAGCGGTTCTGCGCGTATCCAGCTTTAACTCGTTGTTTTTACGGAAGTTGTAACCAACCTGTATATTAAATGCTTTGGATGGAGCAAACTCTGCCGCAATTACCACGTGGCGCAGGGCATTGTTCCATATTGAAGGATCATTACGCTCCACCTCGCCTGTAAGCTGGTTTACAGTAATATTATTAGGGTCATCATAGGTTAAATCCCAGCGTTGCAATTCTTCCAGTGTAAGCTGTAACCTTAAGGGTAAATGCTCAAAGCGGTTAGAGATTCCAAACTGTAGCTCAAATGGCAACGACTCTTTTTCTTCAAAATAAGGGTTAAATTGAAACCCGAGATTTTTAGCCACCAGGGCCATTACTATTCGCCTTTCGGGGATACGGTAGGTAGCGGCTAAATCCAGCGCCATACCAGATGATCCGTACGACTCCAGTTTTGAATTGATAAACTTGAGGTTGGCCCCAACACTCCAGTTGGTATCTATTTGCCTGGAGTAGCCAAGAGTGATTGCCATATCGGTGGCCGAGAATGTTCCTTCGCGCACACCGATGGAATTGGCTCTTTCAAAATCGCCATAGCTCAGGTATCTCACGCCAAGTGAAAAGGTTCCTACACTATCAAAGTGGCGTGCGTAGCTTACATCTCCCAGCACTATATCACTCAGGTAATCAACCATACTAATACTTACCTGGTCGCTCATTTCTTTATTAAGCAATGATGGGTTCCACAGCGCAAAGTTCATGTCATTTTCGGGGTTGGCAATAGCATTACCACCTTGGGCAGCCACACGTGCCGAGGGTACTATATTGAGAAAGTTGTAAACTGATTGACCACCCATTTGGGCATAGAGCGAGCCACAGGAAATTAATAACAGAGCTAGCAGTTTCTTCATACGATGCGAAAATATGGTTTGAAACGCAGATTTGGAGGATTAATTACCTGTAAAGCAAATTCTAAAAATCAAATGATAAAACTTTAGCTCCAAAAGGCCGGCTTCAAACTACAAGCACCGAATTGCAAGCATCAAATTCCAAATCACAAATGGCATGGTCCAAAATACAAGCACCAAATCACAAACGTCAAATAGAAAGAGCCAAATTTTATCTGGTTCGTGAGTCCTGTCTAATATGAACTCTGCAAAAATTACTCAGCCTCTGCCGCCAGTTCTTTGGTTTTAATACCATCCTCTACATTGATCGGATTTTTTACTGCCTTGCTGGTCAGGGCCAGGTCAATTACCTGCATCATAGTATCCACATAATGAAAGGTAAGCCCCTTAAGGTAGTCCTCACGGATCTCCTCAATATTCTTGCGGTTTTCTGAACTAAGAATGATTTCTTTGATACCCGCTCGCTTAGCAGCCAGTATTTTTTCCTTAATGCCACCTACCGGCAGTACTTTACCTCGCAGGGTAATTTCACCCGTCATAGCCAAATTGTTTCTAACCTGCCTTTGGCTGAAAAGTGAAGCCAGGGCCGTAAGTATAGTTATACCGGCCGAGGGTCCATCCTTAGGTGTAGCACCTTCCGGGAAGTGAATATTCACATCCCAGTTATCAAATACGCGGTAATCAATATTAAAATCATCCGCATGTGCCTTAAGGTAAGCCATAGCAATAGTGGCAGACTCCTTCATTACATCACCCAGATTACCGGTAATAGTTACGCGGCCCTTTCCTTTACTAAGGGATGATTCAATAAAAAGTATATCTCCACCAACAGGGGTCCAGGCAAGGCCCGTAACCACTCCGGCAATATCATTGCCCTGGTATTTATCCTTATTAAAACGCTCGGGGCCAAGTATGTCCTCAATATGCTCCTTTTTAAGTTTTACGTGATACTCCTGCTCCATTGCCACATTTTTGGCAGCATAGCGCGTAAGCTTAGCTATAACTTTATCCAATCCACGCACACCTGATTCACGGGTGTAGTTATCCACTACATATTCAAGAGTTTTCTTATCGATTGAAAAATCCTTAGACTTAAGACCGTGCTCTGCAATTTGCTTTGGCAGGAGATGTCTTTTGGCAATTTCCACCTTCTCTTCAACGGTGTAGCCGTTGATTTCGATTATCTCCATCCTATCGCGCAAAGCAGGATGTATAGAACCTAAATTATTGGCTGTGGCGATAAACATAACCTTGCTAAGGTCGTAGCCCAGCTCCAGGTAATTATCGTAAAACTCATTGTTTTGCTCCGGGTCCAAAACCTCCAGCATAGCCGATTGTGGATCACCATGTCCGCCACTGGTTAGTTTATCAATTTCATCCAGTACAAAAACGGGGTTGGATGTTTCTGCCTTCTTAATGCTTTGAATTACGCGGCCCGGCATAGCACCGATATAGGTTTTCCGGTGACCGCGCACCTCGGCTTCATCGCGCATTCCACCTAACGACATACGCACATATTTTCGGCCAATGGCCTCAGCTACGGATTTACCTAAACTGGTTTTACCAACCCCCGGAGGGCCATATAAACAAAGAATAGGGGCCTTCATATCACCTTTCAGCTTTAACACGGCCAAGTGCTCAATAATACGCTCCTTTACTTTATCCAGTCCGTAGTGGTCTCTGTCCAGTACTTTTTGCGCCTTTTTTAAATCAAATGAATCCTTGGAATATTCGCCCCAGGGCAGGTCAAGTAAAAATTCCAGATAGTTACGCTGTATGCTGAATTCCGGTACCTGCGGGTTTATGCGCTGTAATTTTTTTAAATCTTTTTCAAAGGTTTCGCCTACCTCCTTACTCCATTTTTTGGTTTTGGCTTTAGCGCGCATCTCCTCTATCTCAGCTTCGGAGTTGTTGCCGCCCAGCTCTTCCTGTATCTGCTTCATCTGCTGGTGCAGGAAGTATTCACGCTGCTGCTGATCAAACTCAACCTTTACCTTACTCTGAATTTCATTTTTCATCTCCAGCATCTTAAACTCATCATGCAGATGTTTTAAAACCTGGTTTGCCCTTTCCTTCATATCGCGGATTTCAAGCAGGCTCTGCTTTTTATCCACATCTAAGTTCATATTAGATGAAATGAAATTGAGCAAAAAGGTATTGCTCTCTATATTTTTCAATGCGAAAGCCGCCTCGCTGGGGATGTTTGGAGACTCTTTAATAATCTTAAGGGCCATATCCTTTATCGATTCAATAAGAGCATTGAACTTTTGGGTTCCGCGCTTACCTTTATTTTCGGCAATGATGTTCACCCTGGCTTTCATAAAAGGGTCTTCTTCAATAACCCCCTCAATTTCAAAGCGCTTTTTACCCTGTATAATAACCGTTGTATTACCATCTGGCATTTTAAACATGCGGATAATTCGGGCCACGGTACCTACCTTAAAAATATCATCTTTACCAGGTTCTTCATTTTCTGCATCCACCTGGCTTACTACTCCAATAAGCGACTTTTCCTTATTGGCCTGCTGCAAAAGCTTAATGGATTTATCTCGCCCGGCAGTTATGGGAATAACCACCCCGGGAAACAAAACGGTGTTTCGTAAAGGCAAAAGCGCAAGGACTTCAGGAATTTCCTCTTTATCCATGTTGTCCTCATCCTCGTTAGTCATTAGTGGGATAAACTCGGTGTCCTCATTCATCACATTATCGAGTGACAGGCTGTCTATATCAAAAATTTCTTTGGATCTCATCTATATATTTTGAGCCATAATGTCACACATATGGCGTTTATTTTCACAAAGGGCATATAGGTTCAATAGATATGCCAAAGGAATGTTTACCGCTTATCGCGATTGGGCTGTCAGATTGTAGATATGCTGTAAAATGGCCTTGTCGTCCTCGTCCGGCTCGAGGCCTCTACGGCTCATAACGCGAGCGGCCGTATCAATAGCCTTTTGCAGGTTGTAATCAGTAAAACCACCTGAGCCTCCCCAGCTGTAAGACGGAATGTAATTACGTGGAAAACCACCTCCGTAAATATTGGCACTAACCCCTACCACGGTACCGGTATTAAACATGGTATTGATACCACACTTAGAGTGGTCGCCCATCATTAACCCACAAAACTGAAGGCCAGTGCGCACAAAGCCTCCTTTAGGATAACTCCAAATCTTAACTTCATCATAATTGTTTTTAAGATTTGAGTTGTTGGTATCCGCACCCAGGTTGCACCACTCTCCAATAACCGAATTTCCCAAAAAGCCATCGTGGCCTTTGTTGCTATAGCCAAATAGTACCGAGTTGTTAACCTCGCCTCCTACTTTACTGTGTGGCCCAATGGTGGTGGGGCCATAAATTTTCGCCCCGAGTTTTACTTGCGAATGTTCGCAAAGGGCCAAACCACCGCGTATTACGCTACCTTCCATTACGGATGAATCTTTACCCAAATAAATAGGTCCACTCTTGGTATTAAAGACGGCACACTCAGCCTCCACACCTTCTTCAACAAATATGCGATCGCCCAATACGGTGTTTGTGCTGCTTAATTTTTGGGATGTACGGCCTTTGGTTATTTCGTCAAAATCGCGTTCCAGTTCTGCTCCGTTTAATGAAAAAATCTTCCAGGGGCGATCTATGTAGTTGAACTCACCGATAAACTCAACGATTTCCAAATCCTGCCAGTCTTTAAAACTGCCTTCAATTTTTTGAGCTAAAACCACTTCACCAGACTTTAGTTGCTGATTGGTTTTCAGAGTATCAATGGCTTGCAGGAGTTGTGCATTAGGGCATACTGCTCCATTAACCACAAGGCTTTGCTCACTGGCTTGCATCTTAAATTTTGTACTCAGGTAATCCTGTGTTTTATAAGAATATGTTCCCGGTAATGCAGCTTCCCATTTTTCGCGTATAGTTCTTATCCCCACACGTATATCGGCTACCGGGCGGGTAAAAGTAAAAGGCAAAAGGTGATCGCGCACCTCGGTATCAAATAGTATAATATTCATAGTGCTGGTTTGTGGGCTAAGTTAATTTTAACGCCTAAATGGAAGGCAAAGTGATTATCCAAAAAATAAAAAAACCCCTGCCAATAGCTATCAGCAGGGGTTTTATATATAAAGATGTATTCTTAGTCCTTTTTAAACTTCGCGTAACGGGTACGGAATTTATCCACACGTCCTGCAGAGTCAACAAGTTTCATCTTACCAGTATAAAACGGATGCGAGGCAGCCGAGATTTCCACTTTTACAAGAGGATAGGTTTCTCCGTCTTTTTCTACTGTATCTCTGGTTTCAACGCATGAGCGTGTTACGATCTCATCACCGGTACCCAAATCCTTGAATACTACAAAACGATAGTTATCCGGGTGTATGCCTTTTTTCATAATTCTGTTTCTTTGCGGTTAGGATTTTGCCCAACCTTTTTTGAGGGCTGCAAATATATTGTAACAATATTAGTCTGGCAACCTTTTTATTTTCCTTATTTCGCGGTGTCAAAAATAATGACGAAGCCAAATCGTTTCACACAGGTATGAAAAAAATATTCTTGCTTTTGGCCCTGGCCACTATGGCCCTATATTCCTGCCGCAAAGAAATTCCGGTAGCCGCAACTGGCGTTGAGTTAAGGTTTTCGGCAGATACTGTTTTTCTGGATACCGTATTCCGTTCCGTAGGATCAAGTACATATAACTTGAAAGTTTTTAATCCTACAGATGAGACGGTGGTTATAGATAATATTCGCCTTGGTCGCAATCAGAGTAGTAAATACCGAATAAATGTAGATGGCCAATCCGGCAATATCCATCAAGGGGTAGAGATATTACCTAATGATAGTATCTATATTTTTGTTGAGGTGACATTGACTCAACTTGGTTCTTTCCCTGGCCTTCTGTACACAGATAGCATAATTTTCAACAACAAGGGAACCGAACAAAATGTAAAACTCGTTACTCTGGCGCGGGATGCTTACTTCCATTACCCCACTGACTTTCTGGTAATTTCTGGCATTCCAATTCCCTACTCTATCCTGGCTGATAAAAATACTGGTCCGCAGACCTTGCTTAACGATAAACCCCATGTTATATACGGATATGGTGCTATTGATAATGAATTGATTATTCCACCGGGTACTGAAATCTATTTTCATAATAATAGTGGCCTTTTGGTTTTAGAGGATGGTGTTCTTAAAGTGGCTGAGGGTATCCAGGCAGGTACTGATACAGTAACCTTTACAGGAGATAGGCTTGAACCTTTTTATGAAGATGTACCTGGCCAGTGGGGCGGTGTGCTAGGTGGAATCTACTTTGCACAAGGCAGTAGCGGAAACCGTATCAATAATACCGTTATAAAAAATGCAACCACCGCTATTCGTTTAGATAGCGTTGGCGGCATGGACGACCAGCTTACCATTAGCAATAGTTATGTACTCAACTCATCACGAGTGGGTATTTATGGTGGGCATGGCAATGTGAAAGCATTTAATACTGTAGTAGGAAATTCAGGATTACACCTTCTTTATGCCTTTGGTGGTACTTACGAGTTTATACACTGCACATTCGCCAATTTCTGGAATCAATCCACACGTAGCACGGCTGGTGTAACGCTTACCAATTATCTTGACTTTCAGGATGAAGAGGGTGTTACCACCCGAATAGTCCGTGATTTGGATAATGCTAGTTTCGGTAATTGCTTAATAGTAGGCAACAACCGCCAGGAGCTGGCTATTCTACAGGATCAAAAAGGGATGCTCAACTACGAATTCAGGAGTGCCATTATTGATATTGATTTGAGCGTACCTCCAGGAGACCGGAGCTTCGACATTAATGATCAACTGCTTTTTAAAGATATCCTGATAAACAATGACCCTGACTTTGTAAGCACTGAGGATAATCGATATAGATTGGATAGCCTCTCTCAGGCTGTGGATCAAGGGAATAATATTGATGCTATAGATCCAAGACTGAACGCTGTTGACATATTAGGAAACCTACGAAGTAATGGAACGCCAGACCTTGGCGCTTTCGAAAGAACCTATTAAAAGAAGGCCCGGCTGATACCCAGGTAAATGCCGCTGTACACATCATTTTTACCGGAATCAAAACCCTTAGTTGTTCGTATTCCATCAAGGTCATCCACTCCTGAACCGTGGTAGGTAATACCAAAGGTCATTAAGGTGTGGTAGCTCAACCTGAACTTCATACCTGTACCCACAAAAAAGTTGATACTGTTGTAAGCATCTGGTCTGGGGGCAATATTATCCGGATACACCTCCGCAGCTGCAGGTTCAGGGTTATAGGCTAAAAAGCCCGCACCAGCCTGCACAAAAATGGTAAACTTTCTATCGTAATGATATTTTCCAAAACGGATAAGGCTGGCCTCAATAAAAGGGTTCGCCTGAAACATTTTTGTAGTTACTGAAAGGCCTCTTTGCTGGTTACTGTGATTGGCATCTGCAGCGTATATCCATCCATAACTTGAAGTAAGACCAATGGCAAACCAGTCATTAAAATGCTTTTTGCCGTAAATCATAAAATTTGGGCGAATCTCCTCCAAAATAGCATTAACGCTCGTGGTTGTAGCAATATCACCTGCGTAATTCAGGGTACCGATACCCATTCCTAATTCGTAGTAAGCGGTGCGCGATTGCGAAATGGCGCTGGCCGAAAAAAGAACTGTCAGAGTGATTGACAAAAAATATTTCATACCTACTGTTGTTGATCCCTCAAAAATACATAATTAGTGTCAGTGGACTCTTTAGCGTCAAAATAGTAGCCCGAAGTGTTAAACCCCTTAAGGTCATCCACATCGGCCATTTCATTTTTAACAATGTAATTGGCCATCATCCCTCTTGCCTTTTTAGCAAAAAAGCTAACCACCTTAAACTCTCCGTTTGAAAAGTCCTTAAACTCCACCGAAAGTACCGGATTTTTGATTCCGGCTTTCTCCACGGCCTTAAAGTATTCAACACTGGCCAAGTTAATAACTGTTTCATCAGGACTAATATTTTCCTTAAAATAAGCCTTGATTTTATCGCCCCAAAAGTGGTATAGATCTTTTCTTCTTCCTACAGGTAACGAAGTGCCCATCTCAAGGCGGTAAGGCTGAATCATATCAGTTGGGCGTAAAATACCATACAGGCCAGAGAGAATTCTAAGATGATCATTGGCAAATTTCATGTTGGCCGCGCTCCAGGTTTCAGCCTCAAGGCCAATATATACATCACCTTTAAAGGCCAATATCGCTTGTTTTACTTTTTCTTCATGCGCAACATTCCACTGTTGGTTGCGGTCGTAGTTAAGGGCTGCCAGTTGCGAACTGATGGATTGAAGCTCCTTGAGCTTTTTGCGTGATTGCTTACGAAGCTTGTTATTTACTTTTTCAGCTTCATCTAAAAAATAAGGTTTTGTGGAGTCGCCAATAGAAATTTCTTTTTCGAAATCAAGAGTCTTGGCGGGGGAAATAAATGCGATCATGTAAGTAATTAAAATAAAAAAGGTGCCCATTAGAGCACCTTTCAAAAATAATTCAATAATCAGATTTAATTGTTTGCTATTGCGTCTTTGTCTTCAATTTTCCAACGGCTGGCATTCTTAAGTACGTTATCCTGATACACAACCTCGTACAGGTATTCACCATCCACTGTCCAAACAAACCACTTACCTTCTTTCTTGCCGTCCACATAAAGGGCTTCGGTTTTTACATCACCTGCCTGAGTATATTCTACCCATCGGCCATCGGGCTTGTTATTTTTAAATGTACCTGTTTCGCGTACGGTTCCATCATCGTAATAGCGGGTTACGGTAACCACATCGCCATTCTTTTCATACTTATCTTCAACTTGTGCCTGAGCCGGCATGGTCATCATTAATGTTAAAACCCCGGCTCCTATCATTTTCCAAACTTTCATGTCTCTATACTTAAATATTACTTAACAAATATACTCAAATAGTTAAGTTAAATAAACATTTACGTAACATTGAGTTAACATTAAAAGTTAAATAATTGATTTATAAAGACTTGTATTTTAAAAATTAACATTGGGGATAATAAAAAAGGCCGGAACCTTACGGTATCCGGCCTTTGCAAGAATCTATATTCGGGCAAAAAACGCCCTAATGTTAAGCCAATGTTAATCCTCAGCTAAAAACGGATATCTGTAATCTGTTGGAGTTACAAATGTTTCCTTGATGGTACGTGGACTTACCCATCTCAATAGGTTGAGTAATGAGCCGGCCTTATCATTAGTACCTGAAGCCCTTGCACCACCAAATGGCTGCTGCCCTACCACTGCGCCTGTAGGTTTATCATTAATGTAAAAGTTACCCGCTGCATTGCGAAGCTTGTTCATGGTGTCGGCCGTTACATAACGATCGTTACAGAAAATAGCCCCTGTAAGACCGTAAATGGAAGTTTCATCAACCAGTTTTACAGTTTCATCATACTTCACGTCTTCATATACATATATGGTAAGTACGGGGCCAAAAAGCTCCTCGCACATAGTAGTATATTTAGGATCTTTAGCAACAATCACCGTAGGCTCTACAAAGTAACCTTTTGACTTATCGTAATTTCCGCCTACTATAATTTCAGCATTTTCATCAGATTTTGCTCTATCCAGATACCCGGCAAGTTTATCAAATGAGCCTTCGTGAATCACAGCATTTACAAAGTTGGTAAAGTCTCTTGGTGAACCCATAGAGAAGGATTTTACATCCTTAACCAACTTTTCCTTAACGGCCGGCCACAGGCTTTGTGGAATATAAGCCCTGGAAGCAGCACTACACTTCTGTCCCTGGAATTCGAATGCTCCGCGTGCCAGACCGGTGGCCACTTGTGCGGCATCAGCTGATGGGTGGGCCAGAACAAAATCCTTACCTCCGGTTTCACCCACTATACGGGGGTAGCTGCGGTATTTATCGATATTGTTACCAATGGTTTTCCAGATGTTTTTAAATACGGTGGTACTACCGGTATAGTGAAGACCAGCAAACTCAGGATGACCGAAAACGATATCAGAAGTTTCCTGAGGATCGGTGAAAATCATGTTGATCACGCCATCAGGCAGGCCCGCTTCCATAAACACATCCATAAGTACCTTGGCTGAATACACCTGGCTCATTGATGGTTTCCAAACAACTACATTACCCATCATGGCCATACTGGTAGGGAGGTTTCCCGCAATAGCGGTAAAGTTAAACGGGGTAATGGCGAAGGTAAATCCTTCCAGTGCCCTGTACTCGGTTCTGTTCCAAACACCCGGGCCGGATTCGGGCTGTTGAGAATATAGTTCAGACATATACTGAACATTGAACCTGAGGAAATCGATCATTTCACAGGCTGCATCAATTTCTGCCTGCATGGCATTTTTTCCCTGATTGATCATAGTAGCGGCATTTACCTTAGCCCTGTATGGCCCGGCCAAAAGTTCGGCAGCCTTCAGGAAGATAGACGCACGCTGTTCCCACGGCATGTTTTCCCAGGCATCTTTGGCAGCAAGAGCAGCATCAATAGCCTGATGCACATGCTCGGCAGAACCCAGGTGAAAAGTGCCCACGTTATGAGAATGGTCATGAGGAGGAATCACTCTATCCGTTTTACCCGTAGTAACTTTTTTACCATTGATTACCATGGGGATGTCAATCACCTCGTTCCACATTTTATCATATGCCTTTTGCAGCTCCTCACGTTCGGGAGAGCCAGGCTCAAATGAATTTACGGGTTCGTTAAACGCGATTGGAATATCATAATATCCTTTAGCCATATCTGAAAATATTTTAAATTCTTATAAAAACTCCGGCAAAATTAAGGGTTTGAGGTGGAAGGGCAAGACACAAAAAACCCTGATCTCCTTAAGGAAATCAGGGGTTTGATAATATTTATAAGAGCTATTATTGGAAACGGTAGGCCAAACCAACATTGAGTATGGCTATACCGTAACCAACCTCTCCCATCACAGCAAGATTGTCATTAAAGAAATACCTCGCTCCAACAAAACCTCCGGCTATAGGGGCACCTCCATCTGCACCGGGCACATTTGCAACACCACTTGGACCTTCGTAGCTGGCATTTACACCATAGCCTCCTACAAGTACACCTGCGTAGGTATCAAGGTCATCAACTAGTTGGTAATGGAAAGTACCGCGGGCTCCAAATAATATATATGTGTAATTATAGGAGTAGGTTCCTGTACCAAAAAAACCTGCATTGGTAAACTTTGAGCCGGCAATTCCCAAAATACCGCCTATCCCTACTGAAGCATTTCCATCAATAAGATCATCAAAAAAGCAATGATCATAAGCAATAGCCATAGCAGGTATACGGGTTTTATACAGAGCACCTGTTGCTATTACCTGAGGAAAACCAATTGTAAACTGGGCCACCCCGGTACCTTTATCAAAGTTGCTTTGGGCGATTGATTGAGTGGACAAACCCACAACAAAAAGCAGGGAGAACAATAAAGCTGTCTTTTTCATACGATTCAGATTTGATTTTGTGATTTAATTAAACAAGGCTAGCTATAATTCCACAAAATTGAAAAAAACAGCGAATCAATACTCATGTCAGGCATAGTTGATATCAACGGGAAACTGTTAATACCATTGGAGAAATCAATAATTGCTTTAGCTAGATAAAACTTTTCACCTTGTCGGCCTCCTCGGTTTGAACTCTTACCACCCCCAGTTTTTCACCAAGAGGATTGAGCCTGATAGCGCTCAGGCATTTTTTTACCCATGCTCCTGTATCAATATACCAAGCATTTTCGGCAGGGCTGAAGAGAGGTTTGTTGCCTTCCACAATTGAGTGGCCTTTAACCTGAAGTTTATCCAGACTCCTTAAAACTCCTTTATTAAAGAGTACACCATCCCGAGCTGTAGTACTGTAAGCATTAGCCGCTGATTTGTTGATACCGGCATGGGTTACCAGTATATGATCGTTTTCCCACTTAAGTGGAGTTTCAGCAAGGCGTTTACGCACCTTGCTCACCTTAAGGCCGGCCTGCTCAATGCTTTCTTCAAGGGTTACACCCTTTACAGTTTCCTTCAAAAAGGCACCTCCGTCAATTAAAAACTGTTCATGATTTCCCCTTATAAGGATAGTATGCTCGGGGTATTGCTTTTCTAAAGTGCGCCAGTATTTAAGACACAGGCCAGAGTGCGGGCCTTTGTTTATCAGGTCACCGATCTGGATAAGTATTTCCTCACCGGGGTTCCAGTTTTCCTCTACAAGTTTTTTGAAAGTATGGTAACATCCGTGAACGTCACCAACAATCAGCAAATTCATAAACTCTAGCTATTTAGCATCACCGGCATTACCAGCATTAATACGTCCTCCCCATCCTCTAAACCATCGTTAGGTAAAATAATACCGGCACGGTTGGGGGCCGACATTTCAAGATTTACATTATCAGAATCAAGGTTGGTAAGCATCTCTGTAAGAAAACGGCTATTAAACCCGATTTCCATGTCATCACCTTCATAGTTACAGTTCAGTCGCTCATGGGCTTTATTAGAGAAATCAATATCCTCAGCAGAAATCTGCAATTCAGAGCCAGCCATTTTAAGGCGCACCTGGTGGGTGGTTTTATTTGAGAATATAGCCACACGCTTTACAGAACTAAGGAATGTCTGGCGGTCAATCTCCATTTTATTGGGATTTTCCTTAGGTATAACCGCTTCGTAGTTGGGGTATTTGCCATCAATAAGACGGCAGGTCAACACAATATTCTCAAATTCAAAGCGGGCATTGGTTTCGTTGTAATGAATACTAACTGTTTCGCCAATGGAACTAAGGGTTGATTTCAATATGTTAAGCGGCTTACGTGGCAGAATAAACTCTGCAGTACTATCGCTCTTCTGATCATTTCTGCGGTAACGCACCAGTTTATGGGCATCGGTAGCTACAAACGTGAGGTTATCCGAACTAAACTGAAAAAACACACCTGACATTACAGGGCGCAATTCATCATTACCTGCTGCAAAAAGGGTTTTGGTAATAGCATTGGCCAAAATCTCTCCGGGTATGGTAGTGGTGCTTACATCTTCCATTTCGGGCAGTTTTGGAAACTCATCTCCTTCGACAAAAGCCAAAGAGTATTTACCATAATCCGAGCTAAGCTCAAGCATATTGGCTTTTTCATCTAAAATGAAAGTTACCGGCTGCTCAGGCAAGGCTTTTAAACCATCCAATAAAAGACGCGCAGGTATAGCCGCCATTCCTTCATCATCGCTTTGTACCTCAAGGCCGGCACTTATAGTTGATTCCAAGTCACTTGCTGAAATGGTAAGCTTGTTACCCTTCAGGTCAAACAAAAAGTTGTCAAGTATGGCTAGCGTATTGTTATTATTAAGCACACCGCCTACAATTTGCAATTGCTTTAATAAGGCACCGCTGGAAACGATAAATTTCATCTGGCTACTTTTTAATGGTCTAATAGTAAGGGGCACAAATATAAATTGAATTGAACCCTTTAAAAGATTTTAGTTGTCAATTCTTTTTAACAGATATCAAGGCTGTAAAAAGTAATCAATTGGTTTAAAAACATGCTGTAAACCATAGTACTGTATCAGTACCATCCGCTCCCTGTCAATAAATCCATGTAGGCGGTCAGGGTCAAATTCAGGAACCTGCAGAGTAGGATCCGGCAATTCGTCCGGGCCTTTAATCTTATAACCTTCCAGTCGGGTACTCTTGCCATCCACATCCTTTACGGTGATATAAAATACCGGTGTACTGGCCAGCAGCGAATCACGCCTGGCATAGATAGGGTCGGTAGGTAAAATAGCCCCTTCGTACTTCATCTGGCTGGCAGCATTTACATAAATGCGCATTTTTACCTTATTGGCATTGGTCACCACCTTTTCAGTTTCAAGATTAGTGAGATACAGGCTATCCGGTGAAAACACGGTTATTTTAAATGATTTGTTGAGCGAATCAGGAAAAACCATTTGTACCTCGCGCACATTGCGTGGGTTGATGAGCGTAACATCACGGCTACGCCATAACTCAGATTTGGTAAAGAATCTGCTGGACAGATAGCCATTAAAGCCCGGAATATATACGGCAAATGGAGCTTGCGATCCTTTTACCATCATATAGGTAGCCATTTCATCATGTGTTTCGGTGCCTACATAAAATGTTTTAAACAGCTTTCCATCCTTGTATATCTGTACTTCTTTACCATACACAGCCATGCGTTTAAGCACAGTAGGCTTCATTTTTTCCTCAATAAAATTGCGCATTTCCATGCGATTGAGTGTTTCCAGTAAAGTATTGATGGCATCCCTCCTGGCCCGGAACTCATCGTTTACCACCCAATAACCATCGGCCCTGCTTAGGGTTACCCGCGATGGGGTTTTATCCTTTATCACAATTTTATCGATAGATGCGGTATCGGGTATGGTAAAAGCATAATCCAGCTTGCGCTCAAGCGTACCACTGGTATTTCTTTCGGAGATGAGCCAGCCGGCCACCCCAAGTAAAACCACCAGCACCAGGAGGTAAACCAGGTTTTTATTTTTCATGTCTTCCGTATTTTCTCTTTCGTAAATAGATATAAATAATGCCGAACAGCACTATTAAAGCAATAGGTAAGGCGGTATTCAGTAGTTGCCAGAAAAGCCTATTTCCTTTAAGGGCATTTACGTCCAGCAATCGTATTTTAAGTTCTCTTGAGCGGATACTGATAAGCCCCTTATCATCCATCATATAATCCACGGCATTTAGCATAAAATCTCTATTACCGTACTGCGCCTGGGTATATTGATCAAAGCCAAGCGGCAGCGGACTGCCTTTTGGGATATTCGGGTTTATAACGTTTAGCTGATTTTTTACAATATCACCATCAGCCACCACAAGCATTTGGGTGGATTCACTTTTCTCCTTAAACTTTAGTGGTTCTCCTGAACCTTGCCTTGGCACCAGCCTGTTTTTAAATATGGATTCAAATTCACCTTCCAGCAATACAGCTATAGGTATATTTTTATTCCTGAAGCGATCATCAGAAGGCGGCTGATACAAATTGGCCAAACGTACCATATGAGGCGTAGCCACAATGTTTGAGTAAGGTGAGCTTCGTAGCAAAAAAGTTTTTTTAATGCCTTCGGCAATGATGGTATCCACTGAAGATGGAAACTCCGTTTTTATGCCGCTTATATCCTTGGTGATGGGGCTTTTCGGATTAGGCATTATCATGGGGAAGTAAATCCACGGATAAATTTTACGGGTATCCGATACCCCGGCTGCCACCTTATCCTGAACTATATCGGTATTAATCCTGACCCCATATTTAAACAGCATATCAGAGATATTGAGCCTGTCATATATAGGGTATGATATAAACTGTGGCGCCTGGCTCAGGCTGTCCATATTAGCATGTATGGCATCAATAAGCCAAAGTATTTTACCCCCGGTCATTACATATTGATCAAGCAGGTATTTATCAAGCTCCGTAAATCCGGTTTGTGGCTTGGCTACTATCAGGGCATCAAAGCGGTTTAGGCTCGATTGCTGGTCGGCAAGGCTTACCGACTGTGAAAGGCTATCGGTTTTAAACTTCTGGATATTGAATTTATCCACCACATAATTTTCAGAAAGTCCACGAGCAAAATCGGCCACAAATTTGGGCTCCAGCTCACCATGGCCCTGCAAAAATCCAACTATAGGTTTATTGGTACGCACAAGGCCGCGTATGGCATTGGCCAGCGCATATTCCAGGTTTTGAACAGAGGCATTAATCTGCTGCTCCGGCCGGGAACCCATCTGATCGATAAGCAAAGGCACGGCCGTTTCCTTTTCGCCATAATTCATTATTGCCCCCGGGAATACCCGCTGCACACGGTCACCACTTTTTTCAGTTACCTGGAGTTCGTAATACTTCAAGCCCTTGTACTGCAACTGCTGAAAAACCTCGCGGTTTACCTTGGTATCATCAGAAGCATTGGGGTTAATGAATTCGTATTCAATATTCTTGTTATAGGCCCTGAACTCGTCCAGCATTTGGCGGGTTTCGCTTTGCAGGCGCTGAAAATCAGCGGGGAATTCACCTTCCAGGTACACCTTTACCAGCAGCACATCATCAAAGCTATTGAGTAGTTCCTTGGTGGCATCTGATAAGCTGTAGCGGTTATCAGAAGGTAAGGTCGAGCCTGAAAAACTGCAGGGAGCCAATTATATTTAGGAGGATAACAATGGCCACCACCAGCACAAACCGTATTATATCTCTGCTTTTGTTCTTCATTACCACTTTCTGCTTTGTATTACCAGGCGGGTAGCCAGGGCAAAAATTAGTATCAGACTGACAAAGTACAGCACATCACGGCTATCAATTACACCGCGGCTTAGCGAGGTATAATGCTCGTTAATACCCAGGCTCAGTACAAAAAGTTCAGCACCACCAAATATGCCCAGCGAGGCCAGCTGATCAAAGCCGGCATACATAACCAGGCACAGCAGTACTGAAATCAAAAAAGCTACAATCTGATTCTCCGTAAGGGAGGATGCAAAAACACCAATGCTTACATAGCTACCGCCTAAAAACAGCAGCCCGATGTAGGAGCCAAAAGTACCGGCACTATCAATATTACCCACCTGCACCCCAAGCTGGTAAACGGATACGTAATAAATTAGAGTGGGGATTATAGAGAAAAGCACTAATATAAACCCGGCAGTAAACTTGCTCCATACAATCTGCATATCAGTAAGCGGGCGGGTTAGGAGCAACTCCATGGTTCCTGCCTTTTTTTCGTCCGCAAACATGCGCATGGTGATGGCCGGTATTAAAAACATAAATACCCAGGGTGAGATCAGAAACAGGCTATCAATACTGGCATAGCTGCCTTCTACAATATTGAATACCCCGGGGAAAAGCCATAACATAAGGCTATTGATGAGCAGATAAACCACAATAACCATGTAACCGGTTACCGAGTTTAAAAAGCTCCGTATTTCTTTGAGCATCAATGCTCCCATAGGCTTAAAGCTTAACTTTTTGCTGGAGACTCCATGCCTCCGGTTTGTCAGAAAAAAGGGTTTTGGTGTAGGCCCAAACTTCCTTAAAAAGCTGCGAATGTCGGTAATTTTCCAGCGATTGCGGCTCATCCCACCAACTGTAGGTAAAGTACACGTTGGGCTTATCTTCCTGCTGTAGTAATTCTAAATGGTGACACCCCTCAAAACCACGGATTTTCTCCTTATTCTTTTCAAAGTTGTTTAAAAAATCAGGAACCCTGTCCGGCTCAAAGGTCATCTTCACTATCCTAATTATCATTGAAATGTAACCGTTATTGTGTTTTGCACTTCCACCCCAAGCATACTGTTGGCCCCGTTAAAATCTTTGCCGCGGGCCTGTGCCATAGCTACCTCCAGCAATCCCTGCGAATTAAAGAAGGCCAGCAAACTTCCTGCCTGGGCAGGTGTGTAACCCATACTTAGTTTTTTTATGCGCTGATTACGGGGCAGCATTATTTCAAAACTCCGCTCAGCCGCTACCTCTTTAAATACTTTTTGGGAGATGTTACTCACCAGGTTGCCAAAATTATCAATGTAAATTATGCTTCCGATTATAGCAGACTTATCATTTACAATACGTGGCCTGGAAATTTGCTTTTGTTCGTAATCCGTAATGGTGCGTCCCAGTATATCAATTTTTCCACCTTTGGTAAGATGAATGGCTGCTCGGGCCATTATATCCCTTGCCGGGAATAGTGAACGCTCCTGTCGCAAATCAATTGCCATCACCTTGCTTATCTTTTTATCAGGATTAATCATCGGCAACAGGCCATTATCCGCCACCAGAAAAAAGTGGTCATCCAATTCAGCAGCCAGCAGGCGCCCATTGGCCACCAGCTCGCTAAAAGCTATAAGGTGTACCGTACCCTTGGGGAAGTGGTGGTAGCTATTGCGCAGAATAAATGAGGCCTCAAAAAAATTACCTGGCTCTACCGTGTGAGTAATGTCCACCAGCTTAGCGTCCTCATCCTGCGAAAGCAGTGCCCCTTTGAGCGCTGGCAGGTAATGGTCAGTTAGACCATAATCGGATGTAAGGGTAATTACCGGCATAGATGTCTGCTAATCTTTCGATTAAACGGGACAACAAGTGCCCGTTTTTGTTGTTAATTTGCCAGCCAAAAGTAGTATTATTTTCAGGCCTCACGGGGCCTCATAAACATTAGTTTACCAACAGTTTGATAGAAAGAACTATAGTATTAGAAAACGTTGATCCGCGCGATATATACGGTACCAACAATAAATTTCTTACCCAGATAAAGTCCAGTTTCCCGGAACTGAAGATTACGGCCCGCGGGCATAACCTTAAGGTTAATGGCGAGCCTGGTGCCATCGAAAAATTTGAAGATAAAATTGAGGAAATCGTTCAGCACCTTAACCGCTACAACTCACTTAGTATAAACCAGCTTGAGCGCCTTTTAAAGGATGAGATGGTGAAAAGCGAGGATAAGGAAAATGACGATGACACCATTTTGTATGGCGTGAGCGGGCAGGCCATTAAGGCACGTACGCTTAATCAACGCGGTATGGTGCGCGCCATGAAGAGCAATGATATGCTTTTTGCCATTGGCCCGGCCGGTACCGGTAAAACCTACACTGCGGTAGCCCTGGCCGTGCGAGCCCTTAAAAATAAAGAGGTTAAAAAAATCATATTAACCCGCCCCGCAGTGGAGGCTGGCGAAAACCTGGGTTTCCTTCCAGGAGATTTAAAGGAAAAGCTGGATCCCTACATGCAGCCTCTTTATGATGCTTTGCGCGAAATGATTCCGCCAGAGAAGCTGGCCTATTACCTGGAAACGGGTGTGATACAAATTGCCCCGCTGGCATTTATGCGTGGGCGTACTTTAGATAGAGCCTTTGTGATTTTGGATGAAGCCCAAAACACTACCCATAGCCAGATGAAAATGTTTTTGACCCGCATGGGGGCCGATGCAAAATTTGTGATTACAGGAGATGCCCAGCAGATTGACCTTCCGCGTAAGCAGGCCTCAGGACTAAAAGAAGCCCTACGCCTATTGAAAAATGTGGAAGGCATCAAGTTTATCTTTTTAGATGATCGCGATGTTATCCGTCATGGATTGGTGCGCCACATTATACGGGCGTATGAGCAGGAAGAGAAGTAAGCTATAAGTATAGTTTATCAATAACTATAAACAACATAATATCAAGCGCGATGGAAAGTCGAATTGAATTTAGCTTTCATGAAATTAACGCTCTCAATAAACTTCTGGGCCGAATACAATCAGAGTCGTTTCTCGATGCCAATGAAATTGATTTTTTCGCGATGAGCCCTTTAATTAAATCTGCCTTCGAAAAGGTTCATAAGGAATTTATGACACAGATAAGGCATCAGCGGGATTTAGGAATTTTTAAAACTATTGGTCAACCAGTAGATTTAAATCCAGATAATGATTTTCGATTGACCGATGAGCACAGCATAGGTGATCGAGGTAAACGTCTTCTGAACCTTGAGGAATCAAGAAAGAAGTACATTCAAACTAGGACAAAAGAAGAGTTACAAAGATATTGCGACCAAGTTTTTGCTCCTTTCATACCAACACCAAAACAACGAGCAGAAATTTTAGAAATACTGAATACAATTGCTAGCGAAAGAAATAAGTAAGGGATAGTTACCAATACAACGCACAATTAGAATGTTGAAAACAAAAGCATTAAAAGAAACCAACTTCACCCTACCTGGCCAAACCAAATTTTACCGCGGTAAGGTGCGCGATGTATATACCATAAACCAAGACCTGCTTGTTATGGTGGCCAGCGATCGTATTTCTGCATTTGATGTGGTTTTGCCCAAAGGCATTCCCTTTAAGGGGCAAGTGCTAAACCAGGTGGCCAATAAGTTTTTGGATATGACCAAGGATATAGTGCCGAACTGGAAGCTGAGCACACCCGATCCTATGGTAACTATAGGACATAAAGCCGAGCCCTTTATGGTGGAGATGGTAATACGCGGTTACCTTACGGGACATGCATGGCGTACCTATAAATCTGGCGAGCGCACCCTTTGCGGAATTACGTTACCCGAAGGCCTAAAGGAAAATGATGCCTTTGCAGAACCTATCATCACGCCAAGCACCAAAGCTGAACAAGGCTTACATGACGAAGACATTAGCCGGGAAGACATCCTGAAAAAGGGAATTGTTAGCGAAGAGGACTATGTGCAACTGGAAAAATACACCCGTGCCCTCTTTGCCCGCGGACAGCAATTTGCCAATGAGCGCGGATTGATATTAGTGGACACCAAATATGAGTTTGGAAAAACGGCCGATGGCACTATCGTATTGATTGACGAAATCCACACACCTGATAGCAGTCGCTATTTTTACCTGAATGGTTACCAGGAAAACCAGCAAAAAGGTTTACCGCAAAAACAACTTAGCAAAGAGTTTGTAAGGCAGTGGCTTATTGAAAACGGCTTTCAGGGCAAGGAAGGGCAAAGCATACCCGAAATGACGGATGAGTTTGTTCAATCCGTTTCGGAGCGCTACATAGAGCTATTCGAAAAAATAACCGGAGAGGAGTTTAAGGCCCAGCCCACCGAAAATATTGAGGACAGGATTGAGAAGAATGTGGTGGAGGCGTTGGGATAGTTCCTGTTTGTGATTTGTAGTTTGTGGTTTAACCATAGTGTTTATCTACACTGGATTAATGCGACAATGCCAGTGGCATTGCATATCAATAGCAACAACCGCAATTATCAAGGTTCGACCCAGTCAGGGGTAATATGTCCTAACGCTAAATAATGCAATTGATATTTGAGCCTCGCATGAACGATGAGATATGCTTTTAATTAATAACATAATTATTCTGGGAAAAATTGGCTTGAAATAATGGGTGATTTTGAGAAGATTTTAAAAGATTATTATAAAACAAAAAGACTCCTGACAACAGGCTGGCTCTTGTTTGGAAGGTCATCTTTAGAAAGAAGGCTTAACCTTTTGAATAAGAGTCTTGATTACCTCGTTGCTGAACTTTTAAATACTGAAGATTATAGGTTTTCTGAACTCCAAGAAGAGGCTCAAAATTTACTTACTTCTAGCAGAATCCCTTTCAAAATCACTCGGATGGGTGGACATCCAAAACAATTTGTAACCACGAAGGTCTTCGAAGGTGCAATTTCCAAAAAGGGGTATCTGTATTTGAGAGCAACTCAAAATAATCCTGAGTTCAACACAAAACTTTATTCTTCAAAGCCATTTCAGTACGAAGGTAATATTGACTATTTAGGTTCAACATTTGTCCAACTCAAACATAATGTTGCGATCTCAAGCCTATCCGGAGTAGGCGTCTTAGATAAATTTGAGGGTTCTATAAGCAGTTCTGGGGAAATTTCATTTGACATGTCAGGCAGTGCTAAAGACATCGATCAAAGACAATTTTATGATTTCCCATCTAAACTCATAGCTGACCCTTTTACCGGGAATGAGGAGAAGCGAAGAAAATATTTAGAGACAAGGAAACAACTTCGCGAAGCTATTCGCAACTGGAGAACAGCAAACAATTTATTTTAAAAAAGCTGAAATTCGCGTAGTTTATTAGAATCACATCCTCACCACCCTAAACTCCCCACTCAAAATACCCAACTTCAGCATTTCGGTATAGGTTTCATTGGGATCGATGGGCGTCATGGTTTTGGTGAGGCGCTCTTTATGGGAAACCTGGTCGTTTAGAGAAAAGTAATAATAGCCCACCAACAGATGGTTTTCTACGACAAAGGCACAACGCTCGGTTTTGGTGCGCCCTGCTCCCTGAAATACGCCTTCTTCGGGGAAGTTTTTCAGTAACTCAAGTATAATGGCTTTAGCCTCCGGAGAACGAAAAGCCCTGCCATACATGCTAAGAGCACGGGCAGTGGTTTTTTGATTTGGGCCTTTTATAAGGGGCTTCTTTTTACCCAATGTTTTTAGTTCCACTTGTTGCAGTCGGGGTGTTTTTGGTCTTTCATCTACTATTACGGCTCGCTCCAGCTTAATTTCACTTACCCGATTGTAAGGAGGTTTAGCATGATGTAGCTCCTCCATCTTCTTTACACGGGCTACCAACCAGTTACCAACGGCTTCGGTTTTTACGGAATATACCTTTTCGCCCAGCTCACGCGCTTGCCTACTATCAGCTACAAAAACTCGGTTTAGAGCTGCCTTAACATTATCAGAAGCCCCAAGGTAAAGTAGTTTGCCTTTAATATCATGTAAATAAAAAAGACCCTGGGTAATTTTTACAGATCGTAAAAGGTCATTGAGCTTATCACGTTTGTGATCTCCCTGAATGATACTCTGGCCCAAAACACTAATATCTTTCTTCTGATCTTTCTCCCTGAGTATTTTAAAAAGCTCTAAAGTAGCGCGGGCATCGGCATCTGCACGGTGCTTTTCAGGCATATAAATGCCAAGCTCCTTGCAGATTTTATCAAGTCCGTAGGCCGGTAATCCGGGAATTAATTCGCGGGCCGTATCAATAGTATCCAGCGTTTCACGTTCATAGGGGTAACCCAGGCGGGCAAACTCCTGCCTGAGCATGCGGTAATCAAATTCCACATTATGGCCTACCAAAATGGCATCTTCGCTAATCTCAATAATGCGCTTGGCGATCTCGTGAAAACGGGGAGCACGCGCCAGCATTTTTTCGGTAATACCGGTCATGCGGGTAACAAAACTTTGAACCTCCCTGTGCGGATGCACCAGGCTTATCAATTGATCTACCACTTCATCGCCATCATAGCGATAAAGGGCAATTTCGATGATGGCCTCCTTTCCAAAGGGGCCACCGGAAGACTCTATATCAAGCACACAAAACATCGGGCGAAGATAGAAATTAAAAAAGCCTGAGCTTTATATTTTAGTGCCCTGAAAAAGATGAATATTTGCCTGAGAATGTGTGATTTTAATACGATTTGAAAACTGCTCGCGTACTCACCTTCATACTGCTATTTTGCCTTATGGGGATGGCGCTCCGTGCGCAGCTCCGCCCGTTAAAGGGGCAGGTAAGAAATGCAAAAGGGCAGCCTATACCCTACTCCATTATACTGGATGCGAATGAGCAGCAGCCTGTTTATGCGGATAGCACAGGCAACTTCAGCCTTAAGGCCAATACACAAAAACATACCATTGTAGCTTTTGCACCCGGCTATATACCCAGGCAAATAGCATTACCGTACAATTACAAGGAAAAGTTGCTGATATACCTTGATACCATTGCCGGCAATGCAGATTTCAATCCTTACGAGTTAGTAAGGCGGGCCCGCTTTACGCGGGAAGAAAACGAAGCTAAGTACACCAGCTACCGTGCTGAGGCCCTTAAAACCAGCCGTGCAGAAATACTAAAAGTTCCCTTTAACCTATGGCTGGTTTCGGGCAGGGTGTTACCTGCTAAACAAGATACCGGCCTGGTATTTTTTAGTGAGCAGGTTTCCAAACAGCGTTTTTACAACCGCAAAAATTTTCAGGACTCCGTAAAGTACCTCAATGGCGCAGGTACCATCCTGATGCCCGATTTCACCTACCTCGTGGATAAGGATTTCTCTTTTTATCACGACAGGATTTACATGCCCGAACTGGGTTTTTCGGGCTATTATACTCCACTCTCAGATAGAGCCCTGCATCACTACGATCTTTACCCCATAGCCTCGTACACAGCAGGTAACCGTAAAGTATACCGCATCGGCTTTAAGCCAAAAAAGTATGGCACACCAGCTTTTCAGGGCTATTTTGATATTTACGATTCACTATATACGGTAGCCTATAGTAACTTCAGCTTTAAAGCATCAAGCCACCTAAAGGGTATGGATAGCGTGCGGGTAGAGCAGCTATATTATTACCAGGGTGAGAGTTATCACAAGGCCTTCCAGAATATGGATTTTTACCTTACGATAAACGGGTTTAGCGGTTACTACAATTCTTCGGTGTATTATAATAATCAGCAATACATTGCAGATACACCTGAAAAAGGAAAGCCGGGTAACGAGGTGTTGCACCTTGACTCTGCGAGTGTTTATGGCAACCCTCAGTACTGGCAACAAAGGCGCATTAAGGCCCTTGGCGGGGATGAACAAACACTACTGAAAACCGAAAATCTCAATAATGTATTTAAAGAGCGCTTTTCGCGAGAGCCCTATCTGCAAAAGCCTTTTAAACCGTTGAGGCTTTTGTATAGCCGGTATATTTATAAAACTGACGGTTACTATTTCCACTTTAACCCGCTGTATTATGCCTTGGGTTATAATACGGTTGAAGGTATCTATGTACGCTACAATGTACCAATATGGTTGTATAATAAGGATACTGAGTTGATGCTAAAACCTGAAGTGCGATTTGGCCTGGCCGATACTGATTTTAAGTCGCGCCTTACAGCAGAATTTACCTATGATTTGGGTAACCCGAAAAAGGTGCGGGTAGAAGTTGGCCATGTGGTCGATCAGTTTAACGAGGATGATCCCATTTCGCCATTTCTTAATACTATTTACAGCCTCCTATTCAGTAAAAACTATATGAAACTTTATGGTAAGGATTTTTTACAGATTGGCTACCAGCATGAAATTGTAAATGGTTTTGAAATGCAGAGCTCGCTGGAGTATGCTTCTCGCTTTCCACTTTATAACAATTCGGAATTTGTAATTACAGGAACACCACAGGGCTTTACTCCCAATAATCCTGAGTACGCAGGGGACATTAACAGCAATGGTTTTGATGATCACCAGGCGCTTACCTTCAGGGCACAACTGGCCTACCAATTTAACCAGCGTTATAAAATGATAAATGGAAAAAAGGTAAACCTGCAAATGAATACTCCAAGGGTTTACCTCAATTACCGCCAGGGTATAAAATCATCTATAAGTCAAACCAAATTTAATTTTCTGGCCGGGGGTATGTCCTTCAATACACGCCTGGGTAATGTGGGTTACACCAAGTGGGATATAAGCGGTGGTGGTTTTTTTAATGTGGAGAAGATTGAATTTATAGACTATAAGCATTTTAACGGTACACAAACATTTTACCTGCAACCAGGCAAATATTATTATCAAAGCATAAAACAATTTAGTACGCTTGGGTATTATGACATGAGTACAAAGCGGGCCTTTGCGGAGGCTCATCTTGAACACCATTTTAATGGTTTTTTGCTCTCTAAAATTGGATTATTACGTAGAACACAGGCACATACCTATTTTGGCGTCAATTATCTTCATAATTTTACCGGGCAGCAATTCGCAGAGTTCTTTTTAGGTTTTGATAACATTCACAACATTATGCGAATGGAATTTGCTGCTGGTCTTGCCAACCTCAATAAATTACAACCCACCTTTTTAGTAGGTGTGGAGCTCGACATATTGTACTATTATAACAATCGTAAAAAATAATTTTTACCTTAAGCCAACCGTTTTACCGAAATTACCGTCTAACTAACAAAAATAACCCCCTATGAAAAAAGTCCTTAGCTTACTTGCGGCCGTAGTATTTATGGCCTCATGTACACCAGAAGAAACTGTAGCCGTAACCGAGTATAAACCTGTATTGGTTGATCGTGCAGAGCTAACCAAATCCGTAAAAATGGAAGGCATACGTGAAATTGAAAATGCCGGAAAAATTTATCGCAACGGAAACATGCTTTACATCAACGAAAAGTATGAAGGTGTGCATGTAATTGACAATTCAGATCCCTCCAACCCTAAAAAAATTGGTTTTATTAAAATTATTGGAAACGTGGATATTGCCATGGAAGGTAATATTATGTATGCCGATAATGCTGTTGACCTGATTACGCTTCGCTATGATGGCGCAAGCGTTACCGTGCTTGACAGAGAAGAAAATGTTTTTCCTGAGCCTGTTGCTCCGGATTGGGGAACCATACCGGAAGAGTTTAATGAGGAAAATCGCCCTGCCAATACAGTAATTGTAAAATGGGTAAAGAAGTAATCTCAACCAATAATCTTAAAACTCTTATAAAATGAAATCATTTAAAAAATATATAGCCGCCCTTACCATAATTACAGTAGCAGCCATAGGTTGCTCTAAAGATGGAAACGAAGCCGCCACCTTAGGTAATAAAAATGATCAGGGATCAGGACAAGGTGGTAGCCTTGCGCGCTTTGCCCTTGTTGGCAATCACCTGTATGCCGTTAATGGCCGTTCTCTTAAAGTTCTTGATGTTAACGACCGTACTAATCCATCATTTGTAAAAAGTGCCCCTATCGACTCTGATGTGGAAACCATTTTTGCGAGGGATAACAGTACCCTGTTTATAGGTGCCCGTAGCGGCATGTTTGTTTACGATGTGAGCAATGGCGCTGAAGTACAGCAAATAGGAAGCTATCAACACATTACCAGCTGCGACCCGGTAGTAGCCAATAGTGATTATGCCTATGTAACGCTTCGTACACGCCAGGAATCAGATAATACCAATTGTGGTGTAAGTAATGTAAATCAGCTTGATGTTGTAGACATCAGCAATATCAGAAATATGCAGGTGGTTAAAGAAGTGCCAATGGATTTCCCGATAGGACTTGGCCTGCATGGCGATACACTTATGGTTTGTGATGATGGTCTTAAAGTATATGATATCACGGATGGCGCCAATCCGGTTTTCCTGATGAAGGAAGATGTGAAAGCCGTAGATATTATTCCTTACGGAGATTTGATGATTGTTTCAACCATTTCCGGAATCAACCAATACCGCTTCAAAAATGGTAAGCTTGAGTTCCTGAGCCGTATATGACACTGAAAAATCTTATCTGCATATTTATCCTGCTGGGCTCTACAGCCAGTTTTGCCCAGCAGGATATTATGCCCCAACAGCAATATCCAACTGAGCAACTTCGGTTGGGTTTTGTTTTTACAGACCTTATCAGCAACAGAATTCGCTTTGAGCTTGATTATAGAATTTCACGAAATCATGTTACGGGCTTTGGGCTTGGATTGCTTTATGGCACTGAGGATATGGACAATCGTGTGGGGGAAAGCTTAAGGCAATCAGTTGGTGGATTTTACCTCCACGGCTCTCATAAGTATTACTTCGGTAAAAGCCAAAGCAGAAGAACTTACCATTTTACCCGAATAACCGGATCATACCAAAATGCCAATGTAACCTACCAGGGCTTTGGTTTTGTACCTTTTGAAGAAGACGGTATCACCTACCTTAATTATGAAGAAGTAGATAAACTTTACAATGCGCAGGTTTTAGGCGCTCAGCTGGAAATAGGTATGGAATTTATCTTCGACCAGTTTTTTACGGAATTGAGCTACGGTATGAAATACATGCGGAAGATCAGTAATGATGATCAGCCTTCGCAATTTTACTCAGGTGGCCGGCCCTTTGACATAGACTATACCGGTGTGGCCCCTACCCTGGCCTTTAAAATGGGTATTTACCTGGATTAATTCCGTTCGCCAAATATGGAAGAGCCTATCCTTACCATATTGGAGTTTTCATCAATGGCGAGCTGGTAGTCGCCACTCATCCCCATAGAAAGTGTATCAAAACTATCCAAACCAAGGTTAGCTTTTAGTTTATTAAAAAATCTTGACAGACCTCTGAACTCGTTCCTTACCACCTGATCATTATCTGTAAAAGTTGCCATTCCCATAAGCCCGCGTATGCGCACATTAGGATACTTTTCCGTAGGATTATTGCTTAGTACCTCCTCGGCTTCTGCCTCGTCAAAACCAAATTTGCTCTCTTCTTTAGCAATATGTATTTGCAGCAGGCAGTCAATAATGCGGTCATTTTTGGCCGCTTCCTTATTCAGCTCTTTCAGCCGCTTGGCCTTATCTATACCATGTACCATGTACACAAAAGGAGCCATGTATTTTATTTTATTGCCCTGCACGTGGCCAATCATGTGCCAGCGGATATCCTTTGGTAGTTCTTCATATTTATCTACCATCTCCTGAATTTTATTCTCGCCAAAATCGCGATGGCCTGCTTCATAAGCCTCCATAATATCCTCTACCGGTTTGGTTTTACTTACCGCAACCAGTGTAACGTTATCAGAAAGGGCGTTTTTAAACAGGTGAATATTTTCGGCTATGAGGGATGACATAAAAAAATCAATTTTTAAGGTAGCTATTAAAGTATCTTATAAACAGTAAGCCCGCTCCTTAGTTTTGGTTCTATGTAAGTACTTTTTGGAGGCATGGTTTTGCCTGCATCCGCCACCTGCTTTATTTGATCAACCGTTACCGGGAAAAGTGCGAAAGCAATATCGTACTCTCCACTATCCACTTTCTTCTCCAGGCCTTTCATTCCTTCCGTTCCGGGTAAAAATCCGGCACGGTCATCCGTTTTTAAATTTTGGATACCCAATACAGGCTTCAATATTTTTTTACTTAGTATTTCAGCATCCAGCCTACCCACCGGGCTTTGTGGATCAAACGTACCGGTGCGGGGCACCAGTTTATACCAATGGCTGTTGATGTACATTCCGATTTCGTGGAGCTTTTCGGGCTTAAAGCTCACATCAGGCATGGGCTCCACTAAAAAGTTTTTATTCAGCTGATCTATAAGTTCTTCCTCAGTTTTACCATTAGTACCTTTAATAAGCCTGTTAAAATCATATACCTTCATTTGCTCCTCCCCAATAAGAAAAGCCATAAAGTATTTGTGATCTTCACCTTCACTATTTTTAAGCCTTTTGGCCAATAGCGATGAACTGGAACACCTATGGTGGCCATCTGCTATATATAGCGCCTCCTGATCAACAAAGGCCTTTGAAATTTGTGAAATATGTTTTTCATCCTCTATAAGCCAAAGCTGATGCAAAACCTTATCGGTACTGGTAAATTCATACTCCGAACGCTGCTGAATATATTCCGCAAAAATTTTATTCAACTTCAGGTCATCACGATAGGTAAGCAATACAGGCTCTGCATTAAACCCGGTTGTTTCCAGGTAATCGGTAAACATTTTTTCGCGGTTGGTAAGGGTGTTTTCATGCTTCTTTATTTTACCATCCAGGTAATCCTGCACAGCTACTGCTGCAATTAACCCTATATACTCATTGCCCTCTTTAACCTGCCTGTACAGGTAATAATTATCAGCACTATCCTGCCTGAAAACGCCATCACGGGTAAATTTTTCAAAGCACTTTTTTACTTCAGTGTATTTCTCCTTTCCAAAAGCCAAATGGCGGCCCTTGTCGGGATTTATAACATGTAAAAAAGTAAAGGGGTTATTGGCCAGTTTATCGTCCAGTTCTTCCTCCACATAAGTAAGGTATGACCGTGTGGCCACGAGATAGGCCTTATCCCTCGGTGGGCGTATGGCCTTAAATGGTTTGATGCTAATCATGAGGGCGAAAGTACTAAGAGTTTGTTTTCCTGAATACTTATCCGGCTATTTTGGTTTTGAGCCGGTATGGACTTAATATTGAGCCTTCAATTTCCTTACATGTTTAAAAAAACCATTGTAGCCCTATCCATAGCCTTATTAGCCATAGGCCTGTTTGGCTGGCAAAATGTTATCGAGCTCAGGGCCGAAGAGCCCCGCAGAGGCGTTGTTTCTATAGAAATGCTACTATCCGGAAACTATGTGGTGCCACAGATAAACGGCTGGAGTTATTACAACAAGCCACCCGTTTTTAACTGGCTTATGGTGGGCTGCTTTAAGCTGTTTAATAGTATGGATGAATGGGTGGTGCGCCTGCCATCTTTACTATCCTTTGTAGCACTGGGCTGGTTTTGCTTCCGGTTTTTTGGCAAATATGTAACTAAAGAAGTGGCACTGCTTTCAGCTCTGTTTTTTGTCACCTCTGCCGATTTACTGCTCTATGGCACTGTAAACTCTGGTGAGATTGACATATTTTATGCATTAGTAGTATTCCTGCAGGCATTTGCACTTTTTCACTTTCATCAAAAAAGTGATTACTGGAAGCTCTTCCTCATTTCATACCTCCTGGTAGGGATTGGCTTTCTGACCAAAGGGTTACCCTCACTGGCATTTCAGGCGCTTACGCTTATAGGTATGGCTATATACCATCGAGATTTTAAACTGATTATCAGTTGGCAGCATATTTCAGGTATTATATTATTGATAGCGATACTGAGTGGCTATTTTGGATTATACGCTCAACAGGATGACGCCATTGGCTTTTTAGTACGACAGTTTAAAGAGGCCGCCCAGCGTACCGGCCTTGAAACCGAAGCCTCTGACACCCTTGTGCAAACTATTACCTTTCCCCTACAAATTATAAAGCTTTTGTTGCCATGGTCACTATTGGTGGTGTTCTTTTTCAGTAGGGGATTCATTAAAGCCGTAAAATCCAACAATCTGCTGGCCTTTTCCGCCTTATTTGTAGTTGTAAATATTCCCATTTATTGGTTTTCGGGAGACTTTAAGGCCAGGTACCTATATATGTTCCTGCCCTTCCTGGCTTTGCTTTTGGCCCATTTTTATATAATAAACAAGGATACTATGATCAGGATACGGAAAATGATCTTCGGCATATTTGGTGGGCTATCAGTTTTATTACCAATAGGTTTTATCGCCCTGTTTTTTGTTCCGGAGGTAATGGCGCTTTCAATGGCTGCTATCCGGATAGTTACCATGATAATTTTGCTTGGAGCAGTTTCTATCATCTACTTTAAATCGCAACATAAAATTTATGTTGTGGTACTGCTTTTGGCTGTTGCCAGAATAGGCTTTAACCTTATTTACCTACCTGCTTTGGCTGCAGATGAAAATGCCAGCTACTATCGTAATGCCACTTCACAAATTTTGGAAATAACCAGGGATGAGCCCATTTACCTGATAGGACAACCCCATGTATTTAGCAGCGATGCATCTATTGGCCCTATTACGTTTGAGGAATCGGTACTTACGACCGCACCGCTAATTGCCTACCAAATACCTTACTACCTTTCAAAAAATAATGGGCATATAGTAAAGTTTGTTGAGCGACCCATGCCAGGCAAATTTCATTTGGTGCCGGCAGAAATACCCCAGGTGAAAAAAGTAGTTCCCCTTTCTAAAATCAGGGATAACTGGCAGGAGCGCGATTATGTATTAGTAAGACTTTGAGCCGGTAAGACCTGGAGCTTACAGCCCTATATAGTGCCTAATTGGATTAATTTTTAAATTCACGGCCGCAAAAAATGTAATAGGTAGATTTGTGAAGAATTATTTCAACGGACTAAACTGGCGCTTAATCTAAAAACAAATAGTACAGCCGGCTGATTTAATAGATTTGAGGTAAAATATACCCTACAACCAACGCGCACAACTTAACAATTCGAGGTACCCACATGAAAACCGTAATCCTAATTGATGATGAAGAAATCTCCAACTTTATTGTAAAAAAATATCTTGGAATTTTCTCAAAAGACACCAGGGTTATAGAATTTACGGATGCCAAAAATGCCTTCTATTCCATACCCTTTACCAAACCCGACCTTATTTTTCTTGACCTGCACATGCCTGAGTTTACGGGCTGGGAATTTTTGGAAAAAATGAAGGCAGATGGTAGAACAGAAAAAGTTGTAGTGCTTACAGCCTCACCAAATGGGGATGATCAAAAAAGGGCTCATGGATTTTCAAACGTGGTGAATTATTACGTAAAGCCACTTGCCGATGAGGACGTAAGCGAAATTCTCGAGAACCTCTGATTTTAGCTCTCAAAATGTAGGTGATCCAAAGTTTTTTCAAAAAATCTTCGTCTAATTTGGAAAAATACAGCACCTTAAATATCAGGATATTACATTTTTTCTAATTCCAAATTAAACTCAACACAACATTGTAACCATTTGTTTTTGTGTGCTTTACAGCATACATTCGAGCCATCATTGCTAAGTATTACTCAACCGTACTTTTCGGAGATATTTAATAATGAGGCTCACTCTAACTCTAAACACATGAAAACGCACACAACTCAAGGCCCGGCTATCTATTTTTGGATGGAGGCACCTCTCATCTGTACATGCACACTTTCAAATTTTGCTGAGGCACATTTCGCTCATCGGTTAAGGAATGTACATAGATCTTAAACTTTAATAAAAAAAGAAAGCTCTATGAAAAAGATAATGTTGGTAGACGACACCCCTATTTCCAACTTCATACTCTCTAAGGCCATACAGGCTCATTTGCCCAATAGCGTAGTAGTTGAATATTCTGATCCTGAAGAGGCCTTTAGTAACCTTACCAAAGAAAACCCGGATATTATTTTTCTGGATATAAACATGCCTGTAATGGATGGGTGGCAGTTTTTGGAAAAAATGAGAGAAAGGCGCTTACAACACAAAGTGGCTATCCTTTCCGCATCCTGCAGTTCTGATGATTTAAAGAAGTGGCAATCTTATCAAAACGTTGTAAACTTTTGTATCAAGCCTATCACTGCTGATTTGCTGATTGAAACTGCAGGCAACAATTTAGGCTACTACAGGGCGGTGTAGGCTCTTCTGCCCACCTGACCTCAATTTTTTTTTTTTTACACAGAACAACCCGACAAAAACCACACGCTTCATGAAAAAAATTATGCTTGTAGATGATAAAGACATCTCCAACTTTATTATGCGAAAGTTTATTGAGATACGCCTGCCCACTGTAAATACCGTTGAATACAACAATCCACTCCAGGCGTTTGAAAGTATTTCCACAGAAAACCCTGACCTTATTTTTCTAGACTTAAATATGCCCGACATGGATGGATGGCAATTTTTAGACAGGATGAGAGCTGAATCTCTTACCAATAAAGTGGCTATACTTACCTCTTCAACCAGCGAACTGGATATGCAACGAGGTGCAGAATATGGCAACGTGGTTCAGTTTTTTGTAAAACCCCTTACGCCTGATGAACTTACACGTATTGCCGAAGAAACACTTGGAGACCACCTGGCCGCTGTCTAAATCACTATATTGATAGTTATAAGTAATTTCTTACGGATTTTTTAGCAATTAAACTGCAGATATTTTCGGTAAATAGTATTTCAAAAAGTGACACGATATTAACACTAAATACTTAGCCTTAGCACAAATCCATAGATGACTAATTAACCCATTAAATAACTTGTAGTAAGAACTTTACAGCAAGTAATTTGCAGAAATCTTCAAATAATTAGCTAAACATTCTCACTCATTTTAAGTTAGATTTACCGTTCTGAAAGTACTATCACTTTTTTATAGCGGTGACATCTCAATCTCAAGAAAATAAACCAAAAGACGTAAATATCTACCAGACCATTCTGGAGGATGCTCTTGCAGGCTATTGGGATTGGGATATAATTGATAATACAGAGTTTTTAAGCCCCGCATTCAAGGCTATGCTTGGATTTAAGGATGCCGAGATGGCCAACTCTACCGAAAGCTGGCAACACCTCATCTTTAAAGATGACATGCCAAAAATTCTACAAAACCTTGAGCAGCACTTTGCCTCAAGGGGGGCTGTTCCGTATAAAGGAGAAATACGTTTCAGACATAAAAACGGCAGTACAGTATGGGTGATGTATGTAGGCCGCGTAATTGAATGGGCTGAAGATGGAAGTCCACTAAGAATGGTGGGAAGCCACATTGATATTACCAGCCAAAAACAGGCCGAGTTACATCTTAAAATAAGTGAAACACGTTTTAAGGGCGCTTTTGAGTTTTCGGCTATAGGTATGGCACTGGTTTCTACTGAAGGTAAGTGGCTAAAGGTAAACAGAAGCCTATGTGACCTGCTTGGCTATACTGAGGATCAATTGCTAAAAAAGTCCTTTCAGGATATTACCCACCCTGAAGACCTTGATATAGACTTGCAATACCTGGCCAAAATGCTGGCCGGTGAGTTGGAAACCTACCAAATGGAAAAGCGCTATTACCATAGAAATGGGGAGATTATTTGGGTTTTGCTAAGCGTGTCGCTGGTAAAAACTCCTGCCGGTGACCCCGTTCATTTTGTTTCGCAAATAGCAGATATTACCCAACGGAAAAAGTCAGAAATTGAACAAAAGGAACTCACTAAAAAGCTACAGCGCCAAAACAGGCAACTGGCAGATTTTGCCCAGATAACTTCGCACAACCTCAGGGCTCCGGTAAGTAATCTAAGCTCATTACTAATGATGCACCAAACCCTTAAGGAACCAGCCCAAAAGGCCAGTCTTTTTGGGAAGTTTAGAACGGTTATTAATCACCTGTCTGACACACTTAATGACCTGGTAGAATCATTGCGAATTAACCAAAATACCGAAATAGAAAAAGAGGAGATTCTGTTTAAAGCCACGGCAGACAAAATTTGTGAAATGCTGGCTGCAGAAATAATAGAATCAGGTGCGCAATTTGAATTTGATTTTGAACGTGTGCCAACCGTTTATTACAATCGCACTTACCTGGAGAGTATCATGCTTAACCTTATTTCTAATAGCCTGCGCTATCGTTCCGAAAAAAGAAGGCCACTCATCCGTTTAAAAACAAATATTACTGATAAAGGAGAAACGCAGCTTTCAGTATCTGATAACGGTTTGGGGATTGATATGAAACGCCAGAGCCGCAAGTTGTTTGGGCTTCATAAAACTTTTCACAGAAATAAAGACTCTAAAGGTGTAGGCCTGTTTATGACTAATGCCCAGGTACAGGCGCAGGGTGGAGAAATAAAGGCCACCAGCCAGGTAGATGCAGGAAGTACCTTTACGGTGACCTTTAATAAAGTAGATGACGATTAGTTTTTACGCCACCCGTCAATTCATATCCTCTTTGTTCTTAAGTTTTTCGATGGCTGCCTCTAAGCTATCCTTATTTAATTGATTGGGAGCTTTTTTTAAGGCCATCTCCGCATGTTTGGTGGCTTTTGAGTAATTACCATTAGCCGAATAGCCACGAGCTAATCCCACATTTATTGGCCATGTATCAGGAAATCGCTCTGCATTCCACTTAAAAACCTGCAAAGCCAGTTCGTCCTTATCCTGTGCAATAAGTGCTCTACCTGTTTGATGTATCTGAAAAACGTTAGCCGTAGGGTGAAAAATGGCTTTTTTCATTACTTCCTTAGCTTCATTGCTTTTACCCCGTGCCAACAGCACATTGGCCTGGGCAGAAAGCGTACTGTAATTTTCCTGACCTACAAACGGACCGCTCACAGCTGCATTGGCCCATTGCTCAGCCTTATCCAAAGCAATATTGTTGCTTACCGCATAGTTGGCGGCTGCCACCAAATTTTGATAATTAAAGCCTGCTGAACCCCGCAACTCCTCTTCTATTTGAGCGATATACAACTCATGAATACTTGGCACCGAAACTTTAAAAATCACCTTAAGCTTCTCCCATGCCATCGCCACCTCACATTCATCCAGCTTACGTTCATCGAACCCGTAAGTAAGGTATTCGTTAAATTCATTTGTTTCAGCTTTCACATTTACGCGGAGGACATCCTCATCTGGGTTATAAAAATAACTGCCCCATGAGCTGCTGTTTTCTGAAAAAATAATGGTTCACTCATCTTCACCCGGTATCATGTGTAAGCCGTAGGTACCGGCCTTAAGTGGCTGGTCTTCCACCTGTACATCGTGCGAAAATTCAATCGTGGTATTTTCATTGGCTCCCGCCCTCCATGGTGATGGGTTTTCATCTGAGCTAGTACCGAATTGCAAATTATTAAGACCATAAGGCACTAATTGACCCCATATTTTATCCGTACGGTCTTGCCCGTTTGGAGCCGTAACATCAGGTGAATTATAAGTAATGGTTACGGATACCAGGCCCATGTATTGTGTTACCACCGATTTTTGATTGCCACCACTGGGCGGTGTTGAAATTTGGGCAAACGCCAAGCTACTACACAACAGTGCAGTACAAAATAGAACTCTTTTCATAGCATAAAATTTAAATGGAAGTTCAGCGCAGAAGGGAGATCCTAAGTTACATATTTCATACTTGCAACCACAAACCCGCAATAGTTTCTACTATTTAGGGTGTGCCGGATTAATTAGGCTGAATTGCAGAACATCGTAATATTCATCTTGATAATAATGAATTTGCCGGAGGTGGGCCTCCTGCTCAAATCCCAATCCCTTTACAATTTTTTGCGAAGGGATATTATAGGGTAAAATCATGGCAAAAAGCGTGTGAAAATCCACCTCCTCAAAAGCAAATTTTACCAAAGCCAAGGCTCCTTCCTTGCCGTAGCCTTGCCCCCAAAGATCTTTCATTATTGAGTAGCCCAGCTCCCCACGGCTGTTTTTAATATCTATTTCCTTTATCGTGAAAAGACCTACATATTCTGATGAATCCTTATGAAATGCACACCACTGCATCGCTTTACCCTCAGTTCGCCACTCCTCAAATTTTTTCCACCACCGCTCCTGTTTTCCTGATTCATTAAGTACCGGCATTTTCATGTGATGACGCACTTTGGAGTCACTCAAGGTTTTGAATACATAATGCCTTAATTCAACAGTCACTGGCTTGAGCAATAGTCTGTCTGTACTTATTTCAGGTAAAGAGGTAATGTAATCGGTATTGATATTCGCTTTCATTAGTGAGTTGAAGAGGGCTTCGTATAAAAGTAAGGGAGCAATATGCAATTAAATTTGCATATCATAGCCCTCATGCCTTGCCGGCAATCACTTACCGAGACAGGGCAACCTAATCAGACACTACACATTGCTCCTCAAGAAAGAATAACAACTGTAGATTTCAAGCCTTTTTTACCTTGCACGTGCTTACACCTAAAATGGTGTAGATAGGGCAAAAGCTCACGAAGCTCGTTAGCACAAAAATACCCGCCAGAGCTAAAAGCACACCTCCAATAACTCCGGTTATAGTACCAGTAAAGTAAAGCACAGCAATTACCGAAGCTATTACTATCCTGATGGTTCGATCAGTACCTCCCATATTCTTTTTCATAGGAATAGTTTTTAATTAAGATGGATGCGGCACCATGCCGCCCCAAAAAACGATTCCGAAGATATTTGGAGTTTCTTTAGTATAAAGTAACAAAAGTCACCTAAGCGCTAAGGCGCTCATTTTTGAATATTACTCATAAATGGAGGATTTTCATGACTATTTACCGCTGCTATTATTAGTTTATTACGAGTTTTTGCTCACCTGTGTCACCAGCTTGCTTAATCCTTACAACGTACAAACCAGAATTCAGATTTTTCAAATCAATGGCAGCTTCGTCTTTAAATTCTCCTTCTAGTACCAGCTTACCTGCCTGATCCAGTATTGTATAAGTACCATTGCCTCCTTTTTGGGTAATTATGGTAACAAAATCAGTAGCCGGGTTGGGGTAAACTTGCAGAGACTGGGCAGGGATATACTGTTCTTGTGCAGAAATAGTGTTTGGTGGTATGGCTTGTTTATATATGCCCATAGTGCCGGTACCAATAAATATTGTATCTCCAAAAACCGTCATATCTACTGGGTACATATTAGATGGATTTGACCAACCACTATTAAAATCAGACCAGGTATTTCCTAGGTTTTCTGTAAAATAAACACCAGCGGAAGAACATATAAACAAGTTTTGATTCAAATTATAATAATCATAAACGTGAAAGCTGCTTAATCCTGATGTAGCTTGTTGCCAGGATGCTGAAGAAGGAAATTTTCTTTGAATTAAGTTAGGTGAGGCAAGAAAGATTACGGAATCTCTCATCATAAACCTATTGGAGTTAGTAAAAGGAAAACTATTGTCTACTAACCAGCTCCCACTATTTCTATTCCACTTAAAAACTCCTCCGTTAGTGCAGCCGGTTAGATATAACTTTCCATTGTGATGAAATATATCATTGACCTGATCACAGCCCGTATTTCGCGGACTGATGTCAGTCCAGTTTAACCCATAATCAGCAGAGTAGAATAATTCGTCATCACCCATCAGGTAAAGAGTATCCTTATAAAGCCTTAAATCTGAATTTAGTATAATACTGGAACCAGAAAAGGTAGGGCCTTGCATTGTTACCCAACTAACACCATTATCACCACTTACAAATAGTTTTACCGAGTCCGTTCCCAGTCCTCTGGATATATATCTTGCCGGAACAAAAAGAGTATCATTATGGGTAATAGAAAGGCCATAGGTCCAATTACTTCCACCACGCGGAGATATATCCTCGTGGATACCATTCGTGTTAATCTTATACACTCCTTCCCACCCTGTTACAAAAACACCAGCCGAGGTGCTTTGTAAAGAAGCTATTCTTGTAGAGAGAATCCCTGAAGTATCAACTTGTTTCATCCAGCTTCCTGATACTTCGGTATTAGAAAAAGCATTTCTATCAAATACCTGAGCTGCAAGCTCTTGATAAATAGGAAAAAGGAGCAGTAAAAATGTGATGTATGACTTTTTCATAGGGCGACTGGTATTGCTTATTTGGTTTTTCGTAGACATACTTGGTGGGAACAATATCATACTTTTCTTTCAGAAAATGACGATATCACTTAAAATTTGAATAGTGCTATTTCGGATTAATGATTTAATTTCTTTCAACCCCATACTTCTCCATCATCAAATCATATTCTTCCCTAAAGCTTTTTTTACTATGATGATTCTCCTGGTTTTGGATATAGGCTCTCACCACATCCAAAGCCGAATGGCTTACTGAAGCAGCGAAATAATCATCGGCCCAGCCGAACTTAGCTTTGGTTAGCCTTTGCCGATTGATCCAAAAGGAGGATTCTCCCTTAAGAAGATTGACGATCGTAGCGATATTTTGATCCGAATTTAAAGACACCAAGCAGTGGACGTGATCTACGTGGCCATTGACCTCTAATAGGTTAATTCCTTTCTGATCGGCATATTCCTTAAAGTGAGTAAAAACCTTTGGGCGAATAGATTCGGTAAGATAGGGATAGCGGTTTTTGGTGCCCCATACAATATGGAGCCACACTCGTAAGTAAGGCATAGGTTTGGTTTTTAGAGGTATGAAGATAGGTATAGCCTTTTAAATGAGGAAGGGCTTTAAAAGGGCTAAAGCCCTCAGCAAGCTACAGGCCTTAAGCAACCCCACCCTACAAGGATGGGGTTATAAGGCTACCTTATTTTCACTTCGTCCTTTAGGGCGAGGTCTGAGTACAGTTACGAGCGCCCGCCCAGGGCTTCAGCCCTTTCCGGCCAAACCTAATAACTTTGCTTCAGCTTCTCAGCACCTTCCTTAATCTCTTCCACCACATCGGGATCGAGAAGTGTGGAGGTATCACCAAGATTGGAAGTATCGCCTTCAGCTACTTTTCTTAAAATTCTGCGCATAATTTTACCGGAGCGGGTTTTGGGCAATCCGCTTACGAACTGGATAATTTCCGGCTTGGCGATTTTTCCGATTTCACTCACTACAGCCTCTACAATTTCCGCTCTTACCTTTTCGGGATTGTCAACCGGTTTGTTGGTGATAACGTAGGCATAAATAGCCTGACCTTTTACAGGATGAGGATACCCCACCACGGCACTTTCAGCCACCACATCGTCCAGCGAGTTAATGGCATTTTCGATTTCGGCTGTACCAAAGCGGTGACCACTCACATTGATTACATCGTCTACTCTGCCGATGATCCGGTACATACCGTTTTCATCGCGCTTGGCGCCATCACCGGTAAAGTAATAGCCATCGTAGTGCGAAAAGTAAGTGTTTTTACAGCGCTCATGATCGCCATAGGTAGTGCGCAAAATACTGGGCCAGGGATGCTTTATAGCCAGGTAGCCTTCCACCCCGTTTTCAGTAATCTCATTCCCCTCCTGGTCGAGGAGAACGGGTTGAATTCCCGGTAACGGGTAGCCCGCATGCGCAGGTTTCATAGGCGAATGTTTGCCCAAACCGGAAATCATAATGCCGCCCGTTTCGGTTTGCCACCAGGTATCCACCACGGGCGATTTTTCTTTACCTACGTGGATGTGGTACCATTCCCAGGCCTCCTGGTTGATGGGTTCTCCTACACTTCCCAACACTTTTAGTGAATACAATCCGTAGCTCAACACATGGTCTTCGCCATGCGCCATGAGGGCACGGATGGCCGTTGGTGCCGTATAAAATTGATTCACGTTGTGCTTATCCACCACCTGCCAAAAGCGGCCAGGCCCGGGGTAAGTAGGTACGCCTTCAAACATGGTAGTCGTAGCGCCATTGAGCAATGGGCCGTACACGATGTAGGTATGCCCGGTAATCCAGCCAATGTCGGCCGTACACCAGTACACATCGCTTTCTTCATACTGAAAAACATTGGCAAAACTGTAACCCGCGTACACCATGTATCCACCACAGGTGTGCACTACCCCTTTGGGCTTACCCGTGCTGCCGGAAGTGTACAGGATGAAAAGCATATCTTCAGCGTCCATGGGTTCGGCCGGGCAATTCTTGTCCACCGTTTCCAGTTCTTCATGAATCCAGAAGTCGCGGCCTTCCTCCATTTTCACGTTCCATTGGGTTCTTTCTGAAACTAGCACAGTTTCCACCGAAGGGCATTCTTTCAACGCCTCATTCACCACCGCCTTTACGGGAATTTCTTTGGTACCACGATACAATCCATCTGCGGTAAGTACCATTTTACACTTGGAGTCATTGATGCGATCTGCCAGGGCACTGGCCGAGAAACCGGCAAATACCACTGAATGCACTGCCCCTATTCTGGCGCATGCTAGTACAGCTATGGCCAAATCAGGAATCATAGGCATGTAAAGAGCCACCCGGTCACCCTTACCTACGCCATGCTTCTTCATCACATTGGCGTACTTACATACCTCCTCGTAAAGCTCGCGGTAGGTAAGGCGTACAAATCTTTCCTTTGGATCATTGGGTTCCCAAATCACAGCCAGCTTGTTGCCGCGCTTTTCCAGGTGGCGATCCAGGCAGTTTTCGGTGATGTTGAGCTTTGCCCCCTGAAACCACTTTACCGATGGCGTTTTAAACTCCCACTCCAGGGTTTTGTCCCACTTCTTTTGCCATTGAAAATTTTCGGCTATATCCGCCCAAAACCCCTCCGGGTCCTGCACACTTTTTTGATACTGCTCTTTGTATTCTTCAAAGGAATTTATTTTATATACGGTGTTCATCTCTTAAGTTTTATTGGAGAATTGGAGCCATAGAAAGCTTTGCCAGCAATTTGCAAAAGATTAGGAAGAAATCACGAAAATGAAGCGATAAATTCAGAAACTACCCTGCTGACTATTTTAATCCTCTACATAGCGAAGCTCCTCCAAATCCTTACTTTCCTCTTCGGTGTAAAGCCGGGATTTAATCACAAACCTTTTTCCCAATGGGATTTCCAGTGAAAAGCTGGAGCCACGGCCATTGGTGATATCCACGGTAAGTTGGGTGTGCTTCCAGTACTCAAACTGGTCGTTGCTCATCCAGAATGCGCTGTCGGCAATTTTGCCGAGGCACACATCATTGGAGCCTACTTTAAATTCGCCTTTTTCAAAACACATAGGCGAAGAGCCATCGCAACAACCGCCACTTTGGTGAAACATGAGCGGCCCGTAGCGGTCTTTGAGCTGTTGCACTACTTCTTCAGCTTCTGGGGTGATTTTTATTCTGGGTGTTGACATACGGGTGTTTTTTTTTTAGAAAAAGATCACCCCCGGCCCAAGACTGCCGGAGGTGATCGAAGCGGACTTAACCTGACTAAATCGACTTTTAAAAGAAGCCCAGTTTATTCTTATCGTAAGAGATAAGCATGTTCTTGGTTTGGCGGTAATGATTCAGCATCATCTTATGATTTTCACGGCCAAAACCTGATTTTTTATATCCTCCGAAAGGAGCATGGGCGGGATAAGCGTGATAGCAATTTACCCACACACGACCAGCCTTGATGGCACGGGGCACCTGGTACAGCTCATGGGCATCGCGGGTCCACACGCCAGCGCCCAGACCGTAAAGAGTGTCATTGGCAATTTCGATGGCTTCTTCCATGGTTTTGAAAGTCGTTACCGAAGTCACCGGCCCAAAGATTTCTTCCTGGAACACGCGCATCTTGTTATGTCCCTTCATAATGGTGGGCTGAATGTAGTACCCCTTTTCCAGGCCACTGTTTAGGCCCGCTTTTCCTCCACCACAAAGCACTTCAGCGCCTTCTTCGCGACCAATGCTCATATAGTTCAGGATCTTCTCAAACTGGTCGTTAGAAGCCTGGGCGCCCATCATGGTTGAAGGATCAAGGGGATTGCCCATTTTAATGGCTTTGGTACGCTCTACCACGCGCTCCATAAACTTGTCGTAAATGTCTTCCTGCACCAGAATACGCGAAGGACAGGTACACACCTCACCCTGGTTAAGGGCGAACATCACCGCACCTTCAATGGCTTTATCAAAAAATTCATCATCTGCTTCAGCTACGGAACTAAAGAAAATATTGGGCGACTTACCACCCAGCTCCATAGTTACGGGAACCAGGTTTTCGGAAGCGTACTGCATGATGAGGCGACCGGTAGTGGTTTCGCCTGTAAAGGCCACCTTAGCCACACGGGGCGAAGTAGCCAAAGGCTTACCCGCTTCAGGGCCAAAACCTGTAACTACATTGAGCACACCGGGAGGCAAAATACCATCGATCAATTCCAACAGGCACATGAGGCCGGTAGGCGTTTGCTCGGCAGGTTTTACCACGGTACAGTTACCGGCAGCCAGAGCGGGAGCAATTTTCCAGGTGGCCATCAGCAGTGGAAAGTTCCAGGGAATGATCTGGCCCACCACACCTATAGGCTCCTGCAGGTTGATACTCACCGTGTGCTCGTCATGCTCACTCATGCTGCTTTCGTCAGCACGTATCACACCGGCAAAGTAGCGGAAGTGATCGATACAGAGCGGAAGGTCGGCCGCCATGGTTTCGCGGATGGCCTTGCCATTATCAATAGTTTCGATGGTGGCGAGGTATTCGAGATTGTCCTCCATTACCTGGGCTATCTTAAGCAACATGTTGGAACGTGTGGCTGGCGAAGTTTTGCTCCAAGCCGGGAATGCCTTGTGGGCAGCATCCAGCGCGTTCTCAATATCTTCTTTGGTAGACCTGGCGGCCTGTGTAAAAGCCTGGCCCGTAACGGGCGAAATATTGTCAAAATATTCTCCTTTTACAGGACTTACCCACTCGCCACCTATATAATTTTCATAGCGCGACTTAAACTCCACGCTTTTGTTTACAAATGGAAATGATGCTACTGTTGTCTCCATAATTATTGATTTTTTAATTTTCTCAATATTCCCCTGATTATTCCATAATCGGGTGGAGATTATTTTCAACTTATAGCACAATCTTCCCAAACCACTGATTCATGGTAGTTTAGACTGGTTTTATTCCTAAATTAGTGCTCCTACAAAACCTGACCCGATATTTTTGATGGAATACATTGTACCTCATATGCTTACAGATATTGACCGGCTGCACTCATTGGTAGAGCACCGCTCTAAGTTCAACCTCGACTTTTGCGAGTTCAACGTTTTTGAAACGCACCAGGAGGCCGAAGACTTTAACCTGAAGTTTGAAGGGTTTACCATTACCTCCATGCTGCGTGGCAAAAAAATTATGCACCTGGAGGGTTTTGATGATTTTGAATATGTGCCGGGCGAAACGGTGATTGCCCCCGCCCACACGCTTATGCGCATTGATTTCCCGGAAGCCCACCTGGAAAAACCCACCCAGTGTACAGCCCTGGTGCTGGACAATCACTACCTCAACAAGCAACTCACCCGCATCAATTCCGGTTGGAAGGGAACCCGCATCAGCCACTCCGAGTGGAAAATTGATCCCAAGGAATTGATTATAAAAAACGATAAGGAACTGGCCACCACCAGCACCAAGTTGCTACAACTACTCACCAGCGATGACCCTTTTAAGGAATACCGGGCCGACCTTATGCTGAGGGAACTGGTGCTGCACATGCTAAAGCTGCAGAACCTCAACGTACTTCGCAAAGAGCACAAAACCTCGGGAAACAGCACCCCGTTTAATGCTGTACTGAGCTTCATCAACAACAGCCTGAGCTCCGATATCCGCATTGAAGACCTGTGCCGAGTGGCCGGCATGAGCAAGTCCAGCTTTTACCGGGCTTTTACCGATGAGTACGGCATTACTCCCGTACAACTGATCCTCGAAGAGCGCCTAAAATTTGCTAAGGATATGATGGAGCAAAACCCCGAAGTGAGCATTAAAGAAGTGGCTTACGCATCCGGCTTTAACGACCCGAATTACTTTGCCCGGGCCTTCAGAAAAAATGAGGGCGTTACACCCAGCGCGTACAGGCAGTTTGCCTGAGGGTATCTTTCAAACCATCATTTGCACCCAGGCCACTCATTGCTGTATCATTGTACTTTAATTCTGATATGGCTTCCCTATTCCGATCCAAAAAATTTTTAACCATACTAGCCTTGCTGGTACTGGCTGTATTATTGTACCAGCCCATTTTTGGGCACCTGGATGCTTTGCCCTTGAGGCAGTGGGATGAAACGCGGCTGGCCCACAGCGCGCTGGAGATGTATTGGGATGGACTTTCCATAGTGCCCACCTACAATGGCGCACCTGAAATGTGGAGTACTAAGCCCCCATTGATGATTTGGGCACAAAGCATTTGCATGCACCTTTTTGGGCCTTATGAACTGGCTATCAGGCTCCCCTCAGCTTTTGCCGCGCTGTTTACCTGCATTATGCTGATTGTTTTCAGCCGCAAGGCAACAGGGGACATCTGGATGGGCTACCTGGCCATTATAGTTTTAATAACAACGTGGGGCTATGTTGATTTTCATGGTACCAGGACAGGTGATTATGATGCGTTGCTTACGCTTTTCACAACATCATACCTTCTGATGTTTTTCCTTTTTCTACATAATAATCAAACTAAGTACCTGTACTTATTTTTCATTGGGCTGGCTTTAGCGGGCCTTACAAAAGGTATTTCCGCCTTTATTTTTCTTCCGATGGTTTTTGGTTTTGCTCTGTATAAGAAACAAGTAATTCCACTACTAAAAAACCGTCATTTTTATGCTGGCTTATCCATCCTTTTAGTTTTAGTTGGAGGTTATTACTTAGGTAGGGAGTTTATCAATCCCGGCTACCTACAGGCTGTTTGGGAAAACGAACTTGGAGGAAGATATGCAGGGGTGCTGGATGACCACTCACATCCCTTTGCTTGGTATTTTGAGAAAATGTATCATGAGCGATATACCTCGTGGTTTATGTTTTTGGTAGTTGCAGGCATAGTAAATAGTTTTTCTAAGGATAAAGCCAAACGGTTTTTAAACTTTTATCTACTATTCAATTCCATCTTTTACCTTTTGGTTATCTCCACAGCCCAAACCAAATTGCATTGGTATGATATCCCGGCCTACCCGCTCTTTGCTATTATTATCGGCATTTTTTTAAATGATATTATTTGCCGCATTATAACCTCAGCTAATCTGAATATTTCCAGGCCATTAATGGCAGGTATGATAATAGCTTCAATAGGTTTCAAACCCTATTACGACATTTTTATAAAAACCTACGGTAGACAGGAAGAGTCCGAGGAGATGGCCAGGTTTTACAGCATGGGGAGCTATATGCAGCTGGCACTTAAAAATAAAGTGGATTTAAGGAACGCCACTATTGTACACTTAGGCTACTATTCCGCTCACTTGTGGTATTACGCACGCCTTTTGAATGATCGTGGTGCGAATATCACTATAGATTTAAACAACTTCGAGAATTACTCCACAGGAGATACAATAATGATTTACCAGGAAGGCTCGCAAAGCTATTTCTGGCACAACTACAATTTTGAAATCATAGATCGGTACGACAACATTGAAACCTGGGTTTTAAAAGAACCGAAGCAGTAATCTGTGCTTTTGGTACACAGCCATAAATAAAATTGTGTCGATCTTCCAATTCTTTAAGCCTAATTGATCCTGTAGGTTAATCCACAGAAGCCACTCTAAATCTTTCGATACTGTTTCCGACAGGCTTTATACTCTGAAGATAGGTATACATAGCCTCGAGTTCAGGGCGTTCAAGTTTACAGTAGTATGTCCAGGGCATTATTGTATTGTACTGTCCCTCTTTTACTGTATGGGGCACAAAGGTTGAATCGCGGTATTGGTGAAAGGTTTGTATAAACTTCTCTGCATCCCACCCCCCAATACCATGCTCTTTATGAGGTGTAATATTGGAAGAGGTCACATAAGTACCATTAGGCATTTTAAACTCAAATCCTCCGCCAAGGTATTCATCCATTACAAACTCTCCCTTCTCCTGCCTGGTGTGGCATTCAATACAAGCACCAGCTGTAACCAGATATTTACCATAGGCCAGTTTGTTTGAATGGTCAGGGTGAGGCATCTTTTCGCTATTCACTTTAGGGGTGGTATTTACAATAAGATTCAAAGGAAAATCCAACTCACGTGGAGGAACTGTATTCTCAACTTCGGGGATGGTACGCAAATAGGCAATAACCGCATAAATATCTTCATCGGGTAATTTGCCGTATTGCAGATAGGGCATAATTGGAAATAAGGCTTCTCCATCTTTATTTACACCCACGGTAATAGCCTGGTAAATTTCGCCATCGGTCCAGTTTTTAAGAGCAAAAGGCGTGATGTTTGGCGCATACATTTCTCCTTCAAAATCATTTTCATGCCCCCACTTTTCACCCCCGCCACCTTTTGTACCTTCAATTACCGGTGCAGTAAATTTTGTATAATCCCGTTGAGCGTGGCAATCCATACAGCCCATCAGGCTATTGGCCAAAAACTTTCCTCTTTCTACTCTTTCGGGGGTAAGTTCAACTTTAAGGTCTGGCGCTTCAGGAACATTGGGTAAAGCAGTTTTTATATAGATAAAACCACCAAGAGCAACTAATAGAATAACAAGGGCAAGTATGCCCAAAATCTTTATGATTTTCATAGCTACTGGTTTAAGATCAGTTAATTAAATCTAATGATTTTTACCGACTAAGAATCAGCCTACGAAGCAAAATCATTTACGGACCGTAAGAGACTGACCCTATCGATAGGTTTGGAAAAGTATGCGTCAAAACCTGCATCCAAAAATTTTTTCCTATCAGCGGGCATAGCATAGGCGGTAATGGTGCAAATTGGTACCGTACCATGTCCCGGGAGTTTGCGGATGATGTGTAGAAGTTCAACCCCATCCATCTCTTCATTACCCAGGTTTATATCCAGAAAAATAAGGTCATAGGTTTGAGTTTCCAGTAGCCTGAGCGCCTCTCCGGCCGTGTAGGCCAAATCCACATTATGCCCTTTCAGCATAATCTTAAGCAAATAGGCATTTGCCTTATTATCTTCTACATACAGTATATTCATATCAATATGGGCAGCGTAATAGTAAAAATGCTGCCTTCGTCCTTTATGCTCACCACTTCAATTTGTCCCCCCATCAGTTCCAGAAATTTTTTGGTAAAACTCAATCCCACTCCACTACCCTCATAAGCCCGAGAATGGCCAAGGCTCTCTTGCTCAAAGTCACTGAAAATACGTTCCTGGCTATCAAGCGAAATGCCAATACCACTATCCTGCACAGCTATTTTAACAACTCCAGCCTGCTGTGTGTGCTTAATGGTTATACGGCCTACAGAAGTAAATTTTACGGCATTATTAATCACGTTAATGAGGCTTTGCTCCAGCATAAGTCTGTCAGCCATAACAATAGATGGCTCCCGGTTGTTTTTTAGATCAAATGCCAAACCCTTGGCAGTGGCCTGGGTATGGAGTTTTTCATAACACTCCTGTAAGAGCTCACCGATTTCTACTTCTTCAAGTTCCATCGTACTTTTTTCCGCCTCCACTTTACTAAGGTTTACTATACCATCAATGGTGCGCAATAGCCTGTCGGCCGACTTTTTTTGTATTTCCAGCAATCCCTCCAACTCTTCGTTACCAATAGCTTCGGGCAATAGTTCGGCAACATTCATTATTCCGTTAAGCGGGGTACGTATTTCATGGCTCAGGTTTGAAATAATGTTGCCCTTCATCCTGTTCAACTCATCCAACCGGCTTTGATTGTAGCGCCTTTCTATTTCGGTCATCTTGGCTTTACCAATATCCATAAAGCTTATAACCAAGCCCGTAACCTCAGCATTATTTCCCCTTACGGGATTATAAATAACATCGAGCCAGCCAATACTGCCATCTGCATACACATGTTGCACTTCCTTACGTACTTTTTCTCCAGCCAACACCTTGGGCAATTCTTTTTCAAACCGTTTACGTTCATCCAGGGGCAAAATATCTCCGAAATAGGCATTGGCCTCCACGGCATCTGCTCCATATTCGAGCAGCCCTATTTTGCGGGTTTCCTCATCAGCCATAAGTACTCGGCCATTTACATCGAGCAAAACGCTGTTTACAAACCCGTTATTCAATAAGGCCTCCAGCTGGGCCAGGTAATTTTTCTGTTTCTTTTCTGCCAATACCCGATCGTGCACATCCACTGCATTTCCAATTATCCTTATGGTTTTTTTGCTGATCGGATCTTTTTTACGCCATCCAAAAATCTCATAGTACCTATAGTCACCATTTGTATCCCTCAGTCTGAAATGGTTTGCGTAATAATGGCCGGGCTTCTTTATTCCATCGTAAAAGCGGGTGGTGGCTTCTTCCAGGTCATCAGGATGAATAAAGTCGGTAAGGCTCTTTAGCTGCGATTTATTTTTTATGCCCAGCATTTTTTTAAAATCGGGGCTGTACTCAATTTCATCATTCACCAGGTCATGATCAAATATGCCGCTCTTTATACCTTTTAAGGCAAGGTATTTTTGCTCATCACTTTGTCTTACTTTTTCATGCACCGTTTGCCTTTGGGTAATATCCTGTGCAAAACCACTTATCCAGATTATTTTGCCTTCATTCACAACCGGCTCGGCCATCACCCTTATCCACTTCAGGTTATTCTTAGGGGTTATAATCCTGGTTATCTCATCATAGGGCTTTTGCTCTTTATACAATTTAGCTATCACACCCTGCATACGCCCTTTATCTTCAGGATGATATAGACCGACCACCGTTTCGTGATCCATAGGAGCATCAGCCGGCAAATCATAAATAGCATAAACCACTTCATTCCAATAAGACTTATTGGCTACCGGATCATGAGACCATGCTCCAAGATCGCCCATTTGGGCTGCCTTGCTCACCACCTCGGCATTTTCAGTTTCCTGAGTTACATCCCTGAGCAATATTTCAAAACCAACCGCTGTTTTTCGTGCAGAAAAGCGAGAATATATAAACTTATTACCAACCCCCAGCAAACGCAGGCGCTGCTTACTTGTAAAGCCGCCTTCCGGCAGATGGTGCATGGTAGTTTTAAAACCTTCAATATCTTCGTGAAAAATGTGCTGTAGTAAATCTGTAGAAATGATATCATCTTCAGCTAACTGAAGGAATCTACACCACACGCGGTTTACCTCCACAAAGTGAAAGTCATTATCCACCACCGTAAAAAAATCTTCACAATGTTGTGCAAACGAATGAAAATCGAAGTGCTTCACTGGAAATGCAGGTTTAACTAAACTGAAACTTTTCAGAAAATTACTTCATTTTTAGGCGCAACAATTATTTGGGGGTAGAAAATATTCTAATAAACCATCACTAAGTTGGGTTTAAATCAAAAAAAAGCCCGACTAATTTCTTAGCCGGGCCTTTTACACTAACTGTTAACTAACTATCTAAAAGTTCTTAAAACGGGTACTTATTTTCTTCAATTACCCGTGCCGCAATTCTTCTTCTTACGTCTCTGACATTTATGGGGTTTTGCACTTTGGTAAAACGTTTTAAGCCCATCAACAGCATACGTTGTTCATCACCTTCGGTAAAGCTGTAAATCGCTTCGCGGCCGGCATGGCCAATTTTTTCAATAGCCATGTGTACATATAGGCGAGCCATATCTATTTCCCTCGCAGCACCCTCTTCACCTTTTCTGTCAGCCAGTTTTTTAGCCCTAAGCACAGCACTTTCCGTGGTATATACTTCCATTATCATATCTGCAGCATTCATTAGTATTTGCTGTTGTTCCTCAATCTCCATAGCAAATTTTTCTACCGCCTTACCGGCCACCATAAGCACTGCCTTTTTAAGCTTACCTATGGCCTCCATTTCTTCGGCAAATAACTCGGTATAATCAGGTATATCAAAAGATGGAATAGACATTAATTCATTACCAATTTTCATGGCTGGTGACATAAGATCCAACTCACCTTTTAAAGCCTTTTTAAGAAGCATGGCCACACTATGCATCCTGTTAATTTCATTAGTACCCTCATATATACGTGCAATACGGGCATCGCGATAAGCGGCCTCCATAGGTGCATCGGCACTGTAACCCATTCCACCAAAAATCTGTACCCCTTCATCAACCACATAGGCGTTGGCTTCAGAGGCCAGTACTTTTAATATGGCACATTCAATGGCGTATTCCTCCACCCCTTTCAGCTTTGCTTCAGGTGAGCTCATACCGCTATCTTTTAATCGTTGAATGTGGTTTTCCACATCCTGTCCCGCCCTGTATGTAGCACTTTCCGCCACCCAGGTGCGGGTTGTCATATCAGCCAGCTTTTGCTGTATAGCCCCAAAGCTGCTTATCTTTTGATCAAATTGCTTGCGCTCATTGGCATATTGCACTGAGTGAGAGATTACCCTACGGCCCGCATCAAGTGTTGCCACAGCTAGTTTTATACGTCCATAGTTAAGAGCATTCATGGCAATTTTAAAACCACCATTGCGCTCGCCCAGCAGGTTTTCAACCGGAACAGTTACATCATTAAAAAATACCTGGCGGGTGGAGCTGGCGCGGATGCCCAGTTTATTTTCTTCTTCACCAAAACTCAGGCCCTCGGTGTTTCTCTCTACAATAAAACCGGTGAGGTATTTATCATCTTCAATACGGGCAAATACGGTAAATACATCCGCAAATCCTGCATTCGAAATCCATATTTTTTGTCCGTTAATTTTATAGTTCTTCCCATCTTCCGTAAGCTCGGCCTTAGTTTTACCACTATTGGCATCGCTCCCGGCACCCGGCTCAGTAAGGCAATATGCCCCCATCCATTCACCCGTAACCAGCTTGGGCAGGTACTTTTCCTTCTGTGCATCATTCCCGTAAAGGAGAATAGGTAAAACGCCAATACCGGTATGGGCTCCGTAAGCCGTAGAAAGCGAACCGCTCACTCCCGAAATACGATCTGTTACCAGCATGGAGGTGTTAAAGTCCATATCAAGGCCATTATACTTTTCGGGTACAGTAATACCTAAAAGCCCCAATTCACCGGCTTTTTTCATAAGCTCTTCGGTAAAGGCGTAATCTTTTTTCTCGAAGCGCTCGCGGTGTGGCACCACTTCTTTATCGATAAACTCGGTGGTGGCCGAGGCCATCATTTTTTGTTCTTCCGAAAAATCCTCGGGGATAAAAATGTCTTCGGCCTTTGAATCTCTAATTATGAATTCTCCGCCCTTTAGGTAATCGCTATCTGTGGCAACAGTTGACATATAAACTCAGTATTTTAAAATGTGAATGGAAAATAGAATCGAACGAATCCAAAGATAAAAAAATAAACTATGCACGCATAGTAAATTAAAATTATTTTGATACCATCAAAAGAAGAAGCCCCCTGAACCTGAGTTCATAGGGGCTTCATCATAACAAAACGGAATATTGTTTACCAGTGGTAGCTCAGTCCAAGCTGAAAACTGCTGTATAGTTTTTCTGAACGGAAATCATCACCCGAAAGGCCGTAGCGTAAACCCGCCCTGGTGTAAACAGATAATTCGGGCCGCACATAATACCTTACGGCCGGCTGAAACATCAAGTCCACGCCAAAGCTCTTTTGTACTTCGCCCTCACCCTGCCTTACAAAAAGGGTTTGGTTTAAAATGGCACCTCCGTAAATATCCACCCCCACTTTATTAAACCTGAAGCGGTGGCCCAGTAAAACCGGAATTTCGAGGTAAGAGACTTTAACTACCGGCCTTTCAATATTTTTTGTTGTTACAGAAGATGTATCAACTAAAGTTTCAATCAGCGTGTCTGTAACAACTGTTGAATTCGTATCATATATATATTCTCCCGCTCTCGGGCCTTGTATTACCCATATCGAATCCACCCAAGTGACTTGTCTGTTTTCATAGGTTTTCACCGTAGTACTGTCATAATTCTGAAAATCGGTAAACCTTACCTTTTCAGTTTGATAATTAAACTGAGTGTAGTTCAAACCAGCGTTTATCAGCCAGCCATTTTTCTGCCAGTCTACGCTGATACCACCACCATAACCCGTTGTATTCTCAGAGTAATCGGTAATAAAAATTCCACCGACACTGAGGGTAGTTAACCTGAAACCACTTTCTTTAAATCCTTTGGTAGCCGCTTTGTCTTCATTTTTGGATGAGCCCTCCTGAGCTATTTGCCCATTTCCAGCCAGAATAGGTTTTTCTTCATCAATCACGGTATTAGAAGTGTCTCTGTCCTTTGAAAGGTCTTCATCAATAACCACTTCAACTTTGGCAGGGAGTTGCTTCTCTTTAGTATTGTCAATGGTTGTGGAAGTTGTGTTAGATGTAGTTTTTTGGCTAACATCAGTATCTTCAACCAAAGGCTCATCCAAATGCTGCGGTTCGGGGAAGTTTTCATCAACTATAGATCCTGTAGTTAAAAGCATCGTCTCTTCATCAGGTTGTGCGGTTTTGGATTTTTCATTGGCAGGATGGTCGTTTACATCTGTTGAAAGAACCGCATTTTGAGTGCGCTTCATAATGAGGTCGCCTTTGGCATCTTCATTATCTCTTGCACCAGCATCCTGACTGCTACTTGCAACAGGAGCAGTTGTATAGGATACTGAATCGCTGGCTAATGAACTAGTGGAAGTATTAACAGTGCTATTCTTTGGTTTAACTACATCCGCATCCTGAGTCGTTACTTTATTATTTACATCTGACTTCTTTTCAGTAGAAGGCTCAAAATTCTGCTTTTCATCTGCCATTGTAGCTTCAGAAGCAGAATTGATTTCTGAGCTTTTTTCCTCCCGCATTTGGGTTTTCCGATGATCATCATCAGTAGTGTTCCCATCAGGCCACAGCCAAATGGCAGAAACACCCGAAAGTGCCAAAAGCAGAACTATAGCAGCCGTTTTGAACCAAAGGCCACCCCTCCTTTTAGGTTTACTCAAAGCAGGTTGCGCCTCAATTTTTTGATTCATGGCTTCCCAATCCGAAGCAAAAGAAGAGCCGACAGGTGCCCCGTCCACTTTCTCCTTCATATTTTTCCAGATATCGCCCATTAAATCACTTTTTTCAAATCACTTTTTTTTTCAATCATTTTCTTCAACCTCAGCTTTGCCGATTTTAAGTGGCGCTTAGTGGTACGCTCGGTAACGTTCAGTCTTCCAGCAATCTCGCGGTGCTGATAACCTTCCCACTCGTAAAGGCTAAATACTATCCTTTCACTTTCAGGCAACTCAAATATCATTTGTCTTACTTCTTCTGCCGAAAGCTGATCAACCACTTCAGCATGGGTTTGCTTCAAACTCAATGCTTCCAGGTCTTCATCGCTACCGGTTAAATCTGTGTCACTTTCATACCCCTTATTTTTTCGATAATCATCAATGGCAACTCTAACCATAATTGTAGATGCCCAAGGGAAGTAATCACGTTTGGTATCATAGGTTTCCAGGCTCAGTAAAATCTTTAAAAAACCGTCATTAAGCAATGCCACCGCATCTTCCCTGTTGCGTTTGTAGCGCCTGCACGTTCTCATTAAATGCTCGTAGCTCAGGTGATATAAATCAAACTGGGCTTTACGATCATTTTTGAGACATTGCTTTATGGTTTTATTAAGTTGCCTGGTCATAAAATTTTGAAACAAAACCCACCCTCCCTAAAAGAAAGGAGGGTAGGGTTTGCAAAGGGTCAGGGAAATATTAGTAGGCTATAGACCTTAGATTACTTCACCATCATTTTTAAGGTAGTAGCGCCCTGCTCACTGTTTACCCGCACAATATATAAACCTGTATTGAGCGAGTTTAGCGAAGCGCTTCCTCCTTCGGGATTAATGGACTTAACCACCTGACCATTCATAGTAATTACATCAATTTGAGTTACACCCAAACTTTCGTCCCATGATAGTGTAGCCTCATCACTACTTGGGTTAGGGAATAGATTAAAGCGCGAGCTCAAATCAACTTCTTGCTGACCAATAGTAGCCGGATCAATTACATTGATTGTAAAGCCCTGCTGAGCCGTTTTGTACACTAAGTTGCCATTAGCGTCAAAGCCAATAGAGTCACAAAATGTGCTTACACAAGTATCAGTGCCTTTATAAGAGTACAGTGTTAGACACACTTCATATACACCGGTATCATTATAGGTATGAGTAGGATATTGAGCGGTAGATGAATTTCCATCACCAAAATCCCAACGGTAGCCGATTATGCTGGCACCGGTATCTACACTACTGTTCTCCCATATCACCACCTGGCCCTGGAAGTTGATGGAGTTGGTGGTATCAACATAGAAATTAGCCTGACAATTAAGGCTTGGAGGTGTAGTACCACCCACACACTGTGGACTACATACTGATGATCTGCTGTAGCAAACATTTGGAAGGGTTGGTGATAATATCCATATAGAATCTCTGTTCATTCCCTGAAAGTAATTGCTGTTTCGGGTTATCCCATTGTAGGTCCAGGAATGATTGATGGTAGGCAGACTAGGGGCATAAGTAGAATCTAAAAGCGAGTGCGCATAAATCTCATGTACCATTCCTACACCAGGACCCCAATTACTGGAGTAAACCTGAAACACAACATCACACTGCAAAGGAGCACAGGCTATTTGTAAATTTATAGAAGCATTTGGAGCACTGTTAAATACTTCATCCACCCCAGTTACAAGTGCTTTCTGACAATCAAGAGCACCTACTACAAGTGTATCGGCATTGGCGCCAGAGTAATTAAGGGTGTAGTTACCATTCGCATCTGTATAGTCCAGCCATACAAAATCATTGGGATTGATACTTAAATTGGCTACTCCACCAAGTTGGGTACTCTTTCCATAATAGAATACAGCAACACCTGGAATTGGCTGTTGATTCGCATCCACCACGGTACCGGTGATAGTTCCATTAAGTTGAGCATGGGCCATTCCACCAAAGAGGAATGTGATCATTAAACTGAATATTAACTTTTTCATTTTTATGTTTTTAAAGATTAAATAATAAGGCCTTCACTCACTACTACGGATTTACTTTGGCAAAAGTGACATTGCAAATAAAAAAAGCGGCCGAGGCCGCTTTATGTGGTAATGAGTAATAAGCTATTAATATTACCTTAAAACTTGATTCCTCCTACATAATATTTAATTATACCATCTCAAAAATACCGGCTGCACCCTGCCCGGTGCCTACACACATGGTTACCATTCCGTATTTCTGATTTCTCTTTTTTAATTCATGCAAAACCTGGGTAGTAAGCTTTGCCCCGGTACAGCCCAGTGGGTGCCCCATTGAAATGGCTCCACCATTCACATTCAGGATTTCTTCATTTAGATCCCAACTCGCGGGTAACCGCAATGGATTGGGAGGCAAAGGCCTCATTCAGCTCAATAAGTTCTATTTGATCTAGCTTCATGCCGGCCTGATCTAATGCCTTTGGTATAGCTTTGATTGGCCCAATACCCATAATGCGTGGTTCAACACCCATAGCAGCATAACTAACCAAACGGGCGATAGGCTCAAGGTTTAACTCCTTTACCATGCGCTCGCTCATTATTACAGCAAAGGAGGCCCCATCAGAGGTTTGTGATGAATTACCAGCTGTAACAGAACCTTTGGCGGCAAACACCGGCCTCAATTTGGCCAATGCCTCTTTTGAGGTATCGGCCCGTGGGCCTTCATCTGTATCTACCGTGTATTTTTTAGTCTGGCGTTTTTCATTACCATCCAAGTAAACCTCCTCCACCTCGTAAGGCGTTATTTCATCTTTAAATCGGCCCTCCTTTATGGCAGCCAAAGCCCTTTGGTGAGATCTATAGGCAAAAGCATCCTGGTCTTCGCGGCTAACATTATATTTAGATGCTACCGCTTCAGCCGTAAGGCCCATATTGTTGTACCAATCAGGATGGGTATTTGCCGTATTGTAGTTCGGTGTAACCTTAAACCCGCCCATTGGGATAAAGCTCATACTTTCGGCACCACCGGCAATAATGCAATCGGCCATACCGGCTTTTATTTTAGCCGAGGCTATGGCTATAGTCTCCAATCCGGAGGCACAATAACGATTAACCGTTACCCCCGGCACACTTTCAGTGTTAAGACCCATTAGTGAAATCAGGCGACCCATATTAAGGCCTTGCTCAGCCTCGGGCATGGCATTTCCTACTATCACATCATCCACCCGCTCCTTATCCAGATTGGGGATGGAGGTCATCAAATCCTTTATTACGGCTGCCGCCAGATCATCAGGGCGCACAAACCTAAATCCGCCCCTGTTGGCCTTTCCAACCGCTGTTCTTTTTATTTTTACTATGTATGCTTCCATTTTATTAGTATTGGGTAGTTGGTATTGAGTATTGAGTACTGATATGTACTCTTATCTCAACCAACTAGCTTCTTAAACTTTTTAATAAATTATAGTTCATTTTCTGAATGCTTTCAATAGCCGGATAAACAGATTGTACTTGTGTATCAGTCAAGAACTCCAATCGGTTTGCCAATATAAGCTGAGTCTCCAGTTCGTTAGACGATCCATTGCTGATATCCACAAACCGGGCAAAATCAATTACCGAATTTCTCCCTGCTCCTTCTGCTAGATTTGAAGGTATGGAAACTGCGCACTTCTTTATTTGAGAGGTAAGCGCATATAATTCCTCCTTAGGCATACTCTGCATGAGCTTGTAAATTTCAACTGCCAAATCCATTGACTTTTGCCATACTTTAAGTTCTTTGAAATTGTGCATAATTCAATTTTTATTTTTATACGATTTGTTTTAGTCGCAACCTACTCAATACCCTATACTCAGTACCCACTACCTACCCGCACATTAATTCCTCAACGGCTTACCAGTCTTAAGCATGTGCTGAATTCTTTCTAAAGTGTTTTTGTTGGCGCAGAGGCTTACAAATGCCTGGCGCTCCAAATCCAACAGGTATTGCTCTGAAACGTGTGTAGCTTCACTTAAATCACCACCACTCATTACATAACCCAATTTATCAACCATCATTTTTTCATATTCGCTTGCGTAGCCACCCTCAAACATCTGATGGGCCCCAACCTTAAAGGCTCCCAGGGCCTGGCGACCTAACACCTTAATGTCTTTTTCTTTGGTTGGCATCTGGTAACCGGTATCGGCAAGGGCCAGGCAACGCTCTTTGGCATCAGCTATCAGTCTGCGCTTATTCATAGTGATGCGATCGCGACCTTCAATAAAATAGCCCAGGTTAAAACCTTCAACTGCCGAAGTTGACACTTTGGCCTGCGCTATATTGATAAGGTTTTCGCGGTATGCATTCAATTCAATATCATCTTTAACATAGCGCTGCGATGCCCTGCGGGTAAGTTCTTTGGTACCACCACCACCGGGAATAACACCTACGCCAAACTCCACTAAACCAATGTAGCTCTCTGCGTAAGCCTGAACGGCATCGGCATGTAAAACAGCTTCGCAACCTCCACCAAGTGTCATATTAAACGGAGCCACCACCACTGGTATGGATGAATAGCGAATCCGCATCATGGTATCCTGGAAGTACTTCACTGCAAAGTTCAGTTCATCATACTCCTGCTCCACCGCCATCATAAATATCATTCCAAGGTTGGCGCCCACGGTAAAGTTCTGGCCCTGGTTGGCTATTACCACACCGCGATATTCCTTTTCGGCCAGCTCAATACCCTTGTTAATACCAGCCAGCACCCCATCACCTAGTGAGTTCATTTTGCTATGGAATTCAATATTCAGAATGCCATCACCAAGGTCAATCACCGAGCAATCATCATTTTTCCAAACGGTTTTACTTTCCCGTAAATGATCAAGAATAATAAGCTCGCGGATACCGGGAACTTCGCGCATAGCTTTATCAGGAATAGAGTAATAGTGCTGCACACCGCCCTTGATTTCATAGAAGGACGACTGACCACTGCTCAACATCTCCTTAACCCAATCGGCTACTTTATGCCCCTGGGCCTCGGCCAGCTCCACACCTTTTTGTACGCCTATGGCATCCCATATTTCAAACGGGCCATGCTGCCAGCCAAAACCGGCACGCATACCTTCATCAATCCTGAAAAGCTCATCTGAAATTTCAGGAATACGATGCGATACATAGGCAAACAAGCCCCCAAATGATTTACGGAAAAACTCGCCCGCTTTATCATCTGCATCCACCAATACGGGGAAACGATCTGCAACTTTGTCAATACCCTTGGTTTTATCCAATACCGGAAAGCGACTCTTATCTTTTTCCGTGTACTCCATCGTGTCAAAATCCAACGAAAGGATTTTGCTACTGCCATCATCCTGCTTTACCTTTTTGTAAAAGCCTTGTCCTGATTTAGACCCCAGCCATTCGTTCTCCTGCATTTTTTTAATAAAATCAGGAAGCTGGAAAATGTCATTTCGCTCATCGTCCTTTACATTTTCATAAAGTCCGTTGGCAACGTGAATTAAAGTATCCAATCCTACCACATCAGCTGTGCGGAATGTGGCCGACTTTGGGCGACCAATAAGCGGGCCCGTGAGTTTATCCACATCTTCTATACTGAGGCCGGAATCCTTAACATAATTGAAAAGTTCCATCATGCTGTACACCCCAACTCTATTGGCAATAAAAGCCGGAGTATCCTTAGCCAGCACGGTGGTTTTACCGAGATATACATCTCCGTAATTCATTAAAAAGTCCACAACTTCCTGGTCGGTATCCTTAGTAGGGATAATTTCAAGCAACTCCAGGTAGCGCGGTGGGTTAAAGAAGTGAGTTCCGCAGAAGTATTTTTTAAAATCATCACTGCGCCCCTCCGTCATTAAGTGAATGGGAATACCTGAAGTATTACTGGAAATAAAAGTTCCGGCTTTGCGGTGTTGCTCCACCTGGTCAAAAACCTTTTTCTTAATATCCAGTCGCTCCACCACCACTTCAATAATCCAGTCAACATCTTTGATGTCGGCCATATTATCTTCAAAGTTGCCAGTGGTAATACGGCTGGCAAAATCCTTGTCGTAGATAGGCGAAGGATTACTTTTGAGGGCATTCTGCAAGTGGTCGTTCACCAGCCTGTTGCGCACCTGTTTATCTTCAAGGCTCAGCCCTTTGGCTTTTTCCTTATCGTTTAGCTCCCTTGGCGGGATATCCAGTAATAATACCTTTACGCCAATGTTGGCAAAGTGGCATGCAATGCGCGAACCCATTATACCTGAGCCCAGCACGGCCACCTTTTTTATTGTTCTGTTCATACTTTTTGTTGAAATATTTTTCGGTTGGTAATCAATTCATTTACTTGGTTTATAACCTCAAAGAAGGTCTGAAGTTTATCCTCGCCCACCTTGGCAGAAACCACCTTATTAAACTGAACAACAGCTTCGCGGGCATCCAGACGTTTTTCCTGACCGAATCTGGTAAGATACACCAGTACACTTCGGCCATCTGCCGGATTGCGCCTGCGCTCAATAAGGCCTCGCTCCTCCATATTTTTCAGAATACGCGAAAGGCTGGTAGCCTCCATGCCCATTTTAGGTCCAAGGGCCGTAGATGGGGTGCCATGTTCAATATCAATGTTGAGCAATACATAGCCCGTGGCCATAGTGGCGTCATATTTAGCAGCCTCTTCATTATACATCTTGGCAATGCTCTGCCATGTGCGTTTAATGTGGAAGTCAATAGTTTCTTCTGATTTCAAGCGGTGTGGGTTTATTGTACATCAAATATAAAAAAATTACTATGCGCGCATAATAAGAAAGACACAAACTCATTCTGCTCTAAAGGTACTGATGATAAACTATGTTTTATGAAAACAACGAATACCCCACCAACAGCTTGTTACCTTCTTTCCACCTAAGCCATGCCCTCCCGGCTTCTGTTCCGGTTTCGGACCTAAGCACAACCTGTATCCACTCACTTTTTACCAAAACAGGGATTAATAAGAATTGCCCCTCAGGTTTTTGGAAAATGCCGGCCTGGTCCAATGGCTTTACCCGCAGCGGGTTTTTAACTGCATTCATATTTTCAATACTATTAACGGAAAGCAGAAACTTTGGCCAGAGCTTGATTTCAACATCACTTGCCGCCACCCACGCAGTGCGGCCATCGTATTGGTTTACTTCAACCTGCACCCACTCACGCCCCAGCGAAACCAGTTTTAGATAAAGTGTTTCATAATCCATTTTAAGGTGAGAAGGAGCAAACCATGGCGGTGCATAACTGATGAAATAATTGTGATGATCTGCTATGCTGAAACTAATGCTATCATAGGGAGTATGCTCAGAGACCGGCTTACCATCAGTAATTGGGCCATAGAAGTAAAGGGCCTTACTGTTATAAAAATCGGGTTTGGCCATACCCAGGCCCATTTCGGTGGAATTTTTAACAACAGGTGCTGATGGCGCATAGGCCAGAACATTTATTGCATCCGTGGCCTCACGTTTTGGAGAGGGGCTTTCATCTGGCTGTGTACTCTGTTTTTTAATTATCGCCCAACTCACAGGTAGTATCAATAAAATGGCAAGTATGAATACCAGCCACTTCATTACTTTTTTTGATAGTCGCGACATACTGAAAATGTCAGCCACCAAAGCGATTACAGCTCCAATAAGTCCATCAAAAAATACAATAGCTCCACCAGCCAGCCCACTGCCTTCGGGTAGGGTGAGGCCTCCGTAAATCATGCCGAGGTAGAATCCCGTAAGGCAACAAAGCAAAACGTATAGGAACTTCATTTAACTACAGTTTGTTTAAACGGATTATGATTTGGTATTACACGCCTAATTATCAAGCGAAAGCAGTACTGAACGAATTTACAGGAAATTTGTAGTTATAACAGGTGATTAAAAGCCTATCTCCTTATTACTTTGCAGCAACCCAAATACTTTTATGGAAACAGCAGAAACGAAAATTGAAATCCGCCACCTCCTCATTGAAGACTATAAAGATCTCAAAAATGCCATGGTTGAGGCCTACACCGATTATGATGATGAACCCTGGCGGCTGAAGGACATCAGGATTCTACTAGCTAAATTTCCGGAAGGGCAAATTGCAGTTTGCGTGAATGACAAGGTAGTGGGCTGCGCTCTTTCTATAATTGTGGATTACAATAAGTATGGCGATAACCATCGCTATGAGCAGATTGTAGGCGATTACACTTTTGACACCCACGATGCCGATGGTGATGTGCTATATGGTATTGAAGTTTTTGTACATCCTGATTTCAGAGGGATGCGCCTTGCCCGAAGGCTGTATGATGCCCGTAAGGAACTATGTGAAAGCTTTAACCTGAGAAGCATCATTTTTGGAGGCCGCATGAGCAACTATGCTGCCCAGGAAGAAAAATATAGCCCTAAGGAATACATTGAGCAGGTAAAGAATAATCATATTCATGATGCCGTGCTTAATTTTCAGTTTGCCAATGGGTTTCACGTAAAAAAGCTCATTAAAAATTACATACCTGAAGATGCCGCCAGCAATGATTATGCGGCCCTGATGGAGTGGAACAATATATATTATGAAGAGAAGGAAAAGCATATAAACCAGGAAAAATCTGTTGTGCGCATTGGCTTAGTGCAATGGCAAATGCGGGAGTTAAACTCTTTTGAGCGATTAGTAGACTATATAGATTATTTTGTTGATGCAGTAAGCGACTATCAGTCGGATTTTGTGCTTTTCCCTGAACTGTTTAATGCTCCACTGATGCAGGCCTATAACCACATGGGCGTTTCGCAGGCTATACGCCAACTGGCGGGTTATACGGAAAGATTGAGGGATGTATTGGTGGAAAAAGCCGTGAGCTACAACATCAATATTATTTCGGGTAGTATGCCTATTTTAAGAGATGAAAAACTCTACAATATTACCTACCTGTGCCGCAGGGATGGCACCTGGGACTATTATGACAAGGTGCACATTACACCAGCTGAAAAATCAGATTGGGGAATGGAAGGCGGAGAAAAAGTAAAAATATTTGACACCGACTCCGGTAAGATTGGCATTCTTGTTTGCTATGATGTAGAATTTCCGGAACTATCGCGTATTTATGCCGACCAGGGCATGCAGATACTCTTTGTGCCTTTCCTTACCGATACCCAAAACGGCTATATGCGGGTGCGAAACTGCGCCATGGCCCGCGCAATAGAAAATGAATGCTACGTGGCGATTGCCGGCTCTGTAGGTAACCTGCCCAAGGTTAGTAATATGGATATTCAATATGCACAGTCGGCTATTTTCACTCCAAGTGATTTTGCCTTCCCTACCAATTGTATTAAGGCGGAAGCTACTCCAAATACAGAGATGACTATTGTGGCAGATGTAGATCTGGATTTATTGAAAGAACTCCACAACCATGGCAGTGTACGAACCCTGGCGGACAGACGTCATGATCTTTATAAGGTGGAGGTTCACAAGAAAATCTAAAACCCCGGACGTACTCAGTTCAAATAAAACTGTTTGATATTTTAGCCTTATAAACAAGGCGAAAGCCTAATTTAAATAACTGGCTTAATCAAGCATGGAAAAATTTGTAATAGTAGGAGGTGGCCCTGCTGGTAGTACTATAGCAGCCTTACTGGCAAAAGAAGGGAAAAACGTGCTGGTATTTGACACTGCCATAAAAAGAGAATTATACGTGGGTGAAAGCCTGATACCAGCCACCATGCCCGTTATCCAAAAACTTGGACTGGAAGAAAAAGTAAAAAGCTTTAGCGTTTTTAAGCCTGGGGCTTCTGTATGGCTTGATAAGGAAGAATGTGCCGTAGCCTCTTTTGATGGGGGAATGGGTAGCCTGCCGCCCTACGCCTATAATACCAACAGGATAAAATTCGATCAGGCTATTAAGGACAGGGCCATCGAACTCGGAGCTCAGTATATCGAAGAAAAAATTGAGGTTTTCTTTGAAGATGACCGCTGCATAATACCTCAACAAACCGTTGAAGCTTACCCTGCATTTTTTAATGATAAACAACCCGATTTTGTAATTGATGCCACAGGCCGGAGACGACTTTTCGCCAACAAAGCCAAATTGGAATCTAAGAAAGGTAAAAGGCACGATATAGCTCTTTTTGCCCATGTGGATGGCAACACTTTTGACCGTAATGAAGGTGATATACATATGCATCTTGCCAGCACCGGCTGGTGCTGGCGCATCCCCTTACCGGGAAAAACCTCAGTGGGTGTGGTGATGGACAAAGATCAATGGCAACGATATGGCAGCAGTAAAGAGGAGCGCTTCGACAACTTCCTGAAAAAGGATGACGTGTTAAAAAACTTTTTGAGTGAGACCAGCAGACTTACAGAAGTGCAGCAATATTCTAACTACCAATTGGAGGCTACTCGTTTTTATGGTAAAAACTGGGTTTTGATTGGTGATGCGGCCGGGTTCATCGATCCAGTATTTTCATCAGGCCTATACCTGGGTATGAACTACGCCTCAGTAGTTGCAGATATTTTGATAAAAGGTGGTGATTTATCCCAATACCAAAAGCAGTGGAAAAAAGAGGTGAAATCATGGAAAAAGATGGTAGACATTTGGTACAACGGCCGGCTGTTCACAACATACCGGATAGGCCAGGAACAGTTGAAAAACCCTTTGGGTAAAGCAATGGAAGGGCACATCGTAAAACATTTTACCAGCATTTTTACCGGTGAAGCCGTGCGCAGCTCCTATAGCATGTGGCTGCTATCTTTTATGACGGGCTATCTGATAGATGTAATGCGATTAATGGGCATGCATCGTCATAAACGCAAAACATTGGCGGTTGATAAAAATCTTTCTCAATAAGGATAAGGCGCGGAAAAAAAGGCCTCAGCTATTACAAAGGAGAGAACGGAAATAACAAAGCCGAACATGAAAATGGTGTAGCATATCCGCAGCAGGCGGTACTTTTTGCCTAACACAGCTCCCAAATGGTATATATCTCTAATCAGGTTACTATACAGATAATCACCATCCTTCATTAATTCCTGCATACCATATTCATAATCCTCCAGTTTAGCCCTGTGGAAGTTGCCAAAAAACAACAAGTTGGTACTGCGATTGTCTATATCCTTACGGGTGAATTTACCCTGCGGCACATTGGGCCGGGTGGCCAGTATGGCAAATACTATAGTGATAAGGCAAACGCTGGTTAATATAAGTGAGGGTACCGTTAAGATGAGGGTATTCATCAAGGTTTCTTACCAATAGACTCACCACCACAGAGAGAATAATAGCATTTATTGAGATCATAATATTGGCCTTGGTATCCGCCATGGAGCTAAGGTCAATGTGGTTTTTAGAGGTAAGCCTGAATACTGTTTCAATACCACGGGTAGGCCTCTTGGCCTTCCGCTTCTTTTTCTTTTCCTTATTGAGTTGGATTTCGAGTTTCAACTCGGCAATTTCAGCGAGCAATTCTTTTTCGCGCTCAGTGGTATCGGTGGCTTTGGCAATCTCATTCTCCACCATTTTAAGGTTTTTGGATACCCCCTCACTAAAAAATGATTTGGCAAAACGGGTAAAAAAACAATGCCCTTCTAAAAAGGCTTTGTTGATACTGAGCCAGGCGAGTTTATCCAGCTTCTGGCCTTTTACCTGCTCTATCTCCTCCCTTAGTAGTTCAGATTTTTTGAGGTATTCCTCACTACCTAAATGTGCCAGGTCCGAGTCGCACAAAATCTGTCCCAAATGATCTTTAGGATTTTGAGGCATTTGGGTGGCCATGATGCAACTGGCTACCCGATCTATTTTTTCGCGCGCATAATTTCTCTCTTCCAAAAACTTTTCTGCTATTCTGCGCGATTCTTCCTCATGCCTTAATCCTCCTTTGCGGTAGCCCAAATCATGAAACCAGGCCGCCAGCAACACAATTTCACGCTCATCAGGCGCAATAGCCATCTCATCACTAATTTTAGCCGCCATATTTACCACCTGGCGGGTATGCTCATAATTGTGATAGGTCATTTTTTCAGAAACCTCATTTTTCAGAATTTTGCTCGCAAACTCTTCGGCCTCCTCCAGAATGGTGGTTACATTTTCCCTCATAGCTTTTGCAACTAGCGGTAGTGTGTGATTAAGGCCTAAAAGTATGCGATATTTGCGTGATATGAAATTTTTCAGATTCCTTGGCCTTCTCACCATTTGCGGGTTTATACTTGCGGGTTTTCTTACCTCATCCTGCTCCAATGTGGCTTCGCGCCAAAATGTGGTGGACAGCCTTTTTCTTTACCTGGATAATGCTGAGATTTATTACAACCTGAAGGAGCCTAACAAAAAGTACTTCCTCCCTTATGCCCTATCTGAAGTATCAGGACTCACCTATATGGAGCCCGCCACCCTGCTAATGGTAGAAGATGAAGGTGGCGAAGTGTATGAATACAGCCTTGATAGCAGTAAAATAATCAACTCCATACGTTTTACCCGATCGGGAGATTTTGAAGGAATTGAAATGGTGAGCGATACTATTTATGCGCTGGAGAGCAACGGTAAAATCTATAAGATAAACTATACCCGAAATGATGTGGCTGAGGCAAAAGTGATGCAAACACCCCTGAATGAACGCAATAATACCGAAGGCCTTGGGTATGATCCACAGCTAAAAAAACTACTGATTGCCACTAAAGAAGATGGTGATTACAAAGGCCATAAGGTAAAGGGGCGGGCTGTATACTCCCTTAACCCTCAAAGTGGTGAAATGGATTCCACGGAACTATTTTCCATCTCTACAACAACACTTACCGAGTTTTTTGAAAAGGTTAAAAAGCAGCCTTATGATAAGGATCGCTTTAAGTTTGAGCCTTCCTCGGTGGCCTACAACCCCATTGATAAGCACTACTATATAATGGCCTCGGTGGGCAAACTGTTATTGGTGGTTAATAAAGAGGGGCAGATTGTAAGCTCCTACCCTATTTTGCCCCGTATATTAAATCAGCCGGAAGGCTTGTGTTTTGCACCCAACGGAGATATGTATATATGCAGCGAGGGCGAAGGCGACAAAGGTTTTGTACTGCGATTTGAAATGCTCAGAAAATAACTCCGGCCGTTTCAAGCTCTGATGGCTGTGAGTAAAAACCCCGGTTGGCCTTTACAGCATACAATTTATGCTGCTCCGATTTTCCGCGTAAATCAACGGTTCCCAAACCTTTAAAACTGTAGTTTTCGTTTTTGGAGAGCTTTTGATGCACGGCTTCTGAAATAATAAATGACTCATTATAGTGGTGGCATTTTTCCAGCATACGGGCCGCTGTATTTACCACATCACCATGAAAGGCAATTTCAACCTTTAGTTGCCCCACTTGCGTGGAAACCACCAGCCCGCCATGGAGGGCGCATTTAAACTCGGGTACTATGCCGAATTTGGAGATGTAAAATTTACTACGGCTACGCAACAATTCCTGAAAGGCAAAGTAAATTTCGAGGCAGCGATCATCCTTATACCCTGATTCGCAAAGCCATGTAAGGACCACCTCATCACCTACATACTGGTAGGTTTGGGCTTTATAATCAAGAGAAATGCTGGCCAGGTCGTTAAAGCACTCCTGTATCAGTCGGCTCACTTTTTTATTACCAAGGGTCTCCGCCAACTCGGTGGATGAGTTAAGATCCAGGAACATAAAAATCCGATCCTCTTCCCGCGGACGGTTATAGCGCCCGATCATGACACTTATAAAGTTAAGCGGCCCTACCAGGCGGTATAGCCTCCGGAAAACCGAAACAAAAAATATAATGCCGAACACAAATACCATTAGCGGTAGAACATCAGCCGAATCAACATAATGCATAAAATAGGCAGCGGTGGAGTTGTAACTGATCCGTTCGTAATAATCAAAAAAGAAAATGATGGTAAAGCCGTACAGAATCAGTACAAGAAATTGCGCAATACTCTTTACCAGTATGGTAACAGGCATGGGTATCCGCTGAAAAAGTTTACTGAAGAGATAAAGCTCAAGCAACTCTGAAATTACACCCACTAAAAAGCCACCCAGGGCAAGTATCCAAATGGCATCAGAGGTAGAACCTGTAAGTTCGGCTGCCTGCCAGTCAGAAATGGTTTTACCATTCCAGAACCGGTAAAAGATAAACAGCAGCATACTACCGGCCCAGGTAATCCCATTGAATAATATTAGTGGAAGTGAGTTCCTTAGCTTTTTCAAGTGATGTAAAAATAACGTGGGGTGAATTTACAGGAAATCTATCGGGGTGCGAAGGTTTCCCAAAAAGGGTTATGAACGTATAAACTCACAAAAATCAGATACAGAACTGTTGATTGAGCGGAGGTTTTGTCAACCGGCAGGTGCAACAATTTTTAAGAAAAATGCTTTTATAAAGTATGAAAATCACAAGAGCTTTTTTGTTTGGCGTACTGCTGATAGTGATGTTCAGCGGCTTACCATCGTGCACTAATGGCACTTTAAATTTTATTAAGAAACAATCGCCACACGCTGCCTATACCCAAAAACTTACGGAGAGTGGAATTACCGAAACCCTGGCCGGGCAAAGATGGGTGCGGGCTTCACAGCAGGTTTTAAAATCTCCACAGGCGGGCGGAATGCCATTTAGCTCGGTTGGTTTTATAAAAGCCAAAGAGATAAAGGCACTGGCCTGGCAGTTTGATGCTGCTAAGGGCACCACTATAACCATGGAAGTAAAGTGGCAAAACCAGGGTAAAGGGCAAATATTCATTGATCTCTTTAATATGGAAACGGGAGATGATGTGCTGATTTCCACCAGCACTAAAGATAGCCTTGTAGAATATGAGTTTAAAAAAACCGGCACGTACATCATCAGGCTACAGCCCGAACTTTTTGCCGAAGGCACTTATGAATTTACCCTGAGTAGGGCACGTACCTATGCCGTGTTTCCGGTGTATGGAAAAAATGCCACGGCCGTGCAAAGCTTTTGGGGAGCACCCCGGGGCGGTGGTACGCGTAAGCATGAAGGAATTGACATCTTCGCCCGAAAGGGCACCCCTGTAGTAGCACCGGTAAATGGAGTGGTAAGCTCAGTACGCAACCGCGGACTTGGCGGCAAGCAGGTTTGGCTGCGTGACAGTGAGCGTGGCCATAGCCTGTACTTCGCCCACCTGGATAGCCAAACGGTAGCTTTTGGTCAGGTTGTGGCGCCCGGAGATACGTTGGGATTTGTGGGCAATACGGGCAATGCAAAATTCACCCCGCCCCATCTGCATTTCGGAATATATTCCGGGGGAGCTTTTGATCCCTACCCATTTGTTGAAAATAACTTTGTGGAACCTGCCAAAAGCAATCTTGATGTGGCTGAGCCGGTTTTAGTAGTTAGCGGAGCCAAAGCCAACTTCAGAGCAGGTCCGGGCACAGAGCATCCTGTAATCAATGATTATGGCAGGCAGGCCCCATTTTTTGTGCTGGGCGCCATTGATGACTGGTACCATATTGAAAGCGCGGATTCCATAAGGGGATATATGCACAGTTCGTTACTTACACCGCCATCACCCGGGGCCTTAAGTATGGATTCCATCACCGTATATAACTCTCTCGATATGGCAACAGATTCGATGAGAATCTCCGCCAAGGGCTTTACTTCCCTCAGTACATTTAAGGAGTACAGCCTGGTAGCCGATACCCTCCAAAACTTTTATTATATCCGCAATTAGATTTACATTGGCAGCATAATCGTACATGCCATGACTAAGACTTTACGCTACGCTGCCCTTACCCTGATATTAATATTGAGCCTTACTATTCATGCTCAGAAAAAATTCATGGCCGGTGGCCGTGTAGGTCTTGGTATCTCCAGTTTACCGGAGCTAAATGAAAGTGGCAGCATTACCCACTTTGCCTTTGGCGGAACTTTTAACTACAGTTTTGTACCGTTTATTGGCCTTTCGGCAGATGTACTTTTCTTAACCACCGGAGGCACGTATAAAGGCTCCACCATGATACAGGATCCCCAGGGTTTTATTAATGATGAACCCTATGATGGCGACATCAGGTTTACCAGCCTCAGCATACCCGTTTATCCGCAAATAAGCCTTGGTAATGATAAGTTCCGCATTTTACTGAATGGAGGTATTACTACCAACTTTAACCTTTTTGCTTCAGAAAGCCGCGATTATGAAAATGACGAAAACAATGAAAATGTGGATGACCTGGTGAAGGACATTCTGGAAGATTATACCATAGTAAGCTTTGCTACAGTGTATGGATTGGGCACACGCATTACACTTAGTGAAAATGAATATTTGCAGGTAGATCTCAGAGCCAGTATGGGTCTTAACGATTTATATACCACGGATAATAATGAAATGCCTACCACTTTTAGGCGTAACCTTTACACGCTAAGCGTTTCCTACTTCTTTTAGGCGGGCACAAAAAAAACCCTGACTGGACGAACCAGGCAGGGCAAAATATCTAAAAACCAAAATTTCTTAACGAATGGTTTCCCCTTCCTTGTAGCCAATCATTTTATGAGCCAGCTTGGGGGCAAAGTTTTCAAGGGCAAGCAAAGTAAGCCAGTAGCCTACAAAAAGTCCCAAAAACAACAACATGCTAAATCCCATCAGGAAAATAAAGAGGAAAACGAAAAAACCTAAAGTCTTGGTAAACATTCTTTCTAATTTTGGGCTGCTAAAGTAAGGCAAAATTGTTTTTACCAAAAGGCTTTGCCCAATATTCCAAATGAAATTTAAACTGCCCCATTTTTTATGGTTTACCAGCCTTATAGCCGGCTTTATTTTTTGCTACTTGGGTTTTGTAAAGCCCAACTATATTGAAGCCATGGGGCATAAAGCCGCCAATGAAATGTTCATAGAAAGTAGTGACTTGCAAAATCAACTTGCCATGGCCTGGATTGCAGGAATAAAAGCTTTAGCCATAATGGTATTAATGTTCGGAACCAGCCTTTTTTTATTCCGCAAAAAGTTGAGCAATCTAACCTACACAGGTATTTTTGCCGCATTAATGATTATCAGCATTGTAGCGGCTTCAGCCGTTGCATCATTTATATAATTTTAAATACCATAAGATGGATTACCGCATAGAGAAAGACACCATGGGCGAGGTAAAAGTACCTGCCGACAAATACTGGGGTGCGCAAACCGAGCGCAGCCGCAACAACTTTAAAATTGGTCCCGAGGCCAGCATGCCCCTTGAGGTTATTTATGGCTTTGCTTATCTTAAAAAAGCTGCTGCCCACACCAACTGCGAGCTGGGCGTGCTTTCTGAAGAAAAAAGAGACCTGATTTCCAAAGCCTGTGATGAGATACTGGAAGGCAAGCATGATGACCAGTTTCCGTTGGTAATATGGCAAACGGGCTCAGGCACGCAGAGTAATATGAATACCAACGAGGTAATTTCTAACCGGGCGCATGTACTACAGGGCAATAAACTGGGCGAAGGCAAGCCTTTTATTCATCCTAATGATGATGTAAACAAGAGCCAGAAGCTCAAACGACACCTACCCTACCGGTATGCATATCGCCATCTATAAAATGATAGTGGAAACCACCATACCAGGTGTGGAGCAGCTTAGAGATACGCTGGATAAAAAATCAAAGGAGTTTTGGGAAGTGGTAAAAATTGGCCGTACCCACCTTATGGATGCCACCCCGCTTACCCTGGGTCAGGAGTTTAGTGGATACGTTTCTCAGCTAAACCATGGACTAAAAGCACTTAAAAATACACTTGATCACCTTTCGGAGATTGCCCTTGGCGGTACGGCCGTTGGCACGGGAATCAACACACCTGATGGATACCCTGAACTGGTAGCTGAGAAAATTGCCGAGTTTACCGGACTGCCTTTTAGAACTGCTGAAAACAAATTTGAGGCTCTTGCCGCACATGATGCGCTTGTTGAAACCCACGGTGCGCTTAAGCAACTGGCCGTATCCTTAATGAAGATTGCGAATGACGTTCGCCTTTTGGCATCCGGACCCAGAGCTGGTATTGGTGAGATTATTATTCCGGCCAACGAGCCAGGTTCCTCTATAATGCCGGGTAAAGTAAACCCAACACAGTGCGAGGCACTTACCATGGTGGCCGCCCAGGTTATGGGTAACGACACTACGGTATCAGTAGCCGGAAGCCATGGCCACTATCAGCTGAATGTATTTAAGCCCGTAATGGCCAATGCCCTGCTACAATCTGCCCGACTTATTGGCGATGCCTGTGTAAGCTTTGATGAGCACTGTGCGGTGGGTATAGAGCCGAACTATGAGTTTATTCAAAAGCACCTCAACAATTCATTGATGCTGGTAACAGCCCTCAATACCAAAATTGGCTACGAAAAGGCGGCTAAGATTGCCAAGACCGCTCACGAAAACGGCACTACGCTTAAGGAAGAGTCGGTAAACCTTGGCTACCTTACGGCAGAAGAATTTGACGAATGGGTAAAGCCAGAAGACATGGTTGGGAAGCTTTAGGAAGTTCGAATTTCTGAAGTACGAATTACGAAACCCTGACAGGGCTTCCCTTTGCGTGGAGAGCCCTGTCAGGGTTTAATTTTTAGAGAAACTATGAATCCTCAAATTTTCGAATCTTCAAGTCCCGCTTTACCCATACTAATTTAACTTGCCCAAAATTTCAAATCATGCGCAGCAACCTATTTAAGCTACTTATAGTTTTTATCACACTTGCCTCCTGTACAGATTACCCCAAAGCGGACCTTATTGTGTACAATGCCATTATGTACACGGTGGACTCTGCCTTCAGCACGATAGAGGCTATGGCTATAAAGGATGGAAAAATTATAGCCACCGGAACCACGGATAGTATAAGGCGAAACTTCAGGGCGCCCGAAAACATTGACCTGGAAGGCAAATTTGTGTACCCGGGGTTTAATGATGCCCACAGCCACTTTATGGGCTATGCCGGTACTTTGCGCTCCGTAAACCTGGTGGGTACCACTTCGTATGATGATGTAATTGAGCGCATCAAAACCTTTCAGAACGAACATAAAACGGAATATATAACCGGCCGCGGCTGGGATCAGAATGACTGGGAGCTAAAGGAATTTCCCGATAAGGTAAGGCTGGATGTGCTGTTTCCGGAAACACCAGTGTTTGTAAAGCGCATTGACGGCCATGCCGGACTGGCTAACCATGCGGCACTTACCCTTGCGGGGATAGATACCACTACAACCATAGCCGGTGGCGTAATCGAAAAGAAAAACGGAAAGCTTACCGGTATTTTGGTGGATAATGCCATGGAGCTTATTGAAGAGCCCAGGCTGCAGCGCCAAACCATGATTGATGCTTTGCGCGAAGCGGAGCAAAATCTTTATGCCGTAGGCCTCACCACGGTTACGGATGCGGGGCTTGACCGTTACCAGATTGAGCTGCTGGATAGCCTGCACCGTGAAGGCCTGCTCAATATCAGGGTGTACGCTATGGTTTCGGATAAAAAGGGGCTGGTGGATTATTATCTTGAAAAAGGAAAAATAAAAACGGATAAACTGAATGTGAGCAGCGTAAAATTTTACCTGGATGGCGCGCTGGGTTCGCGGGGGGCGCTGATGCTACACCCCTATTTTGATGACCCTGATAATGAGGGTTTACAACTGGATTCCATCGGGCACTATATCGCTTCCGCTGAAAAGCTGAAGGCAGCCGGGTGGCAAATGTGTGTGCATGCCATTGGTGATTCGGCCAACAGGCTGGTGCTGAATGTATATGAGCAGGTACTAAGCGGCAAGGATGACCACCGCTGGCGGGCGGAGCACTCGCAAATTGTAGAACCTGCAGATGTGGAGCGTTTTGGTAAACTTGGTGTGATACCTTCCATACAGCCTACCCACGCTACATCCGATATGTACTGGGCTGAAAACCGCCTGGGCAGTAACCGCATGAATGAGGCCTACCCCTACCAAGGCCTTTTGCAATCAGCAGGTATGGTGGCGCTGGGAACTGATTTCCCCATTGAGGGGATAGATCCGCTGCGTACTTTTTACAGCGCAGTTTTCCGTCAGGATGAAAAGGGCTACCCCGAGGGTGGCTTTACGCCCGATCAAAAACTTACACGTGAGCAGGCACTGCGCGGAATGACAATATGGGCCGCTTATGCCGCTTTTGAGGAAAATGAAAAAGGCAGCCTGGAGGCCGGCAAATGGGCTGATTTTGTGGTACTGGATAAAGACCTGATGAAAGCCCCGCAGGAAAGTTTACTAAACACCAGGGTACTAATGACCTTTTTGGCCGGACAGCGTGTTTTTAGTGCAGATGATTCCCAATAAATCATTAGGATTTCAATTATATTAGGCCAATAATTTCCTATTAAGCATACAACAATATGAGTCTTAAACAGCCCACCCGACTATTTGATATACCACGTTATCAACTTGAAAACCGCCCGGTAGAAGACGCCCTCACCACCAAAATTGATGGTAAGTGGGTACCAATGTCAACCAGTAAGTTTTTGGAAGAAGCCGATAAAATAAGCCGGGCCCTCATAGAAATGGGCGTGCAGCCGCAGGAGAAAATTGCCCTGATATCATCTACCAACCGCTATGAGTGGAATGTGATGGATATTGGCATAATGCAGGCCGGTGCCGTAAACGTGCCGGTATATCCTACCATAAGCAGCGAGGATTACGACTATATTTTTAATGATGCCGAGGTAACCTACTGCATATTGTCAGACAGGGAACTGTATGACAAGGTGATAAAGATTAAGGACAATGTGGCCTCCCTTAAGGAGATTTACATTTTTAATGAGGAAGAGGGCATCAAAAACTGGAAGGAACTGCTGAAGCTGGGCGAAGACAAAAAGCATGATGAGGAATTACAGAAGCGCAAGGATGCTGTAAACAGCCGCGACCTCGCTACACTGATTTACACCTCCGGCACTACCGGAAAACCGAAGGGCGTAATGCTTAGCCACCACAACCTGGTGAGCAATGTGTTGGATAGCTGCCCCCGCATACCTACGGTAAAAGGCGGTAAGGCACTTAGCTTTTTACCCATCTGCCATGTGTTTGAGCGTATGCTTACCTACCTGTATATGTACAACAGCTTCCCCATTTACTTTGCTGAGTCTATCGATAAAATAGGAGATAATATACGCGAGGTAAAACCCGAAATATTTGCTGCTGTACCACGCCTGCTGGAGAAGGTATATGATAAGATTATTGCCAAGGGCAACGAGCAAACAGGTATTAAAAAAGCACTGTTCTTTTGGGCGGTGGATCTTGCCAAACAATACGATCCTAAAACTAATGGGGCATTTTACAACTTTAAGCTGGGTATAGCCCGCAAGCTGATTTTCAGTAAGTGGCAGGAGGCCCTGGGTGGAAATGTGAAGGCCATTGTATCGGGCGGTGCTGCGCTTAACCCAAAGCTCAACGCAATATTCTCTGCTGCCGGTTTTAATGTGCAGGAGGGTTACGGACTTACGGAAACCTCACCGGTAATTGCCGTAAATGGCCCCAATTGGGATAGCAAGGAAGTGGGCACTGTGGGCGCCCCCATCCGCAATGTAGAGGTAAAAATTGCCGAGGATGGCGAGGTGCTCTGTAAAGGCCCCAATGTAATGATGGGCTACTACAAGCAAAAGGAAAAAACCGATGAAGTGCTGGAGGCCGATGGCTGGTTCCATACCGGAGATATTGGCGAAATGGTAAACAACGGTAAGTACCTTAAAATTACGGATCGTAAAAAGGAAATGTTTAAAACCAGTGGGGGTAAATATGTGGCCCCGCAGATTATAGAAAACAAGCTTAAGGAATCTGGATTTATAGAGCAGGTAATGGTAATTGGCGAAGGCGAGAAACACCCGGCTGCCCTTATACAGCCTGATTTTGCCTTTGTAAAATCATGGGCTGAAAAGAAAGGCATTAAAGCCAGCGACAATAAAGAACTGGTGGCCAATGAAAAGGTGAAAGACCGCATTATGAAGGAGGTGGAAACGATCAACCAATCCTTCGGGCACTCGGAGCAGGTAAAAAAGATAGCCCTTACGGCAGATGCCTGGAGTGTGGATGGCGGCCACCTTACCCCCAAGATGAGCCTGAAGCGCAGAAACATCATTGACCTTTATAAGGATGAGTACAAGGAGATTTACGGGCATGCCAAGGAGTAGTGCCGTATCTCTTTGATTTTAAAAGATTTAAACGAATAATTATATAGTGGATATAAACAACATGTTGTTTAGCCGCTAGTTGTAGCGCATTTAAAAATGACAGACGAGCACAAAATAATTCTGAAGGCAATTGAAGAAGCCTTGAATCGAGATCCTGAACTTCGATTTGGACAGGCTTTATTCAATCTAGGAATAAATCAATTTGTTAATCCAGAAAATCCTGCTGAATCCGACTACAGAGTGAGAGACATTCACGGAGATGATGACATCACAATAATCAACCGAATTAGAAAGCAGCAAGAATGGAGAAATCTACAATTCAAGGTAAAGACGGCTCTTGACAAACCAGAATTGAAGGGAATGAGTGGAATGACCGTTAATGAACGACTTTATGCTTCAGGATTAATGCAGGACTTTGACAGTTATAAAAAATCAAATAGAGGATTTGCCAAATTTATTCTTGAGCGACTCAAAGTTGACAGAGAATCAATTGACAAAATTTTAAAATAAAAAAACGCGCTACAACAACACCTCCCATGTAAAGCAGTCTCACCAACCTTAGGTTAGATAATTAAAGATACTATTTTCAGATTTTTTACCTCATAGTTAGTTCTCTTTTTAACTTTTATAAGTGTTGACAAACTCCCTTCACCACCCTTTGGTATTTCGAAGAGTTTGCCCGTTTGTCAACAGTTGTAAAAGCCCGCGATAGCGGTTGCCCTTATTGCTCAGCATCCCATATGTAGTCTGCGTTTTGGTGTATGCCCGCAGCCACCAGCACCGGTTTGATTTTAATAAGGTGAAGAAAAGCCACTTGCTATAAGCATGTAGTCCCCGATTGATATTTTTGGGGCCACCTGTGATGTTTTGTGGTCTTTTCTGTAAGTTCATTTTTAGAGCTTAAAGGGGTTTATATTTTGTTCAACTTTTTATTCGATTACTCCTACCTGGTAGGGGGTTTCTGTTTTGAGTACGGCCAGGGTTCGGCTCAGTAGCTTGCGGGCTACCTTTACCAGTATGGCCTTGGTATCTTTACCTGCATGGCTGCGGTAGTAGGCCTGCATTACAGGGTCTCTGCGCAGGGCCACCCAGGTAGCTTCTACAAAATAGCTCCGCATCAGGCGGTGGCTACGCGGGTTTAGGCCACGGCTGCGTATCTTGCCCTCGCCACTTTGGGCCATGCCGGGTATTAAACCTATATAGGCGGCCAGCTGCCTGAAGTTACTGAACCTGCGCAAATCGCCCAGCTCGCTTAATATACCGCAAGCCACTATGGGGCCTATGCCTGGTATGCTGCGTAGCAGCCTGTAATCTTTTTTATAATGGGTGCGGCACCATTTGCGCAGTTCGTTGCTGATGTAGCGTAGCTCTTTATCGACATAGTCGTAGTGTTCCATGCGGCTCTCCAGGGAGGCTTCGGCTGTCGGGTAGTCAAAAGTCAAATCCCGGATCCAGTTTCTGAAGGCGTGGCTCCAGTTGGAGTTGTCATACTCCTGTGGCAACTTTATGCCCAGGTAAAGCAGCTGGCTTTTGATGTGGCTTTTTATCCTGCGGTAGTCCTTTACCAAATCATTGCGCCTGCGGAAAAGACAGCGTAAATGCTCTCGCTCTACTTCAGGCACAGTAATGCCTTTGAGTCTACCATCCCGCAATTCTTTACAGATCAGTTGGGCATCCATCACGTCTGTTTTTTGATAGCGCAGTTTGCCGGTACGGGCCAAGTCTGAGGGGTTAAAAACTACACTCTTCCAGCCATAGCTGGTAAAGGCTCGATGGGCACTGTAGCCACAGCAGCCTGACTCATAGGCCGTGTACACCTGATAGCCTTTAAAGTTGGTGGTTACATATTTTTTAAGAGCCAACGGCTCAGCGGGCATGGTAAGGCCTTTGCCCATAAATAAATCGGTGGCGGTATGTATACGCCAGCTCTTCTTGTGGATATCGATGCCAATGAATAGTTTTGATACGGCAGTGTCTTGAGTTTGCATTGTATAGGTATTTTGAAAGTTTACCTAAACTTAGGACACTGCTTTTACATAGGGGCTAAAGCAAATGCGGCCATTTCGTCTTCGGCAGACACTGACACGGTTGACGATGACGATTTCGGTTCTTTAGGAATTCACGGAAAGCCGCACTAGCTTTAGCCAAACCGTTGGCAATAATTAAATAAAACTATGAACATTAAGAAAGTCGTAATAAAAAAACTCTATGGATATTTAAATAAGGAAATTGAATTCAATTCAGATATTAATTTGCTAGTTGGAATAAATGGTGCTGGTAAAACAAGTATTCTTAATGTTGTCAATTGGCTTCTAGTTCCATCATTATCAAATTTGTGTGTCAACGAATTTGATAAAATTGAAATTGATTTTTCATTCAAAGAGCAAGATTTTACAATAATCAGTAAACAAAACAACAAAGAATTAACCATCGATTTAAAAAATCATTCTAGCAATTACCAATACAACCAAATTCAAGCAGATTTTAAATTACATCCGAAAGAAATCACTAAAAATAATAGTCTAAAAGAAGATTATATAAACGAATATCGTGGGCTTACTCCTGAAAAGCATGAAGAGGAAACATGGAATTTCTTATTCTCAATTATCCCTAACCCAATTGTTATTGGTTTAGATAGAAATTTATTTACGGAAGAAGGGGATGAAATAACTTATTTAGAAGACAGTAAAGGGATACTAAGAAAAAGAGGGCAAAAAAATATCAAAAGCCCTTTAGACAAAGTGTTGAACTTATCGGGGAATGAATATATGAGATATAAAAATCAAATCCTTGATTTAAATAAAAGATTGAATGACAAAATAATGTTATCATCATTTGATGAGACACTCACACATGAAAGTTTACAAGACATAGTAAAATCTCCTAAGATTTCATTAAATCAGGTTGAATCTCTTGAAATAAAAGTAAAAGACTATTTTAAAGAAAATGTTATTGGAAAGAGTACATCAAAAACACTAAAGAAAAAATTACAGCAAGAAGAAGCCTTTAATAAAATTGAGAACTATTTTTCAAATTTAAAAGCTGTTCTAAGTCAGGATAAACATGAAAAAAATGAAAGGTTCAATATTCTATACATTACTAACCTTAATCAATTTCGAAAAATAAAAGAGTTAATTAAAGAATTTGAGGACTTTGAGTCTAAATCTAAACGATTTTATAATTCGATTAAACAATATCTAGATACAATAAACTTATTTCTAAAAGATTCTTCCAAGGAATTGTATTTTGAAAAACACGCTTCCACCTTAAAATTTAACATTTTAGATAAAGAATATAAAATAATAGAAAAAGGTAGAGACATTGAAACTTTATCATCTGGTGAAAAACAGATTTTAATTCTGTTTACTTACATTAAGTTTAACAGTCGTTTCGGGAAAGTTTTCATTATTGATGAACCGGAGTTATCACTACACCCAAAATGGCAGGAGAGTTTTCTTGAAGGAATAAAAACCATAATGCCTAGCAACACCCAACTACTATTTGCAACTCATTCGCCAGCTATAGTGGGTAAAAATAAGTCGTATTGTAAAGTTTTATTGCCTTATTAAATGATTACAGAAGAAGAAAGCATCCCGACAAGAAACGATAACTATAGATTAGCTGAAGATATTTTTTATGTCCAGTTTAATGATATCTCATTTTATATCGAAGATGAAGAACAAGAAAACTTTTTCTTTTGTATTCTAAAGAATCTGTTCCCCGATATTAGAATTGATAGAATCTTTCCCTTGAATGGTAAAGAAAACGTAATTAATGAATCAAATTCAAGTCTTGGGGATAATAAAAAAGTTTTCATAGTTGATAAAGACTTTGATGATATTTTAAATAAGATGAATTCAAATGAGAATTTATTTTATTTGGAAAGATATTCGATAGAAAACCATCTCATCGAAAAAGAAGCCATTGTTGAATATATAATTGGTGAAAAGCCAAAATTAAAAAGAGAAGATATTGATAATACACTTGATTTAGACAGCCATATAGAAAACATAAACAACAAGCTAAGCGAGTTAATTCATTTACACTTAGTAGTTCAAAATAAGTGCTCTAATTTGAAAAATGTTTCTTTAAATCATGAAAGATTCTTTGACTTTAATAATGGAGATTTTACTATAAAACCTGCTCAAATAGACGCTTATAAAGTTCAAATTAGGTATGAACTGAATAATATAGATGGTAGATTAACCTTGGAATCACAAGTAAGAAAAGTAAAATCAGTAATCAATATAAATAGCAATGAACTGTGTATAAAGCATGTGCCAGGAAAATATCTCATTAAAATGATTAAACAACTAATAGAGTCTTTTTTCGGACTTGTATCAAGAAATACTGAGTCATTTTGTTATCGTTTAGCAAACAATTGCTCTTTTACTAGTTTAAACGGTTTAAAACTATCTGTAGAAGAATACTTAAATTAAAAAACTATTGCCAACAAAACCTCCCATGTAAAGCAGTCTTCCCAACCTTAGGTTCGGATTTTTAAAGATACTATTTCTTCGATTTTTTACCTCCATTTTAGTTCTGCATTTTTAAACTTTTAAAGTGTTCATAAACTACCTTCCCACCCTTGGGTTTTGGCCAGGTTTGCTGGTTTGTCAACACTTTAAAAGCCCGCGATAAGCGGTTGCCCTTATTGCTCAGCATCCCATATGTGGTTAGTTTTGGTGTGTGCCCGAACTCCACCAGCACCGGTTTGATTTTAATAAGGTGAAGGAAAGCCACTTGCTATAAGCGTGTGAGTCCCCGATGATAATGTTAGCACCACCTGTGATGTTTTGTGGTCTTTTCTGTAATTTCATTTTTGAGCTTAAAGGGGTTTAACTTCATTTTTCTTTTTAGGCGACCACTCCGACCTGGTAGGGGGTTTCTGCTTTGAGTACGGCCAGGGTTCGGCTGAGTAGCTTGCGGGCTACTTTACCAGTATGGCCTTGGTATCTTTACCCGCATGGCTGCGGTAGTAGGTCTGCATTACAGGGTCTCTGCGCAGGGCCACCCAGGTAGCTTCTACAAAATAGCTGCGCATCAGGCGGTGGCTACGCGGGTTTAGACCACGGCTGCGTATCTTGCCCTCGCCACTTTGGGCCATGCCGGGTATTAGACCTATATAGGCGGCCAGCTGCCTGAAGTTACTGAACCTGCGCGATGTCGCCCAGCTCGCTTAATATACCGCAAGCCACTATGGGGCCTATGCCTGGTATGCTGCGTAGCAGCCTGTAATCTTTTTTATAATGGGTGCGGCACCATTTGCGCAGTTCGTTGCTGATGTAGCGTAGCTCTTTATCGACATAGTCGTAGTGTTCCATGCGGCTCTCCAGGGAGGCTTCGGCTGTCGGGTAGTCAAAAGTCAAATCCCGGATCCAGTTTCTGAAGGCGTGGCTCCAGTTGGAGTTGTCATACTCCTGTGGCAACTTTATGCCCAGGTAAAGCAGCTGGCTTTTGATGTGGCTTTTTATCCTGCGGTAGTCCTTTACCAAATCATTGCGCCTGCGGAAAAGACAGCGTAAATGCTCTCGCTCTACTTCAGGCACAGTAATGCCTTTGAGTCTACCATCCCGCAATTCTTTACAGATCAGTTGGGCATCCATCACGTCTGTTTTTTGATAGCGCAGTTTGCCGGTACGGGCCAAGTCTGAGGGGTTAAAAACTACACTCTTCCAGCCATAGCTGGTAAAGGCTCGATGGGCACTGTAGCCACAGCAGCCTGACTCATAGGCCGTGTACACCTGATAGCCTTTAAAGTTGGTGGTTACATATTTTTTAAGAGCCAACGGCTCAGCGGGCATGGTAAGGCCTTTGCCCATAAATAAATCGGTGGCGGTATGTATACGCCAGCTCTTCTTGTGGATATCGATGCCAATGAATAGTTTTGATACGGCAGTGTCTTGAGTTTGCATTGTATAGGTATTTTGAAAGTTTACCTAAACTTAGGACACTGCTTTTACATAGGGGCTATAGCTTATGGCGGGTGAACGGCCGCCAGCAAGGTTTTCGCTCCGTAGCCAGCTTTGGTTTCGGTGGAAATGAAAGTGCTTCGAAAGCGCCACAAGCCATATGCAAAACGTTGGGCAATAAGGTACGGTATTCAAACATCCTTTACAGAGTTATAGAAACATCGTTTACACTTTTTTAGTTGTAATTCGAATGAAAAAAATCCGAAACCGTTGAATAAACGACTTCGGATTCTAAAAGAGACTATTAAAACCTTGACTAAAGTCTAAAACCCAAACATCCCGTTAGTGTGAGCCAACCCTTCGGTAGGTATTTCCTGGATCACATCCCAATGTTCTACGATCTTTCCGCCTTTCATTCTGAACAAGTCGTAGAATACGTGTTTTTTACCACCATTCCACTCACCTTCGCTTACGGCTAACACGAAGTTGCCCTCACCTAATACCTTATGGATTTTGGTGTATTTAAACATATTGTTTTGCGAACTGAGGTACGCTACTGCCTCTGTTATGCCGGTTAATCCGTCTTTAATTTCCGGGTTGTGTTGGTGGTACGCTTCGGAACTGATGTAGTCGCCAATCTTACCTGGATTTTTACCCATTAAAACGTCTTCAATAAGGGAAACTGCCAAGGCTTTATTTGCTTCGGTTTTGTCTAAGTCTTCAACGGTTGTCGGTCCATCGGTTTGTGATCTTCCGCTTGCAGTTTCATTTACTAAAACCGTCATGGCATCCCAATGCTCGGCTACTTTTCCGTTTTCATCCACACGGATAATGTCAAATGCCACCATTTGATCTGCCCCAAAAGGTTTCGCGTTTTTCCAGATGTTATGCATAAATACATAGTTGCCATCCTGAAACATCCGCACGTTTTCGGCATACGTTCCGTGTTCTTTTAAAACGGGTAGTAAACCTATAAATGGTTCTAAACCGGTTGGTACAAAGGGATTGTGCTGAATGTAATCCGCATTCGCAAATTTGCGCATGGTTTCAGCGTCTTGCTTGGCAACCGCGCCCAGAAAGGTTCCAACGATTTCTTTGTTGTTCATTTTTTTTGATTCTTTAGAATTAAGCTCGCTTGTTGATTTCGTCTGCGCATTACCACAGGAAGCAAGAAGAACTGATAATGCCAGTGCTGTAACTAGTTTTCTCATTGATTTTGGCTTTTGATGAATGATGATTACTTTTGATTCGCAAGCAAAAATAGATTAACACTTTTAATTTGCAAGTGATTTTAACTATTAATTGCATTTTACAAGTAATATTTCACGCAGAATTAACAGATGCCACAGGATTTCAGATGTAATTGTCCCTTTACTTCAGCCCTGGATGTGCTGGGAGATAAATGGATGTTGGTGATAGTAAAGCAAATACTCATCGAAGGCAAAGAGACCTTCAAAGATTTTACAGAAAGTGATGAGGCTATTGCTACCAATATTCTTTCCGCCAAACTCAAACTACTGGAGGAAGTGGGAATCATAATAAAAACGCAACGACCGAATAATAAGAAGACCAAGTATTATCTTTTAACCGACAAAGGATTGGCTTTAACACCTGTTCTTTTGGAGCTTGCGACATGGAGCGATAAGTATCTTAGAGACCTTCACCCAACCATCGTAAACGGGGAAGAAATGGAGCTTTTGCGAAAGGACCGGACCGCTTTTGCTCATGCACTGGTGACGAACTACAGAGAAAAACTGGCTAAGGACTTTAAAAACATCAGCGGATGAAGCGATTAAAATGAAGGCTTGTACACTTAAGACTTTAGTGGTGCGGGCAAATCATCGTTCGGAGATCCGCCACAGCTCCTACACGTGATCGTTCGCACTAATTAATAAGAAACCATGAATCCATTTTCAATAGCTTATAACACGGACAAGTCTGATGCAGCCTTGGTAGAAGAAGTTCTCTCAGGCGACAAGCAATCTTTAAATGTCCTGATTCAAAAACACCAACCCTTCATTTACAATATCGCCTGGAAGATGATTGGTGACCCCATGCAAGCAGAAGACCTCACCCAGGAAGCATTGATAAAAATCATTTCTAGCCTCAGCACATTCAGGGGTGAAAGCGCTTTCAGAACCTGGGCCTATCGCATTGTCTGGAATCACTTTCTAAACCTGAAGAAAAAACCAAAGGGGCCCTTCATGGAAAATTTTGATGACCTGGCGTATGCCTTAGACGATGCCCCCAACATTGATATTTCACAGGAAGAACAGGAAGCAAAGAAGGAGGAAATCAGGGAGGTACGCTTACAGTGCCTCTCCGGAATGCTTTTGTGCCTCACTAAAGAACAACGGCTTGTGTACATTATAGGAGATATTTTTGATGCCGACCACACGATTGGCTCGGAAATCATGTCCGTTTCAAAAGACACCTACCGTAAGAAATTGAGCAGGGCCAGAAAGGATCTGCATAATTTTATGAAAAACAATTGCGGCCTCGTGGATAAGGCAAATCCCTGCCGATGTCATAAAAAGGTGACCATAGCGCTAGATAATGGAATGGTAGATGCAAAAAATCTATTGTTCAATAAAAAGGACTATTCCACCTTTCAAAGGCAGATTGAGCCCGAAGCAAATCAGCTCGTAGAAGAATCGGAAGATTTGTATGCAGCCTTGCATCGGGATACTGGTTTCAAAACTCACTTTGACAAAAAGAACTTCCTCCAATCCATTCTGGAAAGCGCTAATTGGCGCAAGAGTCTCAACTTGAATTAATTTTTTTCCCTTAAAGTGGTCACACCTGAACTTGTTTCTTGTCTAAAGGGCAAAAGAAACCCAGGTGTCCTCAAAGCATTACGTCTATAAAGAGCTGCCAAAGCGCATTAAAACAGGTATTTGGGCCAGTTATATCTCGGCCTTTATGCTTATTGGTATTGGTGTTTTCTGGTTAGCCTTCCCTTTGGCTGCCGAAGGGTCTTTCTCAATCATACCCGATACGGATGCGGCAATCAGCTTTGCTCAGATCGTAGCAGTTTTCAAAGCTATTTGTGATTTCCTGCCGCCCATATTTGTTCTTCTTGCCATTCGGCAAGGTCATTTCAGACTGGCCGGTCAATTCCATTTGGTAACGCTCGTATTGGTCATTCTGGTTGATATGGTGGTTTGGGCTGTTTTTGTGCCCGATGCCTCAGCCATGGATGTACTGCAGCACATTCCATTCGCCATTCCCATTGGCATAGCCGCTTATTCCTTTCTTAAAAAACCAGCTAAAAACAACTAAGTATGCTACTTTTCATTCGAATTTTCCTGGTGCTCTACGGCATCATTGCAGCGGTAACGGGATTCATGGGTTCTACCCACGGATTTGATCCCACTGTTACGGATGCCATGCAAGACAACAATCACAGATTCACCGCAGCGATCTGGGGCGCCATGTCACTTGCCTTCTTTTATACCGCTTGGAATCCTTCTGAAACCGCCTTGTTCCGCTTTCTTATGATAGCCGTGTTTATCGGTGGTCTTGTGAGGGCTTACGGACTTACTTATTACCCGCCAAGCCCCATCATCATTTTCGGAATACTAATCGAGTTAATACCCACTGCCGTGATGCTTTGGATGCATACGAAGCTCCTGAAATCAGCAGTATTATGAAGAATAAGAGCCAAATGAAACAAACAATCCTTATTACGGGCGGCAGCTCGGGCATTGGTTTAGCAATCGCCAAAAAATTTTTAGACCACAATTACAATGTAGTTGTAACGGGCAGGAATTTATCGAAACTCGAAAAGGTCAAGGCTGACCTGCCCTCCATACATATCGAGCAAAGCGATGTGTGCAATGAAGAAGACGTAAAGGCTCTGGTCCTGAAAATGGAGCAGACTTTTGGCGGAATTGACGTGCTCTTTAATAATGCAGGCATCATGAACCTGGTAGATTCGGGGAGCGAACAGGATCAACTGCACCGTCAATTCAATGAGATTGAGATCAACTTCCATGCACCCATACGGATGCTGCATTACTTTCTTCCACAACTAAAGAAAAGTAAAAATGCAACGGTCATCAATACCTCTTCGGGCTTGGCCTACATCCCTTTTTCACAAGCACCGACTTACTCAGGAACCAAGGCAGCCGTGCACTTTTGGACCATGGCCATTCGCCCTCAATTAAAGCCGCACAACATCAGGGTGGTGGAACTTCTGCCTCCTGTGGTAGATACGCCCTTGGCACACGGAGCAGATATAGCCGAAGACGATAATCTGAAACCCATGCCTCCTGAAAAAATGGCTGAAATCTTTTGGAGGGATTTCACAAAAGGAAAAGATGAAATCACTCCGGGCATTTCAAAGCTGCTCAACCTCATGAGTCGATTGGCACCAAAGATCATGTTTAAGCAGCTGAACAGACAACCGATTCCTAAATCAAAATAGCATGAAAAAAGCACTTCCCTACATTGCCATCATTGGCACATCAGCCTTTATCGGCAACTTACTGGTCATCGGCCTTGGCTTTGGAATGTATTGGCAAACGCTGGATCCGATGGAGTTCATGCGGCAATTCGGAATTCAGTTTCCGCTGCTGCTGGCGCCAACCATGGGCCTTCTGCTCCCCGCTATTATTGCTACCGTGGCCATGGTGGTGAATACCAAAAGCCAACCTGTCGTTCGGAAAGATTGGGTCACTGCCCTGGTCGCGCTAATAATCACCTGCACCATTACGAGTGTGTACCATTTGCCAACCAACTTTGGTTTTATGGAAATGAAGTATACCTCCGCTGAGGCTGTAGAAAAGTTAAATCTTTGGCTTATTCTCCACTGGGTGCGAGCGGTTTTCGTGGTGATTGCAGCCATATTTTCAATGAAAGCCTTTCAAAAACAACAACACTAAAATACGATGCTGTCAGGTCACTTCGCTCCGGCTTTATTGGCTCATAAAAAGCACCTTCCAAAAGGAGTCTTGCTCTATTTTTTGATCGCGAGCCAATTGCAAGATTTACTTTGGTTGGTTTTTCACTATCTCGGTTTAGAGCCCACTCTGCCCTCAGATGCACTTGACGTGACTTTGGAAAGCATAGTGGTAGACATGCTCTATAGCCACGATTTGTACCCTCAAATTGCCTGGCTTTTCATTGTGTTCGTAGCGGGAACGGTGTTTTTCAAGAGCACCAAAATCGGGCTGATTGGTGCAGCCATAACCTTAAGTCATCTACTGCTTGACTTGATTTCAGGCTATCCGCACCATTTATTCGGACGGCATACACATGAAGTTGGTCTAGGACTTTATGTTACCAATGTTTATTTGGCTATTCTCATTGAAGTCCTATTCATTTCAGTTGCCTTATGGTTTTTCTTCCGAAGGCAATCTAAGTGGGGAATAAACAGGAGCCGTAAAAATGTGCTTTCCATCATCGCGGTCTTTGCCGGAGGCGTTCTCTTCATCCTGTTCATAGCTTCAGTTTCACTTCGCACGTGGTTTGGTATTCCCGATTTCTCCATCCCGTTCAATACGACCATTCCGGTGCTCATGCTTACCTATTGGGGAATGATCGTTTATCTCAATCACCTTGTAACTAACAACTCATCAAAATAAATCATGGACAATTTCACAATCATCAATTTACAAGCATTAACAGGCACCGTTGCCATCATTCTGGGGTTCAGGTATTGGATACAGCCAAAGGTTTCCAGGTTGGGAATCCACGATGCATTACTGCCTTTCGTTTTCCTCAACACCTTTCGGTATTTGGGTTTATCTTTTATGGCAAAAGAGCAGTTTTATGATGGATTTCCAACGGAATTTCTAACCACAGTCGGACTGCTCGATTTCACCACAGCCATTTTAGCGATCATTACCGTAATCGCATTAAAGAACAAATGGCGTTTTGCCATACCCTTGGTTTGGCTTTTCAATATCGTTGGCTTTGGTGATTTGATCACCGCTTTTCCGCAATTCTTTGGCCTAAAGCTTTATGACCAAAATTTAGGCTTCATCTGGCTGATGTTTGTGACCTACGGACTAACCACCTTCCTGAGTCACATCTACATTTTTATCAGGCTCTTCAAAAACCTAAAAAACTAATAAAATGAAAAGTTCATATCTAAAAATAATGATGGTTGCCATGGCCTTGCTCGGACAAACGGCACTGCATGCGCAAGAAATCTACCCCGGGAAAGCCACGAAAGAGGAAAAGGATATTTCGGCAGAATTTCCTTTTGAGTCTAAGTTTATCAACCTGGGCGCTGAAAAAATCCACTACGTAGAATCAGGAGAAGGAGATCCCGTATTGATGCTACACGGCCTGCCTGCCAACCTATACGTTTGGCGAAATATCATACCCGATATTGACGGTGACAAAAAAGTTATTGCCTTGGATTTTTTAGGATTTGGTAAGTCGTCATTTCCTGCGGATAGTAGTACGTCCATTGAAGTGCAGTACAAGATGTTTACCGATTTCGTAGAAGCGAAAAAATTGAAAAACATCACGCTTTACATTCAGGATATTGGATCCATAGTAGGAATGCTCTATGCTATACGGGAGCCGCAAAACGTGAAAGGGATTGTGCTTTTTGAAGCACCGTTTATGCCTGCCGAGGTCATGTACGACCAATTGCCGTTTAGTTTCCGCGCTTTTATGCGACTTACCAGAACCGAAAAAGGCAACGTAAAATGGATGGTCAAACGAAACTTTGCGGGTAAAAAATTGGCCGTTAATTTCTTCACCGGTCGCAAACTACCCAAAGAAGCGTATGCTTTTTACAACGATCCTTGGGATGAAGAAAAAAGAAGGTATGCCATTGTAAACGGACCCGACCCTGCCGTGCTTTCATACACCAAAGGCAAAGGAGAAAGCGAGTTTGCCAGTATGCTCGATACCATTTCCAAAGGAATGGCCGAAACCGAAATTCCCATTTTATACATGTATGCGAAAAATGGATTAGTAAACCGAAAGGCGGCTGTTCAATACGCCATGGATCACTTTAAAAATGCCGAATTCGCCTACCTCGGAAAAGGAAAACACTTTCTCTCAGAAGCTCACCCTAAACAAATGAGTGAGCGATTTAATGAGTGGTACATGCGGCTGGGGAAATAAATATCGCCAACACATGCGTGGCGGTTGCAAAACCCTCTTCAAGTCATCATAATGGATGAAATAGAAGCCCTTTGCGGGCTTATACCGTCTCTTGTTAATGGCAAGCGCCCTCGGTTTTGCTGAACTACCAAATCATTTAAAACCCTCCCACCGGGGCAAAAACCATTAAGGTAGCTAACTGGTGCGCAAGGTTGAACAAGCAAAACTCAGAGCTTACATTTGGGTAAGTAAACAGGCGGCCCGATTTAAAGCATTTAAAGAAAGGGGCGAAAACTTATTTCTGACTTGGGAAAAATTACATTGAAAAAAGCATCCATTGAAGACAAATCAGTTGTTGTTGAATTTGATTATCTACTTGACAAAGAGGAGCATATTACATTGCGGAGGGAACAAAAAATCACAAAAGCAATTCTGAATGATGAGTGTTTTCTCATTTTGGCAGATATGCAAAAGGTGGGGTTTGTAATTTTTGACTATCGGTTTTTTGATCAGGGATGGATAGAGCTAATTGTAATAGATGAAAAACACCGGGGAAAAGGTATCGGCAGTAATGTATTTAACATAATATGCGCGCAATGCAGGTCGAAAAAAGTATTTACTTCTACAAACCGCTCAAACGCCCCAATGCAACGGGCGCTTAAAAAAGCTGCCTTCTCTTTTGCAGGAGAATTAAAAGGGTTGGACGCTGGAGACCCTGAACTGTTTTATTACAAAAATTTGGATTATTAAACCTTAAACCGGTTGAAATGAAAATGCTGCCTGCATTACTGCTACTATACCTTGGCATGATCAGCTGTGTTGACAAAACCAAGCCTGGCCCCCAGGAGCAATACCTGGCTCATGCACTTGACAGCATCCGGCATCACTCACTTTACAGAGATCATTACAATTTTGACTCCCTTTCGGAGAGTCTATCATTTACTATTTCAGATAACACAAGCCGCGATGATCTCTATACCATCATTGAGAATGCTGTACGGTCAATTGACCGGCACAGTTACGTTATACGAAAAGAAAAATGGAGGCAGATGAAGGAAGGGAGAAACCCTGAAGTTATAAACAACCCGTATCCATTTTACGGAAAGCTTATTAATTCAAAGTATGGCTATATTTCTATGGATGGCTTTTTGGGTGGTGATTCAATTGCCGCAAATAATTATTGTGATAGCCTCCAAAGGGTTATCTATAGCCTTTATCAACAAAAGCCATTGGCTGGATTATTGACCTCAGGTATAACTCCGGGGGTTGGGCGCCTGCAATGTTTGCAGGTGTAGGTCCAATACTGGGCGCAGGTGTAAAGGCCTATACCCAATTCCCTGACCGGCCGGCTATAGAGCATTATTATGCAAAAAGTGAGGAAGATTATCTTTTAATTTCCGATAGCCTTTGGGCGTGTGACAAAAACCTACCGGCTGTAATTTTAATAGGTAGCGCCACTGGCAGCGCTGGCGAATTGCTGGCCCTCGCTTTTAGAGGAAACCCTAAAACAAAATTGATGGGAGAGCCCACTTATGGCGTATCAACAGACCTCACCTCCGTTTTTATGCCTGATAGTTTTCAGATTTGCATAGCCTCCGGCATAATGACAGATCGCTTTAATGTAGGCGATGGTGGCTCAATTCAACCTGATATTTTAATCCATGATGCCGAAAAGATTTATCTTGAATCATATAAATGGATTGATAGCAACCAGTTGTGACAACAACAATTAGGGAAAAATATAATAATTGAAGATTATGAAAGTAACACTTATTAGCATCCCCGTTAAGGATCAGGAAAAGGCGGCAAAATTCTACACAGAAAAATTGGGTTTCATTATTAAAAAAGATGAGCCACTTGGTGGTGGAAACAGGTGGCTCACTTTAGTTTCAAAGGACTGGAAGGATGGCCCGGAACTTCTTTTAGAACCTGCTCCTCTTCATTTTGAGCCATCCAGAGTTTACCAGGATGCCTTACGGGAAGCCGGCATACCATGGACACAGTTTGATGTTGAAAGTGTGGAAGCAGAATACGAAAGACTCACAAAGCTTGGAGTGGAGTTTAGCGTAAAACCAGCACAAATGGATAATGTAAAGTATGCCATCCTTAACGACACCTGTGGCAACTACATTCAATTAGTACAAACAATATAAAATTTGCCGATTACCAGCCAACCCTTTAAACTGATTATCCAATTGAGGGCTTAATCAACTTTGAGATAACCTATATTACCAGCTCTCGGAGTGAGTTGAATTTGTTAATAGAAAGTGATTTATCATTTTGCTTTCCACTTGCGGAGAAAAATATAGCTCAGGGCACTAGGCTGCCACAATCCAAAAATCAAAAAATCCTATTTTCGGTGGGGCCTTAACTCGGGGCTATTGAAAACAGACTGTAACGGTATGACAACTAAAAGAACCAAAAGCTGGAAAAAGTACACCTTTGAGTTTCTCTCCATTTTTATTGCTGTAATATCGGCATTTGCCCTTAATAACTGGAATGATAACCGCAAAAGCCGCAATGCCGAGAATAAGATATTGATAGAGATTCACAACGGGCTGGAGAAGGATCTTAGCGATATTCACCTCAATAAGGACGGACACAAAAAAGGTATGGCGGCTGTTGATTTTTTTAGAAACTTGCTTGGCAGGAAGGACGTTCCTACTGACTCCGTACTTTTTCACTACCACTACCTCACCCGTGATTTTATTTCAATCCAGAACATATCTGGTTATGAAACCCTAAAGTCGCGTGGACTTGAACTTATTGATGACGACTCGCTGCGAACCAAAATCATTTCGCTTTACGAATACGATTACAACACCTTAAGGAAACTGGAAGAGGATTACTTTGAACTGCAGTTTCAGGAAAACTACTTTAAGGATATAAACTCTTCCTTCGCTCACAATCTGCAGTTTAATGAGGATAAGCTGATCACCGGCATAAAAACACCTCTTGAGGTAGATCCTGAAAATGAAAAAATACTACTCACCTATTTGTGGAAAATACAGGCCAACCGCAGTTTTATATTAAAATATTATGAGGAGGTGGAACGTAAGATTGTGGAGCTTAGAGGTGATATTGAGGAGGTGATTTTGAAGTACTGAAAGTATTAAACATAATGCATGAGGCCGACAAGTTAATCCGAAAAAATTCTATTATATTGAGAGCAACTTGAACCTCAACACAATCAATTTGTGCTCGACTAAATAAACTATGACCGACATTTCCCCTATAGAAGTAAACACTTTCCTCACTCACACACTTGTAGCAGTAGTTGGCGTATTATTAGCCAGAGTCTTTTCTAAAAGGTCTGAACGCATAAAACTAACTCTTGAACTGTATGAGAAATATAACTCCAATGTAATAATTGAAGCTCGCAATAAAAGTTGGCGTTTTCTTAAAACGGAATACGAAAATCAACCTATTTGGGAGTTGTATTCAGATAAGGAGCAGGCTCAAAGCGATCGATATGACGCTCTTATACAGGTTTCTTATTTCTGGTACTCTTTATACATTCTAGGTAAAAAACGAATGGTACATAAACGTCTGGCCAAAGAACTTTTTAAGCAACAGTTTACTGCATGGCACGGGGCGCTGCAACCACTTTACAAGGCCACTGTATCGAACTCAGAAAAGGAAGGCAAGATGGATGAATGGCAAGAGTTCAATTATATGAACCAAAATTCACTAAACTGGTTGAAAAGCTGAACATCTATTTTATTGACTTACCAAAGATGTTTAGTTAATGTCGTAAAATTGCTTCTGCACTTGTAAAGTTGTAAAGAAACATTCTCACCACTACCACCCCTTAGTACCTTAGTAAAAAAAATAATCCAATGGCGAAAAAAGGACCAATGCCCAATTTTAGCACTGTTGACGATTATATAGCTCATCAGCCTGAAGAGGCACAGAAAATGCTAAATGAGTTGAGATCGATTATAAAGGAAGCCGCGCCAGATGTTAAAGAGGTATTGAACTATAAGGTTCCCGCTTTTACGCTGCTGCCGGATGGCAAAAGAGACCAACAGATAATGATGGCCGGCTATGCAAAGTTTGTGGGCTTCTACCCCTTCCCTACTACCATGGCTGCTTTTGCAGAAGAGCTGAAAGACTACAAACAGGGGAAGGGCTCGGTGCAGTTTCCACTTAACAAACCACTGCCAAAAGAGCTTATCAGTGAAATGGTAAAGTACAGAAGAGATGAGTTACTGAAAGGCCGCAAATAGGTTCAGGCATTTTTATTCATTAAGCCCCCAGGGTATCCTGGCAATTTCCCCATCTACATAATCCCGCAATAGCGGAAAAAACCTGCGAAACTCATCTTCAAATTTTGAGTAATCGCTAAACATATCAGCCACTGCACTTTTCATGGAGTTGGTAAAGGATGCCCTCCGGCTCATGCCCGAAAATACTCTCTCCAAACCACTTCTTTCCCCATAACTCACCAGCCAGTTTCCCTCTTCCATATAGGGCAACATTCGCTGCACGGGTACGGGTAGTTCATCCCACCGCCTGTGAAATAAATCATAGGCATTTTGGGCAAACTCAGTGAGCGGAGTGTCGCTGTAATCCCCAAAGTTTTTAGCCAGAAAATGATCGTAAAGAATATCAACCACCACAGGACTATACTTGCTTTGGGTTGGGCGAAGGCGCTCCTTACTCTCTTCCACTATGGCATGGTTATCCGTAAAGAAGTCTATTTTATGATGCAGTTTTATGCCTTCCACAACTTCCGGCTTAAACTGCCCCCACTCTGCACTGCGTGTAGAGTCGGCAATAAAGTTGCCCACCATAATATCGTCATCATTATTGGAGAGAAGAAGATGTGCGAGAAAGTTCATCAGGAAATTTTTGCAAAGGTAGGTGCGAATAGAAGATAAGTAAGAACCATCCTAAAATGAGAATCCCCGCTCTTCGGGAAGAAAAGCGGGGATTACAGTTCCGATTAAAAAACCTCAATCCTATTCCTCAAATATAGAATTAATTTTTAATTCTCAGTGATTTCGTATTGAAAACTTTCAGTGATTTGATTGGCCAAAAGCTTTTTGCAGGCCTCCTCTACTTTTTGTGCCGCAGCATCCTTACTGTCAGCCTCCACTTCAAGGCTAATATGCTTACCAATGCGCACCCCTGAAATTTCAGGAAGACCCACATTTTTCATGCTGTTGCTAACGGCTTTCCCCTGTGGGTCAAGCAGTGCTTTGTGAGGCATGATATCTATTTCTGCAGTAAACTTCATGATCTATTTGGTTTAAATATAAGCGATAAAATAAGGTACAAAGGTATGATAAAGGCCAACGCCCTAAAACGGAAAACCACCATCAAAATAGCAATCAATAGTACCAGTACTATGCGACCTTTGTTTTCGGCCCACTTCAGGTTTTTTACTTTGAGCGACATCAGCGGAAGCTCAGCTACCAAAAGAAACGATGTAATAAGTGTTATGGCCGTAAGGAAGAAGGGGTGCAGCAATATGCTTTTTACCGTGCCTTCATCTGAATTAATAGCCCACAACCCCAGTGACAACAGTAGTATGGTATTGGCCGGTGTTGGCATCCCAATAAAATAATCTGCCTGGCGGGTATCAATATTAAACTTACCGAGCCTTAATGCCGAAAAAAGTGGTATTAACAGGGCGATATAGGGCAAAAAGCCTACACTGGGTTCACCGCTCATCCACGACATTTCGAACAACTTAAAAACAAAAAGTCCGGGTACCACACCAAAGCTCACCAGGTCGGCAAGGCTATCCAGCTGTTTACCCAACTCCGAATGCACACCCAGTAATCTCGCGGCAAAACCATCCAGAAAATCAAATACCAATGATAGCCCTATAAGCACGGCCACCAGGGTGTAATCGCCACCAAAAATGGCCACAATAGCCAGTAGGCCACAGGCCAGGTTAGAAAGTGTAAGTAGATTGGGAATGTAACTTTTCAAAATGTGAAAGTGGTTTACGCAATAAGTCTGCAAATATGAAGTTTTTACAGCGGATTCCTTTTATTTGCCAAAACGTATCACGTATTGAAAAAGCTCGTCTTACTCCTTTTACTTGCCCCGGTATTACTTATTGGGCAGGGTCGTAAATACAGCAACGAATTTTTAAACATTGGTGTGGATGCCAAAGCCCTGGGCATGAGCAATGCCGTGGTAGCCACCGCCAATGATGTAACTGCCGGGTACTGGAACCCCGCTGGTTTGGCCGGTATAACCAAAGGGTGGCAGGCTGCCGCTATGCATGCCGAGTACTTTGCCAGTATTGCCCAGTATGACTATCTGGCTTTTGCCATGCCTGTAGATGCTGTAAGCACCGTGGGCGTATCGGTAATCCGGTTTGGTGTTGATGATATTTTAGATACTACTGAGCTGATTGATAAAGATGGTAATGTGGATTACGATCGCATCAGCAAGTTTTCAGCAGCTGATTATGCCCTGTTGTTTTCCTATGCCCGTATGGCTAAAACCATCCCTAACTTACGCTATGGCGGAAACGCAAAAATTATTTATCGACATATAGGTGATTTTGCCAGCGCTATTGGTTTTGGATTTGACCTGGGTGCACAATACACTATTAAAAAATGGCAATTTGGTGCCAACCTTCGAGATGTTACCAGCACCTTTAACTCATGGAGTTACAATGAGGATAAGTTGAATCAGGCTTTTGCTAATACCAATAATCAAACAACAGGCGGGCAAAATGAGCTTCCAACTGAAAATCTTGAATTGACCATACCCAGCCTTATGGTAGGTGTGGGCCGCAAATTTGAAATTGGCGAGAAATACAGCCTGCACACCGAACTTAACGGTACTATGACCTTTGCCGGACGTGAAAATACTTTGGTTTCTGCGGACTTTGGTAACATCAGCCCCAACTTTGGTTTTGAACTTGGTTATAAGGATTTCGTATTCTTAAGAGGTGGTGTGGGCAACGTAACCCGCTCGCGCAATTTTGATGGCAGCCAGTATTATACTGTGCAACCTACTATGGGTATAGGTTTTAACTACCGCGGCATATCTATTGACTACGCCCTTACCAACATCGCCAATGCTAATGATGTGCTCTACAGCAATACTTTCTCTTTGAAATTTAACTTTGCGGACTTCAAAAGAAGTTAGACTTAATGCTGAACCATTTTTACTAATAAGCCTTCTTCAAAAAACTCCTCTCTATAAATTTCACCTTCTTCTTCACCGCTGGTGTGATAGTTAACGAAATAATAGCACAGACCATCTTTATATAATTTTTCACTCCGCACCCTTCCATAACTATGGTAAGATTGGGATTTTACCAGTTTTCCGTTTTGATAAAAAAGCATGTTCTCTCCTTCAAATGTTGTTGCCACTTCAGGTTGCCCCACGAATGTCCCCTTAAGAGTAATTGTATCGAAAGAATGATTATACCTAATCAGCAGCTTTCGTTTAAATGACCCCACATCGCCAAAGGCATTTTTTATAACTAATGTAAACCGTACGGTGTCCCCTGGTTTATAACCTCCTCTATACCCATAGCTCCAATAATTATCTAAGTGATAAAATATCAACTTCTTCTCGTGCTTCTATGGGCTGCGGGTATAGATTATTTCTGCCTGTATTTACCATTTCAAAAATTATTGTATCCATTACTCCATATGATAATGTGTCCAGGTTAAAATCCTTCTTTAGAACCTTAATTGTGGTACTCCTTTTTTTTATTCTCCCCTTTATATTCACATAGCGATTATAATTCTTGGCATTGGATCTTATGTAAATTGTTCTATTGAAATTCCCCTCTCTCCCCTCGGTACAGAAAATAATAAAAAAACTAGCTCTCTCTTTAGGTTGGATTTTCACACGCGGCCAACGGCTTGCAAAAAGGCCTCCATCACTTGATGAAATACCTGAAATAATCAACGCTGAATCCCCAGTGTTTGTAAACCATATCTCCCTTCTATATGTAGTATCTGAATAAATCATGTCCCAATCCTTAAGATCGGTTTCAGAGTCAAAAGTTATTTCTGGTTGACCCATTAAAAGTGCGGGCAAAAAGATTGTTAATGACAGAATGAAATTTTTCATAAAAGCTGATTTACATTTCACCTTCTCAAAAGCTATTCCCACTTTATACCTTTGCGGCCTTTAGCCACTCATAAATGATACTAAGACTTTTACCCGCCCTACTTACCCCCGTTTTACTTTGGTTGGCCTGGCCGGGTATCGGTTTTACCCCTTTTCTTTTTGTGGCCTTTATCCCCATGCTTTGGGTTGAGCACTCCCTTACGGGAGAAAAAAACGGGGGCCGCACCTGGTTTTTATTCTCATGGCTGGCCTTTGGGTTATTTAACATTTTATGCACCTGGTGGCTAATAAACGCTCATTGGAGTGGAGTGCTTATGACAACCGTTATAAATGGTGGTTTAATGGCTTTGGTAATGGCCATCTTCAGGTTTATAAAGAATAAATTAGGGGCACAGCGTGGCTATGTTTCCATACCATTTTTATGGATATGCCTGGAGGTGCTGCATAAAAACTGGGACCTTAGCTTTCCGTGGCTTAATTTAGGCAACGGCTTTGCCAACCTTGTAGAATGGGTACAGTGGTATGAGCATGTGGGGGCCTTTGGGGGCACATTCTGGATCTGGGTGGTAAACCTACTCCTGTTCTGGTGCTTACGCATTTATCTGCAAACCAGAGAATTCAAGCCTTTCATGTTCCGGAGCATCGCTGTAATCCTGCTTTTAATCATTCTGCCAGCTTCTCTTTCCTATTTACGTTATCTCAATTATGAGGAAAAAGGTACACCCGCCAAAATAGTGGTGGTACAACCAAATATTGATACTTACACGGAAAAGAACATCCTTACCAATACGGAGCAGGCCACAAAATTTATGCGCCTGGCCAACCTTAAATTAAATGATTCAATAGACTTTCTTATTGGGCCCGAGGATTTACTGGCGGAGGGTGTTTACCAGGATCAGATTAATAGCTCGGAAGCATTATCCGTTCTGCGAAGCGGAATTGATCAGTACCCCAATCTTAATATAATTGTGGGAGGCACCACGCTGCGCTATTACAAAACCGGTGAGCAGAGTAATTCGTCCAGACCTTTTACCAGTGGTGATGGTTACTACGATGCTTTTAACTCCGCCCTTTTTATCAATAATAAAGAGGAAGAAGTGCAACTTTACCATAAATCCAAACTGGTGGCTGGTGTAGAAATGTTTCCGTTTGCCAAAACCCTTAAACCCATTTTGGGCGGCCTGGTGGAGAGCATGGGCGGAGCTACCGGTGGTTTGGCCACACAGGCCAGCCGTGATGTATTTGTTTCAACCAATGAAAAATTCAGAGCGGCACCACTCATTTGCTGGGAAAGTGATTTTGGAGAATATGTAACGGGCTATGTACGTAATGGGGCCAATATCCTAACGGTGATAACCAATGATGATTGGTGGGGAAATACACCGGGGCATGTGCAGCACCTGCATTACTCCCGCCTGCGGGCTATTGAAAACCGCAGAGCTGTGGCACGGTCGGGTAACACGGGCATTTCATGCTTTATCAACCAGCGAGGTGATGTGCTACAGGCTACCACTTATAAACAAGATGCCGTAATTGAAGGAACCGTATTGGCCAATAATAATCTTACGTATTACTCTCGCACGGGTGATTTCATAGGTCGTGTAGCTCTGTTTATTGCCGGGTTTATGCTGTTGTTTGCTTTTGTGAGAGGGTATTTAAGGAAGGTTAATTCGCAGGTGTAGAAAACATCATCACGCACCCGCCCGGATGAACACGGTTCGGACAGGGATAACGCTGATTTAGCAGATCTATTAGTGATGAATTTTGGTGGCGAAACGAATTTGGTTTTCAAACTCCTAATTCCAAATTCCTATTTACCTTTCTCGCTCCATTATTAAATCCAAGTTTATGAAAACCTCTCTTCTCTCTCTTACCTTGCTATTTTCGTCTCTATTGTTTTCACAGAATAAGCCCTATGATGAAGTGGCGGCTATAAAAGAGGTTATTCAGGAAGCCTATGTAGATGGCATTTTCAATGAAGGTTATATGCGCTCTATAGATTTAAGTTTTAGCGATCATTTTGAATCTATTGGTCTTTTGGAAAATGATGAAACTGTGGTAGAAACCATTGCACAATGGAAAGAACTGGTGCGTAAAAGAGAGGCCGAAGGCTATTACCCCGTGCCTCCCTCGGAGCATGTAACGGTAAAGTATCTGCATGTAGAAGTATCGCGTACAGTGGCCAATGTGAAACTGGAATTTTTGGTAGGCGGAGTACCCAAGTATATCGACTTTCTGGCGCTATATAAGTTCAGTGGCGGCTGGAAGATTGTTAACCGTACCTACCACGCTATAGATGAGGCCGACCGCAAGAAAACCAAGAAGTGATGCCCATCCAAAAAGTCAACATCAATAAAAAGTTTGAAACCTTCAGTGACCATTGGCACCCGCGTATTGTGGGCAGGTTAAATGGGCAGGAAGTGAAACTTGCTAAACTGAAAGGAGAATTCGTTTGGCATAAGCACGACCATGAGGACGAAATGTTCCTCATAATCAGTGGCACCTTAAAAATGGAATTGGAGGACAAAACCCTGTTTTTAGAAGAAGGTGAATTTGTTATCATCCCGAAAGGAACCCTGCACCGCCCGGTAGCTGATGATGAAGTAAAAGTGATGCTGTTTGAACCTGCGGGTACGCTGAATACGGGTGATGCCGGTGGAGAGCTTACAAGAAAAGAAGTTGAGGAAATATGATGAACAACGCTCTGCTCAAGGCTATTTTACTGTCCTTTTGTTTTTGGTTTGGATTCAGTACCAATCTTATTGCACAAGCTGATACAACCGTAATCAAATCCCACTTTCAAAACATCCTCCAAACGGAGAATTTCAGAAACTACCGAAATCCGGAGGCCCTTAACCAAACGGCCCGGTATATTTTTAATCAATTTCAAAAGTTTGCTGATACCGTTTACTACCAAACCTACAGGATAAATGGTACTGAGTATAAAAATGTAGTGTGCTCATTTGGCACCGGCAACGTGGAGCACATTGTAGTGGGCGCACATTATGATGTTTGTGGTATGCAGGATGGTGCCGATGATAATGCGAGCGGTGTGGTAGGTATTTTAGAACTGGCGCGCCTGCTAAAGGGTAAAAGCCTCCACTATCAAATTGATTTGGTAGCCTACACCTTGGAAGAGCCACCCTATTTCAGTTCTAAAAACATGGGCAGTTACATCCACGCCAAATCTCTGCATGATGCACAAACCGCGGTAAAGGGTATGATAGCATTGGAGATGATTGGCTATTTTAAGGATGCTAAAAATACACAGAGCTATCCCCTTGACCTTCTCAAACTCTTTTACGGAAGCCGTGGAGATTATATTACCCTGGTCAAAAAATTTGGAGCGGGCAAGTTTGTGCGTAGGTTCTCAAAACGCTTTAAAAAAGCCAAAACCATCAAAACCAAAAAGTTTACCGGACCGCCAGCTTTGCCGGGTATTGACTTTTCGGATCATAGAAACTACTGGGAATTTGGCTGGCCAGCGTTGATGATAACCGATACCGCATTTTACCGAAACCAAAATTATCATCAAAGCACTGACACCCTGAAAACCCTGGACTTATACCGAATGGCAAAAGTGATAGATAGTATGCTTGAAGCTTTGCTGAACTTTAAATAAAGGGTGGCTGTAGTTTATTTTATAAAGTACAAATCACTGGCCCGGTCAATTTTACGCTGAGCTCTTCTGGTTTGCCAAATACCCAAACCTGTACCCAGTGCACCTACCCCAAAACTGATAGTAGTGGTATAAGGTAAAATTGCTCTGCCAACCGACTCGCCAATGCTTTGCGAAGGGGAGTCATCCTGCATTTGAACCAAACCGCTTATGCCTCCCAAAACACCTATTGTTCCAACAGCATAAAATACAGCGCTCCATGTAGTGTTTTTTCTGGATTGCCTGGCTAATTGATAATACTCTGTCCCTGGTTCGGTTTTCAAAATCATTCTTCTTATTTGATCTCGGGTAAAACTCTGGCTGCCTGAAGTGTCGGCACTCACAGGAGCATATTGTGCGAAACAGTTAGAAGTAATTACGAAAATGATTATTTGAAGGGTAGATTTCATGAAATAGAGTTAATTAAACACTTAGCGGATAATCCTTTACCAATACACTTGCAGAAAGGTTTAAACGGGTTTCCAGTTTGCGAATCATTTCTACGGATAGCCTGCGCTTTTTGTTTAAAATCTCAGAAACCCTACTCTTACCGCCAATTTCATTTATTAAATCCTTCTGGCGAAGTTCCATTTCTTCCATTCTTATTTTTATGGCTTCAATCGGGTCAGGCGCTTCTATCGGGTAATGTCTTTTTTCGTAATCATCAACTACGATAGCCAATAAATCCGCTCTGTCACTCTCGGGTGTTCCTTCTTCCGCATCAAAAACCTTATCAAGCGCCTTAAGCGCCTGCATATATTGCTCTTTTGTCTTTATAGCTTTTACTTCCATTTTTCTTAACTATATCGTGTTGGCATCAATCTTATCGTACTCGACATGGGTTCCTATAAACCGAATAAATGCCCATTGCTTTTTAAAATTGAACTTTACCACTAAGCGATAATCATTGCCTTTAATATTAAATACAACCCGTTCATTTTTAAGAATACTACCATGGGCGTAAGTCTGCTTTATTTCATTTGGCGTTTGCCAGGCATTGTTTAAAACAGTTTCATACCATGTTTTTAAATATTGCTCACAATCCGGATGATTTTCCCAGTATTCGCGCAAAGTGCCTTTTGAAAAAATTCTTTCCATGATTTAGCTTGGTCAAGCAAATTTATGCAAAGTTCTTGATTTGGGAACTTTATTGCGATGAAATTAATAATCTTAATCTTGCATCCTTTTAAAACCCATATCCGTGTCAACACAAATGATAGACCTCCGCTCCGATACCGTAACCCGCCCCACTCCTGAAATGCTAAAATCCATGCTGAGTGCCAAAGTGGGCGATGATGTGTTTGGGGAAGACCCAAGTATAAACCGGCTGGAGACTATGGCTGCTGAAATGTTTGGGATGGAAGCCGGGCTTTTTTGCCCCAGTGGCACTATGACTAACCAAATTGCCATTAAGCTGCATACCCAGCCCGGAGATGAAATCATTTGCCATGAATACTCCCACATTTACAATTATGAAGGTGGCGGTTTAGCTTTCAACTCCGGTTGCCAAACCAGGTTACTGAAAGGTGAAAGAGGATTTATCACTGCCAAAGATGTGGAGGCTAACATCGGTAACCCCGATGATGTGCATGCTGCCCGGACATCCATGGTGTCAATGGAAAACACCGTAAATAAAGGCGGTGGCAGTTGCTACGAGTTGGCTCAACTTAAAGAAGTGGAAGCCGTAGCCCGAAAGCACAAACTGGCCTACCATATTGATGGCGCCAGAATTTTTAATGCCTTAGTAGCCAAAAATCAAAAGGCAGAAGATTATGGAAAACTGTTTGACACGATTTCTATTTGCCTAAGCAAAGGGCTTGGGTGCCCCGTGGGGTCCGTTTTATTAGGGTCAAAAGATTTAATTAAAGAAGGAAGAAGAATACGTAAGAAATTTGGTGGCGGTATGCGGCAGGCCGGTTTTTTGGCTGCGGCCGGAATTTATGCTCTCGAAAATCATATCAATCGCTTGGAAGATGATCACGCGAAAGCGCAGCAGCTAAAGGCTGCCCTTGAAAACTGTAGCTGGGTGGAGAGCATTGATCCGGTGGAAACCAACATTGTTATCTTTTATTTAAAAGAGGGTAAGGATCAAAAAATATTTCTCGAAAAATTGAAGGATTGTAGTATTTTGGCTATAGGAATGGGACATGGCAAATTGCGCTTTGTAACCCACCTGGATGTTAGCATCAACCAAATTAATAAAGTGGCCAATGTTTTGGAAAACCTTTAGAAAGCCTGCCGCCCTCAGTGCGGTACTTCTTCTTTCAATAGGCCTTTCAGGCCAGGCTCAACCGGAAAAACTGGCCATAAGCAAGTTCCAGGTTTTGAATGATTTTTACGCGAATCCATCCTTACTTGGTTATTGGGGCCGTCCGGCATTTGGACTTGTTTATAACGGAGCTATTCCTGAAAAAGATTTCGCCAATAATGATATAGTTGGTTTTTACAATCAGCAATTTGGAGGTTCGGGCGCAGGCATAGAACTTCATCTTACCAATGAAGGACCCAGGCAAACTTCATCAGCCAAAGCCGGACTATCACATGGTATTGCGATCAACGCTAAAAATAGGTTAACTTTTGGTGCAGCTTTTAAGTATACCTACTATTATTATGATTTTGGAGGTTTTACATTTCCTGATAAGATAGAACCTTTTTATGGTTTCGTTAGGTCAACATCTTCATCAGGCTATTTCACGTCAAGATCAATGGTTACAGCAGATTTAGGTGTTTCGTTACATGGCAGTAAATATCTTCTTAGCATGTATGGTGAGAATGCAGCACCCTTATATATGCAGAAGAACGGTGAGGATGCAGAATATTTCAGCTCCAATTCTTATACACACCTCCCTCTAATACTTAATGGGTTATTCATTTATCAATTCAATCCCGGTAAAGATTTATGCCTTAGTCCGGGCGTAAAGATGGTTTACAATCTTGATGCACCTGAGCCGTGGTATAGCGCACTGATAAATTTACAGTGGCGAAATACTATTATGCTGAATTATAGTTATGAATCCCGTGGTTTTCACCAGTTAATGTTAGGTGGACGATTAAAAGATAAGGTCAGCCTCGGCATTGGAGCCTCTACCTACAATGGCATTTATTCACCCTATTACTCAGAGAGGGTTATCTTAAACCTTTCGCTCTTGGCGCAATTATAGTTGCTCAAACTAAGATGATGGTTTTACCTTGATTTCAAAACCTCCCAAACCATATCCGGCTCAAAGCCGCGCCCAATAGCATACTGGGCAATTTTTCCATTCCTCCGGAATTCGTTTTTCTCCTTTACCTGCCGAGATTTTTTTGCAATTACCTCTTCCAGTACTACCTGGTATTGGTGCTCATCAATTTCGGTGAAGGCTTTATTCAGTACATAATCCGAAAGATGATGTGGATAAAGCGCCTGCCTGATTTTTACACGACCCCACTTTTTTATGGAGAATTTACCCCGCACAAAAGCCCGTGCAAAGCGCTCTTCGTTTAAAAAATTGTTTTGGATAAGTTCGGAGATGATCTCATTTACCAAATCGGTGTAAAGGCCATACTCATAAAGCTTTTGCTTTACCTCCTGCTGGCTACGCTCCCGGTAAGCGCAATAGGCCTCAATTTTTTCGCGGGCCTCTTTTGGGGAATAGGATTTTGGCTTACCCTCCTGCAATGTTACTTTTTTGGGCTGTGGGTATGCTCGTGCCTCAACAAGGTGCGGAAGGCCACAAACTTACCTTCAAATTTATCTTTATGCTCCTGCTGTAATTTGGGAGCGTACACCTCCTGGTACAAGGCCAGCGTTTCCATATCCTTCACCTCATATTGTATGGAATAGGTCCGGCCATTTTCGCCTTCCACCATTACTTCCAAAATGCGATTACTGATAAACATACCCGTATCCATCACGTCCGGTATATGGGTCTCCTTCATCCAGGCCAGCCACTCATCATGAGTATCGTCTTCAATATTTACGGTAACGTTGTATATGTACATTCTTCAGATTTTAGACTTTAGAAGTGAGATATTTAGATTCAACTTAGCGATTGACAGGTTTTTAGAAATGGAAAAATCTTCGTACTTCGAATTTCTAACTCCAAACTCACAATGCATCTCCCCTTAAGGCTCTGAAACGCTTCCTCGCATCAGAGGTAAAAAAGCTATCGGGGTGTTCAGTAAAAAGTTGTTGATAGAGTTTTTGCGCCTCTACAGGTTTGTTCAGTTGCAACTCATAAAGCTGAGCCAACGCATAGAGCGCATCATCCGCCAGTATATCTTTTTTATAGAGTTTAACAATGGTTTCCAAGGCATCAGCAGCTTCTTCATATCTCTTTTGCTTTGTAAATATTCTGGATTTCAAAAACAACACTTCATCCTGAATGGGGTGCTCCGGGAAGGCAATATCCATCATATCCAAAACCCGTATGGCAGAGTCATACTTGTGCTGATAGTTCATGAGGTCGGCACGGGCGTACATGGTCATAGCCTCCGTATTTGTATCCAAAGCCACATTATCATTTATCAGCATAGAGTAACTCATAGCATCGTTGGCTATCAGCTTGGAGGTGGAAGCTTTAAGTACATCAAAAATACCTTCGGCCCATTTAAAGTCGCCCACATAATAAGCTGCCTTGGCTCGCTTAAACTTGGCCTCCTGCCCAATAGGCGATTGCTCAAAAGCCTTTTCGGCCTGACCGTAATAAAGTATGGCATCCCAACGGCTGCCGCTGTACAATAAAATGTCACCTAGCTTTATTTTGGCCAAAGCGATATCCTCCTGGCTGATGTACCCGGTACTGATCAGGTTTTTAAGCATGCCAATAGCGGTATCGGTTTCATTAAGCTGAAAAGCAGAAATATCGGCCACACCAATAGTTAAAGGCCCAACCTCCGGCTGACCTTTCATAATTTTAATCACCTTAAAATACTCCTTGCGCAAGGCCTCCCACTCTGCTTCAGTGGTGGTATTAACGCTAAACAACTTTAGCTTTTGGGCTTCAAGGTCTTCCGCCAAAGCTGCCTCATAAAAGGCATAATCAGGGCCGGCCTTTTTTACATAGTCAAAAAACTTTCGCGCCAGCTCGTATTCTTCATTGCTCATGGCTACTCTACCCAGGTTATAAATCTGCCCCTTATTTCCCTTGGTTCTCCTATCCAGCGCCTTAAGCTGAATAAAGGCCCCGTTAAAGTTTTTCTCCTGTATAAAAATGAAAATCAGCAGGTCATTCATATTATCCGACCCACCCTTTTGAATGCGCTCAATAAGCGTTTGCTTTAAGTACTCCGAATTTTCATTGGTTTGTTCCTCGCTAAGGGCTCTACCCAACAATTGCTTCACAGTATTAAGATAATTCGGTGAGCGCTCCACCATATCAATGTAGGTAGTGTACATTTTCTTTACATCCCCAAGCTCACCATACAGCATGGCTTTTTGGTAATCAAAAGAAGAAGCCGGCAACCTGCGCTCGGCAGTTTCATATATCTCAAGAGCAATTTTCGGGAATCCTTTTTTCTGAAAGGTCTCGGCATAACTATAGGCAAGCCCGGGGTTATCATTTACATTTTCAAGGATATCCTCTACTACCTTATCCGCCTTGGATTGCTTTTCCTGCTCCAGCAAAACATAAATCATGTCTGCATAGTAGCGGCCATTATTGCCTCTTATGTTTTTAATGAAGTCTTCAATCAGCTTCTCAGCCTCTTTGTAATCTTTTAAGGCCAGGTAGCAATTCAGCGAAAGCTCATACACGGCTCCGTTTAGCCTTTGGCTTTTCTGTAATTTTTCAAGATAGGTAAGGGCTTTTTCATATTCGCCCTTGTTGTAATACTGCTCGGCAAGCTCTAAATCCTTGGCCCATTGGGGTTTATTATCGGATTCAGGACCACCCATGCGTATTTCATTCTGGGCCACCAATGGCTGGTAGCCTATTGAAATAAACAAAAAGAAAAAGAGAATCTTAAGAGTGGCCTTCATACCTATTTTTATTTGGCGATACCGCTAAATGTAAAACAATAAACGGGCCTCGTTGTAAAAAGTTATTGTGCGGCCTGCAGGTGCATGGCTATAGAGTCAAAATAGGGCCTTAGCGAGTCCCACACGACATTGGCTTCTTCTACGCGGCCAAGCATTTTTTGAGCACCAAATTTAAGTTCCATTACTGCCTGTGCCTCATCTTCCACATATTTACGGGCTTCTTCCTCGGTAAGTTTTTCATCCTCCAGGCTATTGCGCAAAGTGGTAAGCTGCTTTTTTGATTCATCCAGCTGGCGGCTTATACCAGCGCTATTCTCTTCAAATCGTGAGTAAGCCTTTTTTACACCGCCCAGGTAATTCATATCTGTTACCCAAAATTTACGGTCGTTACTATCAGGATAGTTCTTCTGAAAAAACTCACTGCGTTCGCTTACAATAGCAAGGTTTTCACTCAGGGTATCAGCATTTATGGCATTCAGCCTGGCTTCAAAGCCTTCTACTATTATAAGTAAAGAGTCAACGGTTTCTATCTCTTCGGCAAATTTTCCATTATTACTGCTTTCGCAGGAAGTGGATACTACTGCCAATAAGGCCACAGCTAAAAATAACTTTATTTTATCCATTCAAAAGATGTATAAGGGATTAGTACCTCAGGAACCTTAATTCCATCGGCAGTCTGATAGTTTTCTAGAATAGCAGCAAGTACGCGGGGCAATGCCAGGGCACTTCCATTCAGGGTATGGCAAAGTCTGGTTTTCTTATCCTCACCTCTAAATCTCAGTTTAAGGCGGTTACTCTGAAAAGTTTCAAAGTTGGACACGGAACTAACCTCAAGCCAGCGCTCCTGTGCGGCACTCCATACCTCAAAATCGTACGTAAGTGCAGAGGTAAAGCCCATATCACCACCACACAGGCGAAGCACGCGGTAGGTAAGCCCCAGCTTTTGCAGCAAGCCACCAACATGCTCTACCATTTCATCCAGTATTTTATAGGAGTCATCCGGGTGCGATATGTTCACGACCTCAACCTTATCAAACTGGTGCAGACGGTTCAGGCCACGTACATCCTTTCCGTAGCTACCGGCCTCTCTGCGAAAGCAGGGCGTGTAAGCTGTACAGCGGATAGGTAAGCTTTCTCTATCTAAAATTTCGTCTCTGAAGATATTGGTAACAGGCACCTCAGCAGTGGGTATGGCATACAGGTCGTCATCCTGCATGTGGTACATCTGCCCTTCCTTATCGGGAAGTTGACCTGTGCCGTAACCGGAGGCGGCATTTACAAAGTGAGGTGGAATGTATTCCTCATATCCGGCCTTCAGGTTTTCCTCTAAAAAGAAATTGATAAGTGCGCGTTGCAGGCGGGCACCTTTACCCGTGTAAACCGGGAAACCGGCTCCGGTTATCTTTACACCCAGGTCAAAACTTATCAGCTTATACTGCTCGGTAAGGTCCCAGTGGGGTTTTGCTCCATCGTATAGCGTTGGCTTTTCACCCCAGGTGGCAACTTCCACATTATCTTCAGCACCACCGCCCTCGGCCACAAGCTCATTGGGTACATTGGGCAAACTCACCAGCAGCTGATCCAGCGTATGCTGAATTTGTTCCTGGGATTGCTGCAACTCTTTGCTCTTTTCTTTAAGGGCTGTCGTTTGCTCCTTCAGTTCATTGGCTTCAGCCGTTTTTCCCTCACGAAAAAGGCCACCAATTTCCTTACTGATGCTATTGCTTTTTGAAAGCACTTCATCCAATTCCACCTGGTTTTGCCTGCGTTGTTCATCCAGCTTAAGGATGTCGGCAATAGTGGTTTCAGCATCAATTCTTCGTTTGGCCAAACCGGCAATGGCGGCCTCGGTATTGTGGCGCAAATAGCTTAGCTCCAGCATAGGGGTAGTAAATTTTGGGTTACAAAACTATTTTGAATTTGCTTTTAGAATTGATTAGTGCAGCATTTTTTTGGTCAGATGAAGACTTTTTTGAAAGGCATAGCCGAGGCTACGTATTGATAAAAAGACAAAATATGACCGGAAAAAACGCCTAAGCAAACTGAAAGGCAAGTTCAAAATGGTTTTATCTGTAAAAACAAAAAAAGCCCACAGGAAGCATATCCTGCGGGCGATACAAATAAATATCTAAATCAGGATCAGTTGGCCGATGGCTCTACCGATACAAATGATTTGTTATCTCTTTTCTTTTTGAAAACAACGGTTCCGTCAACCAAGGCAAAAAGGGTATGGTCTTTACCAATACCTACGTTTTCACCGGGATTGTGCCTGGTACCACGCTGGCGTACGATAATGTTTCCGGCAATAGCCTGCTGGCCACCGAAAATTTTAACGCCCAGGCGTTTACTTTCTGATTCTCTACCGTTTTTCGAACTACCTACTCCTTTCTTATGAGCCATGGCTTATCTCTTTTTAAAAAATTCTACTAATTAGCGCTTAAAGCTTCAATCAACTCGTCTTTCTTCATAGAAGAGTAACCAGTGATGCCTTTATCCTTAGCCATATCTCTCAACTCGGCCACAGTGTGTGAGTTAAGATCAGTGGTTTCGGCTTTTGGAGCTTCCTTTTTAGGAGCGGCCTCAGCTTTTGGGGCTTCTTCTTTTTTAGGCTCTGCTTTTTTAGCCGCCTTTTTACCGTCACCTTTACCGATGGCAGTAATTTCAATTAGAGAAATGGCTTGTCTGTGACCGTTTTTCTTGCGGTAGCCTTTTCTTCTTTTCTTTTTAAAGACAATTACTTTGTCTGCTTTAAGGTGAGACACGATCTTAGCGCCTACTTCAATACCTTCTATAACCGGGGCGCCAACTTCTATAGCTCCGTCATTGTCAGTCAAAAGAACTTTGTCAAAAGAAATGACATCGCCTTCTTCACCTTCCACACGGTTTACATAGATCTGCTGGTCTTGGCGTACTTTGTACTGGTGCCCTGCTATTTCTACAATTGCGTACATCTACACTGATTTTTTAAGGGCTGCAAATGTATGAAAAGAATTTTTTCAGAAACATATGTTGAGTAAAAAGTTTTACCGCACATCATCATTTAAGTGGATGAACTAGAACTAAACGCTATTACATTTAGCTGCAAAGGTATTGTTCAACAGGTTTTCCTTTCTCCCCTTACCCTTTTTATTACTTTTGGCGCGCTACTCGAACTTTTTACATCAAAATCATCATTTATAAAACTCATATTATGAGAAAACTGTCTGCACTGGCCCTGGCCTTAGGGCTGGTTTATGGCGCAACTGCCCAAACTAATATTAAATTTACAGAGTACGAGCTTGACAATGGCATGCACGTAATTTTGCATGAAGACCACTCTACTCCTATAGTAGCTGTTTCGGTTTTGTACCATGTAGGTTCAAAAAACGAAAAGCCCGGCCGCACCGGTTTCGCTCACTTTTTTGAGCACCTGATGTTTGAAGGTTCGCCAAACATAGATCGTGGCGAGTATATGAAAGTGGTACAGGGTAATGGTGGCGCACTAAACGCCAACACTTCTTTTGACCGTACTTTTTATTACGAAATTTTACCATCAAACCAATTGGAGCTTGGCCTTTGGTTGGAGAGTGAGCGTATGTTTCATGCCACTGTAGATGAAAAAGGTGTGGAAACCCAACGCGAAGTAGTAAAGGAAGAAAAGCGCCTGCGCATTGACAACCGCCCTTACGGTTCATTTATGGAAAAGGTTTTTGCAGCCAGCTTCCCCGATCATCCCTATGAAATTACCCCAATTGGTACCATGGAGGATTTGAACGCAGCCCAAATTGAGGATTTTGCAGATTTCTACGAAACCTTTTATGTACCCAATAATGCCACCCTGAGTATTGCCGGGGATATTGACCCTGATGAGACCAAGGAGCTTATTGAAAAATACTTCGGTACCATTGCCAGGGGAACCAACGAAATTCCACGCCCTAACCCTGAAGTTACATTGCTGACTGAAGAGGTTGTGGATACCGTATATGATAACATTCAATTACCAGGTGTATTTCTTGGCTACAAAATGCCACAGCAGGGTACTAAGGACACCTATGCCCTTGAGATGGTTACCACCCTTTTATCCGACGGGCAAAGTAGCCGTTTTTACAAAACCCTGGTGGACGAAAAGCAACTTGGTGTAGCTGTTCAGGCTTTCCCATTCAGTATGGAGTCCGGTGGATTGTTTATTACCCTGGGTATTGCCAATATGGGTACCGATGTGGCCGAGCTTAGAGAGGGCATTGATGCCGAAGTGAAGAAAGTTCGCGATAATCTCATCTCTGAAAAGGAGTATGAAAAGGTATTGAACCAGCTGGAGAATGACTTTATCTCAAGCAACTCAACTATGGCCGGTATTGCGGAGAGCCTGGCCAACTACCACGTGTACTTTGGTAATACCAACCTCATCAATACCGAAATTGAAAAGTACCGCGAAGTAACGCGCGAAGACATGCAGCGCGTGGCCCAAAAATACCTGGTGCCAAGTAACCGCGTATTGCTGTACTACCTCCCAAAAGGCCAAAATCAATAAACCATATTAAGTAAGAGATCAAGATGAAAAAGATATTCGCATTATTATTTACAGTAGCAGTAGCACTAAGTGCCACAGCGCAGCTTGACCGTAGCATAAGGCCCGAAGCCGGCCCTGCACCAAAACTTGATTTTGGTAAGTACAAGGTGTACGAAATGAAAAACGGTCTTAAGCTTATTGTGGTGGAAGACCATAAACTACCCCGCGTAAGCATTAGCCTTATTGTGGATCGTGACCCGATTTTTGAAGGTGAAAAAGCAGGTTATGTGCAACTGGCTGGCGAAATGCTACGTCAGGGAACCACCACCCGCCCGAAGGCCCAGCTTGATGAAGAAATCGATTTTATCGGGGCTTCATTAAACACAAGTTCTTCATCCGTTTCTGCCAGTGGATTGAGTAAGTACACTGAAAAACTTATCTCCATAATGGCCGATGTTACGCTAAACCCGGCCTTTCCTGCAGAAGAATTTGAAAAGCTTAAAAAGCAGACCCTTTCAGGAATTGAATCTGAAAAAGACGATCCTGAAGCTATTGCCGAAAACGTTTTCCGCGCGATGCTTTATGGTTTGGATCATCCTTACGGGGAAATGATGACTAAAGAAACTGTAGAGAGCATAACGCTTGAAGATTGCAAGAGCTACTACAACAATTACTGGGTGCCCAATGATTCGTACATCGCCATAGTTGGTGATATCAAATCAAAAGATGCCAAAAAGCTGATTAAGAAATATTTTGGAGAATGGGAAATGGCAAACATCCCTGAAAAGGTGTACGAAATGCCAAAGCCTGCCAACGGTATGGAAATTAGTTTTGTAAATAAGGAGTCTGCCGTGCAATCAGTAGTAACTATTGGTAACGTAATTGAGCTTAAGCCCGGCAGCGAAGATGAAGTAACCCTTCGCCTGGCGAACCAGATCTTAGGTGGCGGTAGCCTTGGTCGTCTGTTTCAAAACATTCGCGAAGACAAAGCCTACACCTACGGTGCTTATTCCAGTTATGATGACGATCGTTTGGTAGGCCAGTTCAGCGCCTCGGCCAGCGTGCGTAATGAGGTTACTGATAGTGCCGTAATTGAATTTTACAAAGAGTTTACCAGGTTACAAACAGAGCCCGTTTCAGCCGAAGATCTTCAGGCTGCCAAAAACTATGTAATCGGAAGTTTTGGCCGCTCATTGGAGAGCCCCAGTACCATAGCCCGCTTTGCGCTGAACATTCAGCGCTACAACCTGCCCGAGGATTACTATGAAACCTACCTGGGTAAACTACAGGAGGTAACGCCAGAGCAGATTATGGAGGTTTCTAAAAAGTACATCGGTACGGAAAACACACATCTTGTAGTAGTTGGTAAAGCCTCGGATGTAGCAGATGACCTTAAGGCGATGGGAAAACTAACCTATTACGATACTGAGGGTAATGAAACCGGAGAACCTACTATTCCAGTTCCGGCCGGCCTTACGGCAGATAGCGTAGTAAACAATTACATACGCGCCATTGGTGGCCGCGAAAACCTTAAAAAGGTTAAGGACATCACCATGAAGTACGATGCCGAAATTGCAGGTGCCCCCATGAAGATGAACGCTACTATTATTCGTAAAAAGCCAAATAAGTACAAAATGGAAATGGTGGCTGCCGGCATGGGTACCTTAATGGCGCAAACCTTTGACGGTGAAAAAGCCAAAATGAGCGGTATGCAGGGTGAGCAGGTATTGGAAGGTGAAGATCTTGAAGATATGGCTGAGCAGTCTAAATTTAACCTTGAACTGGAATACCTTACGGAAGCCTACACCTTAAAGCTTACTAAGATTGCCATGGTAGGTGATGAAAAAGCCTATGTAATGGAGGTTGTAGATTCTAAAGGCAATAAAACCACCGAGTACTACTCTGTAGAAAGCGGCCTTAAACTGAAATCAGAAACTGTAGCTGAAACTCCCCAGGGACCTATGACCAGCTCTGAAACCTTTAGCAATTACAAAGAGGTAAACGGAGTAATGTTTCCTTACCAGATGAATATTGATGCAGGCCCTCAAAAAATAAAAATGACGGCTACTGAAATAAAAGTGAACACCGGGGTAAAAGACTCTGAGTTTAAGTTCTAAACGTTTTAACCACCCAAACAGTGAAAGCGGTATTTCCTCAGTGAGGAAGTGCCGCTTTTTTTTGCTCCCTAAGCCTTTTACGATAATTCACTATATACACCCCTATAAGTATGGCCGACATGCCTATGAAGTGGTGGATACCAATAGATTCACCGTCAACAACTCCCCACATAAGTGCTACTATGGGTATGGCATACGTTACGGAAGCCCCAAACAGTGAACCGCTTGTTTTTATCAGGTGGTTGAAAATAATAACAGCCAGACTGGTGCCTACAACTCCCATTATGGCTACATAGCCCAGGTTTACCCAGGCCAGTTCATCCGTTTGCATAATGTGTATAAAATCTGTGGAAAACACATAAATGGTAGCCGGCACCCCAACTGTGGCAAGGCTAAGTAGAGTAATAGTTAAAGCATCTAAGTGCTTAAATTTTGCACTGAGGGTGTTGATAGAAATAGCATAACAAACAGTAGCTATTATAGGATACATACCATAAATCAGCTTTGTGGTGTCCACCTCCAAACCGGGTAGTAAAAGCCACAAGGCCCCTGCAAAACCCAATACGATACCAATAATACTGGGCAGGCCCACTTTGGTTTTAAACCAGATGATGCCGATGATGAGCGTAAACAGCGGCACCATGGCATTAAGCACACCTACAACTCCGCTATCCAGTTTACTTACCGCCAGCGGAAAAAGTATATAGGGAATGGCGTTGCCCATCAATCCAACCACAATTAGCGGAAATAGATCCTTCATTCGGAATTTTGAAAAGCGCCTTAGTGCGATAACAACCGTAAACCAAAACGCAAAGCTCACGCGCATCATCCCAATCTGGCTGTAGCTGAATGAGCGAAGACCGTACTTCATTAAAATAAAGGAACTGCCCCAAACCAGCGCCAGCAGGGCAAACAGCAACCAGGCTGTTGCCGGATTTTTAGGAGTGTCATTCATCGGGCGAAGGTAGGTTTCAGTTTGCAATCTTTCAGTTTACAGTCGGCAGGAAAACAGAAGGCACAAATAGCAGTAGGCAGTAGGCAGTAGGCAGTAGGCAGTAGGCAGTAGGCAGTAGGCAGTAGGCAGTAGGCAGTAGGCAGTAGGCAGTAGGCAGTAGGCAGTAGGCAAAAAAAACAGTTTGCAAACTGCAATTTGGAAACTGCCAACTGAATTGTCAACCGTTTAGCGTTTCCTCCGGCAAGTCCTCTATGCGGATGTACATAAAGCCATCCAGCGAATCATTAAAAAGGGGATCTACATTAAAGCACACGATTTTGGCATTTTGCTTCAGGTACTTTTTTATAAGCACCGGAATCCTGTGATCACCGGGCTCCACATCTCCTATAAGTCTGTCTATTTTTTGAAGATCATCTGCCGTACTCTCCTCTACAATGTTGCGGTACTCATCATCCAATTTAGATCTGAAAGGCTTTTTGGGCAATATGTATTGAGCCAGTTGTTCATCGCCAAAATTCTTTAGCAGATACTCTACAGTAAGCGATTTGCTGAAACGGGAAAAAGTATTGCTGATGCTGGCACACCCGGTAATGTACTTTAACTCGGGATGACGTTTTATTACCTTTACTATACCCTTCCAAAGTAAAAATAGTGGCATGGGCTTTTGCTGTTGCTCCTTTACTATAAATGCCCTACCCATTTCAAGGCTTTGGCTAAACATATCATTTACTTCCGCACTAAGCTTAAATAAGGTGGATACATAAAACCCTTTAATTCCATATTTTGTATATATCTCACTTCCTACGCCTAACCTATAGGCTCCCACCAACTTTTCTGTATCATTATCCCAAAGTATCAAATGGTGATAGTGGTAATCATATACATCAAGGTCAATAGGCTTGTTACTCCCTTCGCCCACTTCCCTGAAGGTAATTTCACGAAGCCTGCCAATTTCTTCTAAAACATTGGGTATAACTTCTGAGCGTGCCACAAACATGGAATAATGTTTTTCATCAAAGAGAAATCCCTTACTCTTTCGGAGTTTTTTGATTTCTGCCAGTATTAAGGCAGGATTAACAGGATCAATAATAGGTTCCTGCTTTTCCGGTCTCCTCAATGAAAATAATCGTTTACCGGGAGAAAGAGCTTCCTTGAGTAAATAAGTACACTGGCGCAAAAAGGCTGTAAAATGCTCAATGGTTTCGTAACCGTTCTGCTCCTTTACAGAAATCTGTTTTCCGATACGGATACGGATACTTTTATTTTTTTGCCTAAGCAACTCTGAAGGCAATTTGGCCGTACGAAGGCTTGAGTGCAGCATGGAGAGCAGATAGAACAAGTTTGTATTTCTTGCTTCAAAGTAAATGGGTATTACCGGCACCTGTGCCTTTTTAATAGTCTTCATGCTGGATTCCGTCCAGGGTCTGTCGCTGATTTTACCTTCATCAAATTGATAAGTACTTACTTGCCCGGCCGGAAAGATGCCCAGTGGATGCTGCTCTTCTACATAATGCAGTGAATCTTTAACGCCTGTATAACTGTTAAAATACTCCTTATTATCAAAGGGGTTTACGTAAAAAAACATATCCTTTAGCGGCTCCACCTTTTCAAGCAAAAAGTTGCCCATCACCTTAAAATCAGGGCGAACCTGGCTTACAAGCTTTATTAGGATAATTCCATCAAGCGCACCTAGTGGATGGTTGGATATAGTGATGAAAGGTCCTTCTTTAGGTATGCGCTTTAGCTCATCTTCAAAATAATCAAACTCCGCATGAAACTCTTTAAGTATTGCATCAATAAATTCAACGCCATGCAGCTCAGCAAACTTATCATACGCTTTGTTTACATCAGATAATCGCAAAATATCCATAATAGGCTTAGCCAGGGCGGTCATACCTATTCGATCCAACTTTACTATTCTGGCAACATCCTTCTTATCTACGAGGCTCATTAATGTTTGTTTGGGATAAAGCTAACTAAAATGAATTTTTAGGTGGTTACTACCTGGTAAGTGTTTCTGCTCACCTGCTCCAGCAGCAGTTCACCGGTTTTCATAACCCGCTCTTTGGCGGCCTCATCATAATGCCGCACACTATAAAGGTTGGCATTTTCATTATATGAGGTGTCAAAATCCTTTTGCAATTCCTCAATCAGTTTTGGGGTGGTTATGGGATCGTTATTAATGCAAAACGATGAACTTACCGCAGTATTCTGCGACATATTTACTCTTGTGCCAAACTGGTGCAGCAACTTGTATATTTTACTAAGGTGGTCTTCCACAATAAAAGCCAGGTCACGGGTGGATATGGTAATCAATATCTGGTTATCTTTTTTAATAAAGCAGGGCAACACCGGGTTCAGGTCTGATCCTTCGCGTATTATGGTTCCTTCTTCAGCAGGGTTCATAAATGATTTTACCCTTAGCGGGATACTTTTTTGCTGCAGCGGCTGTATTGTTTTGGGGTGAATTACCGAGGCGCCATAATAGGCCAGCTCAATAGCTTCGCGGTAACTGATTTCCTTAAGCAACTCTACCTTGTCAAACACTTTGGGGTCGCCATTGAGCACACCGGGTACATCCTTCCATATCACCACTTCTTCCGCATCAAGCACATAAGCAAGCACCGAGGCTGTGTAGTCAGATCCCTCCCGCCCAAGCGTTGTGGGGTTCAAATCATCATCCGAACCAATAAAACCCTGAATCACGTATCGGTTTCCGGGCAGTATAGTTTCCTTAACAAGGCGCCTTGTAAAGTTCCAATCAACGCGTGCAAAACGAAAGTTCTGATCGGTGCGGATCAGCCTGCGGGCATCGAGCCACTTATTCTGGTAGCCCGAACTATTGAGGTAACTCGAAATTATTTTGGTGGAGATCAATTCCCCGAAAGACACAATCTGGTCGTAAATCTGATTAAAGCTATTGGTAGGTTCGCCTTCGCAAATAAGTTCAAGCTGCATAAATAGTATTTCCACATCATTATGCACGCGGTGCTCATCTGCCGGAAAAAGATCATTGATAATGGCAAAGTGCGACTGGCGCACCTCGTTTATCAACTCCTTGGTATCTGCCTTTTTATTGATAAATGAATGAACAAGTTTTTCGAGCGCATTGGTGGTTTTACCCATGGCGGATACCACAATCAGTATCTCCTCCCCAGGGTAATGATTAAGAACGTTAGCAACGTTTTTTACACTTTCGGCATCTTTAATAGAAGCCCCGCCAAACTTGAAAATTTTCATTGGTTGGTATCACTTAATTTTGATTGGCGAAGGTAGTGGCAAGTGATAAACCCCACAAAAATTTAAATCATAGTAAGATGAGTGAGCAGCAACCCAATAGCCGTAGAAACTTTTTGAGAAATGTATCCCTTGCAACTTTATCAGTAGGCGCTTTACCACTGGGTATAAAGGCGGCTGCAACCCCTTTACCGGGTGCAGATGACCAAACACTGGCGTGCGATAAAACCACACTTGACTACTATGGCCAGGGGCCTTTTTACACGGCCAATCCACCGGTAATAAGCAATAATGTGCTGGCTGCACCCAATGAGCCAGGTACGCGTATTGTTATAAGCGGGCGGGTTATGAACCTTGATTGCACCGAAGCCATAGGTAATGCAGAAATAGATATATGGCACGCCAATGATGCCGGCCAGTATGACAACTCCGGCTACAACCTCAGAGGGAAAATATACTCTAACACCCAGGGATTTTACAGTTTTGAAACTATATGGCCCGGCAAATACCTAAACGGAAACCAATATCGCCCATCCCATATTCATTTTAAGATTTCAGCCAGTGGCTTCCCTACCCTTACCACCCAACTTTATTTTCAGGGAGATACATCCATACCGGCCGATGCCGCGGCCTCGGTAACCAGCGGCACCTATGATGCTCGCGCCAGGATTATACCTTTAACACAGAATACCTCCGGTAAATATGAAGGAACGTGGGATGTTGTGATAGATGCGCAGGGCGTGCCACTAAGCATGGAATCTCTACACCTTGAAAAAGGAATAATTTATTCAGTTTCACCCAATCCGTTTTTTGATGAAGTGGAAATTAAATATGGGATTTTTACCGATGCCCGGGTGGGGCTTATGGTATATGATATGAGTGGGCGCGAGGTAGCCAATCTTAAAGATCTTGAACAAACTCCTGAAAAATACTCCGCAGTATGGAACCCACCGATGGATTTACCTGCCGGCACCTACTTTTTAGCCCTTAAGGTGAATGATATGCAGGTACATTATTTAAAACTCACTAAAGCCGGTGGTTACTAGCCTTAGTGCTTAATCCGGTAACAATTCTTTCATACACTAACTAAGCCAGGTGTACCATTACCGAACACCTTATTGTTCAGATTTGAACACTCAGGATTTGAGTTATTTTCCAAAACTCTCATTCTCAAAATTTAAACTTATTGGCATTTCAGTTGAATTACTCAGCAATAGTTTAGGATTGATGTGATTAATAAATAAATTTACGCCTAAACCATTATTAATATTCAACATGAAAAAAATCAGCATTTTCCTTTCAACATTCTTTTTAGGCTGGATGACTCTACAGGCGCAAAACGCAGATGAAATTATACAGAGTTACCACGAGGTAACCGGAGGTACTGATGCCTGGGCCAAGGTTACAGGCATGAAAATGAAAGGCTCCGTAAACCAGGGCGGCATGGAAATACCAGTAACCGTTATTCAGCTTAAATCGGGCAAGCAATTGGTTTCAATAAACTTGCAGGGTAAAGAAATTGTACAAAGCGCTTTTGATGGAGAGGTACTCTGGAGCACCAACTTCCAGACGATGAAACCTGAAAAGGCCGATGCCGAAATGTTAATGATGGCCAAAGAACAGGCTAAGGATTTTCCTGATGCACTTACTGACTATAAGAAGAAAGGTTACAAAGCTGAATTGGTAGGCACAGAAACCATGGACGGTGTGGAAACCCACAAAGTAAAGCTCACCAAAAAACCACTTACCATTGAAGGAGAAGAAATAGAAAACATAGAATATTACTACTTTGACAAAGAGTCCAATATTTTAATTGCTACCGAAAGCGAAATTAAGATGGGGCCTCAAAAAGGTAGTGTGGCTCAAAATACATTTAGTGATTACCAGGAGGTAGATGGTCTATACTTTCCATTCTCTATTTCTCAGGGAATAAAAGGTGGTGGGTCGCAACCACTGGCTATCACTGAAATTATCATCAACCCTGAGGTAAACAAAGACGATTTTTCATTCCCTGCTGAAGAGGCAGACGCAACAGAAGAGTAAATAAACAATCCAAACCATGAATACTAGTTCTAAAATCACTGCCCTGCTTTTGGCTGTGGGGAGTATTTGTTTTGCTCAAAACGAAGCTGAAGTGCCAGACCTTAGCGGAAAGGAGCTTTTTGGCGACCTGAGGGCAAGACAGATAGGGCCGGCCCTTATGAGTGGGCGCGTAACAGATCTTGAAGCCCACCCTACCAACGCTCGCGTATTTTACATAGGTACAGCCGGCGGTGGTGTGTGGAAAACCAATGATGGTGGCGCCACTGTTAATTCCATCTTTGATGAATATCCACAGTCTATCGGGTGTGTGGCGGTTGACCCTACTAACCCTGAGACAGTATGGGTAGGCACCGGAGAAGTATGGACCCGAAACAGTACCTCGGTAGGTAAGGGCATTTACAAAACCACGGACGGTGGCAATGCCTGGACTAAAATTGAAGGCTTTGATAATTCCGATCGCATAAGCAGCATTGAGATAAACCCCAAAAACAGCGATGAGATTTACGTGGGTGTTTTAGGTGCCCTGTGGGGTGATAGCGAAGATCGTGGGGTGTACAAAACCACCGATGGTGGTAAAACCTGGAACAAGATATTCTACATCGGCCCTGGTACAGGAGCAGCCGATTTGGTTATGGATCCCAATAATCCCAATGTGCTGTATGCCTCCATGTGGCAGTTCAGGCGCACAGGTTGGTCTTTTAACTCTGGTGGAGAAAAAAGCGCCCTTTACAAGTCTACCGATGCCGGTAAAACCTGGAATAAAATCCACAATGGATTTCCTTCCGGGAAACTGGGAAGGATTGCTTTTGCCGTTGCTCCTTCTAATTCAAATATTCTGTACGCCACCGTGGAATCCGAAAAGGATGCCGACAAGGGCCTTTACCGCTCAGATGATGCCGGTAAAAGCTGGAAACACCTCAGCAATGATTTTGAGCTGGTGGTGCGTCCATTTTACTTTTCGAGGATAGTAGTTGACCCACGCAACCCGGATGTAGTGGTAAAAGGCGGACTTAGCGGCTCCATCAGTCGTGATGGCGGCAAAACCTTCCGCAACCTCGGTAATATGCATTCTGATATCCATGATATCCTATTCGATATTAAAGATTCGGACCGCTTATATGCAGGTACAGATGGTGGTGTGTATCGCTCATGGAACGGGGGAACGACTATGGAAATGGTGGAAAACCTGCCTGTATCCCAGTTTTACCATGTGGATGTGGATGAGGCCACGCCTTTTAATGTGTATGGCGGTTTGCAAGATAACGGTTCGTGGTATGGCCCTTCCAGTTCGCCAGGTGGTGTTGAGGCCCGGGACTGGAACCGGATTGGTTACGGAGATGGTTTCCGCGTTTTGAAGCATCCCACCAAGGATATTATTTACTCCGAAATGCAGGGTGCTGAAAACGTTTGGCGCTATGACATCAAAAAGAACCAGCAAAAAACGGTGCAGCCCCTTAAAGTGGAAGGCGACCCCAAATTGCGCTTCAACTGGAATGCGCCCATTACCACCAGCACCCACAAACCGGACAGGTTGTATATAGGAAGCCAGTTTCTGCATATGAGTGATGATATGGGCGATACGTGGAAGAAGATTTCACCGGATCTTACAACCAACGATAAGAGTAAGCAGCAACAGGAGGAATCAGGTGGCCTGTCGGCAGATAACTCAGGTGCCGAAAACCATACTACCATTTTCACCATTGCCGAATCTCCATTGGATGAAAATATACTTTGGGTAGGCACTGATGACGGTAATGTACAGGTAACCACCGATGGCGGTAACAAATGGACCAATACCGTAAAGAATATCAGCGGGCTGCCTGCCAATACCTGGGTATATCATATTGAAGCCAGCAGCTTTGACAAGGGCACGGCTTACGCGGTATTTGATGGCCACACCAAAAACGACATGAATACCTATGTGTATAAAACCATGGATTTTGGTAAAACATGGACCTCATTGGCCACGCCTGACATAGAAGGGTTCGCCCGTAGTTTTCATGAGGATTTTGAAAACCCCAACCTGCTCTTTTTAGGTACGGAGTTAGGGCTATACATTTCAATTGACGGAGGTACCTCATGGAAAAAGTTTACGCAGAACTTTCCCGCCACAGCGGTGCATTACCTTACGCAAAACAAAGCTACAGGTGCTTTGGTGGCCGGTACCCACGGCCGTGGTATTATAATTATAGATGACGTGCCCATTTTGCGCCAGCTTACGCCTGAGGTATTGGCCAGCGAGGTACACTTTTTTGATGTAAAAGACAATATGATGATGGAAGAAAGCGGCTTTGGTGGGGCCAGTACCGAAACCCAGTTTGTAGGGCCCAACCCTTCCACATATGCCAACATCCCTTACTATCTTAAAAAGCGCCACATATTTGGTAAGATGATTATGGAAATCCAGGATATGGATGGAAATGTGCTTACCGAACTGGCCCCAGGAAAATCAAAGGGCATTAACTCGGTAACCTGGTATTATACCTCCAAACAGCCAAAAGTGGCAAAAGGTAAATCCATTTCGTATGGTGGTTTTACGGCATTGCGCGTTCCGGCAGGCACTTATAAAGCTGTGCTCAAAAAAGGTAAAGAGTCTTACGAAACCACAATTACATTGGTGAATGATACCTCATCGCTGGTAACAGCCGAAGAGCGTGAGCTGAACCACAAAGTTTCGAGAGAGCTGTATGATATGACGGAGGAACTGGCCTACATGGTATATGAAATTGACGAAACCATTGCACTGGCCGAAAAAGTGCAAAAGGAGAAACCGGATGCTAAAAAAGTTACCCAGGCTGCTATGGAGGAGCTTAATGCTTTGAAAAAAGACCTTGTAGTAACTACCGGAGACAACTACGTAGGCCGGGCGGAAAACGAGCTGCGCGAGAACATCCTGGACTTATACGCCAAGGTGGCTAACCGCTATGATGCCCCTACGCAGGCCGAACTTGATAACCTGGAAGTACTGAAAGCCGAAATGGAAGATGCACGTAAACGCTTATCGAAAATTAAAGGCAAGCAGGTAAATGGCCTTAACAAGTACTTAGAGAAAAACCAAATGGAAAAACTAGCCCTTAAGGATTTTGAGGAGTTCAGGAAGAGCTAAATGCTCCTGTAAATTTTAAACCAAAGCCCCTTGAAATTATTCTTCAAGGGGCTTTTTGCTTTATTGAAGATTCTATGTGATCTATGTGTCTATGTGTTTTACTCTTTTACCATATATGCAAATAGGCCACATAGTTGATTGAATATTGAATTAATCCTCATTACGGTAGGGAATGGCATAAAATGAAAATCCTCCGGTTGTGGCCGGAGGATTTTTTTATGAAGTTATATTACTTCTTCGGAGCAGGTTTTTGCTGCGACTTTTGTGCTGCTGACCTGCCTTTTGTCCTTGGGGCTTTTGCTGGCCTTGGGGCTTTTTGTTCTCGCTCATAACGATTGGAGTTATTGAAATTAATTACATAGAAAAACCGCCAGTTTAATTTTAAGTTCCAATAAGGGCAGATAAATCTTACAACGAATTATAGATCAGGGAGAATAATTTTATTCCTCAAGATGCACTTCATAAATGCTTCGCAACCAAGCCTTTTGATAAACTCCATCGGTTCGCAACGTCTCCCCCCTATATGGATTTTTTAATGCCCAGAAAGGTATTCTCTCCTCACCAGTTGTATTGATATTTAACAAATTACGCTCAGTCCTTTTAAACTCAGCTTTGTACAATTTGCCGTTTATTTTGATTCTCAACTTATCGGGTATCGGTACTTTGCACCTATCAGTGGATGTTTCTAAGACATTCTCATGTTTTACAACTAAATAATCACACGTATCGCATATTAATACATAGTGCTTATCGCCTGTTATCTCTACCTCAGAGCAGTTCTGATAAAACTTTAGGGAATCTATTATTACAGAATCCTGGTTCGTAATATCTTCAGCAATTATCCTGAGCTCGTCTCCCTTTTCATTCAAGGGCAGTGAAATAAATGATGAGTCACTTTCAATTTTCAAATAAACAGGTTCCAAATTTCGAGTGCCATAGTTCCAGGTTAAGTGAAACTGAGTTCCGCTATTTAAAAAACCCTGGTTCCCAACCGTTACTGTATAGCCGTTTTCAGCATTTAGCAAGTTGTCATTTCGATCAAGATGTTTGACCTGGAAAAAACAAGTGTCAGCCTGACCTGTAACCGTGAAAGCCAAGGTTAGGCACAAAAGTGCCAATTGAAAAATATTGCTCATTTAAGAAACCATTTACAGTTCCACCACTCCCGCTCAATGTTTGCACCAATTCGTTCATAAAACCGCACAGCATCACTGTTCCAGTCCAGTACCTGCCAGTCCAGGCGATCCGCACCGGCCTTGCGGGCTTCATCCGCTGTTGTATTTAAGAGCTTTAATCCAATACCCGAGCCCCGCATTTTTGGTTTTACATATAAATCTTCCAGGTAGTAGCAGCGGCCATTCCAGGTGGAGTAACGCGGGTAGTACAGGGAAATGCCAACTACTTCCCCATCAACTTCGGCCACCAAAAAATCAAAAGCTTTATGAGTTTGCCAGTCTTCTAAAAGTCGGATTTCATTGTTTATCACCTTTTCGGGAGCTTTTTCAAATTCAGCCAGTTCAATTATTAGCGCCATAAGCGCGGGAATATCCTTTTCTGTTCCTTTTCTGATTGTTGCCATGGGATTTTCTTTAACTGGGGTCAAAGTAAGGAAAATGGGGATTTAAGGAGGGGATGGTAAAATCTGTTAGATTTACAGAATACGCCCCGAAAGTGGGTTCAGAAGTAAAAACCATAACGTAGCTGAACGCTATTATCTTAATTTGCTAATTGTACGTAACCATCAATTTCACGAGGGAACTTGGAATACAAGATAAATCATTTAAATAGTAAACGTTTATTAATTGCTCAACTTGGCCTGATTGTCAGCGGATTCATATTCATTTTGATCAATGCCAAATATGATCTTATCTATGATGGCATGGTCTTATTAATTTTTATAACCACTTTGCTGGGTAGTGTTATTATTGGATTTTATTGGAATGACGGAATCAAAGATTTTAAGATGGACGATAAGGGAATCTCTATAAATACAAGGCTGGTAGAATGGTCTGACATAAAAAGCTACAGGCTTAAAGACGAAAATCCATCGATTGAGACCCTTATGATTAAAACTTCAAATAACAGCTATAACATAACCCATAGAGCAAAATTTAAGGACAAGGATGATTTTTGGAAGCTGAAAGAAGACTTTGAAAGAAAAGTAAATAGGTTGAATGAGCGTAAACAGACGACCATTATAAAAGAGCCTTCAATTTGGGATACCAATACGGGTAAAATCTATGCTTACATTCTGATAGCTATTTGGATAGCACTCTTAATAGTGACATCAATTAACTTTAAGTCAAAGTCCATTATATATTTTTTGATATTCACTGGCGGTGCACTCCCTCTTGTAATACGCGCGCTAAAATCATCTGAGTCAAAAAGTAGTTAGAATAAGGCATGCACAAAATCTACAAAACGGCATTGGCTAGTTCTTTGCGGATTGACAATATGGGTGTAGTCATTAGTAATCCTCCCAAATCTATTTAAAGCGCTATTCTAAGTACGGACTACAAATGTGGCCTAAATTCGAGAGCCTCCCGCCATCCACTAGTCTTAATTAACCACATAGACACATAGCCCACATAGCATTAATGTGTGTTTACTTAGGTGAACTATGTTCCTATGTGGTTTTAATTCTACAACTCCACCTCAACCTGGTTCCTCAGCACATCCTCTAAAGTCTGTCTTTGGGTAATGAGATGGACCTTGCCTTTATGCACTAAAGCCTCGGCCGGTTTAAAACGGCTATTGTAGTTATTGATAGTCTACTAAAATGGTGATCTGGTCTTTTATTAAGTTCGAAGATGTGAGGCCTGAATTGCCCTCGAATTGCATCTTACCTTTTGATGTCATCAGGATTAACCTCTACAATTTCTCCATCCACAGATAAAACCAGGGGTGTCTTCTTTTGTCGTTTAAATTCCAACAGACGCTGAAAAGCGAGTTCAAGCCCTTTTACAATTTTTTCTCTGCGTTGTTGCAATTCAATATCCGCTTTTGTCATAGTCCTTTTTTATTTTAAACCACTGCTCATTGGTAATCACTTCTTCCTTTTGACCTGATCCTTGCGCCATAATTTTATAATCTCCGTTAGAATTATCAATAAACATCCAGTTATGAACCAATGGCTGAAAGAGATTAAAAAAATTAGCTAAGCCCTTCCTGTACCTTCTTCTTATTACATTTTCAGGAATATTATGCCCACCTTCGCGCACCCTAACCTCTACACGCCTTACGGCAAGATTCTTCTGAAGATAGCCAAAAGTAGACCAAGGTAACATGATAATCCTGCTTAATTGCTTCTTTTATCAGTTTTGCGTAACTCCTGGTAGATAAGGTTGTCTCCAGGGCAAAGTCTACTCCCGTTTCAATAAGTTCCTCTATTCGCTGAAGCATTAATCTTGCAGCCCTAATATTTGCCGATTCGGGGTTAAATGGTGAAAGGCCACGGGCAATTTCATCAGCATTAACAAACTCTTTACAATCTAGCATTTCGGGCAATATAGTGTAAGAAGCTGTGGTTTTACCCGCTCCATTACAACCTGCAATTATGTAAAGGTTTTTCATAACTAAATACTAAAGTTCCACCTCAACCTGATTCCTCAGCACATCTTCCAAAGTCTGCCTTTGGGTAATGAGATGGGCCTTGCCTTTATGCACTAAAACCTCGGCCGGTTTAAAACGGCTATTGTAATTATTGGCCATAGTAAAACAGTAGGCCCCTGCATTTCTGAAGCACAAAATATCGCCTTCGGTAATTTCGGTAATCTGCCTGTCGCTGGCAAAAGTGTCCGTTTCGCAGATGTAGCCAACTACGGTATAAACACGTGTACGTCCTGTGGGGTTACTCACATTTTCAATATGGTGGTAGGCATCGTAAAACATAGGGCGTATGAGGTGATTCATTCCCGTATCCACCCCGGCAAACACAGTAGCAGTGGTTTGCTTTATCACATTTACTTTACAAAAAAAGTATCCGGACTCACTTACCAAAAATTTACCGGGCTCAAATTCAATTTCCAGTTCACGGCCGTATTCCTTGCAGAAGTCGTTGAACATTTTTGTCATCTTCTTGCCGAGCTCTTCCACATCGGTAGAAATGTCGTTTGGCTTATAAGCCACCTTAAATCCACTACCAAAGTCGATGTACTGTAAATCAGGGAAATCACGTGCCACATCAAGCAGCAGCTCTGCTCCTTTAAGGAAGGTATCCACATCCAGGATGTCGCTACCGGTATGCATATGCACGCCTTCTACATTGATGTTAAGGCTTTTTACCAGGCGCTCAAGGTGGCGTGTTTGGTGTATGCTTATTCCGAACTTGGAGTCGATATGCCCGGTGGAAATTTTAAGGTTACCGCCCGCCATAATATGCGGGTTAAGACGAACGCAAACGGGATAGTTACCTCCATACTGTGCACCAAACTGTTCCAATATGCTCAGGTTATCAATGTTTATTCGAACACCTAGTTCTACTGCCTTTTTGATTTCCTCAAAAGAAACCCCATTGGGGGTATAGATTATATCATGAGGTTCAAAACCGGCTTTCAGCCCAAGCTGTACCTCCTGTATAGAAACGGTATCTAAACCGCTGCCCAGGCTCTTGAAAAACCGCAACACATTTATGTTACTGAGGGCCTTGCAGGCATAATTCATCTTATGTTTACTACCCTTAAATGCTTTGGTAAGGCGTTTATACTGCGCTTCCATTTTAGCGGTATCATAAACATAAAGGGGGGTGTCAAACTCGCGGCACAGGTCCAGCGCGTTTACCCCTGAGATCTGAAATTGTCCCTCAGTAAGTTGCATGGGTTTTTATTAGTTTAAAAATGAGGCGCAAAAGTAGTGTTTAGGGAAAAGCTAAAGGTTGGTTGCTAATGGGAGAATTGAGGGTTTGTATTCTTAAACTCAAGGTATCCCCCCTGCGCCCCCCCTCAATGGGGGATAGCTACACAGGGGGCCAGAATTTCTGTAAAAAAGATGATTCACATAAACCAATGCTAATTGGTATCGAAGACGTTCCGAATCCCCCCTTGAGGGGGGCCTGGGGGGTGACCTAACTCAAAAACTCCTATCTTCAATGTATGCCTACCAATAACCACTATAACAAAAACCTAAAAGAATTTGCCAACGAACTCCGCAACCACTCTACCAAGGCCGAAGTAATAATTTGGACCGTCTTGCTAAAAGCGAGAAAAACCGGCTACCGCTGCTTGCGCCAAAGACCTATTAGTCGCTTTATCGCAGATTTCTTCTTCCCTGAACTCAAGCTGCTGCTTGAAATTGATGGTTACTCGCATACCATTGAGGAAAGAGTTATAAACGATAGTGAAAGGGACAAGGAGCTAGTCAAACTAGGATACAAAACAATCCGGATTTTAGACCAGCATGTTTTTGAAGATTTGGAAAATGTGCAGCGCACTATTTATTATGAGCTTGAAAAAAGACGGTTGGAGTTGAGGTTGCCGGAGCTGACAAGGAAGACCAGGAAAAAGTAGCATTTGTAATGGCTCGTAGGCTAATACTATTTATATGTCACCCCCCTCCAGGGGGGATTTGGATCTGTGATTTTGAGAAAAGGCTAGCGTTTCATTATAAATAGTTGTAATAGCAAGCATTGGAATTCAGCGCTTCGTGCAGCTATCCCCCCTGGAGGGGGGCGCAGGGGGGTGATAAACGCAGCACAACCTTAAAACCTTAAAACCTTAAAACAAAATTAAACCAGCTCCACCTGGCGCAGGTTCTCTATTTTATTCCTTTCCAAAAAGTCATCTACAGTTTCAAAGTGCTCGATTACGCGCTTATTTTTAAACTCAAATACTTTTTGGGAGAGGCCCAACAGGAAGTCACGGTCGTGTGAAACGAGGATAAGAGTGCCATCAAAAGCCAGTAGCGCCTGCTTTAATACGTCTTTTGATTTTAAATCCAGGTGGTTGGTGGGCTCATCCAGAATGAGAACGTTTACTGGCTCCAGCAGCAGCTTTACCATAGCCAAACGGGTTTTTTCACCTCCCGATAAAAATGCCACCTTCTTATCAATCATATCTCCTGAAAACATAAAGCCGCCAAGGATATTTTTAAGCTGGGTGCGGATATCACCTTTGGCAATAGCGTCTACCGTCTGGAAAACAGTTAGATCAGGATCAAGCAACGAAGCCTGATTTTGCGCGAAGTAACCCACCTTGGCATTATGGCCGAGATCGCATTGACCTTCAAAATCAATTTCACCCATTATAGCTTTTATCATGGTAGATTTTCCCTCACCATTTCTACCCACAAAGCACACCTTCTCCCCTCTTGAAATGGTCATGCTGGCATCTTTAAACACTACGTGGTCGCCATAGGCTTTACTCATATCCTTGGCAACAACGGGATAATCGCCCGAACGCTGGCAAGGCGGAAACTTGAGGTTCAGTGCGGAGTTGTCCACCTCATCAATTTCAATAATTTCCAACTTCTCCAGCATTTTTTCGCGGCTGTTTACCTGGTTGGTTTTGGAGTAGGTTCCCCTGAAGCGTTCGATAAAGGCCTTATTTTCTGCAATAAATTTTTGCTGTTCCGTATAAGCCTTTAGCTGGTGAGCACGCCTTTCTTCCCGCAACTGCAAATAGTGACTGTAGTTGGCCTTGTAATCATATATGCGGCCCATGGCCACCTCAATTGTGCGGTTGGTAATATTATCGATAAAGGTTTTGTCGTGAGATATTACCACCACGCCTTTGGCCTTATTCACCAAAAAGTCCTCCAGCCACACCACCGATTCAATATCGATGTGGTTAGTAGGCTCATCCAGCAACACCAAATCGGGTTTTTGCAACAGGATTTTAGCCAGCTCAATGCGCATACGCCATCCACCACTAAACTCCTTGGTTTGGCGGGTAAAGTCTTCCCTTTTAAACCCAAGACCTGTCAAGGCATTTTCTACCTCTCTATCAAAATTGGAGCTTTCAATAGAATAGTACTTTTCGCCCAGCTCGGTTACGCGTTCAATAATCTTCATGTACGCTTCCGATTCATAATCGGTGCGGGTTTCAAGCTGTTTGTTCAGCGCATCCATTTCATCGCGCATTTCAAAAATGGCTTTAAAGGCTTTAGAGGCTTCTTCAAATACAGTACAGTTATCTTCAGTAAGTAGGTGCTGCGGCAGGTAGGCCACCACGGCATCCTTTGGGCAGTGCAAATTACCCATAGTGGGTTTGGTTACTCCGGCAATAATCTTCATCATGGTAGATTTTCCGGCCCCGTTTTTACCCATAAGGGCAATCTTATCATTGGGGTTTACCACAAAAGACACATCCTTAAAAAGGGTTTCACCATTAAACTCCACCCCTATGCTGTTTACTGAAATCATAAGCTGCTTTTTAGCGGCCGCGAAAGTAGAAATTTGGCTCCATTGAATAGCCATAAGATATTGATCAATTTTCAGATTGTCAGCGTGTTTAACCTCAAGGTCAAAATATATTTAACTCTCAGAAAGGGTAAAAAAATTGTATTTTGGATTTTTCTCTTTAGCTAATAAATCAAACCGATCATAGAATGTTGAAGCGCTTATCCTACATTGTAGTTGTACTATCAATCTCTCTGGTATCCTGCAAGAAAGAAAACAATGAAGTTAATGGTCCTTGCCAAAGCTCTAATGTTGATTTGAAGGATATCTCTATTAGTAACGACTCGCTACTAAGCGTTGCCTATTCGAATTATAGAAACCCATCAGACTTTTACTCCGAAAATTTATCTGACACCAGTCTTTATTATATAAATACTGTTAGCGTTGATAGTCTCTACAGGAGAGAATGGATAGAGCTTTCAACCAATAGTTTACTCAAAGCCCAGCAGTGGCTGCGGGCTTCGTTTCCTGCTGACACTCCTTATTTTTGTCAACGAGAAACCTACCGCTATTTTGAATTTTGTACACAAAGAAAAATAAAGGCAAGGGTTCATAAATCTCAATACCTTACAAGAGATAATTTTGATTTGCTATCCAATAGCGATACGCTTGGCGTATTCAGATTTTCAAATTTTTGTGGATCAGATGTGAAGGAGTTAATAGACTATTTGTGGTATGTTAGAACCTATAACGTTGCTGGTTCAAAAATCCTGACCTCATTTTTTGAGGAAACCAATTCTCATTTTTTAGTTCATCATTTTCATGTTAAGCTCTCATACGGGGACTGGGGTCTTCATGATCAAATCAAGCTAACTCATTTTGAATATCAGATAAACAAAAAATCAGGTGTAATATACAGGCGCAGTACTCTTCTTAAAACACTGAACGGCACTTTGCGGTAAAATTCTTTTTCATACCAAATATTGTAAACCAATCTGCTGAGACTCAAGAATGTCTTTTCCCGAAAATAAAGGACCGTTGAGCTAAAAAAGACCAATGTAGCCGTTCAATTTCATCTAAGCACTCTACATTTGTTGCTCGCAAAAAAACACCTCTCAACATGCAAAGACATACCACCCTCGGTGAGTTTATCATCAAAAACCAAAAGGATTTTCCATACGCCAAGGGCGAATTAAGTGCGCTGCTTAGTAGCATACGCCTTGCCGGTAAAATGGTAAATCAGGAGATAAACAAAGCCGGACTGGCCAACATACTTGGGGCCGCGGGTAATGAAAATGTGCAGGGCGAAGACCAGCAAAAGCTGGACGTAATGGCCAACGACCTTTTTATCAGTACTCTGCAAAGCCGTGGTGAAATTTGCGGAATCGGCTCTGAAGAAATGGACGACTTTGTATCATTTAACGAGGAAATACACAAAGATGCCAAATATGTGGTGCTGATAGATCCGCTGGATGGTTCATCCAACATTGATGTAAATGTATCAGTAGGAACCATTTTTAGTATTTACCGCAGGATCAGCGAGCCCGGTACACCGGCAGTATTGGAAGACTTCCTTCAGCCCGGCAATAAGCAGGTAGCTGCCGGTTACCTGATATTCGGTACTTCAACCATGCTGGTGTTTACTACTGGTAATGGTGTAAATGGTTTTACTTATGATCCTGGTATTGGCTCCTTCTTCCTGTCTCATCCTAAAATGCAGATACCTGATGATGGTAAAATTTACTCCATAAACGAGGGTAACTATGTGCACTTCCCCGAAGGGGTAAAAAAATACATAAAGTGGTGTCAGGAGCTGGATAGTTCTACTAATCGCCCTTTAACCTCACGCTATATCGGTTCGCTTGTGGCGGATTTTCACCGAAACCTGCTTAAGGGCGGTATTTATATTTACCCGAGAGGTACCACTGCGCCCAATGGCAAACTGCGCTTGCTATACGAGTGCAACCCCATGGCTTTCCTTATGGAGCAGGCTGGTGGCAAGGCTTCTGACGGCTACAGACGAATTATGGATTTGGAACCGGAGGAACTTCACCAGCGCGTACCCTTCTTTTGCGGAAGCAATAAAATGGTAGAGAAGGCTGAGGCGTTTATGGAGGAGTTTAAGAATTAGCACACCTCCCACAAATGCGTTTTTTCTGATTTTAGCTCAGTCTTGAAATGCTTACTTCACCTCTGAATAACATATTGGCTAAATTCCTGTTGGTCGCATTTATACTTTCAGGATGTTCTGCGGCTCCACATCTCTACACAGTTGTAACTGCTGAGGGTTATTCCGAAAAACTGCAAACGAAACCTTTTAACAAGTATATAATTGTTGACGAAAGCTATAGTACTGAATTGCAAATCGGTTTAATAGCTATGCAATTAGGGTATAAAAGAGAAACCAACAAAGCACTGGATTCAATCAGTGATTTATCAGAACAGAACTTTTTGAAGGGCATGTTGAATCTCAACAACAGAGAGTACGAGGTTGCCGTAATCTATTTTAAAGAAGCTGCTGAAAAAGGCATCTTTCAAGCCAGGATACTTGAAGTGGCCTGTGAGGTTCAATTGGGAACTGCCTTGGACTATCTTAAAATATACCAGTCGTTGTATGATCAGGCACCAAATGATCTCTACAGGAAGTTGATAACCGGTCACTATCAAATGTATCGCTATGGACTTTACTAAAAGGATAGCTATAGTACTAATTATAGCCAGTGTACTATTTAGCGGTTGCACCTCTAATAAGGACATGAAACGGATGTTGACTGCATATCCTGCTTCCTTAAATTATATTATTGAAGAAAGGCCACAGGTAATTAAAAGCAGTACACAGGTTTATGTAGAAACGGATACCAATTTTGTAATGATGCCGGCAACAGTTGATCGTATTCAGGGTCAGTTTTTACCTTTTATTTTTTATAGCAGGCTAAAGCAGGCACATCTTTATACTGTTGATACTTCAAGTGTAAGCGAAAATTTACCGGAGTTTTTAAAGAGTGCGTTTGAAAGAGAAGCGCATCGCAGCTATAAATTTAAGATTACGGAGAACCGCGACTCAGCCGATTATATACTCAATCTGAGAATTGAGCAACTGAGCGGCCAGGGAATTTTTCACTCACTTACAGAATGGTATGCGATTCCATATGGCGTTATAACATCTTATAAAGTAACTCTGGATAATGTTAAAGCCTCTTGTACCCTGAGCTATTCGCTTAAAGATGCAGCGGGAAATTTAATGTCATCAGGCACATATCAAAATAGTTATATACCTGATAATAAAAATCAACTTATAGAAGCTCCTGCAGGCTATCATTACAGGATAGCGAATGGCTTGGTTGTGGATGGGCTGAGTAACGCATTCAGAGGTAATTTTAAATCAATAATTGAGGAACTTAATAGCCTCAATATTACAAGCACTACAACCCGTACCTTTGATCCATAATTCGTGAAAATGGTACTTCGAATTGTTTCTCTTTTTATAATAATTGGTTCGCTGGCCTCTTGCGGCTTTACCCGCAACCGTGCGGGCTATTACCCTATGGAGGAAAAGGAAGGAGCAGAATGTAACGCACCGGTAGGCACTATGGTGGATATGGACGGGCTGGTGTACACAGAGGTTGGCAGACTGAGGTTGGGTGAGGCTCCTTTTTTGGAGTACTCATGGCTATGTGATAAGGATGATGCCATTAAAGTAATACAGCAGGAAGCCTGTAACGCCAATGCCAACTTTGCCAACATTGTTACTGAAAACTACCCTACCTTTATGCAGTCCTGCTATCATTGTGAGGTAGTTTTTTACCGGTTGCCTGCTTCACAAAAAACAGCTTTGGATGCGGCTATTGCCAAGAGCATAAATAAAGAACCCGTACCGGATCCTGAATATGGCTGGGTATTTTTTGGCAAGATGGTTAAAACTGTTGCTATAGTTGGGGCTGCCATTGGTATTTCTACCATATTGCGCCTTACTCAACAAGGCACTTAACTCCTCTCCTTTTCTGATTTCGTTAAAAATTATGGTTGCTTTAAGCAACCTTTTTGGTTGGTGATGCTCTATTAAATTAAAGGAACTTATTAGGTGTATCGCCAGCGGTACATCACCGAAAAGCCAGCAGGCCTGCAGCTTTACCCTTGGGAAGATTCCCATTTCAATAACTAAAATTCTGCTACCATGAAGATGCTACGATTGCTGATAAACGGCCTGATATTGCTATGCCTTATTACCCCGCCACTACAGGCCCAACCGCGCCCCGGTTCATTACGGGGATATGTTACCGACATAAAAACCGGTGAGGGTATTCCATTTGCCAATGTTGTGATTAAAGATTCCGCAGGAGCTGTAATTGCTGGTGGAGCCAGCGACATTGACGGGAGATATACTATAAATCCACTGAATCCTGGATTATATGATGTAGAGGTAGCCGTGATAGGATATGCCACAATTACCCTTAAGGATATCTCAATTAAATCTAACGCTGTAGCATTAAAAAACTTTAAGCTACAGGAAGCAACAAACGAGCTTACAGAGGTTGTGGTAACCTATGAAGCTCCCATGATTGATAAAAGCAGTTCAAGCAAGGTTTTTAGATTTAATGACTATGGAGGAGGTGGGGGTGGACACCAAAAGCGAAATAAAAAACCAGCCAAGACTACTTCTAATGTTCAGAGCAAAGTAAACATTAGAGGCTCAAGGGCTGAAGGAACTGTTTATTTTATAAATGGTGTCAGAGTGAGAAGTGCAGGAGATGCTGACCTTCACCACTATGATAGCTCCTATCCTACCACCCGCAATACTAACAACGAATCCTACTCACCTATAAAAGAACTGCCTTTTAAGGCAGTGACTTCGGCTCCACTCTCCACCTTTGCATCTGATGTTGATGCTGCATCATACGCTAACGTGCGCAAGTTTATTACCGAAGGCCAATTACCACCCGCTGATGCTGTGCGCATAGAGGAAATGGTAAATTACTTCAACTACTCCTACCCCGAGCCTGAGCCAGGAGAAGTGTTTTCAATGACTACTGAGCTGGCCGGTTGTCCCTGGAAAGATGGGCACCAATTACTGAGAGTTGGCATTAAAACCCGCGATATACCAAAAGATGAATTGCCCGACAACAACCTGGTTTTTCTCATTGATGTATCCGGCAGTATGAGTTCTGATGACAAACTTCCGCTGCTGCAAAAATCGCTAAGGCTTTTGGTTAATAACCTTAATGAAAAGGACAGAGTAGCCATAGTGGTGTATGCATCGGCAACCGGACTGGTTTTAGAATCCACCAAGGGCACTGACAAGCAAAAAATCCTGGATGCAATAAATAGCCTTAGCGCAGGTGGGTCAACGGCTGGTGGTGCCGGACTTAAGCTCGCCTACAAGGTGGCTGCTGAGAATTTCAAAAAGGGAGCAAACAACCGCGTAATACTCGCTACCGATGGTGATTTTAATGTAGGGCTGAGCAGCGATGAAGCAATGATTGAACTCATTGAGGAGAAGCGTAAATCAGGCGTTTTTTTAACTGTACTGGGCTTTGGTACCGAAAACCTGAAAGATGCCAAAATGGAGAAAATTGCCGACCACGGCAATGGAAACTATGCCTATATAGACAACCTGATGGAAGCCCAAAAGGTATTGGTAAACGAAATGGGTGGCACCCTGAATGCCGTGGCTAAAGACACCAAGTTTCAAATAGAATTTAACCCCATGCAGGTAAAGGCCTATCGCCTAATCGGATATGAAAACCGAATGCTTGAAGCTGAAGACTTTAATGATGACACTAAAGATGCCGGTGATGTAGGCAGTGGCCACAGTGTTACCGCCATTTATGAAATAATACCGGCCGGAAGCGATGAAAAACTGGAGCAACCACCGGTAGATGCTTTAAAGTACCAACAAAAAACCGGGCTTGTGGATGATGGTGTAGCCAATGAGTTTGCCACCCTCAAAATACGCTATAAGGCACCTGATGAAGACGAAAGCGTGCTCCGCAGCCAGGTAATTCCAACTTTTAATGCAGAGGCAGAAATCTCACCCGATTTTAAATTTATATGTGCCGTGCTTGAAGCGGGTATGCTTTTGCGAAACTCTGAATATGCAGGTACCAGTTCTTACAAAGAAGCTAAAGATCTGGCGAAAGCCGGCAAGGGCGAAGATGAGAACGGCTACCGTGGTGAGTTTATAAGGCTCATATCATTGGCTGAAAAGCTTAGCAAGGCGCAAACTGTAGGAATGCGATAAAATATTTTTTCATGTTGATTGGTTGATTTTTGGAACGAAAGGGAATCGGTTTATGACCGGTTCCCTTTTTACAACCACCAACGCTCACAATAATTCTAAAAACCTAAATTATGAAATCAGTACAATACACTTTAATTGCCTTGTTGTGCCTGAGTTTCTGCAGCTTCCACATTTGTGCACAACAAAAGGAAGGTACCCTTAGAGGTCTGGTAACAAATGCTGAAGATGGGGAGGTAATACCTTTTGCTAATGTTTTGGTGAAGGATGCAAAAGGAAACATTGTATCCGGCACAATTACCGATATGGATGGCATATTTGCCATCTCTGAGCTAGATGAAGGTCAATACACTTTAACGGTCTCTTATATTGGTTTTTCAACCAAAACTTTTAAAAACCTAAAAATTGAAAGTGGGAAAACTAAAACCATGAATGCTTTTTTAACTGAGGAAATGACCACCCTGGAAGAGTGTGTAGTAACCTACAAAGCACCGTTGATTGAGAGGTATTGTGGAACACGTTGTTTCCGCTCATCTTGTTGTTGCTTTCGTTGCCGTGAAATAACTACGGACACTATTGTGAGTGAGATACTGAACTCTGACAGCATTTCAATTTACCCAAATCCCAGTAATGGTGTACTTAACATCAATACAAAGCAAAGCCATGATAAGGTTGTTATTACCAATATGAATGGGCAGGAAGTACAAACTATAGAATCAAACGACAAAAAGGATGTCAACGTTAAGCTACACCACCTCCCTCCTGCTCCTTATGTAGTGCATTTTATCAGTGGTGGGCAAAAGGTTTCAAAAATCTGGATACTGGCGCATTAAGCTCTTTATTTTTTGTTTTCATCAATGCTAAGGGCCTTCCATTGCGGGGGGCTCTTTTTAATTTTGAGATATTCGCACTCAAAATCCCACATTTTGAAAACAGCATTTATTACCGGAGCAACATCAGGCATAGGCCGAGCCACAGCGCAACTGCTGGGCAATAACGGATATCGCATAATTGCCTGCGGCCGCAGAGAAGACAGGCTGGCTGAACTGAAAAAAGAACTTGAAAATACCACTGAGATTACCACCCTGAGTTTTGACGTAAGAGATAAGGAAGCGGTTTTCAGTGCCATAAACTCACTGCCCGCAGGTTGGCAGCAAGTTGATCTTTTGATAAACAACGCTGGTAATGCTCACGGCCTGTCGAGCATTGAAGATGGCTCCATCGAGGATTGGGATGCTATGATTGACATTAATGTGAATGGGCTACTGTATGTTTCAAAGACGCTGATACCCGGTATGGTGGATCGAAAATCAGGGCATATTATTAATATTGGTTCTATTGCCGGCCGCGAGGTTTATCCCAATGGAAATGTGTATTGTGCCTCTAAATATGCTGTGGATGCACTAAACAGCGGGATGCGCATTGATCTAAACAAACACAATATTAAGGTTTCACAAATAGCCCCTGGCCTGGTAGAAACTGAATTTTCAATGGTGCGGTTTAAGGGCGATACGGATAGGTCAAAATCAGTTTATGAAGGTTATGATGCGCTGCAACCACAGGATCTGGCTGAGCTGATCTTGTTTATGGTTACCCGCCCTACACATGTTAATCTGGCTGATATTTTAATACTCCCTCAGGCGCAAGCCAGCAGCACTATGGTTAAAAAGGATTAAGCTCATTTGATAATGAAAAAACTATTCACCCTACTACTCGTCACTGCGGTTTTTACCACGTTTGGTCAGGCCATATTAAAAAAGGCTGATAAACTAATTGAGGAAAGAAAGTACGCCTCGGCCTATGCTTTATTGGAGGACAAAGACCCCGATAATCTAAAACCCCCCATCGTATTAAAAAAGGCTGACCTGGCTATGGATTACTTTGTAACCAGCATAATGCATCAAACATTTGCCTTTAAAGATCTGGCGGAAGACGAAGACATAATAGAGGCGCGAATAAATAGCGATAGCCAAACCTATGCAATGTATATTTTGCCGTTGCAGGATGTACTGGATACGCTGATAAAACTACATCCCGAAAATTATAAACTGCACAAAACCCTGGGCAAGTTTTACTACGAGGTGTACCTGAAGTATGGCGAAAAGTGGATAATAAGCAGCCAGGAACTTTTAAGGAACATGTACACATATAGCAAAGAAGCCGCTGATAATGGCGAAGCTGACTTTCTTACTTATTACAATATTGGCTTTTACCTTACGGGAAATGAACGTTATGCGGAGGCTATCTCAGCCTATAAAAATTCCATTGCGCTAGATACCACCTACCCAACTTCTCAATATAACCTTGCCATTTGCTATATGTATGTAGATAGTGCTCAAAAAGGAATTGAATATGCAGAAAAAGCAATGGAACTCTATAAATCTCCTGCCCTGAAGGCAGATGCTGCAAGGGTTACCGGTGTACTCTACCGAAACTCAGGAGATGATGAAAATGCGCTGAAATACTTCAAACTAAGCGACCAGATAGAAGGTGACAACTACTACACCCTTTCTCAATTATTAGAAACCCAATTGCGATTGAAACGCGCAGATGAGGCATCATTAACCGCTTCCCGCTTTTTTGAGCTGGACCCTGCTAACCCTACCATACTTGGAGATTTATTTGGGATGTACGTACAGCATAATTCGGACAGCCTGTTATTCCCTATCCTCAACCAAAAGATTGAGCAATACAAAGATGAATATGAAATATTGGGAAACATCTATTTTCATTTGGCCAGGTATTACATTTCTCAAAACGACATCAAAGCTGCGAAGCGATTGCTGGTTGCCAGCCGTAAAAACTTCGAAAAGGTGCTTGACGAAGAGAACCAGGTTTTTAAAGTAATAGATGACTTTTTAGCGAAGCATGCTGATGATCAATCCAATTAAATCAGGACTACCATTATTTTATTAGCCGCCAATCAAAAACACTAAACAACGCCACATTAAATGCAAATTCAGCCTCTTTATCGCCTGGTATATATAAGCAGAGCTACCACAGATATTACACCTGAAGTAGTGAAAAACCTTTTGGTGGAAAGCCGAATGCGAAATGAGAAATACCGGATAAGTGGGCTGCTTATTTACATGAACCACAATTTTTTACAAGTACTGGAAGGACCAAAAAATGATGTTGAGCAATTGTACAACAACATAGTAATTGACCCCCGCCACACCGGTACGGAAGTTCTGGAAGCCAAAACCATTAATGATCGGATTTTTTCGGAATGGAAAATGGTCTTTAGTGAAGTTTCAACCAGGGAATTTAAAAACCTGAGCGGCTTTACCGAGCTATACGATTTGCATATAAGAGACAGGAAAAAAAGAGGCAAACACCTCGATGAGCTTATTCAGTCTTTCAAAAAAATACATAGTCACAGCTCATAGAAATTACAAATTGGTTTAGCCGCCACTATTAAATATTCCACATTTATATTTGCCGCAAATTATCACCACGCCCCCTGGCGTGGTTTACCTGTTTATACCTATGGCAGATTCTGCAACAGATTTTATCAATTCGTATCTTTTAGATGACCGCTTTCGCGGAATAGCTGAAGAGCTCCGAACCAACCCCTTTTATAAACTACAACTTAAGGGCATCACAGCCTCCTTTACCTCCTTGGTTGCCGGCAGCAGCTTTTTGAATGCCGAGCGCCCTCACCTGTTTATAATGAATGACAAGGAGGAAGCCGCCTATTTTTTAAACGACCTGGAACGCATTACCAACGAAAAGGATGTACTTTTTTACCCGGGCTCTTACCGCAGGCCTTACCAGGTAGAAGAAACAGATAATGCCAATGTGTTGCTTCGCGCAGAAGTGCTCAACCGTATAAACAGCCGCAAAAAACCGGCACTCATTGTAAGCTACCCGGATGCATTATTTGAAAAAGTAATCACCCGTAAGGAATTAAACGCTACCACATTTACCGTAAAGGAAAGTGATAACCTCACTATAGACTTTTTAAATGAAACCCTTTTTGAGTACCACTTTGAGCGGGTGGACTTTGTAGTTGAGCCAGGGCAATTTTCGGTGCGGGGTGGTATAGTGGATGTTTTTTCATTTTCTCATGATCAGCCCTACCGCATTGAGTTTTTTGGGGATGAAGTGGAAAGCATCAGAACTTTTGATATTGAAAGCCAGCTGAGTATTGATAAGGTGAAAAAACTAAGCCTTATCCCTAATGTGGAAAATAAGGTGATGCTTGAAAAGCGCGAGAGCTTTTTCGATTATATCTCAAATAGCATGGTGGTGTGGGCCAAAAGCATACCACTGGCAGCCAAGCGGCTTGATGAGTTGTATGGCAAGGCCGAGGAAGCTTTTAAAGACCTCAACGAAACGCTAAAGCATGCCCAACCTCAGGAACTTTTTATAAATGGCGAAGTGCTCAAAGTCACGCTTCAGGGTTTTGCTACTGTGGAATGGGGTAACGATATCTTTTTTGAGCCGAACAAGGTTTTTGAGTTTAATGCTAAACCTCAACCATCCTTTAATAAGAAGTTTGAACTACTGGTTGAAGATTTTAGAAAAAATACTGAGGCCGGCTGGAAAAATTATCTACTATGCCTTAATGCGAAACAGGTAGAGCGATTCTACGCCATTTTTGAGGATATCGGTCATGAGGTTGATTTTCAGCCGATTGTCCATACACTTCACGAAGGCTTTATCGATCCCGGAGGTAAAAAAGCTGTTTATACAGACCACCAGATTTTTGAGCGCTATCAAAAATTTAAGCTAAAAACGGGCTACGAAAAAAAGCAGGCCATTACCCTAAAAGAGCTTACCAGCCTGCAAATTGGCGATTATGTAACCCATATTGATCATGGTATTGGTGAGTTTGGCGGACTGCAAAAAATTGATGTAAACGGTAAACAGCAGGAGGCTATTAAGTTGGTGTATAGTGGTGGTGACGTTTTATACATCAGTATACACTCCTTACACAAAATAGCTCGCTATAATGGTAAAGAGGGCACCACACCTACTACCCATAAACTAGGTTCGGGCGCCTGGCAAAAAACCAAGGCCAAAACCAAAAAACGAGTTAAGGAGGTTGCCTTCGACCTTATTAAACTTTATGCACAACGTAAGGCCAATCAAGGCTTCAGGTTTTCACCGGATACTTATTTGCAGCATGAGTTAGAGGCCTCTTTTATTTATGAAGATACCCCAGACCAAATTACCGCTACAGCCGATGTAAAAGCCGACATGGAAGCGCCCATCCCGATGGACCGACTGATTTGTGGCGATGTTGGTTTTGGTAAAACCGAAGTTGCTGTGAGGGCAGCTTTTAAGGCAGTGAATGACAGCAAACAGGTTGCTGTGTTGGTACCCACCACTATACTTGCCTTTCAGCATTACAAAACCTTTTCTGAAAGGTTAAAAGACCTGCCCTGTAATGTGGATTACATCAACAGATTTAAAAGTAAAAAGCAGCAAACCGAAACGCTAAAAAAATTAGAGGAAGGCAAACTGGATATACTTATTGGCACCCATAGGCTAGTAGGTAAGGATGTAAAGTTTAAAGACCTCGGCCTGTTGATTATTGATGAGGAACAAAAATTTGGGGTAAGCGTAAAAGACAAACTGAAGAACCTGAAAACCAATGTAGATACACTAACCCTTACTGCCACCCCTATTCCACGGACGTTGCAATTTAGCCTTATGCAGGCCCGCGACCTTAGCGTGATGACAACCCCTCCACCTAACCGCCATCCTATTGAAACGCAGGTGGTACCCTTTAGTGAAGAAATGATAAGGGATGCCATTATGTACGAAATGAGCCGGGGTGGGCAGGTATTTTTCATCCATAACCGTGTAGAGAATATTAAAGAAGTGGCCGGAATGATAAGCCGTATGATACCCGATGCTAAAATTGGTATCGGCCACGGACAGATGGAAGGTAAAAAGCTGGAGGAACTGATGCTGCGCTTTATTGAAGGCCATTTTGATGTGCTGATAGCCACCAGCATAATTGAAAATGGCTTGGATGTACCGAATGCCAACACTATCATAATCAATAATGCGCACCATGTGGGCCTAAGCGATTTGCATCAAATGCGAGGACGTGTAGGGCGAAGCAACAAAAAAGCATTTTGTAAACTGATAGCACCGCCCATGAGCACCCTAACCGAAGAAGCCCGAAAGCGATTAACCGCCATTGAGCAATTCAGCGACCTTGGCAGTGGATTTCATATTGCCATGCGCGACCTTGAAATCCGCGGAAGCGGAGATTTATTAGGAGGCGACCAAAGTGGATTTATCTCGGATATTGGTTTTGATACCTATCAAAAAATTCTGGCGGAAGCCATAGAGGAATTGAAGGAAACGGAGTTTAAGGAACTTTATGAAAACGATCAGAAGAAAAAAGATTTTGTAAAAGAAACCCTTTTAGACACTGACCTTGAAATACTGATACCTGACACCTATGTAAATAAAGTGGAGGAAAGGCTTCGCCTTTATCAGTCGCTGGATTCGCTGGAAAGCCCGGAGCACCTTTACGAATATGAAAAAGAGCTGATAGACCGGTTTGGCCCGGCTCCTGAAGAAGTATATGAATTGCTGAGCTCTATGCGCCTGAGATGGCTGGGCAAGGAAATAGGTTTTGACAAAATAGTTTTAAAGCAGGAGCGATTGATATGCTATTTCCTATCCGACCAAAACTCCGCCTACTTTAAAAGCGAGAAATTTACCAGGGTGCTACAGTTTTTGCAGCATCAGCCTAAAGCACAGATGAAGGAGAGAAACAACAAGCTATACCTAAGCTTTGGTGATGTAAAAACCGTAGAACAAGCTCTACAGTTATTAAGCCCCATAGTGGAAAATGGAGAAAAAAGTTTGCAGAGGCTAAAAGACTAAGACAAAATTCGTATATTTGGGGGCGAATGTCGTACCAATGAGTGAAAGCCCACTACAATACGGAAATAATACATACACCCATTTAGGAGGTCAGGATATGGTAAATGAGCCACAAGCCACCTATGGGAGTCAATCCCGTATCAGGCTCATACGAAGAGGTTTGCCTGTTAGTTCCCTCTATTTCTTTTTAAAAGATTCCAAATTAAATCAGCAGGAGTTAAGCAATGTTTTGCAGATTTCTCCGCGCACCATGCAGCGATATTCCGATAATCAAATGCTGCCATCCATAGTTTCAGAAAAGCTCTTGATGCTCAATGATCTTTACGAAAAAGCAGATAATATATTAGGAGGAGGTACCCAAAATGTAACCAATTGGTTGCGTAGCCAGGTTAATGCACTTGGCAATCAGCGCCCCATTGATTACCTTGATACCTACGAAGGCTACAATGAGGTAATGAAGGTATTGGGCCGCCTTGAGTGGGGTGTGGCTTCATGAAGCTTTACCGCATTACTACACCCGAACATGCCTATGACCTTAGCGGAACAGGCGCCAGGTTATATGGTGGCCGCTGGAATAATGCCGGCAACCCCGTAATTTATACTGCCGGTACCATATCACTGGCTATGCTGGAAACCATGGCCAACTCGGAGCCCGAATGGCTGAAAAAGCCATTTGCCTTAAACGTTCTGAATATTCCTGATAATTTGCATATTGAAAAACTGAACGAGGCTGAACTAAGGGCCGATTGGAAAAACTATCCGTTTTCGCCAATAACAGTAGAAAAAGGTGACCGCTGGCTGCAAAGCAGACTCACTCCCATACTACAGGTACCCAGTGCAGTTAATCCATTTGAGTATAATTTTTTAATTAACCCTATGCATCCTGACTTTACTGGAATAACGGTGGAAGAGGTGAAAGAAATAAAATTTGACCTTAGACTAGTATAGTTATTTACTCTCCTTCCAGCCAGGCTTTGAACTTTGGTGCCTTATCCACACTTACAATGGCTTCTGTAGGGGTAGCTGGGTTTGTGTGGAGTTTTAATCGGCTTTTGGAATAAGGGATCATTTCTTCTATACAATCAAAGCAAACCATGTACTGCCGGTTTATTTGAAAAAACTTTTTGGGATCCAGGATTTCACTGAGGCGAGAAACCGTTTGATCAATCATGTACTGCCGCCCTTCTTTATCTGTAATAAAGGTATGCTTGCCTTGCGCAAAAAAGAAAGCTATATCATCAACCGAAAGGCTTTTAATGCGCTCACCTGTGCTTACCATAAACCTATCTTTATAATTTGGTTTTAGATCACTTAAAAGCTTTTTCCAGTCAGGTTCAGATTGATTATGAAGACTACGCTGATCAACTTTCTGAAGAGCCCTTTCCATATCTTTTTCTGAAACCGGTTTTAGAAGGTAATCAATGCTATTGAGCTTAAAAGCTTTTAAGGCATATTGATCGTAAGCAGTGGTAAAAATGATGGGAGTTTCTGGCCGGATTTGCTCAAATATGGCGAAGGAGTTTCCATCCGAAAGATGCACATCCAGAAAAATAAGATCAACTGTAAGTTGCGGTAACTGCTGTACAGCTGAACGCACTGAAGGCAGAACCATAAGCAATTCCCAGTCAGGTTTTTGCTTCTGCACTTGCTCCTGAAGCCGCTCAGCAGCCAATGGTTCATCTTCTATAATTACGTATTTGACTGGCATCAATTTTCTATTTCCAGTAGCGGAATTTTTGCTATAAAATGTTCCTCCGTTTTCTCAAAAAAGCATTCTTTATCACTAAGTAAAGAGTAGCGCTTTTCAATATTCTGGAGTCCGAGGCCTGTAGAGCTTATTTCATCATTTCGCAACTGCAGGTTATTGCGAACCACAAGGGTATCGCCCTGGTTAAAAATTTCAATTTTCAGCGGCCTTTCGGCTGAAACCTCATTGTGCTTAACCGCGTTACTCACCAACTCCTGCAGGCTAAGCGGTGGCAGGTACAGTATCATTGGCCGAGGATTTATCTGTACGCTAACCCGCAGCGCATCGCCAAAACGAATTCTTTGCAGGTTGGCATAGGCTTCCAAAAACTTAAGTTCCTGGTTGAGCATTACCACCATCTCATCCTTTACATCCAGTACATAGCGATATACTCGTGCAAAGTCTTCTATAAACAACTCGGCTTTATCAGTATCTCTCTTTATCAGAGATGAAAGCACATTCAGGCTATTAAACAGAAAATGAGGATCCAGCTGGGTTTTTAGGGAATTGAGCTGACTGGCCATATTTTCACTCTTCATTTTTTCGGTAAGCAGCAAGCTCTCCTTCCAGCGCCTGAAAAAGTAAACCCCTTCAACCATGCTGATAACGATAAGAGTGATAGTATTCCCGAATAGAACATTTTCGAAATAATAACGAACGTCCATCTCCAACTCTTCAAAAACCGGAGTTTGCCCGAACACCATAAGGATAAGAATTTGCGTAGCCGTAGCGTAGCTGAAAATGAGTAATATTTCAACCACTATCCTTTGGCCAACGTTATCTTTCCATGGCAGCTTTTCGTTTAACCAATAAAAAATGGAGAGGCAGCCAAAGTAAAGACTGGAAGTAATGGTGAATGAATAGATGGTACCAACGCAAAAGTAAAATGCCATTGATCCGTCAGCCTCGGGAGGCTCAAGACCTAAAAAGGCATACCTGACAAATTCAATAGTACCGGGTACTAATGATATTATTATCACTGCCAGCCAGTCCTTTTTGTTGAACTTTCCCATTACACAAATTAAAGAATTAGGTTATTAACCAACTGAGTTTACCCTTATCACTTAACTCCGCTCTCAACTTTCGCATGCAAAATTCTTTATCAGGCTCATCATCAGCATAAAAGCCTACTGAGTAGCCCTCACCTACCTTAGGATGAATCTTCATCGCTTTAAGATGAACTCCCTTATTCCTGAATTCAAGCATTTTATCACGACTTTCCCAAGCAGTAAGGGTACAAAACACTCGTCCCTTTTCCGGCCAAACCTTCATTTGATGTAAACCGGGTGTACGGTTGGCCTGCCGATAGGAAAAAACGGCATGCCACTGAAACAGGGGTAAGGCCCACCATGACCTTACCCTGAAATATGTGAAGCTGAAGTACATGGTTCCGCTTTAAAATGTTACCCTATAAAGCACCATGGGTAAAACGCCAAGCTGATAGGTAGTTTCTACCTGCTGAGTGGATTTGTTGTAATCTACTCCAAAGGCATTTTGGTTATTCGTAAAGTTTTGAATATCTATAGCGAACTCTTGTGTTATAGATTTACCGGATACTTTATAACCAATCCGTAAATCCATTCGGAAATAAGGATCGAACTGAGCGCCAAAGGCGTTATCGGTATCATACACGGCTTCATTATCGGCAATAGACTGCTGCAGGTTAATTGGCGTGTAGCGCTGGCCACCGGCATAAGTCATTTTACCATCAAGCGTAATGGTTTTACGCTTTTTGTTTTCAGTTCTCTTCTTACCCAGCACAAACTCCTTACCGCCCAGCAGGTTTACAACATAATTGCCATTAAATGCTGTGTTTCGCCACTCCTGGTCGCTGCCCTGGTACTGGCTTTCGTATAATGAGAGGGTGCTCAGAAAATAGAATCCCTTATCCATAAATTTTTCAAAAGTGAGATCCAGGCCATAGTTGTAACCAATTCCACCATTCTCTACAGAATCAGGAGCTGTGAAGTTAAATCCACCAGCATTTAAACTTGAAAATGAAGTTGGAGCTTGCTCTACCACAGCATCATAAACATATTGGTAATAGGCTTCTGCTTTAAAATGCATTCGGTTTTTAAGCATACGGTCATAACCTAAAACCAGGTGCTGACTTTTTGTAAAATCCAAATCTTCGTTAGGGGTAATATAGGTGCCGTCAGGCAGTAAAATCTGATCGTATAAAATTGCTACGTTTGGAATCTGGCTATGTGCTCCGTAACCTAAGTTTATACTTTGGGCATCATTAATTTTATAGCTAAGCCCAAAGCGTGGCTCAATAGAATAGTTGCCGCTTGAGGCTAAAATCATGGAGTGTAAACCAGCATTCATCTCCAGTTTATCGGTAAAGCGATGTTGCCAGTTTATGTAGGGTTGGTAAAGCATGTCTGTAGATTGCTGGTCGCGCAGGGTGCGGAATGAATTGATATCCCCATCGTAGGTACTATCCAGCAAATTGTAGTTTTTATACGTTATAAATGCCCCTACCCTAACCACATTACGGGCATTAAACTTTCGGTTTACAAAAGCGCTCAGCTGCACATTATCTTCCCTGAACTCCTGGCGGTAGGTTGGCGAAAGCCTGTCGCGAGCCTCGTTAAGCGTATCTACTTTGGTATAATTACCAATAGTTGAAAGAGCTACAGAAATCTTACTGTAAGTATCCTTATTATAGAAGTATTGATGGGACGCACCAATCACACCGGTTTGCACATCATTGTAAAGATCCTCTTCATCGCTGTAAAAGCCGCCATCTTCTCCTTCTTCATTTTCGCTATCCAAAAACTCTATAGAGCTTATCCCGCCAAGGGCAAATACATCAATGGTACCGCGCTTGGTGCTTGGAAAGTGTAGCTTCAGATTGATATCCTGGTAATTAGGAACAGCTGTACCAGTGCCAAAATCAATACCTATGGCCGACATTACCCCCAGTGTGGAATAGCGGTAATTAAGCAGGTAGGAGGATTTACTCTCACGATTGATCGGGCCTTCGGCACCAACTTCAAAACCATTCCAGCCAATTTGAGCTAAAAACTCATGATTCTCATAGTTTCCATTGCGCATCCGCAAGTCAAACACACCCGAAATTCCATCGCCATAATCGCTGGGAAAGGCTCCCGTAAGGAAATCAGAATTGGCAAGCACGTTGTTGTTCAACATACTTACCGGTCCACCAGTAGCACCCAATCCACCAAAGTGATTGGGGTTTGGGATATCAATTCCCTCCAGCCGCCAGATAAGGCCAATAGGCGAGTTTCCACGGATTACGATATCATTATTAGCATCGTTGGTGCGCTGCACCCCGGCAAAGTTGCTGGCCATGCGGCTTACATCCTGTACAGAGCCCGCAAACCGCATACTCTCTTCAATTGAAAATGTACGGCCGGAAACATTTACCCTTTCATTATTTACGCGCTCGGGCTTATCATTGGCCTTTATCACAACCTCATCCAGTTGCTGGGTACTTTCGAGCATAGCCACATTAAGCACAAGTTCTTTAGAGCTGGTGAGCTCCACATTTTGCATAGTAACGGGCTGGTAGCCAATAAAGCCAAAGCCAATGGTTATCCGCTTTACAGGAACGTTCTCCAACAGGTAATAGCCATCCACATCAGTAGTGGTACCCAGGCTGCTGCCTGAGATAAATACATTAACGCCAGGCAGTGGAGTTTGGCTTTGCTTATCAACCACCCGGCCACGAATGTTTTGAGTGAGCTGTTGCGCAAACACCGGTAAGGCTGCACTCCATATTAACAGAAGGAAAAATACTTTTGATTTCATAAGGCACTTTGGTATTAGTTTATTTTACACAGCGAAACTGCGGCAATGCCTTACATCCTAAAAGTATAATGGAATGAACGGGAAAAAAACCGGAGTGAATCGGCCAAGAACCATCCAAACCGGAAAATCAAGCTATTTTAAAACTGCCTTAGCTATTTTTTTTATGTCCTTGGATTTTAAATTGTGAGTGCGTGATATCGAGTCAGTAATGTCATAAACCAATTTTCCACTATTGGCATCCCATATTCTGATATAGTGCCCAACGGATGTTCTACCAAATATTAAAACATACACAGCACTCTCAGAATTGATAATCTTATCACTGAGCTTTTCCATATCCAAAACAACGTAGTCGAATGTATAACTCTCAAAAAATTGATTGAGTTCAACATCAGAACGCTTTCCAGTAAAAGCATTTACTTGTTGAGTCGCATAAAATGGAATATATAAGGTCTTCGACTTTAGTTTAGCTAACTCCTCTTTATTCTGAAATTTATCAGGCCTTTCAGCCTTTAGATTACGCAAATCATCTTGAAAGGCCAGTAAATAAACTTTAAGCAATCCAGGACTGAGGTTTAATATATCGTTGAATTTATCTGCGTAAACAAACTCGTGTAGATTAGATTCCTTACCTCTTCTTCCTCCTAACCATTCGCTACCTGCTTCATAATTCAAGTGCATAGAAATTCCTCCTAGCCACTCCTTTTGGATCTCATAACCTTCTTTTCTAGGCTCCACATACCTGAAAAACTCTAAGGATAGACCCTCGAAGCTATTGTTTGTGGACTCATATAAAGTATGAACCGGAGCAAAAAAAGTGAAATCCAAATTGTCTTTATAGGTACTATATTCTTCAAAGTCAACAATTTTAAAGCTCGAGACAGTCCAGTATTTTTTAAAAACCTCTTCATACTTTGAACGAACCTTGTCTGGAATATTCTTCGAGATAGGGATAATCGTTGTTTTGTCAAGAAAATCTTTTGATTTAAAATACTTTCTATTTACATAGACTTGAGCTGATGCAGAAGTGACGATTATAATTGCTGTTATAAAACTTAGAAGCGCTTTTTTCATATTCAGTTTTTAATTTGTTCGTGCGGAAAAATACAAAATGAAATAAAAGAAATCTGACATTCTTTTAAAGGATTAATAATGTCCGTGGATCGTTCACTCCTGTTAGCTCAGCCTTAATAATAGAATGAATCGGCCAAAAACCATCCAAACCGGAAACTTACCTTTGCGCGATACCATTTTATGGCAAGTAAATTACTATGATGACGCTCCGGAAAAAACTTAATGGCGAAAGGAAAGAATGTCTATTTTCAATACTGATACCGAGTTGGAATAACCTGCCCTATCTCCAAAATTGTGTGGGCAGCATTTTGCGTCATTCTACATTTAGGCACCAGTTAATTGTAATGATAAACCAGGGCGAAGACGGCACCTTGGAGTGGGTAAAAACTCAACCTGAACTAGACTACGTATATGCGTCCCAAAATATTGGCATTTGCTATGGCCTTAATGCCTGCCGCGAGTTGGTGCAAGCCGAATTCATCGTATATGCCAATGATGATATGTACTTTTTACCCGGATGGGATGATGGTTTTAAAGCCGAAATTGAAAAGATGGATGGCAAGCTATACATGCTTAGTGCCACTATGATTGAGCCTTTTGAAACCGGCAATCCCTGCGTTATAGTTGAAGATTTTGGCCAGGATTTGAAAACTTTTGATGAAGACAGGTTACTGGCCGACTTCGGTAAACAATCTAAAAAAGATTGGTCGGGCAGCTCATGGCCTCCAAACCTTATTCCCCTTTCCACCTGGGATTTAATTGGTGGTATGAGTGTGGAGTTCAGTCCGGGTATGTATTCTGATCCTGATCTTTCGCGCAAGCTATGGGAAGCAGGAGGCCGCTATTTTAAAGGCCTAGGCAATAGCCGGGTATATCACTTTGGGAGTAAATCAACCGGCAGGATACGGAAAAACAAAGGGCGCGATACCTTCTTTAAAAAGTGGGGAATAAGCCCTGGCACATTCAATAAACTATACCTCAAACTAGGGCAAGACTTTAATGGCCCTTTGCCTGAACCCGGCTTACCCACCATCCAAAAAGTAAAAGCACGCTGGAAGTTTCTTCGCCAGGCATTTGGCGGGTAGCTTACATTTTCTGCCGCTGGGGCGTGATACTTTCGTGAGACTTTGCGATTAATTTCACCACCTTATAAACTGGCGCATGAAAAAAGTACTGGTAATTGAAGACGATCCGGATATTATTGAACTCATAGGCCTGCACTTGAAGGACATGGACTGCGAGGTAACTAAAGAGCTTAATGGGAATAAAGGCTACGAAACAGCAAGTTCTGGAAAATTTGACCTCATTGTGCTAGACCTGATGCTACCCGGTATGGACGGCATTGCCATTTGCCAAAAGCTGCGGGCGCTTGATAATTATACTCCCATTTTAATGCTTACCGCCAAGGCCGAGGAATTTGATAAAGTACTTGGTTTGGAATCGGGAGCTGATGATTATCTCACAAAACCCTTTGGAATAAGGGAGTTTATTGCCCGCGTTAAAGCCATCCTGCGAAGACAGGAAATACAAAAAGCCAAAACCGAAGAAGCCACGGGCAAAACCGAAATACGGCAGGGAGACCTTTTAATAGATATTGCCAAGCGCAAGGTGTTGCGCAGTGGAGAGAGGATAGACCTCACACCAAAAGAATTTGAACTGCTTTGCCTGATGGCCGAAAACCCCGGCCGCAGCTTTGACCGCGACCAGTTACTCTCCACCGTTTGGGGCTATGAGTTTAGTGGGTATGAGCATACCGTAAACTCACACATAAACAGGCTACGATCAAAAATTGAAACCGATCTATCAACACCAAAATACATACTTACAACCTGGGGCATTGGCTATCGATTTAATGATGAAATATAGTTGCCATGAAAAAGTTGAGTTTTAGAAAAAGCCTGTTATGGCGATTATCGGGAGCATTGCTGCTACTATTGATATTGCTGGGGATTGCGTATGTATCAATTACCACTTACAGCGCTCGTAAGTACTACCAGGAAACAACCCAACGGCTTAATGGCAACGTGGCTGAGCACATGCTAATTGAGGTTAATCCATTTACAAATGGAGAGGTAAATGAAGAGGCTGTAGGGAAAATTATGCACTCTATGATGGCAGTTAATCCTTCGCTTGAGGTGTACTTATTAGACCCTACAGGAAATATTTTGAAGTATGTGGTTTTGGATAAGGATGTACGCTTGAAGAGCATTAACATGCAACCTGTAAAGCAGTTTTTAGTGGATAGTGGCAAAACCTATGTGTTGGGTGATGATCCCCGAAAGCCGGGTGAAGAAACCATTTTTTCTGCTACTGAAGTACGTGATTCTACAAGTGAATTACAGGGCTACGTTTACATGGTGCTGGCCAGCGAGGAGTACGCCAATATTGCCAGTGCCCTATCCACCAGTTATTTTATGAAGTTGGGTACACAAACATTTGTAATTACGCTGGTGGCTGCATTTGGGCTGGGTATTTTGCTAATAGCCATGCTTACAAGAAATTTAAGGATGGTAATACAAACCGTAAGGCGATTTGAAGATGGTGATTACCAGGCCCGTATTCCTATAAAACAGAGCGGTGAATTGGCCGACCTGTCAGAAACCTTTAACCACATGGCCGATACCATTTTAAAAAATATTGAAGACCTGAAAGAGGTAGATAAACTAAGGCGCGAATTAATTGCCAATGTTTCTCACGATTTGCGCAGCCCAATGTCGGTAATACAAGGTTATATAGAAACCATGATGATAAAGGGGGATGAGCTTAGCCGTGAAGAACAAAAGAAGTACCTGGAAATAATTTTGAAGAGTAGCGAAAAACTAAACAAGCTGGTGGCGGATTTATTTGAGCTTAGTAAACTGGAGGCTCGTCAGGTTAAACTGCAAAGAGAAAAATTCAACTTTAATGAACTATTGCATGATACCGCTCAGCAATATCAGCTTAAAGCTGAAGAAAAAGGCATAGTAATAAAAACCAAGTTGGTAAATGAAGCTATGGTAAATGCAGACATTGCCCTGATGCAGCGGGCAATACAAAACCTGGTGGACAATGCCCTTAAGTACACCCCCGAAAATGGAGAGGTAAACATACATACACAACTGGATAATGATAAACTTAAAGTAGCGATAAGCAACAGTGGCAAGGGCATACCTGAGGATCAGCTACCGCATATTTTTGACCGCTACTTTATGCTGGAGAAGGAAAAGCACGGCATTGATGGGACCGGGTTAGGACTGGCTATTGTGAAGAAAATTATAGACATCCACGAGGGTAGTATAAACGTAACCAGTGAAGTTGACAACTATACTGAATTTACTGTGGTGATGCCTGCGGCTTAGCACTGACTCTTAGTTCAGATAATCGTCAAACAACTTTCTGTAATACTCATTTTGCTTATTCATTTCCTCTTTAAAAGATGGATGATTTGCGGACAAACCTCCTGCTTTCCATGAAACAATTTTACCGTCCACTACTACAAAGGTTGTAGGATATCCTCTGGCTAAATCCAGTTTATTTATCTCATTCCTGTCCATCGTATAATGACTGAAGTTAAATGGATGCTCCTCAAAAAAAGCAGGGAGGTCTTCAAGCCTTTCATAGGTAATGGCCACAAAGTCTACCCTGTCGCCATACTCTTCTTCGAGCTTGTTAAACGAAGGCATCTCAGAAATACAAGGTGCACACCCAGTAAACCAAAAGTTATAAAACACTATTTTGGAAAGCTCCTTTTGATTTATAGTATCACCGTTTATATCCACTGCTTTTAAACGGGGAGCCGACATTCCAACAAAATTGGAGTCATTTTTTTCTGACGCATACACCTTTATTCTTTGCTCTAATGCTAACCCTGAGCTATCAGTTATAATTACAGCTTCAGACCTTTTTTGAGCTTGAGGAATATCTTGACCGTTGCAGGCGGTTAAAGCCAGAAGGATTATTGAGGACAATAAAAATTTACTCACTTACAATCGGTTTTAGCATTTCAGGTCTTATTCCTATAAAACTTACTTACTGTAGTCCTTCTTCTATAAGTACAGAAAAATGTTCAAGCTGATCCTTCATTAATAAATCAAACATGGATGAGGGCACGGCACCACCCGATTTCCATAAGACAATAACACCATCCACGACCAAAATGGTTAAAGGGTATCCACTATTTGTTAAGTTTCTGATATCCAACTTTTCCATTCGGTAATGTTGAAACAAGAATGGGTGTGTTTCAAAGAATTTTTTGGCATATTCAGGCTCCTCATATGTAATGGCTATAAAGTCCACTTCTTCGCCATATTTCCTGACCAAATCATTAAACATCGGCATCTCAGCAACGCAGGGCGCGCATGAAGTTAACCAAAAATTATAGAAGGCCACCCTCTTTGTTGTATCGTTCCTAAAAGGTCTGCCATCAAACCCAGTAGCTTTAAACAAGTGAACAGCCAAGCCAATTTTAGAGGAGTCAATGCCTGTCGAATTATAGTACTTTATCTTCTCTACCTCGGTCATTTTAGAGTCGTCAAGATTTACTCGTTTATACTGCTTAGTGGTTTGCCCTATTATCGAAAACGATAACAGAAGTGCAGTTAAGAGGATAAAATTTCTGTACCTGCTAGGCTTTTTCATTCTAAGTGATTTTAGAGTTACCAAAATACAAGTTAAATAGATGGCTGAGTAAAGACTTTAAGCCAGTTATCACCAAACCTTTAATCTTCCGTGACAATTTCGTGATTCTTTAGGAGGACTTTTGGATTGTATTAATAATCATAAACACCTAATAATATGAAAAAGTCAATGATTTGGGCCCTTGCTGCCCTATTTACAACCACCATAGCCTGTGATGAAGAAGAAGGCGATGGCAACATGTCCTCTAACGGTAGTTTAAAAATGAATATTCAAAACCTGGCAGAACTTGGTACTGATGAACGCTACGAAGGCTGGATAATGGTAAACGGAAGCCCTGTAAGCACCGGAGTATTTACCGTAAATAGTTCAGGAGTGGCTTCGCAAACCAGCTTTGAGGTAAGCCAGGCCAACCTTGATGCTGCCACTGATTATGTACTTACTATTGAGCCCTTTCCTGATAATGACCCTGCCCCAAGTGCTATAAAAATTGCCGGAGGTTCTTTTTCAGGAAATAATGCCATTGTAAATGTAAATCACCCAGCAGCTTTAGGTGCTGATTTTAACACAGCCTCGGGATCGTACATTTTGGCAACGCCTACTACCACTGATACCACAGACGAAAAAAGCGGAATATGGTTTTTAGATATCAGCGGTGGATCGCCAATGCAAGGGCTAAACTTACCAGCCTTACCAGCAGGCTGGGTATATGAGGGCTGGGTTGTTTTACATGGCGAACCACTTTCTACAGGTCGTTTTACTGACCTGGCCATGCCCGATGATGCAGCGCCATTTAGTGGCACTGATGCTGCAGGCCCTCCATTTCCCGGAGAAGACCTGATAATGAACGCACCTGCACCGCACAGCTTCCCAACAGATTTGAGTGGTGCCACCGCTGTAATATCTATTGAGCCCGAGCCGGATAATTCACCAATGCCTTTTGCATTTAAGCCTTTGGTTCATATGATTTCTCCGATGGCCAACGCACATTTTACGTATAACCTAAATAACCAGGTTGGCAGCAACTTCCCTGCTGGTACTATAAGTAAATAATTTTCTCAGGTGATTTTGTAGATTCACGTTGGGCCGCTCCGGTAATTCGGAGCGGCCTTTTTTTATCCTTTCAACCAACTTACCTTAGCACCTATCTCCACAAAAAATAAATGGAAAAAACACCCAAGTTCACCGCCTATCTGGCCCCTATAATTGACAAAGGGATGTATCACTATCCACAAATGGATATTCCGCAAGACATTGCTGATGCCATGCTGGGCGACAATAATATGTTACGGGTAATAGTGCATTTTGATAACAGCGTAAAGGTGCATCGGGCTTTAAAGCGCAATAAAAATGGAGAAACCTTTATTTCACTGGGGAAGTCAACCTTGAAAGATGCCAAGGTAGAACCCGGTACCGAATTGCCATTAGTATTGGAAGTAGACCGCACTGAATTTGGATTTGAAATGCCCGAAGAATTTGCCGAAGTAATGAACCAGGACCCTGAGGGCGAAAAGGCATTTTTAGAACTTAAACCCGGAATGAAGCGTAACTTCCTTCATTTTATAGTTTCAGCCAAAACGGTGGATACACGCATTAAGCGGTCGCTACAAATAATGGAAAACCTGAAAATGGGAATCATCTCTGCCGGCAAGCCCCGTTAAAGATTCAATACGCTTTTTAGCACCTGAAAACCATTCCGGCTAACGGGTATTTTGCTACCATCTTTAAGCAAGGCTATATGGTTGTTCTTTTCGTAGGGATCGATCCGGGTGATGTGAGAGATATTGATAAGATGTGAGCGGTGTACCCGTACAAATGAGTTTTCTGAAAGGGTGTTTTCAAAATGGGTAAGTGTTTTCTTTTTCATAAAATTCCCCTGCTCGGTATAAATCTTCACATAGTCGTCATCTGCCTCCAGGCGCACCACTTCCTTTATCGGGATTATGCGAATCTTACTCCCGTCTTTAATTACCACCCGGTTTTGATTTTTGGTTAATGAGGCCTCCTCAACCACCTTTTGCACATTACTACTGGCCGGTTCGTTATTTTCAAGAAACTTTTGCACTGCTTTATCAAAACGCTCTTTGGAGAATGGTTTCAGCAAATAATCCACAGCATTACTTTCAAAAGCTTTTATGGCATATTCATCAAAGGCCGTGGCAAAAATCACTGCAGGTGGTTCATCAATCAGCTCCAGCATTTCAAAGCCTGTAATTTTCGGCATCTGTATATCCAGAAAGATTAGATCGGGATGATACTCGTTTATGGCTTTCATTCCTTCAAAACCATCATGGCAGGTGGCCACAACTTCTATTTGGGGATAGGACTGAAGATATTCTTTCACAAGGTCGCAGGCCAGGGGTTCGTCATCAATCAGTATTGCCTTAATCATTTAGTTTAGGAATTTTAAGAGTTACGGTATATCGGTTTTCTAAAGCTTCTGCCTTCATTAAATCGGTTCGCGCAAATAGCAGGTATAGACGCCTTTTTACAGATCTCAGCCCAAAACCGGTTCCTTCGGGTGGCTGCATATCAGGATCAAAAGGATTAATGATGGTGAGCAATAGAAGGTTATCGGCCACCTCGCATTTAAAATCTATAACAATATTGCCTGTAGTACCATAAAGCCCAAATTTTATAGCATTCTCAAGCACGGGTTGTAAAATAAGCGGAGGCAGTTTCCAGCTCAGTAAGTCATCATCAAACTCTATTTCTACCTTAAGGCGATGCCCGAATCTTACCTGCTCAATATCAAGGTAAAGCCTCAGGTAGTCCAACTCTTCCTGCAAGCTGATAAACTTTTGATCCTCGCGCCTTAGCGTACCACGCAAAAAATCAGAAAGTTGTTGTACCATAGTGCGGGCCTCTTGCTGCCGGGTACCAATTAACGAGTTAATGGAATTAAGGCTATTAAATAAAAAGTGCGGTTGCAACTGCTGACGTAGCTTAAATAGCTCAGCCTCCTTGGCCATTCTGTCGGTTTCCTCCTTTCTGCGTTGCTCATCCTCTTTTTCGCCAAGGCGGTACCAGATAAGGCTGCTGATAGTAGTTCCCATAAAAATAAGCAAGGCTACGGTAAAGCGATACAATTGGGTGTACTCTACAAAATCTTCATAAAGTGGCACCTGTATAATGCCTATAATCACAATGGTGGAAAGCCACAGCCATGCATACGCCAGGAAAAGGGAGCCAACTATAACCAAAATACCCTTTCCCCGCGAAGGGTGATAGTAGGATAAAGTATTGGCCACAAAAAACAATAGTGAACCAATGCCTACCCAACTAAATACTGCATCAATAATTGCCGAATTGATAGGCATCTCATAAAAATACACCACACCCATTACCTGCAGGGAGCACAAGGCAATCAAACTGATTAGGAAAAACCAGCGATTTTGGCCGTATGTAAGTGGATTAAGAACCATTAGGGTTTAATTTGGCACCGGATAAAGATAAGACTGCATCATTATTAAAGCCGGTAATTGAGATTAGGCCATATTAATAGTTAACAATGTCCAATCCGCCAAACACCACGGTACCGGTCAGTACAATCACTTTATCATCCGGCACTACCTGTACAGCCGAAGACCTCTTGTCTTCCACCCCACCCAAAATGCCGTTTACATTGTTTCGCACCTCCCAATTGGGTGGCACAATCAGCTTCATTCCGCCAAATATCACCACGCTTTCAAGTTCAATGGTGCCTTCAAAATCAGCATCCAGCAGATTTATTTCCGTACCACCAAACACGGTTACGGCTTCGCCTCCCTTAAAGCGCCTGGATTGTACTCTTCTTTTCAGTCCATTAAAAATGGATACGCTGTCTATTTTATCAGCATCATAAGCAGCAGAGCTTTTGTAGCTGGTAGTTTGTTCATCACCTTCTTCAAAAGCTCCGCCTTTGCTGAAATCAGAATTTATGTGATAGGACTTTTTTTTTCGGGGTCTTATGAGAATGATGAATCCAATACCGATAATTAGGAGAGGCCAGAAGTACTCTCTTATCTGAAAAGGGATATAGAAGATATCATTAATAAGAAAGATGGCACCAAGCCCCATCAATATCCATGATGCCGGCTTGCGGAAATTGCTACTGATACCGATAGCGGCACCAATAAAAATTAAGATCATTTGCCAGCTGGTAACCCAGTTAGGAATAATCACATCCATTTTACGAAGCAGTAACACTACTCCCAATCCGATAATTATCAATCCGGTGGCTACACCTTTTTTGCTGCGGTTATTTTTCATTTCTGTTGTCATCTCTATAATGGTATTAGGTTATTGTTTTAATGATGACCCAAAACTATGGCGAACTATAAAGTTGAAAAACGCAAATACGGTAAATGGAAAGTTAAAAGTCGGTGAATGGTGGATTGAGGGGGGCGGGGTTACGTTGTATAGTTTTAAGGTTGAAAGGTTGTAAAGCTGAAATGTATCAAGGCCAAAGGGTTCAGGAAGTATAACAGGTTTATTTAATTAAATTTGAGTATGAGCTACAATGAGAGAATAGAAGGTTATGAACCCGAGTTGCGGGAGCCGGACTATAGTTATGGCGGCAGTTATACTGCCGCTGATTACATAACCTGGAAGACCAGGGAGTTATTGGAACTCATTCGCGGTAAGATTTTCAGAATGTCGCCTGCTCCTTCAGCATGGCATCAGCGTGTTTTTAAAAATCTCTATGATCAGATTAAAGAAACCGACAGAGCAAAAAGTGGATGCGAAGTTTGGCTTGCCCCTTTTGATGTTTTTTTGGTACACCCCGGTGAAGACTGGAGACAGACCAACAACATTGTAGAGCCGGATCTTTGTATTGTTTGTGATGCCAATAAAATCCAAAAGCGCGGCTGCATTGGTGCGCCCGATTTTGTGGTGGAAATTCTCTCGCCAAGCACCCGTAAAAAGGATGCTACCCTAAAAATGGAACTTTACCAGGAGTATGGCGTACGGGAATATTGGATGGTTTCCATTGCTGAAAGGATGATAATTGTAAACCTGCTGAACGAGCATGGTGTTTACGAAACCCAAAAACCGGTGCTGGAAGGCCAAACCCTTTCTCCCATGGATTTTCCTGAAATCACCATCAACCTGAAGGAGCTTTTCAGGGATATTCCTGAAGAGGATTAATTTATTACTTCCCCTTCCCCCTAAACCATTTAATAGACAACAGAAGACCAGGTATTCAAATCAACTTTTGCGTTGGAAATAGTTAATAAACCTCAGGGCTGGTTATGCACTTCGATTATAGCCTGTACTGAGCCTGCCGAAGTGCTCAGTGTGACAGGGTTTATCGATTATCGCAACAGTTTATTAAGCACTAGCCATCTACCCTCCTTGGTTAAGGAGGGGCAACTGCAAAAGCTGCTAAGCCAAATGCTTCATTGGGGTGGTTTGCTATACCGTAAATCCTATTTTGGCCGTTACATTTCAAATTCCAAACTATGCGAAGCCTCTTTCTTCTTTCAATGGCCATTTTACTATTTGCCAGCTGCTCTAATCAAGAAGAGCTTGAGAAATATCAGCAACAGTTGAGGGAATCGAATAAGGCTTTAGAAAGAGTAATTGAAGCTAGAAGAGTTCATTTATAATATGAGGCCTTGGATAATCCTGCAAAGGCTGGATATTGGCATAAGATAGGTGAGAGGTATTATCATTGTTGTTTGGAAATAATTCATGGCCTAAGGCTAATATCACTGAAAAAATTATTCATCTAAATAAAATTAATGATTCCATTTTCTCAACTCGACCATATGACACTCTTAGCCTAGGGCTGTTAACAGACTCTGATTCCATCATTGTAAAAAGCATAGTTTTAAATCATCTGAATGATCAATTGAATAATCTCGAGAACCTTTCCAATAGTGTTTTTTGTGGAGTAAAGATACCTGAGATAAAACCTATGAGATTCAATTTCGGAGACTCCTCTTTGGTTATAATACAATCAAACTTCGTAGTAGATAATTCGGAATATCAGGTGAGACTGTTGAATCCTGAGAACTCAAAATTCATTTCACAATATTCACTTGGATATTTTTCTCAGTGCAAATAATATTGAAAGCAACTTCACATCAGGAGAAGTTGAATTTATTAATAAATCGATCCTTTGGCGGCTTTTACAATCGAGTTTTGATACGGATACTACTTATTCAATTGGGCAATTTCTTGATTTGAGCACTTCACTTCGACTGCCGCGCAGTGTGACAAAGGATATCGATTACCGCAACAGTTTATTAAGCACTGGCCCACCTCCCCTCCTTGGTTAAGGAGGGGAAGTTGAAAAAGCCAGTTGGCTCAAAATTCTAATGGGGTGGTTGGAAAACAAAAAACCCGCAGCTTGCACCACGGGTTTCAATTTCAATTATCAAATCCACATTCTATCAACTGTGGACTATGGTCTATCGACTAAAAGCTTTTACTTCAACAAGTCAATTATCTGATCAGCCAGTTCCTCTCCAATACGATCCTGAGCTTCTAAAGTAGCAGCACCAATGTGCGGAGAAAGTGAGGTATAAGGGCTCATGAGAACTTTCATGGCGGGCTGTGGCTCATTTATAAATACATCCAAAGCCGCGTAGGCTAACTTACCGTTATCCAAAGCATCCAAAAGAGCCTCTTCATCAATAACGCCACCACGCGCAGTGTTCACCACTCCTGCCCGGTCTTTCATCGTTTCCATTTCCTTTTTCCCGATAAGGGTTTTACCGGCCCCGGAAACATGAACGGTAACAAAATCCGCTGTTTTCAGCAGCTCGTCAAGACCTACAGGCTTAATTGTGGTAGTAAGCTTTTGCCCATCTGCAAATGGAATATCCAACTCCACCGGATCGGGGTCATTATCGTGCACAGCGATATTCATCCCCAGGCCATAGGCCATACGGCCTACTTCTTTACCAATGCGCCCAAAGCCAATAATACCAAGGGTTTTACCTTTGAGTTCAATACCTGCGGCATAATTCTTTTTCAGCTCTTTAAACTTAGTATCCCCTTCCAAAGGCATTTTTTGGTTTGCATCAAAAAGAAAACGAACCATACCCAACAAGTGTGCAAAAACCAACTCAGCCACTGAGCGGCTACTGGCAGCCGGAGTGTTGATTACATGAATACCTTTAGAGCGGGCATAGTCCACATCAATGTTATCCATACCTACGCCACCCCGGCCAATAAGTTTTAGCTGGCCATTAAGCTCGTCCATAAGGTCTTTTCTAACCTTGGTAGCGCTCCTTACCAGTAAGGCACTTACATTGTTCTCCTTTATATAATTCCCCAACTGCTCCTGCGAAACAGAGGTAAGATCTACTTCAAATCCGGCTTCTTCCAGCTTCTTTTTTCCTGATTCTGAGATGCCATCGTTTGCGAGTACTTTCATTTCTTTCTTTATAAATATTGATTTGTGAATTTGTTGAATCTACCTCACCCCTCGCTCACGCTGTTCGCTCCTCACCTCTCCCGCGGGAGAGGGGCTGGGGGTGAGGGCTTCTAAATAATTGTAAAATTACCCTAGCGCCCTCTCAAACTCCTTCATTACGTCCACAAGTGTTTTGGCACTTTCCAGAGGAAGGGCATTGTAAATACTGGCACGGTATCCACCCACATCCCTATGGCCATTGATGCCACTAATACCGGCTTCTTTCCACATTTTATCAAACTCAGATCCCATGCTGTCATCTTTCAGCAAAAAGCACACATTCATACTTGAGCGGTCTTCAACCTCAGCAGTACCAACAAATAATGGGTTGCGGTCAATTTCATTGTAAAGCACTTCGGCCTTTTGCTTGTTTACCTCAGCAATCCAGTCCACTCCACCATTTTCTTTAAGCCATTCCAGCGTAAGCATAGTAACATACACGGGGAATACGGGTGGCGTATTAAACATCGACTCTTTGGAGATGTGTACTCTATAATCAAGGTAAGCAGGGAGGTTGCGGCCCGTTTTACCCAAAATCTCATCGTTTACAATTACCACCGTGGCACCGGCAGGACCCATATTTTTTTGAGCACCGGCATATATCAGGTCAAAGTCCTCAACATTTACCCTGCGGCTCATAATGTCTGATGACATATCGCAAACCATCAGGTTATCGGTTTTGGGGAATTCTTTGATTTGGGTTCCGTAAATGGTATTGTTAGAGGTGCAATGGAAATAATCCATTCCACTTGGGATATCCATACCCTTAGGGATGTAATTGTAGTTTTTATCTTTAGAGCTAGCCACAACTGTTACATCTCCCCATCGCTGAGCCTCTTTAATGGCTTTATTGGCCCAGGTACCGGTGTCTAAATAAGCCGCTTTTCCTCCTTCATTTTTCATCAGGTTCATAGCTACCATTACAAACTCAAGGCTGGCACCACCCTGCAAAAACAGCACTGAGTAGCCCGAAGGCACATTCATAAGCTCTTTTACCAGAGCAATGGCTTTATCCATTACAGCAACAAAGTTTTTACTGCGGTGGCTTATTTCAAGAAGTGAAAGATTGAGGCCATCAAAGTTTACTACTGCTTCTGAGGCTTTGCGTAATACTTCGGGTGGCAAAATGCAGGGACCTGCGGAAAAATTATGTGTCTTCATACTTGGTTGTAAGGTATTTTCTAAAATGATTTCAAAAGTAAAAATTTACTGATGGAAAGGCAGTTAAGAGGGGGTTAATGTTGGATGGTAGAGAATTATTAGTTCAGGGATGTCATTATTAACCTTAAAGGTAAAATGGGGTAAGTATGTTTATTTGCCTAATGATCTTTTCTTAAAAATTTAAGGAGCTTCCCGGGGTCTTGCCGGTTATCCCAAAAACCAGTAATAACTATATCTGAATTACGGATCTGGTAAAGAATAGAGAAGTGTTGTAATGATATGGCTCTGGTATCCTTAAAATTGGTTTTATGACCCATCTTGGGTTGAGTCTTCAACCATTTAAGTTTTGTGGAAATAGCAAGATTTAATTTTTGGGAATGAGTAGTACTGCCGTTTCGCTCATTCCAATACGCAAAAACCTTATCTCTTTGTTTTACGGCTGTGGTAGTCCAGTAAATTTTCAGTTCATCCATTCAGAATCAGATTTACTCAAATCAGACTCTGAAATCAAATGGCCTTTTTCAATGTCCATTTCACTCATTAGCAACATCTCTATCTGCTCCTTTGAAAGCTCCAATACATCATCCTTTTGTGTTGAAGTCAAAATACCTTCTATGGCAGCCAATAGCTTTTCATTTTTGGTAAGATGTATTTGATCGATCAATCGGTTTCTGAGATTATCCAAAGTGGTCATACGCTAAATTTTTATAAATATCGCTAATCTTTCAGGTCTTCCCAAGCGAATTACTACCCCCCATCCTGCTCACTTCCACTTGCCGGCTTCTTGCCAGGCAAATCGGTAGGCTTATCTGGCGGAATGATTTTTACGTTTTGGCCGCTATTGAATTTCACTTGCGTTTCCAGGTTCCACCAATCGTCTTTCCACACCAGCCCGTCATAGCTCATATCCGGCCCGTACATGCGGTACACCCCTTTTAATTTATCATCAGGTGGAGAAAGGTGATCCATTACAATCATTTCCTTTTCTTCATTCCAGCGTACAGAAGCTGCGTATTTGCCCCCATAACTTAGTATAAGCCGCATGGGTGGCTTACGCAGGGTTTTATCCATAAAGTGATCAACCTTAAAAATGCGGGCACCAAATTTTGGCCGGCCGCGGCCATCCACTTCAATTACATCAATAATTTTCTGATTGATATGCCCACCCGGAGCAAAACCCAATATGGTGTAAACCATGTTACGCCCCTTCTTTACAGGGATGAGCTTATAATAAATGGCTCCATACCATTCATTTGATTTCAGGATTTTGAATTCCGGTTGACTGATATCTGCGGATGCATCTTCAAGACGCGTTACTACTATCCCCCTGCGGGTATTGGCGGCCACCAGCCCAAAGCGCTGATATTTATACGTGCTATCCGGCATCTGCCAGGTAAATATGCGCAGTTCATCTTCTGCCGTAAGGCGGACCATATTGGTAACTGAGGTAAGTGCATCATTAAAGCCCTTTTCAGTGGCTATGTATTCCTCAAGTTTTTCCAGAAAGTTTTTATTGGCCTGCTTCCTCTCCTTAAATTCAGGGTGTACAAGAATTTGCTTCCCTGTTTCTGCCAGCATTTTTTCAATATCAGTAGCTTGGCTAAAACCGAAAACTGAAGTAATCAGAAATACTGATAGTATGTAATATCTCATTGGGCTGAAACGGAGAAAATGCTGTGCCAGTATAAAAGCTACACGTGCAAAAACTCCTTTTTCTTTAGAAGTTCCTCCTTGCTTTCCACATTGTCTTCGTCCGGCACACAGCAATCTACAGGGCATACTTCAGCACACTGTGGCTCTTCGTGAAATCCAACACACTCGGTACATTTATCGGTAACTATAAAATATACATCATAATCCACAGGCTCCTGGGGCTCGTCAGCATCATAGGTTCCACCGCTTTTGGGCACTACTTTCCCCTTCAGTCCGGTGCCTTCGCTAAAGCGCCACTCCTGGGCTCCTTCATAAATTGCATTATTGGGACACTCGGGCTCGCAGGCCCCGCAATTAATACATTCATCTGTTATCTTAATAGCCATATTTGATTCTTACTTTTGCGCAAATTTAATAAATAGATAGGGGTATGTTGGATGTGGCCGCGCGGATTTCGGCATTTGAAAAACTGGGAAGATTTATAGGCCAATACAAGGCGGAAAGCGATGATGAAGATCTAAAAAAGCTAAACTCCTTTTTTCTTGAAAACTTCAGAACGGTAATTCAGCAGGCCGGTATTTACAACAATTGGTTTACCCTGCCTAATGCGCAGTTTGCCATGGCGCAATGGAGCCAGGCGCTTTCGCGCGAAAACCTTGAAGAATGGGTGGGTAAATATTCGCCTGACCATTTTGAAAATGACGGAAGTAAAACCATAGCCATAATAATGGCGGGAAATATTCCTATGGTTGGTTTTCACGATTTTCTTTCGGTGTTACTATCGGGCCACAAAGTGCTGGCCAAGCCTTCTACTGATGATGACAAGCTAATACCCTTTTTGGCCCAGGTACTGGTGGCTATTGAAAGAGATTTTGCAGAGCGTATAGAATTTGCCACCGGCCAGCTGAAAGCATTTGATGCTGTAATTGCCACAGGTAGCAATAACTCTTCCCGCTACTTTGATTATTACTTCGATAAATACCCCAATGTAATCCGCAAAAATCGTTCATCAGTTGCTGTGCTTACCGGAGATGAAACAGAAGACGACCTGAAAAAACTGGGACACGATGTATTTACCTATTTCGGTTTGGGGTGCCGTAGTATTTCTAAACTCTATCTGCCGGAAGGCTTTGACAAAGACCGGATTTTTAAAGCATTTTTTGATTTTAATGAGGTTATAAACAACAATAAGTACGGTAATAATTTTGACTACAACCGTGCTATTTACCTTTTGGAGCAGCAGCAATTTTTAGAAAATGGTTTTGTGATATTAAAGGAGAATGAAGCCCTACATGCCCCGGCTGCTGTGGTTTACACAGAAAATTATACTTCTATTGAAGAACTAAATAATAAGCTGGAAAACCTTGAACCGGAATTGCAGTGCATTGCTTCTGACTCAGAAAAAGTGAAGAACCGAATTCCGCTTGGCACCACACAAATGCCAGCCCTTTGGGATTATGCTGATAAAGTGGACACTATCCGATTTTTACGTACCGTTTAGCTCTATGTTGAAGGCTGTATATTTGACCGATTTTTAAAAAAGCTGTGTATTTACGCTCAAAGTAATACACTATCGCCCCGGCCGAAATTATTGACATACGCATGAAAATTATTCGTTTCCTTAAATCAAAAACCTTTTGGGCCAACCTGCTGGTAGCCGTTATTGCGTGCGCACTTATTTTTTGGGGCGTTAATGCCTGGCTAAGCAGTTATACCCGCCATGGTGAAAATGTGAAGGTGCCACCTTTGGCCAGGTTATCGTATGAGGAGGCCGTAAAAAAACTTCAAGCTCAGGATCTTGAAGTAGAGATACTGGATACTTCGGAGTTTAATGCCAATTACCCGCGCAGCAGTATTATTGATCAATATCCAGAAGCCGGATCGCTGGTAAAGCAGGGCCGGGTAATAAAACTTACCATCAACCCCGATAAGCCACGTAAAATTGAAATGCCTATGATGCTTGAAAAAACCAAGCGCAGGGCGATATACGATCTGGAATCAAAAGGCTTTGTGGTGGGCGAGCTCACCTACGTACCTTATATAGGTAAGGATGTGGTGGTGGATGTAAAAGTGAAAGGCCGCTCCGTAAAAGAGCGCGAAAAATTTGATAAGGGTACCGTGGTGGAACTGGTATTGGGCCAGGGACTTGGAGATACGCGTATTACTATGCCCTACCTCCGCTTCCTAACCTTAGAAAAAGCAACTGCAAAAATACAGGCTGCCTCTCTAAACCTTGGTTCCGTTGGTTATGATCCCGATATTAAAGATACCTCTATAGCGCTGGTGTATAAGCAATATCCCAATCCGGGCCTTAAGCCTAATGTAAACATCGGAGCCGAAGTAGACATTTGGCTAACGGATGACTATACCAAAATACCTAATGACTCGTTACAGTACACCCAGCTCCAAAATGCAGATACTACCCTGGTAAGAAATGATACAACGGCACCTTAATATCCTCTTTGTTTTTGGTTTTATTTTCCTTGCGGGAAATGTTTTTGCGCAACCCGTGGAAGAACTTGGCCCGGTAACGGCTCGTCCGCAAACCCACACTCCCGCCAAGGTTAAAAAGAAGACCACGGCCAGTGTAAGCCTTCCCTTTTTTGATGATTTCAGCTATGATCAGCATTACCCGGATACGGCACTTTGGGAAGATGCAAATGTGTATATCAACCAAACCTACGGTGTAGCCCCTCCCACCCTTGGTGTAGCTACTTTTGATGGGCTCAATAAAGACGGGCTGGCTTATGATCTCAGCCGCATCAGTACGGATAGTGCCGATATCCTTACCTCACGGGCTATTGACCTCAGTAATACAATTGACTCTACCTACCTTTCCTTTTTTTGGCAGGCAGGCGGTAATGGCGAGCAGCCCGAACCCATTGACTCTTTTAACCTCAAATTTTACAGCCCGCAAACCCAAACCTGGAACAGGGTATGGGGTGTGTTTGGGGTGAGCTCTACTGATTTTGAACAGGTAATGGTACCCGTAGTAAAGCCTCAGCATTTACGCGATGGCTTTAAATTCAGGTTTACCGCCTACGGTGCGCAGGCCGGTGCTTTTGACACCTGGAATATTGATTATGTGCGGTTGGCAGATCAAAGAAGAAGAACTGACACAGCCTTTACGGAGCCGGCATTTACCAGGCCCCATCCTTCTTTAATTAGCGATTTTGAAGCCGTGCCGTGGTTTCACTACAGCTCCATCGGTATTCAAAATGTATCTACATTTTTTCTGCACTACCAAAGAAATGTGGCTCTCGGAAATAACATGAACCTGAACCTGTGTATTTACCAGATTTCAGCTTTTGGAAATGTACTGTCTTCGGACAATCAAGGAGACGCTACAAAAGATAACAGCCATAATGACAATGTAGAAACGCTTTATGATTGTGCCATTAATCCTTTTCCCTTACCAAGCCCTCCTACTGCTGAGTTTGAGATAAAAGCCATTTCCACCTATGCTGGTTTTTCTAATGCAACCAAAGGGCCTAATGATTCCATAGTTCGCAATCAGGTTTTTAAAAATTACTATGCCTTAGATGATGGCTCTGCCGAAAGAGCTTACCAGGTACGCGATAACCGCGGGGGATTCGTAATCTCCAAATATGATATAGCTGAGGCCGACAGCCTGTTAGGCTTGTACCTGTACTTTTTGCCCTCTCAATATGATGTAGAAGAAAATGAATTTTCCATAGTGATCTATGAAAATAATAACGACCTACCGGGTAACCTCATTTATGAAACCGATTCGCTTTATCAGCCACGTTATACTTCCACCAACTTTATGCTGCCCTACCAACTTGATAAGCCCGTATGGGTAACCGGGCCTGTGTTTATTGGTGTTCGCCAAAAGAGCAATGTGCGCCTACCTATCGGTTTTGATGTAAATACCACTAAAACTACTAAAACCTATTTTGGTACTATTTCAAATTTGTTTGAGTCTTTTCAGGAAGGTAACTTGATGATGCGCCCTTATCTGCGCTACCAGCCATTTGATATCAGTGTAGTCGAGTTGAAACCAGAAGCACTGGAGATGGACATTTACCCCAACCCCGCCAATGATTATATCCGCATAGGAACTACTGAGGAAACAAAAAATCTGACCTACACCATTACAAACCTCTCCGGCCAGGTAATACAGTCCGGGCAGGTTGAGGATGAATTAAAGTTTTCTCAACGAATGATTTCAGGTGTGTACTTTCTTCGCATTGAAGACCCCTCAGGTAAAAAAGCCCCGGTGGTAAAAAAGATTTTGGTGAAGCGCTGATGAGGGAAGAAAATGAAAATCCTGAGGAGGAGCAGGATAATGAAGAGCTTTTTGAGCATCACCGCTTTGTAGCCGATAAAGGCCAAAAACCGCTCAGGGCTGATAAATTTCTCAATAACCTGCTCCGTAATACTTCGCGAAATAAAATACAGCAGGCCTCAGAAGCGGGTAATATCCATGTAAATGGTAAGGCTATAAAGAGCAACTATAAGATTAAGCCCGGTGATGTGGTGCAAATTGTATTGGCCTATCCACCGCGCGAAATTGAACTGATTCCACAAAACATTCCGTTACACATACACTATGAAGATGATGACGTGATTGTGCTGAACAAGCAGCCGGGCATAGTGGTGCATCCCGGTTACGGAAATTATAGTGGCACTTTGGTAAACGGACTTATCTACCACTTTAAAAACCTTCCGGGGATGGATGAAACCCGGCCAGGGCTGGTGCATAGATTAGACCGTGATACCAGCGGAATTATGGTGATTGCCAAAAATGAATTTTCAATGGCTCACCTGGCCAAACAGTTTTTTGACAGGACCACCAAACGCACCTACCAGGCCCTTGTGTGGGGGGATGTTAAAGATGATGAGGGAACCATAATTGGTAATATTGGCCGAAGCAAGAGGGATCGTAAGGTTTTTACTGTATATGAGGATGAGGAAGATGAAGGCAAACATGCAGTAACGCATTACAAGGTTTTAAAGCGTTTGGGGTACACCACTTTGGTGGAATGCCGCCTGGAAACCGGCCGCACACACCAGATCCGTGTGCACATGAAGCACATTGGCCACACCCTGTTTAATGATAAAGAATATGGCGGTGACGGAATTTTAAAGGGCACCACCTTTACCAAATACAAGCAGTTTGTACAAAACTGCTTTGAGGTTTGCCCACGCCAGGCTCTGCACGCCAAAACACTTGGGTTTACCCATCCTAAAACAGGTGAGTTTATGAGTTTTGATTCGGAATTGCCGGACGATATGGCAGCCCTGATCGATAAATGGGAGAACTACGCCAAACACAAAGCGGAGTAGGGCTTTGTTACAACGGTTACAAAATCTCTCGCACGGAATTTGTAACATTGTTTATACGTTATGAAAAGATTTACCCTCCCTGTATTATTAACCATTGTGATGGTTGTGGTCTTGCTTAGCAGATGCAAGCCTGATCCTGATCCACAGCCTCCGGTATTTTCAGCTACCCCTTATAATTGGGTTACCCCAAAAGGTTTTCCACAACCCGAATTTCCAGCTGATAACCCCATGACTGTTGAGGGAGTCGATCTTGGTCATCATCTTTTCTTCGATAAAAGGTTGTCTATAGACAATACTGTTTCATGCGCCAGCTGTCACAATCAGGCCTTTTTCTTTACTGATCCAAAGTCTATTTCTTCCGGGGTAAATGGCGCTTTAGGCCGAAGAAATGCCATGGTGCTGTTTAACCTGGCCTGGCAGGATAATTTTTTTTGGGATGGACGCTCCGTTTCGCTCGAAGAGCAATCCCTTCACCCTATTGTTGACCCCGTTGAAATGGGTAACACCCTGCCTGAGGTTGTATCGCGCCTGCAAGCGGATACCGCTTACCCCAATATGTTTAAGGCCGCCTTTGGTGATACCGAGATAAATCCGGACAGAATAGCCAAAGCCCTTGCACAGTTTGAAAGGACCATAGTTTCTGCCGACTCGAAATTTGACAGGGTAATTCGCCTAAAGATGGAGCAGTTTACTCCGGAGGAGCAACGGGGCTTTGATATGTTTAGCAGAGACTTCACCCCCAATGGTGCACGCGGTGGAGACTGCTTCCACTGTCACGGTGCCGTGGAAACCGGTTTTATAATGGGTTCTTTTGGCGTTTCCAACCAATTTAAAAATAATGGATTGAAGGCCAGCTTTCCCACGGATAAGGGCCGTATGGAAGTAACAAATCTTCCTCAGGATGAAGGTAAATTCAAAATCCCATCTGTTAGAAACATGGAGTGGTCATTCCCTTATATGCATGATGGCAGCATCGCTTCAACCGTTGTTGGTATTGATCCTGTTATGGAACTGATTGAATTTTATAATTCAGGTATCCATGAAAATAGCCCCAACATTGATCCTAATATGTTAAAGAACGGGGGGGCAGATAAAAACTGGATACAATCACAAAAAGAAGATTTAAAAGCTTTTTTATTGACCCTAACGGACGACAACCTTCGCTTTGATCCTGCCTTTGAAGATCCTTTTTTGAATTAATATGATTTTCGGCTTACTCCAGAGTTAAACCAGCCATATACTCCATTTTTATCCGGTTTAAGAAATAGCTTTTAAGATTGTTCAGGCTAGTTTAATGCCGGCTCTAAGTTTTTTAATTAAAGCCTTACAGTATTTTTTAAGACGATAGATATCCACCTGTAAAAGCCTGTTATTCTCGCATTCATGAACAATATTCAGCATTCAGCCGTATAGATTACTCAACAAAATCTATACACATGAAAAATTTTACACAACTATTCAGCCTTTTGTGCTTAGGCACATTTTTACTGGCTTCATGTTCTCAAACCAAAGATTTAGCTAAAACCGAAACCAAGGATAATAGCCGGATGTACTACAAGGAATATATCGGCAATAAGATTATCTACCACGATAAGACCACTGATGAAACAGCCGAAGCGCATGTGAACGAAGAAGAAATTGCATCACTTAATCCCGAGCAGGAAAAGGAACTTCAGTTGGAAACCCAAAATAGCCTGGTAGCCACACCTGAGAAGCTAAGTATCGAAGAAAGCGGTACAAACAACAGGCAAGCTGCTGCACCTGCAAAAGCCAAAAAATCCAAACCCTTCCTGAAAGGTTTTTATTCGAACATCAAGAAAAACCATAATGATGTGGTTTCAGGAAAAGTATTTACCAAAAAATATTATAAGGAAAAGAAAGCCAAAAGTAGCGGTAGTGCTGCAGTAGGCGCTTCGGAAATATTCGGTCTATTGGCTCTCATATTCGGTGCCGCTTCCTTCACCTTTGGTATTGCAGGACTTGTTTTTGGAATTTTAGGACTGGTATTCGGAATTATTGGCCTTGACGCTGACAGCTTTTGGGGAATATTTGCGTTGGTAGGATTAATTCTCGGAGCCGTAGGTGCAGCGCTAAGCTTCATCTTTATCTTAGTATAGATTCACTAAGGCCTTATGTAAACCACTTTTTTGGTTTCAAAAAATTCCTCTTCAAAAATAGTTTGAAGATCATAGATTTTAGGGTGGTTCAGGCCAGCCAACTCTTCAGTAAGATCACCTCCTTTGAGGTACCAAATACCATGTTTCACCAGCGCCTTTTTAGGTGTTGGTGAAATTTTTCCTTTTACCCAACCCATAAATTTTGGCATTTGCGTTACTGCGCGAGATACCACCTGGTCGTACTGGTTTTTCATATTCTCCGCCCTATCGTGGTAGGCATTGAGGTTGGTAAGCCCCAAAGCTTCTTGTACAGCCTTTACTACAGTAATTTTTTTACCGATAGAATCAACCAAAGTGAATTTGCAACCCGGAAACATAATGGCCAGTGGAATGCCGGGAAAGCCGCCACCAGTACCCACATCTAAAATGGCAGTACCATATTCAAATGGAGCCACCTTAGCTATGCCTAATGAGTGCAGTACGTGGCGCTCATAAAACTGCTCCATATCCTTACGGGAAATTACATTGATCTTTTCGTTCCACTCCCGGTACAGTGGCTCCAGTCGCGCAAATTTCTCCAATTGATCCTCAGTAAGTTCAGGAAAGTATTTTTTAATTAACTCCATGCCTTAGGCCTGACGGCCAGTTTATTTTGAATATGAATAATGGCCAAAAATACAACCACGAGAAACTCCCACAGGGGGAAAAACCCAATTATGGCTTTTTGGTGTATTCTGTAATTGAGATTATATACCACCACCGCCTGTATAGCAAATTTTGCAATCAATAAGGCCAGGGTAATATGAAGCAGTAACTCAATCGGCTGAATAAAGCTGAATACCATTGCAGGTATTAGTGCCGTGTAAAATATCAGTTGCGCCAGGCCGAATGTGCCCAGCAAAATAGATGGCAATGGTTTGTAATGGGAAGAGGTTGAAAGGTGCCTTCTCTTTTGCCTCCACCACTGTTCCAGGTTTTTTGGGCTCTCGCTCCACATTAACGCATTTTTGTTCAACTCAATTCCGCTGTTGCGGGAAGTGGCCATTTGTGAAACAAATAAATCATCATCCCCGGAAGGGAGATTGAGGTGCGATTGAAATTTATCGGATTGCTCATAAAGCTCCCTGGTAAACCCCATGTTACGGCCAACTCCCATGTACGGTAGACCTGCCAACGAAAACGAGAGGTAGTGTTGAGCCGTCAAAAGTGTTTCCCAATGGGTAAGTCTGCCGGCAAATGATGATTGACTGATATAGGGACCGACTCCTAAAACCAACGATTTTGAATTAAAACCTGATGCCATCGTAAACAACCATTGATCGGAAGTTGGCGCACAGTCCGCATCCGTAACTATAAAGTAATCGTGTTTGGCCTTTTCTAGCCCCAGCCTAAGTGCCGGCTTTTTCCCTACATAATCGGGCTCGCCTTTATTTTCAATTATTGTAAGATTCGGAAACTGCCTTGTATAGCGCTCCAGTATCTCTGCTGTGCCATCGGTGCTGCGGTCATTCACCACCAGCACTTCATAAATCATATTTTTTTGAGAGAGGATTTTAGGAAGATTTTTCCGAAGGTTAGCTTCCTCATTACGGGCACAAATAACTATACTCACCGGTTTATCAAAAGGGATGATTTTTTTGGGTTTGTAAAAAACCAGCCTCCAGTGGAACACCAGGTAAAACAAAACCAGGTACCCTGTGGAAGCAATCCATATATATAGCAGGAAATTCATGGCTCAAAGGTAAAGTCTTAAATCATTGGCCTAAGCCTTACTTTTGCCGGCTGAAACGTTTAGCCATTACCCTGTAAGGGTATGTTGTTAATAGTAGCATAAGTAAGGTATAGTAGCACCCTGTAGGGGTACATTGTAAAAGATTTTTATCAAATCACCCCTACAGGGTGAAATGTACTGCCTAAACTATTCTACTAACAAAACACCCCAAATGGAGTGTAGATGAATAATAAAAGCTAATGAGGCCAATTGGTTATAATGGTTCATAGTCTTCATAAAAACACCAGTAAATGCACTTTGATTTAGAAGCCAATGATGCCGGAAGTAAAGCCCGGGCCGGTACACTACATACCTCGCGTGGAGAAATAAAAACGCCCATATTTATGCCGGTTGGTACAGTGGCTTCGGTAAAGGCTGTGCATCAAAAAGAGTTGCGCGAGGATGTAAAAGCCCAAATAATACTAGGAAATACCTACCACCTGTATTTGCGCCCGGGTACGGATATTCTGCACCGCGCAGGTGGCCTGCATAAATTTATGGGTTGGGATGGCCCAATACTTACTGACAGCGGAGGCTACCAGGTATATAGCCTTGCGGCAAACAGAAAAATTACCGAAGAGGGTGTAAAGTTTCAATCGCATATTGATGGCTCAAGGCACTTTTTCAGTCCCGAAAAATCAATGGAGATACAGCAGTATATAGGTGCTGATATTGTAATGGCCTTTGACGAATGCCCGCCCTACCCCAGCAGCTATGAGTACGCAAAAAACAGCATGGAAATGACCCACCGCTGGCTGCAACGTTGTGTAGATTGGATGGATCAGAACGAGCCGCTTTATGGTTATGAGCAATCCCTCTTCCCCATTGTGCAAGGCTCAACCTATAATGATTTGAGAAAGATTTCAGCAGAAACCATTGCTTCTCACGAATGTGCAGGTTATGCCATTGGAGGGCTTTCTGTAGGCGAACCCCACGATGAGATGTATGCCATGAGTGAGCTGGTTTGCGACATCCTGCCAAAGGAAAAACCGCGCTACTTAATGGGGGTGGGTACTCCGGCCAATATTCTGGAAAACATAGCCCTTGGTGTGGATATGTTTGATTGCGTAATGCCTACCCGCAATGGCCGTAACGGGATGATCTTTACCAGCGAAGGCATCATTAACATTAAGAATAAAAAGTGGGAAGATGACTTTTCACCACTTGATCCCAATGGAACTTCGTTTGTGGATAGCGACTACACCAAAGCCTATCTACGCCATCTGTTTGTGGCCAACGAATATCTTGGCAGGCAAATTGCCTCGCTGCACAATCTTAGATTTTACCTGTGGCTGGTAAATGAGGCCCGCCAAAAAATTGTGGATGGCACTTTTGCCCGATGGAAAAATCAAATGGTTCCTAAACTTGAAAACAGGCTATAGGCAGTGTTAAAGATTATTGACAGATATATCATCGGTAAATTTCTGGGTACTTTCTTCCTGGTAATTACGCTCATATTGGCCATTGCCATTGTATTTGATATCTCTGAAAAAATTGACAACTTTATTACCAAGGGTGCTTCGGCTAAAGAAATTTTGCTGGACTACTACGTAAATTTTGTGGTGTACTACGGCAACCTGTTCAGCTCCATGATAGTATTTATTGCCACTATCTTCTTCACTTCACGGATGACCTCCAACACCGAGATTGTAGCCATACTCACGGGCGGAGTAAGCTTCAGGCGTATGATGTGGCCCTACTTTGTGGCCGCCACTATACTGGCCGGTATCAGTTATACACTTGGCCACTACGTAATACCAAAAACCAATGTAACGCGGCTTAAATTTCAAAAAACATATATAGACCGCGAAACGGATGACCGCTTTAAAAACATCCATCGCCAGATTAAAGCCGGACACATTATTTACTTTGAAAATTATAATGGTGATCGCCAATCCGGTTATCACTTTACTTATGAGGTGTTTGAAAAGAATAGCCTGAAAAGTAAGCTCAAATCCGATTTCATAAGGCTGGATACGGCAACCGGCCATTGGATACTGGATAATTATGTGATTCGTACGATAGACAGCACCGGGGAGGAGCAGCTACAGGTAGGCCGTACCCTTGATACAGCATTTGACTTTAAGGCAGATGAAATTGTACCAAAGCTGTACACCATAGAAATGATGCCCACGCCCGAACTCAATGAGTTTATCGCTGCGGAGCGAATCAGGGGTTCGGAAAACATGAATTATTACCTTATTGAAAAATACAAACGCACCTCATGGCCGGTATCCACTTATATACTGGTGCTGATTGGCGTTAGTATCGCCTCCAAAAAAACGCGTGGCGGTTTGGGCCTTAATATCGCCATTGGGCTGGCAGCATGTGTGGCCTACATCTTTTTTATGCAAATCAGTACCACCTTTGCCACCCTGGGTAATTTTTCGCCACTCATGGCGGTGTGGCTGCCCAATATTGTGTTTTCTTTTATAGCTATTTACCTGTACTTCATTGCACCCAAATAATACACCGGCTTACTTTAAGCTCCATTTTGTGGTGCTTATCTGGGGTTTTACAGCCATACTCGGTGCACTAATCAGTATTGATGCTATTGCATTGGTTTGGCACCGGATGTGGATGGCGGCCCTCTTCATATTCCTGTTTTTGCTGGTTACAAAGCGAACCGACTTTAATATTGACAAACAGGCCTGGCGGATAATTTTAGCAGGCGTACTTATAGCTGCCCATTGGATTACATTTTTTCATTCCATTAAGATCTCCAATGTATCGGTTACACTGGCCTGCGTTAGTACAGGGGCATTTTTCGGATCTATAATTGAGCCTATAGTTTACAAGCGTAAAATTGATTTCACCGAAATATTACTTGGTCTGCTGGTAGTTGGCGGGCTCTACCTTATTTTCAGGTTTGAAGGTGATTATACCTCCGGAATAATTGTAGCACTGATCAGTGCATTTCTGGCGGCTTGCTTTTCCGTGCTCAATAGCAAGCTGGTAAAGGGCAACACGCCTTTTCGTATTACCTTTTTGGAGATGGTGGGAGGCTGGCTGGCCATCACGGTGTTCTCGGCTTATGGTTTGGTAACGGGCTCCATGCAGCTGCAGCAGTTTACCCTTGGCGGGATGGACTGGCTGTACCTTATAATTTTAGGTAGCGTGTGCACGGCTTATGCCTTTATTGAGTCAGTGGCTGTAATGAAGCATTTATCATCCTATACCGTATTGCTCACCACTAACCTCGAGCCTGTGTATGGCATTTTGCTGGCCCTTTTAATATTTGGCGAAAGCGAAAAAATGAACCCCTACTTTTATGCAGGTGCAGCCATTATTCTATCTACCGTATTGCTGGATGCGTTTATCAAGAAAAAGAAAAGGAAGAAGTTGCCCGTTTAGCTGTTGGGCATTGGTAACCTGTACCATCGCAAACTGCTCCTTTGCATACTGCAAACTGAGATAACCGTATTATTTACAAACTGCCATCTGTTCCATTTGCAAACTGCTTATCTTGCGCCCCCATTTTCTTAAAAACAATTTATGGATTACCTGGACTTTGAACAGCCCATACAAGAGCTTGAGGAGCAATTGGAAAAAACCAAAAACCTGGAAACTGAAACCCAGGTGGATATGGGCAAAACCATTAAGGAGATTGAGAAAAAACTGGCTAACACCCGTAAGGATATTTATAAAAATCTAACACCCTGGCAGCGTGTACAGCTAAGCCGCCACCCGCAGCGCCCCTATACCCTGGCCTACATACAGGCCATGACGGATGGTAACTTTTTGGAGTTGCATGGTGATCGTGGTGTAAAAGATGATAAAGCCATGGTAGGTGGCTGGGGTAAACTTAATGGCAAACCCATGATGTTTATCGGGCAGCAAAAGGGTATCAACACCAAAATGCGTCAATACCGCAACTTTGGTATGGCCAACCCCGAGGGTTACCGCAAAGCACTACGCCTTATGAAAATGGCCGAAAAATTTAACCGCCCCATTGTAACGCTTATTGATACTCCCGGAGCTTTTCCGGGGCTGGAGGCCGAGGAACGCGGACAGGGTGAAGCCATTGCCCGCAATCTGCTTGAAATGACTACTCTTACCGTACCGGTTATTTGTATTGTAATTGGTGAAGGAGCCTCGGGCGGGGCACTTGGTATTGGTATTGGCGATAAAGTATTGATGCTCGAAAACTCCTGGTATTCGGTAATATCACCTGAAAACTGTTCTACCATTTTATGGAGAACCTGGGACTATAAAGAGCAGGCTGCAGCGGCACTAAAGCTTACCGCAGAAGACATGCTTAAAAACAAGCTGATCGATGGTATTATAAAAGAGCCTGTTGGCGGAGCCCACACCAACCCTGATGAGATGTTTCAGATTGTAAAAGCTGAAATACTCAAACATCTTGAAAAACTTGAAGCCATTGATACCGAAAAGCTCATTAACAGCCGAATAAATAAGTTCAGCAAGATGGGGGCTTATAAAGAGTAGAGGATATTCCTTCAATGATCTAAAAAAGGCCGGTTTAACTGAGTTAAACCGGCCTTTTTTTAAGAATATTCCCAAAAGCAGAAAAACTTTCCGTTCTAAGGAAAAAAAACAAAAATAAAGTATTGATTGTCAATCTATTCACCTCTGGCATAAAGTTAAATAGTATATGGGACAACTAAAAAAATAGTCTCATGAAATATCGTTTAATTATTGCCGCAGCTGTAATGTTTGGTTTAGTTTCCTGCAGCAAGGACACTGATACCTCAAAAGCTGGGAACCCTCACGGCATTACCAGTACTTCGGATTTGAACGTTCCCTCTACTTTTAATTGGCGAACTACTCAGTTAGTATCTATAGATATTTCGGCTCTGAGCACTGTCGATGAAGAAAAGAAATTACAACTTAAAGATAGTCAGGGCAACATCCTTCTTACCAAAATAACAAGCATAAAATCCGGTGATAAGCTTTATGCTCAGATTCCAGTTAATGAAAAAGAAATTTACCTGAGCCACAACGGTGTAGAAGAGAAAGTAAGGATCGCCAATGGTACTGGAGCTGTAATCGTGAAAAAAGGTGGTGGATATCCTTCAAACGCGCCATGTCCGTGTGATGGGCGCATGGAAAATGTAACCTTCAAATATACTGGTAACAATGGTGCCACCCTTACGGTTTGGTATAAGGATAAAGGTAATAGCAAGTCGCTTTCCCACACTTTTAGCAATCTTTCGTTTGGCGATATTATCAGTGTTGATGGATTTGATGCTAATGGTAATTCAGGTAAAACACCAAGGTTAAAATCTCAGACTTTCCTAAGTCTAAATAATGGTTCAAGCTATTGGAATGTGCATACCTCTTGCTCCGAATATATTCTTGGAAACCACTATGGGCCATTTGAAGTAATAGCCTTTACCGATGGACAAGGTCAAACATGTGGAAGCAATTGCATAGACACCGATGGCGATGGCTGCTGCGATAGTGAGGATATGTTTCCAAATGACTCTACTAAATGCGATATCCAATATAATCCTGGCAAAAATGTATATGGCTCATATGCCTGGGAAGATCTTTGGCCAGCCACTGGTGACTTTGATTTTAATGACAAAATCATCAATCGCAACACTGCCTTGGTTTTGAATCAAAATGGTGATGTTACCCAGGCTATCCATAAACTAATTTTAGTTGCTGCAGGTGCTTCTTTTACCAATGGTTTGGGTTTTGCTATGCCAGGTGTGCCTGCTAATGAAGTTGCCAGTGTTAGTGGTACTCTCCCAAGCTCATCGCCTTACACCACTGATAACGCCAATGGTACAGAAGCCGGTCAAAGTGATGCTGTAATTATTGTTTATGAGAATTGGAAAGAACATGTAACCTATACTCAAAGAGGTGCATTCTTTAATACGGCCAAAAACACTGGTGGATCTGAAGGTAGAGGCTACTCAGATACTATAACTATTACTATTGACTTTGCTGTTCCACAGGCTGTAGCCACTGTACTTGAAATAGATCCGTTTCTCATTAGAAATGGTGTGAGAGGTGCAGAAATTCACCTGCCTTGGTTTGGCCCAACCGATTTGGCGGATGTTAGTCTCTTTAACACAAGGCGGGATGCTTCTGCCTACCCTGGCAGCGGTAACAACTATGTATCTACCGGAAATATTCCATGGGCGATACAAACACCACTTGCATCATTTGAATGGCCGATTGAAAAAACGGATATCGTAACTGTTTACTTTGATTTTGCCCAGTGGGCGCTTACTGGTTCTCCGGCAAACTGGTACAGCAACGGTAACCGTGATCTTAGTAAAGTTTACTAGAAAGAACTTGTTTTTTTAGATTAAGCAAAAAGGCTCCGTCATCGCTATGACGGAGCCTTTTATAATTTTATAGAACTCCGAAGATCCTAATTTCGGATAACTCTTACGCTATGTAAGTCTCCCGCTTTTGACAGCACGGAAATCATGTAGAACCCTGCCGGCTCTTTCCTCAAATCAATCTGATGATTTTCACTAAGCTGCACTTCCTTCATCACACCGGTGCCATTAGCAATCCAAACTCTTTCCACATCAGCATTGCTCAGTGAAATATTTATAAAACCATTGGTGGGATTAGGGTAAAGATGGAAAGCCGGTTGTTCAACTTCGCTAATACCAATACCAGGGCCTGTAATAATTGGTGTTGTAATAGTAGTAGTTCCCGAAATATCCACATCATAGCTAAGGCTTGCTGGGTAGCTTACCGAAGAATTAAACGAAATATTTATCAGCATCTGCTGCTGGGGAGCCAGGGTCAGAGTACCGGGGTTACCACTGGTAAAACTCAGTGCCGGGTCACTATGGTTGAAATTACTAAGGTTCAAAGGCTGATTGCCATCATTATATACCACATAGCCATACTTATATACGCCCGGGCCCTGCACCAGTGTTATAGTATCATCAGATGTATATAGGTTTTTTACCGCTGCGGGAGCCGCATTTGTTACCAAAGATGTGATGCGCTCGGCAAACTGGGGATAATCCACAAAAGGATTTCTATTGCCTTGCACAGCAGCTATATCATCATTTCGCCTTTCATCAATGGTAGTAGGCGGATATTGGTTGTGCCAGTTTCTCAGTACAGACTCCTGATTTTGAAAAAAGCTGTTGTAATCCTGATACCTTAAAACAAAGTACATCATGGAGCGGGCCGTAGGCCCTTTCTGCACATCGCGTGGTTCAAACCTTCCCCCACCTTTTTTAGAACCACCCATATTCCAGCTTGGGTTGGTAACAATGCCAAACGGATCATTTCCGCGCTGGCTATTGCTGGTGTTGGTAGTTGGGTATAAATGATGGATATCGCTCTTCATTGGCTCATTGCTGTTAAACATACCCTGCGGGAATGTATGCTCCGTGTTAAACTGCGGATTACCGTTTTGGGCGGCACTTCGATTGGCATATCCAGTAATAACGGTACCTGTGTAAATACACTCCAATGTGTTTACAGAAGCCATTTGGCCGTTATTCTTTTTATTATCAATGGTCATAAACATATTATCGCGGGCGGTATTGTAGCCCAATGAGGTGTAGCCCTGCCCTATCCGTGCCTTAAGCGCAGTTTTTAGTGCGGCTTCACTTTTATTTTGAGATGAACTGTAATATGCATTAGAGTAGGTACCCTGGCCCATGAGTACAACAGGCCTATGCCCAAAGCCCGAATTGGTTTTTACTACCAGCGCCATCTGATGCATAATATTATGCTCCGGTAAAAAGGTAACCTGCACGCTATGGGTGTCGCCCGGCTGAACGGTGAAGGCCGTATCGCTTAATGTAAATGGCGGGTCGCCATATATTTTGAAAAAATCAATGTCAACTACTTGTAAGGGCGAAAAGCCAGAATTGTAAACCTCCAGAGGAAGGGTACTTGGGGTAAGCTCATCCGTATTGGGAAAGCTCAGGGTATCTTCAACTACATCAAATGTTTGCGCTTCCAGCGAAAGCGAAAACAGAGTGGCTAATAGGGTACCGGGTAGAATTTTTTTCATCATTTATTATATACAAGTTCAACTTCAAGTATGGGGTCGTTTTCAAACATCATTATGTACGGTGGCTGCCAGTTTTGTGTTCTGTAAACATATTTTCCTGAGGCGTAATAAACCATATTGCTCAGTTCATCATACTCCATATCTGTGGCAGCAAAGCTATAAAGTAAAGCAGGGATCAATGGGGCATGTGGGTTAAATCTTCGTATTTCACTTTCCGTGGATATTAAAAAATCCTGATCAGAAATTCTGAGTAAAGAAAGTGGTTGGGTTCCGGTAATACTACCGTATTCAGTAAGCGTATTTGTAAGGGTATTGTAGGTGGCTATAACCGCATTTCCATTTTTTGGATAGGTTACCACAAAGGTGTTTTGCCCGGCATAGCCTATATCCACTACCAAACCAGGCAGGTTGGTTTGCTTTAGCACCGCACCGTTCTGAGGATTTAGCAGAAACAATTGGAACTCATTTCGTCCGTCAATTTTGGCTGCCACAAGTAAACCGTCTTCTGCAATCATTCCCCTTTGAGGTATATGGCCAGCAGGTATGGTATAGGAGCGGGCAATAGATCCATCACTATTAAAAGCACGTATTCGCCCTTCACTTTCAAGTGCGTAAATCAATCTGTCATGGCTCAAAATGTGTTCGTATTGCGGCAGTCCTGAGTTAGAAGGATTAGCTGCAGTATAGCCGACAGAAAAATCTTTAAGTGAAAAACCGCTGAGCTGCCCACTGAGGTATGGCACAACGGCTCCCGTTTGTTGAAAGGAGTTGAAGGCCAGGTGAGGGTAATCTCCGGTAAGGGTAAAACTGCGCTGAGCCTGGCTACTATCACTATGTATTATCGTGGCCATATTACCACTTTGGGTAAGCACTATAAAACCATTTTGCCGCAACGCTGATTCCGTGTAGCTGATTTTCAAAAAGTCGCTAGTGCTATTTTCACCATTAAATGCCTGCACGCGTATATCATAATTACCACTTGTAAGGTAACGGTCGGTAAAGTACAACTCGTACTCACGTACACTTCCCTGCTGATACACAAGGTAGTTAGCTATGGGCATCACTATATCGCCATCCATAATATTTAATGAAACCCTGCCATCGGATTTAAGTACTTCAATCCTTAAAATAAGGGTATCGCTAAAGGCATAGTTTCCACCACTTAAGGGGGTTTTTATCTGCACTTCAGGGTATATATCATTATCCTTTTTACAGGATAACACACTAAAAAAGAACAGGCTAATTAGTGAATAAATAAGTACTTGCAAACGTTTCATGCTTAGCTCAAGGTATTAAATTTGGTGCCCTTTTCTTAAATAGCAACCTGGGATAGACATATAGATGGAAAACACAGAGAATCAACCTTCAAAGGGTTTCAAACGTCAGAAGCGCAAAGTTATTGAACTTGAAAAAGGTCGAATTCCTCCACAGGCCGTAGAGTTTGAAGAAGCCATTTTGGGTGCCATACTCATTGATAACTCTGCTATTAATCAGGTTATCGATATCCTTAGTCCCGAAAGCTTTTATAAAGAAGAACATAAACTAATTTACGCTGCAGTAAAGGATTTATTTGGCGACAGCCAGCCTGTGGATATCCTTACGGTTGCCAACCTGCTTCGTAAGAAGGCCGAACTTGATTCCGTTGGTGGCGAATATTACCTGATACAATTAAGCCAAAAGGTTTCCTCATCTGCCCACTCTGAGTTTCATGCACGCATTATTGTACAAAAGTTTATACAGCGCGAAATGATACGTGTTGCCGGTGATATTATTACCAAGGCTTTTGATGAAACCACCGATGTGTTTGACCTGCTTGATGAAGCTGAACAGGACCTTTTTGAGGTGGCCCATGGTAACATTGTAAAGAATTATGAATCGGCCAGTGACCTTATAAAAGAGGCGATTCATAAAATTGAAGAGATATCAAAACAGGAAGGTCTTAGCGGGGTACCTTCAGGTTTTACTAAGGTAGATAGGGTAACTTCAGGCTGGCAGGCTTCTGACCTTGTTATTCTGGCGGCCCGCCCCGGTATGGGTAAAACAGCTTTTGTATTATCTATGGCTCGCAATATGGCGGTGGATCACAACAGGCCCGTTGCGGTATTTTCCCTGGAGATGTCTTCCGTGCAGCTTATCACCCGTCTTATATCCAGCGAAACAGGTCTTTCATCAGAAAAGCTTAGAAAAGGAAGTCTTGACGACCATGAATGGCAACAGCTACTCACTAAAGTTAAAAACCTTGAGAAGGCCCCTCTGTTTATAGATGATACCCCGGCACTGAGTGTATTTGATTTGCGTGCAAAATGCCGCAGGCTCGTAGCCCAGCACAACGTAAAGCTGATAATAATTGACTACCTGCAGCTGATGACTGTAGGTGGACAGGGCAAGGGCAGTGGAAACCGCGAACAGGAAATAAGTACTATTTCGCGTTCGTTAAAGAGTATTGCCAAGGAATTGAATGTGCCGGTGATTGCCCTTTCGCAGCTTAGCCGTGCGGTTGAGACCAGGGGTGGTAACAAACGTCCACTACTATCGGACCTTCGTGAATCAGGTGCTATTGAGCAGGATGCGGATATTGTATCCTTTATTTACAGACCTGAATATTACGAGATTACCGAGTGGGAAGATGGTTCACCCTCGGAAGGCCAGGCCGAGTTTATAATAGCCAAGCACCGTAATGGTGGTTTGGAAAATGTGAGGCTCAGGTTTCAGGGTAAACTGGCCAAATTTTCTGACCTTGAGGAAAATGACAACTTTGAACCTATAGTGCTGGAATCAAAAATGAATACCGGCAGCTTTCTAGATCAAGATGATAATTATGATGAAGATCCATTTTAGACTACTTTTTTTAGCCCTTTTTATTATTCTTTCATTGGGGATTAAAGCTAATCAGCTGCTCATACCAATGGATGAGGAAGGGCAAACCAACCACCTTAAGGCGTATGGAATTGCCTACTGGGTGCTTGAAAAAGAAGTTGAAATGGAGTGGTTGCTCAACTATCGTGGTGGTAGTTTTTTACTTCCGTATGATGAATCCTTTAAAGTAGAGTGCCAGATTCGTAATGTTTCGTTTGAAGTAATATCAGATGCCCAGGCCATTGAAATTAAGCGGCAAATAAGCAGCCCGGCCGTAAATATGGAAGTTGTAAAGTTGCAAAAGGCACCTAAAATTGCTGTGTATTCTCCAAAAAGCAATATGCCATGGGATGATGCCGTAACGCTGGTTTTAACCTATGCTGAAATTCCTTACGATCTAATTTACGACCAGGAAGTGCTGGATGACCTATTACCTCGCTATGACTGGCTTCACCTGCACCACGAAGACTTTACAGGCCAGTATGGTAAGTTTTACTACGCCTTCAGAAATGCGCCCTGGTACATACAGCAGAAAAAAGAAGCCGAAGCAGAGGCTGCCCGTATGGGATTTGATAAAGTGAGTGAACAAAAGCTGGCTGTAGCTCAAAAAATTAAAGAATACCTTGTTGGTGGTGGTTTTTTGTTTGCCATGTGTTCCGCCACCGATAGCTATGATATCTCACTCTCTGCTGCTGGTGTGGATATTTGTGAACCCATGTTTGATGGCGATCCTTCAGAAGCCCAATTATCAAAATAAGATTGATTACGAAAAAACACTGGCCTTTAAGAACTTTACATTGGTTCAGGATCCCAACCGATACGAGTTTTCCAATATTGATGTTACTGAAACCCGAAAAGTAGATCCTACTAAAGACTATTTCAGCCTGTTTGAATTTTCAGCCAAGTGGGATGTGGTACCTACTATGCTTTGCCAAAATCACACGCAAATAGTAAAGGGTTTTATGGGTCAAACCACTGCTTTTCGCAAAAGCCTCATCAAGTCGGATGTGCTGATTATGGGTGAATTAAAATCAGCCGATGAAGCGCGATATATTCATGGGGAATTGGGCAAGGGAACCTGGACATTTTACGGAGGTCATGATCCTGAAGACTATCAGCATCGTGTTGGAGACCCTAAAACCGAATTGGAACTGTACCCCAACTCCCCTGGGTACAGGCTTATCCTAAACAACATTTTATTCCCTGCCGCCAAAAAACAGAAGCAAAAAACCTAGTTAAAAAATCGCCAGGTAATCCCAATTCTCAGTACTCTGTCAGGAAAAGGATAATTGGGAGCTGCAAAGTAGCGGTAGCCATTCAGCCCCTCATTTACATGCTCATATTTTACAAAAATGCGGGCGCTTCTAAGTTCAAAATTGGCAAATACATCTATTAATGGATAATCCCCAATAGGCTGTTCCATAGCGTTAAAAAACCTTCCCGTTGCGGGATCGTAAGATGGTGAGTTGTAACTGGTAAAGTATTTCATCTCAGCACCTACAAGGCACTTCAGTACTTTTTTGAATAGATTAAATTCAAAGTATAGTGAGTTACGGCTTACAAGCTCTGGCAATGGCATGGCCGCGCTATTACCCCCTACGGTTTGATAATAAATCTGGTTATCCTGATGAAGGAAATTCCAAATGGTAAAATTTTGAATCAGCTTAGCCCTAAATACATTAACGGCATCATTTGACTGTACAGGCTGCACGTTCTCGTTAAAATACACATAGTTATTCACTATGTAGTTAGTTATCTCAAGCTGATTGCCTTTTCCCCAACCAACACCATAGTTTACCTTATTCACCAGCTCTTTTTCAAATCTATTTTCCCATATATAGTTGTTGGAATAATATACGCTCTCAAAAAACTCAGGAAATTTTGATGATAATTGATAACCTCCAAATGCTCTGAGCCATTCAAAAAGCTTTAAATTTCCCTGTGCATTAAAATCAAATGATTCTTTTAAATTCCCTGTAAGTATATAATCCAGATTAGCAGATACATTAACTCTTTCCGCCACCTTTCCTCCAATATTTCCGGTCAGCCCCCAGTTTCCTGACGAAAACCGGTAACCTTCTCCACCGTATTCAGTTATTAGATTTTTAAGCCCAACCTTCAGGTCAAATCGCGTAGTGCGTCCTACCTGTGTTAATAGATATACCATATTAGCATAACTTCTATAGCCGCTGCTATCAGTATAATCACCTTCTGGTTCAGTAAAGTAATTGGTGTAAAAATCATCACTAGCACTTCCCGAGTAAGAATTAGCCATTAATGTGTATTTGAATGTATGGCCAATGGCTATTTTTCCTTTAGCATCTTTAGCTTTCTCGGGTTCATTATCTGTTGAGTCTCTTTGTAGAGTGTCTTTCTTTATATCTCTTTCAAAAAGCTTATTCAAGGCATAATTCTGATCGATGTAAAACTCCTGCCTTCTTAGAGTTCTGGAGTCTCGTAAAAGATTTACATTTAACAAAACCCGTGCTCCGGTATTCTCGAGTGTACTGTCATTTACAAGGCCCCCATTTTCCTCCGTAAGCATTTTTTCAGCTATGAAATAGGCTTTTGCCTCATATCCTACCTTTTCATTTCTGTAAGATGTGTTGGCCAAAAATCTGGATTTTATATTACGATTATGCGTATAGAACCCCAGGTCGTTAAGCCTGTTGTAATTCAGTTGAGCATTCCAGTTTTTGTTAATATTCTGCGTATGGTAGATGTTGAAGTTTTGTCCACGATCATAGCCCATCCAATAGTTGGCCTCGGTAATAGGAGACCGTGAGTAATAAAACGGCAAATTATTTTGTCGTTGAAAATAAGGTTGGTAAGCTCCTAAACTATAATAATCCCATACATCACCAACTTCAGGATAAGTGAGAGTATTCATAGGAGTCCCCATGCTACCTAACACCGAATATTCAAAATTATCCTTACCACGGGCATTGCCCTGGTGGTACCAGTGCAATGAGTTAAAACTGGTATCTATAAAATAATAATTGGGGTCATCTATAAAGGTGTACTGATGACTAAATAGAGGTTCATCAGACTTTTGCGTACCTGATCCAAGTTGGGCTCTCAGGCCACTACCCAAAATGAAGAGTAGCACAAAAATAGAGTAAAGTCTCAGTACAATGAATTTCATCGATCGTGGATTGGCAAAATTTGCGCCAAAGAAACAAATAAAAAAAGCCCCGAAGTATTGCACTAGGGGGCTTTTAAAGATTGGCAACGACATACTCTCCCGGATGTTACTCCAGTACCATCTGCGCAGGTGGGCTTAACTACTCTGTTCGGAATGGGAAGAGGTGATCCCCACCGCTATAGTCACCATAAATCTTAAATATTGTATAACATATTGAGAAAGTGAATACATAAAACCTCGCATTAGAAAGTCAACGGGTAATTAGTACTACTCGGCTTTGACGTCACCGCCTTTACACCTGTAGCCTATCAACGTCCTCATCTCGAACGACCCTTAAAAGAAATCTCATCTTGGGGCGAGTTTCGCACTTATATGCTTTCAGTGCTTATCTCTTCCACACATAGCTACCCTGCGATGCAGCTGGCGCCACAACAGGTACACTAGCGGTGTGTCCAACTCGGTCCTCTCGTACTAAAGTCAGCCCCCCTCAAATTTCTAACGCCCGCAATAGATAGAGACCGAACTGTCTCGCGACGTTCTGAACCCAGCTCGCGTGCCACTTTAATGGGCGAACAGCCCAACCCTTGGGACCTTCTCCAGCCCCAGGATGTGACGAGCCGACATCGAGGTGCCAAACCCCCCCGTCGATGTGAGCTCTTGGGGGAGATCAGCCTGTTATCCCCGGCGTACCTTTTATCCTTTGAGCGATGGCCCTTCCATGCGGAACCACCGGATCACTATGCTCTGCTTTCGCACCTGCTCGACTTGTAAGTCTCACAGTCAAGCGCCCTTGTGCCATTGCACTCTACGCACGGTTACCAAGCGTGCTGAGGGCACCTTTAGAAGCCTCCGTTACTCTTTTGGAGGCGACCACCCCAGTCAAACTACCCACCAAGCACTGTCCCTCTTACAGAGGTTAGGCTCCAAATAAACAAAGGGTGGTATTTCAAGGTTGACTCCACAACACCTGGCGATGCCGCTTCAAAGTCTCCCACCTATCCTACACATTGTTTATCCGAAGTCAATACTAAGCTATAGTGAAGGTGCACGGGGTCTTTTCGTCCCATTGCGGGTACTCGGCATCTTCACCGAGACTACAATTTCACCGAGCTCATGGCTGAGACAGTGCCCAGATCGTTACACCATTCGTGCAGGTCGGAACTTACCCGACAAGGAATTTCGCTACCTTAGGACCGTTATAGTTACGGCCGCCGTTTACTGGGGCTTCAATTCAATGCTTTGGCCGAAGCCTAACATCTCCTCTTAACCTTCCAGCACCGGGCAGGTGTCAGACCCTATACGTCATCTTTCGATTTTGCAGAGTCCTGTGTTTTTGATAAACAGTCGCCTGGGCCTTTTCACTGCGGCCACACCGAAGTGTGGCGCCCCTTCTCCCGAAGTTACGGGGCTATTTTGCCTAGTTCCTTAGCCATGATTCACTCGAGCACCTCAGGATTCTCTCCTTGACTACCTGTGTCGGTTTGCGGTACGGGTCGTATTAACCTGAAGCTTAGAGGTTTTTCTTGGAAGTCTGTTTAGGTCCATATCCCGTCATCCGAAGATTCAAGGTACTATCACCTTCGACAAGTTTTGCGGATTTGCCTACAAAACTTTTATCTACTGGCTTTACCGTGCTATTCCGTCAGCACGGAGGACTTTCACTACTCCGTCACCCCATCGCAGTTAATACAAGTATTGGAATATTAACCAATTGTCCATCGACTACCCCATTCGGGTTTGCCTTAGGTCCCGACTAACCCTGAACCGATTAGCGTTGTTCAGGAAACCTTAGTCTATCGGTGAGCGGGTTTCTCGCCCGCTTTATCGTTACTTATGCCTACATTTTCTTTTCTAAGCGTTCCAGCATACCTCACAGTACACCTTCAGCACACTTAGAATGCTCCCCTACCACTCTTTCGAGTCCATTGCTTCGGCAGTATGCTTAATGCCCGATTATTATCCACGCCCGATCGCTCGACTAGTGAGCTGTTACGCACTCTTTAAATGAATGGCTGCTTCCAAGCCAACATCCTAGCTGTCAAAGCAATCAGACCACGTTTGATCAACTTAGCATACATTTGGGGGCCTTAGCAGATGGTCTGGGTTCTTTCCCTCTCGGACATGGACCTTAGCACCCATGCCCTCACTGCTGAACATATTTACCAGCATTCGGAGTTTGACAGGATTTGGTAGGCGGTGAAGCCCCCGCATCCAACCAGTCGCTCTACCTCTGGTAAACTAAATTCAACGCTGCACCTAAATGCATTTCGGGGAGTACGAGCTATTTCCCAGTTTGATTAGCCTTTCACCCCTACCCACAGCTCATCCAAAGACTTTTCAACGTCAACTGGTTCGGTCCTCCACTCTGTGTTACCAGAGCTTCAACCTGGCCATGGGTAGATCACCGGGTTTCGCGTCTACCCCCACTAACTATATCGCCCTGTTCAGACTTGCTTTCGCTTCGGCTGCAGGTCTTTAAACCCTTAACCTCGCTAGTGAGGAGTAACTCGTAGGCTCATTATGCAAAAGGCACGCTGTCACCATATAAATATGGCTCCAACCGCTTGTAAGCGCACGGTTTCAGGTACTATTTCACTCCCTTATTCAGGGTACTTTTCACCTTTCCCTCACGGTACTAGTTCGCTATCGGTCTTTTAGGAGTATTTAGCCTTATCGGATGGTTCCGACAGATTCACACAGGATTTCACGTGTCCCGCGCTACTCAGGATACTGTTAGTATTAAACCGAACTTACGTATACGGGCCTATCACCCTCTATGGATACACTTTCCAGTGTCTTCTACTTCGTTGGTCAATCCATGTTACAGTCCTACTACCCCAACAATGCCGAAACATTGTTGGTTTGGGCTGTTCCCGTTTCGTTCGCCACTACTCAGGGAATCACTATTGTTTTCTCTTCCTCCGGGTACTTAGATGTTTCAGTTCCCCGGGTTTGCCCCCTTGCGGGTACCATGCCTTCAGCATGGTGGGTTTCCCCATTCGGAAATCTGCGGATCAAAGATTATGTGCATCTCCCCGCAGCTTATCGCAGCTTGTCGCGTCCTTCTTCGCCTCTAAAAGCCTAGGCATCCACCGTACGCCCTTATTTACTTTCTTAATGATTAGAAATTTTATGTATTCACTCTCAATATGTCAAAGAACTTTCGGAAAACTGTATGATGTACTTTGTACTATACACGATGTACATCAAAATTTCCTTTGTGGAGAATATCGGAGTCGAACCGATGACCTCCTGCGTGCAAGGCAGGCGCTCTAGCCAGCTGAGCTAATCCCCCCTTCCTTGTAGTCCCGCGCAGACTTGAACTGCGGACCTCTACATTATCAGTGTAGCGCTCTAACCAGCTGAGCTACGGGACTTTGTTCCTTAAAGTCTGCCCGTTTCAATTTGGTTATTGCTTTTGCAACACTTCCCCTGAAGTGGGTCGATAGAGACTTCAGAAAAGGAAAAAAGAAAAGAAAAGAAGGGGAAAAGTAACTACGTTATTGAAACTTCTCTTTCTCTAAAAGGAGGTGTTCCAGCCGCACCTTCCGGTACGGCTACCTTGTTACGACTTAGCCCCAGTCACTGGTTTTACCCTAGGCAGCTCCTTGCGGTTACCGACTTCAGGCACCCCCAGCTTCCATGGCTTGACGGGCGGTGTGTACAAGGCCCGGGAACGTATTCACCGCGCCATGGCTGATGCGCGATTACTAGCGATTCCAGCTTCATGGAGTCGAGTTGCAGACTCCAATCCGAACTGAGATATTGTTTAAGGATTAGCATCATATCACTATGTAGCTGCCCTCTGTCAATACCATTGTAGCACGTGTGTGGCCCTGGACGTAAGGGCCGTGATGATTTGACGTCATCCCCACCTTCCTCACCGCTTGCGCGGGCAGTTTTCCTAGAGTCCCCGACATTACTCGCTGGCAACTAAGAATAGGGGTTGCGCTCGTTATGGGACTTAACCCGACACCTCACGGCACGAGCTGACGACAACCATGCAGCACCTTGTAAATTGTCCGAAGAAGGACTGGTTTCCCAATCTGTCAATCTACATTTAAGCCCAGGTAAGGTTCCTCGCGTATCATCGAATTAAACCACATGCTCCACCGCTTGTGCGGGCCCCCGTCAATTCCTTTGAGTTTCACTCTTGCGAGCGTACTCCCCAGGTGGATCACTTAATGCTTTCGCTTGGCCGCTGACTGTATATCGCCAACAGCGAGTGATCATCGTTTACAGCGTGGACTACCAGGGTATCTAATCCTGTTTGCTACCCACGCTTTCGTCCCTGAGCGTCAGTAATGGCTTAGTGAGCTGCCTTCGCAATAGGTGTTCTATGTCATATCTATGCATTTCACCGCTACATGACATATTCCGCCCACTTCAACCACACTCAAGAATACCAGTATCAATGGCAGTGCTACAGTTAAGCTGCAGGCTTTCACCACTGACTTAATATCCCGCCTGCGGACCCTTTAAACCCAATAAATCCGGATAACGCTCGGACCCTCCGTATTACCGCGGCTGCTGGCACGGAGTTAGCCGGTCCTTATTCTTACGGTACCTTCAGCCCTCTACACGTAGAGGGGTTTATTCCCGTATAAAAGCAGTTTACAACCCATAGGGCCGTCATCCTGCACGCGGCATGGCTGGATCAGGCTTGCGCCCATTGTCCAATATTCCTCACTGCTGCCTCCCGTAGGAGTCTGGTCCGTGTCTCAGTACCAGTGTGGGGGATCACCCTCTCAGGCCCCCTACCTATCGTTGCCTTGGTGAGCCGTTACCTCTCCAACAAGCTAATAGGACGCATGCTCATCCTTATCCGCCTAAGCTTTAAGTATAATTACATGTGTAATCATAATATTATGGAGTATTAATCCGGATTTCTCCGGGCTATCCTCCAGATAAGGGCAGATTGCATACGCGTTACGCACCCGTGCGCCACTCGTCAGCATCCCGAAGGACCTGTTACCGTTCGACTTGCATGTGTTAAGCCTGCCGCTAGCGTTCATCCTGAGCCAGGATCAAACTCTCCGTTGTAAGTTTGTCTGTATTATCAAAGCTCAATGACGAGGTTACATTTCTTTACCTTCTTTTCTTCTCAATATTTTAAAGAACTCTTTCTTTCAATTTTTTCGGGCGGCAAACGTACAACTTATTTTGTTACCATAACCGCTCTTTTGAAAAATTTTTGAGGTTTTTTAAAACCCCGGAAACAGGGAGGCAAATCTACTGCGTTTTTCCGTTTCCGGAAAATTTATACTCTTCAATATTACCTCTCCTCCTTATCCCGCTCAACCGCTGCTGAACGGGGCGGCAAATATACTCCGGGTTTTTACTCCCGCAACCTTTTTTTAGGTTTTTATTTTACCGCCTTTTTAAAACCTAGCCCCGACCTCCGTAAGGGGCGGCAAATATAATATGGGTTTTTAATATGGCAAGGGTAAAGAGAACGATTTATTGCAATTAATTTACAATAAGTTAATTTTCAGCTAAATAAAATTTAACTAAGGATTCGTTCGACTAAGAAAAATGGTCTTTCCCCGAATAATATTAGGTGCATTTAGGGCAAAGTTGACTATATAATCTGCCATTTGCGATGGGGAAACGGGAGCTTTGTAGCCTGGAAAGGCCTGAGTCAACATCTCAGTTTGAACTGAACCAAGTGCCAAACTATTAAAAGTCAAGTTAGAATTTTCGAATTCTGCCTGAAGACATTCCGACAGGCATGACATTGCTGCCTTACTTGAACTATATGCTGTTAATCCGGGGAATTTTTGAGAGCCGTTTACACCGCCCACGCTTCCTACATTAATAATATGTGCTTCCGAGGAAAAATAGGGCATCAATTTTTGAATCAGTCTGAAAGGTGCAAACACATTCACCTCATAAACCTTCTGTAGTTCGGCACTGGATATTTCTGCAAAAGGCTTGTTTACCAAAATTCCGGCATTATTAATAAGCACATCAACCTTATTAAATGACTGTAGCATTTGATTAATGTCATAATCTTCTGCAAGATCCAAAGCAAGGGTGGAAACGTAGGGAGCAACACCTTCCTCTTCCTTCAACTTTTGAAGCAGAGTGCCATTTCTGGCAATAGCCAAAACGTTATGACCCTGCTCCGCAAATGCCTTAGCCGTAGCGTATCCTATACCCTTACTGGCTCCGGTTACAATCACATTTTTCTTTTCCATTATTTAAATAATTAAAAAAGCCCCAAAAAGGGGCTCTATAATATATTGATGCAATATGTTTTACAACAGTAAACTTAAGGGGTTTTCCAAAATTCCCTTAAGGGTTTGTAAAAATGCTGAACCCGTGGCCCCATCCACCACGCGGTGATCACAACTTAAGGTTACACGCATTACATTACCCGGCACCACTGCTCCACTCTTAACAACTGGCACCTGCTTAATGGCGCCAATTGCCAAAATGCAGCTATCAGGTGGGTTAATGATGGCGGTAAACTCTTCTATACCAAACATACCCAGGTTAGAAATTGTAAAAGTGTTTCCCTCCCAGTCGGCTGGTTGAAGTTTTTTGTTTCTTGCTTTTTCGGCAAAATCCTTTACCTCTGCATTAATAGCATTAAGCCCTTTAAGATCAGCATTGCGAACTACGGGTACCAGCAATCCTTCATCTACAGCTACCGCTACACCGATGTGTACATGGTGATTATAACGAATCTTATCGCCCAACCAGCTTGAGTTAACCTTTGGATGCTTTTTAAGAGCCACAGCCGTAGCCTTTAATATAAGGTCGTTAAAGCTCACCTTGGTTTCCGCCACCTCGTTAATGGATTTTCTGGCAGCAATAGCCGCATCCATATCAATATCAAGAGTTAGGTAAAAGTGCGGAGCACTGAATTTGGATTCAGCCAGACGCTTGGCAATGGTTTTACGCATTTGCGAAACAGCCACTTCTTCGTAGCTTTCTTCTGCACTGGCTAAGGATGGAGCAGATGCAGGCGCACTCTCCTTATAGTTATCAATATCCTTTTTTACGATGCGGCCACCTTCACCGCTACCTTTTACCCGGTTAATATCAATACCCTTATCTTCAGCTAGCTTTTTAGCCAGGGGTGAAGCTTTAAGACGAGAACCATCATTAGATACAGACTGCTGAGAATCGCTTTCACTTTTTGCGGGCTGCTCCTTTTCTTCTTTACCTGATTCCTCCTGCTCTTTTTTCTCCCCCTTCGGTTCAGGCTCTTCTTTCTTTTTGTCAGAATCAGAGTTTCCTCCTTCACCACCATTAAGGTAGCTGCTAATGTCTTCACCTTTTTCGCCCAGAATGGCCAGAATGGAATCAACAGCGGCCGTGGCTCCTTCTTCCACACCTATATGTAAAAGCACGCCTTCCTGAAAAGCTTCAAAGTCCATTGTGGCTTTATCTGTTTCAATCTCGGCAAGCAAATCTCCTTCGTTAACCTTTTCCCCAACCTTTTTGTGCCATTTTGCTACGGTACCTTCTTCCATGGTATCGCTAAGGCGGGGCATATTTACTACTTCAGCCATGTGGGTCTGTATTTTCTTTAATGATTTTTGATAAACGGATAATTCTCTTCCGAGTAAACTCCTTTGTACAAATCTTCAGGATCCGGAAAGTCTGAGTCTTCGCCAAACTGAACGCACTCATTAACCAAATCCTTTACTCTTTGATCTATCTCTTCTAATTCTTTTTTAGAAGCATACTTTTTATCCTCGATAACTTTTTGGACTAAGGTAATAGGATCGCGCTCCTGGTATTGGGCCACTTCATCTTTAGTACGGTAATGCTGGGCATCACTCATGGAATGGCCTTTATAACGGTAAGTTCTTACTTCAAGCAAGGTTGGTCCGCCACCACTGCGCGCCCGGTCAACAGCTTCCTGCATGGCTTCATACACTTTTACAGGATCCATCCCTTCTACAGGTGCGCAAGGCATTTCATAACCCAAACCAAGTTTCCAGATATCTTCATGATTGGCTGTACGCTTTACAGAAGTACCCATGGCGTAGCCATTGTTTTCGATAATAAAAACAACTGGCAGATTCCATAGCATGGCCAGGTTAAGGGTTTCGTGAAAGGCGCCCTGCCTCACAGCACCATCACCCATATAACATAGGGTTACATGTTTGTCGCCTTTATATTTATCGGCAAAAGCCAACCCGGCACCTAGTGGAATTTGTCCACCTACAATACCATGTCCGCCATAAAAATGATGCTCTTTTGAAAACATATGCATGGAGCCACCCTTTCCGTTGGAGGTTCCCGTTTTTTTGCCCATCATCTCGGCCATAATTTTACGAGGGTCTTCACCCAGGCCTATCGGCTGAACGTGGTTACGATAGGCTGTAATCATTTTGTCGCCCTTTTCCATGGCGAAGAGAGAACCGGCCAATACTGCTTCCTGACCATTATATAAATGCAGAAATCCTCTGATTTTTTGCTGGATGTACAAAGCCGAACATTTATCTTCAAACTTTCTCCAAAGCAACATATCCTCATACCATTTCAGATATACGGCCTTTGTAATTTTCTTTTTGGGCATTGAATCTTTAATTAAAATAAAGCGGCCACAAATTTATAATAATACCCTACAAATAAAGAGTTTGAAATAGGGAGATTGGAATTTTGGAAAACAACACTGATTACAAAGGCTTTAGCCTCATCATACTCAAGATCACCAACACTTAAGCCGCAGGCCTGCTATTGATCTAAATGAGATTTTTTAAAGGCAAAGGGAAGAAGGTTTTCCACACCCTTGCTTAACAGAACCTCGCTGGTATTGGGATGTACCATTAAAATATCGATGGGTTCGGATTGCTTTTCCTGAAATTCGGAGATAACCTGCAGGCATGAACCACATGGAAAGGGAAAGCGACCAATAGGGTTTTGCACCACCACGGCAATAGCCCTGATTTTTGTTTTTGGATGCGAGGCTCCCGTAAAAAAGAGAGCCGTACGCTCTGCACATAATCCGGATGGATAAGCGGCATTCTCCTGGTTAGAGCCTATTACCACTTCGCCATTATGCAATAGTACAGCCGCGCCAACCGGGAAGTTACTGTATGGAGCATAACTACCCTTTAGGGCCCCCTGTGCTTCAGAAATAAGACTTTGGTATTGTGTGGCCATCTCACCTTGTTGAAATTTGGTGAGCTCTACCTGACTTTTTAGTATCTCCATTAAGAGGTATTACTTATCCTGAGAGGAAAAGTTTTCGAAATCAAACAGGAGTGAAAAGCGCAAGGTGTTTTCCAGCGGGCTTCTAACCGTAGCGGAAGCCGGAATGAGGTAAGCAAAATCGAGACCGAATACGTTGAACTTAATACCCAGACCCATGGTAAAATACTGGCGTCCGCCCTTTTCCGGATCTTCATACTGATATCCGCCCCTCAGTGCAAAACGGTCATCGTACCAAAACTCTGCTCCTACGTTAATCACTACTTCTTCAAGCTCTTCGCTACCACCACCCGGGGCATCATTAAAAGATTGAAAAATTCCCTGGAACGAATTCACATCGTCATCCTTACCTATAAGTACTTCCCGGTCATTTTCTCTGCCATTATCATTCTGGTCTCCGGTAAAGTTCTCATCTCCCTCACGGATGGGTGGAGTAGGAACCAGTAGCTTATTAAGATCTACAAAAAATGAAAGCCTGTTGTACTCATCAAAACGCAGGTGATAGCCACCACCAATACGCAGGTTGGTTGGAATAAAGTCGGCATCAGCATCATTACCATAAGAGATTTTACCACCTACGTTGGAAATATTCAAACCGAAAGAGGCAGATTGTTTCATTCCCCCTTCCATATTATACTCGCGGCTTTTATAGTAGTAGCCCAAATCTGCTGCAAATGACTGTCCGGGGTTTGTTTCGGCCCCATTTACCGCCACCCCTTGGGTAAGATCGCTAAATATATAGCGAAGACCAACGGCCAGCCCCATGTTATCATTCAACTTAAGGGAGTAGGCTCCATTTAGGGTGAACTCGTAAGGCTTTCTATCACCAAGGCTGTTATTCTGATCATCTCTAAAATTAATGGTGCCTAATGAAAAATAGCGCAACGCGAAGCCCATACCCTGATTGTCACCCATCTTAAATACATAGGATACATAGGCCAGGTTAATATCATTTACCAGCTTATTGAGCCAGGGCGTATAAGAAAGCGATAGCGTGCGAGCGCCATCATCTAAAAAAGCAAGTTTTGCAGGGTTCCAAAACAGTGAAGCTGCATCAGGCGAAGTAGCTGCACCAACATCACCCATTGCCCCTGAGCGGGAGTCGGGCGAAATAGATATAATAGGAACTGCAGTAGAAATGGTTCTTAGTTCATTAAAGTATGGACTATCAGACGTTAGTTGACCTATTTGGGCCGAAACCGGTGCAATGGCAGCAAATACGGTGCAAACAATAAACGCAAAACCTTTTTTCATAAGGGTGTAATTAGGAGGGCAAAAATAGTACTATTAGTTAAATGAGTGGGCTAACGTAAAATTACCAGCTTTTCGTATTTGTCGGCCGTTGAATTATCCAATTGCGAGCGGATTTTAATGCGGTACACATAAACTCCCTTACCGATTTTATCCCCGTAATCATCAAGCCCATTCCAGGTTACTTTAGATTGCACCCGGTTACCTTCTGAAACCACAAGTTGGTTAATGGTTTTTACCAGCTTACCCGATACGGTAAAGATTTGCACCTGCACCTCCAGGGGCTGATCTGCCCTATTGTGTTCAAATTGAAAATCAGTAAACGTGGTAAATGGGTTTGGATAGTTAAGCACCCGCTTTAAAGCCAGCTCGGCTGATTCGGCTACAATAAATTCCGTCTCGGCTTCTGCCGGATTGTTATATACATCAGAAACTTTAATTTTTAGAGTGTGTTCACCTTCTTCCAAATCGTAAAACGGGTAACGCACAGTACCACTCTGGTAACTATTTAGGTCAGATTCATAATACTCATTAATGATATAGGATTCGCTTGTGTTACCATCAAGAGTAGCCACAAGGTTGTGCCCAACCCCATTGCCTACAGTATTAATGCCTGAAGAGTCAGCAATAATGGCATAAAGCTCAGGGTCTTCATCTGTTATACCTCCGCGCACAAATGTTTCATCGTTTATAAAAAGCCTCACGGATGGCCCTTCTTCATCAAGTGGCGCATTTTCATTAAAGCCGCCAATTACAATAGTATCATTATAGCCCCATGCATCCGTTTTGTTATTGGTAGCATACATGCTGATCTTTCCATATCCGAACTGATAGGCAATAGCCTTTGGCACTAAAAATTCAAACTGAAAATCGCCATCCTTCACCTCTACCTTACCGCGATAAATAAGGCTTTTACGCTCCTTAAAAGGTATTGGGCTGCCAACACCATCATTCACTTTGGTTTCCTGGTTAGATACCTTATCGTAAACAGAAATATCTGCTATGCCATTAAAGCTGCTTATCTTACTGTTGTTAAAATCATTTACCTGGCCTGTGATTTTCACCTTGGTAAGGGCCTGAAGTGTATCCACGTTCCCCTGACTTACAGGTTTACCGTTCACATCATTCACCACCATATTGTAATACGGCAGGGCCAGTTTTAATGCAGGATCACCAAAAAGAGAAAACTTAAGCCTTGTACTTCCTCCCGACTGATTATTCTTGGCATCCTTAACCACGCTACCCAATGTTTTGGGTTCATTGTCAGGCCTTATAAAAATGGTGTTAAATATGGCCCTGTTAAGTGAAATTGCCGTAGATGCTCCAACAACCCTTGTGGTAGATATTAGGGCTATGGCACCCCCATTAGGATTTAAGCATAATTGCTCACCTGCCGATAACCTTTTTGGATCATCGAGCCTCGTAAATTCACAAGTGATGGTCATAAAAATCGTCATGGCGTCAATATTAGTCCATCCGTTTACATCTTTAAGTCCAAGAAATTTTTCTGAGGCCAATCCTATTTCACCACCATGGCCAATGTAATTGGTAAGTAGGTTACCCTGCTGTACCTTTCTAAACATATCGTTACTTGCTTCCGGGTAGGTTTCGCTTCCTGTGGTACTTACCTGGTCATAGGCATCCAGATATATTTTATCAATATTAAAGGACTCACTAGCCGCTGAAATTTTATTGGCAAACTCTTCAGAACTGGTCACAAAAGTTCGTTCCCAGCCACCAATGTCATCCATATCATCCGCCATAAGCAACACTCTGTTTCTCCAGTCGCCAAATCGCTTAGTTCCAGTGCTATAATGCAGCACCTTATCTACGTAGCTCTGCGCCTGTCCTATTGATGAGCAGGGTATACGGCCAACTGATATATCCATTATCTGGTTGGCAAAAGTTCCTGAGCCTTCTGATGAATCCAAGAATGCATAGAAATCATCCGTAATAGATGAAACCTCAAGGTTTAACGAACTTTGTGACTCCCAGATAGGAACGTAATTACTATTGCTGGTAATTATGTCTTTATAGTCATACGAAGCATCGCCCAGCAATAAAAGATAATTGAAGGCCGAACTATCCTCATTTGCCTTTTTATAATTATGAACGGCAAAATCACGAATGGCAGCGATATCCTGCCCCCCGCTACTGTATTCATTATACACCTGGTCAGTAGTTACTACTACCGTTGAAATTCCATCCTTATTTACGTGAAAGTCCCGTAATCGTTGAGCAGCAGCTAAAAAGTTGGGATGGGTAACGATAATCATTTCCCTGGCACCAAGGGCATGCAGGTTTTGTGGCGCAATCACACCAATAAACTCAGGCTCGGGAAAAGAACTACCACTAAAAGCTACAAATTCCCTCAGCTTTTCGGCCCCCGCCTTAAACGTGAGTTGGTTATTGATTAGAGTTGTAGGCATGGCTTTAATATCGTTTTGATCGGTCACATCCCATACAATCAAGTCGTTATTCGCATTAGTAATAGTGTACTCAGCAACCTGTCCATTACCCGTTATTGAGCCATCTCTGAAAAAGAGCATATCACCACTGTAAGTTAACCTGCGCACTACCTGCAGTTCAATAAAATCGAGCCAGGCTACCCCTGATGGATTTGCTGAATTGTTGTACTCCAGTAAAATGCTGAAACCACCACTATTGCTATTCAACGAAAAAACATCATCTGCCACCTCCACATAAGGTGAGGTATCAAAGGTTTTATAAGCATCGAAATTCAATGTACCAACCTGAGAGGCCCCATTTCTTATTGATAAGAAGGTATTGCCTGAAGAAGCCCTGGCCCCTGCACTAACCCTGAGCCGGGCAGGCTGGTTTGTCACGATATTCTGAAAGTTAAAGCTGTAGCTGTATTGTAGGGTAAAGTCAAAAACATCACCAAACCACTGGCGGCCGGTGCCTACCAGATTAAATTTTTCATCTTCCACAAACTGGTAGTCATCAAAAGTATTAACCTGCACCGTGGCCGGCAGAGCTACTGCTGAAGCTGCAGGAACCTGGGCTGTATTACCATTGGTTACCGTAATGAAATAGAAATTCTTTTCTCTATAGGTGTTTATGGTGTGCGTAAAAGCATCCGTGGTACTGTTGTAACTCCAGGTATGAGGGCTACGGGCAAAAAACACAGCATAGTCCGATCCGTTAAAAATTCCATCATTATTCTGATCAAAAACCTTAAGCTGTACCTCCTGTACATCATCAGGGCGAGGAGCTCCCACCCTCTCGGGCAACATACCTACACCATTGCCAACCACCCTTATTTTATCTATGCCCACCGGGGTTGAGCTGATACCATTTCTTGAAAGATAATCAGGGGTAATTTTAAAAAGTCCGGATTTTTCAACGGCAATTTTGTACCATCCTTCTGCATCCAATACAGAGCTACTAACATTAGTAGTAGTTTTTTTAATTCTTGTGTTTGCCTCTACCCTGGCCGCTGCTGCCGGATTTTCAGTAATCACCAAATTGTATGACCTGACTTTTAACAGTTGTCCATTTTGCGTTACATAGGGATAAAAGCACACAGAAAGTTTATTTCCCTTTATTGATTGACCAAAACTTTTCTCAATAATAGGGGTACTTGCCAGGGGGATGCCTTTAATAGCGGATACTTCAGAAGAAGGCACCGCCATGTATTGCACGTTGGCAAAACTAATTTCATAAGAGGTGGCAGTGGCCCGGCCTATATTTATGCTTTCACATTTTTTAGGAATTGATGGATTTTCGAGATCGTAAGAAGCACTCTCAAATGAGGGACTTGCTATTCCTGAAGCAGATTTTATGGATTCTTTCCATAAAATTTCTCCGGAGATACTCCTCTGAGCCCTCGAAATATAAAATACTGATAACAAAAGAAGTACGGTCAGCCTGAAAGTAACAGTCGGTTTTATTTTCATATAAGTAGGTGATGAGCAGATGAAACGTGTAAAAGGCAAATGTATTATTATCAATTAGTGAACGTTAAATATTTCAGATTCAGCGACAAATTTCAGCGAGAATAGCGATTATATTTAGAAAAATAGCATATTTGTCTTCTTGAACTATTAAAAATGTTGTAAGCCGATACTCTATAACTTTTTGTAATATTGTCATTTGAAACTCCTTCCAGGGATGAAAGAAATAAAACTAACTCTCTTATCATTTGTCTTTCTCAGCTTGGGTTTTTCTGCTTTTGGGCAGGATGCTCATTTTACGCAGTACTATGCTAATCCATTGTACTTAAACCCTGCATTTGCAGGTTCCAGCAAATGTCCAAGAGTCACGCTCAACTACAGAAATCAATATCCTGTACTCAATAATGTTTATCAAACATTTTCCGGTTCGTATGATCAATACGTAGAAAACCTTAATGGCGGATTGGGTTTACTCATTATGCGTGATGAAGCTGGTGGTGGTGCACTTAGCGCAACTGAAATCAGCGGTATTTATTCATATCACCTTAAAGTAACTCGCAAGTTTACCATGCTAGCAGGTTTTCAGGCAACACTTCGCCAAAGAGCATTAAACTTTGACGGATTCACTTTCCCTGATCAAATCGAGCCTTTTTACGGATTCGTGAAATCAACAAACGAGGTTCCTCCTGGCAACAACACCAACACACGTTTAGATGTAAGCGTTGGAATGTTAGGATTTACCGAGAAGTTTTACATCGGTGCTTCGGTTCACCACCTTACGCAACCAGACGAAAGCTTTTACCGCACTTCTAAATTGCCAATGAAAATTACTGCGGAAGCAGGATTTACCATTCCATTAGGCAGACAACGTCTTCATAACGAACTACAGAATTATCTTTTACCAAATATTGTTTACCAATTACAGGGTCCTTATGATCAACTTACGGTAAGTACAGCTTTTAACCGAGGCCCTATCAGTGGCGGTTTAGGTTTGAGAACAAGTACCGTAAACCCTGATGCCATAGTGGTATTATTAGGATATACTCCAACTGACTTTGCCTGGAAAATAGGTTACAGTTATGACATTACAATCTCATCTATTGCCAACAATCTCGGTGGTGCTCATGAGATTTCACTCTCCTACCAATTCCCATGTAGGACACCCAGAAAAAAACTTCAGGCAATAACTTGCCCCAAATTTTAGTTTGATACTTGCTCAATCTGATTATTTCAATCATTATGAAAAAAACAATCATTAATAAGTTTCTATTACTCGGCCTTACGGTTGGAGCTGTTGTAGCTACAACCTCCTGTAACAAAACGCACAGTAACACTACTGGCTGGGCTTACAATGATAAAGGCAATGGTGGTTTTAGTATTTCAAAAGACTTTGATGGCCAGGAAACAGGTCCCGGACTTGTATTTGTAGAAGGAGGAACCTTTACCATGGGTCGTGTTGAAGAGGACTTTTATAAGGACTGGAACAACGTACCACGCCAGGTAACGGTAAACTCTTTTTACATTGATGAAAACGAGGTAACTAATGTGGATTATCTGGAATACCTATACTGGATTGGACGTGTGTTTGATCTTGACTATTATCCTGAAATCTACACCAGCGCTTTGCCGGACACTTTAGTTTGGAGGGATGAGCTTTCGTACAACGAAACCATGGTGGAAAACTACCTTCGTTATCCTGCATACAGATATTACCCCGTAGTAGGTGTTAGCTGGATACAGGCTATGAAGTATTGCTCATGGAGAACAGATCGTGTTAATGAGCAAATCCTTATTGATGAAGGTATTTTTAACGAATTTCCTGACCAGCGTGATGCAGACCACTTTAACACTGAAGTTTACCTGTATCGTCCAATGGATTACACCCAGCAAAACCGTGGAGGTTTAAGAGATAATAACCCAAACAGTATGTATGGTAAAGAAGGTCGTCCGGTGAACCGCACAGACGGTATTCTTTTACCAAAGTATCGCCTACCAACAGAGGCTGAGTGGGAGTATGCTGCTTATGGAAACGGGGGTAACCGTATTTACAACAGAACTGTAGATGGTAATAAATACACCTGGAGTGGAGCATCAACCCGTAACCCTGACAAAAAGGAAAGAGGTGATATGCTCGCCAACTTTAAAAGGGGACGTGGTGATTATGCCGGACTTGGTGGTTGGTTGAATGACCAGGCTGCTTATACCATGCAGGTTAAATTTTACCCTCCAAATGATTTTGGTCTTTATGATATGGCTGGTAACGTAGCGGAATGGGTATTGGATGTTTACCGTCCTTTATCTCCGGAGGATGTTACTGACTTGAACCCATTCAGGGGTAACCAGTTTATGAGCTATGATGAAAACTACCAGGATCTTGGTGCTCTTGAAGTATTACAAGAGCCTCAAAGAGACACTGATAGTAACATCGTTCGCTTGCCGGGTGAATATCCCGTACGCCCTGTAACTGAAGAGGAAAATCTTAATAGAAGAAACTACAAGAAGTCTGATTACAGGAACTTCCAGGATGGTGATAAGGAATCTTCTATTTACTATGATAAACAGGTAGATGAAGGTGAAGCACTTATGTATGACTATGCACAAACAACATTGATTGGTAACACAACCCGCGTTTACAAAGGTGGTAGTTGGAAGGATCGTGCCTACTGGATGAGCCCGGGCACGCGGAGATATCTTGAGGAAGATCAGGCTACCGATTTTATCGGATTCAGATGTGCGATGGACAGGTTAGGTTTTCAGAATCCCAATCCTGAACGGGATAAAGAACCAACCAAACCCAAGCGTGATAAATTTGAACGGTATAACTACAACTAAAAAAATTAATTTAGCCCCCTCGGTTCAGCCGAGGGGGCTTTTTTTATGAGTACAACTGAACTTTACAAGATTTTCCTTTCTTCCACAGGAGTTTCAACAGATACCCGGGCCATAAAGCCTGGTAATACTTATTTTGCCCTTAGAGGCGATAATTTTGACGGGAATAAATTTGCATCTGACGCCATAGCCGCTGGTGCAAGTAGTGCAGTAATTGATGATGAGACTTATGCCAGTGCAAAAACAATTTTGGTGGATAATGTACTTGAAACATTACAGGAACTGAGTAAGCATCACCGTAAACAACTCACCATACCTGTGATAGGCCTTACCGGGAGCAATGGAAAAACCACCAGTAAAGAACTTATAGCGGCCGCCCTTGCAGAAAAATACAAAGTTGCATTCACAAAAGGGAATCTAAACAACCATATAGGAGTACCCCTTACCCTCCTTTCCATTACTAGTCAAGATGAAATAGCCATAGTGGAGATCGGTGCCAATCACCAAAAGGAAATCGAGTTTTTAAGCTCACTATGCCAACCTGACTACGGATATATCACCAACTTTGGTAAGGCCCACCTTGAAGGCTTTGGAGGTGTTGAAGGAGTAATTAAAGGCAAAAGTGAACTGTACGACTTTTTAAGAGAGAATAATCGGAAAGCTTTTGTGAATATTGATGACCCTAAGCAAATTGAAAAAAGTGCGGGTTTAAACACAATAACTTTTGGAACAGACTCAGGGGCCAACTATAAAATAGAATTAGTGGATAATACAGCCGATGCCATTGCTGTATACTTTGAGAACCAAACCATCAAAACAAACCTCACTGGTAACTACAACTTTAGTAATATAGGTGCTGCCATTGCCATGGCTAAGTATTTTGATGTGCCCATAGAGGCAATCAAAAAAGGAATTGAAAGCTACTACCCTCAAAATAATCGCTCACAAGTACAAAAGACCAGTAAAAACCTTTTAGTGGTGGATACCTACAATGCCAACCCAAGTAGCATGGAGCAGGCATTGCTAAATTTCAGTTCTTTTCCCGGGAAGGGTAAGTGGGTGATACTTGGCGATATGTTTGAAATGGGCGAATATGAAGCCGAGGAACATCAGAAAATTGCTCAATTGGCAATAGGACAAGGGTTTGAAAAAACCATACTGGTTGGTAAAGCCTTCGCGAAAACTGCTACCGCCAATGCTCAGCTTTTTGAAACCACTGATGAACTACTCAACTACCTAAAAACGGAAGCGCCCGAAAACAAAACCATTCTACTAAAGGGTAGCCGAGGCATGCGCATGGAGCGAGCTATTGAGTTTTTATAATTGCGACTATTTTTCTTTTGGAATAATTAAGTAAGATGCGGGCTTCGACTATCGCTCAGCCTGACATGCTTAAAACCCTATAAAAAAAAGCCACTCCGGTTGCCCGAAATGGCTTTTCTTAAGCTTTAGTATCAATCAATGTACAGTGTACATCAATCAAAATATATTTTAGTCTTTCAAAATATCTCTTGAGATTACAATCTTTTGGATTTCAGAAGTACCCTCATAAATCTGCGTAATCTTAGCATCGCGCATAAGCCGCTCAACATGGTATTCTTTTACAAAGCCGTAGCCACCGTGTATTTGCACGGCCTCTACAGTAGTTTTCATTGCTACACTGGATGCAAACAATTTGGCCTGTGCACTTTCACGGTCAAAATTCATTTTATTATCCTTAAGCCAGGCGGCTTTTAAACACATTAACCTGGCTGCTTCAATTTCGGTAGCCATATCAGCCAGTTTAAAGGCAATAGCCTGGTGCTTGCCGATTTCTTTACCAAAGGTTTTACGCTCTTTAGAATATTTAAGAGCCAGTTCATAAGCACCGGATGCAATACCCAAAGCCTGTGAGGCAATACCAATACGGCCCCCGCTAAGCACTTTCATGGCAAAGGTGAATCCAAAACCTTCATCACCAATTCTATTTGACTTAGGCACTTTTACATCCTGAAACATCAATGAATGTGTATCAGAACCACGGATACCCAGCTTATCTTCCTTTTTTCCAACTACAAAACCTTCCTGATCTTTTTCTACAATAAGGCAGTTTATGCCACGGTGCTTGGCTTCAACATCAGTTTGCGCCATTACCAGGTAAACAGAAGCTGTGCCTCCATTGGTAATCCAGTTTTTGGTTCCATTTAAAAGGTAGTAATCGCCTTTATCAATGGCAGTAGTTTTTTGCGAAGTGGCATCAGAGCCGGCTTCGGGCTCACTTAAACAAAATGCTCCGATTATTTCACCAGAGGCCAATGGCTTCAAATACTTTTCTTTTTGCTCCTCGGTTCCAAACTTTTCAAGACCCCAGCATACAAGGCTGTTGTTAACTGACATTACCACAGAGGCGGAGGCATCAACCTTTGAAATCTCCTCCATTGCCAATACATAAGAGATGGTATCTAAACCACTACCATTGTATTTCGGGTCCACCATCATGCCCATAAAACCAAGCTCACCCATTTTCTTTACCTGCTCGGTTGGGAATTTTTGCTGGTCATCACGCTCTATAACACCCGGTAACAAATCATTCTGGGCAAAATCTCTTGCCGCCTGCTGTATCATCAGATGTTCTTCTGTCAATTGAAATTTCATGTGAATATGAATTTATTTAGCACATTATCTTTGGAAGGATGGCAAATGTAAGGCATACACGCGAAAAAATGGAGCAAAACAGATGGAGGGTATTGGGAATAATGAGCGGCACATCGCTGGATGGGGTGGATTTATGTCTTTGCGATATTGAACAGCATAATGAAAAATGGAGTTTCAGCATTATTGAGGCGAAGACCTATCCCTACCCTGATGTGCTCGCGGAAAAGCTAATCTTTAATAAAGATCTTAGCGCCCCGGATTTAATTCACCTTGATCATGAGCTGGGCTCGCATTTTGGCCACCTGGTACTTCAATTCTTTAAAGATTGTAATATTGATAAAGATTCCGTGGACCTGATTTCTTCTCATGGCCATACGCTGTATCACCAACCGGATAAAGAAATAACCTTGCAAATAGGTAATGGCCCTGAAATATTTGCTATAACCGGCATGCCTGTAGTTTGCGATTTCAGAAAACAGGATGTGGCCCTTGGCGGGCAGGGCGCTCCTTTAGTCCCCATTGGTGATAAGCACCTCTTTGGGGAATATGATGCCTGCACAAACCTGGGCGGCTTTGCCAATATTTCTTTTGACAAAGCCGGAGAGCGGCTGGCTTTTGACATTGCACCCGTAAATTTTGCCATGAACCGACTGGCTCAAAAACTCGGTAGCTCTTATGATGCCGAAGGTGCATTCGCCCGTAAGGGAGCAATAAATAAAGATTTGCTGCACAACCTGAACGGGTTGGAGTACTACACTGCACCTATCCCAAAATCGCTTGGCGCTGAATGGGTTTGGGAGGTGTTTAACCCAATACTCTGGCAATATTCAGATACTCCTGAAAACCTTTTGAGAACGCTCGTAGAGCATATCAGCACACAAATAGCCAGTTGCCTGAATACGTATCAGCTTAAGCAATGCCTGCTTACGGGTGGCGGGGCTTTCAACACCTTTTTGGTGGAACAGCTAAGGCAAAAAACCGATTGCCGCCTTATCATTCCCGATAAGGAAATAATAGATAATAAGGAGGCTTTGATATTTGCCTTTATGGGTGTACTGCGGGCAAAGGGGGAAATTAATGTGTTGAAATCGGTAACAGGAGCCAGCAGAAATCATAGTTCGGGCATTACCTATGGCCTTTAGATTACCATTATTAATAGAGAATTAACCACTCGCTGCACTTTCATCCCACCTTGGTTTTGTTATTTTTGCGCGCATTAAAATCCAGTAATGAAAGACCTCCTTAAGATTTACGAAACCAAAGCTCCTGAAATTGTATTCCATTGGCATGACAGCGAAACCATAGCTGAGGGCTGGGTTGTGATCAATTCATTAAGGGGTGGTGCTGCCGGTGGCGGTACCCGTATGCGCGAAGGTCTTAATGAGCATGAGGTACTATCACTGGCCAAAACCATGGAAATTAAGTTTACCGTTGCCGGCCCTCCCATTGGTGGTGCCAAATCGGGCATAAACTTCAACCCCAATGATCCCCGCAAAAGCGGAGTACTGGAAAGATGGTACAAGGCCGTAAAGCCCTTGCTTAAAAATTATTACGGTACAGGTGGTGATTTAAATGTAGATGAAATTCATGAGGTAATTCCTATTACCAATGATTTGGGCATTGACCACCCGCAGGAAGGTGTACTTACCGGTCACTATAATCCTAATGAGGCTGACAAAGAGCGTAAAATTAAACAACTGCAACAGGGTGTACTTTTTCCGGTAACCCAAAAAGACTTAACGCCTGCAGCCAATAAAGACTATACCGTAGCGGATATGATTACGGGTTACGGTACGGCAGAGTCTGTTCGTCATTTTTATAATATTTATGGTGGCGACCTGAATGGCAAGCGCGTAATTATACAAGGCTGGGGAAATGTGGCAGCAGCAGCAGCTTATTACCTGACTCAAAGTGGCGCAAAAGTGGTTGGTATTATTGACCGTGTAGGCGGATTGCTGAACGATAAAGGCTTCACCTTTGAGGAGATTACCAAACTGTTTAACGCCAAAACGGGTAACTACCTGGTGGCTGATAATATTATGAAGTTTGATGAGGCCAATGAGCGCATCTGGACAATTGGCGCTGAGATATTTATTCCGGCTGCAGCCTCGAGGCTGGTAAATAAAGAGCACCTGGACAAGATGATTGACAACGGACTGGAAGTGATATCATCTGGTGCCAACGTACCGTTTGCCGATAACGAAATTTTTTACGGACCTATTTCTGAATATGCAGATCAGAAGGTAAGCTGTATACCTGATTTTATATCTAACTGCGGCATGGCCCGTGTGTTTGGATATCTGATGGAAGACAATATTGAATTATCCGATACTGCCATATTTGGAGATACCTCCGAAACTATAAAAAAGGCTCTTGAAAATTGCTATAGACGCAACAAGGATAAAAAGCAACTTACTAAAACGGCCTACGAAATCGCTTTAAAACAACTCGTTTAATACCCCCTGTACCATGTATATATTAATGGTTGTAATTTTTGTTCTGGGTTATGCTGCCATAGCCTTCGAGCACAATATTCGTATTGATAAAGCTGCATCTGCCCTTATTACCGGAGTACTCTGTTGGACAGTTTACGTACTTGGTGCACAGGGCATTGTTGATTTTGAAAGCATACCGGCCTATATAGCAGAAGTCTTCTTTCACAACCCTGACCATAGCGCTGCGCCCAACGCTGCCGAAAAATCTGAAATAATTACCCATTACGTTACAGAGTTCCAGATACTGGAGCACCTTGGCGAGATTGCCTCTATCCTTTTCTTCCTTATGGGAGCTATGACCATTGTCGAGTTAGTCGATGGCCATGAGGGTTTTGCGGTGATTACAGACCGGATTAAGGCCACTAAGAAATCAAAGCTGATATGGATTATTGGTATTATCACTTTCTTCTTTTCCGCTGCGCTGGATAATCTTACTACATCTATAGTAATGATATCGCTCCTGCGAAAGCTCATTGACGATAAAAACGACCGTTGGATGTTTGCCGGACTGGTGATTATTGCCGCCAATGCCGGTGGTGCATGGTCGCCCATTGGTGATGTAACTACTACCATGCTTTGGATTGGTTCGCAGGTAACGGCCGGTGCCATAATCATAAAACTTATTATTCCCAGTTTGGTGTGTTTGGCTGTGCCGCTTATTGTACTCTCCTTCACCATGAAGGGAGATGTAAAACGCCCCATGAAATCAGAAGGGCTTGAGCATTACTCTAACCCAACTACGCCACGCGAGCGCAACATTGTTTTTATAGCCGGTGTAGCCGGGTTGCTGTTTGTACCCGTTTTTAAAACCTACACCCACCTGCCCCCTTTTATGGGCATGATGCTGAGCCTTGGTATTTTATGGGTAATTACTGAAATTATGCACCGCAGCAAAAACCAGGAGGATAAAACCCACCTCAGTGTAATTGGTGTACTTCGCAAAATTGATACCGCCAGCGTTCTCTTCTTCCTGGGAATCCTTTTAGCAGTAGCCAGTTTACAGTCAGCCGGGCAATTGCGCACATTAGCCGCCAGCCTGGATACCAGTATAGGTACAGATCATGAAACCGGCATTTACGCCATCAGTATGATTATCGGTTTACTTTCGGCCATTGTGGATAACGTGCCATTGGTAGCTGCTTCTATGGGTATGTATGACATCAGCCCTGTGGCGGGCACTTTCTTTTCACAGGATGGTTTGTTTTGGGAGTTTTTGGCCTACTGTGCCGGTACCGGTGGTAGCGCCCTAATTATTGGCTCTGCCGCGGGTGTGGCCGTAATGGGGCTGGAAGGCATTCCATTTGGCTGGTATCTTAAAAAAATCTCTATTCTGGCCCTTATCGGCTATTTTGCCGGAGCGGCTGCTTATATTGTGCAGGAGAGTGTTTTTCATTTGTAAAGACTCAATTACTCATCAAAGCCATTGAATCTCCTGATATTAGGAAATAAAAACAAAGTTGATCGACTTTACAGGGTTGGTAGCTTATGGGTTTTAGGTATCAGTCTTCTAGCTGTATTATTCTCCTTTGCTCAAGCCATCTCTTTTACTGAGGGTTTCATTCTGGCTATCGCCTTTAATTTGGCTTATCACCTAATGTATCACTTTATTAGTATCCTGTATTACGAGTTATTAATTTGGGTAAAGAGAAATGGAACTATACAAATTGCTCTTCTTGCAAAACTCATGGTTTGGCTCTTTGCGTATGCATTTCTTTTAGGTTCATATGGATTAATGGTATTTCTAATTATAAGAGCAATAATATCATCGGACTTTACTTATCTACTCCCAATTCCGATACTAGCCGGACCTATTCTTGGGAGTAATAAGTTAATTATCAAGTTAAAAACCAAGACTGGCTAGTTCACCTCTCAATCTACCAATCATTAAAAGTGTAAACTTTCAATTGTTAATTTTTCTTTTGGGGCTTATAATCTGCGCTTAGCTAAGCCGTTATCTTTGGAGGTAAAATAAACCTTTCATGAACATACCCTTTTTGCAGATATCCATGCCCGACACCTCTGCCGTAAGCAACGGAGCTGAGGATATTGAGCCCGTAGAGAAAACCCTTTCTATAATAGATTTAATAACCAGTGGTGGTATTGGTGGCCAGCTTATCATGGCTGTGCTGTTTATCCTCTCAATAGTGGCCGTTTACATTTTTATTGAGCGTTTTAATGCTATTAAGCGCGCCAATAAGGTAGATGCCAACTTTATCAATAATATTAAAGACCATGTAAGTCATGGAAGGCTTGATGCCGCCCGAGCCCTTTGCCAAAGCCAGAATACCCCTGTGGCCCGCATGATCCAAAAAGGAATATCGCGTATTGGTAAACCCTTAAAGGACATTACCTCAGCCATAGAAAACACAGGTAAGCTGGAAATTACCCGCCTCGAGAAAAACCTGGCCAGTATGGCCACCATAGCGGGTGCGGCACCTATGATTGGTTTCCTGGGTACAGTAATCGGTATGATACTGGCCTTCCATGAAATGGCGGCTGCCGGTGGTCAAATTGATATTGAAATGCTGGCCGAAGGTATTTACACTGCTATGACCACTACTGTTGCCGGACTGATTGTTGGTATCATCGCCTACATAGGTTACAACCTTTTGGTAACGCGTGTGGATAAGGTAGTTTACAAGATGGAAGCCAACACAGTTGAATTCCTTGACCTGCTAAACGAACCCGCTTAAGATGGATTTAAAGAGAAGAAACAGAGTAAGTGCAGAGTTCAGCATGAGCAGCATGACGGACATCGTGTTTCTGCTGCTTATATTTTTTATGATAGCTTCTACCTTAGTTACCAGTTCGGCTTTGGATTTAATTTTACCTAGCAGCAAGGCTCAGGATGTAAACAAGCCCAATATTTCGGTGAGTATTACTCCAGACTTAAGATACTCTGTTGGTAAAACAGAAGTGCCTGAATCAGGTCTTGAAGCTTTGATTCTCAATGAGGCCAAAGGAAGTAAAGATGCAGTACTAATGCTTTTTGCTGATAAATCGGTACCTTACGAAAAGGTGGTTCTGGTAATGGATATTGCGTATAGGAACAAGCTGAAAATGATTGCAGCCACTAATTCCAAATAATTATGTTTAAAGAGATATGGAACGATAAAGACCGAAGGAAAGGGCTGATTGGCTCTATAGTTTTCCATGCTCTTTTGTTACTGCTGTTTTTATTTGTAGGATTAAAATACATGGAGCCTAAACCCGAAATAGGCATTGTGATCAATTTCGGTAGCTCTGAAACCGGTATGGGCGATCAGGCGGATGGTGCCCAAACGGCCGTTTCGGAACCTACCCCCCAGCAAACCAATCCTGACCCGGTAGAAAACCCCATGGAAGCCGAAACGCCTGTGCAAACACAGGATGCTGTAGAGGCCCCATCGGTGGAAACCAAAAAGAATAACAAGCCCAAAACCGAAGAAAAACCCAAGGTGCAGGAACCTGAAAAGCCCAAACCCAGCAGTGAGCTGGAAAAAATGCTGCAGAGTGTAAAAAGCTCTAAATCGGGTGGCGAGGGCGAAAAAGAAGGCTCCGGTGACCAGGGCAGCCCCGATGGTGATCCAAACAGTAAAAACCGTACAGGTGGAAGCATTGGTGGCGGTGGAACCGGAGGTAGCGGGAATTATCTATTAGATGGCCGCCAGGCCCTGAGTAAGCCCAAACCAGATTACCCCTGTACGGATGAAGGTAGAGTAGTGGTAAAGATTTATGTAAACCAAAGTGGCAAGGTAACCAATGCCATACCCGGTGAGCGCATACCTGGTGGTGCCGCCAGCACCACAGCTAGCGGTTGTCTGTACGATAAAGCCAAAGCAGCAGCATTAAAAACCACTTGGCAACCGGATAATAGTGCTCCAAGCACTCAAATCGGATTTATCATCTACAACTTCCAAAAACAATAGATTAACTGCTTTTGAAAGAGCAAGGGAAAACTGAATCACCTGAGGCCAGGTCCCCCTTAGGGGGAATTAGGGGGCAAACATACCAGGAGTGCCTGGATTGGCTGTTCGCCCAATTGCCCATGTACCAGCGTGTGGGGGGTGCGGCCTACAAAGCCGACCTCAGCAACACTTTGCAGCTAATGGAAATATTGGAGCACCCGGAAGCAAAATTCAAAAGTGTGCATGTGGCCGGCACCAATGGTAAAGGCTCAGTATCTCACATGTTGGCAGCTATATTTCAAAAGGCCGGCTACAAAACCGGACTGTACACCTCCCCTCACCTTAAGGATTTCAGAGAACGCATCCGCATAAATGGAGAGATGATTCCTGAAGAAAAAGTGGTGGCCTTTGTTGATCAGTATAAAGAGAACTTCACTTCACTTGGTCTTTCCTTTTTTGAAATGACTGTAGGCATGGCGTTTCAATATTTTGCAGATGAAAAGGTGGATATTGCCATAGTAGAAGTAGGCATGGGCGGCCGGCTGGACAGTACTAATGTGGTTACGCCCCAGCTTAGCGTCATCACCAATATCAGTTTGGATCATACCCAGTTTTTGGGAAATACTAAAGCCCTGATTGCCGCTGAAAAAGGAGGCATTATAAAGCCCGGCATTCCTGTAGTAATAGGTGAACGGGATGAGGAAAGCAGCCCTGTATTTGAAAAAATCGCTAAAGAACGTAATGCCCCCATTTTGTTTGCTGAGGACCTTATTCCATGGCGCACCGTAGATGCCCTTGATTTAAAAGGCCTTTATCAGGAAAGAAATATCAGAACCGTATTGGCTGCTGTAAACGTGCTTTCATCGCAGGGCCACAACCTGCACATTCATTTGGAAGAAGCGCTGAACAATACGGCCAAACTAACCGGCCTGCGCGGACGCTGGGAGCAGATTGGAAGTAAGCCTAAAATTATTTGTGATACCGGTCATAACGAGGCAGGAGTGCAAATGGTATTGGATCAACTGAAGCGGGAAAGTTATCGCCAGCTACACATTGTTTGGGGCATGGTGGGCGATAAAGACATCAGCACCATTTTGCGGATGCTACCCAAGCATGCTATTTACTACTTCTGTAAACCTGATATTCCCCGTGGTAAAAATGCAGAAGAACTGGGCCGCGAAGCGGTTCGTTTTGGCCTTTCGGGAAAAAGCTACTCATCGGTAACTAAAGCGCTGGACGCTGCGCGCTCTCATACTTTATCTGACGACCTGATTTTTGTTGGAGGGAGTACGTTTGTAGTTGGGGAGGTGATATAGGTTCGTTTAGGTATCTTTGAGTTTGAAAATCGATTGATGATGGAAGTAAAGGTTGACATGGATTTTAAAGCCATTCTGAAATTAATATCTCAGTTGCCTGATGAGAAGGCCAAAGAATTATTTTCATTCTTAAAAGGAAGACTTCATTCAAAAAACACTGGTGGTAAAAATGACCTGAAAAAGTTAGTCCTTGCAGCCCCGACCTGGGACGATGCTCAATTTAATCTCATGCAGGAAGCCCGGGATTCAATAAACAGCTCCAGACTTGCATGATACTGCTGGACTCTTCAGTTCTCATTGATCTTTTCAGAAAAAAGAAGAAAGAAAACTCATATTTCTATAAAAACCTGTTTGAGTTTGAAGATTTTGCTATTTCAACCATTACCCATTACGAAATAGGCATTGGAAATAGTTCAACATTTCCGGATTACTGGAAAACACTTACAGATAATTTATCAGTGCTTCCATTGGACAAGAAGTGTGCGGAAGTGGCTATAGATATTTATCTTGAATTAAAACGTAAAAGTAAATTGATTGACCTTGCGGATATTCTTATTGCGTCAACGGCCATTTCAAACTCGGTTCCTCTCGCTACATTAAATAAAAAACATTTTACAAGAATTTCAGATCTGGAAATTCTTTAACTCCCGGACTTCTCCACCAATCTGGTTATTTGCCGTCCGCCAATGTCAATACTAAGCAGGTACATACCTGTGGCGTAATCCGAAATATCTATTTCCGTACTACGGCTATTAGTTTCTATAGATTTCAGTTTACGACCCGTCATATCAAGTAGTATAACTTTTTCAGGAATACTCTCCCTGGTGAGCAAAATGAAGCGGTTTTGCGTGGGATTTGGGTAAATGGATATTTGATCAGCTATATCCTTTTCATAAATAGAGGTTGTATTACAATCTGAAACAACGAAATACAAGTAGTCATCAGGGTATTTATTTCCACACGGTGTATAATAATTTCCATTTTTTATATACAGAAAATACACTCCATTCTTAAGGGGTGCTCTATGTAGCTCTAACCAAACTGAATCTGAAATCAGAGCTGGGTTTGAATTAGTAGATGCTTTTACAACCGGTCTTAAAATACTGTCAGGGCCAACAATCCTAAATTCGCTGGCATCAATCGAAATCCCATTTTCAGAAAATGTATTTGTTCCAAAAGAAATAATAGTGTCATTACACCCTACCCCATAAAGGGTATCACTTTTTATTAGACCTCCGTCATGTGAGGCATATAGATAGTCTGCGCAAGTATCGCGAACTACTACGTTTATCTCCTGATTTATAGAGCCAACCATTACATAAGTACCAATGGTTTGAATATATCGGTATTCCTCTATACGCACTACCGTAGAATAGATGCCAGCTGCTATAGGCGTAAAACTGGTAGGTGAATAACCATTAGATGTAGGCAGGGGGTTATTTAAATTGAATCCCGGTGTGTAACCTACGGCTCGTCCGTTTGAGTCGAGAATGGGAGCATTGATAAAATTTAATGAATCTCCATCTGGCTCAGATGCCCAGATAGTTAATCTTACTTCCTGGTTTTTGCAGAACATATAACGTGGAGGATAAGTAGATAATTCTGCCGAGGAATTTGGGCCATATGTATTATTTAATGAGGCTCCAAGAAAGAACTTCGTACTATCTGGTTGAATGATGTTATTTACGAACTTGTTTCTACAGCATTGGGCATACCCGATCTCAAAATCAGAACATATACCAGGTAGGACTACGGTATCCTGATAATAATAGGCAAATAGCCCGATACTATCCGAGTTTAGGGTATCCATACAATTAACAGATGGAGGCCATTGAACTCCACCATGGCCGGAGACTGGCGCTCCAATAGGAACAAATGGTTTTAGATTTAATACCTGGCGGGGAAAACAGGATGAAGTAATGACTGCCTCCTGATTAGTGTAAGCGGAGGTATCAACGGTTTTAAAAATTGTTAATGTAATTATATAGTGATGCGGAATAGCAGTTCTTTGTCCAATATATTCATATGTCAACTCCCCACCTGAGGGGGGAATGCTTTGCGATATTGATTCGCTGGAAAAGAATAATACGAGTGAAAACAGGAATATAAGACGGCTGGCCATTTCAATTGGTTTGTGGTTCTATTTGTGAAGTACCACAAAATGTGAGCACTACAAAACACCAAATTTGTAAAGAAAGGCTTTCGCAAATTTGCCGTAGTGCTTTCTACCTAAAAACTTCCTCTTTTTCCTCTTCCCTCCTTTCGGGCATAGTACCGTTGCGGAGTTTCCACTCCCGCTGCTTTTTAAAGGGATGAATTAATAGCATCCAGAATTTATTGTCGGCATTTTCGCGATAAGCCGGTACGCCAATAATGATTTTGTCCTGTTTAATATTGAGGCGTTTGGTACCATGTAGCCTGTCCCACCAATTGAGTACGGTGCTGTAGTTGCTATCTGTTTCATCTTTTACAATAGAGTGGTGAATACCGTGCATACGGGGGGTTACAATAAACTTAACCAGGGCGCCCTCAAGCCAGCGTGGCAGCTTTATGTTGCTATGGTGAAAAAGCGTGGCCGACTCAAAAACGATCTCGTACACCAGCAACATCATGGGTGAAACTCCTGAAATAGCAATCACAATCAACCTGAATGGTATTGACATAAGCAACTCACCAAAATGAAAGCGAATAGCGGTGGAAATGTCCATTTCAGTATCGGCATGGTGCACATTGTGGAAGCGCCATAAAAAGGGTACCCGGTGATTGAGTCTGTGCCAGATGTAAATGGCATAATCGAGTGTTAATAATCCTAGCGTCCATTGTAGCCAAGCAGGTAACTCCACCAAATTGAGAATACCAATGTTATTTTCACCAAAATAGTAAGCCGCATATACCGTAACTGGCAATAGCAGAAGCCTGGCCAATGGTAAGCCCGTAACTGATAGCAGTGCGTTATGTATCCATCTCGGAAATCGTTTGGCTTTCCAAGGACGTAACACAATAAAAAACTCCAGCAGCGCTAACACGGCAAACACTCCAATCAAAATGGGGAATGCCACATTATCCATAAAGGGGAGATCGAATAGATTGTCTTTATTCATATTGCTTTTTGCAGAGGCGTCAAAAGTAAAACAATGCCGGCCAGCCGTTGGTGATAAAGGTTACTCACCCCGCCTTAGCCGAGTATTTACTAATTGTCTTTGAGATATCTTACTAATTCTTCTTTACATTCCTCTCTCCTCAATTTCCAGAAGGAATAGGCAAGTGGAAAAACTGAAACTCCGGCACGACCTAAAATTTTAAATCGTTCTACAGTAAGCGCTTCGCGATACTGCCCGGGGTATCCTATAAGGTCAATGCCCTTAAGTCCTGCCTTTGTTTTCAGCAAAATATCTATGGGCACACCAGCTATTGAAAAGTAAACCCATGTTTTGAGCTCATGCCCGGCCACAAACGCCATTACTTCAGCCAAAAATAAATCGTGAGATTGTTGAGCCTGATCAGATACGGAGGTCACCGTACGGATATCCTCCAGGTACATTCGGAGGTAATGATCTGTGGCAAGCTGTTTCGGCTCTACAGAGTGCAGCACATACTGCCGCCCCTTAGCCCGGGTGATAGAAACATTAAATATATCGGGCTTATTGATATGTACAAATGCCGAATGGTGGCTTTCCATATCCACAGCAAAAGAAAGAAACATCACATCCCGCTCTTCTCCCTGAAAGGCATAAGCCGTACCCACTGTAAGTCTATGGTTTTGCATCTGCTCAACACTCAATTGATTGCTTAACTGGGCAGAAATAAAATCAGCCTGATCCCGTAAAGGAGACAACACACCAATACTACTCTTTATCGAGTTTTCAAGCTCAGCCTCGTTTAGTATAATTTCATCTATCCTTTTGATGATCTCCTCAGCCTCCTTTTCATTCACGCCCTTTTCATTTCTCCTGCCGTTTACCTTTATTTCAAAATGGCCCAGACCTTCAGTCTTTAAGGGCCGCTCATTCATAACCCTTAGTGAGTTGCTGTAAAACTCTTTATTTGAAAACCTTATAATTTCAGGTACAGAGCGGTAATGCTCATCAAGAAATGACACCTGTTCCTGACTCTGCAGTTGACGACTAACCATATCCAGAAAACTTGTTTCACGAAAGTTGTAAATGGAAAGGTAGCTTTCTTTAAGACCTGACCTCAAAAGCAATTGCAGCATTTTGTTTTTTGATAAAAACGAGGAATGGCGAAGTTGGTTAGGGTCACCACATACAACCACCCTTTTAGCCCTTTGCAGGGCAGCCATACTGGTAGCCATATCGCATTGGCTTGCCTCGTCAATTATCACTAAATCAAAAAGTTCTTTTTGTTGAGGCAGTACTCTATACAAATCAGCCAATTTGCACAACCAAATCGGGAAGGCCCTTACTATTATTTTATGATTCAGGTTCTCAAAAATATCCTCACGGTCGCTACTACGGGTTTTCTTAAGTCCCTGGTTTAAGCCTTCAAGAGTTTGTCTATCATATCGTAATATGTCCTTTATACGCTTATGGTAGTCATTGTAAATTGCCTTTCGGCCAAACTCGATCCGCTTATCTAAAAGTTCTTCTAAATCCTTAAGCAATTGCCAATGTGGTTTGTACCACCTATGTATTGTTTTAATAATTAAAGATTTGTACTTATCCGAGAGTCTATCCCCAAGTAACCTTTCTGACCATTCCAGCTCCAGGTCCAATCTCTCTTTTAGCTTTAGTTCAAGCTCTTGAATCTGAGAATTTATGAGTTTTAAATCTGATTGGGTAATACCAAAACTTTCTACGGTAATAGGCCTGGTTAAGAAATTTCGAAGAGTTGCTTTTAGTTTCCGAAGATTACTTTTTGCCCCACCCCTTATCATTACTTCATCGGTATGAAGTAACTCCTCAATTTTACGAGCCACTACATCTACAGCTTCATCCTGCTTTGAAGTTATCAGTACAGACTCACCCCTCATCAGATGATCCAGCGCCATACAGGCTATGGTATATGATTTACCGGTACCCGGAGGACCAACCACCAATGATAAAGTTTCGGAGCGGGCATTTAATAGAGCGCTTTTTTGCCCGTTATTTAAAATGGCGGGTAAATAAGGAGGAGTTGTATTTTTCCCCTGGTTAAATGGTGTTTCACCAAAAGTGGCCCTTAATGAACGTGAATAGTCTTGTGCTCCTGCCAGCTCTTCGAGTTCTGAGAGAATTCCATAGGTTTCTGCGGACTTAGCCACTACGCCAAGCCCTGAAGCCGGTACTAATTTAAAGGTCGAAATCTCAGCTCTTTGCTTTGGTTGCAATTGTCTTTTTATTCGGGTTTCCTTCCACAGTTCAGGATACATCAATAGCGAATCCGTATCGAGCTCTGGGAAATATTTCTTTAGCAGCCTTCCCATATTACCTACCTCACCGTATCCAAATGGATAATTGGGCAGTTCTTTCATAATTTCACTTTCCACTAAACTGCCTTCAACACCCTCACCTAAAAGAGTTAGAATTGAGGGGTTTAATCTCCAATTATCTTTTTCAATGTACAGAAAGTAGTGACCCTTCTCAAATTTTATGTAAGCGGGGAAAAGCAATAATGGAGCACATACCTTTCGTGTTTTACCAAGGTTTGATTCTGAGCCCAACATAAAAACAGCACCGTATAGCAGCTCTTTTTCCTTTTGATAGAGCTGCACCATTTTTATAATCCGATCCGCATATTCCTCCGATAGTGCAACCTTAGGCGAGGCATCGTTCAGAAGCTCCTCATTCCCTTCAAACACTATTAAATGCTCTACTTTACGGGGATTTAGGTAGTCAGATAATTTAAGTTGCCGATTATCGGCTACATAGCATTGATGTAAATAGGATAAAAGAGCAGGTATATCAGAATTCTTCACGACCCAAATATGAGCGAATTAACTTGACTTTTGATTACAAATGAAATCATTAAAAGAGTAACTTCCATAGCCGCTCAAACTCCCTTTCATACGATTTGAATACACCCGGATCCTGCAGCATTATGAGGTTTTCATAATTGTGATCAGCAGCAGAGCGGGTCCAATTATAGCTGCCGGTTAGGATAGTCTCCTCATCAAATAAGGCAAATTTGTGATGCATGTGTACGGGCGAACGATCAGTAATTACCTTCAAACCCGCTCTTTCAAGTCTTTTTATATCGGAACCAAGATCAAAGGATTTATCATCATCTGTAATAATATTGATCGTCACCTTTCTCCGGTGAGCTGCCAAAAGTTCTTCCGTTATTTCATCATCGCTGATGGTAAATACACATATGCGAATCTTGATTTTAGCAAACCTTATTTGTGAACATATAGCTTCCCTACAAGCTGTTCCGGGGCTGAAATACACCCTAGGTTTACCGTGAGTAACTTCACCTTTATCGCCCAAAAGTTTAAAAATTTCGAAGAGCCAATCCAATAACAACTGACTTCGGTGAGAATCTGTCCTTTGCTGCGCTAATGCCCTGGCTTCGCTTAACAGAAGCTTTCGCTGATGCTCCGTAAGGTAGATTTCAGAGAGCATCCTTCGTAACTCACCTCGCTCCTTTCTTGTAATAACAAAGTCATCAAAAGAATTTATCAATGCATTTTTAAGAGTGCTAAAATTTTCATCCATAGCTTTTACTTACTACTGCTTCGGGCCTTTAATAAGCTCAGTTCATTTTCTACCTCGCGCATTTTTGTGCTTAATTTATTCTCAGAGCCAATATTTTTAGTAATTATCTTTTCAACCTGCCAAACGCCCTTAAAATCCTTTAAGCCAAACGTCTTTTGGTACGAATTAAGACTGGCACCCTTAAGCACAACCTGACTTAATGATTTGGAAACAACCCTGCGCAATAGGATTTCGCTGGAGGTTTCAAAGAGATAGACTTTATCGCTTTCGGTTTGTCCAACGTCAAACTTGTCAGGGCAAACACCTATTACTATATCACCTGCCTCAGGCCCCAAACCGTTGTAGTTCATAGTGTTGTCACTAATTTCAAACGCGCGGTATTTTTTACCTTTTATAAGCGGGATGCTGATATAGGGTAAGGATGATACGGCTATTGCATCAGTTAAGTAGGCCCCCTGATTGTTCCAGTCTACGAGTGGAACCGGTACCATATCCACCGGAGCCGACTTCGGTACCAAATTATGGATAGCCTGGTCATTCAGATCTTTGCGAAATATATCAAATCGATAAAGATCATTAACACTTAGCTCTTTCGTGAGCAGGTCATCAAGGCTAATGCTAAAATAATTAGCTATATCCATGATTGTTTCTATTTTTGGCTCTGCCCTGCCCTCTTCATAAGCACCAATTGCACCTCGCTTCAAATTGAACAAGTCAGCAAAATCGCTCTGATTAAGCTTTTTCACTCCGCGAATCTTCCTGATGTTATTCCCTATATGTGACATCTGATTTGAAAATTTATGCTAATTTTATTGGTAATACCATTTTTATTAGTATATTCGTCTTGTAAAGCTAACTAAATTAACATGAACCTCCCAACTTATATTTTATCCCTACCCCCACCTTGATTAAAAAATCACATATATTGGCATGGATAAACCATGCTAATCAAACTTTTAATTTGAACCCAAATAATTAACACCTATAAAAATGAGCGACCATTTTAACAAAGTTCGGGAGTACCTCCTTGAATTAGACTATGACATTAAAACAGAAAATACTTCTGACGAGGTTTTTGTAATTGAGAACGAATCTTCCGGAGTGCGCAACCTTGTAATTGCTTGCGCTGACCCTATCCTGATTTTAGAGCAGTTTATGTTTGAGCTTAAAGCCTCCTCTGAGGAAATACTCCGAAGCCTGCTCATAAAAAACCGGGATATAGTGCATGGGACTTTTGCGCTTGATGAGACAGGTAAGAAGGTAATTTTCAGAGACACGCTTCAACTGGAAAACCTGGATTTCAACGAACTTGAAGGATCCATTAATTCTCTTAGCCTTTTGCTAAGTGAGTATTCTGATAAACTGATTGAATTTTCAAAACATTAAAAAAATAAAACGATGAACATCTTAAAAAGACTTTTTAGCATAGGGAAAGCCGAAACCCATTCGGCCATTGACAAACTGGAAGACCCCATAAAAATGACGGAGCAAGGGTATCCGTGAACTTAAGGAAGACCTTGACAAGGCCCTACATGCCCTGGCTGAAATAAAGGCACTAAGTATCCGTGCACGTAATGATGTGGAAACATTTGGAAATAAGGCCAGCAGATTATGAAAAGAAGGCCATTATCCTTTTGCAACAAGCCGAAAAAGGAGACCTGGACACGACCGAAGCTGACAGACTGGCTCAGGAAGCTCTTACTAAAAAAGAGGAAAACCTACAGCAAGTAGCTCGCAGTAAAGCAGACCGTGAGAAGTTTGAAGGCAATATCTCTTCCATGGATACCAACATCAAAAGGCTTAGAAGCCAGATCAGCCAGTATGAAAACGAACTGAAAACGTTGAAAGCCCGCGTAAAAGTGAGCTCTGCCACCAAGAATATCAATAAGCAAATGGCTCAGATTGATTCTACCGGCACAGTGAGTATGCTGGAGCGCATGAAGGAAAAAGTAGCCCAGGAAGAAGCCCTTGCTGAGAGCTATGGGGAAATTGCCAACGAAAGCAGAAGTGTGGACGAAGAAATTGATAAAGCCATCGGTGATGCCGATAAAGTTAAAGCGGCTGATCAGCTTGCCGAGCTTAAAAAGAAGTTGGGAATGAACAAAGATGATAATGCCCAAAACCAGGGATGAGCGAGTTTATTAACCTGATCTTTAGTGGAGCCAATGCCTTACCCACAGCGCTGCTACTGTTCATATTCCTTTATTGGATTATTGTTATTCTGGGATTTGTAGGTACCGATTTTTTGGATATCGACATTGACATAGATGGCGACAACGATCTGGATATGGATGGTGCTTCAAGCGGAGATTTGTCATGGCTCAATAAAGCCCTGCTCTTCTTCAACCTGGGCAAAATTCCGCTAATGATATGGCTCACCTTCGTAGCCTTTCCGCTTTGGTTTATCTGTGTAAACGTAAACGGACTGCTCGGCATCGAAAATTTCTTCTTAGGACTAATTGTATTTATTCCGGCCTTTATTGCCAGTGTATTTCTTGCCAAGTTCCTAACATGGCCCTTTGTTAAGTTTTTTATGAAAATAGAGGAAGACAGTAAGGAGAAGGAAATAATTGGCAAAATGGGAACTGTGATACTTGCCGCAGATCACCTAAGGCGCGGACAGGCTGAAGTGAATTACCGTGGTAGCTTTTTAACCTTCTACATAAAAACCCGTGAGGGAGATACCGTGGAAAAAGGGGATAAAGTGCTGTTTATCAAAAATCTTGATAGTGAAGGCTTTTACATTATAGAGCCTTATCGCGAGATTGAATAAGCAACTCGTTCATAGGATTTCTATAAGTTGAAAAACTAACAATAACTAACATGCCACCAGCCCCACCGGGGTCTGGCGGCCTAACTTAAAAACATAAAATGGATTCAATATTTCAAAACACCACTATGGTCATCATAATAGCTGTAGTGGTACTCGTACTGGGGCTATTAGCGATGATTTCGCGCTGGTACCACAAGGCCACCCAGGGCCAGGCATTGGTAAAAACCGGGGTTGGTGGCATTAAAGTTTCCTTTAATGGAATTGTGGTCATCCCCGTGCTGCACCGGCTGGAGGTAATGGACATTTCCCTTAACACCATCACCATCGACCGTAGAGGAAAGGATGGTTTGGTATGTAAGGACAACTTACGTGCGGACATCAATGTAGCCTTTTACGTAAGGGTAAACCAAATGGTGGATGACGTAAAAAAGGTAGCCCAATCGGTGGGTTGTAATCGTGCTTCTTCAAAAGAGGCGTTGCGCCTGCTGTTTGACGCTAAATTTTCTGAAGCCCTAAAAACCGTTGGTAAGAAGTTCGACTTTGTGGATCTCTACAACCAGCGTGATGAATTCCGTAAGGAAATAATTGACATTATCGGAACTGACCTGAACGGTTACATTCTGGATGATGCGGCCATTGACTTTCTGGAGCAAACCCCTCTTGACTCTTTAGATCCGAATAATATTCTTGATGCCGAGGGTATTAAGAAGATTACTGAAATCACTGCCAAAGAATTGGTGAAGGCCAACTTCATACAGCGTGATAAGGAAAAAACCATTAAGCAACAGGACGTAGAAGCCCGTGAAGCAATTCTGGTTTTAGAACGTCAACTGGCGGAAAGTGAAGAGAAGCAGAAGCGTGAAATCGCCAATGTGAAGGCTCGTGAAGAAGCTGAAACCGAAAAGGTAAATCAGGAGGAAAGATTAAAAGGAGAGCGTGCCCGAATTGCTACAGAAGAGGAAGTTCAGGTTGCTGAAGAAAATAAACTCCGCCAGATAATTGTTGCTGCCAAAAGCAAGGAGCGTACTGAGGCCGTGGAGACCGAGCGCGTGACAAAAGATCGTGACCTGGAAGCAACAGAGCGCGAAAAGATTGTAACACTGGCACAGATTGAAAAAGAAAAGTCTGTAGAAGTAGAGAAGAAAAACATCCAGGAAGTTATCCGCGAGCGTGTGGCTATTGAGAAAACGGTGGTGGATGAAGAAGAGAAGATTAAGGACACCCGTGCTTACGCAGAAGCCGACCGTAATAAAAAGGTAGCGGTAACCAAGGCTGAGGAAGATGCAGAATCTGCATTGGTACAGGAAATCAAGAAGGCGGAGGCTGGAAAACAAGCTGCGGAGTTTATTGCCAAGCAGCGCATTATTGATGCCGAGGCTGAGAAGCAAGCCTCTACTCAAAAGGCAGAAGCCATAAAAGTACTGGCCGAAGCTGAGGCTGCCAGGTTTGCAGCATCTGGTTTAGCAGAGGCCAAAGTAATGGAAGCCAAAGCGGAAGCTCGTGAGAAGCAGGGAGAAGCGGAAGCCTCTGTACTGGAAGATCAGGCCATGGCTGAAGCTAAGGGCATTGAAGCCAAATCTCAGGCACAAGCCGAGGCTGACCTTAAATTAGGTAACGCTGCCGCAGAAGTAGAGCGTGCCAAAGGACTGGCTGAAGCCGATGTTACCTTTAAGAAAGCTGAAGCTGACAAAGAGAAATTTGCAACAGAAGCTGATGGTATAGAGCGTAAGGCTGAGGCCATGAAAAAACTGGATGGTGTAGGAAAAGAGCATGAAGAGTTTAAGCTCCGTCTCAACAAAGACCTTCAGGTTGATCTGGCTCAAATCAATATACAAAAAGCCATTGCTGACGCCCAGGCGGAAGTACTTAGCAATGCATTGAAATCTGCGAAGATTGATATTGTAGGTGGTGAAAATGTGTTCTTTGATAAGATAGTAAGCTCTATTACCCAGGGTAAGGCCTTTGACCGTGCCGTAAATAATAGCGACACTTTTACACAGGTAAAAAACCAGCTGTTGGATAACTCTAACGGAAAGAATTTGCTGGATAAGGTGAAAGACCTCATCAAGGATTCTGATGTGGATAGTGAGGATATTAAAAACCTCTCTATTACCGCGCTCATCGTTAAGATGATGAGCCAGACCCAGAACAAGGAGAAGAAGAACATGCTACAGCAATTGTTGGATATAGCGCGTGGCTCCGGATTTGGCGATCGTTCGGCAGAGGATTTGGGATTGATTGAGTAACGATGGTACGCACCCGCCCGGATGAACACCGTTCGGACGGGGATAACGCAGATTAGGCGGATGAAAACGGATAAGCAGGAAATCAGGATAAGTAAGTTTTTAAGTCTGGTGCTAAGACACAAGCCCGAAACCATTGAATTGCGTTTGGATGCAAGTGGCTGGACCCATACTAACGAGTTGCTGGAAAAGCTGAACTCAAACGACTTTGAAATTTCCATTGAAGATCTGAAGCAGGTGGTCGCTAACAACGACAAAAAGAGGTTCCAGTTTTCAGAGGACTATTCCAAAATCAGGGCCAGCCAGGGCCACTCGCTAAAAGTAGATTTAGCCCTGGAGGAAAAAACTCCGCCTGACCTACTTTATCATGGAACGGCAGAGAAGAATCTTACTTCCATAAAAAAGCAAGGTCTGCTTAAGGGTCAAAGGCATCACGTTCATCTTTCATCTGATGCTGTAACCGCTCGCAGAGTGGGAATGAGGTATGGCAAACCTGTGGTATTAAAGGTGGATTCCAAACGGATGATGGAAGAAGGCGTTACGTTTTATCAATCCGCGAATGGTGTGTGGCTCGCAGAGCACGTGCAACCAGAATACCTAAATGAGTAAATATAAATAGATTGATCCAAGGCTCGGAGCAGGCGGTTTGTCGCCTAAGCGGTCTGCTCTGGATTTGGGTTTCAAACAATGAAATGCTATAATTAAATTCTTACATGCACATAGTAGAACCGGCAAAAGTGTTTATATCATATTGCCATACAGACGAAGAATTAAAAAAGAAGTTTCTATCCCACTTAGCTTCCTTAAGACAGTTAGGGGTTATTAAAGACTGGCACGATCGAAAGATTAGTGCAGGTGAAGAATGGGACGGAAATATTAAACAAGAACTCAGAAGATGCCGATATCATTATACTTCTTATCAGTTCTGATTTTCTTAATTCTGAATATTGTAGAGAGGTTGAAATAAAAGAAGCTATGGAAAAGCACGAGCAAAAAAGTGCTATGGTTGTTCCTGTAATTCTAAGACCTTGCGATTGGAAAGATTTCCCTTTTGGCAAGTTACAAGGATTGCCCCAGAATGTTACTCCCATAACAAAATGGAAAAATGAGGATGAGGCATTTTTAGATGTAGTTGAAGGAATTAAAAAGCTACTTACGCCACTAACAGTTAAAACTGAAGACACCTCATCCAAATTTATTCACTTCCAGCAAGATACAGTATTGGTAAAACTACCACGTGGATATGTAGTAATTCATGATATTGAATTTAATGAAGATTCGGGTTGGGCCGTAACAGCCCATCACTACCATTACGATTACGATTTATATGGAGGGACTCATTTTCATGAAAGCTATCAAAGAACATGGGAAACTCTCGATGGAAAATATTATCAGTGTTTAAAACTAGGAATACCAAAAGGGGATTGGAATTACGCCTTAGATTTTTTAAGTCTTATGGTGGAAATCAGGACACGAGATAAAGCCACCAACCTTGAAGACTTAATCGAACTTGAATCCACTGATGATCATCTAACATATCATAAAAAAGGCACAAAGATTCTGACACCCACTACGCCTCAATCGTTTAAAAAAGACAACAAGACTGGAGATTTAAGAGATATTATTGCAGAACTTGAATTGAGCCCTTGGAAGAACTACGAACTTGAAACTCTGCATAAGGAATTTGAATCTTTAAGAAGAACTGCTCACTTGACTTCATACGATTTGTTGCAACCCGACCATCCGGCCCTCCAGTATGTCAAAGAAATAGCTGAAGATTATAAAAGAAGTTTTGACTTGGATAATCTAAAGAAATGGACAGAACGATTGAGTGATGCATTGTATGACGTGATTAAATATGTCAGATAATACCTCTGAAGCGCAGCTAATGACCCAAATGAAAGAAAACAACCAAAACATAACCCTCGAATCCGGCACTTACGAAATCATCCGTGACCGGCTGCTGAAACATGGGGGAGATCTGCGAAAGCGCATCAGTAGGCTAAATGAATCCCGTAAGGAGGTGTTTGGTTCTATTGAAACTCAACTGGTTTCCACCGAAAGGATTTCTACAGAAAACAACTGCATTGCTCGTGACATTGTGCCTTTGGGTCAGAACCGTTTTTTGTTTGGCTACAACGTACACATGGGGCTTAAAACCGAAACGCTGTTTTCTGATGTATTCAGCCTGTACACCTACAATCCAGAAGACCACACATTTCTGAAGGAAGAGCAAATCCCGTTTTTTGACAACGAAACTTTTCAGGTTGATTTTGCCAACCTTTACAAATATTACCGCGACACCCGCTTTGCGAAGTTTGCCGAAATAGGCCAGTTTATTTTTATGGTTTTCCAGGTGGGGAAAACGCCCAACGACATCAAAACCTTTAAGTGGGCCAAAACCGATGGCGGCCTGCAATACCTCAACAGCCGCAGCGATCATGAGTTTGTGTTCCCTGACCAGCACGAGTTCATATGGAAAAGAGCCACACGCGATATGCAGCGCAAGGGGCAACATCCGCACATCAGCGTTGAAGACAAAGTGTTTGTGGAAACCGTGGGTGGCGACCTCACCATAAAGGTGGAAGACAACACCGCAAGCGGCCGCGGCATTTATGCCGAAGAGGTGGACGACCCCGATCAGACACTGGATGATGCCGAGATTTTTTATGCCGTAATCGGTAACCTGGTGGTGCTTAAAATACTTCCCTATCAAGAAACGAAATACCGTTACATTGTTTTTAACCAGAAAATTCAGGAGGCCATTCGTGTAGATGCACTGGAGGATTCCTGTGTTTTGTTGCCTGACAGTCAGGGAATAATTTTCGCCAAAGGTTACTACATACAAACCGGGGAGTTTAAGTTGTTTGACAATCAACTGGAGGACATGCTCTTTGAAAAGCGAATCCCCTCCCCTAATGGTGAAGATTTTCTGTATGTTTTTTACCAGAAGAAAACCGGCATTTATGCCCTCCTCCCCTACAATATCATCAACCAGGAGGTGGCCACGCCTATAATCTGTAGCGGTTATTCCATTTTTGATGATGGTGAACTGATTTACTTCCGTGCAGAAGATGAGCAAAAGCGTCATCACAGTATCCAGATTTGGCAAACGCCTTTTTACTCGCCCAACAAAACCATTGAGGTAACCAACAGCTCCTACCTTTTTAAAATTGGAAATAAGGAAGTGGTGCGGGCTATGGCCGAGGCCAGTGAGTTGGTGAAGCTGATTAATAAAGAGGACAACTACGCCAACCTTTATGTGGATTTGGTAAAGATGGCTACCGACCTGATGGATGCCTATCATTGGTTGAATCACCAGGAGGCCCAGCAATTGAAGGAACCTTTACAGGAGATAAAAAAATCGGCCTCTACGGCCATTGAGGAGTATGAAAAGGTAATCCGGATAAAGAAAAATACCCGCGAAAAAAGTGGCGAAATTACCGGACGGGCGGATGATATTATTTCTCGCGCCAAGCGCGGAACAGCCGCAACTATTGATGAATTTGTAGAGAGACTATCTCAACTGCGCACTTCAAAAGGAGAAATAATTTCGCTAAAGAAACTGCGCTACATCGATAACGATATTGTAGCTAAATATGAGAAGGAACTTTCGGAAATAACCGATTTGGTTTCTGAACGAACGGTGCATTTCCTGCTAAAGAAGGAAGCCCTGCAGCCATACCGGGATAAGGTAGAAAAGCTGAACAAGCAGCTGGAGAAGGTCAAGAAAGTGGTGGATGCCAATGAACTGGAAAAGGAAATTATAAAAGTTTCTGGTGAACTGGAGTTGCTGATTGACATTGTGAGCAACCTGAAAATTGAAGATGCCACACAAACTACGCGTATTATTGATGGTATTTCGGGCATCTACTCTCAATTTAACCGCATAAACGCTGCGCTTAAAAAGAGGCGCAAGGAACTAATTGGCCAGGAAGGCGAAGCTGAGTTTAACTCTCAGCTAAAGTTAGTTAACCAGGGGTTGACCAACTATCTGGACATTTGCGATACGCCTGAAAAGTGCGAGGAGTACCTCAACAAACTGATGGTGCAACTGGAGGAACTGGAAGGCAAGTTTGCGGAGTTTGACAAGTTCTTGGTGAAAATCACCGAGAAGCGCGAGGAGGTTTATAATGCTTTTGAATCTAAAAAGGTGTACCTCACTGAGGCCAAAAACAAAAAGAGTCTGGCGCTGCAACAATCGGCAGAGCGTATAGTAAGTGGTATTCAAAAGCGCCTTTCGGGGATGGATTCCGTGCAGGAAATCAATTCTTACTACGCCTCTGACCTAATGGTGGACAAAGTGCGCGACCTCAGCAAGCAACTGCTGGAAATGGGCGATTCAGTGAAGGCCGATGACATCCAAAGCAAACTGAAAACGGCTTACGAAGAAGCCACCCGCCAACTGAAAGACAAGAAAGAACTGTTTGTGGATGGCGAGGATGTAATCCGCCTGGGCAAACACAGCTTTAACGTAAACACTCAGAACATTGACCTCTCGCTGGTCACCAGGGATGGGCAGATGTACTTTCACATTACCGGCACTAACTTTTTTGAGAAGGTGCTATCGGAGGAATTTTTGGCTACCAAAGAAGTTTGGGCGCAATCACTCGTAAGCGAGAATGAAAAAGTGTATAGAGCCGAATATCTGGCGTACAAGCTTTTCAGCAACAGCCTGAATTACCGCAAAAACGGTGATAAGGATTTGAAGTCGGCAGACGAGTTGCACCAAATGAGCGACCAGGCTTTGCAAGGATATGTGCAGAGGAGGATGGCACTACGCTACGAAGAAGGCTACATTAAAGGTGTGCATGATAAGGATGGGATGCTGATTCTTAAAAACCTCAACAACTTATATCATAGCATTGGACTTTTGCGCTACCCTGCCCACAGCCGTGTGCTGGCCTACCTATACTGGCAATACCTTATTGATGCTGAAGCCAAAAAAGAATGGCCAGAGCATTTCAGAAGCATAAGGAGTATTCTTAAGGTTTTTCCCAATAGCCGAAGTTTTGAAACCACCATTCGTGAACTAAAGGAAGAGCTGGAAAAAGCTTTGGCCGTAAACGGTGTGCAGCATGAATCCAACACAGCCGAGGCTGCGGAGTATCTTTTCCATTTCCTTACGGAAGAAAATGAGTTCATTTTTTCAATGGAAGCGTGGGAGCTCTCGGAGCATTTTCAGACTTTCCTGAAAAAGAACCGCTCCATGAAGGAGTTTGAGACCAGCTTAAAAGCCACAAACGGTCAGTATCTGGAAAAACTTGACATTATCAAAAACTGGCTAAAAAGCTATGTTCTTCACTCGGAAGCTGAAAGCGGTGAAGAACTACAAGAGACGGAAGAGGCAGCTTTGATTCTGATGGATCGATCGGCACAAAACCCCACAGAACATCGTGTGGTACTGCATGCCGAAATTTCGGGTTTGCAAGGAGATCATTCTGTAGTAAAGGATGGAAAGTACCACCTGCATTACAATCATTTCATGGAAAAGCTTCAGCAGTTTGATCGCCAGCAGGTAATAGCTTACCAGCGGTTTACTGAAATGAAAAAGCAACTGCTGGAGGGTGCCAGGCAGGAAATGAGGCTGAATGAATTCAAACCCCGGGTAATGAGTTCCTTTGTTCGCAACCAGCTTTTGGATGAAGTTTATTTACCTCTTATCGGGGATAACCTGGCCAAACAAATTGGCGCTGCCGGAGATAGCAAACGTACCGACCTTATGGGAATGCTGTTGCTAATCTCCCCTCCCGGTTACGGTAAAACCACCTTAATGGAATACATCGCCAACCGCTTAGGATTGGTGTTTATGAAAATTAACGGACCAGCTATTGGACACGATGTCACCAACCTGGATCCGCAATCGGCAAGTAATTCCGCTGCACGCGAAGAGTTGCAAAAGCTAAACCTTGCTTTTGAATTGGGTGATAACGTGATGATTTACGTGGACGACATTCAGCATTGTAATCCGGAGTTCTTACAAAAGTTTATTTCGCTGTGTGATGCTCAGCGTAAAGTCGAAGGGGTTTACAAAGGTGTAAGTAAAACCTACGATTTGCGCGGTAAAAAAGTGGCTGTAGTAATGGCCGGAAACCCTTATACCGAAAGTGGAGAAAAATTTCAGGTGCCTGATATGCTGGCCAACCGCGCTGACATTTACAATCTGGGAGACATTATTGGCGGCAAAGCACGTGCCTTTGAATTGAGCTATTTGGAAAACAGCATTACTTCCAACTCTACCATGGCGCGCCTAAGTGGCAAGAGCCAGAAGGATATCATCACTTTAATAAAAGTAGCCGAAACCGGAAACCAGGAAGGGATTGAATTTGAAGCCAACCACAGCCCAGAGGAAATCAATGAGTACGTGAATCTCCTGAAAAAAATGATTCGCGTTCGTGACATTATCCTTAAGGTGAATGAGCAATACATCCGCTCGGCAGGTATGTCGCCTGAGTTTAGAACGGAGCCATCCTTCCGTTTGCAAGGCTCCTACCGCGATATGAATAAAATTGTAGAGAAATTAAGCCCTGTGTTGAATGATAAGGAACTGGACACCATCATCCTGTCTCATTACGAAAATGAATCGCAGACCCTTACCAGTGGTGCAGAGTTTAACTTCCTAAAGTTTAAGGAAATGTTTGGAGCCATCAGCAAAGAAGAAGGGGAACGGAAGGCAGAAATCATTGACACCTTTAAGCGAAACCAAAAGCTCAAAGGCCTTGGAGGTAATCAAATGGGCCATGTATTGGAGCAAATGGAATTAATTAGCCGGGGGTTGCAGGATATCGTTAAGGTTTTTCAAATGCCTGCACCTAAGGAAAAGGCGGAAGGGAAGGCAAAGGAGTAAAAACCAAAAAGTCCCCGAAAACTTCTGTTTTCGGGGACTTGTGGGATTACATAAAATAAACTGTTATTGAACTACAATACGCTTTTGCTGCGTTCCGGCATCGCCACTAATGTTTAGGAGATAGATACCCGATGGCAACTGAGACAGGTCAACGGTGGTCTCATCTGTAATAGATATATCCATCAGTTTCTTACCATTTAAATCAAATAGTATAGCGCTGGCCTCTTTTATTCCCAATTCGGGTTTTAGCGTAAGCTTACCAGCTGTAGGGTTAGGGTAAGCCTGAACAAGTGAAACTTCAGTTCTTCCAAACTCCTCAATACTCACAAACCTATTGATAGTATTAGTTGCAGTATTGGTAATGATTGGCGGGTTGTAGTCGAAGAAAATACCTGCTGTGTTCTCAATTTTAGTACCCTCAGGTAGTGCGGCTTTCTGATCTATAGTAAAGCTTACAAACCCATGACTTTCAGGTTCATTACTATTACTGTCAGGTAACATAATGTTATTAAAACTGAATTTCAGAAGGTTATTATCAATAACACGCAATTCCATTTGGTGACTGAATTCAAGCACTTCAAGTGTGTTCATATCCAATACCTGGTCATCAATGGTATCAAGGATGTAAATGTTGGTAGCCATAAAGTTACCGGTGTTCTGAAAGTGTACTGTATAGAGCATGGTCTGATTGGGCTTAATATCGCCTGATGCACCAACACCACTAGGGTAAACTGTTTTCATGTTAGGATCATAAGAAGTCCTTACTTCCACACATGGATTAATGGTGTTGTTGGCTGCATTGGCATCTCCGATAGTTGGAGTTGAAGACATGCTCATGCATACAGTATCATTTACGGTAAGGGTAGTGTCTCCTTTAAGCTTTACGCGGATATCCAATTGGCCATTAATCCCCAGATTGCTGTAACTGAAGTAAAGTGTACTCCCTACTACGCTATCAGGTGCCGTGTAATATGAGCTGGGAGATGGTACATAGGTAACCTGTGGCCCAAGTGTCAAAGCACTCACTCCGGTTGCCGGTGCGCACATATTATTTTGAACTCTGAAATAAACGCTACGCTCTACTCCGGGTACAATAAAGCCACCTGTGTACTTGCTTTCCACATCAAATTGAGAAGTAGGACACGTCATTGCAAAATCAAGATTGGCAGCTGGTAAACTACTTACATTATGCACACCCGAGGCCGGACATACGGTATTTAAAATTGCATTGCTGGTTTCTACGGTATAACTTAAACCTGCCACTGCTGTAAATTCATAATCTCCTGCTGAATCTGTAATAGCATAGGAAACAACCTGAGATCCCAACTTTAGCTTAACGGTGCGGTTTGTAAGAGCTACATCACCAGTGTTGAAGCTACAGTCTGAATTATTATCCAGATAGAGCTTTCCGCTGATGTTGCCACAGGAGGAACCTATAATTACTTCATTGGGTACGGTGAGGGTATCGCTGGCCAAATCAGGAGCTGTAACAACATACTGCACTGTATATAAACCGGGCAGTAGATATTTATGCTCTGCCCAGGCACCCCAGTTAGTGCCGTTAAAGATGCTTATCTTAAATGTGGTATCCTGACCATCGCCAAAGGCCACAAATACGTCAAGCGAATCATTTTGGGTATATCCGGAAGCTGTACCTCCTATTATAAACCCTATCCTTTGAGGATAAACACAAGGACTCCCTAAAGAATCGCTTGCCCAACCAATAGTGACCGTTCCCGCAAAGGCGGACGATCCCATAAACAACAATAAACTAAATGCGAGTAATAACTTTTTCATGGATTAGATTTTTAATGAAACTTCGTATTTCATTTAGTAATACGAACGACAGCCTATCCTTAGGACAGACTTGGCCTGCGCTTTAGTAATAGGCCCTGTAGCCAAAGTCTTCGGCAGCTGATCTTATTCAATAATTGCAAATGATTTTATCTTACCTCAACCCACACCTGAAAAGCGTATGGCCACCACGGCCAATGTCATCTATATCCTTTTCTACTACCAGCCCGGCCTCTTGTACCAGGCGTATCATATCTTTTGAGTGATACATGCGGCTGTTGCCGTTGGCAATGGCCGTAAAGTAAAGTGACGTGGCATTAAGGCTATAGCTGGCAGCATCAAAGCGCTGGCGGTCCCAGTACGTCTCTAATATATAGAGTTTTGCATCTTTATCCATGCTAGCTGCGGCCCGCTTAAGGATGCTCAAAATTTCATCTTCAGCAAAGCAATCCAAAAACTGGCTCATCCATATTACATCTGCACCTTTTGGGAAGGGTTGGGCATCATCAAGCATGTTTATTTCATAGCCTTTTATACGATCTTCAAAACCCCGCTCCCGCGCATTGGCCATGGAGTCTCTCAGCTGGCCGGGCAAATCCAATATGGTTACTTCTACATCGGGATCATGCTCCACACAAAGCAAGGCCCACTTGCCGGTATTACCACCAGCATCAAAAAGTTTTTTGGGCTTATCGGCAAAAACAATTTTCAGCAATTCAGGAAACGAGCCATCCGAATAGAAGTGATCAAACTCAAACCAGCTCTTCCTGAGTTTATCAGGTAATTCAGAAAGACCCTCATACACCGTTGACCAATCTCCCAACTCCTTAAGCCCGGCAGGTTTTACCTCTCGGATGGCTTCCTCAAGATGAAACATGCCTTTATAGCATACATCATGGGTAAAATCCATGTTTACCTGCGTCATTTTATCATTTACTATAAAGTGCCCGGTTTTTAAAAGAAAGAATTTGCCATCTTCCCACTTCACCAGCTTCATACTTGTGGCCATATCCAGTAAAACCTTCACGCCATATTCTGAAATCCCTGTTTTATTACTTATCTCAGCAACGGTTACACCAGCGCGCCTGGCATCACCTACGGCCTTTAGTATCCCGGTGTTTCTGAGCGTAAGGGCACATTGAAATGTAATGGGTGCAAATGCAATTTTTTGAGCTTCAAACTTGGCATCAAATGCCGATAGTTCTTTTTCGGGCGCTGTTTCTTTCATGGGCGCAAAATAAGGCTAAGCCCGTATTAATAAAAAGCTTAAAAGCGAATTCATCGCATTTTTTGAATAGTTTTTACTTCGCCACATTAAACGTAATGATTATAGGCTTCTCAGTAATGGTGCGGGTTACTGAGGCACCTGAAACTGATTTAACCTGAGGGGAATAACTGTCCACCACAAAGTCAATAACCTTTACATCCGCTGCACCTTTGGGTAACTTAACTTCAAAATTCGGAGCTTTAAGATTGTTGGCCGTAGCTTTAAATACCACCAGCGCATAGTACTTTTCCTTTTCGTTGTAGGTGAGGTACGATTTTATCTTTTCCTCCTCATTAAGCCATTGCCTTTTTACGGCCACGTTATCACCCAAAATTTTCTTCATATTATGAAAAGCGTAAGCCGATGTTTTGGCCGGGTAGCCTCCGTTTCCAAATCGCGGATTGCCATAGAGGCCCATCCCGGTAAAGGTGGTATAATCATTTTTTGCCTCTGTCATCCACTTTTTATTATGATCGGGCATCAGTTTTCCGGTAGCCTCATCCAAAGTAAAAATGTCATAATAGCCGCCTTTGTCGGCCATCCAGTATTGCGCAAGTTTATCAAGCCCGGAGAACCATATTTCAAGGCTCCCTCTAATCAGCCAATTGGCTTGTTGGTAAAACATCCCGGCCTCATCGGGCATATCCAAAGGCTTCTGATTTTTTAAGCCTGCTAATCTCCCTGTCCAGCTTGGCTATGGCTCCCTTATCGGGCACGGCTGTAGCCTTCAACTTCTCCTTCTGCTGCTCAAGCTCTTTTACCATCCTGTCTCTTTCAGCAACCGCATTGCTACTTTCCACACCAAAATCCTGCTTCAAAGGAGAAAACTTTCCGCCAGTGTGAGTGCCATAGCCCCATTCCGTAATCGTGGTTTTTACCTGTGGGTAAAATGATTTTAACCAGGAAGTTTCCTCGCGTATTGTTTCATATATATCATCATCCGTTGCTGTAAGCCCTTTTTCATCCTTATCATACGGAAAGCGCAAATACTGAGCACTGCGCTGCCCACCACTGGTGCCTGAGTAATGATGCCAGTTTGCCCAAAAATTGGGTGGCAAAATATAAAGCGGCATGCCGTTACCGGGATGTTTGGTTACCCCTTTGTCATTAAGCTCTTTTTTACGTTTGGTGCGGATGGCCACAAGGGCATCAAGTGCGAGCTTAATATCGTAACAACCATCCTTTGTAGTACCCTGGTAAAGAAAATCGAGCAAGGGTGCGGCACACATATAACCAGTAATATTATTGTTTAATGGACCGGAGATTTGCCCCATATTTCCATCCATAATAGCACTCATGTAAGCTGCGGCCCATTGCGGCCACATGTGCGCCAAAGGCCCATGCCAGGTTTGGTCGGTTTCATTTTCCCACTCCAGCATGTCCATGGTCCCTTGCCCTGTTTTTTCAACCTGACCTGGCTGCACCCACAGGGTTTTCATATCTACTTTATTGGGGCCATGCACTGCTGTGAGGTTATAAAAAAAAGCTGCATCATAGGCGTAGGTTCGTGGGTCAGAGAGTACACTATCCCTCTTATCGGGATCCGCCAGGGCCTTGTGCTTATCCCACGGTATACGCATACCACGGTTGTAAATCTGTGTATTGGGATTTTCAGGATCAGTAACATCAAAATAGCTTGCAAGCCATGGTGAAACTTTTCCATCCTTCGTCCAATATTCAAGTACTTCCTTTGACTTTTCATAACCCTCGGGGTTAACCCGGTACTCTGTAACCTTTGCCTTTATATCTTCAGTCCGCTGGCTTTGCGCTCCTATCCCCCCTTCTCCCGTAAGGAGGTATGATGTGGTGGAGTAGGGTAAAAAATCTTCCGGATAGTCAATTTTGCCATTGCCATTCTGGTCCTTATCGTAATACCAGCCACCCTCCTGTTTGGCTTTTTGGTTAACATACCAGTTGGCGCCTTGCTGTATGCAGTATAAAATCTTAACATCAGGGTTAAGCGCTTTCACCTTTTTATTTCTGTAAATAATGTCATTCTTAAGCCAGCGTACGGCATTGCCATCCTCACCCTCATGCTTTATGTAATCATAATGAGTGTTGTACTGTCCGTTGGTATTTTGATTGATAAAAAACTTACCCCCTATTTCATTGCTAAAGTCGCCATAACTCATATAGCAGCGCAGGTAATTAAACTTAGCACGCAACGTATCAGGGTCAGAGTTAAAGCAATTAGTACCAAAAAAATCATTAAAGGTGTTTTTGGTTTCCACTGCCGTGGGAAGATCTTCGGGCTTCATAAAACTGGTAATGTAACCGCCCCTGTATTTACCCGAGGCCACTATTTTTATCAGGGCTGAGTTTGTTTTACAATCGTTATACATATTGGGGTCGCTACTAACAATCTTAAGCCGCAAATAGCAGTAATAGTTTGGGTCATTAGTTAGATATCCTTTCCATCGGTTGGAGCGGTCAAACTCCAGGCTGTCAATAATCTTAGTCCAGCTGAAGTTATCTGTACTGCCGTATAAGGCGTACCAAAAATTGCAGGTAGCACCAGGGTTTATAGGGCGATTGTCCATCTGGTAAAATACTACCGTATCGAGCCTTGTTTCGCGATTCATGTAATAATAGGTACTCAAATCCTTCCACGGCTGCTTTACGTCCTGAAACCGCTGCTTGAAATAGTACTCAGGTTTACCTGTACTAATTCCACTTAGCTTTCCATCTTTCCAGCTCACGTCATCCAGTTTCCAGGCTGATTCAGGGTCGTGCACATTAGCAGTTGCCAGCGATTTATTATCCAGATCTTTCCAGTCCACCTCATAGCCCCCATACATTTCAATGGCATGATTTCTTGGATCGTGATCCGGCCTTACCAGCCTGCTTTTACTTATCCTAGCCTCCTCATTCACCAGGGCATCGCAAAAATTACTAACCGGTTTTTTTGCTACCTGCTTCTTAGCTTCCTTACGGGATTCCACAGGCGCTGAGTTGCTCAATACGATACTCTCACTTTCAAATACCTCTGGTGCATGATAGTTATCCCGGGCATCCTCCACCACCAAAGCTGCAATACTACTAACACTGCCATCTACCTTATTCACCTTTACCAGGATATTACCTTTAGAGTTGCTCTTAATGCTCACCTTAAAAGTGCGGCTGCGATTACCGGTTACACCGCTATAGCGAACGGCCGTGCCGTTTATCTCAATGGCAATTTCATTGCCCTCATAACCCCGCTGAGTGCTTAAAAATGTGAGCGTATAGAGGTAGTCTGGCTTTAAACCTGCAAGGCGAAATGCCCAGGCCTCTTTACTCCCCCAGCCTCTCCAAAGCACTTTATCTTCAAAAGCAGCTTCAACCGGCTTGCCGTCATACTCTGTGCGATAAAAGGGAAAAGTAGTGGCAGCCTCCATAAAAATATCAACGGTGGTAGAATTGCCATTTTCATCCTTTAAATTTTCAGCCAGCAAGCCCGTTGTTTTAGAGTCTGCGGTGATGTTATTCCAGGGTTTACCTGCCCCTTCCGCAAATCTTACCGGGTTGATATATATGGCGGGCTCTTTGGTTTGTGGAAGTTCATCACCGTAAGGATAAGCATATAGACCTACAATTAAAGAACTTACAAGTGAAAGAAGCAGGGAAATTTTGGGCAGCGATAAGCTCATCTAAGATTAGGTTTTTCGACTGTGGTAAAGATGAGAAACGAAAATCGGAGCAGCAAAGTTTGAGTGGAAGGAATTTCCTTCCAATTAGCCCGTACTTCAATGCGAGATATTTGCCTTGTGACACTTACTGGATTATTTCATGATCCAAAAGGAGAGCCTCTTGTACCCAAGTCAAATGCCTACTTCGCTTCGCTCGTACTTAATTTTTATCTCTTACTCTTTGGCAAACAAGTTTACCAGAGCATAGATAAAATTAGCCCGCATTTCCGTGCGAGACATTTGCCTTGTGAGACATACTGGATTCGAACCAGTGACCCCTACCCTGTCAAGGTAGTGCTCTGAACCAACTGAGCTAATGTCTCGTAATAAAGAGACATTAGTGAAGTTGCCTGTCCCGTTTACTATCGGGGAGCTAATGTCTCAAAAGTAGGATGAGCACCTAGGTGCTCATCACTCACTTGTTATTAATATTAATTGGTACCGCTTGCCTCGGTATTCTCCTCCCTGTTTTTTACATGCTTTTCCAACCATTCATCCTGCTCCCAAAGCAAATGCAAAATACTTTCCTTAGCCCTGTAGCCATGGCTTTCTTTGGGTAGCATCACCAGGCGTGCCGGACCACCAAGACCTTTAAGTGCATTAAAGTAGCGCTCGCTTTGCAGCGGATAGGTACCGCTGTTATTATCAGCCTCGCCATGTATAAGTAAAAGTGGAGTTTTCATTTTATCCGCATGCATAAAGGGCGACATGGTATTATACACTTCAGGTGCCTCCCAATACGAGCGCTCTTCACTTTGAAAGCCAAATGGTGTAAGCGTACGGTTGTAGGCACCACTGCGTGCAATACCCGCTGCAAACAAATCTGAATGACTCAGAAGATTTGCCACCATAAAGGCCCCGTAAGAGTGCCCGCCAACGGCTACCCGGTTCCGGTCAATATATCCAAGATCGTCCACAGCATCAATGGCCGCTTTGGCATTGGCCACCAACTGTTTTCTAAAAGAGTCGTTTGGCTCCTCCTCGCCCTCACCCACTATGGGGAATGAGGCATCATCCAACACTACATACCCACGTGTAACCCAATAAATGGGCGAACCATAATAGGGATACGTAAAATCATTGGGGTTTGAAGTGTTCTGCCCGGCATTGTCTTTATCCTTATACTCCACGGGGTAAGCCCACATTATCATAGGCAGCTTAGGCTTTTTCTTCATATCATAGCCTACCGGCAGATATAAGGTGCCTTCCAGCTCAAGGCCATCGTCCCGCTTGTACTTAATAACCTCCTTGTGTACATTTTGTATGCTCTTAAACGGGTTTTCAAAATCAGTAATGGTGGTAAGCTTATTCTTTTTGGTAATATCCCTGAAGTAATAATTAGGGTACTCACTTGCCGACTCAATCCTTACCAAAACCTTACCCTTGGCGGGATCTATCATATCGCGGATATCCTCCTTTTTATCGGTGTATTTAGATTGATAGAGGCGGTTAGTTTTGCCTTCGGCCAATAGATATTCATCCACAAAAGGAAACTGGCCTTTTTCTGAATAGCCATCTCCCAGCAAATAGGCCTTACCATCATTCATCATCAAAACCCTTTCGTTAAACTCATTACGATGTGTACTAAAGTTGCCCGGATCGCTGTACCTGTCCTGGTAATTTCTATCGTAAATAATGGACGCTTCTTTTGAAGCATCCGAAGGATCAAATAGATAGGTTTTAGTGTTACGGTTGTTCCACCAATAATCATAAGCTATGGCTACATCCTGGTTACCCCAGGTAATGCCACCAAAGCGGTTTTTGGTTTTCAACATTGATTTTGGCTCTCCATTAAAAGGGGCATCCAGTTGAAAAACCTCATCCCGGTATTCAGCCTCTTTTTCAGGATCGCCACCATCAAGGGCCTGGGCCCAGTAAAGTGTGGAGGGTTTGTCAGAGCGCCAGCCCAGGCTGCGCCTACCTTCCCTTACAGCCATAAAGCCCTTGGGCAACACTTCAGTAAGGGGAGCAGAGTTTACCACCTGTACCACTTTACCGGATTTATCATACACGGTGCTTTCGCTGGGAAAGCGGTAGTAAGGCACCAGATAAGAAAAGGGACGTTTTACCTTGCTTACCATCACATAATTTCCATCTGGCGAAAAGTCCATATCATCATACATACCGGGCTCTGGCAGCCATTGAGAAGAAGTACCATCAAGGTTCACCTTATATATTACTGAATAGGCGAGCTGCTCAAAATTGGATTCATCAGCAGGGTTTTTCAATAAATCCTGGTAAGTACGGTTTTGAGCTTTTTCGCCTGTACTAACTGATACCACGGGGCCGGTTGGTACAGCTTCAGCGGTATTTATGAGCGCCTTTCTGTTTTTTGGAAGCATCCTCACCAAAAGGGCACTACCATCTTTAAACCACTCCATGGGGTTGCCCATGTTGGCATTTACTGCAGCATTGGTAAGTTTACGGGCAGTGGCTTTTTCGATATCCATTACCCATACTTCTACTTTGTCATTAGTAGTGTTTGTAAAGGCCATCATTTTTTGGCTGGGAGACCAACTAAAGTTGGATAACCTGGCGTCTTCAGGGAGCCCTGTTACATCTCTAACCTCTTTGGCCGTAGCCTTTTTTACTTTAAGATTGTTGTAATAATTAGTACGGCTACCAATATTGGTTTTAGGATTAATCCTCAAACCGGCCAGCCGCATTTCGTTTTCTGATAGCTCTGCGATGGATTTATAGGGATCCCGGTAAAACAAAACTACATTTTCACCTTCGCTATCCATATTTACCCCGGGGGCGAGGGGCACATCAACCAGGTCAAGAATTTCTTTAGGCGGTTTTTGATAGCCTAATTCGGTTTGGGCAAAAAGTGGCAGGCAAAAAGCAACCGCCAGCAGTACGCTAAGTTTTTTCATGAATTTGGATTTTTATTTGGCTTAAGCAGAAGTATAAGGCCGTTCTTACAGAGCCTCTAAGATATAAAAACCAATTTTTGACTTTCGCCTGATTGGGCTACTTATAATCCATAAAAAACTAATTCAGGAAATATTAAAAATGGTAACCGTAGGGGTAATCTGTATTTCTAAAGCATTGGAAGACAGTCACTACTGCTTTAAGACAATTACGCATAGGTAACTCTATTAAGACACATTACCGGCTCCGTATCCGCCATTCAAATTATTTACACTCTAACTTTTTCTACAAAATTAAGTCGCTCGATGATCTAGTGTAACTATTTAATTTTCAATAGATAAATTCATTTTACATCTACCTAATCTTACATTTCAATTGATACCTGTTTCTATATTTATGGCGCACATACAACTCTACTCATGAAACAGATTATTAAACAACTGGAAGCTATAAAGCGGGATATTGCCACTACTACAAAACCTTCGCCCGCTTCATTACTGAAAAAGGCTGCACTGGCCTATTCATTACTCAATGTGTTTTATTCTCACAATAGTCTTGAGAATTTTGGGCCGGGTGAATTTCAAAAAAAGTCGCTGGGGAAAATGGAACAGCTCATCCACAACTCCGACCAAATAATTGATGTAAAAGGCATCGACTTTTTAAAGTCGGAATTGCTGACCCTGCTTAGCCTTCTTATTGTTATGGCGGATAGTGACTCAGAGTCAATAGAAGATAATGGCCTTGGAATGACCGGCTAGGGTTATTCAATTTACAGCAAGCAAAAATCCCCTGGGCACTATGTGCCCAGGGGATTTTTGCTTTATAATTCCTAATATCAATCTCTACTCAAAAAGAAGGAGATAACATACCAAAGTAAAAGCATAAAAGAGGCAAACAAACCAAGTGCCGCCACTACATGTTGAGTGTGATGATACTTATGTACAATGTTGGAAGTTTGATAAAGGATTGAAGCCGCAGCCAGTAAAATCATACCACCTATAAACACCAACCCTAAATCAAAGCCGAAGAGCATACCTGCCACAATTATTACAAGAGCAGTAATGCCACCTACCATAATAGCTGTGCGCAGAAAAGAGAAATCCTTACCGGTGAAGAAAACCACAGCCGTTAATGCCGTAAATAAACCGAGGGTAACGGTTAATGCCTTTTGCAGCAAAAGTGGGTCTTCAGCTACATTCATAGCAATATAAAGTAATGGCACAAAAATGAAGGCCTCGGCCACAATGTAGAGTACAAAACCTGCATATTGCATTTGCGGATTATCCGTACCGGCAGCCCACCGCTCGGCAAAGTTGGTAACAAGCATAAAACCGCCCAGTACTATCAGCCAGGTGTAGCCCTGCGTCATGCTCAAGCCCACGTTGATAATGGCCTCCGAGCTCAGAAATACCACTTCAATAAGTACAAACAATAAAAAAGCCAAAGCCAGGTGGCCATAGGTTTTCTTATAAAAAGCCGCGCGTACCTCCGCGCTGCTTTCAGCCAGGCCCAACTGTGGGTTATCAAAATTTTCCATAAAGCGATGTTTTTAATTAGGGAGGGAAAATAGGGAAATGATCAATGCCTCTATCACGCATTTCTTTAGCTACTAAATTCGCGCTTGTGCGAAATGTATGTAAAACATTTCTGAAATAAAAGTTGCAAAAAAAAAAAAACGATTCTACTTTGGCTAAATGTTTAATCAATTAAATACATTTAGTATGAAAACAAACCTTTTAAAAAGCACCCTTATAATGGGAGGTATAGCTTTAATCTCTTTTACTACTTCCTGTAGTAAAGATCAATCAATGGCTGATGCGCCAAAAATTAAGAAAGATAGTGACTCAATAGTCCTATTAATTGAAAACTTCATTGATGATTATAATGATCATATGGAAAATGAATCAGGCTCTACAACACCTTCAATTGAGTACGACCACGCAATATGGTTACTAGAGGCAACTCTAAACTATCAAAATGCGATTGATCCAGAAGGTTCTACCGTTTACGTTAATCCATCATCCCCTTTTAGCTCAACCGCACTAATTGATTGGACTGTTGGAGGAGGAGGAGGAACTGCTCTGGTAAGTGAAGCAGATTTATTTGAACTGTACGATGATATCTTTGAGAGCTATAGTGGTAAGGCTCCAATTACAGATATTGAGTTACTTGAAAATTCATCATCCTAACTTACATTATCTATCTCAGGGTTTGATCTTACCACCACTTTACCCAATACAATAAATCCAATAACATCAAATGATGCTTTCCTGGCGGCAATTGTTGGAACCTGTAACCCTGCACTACCTTCAGGAAGTGGCAATGCAAACCTCTCTGGAACCCGAAATGCAGCTGACAGAATAACAGAGGCCTTTGGACCCTATTATCTTCAAAACCCTACCACCCTACCTCCGGGTTGGCGCATTGTTGGCTTTTATCATACTATTCTCTCTCATAGCGTTGGAGTCTCTCAAACCCCACTGGTTATCCCAAGTTCTTGGGATTGGAAAAGCATACATATTCAAAGAGATCCATTTAACAACTATATAATTACACCCTCTGGAACAAATCAGGTGCAGCATTCAAAATTGTGGGGCGCAACACCAGAACACCTAAGTGGTACAATTGCTGACCCGTACGAATGCATGGGTAGCGTAAAGTTATTAGATTGGAAAGGTAAAGCAGAGGCACTTTGTCAAGGCGAAGTCAATACTTTCGGGGGAACCGTAGTTTCCATCGAATTATCAGCGTATCATGGTGGTGGCTTTCCATATTATAACTATCATCGAATGGCGTGGAAGTCAGGAATATACTCTGATGACTTAGATTAATAAAATAAAATGAAGAAATCCCAAATTTTATTATTATTAGGAGTTGCAGTTCTGCAACTCCTAATATTCAGCACCAATAGTGCGGGTCAAATGCTATATGATGGTGGCAGAGAAGATAGAGCAGGCAATTATATGCTCTATCAACAGGCCAGTTCTTTATATCATTTAGTGAGTTTTGAGCATGATCCCCCACCGTACGTAAACCCTGCGATAACATTTGAACATTTAGAATTTGATAGAAACTTACTTTTCCAAAGCTCCAGTAAGATTAGCTTACCTGTGCCTTCAGGTTTTCAATACAATGACTACCAACGCTTACGATCAGCCAATAACCGACTGCTAATGGCACGTATTAATGCATCTAAGCCATCAGCTCCACCTTTTTCCAAATTTAAATTTTTAACACACTGGGAATTTTGCCGTTACAGAAATGACTCTGTAAAAGATTGTATGCAACTAACTCCAGATTCAGCTTACGGCACTCGCCTCTTGTCTCACTGGTTTTTGCCGAGAAATGATACACTGTATGCTATTGCGAGACTTTCATTGGGTGCAAACGATACCAATTCGCGAGAATACTTTATAAAACTGGATACCCTTTCTGGTAATGTTAGTCAAAGGGAGTTAAACCTCAGTTATAGCGGTGGAAAAGTTTATTTCGGGTCATCACCTATTGTTCATCCCAATGGGAATTTAATGATGGTAGGCTCTATTGATCAACGCCAACCCAGGCAGTTATATACCGTTTTGCTGGAAGTTGATAAAAATTTAACAACAGTTTATAAGAGCCAGGGCATTACCAGTCCGCTCTCCAATCTATATAAATTGTGGCGTATAGGTAATAAGGCCGTAGTGTTTTCCAGAAGTATATTTGACAACCCCAATCTACAACCCAACTACTCCTTTGCCATGTCATTTGAGGTATTTGATTTGGTAAATGATAGCTTAATAGCGGAGTATAAATATCAGTTGAGCAAACCCTCAAACGATTACGATGCTCATGAAACTGCGGGGCCGGGAGTCTATTTTGATGGTAAATATTTTATACTTTCCGGGACTATAAAGGACAGCTCGGTAAACTATCAAAGCTATCGCTCGGTAATCTTTGCTGTGGACACCAATTTCAGGTTATTAAACCACATTTCATTTGGAGATAGCTCTCGTTACAACCTCTCTTTTGTAAGCGCTATTATCCCTGAGCCAGACAGCGCGCACAACTTTATTTATGCAGGAAGCATACAAGGTGCGGTAATCAACAATGCACAATTTGATGTAACCTGGGGGCGCTTTAAAGTGAAAGATCCTTATGTTTCCTTGCCTGAAATTAACTGGAGAAGGACAGAGGTTTATTTCTACCCCAACCCCTCCTCTACTCATGTAAATGTTTTAATAGACTCCGATAAGTTAAAACCCTACCAACTGGAGTTTTACAACCAAAAGGGGCAAAAGGTGTTGGAGGCTGAAACGGATGGTCTTAAAACCAGAGTAGCACATAATCTGGCGGCAGGGGTTTATACCGTGGTGGCTAGTAATGGGGTTAATAGGGAGGTGCTGAGTTTGGTAGTGAAATAGTGCAACCTGAAAGTCTCAGGTAAAAATTCAAGTTGGAAAATATCTTAAAGGGGCACTTTATTATTCACGCCTGTGCGAAATGTATGTAAAACATTTCTGAAATAAAAGTTGCAAAAAAAAAAAAACGATTCTACTTTGGCTAAATGTTTAATCAATTAAATACATTTAGTATGAAAACAAACCTTTTAAAAAGCACCCTTATAATGGGAGGAATAGCTTTAATCTCTTTTACTACTTCCTGTAGTAAAGATCAATGGCTGATGCGCCAAAAATTAAGAAAAGCGGAGCGGATTCTGCTGCCTCTTTGGTGGAAGACTTCCTTACGGATTATGAGGCATATGATGGTGGAACCGAGTTTTCTGATGACCCCACCGTCCCATACGAACACGCCATCTGGTTGATAGAAGCAGCCATTAATTACAGAAACTCTGTGGATCCAGTTGGTGACACAAAATATGTAGATTATTCGCAATCATTTACAACCACCACCACCTTGCAATGGGGATATTCCTCAGGCGGTGGAGAAGCCTTGGTGAGCGAAAATGACATGCTGGATGTATTGGACGGCTTGGTGAGCGTTACAGATGGCAAAGCACCGATAAGTGATTTAGAAATTACTGGAAGTGATGGTTATATTATGAATTTACAGGTTAAGGGTGTGGACATTACCTCCGTACAACCGGCTATTAATCCATTAACATTCAATGATGCTTACACAGCCGCCATAGGAGGTACCTGTAACGCAACGTTACCTTCTGGGCTAAACAACTATGTCCAGAGCCCAAAGGATGCCGCTGAAAGGATTACAGAGGCTTTTGGACCCTACTACCTGCAAAACCCCAACCTGCCTCCCGTGGGGTGGGCGATAACAGGATGGTATCATACCATCAAACAAAACAAAGTATTGAGGCCTTTCAATGGTGGTACATTACCTTATATGTGGCATTGGGTAAGCTTTTATGAAGAATATGACCCTGTTCTTCAAATGAATACTCGAACAGCCACCGGAACTGCAACACGTCAGCACGCCAATCTTTGGGGTGCCACAGAAGATTTCAATAATTTACCTTCAAGATCGCCCCATGAATGCATGGGCTATATTATAGGAACCAATGAAAAATTGAATACCTGGAAAACCAGGGCTGAAAATTTAGCACAGGCGGAGGTCAATACTTTCCCTTATGGCGGAAGGGTTTTGGAAATTAAACTACTTTCTTACCAAAATGTGATCGGAAACCCTCTAGGTTCTGCTTTTCACTACATGCAATGGAAGTCGGGCGTATTTCAAACCCATGGCTTTTAAAAGGTACCTTAGTCATGAAACAAAACATTCAATTAAAATCAATACTATGGGGAGTTGCAATCTTGCAACTCTTCTTTTTCATTGATGCCTATTCTCAGAACCAGTCACTGTATGATGGAGGAAGGGATGACCGCTCAGGCGATCAATTTTACTACGATTCTAAGACAGACCAATACAAACTCTTGGCTTATGACCATGATATTCCGTTGTGGTTTGACACCACCATTACCTTTCATACACTTTCCTTTGATCGCGGCCTAAATGTAGTGAGCACCCAAAAGACGGAAGTACCAACCCATCCAGGCTTTCACTATTATAGATATAATAAAGTAACCTCATCTAATTCGCTCCTTTTAATGAACCGGGTAAACCCCACCAACCGAGGCTATTTACCACAGACTTATCTGGAACATTGGGACCTGTGTAAGTACACGCCTGATTCTATTAAAAACTGTATAAAGCTTACCCCGGACTCTACCTACGGTGTAAACATTTTTGACCATTGGTTTTTACCACAAAACGATACGCTGTACGCCATTGTGGAGTGCGCTATTGGCACCAACGACAGTATAGGCCGAACCATTTTAATAAAAATGGACACACAGACTACCGTAGTGACACATCAAGAAATAGAACTCTTCTACAATGGGAAAAGAATATTTTTTTCCAGTGGCCCTGCAGTTCATCCCAATGGAAATTTGCTTTTTACGGGAGAGCTATATGATACCACCAAAAAATCTTCATATGCGGCAATCGTAGAAATAGACAAAAATTTCAGCATAGTGTACAATAGCTTTGCATTGTCCCAAGGGCTTACCCTTAAATATATTTGGGTGGTTAATGATAAAGCCGTGGTTTACATGAGGGGGGTGTATCCGCATTCGGGCATGCCAAACCCTTATACCTACGCCATGTCAATGGAAGTTTTTGATTTAAAGAAAGATACGCTCCTTAAACGCTATCAGTTTCAAATGGTACGTCCAACCAGCGATTTCGATTTAGGAGAAGTTGCCGGTTATGGTACTCACTTTGACGGGGAACGCTTTGTGCTATCGGCCACGCTTAATGAAGCAGACCAGAGAAATCGTCAGTACAAAACCTTTGTTTTTGCCATTGATACAACTTTTCAGCTGTTAAACAACATTTCTTTTACTGACAGTACTACACGATTCTATTCGTATGTTTCGGCAATAATCCCTGAGCCTGATAGTGTAGGTAATTTTATTTACGAAGGCAGCCTTGCAGGGCCAAATATTAACAATGGCCAGTTTGACATTATGTGGGGCCGTTTTAAAGCAAACCCAACTGGAATTTCACTCCCGGAAATGGCGTTCAGAAAAGCTGAAGTCTACTTCTACCCCAACCCTTCATCCACTCATGTGGATGTTTTGGTAGACTCCGATAAGATAAAACCCTACCAGCTGGAGTTTTACAATCAAAAAGGCCAAAAGGTAATGGAAGCCCAAACGGAGGGCCGAAAAACCAGGGTGGCGCATAACCTGGCGGCAGGGGTTTATACAGTGGTGGCCACCAATGGGGTTAATAGGGAGGTGCTGAGTTTGGTAGTGGAGTGATGTGAGCGAAAGGAATACTTTCTCTTTTAAATTTTGAAAAAGATGTTCAAATCGATACTGATTTCATCTGACTCAACGGAACTATTTCAATTACCGGGTTTTTTATACGTCCTTTTTTCTTGATAAAAAATGGACCAAAAAATCAAGGCTTACAAACAAATAGTAACCTGCTTTTCATCAAGCCTAACTGCGGCTGGGTGATCCCCGAAATTCATAGGGGCTTCCCAGTCTTAGTAAGCCTTGATTTTAATCAGAACCCTATTTGTTTGAAGGCCGTTCTAAAAATTGCTTCGCAATTTTAAAGTAGAGAGGCACAGGAATACAACCGAAGCTGGACATTAATGGAAGGGCAATCAATTCAAAGGTTTCTCAAAACGCAAAAAAGGCATCAACTTTCGCTGATGCCTTTTTCTGTTTGAAGAGTGGGAGCTGAGGGATTCGAACCCCCGACCCCCTCGGTGTAAACGAGATGCTCTGAACCAACTGAGCTAAGCTCCCTTCATTTTTCGGACGGCAAATATAGAGCATAAAATAGTTCACCAACCAACTTTTTCTTCTAAATTTTTACTCAAATTTTAAAATTCTAAACTCAGTCCTTCTATTGTATTGATGCTCAGGCTCAGAGCATGCAATACCATCCTCACATTGGTTGGTTAACTGCATTTCGCCATAGCCCTTTCCGCTAATACGGCTGGCACTTATACCATGGTTAATGATGTACTTCATACTGCTCTGTGCCCTGCGCTGCGATAAATCCTGGTTGTAACCATACTGCCCGCGGCTGTCGGTGTGGCTGGCCACCTCTATCACCATACCCGGGTTTTCCTTCATAATCTTTACAATCTTATCTAGTTCGCGGGCTGCATCGGGGCGTATGTTATCGCGGTTATAGTCAAAGTAAATAGGGTTAATATTGAGCATTTTACCCAAATCCTTTACCATAGGTATTTTTATCAGCCCCCCGGTTTCCGGTATATTTTTCATTTCCACCAATACGCGGTTACTGCTGTAATCCTCATAAAAGGCAATAAAGCGTAATTCCCCATTGGGGTAATTATGGCTGATGCGATTGGTTCCGTCACCTTTCATCTGCACCGCATTGAGTAGCACCCCGCGTTTGTCAAATATGTTGATGGTAGCATTAGGCAATCCCTTACCGCTAATCTGATCATACACCTGCAGTTGAATACCGCCTGTAGCCACCACCGTAACCCGGCCGGGACCTTTTGCACCACCGGGATTATTAATTACCGGTACACTACTGGCCACAACAGGCATATTAGTAGTATCCATTATTTCCTCATAACGGAATTTAGCATTTTGCTTTACATCAAAACCATAAATATCATCGCGGCCCTGTCCGCCTTCGCGATTAGATGAAAAGTAGCCCCTCTTACCTTTATCATCCAGTATAAACCCAAAGTCGTCCATGGCATCATTAATAGGATAACCCAGGTTGGCCGGGTACGTATAATCAATAGCAGAGGTTACAAAAACATCAAGCCCGCCAAGCCCCAGGTGGCCGTTACTTGAAAAGTACAGGAGGCTATCCTTATAAATAAACGGAAAAACCTCATCGCCACTGGTATTTACATTACTACCCAGGTTTTTGGGCTGCCCCCAGCTCCAGCCTCTTTTTTCGCACACGTATAAATCCATACCGCCAATGCCACCGGGCATATCGCTGGCAAAGTACAGCTTGCGCCCATCCTTACTAAGGGCAGGGTGCTGGCATGAGTAGCCACTAATATTAAAAGGAAGTTCCTTTGGCTCGGACCAGGCTGTATTGCCTCCATCGCTTACCTTTTGGCTACTGAATATAGAAAGGCGAACCGTGCTTTTATCGTCTGCTAAGAGTTTACCATTGGGGTGTGAGGTATTCCTGGTAAAGATTACCAAATCACCATTGGGGCTGAATGTAAGCGGACCATCATGATAAGGCGAATTGAGATAGGGATAGGATTCCGTTCTCTTCAACTGGCCATCGGTTTCTTTTTCGGCAATAAAATAATCCAGGTAATAGGTATCATTCCAGCTATGCTTGCGCTTTACCAGTTCCTGATCAGGCCGGTTAGAAGTAAAAATAATGTAATCACCATACCAGGCCGGGCTAAACTCATCATACTCGGTATTCATCTTGAGCTCAAAAAGCTCATAGGTACTTTTATCCTCATACAGGTCGGATACCTTTTTTACGGAGTAGTTGCTGTAGGTAAACGCCCTGGAGTCTGTAGGCACTATTTCCCTGTATTTATCAAACCATTGCTGGGCCTCGGCAAATTTCTTTTCAGACTCCAGCACTTTAGCATAATGGAAATATTCTACCGGCTCTACCCTTTCAAACTGCACCAGCTTAGCATACCAGATAGAGGCGTTGGCATAATCGCCCTGCAGGCGATACCCATTGGCCAGGCGCTTCATTAAGTATTGTTGGTTTTCGTGCCCATGCTTTAGCGCGTATTTGTAGCGCGATATAGCATCAGGGTAATTGTAATTTTCATAAAAATTGTCTGCACGGGTTATAACCGCGGTTTCAGAACAACTGCCAATCGCAATAACAGCCAGACAAAAAAACGGGAGTTGGAGTAGCTTTTTCATCAGAAGTATCGTGGTGATTGAATTCTTTTTTCCTTAAAAATGAAATCGTAGGTAATGCCTATTTCATGCGAACCGGTATTGTAATTCTGCAGTTCGGTAAGCGTATAATCATAGGAGTAACCCACCTTAAGCTGTGGCGTAAAATTGTAATCCAGCAAAACACCAACTGATTCGCTCAACCTGTAATAGCCACCAAGCCAAAAGCGATCATCAAATATAAAAGTGGCCGTGGCATCAAATGATAGTGGCGAACCACCCACCATACGCGCCATTACCGTTGGCCTGAATTTTACCAGTGGCGACATTTCCAAAACGATGCCTGAGTTTACAAAGAGGTGCCTTTTTTCGGATACGGCTCCATCCAGGCTACCATTATCATAAAGTTGATTTTTTATGATTTTGGGCATGGATACACCCAGGTAAAATTTATCAGTATAGTAATACACCCCCACCCCCACGTTAGGCATGGTTCGGTTTACGTTTTCACTAAAATTACCATCACCGCTGTTGGCGAGTATAAGCTCAGTAAGGTTGGAGTTAAAAAAATTGGCCCCGATTTTTACACCACCTGCCAGGTAGCCTCGTTCGCTCACTTTTACCCTTCCGGATAAATCACCATAGATACCGGTTTGCCTTGTTGGGCCTACCCTATCATGTATAAGCGAAAGGCCAAAGCCAAGTTTCTCTGAAGCTAAGGGACCATGCACGGCAATGGATTGGGTAGTTGGAGCACCTTCTATACCCACCCATTGGCTGCGGTGCAATAAATTAAATGTTAGCGCCTCGCGGCTGCCTGCATAGGCGGGGTTTACCGTAAGCATATTGCTTCGGTACTGGGTAAACAGCGGATCCTGCTGTGCCCAAAGGGCACTGCAAATCACACTGATGGTTAGAGTAGAGAGTAGTTTTTTCATCGTTTCAAGTAGATATAACCAGTGAGCGGTTTAGAGCCATCACCCAAATCCAGAATGTAGAAGTAGGTGCCGGCCGGCAAGTATTGATCTCCGTTTATCACTCCGGATTCCGAAGCTTTACCGTCCCAGGTATTGTCATAAGGTTTTTTAGCGTAAACCTTATTCCCCCAGCGGTTAAAGATCATTAAGTTGTTTTCAGGATAATCAAATAGCTGCGGTATTACCAGGTAATCATTCAGCCCATCACCATCTGGCGAAATACCCTGCGGCACATACACCTCGCAGTTATCAGGGTCCAGCCAGTCAGGTATCCCATCCCTGTCGCAGTCGTCATCAGTTTCAATTGTATCAGGTACGCCATCGCCATCCGAGTCAAGATCGCGGAAATCAGGTATTCCATCGCCATCCGTATCACGTGGCCTGTCTGGTTCAGGTCCGCGCTCGTCTGTATCTGAGCGGCCGTCATTATCCGAATCCAGGTCGCGGAAATCGGGCCACCCGTCTCCATCGGTATCTACAGGGTTACTTTCAAGATAACCACCGTAATCAGAATCATAGGCATCATCGATACCATCACCATCGGCATCATTACCTGTTGGTAATACAATTACAGTAGAGCGTTCCACATAATCCGGTATACCATCGTTATCCGAATCTATATCACGAAAGTCCGGTATACCATCGCCATCAAAATCCATAACCGTTGGGAAACAAATATTGCGGATGGGTGATGCCTCGGTCATATCAAATATGCCATCGTTATCAGAGTCTACATCATTATAATCGTTTCTTAAATCGCCATCGGTATTTATGGTAAGGGTTTCAAAGCTATCCGAAAGACTATCCTGATCGGTATCTGCAGGCTGTACAAATATGTACACCCAGGCACTGGCACAGCGCGTTGGAAAACCGTTATCACATATCTGGTATAGTAATGAATCAGGACCGCAATACGTAAGGTTGGCCCTGTATGCTACAGTTGTATCTCCGGACGTAGCCTGGCCGTGACGTGGCTGCGTAAGTACTGAAATGATTAACGAATCGCCTTCAGGGTCAAAGTCGTTCCAAAGCACCTGCACATCAAACAACTGGTTGCTAAACACACCTATGGTATCATTAATGGCTACGGGCGGGTCGTTTTTAGGATCAACAAAAACATAAACCCAGGCCGTAGCACAAATTGGTGGTGTGGGTACACCTATATCACAAATCTGGTATTGCAGGCTATCAAAACCTATAAAACCATTGGCTGGTGTGTAAGTGAGCACACCGTTTAGGTACTGCACCATTCCATTAACGGGAGACACAAGTACCTGAAATGAAGTTGTATCAAGGGTTGAATTATCAATACTATCTGAATCATTAATAAGCACAGAAATCTGCACCGGGGCATTAACCCCGGTACTGGCTGAATCATTTAAGGCTTCAGGCGCATCATTTACCGGAAGTATAGTAACGTAAAGCAGTAAGGTATCACAGCCATTGGGGTTGGCGTTATCGCATACTACCACCTCTACTGAATCAGCACCATTATAGTTAGGGTTAGCGGTGTAGGTAAAGCAGGTGTCAGCACCAGCCAAACCACTAACCTGCCCATGGCCACCTAAAACGTTGGCATAATTTACTGATAGTGGTTCATCATCAGCATCAGTTGCACTGACGCAATATTTAAAAAACGAATCTTCAAAAATTACTATGCTATCGCGATCCATCGGGTTGCCCATTCCATCATCAATAATGGGGTTATCCTGCCCGGGTATTACCGTAATATATACTGTAGCTACATCGCATAATGGGTTAGGCGAGGTGGTATCGCATACTTCATACACCAGCGTATCAAAGCCATTATAATTACTGAATGGCGCGTAGGCCAGGGTTCCGTTGGTGATGGTAACGAAGCCATGTTTTACATTGCTGATAATGCTGTAGGTAAGTGGGTCATAATTGGGGTCAAAATCATTAGCCCCGATATGATGCGTTAAAGGCACATCCTCAAAGGTGGAAACGGTATCATTGCCGGCAACCGGGGGCAGGTTATTTTTAGGAAAAACAATTACGTAGTGCCCAATGGAACATAAAACGGGCATACCTGTATCGCATACGCTATAGGTTACCGTATCCACACCATAAGGATACAGCGCGTTAGAGATATACCTGATGCTATCGCCTACTACTTTGGCAGTTCCATATTTTGGGCCATTAACTATGGTGAATGAAAGTGTTTTGCTTTCAATGTCATAGTCGTTTTTCATTACCAGCTTGGCAACAGAATCTCCGGGGTTTACGGCACTCACATCAATAATAGCCGCAGGAGGATCATTAACCGGAAGTACATTAATAATAATGGTAGCGGTATCGCAGCCTGAAGGCAAACCATCATCACAAAACACAAGTGTTAAGGTATCCGCACCATTAAAATCGGGATTGGGGTAATACGTGAAACAACTGTCACCAGAATTAATGTAGCTGGTATAGCCCGAAGCCGGAGGGTTCAGCACAAGGCTTATATCCCCGGTGTCAAATTCAATATCATTTACATTGAGGCATACCACCAGGCTGTCATCCTCATTTACCGTAAGGGTTGCAATGGTATCATTTACAGAAGGTACTCCGTTACCGGATAGTATTACTGGCGGATCATTTACCGGTAATACATTAATAGGTATAAAAACGGTGTCACACCCGGCAGGGGTTTGGTTATCACATACTTCAATAATCAGTGTATCGGGGCCGAAATAATTAGCGGTGGGAATATAATTGAAGCATGAGTCGCCATCAAAAATATTAGCCAAAGTACCATGCTGTGGCCCTTCTGAATACTCCGGTAATAGTAACGGTATCGTTATCATACTCCACCCAACCGAGGCAAATATTCAAGGTGTTATCTTCCAACACATTAAGCACGGCAGAGGAGTCATTTACTACCGGAAGCCCATTCACGGTTACTACATCAGGCTCAAGGTTGGCATCATATACTGTAATATAAATATAGGCCGTATCACATCTTGGTACCGAGAAGGTATCGCACACCTCATAGCAAATACGGTCAACTCCTTTAAACCCAAGATTTGGAGTATAGGTAAAAGTACTGGTGAGTGTATCAAATACCACAGTACCATTGGCAGGGCCTCCTTTTATAGAAAGTGAAAAAGGGTTTAACTCATTTAATACGGCAACATCATTTATCAGGGGGTTTATGTTAACCGATTTGCCTTCGTTTACCGAAGCGGAATCATCAACCGATTCTGGCGGACAAAACTCAAACCGTATGTTGGTAAACTGAAGCCTTTGCTCAAAGGCAGCACTCCAGGTATTTATAAACCTTTCATTACCATAATTATTGATGTAATCGCGGCAAGGCAATGTGGTACAACCGGTAAGGTTTACATTGCTCGAAAACCTTGAATCATCCCAATACAAAGGCAAAACAGTTTTTTGTGAAGGCCCGCGGTACCTTGAAAAGATATACCCATTGGGGTGATGCTCAGCATCATATATCGGGATATGTATGAGCCCCGCCTGGTAGTGCATATCAACAGCAATATTGGCGCTACGGGCGGTATCGCCCAGGCCATCAAGGCCATCCCATGGTATGCAGTTGGCCCCTTGAAAAACCCTGCTGAAAAGTATCCTGTCTTTCCCGCCAGATTGGTATCCGGCTACAGTATCCATATCTAAAATAACAGAGACCTGCCCCTCTTTGGTTACTGCCAGATTAAAGCAATAGCCCGTTAAAATACAGCCCGTAATTACATCCTGTCCGAAAATGGAAAGATTAACCGATGGTTGCACCGTAGCATACGGATAAGCCTGCGGGTCAGGCGGGTTTACAAAAATCTTATGCCTTGGCTTGTAAGGTACCGTGCCCTGGGCGTAGAGGTTATCGTTGCTCTTTCTGTCTTCAAGGTAATTTCCGGTAGAGTCAATTCCAAAAGAGTTGGAAACTATACCAAAGCCAAAAGGGTCAATACCATTATAGTCAACCTCAAAGCGAATACTATCGCTACGTAAAACATACATTTTTGCATTAAACGGAATACCACCCCCACCGCTTGTAAGTGCCCACTTATAGGCCCAAAGCCTTCCTTTAATTGGAGTGTTGGTAAGGGTATTGGCTACGGTAACATCAAAGTGGTTGTAACGATAACCTCCGGTAAAGCCAACTGGTGGTACTGTTTTTACCGTTGGGTTATCCCGGTTTAACTCAATATGGTAATCCCCATTCATATGCGGGGTAAATACATAAGGGTTATAACCCTGCGGGTTGAAATTTACCGGACCGGCCACCGCTTCTGTATAATTAGCAATAAAGCCCGGGTTACCGAATGACTTTAATAATACAGGTCCGAAAACAATGCTATCGTTGGCGTCCTTAATTCGCAAATAGGTATTACCACCATATTGGGCATTAAAACCCAAATACGCCTTTTCAGTCTGAAAATCATTAATGGTAAAGTATAGCCTATCAGCAGGTGCAGCATCATATGTGGCAAACTCACCTCCCCAATCCCATGGATTAAGCAGGCCGCCAGAAGCACTGGTTGGGCGTAACTCTTTGGTGCCTTCGGCAAATAAAGAAAGTGACGCGCACAGAAAAAGTAGTGGAGTAACTAGAGTTTTCAAAGCGAGTTTTTAGAGTATTTTGAATCAAGTGAAATTCATCGGCCAAATTAAATTTTAAATTCTTACAAAAGCATTTTAATTTACTGTTTTTTAACTACTTATGATTTTATTATAGTGTATATATCTGATTTTAAGCTGTTTGTAAATCACTTATTTTCAAATGTTTGTAAAGTATAATCTGATAAATTCTAATTCTGTACTTTCAATAGGTTAGGCTATGGTAATTCCTTAAACTTATAGATTTAAATTCCTGATTTACCGTAAGTGGTGTTCTGAAAATCCTTATTACTTTGTGCGAAATTATTTGTGTCTTGAACATCCCTGAAAAATTTTATAACAGCCTTTCAGAAAACCCATTTGAGCACTGCAAAATGTGCGAAAAAGAACTTTTGGAGAGCAAAAGTGAGTACGTAATTGAAAAAGCGTATCGCAGATTTAAAGATGAAAAAGGAGAAGAGTTACTTTTTGAAGTGGCCATTTGCCTGGACTGCGCCTTTAGCATGAGATCATCACTTTCCAAAGAGTCTGTTTCCAATATCCAACGCTTCTTTTTTAAGAAATCAATGGAGCGAAGAAGTGCACTGGAAGATACCGATGAGTTAATGAGTAACCCTTTGGGCCAATGCCTGTTAAATGGCAAAGCCATTGACGATATGGAAGAATATCAAATTTACGCCCACTGCCGTGGTACAGAGATATCAATGGAAGGCGGTTACTATTTACTGAGCGATGAGATAATTGAAGAAATTCAGTCCCTACTTTCCAAAGAAACCAGGGATGAGCTTCAGCGCTTTTCAGATGACAATTTTGGGATTCCACCAGAGCTGCAGAAGCTATTTAGTAGAGGAGACCTGATTACCCTTTAAAATTTATAGGAAATACCATTGGTCCACTTCATAGTTAGCTGCGGAATGCTGGGGTCCATTACCGGAAAGGCATCATAGGCCAGGTTGATAATGGAATTAAACGCAAAGTTTTTGAATAGTTTAATAGCAAGCCTACCCTGCAAAGAAGCCCTGAAATCTTCCCAATAATCCAGCCTTGGCTGATAGTAGCCCACTGTAGACCATTCCACTCTTTTATCCAACTGGAGATTATAAGAAATATAAGAGCTAAGCCGGGCGTCCTGGTGCGTAATATCATTACCGGCCTCGTCATCATACTCATATAATACCAGTGTCCCTAAGTAAACACTATTTCGATTTTTTTTAAGTAGAGTGATTCGTGCTCCGGCTCCTGTAAGTACCCTGTGATTTATGCGCAATGGAGCATTAGTTTGATATTGGGCAAGGGCCTCATACGTTAGCCACTTATTTACCTTATAATTATACCGGAGATGGAAAAACCCATTTTGCTCCAGTACTTCTTCATTGGCCAGGGACACGTCAAAGGTGTTAAGGAACATTAAAACATTTTTATCCTTTTTATACTGAAGGCTTAAATTGTTGGTTAATGTTAAAAGTTCATTAGTATTGCGTACGTAGTCCACGTTAAAGTTTTCCACGCCATTAAACCCATTGCTATCCTGGGTGGCTCGTAACGACTCAATGTTTACGATTTGTGAGAAGGCGGAGGTGGAAATTAAAACTAAAACCAGAATGGCTGAGAATTTGCAAAGCATGAAGGGGAAAAACAATTTTGAATTTGGTACAAAAATAAAAAGCCCCGCTGGTGGCGGGGCTTAATAAACCTAAAAGGTCAAGTCATGAAACATTTGAAAACTCTACTCTGCGTCAAATATAAAGCAAAATACTTTCACTAAACAAATAAATCTGAATCTTTATTCTCAATAACTTAAGAAATATCATGTTGAAAAAGTTAGAATCCAATTTAAAGTCAAGTCAACTCCTTAATGGTATAGCGGCTTGCAGCCTTTTGGTAATTACCATTATGCCCACCATAATTTTTGCTCAGGATGGTGAAATGAAGCAAAAAATCGCTGCCTTTAAGAGTGACCAGAATGAAAAGTATGAAATGAAGTATCTGAATATTGCGGATAGGAACCTTGGCTCTATTGACGATACGGACCCTGCCTGGAAAGATCAGTTTCTATTAAAGGCCAAAGAGCGCCAGCAAGACAATATTGGCAACAACAGCTACTTCAAGTTTTACTTTTCCATTTATGGCTATGATGATATAGATGACCGCAAGTATGCACTGCAGGACTGGATGGACAATTTTATTGAAGGCAAAAGCATACGTGCCGGACGCGATGTCAGAACTTACGAATATGCCAAGCCTACCATCATACTCATTAATGATAAGGAAATCATAGTTTGCAACTTTGATTGCAGTGATTACACCGAAGATATATTTAAGGATTGGAAGAGGCAGATGCTAACCTACTTTGGCCATGATAACACTATGGTGATTGAAATAATGTGCGATGGCCCGCTTGAATGGACTAAAAATGCTCCTGATCCAAAAAATCGTGGGATGATTTAAGTGCAAATTATTAATTAAACAGGCCCCAGAAACATCCGTTTTATGGGGCCTTTTTTATTTTGAGTTTATCATATACCTGATTATGATATTCATATAATCTTTATATTGTCCCCGCCTACTTTATCAAACAACTCAAAAGCTGCTACCATGATACAAAAGTTAGCCCTGGCACTTACTTTGTGCATTCCTACCCTTGTTTTAGCCCAGCCCAAATTGCAATACATTTATTCGGCCGATAGTATTGAAAAAGGCATTACGTTACATGACGAAGAAAAATACGAAGAAGCAATAAGGCTTTTTAGTATGGTAAGCCCCGGTGACACCAATTACGAATTAGCCCTTTATGAAAAGTGCCTTAGCCTTGTAAAGGCAGAGAGGTATGAAGAAGCCCTGAAACCGATTAATGAAGGTATTGCCTTTAAAAACTCTAATGAGGGTATGTTTTATAACCTGCTGGGTACAAGTTTTGACCACCTTGACCGTGAGCAGGAGGCGATAGAAACCTATACGGCCGCCATAGAGCGGTTTCCTATGGACCACAACCTGTATTATAACAGGGCTGTAGTTTACGCCAGCATAAAGGAGTACGATAAACAACTTGAAGATTTAATTAACGCAGTTGAAATCAATCCGTTTCACTCTTCCTCTCACCTGGCTTTAGCCAATATAGCGCTCAACGAAGAGCAATATGCCCAATGCCTCTTGGCAGCCGGCTTCTTTTTGATGCTTGAGCCCACCTCGCAACGCGCCAATGATTTAGTGGTTTTACTAAATAATGCAGTATCTGATAAAGTTGAGTTGGAGCCTAAGGATATTACCCTTGCTGGCGAAAATGACTTCAAAAAGATAAACCTTTTAATTACCAGCTATGTGGCTCTTAGAAATGACTATAAAATACCTGCTGATATTACCATCCCTTTCACCAAGCAGCTTCATATTGCTATTGAGCAATCAGTAAAAATTAAAAAGCGTACAGGTTTTTGGCAGAATTACTACCTGCCCTTTTACGATATTATAATGGAGGATGATCGATTTGAGCCATTTGTTTACCGCCTGTTACTATCCAGTGGTAATGAAAAGCATCAGAAAATATTCAGTAAAAATGTTAAGGATATTAAGGCCTTTACAAACTATATAGGGCCTGAAATAAAAAGAATATATGGTGAACACCACCTTAAGTATGATGAGAACAATGAAACATTAAAATATTGGTTCGCTGATGCGGGGCAAAACCTGGAGGCTGTAGGCAAGGTTACTGGCGACAATACACCTACAGGCCCATACACCTTTTATTATAATAACGGAGCCATATCCTCTGAGGGAGCATTTAATAATAAAGGCGAAAGAGATGGTGAATGGACCTATTACTACCCGGATGGTCGTAAATCAGGAATTAATAATTATGTGGACGGTGAATTTAATGGTGCTGATATCGATTATCATGAGAATGGATTAAAGTCAGTTGAATCAACTTTTAAAGATGGTGAGAGGCATGGCATTACCTGCGTATACCGTGTTTCTGGGGTGCTCGATAGATGTATGTTTCACAGTAAAGGGGTTATTGAAGATAGTATTGTGTATTACCATGAAAATGGCAAAGTAGATAGATGGCTTCCTATAAAAGCAGGCTTGATAGAAGGTAAAGCATTGTACTACCGGGCAGACGGCACCCTAATGGCCACTATGGAGTGGGCTAATGATCAGCGCCATGGCGATTTTGAATTTTATTTTCCTGATGGTAAAGTTTCTTCTAAAGGAACCTATAAGGAAGGTAGCCTGGATGGTGCATATGTATCCTATTACCCTAATGAAAATATTGAAAGCAAAGGCAACTATATTGACGGAATAAAGGTGGGCAGATGGGAAGAGTTTTTCTATGATGGTAAGAAAAAAGAAATCTCCAACTATGATGAAAAAGGTAAAAATAATGGCAGTATGGAAAGCTTTGATTACAATGGGCACCCAACAATGACTCTTGAATATAACCGAGGTGAGATTACCACTTACAAGCACTTTGGAAGAGATGGCTCTATTATCCATCAGGACGAACGCAAAAGAGGCAGGTTTTGGTACGAAAGCTACACACTTGATGGGGTAAAGGATATTGAAGGCAACTATGAAGGTGACCACAAGGAGGGCTTATGGAAATATTATACTGACAATGGAGTGCTTATAAGTGAAGAAACTTATGATGATGAAGGAAACATTGACGGTGAAGACAGGGATTACCACCGCAACGGTGAAATTGCCTCTATAATGAAATATGAAAATGGAACCCTAACAGGCTATGAAGTAAGCTATCATAAAAATGGGCAGATGAGCGAACAGGGTTATAATCAAAATGGATTAGCCCAAGGGCGCTGGGAATCATATTATCCTGATGGGAAACTAAGAAGCTCTACTTTTTATGTGGATGACACCTACAACGGTCCTCAATACTTCTATAGCGAAGTTGGTGAATTGTACATGATTGAATACTTTAAAAATGGAACTATGATAAAAACCGAAAGTACAAATGCCGATAGTTCTGTATATAAAGTGAGTGAAATGAAACTACCCGTTGGGGCCGACATTAGATACTACCCAAATGGACAAAAAGTGTACGACATGCCTACTGCTGGCAACAAATATCATGGCACCGCTCAGTGGTGGTATGGCAATGGCCAGCTAACTGTAAAAGGCGATTACCTGGCAGGGCAAAGACATGGGGTTTGGACCTGGTATAACCCCCAGGGAAAAATAACCGAGCAAGGTGAGTATCTCTTTGGGCAAAAAACCGGTGAGTGGAAGGAGTTCCATACCAATGGAAAAGTAGCCAGTGTAGTTAGTTTTGAAAATGGTGAAGAACATGGGGAGCACATTTACTATTACCCTGATGGCAAATTAGAAACACGTACTACCTACTTTCAGGGTGAGATGAATGGAAAACGTTACTTCTATGATTACAATGGCAAAGTTGACCATATAAGGTTTTATGATCAGGGCAGGATAATTGGCTACTCCTATCTTGATAATGCTGGTAACGAAAAAGAAATGATACCTATTGAACGCGAAACCGGAGAAATAACAAGCTACTTCGCCAATGGAAAGGTTTCAAGAAAATACAAACTAAATAAGGGCATGTTTGAGGGTGAGTACCTTGAGTATAATGATGATGGCTCAATACGCTTTAGTTGTAATTATGTAGATGATGAGCGCGAAGGAGAATGCCTGTATTACTTTAAAACGGGTAAACTAAAAACCAGGTACATGTATAAAAATGGTGTGGTACACGGTGAGTCAACAGAATACCACAGCAATGGTAAGGTGCGCAAGAAAACCAACTATGCAAACGGTGCTGCACATGGCATTACTGAGATTTATGATGAAAACGGAAAATTACTGCATAAGTATGAATACAATGGCGGAGAACTATATGAAGAAATTTAAGCTGACACTGACCGCACTTATTACAGGCCTAACCCTGGCGGCACAGGAAACTCCAAACTATTATATAAATAAGTATCAAAACGAATTTGCCGTAAAGCTGCAAGAGCATTGTTTGACCAATATTAAAATAAAAAAAGGGGAGCTTGAAATAGAGCAACGGTACATTGAAAAAACCGTTTACCTTGATAAAATGGCTAGTTCAATTGGTAACATAAGCCTTAAGTATAACCCGCCTTTTACCTCGTTGGATGATGTGAGTGCCTATGTGCTAAATCCACAACAGGATAAGGATGATTACAATAAGGTAAAAATTAAAGATATAAAGGACGAAGCCGTAATGAGTGATGACATTTTTTACGGAGGTGAGCGGGCAAAAATTTTCAGTTTTCCAGGCTTGCAAAAAGGTTCAGTTTCTGTGCTCGAGTATACTAAGACAATACATGAACCAAAGCTTATAGGTACTGAAATATTTCAGGGCTTTAGGGTAGTTGAAGATCAATTGCTTGAATTGGCCTTTGATGAAGGCGTAGTGGTAAACATCAAATACTTTAACTGTAATGAAGATGACTTTGAATATAGTATTGAGCATAAGGGAGGGCAACACATACACCGCTGGAAACCAAAAAGCTATCGCAAGTTTAAAGATGAAAAAGACATGCCCTCATACCTGCGGGTACTTCCGCATATAATTTACCGCATAGAGTCCTATAATTATAAAGGAAAAAATATTCCGGTTTTACGAAATACTACAGACCTGCATGATTGGTATAAAAGTTTGCTTGGTGATGTTTTGGCAGATAAAAGTAAGGAGATAAACCACCTTACCGATAGCCTCATAGCAGGTGCCACAACCGAACAGGAAAAAACCGAACGAATATTTAAGTGGGTGCAGGGCAATATAAAATATATAGCCTTTGAAGATGGTTTAGGTGGCTTTAAACCCCGAAACCCTTCACAGGTTTTTGGCAAAAGGTATGGAGACTGTAAAGATATGAGCTGCCTTACTGTACAAATGCTACAATATGCAGGTATACCAGCCTATCACACCTGGATTGGCACTCGTACTATTCCATATACCTATTCAGATGTTCCTTCGCCAATTACGGATAACCACATGATTGTTACGGCAAAAGTTAATGAAGATCTGATTTTTCTGGATCCTACAAACTCTGATTTGCCTTACCCTTTGCCCTCCTCCTTTATTCAGGGTAAAGAAGCAATGATTGGAGTGAGTATGGATAGCTTTTTAATAAAAGCTGTACCTGTTGTGGCATCGCACCAAAATTTAACTTACGACTCTGCATATATAAAACTGGAGGAACTGGACCTTAAAGGCAAAGGCAATAGAAAATACCTGGGGTATTATGCTGATGTGATAAACAGAGGACTGAACAACAATGACAAAAAAAGGCAGGATGACCTATTAAAAGTTCACGTAAGAAAGGGGAATAATAAGTGCAACTCCAGCGGATATAGTGTAGACAGGCAAAACAGGGCCACTTCGGTTGATTATGAATTTACTGTACCGGAGTATGCCTACAGTGATGGCGAGCAAGTGTTTATTAACCTGAACCTTGAAAAGATTATGGATGACTTTAAGATTGAAAAGGATAGAGAACATCCGGTGGAGTATCGTTTCACCTATAAAATCATCCGGAAGTTTAGCCTGGAAATACCTGAAAGTTATATCGTGCAATACATACCCGAAGAGGTAAATGAAACATATAAAGACTTTGGATTTAAGCTATCCTACCAAAAAAACGAAAAAACGCTGGACTACTTCCTCGAGATAGACATTAATACACTCTACATTACCCAAGAGGATTTTGAACATTGGAATAAAATGATCAAAACACTCAACCGCAACTACAACGAAACCATAATACTTAAAAAAGCATGAGAAAATTACTTAGTATTCTTTGCACCTTTTGCACCATAAGCCTTTCTGCACAGTTTTTTGACTCAAAAAACTATGATTGGGATGAAGCACTTTATGAAAAGGTTACAGTGGATGACAGTACAGACTTATACATAATCCTGGATAAGGAGGTTTTTAACTTCTACTACAATGATAATAGCCTTGAAGAAGAATACCTGTACCACCGAAAGCTGTTTGTAAACAGCGATGATGCCATTGAAGGGCTCAACAAGATTTACATCGCCCAATCCAAGGATGACCTAATTCAGTTCAAAGCACGATCTATTAGCCCTGCCGGCAAAATTATAGAGATTACTGAAGATAAGATATTGAAGGGCGTAGATGAAGACAGCGAGCGTGAGTACGTGTACTTTGCTATGGAAGGCCTTGAGGTAGGCAGCCAGGTAGAATATTTTTACATCAAAAAAATAGAACCCGGTCTTAATGGTGTAAGTCGTGAGGTACAAGGTTATTTTCCTATCAAACGCTCAGAGATTGACGTAATCACACCATGGAATTTGGTAATGGCCTCTAAAACCTACAACCTTAAGCAGAATTTTGAAACAGATACTACCCTGGAAGAGCAAAATCGTATATACTTCAGGGCAGATAGTATTGAGCCAATGGAAGATGAGCCTAATTCATTTCGGGATGCCCATCTTGGCTGGCTTGTTTTTAAACTGGATCAAAATCTCTACACAGGCAAAAAAAATATAGTTGCCTATAGCCACATTGCCCAAAACGTGGTAAACAATATCAATGGAGAACTTTCCAGAAAAGATGAGAAAACACTTGAGAAAATTGAAAAGGCCATAGCTAAGTTTGAGCCTGAAATAGAGGTTAGTAAAGCCCGGAAAATCGAAAACTACCTTAAATCAAATTTTCAGTTTGTTGATGTAGGCAACCCTGTACTTTCGGAAATAGCATCCATTAATGAGAACAAGGCTTTTAATCAACTTGGCGGACTAAGGCTTTATACCAGATTGTTTAAAAGGGCAGGTATTGATTATAAAATTGTTTACACCAGTGATAGATCCGAACTTCCCTTTGACCCTGATTTTGAAAGTAATATGTTTTTGGATGCTATGTTGATTTACGTGGTAGAAGATGATGACTACATGGATATTACAGACCCACTTTCGCGCCTTGGGTATGTTAGCGATCAGTATACATCCAACCATGGGTTATTTATAGAAGAGATGCAGCTTAATGATAATGTTGTAGGTGTATCCACTACAGAGTTTATCCCTGCCAAAGGTGCTGATTTTACTATTGACTCTATGGAAATAAATGTTCTTTTTGCTGATGACCTTTTTGATAACAACCTGGACATAAAGCGGGTACTGAGTGGATATACAGCTGCATTTTACCAACCCCTACTAAGCTTTATACGTGATGAAGACTCTAAGAAGGAGTTCAGGGAGTCATTACTTAAATACATTAATAGCGAGGCCGAGGTTGCAGACCTAACCATAGATAATGGAAATGGAAATATGCTGGGCGTAAAGCCTTTAGTGGCAAGAGGCAAACTTGAGTCGGCTAGTTTTGTGGAAAAAGCGGGTAACAACTACTTATTTAAAGTAGGAACCCTTATTGGGCCGCAGGTTGAAATGTATGCTGATGAAGGAGAACGAAAACTGGATGTAGAAAGTGACCACGCCCGTACCTATATCCGCAAAATTGTTTTTAGTGTACCTGAAGGTTACGAAGTTTCGGGGCTGGAAGATTTAAAAATGGATGTAAAGCTCATGTACAAAGAAGAGGTTTCTTCTCGCTTTGAGTCAGACTATTCGGTAGATGGAGACATTGTGACCGTAAGCATTTTAGAGTACTACAATGAGGTACACTACCCTAAGGAAATCTTTGAAGAATACCGTGAAGTAATCAACGCAGCTGCGGATTTCAATAAGAAAACATTGCTCCTAAAAAAGGCGGGATAGAGCATCGAGAAATCCACCCTGCGCAATTTTTTGAGGATGTCTCAAGATACCATCTAAAAGCGGGTGAACCCGCTATACCTCAGGTGCAGAATTAGCAAACGAGCAGGAATACTGCATTGATAACATCCCAATTCTATCCTTTTTGTAGTGATATAATTTTAAATTTCATCCTCTTTAAAAAGATAAACTTTTATAAACCTTACCTTTGAAAAGGTCCTTCTTTGTACTTTTGTCTCTTTAATAAAGACAAATGAGAGAGGTATTTAAGGAGATATTGGTATTTAATCAAGGGAGAATAGCCGGGCGAAAGCTGTTTGAGCGCACAACGGATATACCTGCAGAAATCCCTCAAATAGCTGTAGTGACCGGCCCAAGGCGTTGTGGTAAAACCAGTCTGCTGTACCTGGCCATGCAGCAATTACTAAAAGCGGGCGCACCTAAAGAAAACTTAATCTTCGTAAATTTTGAAGACGAGCGAATAGCACGTCAAACCGAAAGCTTTGATCATCTGCTCAAGGCATGGCAAGAGCTATATCCAAACCGTAATTTGGAAGATGCTTACCTCTTTTTGGATGAAATCCAGGTAATGCCCAGCTGGGAAAAGTTTGTGGCACGGGCGTATGAAAACATAGGGCTGAAAATCTTTTTAAGCGGCTCCAACTCCAAATTGCTAAGCCGTGAAATAGCTACCGAACTGAGAGGGCGCTCATACCCTACGGAACTCTTCACCCTCACCTTTGAGGAATACCTGAACGCTAAAAACATAAGCGGAAACCCTTACGATGCGCAGTTTGCTGCGGTGCTAAAAAACGAATTTCAACACTTTTTGAGGCATGGGGGTTTTCCGGGCAACCTTGGGCTCAGCACCCAGCAAAACATAAAACTGCTACAGGAGCACTTCAACATCATGTTGTATCGCGACCTGGTGGAGCGCTACTCCATCAGCAACCCCAATGCGCTTAAGTTTTTGCTCAAGCGAGTGTACGCCAACATCAGCAAGCCTACTTCTGTAAATAAAATATTCAATGAAATGAAGTCGGCAGGTTTTAAGGTTTCTAAAAACTCACTTTACGAATGGCTGGATATGGCCGAAGCCGTTTATCTTTTTCAGCGGTGCAACAAGCACGAGGCTTCTGTAACCAAAAACCTGACGGCCAGCACCCGCTACTACGCCATAGACCATGGCCTGATGACCGCCATGAATTTTCAATACTCCGAAAACTACGGCTTGCTGTTCGAAAACCTGGTGTTTAATCACCTGCGTACCCGTGGAAGGGAAATCACTTATTACAAGGGAAAAGCCGAATGCGACTTTGTGCTGAGTGAGGCCGAACAACCTGTGAAAGCTTTGCAGGTATGCTACCAGATGCAGGAACCCGCCACCCGCGAACGTGAAATAAAAGGACTGGTAGAAGCGTGTAACTACCTCGGCCTAAAAAAAGGAACTATAGTAACGATGGAGGAGGAAGAAACCCTGGAGCGTGATGGCGTGGAGGTGGAGGTATTGCCTTACTACAAAAAGTACAAGGCGGTTTTGGAGCCTTAACCTACCCCATCCACCCTTCCCTGTCTAGGCTTCGGTATTGAATAGCTTCCGCTAAATGACCTGTTTCGATATTGGCACTACCCTCCAAATCGGCAATGGTGCGGGCTACTTTTAGAATACGATCATAAGCCCGGCCAGAGAGGTTCAGTTTATCGATGGCGTGACGCAATAAATCCTGGCCTTCTTTTTCTACTCGGCATACTTCACGAAGGTGCCGGGTTTGCATTTGGGCATTGTTATACACGCCTTCCGTATCCTTAAACCGCTCGATTTGTACCTCCCTGGCGGCCACTACCCTTTTACGAATATCAGCACTGCGCTCCTCCTTTCTTTCAGAAGACATTTCATCAAAACTTACCGGGGTTACTTCAACATGCAGATCAATACGGTCCAAAAGGGGACCCGAAATTTTGTTGAGATACTTCTGCACTATACCAGGCGAGCAAACACACTCCTTACTCGGATGGTTAAAATAGCCGCACGGGCAAGGATTCATGGAGGCCACCAACATAAAGGATGCAGGATAATCAATCGAAAAACGTGCACGGCTGATATTAACCTTTCGATCTTCCATAGGCTGCCTCATTACTTCCAGCACGGTACGTTGAAATTCGGGCAGTTCATCCAAAAACAAAATACCGTGATGGGCCAGCGAAATTTCACCAGGCTGCGGAAAGCTACCTCCTCCCACCAGGGCAACATTTGATATGGAGTGATGGGGAGACCGGAAGGGCCGCTGAGCTACCAAACTGGCATTGTCGCCCAGCTTACCGGCTACAGAATGAATTTTGGTAGTCTCCAGAGCCTCAACCAACGTCATAGGTGGAAGAATGGTAGGCATGCGCTTCGCCAGCATAGTTTTACCAGCACCCGGTGGGCCGATCAGTATTACATTGTGACCACCTGCCGCGGCAATCTCCAATGCCCGTTTTATATTTTCCTGACCCTTTACCTCGCTGAAGTCAAATGCCGGATTTTCAAGATGTTGTTGAAATTCTTCGCGGGTATTTACTACGGTAGGTTCAATTTCCGCTTCTCCCGAAAGGAAATCCACAACCTCACGGAGATTCTCAACCCCATAAATTTCAAGATCGTTTACTATGGCGGCTTCACGGGCATTTACCTTTGGCAGGATAAACCCCTTAAAACCTTCTTTACGGGCCTGTATTGCTATTGGCAACGCGCCTTTAATAGGCTGAATACTGCCATCCAGCGAAAGCTCACCCATTATAACATACCGGTCAATCTCAGGCATTTCTTTTTGCCCTGATGCGGATAGTATGCCCAGGGCTATAGGAAGATCATAAGCTGAACCCTCTTTACGGATATCGGCCGGAGCCATATTAATAGTGATCTTTTTACCCGGCCACTTATAGTCGTTATTTTTCAAGGCGGCAATAATTCGGTGCTGGCTTTCTTTTACAGCACTATCCGGCAAGCCAACCAAGTGAAAATTGATTCCGGTATCTAGATTTACCTCTATGGTGATAGTGGTAGCATCTACCCCAAATACAGCACTTCCGAAAGTTTTTATGAGCATAGTTCGATAAATTGGCTTCGGGAAAGTAGTATTTTTAAATGTAAAGACCTTAGTAATGTCCTTTTGTTGAGTGTATGGTTATTTTCTCCTCATCCACCTGGTAAATCATACGATGTTCCCGGCTTATCCTTCTGGACCAAAAGCCTGTCAACTCATGCTTAAGTTGCTCCGGTTTACCGATACCTTCATAGGGGTTTTCTAAAATAGCTTCTAATAAAGCTCTGATCTTTTTTAAGATCTGAGTATTTCCGGTCTTTTTAAAAAAATCAATATCAGCCTTGGCTTTAAGAGTAAATTCTACTACTCTTTCCATATTTCATCTAATGGTATCTGAACAGTTTTTCCTGCCTCAGCTTGCTTTTTTGACTCATTTATTTTGGCTACAAACTCAGGATCATAAGGCTTCTCTTTGCTTACCTCAAATTTCACCTTTAAGGCTTTAGCCAAAGCTTTTAGTGCGGTTTCCTGCTCAGGAGTTTCGGGATGTATAGTGATAGTCGTCATGCTACTCTTTCTTTTTTAGGGCTTTCACAAAAATATAACTAATTGACTTTTTGATTTTGAGAATTTCCTCAAAAAGCTATTTATTAACAGGTAAACTCTCAGCCCAATTCAATAACTATATTTGTGCTTCTCTTTATCAGAAATAAAAAATCCAGAATATGAGCGATGATAAAAGCGCTAAACTGAAGGCGCTGAAACTTACCATGGATAAAATGGACAAAACCTATGGTAAGGGCGCTGTTATGCGCATGGGTGACAGCCCTGTTGTAAATGTAGAAGCGATTTCTTCAGGCTCACTTGGTCTTGATCTGGCCTTGGGCATAGGCGGCTACCCTAAAGGCAGGGTTGTGGAAATTTACGGCCCGGAATCATCCGGTAAAACCACTCTTACCCTGCATGCCATTGCTGAAGTACAAAAGCAAGGTGGTATTGCCGCCTTTATTGATGCAGAACATGCCTTTGACCGTGTGTATGCTGAAAACCTTGGAATTGATACCGAGGAACTTATCATCTCGCAACCTGACAATGGTGAGCAGGCGCTTGAAATTGCCGATAACCTCATCCGCTCTGGCGCTATTGATCTTATTGTAATTGACTCGGTAGCTGCCCTTACGCCCAAAGCCGAAATTGAAGGCGAGATGGGCGACAGCAAAATGGGCCTCCAGGCCAGGTTGATGAGCCAGGCGCTACGTAAACTTACATCTACCATCAGCAAAACCAAGTGCTGCTGCATTTTTATTAACCAGTTGCGCGAAAAAATTGGGGTTATGTTTGGTAACCCTGAAACCACTACCGGTGGTAATGCACTTAAGTTTTATGCTTCTGTGAGGCTTGATATCCGCAGGTCATCCCAAATAAAGGATGGCGAAGGCGTGATTGGAAACCGCACAAAGGTTAAGGTTATTAAAAACAAGGTGGCTCCACCCTTCCGCCAGGCTGAATTTGACATTATGTATGGCCAGGGAATAAGCAAGGTTGGCGAAATTATTGACCTGGGTGTGGATCACGAGATCGTAAAAAAATCAGGATCATGGTTTAGCTATGGCGATACTAAACTAGGCCAGGGCCGCGATGCGGTGCGTCAGCTATTGCTGGATAACCCAGAACTTGCTGACGAAATTGAGGGCCAGATTGTAGAAGCCCTGAATAAATAATAGTTTCGAAGAAAATTTAAAGTCCGTAGCCAAGCAACCGTTACGGACTTTTTTAGTTTAATATGGTATGAGGTATATACTGGTATTTATAGTTTTAACAACATTTATAGTGGGGTGCGGTCCGAAAGGCAGCGAAGAAAACGGCAATGGTAAAAAAGAGAATACCGGTGCGGTAAATACCGGGCAACCATCAAGCACCTTAGATTCTGTAAACCAGCTGCTGGCCAACGATAAGTATAATGCCAAATTACTGGCCATACGCGCCAACCTTTATCTGGCCGCCCAAAATGTAGAGTCTGCTAAAAATGATATCAATCTGGCTAATACTATTGACACCAATGTGGCCGTGCTTAGAGAAGCCCGGGGTGAGTTGGCCTATATGATGAATAGAAACGCCAAGGCACGGATGGAGTGGGAAAAGTGCATAAAGCTTGAGCCCGAAAACGTAACCTGCCTTATGCGGCTTACAGAACTCTACATAGCCTTACAGAATTATGACCGCGCCCTCGAACTGGTAAACAGGCTGATTGATATCGACTCTGATGATCCGCAAGCTTACTTTATGAAAGGGATAATTGTGAGGGATAAATACCAGGATACGACATTGGCATTGCAGTATTTTCAAAATGCGGTGGATCTTAAGCAGGACTATATTGATGCCCTTGATATGATGGGTGTGATGCTGGCTGCCCGCGGAGATACGCTTGCTAAATATTACTACCAAAGAATACTTGATCAACAGCCTAACCGTGATGATATTTACTACAAGCTGGGGGTGTATTACATGAACCGCGGTGAAGTAAACCGCGCCCTTGAAGCGTATACCACGGCTACCAAAATAAACCCGCGGGCTACTGAGGCCTATTACAGCATGGGTTATATGCACATTGAATTGAAGCAATATCAAAAGGCACGCGAACTCTTCACCAAATCCATACAGGCGGATAGCCGAAACTACCGAGCCTTTTATGGCCGTGGTTTTGCTTTTGAAATGCTGGGCGATGTGATAAACGCTAAAAAAGACTACCGGCAGGTGCTGGAAATGCTACCCATGCATAAACCTGCGGCCGAAGCACTTGCTCGCGTAAATCGCACCATGAACCAGGAGTAATGGAAGAACTATTAAAAAATACCTGGACTGAAGAAGACCATAGCGACTTTTACAAAAAGCTACGCGATTTACCATCTGATAATCAGTCGCGGTTTGTATTGCTACAGGCGGCAAGGCTAAGCACTGTAGCAGATCATAACGACCTTGATATGTTAAAGGCGGCTGAATCATTAGTGAATTTTTGGATACTGAAATACGCCAATAAAGCAGAGAAGGGACAGGCCGATTACCTGCTGCAAAATATACAAAGCAGGATACAGGAGATGGAGTAGCCCTTCAGAGCAGGTCTTTTCTCAAAGCGGGGTAATCGGTAATCACACCATCTACTCCCAGGTCTATGAGCTTCTTTATCTCCAGGGAATCATTAACCGTCCAGGGGATGACTTTCATTTCGTTTTGCTTACAAAACTTCACCAAATCCCCATTTACCAAAGGATAGTAGCAACTGTAAATATTTGGAGTAAAACCCAGTTTGGAGAGATGATCAGGGGCTGAAATAGAATCTTCCACCAATAGCGCCAAAGTTATATCCGGATAGGTTTGATGTAAATATTGCAGCGGCCGGTCGTCAAAGCTCTGTATAACGGTTCTGTATTGAACTTCAGCGTCCGTTACAATTTTCATTACCAACTCGGCATACTCCTTTATTGATGGATGATACTGCCCATCCCACTCGGGGCGGCTCTTTATTTCAATATTATAGTAAGGAAGTGCCCTTTGGGTTTGCTGTGCATATTCCTCTGTAGCTTCAATAATATCCTTTAGAAGTGGTTTTGCTATAGACATTTTGGCCTGTACCGGAAACCTGCCATTGCCTTTACTCCCGCAATCCACCTCAGCAATCTGGGCATACGAGAGTTGAAATAGGTTGTTGGGTAAAGAATCTCTTTTAAGGGAATCCAGGCTGCAGATGTCCTCATTAAAAAACGGCTCGTGAGAAACCACTACCTGAGAGTCTGCAGATATCACCACATCCATCTCCAGCGTTTTCATACCATTATCCAAGGCATAAAAAAAGGCGGGTGTAGTATTTTCAGGATAGTTGCCTCTTGCACCCCGATGGCCTTGCCAGTCAAACTCCTTTGAATCATCTATACCCGAAGGATTACAGGCAACTGCTGCTAAACTGAGTATGGCTAAAAGTTTTTTCACTTGCTATTCCCACGGATGGCCTTTTCAATAGCATCCCATTGTTCCTTACCAATAGCCTCTAAAAAATTCATTTGCCCTGCACCTTGCAGCCACTCGCCACCATCAATTGTTACAACTTCACCATTCAGGTAGGCTGCAAAATCAGAAACAAGGTAGGCGGCAAGGTTAGAAAGCTCCTGGCGTTCACCAGATCTTCTTAGTGGAATTTCGGCCTCAAGATTTAGTTGTTTTGACATATCGCCCGGCAATAACCTGCTCCAGGCACCTTTTGTAGGGAATGGCCCGGGGGCAATAGCATTGAAGCGAATACCGTATTTGGCCCACTCTACGGCCAATGATCGCGTCATTGCCAGTACACCGGCTTTAGCCATGGCAGAGGGCACCACGTAGCCTGAGCCTGTTTCGGCATAAGTGGTTACTATACTCAGTACCGTTTTATCGGTTTGATTATTAGCTATCCAATGCTTACCAAAAGCAAGTGTACAGTTTTTTGAACCTTTGAGTACAATGTCTATAATGGCATCGAATGCTCCAGGCGAAAGCCTTTCAGTGGGGCTGATGAAATTTCCGGCCGCATTGTTGAGCAACACGTCTACTTTACCGAATTTATCCAGTATGCCCTGTAAAAAAGCCTCTACTTCATTATATTTCCTCACATCACAACTGGCCATAAATACTTCACCGCCATGCTCAGCCATCATTTCAGCTGCTGTTTTTTCCAACACATCCTGGCGCCTGCCGCATATAGCTATGCTGGCCCCGAGTTGTAAAAAGTACTCGCCCATTGATTTACCTAAACCAGTGCCACCACCAGTTATAGCTATCACCTTTCCTTTAAGGGCATCATCACGTAGCATTCCTTGTGTGTAGGGTTTATTCATATTCTTACATTTGGCGGGAAGTATTTCCCATAAATAAAGAGGTGCGAAGGTAACTAAATGCGCCCTCCAAACATTTGTTCTAAAAAATTATGCAGAAACCTGCTCTACCCTACCCCATTGCCAAAAAAATTAAAAAAGAACTCCGCCTGCATGAGGACATCCGGAATGACGACTATTTCTGGTTAAACCAGAAGGAAGACCCAACCGTGCTGGAGTATCTGAATGCCGAAAATGCTTTCCGCGAAAGCGAAATGAAGGGTACTGAAGAGTTACAAAAAAAGCTGTTTGAAGAAATTAAGGGCCGGATAAAGGAAGATGACCAAAGTGTACCCTACCGCAAAAATGGTTATTGGTATTATGTGCGTTACCAAACCGGTATGGAACACCCCATATACTGCCGCAAAAAAGGAAGCCTTGAGGCTGAAGAGCAAATTTTACTGGATGCCAATAAAGAGGCAGAAAAGTATGCCTATTACCAGGTGGGCGGCATGAGCATAAGTAATGACAATAAGATACTGGCCTTTAGTGAGGATACTGTGAGCCGGAGAATTTATACTATAAGGTTTAAAAACCTGGAAACCGGGGAAATGCTGGAAGACATCATTGAAAACACCACTGGCAGCGCGGCCTGGGCGCAGGATAACCAGACGGTATTTTACACCACTAAAGATGAAACCCTAAGGCCGGCCCATATATGGCGACATAAACTCGGCACTTCAGCTAAGGAAGACGTGGAAGTGTACCATGAAAAAGACGAAACCTTTGTTTGCGCGGTGTATAAAAGTAAATCGCGCAGATTTTTAATGATTGGTTGCAGCAGCACTGTTTCTAATGAATATCATTACCTGGATGCCCACAACCCCGAAGGAGAGTTTAAGGTAATGCAGCCGAGAGAAAGAGACCTGGAGTATTCGGTAGCAGACTTTGAGGATAACTGGTACATTTTAACCAATAAGGATAAGGCCACCAACTTTAAGTTGATGAAGGCGCCATTGAAAAATTCATCTAAAGAAAACTGGAAGGATGTAATTCCACACCGGGAAAATGTATACCTGGAAAATGTGGAAATATTTAAGGACTATCTGGTCACGGAGGAACGTGAAAACGGACTTACCCGAATAAAAATTGACAGATGGGATAACACCAATACCCACTTTATAAACTTTAGTGAGGAAACCTACACAGCCGGTATTGGCAACAACCCCGAATTTGACAGTCATACACTGCGTTACAGCTATTCATCACTTACCACACCTGCCTCTGTTATTGATTATAACATGAGCACCCGTGAGGAAAAAATAATGAAGCAACAGGAAGTTGTGGGTGGCCATAATCCTGATGAATATCATGCAGAGCGAATTTGGGCCACAGCTCCGGATGGAGTAAAAGTGCCCATCTCGCTGGTTTACAAAAAGAGCCTTAAAAAAGCTGAAGGTAATCCACTATTACTCTACGGATATGGGTCTTACGGCATTACGGTTGATCCGGGTTTCAGCTCAACCCGCCTGAGTTTACTTGATCGTGGGTTTGTATTTGCCATTGCCCACATAAGGGGCGGCCAGTACCTGGGCCGCAAGTGGTATGAAGATGGCCGCATGCTAAAAAAGAAAAACACTTTTACCGATTTTATCGCTTGCGCGGAAAAACTGGTTGAAGATAAATTTACCACACCTCAACACCTATATGCTATGGGGGGCAGCGCAGGCGGACTGCTAATTGGCGCTGTAATTAATATGAAGCCCGAGCTTTTTAAGGGAGTGATTGCCGCTGTGCCTTTTGTAGATGTGGTAACTACCATGCTGGATACCAGCATACCCCTTACTACCGGTGAGTATGACGAATGGGGAAACCCCAATGACCCGGAATATTACAAATACATAAAGTCCTACTCGCCCTATGACAATGTTGAATCAAAGTCATATCCGGCAATGTTGATTACCACGGGGCTTCACGATTCACAGGTACAGTATTGGGAACCGGCCAAGTGGGCTGCCAAATTGCGCAGTGTAAAAACTGATACTAACCCGCTTTTTCTATATGTAAATATGGATACCGGCCATGGTGGTGCTTCGGGCCGTTTTGAAGCCTACAAGGAAACCGCCATGAATTATGCTTTTCTGCTAATGCTGGAAGGGATTGAGGAATAAATCTCTGGTGCATTTGGTGGCAATATTCTAACTACCCCGTCACGCTACCGCGTGCCGCCCCTTCATATTAAAGGGGAATCGTTGCGTAAATCACTGGCCTATAATTCCCCTTCCGAGGAAGGGGTGGGCTGGCGCAGCCAGGTCGGGGTAGGAGGTTAAACCCTGTAGTGTTCCAGAATATACTCCTCCATCAGCTTTAAAACCTGACTGATATGATACAACACTTCTACAGTGGTAAACCTGATAATTCTACATCCACAGCTTAGTAGGTACTCTTCCCGCAATGCATCATAGTCTTCTTTGCCAATGTGTGAGCTACCATCAATTTCAACAACTAAACCCAGGGCTTTCACGTAAAAATCGGCAATATAATTTCCTATAATCTTCTGCCGGTCGAAGTCTAACCCATGAAATTGATGCTTGTGCACCTGCATCCAGAAGAGTACTTCCGGGAGGTTTCTTGCTTTCCGCAAGACCCTGGCCCTTTCCTTAAGCAACGAGTTGTACTCAAGAGTTAAATAATTTGGCCTTAGAGCGATTCCGTTTATGAAGTAAGTTTTAGGCATTATCGGAATCTATAACATGCTGCAGCCAACTTTGGCCATAGTTTAACTTAAAATTGGTTAACCACCCCACAACGCTACCGCGACAGCGTTGCGTAAATCACTGGCCTTTAATTCCCCTTCCGGGGGAAGGGGTGGGCTGGCGAAGCCAGGTCGGGGTAGGAGGTTTTACAACGAAAGTAACCACTACAAAACCCCAAGCAAATTCTCAACAGGCCTGCCAATGGCGGCCTTATCGCCATTTACAAGTATAGGGCGCTCCATAAGTTGGGGGTATTCTATCATGGCGAGTATTACCTCGTCATCACTAAGCTCTTTATCGGCAAATTCCTCTTTCCACACCTTCTCTTTGGTGCGAACAAGCTCTATCGGTTCAATATCCAGCTTATCAGTAATTTCAAAAAGCTCATCAGGAGTGAGCGGTTCTTTCATGTATTCAATTACTTCAGGGGCCATTCCTTTTTCCCTGATTAATTCAAGGCCCTTGCGGCTTGTAGAGCAACGGGTATTATGATAAAATTCCATGTAGTTTGCTAGTTTGTATTCAGCAGATGCACAAAACCATTGTATTCATTTTGGTTGTCGCACCCATCGGTAGTATTTACGATGTAAAAGTAAACACCTTCAGCCATTTTATTGCCTTCAAAGCTACCATCCCATTGACCGTGTACATTATTGGTTTCATACAGCAGGGTTCCCCAGCGGTTATATATTCTCATACTGTATTGAGAAAAATAATTGGCAGGAATTTTTGACGGCAGACCAAAGGTTTCATTTAGGCCATCGCCATTGGGCGTAAACACATTTGGGAAGATGGGCTCGTAACCGGCACTGTACACTTCAATTACAGTATCACGCTCCACATATCGCTGGCAAAGTGTATCCCTCAGCGTAAGCTTTACGGAAAAAGTACCCGATTTATTAAAATTATGGGCTACAGTTTGTCCTTCGGCAGTAGTGCCATCACCATAATCCCATATGTATTGCTGAAAGCCTGTGCCCTCCGCTGAAAAGCTCACATTGGCGCCATCCCGGCAGGGCTCGTTATAAACGCTGAAATCCGTACTATTTACTCTCTTCTTAAACTTTACCTGGGCTGAAGTGGAATCGACTAAGTCGCAAAACAAATTTTTTGTAATTAGTTTAATAGTGTAAGTTCCCTCTTTTATGTACCCATGCATAGGGTTTTTAAGGTTGGATGTCTTACCATCCCCAAAGTCCCATAGGTAATAATCTGCATCCAGCGAGGTATTAATAGTCTGCACCTGAAAGTTATTACTACAGCTATCATAATCCAGCGAGAAGCTTGCAAACACGGTATCCTGAAAACCGTAAAAAGAAAGTTCAACAGTATCTCTGAAACCACAAGTCGTGTCAATCGCGATAAGCTGATAAACGCTGAGCCCTTTATCATTAATTTGTAAGGTTGACAGGTCTCCGTTTACCATTACATTGTTTGGCATAATCCATATATACTTATCCGCATTATAACTAAGGTTAGTTATTTTGGTAGTGTAGGGTATGCATGAACTATCCCTGTCTGCTCTGGCATCGGCAATTACCCCAAGCGCTTCAAAATCAACCTTAAGTGCAGCCAGGTTACAGTTACTGCTGCCATTAATTCTTGAAAATGCCCCTACTGTAGTAGGAAAGTTATTTTTACCACCACAGCCTGCACAAACAGCCTGATATATGGTTCCGTCTTTAGCAAAGCGGCTGGTACCACCATCTACATGATCCTGATTTGGACCCCCGAAATAGGTGGCATAGTTTAGCTTTTTCCAGGTTGCATCCAAAACAAAAAAGTAAAAATCCGAGCCATCAGTGCTTTTCTGTAATGCATTTATAGTAATTGGTAAATTATTGGTTGTACCCTGATTTTTTACACTATTGCTTCCTCCACCCCATCCGGAAACAAATACATTTCTGCAATCATCTACCATAAAAGCGGTTGGCGATATATTGCTTTTGGAATGACTGCTATCTCCAAAAACCATAGCTCTTAATGATTGCTTTAAATCGGCAGAAAACTTATTTATAAATTGGCTGCTGCCACGGTTGTTGTAATACTCCAAAGAATCTATTGGGTAAAGTCCCTGAGTTTGTCCCATCACATACACCGCTCCGCTATCGTCCACTTCAACAAAAAAGTTCATATCACGTTTTGCGGTGCCGTTGTAAGTGCCCGCTATAAAACTACCATCAGTAACACCAAGGCTTACCAGATAACCATCTGTGCTATCAATTCCTGATACTCTGTAAGAATCACTATTAAAGGGCATATTAGGACTTTCAGTACCCCCGGCCACATATACATTGGCCTGCTTTCCAAGTTTTATACTTAATGCATTATCATTGCGGCCTCCGCCTAAATAGGTGCACCATCTCAAACCACTCAGATCATCATTCAGACTTGCCGCAAAACCATCCTGACGAGCACCCCAACTTTGTAAAAAGGCATTAGCGGTAGCGGGCAGGTTATTGCTAAAAGTTGATGAAACAAAATAAACGTTACCTAATGTATCAGCTATCACCTCTCCACGAAAACGATCTCCATAATTATGATCCAGGCTAATATTAAAACCATCTACCCAACTTCCCCCAAAGTAGGTTGAACCCACCATTTTCCCTCCGGTACTATCCAAAATAGTAACCACTACATCAACGCCATTGGGAAAAGTGATAAGGTTATTTTGAGCGAAGTAGTTGGGACCTGCTATGCCGTTATTAAATGTTTTTTGATAGGCACTGGTACTTACAGGGTAGTTTGTTGAACCTGTAGATCCCATAATTACTAATGCTCCGTCTTCTCTTTCAAATAAACTATAGGGTATTTCGTCTCCGGCACCCCCTATATATGTGGAATAAACCAGACCTTGTCCATCATCAGAAAATTTGCTTATTCCCATATCTACATTGCCTCCACGGTTAGCAATTTGGTAAGCACCACTAGTAACAGGGTAAGCTCCTGAATTTAAAAAAACTATACCCCCGGCATATAAACTGCCGTCTTCTGCCGGAGTAGCTGTAAAGCCAAAATTATCTGAAGTTGACCCTGTAAAACTGCTAAACACCAATTTAGGATCGATAATAAGGGTTTCGTTCTTTTTGTAGCGACCCACCTTGTACGTTACTTCGTTTCCTTCCAACACGTATTCGCAGTCCACCTTTTCCTTTCCTTTTTCAAGATTTTGAAAGGCATAGGGGGCAGATTCCAAAACATCCTCAACTGTATTTCGCACCATCAGGTTGCCGTACACCAGGTCAAGGCCATCAGCGCCTTCGTATCGCAATTTTATTTTTGAAGCATCTGCACCTGGGTGGAGTATAAAGTCGTACTTCAGGTTTCCCTCCATAGAAAAATAGTAGCGTAAATCAATATTGGGATAAATGTTGTGATAGGTAACCTTGCCATACAGGGGCACTTTACTTTGCCATTTAGAGGGGTCATTTCCTAAAATGTAGTTGTGGTAGGTTTCTTTTTTATCCCCTCCAGATTTATCACAATTCAAATCAGCACCTACAAAATATACTTTGTAAGCATGGTGGCGAGTGTAGGTTGTGGTAGTATCGCTGTCAGCAGTGGTTAAACCTGCACCGTGATCAAAATTCAAATCCTGTGGGTTTACAAGGTGTACAGTGAGGCTATTTTCATTAAGAAAAACTGCACCGTTGCCGAATATGTACTTGTAGTCAAAGTCCTCAGGCCACTGGCCACGGTTTTCTATAAAGTGCTGTTGGCCCTGAGTAAGGCCAGCCATCAGCAGAAGAAAAAATAGTATATACCGTTGTTTCAGCAAGTGCACAAAAATTACAATTTCCGAATGTATTCAATATCCGCAACCTATAAAAGCACAGTACCTTAAACCCACAGTTTGCTCTTGCCTATCGGGCTTTTCAGTTTGTTAACGGTTAGTTTTCCTGTAGCTCGCCACTTTTACCTTCCTGCATTAAAAAGGCTTTAATAAATTCTTCAAGATCGCCATCCATCACATCGCCCACATTGCTTGTTTCCACACCGGTGCGTACATCTTTTACCAGCTTATAAGGATGCATTACGTAGTTGCGGATTTGTGATCCCCACTCTATCTTCTTCTTGCCGGCTTCAATTTCAGCACGAGCCTGGTTTTTAGCTTCCATCTCAATTTCATAAAGCTGAGACTTTAATAGTTGAATGGCCTTTTCCTTATTCTGAAGCTGTGAGCGGCTTTCGGTATTTTCAATAATAATACCAGAAGGCTTATGCTTTAGGCGTACACCGGTTTCTACCTTGTTTACGTTTTGTCCACCGGCTCCTCCACTACGGAAGGTATCCCATTCAATATCTGAAAGGTTGATATCAATTTCTATTGAGTCATCCACCAACGGAAACACATACACCGAGGCAAATGAGGTGTGGCGCTTGGCATTGCTGTCAAATGGTGAAATGCGCACCAGGCGATGCACTCCGTTCTCCCCTTTAAGGTAGCCAAAAGCATATTCCCCATCAATTTCGAGGGTAACGGTTTTTATACCGGCCACATCTCCTTCCTGGTAATTGATTTCGCGAACTGCAAATTTCTCGCGCTCGGCCCAGCGGAGGTACATCCGCATAAGCATACTGGCCCAGTCGCAACTTTCGGTACCACCGGCACCCGCGGTTATCTGCAACACGGCACTCAGTTTATCCTCTTCACCACTGAGCATATTTTTAAACTCGAGGTCTTCCACAATTTTGGTGATAGCACTATAGAGCTTAGTAACCTCGGTTTCTTCCATTTCGCCCAACTCATGAAATTCCACGGCCAAAGTAAGTTCCTCGCGTTGTTCCATTGCGGCTTCAAAGGTTTCCACCCAGTACTTCAATCCACGGATTTTGCGCATCACGGCCTCAGCCGCCTCATGGTCATTCCAGAATTCAGGCGCAGCTGTTTTCTCCTCCTCATTATGGATGAGTATTTTCTTCTCCTCTATATCCAAATAGCTGCGCAAGGCCTCCAGCCTTTCATCCAGTTCCTGTATTTGCTCTTGTGAAATCATCCCGCAAAGGTAAGGAGTGGAATTACAGTTTTTAAAATCAGGGAATTTGTGTTCATCATACCATATCCTAGTCAATTCAAATGTCTCTCGCTAAAATGGAATATGAAGAATGCTCCTTATTAATACTGAGAATTTGTTTCGCTATTTGAGGTATTTCCTAGTTTCCAATAAGATTTGATTAAGATCGGTTACCTCTACACATACAGGGAAATATTCCTACATTTGGCTTTATGAGGATGGCGAAATGAGCAGAGTCTTTTTATACATAAACATTTTGGTATTGGGTTTTGGGCAACTTATGGTTGCCCAAAACCTAGTACCAAATCATGACTTTTCGCTAAGAAAAACCTGCTTAACTACAGGACAGCTTAGTGATAAGTTGTTCAATTGGTTTGACGCACCAACATATTCTTCCGATACAATCTATGGCTCTATTCATTCAGTATTTGATAGTGATACTTGTTATCCAAATCATGACTTTGGCTATGATTCCATATTCCGTCCGGGCACCAATTGCCTTCAAAATCTTCATTTCAGCCCTTTTCCCAAAGAAGGAAGTGGATATATCGCAGCCTCCATTGTCGATACATTTTTGGACACTAGATCGTGGTATTCTGGCTCACCATGTCAAGGGAACTTTCAACTACGTCAAAATAATCTTCTATTTCATCCTGGCCGAGGATTTGCTCAGGTAGAATTGAGCCAAGGTTTACAATCATCTGAAGAATATGTTATTGAGTTTCATGTCATGCGGGTCTTTTATCAAAACAACATAGTTACCAATAACATTGGTGCCTTAGTCACCCAAGATACATTCAGGCACTTTGATTATAAAAAGCAAAATATAGTACCGACCATCGAAGCTAAATCACCCATCGTTGATAACAAAAATTGGATAAAGGTCAAAGAATCTTTTATTGCTAATGGCACGGAACGTTTTTTAACTCTAGGCAACTTCCGAACAGATAAAAATAGTACCTTCAAAATGGTACCTTTGGATACTAATCAAGGTGGGGTTGTTGGCCCCCAGTACTACTTCGATGCAGTATACCTCTACCTCCATACCGACACCCTTTTTAATGTAGAGCTGCCACCGGATACCACACTATGCCCCGGCCAAACCCTGCAACTGCATGCCTGGCATGATGACGGCTTTAAACTGGAGGATACCGTAAAAACCTTTTTGTGGAGTACCGGCAGTAGGGATAGCAGCATTACGGTTACGCAACCCGGTTTTTACTGGGTAAAGGTGGAATACAACCACCGCTTTTGGCAAAGCGATACCATAGAGGTAAAACGTGCTGTGCCTCCCTACACCAGCGGGCTTGAACCTTTAAGGGAAGGCTGTCAGGGTGATGAAGTTATTTTAAGAGCTCAAAGCGACCCTAACCGCCAACTGCTTTGGAATACGGGTTACGTGGGGCAATCCATTACTGTAAAGGATAGCGGCTACTACTGGCTTTCCGCCCTTTCGGTTTGCGATACTGTAATTGATTCTGTACTGGTACATCTTATTGACTGTGACACTGTAAAACCGCTACCACCGGTTTACATCCCCAGCGCCTTTACCCCAAATGGTGATGGCCTAAATGATACCTGGGCTATTGGCAACCTGCCCGAAGAAAATGAACTGGTAATATTTAATCGCTGGGGCGAGCTCATTTACCACAAGGTAAACTACCAAAATGAGTGGGATGGCACCAACCGCGATGGCAGCAAGCTGCCGCTGGGCGTTTACATCTATCAGCTTACCTATACCCACAACAATGGCAAAACCGTTACCGACCAGGGTTGGGTGAGTGTGTTGGATAATTAGAGTACCCATCAAATGATTTAGTCAATTCTCTTATTGTCCTTTTTTCTTAATAAAAAAGAACGAAAAAATCAAGGCTTACAAGAAGATAGTAACCTGCTTTTTGCTAAGGCCAACTGCGGCCGGGTGATTTCCGAAGCAAGTTCGGAACTTCCCGGTCTTAGTAGGCCTTCGCTGCAATCAGAACACTATTTTCTTGTATGCCGGATTATAAATTGCTTCGCAATTTTGGGTTAGCAGACTAGTCCATTTATGCCCCTTCCGCCTGAACGGACCGGTAACCCGCTGAGGTGAATCAGCTTAGCAGGTTAATGCAAACTGGCATAGATTGCCAACTGTAACCTGCTTACTACATTTGCAGCTATTCTTTATAAAAAACACATCTTAAAATGACCGAATACGATGTAGCCGTAATAGGCTCAGGACCCGGTGGATATGTAGCAGCCATACGCGCTGCTCAGCTAGGTAAAAAAACCGCAATCATAGAAAAATACAGTGTACTGGGGGGCACCTGTCTTAATGTGGGCTGTATCCCTTCAAAGGCGCTGCTCGATTCATCCGAGCACTTCCACAATGCCAAAGAGAGCTTTAAAGAGCACGGTATTGAAATAAATGAGCCCAAGGTAAACCTTGAGCAAATGATAAAGCGCAAGCAAAGCGTGGTGGACCAAACCACGGGCGGCATCGACTTTTTAATGAAGAAAAATAAGATTGATGTGTACGAGGGGCTAGGCTCATTTGAGGATGAAAACACCATTAAAATCGCTAAAAAAGATGGTGAAGAAAGCATAAAAGCTAAAAACATAATTATTGCCACAGGTAGTAAACCTACTGAGCTTCCTTTTGCCAAATTTGATAAAGAGCGCATCATTTCGAGCACGGAAGCCCTTGAGCTAAAAGAAGTGCCTAAGCACATGATTGTGATTGGCGGTGGTGTTATCGGCCTTGAGTTGGGCAGTGTGTATGCGCGGCTTGGCGCAGAGGTTACTGTGGTGGAATACATGGACAGGATTATCCCCACCATGGATGGATCTCTGAGTAAGGAATTGATGCGTACCCTTAAAAAGCAGGGCCTTAAGTTTAACGTAAGCCACAAGGTGAGCGAAGTAAAGCGCGATGGCAAAAAAGTTACTGTAAAAGCCGAAAATAAAAAGGGCGAGGAAGTAACCTTTGAAGGCGACTATTGCCTGGTTTCTGTAGGCCGCAGGGCATATACCGAAGGTTTAGGTTTGGATAAAGTGGGGATTGAAACCGACAAAGCCGGAAGAGTAGAAGTAAACGAAAAGCTGCAAACCAAAAAGAGCCATATTTATGCCATTGGCGATGTAGTGCGTGGTGCCATGCTGGCGCACAAAGCCAGTGAGGAAGGCACTTTGGTGGCCGAAATAATTGCCGGTGAAAAACCACATATCGACTACAACCTTATACCAGGTGTAGTGTACACATGGCCTGAAGTGGCCGGTGTGGGCAAAACCGAGGAGCAACTTAAGGAAGAAGGTGTGGAGATAAAAACCGGCCAGTTTCCTTTTAAAGCACTGGGCCGCGCCCGCGCCAGTAATGATACGGATGGTATGGTAAAAATAATTGCCGATAAAAAAACGGATGAGATTTTAGGCATGCATATGATCGGGCCACGTGTGGCAGATCTTATAGCGGAAGCAGTTGTAGCTATGGAATATAGAGCTTCAGCTGAAGATATTGCGCGTATGAGCCATGCCCACCCAACCTTTGCCGAAGCCATAAAGGAAGCGGCATTGGATGCTACAGACAGTAGGCCATTACATATCTGATTCATATATTTACCCCCCTGATCATCAAAGGGTTGGTCAGGGGGTAATCATTCCAACACGAACTCTACCGGGTTGAATATACGTAGTATAGGATTCATTCTTTTAGCCTACCTCATTACTACTGTGGGGCTTGCATGCGCTGTTTTTTTTATTGTAAACAGTAGCGAAAGTCGTCTTATTGATGATGTTGCCCGCATAAATATAGCCGGCCGCCAAAAAGCCCTTGTCCAGCAGATTTCTAAAAATGCATTGCTGGCAACTGCCTTAACCGATCAGTCATCTCCAAAAAACGAAACGCCCTGTACCGACCTTCAAAATGATTTTGCACAATTTATCAAAGCGCATGAAAGCCTTAACCTCCCCACTGTATCTGATAAGTTAAGCAACAGCTTAGCACCACAGGTAGAAGCTAACAATAATGCTATTGCAACTCAAATACCTGCCCTTAAACAACAGGTTGTAATTATTGAGCGCTATTGTAATGGCAGCAGTTCATTGGCAGAGGCTCAATCATCAACCAGGGCCATGCTATTGATAACCAGGCAGCTGACTGAAACTATTGATGCCAATATAAAACTCTATACCGAGGATAATAAGCTTACCCATAACAGGCATCGTACTCTATACCTGGGTATGCTCATAGCTGCCATACTCATTTACGTGGCATTTACCTTTTTACTGGTATTACCAGCTATCCGTAAGGTGAAAAAATTAAACAGCGAACGAGAATACCGCCTTAAAGAGTTTAATGATGAACTTCAGGTACGTGAGGAGGAACTCAGTGAAACCATACAACAACTGGATTTAACCAATGGTACCCTCGAAAAGAACGAACATGCGCTTTCAGCCATCATGAACTTTTCGGATCAGGAGATTTGGTCCATTACCAAAGAAGGGGTGGTAATACGCGGTAACGATGCGTTCCATAAGGAGTTTGAGCGGGTTTTTGAAGATAAGCTGGTTGAAGGTCACTCTAACTTTTTAGAGGCAGTAAAAAAAGTCGGCTGGAATTTTTGGCTAAATGAATATGAAAAGGTGTTTAATGGCCAAAAGGTAAAATTCAGCTACAATCGCGAGCTAGACAATGGCGTGCTTGAAGTGAACATTCACCCTATTTATGACTCCTATGGCGAGATAAGTGGTGCAGCCAGCTTTTTAGTTGATAATACCGAAGAAGCCCGCGCGCGTGAGGCACTTAAAATGTCTGATGAGCGCCTTAAAATGGCCCTTGAAAGTGCAAACCAGGGCATGTGGGACTGGAACTTTAAAGACCGTACCCTGGTGGTAACTGAGCACTTTGCCAGGCTACACGGCATGGATCTAAATGAGATTGAGCATACCATTGACTTTTGGTATGAATATGTGCACCCGGACAGTAAGTTTATTTTCGACAATAAGATAATTGATGTAAAAAGCCCACACACCCCACCCTCTACACAGTTTGATTACCTGGCCCTTAAAAAAGATGGCTCAGAAATGTGGGTTTCGTTCTCCGGAAAAATTGTTGAATTTGAGGGTGAGGTGCCCGTCCGGATGATAGGAACCATAACGGATATTACCAAGCGTAAGCAGGATGAACTGCGGATGCTGGAACTTTTTGAAACCGAACAGGAGCTTAACGAAGAACTGGTAGTAAGGGAAGAGGAACTTACCTCACGCGAGGATGAACTGAGCCAGTATGTAAAAAAACTGGAAACCATTCGCGAAAAGCTGTCAACGAGTGAAGCCCGTATGCGTAAGGTAATTGAAAACCTACCCATTGGGGCCATACATGTAGAGGGCAATAAGGTATTTCTGAATAAGAAAACCACAGAAATGGTGGGTTACGGTAAAGACGAAATCAACACGGTTGATGAATGGTTCGGGATTTTATACGGGGAAGACGGAGCGCGCATAAAGCGCCAGTATGACCGTGTTTTACACGATGGGCTAATTGACACATTTACCTTCCCGATAATTACAAAGGATGGCAGGCGAAGGCTTGTTGAGTTTGGTGGTTATGATTTTGGTGATGGTATTGTATGGACACTTAATGACATTACCGAAAAAAGAAGGGCCGAAAACAGTCTTATACAAAATGAGCAGGTAATCCGCGACCTGTACAAGGTTTCATCTAATCGCCACTTTAGTTTTGAAGAAAAGATAGACCGCATACTATCGCTGGGCTGCGACCGCTTTGCGCTACCTTTTGGTATCCTTTCAAAAATAAATCCAGAGAGTGATGAATATGAGATTATTCAATGCTACAGCCAAACGGATAATTTCCCTATTGAACTGAACACAATGCCTTTGGCTACCACCTACAGCTCCATTATAGCCAACAACATGAAGCCACTGGCTATTGAAGATGTAAGATCATCAGCCTTTAAGGATCATGAGGCGGTGAAGGCCTTACCGCTGCGCACCTATCTTGGGGCACCGGTATTTGTAAGCGGTGAGCTTTATGGTACCCTCAACTTCTCTATGCAGCGGCCTTATGACCATGAGTTTACTGAAAATGATAAAGACCTTATAAGCCTTATTGCCCAATGGGTGGGTGCCGAAATTGAAAGTATAAAATCCAAGGAGGAATTGCTTAAAGCCAAGGAGGCAGCCGAAGAAGCCGCTGTAGCCAAGAGCGACTTTTTGGCCACTATGAGCCACGAAATACGGACGCCCATGAACGGGGTAATAGGGATGACGAGCCTGTTGCTGCAAACCAAACTAGGCGAAGAGCAGCTGGATTATGTAAACACCATCCGCCTTAGCGGGGATGCCTTATTATCTGTAATTAATGATATACTGGATTACAGTAAAATAGAAACGGGTAATATGACGCTTGAGGAATTTCCTTTTGAAATTACCAGGTGTGTGGAAGAGGCTATTGAGCTTATGTCAACCCGTGTTTCCGAAAAGGGCCTTGAGCTGCTGTATTTTGTGGATCCTGATGTGCCGGCCATTATTGCCGGAGATATTACCCGCCTCCGCCAGGTATTACTTAACCTTATAAGTAATGCCGCCAAGTTTACCGATGAGGGCGAAATTGTAATACGCGTGGAACTTGAGGAGCGCATTGGTGATGAGGCAGTAATCCGTTTTTCAGTTCGCGATACAGGTATTGGTATTTCACCAGAGGCACAGAAAAAGTTATTCTCGGCTTTTACCCAGGCTGATAGCAGTACCACGCGTAAGTATGGTGGTACAGGTTTAGGCCTGGCCATTTGTAAAAAGCTATCCGAACTTATGGGTGGTAGCATTTGGCTTACCAGCGAGCCAGGTGAGGGTTCTGACTTCCAGTTTACCATAAGGCACGAGGTGGTAAAAGAAACCAAGAGCGATACCCAGGATGAGAAAAACGTAAGCATGCTTTACGGTAGAAATATCCTGGTGATTGATGACAACGAAACCAACCTTAAAATTTTACAGAAGCAACTGAAAATATGGGGTGTACACTGCACCCCTGTTAATTCTCCGGTGGAAGGTTTAGAGCGTGCCTTAGGCGAGGATTACGATATGGTAATTATGGACTTTGAAATGCCTGGTATGGATGGTATTACGGTGGCTGAAAACATCCGAAAGAAAAAAACCAAAGAAGAGTTGCCTATAATTTTGCTTAGCTCGGCTTACCCCAACCTCACCAAAGAGAAAAAGGACATGCTGTTTTCGGCCTATTTTATGAAGCCCACGCGCCATAGCCTGTTACAAAAAACACTGGTGAGAGTGCTCTCCAACAAGGATTTTTCGCAGGAGGAGCAATCCCGTGACAACGGACAGCAAATGGCCACATCACATGATTTGGGCCAGCGCTACCCCCTATCTATTTTGTTGGCGGAGGATAATGCCGTAAACCAGAAGCTGGCCATGCTTACCTTACAGAAAATGGGCTATGAGATGGACATTGTAAGTAATGGTATTGAAGCCCTCGAAGCCATTGCCCGCAAAACATATGACCTTGTATTTATGGATGTACAGATGCCTGAAATGGACGGTATTGAAGCCACCCAGGCCATTACAGATAAATACGGAAAGGAACGCCCTGTGATAGTAGCGATGACCGCCAATGCCATGGAAGGCGACCGCGAGAAATTTCTTGGTGAGGGTATGGATGAATACATCAGTAAGCCCATCAGCATTGATGCAATTCAAACCATACTGATAAAAGTTGGCGCACAGAAATTATCAAAAAATTGAAGCGCCACACCTTTGGGCTAAATACCTTAAGCCCGCAAATCCTTAAGACGTTATTGATAAATCAGTTTAGTACGAATGAGTACTACTCCTACCTCGACTCTAATAATCATACAGACCCATACGGCCGCTATGAGTGGCTGGTGGCCATTGGTGCAGAAGCTATTTACCAACCTAGAGAAGATAGTTTTGAAGGACTGAAAAACTTCTACGAAGAAAATAAGGATTGGCTCTTTGGGCATTTAAGCTACGACCTTAAGAATGAGCTGGAAGAAATCTCCACAAGCAATCCTGAAAAGGTAGGCTTCAAGCCTATGATCTTTTTTGTACCTACTACGGTAATTTATTCCCGCCAAGGGCAGGTAATTGCTGAGAGCCTTGAATTTACCAATGAAGATGAGCTGCTGGCCTCTCTTAGTAGAGATAAGAAACATGAAGAGGATACTGCTACAGAACTCGTCTCACAAACGAGTAAGGAAGAGTATCTGAAGCAGGCAGCTTTATTAAAGGATCATTTGCAGTATGGCAATATTTACGAAATCAACTACTGCATTGAGTTTTCAACGCAGGTAGAGCAATTTAATGCCACATCTGTTTTTAAAAAACTGAACCGCTCTGCACGGGCACCCTTTGCCGTTTTTTATAGAAATGGAGATCAATACCTGTTATGTGCCTCGCCCGAAAGGTATTTGCAAAAGGCGGGCAGTACTTTAACCTCACAACCCATTAAAGGCACTATTAGGAGAGCCGCTACTTTACAGGAAGATGAATTGCTGAAAAAAGACCTTTTGGCCAGTGAAAAGGAGCGCAGCGAAAATGTGATGATTACTGACCTGGTGCGTAACGACCTTAGCCGCACTGCCGCCAAAGCCTCAGTAAAGGTTACAGAGCTTTTTGGCATTTATAGCTTTAATACGGTACACCAGATGATTACCACCATACAAAGCGAACTGGCAGAAAAATATCATTTTACAGAAGCACTGAAAACCACTTTTCCCATGGGGAGCATGACGGGTGCCCCAAAACCCCGCGCCATGCAGCTGATTGAAGAGCATGAAACCTTTGCCCGAAACCTGTATTCAGGGGCTGTAGGCTATATTACCCCTGATGGGGATTTCGACTTTAATGTGGTTATCCGCAGCCTGTTTTACAATGCCGAAACCCACTACCTCTCCGCCCGTGTGGGCAGCGCCATCACCATACATTGTGATGCCGAAAATGAATATGAAGAGTGCCTGCTAAAGGCGGAGAATCTTTTTAGTTGTTTGAGGTAAGGTTTTATTGACGAATAGACCTTTGCTTTTTCGGCTCTACCTATTTTTGCTGAGATGCAGAACCTGAAAACCACTGTAAAACAATTTTTAGATCATCACCATACTGATGGCAACCGCCTGCTATTGACCTGTAGCGGTGGTGTGGATAGCATGGTACTGCTGCATATCTTAGTTGCGCTGGGGCATAAGCCTCAGGTGGCGCATTGCAATTTTCAGTTGCGGGGTGCAGATGCCAATGCCGACCAGGATTTTGTGGAGGAATATTGTAAGGCCTTGGGGCTTACCATTCACGTAAAGCGCTTTAATACTAAGGAGTATGCTGCCGAACAGGGCATATCCATACAAATGGCTGCCCGCGATTTGCGCTATGCCTTTTTTAATGATTTGGTGAAAACCCACAAACTGCAATGTATTGCTACTGCCCACCATACAGATGATTCACTGGAAACCATATTGATAAACCTTGGACGCGGAACCGGATTTGCCGGCATGGCCGGAATAAGGGAAAAAACCAAAACGGCACTAAGGCCCCTTCTGGCCTTTACCAAACGGGAAATTCTGCAATACGCCAATGAAAATGGACTGAACTGGCGCGAGGATGCCAGCAACCAAAAAGAGGATTACCAGCGCAATTTTATCAGGCTGCAGGTTGTGCCTAAGCTGCAGGAGGCCTTCCCCAACTTTGAGTTGAGCAGCAAAAAAAGTCTGCACTACCTGCAGGAAGACCGTGACTTGTTTGAGAGTTTGCTACAATCAAAATTGAAGGAACTTATTAAAAAGCAGGGCCGAACTGAGAAAATGCCAATTGAAAAACTTAATGCCGGTGGCAATGCCAAAGCGCTTCTCAGGCATTGGTTGATGCCCAAAGGCAATTTTGATGTGGAAGCCATTTACCAATCCCTTAACGGGGAAAGCGGAGCCTACTTTCAAACAGAAAGTTACCGCCTGCTGAAAGACAGGGAATACCTGATCTTAAAACCTGCAAAGGCTGAAGGCGGCAAGGAAGAGTATTTTATTGAAGAGCAGCAATCGGAAATCTCGGAACCCATCTCCATGAAAATGGAAAAGATAAATGCTGAGGGTTTTGTGCTGGATACCTCCACAGGTAATGCGGCTATAGACTTTGACAAACTGCAGTTTCCTTTAAAACTGAGACGCTGGCAAAAGGGCGATAAGTTTAGCCCGCTTGGCACGAAAGGTGTTAAGAAACTGAGCGATTATTTTGTGGATCGGAAACTCAGTCGGTTTGAGAAGGAGCAGGCATGGCTGCTGTGCTCCGGTAACGACATTGTATGGATTGTAAATGAACGCATTAATGACCGCTATAAACTTTCTGATACCACTAAAACTGTTTACTTTGCCCGACTATTTTAATTTCACCCTGATGAGAAAATTTGCCGCATTCACGCTATTGCTTTTAGGTTTTGGACCGCTTTCAGCCCAGATATTAGATCCGGTATCGGTTACCCACACTGTAAAACCCATTGGTGATGGTATGGTAGAACTGCAGGTAACAGCCACCATGGAAGAAGGCTGGCATATTTACGCCATCAATCCTGATGAAACCTCATTTGTGGTTTTTACGGAATTCAACATCCCGAAAGGTGAAGGCTATAAGCTGGTGGGTAAGGTTGCAGAGCCTAAGCCGATTAAGGCTTACGACCCTAATTTTGAGGAGGAACTTGAATACCATGAAAATACGGTAACCTTTACCCAGCGCATAAAGCTGAAGAATTCATCTGACATGAAAATAAAAGGTGAATTTGTGTTCCAAACCTGCAATGATAAGGTGTGCCTGGTGCCTGAGTACGTTGACCTGCTATTTGAAGTTAAAGCGCCCACTGCCGTAAACTAAAAGAGCAAAATCTATTGAGGGATTGCCCCTACCCTCCGATCTAACTAAAACTATTTAATTTGCCTCTCTATTTTAACTCGCCATTCATGAAAAGATATATACTGCTGTTTTTACTGGCTATTGGCTTTGGTACTCTTAGTGCACAGGTTTTAGATCCTGTAAAGGTTACTCATAAAGTAAATGTGATCAGCGATACTGAAGTAGAACTTCAGGTAACGGCCATAATGGAGGATGGATGGCATATTTATTCCGTTAAACCCAAGGAAGGATCCTTTGTAATATTCACAGAGTTTAATATCCCGAAAAATAAAAACTACCAGGTTGTGGGCCCCTTAAAGGAGACCAAACCTAAGGAAGAGTATGACCCACAGTTTGAAGAGACTTTGGCCTATCATGAAAAGAAGGGTGTTTTTACCCAACGTATCAAAGTTTTAAGCACAACCGACTTCAAACTTACGGCTGAATTTGTTTACCAGGTTTGTAATGATCGTACCTGCCTGACTCCGGTATATAAAGATTTGGAATTCAACGTAAAAGGCGCCTCAAAAGCCTCAAAGGCTAAAATTGATCCTACCTTAAAAACGGAAGAGGAAAAAGCCGCTGAGGATGCCCCCTTACAAGCCAGCGACATAGAACCCGGCACTGAGCCCGAAAAAGAGGTGATTGATTATGCCTACTCTGGCGAGGACACTACCAGCTATGAGGGTGATGAAGCAGAAGAGGACGATGCCGATGTAGTGGAAAACCTGGGTTCGTCATCTTCACGCTCGCTATTGGGAATTTTTATTCTTAGTTTTTTGGGTGGTTTGGCAGCTTTGCTTACACCCTGCGTTTTTCCTATGATACCGCTTACCGTAAGCTTTTTTACCAAGCAGAGTAAAAGCCGCGCCAAAGGTATCAGCAATGCCATTATTTATGGTTTGTCCATTATCGTACTTTATACGGCCCTTGGCTATGCCATTACCGCCATTTTTGGTTCAGATGCACTAAACGTGTTTTCCACCAACCCGTATGTAAACATTGCCTTTTTTGTATTGCTGGTAGTATTTGCCATCAGCTTTTTCGGTGCTTTTGAAATCACCCTGCCTGCATCATGGGTAAACAAAACCGACCAGGCCAGCGATAAGGGCGGCATCATCGGTATATTCTTTATGGCCTTTACCCTGGCGCTTGTGTCGTTCTCCTGCACCGGGCCCATCATCGGAACTCTTTTATTTGAAGCTGCAAGTGGTGGTGTACAGGGCCCGTTGGTAGGTATGTTTGGTTTCTCTTTGGCACTGGCCCTTCCTTTTGCGCTTTTTGCCGCTTTCCCGGGATGGCTAAACTCTATGCCAAAAAGTGGTGGGTGGCTAAACTCCGTAAAAGTGGTTTTGGGCTTTATCGAACTTGCTTTTGCCTTTAAATTTCTTAGTACTGCCGACCTCGTATGGCAGGCAGGCATCCTACAAAGAGAGTGGTTTATCGCCATCTGGATTGCCATTTTTGCCCTGCTTACCCTTTACCTACTGGGCAAGTTCCGTATGCCGCATGATAGTCCTATTGAAAAGATTTCGGTGCCCCGATTGTTACTGGCCGTTGCCTCCTTGTTTTTTGTGGTGTACCTAATTCCCGGTATGTGGGGTGCTCCGCTAAAACTTATTAGCGGCTTCCCTCCTCCCGCCTTTTATGCGGAATCTCCCGGAGGTTTTGGGGGTGGTGGTACTGCCGTGGTAGCTACTGCAAATGGCGATATACCCGAAGGTGCAGATCCTGAACACTGCCCTATGGGATTAAACTGCTTTCACGATTTTGAACAAGGCCTGGCTTACGCCAAAACAGTAAACAAGCCTGTATTGATTGACTTTACCGGCTGGGGTTGTGTAAACTGCCGTAAAATGGAAGAGCAGGTTTGGAGCGACCCACGGGTATCAGAAATTTTGAGAGAAGATGTGGTACTGGTTTCACTTTACGTGGATGATCGTGAAAAGCTGCCAGAAGATGAACAGTATGTTTCGCCTGTAACCGGCAATAAGGTTAAAACCATAGGTAACAAGTGGAGCGAATTTCAGGTAAAGCACTACCAGAATAACAGCCAGCCGCAGTACATTATACTTGGACATGATTCTATGAAGCCGTTAAACGGTTCTACCGCCTATGACCCGGACATTGACCTTTATGTAAGATGGCTGGAGCAGGGTTTAAAGCGCTTCAAAAAGCAGTCTGCAAAAAAATAAACAAACCTTTTGGTTACGGGCATAGTTAAAAAAATATGAAAGCCCCCGAACCCAGATACCGGTTGCGATTTGGAAAGCAAGTAGTAGGCTACATGCGCAAAGTGGCCAATAGCATGATTATGTATTCCCGTGATTCTTTTTGGTGGACCGGCAATAAGCTTGAATATAAAGAAGTGGATGAATGGGTGGGCCTGCACGACAAAAATGGCCGCGCCATTTACGAGTGGGACATCTTGTATTACAAGATGGATCCTGATGGTGAAGACCAGACCGGGGTGGTACTATGGCAATCACGTGATGAAGTATTTGGTATTTGCGATGTAAACTCAGAGGTTTTTATTCCCCTTTCGGTAGATGGCGTAATGATGTTCAATCCACGGCAGCTCAAGGTTTTCTCCTATCTCTTTATTAATCCGGAGCTACAAAAAAAACTTGGTGTGGAGGAGTGACGAATTTCGAAGTATGAATGACGAAGTACGAAAGAGTTTGCCATTGCCAGTTTGCAAATTGCAAGTCACATTTTCAACATTAAGCTCTCAATATTCAATAACATGACTAAAGCGGAAAAGATAGATTACCTTATTACAAAATTGGATGAGCTTTACCCTGAGGTGCCAATCCCTTTAGATCACCGAGACCCTTATACTTTATTGATTGCCGTATTGCTCTCGGCCCAATGTACAGATGCAAGGGTTAACAAGGTTACGCCCCATCTTTTTCAGGTGGCTGATAACCCGTACGAAATGGCTAAACTCACAGTAGAAGATATTGCCGCTATCATCCGCCCCTGCGGACTTACACCCATGAAATCAAAAGGCATAAAAGGGCTCTCCCACATACTTATTGATAAATACAATGGAGAAGTTCCAGCCGATTTTGAGGCATTGGAGAGCTTACCGGCTGTTGGGCATAAAACCGCTTCGGTTGTGATGAGCCAGGCCTTTGGCATTCCTGCCTTTCCTGTTGATACGCACATTCATCGCCTGATGTACCGCTGGGGACTGAGCAATGGTAAGTCGGTTGTACAAACAGAAAGAGACGCCAAGCGCATTTTCCCCGAGGAAAAGTGGAACAAACTCCATTTACAAATCATCTATTATGCTCGAGAGTACTCTCCCGCCCGCGGTTGGGATTTGGAGAAGGACATTATTTCTAGGAAAATTGGAAGAAAGAGTTTGGTGGGGAAGTAGGCAGTAGGCAGTAGGCAGTAGGCAGTAGGCAAAAATCAGGGGAGAGTTTGCAAACTGCACTCTTGCAAACTGTAAACTGATTAAAAATCCAGCCCCAAACTAAAGGTAAACTGATTATCGAGGATGAGGCCATCTTCTACAGGCCAGGCCCAGTCAAAGCGAAGGTAGTAGCCAAATAAACGTGTACGCGCTCCAATGCCATAGCTCCCTACAATGGGATTCTTTTGGCTATCCAGAATTACATTGGAACTGCCTCCCGTAGGCCCAAAGGGTACTTCACGGGTGTTTATGGCATTTTCCCTGTCCCAGGGTGAGGAGCCATTCCAGGCGGTACCGATATCTCCAAAACCAACCAACATAAAGTTTTTTATAAAGTCACTCTTAATCGGCCTGTTCATCAGGTAACTGAAGACAGGGAGACGTAACTCACTATTTATTACCGCAAAGTTGTTACCATTACGTATGTTTTGGTAAAACCCGCGCATATTAGTGGCCAGCGTTTGAAAGATGTAGTTTTCATCAGCAATGGGCGTGGTGGTATTCACCCTGTTTGAAAAGGAATTATCCGTACCACCCATTATATAAATCAGTTTCTCTGGGCCAAAAGAAGTACCATAAGCGGCACGGTTAGCCCAGATAAAGTTTTTATGGATAACCGTATAATTCCTTAAATCAAAGCCGGCTGTGTACAGTCCGGTTTCTGATTTATACAGGTTGCGATAGTACTCCCCAAATACCCTGTAACGTAAACCAGAGTAAAGGTTTACACCAATTTTACGGGTATTATCATACACGTAGGCAAGGCGCCCAATCAGGTAATCCTGGTATTTAGTAGGTTCTTCCCTTGAAGCAGCATCCCGGGTAAGCTGTATGATTTCATCAAGGCGATAGCCCACATGAGTGCGTATGGACCCAACAGGGCTAAGTGGGTAGGCAAATTTGGCGGTGGCTTCATTGGTAATTGTTCTTTGATAATCAAAAAACGAGTTAAGGGCTACATTACTTCTTCTGGAATACATGTAAACCTTATCCAGCCTTTGTTTAAGGTTGCTTACGGCCAAAAGCACCTCTGAGTTGGGTATTATAGAAGTACCGGCTAAGGGCTGAAAAGCTGTATTTAAACCAAGAGTAACCTTGTGATCATGCATCAGGTCCATTACCCCCACCATTAGTTGCATGTTAAACGCCTGGTTTAAAAAGTCGCTGGTAACCACGCCTGTGAACGGCTGGTAACGCGGATTTTGAAAAGCATTATCAAACCCGACCTTAAAATCATCCCTAAAGAAAGATAGAGCATAATTTCGCTTGGGCGGAATTACAAGGGTATCCTTATCCGGCTCAGAGCTGCTAAGGCTTCCCGGTACAGGCAAAATCTTAATCTGTTTTGGTTTTGGCGTTTCCTTGCGGCCTGGCTTAGGCTGCTCCTCTACGCCATCAAACTTGTAATCATCAATATTTATCTCAAAATCTTCAGGCTTTACGCCAGGGTAATATAACGGCACAGATGACGACTGCCCATCCGTATTTATCACCTGCGATGGATCCTCCGCTGTACCTTCATACTGTTCGGGAGCATTAATGGTCTGCACCAACCCAAGCTCATCAGCTGACTTATGCGGTACGCTGTACAATCTATATCGCTGATCATAATAAGTAAGAATGTAATCTTTACCAAGATCTTGGTTATGAGCGTGGTTTATAATACCGCGCTTGTAGCGTGATAACGGGTACTCTTTAAATGAATATTCATAGTGTGTAGTGGTATCAACAAAAGCTATGGAGCTGTCAATTTTTATAAGATTACGGCTCATCAGCTCCTTACGGTCTGATAAAAAACTGAGGTACCCAGGGTCATACTGGGCCACGCGATGCTCATTTACCCCCGGTGATTTAGTAAGCTGCCAAATGGTTACCGTATCAAAATCAGGCTCAGCGGCAGGCATGGCATATAAATCAAACTCGCGTTTGGGAAATGCCGTGGCTTCGTTGCGCTTTATCAGCGAATCATTTGGCCGGTTAGAACTGAAGGCTATGCGCCTGTCATTCATTATCCAGCTGGGATAAAAATCAGTGTAGGTATCTTCAGTAAGCTGCTCAACTTTTGTATTGAGTATGGTATAGATAAATATATCAGACTGCCCGTCTTTATTGGCAGATAGCACAAAGCGCTTTCCATCTGCCGAATACTCAAAGGAGTTTATCTTATCAAATTTGAAGAATTTCTTCTTCTCCCATTTCTTCTCTTCACGATTGTAAAAATTCAGGTAAATAAAGCCTTCTTCTTCAGTAAACATGGCCAGTATTTTACCATTGGGGTGCCAGGCCAACAACGGAAAACTAAAATCTGCATTTTGAGCAATGCGGTAGCCGTGGGTTAAAATTCTTTTTTTCTTCCCCCTTTCAAAATCATAGATATATACCTTGTATCGCGAAAACTTTTGTGTGGCATAGGCCAAAAACCTTCCATCCTTACTGGTGGCCATTTGCGTTATGCGATGGCCCTTCCGTGCTTTAACCAAGGCCTTTTTAGGAAAATCATCAAGGCTTTCCTTTTTTTCGTATTTCTCCCTGAGGTAAGCCTTCCACCCCTCTACTACCGATTCAAGGTCTTTACCCAAAATATACAAAAAGCCGCTCTCAATATTGCGGTTTACAATGGCCATGTAAACTACATTTTTAAGCACCTTGCGGCCATATACATCGGCTATATACTCCCAAATAGAATGTCCGGCATAGCGCGCATCATCAGCATAAAGCGCATTTATTTTTTTGAATTTATTAGAGTAATAGGCATCCCGTACCCATATATCCACATCCTCATCATGCGGATTGCCCACGTATGAAATTAAACCCTCGGTGTACCAAGGGGGCAGGTTTAATAAAGCCGAATTACGAATAGACTCCGTAAAGCTGCCATACACCATATTGCTGAGCACCACCTCCGCCAGGCCGGAGCGCAGGTCTTCCTGCAGCTTTATATAATCTCCTGTAAAGTGTAAAAAAAGGCGCCTGCCGCTTATGCGGGTTACACCGGCTGTATTGTAGTCCTCGTCACTATTGGAGTTTACATTGCTTTGCTTAAGGTCTGAAAGGTTGTTGAATACCAGAATCTGCACCCGCTCATCAAGGGGGGCATCCAGCAGGTTTTCCACACGGGCAAGTTGCACATCTGCCATACGGGCTACCTGGGCGGCCAGTTCATCATTTCGGGTGTAGAAATAAACATCGTAGCGCTCAAAGCGATAAAAAACCCAATCGAACTGTGTGTACTGCACACGGTTTTTTCCAAAATCCTGGCGATAGCCATAAAAAAACTGGCCCGTAAGCTGAACGGAGATCAGCATCAAGAGAAAACTCAGGATTACATTTTTATAGGGAGGGTAAACTTTGCCCACTTCAGCCACATTAAAATTCTTGTCCATCAAGCATTTACGGAAGTATAAACCATAACTGCAAGCGGCCTTTTTTATTATACATTAACCTACCGCCAGAACCCACGAATATAAATAATATCCTACCGATTTGATATTGATTTAATCTGTGATTAAATAGACGGTTGAAATGGGGATTAGTTGCTCTGGAAAAAGAACAACCGTTCGAATTAATTTTTGTCATGGTTTTTCTAAACGTGAAACTGGAAATGAAAAACCACGCCAAAAAAAGATCCCATCCTTCCCTTGACACCCCCGCGCATGAACGCGGGGGCTACTAATATTTCACCCCTCTGGGGTGACAGCCACCAACACAATTAAGGATGAGACAGGACAGCAGGTGAGATTTACACCAGCTCCAGCATCCTCTTCTCCACCTCGTCAGAATCCCAACGTTTTTCAATATCGGGCATAGCCATTACCTCGGCCATTATCGCATCCTGGCGCTGGCCTTCTTTTAAGGCTTCGCTGTAGCGGATGTGGCTAAATGTTACCATGCTATAAAGGGGCATCCATTTATCCGGGTGCTTTTCAGCAAAGCGGGCCTCAATTTTCTTTCTCAATAAAAATTCAGGATTGCCTGTAAGGTCGCGCATCTCAACAAAGTTGCGCATAGCCAAATCGGCAATGGCATCGGCATCCGGTTTGCGCTGCTGCTCAAAATCCTTAAGAATAGTGTCCCAATCTTCACCATGCTGCAACATTAGCTCATTGAGCACAGTACAATCTTCAAACCCACTATTCATGCCCTGGCCGTAAAAAGGCACAATGGCATGTGAGGCATCACCCATCAAGGCTATCTTCCCATTTTTTGTCCAGGGAAAACACCTGATAATAACCAATGAAGCAAAGGGGTTTTCGGTCCACTCCTCATCAAAATGCGGCATCAGGTCCAGGGCATCTTTAAAATGCTCCTCAAAAAAGGTACGGGCTCCTTCAAGGCCATTAATATTCTCATAAGAATACTTGCCTTCAAAAGCTAAAAACAAGGTGCATGTAAAACTGCCATCCGGGTTGGGAAGTGCTATAAGCATAAAATTTCCGCGTGGCCAGATGTGAAGGGCCTCGCGCTCCATTTTGTGCGTACCATCTTCATTAGGTGGAATGCTCAACTCTTTGTAGCCATGCTCAATATAATGCTGCGAATAATTAAATCGATCCGTCTTTACCATAGCATTGCGCACGGCACTAAAAGCGCCATCCGTGCCTATCAGCAAATCGCTATCTGCAGCTTCCTCCTCACCTGTAATGTAAGATTTAAAGGTGGCTCTTCCGGTTTCCACATTCACATCATCACATTTTTGGTTAAAGTGGAAATTTACACTTTCAAATTTCTCGGCTTCTTCCATAAGCAAGGCGTTAAGCCCGCCCCGCGAAACCGAATAAATAGCCTCCCCTTCTTTGCCATAGGGCTGATAACTAAGCTCACCGCTTGCAGCGTGCATCACCCTTCGGTACATGGGGATGGCCACTTTGCGCACTTCTTCACCTATGCCCACTCCATCCAGGGCCTTCCACCCCCGGTTGCTTAGCGCGAGATTAATACTACGTCCGCCATCAATGGTGGTTTTGCGCATATCGGGCCTGCGCTCATATACATTTACGTTGTAGCCCTTTTTTCCAAGATAGGCCGCCATTAAAGAGCCTACAAGGCCGGCTCCGGCTATAGTTATATTTTTAGTATTCATGGTTTAGTATCGTTTAAGCTTTGTTCCAAAATCTGTCCAAAGCGGTATATATCCTCAAAGTTATTGTAGAGCGGCACTGGCGCCATGCGGATAACATCCGGCTCCCTCCAATCGGCTATTACACCGTTTTTGGTAAGCAGGTCAAAAACCTTTTTACCAACCTCAGGCACTACTACTGATAACTGGGCACCGCGCTTAGCCGGGTCATTAGGCGTAAGCACTTTTAAAGGCACACCTGTATTATTGCGCACCTCGTTTATCACATACTCCAGGTAACCCGTAAGTTTTATAGATTTTTCCCTAAGCCTTTCCATACCGGCCTGCTCAAATAATTCCAGGCTGGCCAAAAGTGGCGTCATGGCAAAAACCGGGGCGTTACTCAATTGCCAGGCCTCAGCCGTGGGTATAGGTTTAAATTCATCAGGCATTTTAAAGCGGGTAGCCTTATCATGGCCCCACCAGCCTTCAAAGCGTGGTATATCGGTTTGCCCGTGATGACGCTCGTGCACAAACACTCCACTAACACCACCGGGACCACTGTTCAGATATTTATAACCGCACCATGCTGCAAAATCCACATTCCAGTCATGGAGTTTTAGTATCACATTCCCAGCAGCGTGTGCAAGGTCCCAGCCCACTACGGCTCCTGCCTCCTGCCCCTTTCGGGTGATAGTTTCCATGTCAAAAAACTGGCCGGTGTAATAATTCATACCCCCAAGCATTATCAGAGCAATTTCATCACCATGCTCCTCAATAGCCTTTAGCACACGTTCATCAGATATCAGCTCCGTTTCAGGATCGGGCTTCAATTCTATAAGGTCGCTTTCATCTAACCCATGAAACCGCAACTGGCTGCGCAGTGCATATTGGTCCGATGGAAAAGCCTTGCCCTCGCAAAGTATTCTTTTGCGTTTGCCCTCCGGCCTGAAAAAGCTCACCATCAATAAATGGAGATTGGTAGTAAGTCCGTTCATCGCCACTACCTCCTCGGGTTTGGCACCAACTACTTTGGCCAGAGGTTTTGTGAAAAGCTCATGATAATGCAGCCAGGGCCTGCGGGAATCGGTATGGCCTTCCACACCAAAAGTGGCCCAGTCGTCAAACTCCTCATTGGCATACTGGCGGGCCTTTTTGGCTTGTAGCCCCAATGAGTTTCCTGTAAAGTAAACAGCCTCACGGCCATTGTGCTGCGGAAAAACTATCTCTTTTCTGATATCCCCTAACGGATCCTGACGATCAGCCTCACGGGCAAAATCTTCAGTAAAACGATACTCCATAAATAAAGTGGTTGGTGTACAGTTAAAATGTTGAGGGGCGAAATTAAGGATTGGGAATTGAAGTGGGCGTGGGTTGAGGCACGCAGATTTCGCGGATTAACATCGGATTAGCAGAAATAACCTTATTTGCAATTAGCCAAATACCCCATTTACCAATTATTCTTTAACTAACCTGTGTGTACTCACCCCTTTTTCAGAAGTAACCTGGAGTATATAAATGCCAGCCGGGCGGTTTGATAAATCAATTAAAAGATCACTTTGTGCGATCCCTTTCTCAATATGAACTATTTTTCCACTGATATCTTTAATTGAAAGTTCAGCTTCTTTTATACCATCTGAAAAATGAAAGTGAAATATTCCTTTTGAAGGATTGGGGAAAATCTGGATTAGATCATTTCTGTATTCAAATTCATCATATCCTATTCCGAGAGTACTGCATACGGAGCCAGGACCTTTAGAATAATCACCTATGTAAGCATTGATATAGCTAAGAGGATCACCATTTACAGTTCCGGTTGGCTGGCTGTAAACAGAATATAGCGTATCCTTAATAAACCCAAAGTTATCAGGTGCTGTAGAGTTTACATAGTTTATAGGAGTACCGCACCATTGATGTCCATCCCAACTTGCCAGATAAGGGATATAAGCATCTCCAAATCTATCTCCTGCAGCAAAACAGTATAAAAGGCCGTTGTGTAAAAATATGTCAATAACTCCCCCACCTACTATACCGCCCTGAAATCCATTAATCCCACCACCAACTTCTTCCCAGTTGGAGCCATTGAACTTCACAATCCCATTATCTGGATTTTCATTATTCGGACCCCTACTGAACACACCGCCAAGGTAAATTTCATCGTTGTAGAACTCAAAATCAACCATCCACGAAAAACCATTAAAATTATTCCCGAAGCCGTGCCAATTTACCCCATCCCACCTCACAACTCCGTTGCACTGCCCATAGCCTTCATATAAAAAGTAAATGTCTCCACCCCTTAATTTTAATTCACTCCGGAGACCACCCCAATTGGAGGCACTATCAGGCCCATACCTGTAAAACGCCTCCCGCCAACTAACTCCACCATCAGCTGTAAGCATCTGCCCTCCCATTACTGTATCAGGATCCATATAAACTCCTTCAATTAATAAAGAGTCCCCACTAGCCTCCATATCAAAAATCCAAGCTATTGTCAATGGTGAGGTCCAAATACTGTCTTTATGAAACTTGATTATGGTCGCTGCTAATTGATGCGTAGAATCACCCTTAATAATTAGGTTTATGAATGTTCCACCGATATACATAGTATCGCCATATTGCACTATATCGCCCGTGTAACTATCCTGGTTAAAAGAAAATGGTAGGGACACCCATTTCCCTCCTTCTCTATAAGCAACTCCTCTTCTTATTGAGTCGCTATCCAGCCATGTACCATAAATCCAATCTTTACCAAAAGGGCCATTTGGTTTAAAGTTTATCTCAAAACCAGTATGTTGATAAGCCCGCCTTTGATAGGATTGAAAGAGCCCTTCTGAAGATGGTGTCCAGGATTGTGCGTAAGCCAGCTGTTGGCCTGAAATGAAAAGAAGAAATACTATTTGGATGGAAATTAAGCTCTTCATTATAAGGTTGGTTTTATTAAGAAGCTATATTACCAGAAAGAATGTACCTACGATACAGTAACCTATTTTACGACTCTTAAGAAAGCCACTTTACCACCACCACCAAAACCGCACAAAACACCGGCACTCCCTCTATCCAAAAAGAGAAATACTCATCGCTATGCTCGCGATGTGAGTAACGGATGAGCCAATAGCCAATTTCGAGACCGATCAACATGGCAAGGGTAAGCCAAATGGAATGATCAAAAAACACAAACCGCAAGGCGAGCCACAACTGGTACAGCAAAACAAAAAACATCGCAAGCTGACGGGCTCTTTCAGCACCGAGCACTTGTGGTATGGTGCGCATATGCGGGTCATCATAACTTACATCGCGGATATCAAAAGGTACCACCAGGCCAAGTACCAGCACGGTGCGCATTATACATTCCAGTATTTCTTCCAGCGTAAGCGAGCCATAAAGTGCTATTGGTATAAACACCGTTACATAGGCCCAGGTGGCGGCTATTAAAAACATTTTAAGCCCGGGCACCAGGCGCAGAGAAGTAAACCCGCTAAAGGCACTTTTAAAGCTTAGCGGATAAAGCAGCGAAACGGCCGTGGGTAGCAAAAGCAGCCACACTAAACGCATGGAAAATATTTCGAGAAAAAAGAAAACACTTAACAAGCCGAAAATGAGAACGAGCATCCACACCTGCCTGCGATGCCCTGCCACCCAGGCCTTAAAACTGAATTTATTGCGAAGGTCATAAGCGCTGATATCCACCAACCGCATGTAGTTGTAGCTGAACATAGTGGAGCAGGTAACAAACAGCAGGAAGTACACATTTAGGGTAAGCATATTTACCAGTGTGATATAGGTAAACGAAGCCACAGCCAGTGACACCCATATATTACTATAAACTAAAGCCTTAATGATTTTATTCAAAGAGTATTGTCATTTTAAAAAGCGCTATAGATAATCCATTATCACTGCTTGGCGGAAGGGCTTTAGATGTTACTTTTGCCGTTCAAAAATCTAAAATAATACCGTAGATATGACAACAGACTCATTTGCCTACAGACATATAGGTCCGAGGGAAGAAAATGTTCAGGATATGTTGAAGGCTGTTGGGGTTGACTCAATGGATCAATTGATCAACGAAACTGTGCCTAAACACATTCGCCTTAAGGGAGATTTGAACCTTACGGAGGCCTATACTGAGCATGAGTTTTTGGCCAGGATAAGAGAGATAGGCCGTAAGAACAAGGTATTTAAAACCTACATCGGCCTGGGCTACCACCCTACTATTATGCCCGGTGTTGTTCAACGTAATATTTTAGAAAACCCAGGCTGGTACACCGCCTACACACCATACCAGGCTGAGATTGCCCAGGGAAGACTGGAAGCACTGCTCAATTTCCAGACGATGATTACAGATCTTACCGGGCTGCCTATTGCCAATGCCAGTTTGCTTGATGAATCAACTGCTGCGGCTGAGGCCATGAGTATGTTTTATGCCGGCCGTAGCCGCGAAAAGAAAAAAGCGGAAGCCAATAAGTTTTTTGTTTCTATACACTGCCTTCACCAAAATATTGATTTACTGAAAACCCGCTCGGAGCCGTTAGGTATTGAATTGGTGATTGGTGACCACAGAGATTTTTCGCTGAATGACGAATACTTTGGTGCATTACTTCAATACCCCGCTACGGATGGTGAAGTGTTTGACTACAGCGATTTTATGAACAAGGCCAAAGAGCATGATATGCAGGTAGCTGTTGCTGCTGATATTTTGAGCCTTGCGCTATTAACCCCTCCCGGTGAGTGGGGTGCTGATGTAGTGGTAGGTACCACCCAACGCATGGGTATTCCACTAGGATTTGGTGGCCCGCACGCAGCTTTTTTTGCTACCAAAGAAGAATACAAGAGAGCCATCCCCGGAAGGATAATTGGAGTTACTGTAGATAAAGATGGCAACAACGCTTTGCGTATGGCGCTTCAAACGCGTGAGCAGCATATTAAAAGAGAAAAGGCTACATCCAACATTTGTACTGCCCAGGTATTGCTGGCAGTTATGGCAGGCATGTATGCCGTTTACCATGGCCCCAAAGGCCTGGAAAATATTTCGAAGAAAATTCACTTCTCTGCGGTAACCCTTTCTGAAGCACTTAGAAAACTGGGGTATGAGCAATTGAATGAATCATTTTTTGATACCCTGAAAATAGAAACCGGTGATGTGGATACCGCTGTGATCCGCGAAATTGCGGAGGCACGTGAGGTAAACCTCCGCTACATCAGCAATCACGAGGTGGGTATCAGCTTAAATGAAACTACCAACCTTACTGCTATACAGGAGCTGGTGGAGATTTTTGCCGAAGCTAAAGAAGAGGAGGCCATGGAAGTTGAAAAACTACTGGACCTTAAAATAATCCCTAAAAAGAGCCAGAGAACTTCCAAGTACCTGGAGCAGGCTGTATTTAATAGCTACCGCAGTGAGACCGAATTAATGCGCTACATGAAGAAACTGGAGCGCAAAGACCTTTCGCTAAACCACTCCATGATTCCATTAGGCAGCTGCACCATGAAACTGAATGCAGCTACAGAAATGCTTCCGCTCAGCTGGCCTTTATTTGGAAATATCCATCCATTTGCCCCGGCTGATCAAACCGGAGGCTACCTGGAGATGATTACCGAACTGGAAAGGGATTTATGTGAAATTACCGGATTCCATTCGGTATCGCTACAGCCAAACTCAGGTGCACAGGGCGAATATGCAGGTTTAATGGTTATACAGGCCTATCATCGCTCTCGTGGCGAATCTCATAGAAAAGTTACCCTTATACCAAGCTCTGCGCACGGTACCAACCCTGCCAGCGCCATTATGGCCGGTATGGATGTAGTAGTAGTAAAATGTGATGAATCAGGTAATATTGATGTAGAAGACCTGAAGGCCAAGGCTGAGAAGCACAGCGAAAATCTTTCGTGCCTGATGATTACTTACCCCAGTACCCATGGTGTATTTGAGGAATCTGTAATGGAAATTACCTCTATTATACATGAGCATGGCGGGCAGGTATATATGGATGGCGCCAATATGAATGCACAGGTGGGCTTAACCAGCCCTGGTAATATTGGTGCAGATGTTTGCCACCTAAACCTGCACAAAACCTTTGCTATACCTCATGGTGGGGGTGGCCCCGGTATGGGACCAATCGGTGTGGCCGAACATCTTTCTCCATTTTTACCCGGACACCGTTTGGTAAAAACCGGTGGTAAAAATGCCATCAATGCTATCTCTGCAGCCCCTTACGGTAGCGGACTAATTCTCATTATCAGCTATGGCTACATTAAAATGCTTGGCGCTAAAGGATTAAGAAAGGCAACTGAATTTGCCATCCTTAATGCCAACTACATGAAAAGCCGCCTTGAAGAAGGTTTTGATGTACTCTACACCAATGAGAAAGGCCGTGTAGCCCACGAAATGATATTGGATTGCCGCCCGTTTAAAAAGAGTGCCGGCATTGAGGTAGTGGATATTGCCAAGAGGCTTATGGATTATGGATATCACGCACCAACAGTATCATTCCCGGTGGCCGGCACGCTGATGGTAGAGCCTACTGAAAGCGAGAGTAGAGCCGAACTGGATCAGTTTTGTGATGCCCTCTTAAGTATCCGCAAAGAAATTATGGGCATTGAAGATGGAACCTTTGATAAGGAAAACAATCCGGTTGCAAACGCACCTCACACCCTAAGCCTGCTTACCGCAGATGAATGGAACCTGCCCTATTCAAGGCAAATAGCCGCCTATCCGCTTGATTACGTAAGCCTTAATAAGTTCTGGCCCTCAGTTAGGCGGGTGGATGATGCCTATGGCGATAGAAATCTTATCTGTACCTGTGAACCAATGGAGGCTTATGCCGTTCAATAAATGTAAGTCTAATTTGACAGCGGGAAGACTTTTGAATTCCACAATACTTAATTAGATTTGCAATTCTTAATGTTTATATAACACGATTAAAATTTATTATGAAAAAAGTTCTACTTACCCTCATTACCTTAGTGGGTTTTGCAGCATACGCTCAGCAAAACAACACGCAGGGTCTAAATGACGACCTGAAAGTAAGCCAGGCTGAGGCACAGCAAATTCAGCAAATTCTTAATAAGAAAATGGCTGCCAACAAAATGAAAACGGCTGGTGGTGTTATCACTAACCAATTCATCGGTTGGGCCGATACTATTTACGGCCTTAATGGTGCAGCTACTACTTTTAACATCTTCCAAAACCCTATCTGGAAAGATTCTACTGTAAGAGAAGAGTTCTCTAATGCTATTCAGCATATCGGATCTCACGCTATTGGTACTACTTATGATCCTACTTCTGTTATCTGGGGTTCTACTCAGTTTTCAGACGCTGACCCTTACACCATAGATAGTGTATATATTCTTGGTGCTTACAGATCACCATCTTCTATCCCTAACCCCACAGGAGATTCACTTATTGTTGAACTAGTATGGGGCACCTATTTCTAATACAACAACCTTTGAAGATGGTGCCGTAACTTATAATGGTGGTATGCCTGATGACCGTTGCGAATATGTTGCACCAAAGTACTCTGTTGGTGCTGGCCCATCTTACAGACTGGCTGGTACTAACCGTATCCGCACTGGTATTGAGCTAGGTGCAAATGATACTATCGGCACAGGTTCTCAGCTTTATGGTGTGGAGATTAATCAAATGATTCCTGCTGGTAACGTAGTAGGTTATTCTTTCTATTTTAAGTCTAACTACCCAACCAACACCAGCGATATCGTATTTAGTACTGTTAATCCTCAAACTATTGCTGCACCAAACTTTGCAGGTAGATTGGCTCAGGATCCTAATATTGCTTTGAATAACCTGATTATGTATTTCTGTGATCCTGATGGTGAGAACGGAACCAGCACTTTAAGAAGCAGAGAGTTGTACAACTTCAATAGCCCATTCCCTGGTCTTTTTCCAGAGAGCTTTAACGGTCACTTTACTTACCTTATGGTTTCAGGTACCTCTACTATAGGCTTGGATGAGGCTAATGTAAGTAATGATGTTACTCTTTACCCTAACCCAACCAGCGGTGTAGTAAACATCGAAATCGCTCAGGGTGGCACTTATACTATTGAGTTGGTAAACATGCTTGGACAAACTGTACACGCTGAAGAAGTAAGTGTAAGCGGTAACGAAAGCCTAAGCAGAAACTTCTCTAACCTTACTAAAGGTATTTACCTTGTAAATGTAAAAGGAGATAACTATGCTAACACCACCAAGCTTACTATCAACAAGTAAGAAGAGCGGAGTTAGATGACATATAAAACCCCTCCCGGCTGCTAGCCGGGAGGGGTTTTCTTTTTTTAGCGCCACATACAAGTTTTTCCTACATTGGCGGCTTTAAGGTTCAACCAATCTCAATTAATAAAACCAATGAAACAACTATCGTTGCTGGTGCTCGTAGTATCGTTCTATACTTCTTTTGGGCAAAATATGCCAGCTCAACACGCTGACCTGAAACTCGATAAAGCCGAAACCGCACAACTGCAACAATTAATACGTAGCAAAACAAAAGCAGCCACTTTATTCAATTGCACCTTTATTGGCTGGGCTGATACCATTTATTATTTAAATGGTGCTTCAACAACATTTAGTGTGTACCAGAATCCCATCTTCATGGATTCAACGGTTAAAGCCGAATTCTCCAATACCACTCAATTCATTAACAATCATGCCATCGGCACCACTTATGATCCAACCTCAGTTATCTGGGGTCAGCATCAATTAAGTAGTGTGGATCCTTACTATGTGGATCGTATATATTTTAGGCTCTTACAGAACCCCTAAAAGCATTCCGAACCCAATTGGTGATTCGCTCATCGTGGAATTTGTGTGGGGGGCAATAACGGATACCAGTACCTTTAAAGATGCTGCCGTAACCTATACCGGAGGAACTCCTGACGATAGATGTGAGTTTTTAAGTCCGCAACTATCCACTGGTCCAGGTTTAAACTTCACACTTGGCGGAGCAAATAAAATCCGAAAAGCAATCGCCCTATCTGCTTCGGATACCGTGGCATTCGGTAACCGGTTTTATGGAACAAGTATCAATCAAACCATTCCACCCGGCAACCTGGTCAGTTATAGCTTCTATTTTAAATCGGCCTATGCAGGGGGACTATCTGTTGGAGATACAATTTTTAGTACTGTGGCTCCACGAAAGGTTGCCGCCCCAAACTTTTCAACGCGCGTTGCACAGGACCCCAATTTTGCATTGAATAATCTGATTATGTATTTCTGCGACCCTGATAGGGAAAACGGAACCAGTACGCTCACCAGCACCGAGCTTTATGGCAATGGCAACGATTGGCTTTTTCCTGAAAGCTACAGAGGCAACTTCACCTACATGATGGTTTCTACATCTAAATGCGGAATCGGCCTTAGCGAACAAGAGGGTGAAAAGAGGTTAGTAATTTACCCTAACCCAACCAGCGGTGTAGTAAACATCGAAATCGCTCAGGGTGGTACTTATACTATTGAGGTTGTAAACATGCTTGGCCAAACTGTACACGCTGAAGAAGTAAGCGTAAGCGGTAACGAAAGCCTAAGCAGAAACTTCTCTAACCTTACTAAAGGTATTTACCTTGTAAATGTAAAAGGAGATAACTACGCTAACACTACTAAACTTACTATTAATAAATAAGAACAGCGGAGTTAGATAACATACAAAACCCCTCCCGGCTGCTAGCTGGGAGGGGTTTTATTTTTTTATGAAGTATGGGGTTAGTGCCCTGCCTAATTCAAGGAGCTCTATCAGACTATAGTTTTTTCTTTATCTTTTTAAAGAGTTCTGAAGAGTACACGAAGTCATTAATATCTTCATTATCGGTATCCAGTATCTCTTCGCTACTACCTTCCCAGGCCAGCTTACCGTATTTTATGTAAATCACCTGGTCTCCAATTTCCATTACGGAGTTCATATCATGGGTGTTTATCACCGTGGTGATATTATATTCCTTGGTAATCTCCTGTATCAGCTGGTCAATAACAATCGCTGTTTTAGGGTCAAGCCCGGAATTGGGTTCATCGCAAAAAAGATATTTTGGCTTCATTACAATGGCCCGGGCCAGTGCCACCCGCTTTTGCATACCACCACTAAGCTCTGATGGAAACTTGTTGTTTACATTCTCCAACTCCACCCTGTTAAGGCAAAAGTTGGCTCGATCCCTCTTCTCACTCTCTGACATTTTACTGAACATCCCCAAAGTGAACGTAATATTCTCCTCAATGGTAAGGCTATCAAAAAGTGCATTTCCCTGAAAAACCATTCCCATCTCTGTACGTAAATCTGTCTTAGCATCATCATCCATTTCGGCCAGCCTGCGATCGTCATAAAATATCTCGCCTTTATCAATTTCATGGAGACCAACCAGGCTCTTTAAGAACACTGTTTTACCAGATCCTGACTGACCGATGATAAGGTTGGTTTTTCCCTTGTAAAATTTTGCTGATATGCCTTTAAGCACATCCTGATCACCAAAGGACTTATGCAGGTTGTTTACTTCAATCATTATCCTAACATAACTTGGGTTAAAATATAATTGGCCACAATTATGGCCACGCTGCTTGAAACCACAGCCTTGGTGGCATTTATACCCACGCCTATGGAACCTCCGGTAACGAAATATCCATAGTAAGCCGAAATGGTAGTAATAATAAATGCGAATACCACAGTTTTAATAAGAGCGTACCACACGTAAAAAGTGTTGAACTCCAATTGCAGACCCTGTATAAAATCTGCGGGTGCAATATCACTTAGATAGGCAGCGGCCAAAAAGCCACCTCCTAACCCTAAAAACATACTTATTACAATAAGTATAGGATTGAAAACAACCGTGGCGATAATTTTTGGTAAAATAAGGTAAGATGCAGGATTGACACCCATAACCTCAAGAGCGTCAATTTGCTCCGAAACGCGCATACTACCCAAAGTAGATGCAATATTAGACCCTACCTTACCCGCAAGAATAAGGCTCACCATGGTAGGCGAAAACTCAAGGATGATAGACTCACGTGCAGCAATGGCTACGTAGTAATCGGGTATCAGTGCATCATCAAGATTAAGGGCGGTTTGTATGGTTACAATAGCACCCACAAAAAGTGATATTATAGACACGATCCAAACACTGCTCAAACCGAGCAGATCAAAATCCCGCATTAAGGCTTTCCAGTATTCGCGCCAGTTTTCAGGCCTTTTAAAAGTGCGCGATAAAAGCAGAAAATATTGCCCTACCGCTCTAATTCCATTGTTCAAAAACATTTCGCTAAAATAAGAGTAAATTTGACGCGCAATAATGCTAAAACGCCAAGTTCTAAAGATGTTTAAACGATCGTTTAAAATATTTATCTCCCTGTTTTTTATTGCAATTGTTGCCCAGAGTTGTGGTGCTTTTGAAAAGTGTAACTGCCCCGGCAAAAACTCCATAGCTACATTTTGAGCAAAGCTGCAGGAACTTTGGAAAAATACATTCCACCTGGCAGTTTGGACTTGCTGCTAAAACTATTGCGCACCGAGCCGGTCGAACTAAAAATCACCAAGCCACGTAAAACCAAATTTGGCGACTACAGGTTTCCCAAAGCTGGCGAAAGGCATCGCATAAGTGTAAATGCCAATCTAAATCCATTTGCATTTTTAATAACCCTAATCCATGAAATGGCCCATCTTAAGGCCTTTAAGGATTATGGCAAGTTTATAAAACCCCATGGTGCGGAATGGGCACAAACTTTTCGCGACCTGTGTAGGCCTTTTATTGATGCCAACATATTTCCTGAAGAGCTCGAGCTAAACCTCATCAAAAGTTTAAACAAGGGCGCAGCCAGCAGTTGTACTGATCTAGACCTGTACCGGGCATTAAAAATGTACGATCAAACACCTGAACATCTTACCACAGTTGAACAAATTGAGCCCGGGGGATATTTTAAGATTGATAAAAACAAGGTATTCCAGAAGGGGCCTAAATCCAGGAAGCGTTACCGCTGCCTTAACCTGGGCAATGGCCGCGAGTACATGGTACACCCCCTTGCAGAAGTAAAAAAAATTGACAACCCAAACATTTCAAAAAGTGCCTGATAATAAATCATATTTCTCTTCCGGTTTTAACTTAGGAATACTGGGAGGCGGCCAGCTGGGCAAAATGTTGCTTACCGAAACCCGCAGATACGACATCCAAACCAAGGTGATGGACAACTCACCCACTGCACCATGCCGCATTGGCAGCAATAAATTTGTGCAGGCCCCTATTACCGATAAGGCTGCCGTGCTCGATTTTGCCAGCGATTGCGATGTAATTACGATAGAAATTGAAAATGTAAGTACTGAGGCCCTGCACCAATTGGAGCAGGAGGGCAAAAAGGTTTATCCACGTCCCGCTACTTTGGACATCATCAAAAATAAAGTGGTGCAAAAAAACTTTTACCGAGAAAACGGGATTCCTACCGCTCCATACTTCAGCTTTAAAAATGCAGCCGAAAGAACCAGCGGACTGGAGGAGTGTGGATTCAACCCTCCATTTGTGTGGAAGGCGGCAACTGGCGGTTACGATGGCCGTGGCGTGGAAATTATCAAAACCCTTGAAGACCTTGAGACCCTGGCCGATGTAGAAGGCCTTATTGAAGAAAAAATAGACTTTGTAGCAGAGATAGCCGTGGTTACAGCGCGCTCGGCAAGTGGTGCCATAAAGAGCTTCCCCCTGGTAGAGATGGAATTTCACCCAACGGCCAATTTTGTGGAGTATGTATTTTGCCCCTCCGAAATTGATGTAAACCATCAAAACAAAGCTATAAGCCTGGCCGAAGAAATTGTGGAAAAACTAAACCATGTTGGCCTGCTTGCGGTAGAAATGTTTTTAACCCGTGATGGCAATATCCTTATAAACGAAGTTGCACCACGTGTGCACAATAGCGGGCATCTTACCATAGAGGGTAATACCACATCACAATTTGATCAGCACCTTAGAGCCATACTTGATTTACCACTGGGCGATACCGATGTGAGAATACCCTCAGTAATGATAAACCTTACAGGTGAAGAAGGCCATGAAGGACCGGTGTATTATGAGGGCATTGAAAAGGTAATGGGCATGCCCGGTGTATATGTTCACCTTTACGGGAAGGCAGAAACACGCCCTTTTAGAAAGATGGGACACATTACGATTACGGCTGAAAGCATTGATGAAGCCAAGATGAAGGCAAGAGATGTAAGGGATTCGATTAAAGTAATTTCAAAATAAGATGAGCGCAGAAGTAGGAATTATTATGGGCAGCAAGTCTGACTTGCCAATTATGCAGGAGGCTGCTGATGTATTGAAAGAATTAGGAGTTGGGTTTGAGGTAAAAATCGTTTCGGCCCACCGCACCCCTGATGTGATGTATGACTACGCCAGGAATGCACACACACGCGGCATTAAAGTAATAATTGCAGGTGCCGGTGGTGCTGCTCACCTTCCGGGGATGACAGCCAGCATGAGCCCATTGCCCGTAATTGGTGTACCTGTAAAATCAAGAAACTCAATTGATGGTTGGGATTCGGTACTATCTATTTTGCAAATGCCAGGTGGAGTGCCCGTTGCCACTGTAGCTTTGGATGGAGCAAAAAATGCAGGAATACTGGCCGCTCAAATTATCGGTTCCAGCAATCCTGCAATTTTAGATAATGTTATAAAATATAAGGAAGGCCTTAGAGATAAGGTAATTGAATCCGCTAAAGACCTATAAGTTTTTTAAGGTAGATAGTAACTGTTCCTTCTTACGGTTGGCCACGGGAATTTTAGAGCCATCTTCCAACACCAGGTATCCGCCATCGGTTTGCACATACCTTTTCAGGTAATTCATATTTACAAGATGGGATTTGTGTACCCTATGGAAATTGTAATGTGAAAGCATGCTATCAAATTCCTTTAGCGTTTTTGAAGCCAGCAGTGACTTTTCGTTATTGATATAAAAAGTGGTGTAGTTGCTGCTTGACTCCAAACGGATAATATCCGAAAGCTTAATTACGTGCATACCGTCAGAAGTAGGCACAACAATCTTTTTAGGAGAATCTGAAGCCTGGCGGATGTTTTCAACCAATACATTAAGACTACTGGCCTTTTTAGGTAATCCCTTTTCCTCTTCCACCTTTCTTACGGCTTTAACAAGCTCTTCAGGGTCAATAGGCTTTAGCAGGTAATCAAGGGCACTGAATTTTATCGCCTTAATGGCAAACTCATTATGGGCAGTTATAAATATGATTTCAGGGTGCAGTTCGTCAGAGTCACGGATTTTCTCCAGAATATCAAAACCGCTTTCACCGGCCAATTGGATATCAAGAAAAACGGCATCAGGATTATGCGCGGTAATGGCTTCAATTCCCTGGTCCACACTGCCAACTTCGGCCAGTATTTCCACTTCAGGGCAAAACAGGTCTAACTTTCCCCTCAGAGACTCTCTTGAGTTCTCCTCGTCATCAACAATTATAACTTTTATCATGGTTTGAAAATTTTGTTAAAAATATACGCTAAATGCTCTCGGCCGGCAATTTTATAATCACTTTAGTTCCCGTATGGTTTTCTTTATCAATGATCTCAATATCAATTTCATCGCTTTTAGAGATTTTGAGTAAACGAAGCCTGTCCTTATTTATCTGAGTGGCCATACTACGGTGATCCTGACGCTTTGGGAGCTCTTTGGCCCTCTTTCTTCCTATTCCATCATCTTCCACCTCACATATTAAAAGCTCACCTTTTAAAATAAACCGAATGCTCAGGTGGCCCATCCCCTCTTTGGGTTTTATGCCGTGCAATATGGCATTTTCCACATGAGGCTGTATCAGCATGGGGGGTATCCCTACATCGTAATCAATATCATCATCAATCTCAATATCATACTCAAATTTGCCTTTAAATCTGAGCATTTCAAGTTCAAGGTAATTTTTTAACACACTCACTTCCGTTTCCACGGGATGAAGGTGCTCCATAGATGATTCAAGTGTAAGCCTCATCAATTTTGCGAAATTATTGAGGTAGCGCACCGCCTGCTTGGGGTCATTCTTAAAAATAAAACTGCTTATAGAGTCCAGAGCATTAAAAATAAAATGAGGATTCATCTGCAACCTCAACGCCTTACGTTCCATTTCAAGCAGACTGTTTTCCAAACGCAATCTTTGGTTTATTCTTTTTATCCTGCTGGATAAATACCAATAGGTAAGCCCGCCAATAACCAAAACCAGCAATGTAATAAACCACCAGCGCTGCCAAACCGGGCTTTTTATTACAAAGGCATAATTCACCCCGGTGTCGCTCCAGGCTTCACCATCTCGCGATACCTGGGCTTCAAAATTGTAGCTACCGGGTTTAAGGTTTGAGTAAACGGCTTCACGTCTGTTGCCCGCAAGGGTCCAGGCATCCTGAGCTTTTATTCTGTAGCGATACGTAAGTTCTTCAGGATGATAGCCACTTAAACCAGCCAGTGTAAAGCTCAAAAAGTTGAGATCATGCGGCAGCTCTAACCCCGCAGGTACATTACTGAAGGGATAGTAGCCACTGGCGTACGCCTCCAAACCTGTGCTATCACCAAAATAAAGCTCCACTTGTGTGAGCGCAATTTTAGGGATAGGCCGTGCCTCTTCCAATTCATTAAGCGAGATAATAAGCAGACCATCAGACGTACCGGCCAGCAACCTGCCATTTTTAATTTCAAGCGCCTGGGCACTACAGCCTTCATCTAAAAAAGCGCCCACCGCATTAAGTGCACTAACCTTATACCCACGGCTGGTTTTTGCGATGGTACTAAGCCCTTTGTTGCTGCCCAGCCAGAGCTTACCGGAATCATCCACCTCAAGAGAGCGCACCTCAGCAAAGTTGAGCTCGGCCGCTGAAATATTTTGAAAATCGTTTTCAGTAATATGAAATATGCCCTCGGATAAAGTACCCGTCCAGATTTCGTTTTGGGAAACAGCGGTGAAGGTGTTAAACCTGAGGCTATCCAGGCCAACAATTCCGAGGCTATTTACAACCTCCCAGTTGTTCTGGTATTTCCTGATAAAACCCTGGGTGTACGTACCAAACCAAAGGCTGCCATCCTTACCTTCTGATATAGCAAAAACATTGGCAAAGGGCAGTCCTTCACTTTCGGTGATGTTTTCCACACGCCCGTTTTGGTATGAAAAAATTCCTGTGCTGGTGCCAATATATAAACCATCAGCGGTACCCTTTAGGGCAAATACATAGCCGCCTACACTCCCCGGCAGGTTTATCTCCTGAAATGATCTTCCATTATAGCGGATCAGCCCCCTTTCGGTACCCAACCAGATTTGCCCGTTGTACTCGGCCAAAGCTAAAATTACACCATATGGAAAATCGGCATCCACCACATTTTTTACCTCATTACCGTTTAAGATGCTTAATCCATTGGCGGCCCCGGCAAAAAACCTGTTGTTACCATCAATCAGTACAGAATATACTTTGCTTGTTATGCCATCCTCTTCGCCATACAACCGGGCTGCGGTGCTTTCCAGTTTTAAAAGTCCATTATTAGAGTAGAGCCATACCACACCGGATTGATCCATAAAACAGCCCTCATAATCCTGCTGAGGCAAACCATTGCTGGCTTTTATGTTGAGTACTTCATTATCTGTAAAAATGCTAAGGCCATTTGCGCCAAGGCTCAGCTTTTTTCCGGTTTGTGCACTTATGCTGCTGGCAGGGCTACTGTTCAATATCGTCACAACACCTCCATTTATAGTGGCAATACCATTGCCACCGGCAGCATATAATTTATCAGGAGAAACATCTAACCCATACCACCTTCCGGAGGCCCTTTTTTGTTCGGAGGCAAAGAGGCCACTATCCGTAGCAAACCAAAGGGTACGCTCAAACCAGGCCATGTCATTAATCCTCACTGGTTTTTCACGAAGTAACATTTCCAGTGTATCACTACTTCCCACGCGATATACATCCGTTCGCCCAGCGGCAAACACCTCATCATCATTATTAATAACTATGGTATTAATACGATCTGAAGCTTCCTTCAGGTAATAAAAGCTGAAATCGAGGCCATTGTATTTTACCAAACCATTGGTATTGGCGTACCAGATGTTACCCTGGTTATCTTCTGCAAGAGCAGTGGCTACAGGCTTTAAATTAGCCTGGGCCATATCTATGGTTTTGAATTCAAAACCATCATACCGTACCAAACCTGCACCCTCTGTAGCCAGCCAGAAAAAGCCGCGCGAATCCTGCAAAAAATCGTTAATGCGGCTGGAAGGCATGCCTTGCTCCAGGCCTATTTTTTTAAAAGTATATTGCTGTGAAAAAGCCTGGATTGGGCCGAGAAGCAGCAGTGCCAGTACCCCCAAAAACAGGGAAAAGAAAGGTGATGTAGAATTTTTAGTATTCACGAATTCAAATATTGCGCAATAAAACGGTAAATTCCAACTCAGAATGATGGCACGAATCTTAACCTTACTACTGCTTTTACCCATTGCAGGGTTCGCCCAAAATTACGCATACTTTGCCGGTGGGCGTTCGGCCGCGCTGGCTCACAGTTCAGTTGCAATTACAGATATATGGGCTGGCCAACACAACCAGGCTGCACTTGGTTTTTTGGAGAAAACAACCGTAGCCGTGAGCTATGAAAACCGATTCTTCTTACCGGATTTATCGCTCGCCAATGTGGCATTTGCCTACCCGTCAAAACTGGGCACCATAGGTTTAAGCCTTAGTTATTTTGGTTTTGATTTATATAACGAATCCAAATTCGGACTGAATTATTCGCGAGCGTTTGGCAAATACTTTTCGCTGGGCCTGCAGGTAAACTACCACGGATATTATATTTCTGAAGGATCCGGATCACCCGGTGCGGTAACCTTTGAGGCGGGCATTCTGGCCAAACCAATAAAAAATCTGAATATCGGTTTTCATGTTTTCAACCCCTCCACCTCCTTAAAAAATGTAGAAACCGAAGAGCGGCTACCTTTAATTGTGCGGCTTGGCGCCATGTACCAGATAGGCGATGACATTGGCATTACGGCCGAAGTAAAAAAGAATGAAAGCGTTGAGGAGCGTTACGCAATCGGTTTGGAATATCGCATCCTGGAAAAGATAGTTCTACGCACAGGTGTGGGGTTACAGCCACTTACAAACACTTTTGGGTTGGGTTTGGATTTTGGCGCTTTTACGGCAGATGTAAGCTACGAATATGCCCAGGTACTTGGCAACAACGGCAACCTTAGCCTGCAATATGCCTTTTAAATGAAGAGGCTGGTACTCATAGCATTTTGTGGTTTTGGCAGCCTGCTGGCCCAGGTACCGGATAAAGGCGAGCTGGAAATGGAAATTGAATCCATTGCCGAGGGAAACGAAGAAAATGAAACCGACCTGATACAATTAGCGGAGAACCTACAGCTGCTTAAAAATAACCCCCTTGAGGTAAACTTCAGCGAAAGCGAAGACCTGGAGAAAATACCTTACCTGAACGTATTTCAAGTAAACAACCTGCTGCAATACCGTAAGCGCACCGGCCTTATTTACTCGCCCTACGAGCTTATGGCCATTAAGGGTTTTGATAAGGAAACCATAGAGCAGATACTGCCATATCTGAGTTTCAATACCCAAAAATCTGTACCTAACCTCAAACTGAAAAATATGCTGCGCTACTCGCGCCACGACATTATTATTCGTGGTACACAGGTATTGCAGGAGCGCAAAGGTTTTATTGATTCGCTGGACAACGGTTATCTGGGCTCACCCCAAAACCTTTACCTGCGCTACAAATGGACTTATAGAGATTACCTCTCGGTGGGGTTTGTTGCCCAACAGGATGCCGGTGAGCCATTTGGCGGCCCCTACCAAAATACAGGTGTTGATTTTTTGGCAGGCCACGTGGCACTTACCAATTATGGCAATCTGCAAAGCCTTATTATTGGTGACTACCAGGCGCAATTCGGGCAGGGTATGGCTTTATGGAGTAGCCTGGCGTTTGGCAAATCTGCGGAAGCGATAGAAATAAAACGCTATGCACCGGGCTTTAGAGCCTACACCGGCTCTGAGGAAAACCGCTTTTTTAGAGGTGCAGCCGCCACCTATCGCTTTTTTAATGCTGTGGATGTAAGCGCTTTTTACTCCAATAATAATATAGATGCGAACCGGGTGGTAACAGATAGTACAGGGACTGTAGATTTTGTGAGCTCACTACAAACCACGGGCCTGCACCGCACGGTAAACGAACTGGAGGATAAAAATGCCAATACGCTTAAAGCCCTTGGCGGGAATATAAACCTGAAGGCTAATAACTTTTCGCTGGGCGCTACGGTGGTGAATTATCAGCTGGCCACCGCACTGGAGGCCGGCACTCAGCTCTACCAAAAATTTCGCTTTAGCGGAAGTGAGCTTACCAACTTTTCAGTAGATGCCAATTACCTTTTCAGAAACCTAAACATATTTGGAGAACTGGCGGGTGATGATAAGCAGAAACTGGCGGGTAGCATTGGCTTTCAAAGCAACCCGGCTGATGGGTTTTACCTCACCGTACTTTACAGAAATATTGATAAGCAATACCGCGCCTTGTTTAATGCGCCCTTTGCTGAAAGTGGCAATTATGGAGAAAAGGGTACTTACATTGGTACGCAATGGCAACTCAATAAAACCTTTGTTTTAAAATCATACGCTGATATTTACCGCTTTAGCTGGCTGCGCTTTGGTGTAGATGGGCCCTCACGCGGCCGTGATTTGTTGAGTCAACTGGAGGTAAACCTCTCGCGGTATTTCTCCGGATATATCCGTTTAAAAAACGAAGTACAAGAGACGAATAGCGATGGCGATGAGGCCATTAGAAAATTGGTGGATCGCTCTAAAACTACCCTTCGCTTTCATGTGGCTTATTCGCTCTCTCCCCAGGTAAAAATGGCCAGCCGTGCCGAGTATGCCTTTTACAAACAGGAGAATCAGGATGACCGAGGCTTTGTAGTATTTCAGGATTTGCGCTACCAGTTTAAGCGCATACCTCTGCAACTTACAACGCGCTTTGCTGTGATTGATGTGGACAGTTATGATGCCCGCATTTATGCCTATGAAAGTGACATTACATACGCCTTTAGCATTCCGCCCTATTATGGGCGCTCCTCCCGCTTTTACCTGTTGGTGGATTATGATATCGCCCCGCGGATAAACCTGCAGGCCCGCTACTCTATCTCCACTTATTATGATCGTGATGAAATTAGCAGCGGAAACCAGCTGATAGAAGGAAATAAAATAAGTGAGGTAAAGCTGCAGTTGCGGGTTAAGTTTTAAATAAACCGAGATATTTCCATCCGGCTTCATTTGATTTTACATTTGTTATCTAAATAGATACCCTACATGAGAAATCTTTTACTGTTTTTGGCCATGCTCTTAATAATTACCTCCTGTAGAAAGGATGATAATGGCAATGTGGGCATGGATAATCTTTTAGAGACACTTACCGGAAATCAGTTTGAGGTGGGTAGCTTCATAGAAGATGGAGTTGATCGCACAAACGAGTTCAATGTTATATTTACGTTTGGCCAGGATAGAGCTTGCTCTTACGGAGGTGTTGGATATACAGTTAAAACCAAATATTCTGCATGGGCCGAAGGCGATAAATTTTATTTCAGATTTTGCTATTCAGACAAACCCCCGCTTAATGCTATTGCAAAAACCTGGGAGGTAAATGCTATTGAAGATTGGCGTGTTTCACTTAGCCATACCAATGATAGCACAGGCACTTTAACTACAATGACCCTTGATAACTGGGACTACTAAAGCCTTGTATTTGCTAAAGCTTATTTCAACAGTCATTATCTCTTAACTTTATCGCCAAATCATACAAACACATCAAATGAAAAGATTTTTAAAATGGTTCCTGATTATAGTAATCGGCTTGGGCATATTGCTTTTTGTTGCCTTTAAAATAATGGAGAGTAACACCAAAAAATATAGCCCTGAGCAGGAAATTGAGTTTAGCCAAAACAACCTTGAAATAGACATCTTTTATAACCGCCCCTATAAAAAAGGACGACCTATTTTTGGCGGACTTGTGCCCTACAACGAGGTTTGGAGAACCGGTGCCAATGAGGCCACAACATTTACCACTAATAAAGATTTAATGGTGAAGGGCCAAAAACTGCCTGCCGGAGAATACACTTTATGGACAATACCCAACAAACATAACTGGCAGGTGATTTTTAACAGCAAGAATTATAGCTGGGGAGTGAGCTTTGGTGGCGTTGCCAGCAGGGAGCCTGAGTTTGACGTTTGCAACGTAACCGTTCCGGTAACTGAAAATGATGAAGTGGTGGAGCAGTTTACCATCACGGTTGAGGATGGCAGCCCAATAATGATGAAACTGGCATGGGATAAAACTATTATCAGCGTGCCGATAGAACCGGCAAACTAGCTCAGCTTAAAACCTATTTTTTCAAGATCAGTCCAAAAGCTTTGATAGCTTTTAGCCACCACTCCCGGGTTGGTGATAGAAATAGGTGCCAATAGCGCCAAGGGCGCAAAAGACATTGCCATACGGTGGTCTTCATAAGTATTGAAGGTAATCCCTTCCAGCTTTTGAAGACCACTTTTTATTTCCAGATAATCGTCCCCTATTTCGATAACAGCACCAGTTTTTTCCAACTCGGTTTTTAGTGCCTCCAAACGGTCGGTTTCTTTTATGCGCAAAGTTTGTAATCCACTTATCCTTGCCGGGATACCCTTAGCGGCAAATGCTACAGCAAGGGTTTGAGCCAAATCGGGGTTGTGAATTAAGTTCATGGAAAAGCGCTCCTGGGTTTGCTCTCCCTTTTTCAGACGAAAGCCACTACCAATAAAGTGAGATTCAACACCAATCGGTTCAAAAAGACCGCTTACAAAAGCATCGCCCTGCAAGCTATATTGTCTGAATCCCGGTAAATATATTTCAGCTTTTTCGGCCAAAAGAACCATTAAAAACCAATAAGAGGCTGCGCTCCAATCCGGCTCCACCGGAAAGGTTTTTAGGGGTTTGGGGAGGTAAGGCTTCATAATTACTTCCTCTCCGCTTACAGCCACTGCAAAACCCAGCCTGCGCATAAGGTTAGCAGTTAAATAGATGTAGGGTGTGGATACCGAGAAACCCTTAATCTTTAGAGTAAGACCTGATTTCATACCCGGACCTATCATCATCAGCGCACTAATAAACTGGCTGCTTATGGAGCCATCAATTTCAAGGATGCCACCTTGCAATTCCCCGCCTTTAACCTTGAGAGGCGGGTAGCCCTCTTTTTCCAGATATTGAATATTAGCGCCCAGTTGCCGAAGAGCATCCACCAAAATGCCAATAGGCCTTTGATGCATTCTATCGGTACCTGAAAGCTCAACCTCTCTACCATTTTGAGTAGCGTAAAATGCAGTAAGAAAACGCATGGCTGTACCCGCATCACCCACATTTATATCGTGGCCTTTATTTGTAAGCCCCTTCTCCATGTAAATGGAATCACGGCTATCCGAAAGGCGCCCGATATCCAAACCGGGGAAGTACAGGTATTTGAGCAGCAACAGGCGATTGCTTTCGCTTTTGCTACCCGGCACCTGTATTTTACCGATTATTTTTTTTGTGGGATGAGAGAGTTTCAGGATTTCCAATGGAGTACACCGCTTTTTAAAGTGTATCAAAGAAAAGGGTTTTTAGAAAACCAATTAAAATGCCAGCGGCATTTCATATCAATAGCATCATTTCAACATTCTATTGATACGCTCCCGGGAGGGGAAGAATTGGGTGAGTTTAAACCTTTGATATTGATATTTGAACCCCGCCTAAAATGTCAGGCAGGCCACTAGGTTCAAAGCTGCTGTATCACCTCTCTTATCCCAACTTCTTTCACATTCACATCTACCACAGCCTCCCCAATTTCTCGCAACAGCGAAAAGCGTATTTCTGAATTTCTGTTCTTTTTGTCAGTTCGCATCAGTTCAATCAGATGATCCACATCAAAATCAAAAGCAACATCCTGATATATGGCTTTAAGCTTTTGAATACAGTCGCTGGCCAGCTCAGGGTTTAAAGCAGTATATTTTTCTGAAAGCTGTAATTCGGCCATCATACCCAGGGCTATGGCTTCACCATGCATTAGTGGGTTTTGCGTTTCAAGGCTGGCGGTTTCAATTGCATGGCCCACGGTATGGCCAAAGTTCAGCGCTTTTCGCAATCCGCTTTCACGGAAATCCTGTTCCACAATATTTTGCTTAATCTGCACCGAGCGGGCAATCATGGCTTCGGTAGGCGAATCTTCTTCTATATCAAATTCAACCAGCTCATTCCAGTAATCAGCATCCGCAATAAGCCCGTGCTTTAGCATTTCGGCATAGCCGCTACGCCTTTCCCTGTAAGGGAGGGTTTCTAAAAACTCAGGTATTATGAGTGTGGCTAAAGGATTTAGAAAAAGACCCACCCGGTTTTTGAGATGGCTCAGGTTGATCCCTGTTTTGCCACCGCTGGAGGCATCAACCATAGCCAATAGCGAAGTGGGCACATTAATGAACGAAACTCCGCGCAGGTAAGTCCCCGCCAAAAAACCACCCAGGTCTGTAATTACTCCTCCGCCAACATTAATAATTATGCAGTCACGGTCTGCTTTGAGTTCAGACAAAGCCATCCAAAGCTGTACAAGTACCTCGGCTGATTTACTCTCTTCGCCCGGCTCCACTTCCAAAACCTCGTAGTGTGGCAATTCTTCTATAGACTGTAATAGGTAAGGCAGACATTTATCGTGAGTGTTCTCATCTACCAAAAAGAAAATTTTGGAATACTGCCCGGTATCAAGAACTTCCTGAAGTTTAGTAAAGGCGGCATCGCTAAAAAAAACGGTATTGTTGTTTTGCACAGAGAGGGAATCTAATTTCGAAATATCTTTGGCCAAAATAACAAAACCATTAGGTAGGAAGTACGTTGCCTTCACATAAAACACCCTATTTATTATGTTGAATTTTGAAGACACCAAAACCGCTTTTGTAACTAAAAGTGACGCACAGCTAAAAAAGGCCTACTGGCTGTTTAAACTTGTGGCCAGCCAAAAGCTGGTTTCTTTTGGTAAATGGTCTTCGGCCCTGGCCATGAAAATTGGCCTGCCTATTAAAGGCATGGTAAAAAGCACGGTGTACGATCAGTTTGTAGGTGGCGAAACCATTGACGAGTGTAAATCCACCATCAATGAGCTTAAAGCGCATGGGGTGTATTCTATTTTGGATTACTCGGTAGAAGGCGCCAAAAGTGAAAATGATTTTGATCAAACAACTGCTAAAACAATAGAAACCATTGATTATGGTGCAGCCAATGGCGGTGTGCCCTTTGCGGTTTTTAAGGTTACGGGTATCGCACGCTTTGGGCTTCTGCATAAAATTAGCGACAAAAAAGTACTTACCGAGGCTGAGAATGCCGAATACCTGAAGGTAAAGCAACGTATAAAAGATATTTGCCAGAAAGGTGCCGAAAACAATATTTCCGTGTTGATAGATGCGGAGGAAAGTTGGATACAACAGGCTATTGATGACCTGGCGCTGGAAATGATGCGCCACTTTAACCGTGAAGATTGCATTGTATTCAATACCCTGCAAATGTACCGCTGGGACAGGCTGGAATATTTGAAGGAAGTAAAGGCTATTGCTGAAAAAGAAGGCTTTTTATTCGGGGTAAAACTGGTACGCGGAGCCTATATGGAAAAGGAGCGTGAGCGCGCTTACGATATGGGATACAAATCACCCATTCAGCCGGATAAGGAAGCTACAGATAGAGATTATGACTCTGCTATTGATTACTGTGTGGCCAATCATAAAACTATATGCCTGGTAGCCGGCAGCCATAATGAATCGAGCACGCGCCAGCTTACCGAATTGATGGAAAAGCATGGCGTGGAAAAGACGAGTCGCCATATCTGGTTCAGCCAATTGTATGGCATGAGTGATAACCTGTCCTTTAATCTGGCTAAAGAAGGTTACAACGTGGTAAAGTACCTTCCCTTTGGCCCTATTGAGAAAACCCTTCCCTACCTTATCCGCAGGGCTGAAGAAAATACTTCAGCTGCCGGGCAAACCAACAGAGAACTCAGGCTGATTGAAAAAGAAATGAAAAGAAGAGGGATTGAATAATCCCTATTGTGCCAAAATAAGAGCCACGGTCAATATTAAAGTGATACTTAGAAATACAAGAGCCTTTTCGATAAGGTTTTTGTTATGCTGAGCCTTTAGCGTTTTCATTGTTTTATTTTTTTTTGAGTATTCGTTCTTATTATTTCAATTGACGGTGCAAAGCACTGAATTATACTTACGTTAGACTAGCCAATTTAGATTAGTTGCATTTTCTTAACGTTGAAATAAAACATCTGGCTGCAAAGCCTCGTAAAACCTCACTTTTATTAGGTTAGTGTAAAGAATTTTTAAAAAATTTCCCTTCCCAATTCCAACCTCCCCCTATCTTCACTGTCTTTAGTACAAAAGCAGCCTTAACCTTTGGAGGATAATCAGCACAAAATTTTAATCGAGAAAAGCCTTAAAGGCGATTCGCATGCACAGCATAGGTTGTTTCATCTATATATAAAGGCCATGTATAACACTGTGCTTCGCATAGTGCCGGCAACAGATGAAGCTGAAGATATAGTGCAGGAAGGTTTTATTAAGGCGTTTACAAAACTTGATCAGTTCAGGTATACCTCCACATTTGGAGCCTGGCTGAAGCGGATTATGGTAAACACCGCTTTGAACAGCCTTAAAAAACGCAGCCCCGAGTTTACCCACCTGGAAGTAGCTGCTGATAATGCGGATGAAACCGATAAGGACTGGACAGATGAAATGCCAGACCCTGCCGAGATTAACAAAGAAGTAAAAAAACTGCCCGAAGGTTGCCGTGTGATTTTCACCCTCCACCTTATTGAAGGGTACGAGCAAAAGGAGGTAGCAGAAATGCTGAATGTTTCCTCATCCACGGTGAAAACCCAGTACCGCAGGGCGCGCCTGTTATTAAGAGAAAGACTAAATGCAAAGGGATATGAATGACGAATTTGAAAATTATGTAAAGCAGCATCGCAATGCGCTGGATACTGAAGAACCGGATAATGAATACCTGTGGGAAGGCATCCAGGTTGCCCTTATGAAAAAGAAATACAAGCGCAGGGTAAAGATTTGGCAGGTAGCCGCTGTACTATTTGCAGTAATAGCCTTTGGCCAATTGACCTATCTGTTTATTCATCCTTTTGGTGGAGATACTCAAACCATTGCAGCCAGTGATACCATAACAAAAAATGAACCCAGGGGAGCTTTTCAGGCGTTGGAAGCCAACTACCAAAAAGAAGTGCAGGCTTTAGAAAACCAGGTACAATCCAAAAAGATAAACCCCTCGGAGTATGCTATACTTTTTGAAGAACTGGATTACATAGAAGAGGTGGAAGGTGAGTTCCGATCAGACATTCCGTTGGTAAATGATAAGGAACGCCTGGCGGAAATACTAGTGGATACCTACGAGAAGAAGATAAAACTACTGGAAAGGTTGCTGGAGCAAATTGAGCGGGATGAGAGAAGAGAACAGCAGTTTAGGGAATTATAGATTCTGCAAAACCACATAGCATTATAGGTAAAGAGATAAGTCAAAAACCTAATTAAAACACAATGAAGAAATTAATAAATAGTCAGTTGATAGCACTGGCCGTGCTAGTGCTTCCTTTTAACCTTTCGGCAGAAGCGGAAAAAGACAACACCATTACCGACTCTAAAACCATCACCAAAACTTTTACAGTTAATGCAGATGCAGAGTTTCAGCTCAATAGCCGCGAATCGGATGTAACAATCAGTACCTGGAATGAAAACAAGGTGGAGGTAAAGGTTACCCTTACAGTTGAAGCCTTTGAACGTGAAGAGCTGGATAAAATGCTGAACGAAATGCAGGTAACCATAAATGGCTCACCACAGGGTGTGAGCGTACAGAGCGATATGTGCTTTAAGCAGCAAATAACCATGGGCAACAAAACCAAAATAAAAACGGAAACGCAAACCATTAAAATCAAAAGCTACAGGTTTACCTATAACATTAAGGTGCCCCCTACCAACCACCTTAATATTAAAAACAGTTATGGAGATGTAAACCTGGCTGAACACACGGGCAGGGTAAACCTTTCTATTTATGAGGGCAAAGTAATAGCAGGTAAAATGTCGCCCACCGAAGGTACCATAACCCTCAAGTACTCTGAGGCTACTTTAGGAAACATTAAGGATCTAACTCTACAGAGTTATGAATCTAAAATTAAACTGGGTGAAACTTCCAGTCTAAACCTCAATGCCAAATACAGCACATTGACCACCACAAGAACCCGAGAAGTAAACCTGTCTGCCTATGAATCGGATATTGACCTCGGCATAAATACCGGACTCAATGGCCAGCAAAATTATGGTTCACTTAAGGTAGCAGAAAGCAAACGGGTAAACCTTAAAACGTATGAGCTGAAGTTCGAAGCCGGTAATATTGACAATCTCACTTTGAGCAGTACCAAATACTCTAAGATTATTTGTGCTGAAGTAGGTGTACTTACGTTGAGCAGTGCCTATGAAAATGAAATGACTTTTGCTAAAGTGAGTACCCTTACGGGCAACGTAAAATATTGCCGTATAGACATAGGGAAACTCAATAACGCCCTTACCCTTACGGGATATGAACTTACCTGCCGCATTGATGAACTCTCTCCCGACTTTAAGAGCATAACTGTAGAAGGCAAATACAGTAAGTTTTATGCTAACCTTCGCCAGGGGGCGGGTTTTCAGCTTTCCGCAGATTTGAAATATGGAAATTTAACCTACCCACAAGCCGATTTCACTTCTTCAAAAAATGATAAAAAAGACAACCATTGGGTGCTGGAGGGCAAAACCAAGGGCTACTCAGGCCAGGGCAGCATATTGGTAAAAGGGTTTGAAACGGATGTAACCCTCACCTACAGGTGAGCTACCATTCCCGTACGCTTTGGTGGGGATAAATTCGGGATGCAACTATTGATGGAAATTTAGTGTCGGACAATATAGCAGCGTAATACGCTAAAGTTCCGCCAGGTGTAAAGGTAATTTCATAGCAGCCGTTGCAGCCTGGCGGTTTTTCTTTGTTTAGAAACATATTCTTCGGAGGCTCTCCCCTCCTATTTTAGGAGGGGCTAGGGGTGGTAAAGAAATTCGCACACTTAAGGGCCTCCGATTTGAAGCGATAACAATTACTTCAACGCAGAGCCGCAGAAATCGCGGAGGTACGCGGAGTGAATATTGAGAAATCTCTAGAATTTCACCTCCAGCACCGTAGCTACACTATCACAATTCTCAAACAAAGCTGAAAAATATTTTTTCTCCTCGCGCTCCAGCGCTACCCAATACGTTTTGCAGCTACCAAGTCCACGCTCTACCTCATCAAAATTAACTTTGCCATTGGTAAGCATCAGGCTCACATCGGCTGTATCAAGTCCGGCAGTGTTCATTTGTTGCTCCACTTCTGCGGGAATTACAAGCTCCTTTTTACGCAAATCAGAAAGTACACGATCATTTGGGAAATAGCTGCAGGCAAAATCACGATCACCAAAAATGAAAATAACGGCCAGCACTCCCAGGCCTACGCCCAGCATATAATAAAGTAGCCTTCTTAAAAACGGCATGGATAAAATTTTACGGCAAAGGTAGGTTGGGGGTTTTAAAAAATAGCAGCCCTGGCCTGGTTTAAAACTTTGAGAGAGCCAGAGCTTCTCTCACACTTACATTTTCACTCTATTACTAGCTTCTCAGTAAATAGATTTCCCTCCGATTCAATCAGAACAAGGCATACTCCAGTTAACCCTTTCGGGACTACAACCCGGGATTTCTCTTCTTTCAACTTTTGCCTAAGCACAAGCTGACCATTTACACCATAAATACTTAAAAGGCCATCGCCACTCCCCGCTTCCATATTTACAAAAAACACTCCGCTAGACGGGTTGGGATAAACAGTGAAACTCTCCTGCTGAGCTTGAACAAGACCTAAGAAAATGTCCTCCTTTCTTAAATAGAGGCTATCATAAGGAATTGGAACAATTGAAAAAACACAGTTGGAATCAACGCTATTGGTGTCGAAGTAACTTCTCAATAGCACATGGTATTTAGCAGGGAGCTTTTGATTGTTGATACTTAAAATAGTATCAATGTGAGAAAAAAAGGAAGGGCCGGAACAGTAAGCAAAATAGCATTTCACCAATGCTGTATCATTTTGGTAAGCCTTTTCAATTCTCAACAGATTCCTGCCACCATTTCTTTTAAAAAATCAACAAACAGGCTATGAGGACTTGTGGCAGTATTTACAAAAGTGCTATCAATGGACTGGGCATTGGTGGCTAAAAAAGAAATCGAAAAAAGAAGGAGAAAGCAAATTTTTAGCTTAAAGTATCGCATGGCAGAATATTTATTGGCCTAGAGATTAAAACAAACCAATGGTAGCGAAAAGCATTAGTCCAAACAAGGAGTAGTTTTTAACCGAGGACCCCTACTCAAACAACAAATCCACCTCGGTATAAGGCAAATCGAACCACTCGCCTATGGGCTTATTTACCAGGGTACCTTTGTAGATATAGAGCCCCTGGCGTACGCCTTTATTGCGATAAAGGATTTCATCTACTCCACCGCCATCACCAAAGGCCAATAGAATAGGGCCAATTATGTTGCTCATAGAGAAGGAGGCCGTGCGGCTTACGCGGGAGGCAATATTGGTAACACAATAGTGGATTACATCATACTTTTTAAAAGTAGGCTGGTCGTGGTTGGTAAGTTCAGAGGTTTCAAAGCAACCGCCCTGGTCAATACTTACATCTACTATTACACTGCCCGCTTTCATTTTACTCACCATGTCATCCGTTACCACACAAGGTGTACGGCCGGTTTCTGAGCGAACAGCTCCAATGGCCACATCGCAACGCATCAGGGCTTTTTCTAAAATTTTGGGTTGTATTACACAGGTATAAATCGGCATGTTGTTCACCATGCCCTGCAGTCTTCGAAGTTTAGATAGGGATTTATCAAACACCTTTACACTGGCACCTAGGCCTAAAGCGGTTCGTGCAGCATAAGCACCAACGGTACCGGCACCAATAATTACAATTTCAGTAGGCGGCACACCGGATACACCGCCCAGCATAAAGCCTTTTCCATCATTGGCATTACTGAGATATTCCGCAGCAATTAGGATAGATGTATTTCCGGCAATCTCGCTCATGCTACGAACAAGAGGCGCAATGCCGTCTTCATCCTCCATATTTTCAAAAGAGATGGCCGTAATCTTTTTGTCCATCAACTTGCGGAAGTAACTTTTGGTTTGCGTTTTTAGCTGAAGCGCAGAAATAAGCGTTTGCTTATGTTTCATCATATCAAGCTCCTTTTCAGAAGGTGGCTCTACTTTAAGTATGATGTCACTTTCATACACCTTGTCGGGAGAGAAAACGATGTGGGCCCCGGCTTCGGAATAATCACTATCGCTATAGTTGGCACCCTCTCCTGCCCCGGTTTCAATTACCACTTCATGACCATGATCAACCAGCAGCAAAACTCCATCTGGCGTAAGCGGCACTCGTTTTTCCTGAAAAAAAGTTTCTTTGGGGATTCCGATCTTAAGATCAGATTTTGATGTTTTCACCTCCAGCACTTCCTCCTGAGGCATAAGCTCGCTAGAGGAAAATGACAAAAATCCGGGTTTACTCATTTCGGTTGATTTTTAACTCAAAGTCGCGCTTCTCTCCATTCACCCGAATGTTTACCACAGCGCAATCATCAGGCAGTAAGTTACGAATATTTTCAGGCCACTCAAGCAGACAAAGATTGCCGGAATAAAGGTATTCATCCACACCCATATCCATAGCTTCCTCCTCATGGCGGATGCGGTAAAAGTCAAAGTGATACACCGTGCCTGCCGTTGGTGAATAATATTCGTTTACAAGACTATAGGTTGGGCTGCTTACTTCATCCTCCACTTTCAGCTCTTCACAAATAGCTTTTATGAGGGTTGTTTTTCCTGCTCCCATCCCACCATTAAAAAGAACAATGCCATTGTCCACCTGGCTTATAATCCAGCGGGCAATGGCAGAAAGTTCGTTTAAGGATACAGCAGACCTTGTCTCCGTCATACTGCAAATATATAGCCTATCTGGGGCTCATTATCGCAAAGGGCACTATCATTTCCTCAAGTGAAACACCACCATGCTGGTAGGTGTTGGTATAGTACTTTACGTAGTGATTGAAATTGTTGGGATAGGCAAAAAACAAATCCTCTTTAGCAAAGGCAAAAACCGAATTTATGTTTTGCTTGGGCAGAAACACATCTTCCGGATTTTTCACTTCATACACGTCCTTATCCACATAACTCATGTTACGCCCGGTTTTATAACGCAGGTTGGTATTCACGTTTTTATCGCCAACCAGCTTTGTTGGGCTATCCACGTTTATAGTCCCATGATCGGTGGTTATCATCAATTTAATCCCCTTTTCTTTAAGGATTTTAATCATATCCAAAAGAGGGGAGTTTTGAAACCAGCTATGGGTTAGCGAGCGGTATGCTTTGTCATTATCGGCCAGCTCTTTAATTACCTTCATATCGGTTTTGGCGTGGCTAAGCATATCTACAAAATTGTACACCACTACGTTAAACTGGTTACCTAAGATATTAGAAAGATTATCGACCAGCTTTTTACCGGCATTGTGATTGGTGATTTTATTGTAGCTGAATTTCATATCACCAAGTCCCAGACGCTTTTAAGCTGGTCGGCCATAAAGTCTTCCTCGTAGTTGTTTTTTCCTTCCTCATTATTATCGTGCACCCATTTATCCGGAAAGCGCTTTTGAATTTCCAGAGGCATTAATCCGCAGAAAAGCGCATTACGCGCATACTGCGTGGCCGTGGGTAAGATGCTGTAAAAGCTCTTTTCTTCATCTGTTACGTAGTACTGTTCAATGACTGGTTTTATTACTTTCCATTGGTCGTAACGTAGGTTATCAATTACCAGCCAAAAAACCTTTTCATCGTTTTTCTTTACGGTTGGATATACCCATTCCTTAAATAGGGTATGAGACATTACTGGTCTGTCATCACCGTGCAGCCAGCCCTCATAGTTACGCTCCACAAATTTGAAAAACTGTGAGTTAGCCTCCTTTTTCTGGGTAAGCAGAATTTCATTTAGTCCTTCATCCTCAATTTTATCCAGCTCCAGCTCCCAATACACCAGGCGATGATACATTTCTTCCCATCCTTCAGAGTCGCGAACCATACTCATGTCCATGGCAATATTCCTGAACTCCTGTTGGTAGTTGCTCGTAGTTTTTTCGTTTACCAGCCTGCGGGTATCCAGGTTCTTTTTAATGGTAAGAAGTATCTGTTTTGGGTTTACTGGCTTTATCAGGTAATCAGCAATTTGTGATCCGATGGCATCTTCCATTATCGTTTCCTCTTCACTCTTGGTGATCATCACCACAGGCACACCGGTATTTAGCGACTTGAGCCTCTTCAGCGTTTCCAGCCCATCCATACCAGGCATGTTTTCATCCAGAAAAATAAGATCATAACGTTTTTGCTCCACCATCTCAAGGGCCTCGCTACCGTTGTTTATTTTATCTACAGAGTAGCCTTTTTCCTCTAAAAACATAATGTGCGGTTTCAACAAGTCTATCTCGTCATCCACCCACAGTATTTGAATATTGTCCATATTTTTGATGTCGTAATTATATTATTATTGCGGTCCCTGATTTGGGGTATGGGGCTAATATTAACAATTATACCATAAAAGGTTTGATACAAACCAATAAGCTAAAGATTCTAAACGATCCTATTTACGGCTTCATTACTATTCCCAGCGAATTAATTTTTGATCTGATAGAACATCCTTACTTCCAGCGGTTAAGGCGGATTTCGCAATTGGGGCTAACCTACCTGGTTTATCCGGGAGCCTATCACACTCGTTTTCATCATGCGCTTGGCGCAATGTATTTAATGGAAAAGGCGGTGCGCATTTTACGTTCAAAAGGGCATACCATCACCCCAAAAGAGGAGGAAGCGGTTCTCATTTCCATTCTTCTTCATGATATTGGTCACGGACCATTTTCGCATGCCCTTGAAAATAGCATAGTGCCAGGCATTATGCACGAAAAGCTTTCGCTGGAATTTATGAAGGTGCTCAACCAGCAATTTGATGGGCAGCTTACTTTGGCCATTGAAATCTTTACCGATACCTACCCCAAAAAGTTTTTGCACCAGCTTATCAGCAGCCAGCTGGATATGGACAGGCTGGACTATTTGAGGCGAGACTCCTTTTACACTGGGGTAAGCGAGGGCCAGGTGAGCACTGAGCGCCTTATCAGTATGCTTAATGTGGCCGATGACCAGGTGGTAGTGGATGCCAAGGGCATCTACAGTGTGGAGAAATTTATCATAGCCCGGAGGTTAATGTACTGGCAGGTATATCTGCACAAAACTGTTTTAAGTGCCGAGTTTTTACTCATTAAAATATTGATGAGGGCCAAGGAAATTTACACACCCGAAATGCCGATGCCAGCTGTACTGCGCAAGTTTATTTCCGAGAAGGTTTCTCACAATTACGATCAGCTTTTATCCGATTATGCTTTACTGGATGACTTTGATGTGATGTCCGCCATTAAGGAGTGGAGTTTTTCCAAAGACTTTGTATTATCCAAAATGTGCAAAATGCTCCTAAACCGAAAGTTGCTTGGTGTGGCTGTAAGCGATGTAAAGCATAGCCAACAGGAAATGGATGATCACCTGAAAAGGGTCATGAAACATTACAATATTACAGAAGCCGAGGCCCGCTATTTTGTTTTTGAAACCGAAATGGTGAACAATGCCTATGACACCACCCACGACAGAATAAATCTTCTTTATAAGAATGGCTCCTTACAGGACATCAGTGAGGCCGCTGATCAACTGAACATTTCGGCCCTGAGTAAGCCTGTGGTGAAGCACTTTTTGTTCTACCCCAAACCCTGAAAACCGCCACTTTTTGGCGCACTAAAATTTTCTACTTTTGGCCGAATGGAATTTTCAGCAAAACAAATAGCCGAACTGCTTGGTGGTGAGGTGGAAGGTGACGAAAACGCCACCGTTTCTAAGTTGGCAAAAATTGAAGAAGGCGAAGATGGAAGTCTGAGCTTTTTGGCCAACCCCCAGTACACTCCTTATATATATGATACGGATGCTTCCATAGTAATTGTAAGTAAATCCTTCGCACCTGAAAAGAGTGTAAAAACCACGCTGGTGAGGGTTGATGATGCCTATGCTTCATTTGCCCAATTGCTGGAGATGTACAATAAACTTCGCCATGACAAACATGGAATTGATGAACGTGCTGTAGTTTCAGAAAGTGCCAATATTGGAGATGATGTGTATGTAGGCGCAATGACCTTTATTGGAGATGGTACTACTATAGGTGAGAATACCAAAATATACCCAACCTCCTACATTGGTGATAATGTAAAAATTGGCAAAAATTGCCTGATCTTTAGTGGAGTTCGCATTTATGCGGATTGTGAGATTGGCGACAACGTAACACTACACAGCGGTGTGGTAATAGGTGGGGATGGTTTTGGCTTTGCGCCAAACAGCGAAAACTCTTATGATAAGGTTGCCCAGATTGGTAATGTGATCATTCACGACCATGTGGAAGTGGGCGCCAATACTACTATTGACAGAGCCACTCTTGGTAGCACCGTAATCCGCAAGGGAGTAAAAATTGACAACCTTATACAGATAGCCCACAATGTGGATATTGGTGAAAACACCGTGATTGCTGCACAAACCGGTATTGCAGGTTCAACCAAAATTGGTAAGAACTGCATGATAGGCGGGCAGGTAGGTATTATTGGCCACCTCACTATTGGTGATAATGTAAAGATTGCCGCCCAGAGTGGTATTGGCCACAATGTAAAAGATAGCGAAATAATGCAGGGTTCACCAGCCTTTAATGTGCGCGACTACAAAAAATCATACGTGTACTTCAGAAAGCTATCGCAGATGGCGGAGGATATTGATCAGTTAAAAAAACAAGTTAGAGACAGTAAGCAGTAATGACTACAAATCAACAAACTATAAAAGAGGCGGTAAGTGTAAAAGGGGTTGGCCTGCATACAGGTGCCAGCGTTACCTTAACCTTTAAACCGGCTGAGGCAAATAGCGGCTACATTTTTAAGCGTGTTGACCTTGATGGAACGCCCGAAATAAAAGCACTTGCAAAGAACGTAGTAAGCACTGACAGAGGCACCACCATTGGCAGCGGCAATGCGGTAGTAAATACTGTGGAGCATGTACTTGCATCGCTGGTAGGTTTATCTATCGATAACTGCCTAATTGAGATTGATGGTCCCGAAACACCTATAATGGACGGCAGTGCCAAGCACTTTGTTGCCGCGCTCGAAAATGCCGGGGTTGTAGAGCAGGATGAGGAACGGGATTATTTTGAAATAAAAGAACCCATCACTTTTGAGCTGGAAGATGAAGGTGTAGAGATAATGGCTGTACCCGCTAATGATTACCAGGTAGCAGTAATGGTTGACTATGGCACCAAGGTTTTGGGCAGCCAAAATGCACAGCTTAATCATATTTCTGACTTTAAAACTGAAGTGGCTGATGCGCGTACTTTCAGCTTTTTGCATGAATTGGAATATTTGCTGGAGCATGGCCTCATAAAAGGTGGCGACCTCAATAATGCTATAGTTTATGTGGATAAAGAGGTTTCGGCAGAATCCATGGAAAAGCTAAAAAAAGCTTTTAAAAAGGATAATGTAGCTGTAAAGGCAAACGGAATTCTTGATAACCTCGACCTGCATTACCCCAATGAAGCCGCACGCCACAAATTGCTGGATGTAGTTGGTGACCTGGCTTTAGCCGGAAAACCTATTAAAGGCAGAATATTCGCCACCAAGCCAGGCCATAAAGGCAATACGGAGTTTGCCAAAGTACTGGCTTCTCATATCCATAGGGAATCGATGAAGCCTAACGTACCTCAATACGATCCCAATAAGGCCCCTGTATATGATGTGCAGGGTATTATGAATATTTTACCCCACCGCCCACCTTTTTTATTGATCGATAAGATTATTGAGCTTAGCACTGAGCATGTAGTGGGCGTAAAAAGTGTTACTATGAATGAGCCCTTTTTTGTGGGCCACTTTCCCGGGGCACCGGTAATGCCCGGTGTGCTTCAGGTAGAAGCAATGGCGCAAGCCGGTGGTATTTTGGCGCTAAGTACCGTACCCGATCCTCAAAATTACCTTACCTACTTCCTTAAAATTGAAAGTGTAAAATTTAAGCAGCAGGTAGTACCCGGTGATACCATAGTATTTAAACTTGAACTTATTGAGCCTATCCGCAGAGGCATTGTGCAAATGAAGGGCGAGAGCTTTGTGGGCAACAAAATGGTGAGCGAAGCCATAATGATGGCCCAAATGGTGAAGGTTAAGAACAAGTAAAAGAAAGTATAGAAGTAAATCTGAATATACCGGAGTAGCCCCTTGCTGCTCAGGCAGAATTAAAAAAGTATAAAATGAATCAGCCCCTAGCATACGTACATCCATCGGCAAAAATTGCCAACACTGTGGTAATTGAGCCCTTTACCACCATCCATAAAAATGTGGAAATCGGGGAGGGTACCTGGATAGGATCAAACGTAACCATTATGGAAGGGGCCAGAATTGGCAAAAACTGCCGAATCTTTCCCGGAGCAGTAATTTCAGCCATACCTCAGGATTTGAAATTTGAAGGTGAAGATTCATTAACCGTTATCGGTAACAACACAACTATTAGAGAGTGTGTGACTATAAACCGTGGTACCAAAGCCCTGGGCAAAACCTATATTGGTGATGATTGCCTTATAATGGCCACCGCCCACATCGCGCATGACTGTATTATTGGTGACAATTGCATAGTGGTAAACGGTTGTTTACTTGCCGGCCATGTTGAGATGGGTGATTGGGCCATAGTAGGGGGACTATGCGCCATTCAGCAATTTTCTAAAATAGGCACCCATGCCTTTGTTGGTGGCGGATCGCTGGTACGTAAAGATGTACCTCCTTTTGTAAAAGCGGCCAAAGAACCAATTTCCTATGCTGGAATTAACTCCGTTGGCTTACGCAGAAGAGGTTATGACAACGATAAGATCAATGAAATTCAGAACATCTACCGCATTCTTTTCCAAAAAAACTACAATACTACTCAGGCTCTTGATATAATTGAAACCGAAATGTCGGCCACGGCAGAGCGTGATGAAATTGTACAGTTCATCCGCAATTCTCAACGTGGTATTATGAAGGGCTTCCGCCTGGATTAATTCTTTTACCTGTGGAAGTAGCACTGGAAAACCTCAGCAGGAGTTTCGGCCCACAGGTCGTTATTAAAGATTTTAATTTCACCTTCCTTACGGGAAACACCTACGCTATACTGGGCGGAAATGGCAGTGGCAAATCCACTTTATTAAAACTGGTATATGGCGCCCTAATGCCATCCGCTGGGGTCATTACCTATAATGAAGATGGAAAGCTTATAAGGAAGGATAAAGCTCCATTTCATATTTCATTAGCCGGCCCCTATCTTGAGCTTATTGAAGAACTTACCGCCCTCGAATTCCTTTCATTTTATTACAAATTCAGAAAGCCTGTTGAAGGCTTTGACCCTGGGAAGATTTTGGAAATTTGTTACCTGACGGAGGCTAAGCACAAGGAGATCCGCAATTTCAGCTCTGGTATGAAACAGCGGCTAAGATTAGCTCTTGCTTTTTTGACACAATCCAAGCTGGTTTTGCTTGACGAACCCACATCAAACCTCGATCCTAAAGGTATAGAATGGTACCGTCAATTAGTAGAAAAATACCGCAATGGTCGAACCTTATTGGTAGGCAGCAACCACCAGGAAAAAGAGATGGATTTTTGCCAGCACCGCCTTGAATCACAGGATTGGAGATAGGGTATAAAGTTTACCTTTGGCAAAATTTTTAATTAATGGCTTCAACTTCAGATATCCGCAACGGATTGTGCATCACTTTTAATAATGCACCCTATCAAATTGTAGAGTTTTTACATGTAAAACCAGGCAAAGGGCCGGCCTTTGTGCGCACCAAATTGCGCAATCTTGATAACGGCCGCATCCTGGAGCATACTTTTCCCTCAGGTACCAAACTGGATGTAATCCGAATAGAAACCCGTACCTACCAGTTTTTATATGACGATCCTTCAGGTCATCACTTTATGAATATGGATGACTACAACCAGATTACCATTCCTAAGGCTTTAATTAATGCCCCGCAGTTTTTGAAAGAAGGTATGGAGTGTACGGTGTTGTTTCATGCTGATGAAGAACGCCCCATGACCTGTGAATTACCTGCCAAAGTAGCGCTTGAAATAACCTACACAGAGCCCGGTATAAAAGGCGATACTGCAACTAATACCCTAAAACCGGCAACAGTTGAAGGCGGTGCAGAAGTTAGAGTACCCCTTTTTATTGAGCAGGGTGAAAAGATTGTGGTGGATACCGCTACCGGAGATTACAGAGAACGCTACAAAGAATAAGTAGAAATGAAGCTTACACGCCCTTACTCTCTTTCAGAGATGGCCGAGTTTCTTGGCTGTGAGTTTAACGGACCTGCCGATCATCAGATTACAGGTATTAATGAAATACACGTAGTTGAGCCCGGTGATATCGTATTTGTGGATCATCCAAAGTACTATGATAAAGCGCTTCAGTCCGCTGCTACTACCATACTTATAAATAAGCCGGTTGAGGTACCTAAAGGTAAAGGCCTCCTAATTTCTGATGATCCTTTCAGGGATTTTAATGCCATAACCAAAGCCTTTCGCCCTTTTGTTCCAGCCAGTGCCAGTGTTTCTGAAACTGCCACTATTGGAGAGGGGACTATAATTCAGCCCAATTCCTTTGTAGGCAATAATGTTACCATTGGTAAAAACTGTATTATCCATAGCAATGTATCCATCTATGACAATACCATAATTGGTGATGATGTAATACTACATGCCAATGTAGTATTAGGTGCAGATGCCTTTTACTATAAAAAGCGACCCGGTGGATTTGACAGGTTACTTTCGGGCGGAAAAGTAATACTGGAGGACAAAGTAGAAATCGGTGCAGGATCTACTATTGACAAAGGTGTAAGTGGCGACACCACTATTGGCTACGGCACCAAGATTGACAACAATGTACAGATTGGTCATGATACTGTAGTGGGCAAACATTGCCTCTTCGCCTCGCAAGTGGGTATAGCGGGTTGCGTAGTAATTGAAGACCATGTAACCCTATGGGGCCAGGTTGGGGTGATAAGTGGTATAACTATAGGCACCGGTACCGTAGTATATGCCCAGTCTGGTGTTAGCACCTCGCTTCCTTCAGGCAAAACATTTTTTGGCTCCCCGGCCGATGAAGCCCGCAAAAAATATCGTGAAATGGCGTCTATTAAAGTACTCCCTGAAATTATTGAGAAAATGCAATTCAGGGAGGAATAGCACTTAAGACCAGATTCCCTTATTAGTTCTAAAATAAAAGAGGCTATCCACGAATGGATAGCCTCTTTTGGTTTATGGATTAGATTACTTTCTAACTAGTTATCCCAATAAACCGGAACTGTTATATCAGATACAACAGTAGCATTATTGTTATATAATCTTTCATTTTGCGGGGTTACAAACCTAACCGGGATGGTAGAAACAGCGCCATTAGGGTTAGGTGTAATACCGGCTGGCAAATCTGTTCTCCTGAAATCAGCATAACTCTCCAACTGCCCAAACAAGGCGATGTATTTTTGAGTCATTATTTTTTCAAGAGTAAGAGTTGCATCCGTTTCGCTGGCATATGCAGTAATAAATGCTGCATCAGGTGCTGCTCCGGTAAAATAAAGTCATTAACCGCAATCGAAGAATCTTAAGTACTTCGACTAAAAAATCGATCGAGAACTACCAAAAGGGCAGAAAAGCCCCAAACAGGACAAGAAGCTTTGTCCATTTCGAGAAAGTCATTAAGAAACCCGTGAGTCCAATAGGTGATAAGCCCCATTAAAGTGGCCATTGCAATAATTTTCAATTCGCGATCCTGCAACCTGTGGTAAACTCTTATACCTGAATATATCGTTACGAAGACCAAAACGATTACCAGGGCGGCCCCAATAAAGCCAGACTCTGCCAGCGGGCCGATGTATTCGCTATGGGCATTTCCCATATCACCTGCATTGGTACTGATAATAGTTTTATCATGTGGTTTTTGATAAGGTGCGTACAAAAACATATATGTACCCGGGCCATGCCCCAGCCACGGCCGGTCCATAAACATTCGGAAAGCCGATTTCCACCTATTTACTCTCTCAAGGTTGGAGGCATCAGTTGATACATTGGAAATAGACTCCACATGCTCAGTAAGGTTATCACTGCTTACCTGGTCGTTCTTCTCAAACTTTTGCATTATAGTGCTCCAGTTTAACCAGATAACGGTAAGCCCCAATACTATCATCACGCCTATAATTTCTTTGCGCAGTTTAAAAACGATAACCAGCATCGCCATAAATGCTACAGCCAAACTTACCCATGCGGCCCGCGTAAATGACATTATTACCCCAATAAATAAAATGAAAAAGATAAGTACTGCCAGTACCCTTAAATTAATATTCTGTTTGAGTAAAAAGGCAAACGCAAAGGCTATCGGCACATACATAGCCAAAACGGCCCCATAGCTGGTGTGCTCTTTAAAAAATGGAAACATCACCCAGGTAGCTGTATCTTTTGTAAAACCATTTTGGCCGTGTATATATAAGGTATAGATCACCACTAAACTCAGTGGAATCATAAACAGCCAAAAAAACAACCGAATATTTTTACGATAGACAAACAGCTGCGCCATCAGGTAAAAAAAGACTGAAACAAACCAAACCCTGCCAATAAGAGCCTTAAAACTCACAAAGGGTATCTGGCTGGAAACACTGGTGATAAACATCCATACCAGGCTGGCTATTATGGCCAGTGATATAGGATGTTTCCAAATGCGGGCATCAAAGGTACCATGGTAAAGGAGCCTGAAAAAAAACAATAGCATCACGCCAAATAGTATGGGCTCTGTGGGTAATGTAAAGCCTACATGCAGGTCATCATTGAAATAGAAAATGGATAATGGTGTGGAAAATACCAGGAAAAGCAACACCTTATCAAGCGCTAATACAATGGCTGCAATAAGCGCCAAACCCAATGGCAGCAACAAACCCCAAAAGTTTTCGGTAACGATAAACCCTAAATTGAGCAGGCTGAATAACACCCCGGCCCAAATAGCAGTTTTATTACTCAGCTGCCAGGTTGCCTGTTTCACACCTCGTTTCTTTTGCGGGCCCTGTTTATGGTATCAACTACCAATATTACAATTAGTGTAAATACAAAAGCGCCTATACCGCTTAATGCCACCACAAGCCACCTTGTAGGGTATGATTTCTTTTCAGCAGGATAAGCACTATCCACGGTAAAAGATGCGGGTAGCGTTTCACCAACATCTACCTTGGCCTGGTCGTATTTAGTTTTGAGCTTTACCTGCTCCTCTTTCAAATACTGCAATTCATCCCGTATAGAAACATAAGTTCCACCATACTTTGCCAGAGTATCCAGTTTTTCCTGTATTTGCTGTACGGCCTTGCCGTTAGGGTTTTCAATAAGTGCTGTTGCCAGCTGCTCATTAAACACAGCCGATTGGGTTTCATAATCATGCACGCCCTTGTAGCGCAATGTAGTCAATGAATCCTCAAGTCGCTTCAACTCATTTTTGAGATTGAAATACTCGTTTTGAATAATATTCAAACCCTTTTGAGCACGTTCTTTCTGGATACGGTTTTTTACATCATCCACAATCACAACTATATCATTGGCAATAAGTGCAGCCGTATCCGGGTCAGTGTCAAGCACAGAAATCTCAACCGACATAAACTCATTTCTGCGAAAGCTGATATTACTCTCATAAGTTTTATAGAGCTCCGTTTTTACATACTTCCCATCACGATCAATGTCGTAATGGTTTATCAGATTGTACTTATCAATAATGCGGGTTCTGATTTCATCTGAGTTCAGCATTTGTAACAGTTGCTCAGCCTGCTCCTCTTCACCAAACTGAAGTATATCCTGCCCCGAGCTTGAAAACTGCTGAGGCAGTACAGCCTTTGAAATAGAATTGGTGGTGGTAGGGAAGATGGTAGCCACCGACTTATACTTCGGTTTAATAAAAAACGGGCTACTAAAAATTGCAGCCAACACAGCTGCTACCAGCGTTACAATGAGCAAAGGTTTTCTCCACTTGTAGATGTAAACAATAAGATTGGATGAGTCAAAAACCCTATCCTGAGAAGGAGTTGATTGCATAGATGCTAGGAAAATTTCGGGCAAAAATAGAAAAACCCTTGTTGCAAGGGTTACTTCAAACGGTTTCGCACTAAATCTATTGCGGCCGGCAGATTGAGCATTTTAAAAGGCAGGGCAAGTAGCAAAGTGGCACTACCGCTAAGTACTAAAAAGAGCAACCAATTCATATCCACTTTTACCATTATAAATGATATCACAACAGCAACAAGCGTATAGCTGATGAGCCTAAGCCAGTATTGCGGCAAAAAGCCCATCCGCGCTAAGCGAAAGGATAACCAAACCTGAACTATGGCTGTAGCAAATTGGGTGAAAACTGTTGCCAGTGCAGCGCCCTCCGCACCATAAGCAGGTATTAAAGCAAAGTTGAGAATGATGTTGAGTACGAACCCACTAAAGGCTACTGTATTAAGCACTTTAAGATTACCACGGGCGGTAAGCAGTGTACCAAATACATAGGTACTCCCAAAGGCAAGACTACTGATAATTAATATTTTAAAAACCGGGGTGGAGAGCTCTGAATGTTGGCTGTAAAGCGTACTCATAATATCACTTGCTGAAAACCAGCTAGCCACTACTATAGCCAGGGCCCCACTGTAAATAAGGCTAAAGGATAAACGGGTAAGGCCTTTTACATCCTCATTACGGCTAAACATGCCCGAAAAAATAGGTAGCAACAAAACAGCAAACAAATAACCTAGTTGGTTTACCACATCCAATAAACGGAAGGCCTGGAAGTAAACTCCATTTTCAAAAGCCCCGGATATCTGTTGTAGCATTACACTATCAACCCTGGTATAAAGGGCCATGAGTAAAATCAGTACGGCATAGGGCAAGCTGTCTTTTAAGTTCTGCCCAAAACCCTTTACACTTAAGCCAAAACTAAAGTTCTGTACTTTGCTAAATACCATACTAAACCCAATTACAGCAGCCAGCACATAACTCAGCATTTGGGCCAGGGCAAAATGCATAATGGTAAAATCCTCCTTTAAAACCGGGGTAAACAAAAGCAGTCCGCAGGTTACTATCATCAATAGCTTATCGAGTACACTTAAGAGTGAATCACTTTTAAAAAGATGAAGGCCTGCTAAGTGAGATCTTAAAAAGAGAATAAAAGAGGCCAAAAACTGATTAACTGCCAGCACCAGCAACAGACCAAAAGCGATGGAAGTATAGTTAAGAAAGTAACCCAGCACCAGGGCCACCACCATATAAACGAAACCCAGCAGTAGCTTTAATACCATAAGGCGCGAAAAGTTTTTTGACACCCTTGAGGCATCCTGGGCAATAGTGCGGTTATTGAAATGGGTAAGACCCAGATCCAGCACTATATTAAAAATCATGGTAAAGCTGAAGATGGCCGCATATAAGCCATACGCCTCAGCACCCACGCGATTTTGCACGGTAAGGTCAATGCCAAAAATCCATAGTGGCTTTACAAGTACATTAAGTAGGAGTAAGAGGAGCAGGCTGCTCACAAACTTCTTCTGCATAGGCTTAGAAAACGCTCAAAGGTAGATTTTAGTGGGAAATACGAGTTAAGAACGATGAAGTGCGAAGTATAAAATGCGAAATACAAATGATAAAATACGAACTGAGAAATATCTGATACAATACCTATCGCGAGGATTATCAACCATTATGACAGAATACAAACGGATGGACATTCGTATTTCGTCATTCCAACTTCAAACTTTCTTCTCCCTATCTTTACCCCCATGAAAATTGCCGTCAACACCCGCTTTCTGCTTTCGCAAAAACTGGAAGGTATAGGCTGGTTTACCTATGAAGTCTTTAAGCGCCTGGTAAATGATCATCCCGAGGTGGAGTGGATTTTTATTTTTGACCGCCCTTATAGCCCTGATTTTATATTTGGCAATAATGTAACCCCTGTGGTAGTTGGCCCGCAGGCACGGCATCCGGTTTTGTGGTACACCTGGTTTGAGTTTAGCATACCGCGTATTTTAAAAAAACATAAGCCCGATCTTTTTATTTCTACCGATGGCTACCTATCGCTTAAAGCCAGGGTTAAAAGCCTGCCGGTAATTCACGATATAAACTTTGAGCACAACAACGACATCCCAAACCTTGCGCTTCGCTACTACCGCAAATACTTCCCCAAATTTGCCCATAAGGCTGATAGGGTAGCTACGGTTAGTGAATATTCCAAACAGGATATTGCCACTACCTACGGGGTTTCACCGGATAAGATTGATGTGGTGTTTAATGGCTGTGGCGATTTTTTTCATCCATTAAATGAAGAAGAGCAAACCGCTGTGCGCACGGAAGTAAGTGATGGCAAACCTTATTTTATTTTTATTGGCGCACTTAATCCACGCAAGAATATAACCGGGATGCTACACGCCTACAGCATGTACCGTAAGGAAGGCGGCACTGCAAAATTTGTAATTGTGGGCGAAAAAATGTTCCGTACGGATGATATTGCCGAGGCCTACCAAAATCACCCTTATCGGGAAGACATCATATTTACAGGAAGACTGGAAGGCGCTGGGCTAAACCGTGTTTTAGCCTCAAGCCACGGACTTTTATTTGTTTCCAACTTTGAGGGTTTTGGTATACCTATAGTAGAGGCTTTTAAATGCAAGGTGCCTGTAATTACCAGCACCACCACCTCTATGCCTGAGGTAGCCGGCAATGCTGCACTATTGTGCGATCCTAAAGATTATCCACAAATAGCAAAAGCTATGCACAGGTTGGATGAGCCTGCTACCAGAAATGACTTAATTGCCAAAGGAACCGAAAGAGCCAATCTTTTTACATGGGAAAGATCAGCAGAAATGATGTGGGAAAGCATACAAAAAACCCTGGCGCAGTAACGCGCAGGCGCTTACTCAACTTTCATACAAAGGGAATTGTAGAAGCCGGTTGCGATGAAGCCGGCCGTGGTTGCCTGGCTGGGCCTGTATTTGCCGCAGCTGTTATTCTTCCGCTAAACTTTAGGCATAAGTTGCTTAACGACTCCAAAAAAATGAGCGAAGAGGCTCGCAACGAGCTTCGTATTTACATTGAAGAAAAAGCTTTGGCCTGGAGTGTGGCCCAGGTAGATCATTTGGAGATTGACAAAATCAACATTCTAAATGCTTCCTTTTTAGCGATGCACCGTGCCGTGCAGGGACTGCAAATTACTCCCGAGGCCCTACTGATTGACGGCAACCGCTTTAATCCCTACCCCAACCTGCCGCACCATTGCATCATTAAAGGGGATGGCAAATTCAAAAACATAGCTGCAGCCTCCGTTTTAGCCAAAACCTACCGTGATGAGTACATGGAAAAACTGGCGGATGAATTCCCACAATACAACTGGAAACGCAATAAAGGCTACCCCACCAAAGACCACCGGCAGGCGATTAGAAAAATCGGCCTCTCCCCTTACCACCGCAAAAGTTTCAGGCAGTTGCCGGAGCAGTTTGAGAAACTGTTTTGAAATTATCCTTCAGTTTGTTTAGACATCTTTTTCGGCCATATCTAATCTTTTTATCGCCACATAGCTTATGCTATGCTTCTCAAAAAAGCCTTCATCTGACCAAAAAATCTGTTCTAACCAACTCTAAAAACAAATTCAAAAAAGTTTCTGAGTTGGATTTGGGAGTCTGATTAATCTTTTAGAAACTTCCTTGTAGTACGGTGACCGTGTTCATTTTGTAGAATCAGTAAATACGCGCCCTTATCTAATTCCGCCACATTTACATTAAATGGTGAATTTAGTTCCAATCGTTTTTTAAGATTTCCGGCCAAATCATAAATACCTGCCTGGTAGCTTTCGTTTTCAACCAGGCCATCTACAGTAAAAGTTGTAGAAACAGGGTTTGGATAAATTGTTTTCGCCACGCTGACCATGCCATCAAAATCTTCAGCCGAGAGCGGACTGAAATATCCCGTGCTGTCAATACGCAAGTAATAAACATCGCTTTTACCGGGCATATAGTTAACAGTGTCAACAATTTTCCCCATAATAATAGCACCGCCATCAGGTGTGGCAACGGCACTGTAAGGGTTTATATTCAAAAAGTTTTCCGGTGATTCTTTTTTCCAAAGCAGGTTCAAATGCTCATCAAAGCAGGCAACTACAAGTTTCTCATATTTAAAATTGGTTCCCGGAAGTATACTGTCCTGGTTATATGCCATAACTATATTGCCATTTTTTAATAAGCATGATGCATCGTAACCAAAAGTTACGGGATTATCCTTATCATTATAAATGGCTACACTATCAACTACAACTCCGCTTGAATCTATTTTTCTCACAAATGCCCCATCCCTGGGTAAACCAAAACTAAGGGTCAGAAAACTTCCCGTATGATAAAAGAATCCGTTGGGGTGTGTCAGTAATTTTCCCCTGGTGGCCTGAGTAAATGTATCTGTTATCGCAAGGGAAAGATTAGTAGGGTCAATTTCCAATCTATACTTCACTCCAGAATAGGCCAGTAGTTTACCATTCCTTAACGGAACCATATTGGACAACCAAGGAATGTCCCAAAAGTTATCGTAAACAGTATCTCTTTCCACATTTCCCTGAAAATCACAGATTCCTAAATATAAATTTGGGGGGCTTGAATGAGACCCGCCCTGCAATAAAAACTTATTATTTGCTATTGGAAAGGCGAACCATATTGGTATGGTATCCAGCGGTAATACCACTCTGCGTTTAATATTTAGGGTGGTGTCAAAAAAGATTAGTTCATTCTTAAAATCAAAGCCAATAAAATCATCAAAGCGTGTTGTAGCAGCTACTATCAAAGTATCCGAAATCATTTCCAGCGTAATTAAACCTCCTTCTTTGCCATAATCAAAATGGACATACACCGAGTCTAAAAAATGATATTCTAAATCGGTCTTCAGTAAGTAAGAATCAGTAAATACTGAATTTCCAGCGAAATAAGCAGTATAGAGGGAGTTGTTGCTGATGATTGTATGACCAGGCAATTCGAAACCTGACTGATGAATCACACGTTCAAAATAAGACTGCCCATATAATTCAACTGAAATCAGAAAAAACAAATAGAAAAAAGCACGCATAGTTAAATGATTAAATCTACCCTAATCTGTTATGGATAAATGATTAGGTTAGATTAGTTTGATAAGTTATTCTAAAGGTTCATTAAAATATAGATTGTGGTTTCGTATCTAAAACTCCCTCGGAGCCATAGTTGCCTATAAAATGTTGCCAAAAACGTGGGTAGTTAGAAACAGTTGCCTTAGGTCCTCGCATAGATGATCCTATGAAGTATTTGTTCGTAGGGTTCTCAGAAGTAATGGCATAATCCAGATTCAATATGATCCCATCCATTGTCGTCTTATTCATGCAGGCATTTACAATTGATGGTGTTACACCACAACCTGGCACTGTGATATATGGGTTTTTGCTCCATGGCAAACCGCAATAAACCTGACTTGATTTTGGGCCAGTATAAGTAGTCACACCAAGATCAAATGAACTTACATTATAATTGTAAATATACTTGAATGCTGAAGTTCTAAATCCATAGTTATTTCTAAAAACAATGGGATTCATTCGGGTAGTTGCATCAGCCTGATATTGATAGTTACCACTACCATCGCACATCCCAGCTTTATTAGCCGCAAACCACTCCTCATTGGCACCAATTGGTCCAGTAGGGATGCCCGCAGTAATAACCTTAAGCGCTCTTGCGGCTATAGTTGTAGTTGTACCAGTAACTTGTGTAATTTCAAAGTCGCTCATTACATAATACTCACCAGTCCCCAAAGCGCTATTTAAGTTCTGAAAAGCATTTATATACTTCTCAATCATTGAAGCACCTAAAAGGACTGTAGCACCTCCACCGTTAGTACCATTGTCAATTATCAATTCCTCAGTTACTTCTTCAACAGCAAAATCAGGCTCATTCATACTGTTCTGCAATGTTTCAGCCTGAAAAGCATTTTGATAGTTAAAAGTAGCCTCCATTAGCCATAGGGCATACTCCTGTTCTTGATCGTCATAATCACCGTAAGAAAGTTCCTCTGTAATCATTGATTTCAAAATAGCTGAAAAACCTTCTACTTCTTATAAAGCCCCCTCGCTATTTTCAGGAATTATTTTTTTTACTATCGAATTTTTGGCAACAGCATCCTGTTCCTTCGAACATGCACTTCCTAAAAGGATTAGTCCTGACAGAGTCAATAGACTGATTGTTTTCTTTAACATATTTTATTTTTAATAATTCTCGCAAGTTTACGTATGCAAGATTTACGTACATGAATCGAATATTTTTCAGGCCTGAATTAATTGATCATTGCGAGACCGAAATAGTAAAAAAAAAAATCGATAACCAAATAAAATTTAAAAACTTTTCCTACAACTCTACAAATCAGGGATATATTTTTCTTACATACTATTCTTATTCATTTTCTAATCATTAATGAAAATAGTCTGTAATTTCTGTTGAAAATAATGTAATTAACATCCTCTTATTCCGTTGCCAAGCTCCTCCGTTCCTTTACTTTTGCAGCAAATTCTCTCACTTTCATGAAGTCTGTTTTTAGCTGGGCCATGGCCCTCATTTCCATTATACTACTTTCTGGCTGTGAACCCGACCGCGCCTCGGCCGGTGATTTATATAGTGCTGTACCTAAAAATGCTGCGGTAATTTTAGAGATAGGTGATTTCCATCAGGCACTTACTGATATTGGGCAAACCCAGTTTTACACAGGTATGGACAGCCTGCCGTTTGTGCTAAACTTTGTGCAAAACCTAAAGTCGCTTACGCATGATTTTGCGGCTGACAGCCTGGTGAGGTATTCCAAAAAACATCCCATGCTAATGGTGGCTGCCCTTAGTGGAGCGGAAAAGTACAGCATGTTGTTTATTACTTCCAGTGATGATGAATTCGAAAAATTATTTAGCGCCAAGCTGGCCAAGGGCTACCAAGTAAAAAAGAAAACTTATTCTGAAGCGGAGATCTTCCACTTTTACAAAGAGGATAAAAGTAAAAACTACTACATAAGTTCCTTTAGGGGTTTACTACTGTTTAGCACGAATGCCAATTTGCTTGAAGAAAGCATCAGGCAGGTAAACAGTGAGTTTAATATTAAGCAGGATGCGGCTTTTCAAAAGCTGTATGAAACTGCCAACCGTAAAGATTTGGCCAACCTGTACCTGAACCTGACCGAATTACCGGGCCTCACCAAAAAGATTCTTCCGCTAACCGATGGCGACTACCTTACCCGATTTGGCAGTTGGGTGGAGATGGACATTAACCTGGAAAGCGAAGAGTTGATAATGAGTGGCCTTGTGCTATTGCCCGAAAATCAGGCTTTATATCCTCAATCCTTTAAAGGAATTTCTGCTCAAGCCACCAAGGGGCAGGAGGTAGTGCCTGTAAGTGCCGGCCTATGGATTTCGCACACTTTTGAAAATGCCGAGCAATACCACCGCAACTACCGCGATTACCTGGAGCGGGCGGGCCGCCTGCGCAAGCACGATCAATTGGTGGAAAAACTGGGATTTGATGCCAACCAATATTTACTCAACTGGGTGGATACGGAAATGGGGATTTTTGGCTCAGCCGGAAAAACCGATCAGGACAGCTATGTGGCCTACTTCAGCTTTCGCTCAGAAGAAGATACCCGCCAGGCGTTGGATGAACTGGCCAGTCCTGATTTTATTGAAGGCTACCGAGGCGTTATCATTAAAAAAATGACAGCCGAAAATGCCCTGCCCCGCTTTTACGGAACCCTGTTTACCGATTTCCACTATCCCTATTACACCATTACCAATGGCTTTGTGCTTTTCAGCGAAAGCTTACCACAACTAAAAGGTGTGATTAACGATATACTGAGTAATAAAACCATGGCGCAGGATGAGGACTTTAATGAGTTCAACGAAAACTTTCCCGGTAAGGCGCATATAAAAGTGGTGGCTTCTAACCCCGGCCTGCTGCCTATGCTGGGCCATGCATTGGAGGGTAGCGATGCCAAAATAATGGAAAAGTATAGCGATCAGTTGAACAACTTCCGCTGGGCGGGCCTGCAGATAAATGTAGATGGTGACAAGGCCTTTACCAGTTTTTATGCACTCCATAGCGTAAAGCAAAAGGAAAAGGTAAGCCGCCAGTGGAGTACTCAATTGGAAAGTGAGGCTGCTAACGTACCGCAGTTCCTTAAAAACTATGTAAACAAAAAGTACGACATCGCCATACAGGATAAGGATCACCGCCTGTACCTGCTTGATTATAACGGAAAAATATTGTGGACTAAAATGCTGGATGGCCCGATAATGGGCAACATTACCCAGGTGGATCTCTACAAAAACAACAAACTGCAAATGGTGGTAAATACCCCGGCATCCCTTTACGTGATTGACCGCCTGGGACGTGATGTGGAGAACTTCCCTGTAAAACTGAGGGAAAGCGCCACGGCACCCGTTGGGGTTTTTAATTATGATAATGCGCGCAATTACCGCTTCATCATTCCATCAGGTAAAGACCTGCTGAATTATGACCTTACGGGAAAACCCGTAAAAGGTTGGAAGTTTAAGCAAACCGGTAGCGCCATTATTACCCAACCACAGCACTTTGCTGTAAAGGGTAAGGACCTGATTGTAATTGAAACCGAAGATGGCAACTTATACCAACTGAACCGTGCCGGAGAAACCCGCTTTAAAACCATTGAAGGTTTGCCAAAGCTCAAAATACCGTTTTATCTAAAAGAGGGTGAGAGCCTGGCTTTATCAGAGATGATAACCATTGCGGATGATGGAAAGCTGTATTCGTTCCGTCCGGGTGGTGCGGATGATAAGTTGTTTTTGGATGAGGAAAATCCTGCGGAGGAGTTTTTGTTTTTTGACAATAAGTACATCTTTAGTAGTGATGATAAACTATTTGTAAAGAGTGATGACAAGCCATGGATGGGCCAAATGGATGGGGATATTTCCACCAAACCCAAGGCTATGATTTTCAGGGGAGATTTTTATGCCGGTGCCTTTAGTAAAAGTGCTGAGGAAATAAGGCTCTATAATAAAAACGGGGAATTAATTGAGGGTTTCCCGGTGTTCGCCCAAGGGCCATTTGATATGGGCTCACTGCGCGCCAACTCCTCTATAAATATTGTAACCTACAGTGAGGATGGTACTGTGATTTGCTACCAGGTGAATTAAGCTCCAATCACCTCCTTTGCAAAACCTTTGTGCTCTTTGCGGTAAAATCAATCAACCACTGAGATAAGGAGAACACTGAGAGTAGGTCTAATTATAAAGTCTCCTACCCCATTCGTCCTTCCTCCGTGTACTCTGTGCACTCCATGGTTTTATTAATTACTTCAACGCAGAGCCGCTGAGAGCGCTGGGTAACGCAGAGTTCTCAATAGTGGCAAAACACATTTAAGAAACTAACCTCCCCTTTGCGGAACCTTTGCGCTCCTTGCGGTTAGAAAAAATTAGATTTAGCGTTTTATGCGGACTCATTACCGTTTGCTCAAAACAATTTACCACCTTTCGGGTGTTTAATCTCCCTGCATCGCTCAACTATGAAATCAAAAAATAAAAACACCCTAAAGCAAACCATCCTTATTATTTGCCTGGCTCCACTACTGGCTATTACCGCCTGGTGGGGGTACCAGGTATATACGCAATCCAACACCCGCTCTGATATTAAGGACGACTACATGGAGGCCAACAGCATTATGCACGGCATCTTTTCAGTAAATAATTGGCGGGAGGAGTTTAAGAACATCATCACCACCCAGATTGAGGAGTTTGATCTTACCCCCAAGCAGGACAGTATTTTACGGATACAAATAAGCTCGCTGCTTAATAGCATGATTACTGAAGCCAAAAGCCAGGTGCAGGAAGATGACCGCACCCTTGGTAAAAAAATTAAGCGTTGGGCTATAAACACCGTAGTAGATTGGGAGAGTTTAAGGGATAGGGTTCCTGGTTTTACAGAATCAATTGTGGAGGACCTTACCAGCGAAGAGAGCAAAGAGCGCCTTAAAATATTTGCCCTGGATAAGTTTAATGAATATGCCGACCAGATTTATGATGATACACTGACCACCTACCTCAACAACATTTACTCAGAATACGACCAGCCCGACCAGGCTGCCTTTAACAGTTTTGTAGTGGAGAAAACCGATGCCATGGAAAAGGATGTAAACCGGACCGGGTTTTATATGCTCGGGGTACTGGCATTTTTTTTACTGCTTTGGGCATTGGCCTACAAACTACCCGAACTGCGCAAGCCACTCTTTTTTATGTCGGTGCTATTGGCACTCATTATATTAATAACCGGTTTGGCCAGCCCTATGATAGAGATAGATGCCCGTGTTAATAAAGTGGATTTTGCACTGCTTGGGGAAAACATCAATTTTGATAACCAGATGATTTTTTACCGCAGCAAAAGCATACTGCAGGTAGTTTCCCTTCTTTTTCAATCCTCAAGGATAGACAGTAAGCTGGTGGGCTTTTTGGTGCTGGCCTTTAGTGTGATATTACCGATATCAAAACTCATCTCCACCCAAATTTACCTATTGGGGAAAGGTGGCCTGCGCAGGAACAAGGTGATACAATGGCTGGCGTTTAAATCAGGCAAATGGAGTATGGCTGATGTAATGGTGGTGGCCATATTTATGAGTTATGTAAGCTTTGATGGCATATTGGATCATCAGCTGGAATATGCCGAAGTACACTCCGAAACCCTTACTTCACTTACTACAAACCTCACATCGCTTCAACCGGGCTTTATGCTGTTTTTAGCCTATGTATTGTATGGGCTTATACTGGCGGCTATTTTAGGAAAAATTAGCCCTAAGCCTGAGTAGGAAGTTAGTTTGCAGTTTGCAAACTTCACAGTTAGCAATTTTTGCCAACCGGCTTATGGCCTTATTATATGCACCCAATCGTGCTTTAGCACTTGTTTATTCCGCCATTGGTAGCGTAGCTGAAATATATAAACACCATCCAGCGCCTTACTGCCATTGCTCATAGTGCCATCCCAATCATTGCGGTAGGGTGTAGCCTCGTATATCATTTCGCCCCAGCGGTTAAATACCTTAAGGCTGTTATCAGCCGGTAGGTTTACTATTTCAAAATACTCGTTTAAGCCATCGCCATTGGGGGTAAAACTATTGGGGATATACACCTCAGGCTCTTCGCAGTCGTTTTGCTCTATTTGGGTGGTAACGGTAAGAGTATCGCATTGGGTAATTACCGTAAGTGTAGCCGTACCCTCCTCGTAATAGGTAGAGCTGTTGGTTGTAGAACCATTGTTCCAGCTATAATCAGCGTCTAAAATTTGATTGGCCACCAGCTCTACAAATTTGCCCCGGCAAAGCACAGTATCGGTGGGCAAGCCCAAATCCTCTTCAGGATAGTAGCTGATGGTAAGGGTATCTACCAGGGTATCACAGGCTGTAAAGCTTTTCAGCCAGTGTGCACCTTCACTACTCAAAGTAGCGGTGCTACCACCACTACCATTGCTCCATTGGTGGCTTACGCCAGATGCTGCCGGAACCTGTACTGTAATAAACTCTCCTTTACAAATAGTAGTATCCCTTGATAAACCACTTTGGTAAGTAGGGTGATAATCCACTACTATGGTATCATATTGTTTCCAGCGGTTATTATAAGCTACCTCCACCCAATAGATGCCCGGGCTGCCTATAGTAATTGAGCTATCAGTAGCACCTGTGCTCCACCTGAAGGTTTTATTGGCCTGTATTTTAAACGTGTTGGTATGGTTGGCGTACAGCCTTAGGCTATCCTCAGGGCAAAGGGTGGTATCGGCAGGCAGGCTTACTGCAAATATTGAATCTGTGGATTTGTAGAGGTAAACCGCATCGAAGAAGTAATCGGCTGGGGTGCGCAGAATATAGTAGGCCGCATTCCACGAAGTATCCAGAGGAGTTGGCTTAATATATACTTTTTTATAATCATTTAGGTTATAATCCTTAAAATTACCGATAGTTAAAAATTCTTCCCCTCCACTAGCTATAAATGACCCCTTGACCCGAGTCCAATTCCAATAATCTTTTTTTGAATTATATATACTGTCTAATGTTTGCACTTGGGGTTGAATGTTCTGGGTTTGCCAATCTTCATATCTAAAGGTGTCCAAACTTACATAAGCCCCGATATCGCCTGTGGTGTATAAGCTTGCGGCCCTTCGAACCACTGAGAATTCAAGAGTATAGTCTTCCCCAGGTAATAGGGCCTGAGCAAGCTTGGTCTCTATAAAATTTCTCTTGTACTCCTCACGTATGGCTACAGGCCCTGCTAGAATAGTGAAAGTCGAAATTGGTCCACATGGCCTCGAAGAAGGAACATATTGGGGGTATGGAACAGTTTGCGTTTTAATACTATCCAACAGCCTTAAACCGGCATAGCCTTGGCCTTCCATAGGTTTAGGAAAATAGCTTGGATAGTGAACTGTTTGGCAATGCCTCGGATCAATCGGAATTAACGCAATACTATCTACCGGAGCGGTTGAACAATTTTTATGATGAGCAACATAAGACTGTGCACTACTTGCTTGCGCTTGAGGGTTACCTGCTTCTGGAGCTGAAAACCAATTGTAAAACTGATCTATATAATCATTGGCCGAGTTATAGGTACCCATGTAGGGCGCCCATGCCAACTGTGAATCATATCTCCTATCTAAGCACGCCTTTAAGTTTGAGAAATCATGGTTTAAAACCAAATTTTGGGCACCCAAGTGCTGGGTGCCCAGAATTGTTACTAATATGAGAATGCGGATTTTCAAGAGTTATATCTAACTGATTTTTAAGGCTCCACAAGTTAATCAAAAATACAAACAAGTTGTTTTTTCCTACATGCTTAGGGTCTGAGCAATTCATCATAAAAAAAACCGCCCTTCAGAAATAATCCGAAGGGCGGCCTTGATTTAGGAGAAAACTAAAAACTATTGTTTTACCACTTTTTGGGTATGGGTTACTCCCTGGTGGTTTACTTTAATGTAATACACCCCTGCCGGCAATTCAGCAATATTCATTTCAAGTACCTCAGTTTCGGCTTTGTCCTGCAGCAGCATTCTGCCGTTCAGGTCATATAGCCTTACCTGTGCACCGGCTTCGCTGTTAAAGCGAGGAATATACACCGCAAAGTTGCCGTTGGTGGGGTTGGGATACACCTCAAAAGCAGATTGTACTGCTGGCGTATTAACCACTTCGGTTGACTTAGGCACAATGCCACAGCCAGAAAGGTCCATCCTCATGGAGAAACCTCCTTTATCATTAACCTTACCGAGGTTGCGCACTACAACCACAAGTTCATTAGCCCCAACCTGGAAGATGGAACTCATAGCTGTACCGGTGGTAAAGTCATAGGCATCACCACCCATAAATCCGTTGTCCACGCTTCCTGCTCCGTAAAAACGGGCATCGTGGTGAGGGTTTCTGTAGTTGGCACGGCCCATTCCTTCAATACGGGCTATAAGGGTACCATTTACATAAATTTCCGCCTGGTCATCCACATTCATTCTAAAGCGGGCCTCAATACCAGCGGTGGTAGTAAGGTTAAATGTTTTACGGAAATACGTAATACTATGGCCAGTTGTAATAGGATCAGCTCCGCCCACCGGGGTTACATGTGCCCATGGGAATGGCTGCCCCACCATTACAGGATCAGTAAATGTTCCTGCTCCAGGCAATGCTCCATTTACACCCATCCATAAACCGCTAAGATTGGTTGGGGTAACTACGGTGCTTTTCATCCAGCTACCGTCAGACAGGCACGTGAGATCACAGTTACCCACACCTACCGTTACTTCTTCAATCTTTACAGTGATGGAGTCTTTACAATTTGGCGCGCCAAGGTCAGTAACCACTACTTTGTAGGTTCCTGAATCGGTTAAACCTGAAATATCCTGCGTGGATGCAGTATAGGCATTTGGGCCCGTCCACGAGTATGTAAGAGCGCCCATGGCACCAATTACGGTAAGATCAACAGAACCCGGGTTACCATTTATAATTTTGATTTGAGTAGTACTCAAACCAAGGGCACAGGGGGTGGTTGAGGCCGTAATTTTGATTTCCAGTGAATCTTTACAATTGGCGAAGAATGGATCGGTAACAACCACTTTGTAAGTACCTGAATCAGCTAAGCCAGAAATATCCTGGGTATTGGCCATAAAGCCATTTGGCCCTGTCCATTTATAAGTGGCTGCAGCCACATTACCTGTAACAGTCAGGTTAATAGAACCTGGAATAGCATTGAGGATGTTTACATGAGTTTCACTTAAGGAAAGTGCACAAGGCAATATTTGCACAACACCTGTTGCACTTAGGCCTCCGGTAGAAGCTGTAACCGTATCAAAACCTGCATTGGCCGCCAGGTAGCAGAAGGTAGCTACACCCATAGAGTCGGTAAATGCAAAGCCCGTCATGGCATTGGCACCTTTAAGATCAAAGTCAACTCTGATACCGGGCAAAGGCTGATTTAAACTATCGAGCACTGTAGCTTCGGCCACACACACAGTATCCCCTTGTGGAGCAATGCCTGTTGCAAGGGTTAATTGTAAACTATCAGCAGAGGCCACCTCCGATAAGGACTGCCCGCCTGGATAACCGTAGGAGTCAAAAGTTCCAAATCCATAAGAATGAACCCCTACCGGGAATGTACTTTTTACAGTATGTGTACCGGCTGATACCAGTTTAGTGGCTCCAAAAAAGTTGGAGGTACCTATTTGAGCAAAGTCAGAACTGGGGATGAAAGACCCATCAAGCTCCACACTCGCTATACCCCCCTGCGGGGCGATAATATTGAGATAATGTCCCACAAATCCCGAGGCCGGGGTGGACAATGTATAATTACCCAGGTACTGCTCAAAGGGAGGAATCAACATCATAAATGGATCTGATGTTATACCATCATAACTGGAACTATTTGAAAACTGGGCTACAATGATTGGTTTAGTAGAAACAATCTCTATGGATGTAGCATAAATTTTCTCAAAAAACTGACCAGCGCTAAGGGTGGTTTCCAAAACACCGTTTACCCTTATTTCGGTAGAATCCTCTGTGGCTCCAAAGCGGTAGGTATCTCCATTAAGTCGGGTAGCCAGTGGAATGGCAACAAATCTTCTACCTAACGTACTCTTAGGTGGTATTTGCTCTATCAGGTGATCACAGGCATTAAGATTATTCTTGATATTAGTACACTCAGCACCTGAAAACACAGCTACTGGTTTGTCAGACTGAATCCTGGTACCGGTAACATCATCAGGCCTGTCATCACCTCTTAGCTGGTACACCTCACCTTCGTTTAAGGTTACCTGGTAAGGTACTCCTGCAACCTGGCCTCTCGCACTAAGGCTTGGGGTTATGGTTAGTATGGTATTATCTTCTGTTCCAACTACAGCAAACTGGCTATAGAGACTGAAACTTCTTCCATCTCCACGATAAGCCATCAGGTAGTGATCTGTTCCCAGGATATCTACTGGCAAAGCCAAGAAGGCATCAGTACTGGCCGAACGTTGGTTTAAGCCATAAACAGTTACTTCATCATTAGCTGTAATGTGTATTCCTTTATTCTCGATACCATTATTAGCCAACACATCTGCTGTAAGGGGTATATTGATTGAAGTAATTGAATCAGGTACAACTGAGAAGTTCACAGTGAAAGCCAGTCCGGGAATATCTACCGTTCCGTTGGTAGCTACATCTCCGGTAATAAAAAGAGTACGCGAATCTGCAATACTTAGGTTCTTTTCGAAGCAAATCCAGAACTCAGTTCCTTTATTATCCTTTTGCTGGCCTATGAGGTTCCCCACCATAAGGAAGAGAAAAAGCAGGGGTAAAAAGTGTAGTCTATTTTTCATCGCTCAGGTTTTTTACGGTTAGTATTTGGAATTCGAGGTTTTCAAGAACCGGGTTATCACCAAAGGCTTCGGCCTTTAACATCAGCTCATTTTCACACATTCCATTTTCAGAGCTACCGGGCGCCAGCTTAATACCTGATTTGTAAGTACCAAGGCCCGGATGATTACTTACCGCTATGGAATATTCTACCTCCAGAGCAGCAAGTTTGTTGGTATTTACCAGTTTTACCAGGTAAATGGCCTTTCCATCGTTGCCACAGTTGGTTATTTGAGCATAGGCCTTTACATCGCCATTCTCAGAAAGCAGTGTCCAGCCTTCTTCCACCGCAGCCTTTACAGGGCTTCCGGCAGTGGCCGGCATTGGGCTTGCCAGAAATAATCCGGAAAGTACCACAGCACCAGCTAGTCCTTTGAGGGACATCTTCAGTTTGTTTTTGATTTTCATCGTTTTGTGATTAGGTTAATAATTCAATTTTCAAGGTTTGTTATCCGACCTCAAACGGAAAAAACCAGGCATACTCCATTCACCATCTGCACATAAAATTCAGGTGATTCATAAAGAAGAAATGTTATCCGGCTTTAAAGGAAGGATGGAGTGAAATGTCTCAGCATCATACAATGAATTAGGTTATAGTTTGGAAAAAATAGCAACTCAAAGAGCTGAAGGTTGGCTGGTTATGGATCAAAATTAGCGCAAATAGTCACCCTGTACCATGCAAAAAAGCAATCCTACCATAAAATACGTCATCTGCCCGATCGGCCGCGTATTTGGTAAAAAGAGTGATTTTAGCAATCCGGCTATAAACCATTTGGGGCCATAATTGCTTATCATTCAAACCCGTTATTCGCGTTGTCAAAAGCCATAATCATTACTTACGTCCACATTAAACTAATCCTGGCTGAACCGCTTTGAGCACTCCCAAAAAAATTTTCTTAAAAATTGCCAAATGGCTGGGCATCACCTTATTTGTGATCATTGGGCTATTTATTGCCATAGTGCTATTGATCCGCACAGAGTGGGCACAAAACAAAATCGTGGATTATGCCACCAACTTTGTTTCTGAAAAAACCGGTACCCGGGTGGATGTTGAGCGGATTTTCATCACCTTTTCGGGCAATGTAGTGGTGGAGGGTGTTTACCTTGAAGACCAGGAGCAGGATACATTAGTGTATTTTAATTCACTGGAGGCCGGTGTTGGCTTCAAATCATTGCTCAACAACCACATTGCTATTAGCCGGATAGATTTGGATGGATTGCGGGCCAACGTAAGCCGCAGTGTTGATAGCACCTTCAACTTTGACTTTATCATTAACGCTTTTGCTTCCGCAGATACCACTCCGAGTGCAACACCAGCAGATACTTCCACCAGCCCCCCACCCACCATTTCGGTAGGCCCGGTAAACCTTACCAACATTCGCATCACCTATCTCGATTCGCTTTCCGGCATGGATGCCAACCTGCGCCTGGGCAACCTTGAGCTTAGCACTGATGATCTGGATATGGAAAAAATGCGTTTTGAGCTGGACGACATTCTGTTGGAAAACACCCGGATAAAAGTGGTGCAGTTTTTTGCTCCACCCCCAAGTGAGGATACCACCTCATCACCCTTGCCCTATATAGGCTTTAGCGGGGTAGCGCTGAAAAACATTGAAGTGAGTTACCAGTCAGTACCGGATAGCCTTGATGCCCGAGCCCGTATTGGTGATTTCAGTATTGGCGAATCTGAGTTGGACCTGGCTGTGAATGATATTTCTGTTCAAAGTGTAAAGTTGCTGAATAGTGATATCCGCCTTAAACTTCCCGCCCCAGCGGCCACAGATACCACACAAACTGTAGCTGAAGCCGATACAGCCAAACCCTTTGAATGGCCGCAATGGACAGTTACCCTTGATGAACTATTTCTGGATAAAAATCACATTATTGTGGATCAGGGCGAAGGCAGCGCTACCCCCGGTGTATTTGATCCCGAACATATTGGTCTGCGCAATTTCCAGCTTGATTTACAAGATGTTTACTTTAAGGATAAGCAGGCCAGCTTTGATCTTGAAAATCTGGCTCTGAATGAGCGTAGCGGTTTTATACTAAACAAACTGGCGTTTGAAACTGAGTTGAATGAAAATGAATTGCAACTCAGTAATTTTCAATTGCTCACGGCCAACAGTCAGCTCAACTTACAGCTCAGCCTGGGCTATCCCGGCATTGACAGCCTTTTGGCCAATCCGCAAAACAACGCCCGTTTTGGGTTGGCCTTTGGCGAAACCAGCCTCTCCATTAAGGATGCCTATTATTTTGCCGATTCATTGCGGTACGATACGCTCATCCAAAGTATTGAGCCCTACCCGCTTAAGCTGGGCGGCAGTATTTCCGGCTCTTATAAAGATATTGCTCTCAATAACTTTAAAGCCGATTGGCTTAACTCCACCGGGCTTTCAATTAACGGAAGTGTAAAAAACCTGCCTGATACCAACAACCTTAAGGTTGATTTTAACGAACTGACTGCCAACACCAACGCCACAGATCTTGGTCTGTTACTGGGGCGCAAAAACCCCGAAGAGAGCCTACCAGGCTACGTTAAACTCCGGTCCAACATAAGCGGAAATGCCGCCAACATCAATGCAAAGTTCACCGTAAACACTTCGGATGGACACCTGAAATTTGACAGTAACGTAAACGATATTTTAAAAACGCCTGCTTACAAAGGCCTGCTGGAAGTGGATACCTTGAATATTGGGAAATTTGCACAAAACCCCGATTTACAGCCCGTTTCGCTTACGCTGGATTTTGACGGCCGCGGAAAAGAACTGGAAACGCTGGCGGTGGACGCTAAGCTGAAATTTCAGCAGCTCCTTTTCAGGGATTACAACTACGAGAGCCTGGCACTTAATGCCACTATTAAAGATAAAAATGCCAATGTAGATCTGGCCTTTACTGATGATAACCTGGACTTTGACCTGAAGCTGGATGCCCTGCTGGACAGCGTGCAAACCGTAGCTGACATCACCTTTGATTTACGTGGGGCAGATTTGAAAGATCTTAATCTGCAGGCTAATCCTATGAAGGTGGCTGCGTTGCTCAAAGCCTCGTTTACCGGTAATGCTGATGACTTTGAAACCCGCTTATCCTTAAAAAGAGCCATTGTAGTGCAGCAGGATGAATCCTATCGCCTGGACTCGGTTTTTGCCAGCCTGGCCAATAGCAGCTCCGCAACTGATCTTAAACTGAACAGCGAAATAATAAGTGGAGAACTTACCGCCAATACCTCCATACAAACCCTGATAAGCAGCCTGCAGTTTTACCAGAAGCAAATGATGGGCAGTGATACCACCCAGGCAGACTCTACATACAAAGACCTGGATATGAAGGCCAACTTTGTGGTGGCAAACTCGCCTTTAATAAGCGAGGTTTTTGTGCCCGATTTACAACGCCTTGATACCATTACCCTGCAAATGGCTTTTAAACCTTCGGATGATATACTGAGGGTTAATCTAAATGCTCCTGATATTCTGTATGGCGAATCACAGGTGAGTAACCTCTTTTTGGATTTGGATGCCTCCCGCACCACCACCAATGTACAATTTGGATTTGGCCGTGTATCAAGCGGCCCCGTTAACATACTTAATACTAAGCTCAACCTCAACCTTGAAGGCGGAGCGGGCACCGCCTCATTAAACATTAAGGATGCCGAAGAGAAAGATGTGTTTTACACGGCCGTTGATATTTCAAAGGCCGGGCAGAGCACCTTGCTAAAGGTAAATCTTGAAAAGCTGATACTTAATTACAATGCCTGGAATGTGCCGGAGTCCAATGAAATAAGAATTGACCCGGACCTTACCCGCTTTACGGATTTTACCTTGACCCGAAATAATCAGAAAATTGCCGTACAAAGCTTTAATGAAGAGGATAAGGAAAAGTTGAAACTGGCCTTCTCCAACTTTAACCTTGAGGCACTCTTCTCCATATTAAATGCTGAAAGTAGCCCTGTAAGCGGTACCCTTGGCGGGAATATAGTACTTAATGACCTTACGGGAACTCCCGCCTTTGTAGCTGATGTTTCACTCAACAACCTTGGAGCCATGGGCAACCCTGTAGGCACTTTAAACCTTAAGGCCAATAACCGCACCGCCAATCAATATGTGGTGGATCTTTCATTAAAGGGGCAGGCGGTTGATCTGCAGCTTGATGGTAAGTATGCAGTTGAAAATGAAGACCAAAACCTTGACCTGACGCTGGATATAGCCAAAATAGATCTCTCATTGGTAGAGGCCTTTGCCCCTGATCAGCTTAGCAATACAAGCGGCTACCTTACGGCAGATTTTAAAGTAAACGGTCCGGCCTCCAAACCTGATTTTAATGGAAGCCTTTCCTTTAAGGATGTGGGCCTTACATCAGTATTTCTGGGCAGCGCCTTTACCCTGGGTGATGAAAAAATTACCGTTAATAATGATGATATTTCCCTGAATAAATTCACCGTAAGGGATGCTGAAAACAACCAACTGGTGCTGGATGGCAAAGTGGGTATAAAGGATATGCTGAACCCCACTTTTGACCTCAACCTCAAGGCCAACAAGTTTCAGGCGCTTAACTCAACCCGCGAGGATAATGAGCTGGTGTATGGCAAGGTGCTGCTAAACCTTGATGTACAGGTAAAAGGCAATGCCACCCTCCCAAAAGTAAATGCCAAAGTAGGGCTGGTAAATGGTACAGAGCTAAGCTATATAGTGCCGGCTACGCAGGCGCAGATACAGGAGCGGCAGGGCATAGTGCGCTTTGCCAACATGAAGGATTCAACGGATATTATTTCAAATGAAGAGGTTTCCACCCAAAGCATCACCGGACTTGATGTTACGGCTTACCTTAAGATTGACCCAAAAACCACCTTCAATATTATTATTGATGAGCAATCTGGCGATATGCTGACCATTACTGGCCAGGCCGACCTGAACTACACCCTGAGCCCTAATGGTAATATGAACCTTAGCGGGGCTTATGAACTTGGCGATGGCAGCTACCAGCTGAATCTTTATGAACTGGTAAAAAAGAAGTTTGAGATAACACCCGGCAGCCGCATAGTATGGAGTGGTGACCCCATGGATGCTGAACTCAACCTCACCGCTATTTACCGGGTGGAGACCTCAGCTGCCGACCTGATGGCCTACCAGGCTACTTCGCAGGGGGCTACAGTTACCAAGTACAACCAACGGCTGCCCTTTGAGGTTTTGCTGAATATTGATGGTACCATACAGCAACCCGAAGTATCATTTGGGTTGGATATGCCGGACAACAGTAAGGATGCACTGGGAGGTAGTGTGTACAGGCGGGTACAACAACTGGAGGAAGATGAATCAGAATTGAATAAACAGGTTTTTGCTCTTATTGTGTTTAACCGCTTTTTACCTACTGATGCCTCCGATGGCAGTGGGGGCGGTACAGAGCAACTGGCCCGATCCAGCGTAAGCAAATTACTTAGTGGCCAGCTCAACAAACTTTCTGAAAAATATATAGAAGGTTTTGAGCTGAACTTTGATCTGGACAGCTATGAAGATTACCAAACGGGATCACCAGAGCAACGCACGGATTTGAATGTAAGTCTTAAAAAATCACTTTTTGGAGACCGCGTGGTGGTGCAGGTGGGTAGCAGCGTGGGCATTGAAGGTGAAGAACGGAATAACGATATTATTGGCGACATCAGCCTTGAGTACCTCCTTACGGAAGAAGGGCAATACCGCCTTAAGGCTTTCCGCAAAAACCAGTTTCAGGATTTGGTGGAAGGACAGGTAACCATAACCGGGCTGGCTATTTTGTTTAATAAGGAGTTTGACACCTTTAAGGAATTGATGGAAAAGCAGAAGGAGAAAAAGGAAGGTGAGGAATGATTGAAGGTTGTAAGGTTGTGAGGTAGAGGTTGTAAGGTTGTAAGGTTGTAAGGTTGTAAGGTTGTAAGGTTGTAAGGTTGTAAGGAAAATTAAATTTTGAAAGAGCACAGATACATATCTTTTGTACCAAAACTATTTTGGTTAAACGGCTTGATATTAATAGCCCTGCTTAGTTCATGCAATGTGATAAAGTATGTGCCGGCTGATGAAAAGCTATATACCGGTGCGGAGGTGGAAGTAAATGCCGATAAGAGCATCAAAGGTAAAAACCAACTTCAATATGAAATTGAGGATGTGGTGGAACCATCGCCCAATAAAACCATATTTGGGATACGTTACGGTTTGTACTTCCATTATAAATCGCAAAAGGAGGATGCCGGTAAAATCATTAAAAAACTGAATAAGCGCTTTGGCGAGGAGCCGGTTTACCTCAGCGATGTAAACACCCAGCGCACTGAGCAAATCATTAACAACCGCTGTGAAAACACCGGATTTTTTTACTCGCAAATTGAGTCATCAATAAAAGAGGAAGAAAGAACTGCTTCCGCTAAATACGTGGTAAACGTTTCTCAGCCTTATGTGCTCGAAACCTATGTTTACCAAAGGGATTCAACCGAAATTGACACGTTGATAGAAGCCTGCCTTAAGGATACCGAACTTACCCCGGGCACCCGTTTTGACACGGAAAAATTTAAGGCAGAACGCCAGCGCATTGATGACTTTTTGAAAAACCGGGGTTACTACCAGTTTAATGGAGAGTACCTGATTTTTACTTCTGACACCAATCAGTATGATACCCGCAGGTATGATTTGTACCTATCCTTTAAAAAAGTAGCCCCTGAGGAGGCCTTAAGGCCTTACCGCATAAGGGATGTAAAGGTTTTTCCAAACTACACGCTACAGCCAGCGGATTCAGCAGGAACTAGTCGACTCGTGCGGTTACCGTGGATAATATTGAGTTCATACAGAACAAGCTGGTGTTTAAACCAAAAAGGTTACGGCCTTTTATCACCTTTGAGCCGGGCCTCCTCTACAATAAAAGACGAAATGATATTACCAGCAGGCGCCTTTCCTCAATTGGTACCTTTCAGTTGGTGAGTATACGGTATGATAGGAGCGATACTAACAACACCTCACCCGTGGGTGAGCTTGATGCGCGCATTTTTCTTACTCCTGCTAAGAAGCAAAGTGTACGGCTTGAGGTGCAGGGGGTAACCAAATCCAACAGTTTTGCCGGGCCGGGAATTATTGGCAGTTACCAAAATAAAAACCTGTTTAAAGGCGGGGAAAGACTGGACATCTCCGGTAACATCAGCTACGAAACACAGATTGCCGGTGGGTCTGCCCGAAACCTCAGTAGCTTTGAGTTTAAGCTACTCAACAGCATCTCCTTTCCGCGGCTGATTGCTCCCTTCAGTATTAATCCGCAACGAGGCTACCTTATACCCAACACCAAATTTTCATTGAATTACACCCTGCAGCAGCGGGCCAGGTACTACAACCTAAACTCCATACTGTTTTCGTATGGTTATAATTATAAATCCAACCGCTTTACCTATTGGGAGGTAAATCCCATATCTATAAACTATACACTGGTAAACCAGCAAACCACAGAGTTCAGGGAGATACTGGATAACAACCCTTTTTTAGCCCGCAGTTTTGAAGACCAGTTTATTGTAGGCGGAAACATGGTGTATCAGTACAGCGAACTTGGCGAAAAGGGGAAGAAAAACCGCTTTTATTTCAATTTTGGGTTGGATATAGCCGGTAACCTTCTTGGGTTGGGGCAGGATCTGGCGGAAGCCCCAAACCAGTTATTAGGCTTGCAATATGCGCGCTATGTAAAAGCTGACATAGACCTAAGGCACTATTTAAAGCTGTGGCGCAAGAGCCAGTTGGTAAGCCGTGTATTTGCCGGTGCCGGTTTTCCTTACGGTGATTCTCAGTCACTGCCTTTCGTTAAGCAATATTTTTCAGGAGGGCCAAACAGCCTGCGGGCTTTCAGGGTACGTTCGGTAGGCCCGGGTAGTTATAACCCACCTGATACCAGCGGTACACTTTCGTTTTTTGACCAATCCGGTGATATAAAACTTGAGGCTAATGTGGAGTTTCGCCACCCCATAGTGAGCCTGCTTAAAGGAGCCGTATTTATGGATGCCGGAAATATCTGGCTGTGGAATGATAACCCTGCTATACCCGGAGGGCAGTTTAGCGAAAGCTGGAGACAGGAAATAGGGCTGGGCGTGGGCTACGGCTTACGTTTGGATATACAGTTTTTAATTATTCGGCTGGATGCCTCCATCCCACTGAGGTTTCCGTATGAAGAAAATGGCAGCCACTGGCAACAGGATTACGCCTTTGGGCAAAAGTCGTGGCGTAGGGATAACCTTATCTGGAACTTTGCCATAGGCTACCCATTTTAGTCACCTCCTGAGCTAAGTTGCTGATAATTAGATAAAGTATTTTCAATCTCTTTTTCATTATCTGTTCATCGTATCTTTAAAAGATTACCTTTGCACCTTAATTAATTTTTGTTTTTAGATGAATATTTTTGTAGGAAGCCTTCCCTGGTCAACAGAGGAAGACGAATTAAGAGGTTCTTTCGAGAGCTATGGTGAAGTATCTTCAGTACGTATCATTACTGATAAATTCACCGGAAGAAGTAAAGGGTTTGGCTTCGTAGAGATGCCTGATGACGCTGCGGCTCAAAAGGCAATTGAAGAGCTTGACGGTTCTTCATTTGGTGGTAGAAACATCGTAGTTAACGAATCAAAACCAAAGCCAGAAGGCGAGCGCAGAGGCGGTGGTGGCGGTTTTAACCGTGGCGGTGGAAACCGTGGCGGTGGCGGTGGTTACAACCGTGATCGTTACTAAGAATCCGATAAAGATTTTTTGTTGTGAGAGGCTGTCTGAAAAGGCAGCCTCTTTTTTTTACCCATATACCGGCTTACCACTATTTTAGCTTCCATCATTAATTTGTAATTCAATGCGCCTTTATCGATTCGCCATTCTGGCTATCCTGTCCATAGTGTCCCTGCTGTCAAAAGCACAGCTTAAGCCGGGTTTTAATAAAGAGGAATTGCTTGCCATGCTTACCCTCTCCTCCTACCAAATGGATACACCGTGGGTCAACATGAGTTTTGAATTGCCCAAAGGTCTCGATCTGGTTTACCGCTCACCGGTTGTAGCACTTGATAACCGCTTTGACGTATGGAGAAATACGAAACAGAATTACGCCATTATTAATACCCGCGGAACTACAGGTACGCGCCCCAGCTGGCTCGAAAATTTTCATGCCGCCATGGTGCCGGCCACAGGTTCCATCCAATTATCAGATTCAGTAAACTTTGAATATAAATTGGCGGATAACCCCAGGGCAGCCGTGCATGTGGGCTGGTTAATTGCCATGGGAACAATGGCTCCTGATGTGGTTTCTCAAATAAAAAAGAACTATAAAAACGGCATCAGGGACTTTTACCTTACGGGACACAGCCAGGGCGGTGGTATTACCTTTTTGCTTACCGCCTACTTATACCAACTTCAAAAGGCGGGACAGCTTCCGCAGGATATCCGCTTTAAAACCTACTGCACGGCCGGCCCTAAGCCTGGCAATCTGTATTTTGCCTATGATTATGAATATGCCACACGTGGCGGCTGGGCGTTTAACGTTGCCAATTCAATTGATTGGGTACCCGAAGTTCCATTCAGCATACAAACCGTAAACGACTTTAATAAGCTAAACCCCTTTACTAATGTAGATGAGGCTTTTAAAAATATGAAGTTCCCAATGAGCTTTATTTTAAAGCGCGTATATAAAAAGTTGAGCAAACATCCCGAAAAGGCCAAAAACAACTTTCAGAAATACCTGGGCGATAAGGCTGCCGAAATAATTATAAAACAGGATTTACCAGAATACAAGCAGCCGAAGTATTATGATAGCAACCACTACATGCGCTGCGGCCAGCAAATAGTGCTAATGCCCACTCCTGCTTACTACCAAATCCACCCTGATGACCCTGGAAATGTGTTTACACACCACATGCCGGCCGTATATCTTTTTTTAGCGAGAGAGATGGAGGGGTATTGAAATAAGTGTGGGGTATGTGAAATAGAGTCAACTTTTTGGCTATGTTCTGTTTATCTAAACACACAATTGTCATCGGTTTTATTAACCTCGGTATTTAATAATCTTCGATTCCGGTCTCAATTTCGCTAAAATGGGTTTGAGCAAGTTCAACTAAGAGATTCTTTACTCCCTCATCAGGGACATTGGTCTCATGAGCACAAAATTGATCTTCACTTACTTTCTCTATAATGAGTGATGCCCCATCTGTCATTAACAAATAGTCATAATGTTGATCAGAACAAATTTCTGTGCTATCGAGCACCACTGAAATTCTTTCGAACTCACGTAAGCTCAGAGTATCCTCACCTTCGACCAAAATGCCTTCAGACTGATAACCTCCCATACCGCTACCTACTTTCCAAATTATTTTACCTCCTGAATCACTTTTAATAATCCTTATTACAATCGGGTGGTCAAAACTTGGTAACCAACTAATTCTGTAGGTTAGTTGCTCAGCACTAGGATAGAGAATGGGCTCATTCAAAGAGTGTAAGTGTTCGGATAAAAAGTCAACAGATCCATAGGACGCAAAAAGCATTTCATCAAACAAATCAGTGGATAGGTCATATTTCCAATCCTTCCCTAAATAACCGAAATACCACTCAGGAAAATAGTGGTTATTATAAAGGTTGGAGTCAAGTTGGTATTTACTCGAAACACCCAAATACTCGACTATTTGAGCGATTGGGATCTTAGCGATCTGATTATATGGCGAGTCTGAATTAGATAGCACCTTCAAATATTTTACTGCGCTATCTGCAGAATTACGATACACAGATTCCGGAATTTTAATTTGACTTCTTGTTTTTCGTAACGAGTCAATGGGAATACCACTTAATTCAGCATGTATCTCGTCCCATTCATATTGTGATGCACTATCCAATTCCCATTTCCATCGTGTAGGAGGCTCTTTTTCAAAAGGCTTAATAAAGTCGCTGTAATAAGTATAGCTGAGGAAATAAGCGGCATCTGAATGAGTTTCAGTATAGCCAAGACACGATCGAAGTACTCGGAAATAATAAAAGTCGTAAATACTATCTTCTGGAGCCATATGCCTTAGACCATAGGAAAGTGACAATATAACCTGAGGGTTTGGGTTAGGGATTGCTAAAATTGAATCGATGTAAGAGTAGGCCATTTGATATTCTTCCAAATGTACATACGAATTAACTATATATTCATGCGCGTTCTGGTTTAAGGGGTCAATTTCAAGTATTCTTCGAGCTGTCGAAATTCTTTCCCCATATCCTTCCCCACTTGACATCCAACGAAGACTGTCAATTTTAATATCAAGGTCTTGAGCTACTATTGTTTTGGCTATAAAGCAAAGAAAAATTAATAGTCGACTCTTCATTTCAACGGTATTAATAAACACAGGGCACCTTGGTTCGCGGTGTTGTAAAGAAACGGCATGTTTCTCCGTTTAACTCGGCTAAGCCAAGAAGCTGGGTTAAAGCCGCTTTGCGTTTTGTTGATTGGGCTAAGTTTTTTTCAGGTAATGCCATTGGTGAGTTAGTAGTGAAGAAGTCTTTAAATAGGACAAATCGTCTGATGTGATTTCTCGCCATGTTTCCGAATACTCAAGAACCTTGAATTTCATCAAGCTAGAGTCCACATCGCTGACTTTTAATATGACCAAACCGCCCTTAAGTCTAACATCTATGGCTAGTTGAACTTTGTGAAGATTACTTCTTTTAATTTTAAAACCTGTATTTGAATACAATGGCTCGTTTATAAAAATAGAATCAATGTCACTACCAATAGAGGTTATGCGACCATCTAAATTCGAGCTTTGATTCTCTAACATTTTACCCTTTGTATCAAATAGTTGACAGTCTATGAAGGGCAGTGCCACCCCGTTTTCATCGTGAAATTCTACCTCGGTATTCTTTGATGGCTCTTTGGAACAAACGCAGTCTATAATAGGTGGTTTAATATTGATTATCACATAATCAGATATAGTTTGGTAATTACCAAAGCCTTCTCCGATCATCTTTCCACCACAATACTCCAGAATACTTAGTCCAAACTCTACTTTACCAGATTCAGGATAAAACTCCAAGTATTCCGTTTCAGAAGTATATCTACCTTCATCAAATTGAGATAGACCATCCCAATAAATGGTAAAAGAAAGAAGTAAAATTTTCAGATATATTGTCATTGTAGTTTAGCCCCAACTAGTATCTAATTCTGCTCCATTATCTTTTCGAAGCCTCGCCTGTAAATCTAAACTTTTTCAATAATAATTAGATAAACAAGCTGCCTTGCATCCCCCAATCCATTAGCCAGAAGAATTACCACGTCACACTGGTATGTAAGGATTTATTCTTTTAGTTTGTGCATCATTATTTAACCCTTTTCACTCAAATGCAAATACGCGATCTACTCATCCTAATCCTTCGGATTTTCGGAATTTATATTCTCCTATTCTTTAGTTTCCCTATTCTCATTTCAAATATGAAGTTCTATGTAGGTGTGTTTTCTGATTGGGACACTGACGTGATAGGATATGTGACCAGCACTATCATCTTGCCCATAGCCATGGCGCTGCTGTTAATATTTGGAAGTTCGATGCTAATCAATCTGTTTAAACTGGATAAAGGTTTTCAATCCTCCGAAGTTTTATTGAACAAAACCTCCCAACTAAATTTAGTAAAGCTGGCTATAATACTGCTTGGTGGATTCCTTATTATCAATAACCTGGTAAATACGATAAGCTATATCGTGGAGACCTTCAGGCAGTCGCTTTATGGCATGCAGGATAATGATTATTTCAATTTTTGGAAAAGTGGCCTCTCAGTGTTTTTTGGTGCGTTGTTGATTACCAATAGAGAAGCCATAGCAAAATGGCTAATGCCAAAGCAACTTCCGGAGGAGAATTAGTGTTATGCTGCATCATTCCAATTTTATGAAAACCCCTATACTTCTCTTTTGCCTACTACTCTTGGCTTCCTGCCAAAATGCTGCGGATAAAGTGGAAAAACACCAGGTTGAAACCGAAACTCAACTGAAAGCGGCCCCTGCCGATTCGTTTGCGCTGGGTACGGTGATTAATTCTGTTACCGTAAAAACTTCATCTGCAGAAAGCTTTGCCCTGTTTTTACCTGAAGACTATTCGGAAGACACTGCCCGGCCGATGCTCATATTTTTCGATCCGCATGGCAATGGCAACTTGCCGCTAAGGAAATACGCAGCACTGGCCCAAAAATACGGCTACATGATGATGGGCTCCAATAATTCTGAAAATGGAATTACCCAGGCCCAAACCTTATACTATGCTAAAAACCTGCTTACCGAAGCCCTGGCTAGGTTCAATACCAGCAAAGTTTATATGTGCGGTTTTAGCGGAGGGGCCAAGGTAGCCCTGATGGCTGCCAGCCAGCTACCCCAGGTGGAAGCGGCTATTTATTGCGGGGCAACTTCCCCGATTGAACCTACTCACTCCCTGAAATTATTGGGTTTTGCCGGTACGGCTGATATGAACTACACCGATATGGTGGAGTTTGAGCGCACCTTAAAAAATACTAACATAGAACACTACCTGGTGGAATGGGACGGAAAACATGAATTCCCCTCAGCGGAAGTTTTTGAGGATGCCTTTATCTTTTTGGAAACGGGCAAAGTGCCTGAGTATGAAAACAAGCAGGCTACCATCTCCCAAAAGGATTTAAAGACAGAACAGACCACCAAGCAGCAATACCTGTTGGCCATGCAAAGCCAAGATTTACAGTGGTGGAAGCAAACCACGGATTCGCTTAAAGCTAATACCGATAAACGCAGTGAGCGCCTGCTGGCATTTGTTTCATTAGTTTGCTACACCTACACCGGGCAGGCCATAAAGCAAAATAACCGGCCTTTGGCAGAGCGCATTATTGCCATCTACAAAATGGCCGACCCGAATAATGAAGCGATAGCTGAGTTTGAAGGGCAGTTGGAGGCTTTGAAATAACACAACATATAAACAAGACCTTGAAGGTTTTATCTACCTCGTCAAAAGGTTAAACGGCTGTTCGATCACCTCGCAAATCCAGCGGAGAAAACGGGCGGCCTCGGCCCCATCGATCAGGCGATGGTCATAAGAAAGGGAAAGTGGCAAAATTTCGCGGGGCTCAAATTCACTTTCGTTCCACACCGGTCTTGTTTCAGAAGATGAAACTCCCAAAATGGCCGCCTGTGGCGGGAAGATCACGGGTGTGAAATACGTACCACCAATCCCGCCAAGGTTGGAAATAGCGAAGTTGCCGCCTTTCATTTCTTCGGGTTTCAACTTTTGGTTACGGGCTTTTTCCGCCAGTTCCGAAAGTTCTTCCGAAAGTTTATTGATCGGCTTTTGATCCACATCCTGCATCACAGGCATCATCAAACCATTTTCGGTATCTACCGCTATGCTGATGTGGTAATATTTTTTGTAGACGATCTCCTTATTCTCCAAATCCAGGCTGGCATTGAATTTTGGAAATTGCTTGAGCGCTTCCACCGTAATTTTGGTAAGCACAGCCGTCATACTCAGTTTAACGCCATCCTCATTGGAGGTTTTATCCAAAAACTCGTGTAATTCCGTAAGATCGGCCTGGTCGTGCTGGGTAACGTGCGGAATGTTTTGCCAGCTGGTGGTAGTATTTTTAGCTACCGCATTCCGTATTCCCGACAAGGGCTCCCGCTCCGTTTCGCCCCAACGGGAAAAGTCGGGCAGCTCAATGGCAAGTACACCGCCACTAGCTTCTGAAGCTTTAGACTCTCCGCCACTTTTCTTAGCTGCGCTGATCATCTTTTTGGCGTGCGCCATCACATCTTCACGCGTAACGCGTTTTTCAGGGTCATCACCCTGGATTTCGCTGATGTCCACACCCAGCTCACGGGCAAACTTCTTCGCCAAAGGCGCCACCGGGCCGTTGTCATCGGAATCGTCCTCTTCAGAATCAGCTTCATCAGCAGATTCCTCTTTTGAGTTCTTGCTTTTCTTTTTATCTGATTTGTCTTTCGATTCCTCTTTTTCGGATTCTTCATCATCCTCATCATCGGATGCTGAGCTTGCCGAAGCATCTTTTGAAGATTTTTTCTTTTCAGATTTTACTTCTTCATCAGAATCGTCATCCTTATCAGAATCTTCGTCATCACCCTCCTCCTCTTCTGAGTCATCTTCGTTTGATTCTTCTTTTTCCTTTTCAGAATCCTTATCCTCATCCTCGGAATCATCCTCCTCATCCTCCGAGTCTTCCTCTTTTTCGGGATCTGAATCGTCCGAATCCTTACTTCCCTTTTCTTTCTCGTCCTCGGATTCTGAGCTTTCCGAAGAGTCACCATCCGAATCCTCAAGGATCAGAATCACATCCCCGACCTTCACTTCATCGCCTTCGCTCACTTTTATGGACTTCACCTTACCCGAAGCATCCGAGGGCACATCCACCGAGGCCTTGTCGCTTTCCAGCCCTATAATGTCCTGTCCTTCTTCAATTTCATCACCCTCTTTTACATAAATATCAGCCACAGTGCCGCTATCGGCATCTTCAGATATTTGAGGAACTTTAACTTCTTTGCTCATTTTTATAATGTGTTTATTTGGCCCCCTAATTCCCCCTAAGGGGGATCGGGAAGCCGTTTAACTACGCCCCCTTTGGGGGTTGGGGGCTTGCGGGATTCTGTTTGTCAGGATTTTTATCATTCTTCTTCGCAAACTCCACCAGCACTTTTTCTTCAATCACTTCGCGCTGCACCATCAGGTAGAGGGCGTGGTAGGTGATGTGTACAGCATCCACTTCAAAAAAGTTGCGAAGAGCTTCCACGGTATCGCTGCGCCCAAAGCCATCGGTACCCAGCACTACAAAATCATCGGGCATCCATTTGGAAATGCTCAGCGGCAGGGCCTTTACGTAATCGGTAGCGGCTACAAAGGGTTCATCTCTCTCGCCCAACTGCTTCTGCAGGTGCGACTTGCGGTGCGAACGTTTACGCATGTTGATCCGCTCCGTATCACGGGCATCATCATAAAGCGCCTTGTAGCTGGTGGCACTCCAGATGTCCACCGCCAGGTCGTAATCCTCTTCCAGGGTTTCAGCAGCCTTGAGCACTTCGTCCATTATGGCCCCGCTGCCCATCAGGTTTACTTTGCGTTTGGTGTAGTCTTTCCCGCTTTCGCGGAATAAGTACAGTCCTTTCAGAATATCTTCTTCCACCCCATCGGGCATTTTGGGCATGGGGTAAGTCTGGTTAGTAAGCGTGAGGTAGTAGATCCAGTCCTCGCCATCCGCATACATTTCCTGTAAACCGTTTTTAATGATCACCGCCAACTCGAATGCAAAAGCGGGGTCGTACGCTTTTACTGATGGGTAGGCCAAAGCATAGAGGTGACTGTTGCCGTCAATGTGTTGCAGGCCTTCCCCCGAAAGGGAAGTGCGCCCCGCAATACCTCCGATGAGGAAGCCTTTGGCGCGGGCATCGCAAGCGGCCCAAATGAGGTCACCAATCCGTTGAAAGCCAAACATGCTGTAAAAAGCAAAAAACGGAATGGTATAGAAAGGCTGTGTCATGTGGTGGGTGCCAGCAGCAATAAAACTGGCCATGGAGCCGGCTTCGGTAATGCCCTCTTCCAGTATGGCGCCTTCTTTGGATTCGTTGTAAAACATGAGGCTGTCCTTATCAACAGGCTCATATTTCTGACCCTCAGAGGCGTAAATGCCAAACTTCCTGAAAAGCGAATCCATACCAAAAGTTCGCGACTCGTCAGGGATGATGGGCACCACGTGCTTACCCATATTTTTATCGCGCATCAGTTTGGTCAGCATTTTTACGAAGGCCATCGTAACACCGGCCTCATCCCCACCTGATCCGCTCAAAAATTCCTCAAATACCTTTTCATCGGGCATTTTAAAATCTTTGGCGATCACCTTCCGCTGGGGCAAGGGGCCTCCCAGTTCTTCCCTTCTTTTCTTTAAATATTTTGCTTCTTCAGAATCTTCCTCAAAGCGGAAATACGGCCATTCACCCAGCTCCTCATCCGAAATATCCAGTTCCAGTGCATCGCGAAAAGCTTTTAAAGCTTTACCAGTAATTTTTTTGGATTTATGGCTGACGTTGCTGGCCTCGCCTGCCTCTTTGCCCTGCTCCCAACCCTTTATGGTTTGGGCGAGAATCACGGTGGGGCCATCTTCATTTTCAATAGCTGCAGAATAGGCGGTATAGATTTTTTCAGGATCGTGACCGCCACGGATGAGTTCATGTAAATCCTCTTCGCTTTTACCCTCAATGAGATGGGCAAGTTCATCACCGAAAAAGTCTTTTTTCAATTCTTCGGGCGACATCTGCGCCATTCGCTGTAGCTCGCCATCGGGCATGCTATCCAGTTTCTTCAGCAGCTTGCCGTCCTTATCTTTTTCAAAAAGTTCATCCCAGGCTTTACCCCAAAGCAATTTAATAACCTTCCAGCCGGCTCCGCGAAAGCGGCCTTCCAGTTCCTTAATGATATTGCTGTTTCCCCGCACGGGGCCATCCAGCCGCTGCAGGTTGCAGTTAATCACAAAAGTGAGGTTGTTCAGCTTTTCACGGGCAGCAATTCCAATAGCACCCATAGATTCCGGCTCGTCCATTTCGCCATCGCCCAGCATGGCCCAAACTCTTTGAGGGCGGTCAGTTTTTTCGGCAAGGCCTCTCTTTTCCAAATATTTTAAAAAGCGCGCCTGGTAAATGGATTGTATGGAAGTGAGCCCCATGGAAACGGTTGGGAAGCGCCAGTACTCAGGCATCAGCCTGGGGTGTGGGTAGCTTGAGAGTCCTTTTTCGCTGGTAATTTCCTCCCTGAAGTTATCGAGGTTCTCTTCATCAAAACGATGCTCTACAAAAGAGCGAGAGTACAAACCTGGCGAAGCGTGACCCTGGAAATACACGAGATCGGGCAGGCCGTTTTCATACGATCTCCAAAAGTGATTAAGGCCTACTTCCCAAAGATTACTTGCGGAAGCATAGGTAGAGATATGCCCCCCAATTCCCTCAATGCGTTTGTTGGCCCGTGCCACTATGGCCATGGCATTCCAGCGAATAGCGTTGTAAAGCCGCTCTTCCAGCTTTAAGTCACCGGGGTATTTTTTATCGGCACTGGCAGGTAGAGTGTTTTGGTAGGGAGTGTGAAGGGAGCCGCCTTTTTCAGAACCAACCTCCTCACTAATCAACCCAATCAACTCTTCCGCCCGATCTTTCGATTCGTGCTCCAGCACCCATTTTATAGAGTCTATCCATTCTTTGTTTTCAATCTGCTGCTCTTTGGAACTGCCGGCCATATTAGTGAGTTATTCTTTACAATAACATGACCGCATGGAGATAGGTTTTGTTCGTACATTTTTTCACTTGCACTCAACCATTAATTAGGTAAGGCTCTCCCCCATTTTTCCCTAATTTCGGCCTCGTGAAAAATTTTAAGGACAAAATCATCTGGATCACAGGTGCCAGTTCAGGCATTGGTGAAGAGTTTGCCCGGCAGGCCAATGCCAAGGGTGCGGTTGTAATTCTATCGGCACGCAGGGAGGATGAACTGAACAAAATAAAAAATTCACTCACCGAGCCGAGGAAAGCCTATGTGTTGGCGCTGGATATGGAAGCCCAGGAATCTTTTCCCGCCAAGGTAAAGGAGGTAATGGATAAGTTTGAACGCGTGGATTTACTGCTTCACAATGCGGGTATCAGTCAGCGCTCCTATGCCGCCAATACTGATATTGAGGTGGATAGAAAATTGATGGAGGTAAACTATTTTGGTACGGTGGCACTTACAAAGGCTATTTTGCCTTATCTGCAAAAACAGCAGCAAAGCCATATTGCCATAAACAGTAGCCTGGCCGGCAAATTTGGCTTTTACGAACGCTCGGCTTATTCAGCCTCTAAATTTGCTTTACAGGGATTTTTTGAAACCCTGCGGTTGGAGGAGGAAGACCACGACATTGCAGTTACGCTGCTGTGCCCGGTGGGGATAAAAACCAATATTTCGCACAATGCGCTGGATGGCAGCGGTAAGCAATTTGGTAAGGCCAGTGCCATGCAGGAAGAAGGCATGTCGGCCGAACAGTGTGTAAAACAGATGATTTCGGCCATTGAAAAAAATAAAACCGAGGTAATCATAGGGGAAGGTATGCAGGCGATATCTGATAAAATAAAAACGCTTTTCCCGGGATTATTTTGGAAAATGATACGAAAGAAGAAGCCTTAGATGAAAATAAATCACCCCCCTTCGCCCCCCTCAAGGGGGAATTTGGTTCGGTTGGGCTCAAAAGCACAGTCGCATTTAGCGGAGTGACCCCCCCTTTGAAGGGGGATAAAGGGGGATGACAAAACACGAACAAATGAAAAAAGTAATATCAGGTATACAGCAAATAGGAATCGGCAACCGTGGTGTGCACCCGCTATGGCGCTGGTACCGCCAACATTTTGGTATGGATATCGGCATTTTTGAGGAAGCAGCTGATGCACCCCTGATGACGATCTATACAGGTGGAGAGGTACAAAGCCGACATGCGGCCCTGGCGGTAAATATGCAGGGTGGTGGTGGATTTGAGATCTGGCAGTTTACCAGTCGCGAAGCACAGCCACCAGCCTTTGAAACCCAACTGGGCGACCTTGGCCTTTATATCGCCAAGATGAAATCCCGTGATGTAAAAAAGGCTTTTGAAACCCATAAAAAACGCGGTCTCAATCTGCAAAACGAACTGGTAACAGACCCTAATGGAAATCCGCATTATTACATTAAAGACCCTAATGGAAACCTGTTTGAGGTTGTGCAAGGCGATAGCTGGTTCAGCAATACTAAACATGTAACGGGCGGAGCCTACGGGATGGTGATTGGCGTAAGCGATATGGAAAAGAGCCTGAAGCTATACCGCGATGTACTGGAACATGACCAGGTTTTATATGATGAAACCGGCACTTTTGAAGACCTAAAAGGACTTAAAGGTGGAGATGGTAAATTCAGAAGGGTTTTGCTGCAAAATTCAAAACCAAGGCAAGGGGCCTTCGGTCCGTTATTAGGCAACAGCCAGTTTGAGCTGATTCAAAGCCTGGACACCCCCGGCCGTAAACTATTTCAGGATCGCTACTGGGGAGACCTTGGTTTTATACACCTGTGTTTTGACATCCGCAATATGACTGCGCTAAAAAAGGAATGCGAGGAAGCTGGTTTTCCCTTTACCGTAGATAGCGCCAACTCATTTGACATGGGCGCAGCGGCCGGTCACTTTACATACATAGAAGATCCTGATGGGGCCTGGATAGAATTTGTGGAAACCCACAAAGTGCCCGTGATGGAGAAGTGGAACTGGTACCTTAACATAAAAAACAGGGCTCCCGAAAAGCCATTGCCAAGGTGGATGCTTAATGCGTTGAAGTTTAATAAAGTGAAGGATTAAACAGCTGGCAGTTCGCAAATAGCAGTTGGCAATGGGCCGCTGATTATTTTGTTGAGTTGTTGATTAGTTAAATTGGTAATTGGTTGAGCATTGACATACCTAGTAAAATTTGCTCCTATACAACTTATCAAATCAACTACTCCCCTAATTAACAAATCAACCAATAACAGTTGAAGCCTTCCCTTTCCATCATCACCCCCGTAAAAAATGCCGCCCCATGGCTGGTAGATTGTATTAAATCCGGGATAAGTCAAAGCTTTACCGATTGGGAATGGATTTTTATAGATGATCATTCCACTGATGATTCGTATAAAATGGTTTCCGCTTTCGCGGACATGGATGTACGGATTCAAATCCATGCTAATCCTGAAAAAGGTATTATCGGAGCCTTAAAAAAAGGTTTGCTGGAGGCCAGGGGCCATTACATCACACGCATGGATGCTGATGATGTGATGCCTGAAGGTCGCCTTGAGAAAATGGTGAAGGCTTTGGACGAGAGTCCTCCTCAAACCATCGTAACAGGAAAGGTGGAATACTTCTCCGAAACTGAAGTAAGTGAAGGCTATCGCAAGTATGAAAGGTGGCTCAACGGGCTTCAAACAACCGAAGATCTTTACACTAACATTTACAGGGAATGTGTGGTTGCTTCACCAAACTGGATGATGCGCACAGAAGAGTTACGAGCCGTTGGCGGGTTCTCAGGCCTCATATATCCGGAAGATTACAATTTGGTATTCAGATGGTATCGAAATCATTTTAAGTTTAAAGTGCTTCCGGAAGTTACCCTGCACTGGCGGGAGCACCCACAGCGCACCTCGCGAAATTCGGAGAACTATGGGCAGCGTAAATTTTTTGAGCTAAAGCTGAAACGCTTCCTGGAGCTGGATTATAATAATAGCAAACCACTGGTACTATGGGGCACGGGTATTAAAGCCAGGCTTACGGCTGATCTGCTGGATGCAAATCCAATAGATTTTACTTGGATGGATTTAAAGCCAAACCTCTTTCCTTCCGGTATAGCTAATCACCCAGTTGTGGATTATCGCGAAATTGAAAAACTGGACTCCCCGACTCTGCTCCTGGCCATTTATCCTGCAAAAGCAGAAATGGTAAAATTACAGCAATACTTAAGCAGGCTTAATTTAGAGATAGGAAAAGACTACTGGTTTTTATGAGCAGTTTCAAGGTACTTACTCAAAATCTCTTCCAGCGCCTGGTTGGTAAACGGCTTGGTTAGGTAATCCTGCATACCCGCAGTACGGGCCTCCTTTACCGCCATATTGGTAACATCTGCCGATAAGGCTATAATTGGGGTTTTACAACCCGACTCCCTGATTTTTTGGGTAGCTTCAATGCCGTCCATCTCAGGCATGTGGATATCCATAAAAATAAGGTCGTATTTGGTATTTGCACAACTTTCCACAGCTTCTTTACCATCCGAAACCACATCTACCTTCAGGCCCCGGGATTCCAAGAGTTTTGAAATCACGATGACATTCATTGGGTTATCCTCGGCAATAAGTATATGGTTTCCCCTGGATTTTATAGGAATCTGAGCCTCACCTTTTACGGTGCTTTCGAAAACTTCAAGGCGCATCCTCACTGTAAATACAGAACCTTTGCCTACTTCACTTTCTACCGAAATGGTTCCTCCAAGGCGCTCCACCAGTTTTTTGGTAATGGCCAACCCCAGGCCTGTACCTTCATACCTCTTTCTTAAGCCTGTTTCTACCTGGGCGAAGCGGTCAAAAATTATCCCCAGGCTTTCCTGTGGTATGCCAATACCGGTATCGGCAATGGTTAGTTCCAGGTTAACATCACTGCCATCCACCTCCTGAAAAAGAGAAACCTCTACCGAGCCATGATCAGTAAACTTATAGGCATTGCGGATTAGGTTGGTAAGTATCTGTCCGAATTTAACCGTGTCGCTCAACACTAAAACCGAGGAGTCCGCAGGTAAATTCCTGATAAGCTCCACATTTTTATTCTCAAAGCCCTCATCATACAGATTAAGCAGACCAGCCACCTGAACTGTTGGTGAAAATGGCTTTATGTTCAACTCAATACCGCCCGTTTCCACCTTGTCAATTTCCAGAATATCATTTACAATAGAAAGGAGATTTTTAGAGGAAAACTCCATCATGCCGAGGTATTTTCTACGCTGTGTTTCTGTAAGGCCATCCGTTTGTAAAATAGTTACCAAGCCCAAAACTGCATTAAGCGGAGTACGTATTTCGTGGCTCATGTTTGATAAAAACTCTGTTTTTACCCGTGAGGCTTTAAGGGCCCTTTGCTTTTCCTGTTCCAGTTGGGCATTAAGTGCGCTAAGCTTATTGTTTACCTCGGCTATACGTCTGGATTCCCACCTGGATTTTTGTGTGAAGTAAGTTATAATCGCAATCGCCAATGCTATTATGAGCCCGAGTATGAGGCCTATCCGGCTTTCATAAAACTGATTTTCCTTAAAAAAACCCTGGGCCGGGGTCATTACAAATTTCCAGCTTTTACCTTCCAGATCTAGTGGGATGGCCACTTCGTACATGAGGTTGCTCTTAGTGCTGGGTGTACCCCATTGGTAAAATAGTGTTCCGTTTTGATCGTAAAGCCGGAGGCTGAAGGGTCCGCGGGCATCCATCACCTCATCAAAGTGGCTGGTAAAATCGAGGCCGGCCGTTATGGTACCCTGAAAGCGGCTGTTATAATACACAGGAGCATCTACTAAGAAAGCGTAGCCCTGTTGCCTAAGCTCGGCCCAGTGCGTCATGTTTACGGAGCTGTCTTTTGCACTTTTAAGCCACTCTGTTCTGCGGTATTCAATATTTGCGAGATTTAAACCAAGCGCGGCCTCATTGCCTTCTTCAGGTTCAATTTTCCGGATGGTCATATTCGAGTCAATCCACTCCACCAATAAAAAGGAGGGGTTTTGCTGTAGTACCAGAGAAGCATCATGTACCCAAAAATCAAAATACTCGCCATTGGTTACCTCAAGGCGGCTTTTAAGATTATGAAGAGTTTTTATGTTATCCTGTAGCACAGCCGAAAACTGATCACTGATAAAATGACCTGTAAGGTTTAGCCTGTTTTCAGCAGTTTCTTCCACCTGGTGCTCATAGCCACTCCATATCATAACAAAAGCTAAGGCCACCATTGCGCCAACCACCACCGAAACCATGAGTTCCCGGACTCTGCGCAAATTGGTTTTACCTGTTCCTGCTGATTGTTGTTTCATGTTGATGACCGTAAAAAATTCTGTACTCCCTGTAAATACATGCAGGGGCCAAATTAAGTAAGTATTTTGAAGAAGTATAGCATTTCAGTTTACTGCCACACAGCCTAATAAAAGCAGTGCGGATTCTTCTTCTACAATGGCGATTTGCCAATTTAATCAGGATAGTTTTACAAATTGAAAACATATTCTGACTTCATCCTGTTGGGTTTTAAAGATTTAAGCAATGAGTAATACAGCAACAGATGATGCCGTCATCAGCACCATAAACCCGGCAACCGGTGAAAGGTTAAAGGAATATGAAATGATGACCAAAGATGAAGTGAACAAGGCCATAAAATCCTGCCATGAAGCTTTTAAGGAGTGGAAAAAAATCTCTCCGGAAAAAAGAGCCGACAAAATAAAGGCCATTGGAAAAGCTTTGAAAGATAATAAGGATGAGCTTATCGCCACCATGGTGGAAGAGATGGGTAAGCTGAAAAAACAAGCCAAGGCAGAGATTGACCTTTGCGCTGCCATTTGTGAATACACAGCCGAAAACGGCCCAAAGCAACTAAAGGATGAAGAGCGCGAGTTGCCGGATGGCGGACGTGGGGTAATCACGTATTCGCCAATCGGGGTTATATATGGCATTCAACCATGGAATTTTCCCGTCTATCAGGTTATCAGATATACCATCGCCAACCTTATGGCCGGCAATGGCATACTACTAAAGCATGCCAGTTCGGTAACAGGTTCAGCTCTGAAAATTTCGGAAGTATTTAAGGAAGCGGGTATGCCCGATAACCTTTTTACGGTGCTGTTAATAGATCATGATCAATCGGATGATGTGGTTCAACATGAGTTGGTACGAGGTGTAACCCTTACCGGCAGCCCAGGTGCAGGAGAACATATTGGAAAAATTGCCGGTGAAAAATTAAAGAAAACTGTATTGGAACTGGGTTCCAACGATGCTTATATAGTTCTCGAAGATGCAGATCTGGAAGTGGCTATAAAGCATTGTGTGCGTGGACGAGTATTCAATAATGGCGAAACCTGCGTGGCAGCTAAGCGATTTATCGTAGTAGATAAACTGTATGATAAGTTTAAGGAAGGCTTTGTTGAAAAAATGAAGAACCTGAAATATGGCGATCCTAATGATGATACCAGTGACCTTGGACCCATGGCTCGTGAGGATTTACGCGATGAACTGCATGAGCAGGTTATGGAAAGTGTTGAAAAAGGCGCTGAAATTCTCTGTGGGGGAAGCATCCCGCAAGGTAAAGGGTATTATTACCCTGTAACGGTATTAGGCAATGTAAAGCCGGGCCAGCCTGCATATGATGATGAATTGTTTGGTCCCGTAGCCTCACTTATCCATGCAAAAGATGATGAGGATGCTATGCACATCGCTAACGATAGCCGCTTTGGCCTTGGCGGAGGAATATTTTCTAAAGATGAGGATAAGGCCTTTAAACTGGCCAAAGAGCATTTTGATACCGGAATGGTGTTTATCAACTCATTTGGTTTGGCCCAGCCCAATATGCCCTTTGGTGGCGTAAAAGATTCAGGGTATGGCCGTGAACATGGCGGTTTTGGCGTAAAGGAATTTGTGAACGCCAAGGCAATAATGAGATTATAAACAAATAATAATAGTAAATAGAGAAAGAATGAAATTGAAAGACAAAGTAGCAATTATAACCGGTGCCAGCAGTGGTATTGGTGAAGCCACAGCCCTTAGGCTGGCAGGCGATGGAGCAAAAGTAGTATTAACCGCAAGGCGTAAGGAAAAGCTGAAAGAGCTTGAAAAAAAGATTACCGATAGTGGTGGTTCTGCCTTGGTGGTAGAAGCTGATGTAACCAACCGTGATGACATTAAGAAACTGGCAAAACAGACCAAAGAAACATTTGGACCCTGTGATATACTTGTAAATAATGCCGGTATTATGCCGCTGAGCTACATGAAAAATATGCATGTGGATGAATGGCTAAAGATGGTGGATGTAAACATTAATGGGGTATTATACTGCCTGGCTGAGATAATGCCGGATATGATAGAACGTAAGAGCGGACACATTATAAATATCAGTAGTGTGGCAGGCCGCGAGGTAATGCCCGGTGGAGCGGTATATTCCGCAACCAAGTTTGGTGTGCGCGCTCTTAGTGATGGTTTGCGTAGTGAGTTATCACCCAGCCATAATATCCGCGTAACCTGTATAGAGCCGGGAGCCGTGGCTACAGAACTTACCGAATCCATTACTGATGACGAATTAATGGATGATTTTAAAGATCAGTTTGGAAAGCTGGAGTTTTTGGATAGTGATGATATTGCAAATGCCATCTACTATGCCCTAACCCAAGGCGAAAATGTAAATGTAAATGAGATGCAGGTAAGACCTGTATCCCAAGGGTAACACATCCTTTTAAGGATTTTACAGTAACAGCACTTCAGAAATGGAGTGCTGTTTTTATTTGTATGATACTGATGATACAGGAAATATTTACCTTGCCTCTATTACCGCAATAATTCCTAATGGACCATAAAATACGCTGTGGCTGGGTGAATGATGACCCGCTTCACATAAAATACCATGATGAGGAGTGGGGAGTGCCCGTGCATGATGACCGTAAGATGTTTGAGTTTTTAATATTGGAGACTTTCCAGGCAGGGCTAAGTTGGTACACCATTCTTAAAAAGAGAGAAAACTTCAGAAAGGCTTTTGACGATTTTAGTTATAAAAAGATAGCTAAATACGGAGAATCCAAAGTGGAGGAACTACTTCAGAATGCAGGCATTATCCGCAATCAACAAAAGATACGTGCGGCTATAAATAATGCCCAAAGGTTTATAGAGGTACAAAAGGAATTCGGCAGCTTCTGCAAATACATCTGGGGTTTTGTGGATAACGAGCCTATTGTAAATAATTGGAAATCGTTAAAAGAAGTACCCGTCACAACTCCTATCTCAGATGCATTAAGTAAAGACCTGAAAAAGCGAGGATTTAAGTTTGTAGGTTCCACCACTATTTACGCTCATATGCAGGCCTGTGGAATGGTGAATGATCATGTGGTGGGGTGTTTTAGATTTGAAAAGCTATGAAGATCAGGCCTCTCCTGCAAGCTTCAATATTGTAGTTAGCATCTGCTCAGATATTCTGAAATCAGTTGAACGAACTCTATCTATGATGGGTGTTATTTCATCTATCGCGCCAATGCGTTTAGCTCGAAGTAATACGCCCATGCTACCTGAGTAATTTATTTTTAACTCCTCTGCCAGGTTTCTAGCCTTCAAATCGTCAATAATTAAGACTGAATCAGATTTTTCCATAGACAGAGCCATAACGCTTGCTTCACCCCTATCTACTTCCAATTCCAGAAGCTGCATGTATTTCTTATCAGAGCAGCTCCGTTCTTTAATCCAATCTGGAATTGCCTTACCAAACTCTACTTTTACTTCGGGTGTAATTAATACCTCACCCGATATTACTTTCAAAAGGTGTAAGCAATCTAATTTATTTAGTAAAATTAAACAGCTTGTATCTACAACTAAGGTTTTAGAATTGGTCTGCATCACGCTCTATTTCAGAGGCAGGATAGTTCGGCAATGCAACATCATAGTCAGCTAAAATCTCAGAGAATGCGACCTTGGAAAGACCTGCAAGATCAGCAGCCTGACCCAGGGATAAAGTACCCCTCTCGTACATTTTAGCGGCCATAAAGCGCTTAACATCTTTTTCGTTAAGATTTAAATGCTCTGGTATCTTAAGAATCAGGTTCTTTGTCATGATAAGGAAATAGTGCCTTACTATCCAAGGCAACATTTTTATCAAAGTTAGGAATTTACCAGATGCCTCAAAGTAGCCTCTTAGGCTTACCCGCCACAAAATCCTTTAAATAAAAGGGTTCAAAGTAGGCTACATCTCTAAATCTGCGGTTGGCATAATGTTGCTGCGCGATTTGGTTTAGGGCCATAGCTGAGGGATACTTTAGGTCATGAAAAACAAAACGCTCATCGGTTAATACCCCTTTACATTTTTCGGCCCCATCCCCGATAAGGTGAATTTTTGGCGCTTTTAATTTTATAAAGGAATTAGCTTCAATCACTTTGGCTTCAATATCCTGTTTACGCTCCCCTTTGTAATCATGCACTGCACAATACACTTCCATCCTGCGGGCATCCAGCATGGGGATCACTACCTCACCTCGCTTTACTTTGGTTTTGGCGATAAAATCATCAACAAGCACCTGTAGCCCGTCAACGCTAATTAGTGGAATTTCCAAGGCATAGCAAAAACCCTTAGCAGCAGATATCCCAATACGAAGGCCTGTATAGGATCCAGGCCCCATCCCCACGGCAATGGCTTTTAAATTTTTAAAAGTCACCTTAGCCTCTTTCAGGGTTTCTTCTATAAAAACATGCAATTTTTCGGAATGGATATACTGGTCACTGCTTTCTTCGCGAAATGCCAGTATCTGATCTCCTCTTCCCAAAGCCACAGAGCAGCTTTTGGTGGAAGTTTCAAGGTTTAGGATTAATGCCATTTAGTCGTCTTCCTCATCATCCTCCCTGCGTCTGTCGCGGGAGCTTTTCTTTTCCTCCTCTTTAACGTCATCACCGTTAACCAGCTTTTTGCTCACCAGGCTGTAAGGTCCGGTAATTACTTGTTGACCCTCAGTAAGCCCGGAGATTATTTCGATATTCTCATCATCCTGAATACCGGTTTCCACAACCTGCAATGCAGCCTTACCATCTTTAAATACAAAAACCACTTCGTAATCCTTCTTTTCCTCATCATCAGCCTCGCTGTTGCGCCCTATTTTATAGGATTTTGCCTTAGTACTTGTATCACTACGTGTAGTAACAGCCTCAATAGGTACGGCTATTACTCCTTCTTTTTTGCGGGTTTTTATTTCCACACTTGCGGTCATTCCCGGCCTGAAGGGCGATTGCTGCCCCTCTTTAAGTAATGCCTGGTATGATGACTTAAGGATACGCACCTTCACTTCAAAATTGGTTACCTGGTCTAATCCCGCACCAGCGGCCAGGCGGGCAGAATTGGCAATTTCCGTAACGACACCTTTAAATTCCTTATCAAGATAGGCATCCACTTCAATGATGGCGGTATCGCCAAGGCCTACACGAATGATGTCGTTTTCATTTACCTCGGCCAGCACTTCCATATTCTCAAGGTTGGCAATACGGGCAATTTCAGTACCGGCCATTTGTGCCGTTCCCACCACTCTTTCTCCAACTTCTGAGTTCAGCATGCTCACCGTGCCCGATTGCGGGGCATAAATTGTAGTACGGGCCAGGTTATCCTGTGCTTCACGATAAGTAGCCTCGGCACTGGCAAGCTGGAATTCGGCACTTTCAATATTAAGACGGCCCACATCATAAGCGCGCTGAATAACATCAAACTCTGCCTGGCTTATTACATTTTGTTTAAAGAGTTTTTCATTACGATTAAAGTTGCTTTTGGCCTCGGTAAACTGCGCTTTGGCACTAGCCACTGCCGCCTTGGCGCTGTTTAAGGATGCCCTGGCCCTGTTAACACTCGCCAAATAAATATCAGGATTTATCCTTATCAACAAGTCTCCCTTTTTAACGGTATCGCCCTCTTCAATGGGCAATTCAATAATTTCTCCTGAAACCTCAGAACTGATCTTTACTTCCACCTCGGGTTGTATTTTTCCACTGGCGATTACTGTCTCCTCGATGTTCAGCTTCTTCACTTCAGAAATAGTAACCTCCTCTTTATTATCGCTGCCAATCCAGCCCTGCTTTTTGGCCACAACCAAAAGTATAACCAGCAAAATGCCGGCTACTATCAGCACATTTCTAAGTTTCTTGCTCATCCTGTTAAAGTTTGACCTGGTTGGTTAAGTAAAATTCGAGCACTTTTATTTTAAAGATATAATCGTACTTAGAGCGTATCATTTCAGACTGGGATACGGCCAGTCCATTTTTGGCATTTTCAAAATCAAACTGGTTAAGGGCTCCTACCTCAAATCTTTGCCTGGAGTATTTAAAACTCTCTTCACTACTCTCAACCGCCTTTTGGGCCGCCAGGTATGAGTTATATGACGCCTTGGCATCGGCATGAGCCTGGTAAATAGTCTGGCGCAGGTTAATTTTTTCCTGCTCAAGCTGCAGCTTTGAAAGCTCGTTGTTTATTTGTGCATTCTGATAATTGTTGCGTACCGCCATCCTGTTGAAAATGGGTACAGATAGGGACACTCCCACAAATTCATTAAGGTTGTCACCCAATTGATCCGCTGCAGGTTTATCGCTAAAATCGCTGGGCACCACTTGTGTACGGTTACTGAATTGTACCATCCCATTTTGATCGTAAAACGGCACCGGCACATCTACCACAGTAGAAGAACCAGCCTGTTGTATTTGATCAGAATAACTGGTACCGATTTGGCCATTTACACTAAGTGTAGGCAAGGCACCACCTTTACTTACAGCTACGGCTTTTTCGCTGCTTTCCACTCTTACCTCTGCACCTTTAATAGCCGGTTGGTTTTCCAGGGCTGTTTGAAATATACCTCCGGGGCCCCGGGCAATCAAAGTAGCTTCGGGAACATCCAGATCGGGGTCAGCTATGTTAAACTCATCCGGGTTTTCCAGCTGAAGTAGATTGGCTAATTGCAGCTTACTTATGTTTAGACTGTTTTCGGCAGCAATTACATTTTGCTGATCACGCGCCAGCTGTGCCTCCAGTTGCAGCTGGTCGCCCTTAGGGGCAGCACCAACATCCACAAGTTTTTTGGTGCGATTTACCTGTAATTCGGTAACACGTTGCTGCTCCATAGCCACTGCCAGTATTTCCTGGTTTAACAGTATTTGAAGGTAGAAGCTGGCCACATTAAGGCTGATATCATTTTTTACCTGTTCAAGGTCATACATACCTGCCAGGTATTCGAGGTTACGCTGTGCGATAGTGTTGTACTTGCGCCCTCCGCTGTAAAGCACCCAGTTTGAGCTGAGATTAAGGTTTGCCGTTTGCCTTTGGCTTTGGCTGATGGTATTTGTTACCGGGTCAATGTTCAAACCAAAATTCCAGCCGTAGGTAGAGTTAAAATTGAGGTTGGGTGCATAATCCCAGCGTGCTCCTTCGAGGTTATTTTTGTTAATGTCGGCTTGCAATACCGCCTGCCTCACCTGTATATTATTTTCCTGCGCATAACTCACGCACTCATCTATAGTCCAAACTTTATCAGGTGAATTTTGTGCCCCTGCCGAAAAAAACAATAGCAAAAGGCCGGTGGTAATACCGAGGTGAATTTTCATTAAAAACAAATTTGAAAAGCTCAAAGTAGCCTCACAAATATAAGGTAAAGAGTGAAGGCTAAAAGTAGGTTAAGCGCGCTGTTTTTTGTGCCTGTAAATGGCGTAGCCAACAATGCCCATCAATATATATGGAAATGCCATTAGGTACATTATGCCGCTGTTGAGGCCATCTGCAACTGACGAGCCGCTGGCCTGGTTGGTTTCGGCAATAGCTTTGCACATGGCGCATTGTGCCTCTCCCGTAAGGGGAAGTGCTACTACTAATATGAAGAGCCAGGTTAACTTTTTCATGCCGCAAATTTAATCAATAGTAAGGAGCCATAAAGAGGTAAACCAAAACACCTGTAATGGCTACATAAAGCCAGATGGGGAAGGTCCACCTTACAATTTTTCGATGTCTTCTGTAATCTGCCGTAAGGCCACGGTATATGGCAAACATGGCCAGGGGTAATACCGGCACACTTAATATGATATGAGATATTAAAACAAAAAAGTAAAGCCCTTTTAGCCAGCCTTCGCCACCGTAGGGTATCGGGTCGGCATTAAGTTTACTAATTACGTATGAAACCAAAAAGATAGCCGAAAATCCAAAGGCGGTAAGCATGGCCGTACGGTGAGCTGCAATATTTTTAGTGCGGATAAACCACAGCCCGAGGATAAGTAATACCGCGGTGCTGCCATTTAATATGGCATGAAAAGCAGGAAGGGTGGCCCTGTCTATCCCCATATCCACTTTAAAAACATCAGGAAACAAAATAAGAGCGGCTACCGCCAACGGTACCAGTATAGAAAGTATTACGATGACGGGTACGAAGACCTTGTCTTTATTGTCCCGCTTATAGCTTTCTTTTACAGCCTTTAAATCTGCGCTCATCTTTTGTTTTTCTTCTTTTCTTTACTGGCCTTGTGCTCATCTGCCGAGCGCTTTTTTTCATACTCGGCAATCAGCACTTTAATATCGTCCTTAAGGTCATTAATCTCCACCGGGCTTAGGCCGTTATACACAGCCTTTAAATTTCCGTTATCATCCCTCCTGCTCCTTATGTGGCCCTCCCAATCAACCAGCACGAGGTTTTCAGAATGTAAAAATCCACCATCAGCCAATGAATCAGGCATGGCGCTTTGAAAGTAATCTCCAGCTGTTTTATAGATAGCATTTTTATCTCCCGTAAGGAAATACCAGATACCCGGCTCCGCGCCCATGGTGCGCTCGTAGGCCTTCAGCACCTCGGCAGTGTCGTGTTCTGGATCAACGGTAAAACTGGCGATTCGGAAATTTTCAAAACCCTTAAAACGATCCTGCACCTGCTTTACATTAAAGTTCATGGCCGGGCAAATACTGGGGCAGGTAGCGAAAAAAAAGTTGGCTACATAAATTTTACCTTTCAGGTCATCACTACTTAGCAGGGTATCATCCTGGGTAGTAAACTCCCATTGAGGGACAATGTAGTTTGTTGTATCAAAACGGGTATTACCGGCATCGGTAACTTGTTTAACTTCTTTTGGACCCACGTAATCAAGGGGTACAAAAAAGTTGTCTTCGGCCGTATAAACCATTGTAAAATAAACCAGAAAGGGCAGTACCAATAAAGCTATCAGCACTACCCTTTTAAATGACTTGCTCATGTTCATCACATCATTTCCATGTACCCACCTTCGGTAAGTATAATAAATGCAAGGTATGGGATAAGAATTAACATGGGTAGAGCAATGGTCCATATAAAGTTGGTACGCTCAAATTTGAGGTGCATAAACTCTGCTACAATGTAGAATGCCTTAAGCAGGGTAAGCACTATAAATATGATGTTAAGGTAAGAGGTACCCAAAATCTGCCCCATTAAAACTTCGGGCTTAATGATACCTAAAACCACCTCTACCGTAGTTACAACTAAAAGAATGATAAATACTTTCCATATCCACCATACGCCTTCTGGGCTTTCGTGGTGCTCGCTTGGAAGTTTAGAATGTGACATAGTATAAAATGCTTTGTTGTTCTTAAAAATATTAAACCAGGTAGAAGAAGGTAAATACGAATACCCAAACCAAATCTACAAAGTGCCAGTACAGACCCACTTTTTCGATCATTTCGTAGTGACCTCTCTTTTCGTAGGTACCCATTATCACATTAATGAAAATGATAATGTTTAGCACCACACCTGAAAATACGTGGAAACCGTGGAAACCTGTTACAAAGAAGAAAAAATCAGCGAAAAGCACATTTCCATATTCATTTTCGTGGAGGTTGGCTCCCTGAATCACGCTGGCGGTTTTCATCATTTCCTCAGCTTCTGAGCGTGAGTAAACCTCCATCTTTTTACCGGGATTTCTTAGGGTTACATCTTTATTTTCAGCGAAAGCTGACTGAAGCTGCTCAGTAGTAAAGTGATAGTGACCACCATGACCGGCTTGTTCGCCAATAATCAGATCGGAAAGGGTAACGATTTTACCGCTGGCATCGCTTAGGTATAATACTTCGTTTGATTGCAATTTAACTCCGCCTTTGTCACCATGTATGAAGTGGCTCCACTCCCAGGCCTGAGAACCAAGGAAGAAAAAACCACCGATAATGGTAAGACCCATCCAAAGGATAACACCATTTTTATTCATGTGATGACCGGCATTTACGGCCATTACCATGGTAACGGAGCTAAGGATAAGAATAAATGTCATTAAGGCCACAAACAGAAGCGGAGCATCGCCATGAATGAATGGAAAGTGCGTAAACACATTCTCGGCTACAGGCCATGAATTTTCGTACTTAAAACGGTAAAAACCCATTGCCGCAAGAAACCCTGAAAATGAAAGGGCATCAGACAACAGGAAAAACCACATCATCATTTTACCATAGCTGGCACCGAATGGTTGCCTGTCTCCACCCCAGATGGGCTTTGCTTCGTGTTCAATTGTAGCTCCGTTAGCCATTGTTTAAATTTTTTGCAAGTTTAGCGAATAAATACCAAAAAGCAGAACAAATAAATCCAGAGAATATCTAGGAAATGCCAGTAAATACAGCTTAAATCCAACCCTAAATGATCCTCTTTTGTATAGCGATTTTTAGCCGCATTACTAAAAGTTACTCCCAAAACTATTATACCCGAAATAACATGCAGCCAGTGTAAACCCGTAAGCACATACACCCATGATACGGCCGTATTGCTGCTTGATCCTGTAAAATAATATCCGCTACCAATGAGATTTTTCCAGCCAAGCGCCTGCAACACAGCAAAGGCAATACCCAGTAACAAGGCTAAACCTACTCCGGTTTTCACCTGATCCACATTACCCTTGCGGGCTGAGCGCCTGGCCCAAATCATTGCCACACTAGCAATAATTATGGTTACCGTAGCATAGGTAAACATTTGTGGCAGCTCAAATTGTAACCATTTGCTTTCGGCCATCAATGCCGAGCGGCTAACCACATAACCACTGGTAAGACCGGCAAAGGTCATTACAATGCTCGTTAAGCCTATCCACAGCAGTGGCTTACGTACTTTTCGTTTTTGTTCAGGAAAGAGTTCAGCCACTTTTAAATCAGTTTATCAACAACATAAATCAATTGCACCACCGGTAGATAAATAATACTGGCAAACATCAGAGCACGGGCATCTTTATCTTCTCGTGTTTTGAACAGCTTTACCGCTTTAACCATAAAGAAAACTCCTGCTATAAAAATTAAAACTGCAGCTACAGCGCTAAGGGTTAAACTACCCGTAATACCAAAAAATGGAAGTAGCGAAACCGGAACAGTAAATAGAGTATAGATAAGAATATTAATAGCGGATTTGGTATCCTTTTTACCACTCGGCAGCAATACATAACCGGCTTTTTTGTATTCACCATCCGCTATCCAGGCTATGGCCCAAAAGTGTGCAAACTGCCATAAAAACTGCATGGCAAACAAAGTTCCGGGCTCAATATCAAAATCATTAGTAGCAGCCACCCACCCTAATAATGCGGGTATGGCCCCCGGTAAAGCACCCACAAAAACAGCAATAGGCCCAACGGCTTTTAACGGGGTATATACCATTACATACATGAAAAGGGCAAATGCTCCAAAACCAACTGTAAGGGGATTAATCAGATAAAGCATCCACAACCCCGCAAAAGCCATAATGGTACAGGCTACCATGGCCTCAAGCACAGTAAGAACTCCTGTGGGTAAAGGCCTGTTCATGGTGCGCTTCATAAGGGCATCCCTGTCGCGCTCAATAACCTGGTTAAAACCATTGGCTGCACCTACTACCAGGTATCCACCTATGGATAGTAATAGAATATCTTTTAAAGAATAGGATTGTGCACCGAGTAAATATCCTGCAACAGCGGAATACACAACACTTAAATTCAGGCGGGCTTTGGTGAGCGCCATTACACCCCGGGCCTTTACTGCTAAAGAAATACTGCCTGATTCTAGTTCCTGAAATTTTTCCAATGCACTGCTTTTCGGTTGGCAAATTTACTATGCCGCTTGGGTGTATGCAAAATAGAATGATTCTAACTTAAGTGAGGTGAAATTTGTCTATAGTTAATTGGGAAAATAGTTAGTTACTGCGCACCAATCAACCCCTCTACTATTCAACCAATCTAATATCTACCGCTCCTTAACGATAAACCACGGGTTCAGCAAATCCTTCTTGTTATAATTAAGTGGTTCGTCATTTTCAGCTTTATAAACTTCAAAACCGGCCTGGCGGGCTATGGCGTGTCCGGCCGCTGTATCCCACTCCATAGTAGGGGCAAAACGGGGATATACATCAGCGCTACCTTCGGCTACCATGCAAATCTTAAGGCTACTGCCTTTTGAGATTACTTCAGCATCGGGAAATTCTTTGCGGATTCCTTCAAAGTATTGAGCAGTTTCATCACTCATGTGCGAACGGCTGCCCACCATGATAAATGGGCGTTCCTGCTTTTCAGGCAGTTTTACAGCAGCATCAATGTAGTGGCTCAAACTGTCAAAACCTTTAACATGAGCGGCATTTTCCAAACGGAATGCACCATAACCATCCGCTGCGAAATAAAGCGTTTCATCCACAGGCACGTATATAACACCTAAAGTGGGAACACCTTTTTCAACTAAGGCAATATTTACGGTAAACTCACCATTCTGTTTTATGAATTCCTTAGTGCCATCCAGTGGATCTACAATCCACAGCGTACTCCACATTTCTCTTTCAGAAAAATCAATTTCATGGCCTTCCTCACTCAAAACAGGGATGCCAGTTTCGCGCAGCACCTTCATGATAGCCGCATTGGCCATTTTATCAGCTATAGTAAGTGGTGATTTATCATCCTTATACGCCACTTCAAAAGCACCTTCGTAGATTTTTAATATTTCCTTGCCGGCTACTATTGATGCTTCGATCGCATCTACCAGTAACACCTTGGCTTCAATCTTATCCATTTCTGATATTGGTTTAAAAAAAGAACCCCCACAAAATTGCGGGGGCTCAAATGTATTGTATTTAAAATGCTTATTGAAGCTTTGCGTTAATGGGCATTGTAAAGCTCATACGTACAGGTTTACCTCTTTGCTTGGCAGGTGTCATTTTAGGTAACTTTTTTATTACCCTTATAGCTTCATCATCAAGCAACTTATCTACACCACGCGCTACTTCCACATTGGTAATAGAACCATCTTTTTCAATAACAAAGCTTACATATACCTTACCCTGAATTCCCATTTGACGAGCCATTTCAGGAAACACAAAGTTGGAATTTACGTGCTTAAACATCTGCTCCTGGAAACATTGAGTCTGCTCTTCCTTAGGGCGGCTTTCACAACCGGGAAATACAGGCTTATTTTCCACCACGGCAAAGTTCAGAATCTCATCAGAAACTTCTTCTTCCATCTCAATCACCTCAACCTCTTCGTTCATATCAGTTTCGGTTGACTGGATTTCAAGTTCTTCCTCCAGCTCAACGTCATCCTCTACCACCTCAATTACTTCGGGTGGGGGTGGGGGTGGGGGGGGTGGCGGGGCTGTTTGTCTTTGGGTAATAGGTATTACCTCATCGTCAATCATTACCTCCAGTTCGCCAAGGTCAGTAACCTCATCGCCTCCGGAGTCCCACTGAATGGCAACTATACATACGATTAATGCGAACACCAGACCAGACATGAGGAAGAGTCCTCTTAGTGGTTCCAGGTCTGCATTTGGATTTTTCTTTGGTTCCATTAAATCTCGTTTATAAGGGGCTAAAGATACATAAATATGAATGTGCCTTACAAGCGCGGCCGCAACGAAAAAGAATTTTAACGATCAGACAATTTAAAATTAACAGGCACAGTCATTTTCATTTTTGCTTTATGATTTCTTTGTGTACCCGGTATCATTTGCGGAAGAGTTGATAAAACCCTTACGGCTTCTTTATTAAGTATCTCATATTCACCTTGTGCGAGACTTACCTCTTCCACATAGCCGTTTTCAGAAATTACAAAGTTTACATACACTTTTCCTTCCAAACCAATTTGTTTGGCCAGTTCGGGATAGTTTGTGTTTTTAGCAATAAACTGCTGAATCCATTTGTTGAAACACTCCTTTTGGGCAGTTTTATCTGAAACACCTTCACACTCAAAAGGCCTGGCAATATTTTCTATTAGATAGAATTCTAAAGTCTCAACCGTATGCAGATCGTCATTCATATCAATACCCTCCAATTCGTCTTCAGAAGTCGCGGAATTCTCAAATAGTTTCGCAATCTCAAGTATCGGATCAGTGGGCTCCACTACTTCAGGGGGCAGATTATTGTTGAATTTTACCAGCTTTTGAGGCTCAGGCTCCTGTTTGGCCTGCACGGTAATTGGCATCGTTGTGTCAATAATATCAACTGCTCCGGTTTCAGGAGCCTTAGATACAGTATACTCCTTTTCAATCTGGATAACGTAAATAGCAGCGACTAAAGCCAGGGCAATTCCAAAAAGAAAAAACATTCCTCTTTTGCCTTCAAGATCGGCTCCTTTGTTTTTTTTAGGTGTCATTAAGTTCTCAATTAATTTGTAGGAAGTGGGTTCTCCCTAAGGAGAACAAGTCAGGCCCTAATACGATGGTAGATCGCGAAAAGCAGCACACAAACAACCGAGCCGGTGGTATTTGCAAAAAAGTCAAACCAATCTCCTACTCGTCTTGGCACACAATAGTGTTGCACAATTTCAATGGCTCCTCCGTAAAATACGCACAGGAGCACTATAATCCCCAATACCAGGCCGGTAATGGGGTTATTGAAATTAAAACGAATAAAGCCGAGATATATTAGACCGGCAGAGAAAAAATAAATACCCGCGTGTATAAGCTTATCATCAAGCTTCACCATAAATCGCGGAACCTCGTTGCCTGGCATAAGGCTGAAGTATAAAATAAAAATACCCCAGACCAATGCCGGGGTAAAATACAATAATCGGTGAATGGATTTGCCCTTAGGCTTCAACGGTATCCCTGTATGCATCTGCGCTAAGCAGGTCATCAAGCTCAGACGGATTACTCATTTTAATCTTAATCATCCAACCCTCACCATAAGGATCTTTGTTTACAACTTCGGGGCTTTCTTCTATGGCGGTGTTAAACTCGGTAACTTCACCCGAAAGGGGCATAAAGAGATCTGAAACAGTTTTTACGGCCTCTACTGACCCAAAAACCTCTTCCCTCTCCAGCTCTTCGCCTTCGGTTTCAATTTCTACAAATACGATATCACCTAGCTCTGATTGTGCAAATTCAGTAATACCTACTATGGCGGTGTCGCCCTCTACCCTCACCCACTCGTGGTCTTTGGTGTATTTAAGTTCTGCTGGAAAATTCATTTTATTTGGCTATTTGCGGGCAAATTTAATTCTATTTATCACAAAACTTAAGTACCAAGGTTTAATCGTATGCTAATTCCGAATTGATGGGTATCAATAGGGTAAGCATTGGATACTTCGTAGCGCGATAAATTCATATCATAAAATAGCTTGGCCAGTACTCTTTTGCTGATTTGGTAATCGGCCGAAAACTTTAGAGTATAAATAGTTTGACCGGCAGTAACCTGGTCAACATCTTCAATAACCCTGCGGATTACAGTAAGATTTTCGCGAATACCAAAATCGAGTTTAAGCTCAAGGTTACTTACCGGGTTGGTTCTGCGGGGCCCGAGGCTTATAAACCCAAGTTTTACATCTTTAATAATATAACCGGCACCAATTACCCACTCCTGCCCTTTGGTTTCAGTAATCTGATTATTGGCCAGCCCCAGGGTAAGGTTTCTGTCCTTTTTATAGTCTATACGCAGGGTGGCGCTGTTCTTAAGTTTTACGTTAAAACCAATAAGCGGGGCAAATTGCTCGGTAAGTACTATGGCCGAAATCTGCATTTGTGGTAATAGGTCGCCATTAATATCCAATGGTGGCCTGGTGGGGTTCTCTTCTAAAGCCTCCTGATACAATAGGTTGGTTTGACGGCTGCTGATGGTATAGGTAGAACGATACCCGTGGTTAAGCACTACACTGGTAAAAAACTTTTGTAAAAATTTAATCTTGCTTAATCCATCATAGGTAAGATTCCAGTTGGGTAGCGGAATACTCTTTTTAGGATTAAGATCATATCCATTTATGTCCTGACCTGAGTATGCCGCCAGGAAGGCTGGAATTAAGACCTCCTGCTGCGAAAGGCTATAATACCTGTAGTGCGCTTCAACTGAGTCATTAGCAGGAATTAAATCAGGTGAATAGCCATATTGCTGGCCAAGCCCATTAGCATATTGCTCTGCCAATTGCCTCGATACATCCAGCCTGTATCTTCTGAAGTTTTCATAAGCCTCAGAGGTAAAGCTTGGTGATTGCAGATTTTCGAAAGCCGTACCCATCATAAAATAGCTCATGGTGTAGTTCTGGGTTTCAAAGCGGCTTTGCTCCATTATCATTTGCTCATCACGGTCAAAACGGAAGAAAGATGAAATATTGGAAGACTCCGTTCTTTGAGCAGTTACAATGAGCCTGAAGCTATTGATGGGCTCCACCGTAACCCTGAAGTTCATACTCTCATTAAAAGTTTTAGCGTACTGCGTACTGAGCAGCGGGGTTTGTGTGAGCCAGCCATTTTCAACTGCATCCTGTTGTATATCTGTTTGGGCACCAAATACAAATGGTAAACCGGGTGCGCTAAAGTCATCACTCAAACCCAGGTAGGTAGCTTCCGGTAAAAATCCGGGAAGTATGGTACCCTCACCCTTGGTGTAGTTGGCCGAGGCACTGCGCACCATCATAAGGCCCCTTGCTCCGCCAGCAAGTATTTTATCAAAGGCGCTTTCTTTTTCCTCTTCATTTTCCTCTTCTGGCCTGGCCCTGTTTTCGCCTGGTGTTCGTGGTCCGCGCTGCCTTACATCGCGGCCGCCAGAGCCTTTACCTTCATTTACCTTACGGAGATAAGGGACTTTGTTGTAAAGGCTTATGAGGTTAAAATTATTATTAAGCTGCCACTGCTGGTTGTTTTGAATGGTATTGGCAAAATTCAGAGAATCAGGGCTGCCGTCAGGGTTATCCTCTCTTAACCCGGCTAAAGATGTTGTGGCCCAGTCATAATCACCGGTATACCGGGCCTGGGTATTCACAAAATCAAGCAAAGGCAATTTGTTAATTGGCACCTGCCAGTTTACGTTCAGCGTTTGGTGATAATTAGTGGGGCGACCAAAATCACCTAGGTTTTCCCATATTTCATCACTCCTTTGCTCTTGTGTGTAAGGGTCTCCCGTTGCCGGATCGATTCCAACCAACTCATCAATACGGGTGCGCATATTGGCATTGAAATCCAGCTTCAGGTTTCGGGTTATATCATACAGCAAACTATACTGCCTGTTGAAGTTAAAGGAGTTATTCTCCGTTACCGGCAGTCGTGCATCCTCGCTAAAAGGGTCTGCAGTATTACGCATTTCAAGCAAATGCGTGGTTCGGTCTATAGTACCAATTACAGAAAACTGTTTGGGCAGGTAGTACAGGTTTATCTCTTTGAGTAAAGCCAAATTCTTATTCTGTAGCCAGGTAGTATTCTTAAACGGCTCATAAGGCTTGGCCTGCGTGCGGTAAGTGTAATTCAGTTGCCCGCGATGATCCTGGCGCACATCGCGCTTTACTGTAATATTCCTGCGGAAAATCTCCGTAAAGGAGTAGGTGGCACTCAGATTTTCAACATCCCAAGGCTTAGGGGTTTTTGATGCACGTTTGCCTGCCCTGTCTTTTTTAACATTGGTAAAGTTTATAGACTGCCTGCGGGTATAGTCCTGCGAAATTTCTTTTAACTCTGTCCTGGCTTCTTCATCTTCAAGGTTGGCCAGGGCATCATCAAATTCAATATCAGGATCAAGGGGATTAAATTGTGGATTGGCCCATTGCTCGCTGCTCCCAAAAAACATGGGTATGCGTATACCTGACTCCTTAGGGAAGAATTTGCCGAGTTCAAAGCTGGACTGAAGATCGTAGGCATAGATGGTTTCTCGCTGCCTTTCGCTCACAGTTTGGTCAATACTTCCAAAACCAATAGTACTCATACTACCGCTTAAGCTTACGTTGGCAAAATCAGCCAACTGTGCAGCCACCCTGGCATTGGCAGCCCAGCCACCGCGCTGGTCAAAGTCGGTAAGGCGGAGTTCATTTACCCATACCTCTGCACATTTTTCCAAACCATCATCAGTATCACCGGCCAGTCGCTTTCGCGGATTACGCACACCAATCATCATAGTGCGCACATTACTCAGGTTTGGCGCCCCAACTACGGATACGGTAGCAGCACCCCTTACCACGCTGTAGCGCTGCGTAAGGTTAGAGGCTGGATCATTGCGGTAAACCCTGTCACGCTCCAGCTTTACTTCTTTTAAAAGGTTTAGTTCAAAATCAAAATTGTTTTCAATCGGCCATATTTCCTCTTCAGTGTAAGCTGATAAATCTCCACCTAACCTTTGTTTAGTTACTTTAAGTGGAAGTTCATATTCATAGTAATTCTGGTTATAATCACTACCCATCCTGATAAATACGGTAAGATCACCATCCTGTAATTCATTTTGTATCGGTCCATCAGCACTATTCCTACCATCTTCGGCATGGGCAAACATTCTTATGCGGTTGTAATTCCTCATATCAAAATTGAGGTTACGGAATACCGCACGGGCGGCACCATCCTGTAGTCCACAAATTCTTAATGATAATGACTGCTCGTTTTGCTGAGTGGCTGCCGTTGTACCAAAAAGCACCTGGCGATCAATACCCGGAGGCAACTTATAAGGCACAGGCTGGCGGTTACCGTTTTGCTCAATATTTACAGCATTTACATCAAACAGGGTGTTTTCCATGTCATCCGTGTTCAGTTCATCTCCAAACTGATCAAGATTAAAGGCATAGCGCCTCCACTCACCACGCACCAGTTCCAGCTTTGCAAAACGCACAACTACCGGCTCACCCCAGCCCTGCATAAACATTCTGATAAAGCGAATAGAACGGAAGTCGCTTACCGGTCCTACTTTCTTATCCGGTGAAAACACGGGGACTTTGAATTGTATCCATCGCCAATTATGGGTTTCACCATCCGGTTGTTGTTGAGAAGGAACATTCTCCCTGATATCGGTAATGTAATTTTCACCAACGTTTTGCAAATCTTCTTTTCTAAGGCTAATTCTGTACTGATAGTACGCCTCTGTCTTACTCAGCGTCTGATCACGGTTAATGTCCTCTACATCGGGCTGGTTTGTAGCAAAAGCCGAGACACCATCCACCTGTGTTGTGTTGCTGTTCCCTTCGGTGCCATTGTAATCATAATAACGATCAAGTATTCCGGCATTGGCCTGGTCAAAACCACTGCCTCTGTAGTATGAGAAGTTGTCGTGTGCAGGGTCATTAAATGCATTTTGATAGGCCGGGGAGTTTTGGCCTGAACTGTATTGAGCTTCCAGCCTTTGTAGATAGGGCAAACGATTACCATCAGAATAACTACGCTCCTGGTCCGAACTCAACAGATCATAACCCACGTCCTGGCTATTACGTACGGCTGGTTCATTATCAAAGGCAACCACTGTAGGCCTTACTTTAGGCACAAGCCCCCATGCCGTACTGTCCAGTTTAGTAGGATCGCCATCAGAAGGAATTCCATTTTCAACTGCCTGTTGCCCATCTCTTAAAATATCTTCAGATACACTACCCAAGTTGAAATATAAAAAACCGCCATTAGCAGGATCTGGACCAACAAAGTCTGGTTCATCAGGATAATTATTGTTTTCATAATAAGGATCCATGATCCAGAACTGGATAAACTCAATGTTTTGTTCCTCAAAATTGGTGGTACTCAATTCGCGCATTATACCCCCCCACCTGCTTTTCGGGTCAGCCAGGTCTCCGCTTTCATCAGCTGTTAAACCAGCAGAAACGGCTGTTTGCTCCACATCAAAATTGTAGGGTCCTCTTTTATTGGGATAAAAAGCCAAATCCAGCATGGGGATATTCTGGATATCCGAAGGCTGTAGTTGTACATTAGGGAAAACCTCTTTTACATATACCCTCCTTACATATTGCCCTGACTGTAACTGCTTGTTACTATTTATGTTGCCAGGTGCCGAACCATCTTCACGATGAAAAAGCGGGTCAATAGTATACCATGAAAGGTGCGCTCTGTTAAAGCCATATTCCACTCCTGTGGATGATGCTTCGGGGAATAAATCAGGTTGATTGCCCGGAGTACTGGCCAGCCTCCACGCAATAGGGTTTTTAATATCTATGGTAGTCTGGCTGCTCTCAAAGTCATCCAGGTAAGTAGTGGCATCACCATTAATTTCAATACCCCTGGGTGAGCCCGGCACCAGTTGAGCAAATTCACCTGAAACGGTAATATTGGATTTTTCCTTGGTTTCAATAAACGGAATTGCATCTACAAAGCGGGTAAGGTAGGGAGCGTCTTTAGAAAAGGATGCATTCATGCCCCACATGGTATTGGCCACCGGCTCGGCACCAATATTTACCTTTTGCGTAAGTGGTCTTTCTGAAAGGCGCACCAGCGTAGCACCAACATTCAGGTTTTCATTTACCCGATAGTCGGCATTAACCCCCATAAAGTTCCTTGTCTGGAAGTTGAAAACAGCATTGTTTTCAAAGTCAACTTTAATTGGTGTACCGGATGCCAGTATCCCTTCATCAATAATCTTTACGCGGCCAAGGTTGTAATCCACAGTATAATGTACACCTTCCTGCAGGGCCTGCCCACCGGCCGTTACCCTTACCGAACCTTTGGGTATGTTAAATGCATTAAGAGAAATTTCGCTGGATGACGATGATTTAAACTGACCCTTTAGTAAGAACTTGTTCAGTTGAGTTTCATTCTGAGCCTTAAACCTGGTGGAGTCATACAGTTCCTGAAAGACATACTTCTCCCGTATTTCCTCATCCGTAATCCTCTCGGCAAGATCGCTACCAAACGGCTCCAGCACCGGGAAAAAGATGCGGCTGGTTTGGGGATTGATGGTAATATTTGGCAAAAAGTCAAAGAAGCCATCCGGCTGGGGGTCATTATTATTATTCACCGTATCAAGCCCCGTTACCCGCAGCAATAGTTGGTTTCTAAGGTTGCCTTCCGGCAGAAAGGGAATAGGCGTACCGGTTTCATCATTGCGGTAAAGCACCTCCAGCCTGAAATCTTCCTGGTTTACCTGGAAGGCGTTAAGGCTATACACGTTTTTCATCATCAAATCCCAAACTGGCACCTTCACATTCAGCAGGGTGCTCTTTAGCATTTTAACGATAAGACTTTTAGGTGGGGTAACACCATCTGTAGAAAATTCACCCACCTGAAAGGTTTTACCACCAGCCGTAAACTGGAAGGCTACAGCCAAAACCTCATCCTGATTAAGAGCGGAGTTTAGTGAGATATAACCCAAACGAGGATCATAACTAAACTCATTGGGCCCAAGTAAACGGGCGTTGGACAGTTCAGTAAACTCCACAGCCTCCTGATAGCCCGCTGCGGTAAGGGCATTAGTGGCCTGCGATATATTTCTTACCCCGGGTATATCAGCTTGTAGTTGTACAGGGTTAAGTGAGTTATTACCGTTATCAGGAAAACGCTCAGCAGGGTTAAAGCGGCTGAAAATATCCGGCCCGGGCAGGTTGGCCTGGGAGTTACGGTAGGCCCCGTCATTATCGCGCTCACCAAGGTCCATAAAGGCTACAAGGTTTCTGTTACTTTCGGTTGACTGGCGCAGGTTGGTTACCCAAACCTCCACTTTAGTAATTTGTATAGGCGATGATATAAGAGGACGAGTTGACAACCACTGCTCGTATCTATCACGGAAATAATGCGAAAGGAAGTAGTGGCGGTTGGCCTCGTACTGATCTGCGTTTATTTCAAAGTCAGTAGTAGTAGCACCACCCTGCACGTTAATAGAAGATGACTGGCTTTGCTGCTCGGCTAATACCCCTGTTACAGTTAACTTACCAAACTGTGTTTGAGCCTTAACCCCAAAAAGACTTTGTGCACCACTAATAAGCGTACTATTTAAAGGAAGGCTTACGTTACCAAGCTCAATTTTTTTAATGATATCATCCTCGTCTCCGGTGTACTCAATTTTGGTTTGATTTTCAAAACTAAAAGTTGCTTCCGTATCATAATTAGTAGCCAGGGTAAGCTTTTCACCCACCTTACCGGTAACGTTCATTTGTATCCGCTGGTCAAAATCAAAGTTGAAGGTGCTGCGGTTTCTTTCAGGTATAAGTGGGTTATCAATTTTTTGATAGCGGCCACCAAAGCGCAATTCGGCATACCCCTGCGGGCGGATATCAATAGTATTGCTACCAAATATTTTATTGAAAAGCTGGCTGTTTACCTGTAGCTGAGGAATTAATGAACTCCCAGGATCACGACCTTCGGCTTTTGCCGCCTCGGCACTTTGTGTCTTAGTGGACCAATAGTCGCTGGCTTGCTTGCGCGCCACATAGTCTTTGTACTCCTCGGGCGTCATAAACATTGGGGGCTTGGCTACAAGGTTCCCTATTTTTTGGGTAACCACGTATTGCCCGGTACTTTCATCGTACTCTACTTCTTCAGTATAATTAGAGGGGTTGTTGCCATATAGGCCTCCGGTTCCTTTAATCGGGTAAACCAGAGTATCCGGATCACCGGTATCGGGTGGCATTAATTTATCATATACCTCAAGTTCAGGTATCGATCGTGATCCTGAAATTCCCGCCAGCGTAATAATGGCGGTAAGAAAAGCCAATAAGCTCAATAACGTCCGTAGTCCCTGCTTCATTATAATCTTTTAAGCGCCTGCTTAATGATTTCCTCCACCCCGGCATCAGGATGCTGCTTAGTTATTTGTAGAATTATTTTTTCGGTTTGTCGTGGTGCATAGCCCAGCACTTCAAGCGCAGAGCTGGCCTCTCCTTTTGCTGAACCTGCTGCTCCTTTGGTTGTAGCATTAACTTCTATACCCGATACCTTATCCTTAAGATCAACAATAATGCGTTCAGCGGTTTTTGCTCCAATACCTTTAATGGATTTAAGCAATGTTACATTCTCCTGAGAAATGGCATCTATAACCTCCTCTGATGAAAGACTGCTTAATATTACCCTCGCGGTATTACCACCCACCCCCGAAACTGAAATGAGCTGCATAAAAATCTCCCGTTCTGATTTTTCATGAAAACCAAAAAGCACCTGGGAGTCTTCCTTATATATAGGATGTATATATAGCTTTACCTTCTTTGCATTGCTTATTGCCACAAAAGTATTAAGGGTAGTATGGATAAGATATCCAACCCCGGCACACTCCACTACGGCAAATGCTGGCGTTACTTCGACTAAGTCTCCGTTAATGTGATAAATCATCCGCCCGGACAGGTTTTATTTAGGATTATTTTAGCTCGACAGGATTAAAGAACGGCAAAAATAGAAATTTCATATACCCATGAAATAAAAAAAGCCATCCCGCTGAAATAAAGCGAAATGGCTTTGAAAATTCTGTTTGAAATCCCTAGCGTATAACCAGCTTTCGGGTGGTTAACACCTTGCCTGTATTATTTTTAATGGAGTAAAAATATACGCCTTTAGGAAGCTTTTCTATATTCAGGTTAAACTTGCTGTCCTTCTCAACTAATTCTTTTTTATAAACCGTTGAGCCAACCAGGTTAACCAACTCAAAAGTACCATTGCTACCAGAACCTAAATTATAGGATACATTTAAATAGTTAGTGGCCGGATTAGGGTATACTGAAATCTCTGAAGCCACCTTGTACTCATTAACACTTACCCAGCTATCAGTCCTCCAGCTGAGGCAAACTGTATCAGCAACTCCAGGAGCATTTGCATCCCACACCCGTACACACATAGCTACTTTAACCTCACCACTTACGGCAAATCCCTGCAACTTAAAACTTCCGTACTCAGAGCCTGAAACCTGATTCATTGTAAAGTTGTTATTCACAAAATTGGTGTAGCAGGAAACGTTATCACACAAGCCAAAGTTTGCCGATGCGCCCGGTGTGGACTCAATTGTATCTACAGACAAAACTCTCCACATAAATGTAATAGGATCACCAGCCTGATTTTTCTTGAATTTTAAGGTAGTTGAAAAACTACCTCCGGCCATTCCGGCTTCGTCAACTGTTGTGCCGAAAGGATAATAAAAACTGTTGGTTTGTGCAGAGGCGATAAACACAGAACTAACTAAGAATAAGGAAAGTAAGATTCTTCTCATAATATTTTCATTCTAGAGGGTTCGCAAAGATAAAAGATTATCTAACATCTTGTTTAAGTGAGCACTATTGCTTTATTTTACCAATCCTAATATTAATTTTAGATTACTTCAAATGAAAAACTTTTATTCCTTTTTAATGGTTTCTCTGGTAATTTAATGGTTTCTCTGGTAAGCATCGGGATGTTTGCACAGAGTTATTACGCACTTCCGGCTATTAATGCCAATCAAAACCCCGGTCCACAAAACATGGATGCCGAATTCCCTGTTGGTGGTGGACTTCCTGCGGGTTGGGCAACTGTAATGGCTGCTACTACTACTGATCAATGGTCAAGCAGCCAATCAATTCCTTTCAGCTTCAGCTTTGATGGATCCCCGGTGTCAACTTATGTAGTGTCCAATACTGGTGTACTAACCTTCGCTACAAATCCAGGTACTGCTCCTTCAGCAACTAATACCTCATTGCCTTCTGGTTTAATTCCAGAAAAATCAATCATGGTATGGGGCCTTGATCTCAGTGGCATTGGTAGCGACAACATTGTTTCTAAAACTTTTGGTACTGCACCAAATCGTCAGCATTGAGTACAGTTCAATTCGGCCTCCGGAGCTGGCATGCCAAGTAATGCATGGACTTATTGGTCTATTGTGCTTGAAGAAACTACAAACAGAATTTACGTGGTTGACCAAAGAACTGCTAATGGAACTCCTGCCTTAACTGTAGGTATTCAGGTAAGCACAACGAACTACACTGAAGTTTCAGGTTCGCCAAGTGTTGGAAGCCTGACTTCTAACGACCCAACTACTGCAGATAATAGCTACTTCGAGTTCATTCAGGGTACACCTCCAAATGGTGATGTAATGGCTGTTTCTGAATCTGTGGCCGGTGTTGTTACACCAAATGCTCCTGTTACAATTGAAGGTGTTTTCAGAAACATGGGAGTTACTCCAATCGGTTCAGCTGACTTCAACTACACTGTAAATGGAGGTACTAAAGTAACTGCTGCAATTACCAGCGCTTCTTTTGCCAGTGGTGAGTTTAAGACTATATCTAGCCCTACTGCATGGACCCCAACTACGGCCGGTGTGTATTCAATTGAGATGTGGCTGTCAAACATCAACGGAGCTGCTGATCCAAATCCAGCTAATGACAAGATAACTGCTAAGGTGGTTGTTACCTCTAATCCTCCTGAAAGAAAAGTTGTTATAGAAGAAAGAACAGGAACCTGGTGCCAGTGGTGCCCACGTGGCGCTGTTGCCATGGAATATATGGGTCTCAATAATCATGATAAAACTGTTCTGATTGCTGTTCATAATGGTGACCCTATGACCGTTTCAAATTACGATCCCAACTTATCCGGTGGTTTCCCAACCTTTACGGCTGACCGTGTTATGACTGCTCAAAGTATAGGTACTGGCTCTAACATGGAAGGCGCTATGAACGCCAGACGCGCTATCATTCCTGTGGCTACCGTTGAAATCACTAATATTGATTTTACAGGTGGTAGTTCAGTAAAGGTTGATGTTGAATCAGACTTTATTGTGGATGAGACGGGCGCAGATTATCGTTACCAATTGATTTTTGTTGAAGATGGTGTAACGGGTACCGGAAGTGGCTATGCCCAGGTTAATGCTTATGCTGGTGGTGGTAGCGGCCAAATGAAGGATGCTAAAGGTTTTGATTACTCAACCGCCCCTAGCCCCGTTCCCGCAAGCCAAATGGTATATCACCACGTAGCTCGCGCTCTTGAGCCATCCTGGGCAGGTGCTGCTGGTAGCGTGCCTTCAACCATCGCATTTAATGATAAGGTTAAGTACACTTTCAATACTACCCTTCCTTCTGAAGTTATCAATCCAAACCATGTAAAAGTGGCTGTACTTCTTTTGGATAACAAAAAAGGTGGTGAAGTGATCAATGCCAATGAAAAGAAACTTACCAATGTTGTAAGCATTGATGAAGTAGAGGCTTTACAGGCTAAGGTATTCCCAAATCCTGCTAGCAACTTCTTTAACATTGAGCTAGAAGAGAATATGGATTTCTCATTTGAGTTGGTTAACTCAATCGGACAGACTGTGATGGTACAGAGCTACACTGACGCACACTCTGCTTCTGTAAATACTGAGAACCTTGCCAAAGGAGTTTACTTCTTAAACTTAAAGGCTGGTGATCAAACATCTACTATGAGAATTGCCATCACCAAGTAATTTTGGTGTAATCATTGAAATAAGAAAGCCACACCGTAACGGTGTGGCTTCTCTTTTTTAATAGTAATTAATATTATTACAACATGAAAAAAATATTAAGTACCCTAGTATTCGGTTTAGTTTTAAGTATTTGCGCCAACGCACAAGAAAAGGTGCCTTCCATACAGATAAAGGATATGCAAGGTAACAGTATAGATGCCTCAACCCTTTCCAACGATGGAAAACCAATAGTAATAAGCTTTTGGGCTACCTGGTGTAAGCCCTGCGTACGCGAGCTAACTGCCATACATGATATGTATATTGACTGGCAGGAGGAAACCGGAGTGAAGGTTATTGCTATATCAATTGACGATACGCGCCAGTCAGCCAAAGTGCGCCCTTTTGTTACCAGCCAGGGCTGGGAGTATGAAATCTACTTAGATGAAAACTCTGATTTACGAAGAGCCTTAAACGTAAATAACATTCCACACACCTTTTTGCTTGATGGTGAAGGCAACATAGTGTGGCAACATAATGGTTACATCCCCGGAGATGAAGACCATCTTTATGAGTTAGTTGAACAACTCGCCACTACCGGTTCCATAGAAGAATAAGTAAACCCTCCTTTCTGTGAAAAAAGCACTATTGTGTACTGCCCTATTAATTGGGGCAAAATGGGCTTTTGCCCAGGATCTTGCCAACAAATTTGATTTAGGGACTATTAGTGGAAACTTCCAGGCTGATGCTCAGTACTATTTGGAAGATACCCTTATTGACCCCTTAGGTGAAGCCTATCCCGATGAAAGACTATTAGCCACCGGCTTTTTAAATCTCACCTACCGCAGGGGAGATTTTTCGGCAGGTATTCGCTACGAGAGTTACCAGAATAACAGAGTAGGTCTTCCCCCAGGCTACCAGGGGGAAGGTATTGCTTATAGATATGCCCGCTTTGCACGGGAGAAATATGATATAACCGTGGGTAACTTTTACGAGCAGTTCGGCAGTGGCCTTACTCTTCGCGCTTTTGAAGAAAGAGGACTAGGCCTTGATAATAACCTGGATGGCCTGAGGGTAATTTTTATGCCCACAGACGGTGTTACCATTAAAGGTTTGGTTGGCCGCCAGCGAAACTACTTTGAAAAAAGTGAAGGCATTGTACGCGGGGCTGATGTAGAGTGGAACCTTAAAAATACCTTGAACTGGAAGAGCAACACCAACTTTTTACTTGGTGGTAGCTTTGTAAGTAAGTTTCAGGCGGCTGATGACCCCATATATACTTTTCCGCAAAACGTGGCGGCAGGAGCTGTTAGAGCAAGCCTTATCACAAGTACATTAAATATTAGTGGTGAATTTGCCTATAAGGCCAATGACCCTACCCTGGATAATGGATTTATTTACAAGGATGGCTCAGCGCTTTACCTTACGGGTACCTATGCCAAAAACAACCTTGGCGTATCATTAGGCGTAAAACGTTATGATAACTTTTCGTTTCGTTCACAAAGGGTGACAGATCCGCAACAGCTACTTATCAACTTTCTTCCATCGCTTACTACTTTGCATACTTATGCCCTACCAGCCTTGTATTCTTTTAATACCATAGCGGTAGGTGAGCAGGGTTTGCAGGCTGATGTTTCATATAACTTTAAAAGAGAAACACTTTTTGGCGGTAAGTATGGAACCCAGATAACCGTTAGCTATGCCATAAGCCAAAGCCTTGATAAGGAATATGTGGACGAAAACGGAGATAGAATAGACAGGCCCGTTTATAACCCTATTGACACTTCTATTGTAGGCTATACTGATGACGGTACAGATGGCTATCAATCAAACGTATTTGGCTTTGGGGATATAACCTACTTCCAGGACTTTCATGTGGAAGTAAAGAAGAAGCTCAGCAAAAAGTGGAAAGGAACATTTACGTACTACAACTTTTTGTTTAATAACGACTACATGCGTAAAGGTGCCAATGATTACGACATAACCATGAACAACGTAGAAACCGAAGTTTACCGCATAAATGCAGGCGTTATTGAGCTCCTTTATAAAATAAAGCCGCGCCACTCCCTGCGAGCCGAAATACAAGGACTATTTATGGGTACAGATAAGAGCGGTGTAAAGCAGGACCGTGGTGATTGGGCATTGGTATTACTGGAATATTCCATTGCTCCACATTGGTTTATTGCTTTTCAGGATGCATATAATTATGGAAACCCTGATGAAGACCTTCAAGTTCACTATCTTAACGCCAACATTGGATACACCATTGGTACCACAAGGTTACAATTAGGGTATGGAAGACAACAAGCCGGTGTTTTTTGTGTTGGTGGTATATGCCGTATTGTACCGGCATCCAATGGTTTTACGTTAGGTATAACCAGTAATTTTTAGAATTATGAAAAAGATATTTATCCTTCCTGTAATTGCTATTTTGTTTTTTGGCTGCGATAAAGTTCAAAAACCTCTAAGAGACGACTTTGCCTTTGTTGAACTTCCGCAAGGAAACAAAACAGTATTGATAGAAGAGTTTACCGGAACCAGTTGTACTTTTTGTCCTGATGGCGCCAGAAAAATTGAAGGCTACCTTCAATCTGCGCCCGATAACGTTGTTGCTGTAGCCATACATGCCAGCGGATTTGCTATTCCAAACCCCAAAACTCCATATGATTTTAGAACAGATGAGGCAAAGGACTTATATGACATGATGGCTTCTGCTGACCCTAGTGCAGGATTACCCGGGGGAATGTTTGACAGAGCTGGTTATCCAGGAGACGTTTTTTCTAACCCTGCGGATTGGGACAAAACCATACAAGCACAACTTGCTATCCCAGCCAACTTTTCGATGACGGGTTCACTAGAATACGACAATGCAAGTAGCACTTTTACTCTGCAGGCAGGTGCAATAGCCCTGGATGATGTACCGGCAACAGACCTTTACATGGTGGGTTATCTACTTGAAGATAGTGTAGTTGCCCCGCAGCTGGATAATGGTGAATACAAAAATGAATATGTACATAATCACGTATTTCGTAAATCGTTTACGGGTATGGAGGGAGTACAAATAAGTTCAGGCGCCATATCCAAAGATCAGATATTTAATAAGCAGTTTACTATGCAAGGCACTGCTACCAACGGTAATCAGTGGCGTATTGAAAAGTGTTCAGCCGTAGTATTTGTTTATGATCGTAACACTCAGGAAGTTTTTCAGGCGCATTATGTTAAGCTCAAAAACTAGCCCTACTCACATACTGATCTTTTTTTTAGTTGGTTTTGCGAGTTTAAGCCATGCCCAAAACTTTAAAGGCGGCTTTTATTTAGGTATGACGGCCAGCCAGGTACATGGCGATAACCTTGGAGGATATGATAAAGCCGGATTGAATGCCGGCTTTTACACTTCAGTAAATCTAACAGAAAATTCAAGGCTGGCGTTGGAGCTGGCCTTTTTGCAAAAGGGAGCCAGGGAACCGGCCAGCGACACCAGCAATTTCTATAAACTCTCATTAGGCTATTTTGAGATTCCCCTGCTCTTTCAATACCGATGGAAAGACCTGACCTTTGAAATTGGCCCCGCACTGGATATTAATGTATATGCCAATGAAGAGTGGGACGGCTTTGAGCAAGAAAGTATTCCACCCTATAACGCATTTAGCCTTACAGGTATAGTAGGCGTAAGTTGGCATTTTACCGAAAAGGTGCATATTAATTTCCGAACCAACAATTCACTTACCAGTATAAGGGATGGTAATGCCAACCCGGCCGACAACCCCTCAATACAGAGGTTTGGAAGCTTTGGCCAAAAAAATATTGTGCTGAGTTTTGCCCTGGTGTACAATATGGGCGTGGATTAATTACTTCCCTCTTTTTTCAGGAATGAAATATTCCTTTTCAGCCCTTCATACTTGGCCCGCTTTACAGCCGATTTCTTAAAAATCTTTTTGAAAACATCTTCAGTTATTTCTTCCCAATCCCTTTTGGTCATGTTCAGCATATCGGGGTGTGGTGAAAACTCCTCTACTTTGGTAGGTTTGCTAAAGCGGTTCCAGGGGCATACATCCTGGCAGATGTCGCAACCAAAGGCCCAGCCTTCCATTTGCCCTGTAAACTGTTGTGGAATTTGATCCTTCAGCTCAATGGTGAGGTACGAAATGCATTTGGTAGCATCCAGTAAATTAGGTTCAAGTATGGCATCTGTAGGGCATGCATCAATGCAACGCGTACAACTACCACAGTGGCTTGCAACTGGTTCATCCGGTTCAAGTTCCAAATCCACAATTAATTCTCCGATAAGGTAAAAAGAGCCGGTATTTTTGGTGAGCAATAACGTATGCTTCCCTGTCCAGCCCAGGCCTGCACGCTCGGCCCAGGCACGGTCCATTACAGGTGCAGAGTCCGTAAAAGCACGGCCCTGCACCTCTCCTATTTCTTCCTGTATAAATTCGGTCAGCGCTTTTAGCTTTCGCTTGATAACGAAGTGGTAATCTTCACCATAAGCATATTTGGCGATACGAGGTGCATTAGGGTCTTTTTGGGTTTCTTCAGGGTAATAATTAAGGATAACGGATATAACCGATTTGGCGCCATCTACAAGCTTTCGCGGATCAAGGCGCTTGTCGAAGTGGTTTTCCATCCACTTCATTTCACCATGATAATTTCGATTAAGCCATTCTTCTAAACGAGGGGCTTCCTCTTCTAAAAACCCGGCTTTAGAGACTCCACAAGCGAGGAAGCCAAGGCGTTTGGCTTCGGCTTTTATTAATTGAGAGTATTTTGGTTTACTAGTCAAAAAGACCACCTTGAGAAGCAGGTCGCTCACGCTCCAAATGCTTGTAGGCCTTATCAGTAACTACACGGCCACGCTGGGTACGCATTATAAAACCTTCCTGAATTAAGAAGGGCTCATAAACCTCCTCTATAGTACCCGCCTGATCTCCCACGGCAGTGGCAATAGTACCTACGCCTACAGGACCACCTTTAAACTTATCAATAATGGTAGTCAGGATTTTGTTGTCCATTTCATCCAGGCCATATTCATCCACGTTAAGGGCATTTAGGCCAAAACGGGCTATTTCAAGGTTTATAGTGCCATCACCCTTTACCTGTGCAAAATCGCGCATTCTACGCAACAAGGCGTTGGCAATACGGGGTGTTCCCCTACTCCTTCGGGCAATCTCTATAGCTGCATTTTCATGAATGGGCACCTCCAGTATTTCTGCTGAACGCTCTACTATGGTAGAAAGTAATTCGGTAGAGTAATACTGTAGGCGGCTATTGATACCAAATCGCGCCCTCAGGGGCGAAGTAAGCAACCCTGAGCGGGTGGTTGCACCAATCAGTGTAAAGGGGTTTAGATTGATCTGTACGCTACGCGCATTTGGCCCGGATTCAATCATAATATCTATCCGGTAATCTTCCATTGCTGAGTACAGGTATTCCTCAACTATGGGGCTTAACCGGTGAATCTCATCTATAAATAGTACATCCCTTTCTTCGAGGTTGGTAAGGAGGCCAGCCAAGTCACCGGGTTTATCAATTACAGGCCCTGAAGTGATCTTTATCCCCACATTCAGCTCATTGGCCAGTATGTGCGCCAAAGTGGTTTTACCCAAGCCGGGGGGGCCATGCAGCAAAACATGATCCAGCGCTTCGCCACGCTGATTGGCAGCCTGAACGAATATCTCCAGGTTTTCCAGCACCTTGTCCTGCCCCGCAAAGTCATTAAAGCTTACGGGCCGTAACTTCTTCTCTATTTCAAATTCTTCCGGAGAAAAGTTCTCTCCATTGGCGTCCATCAGCCTGTCCATCTAATTGGGATTTATTGCAAATATAGGAGAAGGGAGGGAGGAGTTGGGGAGTCATTAAACAGGAGACTTGAACTCAACACTTCAAATTTCGACCAATCTGTATTATACTGGAATCACGAAGTTACTTGCACTAGTGGGTAATCCCCTTCTCTTGTAGTATATTTCCAATTCCAAAAAAATCAATTTTGAAATACTATCTGTTTACATTGTTCTTTTTCACCCTAATATCCTGCGATCCATCTTCCAATCGAAGAGATAAATACTATGACTGCAATCAGATGGAAAATGATATTTTAAAAGCGGGTGAAGATTATTTAATTGAAAAATATGGAACAGATGCGCCTTATGAAAAACTACTGGCTGAGTTTGCTAAGGAACATAGTCCGGAAAATTTTGATCATCAATTTAGGGAACTCTGTCCATTACTAGTTAAGCTTCATTGGATCCTTTACAGGGACAACTACCATTGTGCACATTACTTTTCTGAAGTGCGGATAAGTAATAATGGACAGTTATATATCACATTCAACATTCAGGAGGACTCATTTTTAGCCAGCTTGCAAGAGAGTCCAGAGCCTCACCTAAAAGCTTATTCTGAAAGTGCTATGGACTGTGGTGATATTTGTCCTACGCTAGTGGCTGGAACCATTCTTTGGAATGTAACAAAAGACAGTTCAGCTAAACATAGGATTTTGTTTTTACTTCACTTGGCTTTTACCGCAAATAAGTATTGTAACACAATTAAATAAGTTTGGTCATATTACAAATCAAAAAACCCTGAGAAGCTCACTCCTCAGGGTTTTCAAGTTTCTTTAGTACTTAACCGGGTTAATGTCCCGTTTCCACTTCTCCTTGCTGTATCGGAACGTTTTGTGGTACAAAGTCTTCTTCCATACCCGGCTTGCTGTAGTCATAAGGCCAGCGGTAAACGGTTGGTATTTCTCCCGGCCAGTTTCCGTGCAGGTGCTCTACAGGAGCTGTCCATTCCAATGTGTTGGATTTCCATGGGTTTTGCTCAGACTTCTGCCCTCTAACAGCACTGTAGAAGAAGTTGAAGATAAAGGCAACCTGTGCTAAACCACCAACTATGGCAAATACACTAATCAATACGTTAATGTCGGCAAGGTCGTCAAACATCGGGAAGGCTGTGTTGGTATAATACCTACGTGGTAAACCGGCCATACCCAAAAAGTGCATCGGCATAAACACGCCATAGGCACAAACAAAGGTTATCCAGAAGTGAATGTAGCCCAGGCTCTTAATCATTCTGCGGCCAAACATACGCGGGAACCAGTGGTACACACCGGCAAACATTCCAAAGATGGCCGATAGCCCCATTACAATGTGGAAGTGTGCCACTACAAAGTAAGTATCGTGTACGTTGATATCAAGGGCAGAATCTCCAAGAATAAGACCTGTAAGACCACCGGTGATAAAAGTTGACACCAAACCAATAGAGAACAACATGGCGGGCGTCATACGCAGGTTACCCTGCCATAAAGTAGTTATGTAATTAAAGGCTTTTACAGCAGATGGTATCGCGATAAGCAGTGTTGTAAACGTAAACACCGAACCCAGGAAGGGATTCATACCTGTAATAAACATATGGTGGCCCCATACAATAAAGGACAGGAATGCGATTGCCAAAATAGAACCTACCATCGCGCGGTATCCGAAAATAGGCTTACGGGCATTGGTTGATATTACTTCAGAAGTAATACCCAAAGCAGGTAGTAGGATTATATATACTTCCGGGTGACCAAGGAACCAGAATAAGTGTTGGAACAGGATCGGGCTACCTCCCTGGTTGGTCAATAACTCACTACCCACCATAATGTCTGATAAGTAGAAGCTGGTACCGAAGCTACGGTCGAAAATAAGTAATAAGGCAGCTGAAAAAAGTACGGGGAAAGAAAGAACACCAAGTATTGCAGTTACAAAGAAAGCCCAGATAGTAAGTGGCAATCTCGTCATGCTCATACCTTTAGTACGAAGGTTTAATACGGTTACGATGTAGTTCAGTGCTCCTAAAAGTGATGAAACGATGAACAGGCTCATACTTACCAACCAAAGCGTCATCCCCATACCTGAACCGGGGATTGCCTGTGGCAGGGCACTAAGTGGTGGATACACCGTCCAACCGGCAGAGGCTGGGCCACTCTCTACAAAAAGTGAAATAACCATTACCACACTTGAAGCAAAAAAGAACCAGTAAGAAAGCATATTGATAAAGCCTGAGGCCATATCACGCGCTCCTACCTGCAGCGGAATAAGAAGGTTTGAGAAGGTACCACTAAGACCTGCAGTAAGTACAAAGAATACCATGATAGTACCGTGGATGGTAACAAGTGCTAAATAGATATTAGGATCCATTACGCCATCAGCCCCCCATTTACCCATAAGGGTTTCAAAAATGGGCCACTCCTTTTCCGGCCAGGCCAGTTGCAGCCTGAACAGTAAAGACATGGTAACACCAATAATTCCCATAATCATACCTGTTATAAGGAATTGCTTGGAGATCATCTTATGATCTTCACTAAATACGTACTTATTCCAAAAAGTTACTTTGTGATGATGCCCGTGATCGTGTGATTCATCATGTGCCATATCCGTCAATCTTCTTTTAAATCAGCTAATAAAAATTACAACGCCTCAGCAAACGACTTTTGTTCGCTCATCCACTTATCATACTCCTCCTGTGTTTCCACTACTACCTTCATTTGCATATTGTAGTGTGCAGATCCACATATTTTGTTGCAAAGCAACAGGTAATCATACTCATAGGGATCTTCACCTTTGGCGGCCCTAATTTCATTAATATTTTTCACCTTTTCAATTACATGTGCCTCCTGGCGCATTTCGGCAGTGGTAACTGTGGGTGTAAAGCTAAAATGGGTTTTTGTACCTGGTACGCAGTTCATTTGTACCCTGAAATGTGGCAGGTAGGCCGAGTGAATAACATCCTGACTTCTGAACCTTAGTACAACTCTACGATTTACAGGCAGATGGAGTTCTTTCACAATCACATCATCCAAAGAACTCTCGTCATTAATATCAACGCCCAACTCATTTACGCCTTCTATCATGCGCACATTGGCATAACCAAGTTTATTATCATCACCGGCATATCTAGCCGTCCAGCCAAATTGCTTGGCATAAATTTCAATTTCAATTGGCTCCTCATCAGCAACTTCAGGATTCATTACATCACTCCAAGTGGTAAGTCCGTAAATAATAAGACCTGCAAGTACAATAGCCGGAACAATAGTCCAGATGAACTCCAGCTTATTGTTGTGCTCCATGTAAACGGCCCTGCGGTTTTTACTTCCCCTGAATTTATACGAGAAGTAGAAAAGGATGGGTTGGGTAATGAAGAATACGATTACGATAAGCCCCATAGAGATATCCCACAGGTTATCAATTTCGTTACCGTGATCAGAAGCAGATTTTGGAAGAAGTACGCTGGAGTACTCCACAACCATCCAGATAAAAGTACCGATAAGAACTACACCGGCTATAAGCAATAGCAAGCCATGTGTGCGGTTGTCTGAATCATTAACATCATTTTCATCGCCCCGGCCTCTTACCTGAGAGGACAATTCGAAAATTCTAACGATCTGGCCCAAGGCTATCAGGCCCAGTATTCCAACAACTATGATTAGAAGAGTCTCCATTCCTTTCTCTCTCTTTATATTTTATAAATGAAAATGCTTGCTTTCCTCCAACATCGGGTGATTAACCGGCATAAGGTTGCGCTTAGCCAGCGCACTGAACACCACAAAGATGAACAACCCTGCAAAACCAAGGAAAGTACCCAATTGTACAAGCCCTAAACTCCACTGGCCACCAACGGTACCCGGGGTAATAAGGATATAAACATCCAGCCAGTGACCAATAATCATTATGATACCTGCGGTGATAAGGAAACCATAGTTTCTCTTGCTATCACGGCTCATCAATATCAGTATGGGGAAAATAAAGTTCATGGCCACCATGGTAAAGAATACAGCCCTGTACTCGCCAAAGCGGGCCATATAATAGGTTACTTCTTCAGGAATATTTGAGTACCAGATAAGCATAAACTGTGAGAACCATAGGTACGTCCAGAATACGGAGAAGGCAAACATGAACTTACCTAAATCCTGAATATGGCTGTGGTTTACTTCTGGTAGATAACCTTTGCCTTTAAGGTAAAGAGTAATAAGCGTAAGTACGGTAAGGGCACTTACAAACATACCTGCAAAAATATACCAACCAAACAGGGTGCTAAACCAATGCGTATCAATACTCATAATATAATCCCAGGCACTGGTAGAAGAGGTAACTGCAAAGAATACAAGGAAACCAGCAGACCAGTTTCTCATTTTCTTCCAAATGGCAGGGGCATCAGCTCCGTTATTTTCCATCTTCATGCTCATTCTTCTAAGCAACATGGCACCACCTACCCAGCCTAAAAAGTACACCAGGGTACGAATTATATAAAATGGATTATTTAAGAATCCTTCTTTACCAGCGATAATTTCATCATAGTGAGGATTGCCTTTTTCCATAATACCCTCGGCCATCCAGTGCCATAGGTGATTGCCACCAATGTGCATCATACCGGTAATAATAAGTATCAGCATAATAACCATAGGTATCCACAAATAGGTAGTCATAGCTTCCATTACGCGAAGCACTACAGCACTCCAGCCAACCTGTGCCGCATACTGAACGGCCATAAAAAACAGGGCTCCTAATGATACAGCAAGGAAGAAAAAGTTATTTACCAAAAGGTTAGCCCAGGGCTTATTTTCTATTTGATGGTGAATCTTTTCAGCGCTAGGCTTATCATCTTCAGTTTGTTCGAAGTGATTATACTCGGGCAAGGCTCTTGAAGCGGTTTTATGGTATGTCCTGTTATCAGGTGCCGCGTACATTTCATGTAGATCATGCTCAGAGTGAGGCGTACCTTCATGGTGATCGGCTTCGTGATTTGCAGCTTCTTCACCATGGCCATGGCTTCCCTCGCCAGCAGCTTCAGCATGAGTATCGTGATGCGCATCGGCATGATGGTCTCCACCACCCATAAAGAAACTGGCGCCCACTGAAATAGCCCCGATAATTATCAGAATAATTGAAAGGGTCTTTAATTTTCCGGTAAATTCAAACATCTGTTGTACTTATTAAGAATTTATCCTTAGTTAGTTATTTGTTCTGCCACCGCTGAAGTAGTATCAGCTGCCGCTGCTGTAGTATCCTGTGTAGCCTCCGTTGATTCCGGTGCTTTTCCACCACCTGCCAATTCAGCTTTCAATTTCAAAACATGCTCGGTCACCATCCAGCGTTCTTTAGGAGTTAACTGAGATGCGTGTGAACCCATAACACCTTTGCCATAGGTTATTACATGGAAAATGGTTCCTGCATTAATATCACGATCAGCGTAGGATGGAACGCCTAAAAACTTCTCTCTTTTAACAAGAATGCCTTGTCCATCACCTTTATCACCATGACAATGAGAACAGAAGATACCGTATAGTTTGGCAGCCTCCTCAAGTGTTACTTCATCTTTGGGGAAGTTAGCAGGCATCTTAAGGTTTTGCTTGGCGGCATCGTAACCTGCCTGGTCTGGCGCATAAGATTTGTAGCTCATGAATCCTCTTGGCAAAGTACCATCAACCGGCTGCATGGCCGATATGTGATCATCCTCACCTAAAGGCTGGTAGGTTTCCACGGCTGGTCCGCGGTACATGTCGGGCATGTATTCCAAACCACGGGAGTTTTCACCGCAAGACGTTACAAGTACCAATCCTCCGATGGCAACAGCAACGCTATTTACAATAGTTCTTTTTAGCATCGGTAGCTCCTATTTACTATTTTCATTAATCTCAATAGCCCCTGAATCGCGCAACAGCGAAAGCAAATCTTCCTTGCTTCCTTTAGTACCCAATTCAACTTCCATCAAAAACTTATCGTCTGTAGTTCTTGGGTCAGGGTTTTGTGCCTTTCTGCCCGGGTATGTACCATTACGTACAAAAAACGTCCATACCATAAGGTGAGCAGCAAAGAATACAGTAAGCTCAAACATAATAGGCACAAATGCCGGCATGTTTTCTCCCCAGGTAAAACTTGGTTTACCACCAATATTCATAGGCCAATCCACTATCATCATTCCATAGGTTAATGATATGGCTGTAGCCAAACCAAGGCAACCGTATAGGAAAGCAGCAATAGCTATGCGGGTACGCTTAAGGCCCATAGCATGATCCAACCCGTGTATAGGAAAAGGAGAATACACCTCTTCAATGTGATAGCCTTTTTCCTTCACTTGTTTTACGCCCGATAGTAGTACGTCATCATCATCGTACAGGGCACTAATGATTACTTTATTCTCAGTGGTGTGCATCTTTCTCTTGCAATTTTTTATAATTCTCCCCTGATGATTTCAAAATGGTCTTCAATTCTGCCTGGGCAATTACCGGGAAACTGCGGGCATATAGAAGGAATAACACAAAGAAAAATCCGATGGTACCGATAAAAATTCCAATATCCACAAAAGTTGGTGAGAACATACTCCATGAAGATGGAAGGTAGTCTCTGTGAAGTGAGGTTACGATAATTACGAAACGCTCGAACCACATACCCACGTTTACAACAATAGAAATGATAAAGGAGAAAATAAGGCTTGTTCTCAATTTTTTAAACCACATAAACTGCGGACTGAAAACGTTACAGGTCATCATACTCCAGTAAGCCCACCAGTAAGGTCCGGTAGCACGGTTTAAGAAGGCATATTGCTCATACTCCACACCAGAGTACCAGGCCATGAAAAGCTCAGTGATATATGCTACACCCACAATAGAGCCTGTAAGCATAATAATGATATTCATCATCTCGATGTGGCCAATGGTGATGTAGTCTTCCATGTTAAACACCTTTCTTACGATAATAAGAAGTGTGTTTACCATCGCAAAACCTGAAAAGATTGCACCAGCCACAAAGTAGGGCGGGAAGATGGTGGTGTGCCATCCCGGTATTACCGAGGTAGCAAAGTCCATAGATACAATGGTGTGTACAGAAAGTACAAGTGGCGTGGCTAACCCGGCAAGTACAAGTGATACCTCTTCAAAACGCTGCCAGTGCTTGGCTTTACCACCCCATCCAAAACTTAAAATTTTATAGATGTGCTGAGTTACCGGTCTTACGGCACGGTCACGAATCATGGCGAAATCAGGAATCAAACCTACATACCAGAATACAACAGATACCGAGAAGTAGGTTGAGATGGCGAAAACATCCCACAATAGTGGCGAGTTAAAGTTTACCCATAGCGAACCGAATTGGTTTGGAATCGGGAAAACGAAATACGCCAACCAAATACGACCCATGTGAATACCGGGGAAAAGTGCCGCCTGAATTACCGAGAAAATAGTCATAGCCTCAGCAGAGCGGTTGATGGACATCCTCCATTTTTGGCGGAATAGTAGAAGTACCGCAGAAATAAGTGTACCTGCGTGACCGATACCTACCCACCATACGAAGTTGGTGATATCCCAGGCCCAACCTACAGTTTTATTTAAACCCCAGGTACCGATACCCACACCAATGGTGTAAAGGATACAACCAATACCCCAAAGGAAAGCTATAAGTGCAAGGGAAAACACAATCCACCAAGAGCGTGGTGCCTTGGTTTCAACCGGACGGGCAACATCTACCGTAATATCGTGGTAGCTCTTATCACCTGTAATTAGTGGTTCTCTAATGGGAGCTTCGTAATGCATGCGTCTTCTTTATAATTTTTTAAGCTCTGTTTCTAACCTTAGTTTGATAAAAAATTGAAGGCTGAGTACCTACTTCTTCAAGAAGGTGATACATCCTGCTGTCATTTTTAAGTGCAAATACAGCGCTCTCCTTATTATTTACATCGCCAAATGTAATGGCTCCTGAATCACAGGCATCCATACAGGCAGTTCTGATTTCTCCATCCTTAAGCTTACGGCCTTCATTTTTAGCCTCAAGCTTACCCAGCTGTATGCGTTGTATACAAAGTGAACATTTCTCCATTACACCTCGAGACCTTACGGTTACATCCGGATTAAGTACCATACGGCCTAAATCCTGGTTCATGGCGTAGTTCACATCAAATTTCTCTTCGCTACCATTGTTGTACTGGAACCAGTTGAACCTACGCACCTTGTATGGGCAGTTATTGGCACAGTAACGGGTACCGATACAACGGTTGTAAGCCATGTGGTTAAGGCCTTCATTACTGTGAGTGGTTGCCGCAACCGGACAAACAGTTTCGCAGGGAGCATGGTTACAGTGCTGGCACATAACCGGCTGGAAGAATACATCAGGACTAGCCGAAGGATTCTCCATCGCGGCAAACTTCTCAATACCACTAATACCCCCTTCTTCAGCTACTTCCTCAGTCATATCACTGCTGTAGTAGCGGTCAATTCGTATCCAGTGCATATCTCTCGATCTGCGCATTTCATCTTTACCAACCACAGGTACGTTGTTTTCGCTTTGGCAAGCGATAACACAGGCACCACAACCATTACATAGGTTCAGGTCAATGGACATATTCCACATTGGCCCGGTTTCGTGATCAAAATCATCCCACAGGTTGGTTTCAGCAGCAGTTAAGGGACCTTTATGAGTTTCAAATATGGTAACCTTGTTCCACTCTTCTTTAGGAGTGTTCAGGTATGTATCAAGTACTGTTTCGTTTACAATTTTACGGCCCATCATGGTATGAGCAAGCTGAATACAGGCATACTCATGCTCGTTTTCGGTAGCCGTAATTTCAATATTGGCACTATGATTACCGTTTGCCATCAAAACAAAGGCATTTTTTCCAACACCCTCAGCGGCTTTACCAATCCCTTCGCGGCCATAGCCCACTGCAAAACCTACTGTACCTTTAGCCTGACCAGGCTGAATAAATACAGGCACATTCTCTATAGTTTTACCGTTTACGGTGATGTTAACCGTGTTGCCATTTAATGCACCGTTGGATACATGCCAGTTTTTGATTCCCAAATCAAGGGCATCAGCTGCAGACATAGTAAGGTAATTATCCCAACCTACACGCGTAATAGGGTCAGGAAACTCCTGTAACCAAGGGTTATTTGCCAATTGGCCAATACCCATACCTGTCTTCTGGTAAAACTCTACTTCAAAGTTTCCACCCCCTTTTTTGCTAAGGCGTCCGGCAGCCGCATTTAAGTCAACCGTTGCAGTTGAGGAAGCGCTACCTGAACCAGACTCCTCATTATCATCAGAGTTGAAAAGAGCTTTTACATCATTTACCAAACCTTCAACTACTCCTACTGAGTCGGCAGGTGCAGCGGCAGTATCAGCAGCAGCCACAGTGCTGGCAGCCATAACCGGGGCAGAGATAAATGAACCACCTTTGGTTAATACACCATCATGTAGTGCTTTATTCCACTCGGTACCACCAAGTATTCCTGCATTCCAGTTATTGGTGAGGTACTTATAATATGATTGCGAATTGCCAGACCATTTCAGCAGGCAATCCTCCATTTGTCTTGTATCAAACAACGGACGAATTGTTGGCTGCATAATACTGTACTCGCCATCAGCCGGCATAGCATCACCCCAGCTTTCTAGGCTATTGTGCTTAGCGCAGATAACATTGGCCAGTTTAGCCGTTTCATCCAATTTTTCGGTAAAGTACACGGTGGTACCTACCTTCTTCATACCGCTTATCAGCTTTTCATTACCAGATAATACGTAAGCCACATTCAGGTTATCCACCATTAAAGTAGCAACATTACCGGCATTCATATCAGCGATAAGCTGCTTCACAGCGGCATCACTACCTTTACGGAAATGTGCTTTTTTAGAGTAGCTCAAGGTTGTGCCATCGGCTCCAAGAGCTTTATTAATAGCAATGGTAATAGCTTCTATATCGGCATCGTTAGTACCGGATACTACAAGACCATTTCTACCGGCCTTCTTTAATTCCTTAGCAACACTCTTAATTTCGGCACCTAATGCTGTTTTTCCGGCAGGCAGAGAGCTTCCCGTAATTTCATTGTAAAGAGCGGTAAGTGTAGCACCTAATTCAGATGGCTTCACTTTATAGCGCTTATCAGCCATTGCTCCAGTGTTCGTCATGTTAGACTCAAACTGAATGTGGCGCGACATATCTTTTCCTGGAATCCTTCTGGAAGAGTAATCTCCATTTACACGCTGACCTGTCCAGTCACCAAGAAAATCAGCTCCAAAGCTCACAATCACATCAGCTTTTCTGAAGTTGTAAGTTGGCAGGGCCCTGGTTCCGGTAGCCGCAGCAATGGCATCTAATTTACCTGAGTATGAAAAACCATCATACATCACATGCTTAAAGTTGCCATTCTGTGCACCAAACTCATTAATAAGCTTTTGGCTGGTTGGGCTAATTACTGTTGAAGTTAATAGCACAGTTTGCTTACCGCTTGCAGCGGCATCGGTCACGGCCTTTTTCACAGCAGCATCAACATCACTCCAATTCGCGGCTTCTCCGTTTATCATAGGAGACTGCACGCGGGTTGCATCATACAGGTTTAAAACAGAACCGTGGATGCGGGTATTGGCAGCGCCATTAATGGCGGCCATTTTATTATTTTCAATTTTAATAGGTCTTCCTTCCCTGGTTTTCACCAAAATGGAAGCATAATCATGACCATCATAATAGCTGGTGGCGTAGTAGTTGGCTATACCGGGTATAACCTCTTCGGGCGCTACCACGTATGGTATGGTTTCACTAATTGGAGATTCACAGGCAGCTAAAGTTGCAGCAGCTGTAGAAAAACCCATGTACTTTAAAAAGTCACGTCTTGTGGTAGAGGAAGAATCCAGCTTTTCCTTATCTCCAAGAAACTCTTCAGTGGAAATCTCAGCAGGAAACTCGTTTTGCTGAAGATTCTTTACAACTTCAGAATCTCCCAGCTCCTCTATTCCTTTCCAGTATTTCTTATTTTCAACCATTATAGTAGGGAAAGATTTTTCTTAATTAATAGTGACATTTTCCACACTCCAAACCACCGATCATCTCCACAGTGATATTGGCATCAGGACCGTACTTCTCTTTCAACTTCTCGTGCATTTCGCTGTAATAATCGTTAGACTCTACATTCACGTTTGTTTCCCGGTGGCAATTGATACACCACCCCATAGTAAGTGGAGAGTATTGGTAAACCTCTTCCATTTCCTGAATAGGGCCATGGCATGTTTGACAAGCCACACCACCTGCGGTTACGTGTTGTGAGTGATTGAAGTACGAAAGATCAGGCAGATCGTGTATACGAACCCATTTTATTGGCTTCTGCTCATAATCCTCTATGTATTTCATTTCAGCAGGATCAAAACCAACTGCTGCATAAATCTTCGCAATCTCTTCGGTGCCGGTAGTCGGGCCCTCCTGAATATTCATGTGGCAGTTCATACAAACATTAGCTGAAGGCACGTTGCTCACCATACTCTTACGGGCACCATAGTGGCAGTAGTTACAATCAATCTGGTTATCACCAGCATGTAGCTTGTGCGAAAAGGCGATAGGCTGTGAAGGCTCATATTCTTCAGTAACTCCAACGGCCATAAGCGCCACATAGAGCTGTGATAGCAATGCCACAGCTACCACTATGGTAAGAAGGGTTACGATTCTTGGGTTTTTAAGAGCCGTTCTGGTAATGATATTAGCATCCTCCATAATAGTGGTAGGAGCATCACCTTTAACTTGCTTAAGCGTGTTTTTAACCTTGGCCAGAAGAATAATCAACAGAAGAAGCACAACACCCAGACCGATAAGAAGCACTGTATTATCTGACTCAGCTGCTGCTACAGGCTCCAGAGAAGGAGTACCATCATCTACTTTTTTAGCTGGACCAGCATCCGTGTACGCCAAAATATCCATGATATCCTGATCAGATAATCCAGGGAAAGCCGGCATCACAGAGCCATTGTATTCTTCAAAAAGAGCATTGGCAGTGGCATCGCCTGAAGCGCGAAGTTCCGCGTTATTCTTAATCCATTGAATTAGCCATTCCGTATCTCTTCTGGTGGTAACACCAGCTAATGCAGGGCCAATTGCCTTTTTATCCAGCTTGTGACATGAAGCACAATTGGAGTTGAATAATGACTTTCCATTAGCGACATCTCCCTGGGCAGAAGCCGTAAAAGCAGAAAGAACAAAGAATATAAAAAGGGCTAAGCGCGAAACTTGGTCGAATAAACGTTTTCTCATTGTTTGTGCCTAATAATATAGCTGGTCGTACTTCGGGGGGCAAATTTAAGACTTAAAGGCATTTTGCGAATAGCCGTGTAAGAACCTTTTAAATTTATAATGGTTCTAAATAATTCTACACGTTTATTTAGCCTTGCTACAAAAGCTATAGTTTTGCGGCTTAATAGAATACCTAATGAGAATAAAGACTATAACCCTCACTCTCTCACTTGTTGCCCTAGGTTTTTCAGTTTTGGGCCAGTCAGAAAATGTGCCTGAACAGCAATTAAAACTGGTGGAGGAGCCGGGTATTTCTCAAATGCGAGAAAAGTATGTTGAACAAAATAAAGCTCAACCACAACTTGACGGCTACCGGGTACAGATTTACAATGGGAGTAAACAGGAAACCCTAAAAGCCAGGTCTCGCTTTTTAGGAGTTTTTCCTACTGTGCCGGTTTACACGGTGTATGAATCTCCGGAATATAAAGTACAAACTGGCGACTTTCGTACCAGGCTGGAGGCTGAAAAGTTTTTGAAGCAAGTAGTTAATGAGTTTGGAAGCGGTTTTGTGGTAAAAACCAAAATCAAATTTCCGGTGCTTGTGGAAAAAGCAAGTAGCGCAACTGATAGTACAATGGCTGAGTAAATAAACCTTCAGCACCAGGTAAAATAAAATGGCCCGCCTCTTAACAGGGGCGGGCCATTCATTTTTATAATTATCTCAAATTACTTCTTAAACACTTTTGTGGTATGTACCATTTCATCAGCCTTTACTTTTACAAAATAAAGACCAGAAGCGTATCCACTTAAGTCAAGCTGTACTTCTTCGCTGTCAATTTCACGGCTTTCAAGAACCTTTCCATTAACATCAATAACAACAACTTCACCCGCAGTTTCAATTGAGTAGTTTGGTATTACCACGTTTACCCAGCTACTTGTTGGGTTAGGATAAACCTTGGCAGCCAAAACATCACTACCAACCGAGCCTGATGAAAATCCTGAAGATTTCTTAATAACACCTACTCCACCTTTATCCATATCCATACGGAAAGAGAAACCACCTTTATCAGGTTTGCTGGTTCTGTTTCTAATTGCCAGTATCACATCATTCATGCCTGGCTTCAGAACAGTATCCATGTCAACAGTAGCAACATAATCAAATGCATCACCACCCATGTGTCCATTATCTACTGTGCCATCACCTTTGAATAAAATGTCATGATTGGCAGTTCTCCAGTTTTCAGGGCCCATACCATCTTCTCTGGCCAGTAATACTCCATTAACAAAAATCTCCACATCATCGTCCATAAACATTCTGAAGCGTGTATTTACACCAACATTATCTGTAATCTCAAAAGTTTTACGATAATAAGTAACACCACTTAAAGATGAAATCACCTCAGAACCGGGAACAGTATAAAGGTGCGTCCATGGGTAAGGCTGCCCCACAACTACCGGTAAGGTAAAGGTAGCTACAGATGGCACCGATCCTACACCTGGCCATGGGTAACTATTGGCAGTGGCTGTTGTTACTACTGTACTTAGTTTCCATGTACTGTCAGATACACAACTATCCAGAACATCGCAGTTGCCGGTTTGATAGCTATAGTCAAGATCCATACATAGTGAGAACCCACCGAAATCCGTTGACTTGGCGTAGTTTCTTATTACAACGGTTATCGTATTCATGCCTGAGTTAAACAAATCACCTAAAGAAGAAAAGGTTGTGAAGCTAAACGGATCATTACCTGCGTTTGGATTAACGATGGAACCGTCAGCATTAAACTTAGCATCAAATGGAGGATTCTTGAAGTTGCCTGAAGTACCAGTGTACCTGGCTACAAACAGCACTCCATTGATGTAAATTTCAGTATGATCATCCACAGTCATTAGTACACGCGCAGCCATATCTTCATTACCTGCAAGCATAAACGACTTGCGGAAGTAAGTAATATCACGGCTGGTTTTAATTACCTCAGCACCTGGTACCGAATCAATGGACGGGAATGAATAAGGTTGACCAAGCATGGCAGGTACAGTAAAGCTACCATCAGGTGGTAATACACCGCCAACACCAGACCATACGCCAGAAAGATTTGAAGGAGTAACCACGGTGCTCATCATCCATGAACCATCAGAGATCAGTTTTAATGAATCCACTACAACGCAGGCGGTGTCCGGTGGTGTGGGGCCGGCTGTATCCTTAACCGTTAAATTAAAGAACTGATGAGTAATACCAGTAGCATGGTGATGAATATCCTGAGCTTCTACCTGAATATTAGAAGTTCCAACATCTGCACTGGTTGGTGTACCTGTTAAAATACCACAACCATTACCCAAATCGGTAAATGTTAGCCAGGATGGCGCATTAGAAACAAAAATATCAATGCTATCACCGTTAGCAGTATCCTTGTCCATAACTACAATTTTGTAGTAAAAGGTACTGTCAGCGTATACACATGTATCTGGTGTAGAAGTAATTTTAGGCTGCGAATTGATTAATTGAGATACTTCATGAATTTCCTTCTCTCCATTCTGATCTTCTGCTGTAAAGAAAACATGCCTATGACCCCAATCTCCGGGTCCTAACACCCACTCAAACATTCCACTTGTAGGGTTGCCAAGGGATGTAGGCAGGGGTGTAAAAGTAGCTCCGGGGTATAAGGGGATTTTATTACCCATCATATCTTTACCCTCAACCTTATTAATTACTACAGAATCATTTGGATCAGCATCAGATGCCTGAACCATATATTTAATAGTATCGCCACACTCATAAAATAAATGAACACCTTCGGCTGGTGTAGGTGGAACATCAAAAACAGGTTTTTGACTAACTATTATAGACACTGAAGTATTTGCCTGAACGTTATTATTATCTTCAGCAGTAAAGTTGATAACTGAGGTACCAAGGTTTGCGGCTGTAGGAATCCAGAGGAATTCTGTACTATCCGGGTTTCCTCCAGCTGTAACAATTGGGGGAGTAAAAGAGGCTCCTACAGGCACACCCACAGCATTAATGGTAACGATGTCTCCGGGGTCAACGTCAAAAGCCTTAACCTTAAATTTTACCGAATCACCAGGGCGCACACTCAAAACAGTACCATTGGCCGGAGTTACTGAATAATCAAATGTAGGAGGGTTAGAATTGTTTACCACCCTAATAATAAAGTCAAGAACAGATTTTGCACCAGCAGTATCTTCCACAGTTACGGCTGCCTGATACAGTTGACCAACGGACTTTCCAATAGTATTAAACGTAGCCAAACCTGTGGGTGAAACTGAAAAGCCAGGTGCAGCAGTAAATGCCGAAGTTTCTGAACTTGTAGCTAGTCTAAAGCTTAAAGGATCACCGTCCGGATCGGTGGCAGGGATCTGAAATGTAGCACCCGCAAGTCCTGTTTGCATATTAATGATGGGCGTTACTGTAGAGTTAGGGCCACTATTACCGTTTCCGATTTCCACTACCGTTTCATTCCTATAGCTGCCATCAGCATTGTTTTGAAGAGTAGAAATTCTACAACACCCGCTATAGGAAAGAAGATAAGAACCAGGACCAGGAAATGTAATTCTCGTTGTAAAAGTTCCGAAGAACCAATCTTCCACAAGATTGACTGAAGTGACATCAATTAAAATTTGTCTATTCGTTTGTCCTGGGATTACAAGTGTACCTGTGTTTACAGTCTGGCCTACATTAGAATTTGAAAATGCCGTCTTTCTCCACGAGTGCTGAATAGTCACATCAACCGTGTTTGGCATTCCTGGCACAAGCTGCCAACTCATATTACCGTATCTGTAATGAGTGGCAGATGCCATGGCGCTTATCATTATGAAAAGCGCAAGCGCAAGCGCTTTAAAAGTTGTGAGCTGTTTACCAACATCTATTAATATCGGTTTTTTCTGTAAAGATAAATTCATGGGTTACAGTTTTTAGTTAATAATGGTTTAAAGCTACCACTTATAATTAAAAACCGAGACTGTTGTAACCCTATAATGAGCGGTTTAATTAAAATATATGGCATTTTACGCATAAACACCATCTATAAAGTGGTTGGATAATATTCCAGCGCGGCCGCCTACAAGTCATAAACAAAGCCATCTCAAATAAAAAAGGCCACCTTACCAATAGCAAAATGGCCTCAAAAAAAATATCGACTCAATTAGTACTTGGGCACTTTAAAGGTGTAAGTGTTATTAAGGATATATAATTTTATTGCCTATGCCCATCTTGTAAATACGTAAGATTTATCAGCGCTTCTGCGGGTTGAGCTATAGTTTTTCAGAATACACTCTGCTATCGATTTGACATATAAAAAAAGGCCGTCTCTTAAATAGAAACGGCCTTTTATTTAAAATCTAAAAAACTATACTTATAAGGTCTTCTTCACCTCTACTTCTTCAAATCCTTCAATGTTGTCGCCAACCTTGATGTCGTTAAAGTTCTTGATGTTAAGACCACATTCGTAGCCCTTGCTTACTTCCTTCACATCATCTTTATAGCGCTTAAGTGAGCCAAGCTCGCCAGTGTACACCACTACACCATCACGTATAATACGCACTTTGGTGTTTCGGTGGATGGTTCCATCCAAAACATAACAACCGGCAATGGTTCCCACTTTAGTGATTTTGAAGGTTTCGCGTATCTCAAGGTTACATACAATCTTCTCTTTAACTTCAGGAGAAAGCATGCCTTCCATCGCATCTCTAATCTCATTAATAGCATCGTAAATAATGCTGTACAGCCTTACATCTACCTGTTCCTTTTCAGCCAGTTTACGCGCACTTGCTGATGGACGCACCTGGAAGCCCACAATAATAGCATCAGATGCTGTAGCCAGCAGGATATCAGATTCACTGATCTGACCTACGGCCTTATGTATAATATTAACCTGAATTTCGTCAGTGCTTAATTTTTGAAGTGAATCGGCAAGAGCCTCGATAGATCCGTCCACATCACCTTTTACAATAACATTAAGCTCCTGGAAGTCTCCAATGGCCAAACGTCTTCCAATTTCCTCAAGCGTAAGATTCTTTTGGCTACGTGCACTTTGCTCACGCTGCAGCTGTGTACGCTTGCTGGCGATGGACTTGGCTTCGCGCTCATCATCCATTACCACAAAGGTATCACCGGCCTGGGGGGCACCGTCCAGACCTAAAATACTTACCGGCCTTGCCGGGCCAACTGAGTCAAGGCGGTGACTGCGTTCATCCAGCATAGCTCTTACCTTACCACTATACTGGCCAGCCAGTACAAAATCTCCAACTTTAAGGGTACCGTTCTGCACCAAAATAGTAGAGAGGTATCCACGGCCTTTATCTAAAGAGGCTTCAACTACGGTACCTGTTGAGTTACGATCCGGATTGGCTTTTAGATCCAGCAATTCAGCTTCTAGCAATACTTTTTCCAGCAGCTCATTTACGCCTGAACCTGTTTTAGCCGATATATCCTGAGATTGTATTTTACCACCCCAGTCTTCAACCAACAAGTTCATTTGTGCCAGAGCTTCTTTAATTTTTTCAGGATTTGCCGTAGGCCTATCCACTTTATTTATTGCAAACACAATAGGTACACCGGCTGCTTGGGCGTGGCTTATAGCTTCCTTGGTTTGAGGCATCACATCATCATCAGCCGCAATTACAATAATGGCAACATCGGTAAGTTTAGCACCACGGGCCCTCATCGCTGTAAAGGCTTCGTGACCAGGTGTATCAAGGAAGGTGATTTGTTGTCCACTTTCTATCTGCACCGAATAAGCACCGATGTGCTGAGTAATACCACCGGACTCACCGGCAATCACGTTTGCTTTACGGATGTAATCCAGCAAAGAGGTTTTACCATGGTCAACGTGTCCCATTACCGTTACGATAGGTGCTCTGGGCTCCAGATCCTCTTCGGCATCTTCCTCAATTTCTATGGCATCGGTAACATCTGAACTTACAAACTCTACTTCATAGCCAAACTCTTCAGCTACAATCTGCAGGGTTTCGCCATCCAGGCGCTGGTTCATAGTTACCATCATACCTAGAGACATACATGCAGAAATTACCTGGGTAACCCCTACATCCATCATATTGGCCAATTCACTTACTGTTACAAATTCAGTAACCTTAATGATTTTGCTTTCTTCCTCCTGGCGAAGCTCATCCATGGCCACCTTATCCCTGCGGTCCTGGCGCTTCTCCCTTCTAAGTTTAGATGACTTTGATTTTTTACCACCACCTGTAAGCTTTTCAAGGGTTTCCTTGATTTGCTTTTGTACTTCTTCTTCGGTAAGCTCCCTTTTTGGCTCGTTTCTACGGCCACGGTTTCCACCTCCTCTGTTATCTCTTTTATTACCACCTGGTCCTGATGGCTTTCCGGGCCCACCGGGAGAGCTTGTTTGGATACGTTTCCGTTGTGGCTTGCGTCTACTGTCGCCTTTTTTATCAGTACTACTGGCTACTTTTTTCTTGGGTCGCTCAAACTTGCTTAAGTCAACCTTTTCACCTGTAAACTTCGGTCCTGATAACTTGGTGTACTTCGTTTGAATATTTCCACCCGTTTTAGGCTCTTCGCTCTCTTCAGGAGATTCTGCCGCAACTGCAGGTTTTTCCTCCGCAGGTTCGGCTTCTTTTTCTTCAACTTTAGTTTCGGCTTCTTTCTCAGCCGGAACTTCTTTGATTTCCTCTTTATCTTCAGTAGCGGCAGGCTTTTCTGCCTCCACTTTATCTTCTTCTTTTTTGGGCTCTTCTTTAGCAGGCTCTTGTTTGGCAGGCTCGGGCTTAGTTGCTTCTTCAGCAACTTTTTCCTCTACTTGCCTGGCTTCTACTTTAGGAGCTTCTTCAGCTTCAGGTTTGGCAGCTTCCGCCTCAGCACCTTTCTTTTCTTCAGGTTCATCATCTTTTTTGTCAGCTGCCTTTTTAGGGGCATCCAGATCAATTTTACCAACCATTTTAGGGCCACTTAAGGAAGACTTCGCTTTAATCACCTCACCTGATGACTCTCCTGACTTCTCTTCCAATTCAGCCTTAATCTTCTCCTTCTCCTCCTTCTTCTGTTGGCTTACCTTTTCAGATTGCTCTTTCTTAGCCATATCAGGGGCAAACTTCTCCATTGCCAGCTGGATAAACTCAGGTTCTATCCTACTGGTGGGACGTAGCTTTTCTTCAATACCCTTGGATTCTAAAAATTCCATCAGAGTATTTACTCCGGTATTGCACTCTTTTGCGAGCTGACTAAGTCTTAAAGACTTTCCTGCCATGTAATTCTATCTATTTTATTCTTCAAATTCTGATCTCAATATTCTACGAACCTCTTCAATGGTTTCCTGCTCAAGATCAGTACGGGAAACTAGTTCTTCAACGGTAAGGTCTAATACACTCTTAGCGGTATCGCAACCCTTAGCTTTTAATTCTTCAATAATCCAGGCTTCAATTTCATCTGAAAACTCGGTTAATTCCACATCTTCATCTTCCTCTACATCGCGGTACACATCAATTTCGTAACCGGTAAGCTTACCAGCTAATTTGATATTCATACCTCTTTTACCAATAGCTAATGAAACCTGATCGGGTTTAAGAAAAACCTCAACCCTTTTATTTTCTTCATCAATATGCAAAGATGTAATCTTTGCCGGGCTTAAGGCTCTTTGGATGTATAACTGTGTGTTAACAGTATAATTAATCACATCAATGTTTTCGTTGCCGAGTTCTCTAACAATGCTATGAATACGGCTACCCTTCATACCCACACAGGCTCCTACAGGGTCAATGCGGTCATCATAACTTTCTACGGCTACTTTGGCTTTTTCGCCTGGTTCACGCACAAGATCCTTTACCATGATAAGGCCATCAAACACCTCTGGAATTTCCTGTTCAAATAGTTTTTCTAAAAACTTACTGCTTGTTCTTGAAAGTATTACAACAGGCTTAGTTCCCTTTAAGTCAACGGTTTTAACCACAGCCCTCACAGTATCGCCTTTGCGATAATAGTCGCTGGGTATTTGCTGATCCTTTGGTAATACAAGCTCATTCTGGTCATCATCATAAATAATAACAGCGCGTGGGCGCACGTGGTGAACTTCACCTGTCATTATCTCTCCTTCAAGATCCTTGTATTTTTTATAAATGATACTATTATCGTGCTCCTGCACCTTCTGTACAAGATTTTGGCGGAAAGCCAGGATAAACCTCCTACCCTGGTCGATAAGCTTTAGTTCCTCAGAAACTTCTTCACCAACTTCAAAGTCAGGCTCAATTTTAAGGGCTTCCGAAAGTTCAATTTCCAAGTTATCATCTTCCACCATGCCATCTGCAACAATGGTTCGGTTTCTCCAAATCTCAAGGTCACCCTTATCAGGGTTTACAATGATGTCGAAGTTTTCGTCATCACCATATTTCTTTTTTAACTGGTTACGCAAGGCATCCTCAATTATAGCCATTAAGGTTACCCTGTCAATATTCTTTTCTTCTTTAAAATCAGAAAAACTTTCTATTATCGCCTGATTTTCCATTTTCTCTTTGGATTAAAATCTTATTTCTAATCGTGTCTCTTTAATATCTTCTAAACTTATCCTTTCCTCGCGCTTTACCATTCTTTTTCCTTTACCCACTTCCTTAGGTACGCGCTCTTTCCAGGTTAAGGTTACATGCTGTTCTTCGTAATCCGCCATTTCACCTTTAAGTACTTTACCATCCTTCATTACCACCTTTACCGGGCGACCGATGTTGGCCTGGTATTGCTCTTCAACCATAAATGGATTTCCCAGTCCGGGTGATGAAACTTCAATGGAAAAATCTTCTTCATCACGGTCAAAATGGGCCTCAATACCCCTACTAATCCGCTCAAGTTTTTCGAGTGTAATTCCCTCAGGATGATCAGCACTAATACTGATTTTATTATCTGAACCCACCTTAAGATCAACCAGAAAAGCTCCTTCATCATTCAGAGCCTGACGGGACAGCAACTTTACCTTTTCAATGTCAATCATGTACTACTAATAAAAGAGGGGACTATCGGTCCCCTCTCTTTGAGGCTGCAAATATATATATTATTATTCAGCCAGCCGCGCTAAAGGCCGGCCAACATTTTTAATACCAGATTTTTAACTGCTATTGATGCCTTTTGGCGGATATGCAGCACATTTGAAAAGGAAGATAAATCCATTTCTGAGGGGTCTATTACAATAATGGGGACTCCCGGGGGAGCATCAAAAAGAAGACCTGCCGCAGGGTACACATTAAGCGAAGTGCCAACTACAATTATAAAGTCTGACTGCTTTATCAGCTCAGCTGCGGGGCCAATCATAGGCACCATTTCTCCAAACCAAACCACATGCGGCCTTAATTGTGAGCCTTTTTCGCATAAATCACCGGGCTTTAGTTCCCAACCTGGTAAATCATATATCAGGTTTTCGTCAATAGAACTTCTAACCTTTTTGAGCTCACCATGCAGGTGCATTACTTTAGCAGAGCCTGCTCGCTCATGCAGGTCATCAACATTTTGTGTAATAATTTGAGTTGCAAAATGATCATCCAACCGTGCCAGATATCTGTGAGCATCATTGGGCTCAACCCCCATTAGCTGCTTCCGCCTTTCGTTGTAAAACCGTATTACAAGGTCGCGATTTTTATCCCAGGCTTCAGGCGTAGCTACATCATAAACATCATACTCCTCCCAAAGTCCGCCATTATCCCTGAAGGTTTTTATACCACTCTCCTGGCTTACACCGGCACCAGACAATACTACTATTGTACTATCCCTATTAAGCTTTCCAAATTCTGGAAAATAATCATTGTAGTTTATTTCTTCCATAAGTAAATGCTTGATTCTATCTAGCTCGTTATCCAAACTTTAAGGAAATATTATTTAAGAAACATTCTTTTAAGTATATCTTTGGAGCGTGATTTGCAACCGACATCATTTTTAAAGAACTAATGAGCGACAAAGTAAAAATATTAATCGTAGATGATGAGCCTCTGATTCGCGATGCGTTGGCCTTTAAACTTACTAAAGAAGGATATGCAGTAGAAACTGCTGAGGACGGTGAAAAGGCAATAGAAAAGATTGACAATGAACAGTATGACATTGTTATATCTGATGTAATGATGCCCTTTATTAGCGGATTTGAACTCCTTAAAATATTGAAGGAAAGAGGAACTCAGGCTCCTGTTCTTTTACTTACTTCGCTTAACTCTGAAAATGCGGTACTTAAGGCCTTTGAGCTTGGCGCTGATGACTACATGACCAAACCTTTCAGCCCTAAAGAACTTTCAACCCGCATTAAGAAGTTGCTAAAAAAGAATGATTCCTAAATCGGGAATTATTCTCTCATTAAAAGAAAGCCATCCAGGTTTCAGGATATTTAGATTGGGTAGCAGGTAATGCATTTTGGGCATCCTGTAAGCTCGGATAACTGCCGTGAACCAACCTGTAGGTATCAAGCCTATCCACATAAAGTATCTGAATATTTTCATAGCCAGATTCAGAGGCCAACTCTTCTGCTTTCTCCTTCTGTGCCACACTGGCAATTACCAGCCTCCACATCTTTTCTGAACTTTGGGAAACGCCTATGGGGCTTCGCTGGGATGAAGGATTGTTTCCCTCAAAGCTGGTATTGGATCCTCGTGCAGTTGTGTCGGAATGAATGATTATAGATGAATCCGAATCAATATCCAAAGGCTCAATGCTATCCATACCCGCCACGCCTGTAGTAGCGGTATCTGCGGTATCCTCAGACGAGAAAGGATTCTTCATATCAAAATCTGTATCGCAGGTTGCCACCACAGCCAATAACCCTAGTGGAATCAAATACATCCATATTTTTCGTAACCCCTCATTCATAAACGTCTTGTTATTAAGTTGGTACAATAGTCCTTTTTAACAGCAACCATACCAACTGCCAAAATTGCTTTAAAATCTAAATCCGATAGGCCAGCGTAAGTGAGCAAAACCAGTTTATTGGTTCACCGGGGTAGTAATACCTGGGCGGTGTATTGCCAAAGGCCTGATTGTTAACTACCGTCATACCGGCATATTTTTCATCCGTAATATTCTTTACACCTATCCTTGGTTCAATAATCCAATGAATATTAAGTATGCGCTGATAACCAAGCCAGGCCTGAACCAATAGGTAGGGCTGATTGCGCACAGTGTTTTGATCATTTACATAAAAGCCACTTGTAACCTGCGCTTGCATCGCAATTGTAAATTCGCTTCGTAAAGTTTTGTCACCATTAGTTGTATTGTATTTCATCCAGCATATATCTCCAATTACCGTTGCCTGCCATTCCGGAAACCCCGGAAGGCGATTTCCATCATAAATTCCTGTAGTGTCGCTAAAATTCTTATAACCGAAATAACCATAATAGCCATTAAAGGATAATCCATAACCGAAAGAGCCGTGGCCTTTAAGCTCATTTAATTGAATGCTTCGGTCAAGGTTATATGCCAACTCAATACCTGTATGCAGGCTGCTACCAGCATTGGTAGCTACCACCTGATCAGGTCCTACCAGTCGAGGTACAATAAGGTTCCGGACTTCTGTGTAGTACAAATTCAATATTGCAGTTTTGCCTACCTTAAATTGCGAAAAGCCAAGTTCAATTGTCCATGATTCTTCCGGTCGTAATTCGGCATTTAAACTACCATCAGGATCAAGATTTTCTTCTAATGAAGGAATTGAGTAAGCCTGATAATAGGCCAACTCCACTTTTCGGTTTTTCTTCAAACTATAACCTATAGTGGCTCTAGGAGCCAATATAAATGGTGAGCTGTAGGATTGGGCATCCAATTCTTTTGACTGATTATATCTGTAATATGAATTAAGCCGGAGGCTGTAGATAAATCTTTCTACATCCTTTTTACCAAAGCTACCGCCCCAACCAGCACCGGCATGAACTAATTGACTTACTAACCGGGTACTATTTATTGAAGCACCCCTATTATTATGAGTATTTGTAAGAGTATCAAACATATTCTCAAAAGTATTTGCGTGCTCCGTACCAATATGATACTCTGCAAAAACATCAAATTCTCCGGTTAATCTTCCTGAAACCTTTCTTTTATAAGTAGTCCGAAGTCCACCGTGATGGCTTTCATCGTCAAGTATATTAAAGGGCCTTGGCTCAAAACCATTACGATACTGGTAAAAAGCCGTTACGCTGTATATGTTTTTTTGAGATGCACCTTTAGATGCATGTTGATTATTACTCCAAGTAAGCCCGGTAATCAGTTTGTCATAGGCCTCATATCCTTCAATATTCTCCCAACTATCAGCCGCTTTTTGCGGATTATTCTCAAAATCGCTTTGTGATAAAGATGAAGGAATTTCAGATCGATTTTTTATCCCATAAACGAGTAGCCGGAGGTTTGTACCAAATAATCTATCACCGCTAAAGAGCAAAGATTGTCGTTTAAGCCGGCTGTTATCACGCCATCCCTCCTTACTGAGGTTTTCATAGCCTACCGTTAATTGATGCTGTTTATTGCTATACATAAGGTTATTACCAATAAGGCCAAATGATCCTACCATAAACTGATTTGAAAACTCATGATTTTGATCAGATGAAATTTGAGTCCCAATGGTACTGAGCCGAACCACACCACCAAGTGCTGCCGGGTAGCCAGCTACACCTGCCTGGTACATATTTGCTGCTTTGATATATGCGGGGTTTATATCTTCAAAAGTGCTAAAACCCTGCAAGCCGGTAATAGGTATATCATTTAAGTAAAACAGAGATCGTGATGTTGTGTATTGACTACGTGCACCAAAACCTCTGTAAGTAAACTTAGCGGTGTTCACCACTCCTTCCTGCGAGCTTACTCCAGGCAATGTATTTAGAACGCTCACGGTATTTACCAAAGGAGCCAACTTTTTAATTTCAACAGTAGCTTTGGCGTCTGTTTTCTTTAAAGATGAGGCTTGAAGCTCAACAGTATTCAGGTGTACACTTGAGGTGTCACCAATTTGAGCATAACCCGACATACCGGCTAAAAGCATGGTAAACACCCCAAACTTCCTCATTTTGCCTTACCTCTCAGCTCCTTTACCCTTGCAAGGGAAATTGACGCTTTTAAACCATTGATATCGTTCCGCACATAATTCACAATAGCTGCTATCTCCTCATCAGTGAGATAGGCCATCGGAGGCATTTCATTATCATAGGTTTTTCCGTTTACAGTGATCTCACCTTTTAGTCCACTTATAATGTTATTCACAATTTGATCGTCAGGCGCTACCCAACTGGTATCGGTAAGTGGTGGGTACATTCTAAAAAAGCCTTTGCCCTTTTTCATGTGGCAGCTTTGGCAGTGCTTTTCGTATAATGCTTCGCCACTCTCAGCAGTTTGCCCTACTGTAAAAGCTGCCAAAAAAATGGTAGTGCAGATAATAAGAAGTGTAAGTATATATGGTTTTCGCATAATGTTTAATGTATATTTTTCTTTAAATAAACCTAATATAGTGTGAAAGCCACCTTTTAACGAAGCTTTAAATTTAGCAGGGGTTGATTTTTTTTATTTTAGCCGCCTATATTCAATACGTGAGCAATTTACCCGATAAATTTACAAAGCGCAGGTTACGGTCAGCTTACCTGTCAGTAATCATAAGCATTTCACTGGTACTTTTTGTTTTAGGCATTTTTGGCCTATTACTTATCAATGCCTCTGTAATAGCCAAAGAGGTGAAGGAAAACTTTGCCATAACTGTTTTGCTGAACAACGATGCCTCTGAGGTGGAAGTTCGCCAGTTTCAAAAAAGCCTTGAACTTTCGCCTTATGTAAAGAGTACGGAATACATCTCTAAAGAAGAAGCAGCTGAAGAACTAAAGGCAGACCTTGATGAGGAATTTGTAGACTTTTTAGGTTACAACCCTCTTTTAAATGGTATTGACATAAGGCTTAATGCAGATTATGTAAACGAGGAGCAGCTAGCCACTTTAGAAAAGGAGTATGCCCAAAATGATTTTGTAAATGAGGTGGTTTATGATAAACCTCTCATACAAATGATGAACGAGAACATTGAGCGCATCGGCATTTTTCTTTTAGCGGGAGGCATTTTACTGGCTTTGATTGCTATCGCGCTTATCAACAGCTCCATCCGCTTATCTATATACTCTCGCAGGTTTTTAATTAAAACCATGCAATTGGTGGGCGCTACCAAAGCCTTTATCAGGATGCCGTTTATATGGAGAAGTATTAGACATGGCCTCTATGGTGCCCTTATAGCCTGCTCCCTCATCGGTATTTTACTCTATTATCTTACTGTAAAGGTTCCTGAATTTGCCGACTTACAGAGCATCTTGAAATTAAGTGTTTTATTTGCAGCGATTTTTATGGGAGGTCTGTTGATTTCCATGAGCTGCACATTTTTCGCTTTGCGGAAATACTTGAAGTTAACTACAGATCAATTATACTTTTGATTATGGAAAAGCAAACGTTTGTGTTTGAAAGAAAAAACTACATCCTGCTTATAGCCGGTATAGTGTTAATGATTTTCGGCTACTTATTAATGATGGGTGGTGGCAGTGACGACCCCCAGGTTTTTAATCCGGAGATTTTCTCTGCTCAGCGCATTATTGTGGCCCCGATACTTATTATTGCCGGCCTTTTGTTAGAAGTGTTTGCCATCATGCTCAAAGGAAAACCAAGTAATGGGTAGATTAGAGTCACTTTTTCTTGGTATAATACAGGGGCTTACCGAATTTTTACCTGTAAGTAGTAGTGGCCACCTCGAAATGGCCAAAGCTATTTTTGGCGATGAAAGCCTTCCTGAAGAGAGCCTGCTTTTTACAGTAGTAGTACACTTTGCCACTGCCATGGCTACTATAATTGTATTCAGGCACGATGTCGCCCATATCGTATCGGGCTTGTTTAAGTTTAAGCAAAACGAGCACTTTAAGTTTAGCATGAGCATCGTTTTATCAATGATACCTGCAGCATTGGTGGGCGTATTTTTCAATGACTTTATCGAGTCCCTTTTTAATGGGCAAATACTGTTGGTGGGTAGCATGCTGCTGATTACAGGTGTACTTTTAATTTTTGCCAACAATGCCAAGTCAGGCGATAAAGGCATCAATTATTTCAGGGCTATCATTATTGGTGTATCTCAGGCCATTGCTATCCTTCCGGGCATAAGCCGCAGCGGGGCTACCATATCCACCAGTATATTATTGGGTATGGATAAAGAAAGGGCTGCCAGATTCTCCTTTTTAATGGTAGTACCATTGATTTTTGGAAAAATTGCCAAGGATATACTTGATGGGGCATTTGATGTAGAGTACATACAGCCTATGCATTTAATGCTTGGTTTTGGTGGTGCATTTATTACCGGCCTTTGGGCCTGCGCCTGGATGATTGATATCGTAAAACGAGCAAACCTTAACTATTTTGCACTCTATTGTTTTATAGTTGGCACCCTGGCCATATTATCAACATTTGCTTTTGAGTACAACCTTAAAGTCGGCTAAACACTTTCTTGACGGGCAACTTCTGCTTATAGATAAGCCACTGCAGTGGACATCTTTTGATGTGGTAAACAAAATCCGTTATACCATACGCAAAGAGTATAACATCAAAAAAATAAAGGTGGGCCATGCCGGCACACTCGATCCGTTAGCTACCGGCCTTCTGCTTATCTGCACCGGAAAATTCACCAAACAGATTAACGATTTTATGGGTATGCCTAAGGAGTATACCGGTATAATTAAACTTGGAGCTACCACGCCCAGTTATGATCTGGAAACAGAGATTGACGCCCACTTTACCACTAATCATATTACTGATGAACTGATTGAAGAGGCCCGTCAAAAATTTATTGGCGCAATTGACCAGGTGCCCCCTGTTTTTTCGGCCATAAAAAAGGATGGCCAAAAGGCCTATGAAGCGGCACGGGCCGGAGAAGCCATAGAAATGAAAAGCCGAAGAATTACCATTGATAAGCTGGAATTACAAAGGCTCAATGAAACGGAACTTGCCTTTAAAGTGAACTGCAGTAAGGGCACCTACATCCGCAGCCTGGCTTTTGATATCGGAAAAGCCTTAAACTCCGGTGCACACCTTAGCCAATTGCGCAGAACCAAAATTGGCAACTATGATGTGGATAACGCCATTGGTGTAGAAGATTTTGTGAAATCCATATCAGGTGCCAATACCTAATCCATATACTTACTATCCCAAAGGGCTGAATTGAAGTTTTTTACCCGACTGAAGCCATACAGCACCGTAAGGCCCGAAAAGGCAATAAACAGGTAAAAAAAGAATATTACCCTTAGCGCTCCGGCACTTTTATCATAAGGCCCCATATAAACCGAATCGGGTATAGCCATTACAATAGCGAGGGTAAACAACGCAACCGTGGCAATTAGCGATTTAAAACTCCGGAAGGGTAGTACAACCCATTTTCTAAAAGGGCTTAAATCATTTCCCCATTTATGGATGAGGTAAAACCTATCATTACCTAATGGCACAAACAAAAGTGGGTCGCTATCTTTTTTTTGTAAATTAAACATTGGTGCCGGGGCAAGTATCTTATACGATTGCAGCTCTACCCCCTGCTCTTTTTGTAACCCCTTTATTTTTGAGATGGCCTCGTAGGGGATTTCACCTTTAAAATGATGTGCATCTAAAAAACGTAATCGATAATCAGTACAAAGCTTTTTAATTTCACTTACGTGGAATATTTTCTCCACCTCAAGCTTTTTCCAGTTTAACTGATTGAATACATTCTCCTTACCAAAAATGCGGTTTACAATGGCTTCATCCAATTGATCGTCATCCTCCAGCATTTGCGTGAAGGCCGATAATACCTCATGTTCCGTTGGATTTGATTTTTTTGTTTTCTCAGCTTGTAGTGCTTCTTCTAAATTTACTCCGCTCCACTTCATCATCTTCATTTTATTAAAAAATCAGGGAGTGCCTAAAGTAATAATAAAGTGTGAAATTTGCCCACCGAAAAGTTCGATAGGGTCATAATGAATATTGAAGAATTACGAAATTACTGCCTGTCCAGGCCCGGAGTTACTGAAGGCTTTCCATTTGGCGAAACTACTTTGGTATTTAAGGTTATGGATAAAATGTTTGCTCTAATGGCTCTTGATGCAAATCCATTTTATATAAACCTTAAGTGCGTGCCCGAAAAAGCCCTGGAACTGCGAGAGGAATATTCCGCCATAAAGCCCGGCTATCATATGAACAAGCAGCACTGGAATTCGGTATATGTGGATGGTTCTTTAACCGATGAGCAAATTCGGCAACTGGTAGATGACTCCTATACCCTTATTGTAGAAAAACTTCCTAAATCCAAAAAGGACAAATTATCCCAATCATGAAAAGTGTTGTAAAGTACTTTCTGCAAGGGCTGCTTTATGTTGTGCCCATTTCAGTTACCATTTATGTTATTTGGGAAGTTTTTACACTACTCGATAGCCTTATACCCATTGATATTCCCGGCTTGGGGGTTTTACTCATTTTTGTTTTTATAACCGTTATGGGTGTGGTTGGCCGCCACCTTATTTCAGATACCATTGTTGATTTTATTGAAGGCTACATTAAAAAAGCCACGCTGATAAATGTGATCTACACAGCCGTAAAGGATTTATTAAAGGCCTTTGTTGGTGACAAAAAGAGCTTTAGCAAACCTGTTATGGTAAGGTTTAGCGAAGATGGCACTATGCGAAGGGTGGGCTTTGTAACGAACGATAACTTCAGGAACCTTAATAAAACCAACGACCTGATAACCGTTTACATTCCGCACTCCTACAATATTTCGGGCAACGTATACCTTGTGCCTGCGCGTTACGTAGAGCCACTTAACGTTAATGCCTCCGACCTTATGAAGTATGCGGTAAGTGGCGGGGTAACTGAAATTGAGGAGATTGAGCATCCTAAAGAAGGTTAGATTGCCTAAATTCGGCAGTTCTAAACTTCTACAATGAAAAACCTCTTTACCTTATTACTTGTCCTTTTTAGCGTTTGGATGATGGCCGCACCCGGAGATACCACCTGGGTTACCGCCCACAACAAAACCGATATGGTGTGGTACCAAACCTATAAGGATACCGCCTCCTTTCCTGATGGCTCAAAAAAGTATCACAAAATACTGATGTACTATACCATGGGCTGTGCCACCGGTGGCTGCAGCGCCTGGGATTACACCACCCGAGTATTACTGATGCACGGCACCGGAGCCATGGATTCCACCATCTCAAAAATTGATACTATTTCTACTTCCCCGATAGTAGTAGATACCACATGGAACGTATTTGAGGTTAAAGAACCCTTTGAACTATCAAGAGTAATTACTCCTTACGGGGGGAGCCTGAACAATAGCTGGACACATGATTTTGTGTATGATGTTACGGATTACGCGCCTCTACTTAAAGATGATGTTGCCATCCATGTGCAATACCAGGGCTGGAGCAGCGGTTTTAGCGCCACGGTAAAATTTGCCTTTATTGAAGGTACCCCTGCCCGTGAGGTCATTAAAGTGGAGAATCTTTATTACGGTTATGGCGATTACCTCAACACTACAGATTTTGAAAATACACACCTGCCCACACGTACGGTTTCCATTGATCCTGCAACTACAGGGCTTATGCTATCTGCTAACTTTTCAGGACATGGATTTGTAAACAGCCTTAACTGTGCAGAATTCTGCGAGAAGGATTACTACCTGAATGTAAATGGTAACCGTGTGGCCACGCAGGCCATCTGGAGGGATGATTGCGGCCTTAACCCAATATGGCCACAGGCCGGCACCTGGTTATATGACAGGGCCAACTGGTGCCCCGGTGATAAATCACTGGCACGCACGCATGATCTTACTTCGAGCTTATCAGGCAACAGTATGGATATTGACATTGATATTGAACCCTATTCCTACACTGTGCCGCCCGGAGAAACCCCAGCAGGCTATAACTATTCCGTGCAGTTATTTCAATACAAAAGCCCGGCTTACCAAAATGATGTAGAGCTTGAAAGAATTATTGCGCCATCAAATGAAGATGAGTTTAGCAGGGTAAACCCTATATGTGCTGGTGCTGTGGTGCGGATCAGGAACAAAGGCGCCAACCCATTAACCTCTTGCGAAATTGGCTATGGCATGTATGGCGGTGAGTGGAAAATCCACCAGTGGACGGGTAACCTTGGCTTTATGGAATCAGAAGTGGTGGAATTACCGTTTATTGGCACGGCAGATTGGATGAGCAATAAACCCGAAAAGATTTTTATTGCCGTAGCAGATAAGCCCAACGGCCAGCCTGATGAAAACGGGGTGAACAACTGGTATGATACCGAAATAATTCCTGCTGAAGTATTTCCTCCGGATATCAGGGTTACGCTGCGCACGAATAATGCCGCTTCAGAAACCCATTGGAAAATCACAAGACTTGAGGATAACACGGTAGTGGCCAGTGGAGACAATCTTACCAATGGAACTACTTACACTGAAAACCTCAGCCTTACGGCAGGATGTTACGTAATACACCTTGAAGATCGCGGTAAAGATGGTCTGGCCTTTCAGTTTAATAATGATGGTTCAGGTAGCTTCCGCATTCAAAATGATGGCGGGGCATTTTTTATCAAAACCTTCAACTCCAATTTTGGTACTGAGATTAAGGAATACTTTACTGTTGGTTATGGAATTGGACTAAAAGAGCCGGAGTTGAAAAGCTTTGTGGATGTATATCCTAACCCCGGCAATGGTTTTATACACCTGGATATAGCCTATCCCGGAAAGGCCGATGTGCAACTTGAGCTATTCAGCCTTGATGGTAAAAAGGTTTTTGATAAGGAAACTACCATTCTGGATGAACTAAAAACCACCTTGGACTTCAGCCATCTGCCGAAAGGCATGTACACCCTAAGCGTACAGGTGGGGAGTGATGTGCAGAAAAAAAAGGTGATTATTCAATAGGATTACCCTTTTTGTTTCGGTCGCCCAGGCTAAAGAGCATGGAGTTAATGATGGAAAGCAAAAAGCTGAAAAGCAGTGCCCACCAGAAGTTGCGTACTTCAAAGCCACTTACCAACGCATCAGCTCCCATTATAAGCAGTGCATTTATCACAAATAAAAACAGCCCGAAGGTGAATATGGTGGCAGGCAGGGTAAAAAATATAAGCAAAGGTTTTAGGGTAACATTAAATACTGCCAGTATAACGGCCACAAAAAGAGCCGATAACCAACCAGTAAGAATTACGGCATCGCCTAAAATCCATGCGGTTACAAATACCCCCAGGGTGTTTACTATTAATTTGATGATTAAGCTATTCATCCAAAATTCCTTTTTATCCTGTTTAAATTAAAATAATACCCATTGCAAAAGCGCAGTTCAATTAAAGCTTGCTATTGGGCTTAACCCCCACTTTACTTTAAAATTCGCAATATTGCAGTGGTTAAATTAAAAACAATAATGAGAATTAAAGCCTTTTTGTTTCCGATGGCCGTAGTGGCCACTTTGATTTCGTGTAAAAACGAACCCGCAAAAGCGACCGAAGAAAAAGAAACCACCAAAAAAGAGATGGTAGTAAAAGATGTACACACTAATGCTATGCCTGAAAAAGCAGTAGTAACCCACCTTAACTGGGATGCCAAAGTTGACTTTGACGCCCAAAAAATAAGCGCCACTGCTACCTGGGATATCAAAACCACAGGAGGTGCCGATGAAATAATATTCGATACCTACGGGCTAAAGATTCAGAATGTAGCAGTAGATGGACAACCGGTAGAATATAAAGTGGGCGAGTTTGATGAGCATTTAGGAAAGGCCCTTACTATAAATCTTAGCGAGGGAGCAAAACAGGTAAGCATTACCTACGAAACAGGAGATAGCGCCCGCGCCCTGCAATGGCTGGATGCCGAGCAAACGGCAGGCAAAAAAATGCCTTTTATGTTTACTCAATCTCAGGCCATTTTGGCCCGTACCTGGGTACCAACACAGGATAGCCCTGGCATCCGCTTTACTTATGATGCCAAGGTTGAAGTGCCAAATACTATGATAGCACTCATGAGTGCTGAAAACCCTAAAGAGAAAAACGAAAGTGGCGTTTACACCTTTAAAATGCCCCAGCCTATTCCATCCTACTTACTGGCACTGGCCGTGGGCGATGTAGAGTTTGAAGCCATTAGTAACCGCACTGGCGTGTATGCAGAAGAATCTTTACTTGATACTTCAGCTTATGAATTTGCTGACCTTGAAAAAATGGTACTGGCAGCAGAAGGCCTTTACGGACCTTATGCCTGGGGGCAATACGATATTATTGTTCTGCCTCCTTCGTTCCCTTTCGGGGGAATGGAAAACCCACGCCTGACCTTTGCCACGCCTACCATACTTGCGGGAGATCGTAGCCTTGTAGCGCTAGTAGCGCATGAGCTGGCCCACAGCTGGAGTGGCAACCTGGTAACCAACGCCACCTGGGATGACTTTTGGCTGAATGAAGGCTTTACCGTGTATTTTGAGCACCGTATAATGGAAGTGGTTTACGGCAAGGAATACTCAGAAATGCTGGCCAGCCTTACCCGTGCCGAGCTTTTTGATGAAGCTGATGCCATGATGGAAGAGACACCCGATGACACTAAATTGAAACTGGAACTACAGGGTCGTAACCCTGATGATGGTGTAACCAGCATACCTTACAACAAAGGGTATTTCTTCCTTCGCCTTATTGAAGAGGAAGTGGGCCGTGAGAAGTTTGATGCCTTCCTTAAAAAGTATTTTGAGGAGAACAAATTTAAAGTGATGACCACCGAAAAGTTTGTGGAGTACCTGAAGGCCAACCTGCTTAGCGAAGAGCAATACACCAACCTGAAGCTGGATCAATGGATTTACGAAACCGGAATTCCTGATAATATCCCTGAGGTGCAGTCCGACCGCTTTGCAAAGGTGGATTCAGTTAGAAATGCTTTTTTAAAGGAGGATAAATTTCCTTCGAAAGCAACCACTGCAGAATGGAGTACACACGAGTGGCTCCATTTCATAAACAACTTGCCAACTGATGTAACTCCAGAGCAACTGTATGAATTGGATAAGGTGTATAAATTTACCCAGACTGGAAACAATGAAATTGCGGCAGCTTGGTTTCAACCTACCATCCGTAATAACTACAAACAAGTTTTACCGAGGGTTGAGAAGTTCTTGATTAGCGTTGGCCGCAGAAAGTTTCTAACTCCAACTTACAAGGCTTTAATTGAGAATGGTAAAAAGGATATGGCCATGAATATCTACAAAAAGGCCCGCCCCAATTACCACGCGGTAAGTCGCGAAACCATGGATAAGCTTTTAGGATACGAGCATTCGTAAACGTTAGACGTTTGAAAGTTTTGAAAATCCGGTTCTGTGCAGGCAGGGCCGGATTTTTTGTTTCCTCACCATTTGAGTTGGGTATCTTCATCGCCCATTTTATTTAAGCTGAATGTAGAATGAGGTGGAGGGCTCTGCAAAACAAATTACCCTGCAGCACATTGTAAGATCAAACTTTACGTTCATTACTTTTGAAGATATTGAAGCAACCCTCATTCCCATACAACCTCATTTATTTATCCTTTTATGAAGCAGCTTTTTATAAAACTCAGCTTTTTAACCTTGCTAGGTTTCTCTATTATTTCATGTAAAGATGACGAGGCCTGCACTACCGAGTTTAAAAGCATTACTGTGGTAATTCAGGATTTTGACGGAACCCCGGCTACTTTGGATGATTTATGGCTGATAAGACAAAGTGATAACGACACTACCTCCATTACCAATAATGGTGGTGATGTTTTTACCCTGGTGGATGATAATACCCCACTTGGTGAGGCCGATCAGTTTATGCTTCGTGGATATCAGGCAGGAAACCTGGTATTAAGTGAACCCTACACCTTTGGCCGCGATGAATGCCATATAATGAAGATTGCAGGTAAAAGCAAAATTACGCTGGACTAATAAGGCTCCATGCTATTCATTTATGAGAATTACATCTTTTCCGCTATTAACTGTTTCAAGCATGTTACGTGTGGCCCAGCCGTAAAATGTTTTGTGGGCAACCAATACAGCCCCAATGAACCATCCATTGTAATTGATCCTAAAAACCCTGCTCTGTTGCTGGCAGGTGCTAATATTGACAGCTACTACCGAAGTACAGATACCGGCCGTATCTGGAAACAAATTCCAATTTATTCTACCTAAGGTGTGTGGGGAGACCCGGTACTGGCCGTTGATACCAATAGTAATATGGATTACGGCAAACACATTATATCCATTGTATTGGATAATTATCCGGCCGGCATTTATTTCTACAGTTTGGAAACTGGTGCGCATAGTAAGAGTGGGAAATTTGTGGTGGAGTGAAAAGTATCGCTTATTAAACTGAATCCGTTTTATATATTTAGCAAATGCCGCAAAATATAAAGATCATTATATTCCTATTCGCCCTTCTAAAACCTGACTTTTCAGACGCTCAAAATGATAGTGCTTGGGCAGTTTTTGTTATTAAAAAGGGCCATGAGCCAAGCATGAGGGATAATATGGCTGGATATAGTAATTCCGGTTTTTATCTTTACCAAAATTGTTTATACACTTTTTCGCTGAATGGCGAAAAGCCCAAAATCGGCCGGCTGGTTTCGCTTAAGCCCGATACCCTCTTTTTTCAAATGAATGGTGATTCTAACAACATTCAGGTAGCCCCAATCAACTTATTAGAGTCGTTATTGTTTTCGGATAATTGGACCCCAAACCAAAAAAAGAAAATCAAGGTCAAAAAACATCTGTTCATATTTACAAGGTCAGATGTGGCACATTCCATTCCGAGTAAATATGTTTTTATTACTCCAGACCAAAAGATCAAATACGAACTAATCCCAACCCCCACCCTAAAAAGAATTTGCTATTACACCTATTTTGAAGGGCACTTATTGTACCACTCTGGCGTTGAAATCGATCCACCAAAGTACAGCGATGAAGAAAAGGAAAAGGCTCTTAAAGCCGTTTTAACTGTATTAGATGCTGTTGTGAATAAAAGAGTAATTATTTCGATTGATAAGACAGAATAGTAATTTCAGATATGAATACTCGGAAAACCGTATTGATATTCTTTTTTATAATCATATTCCCATTATTGACTGCTGGTCAAATTGATTCTACCAGCTGTATTTCCAAATTCGATACTGCTCAGCAAAGGGTAATTTATACCCAAGTAGATAATATGCCTCTGTTTCCGGGAGGAAATGATAGTCTTTGGAGTTACATTACTAAGAAAATAGAATTTCCACACCACTTAACAAAGAGTATCTCAATTATTGTGACTTTCACGATCGAGCTTGATGGTTTATCATCGAACCATAAGGTTATATACAAGAATGGGGAATATGAACCTGCCGAAAATGAAGCTTTACGGGTTTTAAAGAATATGCCAAAATGGTTTGCTGGAAGCTGCAAAGGCAAGAAGGTTCCTGTTCAGATTGTTATTCCAATAAACTTTAAAGCAGTTGATTGAATTGGTATGAGTGTCGGTTCAATGCTAAAATTCTTCATTTAAGCCCTGAAGGGCGAAATGCCAACTCAAAAGCGCATTTCAATTATCTTCACTCACATCCTTAACTCCAAACCTCACCAGCTCACTCAACTCCACAAACTCAAGAGTTTTTTCATGTGTAGCTTCTAAAACCACTAATGGTGCGCAATTGGCCTGGTAAGCTTCTACCCAGCGTGAAGCACATAAACACCATCGGTCGCCCGGTTTTAAACCGCCAAAGTTGAACTGAGGCCTGGGGGTGGAAAGATCATTTCCCCGGTCTTTTGAAAACTCCAGAAACTCCTTGGTCATAACAGCGCAAACGGTGTGCACGCCTAAATCATCAGGCCCGGTTTCGCAGCACCCATCCCGGTAAAAACCGGTTAAAGGATCTTTACTACAGCTTATAAGTGATTCTCCAAATACGTTTTTAGCCATGGCGGTATAATTTACAATTACTTGTCAATCAAGTATCAATCTTAAAGCAACATTGCAAAGAAACGTGTGATATTTAACAATTCCTCACCTCCTATATGTTTCCCTTTGTAAGACACCTATTTTGGTGTTTTAAGTAAAAGATTTTTTACCAATTCCCGTTAACGTAACCTAATAACTATGCCTATGCTTCGCCTTATCCATGCTCTATTCGCGCTTTTTTCCCTGGTGAATAATAGTTTCGGACAAACTAAGTACATCCATGTGTTTGTTGCCCTTTGTGATAATGACAACCAGGGCATAGTGCCTGTACCTGCAACCCTTGGTAATGGTAAAGATGCAGCTAACAATTTGTACTGGGGTGCAGCTTATGGATTAAAATCCTTCCTGAAAAATAAAACCACAGACTGGAAACTGGTAAAAACCATTAAGCCAAAGGACAGCCTGGTGCTGGATAGGCTCTTGTTTAAGCATACCTCAAAAGATGCCTATCTGCTTGCAGATGCGTATGATGGCTCGAAGATTAAGAACTGTATTGAAGATTTCCTGAAGGCCGGTAATGGCCAACGCCCTTTATCCTTATTATTTGAGAAAGACACGCTGAACTTTGGAGGAGCAGCAAATCTGGTGGCCTACATTGGGCATAACGGCCTGATGGACTTTTCGGTAAAAGTGAAGTACAGCCCACCACCAGCATCCCGTAAAGAAGCTATAATGCTGGCTTGCTACAGCAAGTACTACTTTAGTCCGGAACTGAAAAAATCAGGTGCTAAGCCATTATTATGGACTACCCACCTTATGGCACCAGAGGCCTACACTTTAAAAGCTGCCATTGATGGCTGGTTGCTCAAAGAAACTTCGGAACAGATAAAAGAACGTTCAGCACAGGCGTATCATAAATATCAAAAATGCGGACTTACAGGCGCCCGAAACCTATTTACCACAGGATTTTGATACCTTACGGGAAAACCCTCAACTATGAAAAAAGCTGTAGATACCCGACTGATAGGCATAGCTCTTCCCGAAAAGACCTCTAACGAAAATGGACAGTCTAATATTGACTGCGGACAACTTTGGCAAAAATTTGAGGCCGGCAGCTATTTTGCGAAAATTCCCGGTAAAACAGGAAACAGCGTTTATGCGGTTTACCATGAATATGATGGAGATTACACGGCCCCTTTCTCCTACTTTATTGGGTGCCCGGTGGAAGCCGGTGTAGAAGTGCCCGCTGACCTTAGCGAAATGACCCTACCCGCAGGCGAATACGAAAAAGTGGTGGCGCGCGGCCCCATGCCCGCCTGCATTGGCAAAGCCTGGCAGGAGATATGGAACTCTGACATTAAAAGAGCCTACCAGGCTGACTTTGAAGTGTATGATGAGCGCAGTGCAGACTGGAATGATGCCGAGGTGGATATCTATATCTCCATACAACAGACTCTCATCTAACCTTCAAATAAAACTGGTAAAAAACCTTCCCGGGGATTTTAGCTAAGCTTCAAGAACACTAGGCCCCAATAATCAGTTATAAAAACAAAGTTGCTGATAAAGCGCTTTATAGGCTAAACCCATCATCTGTTATAAGGCTAGTTTTCTAAAAACCGTAAAACCGTAAAATGAAAAGCTTTACTGAAGAAATCACCATTGCAAAACCACGCCATGAGGTTATAGAGATTATACAATCTATAGAGCATTATCCCGAATGGCAGCCCGAGTTGAAGGATTACCAAACATTTAAAGGTATGCCGCTGGAGGAAGGGGCTAAAACGCGACTGGTGTACAGCGAGGGCAGGCATGAGAATGTAAAACTGGTGGAAACCGTGGTTGAAAACAACCTGCCTGATAATCTTAAATTCAGGCACTCCACCGAAGGTGTGCTAAGCTACCACAATCATATATTTATTGATAATGGCGACAGCACTCTTTACAAGATGGAGTGTGAATATGACTTTGACGGACTGATGCAGGTTCTGAGTATTTTTACACCCAATCACTTTAAAAAACAGGTAATAAAATTCATGGAGAGCCTTAAGAATTATGCCGAGAGGCACTGATTTACCAGTTTCTACAAATACCTCAAAACACACTATGTACAGATGCTTAGCGCTTGGCCTGGTATTACTATATACCACTTTGGCTTACAGCCAGAATTATGTGGATTTGGCAAAACTCTACTATACCTACTCACCAAACAATCAGTTTGATACCACCAACCAAACTTCTGATATGACAGAGGTTGGTGGAGAAATATTGGTACCTATTCCCTTAAAAAACGGAAATGCCATTATTACCGGTTTTGCTTATGAACAAGCCACGCTAAGGCCGGGCCCACAGGTGGCAGACCCGGTTAAGCTTTACCTTATTAACCCACGGTTGGGCCTAAATTGGGTACACAATAAAAAGTGGAGTGGACAATATATTTTGCTACCGCAAATCAGCTTCTGATCTGGAGGGAAAACTTCAGGGGCACGACTTTCAGATGGGAGCCATTGGTATAGTGAGTTACAAGAAAAATGATAACCTGAGTTATCGCTTTGGTGCTTTTTATAATGATGCACTATACGGGCCGGGTACTTTTCTTATTGCCGGTTTTTATTACCACAAGCCAGATTCCCGCTGGACATTTGATTTCACCCTCCCCATTTGGGCGGATATCAATTTTAAGATCAATGATGTTTTTAGTATTGGCCTGCGCCAGGATGATATGCTCCGCTCCTACTACCTTAACAAGCCACTATTTACTAATGATGATGAATACCTGGTGGAGCTTTCGCCAGATACCTACTTTTACCTGCAAACGGCTATTGCAAAAAACTACATTCTACAGTTTAAGGTTGGTCACTCCATTGGCCGTAGCTACCGTGTGTATAATGTTGGTGACCAAATAGATTTAGGCTTTACCGGAATCAATGTTGGGGATGACCGAAACAAACTGAGTACTGATTTTGCCGATGGGCTGATATTCCAGGTACGCTTTCACTACCGCCTTTTTCTGGATGATTACAATAAGAGTAATACCTCTGACAACTAAGATTCGCTCTATTCTTCCATTTTTATAAATTTAGTTCCTGATCCAACATTTTTGAGGATATGGAAAACACAATGATCAAAAACCTGGAAGAGAACACAGGTAAAAAATTTGAAGAATGGCTTAAAATTGCCCGTACATCGGGGCATGAAAAACACGGGGAACTGATAAAGTTTTTGAAATCCGAACATGGACTTACCCATGGTTATGCCAACCTTGTAGCACACAAAGCCCGAAAATCTGACGCAGGCTCGGCTGATGATGGAGATTTGGTAACAGCTCAATATGAGGGAAAGGAAAACCTGAAACCACTTTATGATAAACTGGTTTCTGAAATTGAAAAATTTGGCGATGATGTGGAGTTGGCTCCTAAAAAAGCCTATGTAAGCCTAAGGCGCAAAAAACAGTTTGGGCTAATACAGCCATCTACCAAAACGCGCCTTGATATAGGCATAAACCTAAAGGGTGTGGAGCCGGGAGGGAAACTGGAAAAAGCCGGTAGCTGGAACACCATGGTGAGCCATAGGGTAAAGCTTAGCACAGATGATAATATAGATAGTGAATTAATAGGCTGGTTGAAAGCGGCTTATGAGGAGGCCGGGTAATCCAACTTAAAAAACCACATAGACACATAGGTCACATAGAATCTATTCAGAAGGTAAATTCCGATAAAGCTCGTTAACCATAGTTTTCTGACCTTCTTTAAAAATATTAGTGACATTAAAATTGATAAGGATGCCCTTAGGTTTTTGTAGCAGTTTCATGTATGTTAGTAACTGAGCTTCATGAACTGGGGCCAGAGCATCAACTGCTTTCAGTTCTACTACTAATGCATTTTCGACCAGGAAATCACATTTTAATAAGGTATCAAGCTCTAAACCTTTATAATCAACAGGCACTTCCAAATGTCTATTATATTGTATTGACCTTAATACAAACTCCTTTGCGAGGCATTGTTGATAGACGCTTTCAAGTAAGCCCGGCCCAAGGGATTTATGAACCTCAATAGCAGCACCTACAACTTCATAAGTAAGTTCGTCAAGATATTTTTTGGTCATGATATTGGATGGTTTAAGAATAGCTAAAATAATAACCTCATAGGCCGATAGAAATCATAGAAATAAACACATTCCTATGTGAACTATGTGCCTATGTGGTTCATCTCTATTCCATAAAATAAACCCGCTTTACCCGTTGCCCAATACCCGTAAACACTTCATAGGAGATGGTTTCCATTTTCTCTGCCAGTTCATAAACTGAAATAGTAGGGCCAAATATTTCCACCTCATCTCCGGCCTTCACAGGGCTATTGGTAACATCCACCATTATCATATCCATACACACACGGCCCACAACCGGGTATCGCTTGCCACCAATAGCCACTTCACCTATACCATTACTAAGGCTGCGCCTGTAGCCATCCGCATAACCAATGGAAACTACAGCAATAGTAGTTGGCCTATCGGCAATAAAGGTTCGACCATAACTTACACTATCGCCAGCCTGCAAATGTTTTATTTGCGAAACAGTAGCGCTTAGTTCACTTACCACTTTAAGATGTCTTTGATCGGTGGAGTTAGCACCAACGCCATAAAGGCCAATACCTAGCCGAACCATATCAAAATGAGCTTCGGGAAACTCAGAGATTCCACTGGAATTGCAGATATGTCTTAGAAATGAGTAGCCTAATAACTGCTCCAATTGACTGGTCATTTGCCTGAACTGGTCAACCTGCATCAACGTAAACTCCCGTTGTGAGGGGTCATCCGAAACCGCCAGGTGCGAAAAAGCCGAAACCACTTTAAGCCTTGGTGATTTTTTTAATAAGCCCGATAATTCCTCCAGCTCATCGTAAATAAAACCAAGGCGATTCATGCCTGTTTCCAGTTTTATATGAATAGGAATTTCTGATAAGTTGGCTGAATTTTCCACCACCTCGGTAAACTGCTTCAGCTGCTCAAGGCTAAACATTTCAGGCTCAAGGCGGTATTCAATTAAATCCACAAACGAACTTACTTCAGGATTCAACACGAGTATCGGAAGTGAAATTCCGGCTTTGCGTAACTCTACGCCTTCATCGGTGTAAGCCACACCCAGGTAATCCACTTTATGAAACTCGAGCAGGTTGGCTACTTCGTACGAACCACTGCCGTAGGAGAACGCCTTAACCATGGCCATAATCCGAGTCTTGGGTTGTAACAGCGAGCGGAAATAATTCAGGTTATGTACCATCCTGTCGAAATAGATGTTCAGTACCGTTTCATGGGATTTGGACTCCAGCCTGGCGCTGATTTCTTCAAACCTAAAGGAACGTGCCCCTTTCAGTAATATCGCGCTGTCGCGAAAGCGATATTTGTAGATGTGGCTTAAAAAATCCCTGGTAGTGGGGTACAGATCAAGCGGAGCGTTAAGCGTTAAATTGCTTTGCATTAAGCCTTCACCAATGGCTATTACCTGGCTCAGCTCAAAGCGATTTATCATTTCCTCTACCTTCCGGTTGAGCTGTTCCAGCGGCAAGCCACTCTGAAACATGTCACTTAATATCAAAATCTTTTTGCGATTTCTCCCCTGGTTTTCAAGGTAGTGCAAGGCAATCCGCAGCGATTCTAAATCCGAGTTGTAGGAATCATTGATAATCAGGTTGCCGCCAGAGCCCGATTTCATTTCAAGTCGCATCTCTATCGGCTGAAGTTCGGCAAAGGCCTGTACTTGCATCGAATTATCCACGCCAAGTTCAAGGGCCAGTCTCCAGCAGTGCAGAGCATTTTCGCGTGAAGCGTCATCCGTAAAAGGGATAGTTATCTGAAGTTCCTTACCCTGATATTTAGCTTTGAAAGTTGTTTGGGTTCCTTCAATTTCAGTATTGTAAACAAATAAGTCGGCTGAGCTATCACTAACAGACCACGAAAGCAACTCTACGTTATGCTGATGGGCAAAGGCTTCAATCTCACTATGCAAAAGACCTTCATCTTTTTGATAGATGAGCTTTTTACTGTTTGCAAACAGCCTTAGTTTCTCCTCTATTTTTTGCTGGTGGCTTTTAAAGTTGACATCATGAGCAGTGCCGATGTTGGTAAAAATGCCGATTTCAGGTTTTAGTATTTCCTCCAGAAGTTGCATTTCACCGGGCTGACTGATACCAGCCTCAAATACGCCAACCTGGTAATTGGGCGCCAGCTCCCAAACGGAAAGCGGAACACCAATCTGTGAATTATAGCTTTTAGGACTGCGGCATACATCAAATTGTTTTTGTAGAATCTGGGCAAGCCACTCCTTAACTATGGTTTTACCATTGCTACCGGTTATCGCAACAATTTTTGCACCGGAGCTTGCCCTTATGGAACGGGCCAGCTTTTGTAATGCCGCCAGTGAATTAGGTACAACCAGGTAATTAGCATCCTTATCCAACTTTTCGGGAAGCTGGTTTACCACAAAATTGCGAATGCCCTTCTTGTATAGTTCATTCAGATACTGATGTCCATCGTGGTTTTTTCCCCGTAAGGCAAAAAACAACACACCATTGGCCGATGAAAACTGCCGAGAATCCAGTAAAAGCCTGTTGATCTCAAACCCCTTATCGTTAAGATGAGATTGAGCCTCAACAATCCGGGCTATTTCACCAATGGATTTCTCAGCCATTCCTCTTCATTACATCATTAAATGCGGCCCTGCTCAGTGGCTCATATTCCTCCTTCTCGCCCAGCATTACCTGTTTTTCATCGGCAGTTTTTCGATGAGAGTAGTGCGCCAGGTTACCCGTGCGCACACATACCGCGTGCACTTTGGTAACATATTCGGCCGTGGCCATAAGTGCGGGCATGGGGCCAAATGGCTTTCCTTTAAAGTCCATATCAAGTCCTGCAATGATAACACGAGAGCCACGATTGGCCAGTTCATTGCAAACCTCAACAATGCCTTCGTCAAAAAACTGGGCTTCATCCAAACCAATCACATCCACACCATCGCCCAGTATTAAAAGGTTAGAGCTATTTTCTACTGGTGTACAACGGATGGAGTTCATATCGTGACTTACCACATCCTCCTCTGCATAGCGGGTATCAATAATGGGTTTAAAAATTTCAACGCTTTGTTTGGCAAATTGCGCGCGCTTCATCCTGCGTATCAATTCTTCGGTTTTACCGGAAAACATAGATCCGCAGATCACTTCCATCCATCCGGTGTGCTTATGCTGGTTTACAGGATTTTCGAGAAACATTTTAGTACGTAACTTGCTTTAAAGGAATAACAATAATTAGTTTAGCAACGGGCTTTTTCGGAAAAGCCGATCCATAAACTGAAAGCCCACAAAACTACTGAAAGATACACATCCCCATGGAGCAGCAAGTAAGAAACGAATTGGTAAAAATCTGTAATCAGATAATTAATGATGAAGAACTTTTGAATATTGAGGATCAGCTGTCTTCAGTGCAGATGTTATATGAAAAGCTACTGGTGCTCAACTATCTTTCTTCGCGCAAAAGCGCAGCACCAAAGGCACAGGCCACCCAGCCCGAAACCAAAACCGTGATAACCGAAACCATACCAGACAACAGGGAATCACAACCCGAAAAACCGGTAATGGAAGAAAAACCACCAGTAATTGAAGAACCCATCGCCAGGGAATCTGAGCCAGAATCCATACCACAGGCCAAAGAAGAAACCCCACCGCCCGCTCAACCAAAACACGAACCACGGGAACCTTACAAAACCCCTGAATTTGTAAGAGCTGAGGAACCCAAAAAAACTGAACCGGTGATCAATGAAAGTCCCGTAGAAATAAGGGAACTGGCGGATGACAGCACCCCCGAACAACTGAGAGAAAAATTTCAACCTAAAGATGCAGGCGGCAGGCAATCATCTATTAATGAGCGCTACGGTGCAGGCGCCATTACTCTGGGTCTTAATGACAGAATCGCCTTTATGAATCATCTTTTTGATGGCAGCCAGGAAGATCTGAACCGTGTACTTTCTCAAATAAACACCTTTGAAAGCTTTGCTGAAGCCGAGAATTTTATTGAGCAAATGGTAAAACCTGACTACGACTGGAGCCAAAAGGAGGAATTTGAAATGCGGTTTATGGACAGGGTGAAGCAAAGGTTTGGTGAAGGATAGAAAAATAATCATCCTAACAGCAATTCTGTTTTCTATCAATTGCATTGGCCAATCTGAAAAGAAAGCGTTTTCCAATCTTATTATCGGAACATCAGGCTCGGTATTATACGCGGATATTAACACCAGTGGTTCCACTGTACCCTATAATTATTTTGAATACCATTGGACATTGAGCCTGTCCACCGATATTTCAAGGTTTTTCAGAATTGGTGTGGATAGAATTGGCATTTATGGCAACCTTGAAATAGATCAGCCACTGGCGCTTTACGGTGGCTTTATTCAATTTGATTTTTTACCTGCCTTAAAGCATAGGGGCTTTATAGAACTAAACTATCACCGTGGCAACTTTTGCAACTGCGAGGATCCAGTTCCTTATAGTAGACCAGGCCTGAACTTTATTGGCGGAGCTATTGGTTTTGATTGGGCTTTCTCCACATATCTGCACCTTAATACCGGAATGAAAATAGCTTATGCAGATGCTAATTTGGAGAATAAGGCAGGCTTTGGAGAATACTTCATTGGCCTTGACCTGCATTTATTTCCCGAAAAACCAAAAATACCTGAAAGCAACAGCAAAAATCCCAAGTTTCTTTAAGCTTGGTGATTGAGAAGCTATTCATAACCCAAACCTATACTCCTATTTTTAGCTTCCATTTTCTATTTAGAATGCTTCTACGTTACTTACCTTTGCGTGAAAATTTGAAATAGGCAATGGCTTACGCAAAGCGAGATATACAGGGAGCTTTACACTCCATACCCACAGCAGATGGCAAATCAAATTTGCTGGATGCCGGACTTGTAAAAAACATACAGATTTTTGGAGACGAGGTAATAGTGGACGTGATCAGCACCTCACCAACCCTTCAGTTCAAAAAGAAACTTGAAGTTGATATCCTTAAGGCCATCCACAACCAGGTGGACGTAAAGGCCAAAGTAAAAGTGAATATTGATGTTAGCGAATCAGCTAAGCAGGAGGCCAAAGAGGCCAGCATGATACGTGGTGCCGAGCTTCCGGGAGTTAAGAATATAATTGCCATAGCCTCCGGCAAAGGTGGTGTGGGTAAATCTACCGTGGCAGCTAATCTGGCGGTAAGCCTTGCCGAAAAAGGATTTAAAGTAGGTTTGGTGGATGCCGATATTTATGGCCCCTCTCAACCCCTGATGTTTGATGTACCCAACGTAAAGCCTGGCTCCATTACTGTAGATGGAAAAAGTAAAATGGATCCGGTGGAAAGCTACGGAGTAAAATTACTTTCGATTGGCTTTTTTGCAGGTACTAATCAGGCAGTTGTTTGGAGAGGCCCAATGGCGTCTAAAGCACTAAACCAACTTATACGTGATGCCCATTGGGGCGAGCTGGACTTTATGTTGATTGACCTTCCTCCCGGTACCGGAGATATTCACCTGAGCGCTGTGCAAGCTGTGCCTATTACGGGAGCTGTAATTGTGAGTACACCACAAAATGTAGCTTTAGCCGATGCGCGTAAAGGTGTAGGCATGTTTAAAGTAGAAAACATCAATGTTCCTGTATTGGGAATGATTGAAAACATGGCTTACTTTACACCTGCCGAACTTCCAGATAATAAATATTACATCTTTGGAAAAGAAGGTGTACAGCATTTATGTAATGAGTTGGACGTACCCTTTTTGGGAGAAATACCTTTGGTACAAAGTATCCGCGAAAGCGGTGATGTTGGCCGCCCGGCAGTATTGCAGGATGGTACACCTGTAAGCAAAGCCTTTGATGAAATAACCAAACGCATGGTAGAGGAGCTGGTGAAGCGTAATGAAGAGATGCCTCCTACCGAAATAACAAGAATTACAACTATGGCTGGTTGCTCGGCTGTGGGTGCCTGATATGAAAGATCAACTAATGTATGTGGAAAGAAAAAGGGGTCATAATCATGATGATTTGGCCTGGATAGGCAGGGTGAAATTTTCGCGCACTGGCAGAACCGCATACTTTAATGGACAATCATTTAAACACCTTGGTAAAGGCGACTATTTTGAACCCGAATCAGGAGATGCTTACTGGATTTCGGGAATCAAAAAGAATGGCGAAGACAGGCACTGGGCTGGCCATGGTAAAATAATGATTGATAAGGAGGTTGTTACTGAATACCTACAGCATATTCAAACGGATAAACTCAATCCAAATAAATTTGAAATAGTGGAGATTCAGCCAACGGACATTCAGCTCTTTAATGAGTTGGAAAATGAAAAGCTTTAGATGGAAATTATGATAGCAGATAAAACAGCAACCATTGATAAAATAAATGTAGCCCTGAATGAAATCAGGCCATTTTTAAATTCGGATGGTGGCGACATTAGCTTTATTGACCTGGAAGACGATGGCACTGTAAAAGTGCAGCTTCATGGCGCTTGTACGGGTTGTTCGGTTAACCAAATGACTTTAAAGAGCGGTGTGGAAATGACCGTAAAAAAACATGCTCCGGAAGTAAGCCGCGTAATTGAAATAGGAATGAGTAAGAAGGCGTAGAATGTCGCAAACAGAGGTTCTTAAAAAAGTTACCATCCATTTTGCCGGTGACTCAGGAGATGGTATTCAGTTGGCCGGAAGCCAGTTTACATTAACCACCGCTTTACAGGGAAACGACCTTAGCACCTTCCCTGATTTCCCTGCCGAGATACGCGCCCCAATAGGCACGGTTGCCGGGGTCTCGGGTTTTCAAATCCATTTTGGAAGTGTTGAAATTGACACCCCTGGTGCGGAGCCGGATGTGTTGGTAGCGATGAATGCTGCCGCTTTCAGCAAAAATTTCAAAAACCTGAAGAAAGGCGGAACCATCATTGCCGATGAAAGTGGATTTGACAAACGTAATCTGCGTTTGGCTAAAATGGATGAATCCATCAACCCTCTTGACCAGATAAACCATAACGACTATAAAGTTTACAGAATAGACATCTCCGGCCTCAACCGCACTGCTGTGGCCGATTTGCCGTTGGGGAATAAAGAAAAAGACCAGTCCAGAAACCTATTTGTTTTAGGGTTGGTGTATTGGCTTTACAACCGTAGTTTGGAGCCTACTCTTAATTTTCTTTCGGAGAAGTTTAAAGCCAAACCCGAAAGATTGGAAGCTAATATCCGCGCATTAAAAGCCGGATATCATTATGGTGAAACTATTGAGGCTTCCACCAGATATACTATAGAAAAAGCAAAACTAGAGCCGGGCGAATACCGCAACATTGTAGGTAACGAAGCCCTTGGTTTAGGATTAGTTGCTGCTGCACAGAAATCAGGATTAGAGCTTTTTTATGCCGGTTACCCTATTACCCCCGCTTCCGATATTCTGCACTTTCTATCGCGCCAAAAAAACTTTGGCGTAAAAACATTTCAGGCCGAAGATGAAATCGCAGCCGTAACCGCAGCCATTGGTGCCGCTTTTGGCGGAAGCCTGGCGGTTACTGCTACCAGCGGACCAGGTATGGCACTTAAGGGTGAAGCACTGGGTTTAGCCATGATGCTGGAACTACCCATGGTTATTGTAAATGTGCAGCGTGGTGGACCTTCAACCGGTTTACCTACCAAAACGGAACAAGCGGATTTGCTACAAGCCCTTTACGGGAGAAATGGCGAAGCACCTATTCCTGTAATTGCTTCTAACTCACCTTCCGATTGCTTTTTTGCAGCTATGGAAGCCTGCAAAATTGCAGTAGAGCGCATGACGCCTGTTATTCTACTTTCGGATGGCTACTTAGCCAATGGTGCCGAACCATGGAAATTCCCTAAAGCGTCAGGTTTACCGGAAATAATACCTCCATTTGCGGGTGGTACCGAATACCAGCCTTACGCGAGAAATGAAAACGGAACACGCCAGTGGGCTATTCCCGGAAAGGCAGGGTTAGAGCACCGCATGGGTGGGCTGGAAAAAGAAGACATTACCGGCAACGTGAGCTATAGCCCCGAAAACCACGAAAAGATGGTGAAAATTAGGGCGGAGAAAGTTCAGAAGATAGCCAGCACCTATGAGCCGTTGAAGCTAATCCAAGGCGAAAGCTCGGGTAAAGTTTTGGTGGTAGGTTGGGGAAGTACTTTAGGTTCAAGTAAAGTGGCCGTGCGCTGGGCGCGCGAAGAAGGACTTTCAGTATCCCAAGTACATCTTCGTCATTTGTTTCCGTTGGATAGAGAGTTGGGTGAATTGCTTAAAGCCTTTGAAACAATTATAGTACCTGAACTCAATAATGGCCAATTGATAAAAATCCTGAAACAGGAATTTGGAGGAAATATCCACGGCCTGAATAAAATTCAGGGATTGCCTTTTAAAGCGAAGGAAATTTTTGAGGAAATAAAGAAGTTTAGCTGAGATGAACGAAAACGGAACACTTACTTCTAGAGATTTTGCTACCGACCAGGATATACGCTGGTGCCCTGGCTGCGGTGATTACAGCATATTGAAGCAAATGCAAACCGTATTGCCGGAGTTGGGCATTGCGAGGGAAAACCTTGTTTTCATTTCGGGGATTGGCTGTAGCTCGCGCTTCCCTTATTATATGAATAGTTATGGCATGCACAGCATTCATGGCCGTGCGCCATCTGTGGCAAGTGGACTAAAAGCTGCTAACCCCAACCTCAGCGTGTGGGTGGTAACCGGTGATGGCGATGGACTCTCCATCGGAGGAAACCAGTTAATACATTTACTAAGAAGGAATTTTGACATTAACATCCTTCTCTTCAATAATGAGATTTACGGACTGACCAAAGGCCAGTATTCGCCCACCTCAGAAATTGGTAAACACACCAAATCCAGTCCACTGGGGAGTATTGACCATCCCTTTAATCCATTGGCACTTGCGCTTGGCGCTGATGCCACCTTTGTGGCCCGTAGCATGGATCGTGATCCAATCCACATGCGTAAAATACTTAGGCAGGCCCATCAGCACAAGGGAACTTCCTTTGTGGAGATTTACCAAAACTGCAATGTATTTAACGATGGGGCTTTTGAAAAATTCACCGACAAAAAGCAAAAGGACTCTACTACTATAAACCTTATAGAAGGACAACCCATCACCTTTGAAGGCGGCCAGAAAGGCCTTCGTCTCAATGGACTTAAACCGGAGGTTGTTTCCCTCAGCGATGGACATTCAGAAAATGACCTTTGGATTCACGATTCAAAAGACCCTACCAAAGCCCATATACTTAGCCGTTTGTTTAGTGAAGAATGGCCACGCCCCTTTGGTGTACTTTACCAGGAAGATCGCTTTACCTACGAGGATGCCATGCTCAATCAGTTGGAGAAAGCCAAAACCCTTCAGGGGAAACCCGATTTGGATAAGCTTATAAGAGGGAAGAATAGCTGGGTAGTGGATTGATATTTCACGCAGATTTCGCAGATAAACGCAGATTTTTTCTTTTTTGATTTACGCAATCACAAACCGTTCACCATTCGTTTAATTTTTATTGGGACTTCATTAAAATTGATGAGCAATCCTAATTTCAAATTGGTAAGTTTTAGATAAGTCATCAATTGCTTGTAGTGAACTGGCGCCAATAGTTCCGCAGATTTCAACTCTACAATAACTTTATCCTCTATCAGCAAATCCAGCTTTAAAGCTTGTCCTAAATCCTCTCCCCTAAAAATTACCGGAACTGGCATCTGTCGCACTACATTTAATCCTTGATCTGTCAAAAGTTTGAATAAAGCAGATTCATAAATACTTTCTAAAAGTCCGGGACCTAATTCATTATAAACTTCAAAAGCAGCCCCTCGAATCAAATAGGAAATCTCATTTTCGGTCATCGCTAAAAATAATCATTATCAGCGCTTATCTGCGAAATCTGCGAGCCCCAACCAAAAAGCCCCACTCTCTTTTCAGAAAGCAGGGCTTCAATATTAATTCTGCGAGATCAGCGTGAAGTATTCTACAAAATCAACATCGCATCGCCATAGCTCAAAAAGCGGTACTTCTCTTTTACAGCTTCTTTATAGGCCTTCATAATTAAATCATAACCACCATGGGCGGCTGTCATCATCATAAGGGTACTTTGTGGTGGGTGCAGGTTTGTGATAAGGCAATCAGTAACCTCAAACTCATAAGGTGGGAAAATGAACTTATTAGTCCAACCCTCGCTAGCGTTAAGGTGACCGTCAGTACTTACCGAACTTTCCATAGCGCGCATTGAAGTTGTACCTACGGCACATACTTTTTTGCGGGCGTCAATCGATTGATTCACTGCTTTGGCCGTTTCAGGATATACCCAGTACTGCTCACTATCCATCTTGTGTTTGCTAAGGTCTTCCACCTCTACCGGGCGGAAGGTTCCTAAACCAACATGCAGGGTAAGCTCGGCAAAGTTCACACCTTTAATTTCAGCACGCTTCATAAGCTGCTTGCTGAAGTGCAGGCTGGCTACGGGAGCCGCAACGGCACCTTCTTTTTTAGCAAAAATAGACTGGTAGCGATCCACATCCTCTTCGTCCGGCTCACGGCCAATATACTTGGGGATTGGAGTTTCGCCCAGCTCAGCCAGCTTAGCGCGGAATTCCTCGTAGCTGCCATCATACAAAAAACGTAGTGTACGGCCACGGGATGTGGTGTTATCAATAACCTCGGCTACAAGGCTATCATCATCACCAAAATAAAGTTTGTTACCAATACGGATTTTACGTGCCGGATCCACAAGCACATCCCACAGGCGGCTCTCAGTATTCAGTTCACGTAATAGGAAAACCTCGATACGGGCACCGGTTTTTTCCTTATTACCGTACATACGGGCAGGGAAAACCTTGGTATTGTTCAACACCATGATATCTCCCTCGTCAAAGTAATCCAGAATTTCATTGAACATGCGGTGTTCAAAAGTTCCGGTTTTGCGGTTTACCACCAAAAGGCGGCTATCATCACGATGTGTAGTGGGTCTGTCAGCTATAAGCTCCTTCGGGAGGGTATAGTTGAAGTGGGAAAGTTTCATCTTCATAGCTTACGGGCTTTGAAATTAAAGTTAAAACATTGATAAAAAGGGCGGCAAAAGTAAATCAAATAATCCTTTTTAGGGGAGAATTGTTTTAGTTGCGTGCAACTTACTCCTCAACCAAACGAAAAATAACCGGCCGACAAGGGGCCGCATCATTTTCAAAAGCGGCTGTTTGTAGGTTTAGCAGGTATAAACCCTCGTCCACATTGGCTGGAATGCGCAATAGCTCACTTATAGTACAGTCGAGCCTGGGGTTTTCAGGGTAATTCCAAAAGGCATGGTGGCCCAGTAGTTTGCCCTCATCCTCTTCTCTATCCACAGATGGCAGATCCACTAAAAAGTGTTTTATGCCAAAGTCGCGCACATAAGCTAATAGCTCCGGTTCAAAATATGGAGCGTTGGTATTGCTGAAATCATGTCCGGCACCATAATCACTTGTGCGTACAATTAAAGCATCCAGACCCTCCCAATCTATATTCTTTTGTTTTAAATCGTCTAGTAAAATCACCTCATCTCCACCTACCCTTTGCGGGGAAAGGTGCACTACATGGGCAAAAAGATGGTGCTGTTTGAGATACGTATTTACACTTTGCTTTTCAGGAGCAATATGGCCCACCGTTTCGGTATGGCTGCCATTGCCATGGGGATTGAATTTGATATTGAAAAAATTAACGGGCGAGCCTTCCTTCACACTGCCTACCCAGCCATCGCGCCTTACGGGAGATATATTCACATCATCGGTTCCCCAGGCTTTCAATTCCTCACCGGGTTTTCCCAAAACAGATGATAGATCAATGCCTTTAGAGAGATCAGTGCTATAGGATTTATGAGCGCGGGTGAGGGTAATTTTCATGGAATGCAAATTTTGAGGTATGCTAAGGTCGTAAAGTTGAATAAACAGCTTTGCCTAGGTTTAGAAAAGTAACTCAATATGTGTGGTTCTCCTTTTTTTCACCGCGGAGGCACAAAGAGCGCAAAGAATTCGCAAAGCAATCTGCGCCACACTACGCACTCTGCTCCTCTACGCTGAAGTAATTAAAACAAGTTAGAAGTCCCCTCCCTACACATAAAACAATCCGGCCGCTATACCATCACTAAAAAACCTTTGTGCTGGTGGAATAAAGAGATTATCACTCTCCTGCACCAACTTACCTTGTGTCTTTAGGGATTCAGCTTCCTTCATCAGGTGTTTGGAAAAATCAACGCCAAACTGAGCATCAATCTCATTAATATCAATGCCTTCTTTTCTTCTTAGGGAGGTCATTACCGTTTCGTTAAAACGGTCAGCAATGGTAAGAGTTTCCTTTTCAAAATTCAGCTCATCTTCATTTAAGGAACTTATGTAAATGGCATTATTGGAAACATTCCATTGGCGGCTATCGCCATCAAATGAGTGAGCTGATGGCCCAAGACCGAGGTATGGCTCACCTTTCCAATAAGAGGAGTTGTGCACCGCTCGATGGCCAGGTTTAGCAAAGTTGGAGATTTCATAATGCTCATAGCCGGCTTCCTGCAATATCTTACTCAAAAAGTAAAAGTTGCGTTCGGCAATTACATCATCTACGGGCGGTACCTTTCCCTTTTTTATCCAGTTTTCCAGCACGGTTTCCTTTTCTACCGTAAGGGCATAAGCCGAGATATGTGGTACATTAAGTTCCAGGGCCTGCTGAAGCTGTTTTTCCCAATGGTTTTCATCGCGACCCGGAATCCCATAGATCAAATCAATAGTAAAGTTATCAAAACCAAAATGCCGGGCGCGGGCCACACATTGTTTGGCTTGCTCAGCCGTGTGGGTGCGGTTCATAAACCTCAGGTCAAACTCATCAAAGGTTTGTATGCCAATGGATAACCGGTTTACCGGAGACAGCGATAACTCCTCCAGTTTTTCATCGGTAAGGTCATCCGGGTTAGCCTCAAGAGTTACCTCTGCATTTTTACTGATGTTGAAATGATTGCCGATGGCCTCAAAGATCTGAAACAGCTCATCCTGCGAAAGCAGCGAAGGAGTGCCCCCGCCAAAATATACGGTATCAATATCAGTACTACCGAGGTAGTCCTTCCTGAGACTTATTTCTTTACAAATAGCATTTACCATTTCCTCCTTCCGCGCAAGCGAAGTGGAAAAGTGAAAATCACAATAGGTACAGGCCTTTCGGCAAAATGGTATGTGGATGTAAATGCCGGGCACAGGTGTTGGTTTTATTTTATTTCTATAAAGGAATTCAGACTGCCTTGCGCAGTGAGATTCTAAATGTAGTTCCTTTTCCTAACTCAGATGAAGCTACGTAAATTCTGCCGTTGTGGTAATCTTCAATAATGCGCTTTGCTAAACTCAGGCCTAGGCCCCACCCGCGGCTTTTGGTTGTATAGCCGGGCCTGAAAACCGCTTTCTGTTTATTTACAGGTATACCCTTGCCATTATCTTTTACATCCACTCTTACATATTTTCCGTGCTCCGTAATGGATACATCTATATCACCTTTGGCCTCCAGTGCATCCATCGCATTCCGGATAAGGTTTTCAATAACCCACTCATAAAGCGGTTTGTTGAGCAGCACCTTCAAATCTTTTATACCCTTTGCGGGGCTAAAGGTGATATTTACCTTTCGTGGGCTGCGTGCTTTTAGGTAGGATACCGCTTCGGCCGTAATTTCTTCGATGTTTTGTTCGGTTATAGAAGGTATGGAGCCGATTTTAGAGAAGCGATCAGTAATAGTGCTCAGGCGATTGATGTCCTTTTCCATTTCCTCTACCATTACCTCATCCACATCTTTGGCACGCAGTAACTCCAGCCAGCCCATAAGTGAACTAAGCGGGGTACCTATTTGGTGGGCCGTTTCTTTTGCAAGCCCGTTCCACACACGGTTTTGCTCGCTTTTACGGGCATTGCTAAAGGCTATATACGCAATAATTATAAAGAGCGAAATAACACAAAGCAGCACCATGGGGTAGTACCGCAGCTTAGTAAGTAAGGTGGAGTTTTGGTAGTAGAGGTATTGTTTGGAATCCACCACCGTAATTTCAATGGGCTCTACCTCGCTACGCATTTCCTCCAGTTTATTTTGCACCCATTTTGGGTCTTCCAGCTTTCGCTCATCAATATTGTTGGTGCCGAGCAGGTTGCCTTCTTCATCCGTTAAAATAATGGGGATGGTGGTGTTGGAACGGATGATATCCTGTTCAAAGGTTAAAACCGTATTAGTATCCGCATCCAGCACATTTCTAAGGGCGGTGGCAAATTGTTCCACTTTTTTAACCTCCTGCTCACGCAGTTCATCCAAAAAGCCTTCGGTGTACCAAAGGGTACCGGCACCAATAAGTACTGCAAACAAAAAGAGTAAAAACTTCCAGAGGTTCTTCTTACCGTAAAAATCCATATAGGGGGCTAAAATTTGAATGCTAAACAAATATAGATGCTAAATATTGCACCTTGTATACGTGAAATAAGGCTTATTGACAATCGTTAGTTTTAGGCTCAAATAAGCCAATTGTTTGGTTATTTTTGCCTCCTTTAATTTTTATAACAACCCTTACAACCTTTGTCTGACGCAATAGTAGTAATACCAACCTACAACGAAAAGGAAAACATTGAAGCCATATTGCGCAAGGTTTTTTCGCTTTCGCACGAGCCTTACGGACGTGAGTTTGATGTGCTTATTGTGGATGATGGATCGCCTGATGGTACAGCCGATATCGTAAAGAGGTTGCAAAAGGAGTTTCCCGGAGTGCTGCATATGCTGGAGCGAAAGGGAAAACAGGGATTAGGCACTGCCTACCTTGATGGATTTCGCTGGGGTAAGGAGCATCACTATCAATATTTTTTTGAGATGGATGCCGATTTTTCGCATAACCCCGAAGACCTTGTGAGGTTGTACAAAACCTGCGCTGAAGATGGTTATGATGTAGCCATTGGCTCGCGATACATAAAAGGTGTAAATGTGGTAAACTGGCCTATGAGCCGCGTACTGCTCAGCTATTTTGCATCGCGCTATGTGCGCATTATTTTAGGAATACCTGTTGAAGACACCACCGCGGGCTTTATGTGCTACCGCAGGGAAGTACTGGAGCGAATAAAGTTTAAGAGCATAAAATTTGTGGGCTATGCATTTCAGATTGAGATGAAATATGTGGCCTTTAAACTCGGGTTTAAAATAAAAGAGATACCCGTAATATTTACTGACCGAACAGCTGGCAACTCAAAAATGTCCAACAACATTATCCGCGAAGCGGTGTTTGGCGTTTTACAACTAAAGATGCGCAATATCCTTAAGCGATATAAATAATCTTAAATGACGGTATGAAGAGGATCCTGATAAAAAACGCCAGGATAGTTAATGAAAACAAAATCTTTGAAGGCGACCTGCTAATTGAAGGAAACCGGATAGCAAAGATTGACCAGAACCTGAGCCAGGTGCATAGCGACACCACACTTATTGATGCCGAGGGTAAGTTTTTAATACCCGGAGTAATAGATGACCAGGTACACTTCCGTGAGCCGGGCCTTACCCATAAGGGAGATATTGCCAGCGAATCGCGTGCGGCTGTGGCCGGAGGTATAACCTCGTATATTGAACAGCCCAACACCAAGCCACCGGCTGTAACACTTGTTGAGCTTGAAAAGAAATATGACACTGCCGAAAATAGCTCTGTAGCCAACTATGCCTTTAACCTGGGCGCCACCAATGATAATATTGATGAAATAAAAAAAGCCGATCCCAAAAGGATACCCGGGGTAAAGGTTTTTATGGGCAGCAGCACCGGCAATATGCTGGTTGACGAAAAAGAGGCACTAGACCGCATTTTCAGCGAAAGCCCCTTGATGGTAATAACCCATTGCGAGGATGAGGAAACCATCTCCTTCAACTTTGAGCAATATAAGGAGCGCTATGGCGATGATATCCCGATTGAGTTTCATCCGGAAATAAGAAGCCGGGAGGCCTGTTTTAAATCTACCAGCCTGGCTATTGAACTGGCAAAAAAACACGGCACACGCCTACATGTATTTCATATTTCCACGGCAGAAGAAGCCGCTCTGTTTAGCAATAAGCCATTGGAGGAAAAAATGATTACAGCTGAGGCCTGCATTCATCACCTTTGGTTTTCAGCTGAAGACTATGCAGAACTGGGAACTCTTATAAAGTGGAATCCCGCAGTAAAGGAAATAAGCGACCGCGAGGCCCTATGGAAGGCTTTAAAGGAAGGGCGCCTGGATGTGGTGGCTACTGACCATGCCCCGCATACCCTTGAGGAAAAGAAAAACGTATACACCAAAGCCCCGAGTGGCGGACCATTGGTGCAACATGCGCTACCCGCTATGATGGAATTTGTGCGCGATGAAGATATAAGCATGGAAATGCTGGTAACTAAAATGTGCCACAACCCCGCCCGCATCTTTAGTATCAAAGAGCGCGGATTTATACGTGAGGGTTATTTTGCCGATTTAGTTCTTCTGGACCCATCCAGACCATGGAAGGTGAACAGTGATAATATACTTGCTAAGTGCGGATGGTCGCCTTTTGAGGGAGTTACCTTTCGTTCAAGAATTACCCACACCTTTGTGAACGGCCATTTGGCCTATGATAATGGTAAGGTAAACGATGGTAAAAAGGGTATGCGCCTTGAGTTCGATCGTTAAAATACTTGCTTTTATCATTCTGCTTTCAGCCTGTTCGGGCAACAGGGGCGAAATAGATGTACCCGCTGATATTATTCCACGGGATACCATGATAAGTGCCCTCGTGGATATGCATCTTATCGAGGGCGCCAAGGCCGGCCAAAAAGTAATGGGCGATACGGTAAAGATTAACATCTACTACGCTAAGTTGTATCAAAAATATGGCGTAACGGAAAAGGAATACGAGAAAAGCTTCAGGTTTTACTCGGAGCACCCTGAGGCCATGAATAAGATGTACCAGGAGGTAATTGAGCGCCTCAACAAAATACAAATGGAGCCGCCACGCACTCCTCTGGTTGAAAGGGCTGACACCCTAAGTGATGCACCACCTGATACGGTTTCCAATCGCAAAAGCTTCCTGAACTCGATAAACAACCCGGCTGATAGTTTGGAGGAGGGCCAGGGACAATAAGTCAATGAAGATGTAAAGGCCTGGGTTGCTATATTCTTCTGCAACCCGCATTAAGCCTATAACTACTCCCCGGTATCTTTTAAGTAAAAAGAAGCAAAATCAGCAATGGTCTCCTCCACTGATCTGAAGTCAAAGTTTAGTTTCTCTCTAACTTTGGTGTTATCGTAGTAATTCATTTGATGTGCCGTACGGGCAGTTTCTTTGGTTACCATAGGCTTTCCGCCAAATAACCGCACTTCGCAGTACTTCCAGACGCCACACTATTTCACCCATCCATGGCTTAGCGTGTATGGATGGCGCCTTAGCGCCCAGTTGTTCGGCAATCATTTTAAAAACGTCGCGGTAGGTTTTATTTTCAGAAACCAGTACATAGCGCTTTGCGGTTATATTGCTTTCCATAAGCAGATGCATAGCTTTTGCTACATCGCGGGCATCCACATAGGCATTTACACCTTCAGTGTAATATTTAAATCCGTTGGCCACACGCCCAAATAGCGCTGCACTTCCCACATCCCACTTACCTGGGCCCAATATTATGCTGGGATTTACAATTACAGCATTCAAGGCCTTCTTCAGTACCGCGCCATACTTCAAGTTCAGAGAGGTATTTGCTTTTAGCATAAGCCGAGTTGTGTTTACTCTCCACCCATTCCGTTTTTTCATCAATCGGTTCGCCTTGTTTTTGCCTTCCCAATGCCGCCACGCTACTCACATGCACCAGCTTTTTTATTTCTTTTTCAAGGGATACATTCACCACGTTGGCCGTGATTTGAGGGTTTACTTCCATAAGTTCATCCGCATCTGAAGGATCAAAAGAAACAATGGCTGCACAGTGATACACCTGGTCTCATGCCCTCCATTACTTCTGCAAGCTGAAAAACATCCAGCAAGTCCGCTTCCACCCAGTTTATCCGGGCAAAGTAGTTGTCAGTCTCATCAGTGTAATACGAGAATATTTTAATCACCTGCTTAAGGTCAGAGCCTTTACGGCAGAGTGCTGTAACCTTATGCCCGTTTGATACGAGTTCAAAAAGCAAATGGGCGCCCAGCATACCCGTGCCACCAGTAACTAAAATCGTTTGCTCCAAGCGGGTTTTTAATCTTTGATTAGGATGGGCAAAGCTATACTTTTGCCCGTCAAGCTTGAAATAAATCACCAAATGACAAAAAACTTTGTAAAGGAACTCCGCTGGCGCGGGATGCTGCATGATATGATGCCCGGAACTGAAGAATTATTGCAAAAGGAAATGGTATCAGGGTATATTGGTTTTGACCCCACAGCTGACTCACTTGGGGTGGGTAACCTGGTGCAGATTATGACACTGGTGCATTTTCAAAGGGCCGGCCACAAGCCTTTTGCTTTGGTGGGTGGAGCCACGGGTATGGTGGGTGATCCTTCCGGTAAATCAGAAGAACGCAACCTGCTGGACGAAAAAATTCTGAACCATAACCTGCAATATCAGAAAACACAGCTTGAAAAATTTCTTGATTTTGAAAGTGGTGAGAATTCAGCCGTAATTGTAAACAACTACGATTGGTTTAAAAACTTCAGCTTTTTAGGATTTATAAGAGATGTGGGCAAGCACATTTCCATAAACTATATGCTGGCTAAAGACTCTGTAAAAAACAGGCTTGAAAACGGAATGTCATTTACCGAGTTTACCTACCAGCTGGTGCAGGGGTATGATTTTGTACACCTAAACCGTGAGCATGGGATAAAACTTCAAATGGGTGGCAGCGATCAGTGGGGCAACATCACCACCGGTACCGAGCTTATCCGCAGGATGGGAGGCGATGAAGCTTTTGCGCTTACCACTCCACTTATCAAAAAAGCGGACGGAACCAAGTTTGGAAAATCTGCCTCAGGTAACATTTGGTTGGATCCAAAAAAAACCAGCCCCTATAAGTTTTACCAGTTTTGGCTCAATTCAGCTGATGAAGACTGTGAGAACTACATCAAAATATTCAGCCTTAAAAGCCGCGAAGAAATTGAAGCTCTTATTAAAGAGCATCGCGAAGCGCCTCATCAGCGAATGCTGCAAAATGGACTGGCAGAAGAAATTACTGAGAGGGTACATTCTAAAGCTGACTTGCAGAATGCTATAAATGCCTCACATATTCTTTTTGGGAATAGCACCGATGAAGATTTGAGGAGAATTAATACTGAAACCTTGCTTGACATATTTTCAGGAGTGCCACAATATGTAATCTCAAAAAATGATTTGACTGAAGGTATTCCTGTAATTGATTTTGTAGCGGAAAAAACAGCTATATTCGCTTCGAGGGGTGAGGCTCGCAAAATGATCCAGGCAAATGGTTTTAGCATTAACAAGACCAAAGTAAGTCTGGAGAAAGTTGTGGCCCCTGCAGACCTTGTGAGCGACCAACTTATTCTTTGCCAAAAGGGTAAGAAAAATTATTTTCTTGTAAAAGTGGAATAGGGCTGCGAACAATTTATAAAATCTGTGTTTTTAAGTGCAGTATTAATTCTATCAATTTTCCTTGACCCAAAACAACAATATAACTACTGAGAATCTTGTTCCCGAATTTAAAAAGGGAAATAAGGCCGCTCTCAGTTTTATCTATGATGCCTACTCCGGGGCATTGTATGGCATTTTGCTAAAGATGACCCGGAACGAGGAACTCAGTCAGGATTTGCTGCAGGAAACCTTTATTAAAATCTGGAAGTATCATGATAAATATGATGCTGATAAGGGTACTTTATACACGTGGATGTTAAACCTCACGCGGAATAATTGTATTGATTATCTGCGATCTAAGCGAAATAAGAACCAGCAACAAAACCGTGAACTCGATAGTCTCGTATATGGTTTGGAAAGCACTAGCAATTTTAATCCCGACCACATAGGATTAAGAGGTATGCTTGACCAACTTCCTGCCGAGCAAAAAGAGATTATTACCCTTTCGTATTTCGAAGGATTTACTCAGAAAGAAATTTCTGAAGAATATGATATACCCCTGGGAACTGTAAAGAGCAGGGCCAAGGCAGCTATGGATAAACTGCGAAAAGTAATGTCTGCAAATTGAGATTAACTTTTAGTTGAAGCGAGAAGAATTGAATACTGTAGAATACATAGAATCCGGCATATTGGAAATTTATGCTCTAGGCATGCTTAGCGAAGCAGAAAGAGCAGAGGTGGAAGATATGGCTGCAAAATACCCGGAGGTAAAGCAAGCACTCCGAGAAATCGAGGAGGCTCTTGGGGATATGGCTCTTTCGGAGAGTGTTTCTCCTCCACCAGCCTTGAAAGACGATATCCTTACTGCGGCTTTTGAAGCTGAACAGACTAGCGAAGGTCGTGATGAGCCCATTGTAAAGCCCCTAAATGCACAAGCAGAAAAGGCCGGTACTAGCAGCAATTCATTTTCATTTTTAGCAGTGGCAGCTACCGTGGTATTATTGGTGAGCCTTGGCGTAAACTTTTGGCAATACCAAAAAGTGGAAACGCTGGAGAAAGACCTTGAAAAAACAGAAATGCGTGTGGCTGAGCTTGAATCCGATAATCAGGTAATGGTAGCCAACTTTAAGGATGTGCAACAAAACCTGGCCATACTTGCGTGATCCAAATACTGCAACTTTTGTAATGAAGGGAGTTGAAGGACGCGATCCGAATTACAGGGCTAATATATATTGGAACTCTACCACGGAAATTGTGTACCTTGATGTTAAATCTTTACCCGATGCCCCCAACGGAAAGCAATACCAACTTTGGGCACTTAAAGACGGCAAGCCAATTGACATGGGTGTATTTAATGCTGTTGACACTGAAAAGGCCCTACTGGAAATGGGCTCAGTGCCCGGTGCAGATGCTTTTGCCGTTACGCTTGAAAAAGCGGGTGGCGTGCCATCTCCTACCTTAGAAGAGATGTATGTATATGGAACTCCGATACAATCCTAAAGCCCCATAAAAGTATAGAGTATTTTATCCTGAATAAGCTCAGCCTGTGCGGCCGTGGGCTTGTAGAAGTATATTACTTTATAGGAGCCATCCTCCCAGGTTGTTTTTAGTTTTTCAGCGGTAACCGTTTGATTATTGGTTATTACCGCATACGGGTTTCCCGGCCCTCTGAATACTACAATCACTCTAAAGTCCTTATCCTCACTTAGCGTTTTATTTTGCTCGCGGTAGGCAAAAGCAGTAAGATCTTCAAAAGTGCGCTCCTCAAAACCATATGATCTGAATAATTCCGTAAAACCTTCCTCTTTTACTGTTCTTGATTTTTCAGCCAGCAGTTTGGTTATTATATCCTCTGGTCTTGTATCGTCCTTTATTTTGGTTTTAAAAATATAACCCTCAATAATGGCCCTAAAACGATCCTTGCTGCGGTACCCTTTTACAATTTCGCCTTCTTTCACCTTTACTTCTTCAATGGTGGCACCCACTTCGTTGCCCTCCTTATCGGTTAAGGTGGCTCCGCTGCTTATTACTTTTTTATCAGCAACAAGGGCAGGGTCTACATATATTTCCTTACGTATTTTAAACCAGCCATCTTCCGGATCAAAGGTGAAAATAGATTGATCCGCATTGAGGCTGAATATGGGTTCACCCTGAATTTTGTTTAACACCTTGGTGGTTTCCTCAATCAATTGGGCGTTACCTGTAATTGCAAATAGGGTTATCAGAGTAGCGACTATGTATTTCATCAAATCAAAAAGTTTAAATTACCATTAGGTTACAGCCGCGAATGTCGGCATTATCAAAACGCCCCATTACCTCAAAACTTACATCTTCATAAAGCCGGCCCAGATCCTGGGTTTCAACAAAGGCGCAACTGTCAATATTTGCCAAATCTATAATGTTTATTCCACCTGTTTTACCCTTATGGGCATACGTAAAGGGGTCATCCGTTTCCCGTATCAATACCTTCATCCATGGCGGGGTGGTAAATTTTCCGCTTCCGCGGGAGTAGGCCTGCGACATGAATTCTGTCATTCCATACTCTGAATGTATATACGAAACGCCAAAAGCCGGGGCTAATATATCATGGAGTTCCTTTCTGATCATTTCCTTTCTGCGGCCCTTCATGCCACCCGTTTCCATTACGGTTATAGTATCGTTTTGGGGTAGTTTATATTTTTCTGCAAAATCCAGCAAGGCAAAACTCACACCCAAAAGTAAAGTCTTCTTTTTGGCTTTTATTTTTTCCAGCAATACGCTTTGCAGGCCTTCAAGGTTATTTAGGTAAAATCCGCTGTCTGTATCCCTGCTCTGCTCTATCATTTTACCAGCCATGTATATAAGTGATGACCCGGAGCGCTCAAGGTAAGAGGGCAATAACGCCAGCACGCAATAGTGTTCTATTGGTTCGTATAGCCTTTCAAAACCGCGTTTACAGCTATCTTCATAAAGGTCAATATCACCAACAAAATGACTACTGGTCTGCTTGCCCGTTGTGCCTGAGCTGGTAAATACCTGTTGAGCTTCAAATGATCCACATTTTACCTGATGTGATTTAAAGAAGGATATTGGAAGAAATGGAATCTGCGAAAGTTCGGTTACCTGATCAGGATTAACTTCAAGCGCCTTCAGGTAATCACCATACACTATATTGTTTTGGCTTTGGTACCGGAATAGCTCCAGCGCCAGCTCTACAAACTCTGCACCACTGGCGATGTTAAAAATCTTACTTTTGAAATATTGCTTATGTACCAACGTTTATCGCTTAATATGCGTTTTACTACCAGATGAAGACCTTATTTTCAAAAATATACATACTCAGTTTCAGCTTTTTACTTTTGGCAAGTTGCGGAAAAGATGCCGATAAATTTGACATTGTACCTTATGTGGAATGGCGTGGCTATGAGATTGAAGTTATTGGTGATCCTGGTGATAACCGCAAAAATATTATTCTGCAACTATACTTCACAGATAGAGACGGAGATATAGGTTTGAGACAGGAAAACATCCCAACAGACTCCTGCAATACGGATAACTACAGCCTGTTTATCAAATACTTTGAAAAAGTAGGAGGCAGTTTCAGAGAGATAGTACCCGTGGACTCCTGTCAGCCGTTTCACAACCACCTGCCCTACCTCACCCCTGATGGGCAGAATAAAGTGCTTGAAGGCGATATCAATGCCGCCTTCAGCTACCTCGCATTCCCAAAAAATCCAGGTGTGGATTCAGTAAAATTTGAGGTGTACATAAAAGACAGGGCCAATCACGTAAGCAACATCGCCTACTCCCCTTCCATTTTTATTCCTCAATAACAGGCTCCCCTTCCTTTTTAAGTGATTCGGTAATACTTAGCACGTGGTCACCAATGCGTTCCATTTCGGCAATAAGATCGCTGTAAAACACACCGCTACGGACCTGAAATTTACCTGACTCTACTTTTTTGATATATTCCTTACGAAGCTTTACATAGTAGGCATCAATCTCCAGCTCCAGCTGTTCTGCCGCTATAAAGTTGACATCTTTTTCAGAGGCCTTGAGGTTATTTACCATCAGATCCATGGACTTTTGAATCAAATCCGAAAGCTGCATAATTCTATCGCGCATCTCCTGGGTAAAGTAGGCCTTCTTCTTTTTTCGTATAGAGAGATTGCGGCTTATCTCAAGGTATATATCGCCAATACGCTCCAAATGATTGGCCACGCTTAGCATGGCACGTACCTTACTGGTAGCTTCAGAACTTAACTCACCCCTTGAGGCTTTACTCAGGTAGGTAGAGATTTCAAGTTCCATACGGTCGGTTATGTCCTCGTATTTTTCAATTTGCTCGTGGTAAGCCCTCAGCTTCTTCTCATCCATTTCTGTGATCAGTAGCGGAATATACTTATACGCTCTTTTAACGATATCAGCTTCTCTGATCAACTCCTTACCTGCTTCAAGTATAGATAGCTCGGGGGTTTCCATCATGCCACTGCCGATGTAATCAAGGCTGAAAACCTCATCCTCAATACCTTTAGAGGGCACCATGCGGATAACCACTTTAGCAATAAACCCAACAAAACCAATAAGCAGAGCCACGTTTAATATATTAAACATGGTATGAAACAAGGCCAAAGCCTTTGGTATTGCCGCTACCTGCACAAAGGGGTCTTCCTGAAAAAAGTAGATGCTTACAGCAGCAGCTCCTTTTAGGAAAAAAGGAAACACAAGCAACATCCATATAACACCAAAAACATTGAATATAAAATGCGCCCTGGCCGCCCGTTTGGCATGTACATTTCCAATTAAAGCAGCGAGATTGGCAGTAATGGTGGTACCGATATTTTCGCCCATAATAATGGCGGCTGCCAGCTCAAAAGGTATCCAGCCCTCACTGGTCATAACCAGGGTAAGCGCCATAGCTGCGCTTGATGATTGTACAATAATAGTTAGCAGGGTGCCAATAATTACAAAGGCGATGATTATCAGAAACTTCATGAAATATCCACTTCCTGAATAGTCAATATTCTTAATAAAGCCGAGCATTTCTTCATTCTGCAATCCGCCAACGGCTTCTTTCATAAAATTGAGGCCTAAAAACAGTATGGCAAACCCTACCAATACTTCACCCCATAGCTTCAGTTTTTCGCGTGAGCTGAACATCATAGGGAAACCTACAGCAATAATGGGCAGCGCAGCAGAAGCTATACTAAACTTACCAAGCCCCAGGTAGGATATTAGCCAACCGGTAACCGTGGTACCAATATTGGCCCCCATAATTACTCCAATGGACTCAATAAGTGTAATAAGGCCGGCATTTACAAAACTTACCACCATTACAGTGGTGGCTGATGATGACTGCACCATCATGGTAATAAGCAAGCCGGTAGCCACACCAAAGAAGCGGTTGGAAGTCATGGCTTCCAAAATTTCGCGGAGCTTGGTGCCGGCAACTTTTTGAATTGAATCACTCATCACCTTCATACCAAATATGAAAAGGCCAAGAGCTCCGATAAGGGTAAGGAAATCAACTATTCCAAAATTCATAGTGCTTGCTTATTTAATGTAAAAAAGGGATACCCATATTTATAAGTATCCCTTTTAGTAGTATGATTTAAAACTTTACCAAAGTTTATTATCTAACAACAATCTTGCGGGTGGTTTTAGCACCATCCACTTCAACTGAGATGATATAGGTTCCGCTGCTAAGGTTGCTTGCATCAATTTCTATTAACTGATCATCAGTTGCTACATAACGCACAACAGCACCAGTAATATTAGTGATGGTAACCTTTGCAGGAGCATTGTTTTCTCTTTGTACAAAAACAGCATTGCTTACCGGGTTAGGATATACCGAAATTTCAGGACCGGCAACTTCTTTAAGCGAAACGTTAATGATGATATCAGCACTATCTCTTGGGAAAATCTGGTATCCGTCATTGGCCGGGTTAGAGAATGTAAACTGAGAGCCTGCTCCGTAAACGTCAAATACACCTGTAGTTGGGATTGGCATATTGTACAAATCGATGTCATTATCAATACGCATCACAAATGTGTCAACACCATTGGTGATATCTACATTAAATCCACCTGAACCAGAACCTGTGGTCCATTGGGTCGGGTCTACAAAGTTCCAACCTGAAAGGTGAATGAACTCACCTTCTGTAAGCTCATCAAGTACAGTAACGGTGGTGGCCGTTTTAAGAGAAACACCTGTTTTTAGCACTTCAATTGAGTCTACAATAATTTCGGTAAGTCCTCTGAATTGGGCTATTTCACCAATAACACGGATAGAATCACCACGAGTAACGGTGTACCCACTAACATCACTAAAGTTAAACACATTAATACCACCGGTATTATCATAAATATAAAAGCTGAAACCGTTATTTCCGTCAAAGTCATCCGTGTAAACCACTCCACTCAATACTACTTTGTTACCTAGCTCAACCGGCACTGCAGAGGCATCTACAGCAGAAGCGGCATCAATGGTCATTTCATCAATAAGGATGATATCATTTGTATCGCGAGGGAAAATCTGGTAACCATCATTGGCAGGGCTTGAGAATGTAAACTGTGAGCCGGCACCACGAACACTAAACAAACCGGTAGTTGGGATTGGCTGCCCAAAAAGATTTACATCGTTATCAATACGCATAATGAACGTATCGGTACCATTTGTAATGTCCACATTAAAACCTGATCCTGAATTAGTCCATTGTGCAGGATCTACAATTTTGAAATAATCTAACTGAATAAATTCACCTTCAGTGCTTTCATCCAGCATAGAGACTGTGGTAGGCCCATCGATATTTACGCCTGTTTTAAGTACAGCAATCGAATCAACTATTATTTCTGTAAGACCACGAAATTGATCAATCTCCCCGATTACGCGAATAGAGTCTCCACGGTTAACAGTGTAACCGCTTACATCATTAAAATTGAAAACGTTAATACCTCCGGTAGCATCCTGAATATAGAAGCTATATCCGGCATTGCCGTCAAAGTCACCCGTATAAACCACTCCATGTGTAATAAGCTTTATTCCAAGAGAATCAGGCACAAGCGTTGTGGGATCTACAGAAGAAACGGTTGCAATATCACCTGTTCTGAAATCATTATCCTCAACTACAAAAATCATTGCGTTATTGGTTCCAACGGTCAAGCCGGCAGAAACTGCGGTAAGGGCTACAAAAAGAGTTTCGTTACCTTCAACAATAGCATCATCTGTAATATTAATAATAAAACTTACTGTATCCTCATTAGCCAAAACCGGTAGCTGCAATAAACCGGTTGTTAAGTTTGGAACAGGTACTACAGAGCCATCAGCAGGAAGATTGATACCTGCACCAAGGGCAAAAGTTAAATCAATAGTTTGGGCCACAAGGGGAGCAGGGTTTATGATAACATCTACTTGCACGGCTCCGGCACTTTCAAGCGCTGTAACATTGGTAGTTGCAAACTCTACTGTAGGTACCAATGGAGGATTTGGAGAATAAGTGCCGATAGGGCAAGGAGGTACAGCCGCAGCATTAGTAGTTACAATGTCATAAATGTTAATACCGCCAAAAGTCCAGTTTCCAATCACAAAATTGCTGCTATCAGGGCCTGTGTTATCATTACGATAAGCCCAGCTATCAAGGTATTCCCAGGCCGTTCCGGTACCATCGGTATTAATATCTCCAAAAACGTCAATCACAATACCGTTATTAAAAAGTTCAACAGCATCATCACCATTTATGGCCATTGAGCCATCAATAAAATCTGCTGAAAAACCAAAGAAGCTGTAGAAATGAGTAGAGTCGGTAGATACATATATGTAATCTCCCTGAGTTACTGAAATAGCAGGAAACTGAAATTCAACACTATCCGAACCTCCACCATTGTTGGCAGAACCAATTCCATAAGTGCTTAGGTCAGCAATACTATTTAGTGCATAAATTTCCACACCCTTTGGGTTACCGCCAGGTAATGGACCATCATAAACAGCAGTTAAAACCAATTCGCGCGCCACAGGAGTAACGGTTACCGTACCCGCCATTGCCGGAGCATGAGGGTCGCACTGATAATTGTAAGTACCGGCTACGGTAAAGGTGTGGGTAAACGTCCAGCTTGAGCCTACAGCGTTAGGGCCAAAAGACGCGGGATTGTTAGGAAAAGTAGTAGTAGAGCCATTTACATTGTGGCTTCCGCTGGTCACTGTCCATACAACAGTATCGCCCTGCATAATAGTAAGGCTGTTGGGAGTAAAGGAGTTACTGGCAACGTTTACGTTGTGCACGGTAGCACTAGCCCCTAAGGAAAGCAAGGTGCCAAACGCAGCCATAAATAATAATCTTAATTTCATGTCTATGAGGATTTTTAATTCGCGGCAAAATTACCAAAACTATCTGCCGAAAATGGCTCCTAAGGTTAAGCCAATGTTAAATGACAAGACCCTCTGCACTAAATTGTGTCAGAGGGTCCTGATAAGAATTTAGGGTGTACGGATTACTTAAATCTGTAGCTGTATCCGATAGAAAAAGCAGTACCGGGAGTAAACTGGCTAAATATGGCATCCTCAGCTTCATAGCCCACATAAAAGCTTTCTCTTACATCATTAAGGATGTTAGTGGCTTTTACACTTAAAGTTGATCTGTTATCCTCACCAAATGATTTGCTGAAGGTAAGATTTAACGAGTGGAAAGGCTGTGCATATACATCAGGGAAAATACCACCACCTACAACTTCAAGGGTTGGGCCTTTTACGTTATAATAAACTCCCATGCTCATGTCTTTTCCAAGGTCATCATATTGCAAACCTACGTTTACAATGTAAGGGGCCTGGCCGGCCATAGCCCTGGTATCTTTTATATCCTCCCCTTCCTTTTCATACAACTTACGGGCATTAAACTCTACATCAGTCATCTTAATTTGAGAATAAACTACAGTAACGTTGGTAGAGAAGCTGAACTTTTCAAGTACCGGACTAATGATTGACAGGCTTTTACGCAACTCAAACTCACCACCAAATACCTGTCCGTCTCCCACATTACGTGGTTGAAATTCAGGAACCGTTTGCGCAGTTGGAATACGCACCAATTCAATAGGATCGGAGAACAATTTGGCAAAGGCACTTACCGAAATCAATTCACCTCTTTCACCAAATATCTCATACCTAAAGTCGATATTGTTAATCCGGGTACTGATAAGCTCTCCACTCCAGATGTTATTATTTGCGGCATCATCATAAGGCAACAAACCACCATTGTAGGTACGGTTGGTTACGGGATCAAGAATTTGCGCAAACGAAAGCTCCTTAAATGAAGGGCGAGCAATAGAACGGTAGTAGGAAACACGGATATTCTGGTTTTCGTTAACCGCAAAGATGATGTTGGCTGATGGAAAAAGATCAAGTGCATCAAGCACAACTTCATTATCCAGCACATTACCACCCGGATCATTTCTGGCACCTAGCTGATCTCTACCGGTATGCCTTTGCACAAAGTACTCAGCGCGCAACCCAACAATGGTTTTAAACCTTGCCGATGGAGACATCTCAAAAGAGGCATAGGCTCCAATATTATTAACATTTGAGGAGTACTCGTTGGGGTTTGGCTCACCATTAGGTGAGTTTTGCGACTGATAATACAACTGCCCGGGGCCGGCCAATGATGTGTAGATGTTAGAGTCCAGCAAAACATTATTAGGGTCACCATCGTAATTATAACCTGAAAGTGTGGACTGAAGGTCAAAAGACAAGATTTGGTAATCACGAATTTTAAATAGGTGGCTGGCGCCAAATTTAAATTTGCTGTCTCTCTCAAAGGTTTGCATGTTTATCGTAAAGTCCACTCTTTCCACAGAGTTTATTTCATCAAGATATCTCCATATCCTGGTAGGGTTACCGCCTTGTCCGGCACTAAAAATAGAATCACCACCCTGTATGGTAAAAGCCGTTCTACGAAGGTCGGGCTCTGTAATATTAGATATAGTTGGAGATACTTTCCACTCCACATTAAATTTATCATCCTTAAGGTGATGCTCACCACTCAACATAGCATTGGTAAGCGCACGCTCACTATAGGTAAGGTTATTGGCATAAGCACTGTAGCCCGATTGTCCGATTACATCATCATTATTTAATACGCTAAACTGCGAAGCCGTTGATTCAGCATTTTGCAGGTGCATAAGCGTAAGCCTGTATTTTGATTTGGTTGTTTTATAAGCCAGGCCTCCAAGGCCACCAAGCAGCACATTATTTTCACCAACGCTACCTGTTTGTATAGTGGCCGCATCATTATCATATACCGTAGGCGAGCCATTGCGAAAGTATTCGCCATAAACCACATCATCATAAAAGCGTGTGGAGTTTTTGTAAGTGGCCGAAAAGATATAGCCCAATTTGGCCCCATTATCAAGAGCCTTTTGATTTCCGGCTGATACACCTAAATCATAATCCATAAAGCTGGTTTGCTCCATGGCACCCAACGTGGGATTAAAACTCCTGTTAAAATCCGCCACTTCAGCATCAGTCCCTGAAAAGAAAGGGTGTGGAGATGGTGAAGTTTGACCTGCAGCCGGCAACTCTCTGGCGCCACCATCAAAACCTAAAAAGTCAGTATTGCTACCATCATAGGTAAGGTAGTTTGAGTTGAAGTGCATGGATGGGGTATATCCCAAGCCACCGGAAACAGAAAACACAGATTTTTCAGGAAAGGCCTTAGTTTCAATATTAACCAACCCACCGGTAAAATCTGCAGGCATTTCGGCCACACCTGTTTTCAGTACCGTCATATTACTCATAAGGTTGGTAGGGAAAATATCAATCTGAATAGCATTACGGTCGGGATCAAGACCAGGAATATCAACTCCATTAAGCATGGTTTTAGTGTAGCGGTCACCCAAACCTCTTACGTAAACATACTTACCACCTTCTACTGATACCCCGGTAACCCTTTTAGCCGCATCACCAGCATCAGAGTCTCCGGTTTTACGCAGCTTAGCAGAGGATATACCATCAATAACATTTGGCGATTTTTTCTTTTCCACCAAAATGGCTGCCTCATTATTACGAACTGTTTCGGCAGTAATTACCACTTCACCCAATTGGCTGGAAGATAGCGTAAGAGTAACAGGGTCAATTACGGTTACCTCACCGGCTTTTACCACTACATCTGTAACGTTTACTGAGTTTAAGCCGATAAATGAAAGCTCAACTACATGGGTTCCGGGATCAACCTTTACCTCATAGTTTCCATCAAAATCCGTAGTGGTACCAATTTGGGTGCCTTTTACAACTACGTTGGCCGAAAAAAGCGGTTCACCAGTTTCACCGTCAATTACAGTTCCCCTAATGGTTCCCTTTTGGGCGAAAACTGACAGGCCACTAATAAGAAATACTGCAAGCGAAACTGCGCGTAAAAATGATTGTGACATTACAATACTTTGTTTGATAATTGATGTGGAGAATATCCCCTTTATTCAAAAAACTAAAAACAGAAAAAAGCTTGCTTTAACGGAATACATTAAAGCAAGCTTTATTTTATCTCTATCGATTAAGTTCTAAGTAAACCTGACCGTTTCTTATTGAAGACCAATCTGGCCAAGAGCACCTGATTTGCTGGCCCATGTCCAACCAAACTGGCTCATATCAGCTCCAACAGTTTTGCTACCGGCAGGAACTGCAGTAAGCGAAGTTGGAAGAGTAGCACCAGGAGCGAAAAGGTCTTCCAAAGTTGTACCGGAAGGAAGAGTAATTTCCAAACCTGTAGTAGGCATACTTTTATCACCACCGTAAGAAGCAAATGGCTCTAATTTTTCGTCTTCAGAAGTTGCAGGATCATCAGCAATGTAACCATAGTTAGCACCAAGGCCAAAGAAGTAAACATTCTCCAAAGCAGCATTAGTACCGCCATCCCAGTCAACAAGGCTGAAGATTTCGTTACCGGCATATACAGATCCGTTTCTGAAAATATGGGTTCCTGTAGCAGACTTACCACCTTCAGGACCATCAAGTTCAAAAGCAGAACCACCACGTGGAGTTACAACTGCAAAGTTTTCGCAGGTTCCGATCCAATCCTGGTCAGTATCAAGACCGTCATCAGCACAGTTCCAAACCAAAACGTTAGTAGCACTTACAGTACCACCAAACCACTCAATACCATCATCCTGGTTAGCCACAACTTCGATGTTGTTGATTTTAGTACCAGTACCAACACCACCAAAGGTAATACCGTTGATTTCGTTACCAGCACCAATGTTGGTACCACCGTGACGAACAGAAACATAAGAAAGCTCACCAGAGCTGTGGTTAGGATCAGTACCACCATAAAGACCATTTTGATCAGAAGTAGGGATACCTTCAATTTGTACTGACTCACTTGAAGCAGCGATTGGAGCCTTACCAAGGATAATCAAACCACCCCATAGTCCGTTATTTTCAGGGCTAAGGTTAGGGCTGTTGAATTCACCAGGCTGGATGTCATCGGCTACAGTAGTAAAGATAATCGGAGCACTAGCAGTACCCTTAGCCATAATTTTACCTTCGCGTGAAATAAGTAGAGCAGAAGCAAAAGTACCGGCACCTGGGTTAGCCTTAATTACAGTACCAGCTTCAATGGTAAGAGTAGCACCACCGGCCACAGTTACACGACCATCAAGACGGTAAATGTTGTCTGATGTCCACATTTCATCGGCAGTAATAACTCCTTTTTTAACCACTTCAGAGATTTGGGGTGGTGGAGCTACCGTGTCATCATCTTTACAAGATGTTAGAGCAAATAGTGCCGCAGCACTGTAAAGCAACATTGATTTTAATTTTTTCATCGGGAATTTCGATTTTTAGATTTGCGGCAAAGGTGAGGTCATCATGTTAAGCTACTGTTAACCGAATTTAAACGTTTCAACAACTAAAAAACGAGTGCTCAAAAGCTGATTTTCCCTACATTTTTTGTAGGTCTTGCAAAGGAAAAAGCTAACTATTAAGCTAAGGTTAAATCACCACCCTTCTTATTAAACTACTGTTAACTTCGGCCGTGGTGGCGATATATAACTAATTTTGCCGCAAAATCCGGAAAATGAATAACAGCGACTTTACCCTCTTATTAGTAGATGACGAATCTGATATTCTTGAATTTGTAGGGTACAACCTAAAAAAGGAAGGCTACAAAGTACTTACCGCCAATAATGGTAGCGATGGCCTTAAAGTGGCTAAAAAGGAAAAACCTCAATTGATACTGCTGGATGTGATGATGCCCGGAATGGATGGCATTGAAACCTGCGACCAGCTTAGGAAAATACCGGATCTTGAAGATACACTGATTGCATTTTTAACCGCCCGTGGTGAGGACTACAGCCAGGTAGCCGGTTTTGATGCCGGTGCTGACGATTACATCACCAAACCCATAAAACCCAAAGTGCTAATAAGCCGCATAAAGGCTTTATTAAGGCGCTATGGCCAAAAGCAAAAAGCCGAAGAAAACATGTTGCTTGAGTTTGGCCACCTTACTATTGATCTTGATAAATACCAGGTAAGGCTTAAGGATAACAAGCTGGATCTTCCCCGTAAGGAATTTGAACTGCTTACCCTGCTTACCTCTAGCCCCGGCAAGGTATTTCACCGCGATGAGATATTGGACAAAATCTGGGGAAATGAAGTGATAGTTGGTGGCCGTACCATTGATGTACACATCCGTAAGCTGCGCGAAAAGATTGGTGACAAGTACATCAAAACTGTAAAAGGCGTAGGCTATAAATTTGAATCATAGCTCTACCTTTATCCCTTAAACATTTTTATGCGTTTTGACAGGCCCAACATACTTGCCATGGCCGTGGCTGCCATTTTATGGGGTATGGTGCTATTTGCCGCCATGCTTAGCTTTTACCTGGGTAAGGTAGCAGTTGACTGGGTTTTTACCATCATTCTTTCAGCCGTTCTGGCCGTAGTAGCCTATTTTATAATAAAGTTTTCGGTAGAAAATTTTATCTACAACAAGGTAAAAATCATCTATAAAAACATACACGACCTTAAGATTGGCAGCGAAAGCGATGAGGATGATGTAGTACGCAGCACCGACCTTGATATGGTTACCCGCGAAGTTTCAGAGTGGGCCAACCAGCGCAAAAACGAAATACAGGTGCTGGAGGAGCGCGAAACCTTCAGGCGCGAGTTTATTGGCAATATTTCGCATGAGCTAAAAACGCCCATCTTTAATATACAGGGATACTTGCTTACCCTGCTTGATGGTGCCCTTGATGACCCGGAAATTAATCGCAAATACCTTAAGCGCGCCAATAAATCCGTTGACCGGATGATAAACATGGTGGACGACCTGGAGATGATCAGCAACCTGGAGTCCAACCGCGTACAGCTATCCTACTCCAATTTTAATATAGTGCTGCTGGTAAAAGAGGTAATGGAATTGCTGGAAGACCGCGCCATTGAGAGAAAAGTAAAACTCACCTTTAAAAAGGAGTATGACAAGCCTATTAAGGTGCATGCCGACCGGGCCAAAATTGAGCAGGTGCTTATAAACCTTATTGCAAACGCCATTAAGTACAGTAAAGATAAAGGCACTGTGGAAGTGCGCTTTTTTGATATGCACAACCAGGTACTTACTGAAATTGCCGATGATGGCGTGGGTATTCCCCAGGATGATATACCCAGGGTGTTTGAGCGCTTTTACCGGGTTGACAAAAGCCGTTCGCGAGATGCTGGTGGTACGGGCCTCGGCCTCTCCATAGTTAAACACATTATGGAAGCCCACAGGCAAACCATAAATGCACGCAGTAGCGAAAATTCAGGTTCTACTTTTTCGTTTACCCTCAAAAAGGCTAAATAGCTCCTGCCAGTTTAATGGTTCTTCTTCCCCCCTTTTAAACCCTCTGTATTCCCTGGCTTTCGCCAGATCTTCATCAAGATTAATGTAATTCTGGGCCACATAGCCAAAGCGCCCTTTGTGCAGTTGGTAGCGCGCCAGGTACTCCTGCTCCGGTTGCCCGGGAGTTGGAATTAACAAGGCCTGGTTTCCTAAAAAGTAGTAATCCATAATAGAGCTGTGGCCTGAACGGCTGACTACCATATCACTATTGTGGACAGCCCGCTTTACCTGATCGGCTGTTGCCATATCCACTACTTCAATATGTTTGGGTGGGTTAAGCTCCCCTCCTTTTTCGGTGCCCCGGATAAACAAGAAATGCCCTCTATGATGAGTTAACTGCTGCCATAGTTTTTCCTCAAGCAGGCTGCGTTGTGGTTCGGGGCCGCTTAATATTACCACCAGGTCGTACTCCTTAGTTTTTTTATCATCCTTATTTACTTCGCTAAAACGGGATTGTGGGCCAATATACTTTACAGGCACATTGGGAAGCAGCTTATGCGATAATTCTCCCGAAAGGTTATGATCGCCTTCTAAATCAGGTACCCAACACTCGGTAAACCGGTTAATAAAAAAATGATGTAAACGCGTGGCCCAAGTGGTGTTAAAAGGCATCATAATGTGTAACTGATGGGTAATGTAAACGGAAGGCACCTTTTTGCTGTACCAACCCAGCCTGTTATCAGAAATTACCCCACACGGATTGTAATGCCGCACCAGCTTTCGTAAAATAGAATTTTCACTTTGCGCAGCACGGGCAATTTTAGGCAACTGGGCGCTCAGCCCTAAAAGCTGCATACTGCCTTTACCATAACGGATATTATAACCGGGCAACTCATAAAACTCAAGATCAGGAAAAACACTTCGGAGATAACTCAGCGCCTGTCCGTCTGAAGCCATTACTACCTCAAAGCCATTCTGCCGTAAGGCTTTAATAACAGGCACCGAGCGTGTGGCATGGCCTAAGCCCCAATTGAGCACACCGTATAGTATTACGCCTTTTGAATTTTCCATTGATGTGGCAAATATGCGAAATGCCACTTATAGCCATAGATACATTATAAGTCTGTTTACAAACTGCAATCTGCCTACTTTTGCCGCATGGCAAGGAAAAAATTAGCACGGTTTAAAGAAAATGCCGAATACAGGCATGTACTGGAGCCTAAGCGCGAAGAGGTAGTAAGCGGGTATGAGTGGCGAGGAAAGTGGAGCGAATATTTTGGCAACGACAAGCCCATAGTTTTAGAGTTGGGCTGCGGCAAAGGCGAATACACTGTGGCACTGGCTCAAAAATATCCCGATAAAAACTTTATTGGTATTGATATAAAAGGAGCCCGCATTTGGTATGGCGCCACGGAGGTTAATGACAAGGAAATGACCAATGCAGCTTTTCTACGCACGCAAATAGAGTTGATTGATAAGTGCTTTGCCGAGGGTGAGGTCTCCGAAATATGGATCACCTTTCCTGATCCGCAGATAAAATACAAGCGGCTTAAGCACCGCATGACCAACCCTGAGTTTTTAAAGATGTACGCACGTGTTCTGAAAAATGATGGTGTGGTTCACCTGAAAACAGATAGCGAGTTTTTGCATGGCTATACGCATGGCGTGTTGCAAATGCTGGAACTGCCGGTGCACAGGGCCTATCATGATATTGACCTGCAGCTGAACGACAAAACGGACATGCTGCACACCGTAAGAACACATTACGAAGACCTGTTCAGGAACAAAGGCAAAGCTATTACCTACATAAAATTTGGGGTACATGGCCGATGAAAACTTTTTTGAGCGCGTGTATGCAGTTGCCCGGCTGATACCTTACGGGCGTGTAACCAGTTATGGCGCTATTGCCCGATTTATTGGGGCTGCCCGCAGTGCACGTATGGTTGGCTACGCCATGAATGGCTCTATTGGCCATGAGGATATTGCCGCTCACAGGGTAGTAAACCGCAATGGCCTCCTTACGGGGAAGGATCATTTTGGTGGCAGCCGTGTAATGGAGCAGCTGCTACAAAGCGAAGGCGTGGAAGTGGAAAACAACCAGGTAAAGGATTTCAAAAACCTGTTTTGGGATCCATCGGAAGCACTAAACCGCGAAGACTTTTTAAAATGAATGGCAAGCTGTACATAGTGCCCACTCCCATAGGTAACCTTAAGGATATAACCTTTAGAGCCATAGAGGTATTGAAGGAAGCAGACATAATACTGGCAGAGGATACCCGCACCAGCGGTAAACTGCTGAAGCATTATGGCATAGATACACAGCTCCGCCCCTACCACATGCATAACGAGCACAAAACGCTTGGCGGACTGGTAGATGAACTTAAAAATGGCCGGCAAATGGCCTTAATTACCGATGCCGGTACGCCCGCCATTTCTGACCCCGGGTTTTTATTGGTGAGGGAAGCCATCCGTGAAAACATAATTGTGGAAACCTTACCGGGAGCCACGGCCTTTGTGCCGGCCCTGGTTAACTCCGGGTTGCCCGCTCACAACTTTACCTTTGAAGGTTTTTTACCGGTTAAAAAAGGCAGGCAAACCAAACTCACAGAACTGCAAACCGAAGCCCGCACTATGGTATTTTATGAGTCTCCTTACCGCATTGTAAAAACCATGACGGATTTTGCCAAGTACTTTGGTGAAGACCGCCAGGCTTCCGTATCCCGCGAAATAAGCAAGATGTTTGAAGAGACCGTAAGAGGAACAGTAACTGAACTGGCGCAGTATTTTACCGATCATCCCCCGAAAGGGGAGTTTGTGGTTTGTGTAGCCGGAACCGCTTCTAAATAAAAAATCCCCGCAAAGGGGGATTTTAATTTCACTCCGATACAATTTTCTTGATACTAAATACTAGCTACTTAATACTTCTTGTCTCTACTAAACGTGCATAATCTCAGCTTCCTTGCGGTCGATGATAGTATCTACTTGCTTTACGTGTTTATCTGTTACATCCTGCACACGGCCTTCTGCATCTTTTACAATATCTTCTGAAATACCGTCCAGCTTTTTTATTTCATCATTGGCCTCCTTACGGGCATTACGGATGGCAATACGTGCTTCTTCAGCTTCGTGCTTGGCACTCTTTACCAAATCCTTTCTACGGTCTTCAGTAAGTACAGGTATATTTATCATTATCTGCTCCCCGTTATTTTGTGGATTAAGTCCAAGGTTTGCATTCAGGATGGCCTTTTCAATTTCAGGTATCATTGACTTTTCCCATGGCTGTACAGAAAGCGTACGGGCATCAGGCGTATTGATATTAGCTACCTGAGCCAATGGGGTTTGGCTGCCATAATAATCCACGCGTATACCATCAAGCATACTTGGGTTGGCCCGCCCGGCACGTATTTTCAATAACTGTTTTTCCAGGTGCTGTATAGAGGCCTTCATTTGTTCTACGGCAGTCTCAAGTATAATATCAATATCTTCCATTATGGAGCTGAATTAGTTAAAATTTAGTTTTGAACCAGTGTACCTACCATTTCACCGGCCACCACTTTGTGCAGGTTGCCGGGCTTATTCATATCAAATACAAGTATGGGCAGTTTATTTTCCTTGCTTAAGGTAAAGGCAGTCATATCCATCACGTTAAGCCCTTTCTCATACACTTCCTTAAAAGTAAGGTTATCGTACTTCACGGCATTTTTGTCCTTTTCCGGATCTGCACTGTAAATGCCATCCACGCGGGTACCTTTTAAAATCACATCGGCATCCACTTCAATAGCGCGAAGTGTTGCAGCCGTATCTGTAGTAAAGTAGGGGTTACCGGTACCGCCTCCAAAAATCACAACACGGCCTTTTTCAAGGTGGCGGGTTGCTCTTCTGCGTATAAAAGGCTCGGCAATTTTATCCATCTCAATAGCACTTTGAAGGCGGGTTTTTACACCCATTTCCTCTAATGCAGATTGTAGCGCCAGTCCATTAATTACTGTAGCCAGCATTCCCATATTATCAGCCTGGGTACTGTCCGATTCCTTCGCTGGCACCTTTCAACCCGCGGAAGATGTTACCCCCGCCAATTACAATAGCCATTTCCACACCCAGCTCCACCACCGACTTTATCTCAGCGGCATATTCCTTAAGTCTCTCTCCGTTTATTCCGTATTCCTGATCGCCCATCAGGGCTTCACCACTTAACTTAAGGAGGATTCTTTTGTACTTCATGATCTAAAGGGTTCTGGAAATTTTGGCAAATATAGTTGCATCAGGCCAAACCAACGAAACTAATACACGCACTTGTTACACATATTTGATAAACTAAAAACGCCCGTGGTTGTAGTATTTATGAGGCTTTTTGAAAGAATTTACTTATTACTTTTGCGCAGATCAATCCACAATTTCATCTCCAATTGAAGCGCTTCCTTGTTCCATTTTTATTCCTTACAAACTTTGCACTTCAGGCACAGGAAGGCCTTTATGTTGAAGCTGGATTTGTAGATGCCTTTAACAGCCGTACTATTTATATTGATAAGGAGCCTGTAGCCAATTACCAGGCTTACGGCTACAGGCTGGGGGCGTTTTATTCTTATCCGGTAAAAAATGTGGACGTACGCCTTGGGGCCGGCCTCAAGCAACTCTTTTTTTCCGGCCGCTATCAGTCGGATGATTTTAGTGGTATGGCCGCTAAACTCACTATTAATCTGCAAGGCTTGTACAACTTCCATTCTAACTGGAAGGCAGGTTTAGCTATTGAAATGGAAAACAACCGCGACTTTAATCATTTTCGCAGCCAGACTTCAGACCTGTTTCGATACAATGTAAAAGCCATTATTAATTATGCGGTTTCTCAAAATGTGTTTTTGAGTTTAGACTATAGCCGTGCCATTCATCCATATTCGGATTTCTACTTACTTACCAACCCTACAGACCAGATTACAATTGGTGTAAACTATAAACTACCATGGTTATGAGGTGTAGATTAATGGTAATCGCAAGTTTGCTATTTGTAATAGCATGCAGCAAGGTAGAGGTTGAGAGTGAGTCGTTACCTACCTTATCAGGGCTTTCGCCCGAAAACATGGCTACAAATCTGCCCGTTTTTAATGTTAAGGCCAATGACTTCCTTTTCGACTTTATGGTGTTGTTTCATGAGGAGGATGTGTTTATTAACGGGCGGCTAAGCGGGTTGGATAAAAACAAGCAGGAGATTTTCTCAGACAAACGGACGGTAATTCAGATAAAAGGGCGCTCATCATCTTTTCATCCCTTAAAATCATTAGGGCTAAGGTTTGAGCAGCCTTTAGGTAACGAAGCATATAAACTTATTCAGCCGGGAAAGATATTGCCCAACCACCGCCTTAAGAGCTTTGATGCATTGCGGTTCAGAAATTCAGGAAACGATTTTGGGCAAACCATGCTAAAGGATATCAGCTACACCCAATTGGCTGTACATGCTGATTTGGATGTGGAAGTGATGTACTACCAACCCTGTCACCTATTTGTAAATGACAGCTACTATGGGCTGGCCAACCTCCGCACAGAAAATGATATTTACGGGATGACCGGTTTGAATGAAGCTGATACTTCGGAAATATCATTAATGAAAGTAGATGTTGACAATGGCAACCTGGAATGGGATGAAGGCAACACAGCCATGGCTGAGATTTTTATAAAAGCCCTTGAAGAAGAAGATGCCACAACCCTATGGAGCATAGTTGATGAAAGCAGTTTTTTGGATTATATAATTTTTCAGGATTACATAGGAAACTTTGATTGGCCGCACAACAACACACGCATGTACTCACTGCGTGGTGCACCCTTCCGTTTTATATTATATGATCTGGATTTTGCCGCCTACAATAACAAAAACCCCATTTTGCCCGAAATGGAATATCGAAGCAATGATCTGAGCAAGCTCTATCGCGAAATGCGCAAGAAACCGGGGTTTGATAATCGTTTGAAAAAACGCCAAGAAGAGATTTACAAAAAACTTACCCCTGCTGAATTTGACCGGATTGTAGAGCATAACAGTCGGGTTATTGAAGATGAAATACCCTATCTTATTGCACTTTATAGCAAGCCTTCCAGCATGTTACAGTGGCACCGCAATCTCGATTTATTGCGCAGGGAATTTAAAATGAGAGATAAGAGCATCCGCGATAAATATGGCCTGTAAACGACTGATCATATTAGTAATGCTTTGCGTCATATCCATTGCAGCGTACAGTCAGGAGCGACCGCGACAGGAGGGCACTGAACTCTGGATGGGAGCAACATTAAAAATGAAGGTTTATAAAAAATTGCGGCTTGATGTGGAGCAACAGCTGCGTTTAGAAGATCACGAAAGCGGCTTTGACCAGACTTTTACCGAAGTAGGTCTGCGCTATAAATTCTTCTGACAATTTTGACATAAAGGGGCAGTACCGCTACGCTATTACAGATGATGAGCATAACGAGGGCCGCTGGTCTATAGACCTTAGTTATGAATATGATATTAATAACTGCCCTTTGGATATTGGTTACCGCTTTAGGTTTCAGGACGAAAAAGTGGACTGGACAGGTGAAAAGAAAACCTATATGCGCCACCGGCTTACGCTGGATTACAACCTAAGTAAACTGGTTGACCCGGAATTTGAGTATGAGTGGTTTTTTAAGTTTAATGATAATAACGAGTTCAGGCGAAATCGCTACACCTTTAGCCTGCAGTGGAAACTAAGCAAGGATGCCGAGCTCGTAACCTTTTTTCGCCTTGAAGATGAATACAACGTCAAAAAGCCCGACAGAACATACATTGTAGGCCTGGCCTACTCATATGATCTGGATTTGAGGAAGAAGAAAAAGAGTAAATAAAAAAGGCCATCTTTTCAGACGGCCTCTTTTATATCAATTTATTGTCCCGTCCTGAAATACCGTTACACTAAAACTGTAACAGTATGAAAAACAGCAAGAAGTATGTGAAGAGGACTCAAAGAGATTACTCAATGTCCTTTAAACTGTCTGTGGTAGAAGAAATAGAGAAAGGTGAGCTTTCTACCCATGGAGCGTGCAAAAAATACGGAATACAAGCCCGGAGCACGGTAGTAAACTGGTTGCTAAAACACGGTACCTTTGATTGGGTGAACCAAACACCCTCACAGATGCCCAAGTCTAGCGAACAAAAGCTCATGGAGCTGGAACAGACGGTCCGGCTTTTAGAAAGGCAGAAGGCCCAACTGGAACACCAGGTAGCCCAGGCCGACAAGAAGGCCATCATCTTTGATATGATGATCAATCTGGCCGAAAAGGAGTATAACATCCCGATCCGAAAAAACTCCTCACCCAAACAATCGACCTCTACCGTGGACGGTACCAAGAAAGCCTGACGGCTACCTGTAGATTGTTTGGGGCAAGCAGGCAGGTATATTACCGTGCTGTAAAAGCACAAATCAAACGTAAGGAGCAGGCCCGGGATGTAATAGATATGGTCCGGGAGCTCCGGTTACAAATGCCCAGGTTGGGCACCCGCAAACTCTACCATCTGCTGTACCCTGACCTCAAGTTAGTAGGAATAGGTAGAGACAGGCTCTTTGCCATTTTAAAAGCCAACCATATGTTGATAAAACCCCAGCGGCAATATCATATTACCACAGACTCCCATCACCGGTTCCGCAAACATAAAAACCTGATAGAGGGATACGAAGTATCCAGGCCTGAAGAAATATGGGTATCGGACATTACCTATGTGGGCAACAGAAGCAACCCTATGTACCTGGCCCTGGTTACGGATGCCTATTCCAAAAAGATCATGGGCTACCATGTATCGGACAGCCTGCATACCACCGGGGCTTTAAAAGCCTTGCGCATGGCCCTTTCAAAAAAAATGTACCGGCACCCCCTGATCCACCATTCCGACAGGGGGTTTCAGTACTGTAGTAATGAATATCAAAAGTTATTGAAAAAAGGAAAGGTCACCTGTAGCATGACTGAATCTTACGATCCTTATGCCAATGCTGTGGCCGAAAGGGTTAATGGGATATTAAAACATGAATTCCTGTTCCAAAACAAAACACCTGAACTTTCCGTAATGAGGGCCCTGGTTACGGATAGTGTCCGTATTTATAATCGGCTAAGGCCCCACCTTTCATGTTACATGCTTACACCTGAAAAAATGCACCAACAACAAGCAATGAAGATAAAGACCTATAAAAACAAAAACAGGGACAGTGTTGATCCTGCCCCTGTTTGATTAATTTTAATGCCTTTAAAACCTGTAACGGTTATTTAGGACTAGTCATATTTTTAATTGAGATTACACTCCCAATCCTACTCTTTTAAAGGAAGTGATGGTAAGTCCTTTCTTTACTGAATCAAGGTACTTTGATACGCTAAGTTTTCCATCACGGATATAATCCTGCTCCAATAGGGTGCTTTCCTTAAAGAATTTGTTTAGACGGCCTTGGGCAATCTTATCCAACATTTCTTCAGGCTTACCTTCCTGGCGGGCAAGGTCTTTACCTACTTCAAGCTCACGCTCAATAACATCAGCAGGTACTTCATCACGGTTAAGCGATACAGGGTTCATAGCTGCAGCCTGCATAGCTACATTTCTTCCGGCCTCGCCAGCTTCCTCGTTCATACCTACTAGGGTAGCCAGTTTATTACCAGCGTGAATGTACTCAGCTACAAATGGAGCCTCTACGGTTTCGTACCCACCAATCTCCAGTTTCTCACCAATTACACCGGTTTGCTCAGTCAACTTATCCTCGATGGTCATGCCATCAATAGTTTCCTTAAGCAAAGCCTCAGTGTTGGCTGGCTTGGCTTCAATAGCCTTGTCCAAAATCTTTTGGGTAAGTGCAATAAAGCTTTCGTTTTTGGCCACAAAGTCAGTTTCGCAGTTAAGGCTCACAACAGCACCAAAGGTGTTATCCGAGGTAGTGCCTGCCAATACGCAACCTTCAGTTGCTTCACGGTCGGCACGTTTGGCGGCAACTTTTTGCCCCTGTTTACGAAGCACGTCTACCGCTTTTTCAAAATCACCGTCTGCCTCTACAAGTGCTTTCTTGCAATCCATCATACCGGCACCGGTTTGTTGTCTCAATTTATTTACGTCTGCTGCAGTAATATTAGCCATGGCTGTAAATGTTTGTTGTTTTTATTAAAAGTTAAAAGGGACAAAAATTGCTTTTCATCCCTTTTTTATAGTCAAACTATTGTAAAATAATCTTAAAGAGATCTCTTAATCTTCAGAAGAATCGTCATCGTCTGCCACATCAGCGGTTTCTTTCTTCTTGGCTGCTTTCTTAATCTTGTCTTGAGAAGCTTTTTCCTTATCAGATTTTCTATCGGTAAGGCCACCTTTAATGGCTTCAGTCACTCTTCTCACCAATACTTCTATAGAGCGGGTAGCATCATCATTACCAGGGATTGCAAAATCAACTTCATGCGGATCAGAGTTGGTATCTACAATGGCAAATGTTGGTATTCCCAGTTTTTTAGCTTCAGCTACAGCAATATGCTCTTTATTGATATCAACAATAAAAAGAGCTGCTGGCAGGCGGGTCATATCAGCGATAGAACCTAATTGTCTGTCAAGCTTTTGTCTTTGGCGATCTACCTGTAGTCTTTCTTTTTTAGAAAGAGTGTTGAATGTACCATCCTCCTTCATCTTGTCGATAGCCTGCATCTTTTTAACCGCCTTACGGATGGTTATAAAGTTGGTAAGCATACCTCCAGGCCAACGCTCGGTGATGTAGGGCATATTTACGCTACCAGCGTTATCGGCAATAATATCCTTTGCCTGCTTTTTGGTAGCCACATACATAATCTTGCGGCCAGAGGCTGCAATTTTTGCCAAAGCATCACAAGCTATATTAAGCTTAGCTTCGGTTTTGTAAAGGTCAATAATGTGGATACCATTACGCTCCATAAAAATATAAGGAGCCATACCTGGATTCCACTTACGGGTAAGGTGTCCGAAGTGTACACCTGCATCCAACATTTCTTTAATGTTCTGATCTGCCATTTTTCAGTAGTTGTTTACGTTCACTAAAACAATCCGGGGGTGGTCATCCATACGCTTTGCGTAGTAGAAATGTGCCCCCCGAATTTGGATACTAAACGGTTTATAAAAATATTAACGCTTGCTAAATTGAAATTTCTTACGGGCTTTCTTCTGACCGAATTTCTTACGCTCCACCATACGTGGATCGCGAGTCATAAGTCCGTCAGCTTTAAGCATTGGCTTATAATCAGCATTGATTTCAACCAAAGCTCTTGAGATACCCAAACGGATAGCCTCAGCCTGACCGGTAATACCGCCACCTTCTACATTCACCATTACGTCATACTGACCAGTGGTTTCAGTAAGAGCAAAAGCTTGCTCTAACTTGTAGTGTAGGGTTGGGGTGTTGAAGTAATCTTTAAAGTTCTTCTTGTTTACTGTGATTTCACCGTTTCCCTCTTTCAGGAATACACGCGCTACAGAAGTTTTTCTTCTTCCAATGGTGTGAGTTACTGCCATCTTACGATTATATAATGTTGTTAAGATCTATTTGCTCTGGCTTCTGAGCTACTTGCTTGTAGTCAGTTCCTTCATTTACACTAAGGTTACGAAAAAGCTCACGTCCAAGTCTGTTTTTTGGCAACATACCACGAATAGCGTTTTCAACAACTCTTATTTGGTTGTTTTTTCAACAATTCAGCTGGAGTACTAAAGCGCTGTCCACCAGGAAAACCAGTGTGTCTTACGTATTCTTTTTCCTCGGCTTTGTTTCCGCTAAGCACAGATTTTACTTGCATTAATCACAACCACATTGTCTCCACCATCTACGTGGGGAGTAAAATCGGGCTTATGCTTACCACGAAGAAGGAAAGCCACTTTTGAAGCTAATCTTCCCAAAGTTTGGCCTTCAGCATCTACCAACACCCATTTCTTGTCTACGGTTTGGCTGTTTGCCGATACAGTTTTATAGCTAATTGTATTCACAACTGTTTTATTTTTAATCTGTTAGGATCGTTATTGACCCTTCTCTAAAAAGGGGCTGCAAACTTACAATTAAAAATATTTATCCACCAAACAAATTCATCCTAATTTATTGATACTCTATGGTAGTGCGTGCCACCTTACCCAACCACTACCTTTCAATTCACGTAAATTAACATAGCGAATAGTTAACTTCGCAGTCCCTTTTTAAAAATTCTTTATGAAAAAAGTTTTGCTACTTGTAATGGCCATAGGGCTTTCAACGTCTTTATGGTCTCAAAATGTTATCCCTTGTTACACTGATGAGCATCAGCATGGGCTTGCCCAAAAGCACCCGGAGCTTGCTGCCGAATATGAGCAAAAAAGGCAAGAACTATATGATTATGCCGCTAGCCATCTCCCAGAAAAAGGAAAGACCGAGGCTGCTGTTTTAACCATACCGGTGGTATTCCATGTTTTATATGATACTCCGTATGATAATATTGCGAAGTCACAGATATTAGATGCGCTGAGAATACTTAATGAAGATTTTCGCAGACAGAACCCTGATGCCGGTAACCTGCGCCCAATTTTTCAAAACATTGGTGCCGATGTTGAAGTGGAATTTGCCTTGGCCAAGAAAGATCAGGATGGCAACTGTACAGATGGTATAACCAGAATACAGTCTTCTTTATCCGTAATGTCAAGCCCACGCGATCGTGTAAAGGGGCTTATACAGTGGGATCCTCAAAAGTACCTAAACATTTGGGTGGTTAACAGTATTGAAAGCAGCAGTTCCTCATCTGGTGTTGTATTAGGGTATGCAAATTTCCCGTGGTGGTCTGCAGCAGCGGATGGTATTGTAATTCGCCATGATGCTGTGGGCAACACTGGTACATCACGGTACGATGGCCGCACACTAACCCATGAAGTAGGGCATTACCTGGGTCTATTGCACCCGTTCCAGGGCGGCTGCACCCCTGGTGACGGCATTAATGACACCCCTCCTGTTGCTACCCCAAATTATGGCTGTAATCTTGGTAAAAACAGTTGTAGCAACGACTCCCCTGATCTTCCTGATATGATTGAGAACTTTATGGATTATAGCGATGGTGTTTGTCAAAACACCTTTACCAACGGCCAAAAAGCCCTAATGGTTGCTGTACTTAACAACACTAATTATCGCAAAAATTTGGTTTCGGCTTCTAACCTTATTGCCACAGGCGTAACAAACCCACCTGCATGCCAAGCCACTGCAAACTTCCGAATTGATGAAGAGGCCATTTGTGAAGGGCAGACGGTTTCATTTTTAGACGAAACTGAAGGCGGAGACCCCAGCAACTATAACTGGACTTTTCAAGGAGGAAACCCCTCAACATCCACCGATCAAAATCCCACAGTTAATTATAACCTTCCGGGCGTATATGATGTATCCTTAACTGTGAGCAATAGTGCAGGTACTTCTACAAAAACCATGAAGAGAGGTGTAGTGGTAAGACCTAACTGGACACCTTATTTAGCCGAGTGGAAAGAAGATTTTGAATCTCAGGATATAAATAATACTGATATAACCGTGGCTACAACCTATGATGATACAAAGTTTAAGATAACTAACAACGCCTCCAGTACAGGTACTCAATCCTTATTATTGGAAAACTTTAATTCAGCAGAGCCCATTGACCTGGATTATATGATCAGCCCTAACATACAAACCATATTTGGTAAGGATATTACTCTGACTTTTGATTATGCATTTGCCCAGATTGTTGGTAATGAACTTGACAGACTAAGGGTTCTGGTATCAACAGACTGTGGACAAACATGGGCAATATTAAGGTCATATGTAGGCTTTGTATTGCGTACTACCAGCAGCCCGGTCTCAACATCCTTTGTACCCGGAACCAATGAATGGAAGTCATCATCCATTAACCTGAATGGCTACTCGGATAAAGGCCCTATTTTATTGAAATGGGAATTTCAGGCCGATGGCGGAAACAACCTGTACCTGGATAACATTAACATCACCTCTTCCAACATTGGCTTAACAGAAGAAGAAATAAGCCGCACCATAAGTTTTTACCCAAACCCTGCACGAGACAAGTTTACTGTTGATTTTGGATCAGAACTTAACAGCGATACGGAAATATTAATTACTGATATAAATGGTAAGCTGGTAATGCAGGAAACAGCAGATAAAGGAGCAACTAAGCATACTTTTAGCAGTCTTAAATTACCTGGTGGAATTTATATGGTATCTCTTACATTTGAGAACCAAAGAGTAACCAAGAAATTAATTATTGAATGAGGGTAATTGGATTTGCCATTTTCCTGTTAAGCATATCTAAAATCAGTGCTCAGGAAACCGGTACGTTGAAGCTTTATATTTCACCCCCACCAGAAACTATAATGGTGGATGATACTGAATTAAAATTTGGCAACTCTATAGAACTAAAGCCCGGAAAGTATTTTTTAAAGGCCTGGGCGCCTAATAAAAAGCTGCTGGACACTATTGTAGAAGTGAAAGCCGGAGAAACTAATTCCTTTTTTTATCGCTTTGTTAACTCCGATGAATTTATTAGCCAAAACCGGATACTTGGAGCTTATACCAAAGAGCGCAATAAGCATTTAGCAGTACCTTCTATAACAACTGCTTTGGTAGCGGGGGCTTTGGCTATAACGTATTTCAAGGGCAATTCAATACGCGATGAGGCATTAGAAAGCTATAACGAATACAAGTACGCAAACTCCAATATAAATGTTGAGGCTACAGAGTACCTTTCTCTACAAAGCAAATACAGGGGCTATGTTACGGCCTATTACATAGAGTGGGGCGCGCTGGCGGTTAGCTCTTATTACCTTTATAAAGGCATAAAGTGGGCTCGCAAAAACAAAGCTCCAACTTTTGATCCTCCAAAAAATCCTTTAGCGCTAAATGCTGTAGGTATGACACGGGATCGTTTTGGAAATTATGTTGTTGGAATGAGTTTTAATATTGGCAAATGAGAAAAATCATCTTTATAGCCTGTTCAATTGTCCTGTTCTCATCCTGCTTAAAGCAGGATGTTTTAAAGCAGGATGCTGTAGGTAACTTCAGAGAAACAGATTTTTTTAGAAGTGGTGATTTTGGCAATCTCAAAGTCTCTTTTACTGACACTATAATTACCACTATTCAAACATCAGGTGGGGCGCTGCGCTGCAGGCCCAGTTTTGTTATTCAGCTTGATGAAAACTACAGAAAGAGTCTCTCCGAAAGCTGGGACGGGCCTTACAAATTAATTTTAGAAAGGCCATTAAATCCAAATAACGATTTAGAAGTTTTTGAATCAACCAACTTTGATCAAAAATACCAGGTTACATCAATGCCTGCAGTGCAATGCGGAAATGGAATAGCCTTTAGCTTGACTCTTCAGTTGATTACACCCACAACATCCGTGATTGCTTCAGCAGAGGAAGATTACATAATGCCTACAATTCCTTAATGTGCCTCCAGCCAGTTTATTCCCTGGCCAAATTCCACTATTAAAGGCACCTTGGTTTCAATAGCTCCTTCCATTGCCTCTTTAATTATGGGCTTCACTTTTTCGATTTCCTCTTTAGGCGCATCAAAAACCAATTCATCGTGTACTTGCAGCATCATCTTGGTTTCGTGAGGTTGCAGCTTTTCATGAATATCAATCATTGCCAGTTTAATAATATCGGCAGCTGTACCTTGTATTGGAGCGTTTACGGCATTACGCTCCGCATGGCCGCGCACCACAGCGTTTCTTGAATTGATATCCTTTAAAAACCGCTTGCGCCCAAGTAAGGTGGTTACATAGCCATTTTTACGAGCATACTCTTTTTGGCTTTCTATGTAATCTCTAATACCAGGATACGTCTGAAAGTAAGACTTGATTATATCACCTGCCTCACCACGGCTCAGGGTAGTTTGCTGGCTTAGCCCAAATGCGCTTACGCCATATATTATTCCAAAATTCACCGTTTTTGCATTGCTACGCTGCTCGCGTGTTACCTCATCCGGGTTTACACCAAATACCTTAGCAGCTGTACTTCTATGGATGTCTTCATTATTAATAAAGGCATCCATCATTACCTTATCTCCACTTAACTCTGCAATAAGGCGCAGCTCTATTTGTGAATAATCCGCAGCCAATATCAAATGGCTATCATTCCGAGGAATAAAAGCCTTACGCACCTCCTGTCCTCTGGTTGTTCGGATAGGAATGTTTTGAAGGTTAGGATTATTTGAACTTAATCGTCCGGTAGCGGCTACGGCCTGATTAAAGGAAGTATGCACGCGCCCGGTAACTTTACTTACCATGGTTGGGAGGGCGTCTACATAAGTAGATTTCAACTTTACAGATTGGCGATAATCCATAATCTTCTGGGCAATTTCATGTTCCTTGGCCAGCTCAATTAAAATATCTTCTGAGGTAGAAAACTGCCCACTCTTTGTCTTTTTGGGTTTATCTACCAGCTTCATCTTCCCGAAAAGGATTTCACCTAATTGTTTGGGAGATGCAATATTGAAAGGCTCGCCTGCTATCTCAATAATCTCTTTGTCCAGGCGCTCTATGTCCTGCTCCAATTCCTTGGAGAGTTTGGCCAGTGCATCCGTGTCCAGATTTATTCCCTCCAGCTCCATATCCGAAAGCACCGGCACCAGTGGCACCTCAATAGTTTCAAAAACAGATTTGGTTTCTATCCTTTCCAGCTCAGGCTCAAAAACCTGTTTTAAGCGGAAGGTGATATCGGCATCCTCTCCCGCATATTCGGCCACATCCGTGGGATCAGCATCACGCATATTACCTTGCTTTTTACCTTTTTTACCAATAAGGGTTTCGATACTTACAGGACGGTAATTCAGGTAGGTTTCAGCCAGCACATCCATATTATGGCGCATATCAGGCTGAATGAGATAGTGGGCCAGCATGGTATCAAAGAGCTTACCCTTAATCTCCACACCATACTTTTTAAGTACTGAAATATCATACTTCAGGTTCTGTCCTATCTTTTCTATTTCCTCATTTTCAAAGAAGGGTTTAAACTCATCAATAATGGATTGCTCTTCACCTGTAGGAGTGCTTACGTAATACGCTATACCAGGTGCATAGCTAAAGGCTATACCCACAAGTTCGGCCTCGGCCGCTTCAAGTGAGGTAGTCTCCGTATCAAAACATACCGAGGTTTGCTTCATCAAATTCTGCAACAACAGCTTTCTCTCCTTTGGATGATCCACCAATTGATATAGATGATCTGCCGTTTCAATAGTTTGGTATGCACTAGGCGAATCGGTTTCAACAGCTGCCATTTCTTCCACTTGCCCAAAAAGATCCGTTTGCGAAGTACCTGAGGCCGCAGCTACAGCTCCCGTTTTTTGAATCTCATCACCGGTAACACGCTTCAACAGTGTGCGGAATTCCAACTCTGAAAACAGCTCCTTAATAGCCTCTTCATTGGGCTCTTCATGGATGAATACCTTCTCGTCAAAATCTATGGGTACATCGCAAATAATGCGTGCCAATTTTTTACTAAGTATGGCCTGCTCCTGGTTATCTCTTATTTTTTCGCCTAGCTTTCCCTTTATCTCATCGGCATGCTTATACATTTCCTCCATACTGCCATATTGATTCAGCAGCTTGGTAGCCGTTTTGGGGCCCACCCCCGGTATTCCGGGAATATTATCCGCAGAGTCTCCCATCATCCCCAGGTAATCGATTACCTGCTCCACGCGCTCCACACCAAATTTCTTTTGCACTTCGGCCACGCCCCAAATCTCAGGTGGGTTGCCAGCCCTACCCGGCCTGTACATCTTTATTTTATCGGTAATAATTTGTGCAAAATCCTTATCGGGAGTCATCATAAATACCTCAAAACCTTCGTTGGCAGCCTGCTGAGCCAGTGTACAAATCACATCATCAGCCTCAAAGCCATCCACACCTAAAAAGGGTATGTTGAAAGCCTCCATTATACGCTGGATATAGGGAATGGCCACCTTTATTCCTTCAGGGGTTTCTTCGCGATGTGCTTTATACTCAGCGTACTCCTCATGCCTGAAAGTTGCCGTGGGTGTATCATACACCACTGCGATGTGCGAAGGCTTTTGCTTTTCGAGCACCTCTAATAATGTGGTGGTAAAACCAAAAATTGCAGATGTATCAAGCCCCTTACTGGTAACCCTTGGATTAGAGATAAATGCGAAATAAGCACGGTAAATAAGCGCATAGGCATCCAGCAGGAAAAGTTTCTTTGGGTTTTCAGACATTTGGGATTTCTTTTTGAGAGCCGTAAAAGTAATGAGTTTAAATCGGGAACAAACGGCTCAAATCCATTATCTGAATGAACACAACCACAATAATTGTCCGCCTCGTCATCTTCATCCTGGTGCTCTTTCTTATTGATCTGTATGCCTACCAGGCGTTTAAAACCACCTTCCGCGTAGGTTCCCCTTTTCGCATAGCTTACTGGATTTTTTCGGGCCTGGTGTGGGTTACGTTAGTTATAGCATTTACCACCCTCAACCGCCAGGAGGGCTTCAGCCAGATGTTTATGTACTTCATGGCATTTATGATTCTGTCATTAGTTCCGAAGCTAATTGTTTCCACGCTTATGCTGGCAGAAGATGTAATCCGCCTGCTCATCGGTGGGGTGCAATCCATTGCAGGTAGTGGCGGAGATGGCTTTTTGCCCGATCGCAGAAAGTTTGTGAGCCAAACCGCTTTGCTATTAGCCGCCATACCTTTTATTGGAGTAATTCACGGGGTATGGCGCGGGCGCTACAACTTTCGGGTCATTCGTAAAACACTGGAATTTGCAGGACTACCTGAAGAGTTTGATGGCCTCACCATAACCCAGATTTCGGACATTCACTCTGGCAGCTTTGACAATTCCGGTAAAATAAAGTATGCCATTGACCTTATTAATGAGCAGCAATCTGATCTCCTACTGTTTACCGGAGACCTTGTAAATAACCGCGCTGAAGAAATGGAGCCTTGGGTGGATACCTTTTCTCAACTGAAGGCGCCCATGGGTAAATTTTCCATTTTGGGTAACCATGATTATGGGGACTATGTGTCGTGGGAATCCGCAAGTGCCAAAGCTGAAAACATGGAGCAGCTCTATAAAATGCACGAGCGTATTGGCTTTCGCCTGATGCGAAACGAAAACCTTCAGCTAGAGCGTGATGGCGGTAAAATTGACCTGGTAGGTGTTGAAAACTGGGGTGTGGGTTTCGCCCAGCATGGTGACCTTACCAGAGCCACCCAAAACCTGGAGAAGGATTCTTTTAAGATACTGATGTCTCATGACCCATCTCATTACGACCAGGAAGTAAAAACTTTTGACAAAAAAATTGACCTCACTTTGAGTGGCCACACCCACGGTATGCAATTCGGGATTGAAATTCCGGGGTTTTTAAAGTGGAGCCCTGTTTCACTCCGCTACCCAAAATGGGCCGGACTTTATGAGGAAATGGGCCGAAAGCTGTACGTCAATCGAGGGTTTGGATTTTTAGCCTTCCCCGGTAGGGTAGGGATTTGGCCGGAGATTACGGTTTTTACGTTGAAGAAAACGGAATGACTTGATACAGGTTGAATCAGAATTATTTCCAAATAACAACCAAAACACCTTAAACCGCAGTGATACTTTGTCTCTTAGACAGCACTACATAATGGATAGATTTTCGGTGATTATTAAATGTTATACGCTCATTAGATATTCTGGAATCATTATTTCACAATTGATTAAATCCTCTGACGAATAATAAATCGCAAGAAAAGCATATCAAATAAATTTCTACACTTGCCCTTGGCTTTAGTAATCTGCCAATTACATACTCTTTATAAATAGATATGCGTAGTGTATTTTTAATAATCTCATTATGCTGGACGATACAATTATGTTGTCAAAGTCAAGCAGATTTTTGGTACTTCGGAAATGGAATAGGAATTGACTTTAAAGTACAACCTCCAATAATTAAGACTGACGGTGCAATGACGGCACCAGAGGGCTGTGCGACCATATCTCATCCCTTGACTGGCAATTTACTTTTTTATACCAACGGTGACTCCGTCTGGAATAGCATGCACCAAGTTATGCCTAATGGCTCTGATCTGATAGGGTATATGAGCAGTATTCAATCTTCTGTAATAGTCCCTACCCCTTGTGATTCCAACAGTTATTATCTTTTTACCTCTGATGGAGAAACGCCAAACCCACCTTACTCAATCCAACGCTTTCCAAATGATTCAATTTTTGGATATTCACTTATTGATATGTCGTTGGGCAATGGCCTTGGAGACCTTAAACAGAAAAATATTAAATTAATGGCTCCTGTAAATGAAAATGTCGGAGCCGTGCAACATACCAATGGCATATACACATGGGTAGTAGCTAGGGAGCACCTTAGCAATTTTTTTCACTCTTATCTTATCACAGAAAATGGAATTGAACACCATATTTCATCCGATGTTGGAACTATTGGCAAAACTCCTTCATCTATTAAGTTTTCGGCTAAAGGTGATGCCTTTGCTTTTGGCCATCCCAACCTTCAAATTTTCGCATTTGATGATGAAACAGGGAAGATCAGCCCAACCCCTTATAAACTACCCTACCCGTCCTATGGTTATGGTATATCTCAAAATGGCAGGTTTCTTTATACAACATATAATCAACGTTATCTACTTCAATATGACTTAGAGGTTGATCCCGCACAATTTGGAGCTTCATGTGACACACTATATAAAAGTCGGCCATACGGCTTTGGAAATAACAAGTATTTTCAATCAACACCCGATGGTAGGATATTTATATCTGATGCATTACATCGTAGTCGATATCTTCGAGTTATAAATAGTCCAAACGTTAAAGGAATAAATTGTAATTATGATTCCATTGGAATATACCTCGGTCATCCAAATAAAGGGGGACTTCCAAATTTCATTGAATCATATTTCAATCCAGAATGGAAAACAAGTCTCAGTAAGCCACTTAATGCAAGCTTTCTTAATGATACAGTTTGTCTTGGTGATACCGTCTATTTCTCAAATTTAAGTACTGGTAATTATATAAAGACCTATTGGGATTTTGGAGACAACTTTACTTCCAAAACAAACCACCCCAAACATTTTTATTCAAATGCTGGAGACTACTTTGTTAAATTAAGAATTGACGATTGTGGTAATTATGATGAAATTACTAAAAATGTATTCGTAAGAAACTGTGATATCCATATTTTAGAATTTCCTAATACATTTAGCCCAAATGGCGATGGTATAAATGAACTCTTCCAACCCGTCAAACTAAATGGTGTGGAATCATTAAATTTTCAAATCTTTAATAGGTGGGGCGTCCTAGTTTACAGCTCAGAGGACTTAAATTTTTACTGGGATGGTACTTTTAATGGAGTCGATTGTTCGGAAGGAACGTACTATTGGATTGTGAATTATTCCACACGCAATGAAGAGGACATCTGCGAGAAAGGTTTTCTCACGTTATTCCGATAACCCTAAAAGTTAACTACACATTCTCCAACATCTCCTTCACCATATCCTCTAAGGAATAATCGGGTTTCCAGTCCCAATCCTGTTGGGCAACGGAGTCATCAATGCTTTGGGGCCAGCCCAGGGCAATCTGGTTTCGGCTATCTACATTGTAGGTGATTTCAAAATCAGGAATATGCTTTCTAATGGCTTCAGCCAATTGCTTTGGCGTAAAGCTGAATGCAGCAAGGTTATAGCTGGCACAAAGCTTTACCTGATCGGCCGGAGCCTCCATTATGCCAATGGTAGCTTTAATAGCATCGGGCATATACATCATAGGCAGGGCAGTATCTTCAGCCAGGTAGCATTCGTACTTCCCTTCTTTTTTCGCTTTATGAAAAATATCAACCGCATAATCCGTAGTGCCACCACCAGGCTCAGTTTTATAAGAGATTAAGCCCGGGTAGCGAAGTCCACGGATATCGCAACCATATTTTTTATTGTAGTAATTACACCAAAGCTCACCACTCAACTTGCTAATGCCATATACCGTTCCCGGATCCATAACCGTGTGTTGTGGAGTATCTGCCTTAGGCGTTGTTGGCCCAAAAGCGGCTATTGAGCTTGGCCAGTATAATTTATTGAACTTCTTTTCGCGCAGCATTTCCAGCGTATGGAAAAGGCTCTGCATATTCAAATCCCAGCCCTTCATAGGTACTTTCTCCGCTGTAGCGGAAAGCATGGCTACAAGGTGATAGATTTGAGTGATTTGGTGTTTGGCCACCACCTCTTCCAGGCGATCACGATCCATGGCATCAACCTGCTCAAAAGGTCCGGATTCTAAAATATGGGCCGCAGGCTGTTTTAGGTCAGATGCCACCACATTTTCCCCACCATACTTTTGGCGTAGGGTTTCTACTAAATCCGTTCCTATCTGGCCTGAAGAGCCAAGTACCAAAATCTTTTCTTGCATTGCCTGTTAAATAAGGCGGCAAAGATAGAAATGCGGGCCCAACCAAAAAGGGCTGACTGCAATATTAAGAGGGTAGGATACAGGCTCTCTTATAACAAAAAACGAAGGCCTATATTTAGAGAAACTGAACTGTAATCCATCCTGGTTTTAAACTCTCTGGAAGCTGTAATAGAGCTTTGGCCATTTGGATTTACATCTAGCTCTTTGCTGTAATACGTTTGCTTCTCACTCAAGGGTATCTGTGGCAGCACATCCTCACCATTGTATTCATACTTTACAAGATTCCACTCCGATGGCGAGTAGTAGCCCAGGTTTCCATTAATACTGCTAACAAATATTATCCTCTCGGAGATATTGCTCTCAAAACCCAATCCTGCTAAAAACCCAAAGCTTACTGACCTTGAATATTCATCAGCCGATTGAATATTCCTTTTATCTGAATCAAATTCATAAGTGCCTGAAACTTTAGCAACAATAACCTGTGGTGCCACTTTTACAAAGCCCCTGGTTTTACCTTCGCCTGCCATAAATCTAAAGCCCGGGGCAAACCTGAAAGAACTTGAGTTTATGGTTCTGGTTTCGTAATCCCTGGTTTCAATTAGCTGGTTGGCCGAGTTTCTTTCCTCACTGTAATACACACTCTCAAGGGTTGAACCGAGGTTATTCTGATAACCGAGTGCCAGTTCAAAGCAGGCGATTTTATTTACAGGCACACCATAGGCCACATCAACAAGCAACCCGCCTCCAAAATTTACGTGCTTTAAAGTTTCCTCCCTCAGGCCGTTGGAATACTCTGTTACTTCTATTGCAGGGTTTCCGGGAACTCCAATACCATAGCCAGCGGAAACGCTTATATACTTGCTTTGACCATTACTGAAAAACGATGCAGAAAGCAGCGTAAATACAATTAGTTTTTTCATCAGTTATTTTGTTGAGATAGTTTGTGAAAAACGCAGCCACCTTGGGCATTTTATATAAAGTAACCTACTTACTTTTTTTCCTAAAGTTTTTTAAGTAGAACCTACCTGCGGCTAAAATAGGCTATAGAGATTAGCCGAAGTAAAGCCTTAAGGCAGCGCATTATTCAAATAAAAAAGCCGCCTTTTTAGGCGGCTCTGTGATACTAGTTAGTCATCAAAGAATTATTCGAACACCCAGGTTGAATCCAAGTGCGCTATAATCTGCACGTACCCTTAAAGATTCATTTGGCTCATCCGGGTTTGGTGGATTACCATTATCTTTTACCTCTTTTACATACTCAGTTTCTTTTTCTCTGGTTGTTAATTGAGGTAACACATCCTGCCCATCTTCCTGGTAGGTAATAATTTCTGATTTAGCAGGACTGTAATAACCCACATTGGCCGATAGTGTAGCGAAAAGCATTATGTTATCTGCTATCTCTGTTTCCACACCCAAAGCCGCAAATGCGCCTACGCTTAACCTAGCTGAGTATTTTTCCTCTATTAAAAGACTACTGGTCTGCGACTTTTCCTCAGAGGAGATTGTCATTGAAGCCAGGTTTAGTTGAGGTCCTACCTGAGCGAAAGGCACAAACCTTTCACAATCACCCTGAAACCTTAAGCTGGGCGTAAGCCTTACGCCCCAGGTATTATAGCTATCCGTACTGGTTACCTCTTCAAACGTAATTCCACCTGGGCCTATGTTTTGATTAAACATAGTGGACTTTAAAGAACTACCTAAATTGTTTTGATAACCCAACCCTATATCAAAATGCAAATTTTGGGACAACGGCAATCCATAAGAAGCATTGATATTAAGTCCTCCCCCAAGGTTTACTATTTTGGTTCTGGTAGTTCCATTAAAACCAGGATCAAAATCAGCCTCCGCGCCCTGATTTCCCGGAAATCCAAGTCCATATCCGGCTGATAAGCTGAAATAGCTATTTTGGGCAAATGCCATTGAAGACATACCTATTACAGCAAATAAAAATAATTTTCGCATGAGTATTTTTTAGTTTGATTAATGTGCGAAAAGTATGTAAAAAAATAATCCTAAAAACGAAACCTGATCGTGGGTTCCCATATTTTTAACTCACCATTGATTAACATATACTTGCTTATATATTTGATTTTAGATGAATATGAGGTTTAAATCCTTTCTAAAATCCCTGGGGCCGGGAATACTGTTTGCCAGCACCTGTATTGGCGTAAGCCACCTGGTACAGAGTACACGGGCCGGGGCGTTATATGGCTTTGGATTATTGTGGGCCGTATTGGCAGCCAACCTATTTAAGTATCCCTTTTTTGAGTATGCCTCGCGCTATGCCAGCTCTACTGGCGAGAGTATAATTGATGGCTACAAACGCCTCGGCAACTGGATGCTCTGGTTATACCTGCTGGTTACAGCCGGTTCCATGTTTTTTGTAATAGCCGCTGTGGGTGCGGTTACGGCTGCCTTTCTCGATAATCTGTTCGGGATAAGTCAATATTTGGGTGAGGGATATTTCGAGTACGTACTAGCCGGGTTGTTTAGTATTTGCACGTTTATTCTATATGTCGGTCAATACAAGGTGCTTGATTTTTTGATAAAGATTGTAGGTACGGTATTGCTTATCTCCACCATATTGGCGGTATCCTTAACGCTTTGGAGGGGCGCTGCTGTAGAAGAATTTTCATTTTTTACTACCAGGGTATTTGAACCGGGCACGGCCGACTTTGCATTTTTAATTGCCCTTATGGGCTGGATGCCTACAGCCCTTGATATTTCGAGCTGGAACAGCCTTTGGGTGCTGGAGCGAATGAAGCAAACCAATTACAGACCATCTTTAAAAGAAACCCTGGGCGAGTTTAATTTCGGATACATTATTACCACAATACTGGCACCCTGCTTTTTACTGTTGGGTGCTTACCTTATTTATGGCACCCAAAACTCCCTGCCCGATAATGCTGCAGGTTTTGCCAACGGTATAATCGCTTTGTACACCGAGACTATTGGCCCATGGAGCTACCTGCTGATTGCCGCAGCCGCTTTTTCCATAATGTTTGGTACGTGTATAGCCGTGTTTGATGGCTACTCCCGGGCCATCGTACGGATTTATGAATTGCTGAAAATGAAGCGCAGCGAAATGAACCAACCAATCAAACAGTCACAAGATACCGGTAAACATTACCATATTAGTCTGCTGGTGGTAGCTATTGGAGGATTTGCCATTATATTCTGGTTTGGGAGTTCTCTCAAAGCGCTGGTAGATATGGCTACCACCATATCTTTTGTAGTGGCCCCTCTTATTGCCATAGTTAATTTCAGATTGGTAACCGGCAAGTACATTGCTCAAAAAGATCAGCCCAATAAAGCCCTGCGTATTTTGAGCATTCTAGGGATTATTTTCCTTAGCCTGTTTACTGGGGTTTATCTATGGTTTTATTGAAACCGGCTTAATGCGATTTTTCAAATTCAAATGCACATAGTCCTATTAGTTTTTTCCCGACCTATGTGACCTATGAACCTATGTGGTTTATAACCCTACACTGACATCTATCATTATTAAACTATAAGCCTTTTGTAATTTTGCCACTTCCCAAAAAAAGATTTGTAGATGGACCCCAATGCCGGCAAAAAAGGGCTGTACAACAAGCAAGGCCCCGAAGAACTGAGAAAGAAACTGGAAGCCGAAACCTTTAAAAGGCGTACGGTTTCTTTTTACCGCTATGTAATCATTGAAGATCCGCAGGCCATGCGCGATACCCTTTACCGGGAATGGAGCGAGCTGAATTGCCTGGGCCGTATATACGTGGCGCGCGAGGGCATTAATGCCCAAATGAATGTGCCCGAACACAACTGGACCGCTTTTGTAGAAAAGGTATATGCCCACCATGAGTTTAAGGATGTGCCCTTTAAAATTGCCGTGGAGGATGATGGTAAATCCTTTATTAAACTCACTGTAAAGGTGCGCAACAAAATTGTGGCTGACGGACTGGTGGAAGAGGATTGGGATGTAACCAATGTGGGTCGCCACCTCAACGCACAGGAGTGGAATGAGGCTATGGAAAGTGGAGAAGCCATAGTAGTGGACATCCGCAACCACTACGAAAGTGAAATCGGCCACTTTGAAAATGCCCTGCTGCCCGAAGCCGAGACATTTAGAGACGAACTACCTGAAGTATTGGAAATGCTAAAGGGTAAGGAGGATCAAAAAGTATTACTGTATTGCACCGGGGGCATTCGTTGCGAAAAAACCAGTGCTTACCTTAAGCACCACGGTTTTAAAGATGTAAATCAGCTTCATGGTGGGATCATCGATTATGCGCGCCAGATTAAAACAGCTGAACTCCCCAATAAATTCAAAGGCAAAAACTTTGTGTTTGACGACCGCCTGGGAGAAACCATAAGCGAAGAGGTAATAAGCCATTGCCACCAATGCGGCAAACCCAGTGATGCCCATGTAAACTGCGCCAATAAAGAGTGTAACCTGTTGTTTATTCAATGTAGTGAGTGTGCCGAAAAACATGAAGGCACCTGCTCCCCTTCCTGCCAGGAAATAATACACTTACCGGAAGATAAGCAGAAGAAACTCCGCAAGGGCAAAAAACAACAGAAAATTTTTCACAGCCACAAAAAGGTGAACCTCAAAGGCTAAGCTAATTTTTTTAATATAGGTAAGGGTATTCATGCAACCCTTTAAGATTTCCCGTGTCAAATGGGGTAAATCAATAATCTGCTACCATGAAGAAAACTATACAAACCCTAGTGCTGGGTGTATTGCTCGGCACCCCGTACATATACGCACAATCCCTTGCGATAGATTCTATAGAAATTAACACGCTGAAAGCTCATGTATATGCCGATGGTGGAATTTGGGAAATGGAAACATGGGATGACTCCACTTATAAGCCCTTACTTTTTGCGGATGGTATTTGGATTGGCGGACTTGACGGCACCAACCTCCATGTATCATCTCAAACCTATCGTCAATCAGGCCTGGAATTTATGCCGGGACCCATCTCTAACGATCCTAATGTTTACGCCAGGTACAATAAGGTGCACAAGGTTAATTTGCAAACCTTAACAGATTTTAAAAACAAGGTGACTGTAGGTATTCCTCCCGAAATTGCCGACTGGCCCGCACATGGCGATACCAACCAGGGCGAGGCCTATTACCTGGCTCCTTTTGTAGATGTAAACCAGGACGGCCATTATGTTCCGGCTGATGGCGACTATCCTAAAATAAAAGGGGATGAAGCTATCTACACCATTTTTAATGATAAAAATGGCAGGGTTTCCGGTGGTATGGGTGTAGAAGTACACTGCATGCTTTATGGCTATAAAACCGGAGGTATTGAGGACAGTATTCTTTACAAGGAATACAGAGTGATAAACCGCTCCTCCACTAACTACCTTGATTCGTACTTCAGCATTTTCGCTGATTTTGATTTGGGAAATCCTCAGGATGATTTAGTTGGCACCAATGTTTCGGCCAATTCAATTTTTACCTACAATGCCGATAGTGATGATAATGTTAGTAATGGCGGGTTTGGAACAAGGCTCGCCACCTGCGGAATACGAATGATACAAGGCCCACCAGCCGATTACTTTAATGGTATAGATGATGACCGTGATGGATGCCTTGATGCTGTAAGAGATGCCAACGGCATATGCCAACCTGAAGACCCTGCAACCGGCATAAGAGAAAGAATATTACTTTCCGGATCCATGTATTATAATAATTCAGCCGGGCCTCAGGGAAACCCCAATAACCCAATGGAACAGTATAACTACATGCGAAGCCTTTGGGCAAATGGTAACTTTCTAATTATTGAAAACCCATCGGGTTTATTAAACGCTCAAAATGGCGATGGTTACGTTTCCAGCAACATGGGAACATTCACTCCTTATGCTTTCTTAGGAAACAGTTTTGATACTTCAGGTGCTTATTATCCTACAGCTCCGGTAAATTGGTTTGCCTCTCCTAATAATTTATCTGATCAAAGAATGCTAGCCAATGCCGGTCCTTTTACCATTACTGCAGGGCAGGAGTTTGATTTGACCTATGCCTTTATTTGGAGCCGCAAACAGGATACAGCACAAGGCTATAATGTGATTAACAATAAACTGGCTTACCTGGATACGGTGTATAAAAACCCGCCTGCCAGATATGTTAGCCTGCCTGCTTACCAGCCCAATAGTAATTTCCGTATAGCCTACTCTCAATACGATAGAAGCTGGTGGATACTTAACGAGGATAAATCCAATCTCCATTTTCAACTTTACAGCACAAGTGGTCAGTTACTGGATTCTTTTGATGTTTCGGCTAATGGCAGTCATCATGTTGATATGAGCAGGCTCAGCTCAGGTATCTACCTTCTGGTAGAAACCAAATCGGGCAGCAGCCACAAAATTGTAAAGTAGTTGTTGTGTGATTTACAACTGAAGGCTTCGTGGTTTGTGAAATTACCACGGAGCTTTTTTCGTTTTGGGCAGTTAGTACTGAGCTCAAAAAATTTGGGTTTGAACTACCTGCCCTGACATTTGTCATAAGGTAAGCGGAGCAAGAATCCCTAAATTTGAACTTTCATTTTTAAGATTAGCAAGCATGCCTTTTTATCATACCCTCGGAAAAATTCCGCATAAGCGACACACCACCTTTAAGAAGCCTGATGGCGGCTACTATTATGAGCAGCTTTTTGGCACTATTGGTTTTGATGGGATGTCATCTAACTTATACCACGTACACAGGCCCACCCAGGTAAAATCAATTGGTGAAACTATAGACCTTACTCCAAAAATTGCGGTGGATAAAAATATTACCAGCCGCATGTTGCAAGGCTTTAATGTAAAGCCTGCAGACGATTACCTGGAATCGCGCACGGCAGTTTTGGTGAATAACGATGTGCATGTTTCGCTGGCCGCTCCGCGCAAATCAATGAAGGATTACTTTTACAAAAATGCCGATGCCGATGAAATGATTTTTGTGCACCAGGGTAGTGGAACCCTACGTACCTTTTTAGGCAACCTTAAGTTTGGATATGGTGATTACCTGGTTATTCCAAGAGGGATGATTTACCAGATTGAGTTTGATACAGAAGACAACCGCCTTTTTATACTCGATTCCTTTTCGCCAATTTATACACCAAAGCGTTACCGCAATTATTTCGGGCAAATGCTGGAGCACTCGCCCTTTTGTGAACGCGATCTGCGCAGACCTACTGACCTTGAAACCCATGATGAGGAAGGTGACTTTTTGATAAAGATTAAAAAGGAAGGTGTATTACATCAATTGGTGTACGCCACCCACCCTTTTGATGTAGTAGGCTGGGATGGCTACAATTTTCCTTATGCCTTTAATATTAAAGATTTTGAACCGATAACCGGGCGAGTACACCAGCCGCCCCCCGTGCATCAAACGTTTGAAGCAGCAGGCTATGTGGTTTGTTCCTTTTGCCCCCGTTTGTACGATTATCATCCTGAGGCCGTGCCAGCACCCTACAACCACAGCAATATTGATAGTGATGAAGTGCTCTATTATGTTGATGGCGACTTTATGAGCCGCAATCATGTAGAGAAGGGCTACATAAGCCTGCACCCGGGCGGAATACCACACGGCCCGCACCCGGGCGCCATGGAGCGTAGTATTGGCCAAAAAGAAACCGCAGAGCTTGCTGTAATGGTAGATACATTTAAACCCCTTAAGCTTACCCAGGCCGCCCTTGATATTGATGATGGCGATTATTGGAAGAGCTGGATAGGGTAATCCCTTAACGAAAGACATAAAACCAAAAAGCCGCATCTGGTAAGCAGATGCGGCTTTTGTAATTTATATATAATGGAAAAGACTACTCCTTTAAAGTAAACGTACGTGTAACGTTATTCATTTTGGTGTCAACAGCATTTCCCTGTCCATCAACCAACTGTATGTTGATGGTGTTTTCACCCATCGGTAAACCTTCAATTACATAGGGTTGCCATTTGTCAAATTCAAACTCAAGGCTATCATTAATAGTGGCAATTACCGAATAACCTTCCGGGGATAGTTCAGCGTTTACAGGGTAAAAATCAAAAAGCACTTTTTGGGCATCAGCATCGGCATATTCACCTTTTGGGCGGCTGTAAAATAGCATCGGCCTGGTCAAATCCATAGGCTCTACATCCTTGGCTTTTTGGCCTATGCCAAACTGAAACACTTTGTAGGCATCAGGGTTTTTCACACTTTCATGAAAACTTCTTGAAAGGAATGCTATGGCCACATGGTGGCCTGGTTCAAACTCCTTATCAAATTTAGGTTCATAGTGAGCGCTGTAAGGATCATTATCCATAATGAGGTGGATATGCTGTCCCTTGGCTGAATTGGCTAAACCATTGGCTCCGGCCTCAGGGCTTTGGGCTCCAAGCTGGTAGTTTTCAACACCGAAATCAAAGCTTACCTTTTTGCCATCCTGCATCATATCCTCCTTGGGCATATTAAGGCTAAGCTTTGCATCAGGAAATTTTTCTGAATCAGCAAATGGGGAAATCCTAAGGCCTCCTTTTTCATATACCTCAGGTGCATCATTTTCAGGTTCGGCTGTAACGCCCTCATCCTCGGTTTTGAGGTCAATTACCTCTTCTCTTTCTTCGCTGTTACCGGGGTTGCCGCAGGCGGCTACCATACTTAAGGCAACGGCCAGCATAAAAACTCTCTTAATCATAGCTTGTATTTTTTATTGGTAATGCCAAAGGAAGTGATTTGTTTACGTATAACAATCATTATTGACCAGGTGAAAATATGGATACATAGGTACCTGGGAATATTAAGCGAGATTAATTTGCCATATATGTAGGGCGGCATAAGTTGCTAAATGGATAGATATCAGCCTGATATAGAGAGCATCTATTTTCTCTATTGTTTTCTCTAAATGTCAGATTAAGAGGGCTTTTGGTTATCATATTTTTTTAACTTCGCAGCGCCAACAACACTAAAAACACTCCTTAACCAAGTTTGCACCAACCCATAACTTTTCTGTGGTGAAAAGTTGTGGTTTGTGTTTTTCTTGTATAGGGAGTATTTTTTTTTCTTAACCTAAACTCCCACTCCATGAGAAAAATTCTTTTGATTATTCTACTGATGCCGTTGCTCAGTTTTTCGCAACAGTCTGGCGATACTCTACTATTAAAATCGCCTAACGGCACCATTTTCGGACTCTACATTACTAACTCAGGGGTTTTAGAAGTAGTAAACTTCGGACTACCTAATGCCGGAAAGCCCGGGCAACAACAACCTTCGGTTGGGTTTCAATATTCAGCTATAGTAAATGAAGCTATTGCGAATAATATTACCCCACCTAGCAGTGGTTTACAGGCATTACAAAAAGTATATTTTGACAAGCTGGACAGTATCGGCTTTTTGGAAAAATGTGATTTCTTTTACCTATTTATAAATGATGGAAGCCGGGATTTTGGTTTAATTAATTGGGCCGATCCAACAAAATATATGGCCAGCGCATTGAGTCAACCTGCTTTTGATAGCCTGCTGGGGTTTTCAACCGGATCATCAAAAGGCTACCTCAATACAAATTACAAGCCTACCCGGGATGCTGTTAAATACACCGATGGAAATGCCAGCTATGGGGGATACATTTCAAATGTTGAAAGCGAGAACGGTTTTGCCATGGGAATTAATTCCTCATATGATAATATACTGCGCTTAAATTTTAGAGGAAACGGAACCTTTAGGATTAACAATACGGTAAACACCAACTTTACCTCACCAGCTGATACCAATGGACTTTTTGTAGTGAACCGCGAAAACCAGGAGTTGAGCTTAACATGGCGCGGACAAATTCTAAAATCGGTAATCTCAATTACTCCCAGCGGACTACCTGATGAGGACTTTTACATATTATGCCAAAACCTGGGAGGTGTTGCCAACAGTCATAGTTCATCTTCAATAGCCATGGTATTTGCAGGAGCCAATACCAAAATACTCGCACCCGCTGTAACACAGTATACCGAGGATTATATGGCTTCAGTGAGAAACTATTATGGATTGCCATCTGCAAATCCTCAAACGCAAAAAACCTCAGCATTAAGTAGGGATGATATAAACAGCGTAATAGATATTATTCAGGGCCATGAATCTAAAGTAGTGGATGGAGAACTTGTAGTGTTGGATTTATACTCCATGTTGGATACCAGCGATGTAAAGTGGGGCACCAATGGTGAATTGGACGGTGTAAAAGATACTGATCCGGTTTATGGATGGGATGTGCGCTTTGAAGATATGAAGCAGGGGTTTAAAAATCCAGTAGAAGGAATAATAGAATGGAAGTATCCCACATCAATTGATAGTATAGCTATATGGACAGGTAATAATCTTAACAACCCAAATGCCTGGTTTAGGTTTTATGCAAGCCATGATATGGTAAACTGGGAACCTCTTACAGATCCTGTCAATTTTAGCTTCTTTCGAAGGTTTGAGTATTTAAAAAGCCAGAAAAAAGGCAAATACAGGTACTTCAAGGCTTCTCGCGAAACCAATGACCTTAATGGACAGAACAATGGAAGTGTTGCTCACAATTTCATGAAAATTATACCATTTGGCAGTCAGGATGAATTTTTACGCTATCCGGAATACTTATCCATTAATGATTTACGTATTCGTAAAAACACCTTTAGAGAAACTATGGGTGTAAGCGCTTATACAGTAGATACCCTGAACCATGTGGTGAAATTTGCCAATGTATCACAGTTTAACAATTTTAAAAGATATATGGCCCGGCCGGGTGACCCCTGGGGCGCGATGTTGAACTATTTCAGCGCTTACTCCACTATTTATTCTTCGGGCGTAAAGCACCGTGGGCCCGATGGACGCCCGGTGCGCATGTTGCGCGGTGGTATGGAGGATGTATATGAATATTGGAGAGATAATGGAGTTGACTTTGTTTTAGAACGGTTTCAATTGAGCTCAGATGCCTGGCTTGTTGACTCGCTGAACCAGTATTACGTTCAGGCCGGTGGTGGCGACTCTTCAGTACTATCCAGCAGCACTATTTATGTTACCGAAAACAAATTTTCAATGCCTGATAACATTAGAGGAGAGCCACAGGTATGGGCAGACACTATTGAGTTACAAAGAAACTTAACTCCCTATGATTACCGGGAAGCCATTTATGAAGCTTACGACTCCAGCTATTATCCCAATAGTGGAAAGTTTACTGATTACCTGATTGATAAATATGTGGAAAAGGATAAAAACGGAAATCATACCGGGCGGGTCTCCAGTATTCATAATTTTATGCGCATACCGCCCGAAGCGCTCATGGAGATGGCGGATCCTGATAAACGCTTCAAAGTATTAACCACCCCTGAAACCTACGAACTCTGGGGTGATTTTATTTTTAACTATACCGCTGTAACCGGCCGCAATAAAAATATCCCACCTGAAGATGTTTATGTAATAAAAGGTGACAGTACGTTAATTGGACTTGACATTGTAGATGCAGAGGCTGGCGAAAACGAAGCCGACCGCGACTGGCAGGGAGGGCTGGCACAAATGCCTGCTTATGCAATGGGTATGATGCTATCCGTGCAATATGACGGACACCTTGGCTTGGTAGGCGGCATAAGAGAAAACCATGCGGTGGGCATGCATACGGCCGACCCTACTATGAAAATGGTTTTGCATTCAACAATTAACTCCGACATGCACCGCTCTATAATGGCTTTAAAATGGGCAGAATACTTCAGACAAAGGGATATGCACCTTACCACGGGCACACACCCCTACAGCGGGCTGCCACTAACCGTGAAATTTGAAAATGTAGCTTTTGATTTCCATGAATACCGCAGTACTGCCGGTGGACAAGGTAGTGGTGTGTTGGCCTCAGCTAAAGAAGAATATGCCTTAACGCCAGAGCTATCTACCTCTACAGAACAAATGCTGGAGGGCCTTAAAATTATCAGAACCCTATGGCCGGACTATGAAGTGTACTGCTCTGAATACGGTTATGGACATATACACGGAGGCAAGTTTGCTGCCCGTAAAGACTTGATCGGAATTCCAAATGCCACCGGAAGCTCCTACGCCATGGATCCTGATTTTGACCTTACCTATGCCCAGGCCTCTTACAACGATTGGGACTCCATGTTTCGCCACGGCTACCTGGAAAAGATTTTCATCTATCGCCTTAAGGATGCTGATAACTACTATGCTGCTATAGACTATAGCACAAACCCACCATCAATAGACAGGCAGGCAGTTTGGAACACTCCACATTACATATCTTCTTTTCCTTCGCATGGCTTATACACACATGCCAATAGTACCAGTATACCTAAGCCTGCCGCATACTCCATTCATACTCTTTTGGATGTAATCGGCAATAGCTACCAAATTGATTATGTGAAATATGAAAATGACAGCGTAGCGGTATTTAAGTACTATGATTTTGCTGAGAAATACTGGACGTATGCCATACGCAGGTACACCAACCACAATGGCAAAACCCACAACTTTACCATACCTATACCCAGGGAAGTAAAAAATGTTACGCGCATTGAACCTGTAAGAAATAGTCCGGCATTATCTACCACCAGTCTTGGTGATATAGACTTTTACACCACCACCATTACAGAAAAGTACTTCTTACTGAAACTTGAAATTGAGCCCGACATTTAAAATCGTCAGGCTCAATCCTCAGTAAAATTATATGGAAACTACCCCTGTTGCTTTGCGGGGTTAATCATTACTTCTTTGTAAAAGCCTTCGGCTAATCTCTTACCTACACTTTTAAAAGCCTCAATGGTTTGTTTGATATCATCTTCTGTATGCACAGCTGTTGGGATCAACCTCAAAAGAATCATACCCTTAGGTATTACGGGGTATACCACAATTGAACAGAAAATCCCGAAGTTCTCCCTTAAGTCCATTACCATTTGAGTGGCTTCTTCTACAGAGCCCTTCATATAAACGGGTGTTACACAACTATTGGTTACGCCAATATCAAAACCGGCTTCTTTAAGGCTGTTTTGAAGCAACAGTGAATTAAACCACAGTTTCTCCTTAAGTTCCGGCTTGGTTTTCAGTAGTTCGAGGCGCTTAAGGTTACCTACTACCAATGGCATAGGTAACGATTTGGCAAATATTTGCGAGCGCATATTATACTGAAGAAATTGAATTATGTCTTTATCTCCCGCAAGGAAAGCGCCTATACTGGCCATAGATTTGGCGAAGGTGGAGAAATAAACATCAATCTCGTCCTGCACACCCTGTTCTTCACCTGTACCGGCACCGGTTTTACCCTGAGTACCAAAACCATGCGCATCATCTACCAACAGGCGGAAGTTATATTTTGATTTTAGGGCTACAATTTCTTTAAGTAAGCCCTGATCGCCCCTCATACCAAACACACCCTCGGTAATAACCAAAATACCACCTGTGGTACCTTCTACCATTTTGGTGGCCCGTTGGAGGTTCTTCTCAAGGCTTTCCATATCATTATGGGCATATACCAGCCTTTTTCCCAGGTGCATTCTTACACCATCCACAATACAGGCATGGCTTTCAGAGTCATACACCACCACATCATTTCTGTCAAGCATAGAGTCGATAGCTGACATAATACCCTGGTAACCGAAGTTTACCAATACGGCCTTTTCTTTACCCACAAACTCTGCAAGTTCAGCCTCAAGGCGATCATGCAAATCTGTATTACCAGACATCATTCTGGAACCCATAGGGTATGCCAGGCCCCACTGCTCAGAGGCCAGTGCATCTGCCCTGCGCACTTCAGGGTGCTCCGCCAAACCAAGGTAGTTGTTAATACTCCAGCAAATCACTTCCTTACCGTGAAATGTCATTCTATTGGAGATTTTACCTTCGAGCTTAGGAAATATATAGTACCCCTCTGCAGACTCAGCATACTGACCCAGCGGCCCTCGGTTAGTCTTTATTCTCTCAAAAATATCCGTTGTTACAGGCTTCTTTTGTGTTTCCATGGTTTGTAAAGTATAAAAATTGTCCTCACCTCCCTGAACGGGGGTTAAGCGAATGCATCACGAGAGGACCCTTTAATGGTAATTTTGTGCGTGTCCGTTAATTTTCTCTACTAATAACTCTTCCTGATGGTTCTCATCCATAAAGCCGTTATCAGTCATCCATTTGTCGTTGTATAAGGTGCTTAGGTATCCGGCTCCGTGGTCAGATAATATCACCACCACCAGATCATCCGGTGTAAATTCATCCTTCATCCTGTAAAGACCCTCAATAGCAGCACCGGCTGATGGCCCGCCAATGATGGCCTCAGTTTTGGCCAGTTCGCGGGCGCGATTCAGTCCGCTGGTATCATCTACCTGAAAAAACTTATCGATTTTATCAAAAAGCACGGTGCCGGGAATTATTTTTTTACCCACACCATCGAGCTTATATGATTTTATTTCGTTTTCATCCAAATAACCATCAGTATGATATTTGGTTAGTACAGAACCAAAGGCATCCACACCGAAAACCTTAACCTCAGGGTTTTGCTCTTTAAGATACTTTGCGGTACCTGAAATGGTACCCCCAGAACCCACACAGGCAACATAATGAGTAAGTTTACCTTCAGTTTGCCTCCATATCTCAGGGCCGGTTGTACTGTAATGGCCTTCAATATTGGAGTTGTTGTAGTACTGGTTTACGTAGATAGAATTAGGTGTGGCTTCGTGCAATACCCTGGCACGGGTATAATAGGATTCAGGATCAGTTGATTTGGCACTTGCCGGACAAACGTGAACCTCAGCACCCAATGACTTTAAAAAGGCTTGCTTTTCGTATGAGATTTTATCGGTGGCGAAGAAAATGCATTTATAGCCCTTTAGTGCGCCAATCATAGCCAGGCTTCGACCAGTATTACCGGAGGTAGATTCAATAATGGTTCCACCTGGTTTTAGTCTTCCCTCCTGTTCGGCTTTATTTATGGCGTATAGCGCTATGCGGTCTTTAGCTGAATGGCCGGGGTTAAAGGCCTCTACCTTAGCATATACACGAGTATTCAGGTCCCTGGAAACATTTTGCAAAAATATAATTGGCGTATTACCAACCATTTGAAGAATGTTTTCCTTTTCTTCTTTCAATCTCATAAATCGTGTTTCGGAGCTGTTAAGCGGCCGTAAAAATAATAGCCTTAATTGGACTTAACTAATTCTACCTCATACTATTTTATGATTATCAGGCCATATTAGCATTCATTTAATTGATTTACAGCTATTTAATAAACAAAGCGCGCCTTGGGAAAAATTGGAATCCCTTTACTGATAATCAATTAATAAGGACAAAATTCTGAATTTTTAGTACAGCCGTAATACTTAAATCATACTGTGGTTATAATTCACTCAATTGAGACTATATGAACCTGGAGTGTACTTTATCCTTAATATTAAACCAAAAGCACTGTATTATTTAACTTTGCGGAAAACCTTATAGAATATGGAAACAATATACGATAATTCATCATTGAAGCTTAAAAAGGAATTTCCCCAGGCAGAGGATTTTCTCCCGCTAAACGGAACTGATTATGTAGAGCTTTATGTGGGTAATGCCAAGCAGGCCGCACACTATTATAAAACCGCTTTCGGCTTTCAGCCTCTGGCTTTTGCGGGATTAGAAACCGGTGTGAAAGACCGCGTATCCTACGTGCTGGTGCAGGGCAAAATCAGAATTGTACTTACCTCACCACTTAGTAAAGATGGCCCCATAAACGAGCATATAAACAAACATGGTGATGGGGTAAAAAACGTGGCCCTTTGGGTAGATGACGCAGCCAAAAGCTGGAAGGAAACCACCAGCCGTGGAGCGCAATCCACCTTTGAGCCCAAGACTATTGAGGATGAAAACGGTACGGCCGTACTATCTGCCATACGCACCTATGGCGAAACCAACCACATATTTGTAGAGCGCAGCAATTACAACGGCATTTTTCTTCCGGGATATAAAGCATGGAACCCCGATTACCAGCCTGGCGAAGTAGGCCTTAAATACATTGACCACATGGTAGGTAACGTGGGCTGGAACGAAATGAATAAATGGGTGGAGTTTTACGCCAAGGTAATGGGCTTTGCGCAGCTTATTTCTTTTGATGATAAAGATATCTCAACGGAGTACACCGCCCTGATGAGTAAGGTAATGACCAATGGCAACGGCCGTATTAAATTCCCGATTAACGAACCTGCGGAAGGCAAGAAGAAATCGCAAATAGAGGAGTACATTGACTTTTACAATGGTGCTGGCGTACAGCACGTAGCCGTGGCCACTGATAATATTATTGAAACAGTAACCCAGATGACTAATCGTGGTGTTGAGTTTCTGAAAGTGCCTGCCGTGTATTATGATGATGTGCTTGACAGGGTTGGCCAGATTGACGAAGACCTGGAGCCACTAAAAAAACTGGGCATTTTAATTGACCGCGATGACGAGGGCTACCTGCTACAGATTTTTACAAAACCGGTAGCAGACCGCCCTACCCTTTTCTTTGAAATTATTCAGCGTAAAGGCGCAAAATCTTTCGGTAAAGGAAACTTTAAAGCTTTGTTTGAAGCTATTGAAAGAGAGCAGGAAAGCAGGGGAACACTTTAGCAGTTGGCAGTTGGCAGTTGGCAGTTGGCAGTTGGCAGTTGGCAAAGCTAATCGAGCTAAAAAAGCAGTTTGCATTTTGTAAGCTGCTTTTTTTTGCACCCTGTAAACCGAACTTTTTGCAAACTCCTACTTTTTCCTCTTATCCATATAAATGTAAATACCCAAAGCAATAAGGCTGATACCACCTAATATAGAAAAGCCCCAGGTAAGGCGTTCATCGTCTTCGCCCATCCAGGCCAGTAAAATGGTTAGTGGAGTAATGCCCAGCATAGTGGCGGCTATAAATCTCCAGAACTTCATTTTTACAAAACCGCCTACAAAGCTTACGGCATCATTACTTAAAAATGGTGAAAGCCTGAAAATGGCTACCGTCCAAAAGCCATATTTTGCTAAGAAGCTTGTCATCTTTTCGCGGTTATCGTGGCCTACAATCTTATCAATGGTAACTGTACCCAAAGCCTCGCCCAATATATAGGCAAATACAGAGGCCAGAAATACGCCCACCAGGCACAACAGCCCGCCCAGCCAGGGGCCATACATCATTATGCTTAATGACATTACCAGCACAGATGGTATAAAAAAAAGGAATAGCTGAAATAAGAAAGCACCAAGCAAAATCAGGTAGCCAATATCGCGATGGGGCTCCAGAAACCCCTTGATCTTATCCATTTCGCCAGTGCTGAAAACCTGGTAAGCTTCGTTTACCCAGCTTTGAAAGCTAGCATCAAAAAAATAAAAAACCACGGCTGTAGCCAGCAGTAGCAGGGAAATTATAACCGGAAAATTAGGTCTCTTCATGCATGTATGTCAAAAACAGTAAACTAATTGAAATGCCAAAGGTTTTCATCAACCATTGTAAAAATGGCCAGCAGCGCTTAACTTCACCCACAAAGCAACCACATGAGTAAACTGTGGTGTCTTTCAGGTTAACAAAGCCTTTCTATGAAAAAAACTACGCTTCTGCTTCTGCTATTTGCTTTATCAACTTCACTGGCCGTGGGTCAGAAATTTACGGTAAAAGGAAAAGTGGTAGATAGTAAAACCGAAAAGCCACTGCCTTTTGTAAACATTACTGCTGATGATAAAAGAACCGGTACCGCCACTGATATTGACGGTTCCTTTACGCTTACCCTAAGCCAGGGCACGCACGTGCTCAATTTTTCATTTATAGGATATGAAAAGAAAACGGCTACCGTTAATCCCCAAACGGGCTACCTGAGGATTGAGCTTTCTGAAATCACCTCGGAGCTGCAGGAGGTAACTATTTTTCCGGGTGAGAACCCTGCCCATAGAATTATACGGAAAGCGGTGGCCAATAAGGATAAAAACAACCCCGAAAACCTGCCCTCCTTTACCTATAAAACCTACAGCAAATTTACCGCTACCATAGATAATGACACCTCTGCCAATGCCATGGATACCATACCACAGGCGGCCAATATGGATAGCCTGATTGCAGAAATGGAGGCCGAAAGGGACACCTCTGCGGACACTACGAGTGGGATTGACATTGTAGCCCTTATGCAGCAGCAATACCTTTTTATGATGGAAACCGTGACAGAGCGTAAATATCTGCCGCCTTCGCGGGATAACGAAACCGTGCTGGCTACACGAACATCAGGTTTTAAAAATCCACTTTTTTCCCTGCTCATTACACAGCTTCAATCATTTAGTTTTTACAATGATTATATAACTATTGCTGGCGAAGACTTTCTGAACCCCATCACCAAGGGGAGCACCAACCGCTACTTCTTTTTACTGGAAGACACCACCTATAACTCGGCTGAAGACACAGTATATATTATTTCATACAGGCCCCGGCCCAACTATGGTTTTAAGCCGCTGAAGGGCGTGGTATATATCAACACAGCCGACTGGGCCATACAAAGTGTAATTGCTGAACCCGTTGAAAACCAGGGTACCCGAATTTCCATTGAGCAACGTTACAAGCCTTATGCGCCTCACATCTGGTTTCCGGATCAGCTAAGTGCGGTAATTCATTTTGGATCCATGAAGATCAATGATTTTACACCTGTGGCGCGGGTACGCACTTATCTCAATGATGTAAAAGTGGGAGAGGATATCGCTAAAAAAGACATTTCGCGGGCGCAGGTTACCATTGATGAACTGGCCGTAACCGATGCTGATAAAATACTGGCTCAATACCGGGTGGATACTCTCTCCGCCAAAGAGGAGCGCACCTACACCTGGCTCGACTCTGTTAGTAGTGCCGAAAACCTGGACCGTGATTTACAAATACTGCTCACCCTGGCACAGGGTAAAATACCCTTGTGGTATTTTGATATTGACCTCAACCGACTGGCTACCTATAATGAATACGAAGGTTTCCGGCTGGGGCTTGGCGCTCACACCAATGCCCGCTTTTCGCGCTGGTTTAAAGTTGGTGGGTTTTTTGGGTACGGCTTTAAAGATGAAGTACTGAAGTATGGATATGATGCTGAAGCCACTTTGCATAAATACACCAACCTTAAACTAAAGGCAGGCTACGAGTTTGATATTTTTGAAAGTGGTGGTATTGACTTTATTCAGCGGCCCACACAAGGCTTTTTTGCCGATAATTACCGCAGGCTGTTTATTCCGCAGTGGGATGAAACCTCGCGCTATTACACCTCTTTAACTTTTGACCCCACACCCAAAACCCATCTAAAAATACAGGCACAGCGCGAAAACCGCTATACCGTTGGCAATTACTTCTTTGATGCTGCTAATACCAGCGATGCCATACTCCAAAATGGCTTCAATTACTTTGAAGTAATTACTGGATTGCAATACACACCCAAAGAAAGATATGTAGAGGGCCCCGGCTTTGGCAAACTGGCCTTTGACATCGGCTACCCCATTGTTTTTCTACAATACACCCGCGGTATTGCAGGGGCTTTTGATTCTGAATTTGACTATGATAAAATAGACCTGCGCCTGGAGCATCGTAAAAAAACCCTGCGCTTTGGCGAAAGCTCCATACAAATACAGGGGGGTACCGTACTGCAGGATCTGCCCTATTCCAAACTATATGTAGGTACAGCCAATGGTATTGTTAGTAATGATTTTTGGAAACGATCTTTCTCCCTGGCCGACCGCAACAGTTTTGAAACTATGCGCTTTAATGAGTTTCTTTCCGATACCTACGGTCATATTATGCTTCGGCAGGATTTTAAATCCCTCCTTTTCCGAAGGGAAGAATTTGCCCCGCATATTGAACTTGTAGCGCGTGCCATGTGGGGTAGCCTCCGCAGCCCCGTAAAGCATTATGGCCTTAATTCAAAAGCGCCTGATAAAGGCTATTATGAGGCCGGCCTTGAGCTAAATAAATTACTCACCGAAAATTTACTTTCTATAGGTTTAGGCTTTTATTACAGAATGGGGCCCTACACCCTACCTACCTTTCAGGAAAACTTTGCACTGAAGATTACGAGTAAGTATAGTTTTTAAAAAAAATTTTATACCAAGAAACCCTTACACAATAAGCATTTTGATTTTAATGTAAAAAAAATCATAAATAAATAACTTACAAGTTTTGATTTTATGCCTAAGTAAGATTATTTTCACATAACCATTAATCAAATACTTTTTTAAAATGAAAAACTTTTATTTAGGCTCTATTAGTCAAACCAATAGCCAAACACCCCCCCCCTTTAAGGAAAATCTTACTTTCGGCTCTCCTTACTCTAATTACTGTTGGACTTTATGCTCAAGTATGTACTAATGTATTTGCTGTGGAACGTAACATTCCTTTATGCGCCAGCAATATTGTTAATTATGTAATTTATGATAGTGGCGGTAATTTCATTCAAAATGCCAACTTATCAACTACCAGTGGTGTAAACCTAAATTCCGTGACTTTCAATCCCGGCTCAAGTTCTGTTGACGTAGATGTAAATGCCATAACGGATTACCGCGGATTTGGTGAAATCGTTTTAGAAGTGATGGATCAATTAGGAAACATTTGCTTTCTTACGGTAACTGTTGTGGAATGTTGTGATAATACAAACCCTCACGATTTTCTTTTTGTAAACGAATATTTACCGCCAACAAATTTTAATAATGCAAAGGTTATTTACTATGGCGATGTAACCGTGGAAAACTCCGAGTTTGACAATTGTGAGGTACTTGGTGGAGTAGATGCCCAGTTAATAATAGTGGATAGAATATTAGGGAGTTCCTCAACTTTCAGCAACCTTTGTTCGTACCGCTGGGATAGAATTCACCTCCCAAATAGTTCGGCTTCCTTAAACTTAGATAATTGTACCCTTGAGTATAGCCTTAGAGGAGCCTTTACAGAAGATGATGGTGAAGTAGATGCTCAATCAACAATTTTTAATAATAACATGATTTCTTTGTTTGTTGAAAACCATACAGCCACAGGGCCATTTAATGGTTCTTATATAAATCTCTCAGATAATACCTTTACCGACCTTCAATCCTTCTCAGTGCTGGGACAGCATCCCTCATCATCCATTTCACTTAGTAGTCATAGAGGTTATGTCTGTGCCAATGCTAGTTCAACCCTATCAATAGGTATTAAAGGAAGTAGTGGAGTGCGAATCGGTGAAAGCATAAACTCGATAAATACATTTGCAAATCCATCCAACAATGGTGGTGACAAAGCTTATATAGAGGTTGGCACCTCTCACTCTATTATTGAAAACAATACTTTCTCCGGCTGTTGCGTGGCAATTTGTAGTTACAATAATTCAAGGGTACATATTGGAGGTCAGGCGGCAAATCAAAAAAATGCTTTCAACGAAATAAGTGTGCAAGCACAAAACTCCGCTATAATTGCCGAAAAGAATGATTTTTATGGAAACTGCGGTATTGGCTTAATCAACCCCTCATACCTTAATGTAACTTCTAGCTATTTAGATGGAGACCATTTAACGGATAATATTTTTTGGGGATCGGATGGTGGTTCTATTGCCTATAATTCGCCTGGTAGCAATACTACCTATTCCAGAATATACAACAATACTTTTTTTGGCGGGGGTGTAATAGAGGTGAATGACTTTTATGCAACTGGAACGAAAAAACTAATTATCCATTCCAATACCCTTTCAAATACAGGAAGCATAAGGCTCTATAATGTTGATAATGCGGTGGTAGCTAACAACAGCCTAAACATGTCTGCCCTTCATACACCTTCTTCGGCTGCTTCACCCGTGGCTTATGGCATTGATCTTTTTAATGCTCAGAACTCCACCATTAAATCAAATAGTCTGAACCGTTATAACAGGGGGGTGCAAATAGCTGGAAACTGCGCGGGAACTCAGTTTACTTGTAACACACTTGTTAATAACTTTTATGGGTTTTATTTGGATGTGTGTTACATTGACCATCAGGGCAGTGTAGGGAATACAACTGGAAATGAATGGATTTCAGTCTGGTCAGGGGGCAGGCAATTACAAGGCACTGCAACACAACTTTTTTCTCCTAGAAAGGCTTGGTTTTATTCAACCTCAATTCCAAATCAAGTATTAAATATATTGCCTTCACCAATTGATAATTTTATCAGAAGAAGACCTGAGGTAAATATTAACCCTTGCACGGCTGTACCAAGTTTCAAAACCACAAACCCAAATGTGGATGCAAGTCAAGCAGGTTCTGAAGAAATACCCCATGAAGAGCTAGTTTCAAACTTTTCTGGTGATATATTGCTTTTCCCAAATCCAGTCACGGATTATCTTACATTGGAGGTTCCTGATTATCTTCTCGGCACAAAACTTTTATTAAGCAACTCTCAAGGGCAGGTGATTCTTGCAGAACAATTAGTTCAAAATAAACAGCAAATAGACTTTTCATACCTTTCTGCCGGTACCTATATTTTGAGAATGGGTGAAAATCACAATCGAATTGTGAAGTGGTGAGAATAAATTCAATAGCATTATTATTATTTTTAACAGGTTTTGGCCATGCCGTGCACGGCCAAAACCTTGTTAATAATTATAGCTTTGAAAATCAAAGTACTTATAATAATCAATCCATCCCTGATCAATGGTTCAATCTACCCGGATGGAATCGACAAGATTGGGGTATAGTAGGTTTTGATCCAGCTTCAATTTCTATTGTTTATAGGCCAAATAGGATTGATTCTTTAACCTTTGGGTTTCAAGGGTGTTTTATCGGTTTAGCCCAAACACCATCGGCATACCAAGGGCGTTCATATATAGGTTTACAGCTGTATGATACACTTAGATATAAAAGAACCTTCTATCCGGGGCCATGCTGTACAACGGTTTATGATTCACTTAAAACGATTGACACACTTAACTTCTTTCGAAGAAGTTTCGCTTCAACCAAATTGAAATCGGGGCTTCAGAAAGACTCTATCTATGTGATTGAATATGGAGTGCATATGGACACTTATGACCGTTTTGGAAAATATACAAATGACTTTGGAGTCAGACTTTCAAGTGATACAATTCGGTACAATGATTACCTGACATTACCACTTTCCAACACCTTTTCGCCTCCAGGCATTATAAGAGAAAATGATGGATGGGTAAATGTTAAACATCATATGAAGGCAAATGGTGATGAACGTTTCTTAACCATCGGTAATTTTTTACCTGACAATAAATCTTTTTGGCAACTCGCACCATCGGATTCATCATATTGTGTGAGCTATGGTGAGACTCCTTTTCAATATTACTTCGATGCCATTTACCTCTACAAAGCCTCTGATACCGTTTTTCATGTAAACCTACCTGCTGATACAGCTATTTGCTCAGGCAGTAGCTTCAGGCTACATACCCTGCATGATGATGGCTTTAAGCTGGAGGATACCGTAAAAACCTTTGAGTGGAGTACCGGCAGCACAGATAGTAGTATAACAGTAACCGGCCCCGGCACTTATTGGGTAAAGGTTACCTACAACCAGCGCTGGTGGGATAGTGATACCATTGTGGTAACCGAAGTTCCCCCTTACCAAACCGGTTTGTTTAAGGATTCTACTATTTGTGATGACCAAACTATAAGGATACAGGTACCGGAGCTACCCGGCTATACTTACCGCTGGAGCGATGGCAGCAAACGAAGCTATACCGAAATAAATGACAGCGGCCATGTGAGCGTAACCGTAACCACCCCTTGCGAAACAGTGATGGATACGGTTCAAATAAGCCTTAGAGACTGCACCCCGGATGAACCTGAAATATTTGTACCCACGGCCTTTACACCCAACGGAGATGGCCTAAATGATCTTTGGTTGATTTATGGATTGCCATCCCAGAATGAAGTTAGGGTATATGACCGTTGGGGTAATAGATTATACCAGAGTTCTCCCTACCAGCCATGGGATGGAATGGTGAAGGATGGGCAACCTCTTCCACTTGGGGTTTATATCTATAAAATCACTTTTACCTATTATCCCGGTATTACCGTTCACAAAAGTGGGTACGTGAGTATATTGAGATGAGATTTTAGTTATGGTTGAAGGTCGCAATTTGCGACTTCAAGTTTTTCCACAAACTTTACTATCACCCCCCTGCGCCCCCCTCAAGGGGGGATTGGGCCAGTGATAACTCTCAACGGTTGTTATCTATGGGTTACAATTCATCAGTAGCTTTTCACGCCCTGTGCAGCTATCCCCCCTTGAGGGGGGCGCGGGGGGGGGGTGACATTTCAATCACCTTCCACCCCAAATCTCTCAAAATCAATTTTTGACCACAAGGCCAACCAATTAGCCCAAATGTCGTTATTTTGCGCCCCGGTAAAACGGCCAGAAGCAGGGGTTATATGTTTACAACTATCGCACGTATTATTCTCAGGAACCGAATGGCCATGGTGACCATTCTGCTTCTTGCCACGGCATTTATGGTGTACCAGGGCCAGAAGATTCAGATGAGCTACCAGTTTTCGCGCCTCCTACCCCTTACCGACTCCACCCAGGTTGATTACGATAACTTCCGCGCCACCTTTAACCAGGTAGGCAACCAGGTGGTGCTTGCCGCAGAAAATATTGATGTATTCAACCCCAAGGATTACCGCCTTTGGAAAAAGCTGGAGCAGGATCTTGATACCATCAACGGGGTGGAAAACATTCTTTCACCCATCAGTGCCTACAACCTTGTGCGTAATGATAGCACGGGCAAGTTAGAGGTTATTTCATTCAATGATGACTTTTCGGCCGAGAATGCCGATAGCCTGGGCCGGCTGTACCGCTCGCTGCCATTTTACGATGGTTTGCTTTACAGCAAGGATGGCAAATCGCCCCTTATGCTGGTACAGATTAGCAATGACAATCTTTACAATAAAAGCATCATCAGGATAATTGAGGATGTAAAGAGAGTAGTTAAGGATTTTGAAGCCGAATCAGGATACGTAGTGCACGCCAGTGGTTTACCGTACATCCGTATGGCCAACACCAAAAAGATCAGTCAGGAGCTGTTTGTAAATATTGCCTTATCGCTGGGAGTGACAACCTTAATTATGTTCCTGTTTTTACGGAGCATAAGGGCAACTTTAATAAGTATGCTGGTAGTGATATTGGGCGTTTGCTGGTCATTCGGGCTTATTGCCAGCTTCGGTTTTCAAATTTCAATGCTTAGTGCTCTTATACCTTCATTAATAATTGTGATTGGTGTACCCAACTGTATATTCCTCATTAATAAATACCACGCGGAGTATAAGGGGCACAAAAACAAAATACTGGCCGTACAGCGGGTAATCCGTAAAATTGGGGCTGCCACCCTGCTTACCAATACCACTACCGCACTGGGTTTTGCCGCTTTTATTTTTACGGATAGCGTTATCCTTAGAGAATTCGGAATTGTGGCCTCCATTAATATTATGATGGTGTTTGTAATCAGCATCATAATAATTCCCGTAGTGTATAGCTTCGGGCGTAAACCTAAAAAGCGCCACTACAGCCATCTGGAAAAGCAATGGCTGAGCGGATTTATAAACGGACTTACCTACCTGGTAAACCACTTCAGGGTACAGGTTTATTTGGTCGCTCTGGTGCTTAGCATCATAGCTTTTTACGGCAGCACACTTATTGAAACCACAGGAAATCTTACAGAAGAATTTAAGGAGAACGACCCCCTACTTACCGACCTCCGCTTTTTAGAAAACAACTTTGGCGGTGCCGTACCTGTAGAGATTGTGATTGATACCAAACGCGAACGAGGCGCGCAAAAGCTTTCGGTAATAAAACGGTTAAGTGAATTACAGGACCGCCTAAAGGAAATACCGGAACTATCGCGCTCCATGAGCCTGGCCGATGGGGTTAAATTTGCCAAACAGGCCTATTACCGTGGCGATTCATCATTCTATTCGGTGCCCACTAACCAGGAGTCTAATTTCATTCTATCATCCATACCCGAATCCAAAGGCGGGCTGGATTTATTGAATGCCATGGTGGACAGCACCGGGCAAAGGGTACGCATTAGCGTTCAGGCCAAAGATCTGCCCACCAAGGAAATTAGAAAGCTACATGCCCAGGTGGAGGAGCGCGTACGGGATGTATTTGATCCCGAAAGGTATGATGTAACTATTACCGGGGCCTCAATGGTTTTTGTAAAAGGTACCACCTACCTCATCAAAAACCTCATCATAAGTTTAATACTGGCGGTTTGTGTAATTGCCATAATTATGACCTTACTATTCCGCTCATTTAAAATGGTACTCGTATCGCTGGTCCCCAACCTTTTTCCGTTACTTATGACGGCCGGAATTATGGGGTATTTCAACATCCCACTTAAGCCATCTACTATATTGGTATTCTCTATAGCCTTTGGTATTTCGGTGGATGATACCATACACTTTTTGGCCAAATACAGGCAGGAGTTACGGGCCAATGGCTGGAATATTGCCCAGGCTGTACTTACCTCCATCCGCGAAACCGGTGTTAGTATGTTCTACACCTCCATAGTACTGTTCTTCGGGTTTATCACGTTTGTGTCTTCCAGTTTTGGAGGCATCATCTCCCTTGGTATTCTGGTTTCCATTACTTTGGTGATTGCGATGCTCAGCAATCTTATACTACTCCCTACCTTATTAATGTCGGTTGCCCGCAGAGACAGCAATACCGGCTTTAACAAGCCCATTATTAGTATCTATGCATCTGATGAAGAAAATGAGGATGAATTTACTGATGATGATGAGGACGAATCAGAAGTCAATGAAACACTAAACAAAGACCTATGAAAGGAATAATACTTGCCGGTGGATCCGGAACGCGCCTGCACCCCCTTACCCTTGCGGTAAGTAAGCAGTTGATGCCCATCTATGACAAGCCCATGATTTACTACCCGCTTAGCACACTTATGCAGGCTGGTATTAAAGATATCCTTATTATTTCCACTCCTCACGACATGCCGCTTTTTCAGAAGCTGCTGGGAGATGGCAGTCGCATTGGCTGCAATTTTCAGTACACCATACAGCACGAACCAAACGGACTGGCCCAGGCCTTTGTATTGGGCGAGGAGTTTATTGGTAATGATAGTGCCGCACTGGTACTGGGCGACAATATTTTTTACGGAACCGAAATGGAAGGTCTGCTGAAAAGCAGTAAAGATCCACAAGGAGGCATCGTTTTCGCGTACCAAGTAAGCGACCCGCAGCGTTACGGTGTGGTTGACTTTGACAAAAATCTCAAGGCACTTTCTATCGAAGAAAAGCCCGAAAAGCCAAAATCGCGCTATGCGGTGCCCGGCCTTTATTTTTATGACAATGATGTGGTGGAGATTGCCAAAAATCTGGAGCCTTCGCCCCGTGGTGAATACGAAATTACTGATGTAAATAAGGAGTACCTGAGACGAGGCACATTGAAAGTGGGAATTTTGGATAGAGGTACCGCCTGGCTGGATACAGGCACCTTCCCCAGCCTTATGCAGGCCGGGCAGTTTGTACAGGTAATTGAAGAAAGGCAGGGCCTTAAAATTGGTTGTATTGAAGAGATAGCCTACAAGCAGGGTTTTATTACTGCCGCTCAACTTGAAGAAATTGCCGAACCACTTCGTAAAAGCGGCTATGGGGAATACCTGATGCAGCTTTTGGAGGGATAGCTAACAAGCTTCAGAAAAAATAATTAACCCACTGTAAACATCGGTTTCTTGAACCGGCCTTCAAGTAAAAAACAGGCTGATTACAGGTTCTTCTTAGGGAGACCAAGAAGTTCCGAGGAATCGAGGAAATCACTTGGCCGAACTTAGAAGAATCAAAAAGCAGGTTGTTTTTTAATTGTAAGCCTTGACTTTTTTGGTTCTTTTTGGGTCAAGCCAAAAACGAACACTAAAAAACTCAAGAAGTGCTTTTGACAGAATTTAAAACGTTTCAGAGTACTTTTCTCAAAGATTGCTATGAAGAAGATCGAATCCTATACCCGCCTGATCGAAAGTACCCTGGCCCGCCAGGATTTCGACTCCGACCCTATTGAACTTTACGAACCCATTAGCTATATACTTTCCCTTGGCGGGAAGAGGCTAAGGCCCGCTATGGTGTTGGCTGCCTGCGATCTTTATGGTGGTGAACTAAGTGACGCGCTTATGCCGGCCCTGGGTATTGAGGTTTTTCACAATTTTTCACTCATCCATGATGATATACTGGATAAGGCCCCATTAAGGCGTGGTAAAAAAACCGTACATGAAAAGTGGAGTCATGATATAGCCCTGCTGAGCGGAGACGCCATGCTGGTAAAGTCGTATCAGTATATCGCAGCTGTGGATTCCGGTATTCTTCCTCACGTAATGAAAACATTTTCATCCACAGCCATGGAGGTGTGTGAGGGCCAGCAATATGATCTCAATTTTGAAAAACAGGAAACTGTTAGCCAGGAGGATTATATTGAAATGATCCGATTGAAGACCTCAGTACTATTAGGCTGCGCGCTTAAGATTGGTGCCCTGGTGGCTGGTGCTCCTGTAAAAGAGGCCGATAAGATTTACCAGTTTGGTGTAAACATCGGTATTGCTTTTCAAATTCAGGACGATATACTTGACGCCTTTGGTAATCCGGAGAAATTTGGGAAAACGCCTGGTGGCGATATCATAAATGCAAAGAAGACCATCCTGATGATACACGCCAGGGAGAATGGGAATGCAGATCAGTTGGAAAAACTAAATGCGCAATATTCTTCACCTGAGGAAAAGGTAGAGGCCGTTCGCAGGCTTTTTACAGCGATCGGTTCTAAAGAATATGCCGTTGCCAGAATGGAAGCCTATTACCAGGAGGCCTTAAAAAATCTGGATGAAAGCACCGGAAACCCCGAAATAAAAAATGAATTGGCCACCTTTGCCCAATGGCTGATCAAGCGAGATATCTGACAACCTGGGAACCTGAATTTGGTGTAGAAAGGTTTTCGCCATCACTTAAAAAGGCTTTTCTCAATCAGCTTGAAAAAGAGCTGAAGCACCGTTTTGAAAACACCACCCCTGACGCCTTTTTTGAAGAAGGCCGTGCTGTAGTATCTAAATACATGGAGGCACAGCAGCTAACTGCTCTACTTTACCGTATTGATGTTAAAGAAGAAGAAGCTTTAAAGTGTATGAGCAGCCCGGATCAACTTTCGGCATTTACACGGGCTATACTGATGCGCATAGCTCAAAAAGTAATTTTCCGGATGCAGTACTCAGGCAAATAAGGCTGTTATAACAGCAAACAAAAGGTATGATATCGGAATTATGTAATTCTTACTAATTTCAATTATTACCATGGATGCCCTCCAAAAAATCAAAAACAGCATTTTAAATTACTGGGATGCTTTTTTAGAGCATGTACCCCAACTCATAATCGGGTTGGTTATCCTCATCCTGGCCTTTATGATTTCGCGCTGGCTAAGCAGCCTAATGCAGCGCAGGCTGGCTAAGCGAATGGAGGACCCATTACTGAGTAATTTTCTTTCGCGGATTTTTAAAATGCTGCTCATTATACTGGGCATTATGCTTGCCTTTCATGTAATGGGCTTAACGGGTATCGCAGCAGGGCTTATGGCCGGGGCAGGGGTTGGCGCCATAATAATCGGATTTGCTTTTCAGGATATAGGGGCCAATTTTATGGCCGGTGTAATACTGGCCTTTAACCGCCCCTTTGGTATTGGCGATACTATAGAAATAAGCGGAATGATGGGTAAAGTGCTGAGCCTGAACCTGCGCACCACCCAAATTAAAACCTTTGACGGAAAAGATGTTTTTATTCCTAACAATACCATAGTAAAAGAGGAACTGATCAATTATACCAAGGACGGCCTGATAAGGTTGGAGTTTACGGTGGGGATTGATTATGATGCTGATATAGATCAGGCGATGAGTGTTATTGCACAATCATTACAAAAAGTAGAAAATGTATTGCGTGGCGAAGGCCGGAAGCCATTGGTGATAATAAAAGAACTGGCCACCAGTACTGTAAATGTAGATGTGAAATTTTGGGTGGAAACCTATGATTACAAACAGGGAACGGCCGAACTACGAAGTACTGTGATATCCCACGTTTTAAAAGACCTTATAAGCTCTGGTGTTGGCTTACCGGCCGATATACTGGAGCTTAAACACTACAAAGGCAAAGGCTTTCCGATAAGATTACTTGAAAATAAGAAGACCGAAGTTTCTCAAAAATAAAATGCAACTACAGGAAAAAATGCTGAGCCGTAGGGTGAGGTATTAGGGTCATGCAGCACATTGTATCGGAGGCCCACCTGCACAAAACCTTTATCGCCAAGCCGGTTCATTAGGCCTGCCTCTAAAAATAGTATTGGTGTCCAAATATTTTCATAATCAAAAATATTTCTAATTGTGCCATTCTGATTTACTCTTGTCACGCTGTTAAGTTTAGTATGGTTCAGATATTCAAAGTGCGCTCCAACTATAAATCGATCTGCTAATATGTAATTGAAGAAAGCTTTCGGTCCATAAATTGAAGATTCAAATTCTTCTCTTAGGATGGTGTTTCCTTGTGTTATCTGATTAAACTTGGTGTACTGATAAATAAAACCAGGGCCGGCAATCAGGTTATCAGTAAATTTATAACCCACTGTTGGCGCCAGGTAAATAAATGTAGTTGTACCAAAGCTCAGGCTGACGCTACCTCCTATCACCACCTTATCCCAAAAGTCTTCTTCAGTTGTTGTATTAGCCTTAGGCCTGGGTTTGGATTCCACGTCCTCCTCATCAGTAACCTGTTGCTCCTGTGTAGAATCGCTTTTTTGTTTGGTTTTAAACCTATCCTGCACCTGCGCATTAAGGCCTATAGTACCAAGCAATAGTAAAATCAGTAAAATTGAATATCTCTTCATGTACATCATAACGCCAATTGAAAAGCAAAGTTATCAAAGCATAGTTGCAATTTCCGAACCTAACTGTATGATAATTCCCGTGGTGTGAATAAAGTATTAATTTAGCCACCTATTTTATTCTACTGATCAATATATCATGGATAGATTTTCCTTCCTCGGAGGAGTGCACTCTACTTTTTTAGACGACCTGTATCAAAAGTATTTAAAGAGCCCCGACTCTATTGAACCCAGCTGGCGGGCATTTTTTCAGGGTTATGATTTTGCCCTGGAAAGCTATGAAGATGGCGAAATGCCCTTTTCAGCCAATGGCGGTGGCCTTAATGGCGATGCCATAAACGACACCTTCAGCCATGCTGAGATTGTAGAAGAAATAAGAAAAGAATTCAGGGTACTACAGCTTATTGACGATTACCGAACGCGAGGCCACCTGTTTACCGAAACCAATCCGGTAAGGGCACGCAGAAAGTACAGCCCTACTTTGGATATTGAAAACTACGGCCTTTCTGAAAGTGATCTTGATCTGCCGTTTCAGGCTGCTAAAGAAATTGGCAGCGAAAAGTCTGATACGTTACGAAACATTATTGACCACCTGCAAAAGGCTTACCGCCAAAGTATTGGTGTGGAGTATATGTATATCCGTACTCCTGAAAGAATACAGTGGATAAAACAAAGACTTACTTACAATAAAAACCAGCCTGAATTTACCGCAGACGAAAAGAAGCAGATTTTAGGTAAACTCAACGAAGCGGTGGCTTTTGAAAATTTCCTTAACACCAAGTTTGTAGGGCAAAAGCGATTTTCTATTGAAGGTGCCGAATCACTGATACCGGCACTTGATATTGGTATTATGAAAGCTGCCAGCCTTGGCGTACGTGAGTTTGTGGTAGGTATGGCCCACCGTGGAAGACTCAACGTACTCTCCAACATTTTTGGAAAAACACAGCGCGACATCTTTAGTGAATTTGAGGGTAAAGCCTTTACAGATGATGAATTTGATGGTGATGTAAAATATCACTTAGGTTACTCTGCCGAGCGTGAGCTTGAGGATGGCAGCAAAATAAAACTTAACATTTCACCAAACCCATCTCACCTTGAAGCGGTGGATGCAGTGGTGGAAGGTATAACCCGGGCTAAGATCAACAATGATTACGACCAGGACGAAAGCAAGGTAATGCCAATACTTATACATGGTGATGCGGCCATCGCGGCCCAGGGAATAGTGTATGAGGTTATCCAAATGGAAAAACTTAACGGCTACCGCACAGGTGGTACCGTACATGTGGTGATAAACAACCAGGTTGGGTTTACCACCAATTATCTTGATGCCCGCTCCAGTACGTATTGTACTGATGTGGCCAAAGTTATTCTGGCCCCGGTACTACATGTAAATGGTGATGATGTGGAAGCAGCTGTACATGCCATGCAATTTGCTATGGAATACCGCCAGCGCTACAATGCCGATATTTTTATTGATTTGCTTTGCTACCGTAAATACGGGCATAACGAGGGTGATGAGCCCCGCTTTACGCAGCCCTTGCTTTATAAGGCTATCGCCAAGCATAAGAACCCCAGAGAGATTTACTCCGCAAAACTTGAAGATGAAGGAGTAATAGATGAAGCATTTTTGAAAGGCCTTGAAAAGGACTTCAGGGAAATGCTGGAGATGAAGTTTGACGAGTCTAAAAAAATTGAAAAAAACACCATCACCCAGTTTATGGAGGATGAGTGGAAGGGCTATCGCGCCTCCCGTCCGGATGATTTTGAAAGCTCACTAGATACGAGCTTTGATAAAGAAAAGCTGCGTGACATAGCCAAAACCATAACTACTCTGCCTGAAGGGAAAAAATTCTTCAATAAAATAAAGCGCCTGCTAAGCCAGCGCTGGGAGATGGTGGATGAGAAAAACTCACTGGACTGGGGTATGGCCGAGTTACTGGCCTATGGCTCTATTATTACGGATGGGTTTAATGTAAGGGTAAGTGGTGAGGATTCTGAACGCGGAACATTCAGCCACCGCCATGCGGTTATTAAGGTGGAGGATTCCGAAGAATCGCATATTCTCTTAAACAATATTAAGGGCCGCGAAGGGCGCTTTGCCATTTACAACTCCTTATTATCAGAATATGGTGTGTTGGGTTTTGATTACGGCTATGCCATGGCATCGCCCGAAACCCTTGTAATATGGGAGGCGCAGTTCGGAGATTTCTTTAACGGTGCTCAGATAATTGTAGATCAATTCCTCTCTGCAGCAGAAGATAAGTGGAAGGTGCAGAATGGCCTTGTTCTATTTCTTCCACACGGGCAGGAAGGCCAGGGAGCAGAGCACTCCAGTGCCCGCCTTGAAAGATTTTTGCAGCAATGTGCCCAGTTTAATATGCAGGTAACCAACCCTACCACACCCGCCAACTTCTTCCACATGTTGCGCAGGCAAATGAAGCGCGACTTTAGAAAGCCACTGGTAGTAATGACTCCAAAGAGTTTGCTTCGCCACCCCAAAGTGGTATCCACCATGGAGGAGCTGGCTGAAGGCAGGTTTATGGAACTGTTGGATGATCCGCGCATTGAGCATAAAGACAAGGTGAAAAAACTGGTCTTCTTAACCGGTAAGCTATATTATGATGTGGATAAAAAGAGGGATGAGGAATTTAATGAAGAATATGCCATAGTTAGATTGGAGCAGCTTTACCCTCTTGCTGAAAAGCAAATAAAGGAACTGGTGGAAAGCTACCCGAATGCTGAAAAAATTATATGGGCCCAGGAAGAACCGCGAAACATGGGAGCCGGGTATTATGTTAAAATGAACTTTCCGGTGCAGATTGATACCATTATCTCGCCACTGCCCAGCGCCAGTACTGCTCCGGGATCTTCAAAGGCATTTGCCGCCAGACAGGAAAAATTGATTAACGACATTTTAAACGCATAAAGACAAACCAAATGAGCGTAGTAGATATTAAAGTACCCTCACCGGGAGAATCAGTATCCGAAGTAGAAATTGCAGGATGGATGGTAGAAGACGGTGACTACGTAGAAAAAGACCAGGAAATTGTAGAGCTTGACTCTGACAAGGCTACCCTGGCTATGCCCGCTGAAGAGGCTGGTGTAATTTCTATTAAAGTTGGGGATGGCGAAAGCGTGGAAGTGGGCCAGGTTATTGGCACCATTGATACCAGCGCTAAAAAATCAGGGGGCAACTCTGGCGATAAAAAAGACAAAAAGTCTGAAAAAGACAGTGACTCTTCTGATGAAAAGGAGAAAAAAGAATCTGAAGAGAAAAAAGAAAAATCCTCTGATGATGATTCTAAAGATAAGAGCTACGCCAGTGGTGCACCATCACCTGCTGCCCGTAAAATACTGGATGAAAAAGGAATTGAGGCTAAGGATGTAAAAGGATCGGGCCGCGATGGCCGCATCACTAAAGAGGATGCCGAAAAGGCCGAGGCCAGCATGGGCTCACCTACAGGTGCCGCCCGTGGTACAGATAAAAAGCGCATGAGCAGCTTACGCAGAAAACTGGCCCAGCGCCTGGTTTCTGTTAAAAATGAAACGGCTATGCTTACCACTTTTAATGAGGTGGATATGAAGCCAATTTTTGACCTGCGCGCTAAGTATAAGGAAGACTTTAAAGAAAAGCATGGTGTGAGCCTTGGCTTTATGTCATTCTTTACCAAAGCCGTGGTAAGAGCGCTACAGGAGTTTCCGCAGGTAAACAGTATGATTGATGGTGATGATATGGTGAGCTTTGATTACCAGGATATCAGTATTGCGGTAAGCGGACCAAAAGGACTTATGGTACCGGTAGTGCGCAATGCCGAAAACCTGAGCTTTGCCGGTATTGAAAAGGAAATAAAGCGCCTTGCCGAAAAAGTGCGCGATGGTAAAATTTCTGTTGATGAAATGACCGGAGGAACCTTTACCATTACCAACGGTGGAGTATTTGGCTCTATGCTTTCCACACCAATTATTAACCCTCCCCAAAGTGCCATTTTAGGTATGCACAATATTGTGGAGCGCCCAGTGGCCATTGATGGTAAAATAGATGTACGCCCCATTATGTATGTAGCCCTAAGCTACGACCACCGCGTGATTGATGGTCGTGAGTCTGTTGGCTTTTTGGTAGCTGTAAAAGAAGCGCTGGAAAAACCGGAAGAGCTTTTGATGGGAGGCGGTGATGTAGTTAAGAAAGCGTTGGAGCTTTAAAGGAATTCAGTTAATAAATATCAAAACCGCAAAGGCTATTGCTTTTGCGGTTTTTTTTATGCCTTAGATTTAATGCTGTACGATTATCATCTTTACATCGTTTGTAAGAATTAAACTAACCAATATGAAAAAAACTATCCTTTCCTTAATTTTTGGATTATGCTTCAACTCACTTTTCTGTCAGTTATCTGTACATGGGTTTGCAGCAGTAGCTTCACCTATGGGCCTTACTACAGACCCTCACACACATGGAGCATTTGAAGTTGCTCTGCTTGCCGGAGGTGAATTGGGCTATAGAATTACAAAACGCATTGAGATTAGAGCATTTTATGGAGTGGGTCAGTGGGATGACCACAGCCTGACCAGTGACCAAACAACCATGAGTGATTATAAAATTTATGGCCTGAAGCCTCAGGTTAATATATTCTCAACAAAAAAAGAAAACATATTCTTTGACATAGCTACGCCCCTTTCTATATGGGAGCAAAAGTCTTTTTGGCAGAGTAGCGATAATTTCTTCTTTCCGGTTTTCGGAAATACTTTTAGCGGTGAAGACAAAGCTGAGTTTTTCAGGTTTGCGATAGCACCACGGTTAAGGCTATTTGTAAAAAAGGCGCGACTAAGCTTTGAGTTTGGACCCAGCTTAAATTTTGACAGTCTTCGGAAATCATCACGCAAAGTGAACTACGACACTTCTAATAATGCCTTTGCCAATACCGAACCTACGTACAGAGATGTGAGTTATGACTTTCAGGTGAATATCGGATATCGCTTTTGGTAAGGGTCTGCAAACACTTATGCATATTACCAAAAAGCCAAAGGTCTTGGCTCCATGAATGGGCTATTCTGTAATGAATTGTTATATTGATGCTAATAACAGGATATGAAAAAGTTGCTCTTCCTTATCGCATTCATCGTTTTTTCAATCAATGTCACGGCTCAAATTTCAGTTCACCTTGGTGCGAATGGCACCACAGCATACGGGCTACGCTCATCCCCGTATGATGATGCCTTCGTTGATATAAATCTATCCGGAGGCTTAGAGCTTGGTTATCGGGTAAGCCAAAAATTGGAATTTCGGGTAATCGGTTATTACGGAGGATCGAGTAAAAATAATTTTGGAGGTAGCACTCCATCAAATTCTAAAGTTCTTCAATTAGGTCTAAAACCTGTCTATGCATTGTTGTCCTCAAAAAATCAACGTTACAATTTTGATTTAGGTTTTCCTGTGGCTTACGGCCATCAAACTGTACGCTGGGAAGGCTATTTAGACGAATCTCGCCTAAGGTTTAGAACAACAGGAACCGATAAGGCTGGTTATATCCAGTTTGGAATTTCTCCTACTTATAGATTTTTCTGCTCCAAAACAAACTTTACTTGGTCTCTCGGAATGGTAATTAACCATCTGTCATTGCTAAAAGCGGATCGCATGATTAGCGAGCAAGAAGAGATCCCCAGTGAGTCTAAAGTTAACCAACCGTCATTTCATCCATGGAATGCAGGTGTAGTACTTTCTTTAGGCTACCTTTTTCGATAAGTTCTAAAACGAGGTAGAGATAATTAGATGAATGGCAAAATGGATTTTTGAATACTCCTAATTAAAGAAACCCGTAATATTGACCCATAAACTACTCTCAAAGTCATGGGGCGCTTTCTTAAAATGTATTGGTTATTAAAGCACTATGGGCTATTACATGGCCTGCGGCTTTATTTTCAATTAGGCAATCGTCCGCACCTCAGGGTGCCGGGGGTTAAGCATCATGTGCATCTCCGTAAAAATACCAGCGACATACCCGCCTTTGAGCAAGTATTTATTACCAGGGAATATGATTTTGAACCCGGTTGTGATCCATCTGTAATTATTGATGCCGGAGCCAATATTGGCCTGGCCAGTGTGTATTTCGCCAACCGCTATCCCGGGGCGCGGATTTTAGCCATAGAGCCAGAGCCCGGTAATTACCAGATGCTTAAAAAGAACACCGGCCACTATGCTAACGTTACACCCATACATGCTGCCTTGTGGTTTGAAGATACTGAGCTAAGCATTTTTGATAAGGGCAAAGGTGCCTGGGCCTTTACGGTAGCTGAACAAAAGACTGGGGGCATTGGCAAAACCATGGCTATCAGTATGGCGCACCTCATTAAGGCTTATGATTTACCCTATATCGATATACTAAAGATTGATATTGAAGGAGCGGAAAAGGAGCTCTTTTCCAGCAATTATGATGAGTGGCTGCCCAAAGTGAGAGTACTGGTTATTGAACTTCACGACCATTATAAACAAGGTACCTCACGCCAGTTTTTTGAAACCATCAGCAAGTACCGGTTTTCGTTTCACGCCACTGAAGACAGGCTTTTATTGAGGAACGAGAATTTTGAAAAACCCATAAGTAAAAAGAAATGATCGATACCCATTCCCACATATACCTCAAAGATTTTAAAGACGATTTTCAGGAAATCCTGAATCGGGCGAAAACGGTGGGGATAAAAGAAATATACTTACCCAATATTGATAAGGACAGCATAGCCGACTTGAAGGCTACTGCACATTGTTACCCTATGTGCAAACCTATGATGGGGCTGCACCCCGGCTCGGTAAAAGCTGATTATAAAGAGCAGCTGGCCTTAGTGTTTAAAGAGCTGGAAGATCCAAATCAAAAATTCCATGCAGTTGGCGAAATTGGGATTGACCTTTATTGGGACAAAACCTTTATTGAAGAGCAGCTGAAAGCCTTTGCGATTCAAATAGAAAAGGCCAAAGAGATGGGGCTGCCCATCGTTATCCATTGTCGCGATGCTTTTAATGAGGTTTTTGACGTACTTGAGGCCTATCATGATGATAGTCTTTTTGGGATTTTCCATTGCTTTACAGGAAACCTGGAGCAGGCGCACAGGGCTATAAACCTAAATATGAAACTGGGTATTGGCGGGGTGGTAACTTTTAAAAATGCAGGTCTTGATAAAGTGGTAGAACAACTGGACCTGGAGCATCTGGTACTTGAAACTGACGCACCCTACCTGGCCCCTGCCCCTTATCGGGGAAAGAGAAATGAACCTTCTTATGTAAAACATGTGGCTGAAAAAATTGCAGGGTTAAAGAATGTATCCTTAAGTGAAGTGGAGGAAATAACCACGGCAAATGCGCGCTCAGTGTTCAGAACTTTAGCGTAGCCATTCCATCGCAATTTCTAATTTCGCTGCATGGCCGAATCTTCAAGAATTCTCATTCTCTACACCGGGGGTACCATTGGTATGGTACCGGATATCACCAGCAATACGTTGGTTCCTTTTGATTTTCAATATCTGCTGGATAAAATCCCGGAAATAACCCAGCTCGGGTGCAGCATACATACAGATAGCCTTGACAGGCCGATTGACTCAAGCAACATAAAACCTGAGCACTGGCTCAGGCTGGCCAATCGTATTTCTTTTGACTATGATAAGTACGATGGCTTTGTGATTCTGCATGGATCTGATACGATGGCTTATACGGCATCGGCCCTGAGCTTTATTTTTAACAACCTGGCCAAACCTGTAGTTATGACGGGCTCCCAACTACCCATAGGTGTTGCCCGATCAGATGCGCGTGAAAACCTGCTTACTACCATTGAAATTGCCATGGCCCGAAGAAAGGATGGGTTGGCTATGGTACCTGAAGTATGTATCTACTTTGAAAATGACCTTTATCGCGGCAACCGCACCCACAAAATCTCAACAGAAGATTTTGAGGCCTTTGAAAGCATGAACTACCCCAGATTGGCCGAAGCTGGTGTTAATATAAAATTCAATGAAACCTTTATTCACCGGCCGCCCAAAGATCCGTTTGAAATTTCACAGATAATATCAAATGAGGTTGGCATCCTTACCGTTTTCCCCGGCCAAACCGAGGAATACGTAAAATCAGTATTGAACAACAATAAAATGAAAGCCCTGATTTTACGAAGCTTCGGCAGTGGTAATGCACCCATGGACCGTTGGTTTTTAGATGCTTTGCGCGAATCTGTATCTAATGGTGTTCACATTATTAATATATCACAATGTGTAGGTGGAGGTATAGCTTTGGGTAAATATGAGGCCAGCAAAGAGATGCGTGACATGGGTGTAATAAGTGGATCGGATATGACATTTGAAGCAGGACTTACTAAGGCAATGTACTTATTGGGTAAGCAACTTACCCATGCAGACTTTAAAAAGCAGTACGAAACAAACCTGCGGGGCGAACTAAGTAATTAGAGGTGATTTTGTAGTTTTGCCGTCCTTTATTGGAGAGGTGGCCGAGTGGTCGAAGGCGCACGCCTGGAAAGTGTGTATACGCCACAAGCGTATCGAGAGTTCGAATCTCTTCCTCTCCGCAAAGAAAAGCCCTGAAACGCCATGCGAATCAGGGCTTTTTTAATTTAAAGCCGCACAAGCCTGCTGGCAGGCGGCTTTAAATTAAAAAGCTAATGGCTTAGATAGAAGACATTCGGGCTTTTCTTTATGAGTACCGCACCTTGAGATCACGAGCGAAGCGGGTAATCTCCCATGCTTAAAGTTCTACTTATGTTCTTTGTTAAAAAGTTGAAAGCTGCGAGGCAGGCTTTATAGGTTTTGACTAGATCATGGTTTCCCCTTCGAGATCAAGAGCGAAGCGGGTAATCTCAACCCGAATACCCATCCGCAACAAATACTCCTTTCCACTCATAATAATAAAAGAAGAAAAGAATATAAAGACGTTGCGATTGAACAGTAAGCAACCCTCCTGCGTTACGGCAGTCTTAATTTTTAAAAGAAATTAATGGCTAAAGCAGCTTAGGTTTAAAAAAGACAGGAAAAACTTTAGCTTTGCGCGGAGTTTTATATTTTCACAAAAATTTTATAACGAACAAAAGAGCAATGAAAAAAGCACTTTCAATCTTGGCTATTTTTGGTTTAGTAGCCCTTGGGAATTTTGACCTTGTAGCACAAAATGATACTGCTACTACTGCCGATACTACGGCTCAGGCCGCTGCAGACACTACTCCTGTAGCCGAAGAAACAACCCCCGCTGTAGTTGAAGAAACTACAGATGAACCAGAAGAAGAAGTAGCCGATAAAAGCTTACATCAGGTACTTAAAAAGCAATTTATCGATGGTGGTCCTGAATTTATGGGTATTGTATTAATCACCCTGATTTTTGGTCTGGCTCTTTGTATTGAGCGTATCATCTACCTTAATATGGCTACTCCAAACGCCAAAAAATTACTTAACGAAATTGAAAGTGCCTTGCAAACTGGCGGAGTTGAGGCTGCCAAAGAAGTTTGCCGTAATACCCGCGGACCAGTTGCAAGTATTTTTTACCAGGGCCTTGACCGTATGGATGAAGGAATTGATGTAGTTGAAAAATCAGTTATTTCATACGGATCTGTTCAGATGGGTCTTTTGGAAAAGAATATTTCATGGATTTCACTTTTCATCGCTCTGGCTCCTATGCTTGGTTTCATGGGTACAGTAATTGGTATGATCGGTGCCTTTGACGCTATCGAAGCAGCGGGAGATATTTCTCCATCACTTGTTGCGGGTGGTATTAAAGTGGCACTTCTTACAACCGTATTCGGTTTGATCGTTGCCATCATCCTTCAAATTTTCTACAACTACATTGTAGCCAAAGTTGACTCTATTGTAAACACAATGGAAGATGCCTCTATCTCTTTGATAGACCTATTGATTAAGCACGGTGCTAACCACAAATAAGATAGAATAATATGATTGATTTCGGAATTTATGCAACCTATGTGCTCCTGGGCATCTGCGTTCTGGCAATCCTTATTTTTTCTGTTGCCAGAATTGTAACCCACCCTGGTGCAGCCAAGGCAGCGCTAATTGGTATTGCCGGCCTGGTAGCGCTATATGGTATATCCTATATCTTTAGTACAGGTGAAGATGTAAACACAGTGTTTAAAGGGATGGAAGTGAGCGAAGGAACCTCAAGACTAGTAGGAACCGGTTTGGTTACTTTCTATCTGCTGATGGGAATTACCATATTAACCATACTCTATGTAGAAGTTATTCGTTTATTTAAGAAAAATGGCTAGACAAAAAAGAGGCATACCAGAAATTAATGCAGGGTCGATGGCGGACATCGCCTTCCTTCTTTTGATTTTCTTTCTGGTTACTACTACAATGGATGTTGACTCTGGTATCAGCACCAAGCTACCACCATGGGAACCTGAAAATTTTGATGAACCACCTCCCATTAAGCAAAAAAATCTTTTTACTGTATTGGTGAATGGTAATGATCAACTGCTGGTGGAAGATGAGTATGCTACTATTGAGGATTTAAGGGAAGCTGCCAAGAAGTTTCTTGATAATAATGGTAATGGTCAGTGCGAGTACTGCCAGGGAGCAAGAAATCCAGCTTCTTCTGATAGTCCGGGTAAAGCAATTATCTCACTTCAAAATGACAGGCGTACTTCTTACAAGGCATACATCTCAGTGCAAAATGAGCTGGTTGCCGCTGTAAATGAATTGAGAGAAGAGTACGCACAAAGGAAATACGGAAAAAATCTGGATGAATTAACCGAGGAGCAACAGCAGGAAATGGCTGATGCCTATCCTCAAAAGATTTCAGAAGCAGAACCTTTAGCATTATAATTTATGTCAAAGTTTAAAAAGAGCACCGGAGGTGGTACTCCGGCAATTTCCACCGCTTCATTACCCGATATTGTATTTATGCTTTTATTCTTCTTTATGGTTACAACTGTAATGAGAGAAGTTACTTTAATGGTAGAAAACCAAAAGCCATATGCTACCGAGATAAAGAAGCTGGAGAAGAAAAATCTGGTAACCTATGTGTATGTAGGTAAACCGGTTGAAAGATTAAAGTCAGTCCTTAGGCACAGAGCCACGTATTCAGCTTAATGATTCATTTGCACGACTGGCAGAAATTAAACCATTTATTATTGAAGAGCGCACAGAAATCAATGAAGCCGAACGTCCTTTAATGGTAGTTTCTATCAAGGCTGATGAGAATGTGAAAATGGGCTTGGTATCTGATATCAAGCAGGAACTCAGAAAAGCCGAAGCATTAAAGCTCAATTACTCAACCCGTAAAGGTGAAATTTCTAAAAATGAGTAATTAGATCTAACTTCTATAATTGAAAACCCGATGAATCTTCATCGGGTTTTTTTGTACCATAAGCGACCCAACACGAGTTAAATAAATGTTATATTTGGCCAAATACACCCTAAAATTGATATGATATGAAAAGAGGATTATTCTTTGCCATGGCTCTTGCTGGTCTTCAAATAAGTGCCCAACAGCAAGTGCCTAGTGCTAAACAGGTTGCCAACGAGGCGGCCCCTATGATTAAGAAAAACTATACAGGAGCCGAGCGCACTGTGGGAGTTCCGGTTATCCCGAATTCTAAAAAATCGGTTTTGGCTTTTGCCAGTATTGGCGAAACCTTTTATGACCTACAATCTAATGGTAGTGTTGACAATCGTCTTCAGTACGATCCGGCTACCGGCCAGGTTTCTGCCACCTGGACAGGTGCCCAAACAACCGACCCTTATACAGACAGGGGTACAGGATATAACTTTTACAATAGCACTACCTGGGGCGCCAAGCCAACCGGCCGTGTGGAAAGTATTCGTGTAGGTTGGCCATCAATTGTGGTTACCGATACCTCTGAGTTTATTATTACTCACTCCGGGGCCAATATGGTATCAAATGTTAGAACAACTCCAGGTTTCGGTAGCTGGACAGAAAACACCATGTTTACATCACTTACTGATGGATGCTTGTGGCCGCGTGCTATTGGTGGAGGTTCAAATGGCAAAACAGTTCACGTAATTGCTATTTCTACTCCAGTTGCAAACTCCGGTACGGTATATAAAGGTTTTGATGGTGCCCTGCTTTATTGGAGATCACTTGACGGTGGTTTTACATGGGACATTCAGGATTCACTTTTACCTAATATTGATACTGCTGACCACTACGGGTTTAGCGGAGATAGCTACGCCATTGACGCAAGCGGAAACACAGTGGCTATTGCTGTTTTCAATGATTTCGAAAAATCTTTTATCCTGAAATCAACCGACAATGGTGATACCTGGACAAGAACCGTTTTTAACGATAATGGTTTTGACAAGTACAACCCTGCTGCCGCAGGTTCTATTTCTGATATTAATAATGATGGTATAGCAGATACAATCTCTACTTCGGATAACTCAGGTGCTGTATTAATTGACAATACCGGAAAAGTACATGTTTTCTATGGCCGTCAGCGTTATCTTGATGATGATCCTGTTCTTGATGCCAACTTTTCGTACTTCCCTGTAACTAACGGTATTTTTTACTGGAATGAGACTTCGGGCCCCGCACAAATTATTGTTGGTGCCCCAGACCTTGATAATGATGGCCAATTGGGTATTACAGCTTCTACAGAAGTGGCTCAATACTTCCAGTCATTATCTACCTTCCCCAATGCAGGTATTGATTCTGATGGAGATATCTTCCTGAGCTTCTCTGCTATCAACGAGTTAGAGTTTTCAGGTACTCAGTTTTACAACAAGATTTTTATTACCGCCTCCAGAGATGGTGGTGCTACCTGGGAAAATCCATGGGAGCTTACTAAAGATCAGCCAAGTGTTGAGTGTGTATTTCCTTCCTTAGCCCGCACGGTTGATGATAAATTCAGATTACTATACCAACTGGATGGGGAGCCGGGACTTACCGTAAGAGGTGATGCTGACCCCCCCGGTCTTAATGACATTATCTTCTTGGATGTGGATACCGTAAAGAACATTGGTTTAACCGAGTTGGATATCGTTAAGGGAGATATTTCCTCAATTTATCCAAACCCTGCCACTACAGAAGTATCTCTTGATTTTTCAGTAAAAATGACCGGAGAATACACCATTGAAATCACCAATATTGCCGGTGTTGCTTTAAAGAAAGTAGAACTAGGTAATATGGCCAGTGGAAACTACAGAGAAACAGTAAACATAGAAAACCTTAATGCGGGTGTTTACATTATCTCATTAATTTCCGAAGGATACACCACATCAAAACGATTGATTATCAACTAAAAAGAGATAATCAGAGCTCACATATTAAGGCGGCCCCGGATTCGGGGCCGCCTTTTTTTGTATAAGATTATGTGGTTTGTTTCTTAATATGTTCTTTCTGCTATCTTTATTCTACTAATTAAAATTTTGCTATGAAAAAACAACTATCCTTAGTCCTTTCATTATGCGCCTTTGGGGCCATGGCGCAAACTTCAGTTAATGAGGTACAGCACGCTGCTCCAACAAAGGCCCCTATTGAAGACGCCAATTATGTACCCGTAAAAAAAGGTGCTTCGGCAGTTGCCAGCACTGCTATTGGTAAAGCTTCAAATGCCTTTTCAACTACAGGTGTACGTAACTACCTTTCGGTAGATCCTTCCATCAACACCATTGCATTTATTCATAGAAATGATGTCAATAGTTTTCCGGGCACCACTTCCGGACATTTACGCTATGATGTTTCTACAGATGGGGGCCAAAACTGGGCTGTTGACCAAGGCCCGATTTACAGCCCCACCGGAGCAAGCGGCCAGCTTAACGCTCCTGCCCGTTATCCTCAAGGTGTAATTTTTAATCCTACGGGTAATACCGTAGCAGACTCCGCCTACATCGCCTTTTTCGGATCATCATTGAATGGCTCCAATAGTGCAGGCTCATGGGGTGGACAGGTAGTAGGTAGCATACAGATCGATGGCACTGACCTCTACAGCCAGGAAGTTACAACCATGCCTTCGGCTGGCCTGTTTTGGCAGGTAGCAGATGATATGACATTTGTAGCTGACTCACAGAAGGTTTATGGTATAAATGGAGCCGATGACATTACCTCGGGCTCGGTAGTTTATCGCGATACGGTTATAGTTTCTACCGGTACCTTTAATTCTACTACCAGGCAAATAGACTTTACCCACAATAAGGTAAGGTTCAACTTTGAAGCAGACACTGCCGGTACGGGTAACCCTCTATTGGCAGATATTAAAATTGCCTTCTCACCAGATGGTAGTGTAGGTTATATTTCAGGATTAGGATACCTCGATGACCCAAGCATTGCGCCCTATGGTGTTTACAGCCCATCATTTATTAAAACCACGGATGGCGGCAAAACCTGGAGCACCCGCTCAGGAGTAAATGTTGATGCTCTGACCATAACCGGCCACGGAAATCTGACTTTTAGAGACTCCCTCTCCAGCCTCTACCCTACATGGAGTATTGGCGCTCTTACCACTGCTTTTGAACATGACTTGATTGTGGACAAAAATGGCAACCCACATATGATTTTAAACCTATGCCCATCTGCTAATAATACTATAACACCTGGTTCAGCTACCGGAACGCCCTTTTCGGTTTATTCAGCTTTAAACATGATTGTTGATGTTTACTCAACAGATGGAGGAAGCACGTGGAAGGGACATTTTATCGATACGGTAAATACCTTTAGAGGTGATTATGGTTTGGATCCTGCCAACCCTGACTTTACAGAAGATAACCGACCACAAATTGCCAGAAATGCAGACGGGTCTATGCTGATATATGCCTATGGCACTACTGGTTCATTACTAAACTTTGGTACTGCAGATAACCTATATCCTGATGTATGGATGCGCTCATTAGCCGTAGATGCTGATACAATGGGAACTTTAAGGGATATGACCGGAAACACGGCCGACATAGGTTCTGCCGTTCAGTTTAACCTTCCCCGTATTGTATATGATATTGATATGAACGGAGAAGTTAAGGTGCCGGTAACAGCTACAGGTCTTGCTAACGGAGGCGACCCTCAGCAAACCAGTAATTCGGTGCAGTATAATTACTACGACTTTATGTACAAGCCGGGCCCCGATTTTACAAGTATTATTGAGCACGACATCGCCAAGGGTGAAATCAGCTCCATGTTCCCTAACCCTGCCCAAAGCAATGTATCAGTAATATTTAATGTAAAAGAAGCTGGTGAATATAAACTTGAAATAACCAATATTACCGGTGTTACAGTAAAGAGCATTGATCTCGGAAATATTGGCAACGGCAGATACCAGGAAGTAGTTGATATCCGTAATCTTACCTCTGGAGTATATGTTGTTACTTTAAGATCAGGTAAATATTCTACCGCGCAGCGCCTAATTGTAAACTAATTCCATCAGATTATAGAACATAATCCCACAAGCCTCACCCAACCCGGGTGGGGCTTTCTTTTTTACGTTTTGTGATTTTGTAAAGAAGCACCACAGACGTGATAAAAACCAAAAGGCCCGGCACCCCCAGTTTCCAGTCCCATGCCTCGCTGATGTCATTGGCACTCATATAATCCACATTGTAAAAATACACCGCCACTACGATGGTTCCATTATTAATAAGGTGAATAATCATGGGGGGCCATAGTGAATTTGTCCAGAGGCGCACATAACCCAAAACCAGCCCCAACGCAAATATGGCCAGGAAGGTGTAAAACTGAAGATGCATAAGGCTAAACAGAAGTGCGGTAAAAGCTATACCCAAATGCGAACTTTTGGTGAACCGGATTAGCACCGGCTGCAATGCACCCCTGAACATAGCCTCCTCGCAAACAGCCGGCAGTATGGCCATTATAAAAAACATCTGCACAAAGTCATAAGGGGTTTCCATTACCAAAAACTTCTGTATCTGGCGGGTCATATTACTTTCCGAGCTTACAATGGCTTCTTCTAAAAAGGCCAAAGACTCCGGCCAGCTTAAGGCTTTACTTAACCTGTATAGCAAATCCGAAAGCACATTCCCCGAAAGGGTAATAATTACGAGCAGGATAATTACAGGAAGCCACTTTTTGGGGAAACGATCTATACGTAAATAGCGCGCTCCATTTAATGAAAACAGATGGGCCGAAATAAGAGCAGGTACTAAAAACAAACCTATGCTGGAAAGGCCCTGTAAAAACTTGAGCACTTGTGGCGGAAAGGCCTCACCGCCCTGAGAGGCATCCAAAAGGGCATTAAAGGATACCGAATAAATTAAAGGGATGAACAATATGCCAAGCAGCGAAAAAACGGTAATGCCTAACACGGCCAAAAAAATAATCATCAAAAACTGCATACCCGGGCTATGCCCCGCAAAACTCCCTCTCAACATCAACTGTGTGCTATTGCTTAATTTTGCCAAAAATAGAACTATCCTTGGTAAAGATTGGTGACATAGAAGTTGGAGAGTTTCCGTTGCTGCTAGCCCCTATGGAGGACGTTAGTGATCCGCCATTCAGGGCGCTGTGCAAAAAGCACGGAGCGGATGTGATGTATACGGAGTTCATTTCGAGCGAGGGATTGATCCGTGATGCGGCCAAAAGTGTGCAGAAACTGGACATTTTTGAATATGAACGACCCATCGGAATACAGATTTTTGGTAATGAGATTTCATCAATGCGCGAGGCGGCAGCCATTACCGAAGAGGCTAATCCTGATATAGTGGATATTAACTACGGCTGCCCCGTAAAGGCTGTGGCCTGCAAAGGTGCCGGAGCGGGTATATTGCAGGATATCCCAAAAATGGTGAGCATGACAGCCGAAATTGTAAAAGCTGTAAATAAGCCGGTAACGGTTAAAACCCGCCTGGGCTGGGATGAGAATACCAAATATATAGTGGAAGTAGCCGAACGCCTGCAGGATGTCGGTATCAGAGCCATCTCTATACACGGCCGCACGCGTAAGCAAATGTATAAGGGCGAAGCGGACTGGACACTGATTGCAGAGGTGAAAAACAACCCACGTATTAATATTCCGGTGTTTGGTAACGGAGATGTTGATTCACCGGAGAAAGCCCTGGAAATGAAAAACCGCTATGGGGTTGACGGCATCATGATAGGCCGTGCCAGTATAGGCTATCCCTGGGTTTTTGATGAAATCAAGCATTTTTTTAATACGGGTGAAAAACTCGACCCACCCAGCATAAAGCAACGCGTAGAGGCCGCCAGGCAACATTTTAAAATGGCTATTGACTGGAAAGGTGAACGGGTTGGGATTTATGAAACCCGCAGGCACTATACCAACTACTTTAAAGGTATAGCCAACTTTAAGCCTTACCGTGCCGAGCTGGTACGCTCCGAAAATCCGGAAGAGATTATAGAACTCTTTGACAGAATAGAGGAGCAATTTGAAGACTCAATGATAATAGTTTAGGCTATTACTTTAAGCGTAAGCCTGCGCGAGGTTAACCATGACGTGATCCCGCAAAGTACCGTTACAGTGGCAATTACCAGCAGTATGTCATCAAACTCAAGTTTTACCGGGTAAGCCTCCACCACGTAGTTTTGGCCAATTTGCAGTAGTCCAAAGTATTGTTGTACCAGCACTACAATTATCCCAATTAATAAACCGAGGCCTGCACCTACAAGGCTTATCAGCAGGCCTTCTTTAAAGAATATGCTGCGCAAGGTGGACAGCTCTGCTCCCATAGCCCATAAGGTTCGCAAATGCTCTTTTTTATCCAGCATCATCATAGAGAGGCTGCCCATAATGGTGAAGGTGGCAATGGTTAAAATCAGGGCAAAAACAAGAAAGGTAAAAAGGCTTTCGGTTTTCATCACCTTTAAAAATATGGCCTGCTGTTCTTCGCGGTTTTTTACTTCAAACCCATCACCAAATAAATTTTTAACGTTGGATTGTACTGTGGCAAAATCACTACCTGGCTCCACCTTTACTTCTACTGAAGATAGCTGATCGGGGCGTCCTAGTAGGTTTTGCACGAAATCAAGAGTAGCGAAAGCATACTTTTCGTCAAACTCGGGCTGAATATTAAATACACCACCGGGATAAATTAATTCGGATGAAAAAGCACTGGTAAAATCCGCGGCTGAAGCCCCGGACTTAGGTACGAATACATTGATCGGATCATCAAACGAAACCCGCCCGTAACCTAAATAATAGGAAACACCTGCGCCTAAAACTGCTCGTGGTACGGCTCCGGCCGGATACAAATCATAACTCCCGTGCTTTACTGCAGATGCCAGGTTGGTTACCTTAGTGTACCTGTCATCCACACCTTTTATGCTACCAATGTGCTCCATGTCCCTATAGGTAAAAAGCACTCTTTCCTCAAGCACTCGGCTGTAATTAGCCACACCTTCTATTTGAGAAAGCTGCTTTAAGCGGTCGTCATTCTGACTGAAATATTTACCCGTGGCAGGGGTTATTTTAAGGTCGGGATCAAAGGTGTTGTAAAAACCATTGACCAACGACTCAAGACCATTAAAGGCGCTTAAAACTATAATCAGAGCAACGGTTCCTACCAAAATGCCACCAATGGAAATGCCAGAAATAATATTAACTGCATTACCTGAAGTTTTGGCAAAAAAATACCTGCGGGCTATGTAGGTAGAAATGTTCACTTGATAGGGCTTTCGCCCCCGCCTTTCAATATCCGGTCAATACTTTCTTCACGATCTATTGAGTCATCCAGGTAAAAAATAAGGTCGGGCATTTTGCGGAGGCTACCTTTAAGCTTATGCACCAAATCATTTTTGATTACATTTTTTTGCTCGTTAAGCCAATCAACAATTTCATCCTTATTTGTAGCCGGAAAAACGCTTATGTGGCAACGTGCCAGCGATAAATCCGAAGTAATAGCAACCCGTGTTATGGTAAGCAATAATCCGCGAAAGCGCGATTGTGCGAGTTCACGAAATATTTCGGCAAGATCTTTCTGAAACTGCCCTTCAATTTTTTTAAGTCTGTTAGAATCCATGCGGCAAAGTTAGCTATTGGTGCACATTACCTTTTTATAGTAAAGCTTTTATATTCCTTAAGGGCGAGCTCTTTAGTTTCTACAGATTCTACCTCGGCTCTTGGGGGTCCGCTTTTACACCATTCTACCAAATTTTTTAAAGCATCAGCAGTGCCATAGGCTTCTATATATACCGAGCCATCCTCCTTATTTTTTACGGTACCCGTAATGCCAAGTTCAATAGCTTTTTGTTGCGTGGTTTTTCTGTAAAACACCCCTTGTACTATTCCCTTAACCCGTATCCCTATTAGTTTTGGCTCTGTCATAATGAAAAGTTTATCGTTTCAAACTGGAAGAAAATGTAAGGTGAAATAATATCACTAACCAAACATCTTCAACTACCTTTTTGATTTTAAGCAAGTTAGTTTTATCTATAGCGCCTTCGGCACGTTTATTTCCAAAATGGCTGTGATCTGAAAAAGTTCATGATTTGATCAGAGTCGTGAAACGCTTATGGAAAGAATTAGCTCAACTGCTTCAACCCATCTTCAGGTTATTTAATAATCAGATAGATACTGTAATGAAAAAACTCACCCCCTACATTGGAGGTTTTGCTCTACTACTTATTGCCGCTTTTGGCTGCCGGGATACATCCGGGGAAGACTATACATCTTCTGCAAATCTTCAATTTTCAAAAACCGATAGCACTCAAAACCTCAGCGATATACAGCATGAAGTGGAAGAACGCATACAGGAAAATATAGACCTTATTGAAACAAGGGTAGAAAAACTTGAGGAAAAAGTTGAGGATCAAAAAAACCAATTGAGCGCTGAAGCGTTACGTAGATCCACTCTTTTAAAAGAAGACCTGGAAAGGCTTAAAACAAACCTTGAAAAAACCATGGATTCCCTTGAAGATGTTTCGGATGAAGTTTTAGATCGAAATTCAGAATACGTTCAATCGGAGCTGGAGCAAACTGAGGATGAAATAAGCCAGATACACCAGGAGCTGGAGGAGTGGTACGATAATCAAAACAATTAAACGCATGGAATTACAATCGCCAAGATTTGACCCCTACTCAAGCCTGCAACAAGGTGTAGATGAATTTGCGGACAAAGGCTACAAGGACAGGTTTGAAGTTGTATCATCTGATACCATGAATGATAGTAAAGGGAATGAATACAAAGCAGAGGATCTGGCCATAAATGAAATTAAAAGAATCCTTAATAAGGAAAACGAATCTCAGAAAATGGTGATTTATGCTATGGTTACCAAATCCGGTAAAAAAGGAATTATAGTGGATAACTATGGCGAAGACGCCACTGAAGAAATAAAAGAGTTTCTTCTGAACGTTGAGTCAAAAGATCCGTTATCTAAGTAAACAGACAGTTCAATATATATTAATCTTAAAATCGAGAATAAAATGAGTAATCAATCAGGAAACGTAATATTAGGTACTTTAATTGGAGCAGCAGTTGGTTTTGCAGCCGGTATTTTACTGGCCCCACAAACAGGTAAAGAAACCCGTGACCAATTGGGTGAAAAAGCCAACGATGCTAAAGATGCCATTAATGATGTAGCCGGCAAGGCAATGGCCTCACTTAAAGAAGTGAAGGAATCAGTAGAAAGAAGCCTTAGAGGAGATGCCAAACTAGCCGCCAACGAAGCCGAAAAGTTAAAGAATGATGCTAAAGCTGAGTTCAAAAACGTATAAGAAATCAAATTAGGCCCCGAACATAATTAATGTTCGGGGCTTTTTTATATATGAAGTTACCCAAAGTAATTCGCGATTTTTTAGCCGGCATTCAGGACTATATAGAAACTGAAAAAGAGCTACTACGCCTTAAACTGGTAAAAAAAGGAAGCGCAGCTGTGGCTGCAATTTTTAGCTTCCTGTTTATTATTATGCTCTTTTTGCTGGTGCTGGGCTTTGCCGGTATATGGCTCGCACTTTGGCTATCAGACATATTTGAAAGCTTTACAGTTGGCTTTGGCCTGGCCTCAGGGTTTTATTTCTTCTGGCTCATTCTTGCCATAGCTTTTAGAAAACCTCTAATAGTAAAACCTTTGGTAAATCTACTTACCGCTGCCCTTACAAAAGGTGATACCAAAACTCATGAAACGGAATGAAGCCATCAGAACTGGAAAGAAGGTTAGTAGCCCTAACCCAAGAAAGAGATAAAAAGCGTTCAGCCTTTATAACAACATCTGACCATACCCGCGATGTGGCAGGTTCCATTCAAAAAGGTATGTACTATGGCCAGCTCGCACTTGGCCTCTTCCGAAACCTTACCAACTATCATCTCCCTCCCAAAAAAAGGGTTAAAAAAGTACTCATAACCATAGGCATTCTTGTTATCGCAAACATTATCCGCAAAAAAGTGGTTAAAAAGTCCTAGTAAAAACCACCTCCCCCATGAAGGAAGTAAACTTTGACATTAACCAGGCCTACGGTTTGGTAACCGAAAAACTTGAAACCTGGATAAGTACTGCGGTAAAAATGCTACCTAACTTTTTGGTAGCTGTTCTTGTACTTGTTCTCTTCGTTTTATTAGGTAAACTCTTAAAAAAGCTTTTCAATAAGCTGTTTAAGAAGATTACGGATAATAAGAGCTTACAATCCCTGCTTAGCAGCATACTATACATTACCGTAGTAGCTATAGGAACTTTTATAGCGCTTAGCATATTACAGTTGGATGGTGCGGTTACATCACTACTGGCTGGTGCAGGTGTAATTGGTCTGGCACTTGGTTTTGCGTTTCAGGATATAGCTTCCAACTTTATTGCCGGTACTATGATGAGTATCCGCAAACCATTTAAAATTGGTGATCTTATAAAAACCAACGATTACTTTGGAAAGGTTACTAATATCCACCTGCGCACTACTACCATACAAACTATGCAAGGGCAAATAATTATGATACCCAATGCCGAAGTATTTAAAAACCCTATTGAAAATTATACAGAGTTTGGTAAGAGACGGATAGACCTTGAGGTAGGTGTAACTTATGACCAGGATTTACCTTTTGCCAAGAAAATAGCTAAAGAGGCTGTGGAAAGTATTGAAGGTATAGATAAAGACGATGTTACCATTTTTTATAAAGGTTTTGGGGATAGTTCCATTAACTTTGAAATCCGCTACTGGATGACCTTTACCAATAAACAGTTTGAGTATAAAGGTAAGCTGGATGAAGGCATTATCGCTATTAAGCAGGCTTTTGACAAAAATGGCATAAGCATTCCTTTTCCAATACGTACGCTGGATTTTGGCGATACGGATTTCAAACAAATATTCTCCACTTTAAAGGAGCAGGCCTTAAGCATATCAACATCTACTAAAAACTCCCAAACCAACGGAGACTCAAACCCTGAGTAAAACATAAAATATCATGAAAAAATTCTGGATCACCCTTGGTATCATTGTAGCCCTTCTTATTGCAATCAACTTTTTACTGGAGCCTGTAGCACTCCGCTATGTAAATAAAACCCTCTCCGAAATTGATGGCTACCGAGGAGAGGTAAAGGACATAGACATTGCCCTTTGGCGTGGTGCCTATCGCATTGATTCACTTAAGTTAGATAAGCTAAACGGGGATTTTCCCGAACCTTTTTTTCGTGTAGATGCCATTGATATTTCCATACAATGGGCGGCTCTCTTTAAGGGCTCCATTGTAGGTGAAATAATTGTGGAAAGACCCATGTTGCTATTTGCCGTAGAGCCAAAAACCGGTGAGGTGCAAACCGGTGAAGAGAATGACTGGACCCAAACCATTAAAGACCTTGTACCCTTACAGATTAACCGATTTGAAATTATAGATGGCAACATAGCCTATAAAGATTATACATCCGAGCCTCCAGTAGATATAGCGTTCACAGAGTTTAATGCCCTGGCTACCAATCTCGGCAATGTAAATGAAAATGGTGAGCTTTTGCCTTCCAGCATTAGCGTTACCTCCAATACATCGGGTAACGGTAAGTTTAAGGCCGATATGGATATTAACGTGCTTAAACAAGTGCCGGATTTTGACCTTTCCCTTGAATTGAAAGATTTACAACTCAATTATCTTAAAGACTTTACTCAGGCTTACGCCAACTTTACTTTTAAGGAGGGTACTATGTATGTTTCATCAGAAGTGGCTATGAAGGATGGCGAATATGAAGGCTATGTAAAGCCTTTGCTGGATAGCGTAGCGGTAATTGATCTGAAGAACGATTCTACCGGATTTTGGCAAAAGGCCTGGGAGGTGGTAATTGGCGGGGTACTAGAGGTTTTTGAAAATCAGCCACGTGATCAGTTTGCTACTAAAGTTCCGTTTTCAGGAACCACAGAAGGAAACTCCGTAGGCTTGTGGGGCACCATAGGCAGTGTGCTGCGCAATGCATTTATTGAAGCTTTCCAAAAGAATGTAGACCAAACGGTAAACATTCGAAGTGTGGATAAAAAAGAGGAAGACGAAGGTTTTTTTGAAAACCTATTTGGTGGGGATGAAGATAAAAAAGAATAACCTTTTAATTTAAGATCACCTCCACCCTACGGCCATAACTTTGGCTACCACCGCTTAACGATTGATCGGGACCAATGCTAACCACTTTTAGCCTTTCGGCAGATACACCTTTTGATGTAATGTACTGCTGAACAGCTTTAGCGCGCTTATCGGACAAAGCTTTGTTGATAGCCGCAGAACCCGTTTTATCTGTAAAACCTTTTAGTAAAAATCCGGCCTCAGAATTTTCACCGGCATATTTCACCATGTCATCCAGCTTCTTGCGCGATTCGTTATTCAGGCTCGAGGATCCAACATCAAAAAATACCTCCACCTTACCTGTGGTTTCAAAAAAGGTTTTAGGCTCTGCAGGCTGCTCTTCCACCTTGGCTGGAACTTCCTTTATAGAGGGTTTTACTTTTACTAAGGAGTCCACCTGTTTTTGAGTTTTAGTCAGGTTCTCTTTTAGACCCTTAAGTTCCTTCTCTGACGCAAACTGTTTTGTTTTTGTGGTGTCGGTAGAGTCGGTAACCATAGGAGCTGGCGCTAATTTTTTCAACGTTGAATCAACGGCTACACTATCACTGGTATAATTAGTTGTAGTATCAGCAACCACTGTATCAGCAGTCGAAGTATCCGGGTTAGTTGCTTTTTTGGGGGTACTATTTTGAGCTAATAATAATTTTTGCAAATTGATGAGCTGCCTTTGGAGGGTATCAACTTTGGCCTGCAAATCTTCGATTTCTTCTTTACTACCACCTGCTGCAAGCGCCCCGCCCGCCATTGCTCCTCCGGCTGCCGCTGCTCCTGTGTTGGTTGGTGTTGAGTTATAACTCTGCCCGGTATACGTGGAACCCGTTGATGATGAACTTGCCGGGGTATATGTACTTGTGGTATTGGTTGTTGCAGGTGCAGAACTTGTGCTGGTAGGTCTTGACTCCAATTGAGAAACCCTTTGATTAAGGTTATCATATTGGCTGTTTGCTTCCAATTGTGACTTCAACCTTTCATTCTCCTGCATTAGTGCATTCATGCTGCTGTCCTTCTCTGCTTTGCGCAGAAGTGCCAGTTCGTTTTTTAGCCTCTGTTGCTTTACCTCATATTCCAGTTGATATAATAGGGAATCATTAGCTGTACGCTCGGCTGAACTCTTCCTCGAGTCATACTTTTGTGCAGTATCAGTTGTAAAAAGATCATATTTATAGATTCTCGAAGAATCACCGATTTGCGGTGTTTTCAAAATCTTGCCATATCGCTTAAGGAATTGCGCTTTGCCGCTGGAGTCATTAGGAGAAATGAAAAAGGCTGAGGAGTCCAATAGAGCCACCTTTGGTGGTTTTACAGTGGTGGTATCCAAAGTCAGATTAGTATTCCCTTTTTCGAGTCTTTCCAAATCCGGCTTAGGCTTATCCATTATTTCCACTTGCACGGAAGCCTCAGCAGGTAATACATAGGGCTTTGGTGCGTTATAGGCCCTTGGTTTTTTGCCAAAATTATAGTGTATGGAAACAGACGAGTATCCTCTCAGCTCATCTCCAAAATCAAAGTCAGATTCATCCCAGCGGTTGGCGTAGGACCAGGCCGTGTAATCCACATTTATATTGATGCGGCTACTTACTCTTAACTTAAGCCCTCCCCCGAAAGGGACGTTAAAAGAATTGCGGTTTTGGCCATAAGCCACACCTGCATTTAAGTAAGGGGCTATAAAGGCTTTGGAACCAAACAGGTAGTCGTTATCAAAATAGTAACTGAGTAGCAGGCCGGAGTTAACCAGCTTGTAATCCTCAGGGCGGGTATTGGCAAAGGCTTTTAATCCAAAGCTTTGCGATAATGATAATTCCAGAAATGCACTATAACTGTAAAATTCTGTAGTAAAGTCAACAACATCACTACTCGTAAGCGAATCCGAATTATAAGGATTACCGGATAAATATTGATTGCCAACTCCTACACCAAATCGCCAGTTATAGCGATTTTGCTGAGCATACGTCCCAATAGTCCAAACCATAAGGCTCAAAACAGCCAGTAGCCTCAAGTGTGTAATATGTCTTTTGGAAAACATCATTTGGCAAGTCCGATCCACAGGTTTATATCTGCGGTAAGCGAAATATAAGGCCGCACATAAATGGCGCTGCTTACATCCTGACCATTTACCTGTCCGTCATTTTCAAGCAAGGTGGCCCCTGCCGAAATCCGCAAAAAGCGATAGAACTTATATCCCACCCCGAGATAATAAGGCCTCTTCAGTAACGGCCCCGTAGCGGTAATGCCATCATCCAGCTTAAAGTCACTAAAGTAAACACCTGCCATAATTGAGGTGTTGCTCCAAAATGGAGAGGAAAATTGTTTTTTACCAAGAGGCAAAGTAACACCAGCCATAAACCCACTGCCAAAGAGGTCGTTCTTTCGGCTCTCATCAAAGTAGGCACCACCATAACCGCCATGCAGGGTAAATATGGTTTGGGTTTTTTCGGTTTTGTAATTGTCCACTGATTTTAAATCGGCAAGAGCCAAAAGGCCTGAGTTTAGAATATAACCCACTTCGGCATGAACACGGGTTTTAAGATCATCCACCAACTCCTTTTTACGGGCCAGGTTTTCAGCCTCCGTGGATTTTCGTCCCAAAATCCGGTTTTGCTTGCTATCCTCTACTCTCTCAATATCATCCTTTACCAAATCACTAAAACCTTCAAACTCACGGTTTATCTGGGTGCGATAATAACTCATGGCCGAATGCACAATCTGATTCATATCCTCCACCATGCTGCGGGTATCTTTTAACAGACTGATTCTCTTTTGTGTAAAATCAAGATTTTGATCGATATAGGCATCCAGGTTGGCGTACAGTTCCTTTTTAAAAGCGGCTATTTCCCCCTCAGAGGCTTTTCTGAAGTATAATACAGCAAAGTCATATTCTTCAGCTCCGCGCAGGTTATAATTAAGAGGCACTACAAACCTTTCAGTTGTATTGTTAAAGGGGCGTTTCCAGATTTTGGAGTAGAGGGGATCTCGCTCAGGGTAACCGTTTTCATCATATATCTGCACCTCCACCATGTTGATGGTGCGGCTTATCTGCCCTGTAATTTCAAAGTAGGTTTCAGCCGGTAGCGGCTGCCCGTTGTTAAAAGTGGATTTCTCGTAATTGAATTCTACCGTTTCGTATTGAGCAAAACTGAAATGGCCGAACATCGCCAAAAGCGCACAGAGTATGGATTTTCTCATAAAAAATGGTGATTTTTCTAAAGTACAGGAAGTACATCTATTAAATTAACTCATCACCCACCACAAAGTTTATAGGCTACCCCATCACCCATTTTATCAATTTTAATACAAAGCCCGAATAGGGAGGTAACACTAATGGTTTGGATGTTCGTCACTTTTATTTAATACCACCTACAAGCTCATCTGTATTGACTACAAAACCGACATCAATCTTTCTTAGGCCTTTTAGCAGCTTCATATCTCCTGTCCATAGTTGAGCTTTTAAGGAGAGTGCCAAAGCAACAAATGGGGTGTCATCTTCGTCAATACCCTTTGTTAGCTTATAGGCTACCTCCCATGTGTGAGAATCTATCAGATCTTCAGAAATGAATGTAATTCGATTAAATAAAATACGTGTGGCTTCACCTAATAGTAGTGGTGAAAGTGAAGAAATACGGGAAAGCTTCGTTTGATGACGCTCCAATTCAAGCGCAAGGTGGTTTGGTGCAAAAAACTCAAAATTGCTATTAGGGTTAAGTAAAATTTCGGCCATCGAGTTTCCTGAATTCAATAAAGCGCTGAAGACTATATTGGTGTCAACCACTAGCTTCATTTAAGGAACTTGCTCTTATTTTCTTTCCACCATTCTGCTTTTGATTCTGCTGCCAGATTATTGCCCTGCTTTTCGGTGGCTACGCTGTCTTTGGTAAGTTCTTTAAACCTAAAATAATCATAAAACCTTTGAAGCTCTTCAATATCCAAATCTCCCGGCAAGCGGAAGATTATTTCATTATTCTTTCTCTCAACAGTCATTTTCTACAAAATCGGGTTCTTAACTTCTCCATCTCAAATTTACAACTTCTACCCCATCACCCATTTTACCAACTTCAACACCAAACTGGAATAAGGCGGATACTTTTGCTTAAGATCAAACCAGGTGGCACTTTTCATTATTGATTTCTGGTGGGAGAAAGTATCAAACCCAAATTTGCCATGGTAGTTACCATAGCCGCTGCTACCAATGCCACCGAAGGGTAACTCCGGATTGGCCAGATGAACAACCGTATTGTTTACTGCACCGCCCCCAAATTGTACATCATCTATAAAAGCTTTTTCTACTTTTTTGCTTTTGGTAAACACATAAAACGAAAGCGGATAAGGGTTAGCCGTTATAATTTTTTTTGCTTCGCTAATTTCTGTATAGCTTAGTATGGGTAGCAGGGGGCCAAAAATTTCCTCCCGCATTATTTTTTCATCAAGGGTAACGCCATCAATAAGAGTTGGTGAAATACGCAGATTCTTTTCATCCGTTTGGCCACCAAACAGTATCTCACCATCATGCATTAATTCCTGTAAAGCCAAAAAGCGGTCGCGGCTTACTATGCTGGTGTAGTCCTTATTCTCCAAAGGATTTTTACCATAAAACTCCACCGTGGTTTTCTCAAACTGCTTTATAAACTCGGCTTTAATATCCTTATGCAACAACAGATAATCAGGTGCCACACAGGTTTGGCCGGCATTGAGCCATTTGCCAAAAGCTATACGCCTGGCCGCTACTTTAATATTAGCCGTGGCATCAACAATACAGGGGCTTTTACCACCCAGCTCAAGAGTAACGGGTGTTAGGTGCGGTGCAGCCATTTCGGCAATCTTTTTCCCCACGGCAGTGCTACCGGTAAAAAACACATGGTCAAAACGGTGATTATTCATAAGCAGTGGAACTACTTCCTTGCCATCACCCTGTACTACAGCTATGTATTGCTCATCAAAGTTTTGCACCAAAATCTTTTCTAGCAGTTTAGAAATGTGTGGAGTTTGCTCCGGTGGTTTTACCACCACGGTATTACCCGCAGCCATAGCAGCCACCAACGGCACCATCAATAAATTAAAGGGGTAATTCCATGGACTGATAATCAGGACTACACCCTTAGACTCAGGTTTATAATAACTGCGCGAAGGCCAGGTGGTAATAGGTGATGATACCTTAACAGGCTCCATCCATTCCCTCAGGTTTTCTATAGCCAGGTTTACTTCCTCATAAAAAAAGCCCACCTCACTGGCATAGCTCTCAAAAGTGGATTTACCGAAGTCAGCCCTCATGGCTTCCATGATTTCAGCTTCCGATTCCTTTATCAGCTTTTTGAGCTTTTGCAGTTGATTCTTTCTGAAACGGTACTCACGGGTAGTACCACTCTCAAAATAATGGCGCTGCTTACGGTATATATCTGAAATCTGTACAGCATTAAAGCTGTTAATGTCCGGTGGGGTAGTCAAAATATGGGGGATTTTATGAAGTATTACTTCAGTTTTGTTTCAATGGAAACACCCTGCTCAAGGGTTTTGTGCACAGGGCATTTATTGGCAATCTGTAAAATGCGGTTGCGCTGGCTTTTATCCAGGTCCCCCCGTATTTCAATAAGGCGCTCAAATTTGCCGATTTTTCGGTCTTCATCCTCGCACTTATCGCAATCCTCCAGGTAATCGCTGTCATAATTGAGGTGCACCTGTACTTCTTCCAGCGGCCACTTTTTTCTATCGGCATACATCTTTATCGTCATGGCAGTGCAGGCTCCCAGGCCTGAAGTTAAAAACTCATAAGGCGATGGCCCCAGGTTACTGCCGCCAACGTCCTTGGGCTCATCGGCCAAAAGGTGGTGCGGGCCGGCCAGTATTTCAGTAAGAAAGGGGCCTTCGGTAAGCCGTGCCACAACCTGCTCATCTGTTTTCAGTTCATTTTCAGGTTCCCTTTCCAGGTAGCGCTGTACCCAGCACGAAATTAAATCACCCACATACATAGAGTCGCTGGTATTAGAGAGCAGGTGATCAGCCCCATCAAGGCTTACAAAGCTTTTGGGGTGGTGAAGGCTCTCATAAATTCCTCTTGCATTGCTCACCTCCACGATCTCATCCTGTGGTGAGTGCATTATAAGAGTGGCTTTGCGCATATCACCCAGCAATTTACTCAGGCCCTGCTCGCGCAAATCCTTCACAAACTGACTTTTTATTTTAAACCCCCTCCCCGCAAGGGTTACGGTGGCTTCTCCCTTTTTTTCTATTTCTTCAATATCCTCGCGCAACATGTTAAGTACATGATCCGGCTCGCAGGGTGCCCCAATGGTAGCAATGGCTTTTACACTTTCCATCTGGCTGCCCGCCATTAATACAGCGGTACCCCCCAACGAATGGCCTATAAGAAGACTGGGGGCCTTGTGATTTTCGGTAAGATAATCCGCAGCTGATTTTATGTCGTTTACATTAGAGGTAAAGTTGGTATTCTCAAACTTACCGTCAGATTGCCCCAGGCCTGTAAAATCAAAGCGCAACACGCCAAAGCCCTTCTGCGAAAGTGCCAGGGTAATATTGCGCACAGCCCGTAAATCCTTACTACAGGTAAAACAATGGGCAAAAATGGCAAAGTGGTGCGGCTTTTTATCCAGCGGAAGCTGAAGGCTACCAGCCAGCTCCTCACCATCCTTATTTAAAAACTTAATGTCTTGGGATTTCATACCAGCGGTTTATTTGTCATAAAGAAACAAAAATCCGCCACTATGTTTTTCCCTTTACAGGGAATGGAAAAAACCTATTTTACAGGTTTAAGTGTGTAACCTTCCTTTTTCAGGAGTTCAATTACACCAGTATCTCCCGGCAGGTGAAGTGCGCCCACCGCAATAAACGCATCGCCATTGTTTAGTATAGGTTTCAGCTTTTCAATCCAGGCTGCATTGCGGTTATCCAGCAATAGCGTCATATCCAAAAGCGGATCCTCATCTTCTTCCTGCATCTTCCACATCAGCTCCAGGTCTTCCGTCATGTAGGCATCCAGCAAATCTTCAGTTACCTCACCGCTTTTAAGGCTGTCCTTTACTGTTTGTACCAAAAGGGCCGCCTGCTCCTCAGGGGTGCTGCCATTGTATAGCATTTCGGCCTGCTCCATCATGGTTTCCAGTTCAATTACCTCTTTGCCGTTTCGCTTGCCGTAAGAGGCAAAATACACATCTATGGGGTTGCCGCTAAGGCCCTCGCCATCCAGCTCACCTTCGGCCAGGGCAGCCGCATACATAGCCGAAACTGTCATGGGCTTCATCTGGTCAAACATGGCAATATCATAACCCGTTACCCGCATAATCTCCTTCTTTAGCATTTCATAATCGGCACTATCCACCATACTTTTCAGTGATTTATCCGGCATCATCCCCACCATAGCTATCTGCATTATTTTGCTGGAATCGATTACCGTTTCCACCACCACAGTATTGGATTTAGCATAGGCATCGGCCACCTTTTTATGAGTTTTGAGATATTCCGAACCGATTAAATGGTAGGTGCCAAACAGGTAGGAGGTTTTACCCGTGGGTGATTTTACCTCCCACAGCAGTGAGTTCTTAGTTTGGGCTTCCGCCTGAAGTGATAACAGAAAAGTAAGGGATATAAGAGAAAGTGCTTTTTTCATGAGATTGCCTTGATTAATGCAGCGTGGGTTAGGCTAAAGTTATGCCACTAAGGTAAAGTGGAAAGATTGTCATAAAAGTGGTATTGCAACTTAAACTTCCATTGCGATGTCAAGAACATTTTCATAGCTGGAGAATAATACTGAGGTGAGCAACTTTTTATTTTGAATCTTCATAAGATAAGTTTAACCAATTACTCCCGTAATGTTTTCGCTTACTAACTAAACACCTCCTTAAAATAATTAAAAATAGTCGAAAATTTATCCATTTAAAATGGAAAATTATAAGAAAAACACCAGTGCCTATAAGCATTATCTGTAGTAATTCTATTAAAACCACAAAGACTCTCCAAGTACATTCTTACGATATAATTCTTACATTGCTATTTCATTTTTAACCAATTAATTTAAACTATGAAAAATCAATCAGGCTTCAATCAGGCTTCAATCAGGCTTCAATCAGGCTTCAATCAGGCTTCAATCAGGCTTCAATCAGGCTTCAATCAGGAATCTTTCTACTAAGCATGCTGTTTTGGTGTGGCCAAATTTGGGCACAGTGTCCAATATTAGTTTCGAATAATGCACTGAATTGTTCAGGATCCGCTGTTTACACTATTGATAATTATGTTGGGAACCTTACGGCTGCATCGGTAACTTCATCTTCTGGATTTTCCTATTCAGGGATATCATTTAATACATCGGCAGGTACATTTACATTAAGTTCGGTTAGTATTTCCAATTATAAAGGTTTTGGCACTTTTACAGTAACGCTTACTATTGGTGGATCACCATGTGTATATGAATGTAAAGTCGCATCATGTTGTTTTGGATCGGGCTCTTATGATTATTTGTACGTAGACGAAACTATACCAGCAGGATCTTACAGTGGTGATATCCTGTTTTTCGGAGATATTGGCCTACAAGGCATTACCGAATTTGTAAATGCTGATGTGCATTCTGCCACTGACGCAAGGTTGGAGATTCTAAATGGAGCAAGTGTTTCAGCAAATACTAGTACTTTCGATCAGCAATGTGACTATGCCTGGGATGGATTTTATTTATCTAATTCCACCTGTGAACTGACACTTACAAGCTGTACCATACAAGAAGCTATAAGAGCAATCCATACCGAAGATAATGGGGAAGTTGTAGCTGTTAGCTCCACGTTTCAGGATAATATAGTTTCGCTATATGTAGATGCACACACTTCCACTGGTCCATACTTCAGTTCAAGTATTTCATTAAGCGGTAATACTTTTACCTATACAAGGTTATTTAACTTTTTTAATCAGGATCCAAACTCAACCATTTCATTGGCAAAGTTTTTTGATGGTTATTGTTCTACAATAAATTCCGGTTTTAGTGCACCCATATTTATTGACGGCAATTCCATTTGGGTGAACATTGGTCACCGAACACTGTCTCAAAATGTATTTGAAGATCCCAATTTTTATGCAGCCGATATTACATGGATAAACATCAGGGAGTCACAGGTTCAAATTAGAAATAATGATATTGATGGTGCAAACATGTCAGTTTGTGCTGACAACAACAGTAGGGTGATAATAGGTGGAGCAAACCCCGCAGCAGGGAATATTATTGGTACTCCCGTGTCTATATTTAATTCGGCAAGCCATATCGAAAACAACACGTTCAATTCTACTAATGTTGAAATATTTTACCCCATTCACTTACTAGTAGGTACAGGATACCCCTCAATTGGAACTTATATTTATCAAAATGAATTTAATAACGGACGATTAGATGTTACTGGAAATACCAGCAGCAATACTCAGGTAAGAATCATTGATAATGATTTCCCCAGTGGTTATGCACGACTTTATAATTTAGCTGCTAATACTAATGGGCGATTAGTTTTTAACGATAACTTTTTAAATGGCATTCCTGGACATGACCACCTTACCGTTTACGAATGCCATGGAATGGTTATTGGCAATAATGCAATTAATAATAGTAGTACAACAACCCTATCCGGATCAACAACACCTATTGGTATGGATTTACATACTTTACAAAATGCCGAAATAACAAAGAACACTATTGTAAACTGTGAACGGGGTATTGAACTGGATGGCACTTGTACTGGAACAGAGATGACCTGTAACCGTTTCAGAGATAATTACTATGGCATTTATCTTGACAATCCATATATGAGTGACCAAGGGTCAGCAGGCAGTCCTTTATCAAATGAGTGGATCAATTTTTTCACGAAAAAGGTTGCGGGTAGTTCATTTAATACTATTAGCTGGCACCATGCATCAGCCCTAACTTCCGATCCTTTTCACCCAGTTCCAAATCCTCCAGGTGCATCAAATGTCAATTTCACATATACTGCTGGATCTTATTTAAACTGCCCCTCTATTACCCCGCCTGCTTTCAAATTTGCTGGCAATAGTAACTCTGAATTAACTTCTAAAGAGTCATTTAAAGAAGAAGAGTTTATTGAACCTTCAATAGAAAAACAAGAAAATATTTCCCTGTTCCCTAATCCTACTACAGGGTTGCTAAATATAGAAATGCCGCCAACATTTATTGGGTCACAAATCCAAATACAAAATTCTTCTGGCTCAATTGTTTTTAAATACGTTATTTTGACTAGTAAGGAAACTTTAGACCTTACTAAATTACCTCCAGGCATTTACCTCTTAAGAATCGGAGATTTTTCTTCTAAAGTTATTGTTCAATAATAAATGTGTCGCTATTATATTCTAATACTTGTTTTAATTGGTTCTGCGAGTTCTTACTCGCAGAACCTTGTTCCTAATCATGACTTCTCAAATATAAATTGTGGTCTAGTTCCAAATCGTCAGGTTCTTCAAAACTCATATTCTAACTGGTTTAGACCTCCTCACTCAATCACCGATTCTATCTATGGAAATGTTAGCGGTATTCATGCAGTTGATACATGTGCACTCCCTTATTTCCTGAACAAATTTGGATATGATACCATTTTTACAGTTGACTCTTTAAGATGCGTTCAGTATTTGACGTATAATCCTTATCCTCTTGAAGGGACAGGTTATTTGGGTATCTTTCCATTAGATTCATTCAATCATCCACAAACTGTTTGCTATTCTCGCCCTCCAAATTGCGCCTTTCCCTGGAGTCCTTGGAGTAATTTTTCGCTTGAATATACTGGTGGCAGAAGTTTTGCCGAGGTAATGCTAAGTAAGAGTCTTATAGCTAATGAAGAGTATGTGATTGAATTCCATGCACTAAGAGGTTTACCAAAGGGATCGCCCACAGTAATTCAAAATTTAGGAGCATTTGTTTCGGCTGATACATTTAGCCATTTTGATTACAAGAAACTGAATATCGCACCCACAATAGAATCTAATCAATTGATTTATGAAGAAAAGAATTGGGTTAAAATAAAAGGATCATTTACTGCTATTGGTAATGAAAAGTTCGTTACCATTGGAAACTTTCGCAAAGACCCCAATACAAACCTTCAGTATGTACCTGTGGATTCCAATCATTGTCCCGGAGAACCAAATGTTTATTTCGTAGATGCCGTTTATCTCTACCTCCATACCGACACCCTTTTTAATGTAGAGCTGCCTCCCGATACTACCCTTTGCCCCGGCCAAACCCTGCAACTGCATGCCTGGCATGATGACGGCTTTAAACTGGAGGATACCGTAAAAACCTTTTTGTGGAGTAACGGCAGTACCGATAGCAGTATTACGGTTACGCAACCCGGGTTTTATTGGGTAAAGGTGGAGTATAACCACCGCTTTTGGCAGAGTGATACCATAGAGGTAAAACGTGCCGTACCGCCTTACACCAGCGGCCTAAATCCATTAAGGGAAGGCTGCCAGGGCGATGAAGTTATCTTAAGAGCTCAAAGCGACCCTAACCGCCAACTGCTTTGGAGCACGGGCTATGTTGGGCAATCCATCACCGTAAAGGATAGTGGCTACTATTGGCTTTCAGCCCTTTCGGTTTGTGATACCGTAATTGATTCTGTACTGGTAAACCTTATAGATTGTGATACCGTAAAGCCATTGCCACCTGTTTACATCCCCAGCGCCTTTACCCCCAATGGTGATGGCCTTAATGATACCTGGGCTATTGGCAACCTGCCTGAAGAAAATGAGCTGGTGATTTTTAACCGTTGGGGCGAACTCATCTACCGCAAGGTAAACTACCAAAATGAGTGGGATGGCACCAACCGCGATGGCAGCAAGCTACCGCTGGGTGTGTACATTTATCAGCTTACTTACACCCACAACAATGGCAAAACCATTACCGACCAGGGTTGGGTGAGTGTGTTGGATAATTAGCGGGAATCGGAGATAAGGATAATAAAATCTCTTTAGCTCTATCAATCAAATATTTCAGACCTAATATTTCTACATTTGGGTTCATGCTATTTTAAGAATGAGAAAGTTTTTATTCTTAGTTATAATCTTATCAATAAGTTCTGTGAGCATACGCTCACAGAACCTTATACCTAACCACGACTTTTCTCAACTATTAAGCTGCACTTACACAAACGCGGTCGGACTTGAAAATTACTATGCTAATTGGTTTTCTCCACCAAGAAGCCCATCTGATAGCATCTATGGTTTGGCAAGTAGAGCGTTCATCTGGGATACATGCAATAAACAAATGAATGGCATTGTAGGCATCTACGGACACAATATCATATATACCGCAGGTAGCCAAAGATGTCCTCTATTTAAGTTCTACAACCCTTATCCTAAAGAAGGCACAGGTTATTTAGGTATGACCATATTGGATTCCTTTCAATATACCGAGCCCATATGCTATACCCGTTCTATTTGTTCCTCACCTTGGCAAGCTCATATAAACCGTCAAAAAAGTTTCTATGCAGGAAGGAATTTTGCTGAGGTAATGATAACGCAAAATCTTATTACCAATGAAAAATATATTATTGAATTTTATGTATTAAGAGGTTACAGAGAGGCCTCTAATGTTATTGCTCAAAATGCAGGTGCCTTGATAAGTTCGGACACTATAAGACATTTTGACTATAAAAAGCAGAGCCTTGTACCAACTGTCGAAGCCCAATCTTTAATATTTGAAGAAGAAAATTGGGTCAGGATAAAAGGTGAATTTACAGCAATAGGTAATGAAAAATTCTTAACGCTTGGTAATTTTAGGACCGATGCAAATTCAAATTATCTCTTTACACCAGCAGATAGCAATTTTTGCGCTGGGGGAGGTTCGCCAATTTATTACTTCGATGCCGTGTACCTTTACCTCCATACCGATACCCTTTTTAATGTGGAACTGCCACCCGATACTACCCTTTGCCCCGGCCAAACCCTGCAACTGCATGCCTGGCATGATGACGGCTTTAAACTGGAGGATACCGTAAAAACCTTTTTGTGGAGCAATGGTAGCACCGATAGCAGTATTACCGTTACTCAACCCGGCTTTTACTGGGTAAAGGTGGAGTATAACCACCGCTTTTGGCAAAGTGATACCATAGAGGTAAAACGTGCCGTGCCGCCCTACACCAGCGGCCTTAAACCTTTACTGGAAGGCTGCCAGGGCGATGAAGTTATACTAAAAGCCCAAAGCGACCCTAACCGCCAACTGCTTTGGAGCACAGGCTATGTTGGCCAATCCATCACCGTAAGGGATAGCGGCTACTACTGGCTTTCAGCCCTCTCAGTTTGTGATACGGTAATTGACTCGGTATTGGTAAGCCTTATAGATTGTGATACGGTAAAGGAACTGCCGCCTGTTTATATCCCCAGTGCCTTTACCCCCAATGGCGATGGCCTTAATGATACCTGGGCCATTGGCAACCTGCCTGAAGAGAATGAGCTGGTAATATTTAATCGCTGGGGAGAGCTTATCTACCGCAAGGTAAACTACCAAAATGAGTGGGACGGCAGAAACACGGATGGCAGCAAGCTGCCGCTGGGCGTTTACATCTATCAGCTTACCTACAGCCACAATAACGGTAAAACCGTTACCGACCAGGGTTGGGTGAGTGTATTGGATAATTAGCAAAACACCACCCCAGCCTATATAGTCTGGCAGACCTGATACCTCTTTAAAAAAAGGAGGGGAAACGCTCCGAGCCAAACTGTAAATTAAACAGCGGCAACTATATTCATTCGCATACCCACTACTCAATACCAAATTCTCAGTACTCCCATTTACATCCACCTCCCCCACTCCTTCACCATCTTTTGGTGCGTCCATTTTTTAATTGGGGATAGATTGGAGAGGCCAATAACAGCATTGAGGGCCATTGGGTATTTCAGGGTTTTTTGCAGAGTGTAGCCGGTTTTTATTTCGCTTTTGTAGTAGCGGTACATATGCTCCTGGTAGGGGCGCAGATTGTACTTTTTTTGGCTAAGAGCTTCGGTTATATGCTCGGAGCAAATGCGGGCACTCATCATCCCAGGCCCTATGCCCTTACCCGTAAAGGGTTCAATCATACCCGCAGCATCGCCCACCAGGGCATAGCGATCACCGGCAATAACGCGCTTTGGGGTAATAATGGGCAAACCCCATCCACGGGGCTTTTCCAGCGCTTCGGCTTCGGCAAACATCTCCTTTATTTTGGAATGGGTGGTAATCATCTCCTCAAACATTTTTTTGAGGTTTACCTTTTTGGCAGATATAGCGGTGCTTACCATACCTAACCCCACGTTGGCTTCATTCTCCGAAAGGGGAAATGCCCAGAAGTAGCCCGGCAACAGCTTTTTATCAAAAAAGAATTCAAGGTGATTGCCCTTGTTAAAACCTTGCACATTTTTGTAATACAGCCTTATTCCGCCTATCAGGTGTTCCTTTTCCCTGAAGGCCTCAATGCCCAGGTGGCGGGTAACCACAGGTTTTTCGCCTTCGGCACCTATTACCATTTTGGCTTTTATTTCTACATCACCCACACCATTGCGGCCCATTATGCTAACCTCATTGTTGGTTTTAACCAGATTTTTAACCTCGGTATTGGGCATAAAGTGGCAATAGTCTGAGTTGAGTCGCTGTACTAAAAAATCATCTAAATGGAGCCTGCGCGAAGTGTAAAACGGAGCATAAGGAAAGTCGTCCTGCTCAAAATCATAGCGCAGCTCTTTACCATTGGCAGAATGGAAGCAAAAGCCATGGCTGGGCAGCATTTCAGTTTGGGAGGCAAATTCAGCAAGTAAATCAGGGCTGATACGTTTCAGCACATTGAGTACATCTACGGTAATGCCGTCTCCACAAATTTTATCGCGCGGAAACTCAGCTTTATCCAGCAGTATGTGGGTAATTTTTTGTTTGGATAAAAAGTGAGATAAGGTAGCACCGGCAGGCCCGGCCCCAACTATACAAACTTCGGTAGTGTACATTTCCTTTAGAAATTGGGGGCCGAAGATAATTTAACCCACAATAAAGACATGGCCAATTGACCCCTTGTTTTACACCATTCGTCCCGTAATATTATCTGTCTATCGAAGATCAAATGTATCTACTTGACTGACAAAGGCTTTTGTGCCTAATATTGCACCATCAAATAGAAACCGGGCCTATGGTTTTCATTTGGTTGCCCAAATTATAAACCAGCCAACGGATTTTTTTTGGGCCTTCGAATTCCGGAAGGAAATCACACAACAACGAGGGCGAACCCCGTGAGAGCAATCTTGCGGGGTTCTTTATTTAAGCAAATCCTACAATGTTTCCTTATTCAACATGGGCTAAATTTTTGTCATGGTTTTCAAGTACTAGATGGCTAAAGTTGAAAACCACGCCAAAAATGGGCATGTCTGCAATCCTATTAATCCCCACGCTAAAGCGTGGGGCTAACATATCATCCCGCGCCTGAACTGACGGACAGGCCGCTGGGGTGGTACGTTTGTGCTCGGTAAAAGTCTTCAAAATTCTATTTATTCATCAAGAAAAAACGAAGAGAAAACCTTGTTAAACCCGCGGTCCATTTAGTTTTTAACTATTGCACATGTAAGTTAGTTAGTAGATGTAATTAACCTTATTTAGAATCCATCTACACCCTTGCGTCACTTAATTTTGCGGCCATGAAGAAGTGGCTTATCCGATTGACCAAAATTGAGCTGGTGTTACTTTTTTTGGTAATACTGGCCGGTAGTGTGGTACGTATGACGGGCTCGGGCATGGGTTGCCCCGATTGGCCCAAATGCTTTGGTTACATTATTCCTCCTACGGAGCAAAGCCAGCTGGAATGGACACCCAACCGTGAATTTAAAAAAGGGCAAATCATAATTGTAAATCAAAGTCTGCAGGTAGCCCAAGGCGATTTTACTACCGGGCCCACTTTTAAGCAGGGTAACTGGGAACCCTACACCAAACATGACTATGCACTCTTTAACCCCTTCCACACCTGGACGGAATACGTAAACCGCCTTTTAGGTGCCTTATCAGGCTTACCCATGCTGGCACTGGTATTTATGTCTTTACTATATGTCCGTAAAAACTGGCTTTACCTGCTGTTATCCATAACCGGATTATTTATGCTGGGCTTTGAGGCCTGGCTGGGGAAACTTGTAGTAGACGGTAACCTGATACCGGGCAGCATTACCATCCACATGATGGGCGCCTTAATACTGGTGGCGCTTATGCTTATTTTCAGAGGGCTGTTAATTAAGGAGCAGTTTGCCCCAGTGCAGGTAAATTCCAAATTCAAAGTATTGCTAATAGTGGCACTACTATTCACACTCATCCAAACTATATTGGGTACACAGGTAAGGGAGCAAATTGACCATCTTAACGAAAGTGGTATGACCCGCACCAACTGGATTGAAAACCTGAACTGGCAGTTTTATGTACACCGCACTTTTTCGCTGGTAATACTGGGGCTCAACTTTTGGCTGTGGCGTAGCAATAAGCGCAACAATAGGGGTATTAAGGAAATACTGCCGGTAATGGTCATTATTTTCTTTGAAATAGCGCTGGGTATTTTTCTGAATTACCTGGAGGTACCAAAATTTGCTCAGCCTACCCACTTACTGCTTGGGGCCATGCTTTTTGCATTTCAGCTATTTGCGGTGGTACGGGTGATGTTGGCTGATAAATTGGAGGTAAAGAAAAACCTCAACTATCATCTTTAGGTAATTGCTCAAGTAATTCTATAATCTCTTTGTCTGAAATACTTTCCTTTTCAGATTTATCATAAATAGAAAGAAGATAAATTGTAGTAGCTGTAATTCTCAAATGAGTAATTAATCTGGCTCCGCCTGATTTTCCTTTACCCTTAGAACTAATTGCCATGCGTACTTTATAACAATTATTACCTAATCCAATTCCTTGCTCAGGATTTTGCCTAAGGCTCTCGGCCAAATGGAAAATATCAGTCTTTAAGGAAGGGAATTTCTTTGCAAGTTTTTTAACCTGCCTATCAAAATTGGGAATGGTGGAAACCTCAAAGTTCATCCAAAAGCTCTTGTATAGGTCTCGCTTTTAGTTTGCCTTCTTTTACCAGATTCATTTCGGTTACGGCCTGCTGAATGCCCTCCAGTATCTCGGATTTATAAGGCGTAAGAGGTTGTGCCTTCACAAACTTCAGGCTAGAAAGCAGTTCCATTACAAATGCAACTTTATCTTCTTTTATATCAAGCAGTACTTTCATAGTAATTCAAAAATAGGTAAAAAGTAAACTAACGGTTGAGCCCTTTCCTAATCCTCATACATCACATCCATTGCCTTAAAGCTATCCGTAAGGCTTACCTGTAGCTTAACTACGGTAAAGCCGGTTGGCAAAATGGAGTTCAGGTTTTCATTGGTAAGATACACGCGGATGCCCTCGGCCTCCAATCTGCTCTTAAGCAGGTGGGCACGCGTTACATTGTCAAATTCCGCTATGGTGACGAGTTCCGCCATTCCAGTGTTTCTATAAGGTGAGCAACCTCTTCGTACATGTAATCGTTTACAGGCTGAAGAGAATCCTCGTTGGGTTCGGCATAAAAATACAACACCCCTCTCAGAAAGTTCTCGGTACTATCTGTAACAAAAAACTGCACATTGGTGGCGGCCTCTCCCCTTATCCTGTAGAGGATGCCATACACCTCTTTTTCACGGCCCAGTATCAAATCTTCCTTTATGCCATCCGCCTTTACAGTGTGTTTAAAGGCAAGTTCACGGGCATCGCCCAGCAGCGTATCCAGATTATTTGATGTGACGGGTTTATAGGTAAGCTGCAACCTGGCTTTAAGAGAGGGGTAATACACATCACCCCAGCACTCTTTTTGGGCAGGCTCCCAGCGGGCCGCCTTATTGTACTCAAATGTATAGTTGCAATTAAGGTCAAGATTGCGGTATTCCTTATCGGGAAGTCCTATACGGAAGTATCCATGCGGTTTAGGCGTATAGGCATCCTCGCCACCACAGGCTATTAGCAGTGGGGCTGCCAGTAAAATAAGTCTAATCTTCCTCAGCATTCTCCTCTTCTTTTTCGGGCAGCATTACTTTGATGCTCTTAATTCTTCGCCCATCTTTACTTTCCACCTTAAAGTTTATCCTCTCAAACTCTATCACTTCATCCGTTTCCGGAAATTTACCCGCAATCTCCAGTAAAAATCCGGCCAATGTATCGGCATCTCCGCTTGCTTCTTCAAAAATCTCGTTGTCCACATCCACCACCTTCATAAAATCAGTAAGGTGGGTTTTACCCTCAAATATGTAGGTCTTCTCATCCAGTTTGGAATAAACGAGGTCATCATCATCAAACTCATCGCTAATCTCCCCAACTATCTCTTCAATTACATCCTCAAGGGTGATAATTCCGGAGGTGCCCCCAAACTCATCCACCACCACGGCCAGGTGTATCTTCTTTTCCTGGAACTCTTTTAACAGATCGTCAATCTTTTTATTCTCCGGCACAAAAAACGAATCGCGCACCAGCTCCATCCACTTAAAGTCTTTTGAGGCATCCTCATGCGGAAGCAAATCCTTTATATACAGGGTTCCGCGTATCTGGTCAAAATTTTCTTCGTATACTGGTATGCGGCTGTAGCCGGATTCAAGAATGATATTCAGCACCTTTTCATAATCCCAGCTTACCTCCACACATATCACATCCATACGTGGTTTCATGATTTGCTTTACCGTAGTGCTGCCAAATTTTACAATACCCTGTAGCATCTTCTGCTCCTCCTGTGTAGTGTTTTCATCGTGGGTGGTAATTTCCAACGCCTGTGAAAGGTCATTAACCGAAAGGTTTTCGGTATTGCTCCTCAATCTGCGTTCAATAAGGTTTGTACTGCGCACCAGCAGACGGCTTACCGGCTTAAAAAACATTCTAAGCAAATACATAGGCCGGCTCATAAATGAGGAGAATCCTGGAGCATTACGGGTGGCATATACTTTAGGTAATACTTCCCCAAAAAGCAAAATAAGAAAGGTGATTAACCCTACCTGAATGATAAAACCCAGCGTTGGATTGCCTGAAAAATCAAATAGCCTTTCGGTAATAAAGGAAGACAGAATTACTATACCAACATTAATAAAGTTATTGCTGATGAGTATAGTGGCCAAAAGAGTTTTGGGGTGATCCAGCAAATCAACTATAGTATCATAAGTGGATTTGTGGCTGGACTTCATGCTATCCAGGTCCTGCGCCTTTAGCGAGAAAAAAGCCACCTCTGAACCACTGATTACGGCAGAGCCAATCAGCATCACACCCAGAATGACAAAAGGTACAATCAGGGCAGGATCAAAAGGGTTGAGATAACTTAAAAACAGGAGGTAACTCGAAGGTTCGGGATCCAAAGGAGGGCGTATTAGTTAATACTTAAAATGGTAGGTCATCATCTTCGTCATCAGAACCAAGGTTTACTGGCGCAGAAGAAGCATTGCTGTTTCCACTACTGTAACCACCCGAACCTTGCGACTGACCATCGGCTGAAGGACTGCCAAGCATCGTCATGTTATCACCATGAACTTCGGTGGCGTAGCGCTTTTCACCACTTTGGTCATCCCAGCTCCTGGTTTTTATTTTCCCTTCAATAAAAACCTTATCGCCTTTGTGGAGGTACTTTTCGGCCACTTCGGCCAGGCCTCTGCGTAGTACTATGGTGTGCCATTCGGTTGTAGTAACCTTTTCATTGGTTTTGCGGCTGGTGTAGGTTTCTGAGGTAGCTATCGGGAAACGAGCCAGCATGCCCCCACCTTCAAACGTTTTTATCTCAGGGTCTTTACCCAGGTTACCAATCAGCATTACTTTATTTAAACTTCCAGCCATTTTTTTTCGGTTTCGAACAAATTTATAAAATAAACCTGCGCAATTTTAAAGGGGCAAAGTTAGCTGTTTTCTATCCATCAGCTTCCGTAAAGGTCTCGGAAAACCGAGTTCACCAAGTTGGGATTTGCTCACCCACTGCATATCTCGCGGCATGTCTTTATTTCCCCATTTTTTAATTGAAATCTCAAACACTCTACAGTGTATAGTCTGATGACTCAATTTATGGGGCGCTAAATCTGTAATCTTCTCAAAGGTCCGCTCAGAATTAAGACCTAAAACAGTCTCAAGCTCGTTATTCATCACATCTGTATCTAATAAAGCTGTGTGTTCCACCAGTGGAAATTGATACAGCTGTTTCCAGATATCCTTACCCATACGCTGCTCAACCAATACTTTGTCCTTATGTTTTATCAGTGCATAATTGAAATACCGCTGTCGGTCGTATTTCTTTTTTTCCTTTACGGGAAGGTCCGCAACCGTGGATTTGGCAAAGGCATAGCAGCTATTATTCAAGGGGCATTTTGCACAATCAGGGCTTTTAGGCACACATTGCAATGCGCCAAATTCCATAATAGCCTGATTGTAAGTGGCTGGACCTTTTTTATCCAGCAGTCTATCCGCCAGTTCACTAAACTCCTTTTTACCCTGAGTACTGTTAATTGGAGTTTTACTGCCAAATACCCTGGCCAGAACCCTATATACGTTACCATCTACTACGGCATGAGGCTGGTTATGGGCAAATGAGCTAATGGCGGCTGCCGTATAATCGCCAACACCCTTAAGTTTTAATATCTCGTGGTGGGTAATTGGAAAACTACCATCAAAATCAGTTACAATTTGTTTGGCGGCTGAATGAAGATTTCTGGCGCGGCTGTAATAACCCAAGCCCTCCCAGTCTTTCATCACCTTATTTTCGGGTGCTTGCGCCAGATGAAAAACTGTAGGATAATTATTAATAAACTTTTTGAAGTAAGGTAATCCTTGATTTACACGGGTTTGCTGTAATATTATTTCTGAAATCCAGATAATGTAAGGATCAGTAGAATTTCTCCACGGGAGATCACGTTTATGCACATTATACCAGCTTAAGAGGGCCTGCCGGAAACTTTGTTTGTTCAAAATATTTGTATTTGAAGCACTTACGAAGAAAAAAATTGAATAAATCGGTTTCGCGGTACGATAAATTCACTTTATATTTGCAGCCCTCAAAAATAACGAGATTAATAATTAATTGATATACAAATGACTAAAGCGGACATTGTCACCCGGATTTCCGACAAGACAGGCATGGAACGTGCTGACGTTCAGGCCACTGTAGAGGCATTCATGAAAGAAGTGAGAAACTCCCTAGAGACTGGCGATAACGTGTACTTAAGAGGCTTCGGTAGTTTCATTATTAAGAAGAGAGCCGAGAAAACCGGAAGAAACATTTCCAGAAACACTACCATCATCATTCCTGCACACAACATTCCATCTTTTAAGCCTGCTAAAACTTTTGTAGAAGCAGTAAAGAAAAAGGTAAAAGTAAAGGGCTAGTAGTTTGAAAAAGGGCCTTTTCATATTAATATTTCTAGGTGCTTTATTGGTGGTAGGCCTGTACTTTATGGCCCCGGTTACCCCTCCTGTTGAAAATGAAACAGCAACTGAGGAAAACCTTACACCCGAAGCCACCGAAACAGCCACTCCCGAAGAACAGGTAGATGAGGCATTGCGCCAGCTGACGAGCGGTGAGGTACCGCCCATGCAGGGGATTCTTAAAATAAGGGAAGTTGCTGAAAAATATCCCGGCAACGTAAAAGCCAACTACACTTTGGGAACTCTCTCTATGCAAACAGGGCAGTACGATAAGGCTATTGGAAGATTTGAAACGGTACTTGAAAAACAGCCTGAAAATGGTCAGGTTTGGAAACTTTTGGCAGAAGCTCAATTAGGAACCGGAGATACTACTTCGGCCATACAAAGTTTTGATAAGGCATTGGAACTGGTGGATGAAACCACGGCCACTGCCATAAACGAAGAATTAAAAGAGTTAAAAAATTAATTAAAACATTAGGATTATGCCTAGCGGAAAAAAGAGAAAAAGACATAAGATGGCTACTCACAAGCGCAAAAAGCGTCTTAGAAAGAACCGTCACAAGAAAAAATAATTTCTCCGATGAAATTTTGAATTTTCAGCTCAAAAGCACCTTTGCGGGTGCTTTTGGTGCTGCAATGTGCTTTTAGGCACACATTTATTTCATCTATCTAAAAACATATTAAGGTGAGTACAGAATTAATCATTAATTCAGGTACTGCCAATGAAGTAGCCTTAGCGCTACTTAGGGACGGTAAACTTACCGAACTTCATTACGACAATGCCGAAGAATTTGCAGTAGGCGATATTTACCTCGGTAAGATTAAAAAAGTGGTACCCGGGCTCAATGCAGCCTTTGTGGATGTTGGCTATGAGAAAGATGCCTTCCTTCACTATCATGATTTGGGTCCACAGATTCGGTCGTTAAATAAGTTTACAAAACGTACCCTTACCGGTAAGCAGAGATGGTCGTTAATCGACTTTGAAACTGAACCGGACATTGATAAAAATGGCAGTATGGACCAGGTACTGAAACCTGGTCAAAACCTTTTGGTGCAGATAGCCAAAGAGCCTATCTCCACAAAAGGACCACGAATTACCTCCGAACTTTCACTGGCCGGAAGGTATATCGTACTTGTTCCCTTCTCCGATCGTATCAGCGTAAGCTCAAAGCTTAGGGATAAAGAAGAGAAAGACCGCCTGAGAAGGCTTATACAAAGCATTAAGCCCAAAGGATTTGGGGTTATTGTACGTACCGCTTCTGAAGACTGCTCAGTGGCCGAGCTTGATGCCGACCTGCAGGATCTCATCAAAAAATGGAAGCAACTACACCGCTCAATTGTAAGACTAAAGCCCCCCGCCCGTGCCCTCCGCGAAATTAACCGCGTATCAGCTTTATTACGGGATATTCTCAACGACTCCTTTAACAGCCTGGTGGTTGATGATAAGGATCTTGAGAGTGAACTTAAGAATTACCTGAAATCTATGGAGCCGGGAATGGAAAACATAGTGAAATACTATGATGGCCGCCTTCCGGTATTTGAGCATTTTGGTATTGAAAGGCAGATAAAAAGTTCATTTGGTCGCTCGGTATCCATGGGCAAAGGTGCTTACCTTATTATTGAGCACACCGAGGCCATGCACGTAATAGACGTAAACAGCGGTAATCGCACCAATAGTAACGAAAACCAGGAAGCCAATGCATTGGCAGTAAACCTGGCTGCAGCCGAAGAAATAGCGCGTCAGTTACAACTACGTGATATGGGCGGCATTATAGTGGTGGATTTTATTGATATGCATAAATCCGAAAACCGTAAAAAGCTTTTTGAAAAGCTGAAAACGGTGATGAAGACGGATCGCGCAAAGCATAAAATACTACCGGTAAGCCGCTTTGGGCTTGTGGAAATTACACGCCAGCGGGTAAGGCCCGAAATGAACATTCAAACCCGTGAGGAAAACCCCGATGGCTCCGGCCATGTGGAAGCTCCAATCCTCATTATTGATGAAATAGAAAACAAGCTGGAGCTTATTGCCGACCAGGAAAAGGACAAGGGGATTTTTCTACACACCCACCCCTTTATTGCGGCCTACCTTACCAAAGGTATCTTCAACAGTATCCGCAGAAAATGGTCAAAGAAGTATAAGAAAAACCTGAAGGTGGTACCGCGAGACTCCTTTAAGTTTTTGGAGTACAACTTTTACAACAGCAAAGACGAGGTCTTTGAGTTTAAATAGCATTTAATAAGAATCCCGTCTCGGTTTAACCAAGACGGGATTTTTTTTTGCCGATCACATTTATTTTATTTCTTGCCCCGGGCTATAAAAAATAAAAGCCGGTAGCGCTAACTACCGGCCCTCTCACTTGATTAAAAAAACCAACTCTAAAGTTGCAAGTGTTGGAGTGAGATATTCCCGTGACGAATCATTGCACCAGCGGCACAAACTGCAATTCCGGGAAATATTATTGATTAGCCTGCCTCGCAGACTTTGTGAAATTTTAGCTTAACTGAACTAAAAAATGTGGGTAGTTAACTGAGATAACTTGGATAACTTTTGGCTTCTTAGTTTTCATGACGAGAGTTGTTTGAGAGTCTTTCTTTAATAATGATGGGGCAAATCTAAGTGCAAAAAGCTTACAATCCCACAACTGCCTGACCCTCAGTATTTTTACGTTATTCGTAAAACTTCATTTCTATATTTAAGAGTTTCATAATCTTTACTTTACATTCATCAAAACAGGCACAACATTTTTTTAAAATAAATTTTAAGCCCGGTTTACAAACCGCCATTTCTGTACCTCAAACAGGGCTTTTATACTGGTGACAAAAATCATTTGGCGGGCGCTGCCCTTTGTGCACTTTTGGCCCTATGAATACCAAAACCCATAGGGCTACTGAATGCCACCATTGCCACCAGCCTGTAATTGATAAGGTAAGTAGTGATGATGGCCTTTATACCTATTGCTGCTATGGCTGCAAAGTGGTGGATGAGCTTTTGCAGAACAGAAAGAAAATTGCCGATAAATCGGAACTAAACACCAGGAAGTATGCTTACCTGGACGAGCCTAAAATCAGGAAATCGCTCGTGCAGTTTGAGGATGATGGCTTTACCCGCATTTCCATCCACATACCGGCCATACATTGCTCCAGTTGTATTTATCTGTTGGAAAACCTACCGGAGATTGAAGAGGGCATACTGGAAGTAAAAGTTCACTTTGGTAAAAAACAGGCGGATATATCCTTTAGAGCTGATAGAGTTTTGCTCTCAGAAGTTGCGGCCCTATTGGATTACATCGGCTATAAGCCCGATTTCCAGACCAGGCTGGGCACTGAAAAGAAAAAGCGCAACCTATTACTCATACAACTAGGTGTGGCCGGTTTCCTTTTTGGCAACACCATGCTATTGGCTCTCCCAGAGTATTTTGACAGCAGCCTTTCGGCAGATGCCTCCCTTCAGCGCTTTTTCAGGTTTATGATGATGGGTTTCAGCCTGCCGGTGGTTCTCTTCAGCGGTAAAGATTATTTTATAAATGCCACCAAAACCCTGCGCGCAGGCATACTTAGTATTGATCTCCCCATTGCCTTGGGTATTGGCGTGCTGTTTATTCGCTCGGCCTATGAGGTTATCACTGGTGCAGGTGCCGGCTATTTCGATAGTTTAAATGGCCTGGTTTTCTTTCTCCTTATCGGGAAGTGGTACCAGCAAAAAACCTATCAAAACTTCACTTTCGACAGAGACTTCCGCTCCTTTATTCCATTGGCCGCCAACCTCCTTTTAAAAAATGGTAAGGAAAAGCCTGTGGCTGTGGATGATCTCCAAAAAGGAGACCTTATAATAGTGCGTCAGGGCGAAGTGCTTTCCGCGGATGCTATACTCACCCAGGGCACTGCCGAGGTTGACTACAGCTACATTACCGGAGAATCCATCCCCGTAATGAAAAATGCGGGTGAGAGTATATATGCCGGGGCCCGTATAGTTGGCGGGGCTGCCCAGCTGGAAGTGCAGACAACCGTGGATCGCTCATACCTTTCCTCCCTTTGGAATAATGATGCGTTTAAAGGTACCTCCAAAAAAAGCCGTGGACTTACCGATAGGGTTTCCCGTTATTTTACCCCTGCCATTATAGCCATTGCGGTCATCTCGGCAGGTATATGGTCTTTATATGATGGTACCAAAGCCCTTACCGTATTTGCTGCGGTATTAATTGTGGCCTGCCCCTGTGCCCTGGCTCTTGCCGAGCCATTTGCTGCCGGTAGTATGATGCGCTGGTTTGGCCGCCATGGCCTGTTTCTAAAAAGTTCAGAAGTGTTGAACCGCCTCCATGGTATAAACCACCTAGTGTTTGATAAAACCGGAACACTTACGCGACAGGACACCATTACAGTAAACTGGACGGGCGATGAGCTGAATTTTGCTGAAAAGCTGGCCATTGCCTCCATTGCCAAAAACGCACAGCATCCACTTGCCAAGCCACTATTCCAATTTTTGGAGATGGACCAGGCTGAGGCAAAACTGGCTGTAGATTTTACCGAAGCCAGTGGCGAGGGTGTAACGGCCAAAGCTCATGAGCACTACTACCGCCTGGGCAAGGCTGCCTACCTTGGCCTTGAAGATTACGCCAAAACCACAGCCGTATATGTGGAAAAGGACGGAGAAACATTGGGCTACTTTTCATTTTTTCAGCAAACGCGTGAGGAAACGGCCGAAGTGCTGAATAGCCTTAGCTCAAAGTACCCCATATCTCTTCTTAGTGGAGATAACGATGCGGAGAAAAAACGGTTTGAAGAAATACTGGGCGGCAAAGCCACATTAATGTTTAACCAATCCCCCCACCAAAAACTGGAGTACCTGAAGCAGTTGCAGCAGCAGCGTAAGAAGGTACTGATGATTGGCGATGGACTTAATGATGCAGGCGCCTTGCAGCAAAGCGAGGTAGGTATAAGCCTTTGCGAAAAAAACATCAACTTCTTTCCGGCCAGCGATGCGCTGCTATTGGCAGACTCCTTCGGTAAGCTGGACAAATTTGTGGAGCTAAGCCACCTCAACAAAAAAGTAATAAAGCAGGCCTTTGCCCTTTCCTTTATCTACAATATTGGTGGGCTTTCATTTGCTGTGGCCGGGATACTAAGCCCGCTGGTATGCGCCATACTTATGCCTATCAGCTCCATTTCTGTAGTGCTGTTTACTACATTGATTACCAAGCGCCTGTGCTCAACTCACTTGTCATAAACCGCTTTTACCTGCTGACATTTATCAGTTTTTCGCCTGACCAATATCATAATTGGCGCACCTCCCCAACTCTACTTTTGGCTCCTTAACAAATGGAATCCATGTCAGCTATCTACATTCTAATCATTGCAAGCTTCTTTGTAGCCATCGGCTTTTTGGTGGCCTTTATATGGAGCATCAAAAACGGGCAGTATGATGATGACTATTCCCCAGGTGTAAGGATGCTTAAAGACAGTAACAAACAAAGTACTAAACACGACCATTAATTATGCAACGCGAAACCTTTTATTACAACAATCAGTGGGTGCGCAATTTTATTATTGCCACAATTGTATGGGGTGTAATTGCCACAATTGTGGGGCTTACGGTAGCTCTTCAACTTGTGTTTCCCGATCTTAACCTCGATTTATCGTGGTTTACCTTTGGACGCCTGAGGGCGCTACACACCAACGGAGCCATTTTTGCCTTTGTGGGCAACTCCATTTTTGCCGGGGTGTACTACTCATTACCCAGGTTGCTCAAAACACCTATGGCCAGCAACCTCCTCAGTAAAATCCATTTCTGGGGATGGCAGCTTATCATTCTGGCCGCAGTATTAACCATTCCACTGGGTTTTACCTCATCTAAAGAATATGCCGAACTGGAGTGGCCTATTGATATTGCCATTGCACTTATCTGGGTAACCTTTGGTGTAAACATGTTCTGGACCATCCTTAAAAGGAGAGAGCGTCACCTGTATGTGGCCATCTGGTTCTACATCGCCACCTTTGTAACGGTTGCCCTGCTGCACATTGTTAATAGTATTGAAATTCCCGTTTCTTTCCTTAAATCCTACTCTGCTTATGCAGGGGTGCAGGATGCGCTGGTACAATGGTGGTACGGACACAATGCTGTGGCCTTCTTCCTCACCACACCGGTACTGGGTTTAATGTACTATTTTGTACCTAAGGCCGCCAACCGCCCGGTTTACTCGTATCGCCTTTCTATTGTTCACTTTTGGGCGCTGATCTTCATCTACATCTGGGCCGGCCCACACCACTTATTATACACTTCTTTACCTGATTGGGCACAAAGTCTTGGTACCGTTTTCTCCATCATGCTCATCTTCCCAAGCTGGGGTGGTATGATAAACGGATTGCTTACCCTGCGCGGAGCCTGGGATAAAGTGCGCGAAAGTGCCGTACTCAAATTCTTCGTGGTAGCCATTACCTGCTATGGTATGGCCACATTGGAAGGCCCGCTGTTGAGTTTGAAAAACATCAATGCCATCGCCCACTTTACTGACTGGATTCCTGCACACGTACATATTGGTACCCTTGGCTGGAATGGCTTTATGATTTTCGGTATAGTGTATTGGCTGATGCCAAGGCTGTATCAAACCAGCCTGTTTTCACAAAAAATGGCCAACACCCACTTCTGGATTGGAACATTAGGTATCATCTTCTGGGCACTGCCCATGTACGTGGCCGGTTTTACCCAAAGCTTAATGTGGAAGGAGTTTAACCCTGATGGTACTTTGGTGTACGGTAACTTCCTTGAAACAGTTACGCAAATTATACCGATGTATGCCCTGCGCGCCATTGGCGGTACTCTTTACATACTGGGTATGCTTATAATGGTGGTGAATGTGGTAAGGACTGTACGCAGTGGTAAATTCCTTAAGAGTGAGGAAGACAGCGCAGTACCATTTGGTAAAGTGTTTGAAAAACCAAAGAACGAGCACTGGCACCGCTGGATTGAAAGACGCCCTGTACAACTTATGGTTTGGAGTTTAGTGGTAGTACTCATCGGTGGTATCATTGAGATTATCCCCACTATGATGGTAAAATCCAACATACCTACCATTGAAAGTGTGAAACCTTATAGCGTGCTTGAGCTGGAAGGTAGAGACCTGTACATCCGCGAGGGTTGTAATGCCTGTCACTCTCAGATGGTGCGTCCGTTCCGCTCCGAAACCGCCCGATATGGCGAATATTCCAAAGCCGGTGAGTTTGTGTACGATCACCCCTTCCTTTGGGGTAGTAAGCGCACCGGGCCCGATCTGCACCGTGTGGGTGGTAAGTACCCGCACAGCTGGCACTATAACCACATGCTTGATCCTACAAGTATGAGCCCCGGCTCACTAATGCCACGCTACCCATGGTTGTTTACCAATACGCTGGATACTACAGATACCCGCAAAAAGCTGGAAGTAATGGCCGGCCTGGGTGTACCGTATGAGCAGGAGTACATTGATAACTACGCCTTTTACATGAATGAGCAACAGGAAGCCATCACCAATGAGCTACGCGAGCAGATGGAGAATGTGGATGTTCGTCCGGATGATGAAATTGTTGCGCTCATCGCCTACCTGCAAAGGCTGGGTGTGGATATAAAGGCTGAAAATATAGAACTCGTTAAAAACTAATCCATCATGCTGAAATTCATAAAACACCATATGGAAACCATCACGGGTATAGAAATATACCCGATGATATCCTTCCTGCTGTTCTTTACCTTTTTTGTACTGATGCTTGTGTACATCCTAAAAGCAGATAAAGCAAGAATGGCCAAAATTGCCACCCTCCCACTGGATGATCAACCCTCTAACACCACTGACCATGAAAAAGAGTAGCAGATATTTTATACCCTTTGTACTCCTTCTTTTTACAGGAGCCATTACAGTGCCCATGTATAGTGGAGAAAGTATAGCTTCATTATTTGCAAATCCTGTAACGTGGATTATAGCTCTGCTGGTGCTCTTCCTGCTGTTTAGTATTGTTGCGGTTACTGATGCCTTAAACAGTATCAAATACCATGTTCTTAAAAAAGAGGGGCGCCTTGCGGAACTCGGTATCAATGAGGAAACTGATGAAGAAACCTACCTGGCCGGCAGCAACATCTTTACCCGCTTTTGGCAAAAGCTACAGGATGCCAAGCCTATTGAGCAGGAATCTGAAATTGAGCTTGACCACAACTATGACGGCATCCATGAGCTGGATAACAACCTGCCACCCTGGTGGCTTTGGGGATTTTACATTTCCATTGCCTTTGCCGTAGTGTACCTGGTACGTTACCACGTAATTGGCAGCGCGCCATTACAACAGGCAGAATATGAACAGCAAATGGCCGAGGCTGAAATTCAAAAAGCCGAGTACCTAAAAAATGCTGCTAACCTTGTGGATGAAACCTCTGTGGTGATGCTGGAAGACCAATCGCTGATAAAGGAAGGTGCAGCCCTGTTTACCAAAAATTGTGCGGTGTGCCACGCGGCAGACGGTGGCGGTGGTGTAGGCCCTAACCTTACGGATGCCTACTGGCTGCATGGTGGTGATATCAAAGATGTATTCTCTACCATAAAGTATGGTGTTCCTGCCAAGGGTATGATTCCGTGGAAAGACCAACTAAGCCCAGTGGAAACCCAAAAGGTGGCCTCATTTATCATGACATTGGTTGGTACAACACCCGCCAACCCCAAAGAGGCGCAGGGCGAACTTTACAAGCCTGTAGAAGTGCCTGTAAATGACTCAACCGCAGCTGAAGGCGCAGATAGTACAGTAGTAGTTGCCCAGGCAACGGATGCTGATACTATCATCACTGAAAACGAATAATTATAAAGGCTATCCCAAATGGGTATTCACATTCCTAATCCGAATTTCAGAGACCACATTGGTACAATTGACGAAAGTGGTAAAAGGAATTTTTTGTACCCCCGAAAGACCAACGGACGCTTTACCAACTATCGCAGAATTGCCAGCTATGTATTGCTGGCAATTCTTATTGGCACACCGTTTATTCAGATTAATGGGCGGCCATTTATGATGTTTAACGTGCTGGAGCGCAAGTTCATCCTCTTTGGTCAGATCTTCTGGCCCGAGGATTTCTTTGTTGCCGTGCTGGCCATGCTTATTGGTGTACTATTTATCGCTGTGTTTACCGTGGCCTTCGGGCGTTTGTTCTGTGGCTGGGTGTGCCCGCAAACCATTTTTATGGAGCATGTTTTCCGTAGAATTGAATACTGGATAGATGGTGACCGCAACCAACAAATGCGCTTGGCCAAAATGCCATGGAATGCCGAGAAGATCAGGAAGCGGATTTTTAAAAACGGTATCTTCTTCGCCATAAGTTTTGCGGTAGCCAACGTGTTTATGATGTACCTCATCAGCCAGCCTGCCTGGTGGACTATTGTGAGTGATAATCCCGCAAATCATCTGGGTGGCCTGGCTACCATCCTTATTTTCTCCGGGGTATTCTTTTTTGTATTTGCCTGGTTTCGCGAGCAGGTGTGTATTATAGTTTGCCCTTACGGTAGATTGCAAAGCGTACTGCTGGACAGGCACTCCGTAGTAATTGCATACGATTATATGCGTGGTGAAATGCGCAGCAAATTCCGAAAAAATGAAGACCGGGCAGCCGAAGGTAAAGGCGATTGTATAGACTGTAACCAGTGCGTAGAGGTATGCCCTACCGGAATCGACATCCGTAATGGCACACAGCTGGAGTGCATAAACTGTACCGCCTGTATGGATGCCTGCGATAGCGTAATGGACAAAATTGACCGCCCCCGTGGACTCATCCGCTACGATAGTGAAGAAAACATTGCTCAGAAAACCAAAAAGATAGTTACCGCCAGGGTTATTGCCTACTCAGCCGTGCTGACCGTGTTGATTTCTGCCTTTGGATTTTTACTGGCCAGCCGCACTGATGTGGAAGCCATCATTTTACGTACCCCCGGGCAGATGTTTCAAACGGTGGATGAAAACACCTTCAGCAATGTGTACAACTACAAAATGGTAAACAAAACTGCCGAAGACCTTGGCCTTACCATTGAGCTGCTTGCACCTGCCGGTGAACTGAAAATGATTGGTGCCGACCCTATTGAGGTGCCCCAGGGCGAACTGGCTGAAGGCGCCTTTATACTCTTCCTGAAAAAGGAAAACCTGCAAGGCCGTAATACCGATGTAAAGCTGGGAGTGTACAAGGATGGTGTGCTGATAGACGAAGTGGAAACCAACTTTAACGGACCGATTGTGAGGAAGTAAATATTTGAAAATTCGAAGATTTGAGATTTGAGATTTGAGACTTGAGACTTGAGATTTGAGACTTGAGATTTGAGACTTGAGACTTGAGAAATTTCGAGCAAAACATTAGAAAAGGAAAAAATATGTCACAGGAAACAAAAAAAACAGGATTAACCTTTAACTGGGGAACCGGTATAGCCCTTACACTGGTACTATTTGCCGGCCTGATGAGCTTTATGGTGTACCAGGCCATGCAACAGGATTTTGACCTGGTAAGCGAAGACTACTATGCCGAGGAAATAGACTACCAGAACATAATTGATCAAAAGCGCAATGCCCTTGCCCTTACTGAAAAGGCGAGCCTAAAGGTTACCGAAAGTGCGGTAAACCTGCAGCTGCCTGCTGATTTTGAAGGTAAAGCCAAAACCTTTAGCGTACTGATGTACTGCGAGCAGGAAGCCGATAACGACTTTAGCTTTGAGCACACCGAAACCACCGAAAACAGTTTTGAGGTACCCTTTACCACCATTAGCGAAGGCAAGTGGATTGCCAAGGTAAAACTGCACTGCGATGGCGTTGACTATTATTTCGATCCCGAAATAGTATTCTGATGTGGTGGAGTGCCCTTTTGCTCGGCCTGGTATCATCGCTGCACTGCATAGGCATGTGCGGCCCGCTACAGGCTGCGGCAATGGGCACATTCCATAAAAATGCCAGCCCACGGTTTGTAGGGCTATATCATCTTAGCCGAATAACTACTTATGGCATGCTTGGCTTACTGGCCGGGTTTGTAGGCAAAGGTGTAGGGCTGCAAAACTGGCAACAGCAAACATCCCTCATCAGTGGGTTGCTCTTACTTTTTGCCTTTGCGGGATTTTACATTTTGCGCCTGGATAAAAAACTCCTCAAAATACTCTTTCCCTTTATCAGCCGCTTACGCGGGAAGTTGCAACAGAACAAATCAGCGCGGGTGGCTTACTTCAGCGGAAGCGGACTAATAAATGGCCTGCTACCTTGTGGAATGGTGTACCTGGCGATGTTTCCGGCAATGAGCAGTGGTAATGCCATTACTGCATTTGGCTATATGCTACTGTTTGGTGTGGGTACACTGCCGATACTGGTGCTGAGCAACTTTGGCGCTCTTAGCTTTTTACAAAGCCGCGGCAGAATGATTCAAAAACTGATACCCGCCATGATAGTGGTTACCGCCCTGCTGCTTATACTGCGTGGAATGGATCTGGGTATTCCCTACATATCTCCACAGATACCTGTGGCCGGAGCCAGTATTGAGGTGTGTGATTAACCCGCCTCATTTTTATTTGTGTTAGCTCTTTTTTTAAAATACTCTAACACTTCTTTTGGTGATAAGCCATCAGTATCCGCGGCAATTCTATCCCTCTCCTTCCTGACTGTTTCTACACAGTCAAAATCCTTTTCAATCGTTGTTTTCATAATCAAATACCTCTCTAGGGGTCCTTATTTCAATAGTTTGATAGCCATTTAAAAGATTAATAGCATTGTAACCGTGAATCCTTTGGATATTTACAATATGCTTAAAGTTCCAACTTACTAGTAAATCTGCCTTCATAATAGTGGCTATGGCAATGTGATAACAATCCGCTCGGCTGGATTTTCCTACAACCTTTTCTTCAATATACTTATTCGCCAGCAAAATGGCTTCTTCTGTCAAGTTAGCCTTTAAAATGTTCCTATCAGGAATACTCTTTACAAAACCCCTCACTTTTTCAGGAGAACCACTTAATTCATCTTCGGCCACATCAGAAACGACCATTAGTAAGTCTGACTCAAATATTTTATCAAAAAATTTTTCAGTCCAGTACTCAAATTCTTTGTCAAATCGTCCACCGAATACTGAGGTATCAACGTAAATCGTCTTCATTTGGCTAAAGATATATATTAAGTCGGAACATAATATAATACGTGTAACTGAACAATGCATCTACCTGCAGGTTAGGCAAGTATGTCTCTAAAAACAGTAATAGCAGGTTCCTTTATATTTCTACTGATATATGCCGTGGCTGTAATGCTTAGCGCTACTCAGGCGGCAATTCTGCTTTTCAGTTTATCTCCTATTATAGTAGTGTATGTAGCCTATCGCATACTGAAAGATCCCGAACCACACTCCGGGGCCACATTTGATGATAAGTTTTACGAAGACTCTGACTATACCCGTACTAAGTAGTTTGTATCAAAGCTCTGAAGCCCTGGTTTCAATTTCAATATCCCCGAAACCAGTTCCTACCTTGTAACCTTACAACCTTGAAACTTTAAAACCTTAAAACTCTACACCGCTTTACTAAAAACCAGCTTCTCCTGATGCCTGTCCATACGGGCATCCAACACCCGGCAAATGTTACGTATAAAGCTGCGCCCGGTTTCGGTAACCTTTACCTGATCGGGAAAAACCCGTAACAGGCCGTCTTTTTCAAATTCATAAAATTCAGATTCAAGCCATAGCGGTAAGCCTTGGTAATCCTCAAACCAGTTGGTTTGATAGTTACACATCAAATCCAGTATGCGCCTGCGTATAGCGCGGTCTTCCTCCGTAAGGAAGTGCGTTTTAATTACCGGAGGAAGATCTTCATTTTTAATACGGAGCATATACTCCTTCACCGTTTTTTCATTCTGGGCGTAGGCAGTCCAGCTATCGCTGATGCTGCTGGCGCCAAGGGCAATACATAGTTTGGTGTGGTAGGGTGTGTAACCCATAAAGTTGCGGTGCAGCTTTTTCTTAAGCATGGATTGATACAGCTGATCGCTGGGCATGGCAAAATGATCCATTCCAATATCACGATAGCCTAAAGCCTCCAGGCCGGCCTTACCCTGTTGGTAGAGGTTTAGCTTATCAATACCCATCGGCAGGTCGGCTTCAGAGTAAGCCCGTTGTGCCTTTTTTACTTCCGGAATGTGGGCATAGCTGTAAAAAGCAATTCTATCGGGCTTTAGTTCCTGCAGCAACTTCAGGTTGCGCTCAATGTGGGCAGGCGTTTGTTTGGGCAATCCGTAAATCAAATCATAATTTACAGAGGTATAGCCCAGTGCACGGGCCTGCCCGGTTACATTTCTGATTTCTTCCACCGTTTGGTAGCGGTTAATGATGCGCATAATCTCATCATCAAAATCCTGCACTCCTACACTAATGCGATTAAAACCAATTTCCCGTAAGGTTTTGAGGTGCTCATAAGTGGTACTGTTGGGGTGGGCCTCAAAACTGAATTCGTAGTTATCAGGCAGCTCCGCATCAGCCAAAAGGCCTTCCACCAGTATCCTTAAATTTTCAGGCGAAAAGAAAGTAGGAGTACCACCCCCCAGGTGCAACTCTCGGATAACCGGTTTTTGCGGTAAACGGGAGGTGTACATGCGCCATTCCTTTAGTACAGCCTGTATGTAGGGGTACTCTACAAGGTGATTTTTAGTGATATGCTTATTGCAGCCACAATAGGTGCAAAGGGCCTCGCAATAAGGTAAATGGATGTAGAGGCTTATTTCACGATCTTTCATAAAACTGAGCTTTACATGCTCCATCCATCTCTCAGCACAGGTATCGCGCGTATCCCATAAAGGTACGGTGGGGTAACTGGTATAACGCGGCACCGGCACATCATACTTCTGCAATAAGCTCACTTCCATAGTGGTAAATTTTTTGCCAAAAGTAGCGGGGGTGCCCCCTGCGTAAAATGATATTCGTCAGTGGGGAATGGGTACGGCCTCTTCCTTCACTTTTTCTGAGTACCATTCCTGTATTTCCTGCGTCATTCGGCCTTTACGCCCTTCGCCAATAAGGCGGCCATCAATGGTTTTTACCCAACTGAGGGCGCCCATGGTGCCGGTGGTAAACACCTCATCGGCTATGTACATTTCGGCCATGGTAAGGTCCTTTTCCTTATAGGGGAGTTTTTGAGCAGCAGCAATTTCCATCACGGCCTGCCTGGTAAATCCCGGAAGGCAGCTATTGGCAAAAGGCGTATAAAGCACCTCATCCTTTACCAAAAACAAATTAGTGGCATTGGTTTCCGAGAGGTAGCCATGCTGATCGAGCATTACGGCATCATCCGCGCCAGCGTAATTGGCCTCAATTTTGGCCAGTATATTATTGATAAGGTTGTTGTGCTGAATCTTTGAATCCAGCGCAAAGGGCGGGTTTCGCCTTACGGAAGAGGTGATGAGCGTAAGGCCTTCATCACCATACACCAGGCCCTTGTACTCGGGCAATACAATTAAGGTGCAGCCATAAATATTCAGTTCCGGATTCATGCCCGAAGTGCTTTTTAGCCCTCGGGTTAGCGTCAGGCGGATATGTATACCATCCGTCATGCCGTTGGCCTTAAGAGTTTCAAAAATGGCATTGCGAACCACTTTGCGGTCGGGTATATTTTTAAAATCCATTATGTGGGCCGAGTGCATGAGCCTGTCTAAATGCTGCTCCAGCTGAAAGATGTGGCCATTGTACACCCTCAACCCTTCCCACACAGCATCGCCACCCTGCACCACGCTATCCAGCACCGAAACTTTGGCCTCATCGCGCTTTACCAGTCCATTTACATACACCAGGGTATTTTCATTTCGCGGGTCGGGCTGATTGAATTTGCTCATCCTTTATACTTTAAAATTTGTTGATATAGTTTTTGGGAGGACTCCAGCAACTGCTGTAGGTGCGCAGGCACTTCATATTCCTTTTCCTCATAGGCGGCAAAGCCCGTACTTTGGTGTACGCTGTGGTACCAGTATTTGGCCCACACCCCATCTTCGGGCAAGGGACCGGCCGGCCAGCTTAGCATACTTTCATCAAAAGGCATTTGCAGGTAATCAGCCAGTTCACCCAGTTCCCTGGCGGGATTTTTACGCAACTCATCCGAATCGAGAATAAAGTACGGTATCTCCCATTCGCTTAGGTAGCCCAGTAACCGCAGTTGGTGACTATAGCCCAGATCAAGGGCCGTGGGCTGCTCAATGAGCTTGGTATAGGAAGCCAGTACAGCCGCGGGTTGCCGGCACAATATCACATTGCGGAAGTTACGGGTAATGCCATAATCCAGACCTTCCAGATGATTGGCCATGTTTTTTAAAAACCTGTGCGGTTTGCCCTCTGCTGCAAAAATGGCATTCAGCACCTTTTGAGCATCCGTTTCCATGGTGGCCAGCACCTCCTCCCGCGAAGGGCGCGCCACACCACTGTATTTCAGGAAGTGCGCAAAAAGCGGTTCATCCCACACACGGGTATCACCACGGTGGGCAAAGTAGTACATCAGGGCAGTTGATACATTTCGTGGCCCCGACCATAAAGCTATTGGGGTTGGTTTCAATCCTTTTGATTTTAACGCCAAAGTATTGTATTTCTAAAATATCAATACAGTCAAGGGGTGAGGTCTTTCAAACCATGTTTGCAAGAATTTTTTAATGAATACAATTTTAGAATCTAAAGGCAATTCGTTTTGGAATTTTTCTTTTTCCTTTTGCCTTGATGCAAAAGGAAGCAAAAATCAAGGCTTCTTAAAAATTTCTTAAAAGCTACAGTTCACTTGACCTTCGAAGCCCCAGCCGTTTCGCTTTGCTTCACTTCGGCACTTCTCTGGGCCAAGTTTCACTTTGCTTTTTTATGAAATTTCTAAAATGCCGATCTTTTCCGAAAAGGATAAGGCTCAAAATTATGAATAGCCTTATATATTTTACCTCTATAATTTATTTTCGAAAGACTCCGAAGCTTTCACAGAAATAGTGCAGAATGACACACAATTGTGGCCCGCACGAAGGAGGGCAACGCATGGAGTGGAAATTCAAACGATTCTGGTTGAGGAACGAAACCAGAAATTTCCTTGAAAGCTTCTTGACCTTTTACTTACAGATATTTATTTGTTAATGGAGTTCCTGAGAACGCTTCGCTTAGTTGTTTCGTTTTGGGTCAACCGAGGTCAATGACCGACCTCACGAACGAAGTGAGTAACTCAGCCATAATGAGACATAAAACCTCGCTACATTATCTCACCTTCTCGAAGTACAAAAATGCGCAATGCGACCCCAGTGGGGTCGTAATCCTTCATGGTGAATCATTCCTATTGATATATGACCTCTCTGAGGTCATTTCTGATTTATGAAAGACCAGCCATAAACGAAGTAAGAGACTTAACTCGCCACATTTGTAAGCGTTCAAAAATTAAGCTCCAATCATAAACGCCTCCGTGAGGCTACCCGGCCTTTTATAATTTCCGAATGAAAACAAGGATCAAACAGCCGATTTATGAGAAATCCTCGAGTGGAACGAAGTGTAACGCTTGTCTCTGCTTAGCCGAGAGGGAGGCTGAATGATCTGTAGTTTTCAAGGAAATTATAAGCAGCCTTGACTTTTTTGTTTCTTTTTGCGTCAAGGCAAAAACGAAAAAGAACACCTCACAAATCAACGTATTGGTGTTCAGGTATCCACATTTAGTTGTATAGTGATGAAAGTGAAAAACAAAGCCATGCGGCCCCGCTGGGGTCGTAAATCTCCATGTAGAATCATCTCTATTGATATATGACCTCTCTGAGGTCAAGACAAAAGGAAGATGAAAAAATAAAACAGAAAAAACCTAACCTTTGTCCCCATGACATACCTCTTCTTCAAAGCCCTCCACATCATCGGTTTCGTAAGCTGGTTTGCTGGCATATTTTACATAGTGCGCCTGTTTGTGTACCACCGCGAGGCTTGGGACAGAAACGATGAAGTGGGCAGTATTCTGCGTAAGCAATATGAGGTGATGGAAGGCCGCCTGCTCAACATCATTCAAACCCCGGCTATGGTTATAACCTTACTGGGGGGCATCGGTATGCTGATTATTAACCCCTACTGGCTGGAGCAACCCTGGATGCACGTAAAGCTTACGCTAATAGTGGGGCTTATCGCCTACCACTTCAGCAATTACCGCCAAATGAAAAAATTGAAAAGCGGCCCCACCACCTTCAGCAGTATGAAGTTCAGGCTGTATAATGAGGTGCCTACCCTGGTGCTTATTGCCATAGTAATGCTGGCCGTATGGAAAAGCCTTAATGGTCTGTGGCTGGGGCTGGCCCTGCTGCTGGGGCTGGGAGTGGTATTTTTTGTGGTAGCTAAGATTTATAGAAAGAGCAGAGAGAGGAAGGGTGAAGAGTAGGGAGTTAGGAATAGGGAATAAGGAATTGGCACAAAAAAACCTCCACGCTTTCACGGGAGGTTCTGTTTGTGGGCCCAGCTGGGCTCGAACCAGCGACCAAAAGATTATGAGTCTTCTACTCTAACCAACTGAGCTATAGGCCCGATATTGGGGCGGCAAATATAATTCAATATTTATCATTTCTCAAAGGGAATTTTACCCGCTTTACCCTGCTTTTTACTCATAACCCGAAACATTCCTTCCCAAAACAACATCCCGCGTGCCATGCCACAGCCCGTTTTTATGCTGTAAGGTTACAATACCATTACTGCCCCCTCTTGGAGATTCAGGATGGCGCTGCACTTCAGTTATCAACGTATCGCCTTCAAACAAATAACTCCCCAGCCAATAATATTTACCATCAGGTTCCAGTATGTTGGGGTGTATATGGGCTGCATCAGTTCGGTTGGGATACACCCCCGGTTTTAAAGTGTAAAAGGCGTACCTCCCCTGTTCGTCTGTTTTTAGCCATGCCCTTATATCCCCATGCCGTTTACCCCAGCCGGTTGTGGTATCACTGGCAGCATACACGCCCTGCTGGTTGGCGTGATACACGTAAAGAATAACTCCCGGTGCCGGTGTTTTACCATCCGGTTGAAAAATGGTGCCCGGTATTTTAATCTTCTGCCCTTCCCTGTTAAAGTCAGGCAGGGTATCAATGGAGTGGAGTTTCCTTTTCCCAAATTCAAAAATGTCCTCACAACCTTCGCAGGGGCCACCCACCAGTTGTGGTTCCGCTTGCTGTTCATAAGTAGGGCTTTCGCATGATAACAGGAAAACAAGAGGCAAAAGGAATCGCTGAAATTGTAACATAGGTCATTTGCTTTTGGGTTATTACAGCTACAATACTATTAATTGCTACCGCGAAAAACCCTCGCAAACCCTGCCAATAGTACATCCTGAGTAAAACCTACGCCAAGCTGTGTAAAAGAAAAGCCTCCTTAAATGCCGCAGCATAATTGCGGCTTAGCCTTAGTTCCGTGCCATCACTCATGCACAGGTCGTAATCACCATTTTGGCGCGACTTATACGAAACAACCGCGCAAGTATTTACAATGATGGATTTATGAATACGGAGAAAAGCGGGATCAAGATGATGGATGATGCTTTTGAGCGTGGAGGAATGGAGGTAGGTTTTGGAGCCTGTATGTATGGCGATATAAGGTTTTTCAGCGTACAGGTAAAGGATCTCACTCTGCTCTATTATCTTCTTTGAGTACAAAGTACCAGCTGAAATCATTATGAAAGTTATCGGATACAAAAAGCTAAGTACATTCATGCGCTACATAAGAACCGAAGAAGGCCAGCTAGCAAACACAGTCCGTGAAATGGTTCCAAATATGATGAAGCAGGAAAACGAACTGAAAGCAGTATAACAATAAGCCACTATATGTCCTATTTATTACGCTCAGGCATTTTTTTAAGATGATTCGTAAAAAAAAAGTCTTAAAATATTTCTCACAGTAATATTTTTTGATATATTTGCAGGGTAGTTCTTTGAAACTTTAATTTTTGCTAGTCCAAGTATTTAATGAGGGAGTTAACTCCCTCCACCCATTTTGGGTTTTTCTGGCCGGCACACTTTCCACTTAACGATCACACACAGCATGGATCAAGTGAAGGTAACCAGCCATTAGCTTTCAATCATTATTAATTAATTGAAGCAGGAATATTGAGAAGTGAATGGACATTATCCATTATGGGCTAGCGCTATTGAAAGAAGCAGGCAATAACGTCTAATTTATAAATAGCCCAATATGGAAAAATTAAAGACCGACCAACTCATAAAAAGAGTTGAGTCACTGATTAAAAAAGAGAACGGGTATATGTTCTCGGATGAAGACAGAAGCCTTGTTAGAAGAAATTTTAACAACGTTAAAAGAAAACCCCGAAAACCCTCCTGACATAGACGATATGGATGGACGATTTGTAAAGGTTTTGACTCTGGTCATTAAACTGTTAGAGTTCTTCGATATAGACTCATTTAGTGATTTCTTGTAATCCGCACTTCTCAATTAATTTCAAATATTCTAAACACAAAGTCATGCAAATAGGAAAAGCAATTAAAAACCTTAGGCAGAAAAAAGGACTCAAGCAGAATGAGTTTGCAGAAAAATGCAACCTATCGCAATCTTACCTTTCTCTTATTGAAAAAGACAAGAAGGAGCCTACATTATCTGTCTTAAAGCAAATTGCCTCTGTTTTAAATGTTCCTTTACCAATATTGGTATTTATGGCCATTGAACAGGATGATATATCAGATTCAAAAAAGGCAGCATTTGAACTACTTGAACCTTCTATCAAGGGATTAATTAATCAGGTCATTTCCCCAGAACAAGAAGTGTGAGAAAAAGAGTTAAAGATCTGGCTTATAGGCTTTCGATACCTCAATCGACACTCATGAAAATTGCAGAAGACCTTGACCAAGATGAAAAACTCTATTACCACACTTGGAATATGGCCAAAACCAATTCTGACGGGAGTCCCCGACAAAAGGAAGGTGTAACAGAAACACGTCCGATTAACGCTCCAAATAAGCAATTAAAGCACATACAGTCTAGGATACTTGAACGGGTGCTATATGAAGTTACCCTTCCAAAATATTTCTTTGGAGGAGTCAAAGGAAAAGATGCTGTAAAAAACGCAAGGTTTCACCAAGGCAATAAGTTCTTTTATCAGACAGATCTTAAAAATTTTTTCCCATCAATAAAACATACTTTAGTTCGAAATGCCTTAGTAAAACAAGGCTTTTATCCAGAAGTAGCTGCGCTCATAACACGACTTTGCACAAAAAGCGGTGCAATTCCTCAAGGCTGCCCCACCTCATCTTTCCTTTCAGCTATGGTATTGAAGGATCTTGCTCATGATATATTCACGGATATTATTAAAAGCGGGAAGAAACTTTCCATATACGTTGATGACATTACCATTTCGAGTGCGATTGGCTTTCAAACCGAAGCAAACCATTATTTAAACCAAATTCGGGCAAGAGGTCTCAAGATCAACTTTGACAAAACTACTTATTCAACCAAAAATCCCCTCGTAACTGGCACCATAGCTAAGAATAATGGTATTTCACCAACAGAAAAAGACTTTGAAAAAGCGAATGACCCTAACAGGTCTGAGGAGTCTAGAAATGGCTATATTCAACGGATTAATTACATAAAGCGAACGTCAAAAAAAAAACCAACCTAAGCCCACCGTTACATCACCTTGAAGGAGCTAAAGCTATTTATCAGACCTTATAAACGATGCCAACTGTCCTAGTCCAAATGTTGGCCATCAAATACCGTAAAAAGTAACTTTCTCCATGATCAAAAGGTAAAAATCAACCAAATCTTAGCGATCAGAATAATGCAATTTGCTTGTCTTAGAATATTTTTTCTCCCGACTTCTTTAGAGGAAATAAGCTTGGAAATGGTCAAAAGAGGGCTGTATTTTAAAAAGTCAGGTGATGTTGCTCCTCCTGACCAAATCAGACTAAGAACTCACCCAAACACAAATTCAGGCTAAAGATATCAGCATTTGTTTGAGTACCTTGAACCAAATAAGGTGAAACTTCGAAATCTGTAGCTATGGACTTTAAACTAAAAGGTGGTGTACTAATAATCGGCTCCTTGTTTTGGCAAAACGATCGAGATAGAAAAGGCGATAATATCCGCGAGAACTGGAGAAATCGCCACCTTGATATGTCCGCGGTTAAAAACGTTCCTGCTCCCATACGTTACGGAAGATTTAGTGGTAAGCCCAACAAAAGGGATAGAACCTACACTATGGTTTTTGACAATACTCTTGATAAGGATACTGAATATGGCCAAGCCAAGGCAATTCCTTTCAGCAATCAACCATTTACAAGCTTTAGAGAGATCAAAGCTGAAATAAAGGATTTGTCTGAAGTAGAAGGTAAATACTGCTGCAACTTTATAAAAGGTAGTAAAGAAAACAACCCTGCCTGGTGTGTTTGTGGGATTGTTTTTAATCCAAATGTTCCTTCTGCGATTAAAGTATCTATTCTTGAGCAATGGGATGCTGAGTTGCGAAAGAACTCTATTGGCTATTCCACCTTTTCAGAAGCACCCGATTTATACAGCATGAAATTATCCGGTGAATTGGATATTCCCTGGTCCTTAGAATGTGATGACCTTGATTTTCTGGTAGCCACATCAACCAGACCTAGGCTAAAAGGTGATTTAGTAGGTTGCCCTTTACCTACAGAAATTGCTGTATGGGCAGACACAGAACGTAGATACTTTTCACCAAATAGGGAAAAAGAAATATTCACGTTTCAGGATAAGGAAATTCTCAGCCTCAAAAGCAATAACCCTTAATAGCCCCCTCAAAAATCCCTGCTCCTTAAAATACTGATGACCAGCCACAGGCCCAGCAGGCCGGAAATGGCAAAGCCGATAAAGCCAATGATGGGTACATTATCAAAAACGTAGGGCGGTATGTTGGCCAGTACTATAAGGGAGGAGCCGATAATAAGGGCCGCTATGAGTATGGCTACGGAGATGCGGTTGCTTACAATATCAAAGGTTTTATACAGCCCTTCCAGGTTTTGGTGCTTAAACTCCATTTGGAAGCGGCCTTCCTTCATTTTATTGATGATGGACTTGGCATCTGAGGGCAGATCACTAAAAAAGAGGGCGCCATCCTCCAGCATCTCCCAACTGCGGCTGGCGATTTGTTTTGGGTTGTAGCGCTTTAAAAGCAATTCTTTGCTGTAACGTTTCAGGTTATTGAAGGCGTTGTAATCGGGTTGCAGGTGCTCGGCCACACCCTCCAGTATTACCATGGCGCGCATAAGCAGGTAGTAGTTGCCCGAGAGTTCAATAGTGTTTTCCACCAATATATTGCGGAAGCGCTGTATGCGCTCGCTGAGTGGAAAGTCGCTGAGGGAAACGGTGGAAAACATTTCCAGCATTTCATGCAGGTCGCGCTCAAAGGCCCGCTCATTGGGTATGTTGCTGCTGATGGCCATTTTTTGCAGGGTGTGCGAAACGCGGTTTATATTTTTCCGCACCATGTGTATCATCAACTGGGCAAGGTCATCCTGCTCTTCGGGCAGCAGGGTGCCCATTATTCCAAAATCCAGAAAGCATATACGGCCATCGTCCAGCACATATAAATTGCCGGGGTGCGGGTCTGCATGAAAAAAGCCGTGGTTGAATATCTGTTTAAAATAAAGATCAGTACCCACCGTGGCCAGCTCATTGAATTTATCGCCATGCCTGTCCCGCAGCTCATCAATATCCGAAATTTTGGTGCCGTGTATTTCTTCCATACACACCACCCTAAGCGTACTTAGCTTTTGGTACACCTTAGGCAAGTACAGGCGCTGCTCATCCTTAAAATTTTCCCTGAAACGATTGATGTTGATAGCCTCGCGCTTAAAGTTGAGTTCTTCGAGAATGGCCTCCTCAAAAGAATCAATCAACCGGAAGGGCTGGTAGTTTTCAAGCTCTTTAAAATTGCGCACCAGCAGCCCGGCCACATCGCGTATGATCTTAAAATCTTCGAGTATGGTTTTACGGATGCCCGGCCGCTGAATTTTCAGCACCACCTTATCGCCATTGTACAGTTCAGCCCTGTGTACCTGGGCTATAGAGGCTGAGGCCAGTGGCTCCTTATCTATCTTCCTGAAATATTGATTCTCATTACCGCTTAGCTCCTGCTGTATCACCTCTTCTACCTCACTGTAGGGTAAAGGGGGCACTTCATCCTGCAGGCGCTCCAGTTCGATGATCCAGTCGGGGGGTAATATATCGCGCCTGTTGCTAAGCAACTGGCCTAGCTTTACGTAAGTGGGCCCCAGCTCTTCGAGCAGCAGCCTTACCCGTTCGGGCCGGGTGCGCTGCTGGTGCTGCCGCGAGGGCCGGTTGGTTTTAAAAAAATTGCGCAGCGACCGCTCGGCCACCAAATCTTCAAAACCATACTTTACAAAGGTTTGTATCACCTTTCGGTAACGGGTGATTCGGCTCATTTTATAACATTAGGCCCTTCCAGTGCGGTAACTCTTCTTTGCAGGGTGGCTACCTCTTCGCGGAGTTCGTCCAGATCTTTCTTTTGCGCGATGTCCATTTTGCTGAGGGTACCTTCCAGCCATTGCTTCATTTCCCTTTCCATCGCTTCGCGGGAGGATGAGGATTCTTTTCTGAAATCCTTCATAATGCGCTGGCCTTCCTCGCGGGAGAGGCGGCCTTTATCAATCAGATCGTTTACTACATCATCCACCTTGTTTTTGGTCAGCGATAAAAAGCCCAGGCCGGTGTATAGCATTCTTTTTAATGTGTCTTCCATTGTATTTATGTTGGTTAAACTTACATACAGCTGTATCAACACAGGGGCGGTGTATAAGGTTTGGTGGAAGAAAAAGACGCTGTAATACCAATAAAAAAGCCCCCCCGGCAGTACCAGAGGGGCTTGGTATGTAAACCTTGTTTAAGAACAAGTATTAGTCAACTATAATGCGCTGGCTGGCATTAAGGCCTTCTCCGCTAAAGCGAACAATGTACACGCCCTGGGCAACATCGCCCAGGTTGATGTTTTGCTCGGCATCAGAAGGCAGGCCGGCCTTTTTGTAAATCACTTTACCGCTAAGGTCGGTTACTTCAATGCTGTAGTCAGAGGCCGCGCCACTCACTCTTACACTAAAGTTGCCCTCAGATGGGTTTGGATATACATCAATACCTGCGTTAAACACATTTTCAGCAATACTGATATGGGTAACGTTTACGGTGATAGTAGTATCATCAGTATTACCACAACGATCAGTTACCGTAAGCTGTACGGTGTAGCCCTGGTTGCTGGTATAGGTAGCAGAAGTACTGGCACCTGTGCCGGTATTACTGTTTCCAAAATCCCAGCTGTAGGTAAGTCCGTCACCTGTACTTGCAGATCCATCGTAGTCAACAATAGCATCCACCAAGTTGGTATCGCTTTGTGTCCATACAAATGAGGCCAGTACCGGTCCTACTGAATCTGTTTTGAAGGTAGTGGGTCCGGTAATTGTGCTGGCATCCATAGTACAGCTATCGGCCACATATACATCGTACTCTGTGTTAAGTGCTAAACCGTTAATGGTATATGGGCTGCTTACATTAGGCACCACAGTACCACTACCCAAAGTGTAACCTTTAGGACCGTACTCAATATAGCTTGAAGTAGCCAATGGATCACTTGTCCAGCTTACTTCTGCGCTATCGCAGTTGAGGTTGGCCACAGCCACATTACCAGGTGCAGGGCACGAAACATTCTCTACAAATACAGAGAAGTTATCCACGGCCCACCAGTAGTCAAAATTGGCATCGTAATAATGTAACCTGATTTTCAGGTTTGCATTGGCGTAAGCCGTAATGTTGATACGCACATTATCAGGCGCTCCCCAGGCACCAAGGTTTCCGGTACTTTCATCCTGAGTGAAAACGGTTACCCAATTGGTTCCGTCAAACACATCCACATCACCTACTTCAAAGGCAGTACCTCCAAAAATTCTCCAGTACTGGTCAAACTCAATAATAAGCGAATCTGCCGTGGTAAGTCCGCTGGCATCTATTTCAGGAGAGTAAGCGTACTCGTCCATATCCACAGAACCGGCATCATCACTATCCACCATCATAAACCCGGGGCTACCATCAATATTACTTGCTGTACCATAATTACTCATCCACATCCATGTTGATGCATCCTGTGAGCTATCCACTGCGGTAAAGCAACCCATGCTGTTGTTAAAATCCTCAATGTAGGGCAGGCTCTGTGCCAAACAAAGTGTGTTGAAACATACAGGCCCGAGGGTATCAGAAAATCCGTTTGGACATTGTTCCACCACGTACACACAATAATTTGTGGCATTGGTTAAGCCGGTTAGCCATACCGAATCATTGGTGCTGTTTACAAGGGTACCCGCTGATGCAGGTTGGTTACCTACAGTATAATACACCTCAGCATTAATAAAGCCGGTGGTTCCTTCGGTCCAGCTTACAAGGGCACTGTCTGTTTTTACGTTACTGATTTTAAGCGCGGTTGGTGGCGTACATGATCTTGGGGTTCTAACCTCAAAATTATCCACAAACCAATCATTGTCAGGTGTATCATCAATTACTGAACCTGCGTAAAATCCAAAACGAACATAACCTGAGTATCCTGTAAGTGGAATAATAAAGTGCTCACCTGTGGTGGCATCAAGTGTATCATTTACATCATGGTACCAGATGATATCTGAAGATGACCACGTAGCTCCATTATCAGTGGAGATAACTAGTGCGAGACTATCATCCGCACCAAAATACCCCTGGGTAGTGCTTATCCATTGCGTCATTGCAGCATCAAACTCTGCCTGCAGGTTGGTAATGGCAGGATCAAGGTAGATAGATGGTGAAATCAACCACTCATATTGAGCAGAGGTATAAATATTCACCCTTTGCGACCCATTGCTACCTGTATTAGCAAAGTTGGCGTTACCCCAAGTACTGCTTGTAGTAGAAGTAAATGTGGTATTAGTGGTAAGACGTCCGTCTGCTTCTCCCCATGCAAATGGCGGAGAGGTATTGAAATCCTGCAGATAATTAGTGGTAAATGGTGTAACAAAGCTCACTGGCCCTGCCCATGCACTGCTATCAGTAGTGCTGCAAAGGTCTCTTACATAAAACTCATAGCCAGTGCCTGCTGTGAGTGATGAAAGTGTTACCGTATCATTAGTTGCGGTAACTGTATTACCTGAACCAAGCGTAAAGCCAATAGAGCCATACTGTATTTCATAATTGGTAGCATAACCCGGGGTGAAATATACATCAGCACTGTTAATGGTTAATGCTGCAGGATCAACACCCAAATCTGTTGGGGCAGGGCACGTTGGTTTGGTGCAGAAAGTAAAAGGACCCGCCCAGGCACCAGTTCCCAGCCCGGTACAGCTATCCTGTACATAAAAGTCGTAGCAGCTATCAGCACCTAAACCTGTAAGTAGAAATGGGTTGCTGGTAACTCCACGAATTACGTTACCACCCCCGGTAGAACCTGAACCCTGTAAGAATCCTTGTGGACCCCACTCAATATTCCAAAGTGTTCCGTTGGATGTCCATTGTAATACTGCGCTGCTGGAGTCCACCATTCCCGTATCAAGCGCACTGGCAAGTCCACACGAAAGCTCGGTAAGGCTGAAATTATCAATACCCCAGTACCAGGCATAGTTAGCATTGTAATAATGAAAGCGCACCTGGAAGTTGGCATTGGCATGGGCTGTAACATCAATATACTGATGATCTGGTGTACCCCAGGCCCCTTGTGTAGTAGTTTGGTTAAGGATATTTACCCACTGGGTACCATCCCACACGTCTACGTCTGCCACATCGCTCAGTGATCTGTAATATTGGTCAAACTCCAGAATCAACGCACCCGAAATAGTAGAAGCATCAAATACAGGTGATGAAAGGATTTCATCCATAGATACTCCTGAACCTGCACCATCGCTATTAGCAATGGCAAAGCCCGCGTTACCATCTATTGTGTTGGTACCCAGATCGGCAATCCACTCCCAGGTATCGTTGGTTGAGCCACCATCCTGTGTAACAATAAAGCAGCCCAAATCAGTACCAAAGCCTTCAGTATATGGAATGCTTTGCTTTACACAAGGTGTAGTTACTGTAATAGGTCACCTACCGTAGTACTGAAGCCTGATGCACAGGTATCGGTAACATAAAAGTCGTAGGTAGTTTGTGGCTGAAGTGGTTTAGCCACAAAAAAGGTATCCGTGGTGCTAACCATGGTGCCACCGCCACCTGGGGTAAAACCTGTGGGGCCATACTCTATACCATGATTTATAGCAGTGCTTCCCGCTGTCCAGTTTATACCGATAGAATCGGCTGTGGAAAAATAAAGGCCAAAGTCAGTAGAGGTTAAACAGGTGGGTATGGGCTCTACAATTACTTCATCAATGTAAAGTATCCATCCATCAAGGCCACCTGCTGGTATATGCCACGCCAGGTGTACAGGCCCCGAGTAGGCTGCCAGGCTCAATGTCATTTGCTGGTATGATGTATTGCTGTAATTGGCCAACGGTAATAATGTATCCTGAAAATCCCCAGGGTTAGTGCCCGTGGTGGAAATCAGAATCATAAAGTCGTTAGGCTCACTGGCACTTCTTACCCTGTATTGAAATTTCAACCTTTCATTGTTGGATAAGTTAAGGGCCGGGCTTATTAGCCAATCGTTATTGGCCCCATTATTAAAGTCGGTATTGATGGCCGCCACTTCATCTCCTTCAAATACATTGCTGGTTAAATCCATGTTCCAGGCATCCGCATCGTTGTTTACGTTTAGTACCGTCCAGCAATTTTGGGTAGTAGATGTTGAGTTAAAGCCTTCGGTAAATGGTACCGAAACCACACCACAGGCAGTGTTTACACAGCCATGCACAACAGTATCACTTAATCCGTTTGCGCCACAATCTTCAAAAAGATGGAATTCATAAGCGGTATTCGGAGTCATCCCCGTAAGGGTAATACTGTTGGTAGTAGCCGTATCGATGGTTACACCCGGTGTAGCCTGGTTAAAGTTACAAGGCCCCCATAGTATGTACCATGGTCCGGAGCCGTTGCTTTGCCAGCCAAGGTCAATGCTGGTAGTTGTGGCATTAGAGTCGGCCACTGCCGTAGGCTTAGGACAAGCAGGTGGTATGCGCACCTCAAAGTTGTCCATAAAAATATCGTTATCGGCATTGCTTTGTGTTGATTCTGCATAAAAAGCAAATTTTACAACACCAGAGTACCCGGCTAAACTTACTGTATAAAGTCCGCCATTTCCATTAGGGATGTTACTTCCGCTGTGCCATGTCATCAGCACATTTGTATCGCTCCAGGTTACACCATTATCTGTTGATATTACAAACTTCAGGGTATCATCAACACCTAAAGTTGAAGTATTGGGTGAGTTGTAAGGCGTTAGGCTTAAGTCAAAATTGGCCTGGTAGCTATTGCCTGTACCTAAATCGATAGATGGGCTTATCAGCCATTCAAACCGGCCGGTACTCCAAAGGTTAATTTCTGCTGAAGGCGACCCGCCATTACTAAAGGCACCCCCGCCCCAGCTAGAGCTGGTTGAAGTAAATACTGTTGAATCGGTAATCTGGCCTTTGCCTTCCGTCCAATCGTTCGGGTAGCTGTTTGACCAGTCTTCAAGGTATGGAGGTACATAGGGTGTATTTACTGTAAACGGGCCTGCCCAGGCACTGAAAACACTTCCACCACAATCTCTTCTTACATAAAAATCATAAGATGTAGCAGCAGATAGCCCTGTGGCGGTATAGCTATTAGTAGCCGAATTGGCCGTATTAGATGATGGTGCACCTTGAGTAAATCCTGTTACATCCCAGTTAATTTCATAATTTCCTGCCCCACCAGTAAAGTTTATAGTTGCTGATGAAACAGATACGTTGGTAGCGGCATTAAATGTTGGTGCCACACAGGCAGGTGGGGCAAAAGTGAATACCTGGTCTGTAACTACCGTGTCAATACTGCTGGCCTCCGTAGTGTTGGAAGCTACTGGTATACCAGTACCAATTCCATCAACAGATAGGAACGAACTTACCCCACTAAGCCCTATGGAAGCGCTAGGTGAGTTAATACTTGCATAGTCTTCCCATCGGTAGGCAAATTGTACTTCATTAGTGGTTTCATATAGTTTTACCTGGAATGAAACCACAGAGTCAGTAGCATTGTAACGCCACTCCCAGTTTAACCATTCAAATGTAAAAACACGATTGGGTGCAGTACCGGTAACCACGTATGATGCTTTGGAAGAAGAAGCCGAAACGCTTCCTGCATGGTCATCCCAAAGTGGGGCAACCAATGGTCTGCGGCTGGCCGCTCCATTATCCAAATCATTTGTAGAGCCAGAACCGGCAGATGTATTAAAGGATAAAAAGCCATCAGACCCTGCCCTCACATCAGTGTATTGAATACCATCAAACTCAAAAGTAAATCCGATAGGAATTACAGGGCTGATAGCTACATCAGCCTCAATTGAATTAACATCAGTTCCTCCTGTAATAGGAGTGAATGTAGCCGAAGAAGCTGAAAATGAATAAGCTCCGGCTTGTCCAAAAAGTAAATTACCACAGACCAGCGCAAAGCACCAGCCCATGATTAACGTAATCTTTTTAATCATGAAATAGAAAAATTGGGTTAGCCCGCTAATAACGTAAATTCTGTATTACAGAAAAAAATTATACTGTTAAAATTATGCATGCATATATTTAACGCCTTTTCTCAATGAGTAAATAATCACTACAATTGCTGAAAATTAAATACAGGGTATAATGATTAAGAATATTATTCTGGATTTTGGTGGAGTGCTTATCCCCATTGATGAAAATAAAACCTGGGATGCATTTATAGACTTAGGTGCCAATGAAGAATTAAGCCTCCAGACCGCTATTTTTCAGCAATATGAAACCGGCAAAATATCTACAAAACAGTTTCTTAAAAAGATACAGCCCTACTTTTTTAGGAAGATATTTTTGAACGATTTATCTGAAGGATGGAATGCCTTACTTGATCCTTTACCGCAGGAGAATATTAACTTCCTGAAAAAGCTAAAGAAAGACTACCGTATTTTTTTATTGAGCAATACCAATGAGTTGCACATTTCGGCCATTAAGCAAACAGCCGGACTTTTTAATTATGCCCAATTTACAAAGCAGTTTGAAAAGGTGTATTACAGCCATAAGGTAGGCATGCGCAAGCCTGATGCTGAAATATTTAAAATGGTGCTTGAGGAAAATGACCTTGTGCCCGAAGAAACCTTTTATGTGGATGACGGTAAGCAGCACATTGAAAGCGCCAAAGAGCTGGGTATTAAAACCTGGCACTTTAATCCGGGTGAGGATTCTATCCGCGGTCTTGGCAAAGTTCTATCAACACACCATTAGTGGTTTTGGGGTGCAGAAAGCAAACCAGTTTATTATCGGCTCCCGGCTTGGGTTCATCACTTAGTAGCTGAAAACCCTCGGCTGCAAGTCTTTTCATTTCGGACCTGATATCGTCTACTGCAAAGGCAATATGGTGTACCCCCTCGCCCTTCTTTTCCAAAAATTTAGCTATCGGGCTATCGGGATTGGTGGCTTCCAATAACTCAATTTTATTGGGGCCATTTTTAAAAAAAGAGGTCTTTACTCCCTCTCTCTCCACTTCTTCTACTTTGTAATGGCTTTCGCCAAAAAGGGCAGCAAAAAGCTGATTACTCTTTTCCAGATCTTTTACGGCTATGCCTATGTGTTCTATTTTTTCCATCATGTCATGTTTGTGGTTTGTGGTTTGTGGTTTGTGGTTTGTGGTTTGTGGTTTGTGGTTTGTGGTTTGTGGTTTGTGGAATTTTCAAATCATCGAATCTTCAAATCATGAATATGGGCCGCTAACCAAAGCTCTGCATTTCCACCAGTTTTTTATAAATGCCATTAGCCTGCATCAATTGCCCATGTGTGCCGCGCTCGGCTATACTTCCCTGGTCCATCACCAGTATTTCATCTGCATGTTGTATAGTGCTTAGCCTGTGCGCAATTACTAACGAGGTACGGTTTTGCATCAACTTAAACAGCGCATCCTGAACGAGTTTTTCAGATTCGGTATCCAGTGCCGATGTGGCCTCATCCAAAATTAATATAGGCGGATTTTTAAGTACCGCACGGGCTATACTTAATCGTTGCTTTTGGCCACCACTCAGCTTTCCACCCGCATCACCAATATTGGTGTTGTAGCCATCTTCCAGCTTTTCAATAAACTCGTGGGCGTTGGCAATTTTGGCTGCAGCCATTATTTCTTCATCTGTAGCATCGGGCTTACCCAGGGCAATATTGTACCGTATGGACTCATTAAACAATAGCGATTCCTGCGTAACAATACCCATCTGGTTTCGCAGGTCTTTTATACGGATGTCCTTGATCTCTACATCATCAATAAAGAGCTGCCCCTCCTCCACTTCATAAAAGCGGGGTACCAGGTTGGTAAGCGTGGTTTTTCCGCTACCCGACTGACCAACTAAAGCAATCATTCGGCCCTTAGGCACCTTTAGATTTATGTTACTCAAAACCTTCTTACGGTCCGTTTCGCCCTCTGGTGCAGGATAGCTGAACGAAACGTTCTCAAAGCGCAATTCCTTTTTAAAATCAGATTTGGCTACAGCATTTGTTTTATCAGCTATAGGGTTCGTGGCATCCAGTATTTCCAACACTCTTTCTGCGGAAGCATTACCGCGCTGCACATGGTACGATGCCTGTGAAAGCGATTTGGCTGGTGGTATGATCTGGTAAAAGAAAATGAGGTAGGCGATAAACTCTTCAGGCGAAAAGGAATCATTTTGAAGCACCAGACCCCCTCCGTACCATATTACGGCCGCCATAACTGTTGTGCCCAAAAACTCGCTAAGCGGAGAAGCCATGTCGCTTTTGCGCATCACGCTGTTCATCAAACCAAAATAGGCGTTAATGGTGCGTTGAAAGAGGTTGTGTTTTAGCTCCTCTGCATTAAAGGCTTTAATCACTTTTAGGCCTGTGAGGTTTTCCTCCGTCTGGCTCATTATTTCGCCCACCTTTTTTTGCGCTTTCGCTGAACTTCGTTTTAGACTCTTGCCGATACGCGAAACAATAAATGAAACCACAGGAAGCAGTATAAATACAAACAGGGTGAGGGCCGGGCTCATGTAAAGCAATATGGCCAGTGAGCCAATAATCATAATCGGCTCCCTGAAGATAGACTCCAGCACCATCAATATAGACCATTCTATTTCTTTAAGATCAGTTGTCATACGCGACATAATATCCCCCTTACGCTGCTCCGTAAAAAAGCTAATGGGAAGCACCAGTATTTTGCGATGGAGCTCACCTCTTATATCGCGGGTAATGCCATTACGTAATGGCGTTATGGCAAAAAGCGCCATGTAGCGAAATAGGTTTTTAAAGAAAAAGGCACCCACCACCCAAAGGCATACATAAAATAGCGCAGCGGCCTGGCCTGCTGCTGCAGTGCGGGTTCCCACCTCATACATCAAAAAGTCATTGGCATAGGCCATAAGCTCGCCATCGTACACAGGGGGTGCGAGTGGTACTTCTGAATTATCAAAAATGATCCTCAGTACAGGAATAACCAAACCTATTGAAGCCAGGGAAAAGACTACCGTAAGAAGGTTAAAAACAACGTTGAGAAATATATTAAGCCGGTAAGGGCGGGCATATTTAAGTATGCGGGTAAATGCGCTCATTGGGGCAAAGGTAGTTATGAGAGAATTTAGATTTTAGAGCTGAGATATCAGGCGTGCAATTTTAGATATAAGACCAGAAGATTCCTGTTATGAATATCTCTTAACTTACCTATTACCCTGCCAAATAGAACAGTAGCCGAAATGGCAGAAAAACAAAATCCCGCTAAGGAAAAACCTTAACGGGACTCTCATTCAACCTCTCAAAATTGAATCAACTATGAAAATTTATTTGCAGCTCAAATCAATGAGAATATCGTAATCCAACCTGTCCTTTCCGGAGAGGTACATCTGCCGCATGATGACAAACTTCATGGCAGTAATAGACTTGCCTTCCGGAACTGTAAAAAGGTCTTTAGCATAAATAAACTTTCGGAAGGTATTGTTGCCGGTATAATCCAGCTTTAGCTCAGGGTAATTGCCTACGGTGAATAAATTAGGGGCTACTTTAATTACCGTACTATCCGACAAGGTGGCCTCTACATACATGTAGCACTCTTCGGTGGAGAGATTTTGCATGGAGGTTTTTTCTTCGGCAGCATTATCATAAAATATGGTAAAAACATCGTCAGCCTGCCCGGCTTCAGGAAAGGCAAAAGCGGGGTCACGCTCCAGTTTGGGAGGATCAATAGCTACAGACAAGTCATCAGACTTGCTATCAGGATCGCCATAACCGCCTCCGTCTTTTGGCTTAATTAAGAAGAAAATATCCTTGGCATAAACCGTTGCTGCATCCACCTCGTAAAAAAGGGTAGGCACCATGGTATAGCTGTAAATATTCTCAGCTTCTTTGGTGAGTTTTAAAAGTTCATTACTGTTTTTCCAGGCCTGTGCACCAGTACCATTGGTTTTGGGGTGGCCTGCCGGAAACTCAAACGGGCTCCAGGTCCACATATATAAATCCTTACCGGCCGCAGCATCGGCCAGAAGGTTTTGAACGTAGTCTTTGCTGCCATCCAGCTTACTAATGTCAATAATGATTTTTAGTGAATCTTCCGGATCAATATCCTCAGCGGGCTCAGTAGATACCTGGGCAAACATACCGGCACTTAAACACCCAAAGAAAGAAAGCAAAAGGAGTTTTTTCAAATTCATAGCGATAATCTTTTAAAGGTGTATTTGTAGGAAACATAATTCTCACCACAGTGTGAACGCGTTAGCTGAAGCCCAAACTCGTTATCTGTTTTCCTAACCATATTAAGCAGCTTAAAATTGAGATCACCCATTGTGGCATCCGTAAAAGTGAGCTGATCCGGAAAATCAGGTTGGTTGAAGGAATAACTTCCACCTGAGCCAAAAGGGTTAGCAGCCAACTGCGAATCTTTTACCGTGTAAGAGTTGTTTTCAGCATCAAATGTTACGGTTATTCGGCTATTCATCGCAACAAAAAAGTCTGAAATATCTCTCTCCTCAGGCACTGGCAGAGTAAGGTCAATAATTTTAACATCGCTTATCTCCCAGGTTCCGTTAATACCTGTAATCAGGTTTTGGCGCTCCCCAATACTCTTGTATGGATCTGGCTGGCATGAGGCCAGCCCAACGGCTAAAGCTGCAATTGCAATTATTCTTTTCATAATATTAATCTTACTCATATTAACATCCATCAGTAGGGTTCAGTGGAAATATATCAGACCGTTCTGATATTGGAAATTGTAAAATTAAACCATCACAATTCCATTGATCACCACGTATTATTGGGTTTTCACCTTCAAAGGCCCCTCTTCTTTTCAAATCCTGTACTCTATCTCCTTCTGCAAACATTTCAATTCGCCTTTCAAATCGTACTGCGGTTAAGATGGTATTGGATCCTGCTCCAGCAGGCAGATTGTTGATAGAACTCCCATAAGCACGTTCACGGATATCATTTACATCCTGAATGGCCGTTGCCAGATCAGTTCCTAAAATGGCGTATGATTCTGCCCTTATCAATTTCATTTCTGTAAGGTGAAGCAGGGGCACATTAAAGTAGTCTTCATTAAATTTTATGCACGCTATAAACTCATTCAGTTCACCTTCATTTACCACCTGGTACAAGTCTAATCTTTTATCGGAGGTGTCGGCTGCATAAATATTATAAAACTCTCTTGTTGCCCTGAGGGTAGGCACATTTATCCCATCAGCAGGTCTGTAAGTATAGTTACCGGTATAACCACCTGAAGCAAAAAAGGCGTTACCATCAGCCGCCAGGTAGCTTTGAAGGTAAAAAATCACTTCAGGCAAAACCGTATTCTGCTGAAATCGATCCACGTCAGTACCGAGGGTAAATAATCCTGAATTGATCACTTCGCCCGCCTTTTGCGAAGCCTCGGCATAATTTCCCCGCTGAAAATAAACTTTGGCCAAAAGTGCAGTAGCAGCCATTTTAGTGGCATATATTCCATTTGATTCGGGGAGCAATGCTTCAGCACTTTGAAGATCAGTAATAATATAGCTGTAAACCTGATTAACCACCATTCTGGGTAACAATTCCGTTTCAGATCGATCTTTGTATGCAATACCCAAATGCGAATTATCTGGCGTGTAACCGTAAGGCTGGGCAAATAATTTTACCAGCTCAAAATGTGCCAAAGCACGTAAAAACTGAGATTCTCCGGTAATACGGTCACTCTCTTCCTGTGTAAAATCAAAATCGTTTAAAACCTCAAGCAGTCTATTTATTTTTAATAAGGCCGCATAGGGAGTGTTGTATCCTCCTTTTACAGTAGCATTAAAAAATAGAACATCATGGCGATATATTTCATTCAGATCATTATTGTTTGCAGGTTGGCTAACATTATCGCCTAGCAGTTCATTAAACGATTGAAACTGACCACCCATGTAAGCCGTTGTAGAACTATAGGCACTATTTAATAAGGCTATTAATTGATTTTTGGAGGATAGGGCCTCCGCTTCCTCAAGGTTGCTTCCTTCCGGCTCAAACTCTAATACCTTCTCGCATGAAGAAACAATAACTAGAAGTGCAAGAGCAAGGCTGATGTTCTTTAGAATTTTCATGTCTTAAAAAGTTACATTTAGAGTTAGGCTATACGTTTTCTCTTGGGGAGGAGTAAGGAAGGAGATATTAGGACTCATGTTCCTGTCTGTTGGGTTTTCAAAGTCACGTGCAATCTCCGGGTCAATTCCAGGGTATTTGGTAAACGTCAAAAGATTTGTTCCAACAAAACCGATTCTCATTGAAGTCAGCTTCATTTTTTTAACTGTTTTTGAGGGCAGGTTATAAGCGAGGGTTACATTTCTTAACCTAGCATAAGTAGCATCGTGCAGGTACAAATCTGTATTTATCCACGGGGTGGTAGATCCATGGTTAGATTCATCAAGAGTGAGCCTGGGGTAAGTAGCTTCATCGCCCGGCTCTGTCCATCGGTCGTAAACCAGCTCCGTTTTATTCCACTCATCTACACGGCCCAGTTGGCGCTTGGACGAGGAGTCATAAATATTTCCACCAATGGTAAATACAAACAGAAAGCTCAAATCCCAACTTTCATATCTGAACGTATTATTAATCCCTCCTACAGCTTTTGGCAGCACCGAGCCTACCGGCACTCTGTCATCAGGGTCCCACTTATAGGTTTCATTTCCATCCTTATCAAAGTACACAGGGGCTCCGGTTTCAGGGTCAACGTGTGAAAAACGAACCAGGTAATTTGTTCCCACCGGATAACCAACCACTGTACGGGTGTCATTTGTACCACCAGATACGGCATCCTCACTGTATCCTCCAAGGCTCGTAATCTCATTATAGTTGTAGGCAATGTTGAAGTCTGTAGTCCATTGCAGCTTTCTTGAAAGATTACGCGTAGTTATTTGAAATTCCACACCCTCATTTAATATCTCCGCAACATTGTCATATAATACCGATTGACCGTAATATCCGGGAACACCTATTTGTAAAAATACATCTGACGACTTTTTGTTATAATAAGTCACACTTCCTGTAATTCTATCCTTGTATAACCCAAACTCAAATCCTGCATCAAAATTCAGGGCTGACTCCCACTGCAAGTTGGGGTTCTCAAGGTTTGTTGGCCCGGTTTCAGGTAAACCGCCATATCCAATATTATTATTAAAGTAAACACTACGGTACCTGTTAGGCGGAATACCTGCGCTACCTACATATCCGTAGCTAGCCTTAATTTTTAGATACGATAGATTTTGGTACTTTTTAAAGAATTCCTCATTCGAAACAAGCCAATGCACACCTATGGAGGGGAAATAACCATATCGCTTGTTAGGGCCAAACTTTGATGATCCATCGGTACGCATTACCCCTTGGATAAAGTACTTCTTTTGATAGTTGTAATTCAGCCTGACAAAATAACTTAGAAAGTTAAATCTCTTATCAGCCTCCAAGAATGTAGTGTCAAAATCCACACTCTTACCGCTTTCATAAAGTGCCTCATCAACTCCCAAAACGTAATTTACAGCTTCAACCCTGCCTTCATCATTAGTTAGCTTTCTGGCTGAAAGTTGGTTTTGACTCTGTTGATATTCAGCTCCGATCAGGGCGGTCAGGTTATGCTTCTTCCCTAAATCAAATTCATAGGAACCCGTTGCAAAGCTGTTCCAATTATGAATTTTCCTTGGTGTTCGAATAGCAATACCATTTGGAATTTCAGAAAAACCATGAAGCTCCTTACCGAGGTACAAATCCTCCGTTTGCTTCATATAATCATATGATCCGGTCACATTGAAGGATATCCTTTTGGTTGGAGCATACAACACATTTAATGAATTAATACTTCTCACCTCCCTTACTCTCCACTCCTTTTTATCTGCAAATGCAACCGGGTTATTTCCAATACCGGCTTCAAGCCAGTAATCACCTTGTTGGTGGGCCAGGATAGAATCTCCCGGAGAGTTGGGATCGGCCTCGTACACATCCCTATCGTAATAGATAGGATATATAGGAAGTGCCGTTGACATAGCGGCACCTAAACCACCACTCCATGCGGCATCAACTCTTTGGTTATCTCCCTGCGAAAGGCTGGTGGAAATACCTATTTTAAGCTTTTCAGAAAAACGATAATCACCGTTTATACGGCCTGAAAGTCGGGTGTATGAGTTATTTAACAGGTAGCTTTCATTACGATCATAAGATCCTCCAACGTAAAAGTTGTACTTCTCTGCGCCTTTCTGAACGTTAAAATCATAAAACTGCTTTACTCCGGTACCAATGGTCTGATCTACCCAATTTGTATTATTCTGCTGGGCTTCTTCCCAGCTAAGGCTTGGGGCAAAGGCGAAAGTTGGAGTTCCCACATTGCCATCATTTACCCATGCTTCTTCGTATAACTGAAGATACTCCGGGCCAGTAAGCATATCTGGCATTCTGGTAGGTTGTGATAGCCCGACCCTGGTATTAAATCCAAATCTTAAACCTCCTTTTTTACCTCTTTTAGTAGTAATTAGGATAACACCATTTGCACCTCTTGAACCATAGATGGCGGTTGCAGAGGCATCCTTGAGAATTTCTACAGACTCAATGTCATTAGGATTAATGGTTGCCAAAGGGTTAGTATTCATCCCCCCGCTATTCCCATTAATAAAATAATCCTGAGTGATGGGGATGTTATCAACCACATATAAGGGGTCGCCAGAGGCACTGATGGATGCATTACCTCGAATACGAACAACAGAACCAGAACCCGCCAATCCGCTACCGGTAATAATCTGCACACCGGCCGCCTTACCTTGTATAGCATTTTCAAAACTGGGCGCTGGCATATCAGTAATATCCTTTGAATCGAGCTTTACGATAGAACCTGAAAGTTCACTCCTGCGCTGCACGCCATATCCCACAATTACCACCTCATCAAGCTCGCTGTCTGATTCTACCATCTTTACATCAACCTTTCGGCTGCCGGATGCTCCAATATCCACGGGCACCTCTTTGGCCTGATACCCTATAAAAGAAAAAACAAGGGTTATTTTTCCGGGTTTCACATCATTCAGTACATAATTTCCATTGACATCAGCACTTGCGCCTACACCAGGTTGTTCCTTCACTACAACAGCGGCTCCTGGCAATGGCAGTCCGGCCTCATCGGTAATTGTACCGGTAATTGTTTGCGAAAATGAGTGAAACGAAAACAGAAATAGTAAAACTGAAAACAGGGTAGAAGTTTTTACCATAGCGATAATTTTAGGGGTTACCTTGATCCAAATGTAACCAAATAATTAACTTAGTGTAAAAAGTACACGAATATATTTTAGAAAAGTATTGTTCTTGTAAGTACCTCCTGTATTATTGTAAAATCAACTTGCCCGAAAAGACAGAAATCCCACATTTAAGCTTATACGCATACAAACCAGCGGGTAACTTCCCGATAAGGGCCGGGTTAACGGAAATAATACTTTGTCCTTGCTGTACCTCAGCAAATTGGTGTTTAAGCACTTCCCTGCCCGATATATCCATCAAGGTAAATACAGGCTCCTCCCTATGCTCCAATCCCACTTCAATAAATAGCTTACCTGAACCTGGGTTTGGAAATACAACTGCATAGTTATCAGTAGTAGGCTCGTCCTCATTTATTGAGACATTATAGGTGCGCTTTGCCTTGAAGTTTAAATAAATATGGTACTCCCCTGCTGCATAGGTGGTGTCCAGCATTCCGTTTACCATAATGCTATCTCCCGTGGCAAAATCATACCACGAGCCATTTTTCGGAAAACTGAGACTCACCGGCCTGGAGGCCACATCAAAGTTACCGGCTACTACTGCGCTGCTATCATTTGTTTGCAGGGTAATTTGCTTTATAAACCCACTAAGGCTTGTAGTAGCATTGCTGGTTTGAAATACATTAGGATAGCTATTCCTGAGCTTAATGATATTTGCATATTCACTGAATAAATCAAGCCTGTTCTGGTCTTTCAAATAATCCCAACGGATGGGCTTATTTGCAAGCCTGCATCCCGGATCAACGGTTCCATCCGGACAACGGTTTATAGAAAAGTCATATCCCATCTCTCCAAATTGCCATAACATTTTGGGGCCGGGTATGGTAAAAAAGAAGGCCGCATCCAGTGCCATTCTGTCCAGCGCAGTTGGTATATCCTTGGTGCTATAGCCCGCTTCAACCTTGCCAAAGTTGATATTCTTATACATAAGCCGTTCTTCATCGTGGCTTTCCATATAGCCCACCAGGTTCGGTTTTGGCCAATTTCGGTTTTGATGAAAAACTCCACCAAGGTTACTCGGATAACCCATGCTGGCCTCATTATATTGATGATTTTCATTACCCCACAACAAAAATCCGCGGTTTGATAATTCAATTTCTTCGGTATTATCTGCAAAGTGTTCCAGAATCATTATAGCTGCTGTGTCAATTTCCTCCACCTCATTTTTTATTCTTTGCAGAGTACTGATGCGAGCTGCATCGTACTGCCCCCAAGCCGCCACATTTCCCAGGGTATTTTTTTGCGTGTAACCTTTGGAAAGGTCCATCCTGTAGCCATCCACTTTATACTCTTTTACCCAATGCTGATATACACGCTTTACGAAATACTTAGTGGCGGCAGAATTATGATTGAAATCATAGCCTACGTTAAAGTCATGCTTTGGCTGGATGTTAAACCAGGGGCTTTGGCTGGTAGGGTTTGTACCATCAAAATACATTCTCACCAAAGGACATTGTCCAAATGCATGGTTCAAGGCAATATCAAGGATAACGGCCATGCCGCGCCCATGGCAGCTATCCACCATGGCTTTGAAGTCGTTTTTTGTTCCATAATACTTATCTGGAGCCATAAAAAACATAGGGTTGTAACCCCAGCTTTCGTTGCCTTCAAACTCCATTACAGGCATCAATTCAATAGCATTGATTCCCAGCGAATCAAGGTAGGGAAGCCGATCTATGACGGATTGATACGTATGGCGACTATCAAAATCACGTATCAGTAATTCATAAATCACCAGCTCTTCATTAGCTGGTTTTTTAAAGGAGGTATTCTGCCATTGATAAGGATTGGGGTCAACCGTTTGCACCACTGATACCGGAAAAGAAGTTTTACCAGTAGGGTAGGGTTTTAAGTTAGGATAAACCGAAGATGTAATAAAGCCATCATTCCATGGGTCAAGGATTTTTTCAGAGTAGGCATCAGCAACACGCAGGCCTTCTTCATCTATATAATATTGAAAGGCATACTCCATTGCAGGATCCAAATCATCAATTATTAACCAGAAGTAATCATCAGCCGGGCTTTTGTACATTTCATACTCAGGCTGTACCTGCCAGTTATTAAAATCACCAATTACATATATAAATTGCTTAAATGGCGCCAGCAGTTTAAGAGCTATGCTGCTATCATTAAGTATGGTTATGCCTTCCTCAAAATAAGAAGTATCAAATGCTATCTTAGAGGAGTTACGAGCCAGGTAACTAACAGTATCGCGGTAAACGCCACTGGTGTGAGTAGCTTCAAAAACTAAATTAAAACGACCGGCACCATAGTTCACCATCGGTAGTTTAAAATCAATGCGCGTAGTATCAATGGACTGAGCAATGATGGTGCTTTCGTGGTAAATTTTCAAATCCGCCCTGGCAGAGGTTTGGGCTGTAAGGTCAAGACTATCATTAACACTATTGATACTAAAAGTGGTTGGTGTAGTAAATGTGGCCTGAAAACCACCGGCAGAAATTGGAACAAAAATATCACCACCGCCTGTAGCTCTGCCCACAATACTTCCATTGGCATTTCTAAAAACAAAGGCCAGGCTTTGCACGGTTTCCCCGGCCGGTACATTGTAAAAAGTGTTAATATGATATTTGAGCCTATGCCTGTTGTTTCCAATACTCGTCATCAAAACTTTGGGGTCGGGCGTACCCCAGGTGCCTTGTACATGGCGCCAGTCTGTTGGCGAAGTACTAAGGTTAGTAATTACACCGGTATGGGCGTAAACCGGTGTAACTCCCACAAGCGCAGCGTTGCCCTGTGTAGCATCAAAAATCACCTCTACTGTATCCTGTTGGGTAACAAAGGGAGGATTTAGGGTTACTACCTGGGCTTTGGCATTTTGACCCAACACAATTATGAATAAACTAAGGAATAGGGATTTTCTCATTGAAAAGGGATAAAGTGTACTTTTTACACTAACAATGATACATAATTTTTTTATCCTTCTAAAATAACAAGTATTAAGGGGCGTATTTCCCTTATTGAAAAAAGCGTTCATTCATGTCTGATATCAAACATTTATATTGGCAGCCAATTTTGCATTGATGCCCCATCCACGCCTATTAATGTTAGTTACGGTTTGCCTGTTCACCTTTTTTTGCGTGCAGCTTTTGTTTGTAAGTGCCGATCCTCACAACGAAGTTTCCACCAGCCGCGGACCATTAACTGATGAAGGGCTTAATACCTTCCAGGCGCGTAATTATGTAAACACTGGAAACTGGGGCATGGATGAGGGCGACAACCTTATTAAGAGTCCATTGTATAACGGTTACCTGGCCGGTGTGATGAGCATTTTTGATAGTAGTCGAAAAACACTCCGGCTGGCAACTTTGATAGGCTCGCTTCTGCTTATCGGGTGGTTTTTATTGAAAATTAAAAGTTACCTCCTACCCGTATTTCTAACCCTAATTGCCGGTTTTCAGTTTCACCTGTTCCAGTTTTTTCATTTCTCCATGGTAGAAATGCTGGTTAATGGCTGTGCACTTGTTGCGGTGGCGTTTGCTACGATATATCTACAAACAGGTAGTAGCAGGCAACTCCTGCTCTCCTATTTAATGCTTTATATCTGCTTTCTCTTAAAGATTCAATACGCCTATTTATTGGCTTTGCCATTTGTTATGTGGTTAGTGGGAGCATTAAGTAAGAATGATAAAAAGTATTGGCATACCCTCATTAAGTTAACTATCACAGCTGGCGCTTCGGTTGCCTTGTTTTACGTGGCGTGGTACCTTCCTTTTCAGGAGATATTCAACACGGTTTGGGCACATCAGGGTGCGGATAGGTTTGCCGGTAATGATGCTATCATAAGAGTGTTTACAGATAGCGGAAAGTACCTGGTTTGGGGTGATCGAAATATTTGGTTTGCCATCGCTTTTGCATTGAGCATACCTCCTGGCATTTACTACCTAAAAGGAAATCATCCTTTAAGATATTTGCTGATAGCAACGGGAATCTGGGTGGTATTGGAACTCCATAAAATGTTTATCCTTTACTTACCTACACGCTATGCACTTAGCTTGTTTTTGGCTATGGGCTTATGGATGGCCACTGTAATTTGCCTTACAATTGTCAGTTGGCAAAAAAGTGATAAACAAACCTCCGAGCTTATTCACTTACTTGCAGCTATTCTTATTTTGATACCCGTGCTAGCGGGCAATCTATTCAACTTTAATAATGTGTTGAGGCAGCGCACCTATAACTCTGAGCAAATTATTGCTGAATACGAAGATTACAACTTTGAAGATAAAACAATAGTTGGGGTGTGGGCTACAACCCTGATCTGGAATCCTACCGCTCATATTATTCCTGTTTGGAAAAACTTTTTGAATGATGATGATATCCTGCAAAAGGTAAAGCCGCCTTTGGTGGTAACCGAAAAGGATGAGGCAGACTCAGAGCAGGTATTCAGCAGCAGGGGAATTGATTTAAAAGCCCTTTCTGATTCCAACGCCCAACATGATTATGGCAGATACAAAGTGAATTTCTACTTTATGAGTTACTGACTTCGGTCTCGTTAATCTCGTATAGTAATGCCGGTTTGTGCAATACGCCTTTTTGTTTTTCCGTTGTGGGCGATACCAGTTTTTCTTTCAGCAGCTTCTTTCTGAAGTTACGTTTGTCCAGCTTTTTACCTAAAATGATTTCGTATAGAGTCTGTATGTGGCTGAGTGTAAATTTCTCCGGAAGGAGCTCAAAACCTGTTTTGTTGTTTTCAAAATCCTGACGAAGACGCTGCAGAGCACTATTAAAAATCTCATCATGATCAAAGGCCAGTTTGGGCATTTCATTCACATCGCACCACAGCACCTTATCGGCAAATGATGAGGCCTCCGGCTGAAAATCACCCATCTTTACCAAAGCGAAGTAAGCCACCGTAATTACCCTGGCCTGGGGGTTTTCCCTAAATGACTGTAGCCATTCCAAATCCTTAATATCCTTTACCCTATTGGGATTACCGAAGGTGTGAAATTGCTTCAGGAAAATACCGGATAGTCCGGTCAACTCCTTAAGCACCCTGTCGGCTGACTCATCAAGGCTTTCTTCATCGGTAATCAAATCTCCCGGAAGGGCCACCTGGCGGTGCTCCTGGTTGGGAAGTTTCTGCTCTATGAGCAGAACGTTAAGTTTTTCATTATCAAAACCAAAAACAACACAGTCAACGGATACGTTGGGGTTAAGATTCTTAATTTGCTCAGCCACTGAGTAATTTTGTTTAGTTGGGTTTAAAAAGTCCTGCAAAGTAAATATAACTAAATATCATTGCTTAGTGTAATTTTTACACTAAGTTTGTTTAGCTATCCTGAATTTTATGACAGACAAAATAAAAACCATTGGAGTGCTTACCTCCGGAGGAGATGCCCCGGGCATGAATGCGGCCATCAGAGCCGTGGTACGTGCTGCCGCTTTTTACCAAAAAAAGGTATTCGGAATATACGAGGGGTACCAGGGGCTTATCGAAAACAACATTAAGGAGCTAACGGCCCGCTCTGTAAAAAATATTCTTAATAGAGGAGGCACGGTGCTGAAGTCTTCAAGGAGTGAGGAATTCAGAACTGCGGAAGGCCGCAAGAAAGCCTACAACAACCTTAAAGAACACGGTATTGATGCACTGGTTTTGATTGGCGGTGATGGCACTTTTACAGGTGGGCATATTTTTTCTCAGGAGTTTGACATCCCAATTATTGGCATACCCGGCACTATTGATAATGACCTGTACGGAACAGACTTTACGCTCGGATTTGACACAGCTACTAATGTGGTGATTGATTGTATTGACAAAATCAGGGATACAGCCGAATCACACAACCGCTTGTTTTTTGTGGAAGTAATGGGCAGGGACTCCGGTTTTATAGCCTTGCGTGCAGGCCTCGCCTCCGGGGCATTGGATGTAGTACTGCCCGAAGAAAAAAGCCCGATGGAAGATTTGCTGGCGGAATTGCAAAAGGGTGAAACCAACCAAAAAACCAATAAGCTGGTAGTGGTGGCCGAAGGCAATGGCCTGGGCAACACCTTTGACATTGCCGAAAAAGTTCGTCAAAAATTTCCACACCTGGAGTCGAAAGTAACTATACTGGGCCACCTGCAACGCGGAGGATCACCCTCGTGCCTGGACAGAGTTTTAGCCAGCCAGTTGGGCGTAGCGGCTGTGGAAGGTTTGCTCAACGGGCAAAGCAAAGTAATGGCCGGCCTGGTAAATAATAAGGTGCTATTCACCTCATTTCATGATGCCATAAATAATAAGGCCGAGATAGACCTGGAGCATTTAAGAATCAGTAAAATACTAGCTACATAATGAGATACTTTTTAGCTACCTTCTTTTTTGGGTTCTCGTTGATAGCATCAGCCCAGACTCATGACCTTTTTTATAAAACCGTTCATTCAGATAATACGGCTGATTCTTTAAAAGAAGAACTAATAAAGAGAAAGATAAAATTCATTCAGTTCTCAAAACCCTGCTATTGGGAAACTAGAGATTCATTTAACATAGATTATTGTGACTCCCATTTATTTCTGTTCAAAGAGGAAGGTGATTCTGTGAAATCTTTTTTGGTTTCAGAGTTTTTCATTTTTAATCACGTGGAAGAATACAATGAAGTCTACAGCTTTTCTGAGTTCAACATTGATGAATTGATGGAAACACAAGTTAGACCAAACAAAAATGACCGGCCTAAAAGTTACATTGATACTAATCGTGCTATTGAACTAGGTATCGACCTCAATAAGTCTTTGACAATGGTTGATAGTTTTGAAGTTATAGTAGGTTCATTCGGCTATAAGAATTATACTCCCGGACGGGATGGATTACCTCGCCAGGTAATCACCATTTCAGATGGAGAGACTATACAGCAGATTTCAATCGACCAATACACATTCATGCCCAGAAACTATTATTACCAGTTCAATAGCAAAACACCGGTTTACACTTTAAGAATACTGTTGGAGCAGGAGTTTGAGCAGATGGAGGAATTGGTGGAATGGCATCTTGAGAATAAAGAAGATGGTCTTCTAGATTCTTTGGGGCGTTTGGATTATGAGAATCACCCTGAATTTTTTGAAAAGATTTACGAGGAGCAAATTAACTATTGGATTGATTATGCGAATGAGGATTTGGGCACTACAAACTGGAAACTCTTAAAAGAATAAAATGACGATGATAAAAATTGCAATAAACGGATTTGGCCGCATTGGTCGCCTAACCTTCAGGGCATTACTTTTAAAAGACGAAGTGGAAATTGTGGCCATCAACGACCTGACCGACACCAAAACACTGGCTCATCTTTTAAAGTATGACTCTGTGCACGGCCAACTACACATGAAGGTGGAGCACACCTCAGATAAACTGATTGTAGGTGGGAAAGAAATAAAGGTCTTTTCGCAAAAAGATCCCTCGCAATTACCGTGGGGAAATTTAGGCATTGACCTGGTGCTGGAGTGTACCGGTATTTTCAGAGATCGTGAAAAAATGAGCTTACACATTAAGGCTGGTGCCCGCAAAGTGCTTTTGAGCGCTCCGGCCAGTGGGGATATTAAAACCATTGTTTTGGGTGTAAATGAAGGCGACCTTACTGCCGAGGACACGCTGGTATCCAATGCAAGTTGCACCACCAATTGCCTGGCCCCCATGGCCAAAGTGTTACACGAGAAATTTGGAATTGTGAAAGGTTTTATGACCACTACCCACGCCTATACGGCTGATCAAAACCTGCAGGATGCACCACACAAGGATTTACGCAGGGCACGGGCCGCGGCTCTGAGCATTATTCCTACTACAACAGGCGCAGCCAAAGCCGTATCATTGGTGTTGCCTGATCTGGAAGGCAAACTGGACGGATTTGCCATGAGAGTGCCGGTGCCAACAGGTTCGGCTACAGACCTTACTGTGCAGCTGGATAAGAGATGCTACGGTTGATGAAATTAACCAAGCCATGAAGGAGGCTGCCGATCGCGACATGAAGGGAATACTGGAATATACCGAGGAACCTATTGTATCGGCCGACATTGTAGGCAATACCCATAGTTGCATTTTTGATGCCGACCTTACCAGCACTCACGGCAATCTGGTAAAGGTTGTAGGCTGGTATGATAACGAAGCAGGTTACTCTGCCCGGCTAGCCGATATGGCAGTGATAATGGGCAAATTGTAAATAATACACTAAGTAATTTTCATTACTTTCGCTAAAAGCAAACCATACAAACAGGCCAGGCGAATGATATATATAGCTGAAAGTGGTTCCACAAAATGTGACGCGGTATTTCTTGAGAATGACGGTGTTGAAATCGCCCGCATAAGAACTATTGGTTTTAACCCCTATTTTCATAGCTCTGAGTTTATAGAAGCCGAACTCAAAAAGGTACAGGAGATTGTAGAATACGGCCCAAAGGTGGAGCAGGTTTACTTTTTTGGAGCGGGATGCTCATCCCCCAGTTTAAACCAAAAAGTGGCCAAAGGCCTTAAAGGCAGCTTCCCCAATGCCAATATTGAAGTGGACCATGACCTGATGGCCTGTGCTTACGCCACCTACACGGGTGAGTCGGCTATAAGTTGCATACTGGGCACCGGCAGCAATGCGGTTTATTTTGATGGCGAATCCATTACTAAAGGCATATCCGGCCTGGGTTACATTTTAGGTGATGAGGGCTCTGCAAGTTATATAGGCAAAAAGGTGCTGAGCGCCTATTTATACAAGCAACTGCCGGAAGGCATTAATTGCGATTTTGAAGAAACCTTTAAGATTACACCTGATGAAATTCGCCAACGGGTGTATAACATGCCCCACGTAAACGTGTTTTTAGGGAGCTTTGCCCCTTTTGCTCATAAGCATATCGAGCTGCCTTTTTTTTACAACCTGGTGTATGAAGGTTTTGAAAGCTTTATAAAAACACAGGTTAAATACTTCCCACAGGCTACTGAAGTGCCCATACACTTTGTGGGTTCCATCGCCCATCACTTTCAAAATGTGTTGGAAGACGTAATCCGAAACCTGGAACTAAATATGGGGCAAATTGTACGCAGGCCACTTGATGGACTGGTGCAGTATTATCTTGGTAACATACACAACACCGGGCGGGCACAACAATCCAAAACACTTCTATGATTAAAGGCTTTATTTTCGATTTGGATGGTGTATTGGTGGATACGGCAAAGTTTCATTTTAAAGCCTGGAAGCGGCTCGCCAATACTCTGGACATCTATTTTAGCGAAAAGCAAAACGAGCAGCTTAAAGGTGTAGGTCGTGCAGAATCTCTGAAAAAAATACTGGAATGGGGAAACAAATCCATCTCTGAAGAAAAATTTGAAGAGCTTATGGCTCTGAAAAATGAATGGTACCTGGAGATGATGAATACCATGACCGAGGAAGATACCCTGCCCGGAGTGAAGGAATTTTTAGAGCAAACCAAAAAACTAAAGTTGAAAATAGCACTTGGCTCTGCCAGCAAAAATGCCCGTAAAATTCTTGACCGGGTTAGAATCACCCACTTTTTTGACGCCATTATAGATGGTACCCAAACCACAAAATCAAAACCTAACCCACAGGTTTTTATCATGGGTGCCGAGGCGTTTGAATTAAACCCGTCCGCCATTGTGGTTTTTGAAGACTCGCAGGCAGGCGTAGCTGCAGCCAACGCAGGTGGTTTTCTTAGTGTGGGTATTGGTGAAGAAAAGGTTTTAAATGAGGCTAAAGTGATATACAAAGGCCTGGGAGGTGTAAGTCCAGTTGAAGTAATCAATCATTTGAATTTTGAAAAGTAATATGCAGGACAGCTACCTGACCACCCATGAGTGGAAAATAGTGGAGGAAAAATGGGACCCTGAAAGACATCAGGGCTCTGAATCGCTATTTAGCCTGGGAAACGGACACATGGGTCAGCGTGCCAACTTTGAAGAACAGTATAGCGGTAAACACCTGCAGGGCAGCTACATTGCCGGGGTTTACTATCCTGATAAAACCCGTGTGGGTTGGTGGAAAAACGGTTACCCCGAGTACTTCGCCAAGGTTTTAAATTCAGTAAACTGGATAGGCGTAAATGTTAATATTGATGGCTCTCCTCTGGACCTGGCCAAAATAAAGGTACTTGACTTTTACCGCGAACTGGATATGCAGAAAGGGGTATTGCACCGCAGCTTTACGGCAGAGGTGGCCCCCGGCAAAACGGTAAAAGTAGAAGCCACCCGATTTTTGAGTATGGTACGGAAAGAAGTGGGTGCCCTCCGCTACTCCATTACTCCGATTGATTTTGACGGCAAGCTGAAAATTACCCCCTACCTGGATTTTGACGTAAAAAATCACGATAGTAATTACGATGAGAAGTTTTGGGAATCGGTAAGTGAAAATGTGGGCACGCAAAAAGGTATTGTTTGCGCCAAAACCAAGAAGCTGGACTTCCATGTAGCCGCGGCCATGCGCTACGAATTTATGGTAAATGGTAATCGGGCTACGCTTTACCCCGAAAGTTCTACTCTGGATAAATATGTAAAAAACACTTTTGAATCAGAACTGAAAGCCGGCAGCACATACACCCTCTACAAATATGCGGGTGTGGTTTCCTCGCTTAATCATGAAAAGAGTCAGCTTACGGCTGTGGCCGATAAACTGGCCTCAGAGGCTATGAGGGATGGTTTTGAAACCTTACTAAAAGAACATACCGATAACTGGGCTGCCCGCTGGGAACAAGCCGACATCAGAATAGAAGGAGACCCCGATGCGCAGCAGGGCATTCGCTTTAATATTTTTCAGCTTACGCAGACCTATACCGGAGATGATAGCCGCCTGAACATAGGGCCAAAAGGCTTTACAGGAGAAAAGTACGGTGGCTCCACTTATTGGGATACGGAGGCGTATTGTCTTCCTTTTTATATGGCTTCTGCCGGAAAGGAAGTTGCCCGAAACCTGCTTGTATATCGCTACAACCATCTGGCGAAAGCCATAGAAAACGCGCAAAAGCTGGGTTTTACTAATGGTGCCGCCCTCTACCCTATGGTAACTATGAATGGCGAGGAATGCCACAATGAGTGGGAAATAACCTTTGAGGAGATACATCGTAACGGAGCTATTGCCTACGCCATTTATAACTATTGCCGCTACTATGGCGATAACAGCTATTTGGGCGAACATGGACTTGAGGTGCTGATTGGTATTGCTCGTTTCTGGGCGCAACGTGTAAACTGGAGCGAGAGTCGCCAAAAGTTTGTGATGCTTGGTGTAACCGGGCCGAATGAGTACGAAAACAATGTAAACAACAACTGGTACACCAACTACATTGCACGCTGGTGCCTGCAATATACTATTGAGGCTATTGGCAAGGTCCGTGGCCAATCTCCCGAAAGGCTGAAAGAGATATTTGGCGCCACCAACTTTAATGACGTTGAGGAAACAGCACATTGGAATACCATTATCGACAAAATGCACCTACCCGAAAATGAAGAGATGGGCATAGTGCTGCAGCAGGATAATTACCTGGATAAGGAACAGCTTACCGCCAATGATCTGGACGAAAGCGAAAGGCCTATAAATCAGCATTGGAGCTGGGATAGGATACTGCGCTCATGCTTTATAAAGCAAGCCGATGTGTTGCAGGGCATGTACTTTTTTGAAGATCACTTTGATACCGAAACCATCCACAAAAACTTTGACTTTTACGAGCCTCGCACCCTGCACGAAAGTTCACTTTCGCCATGTGTGCACGTGGTTTTGGCCGCAGGGCTTGATAAAATGGAAAAGGCCTATGAGCTGTATTTACGCACCAGCCGCCTTGATTTGGACGACTATAACCGTGAAGTTCACGAGGGCCTCCATATTACCAGTATGGCAGGCACCTGGCTTGGTGTGGTTGAAGGTTTTGGCGGTATGCGGGTAAAAAATGATGAGCTGCATTTTAACCCCAAGCTACCTGCAAACTGGAAGAGTTTGTCATTCAAGATCAACTTTAGGGGAACGGTGGTAGAGTGTGAATTTGGAAAAGAAAATAAGGTAGGCCTTAGAGAAGGTGGGAACGTGAAGGTGAAGGTGAAAGGTGAGCCACTTACTGCTTAAAACTTTTACATGATAAAAAAGCTGTTTTTACTGCTCTTGCTGCCGCTATGCACATTCGGGCAGGTAGCACTACATGGGCTATATACTCCAGTGCACCTCAATTTTGACACCACCCGCATTTACCTGAGAGATTACCTCGCTGACCTCAAAGCCACGAAATTTGAGCTGCCTGAGGGGCTGACCAATCATTCAAATAGTAACGATACGCTGATTTTAACCGGTGCGCCTAAACAAAAACTCTCCACCATAAATCTAATTACCACCGATGGAGTAAAAAGTCTTTTACTCGTAGCCTCATCTCAAAAAAAAGTGAATTTCATGATTCCGCAAAGCTTGATGGTGCACGGAGATTTCGATGTCAGGATTATTGGAGCTTTCAACTACTGGAACAGAGAAAGCCCTCCATTATTAAAACGTAATGATGCTTTTGTACAGACCTATGTTTTAGCCCCGGGTCGTTATGAATACAAATTATATATGAATGGTCAGGAACTTTTAGACCCTAGTAACAAAGACTCCGTAAGCAATGGGATGGGCGGATATAACAATGTGCTAGTTGTGGAGGAAGAAGGTGCTGCACCAGGGAATTTTGAAGTAAATCTGACTGAAGAAAATAGTTTAAAGATTAGCTCCTTAAACGGCCCCATTAATTATGTAGCTTTTTGGAATAACGAACAAATTACCCTCCCCTGTAACCGGAAAATGCCACCCGATTGCACCATACCAATCCCTGAAAAAGCAAAAAAGATTAAACGTTCTTACATCCGAATATACAGTTTTGCAGGAAAAATTCAATCCAAAGATGTACTGATTCCGCTTGAATACGGAAAGCCGGTAATGGACATTACCGAATTGGATCGCTCAGACTGGCACCAGGCTCGAATGTATTTTTTGATGGTAGATCGGTTCAACAATGGCAATAAGGCCAACGACCTTAAAACCCCTGATGACAGCATAAATCCAAAAGCCAATTACTATGGTGGTGATTTGGCGGGTGTCGATCAAAAAGTAAAGGATGGCTTTTTTGATTCGCTACACGTAAATACAATCTGGCTCTCGCCCATTACGCAAAACCCGCTTGATGCCTGGGGTTATTGGAAAAAGGGCAAGGTGAAAAGTAAGTTTTCGGGCTACCACGGTTATTGGCCCATTAGCAATACTAAAGTTGATTTCCGCTTTGGCAGCGAAAAGGAAGTGAAAACCCTATTGGATGATGCCCATGCTGAAAATAAAAATGTAATTCTGGATTATGTGGCCAACCACGTTCATATACAGCATCCGGTGTATCAGAATAATAAAAGCTGGGCCACCCCACTTTATTTGCCGGACGGCACAAAAAATACCGAAAAGTGGGACGAACACCGCCTTACCACCTGGTTTGATGATCATCTGCCAACGCTGGATCTAAGGCGCTGGGAGGTTGTTGACCCCATGGTGGATAGCGCCATGTTCTGGATTACCAACTACTCTTTTGATGGCTTTCGCCATGATGCAACCAAACACATTGATGAACTGTATTGGCGTACGCTAACGTACCGCATCCGCACCAGTACGGATAAACCAGTGTACCAGGTGGGCGAAACCTATGGCAGTCCGCAGCTTATAAACTCTTACATAGCCACGGGTATGCTTGATGCCCAGTTTGACTTCAACCTGTATGATGCCGCAGTAAGCGCTTTTGCCAATGAAGATGGAAGCCTGGAGCAACTGAAAGCCAAGCTGGATCAGGGCTTATCGGTGTATGGTCATCACCATTTAATGGGAAATATTACGGGTAACCAGGATCGGTCGCGCTTTATAACCCTAAGTAGTGGCGAAGCCCGTTTTGATGAAGACCAAAAACTGGCCGGCTGGGATCGAGAAATTGGAAAACCATCGGCTGAAGCCTATAAAAGACTGGCGCTGTTGCATGCCTTTAACAATGCTGTACCCGGCATACCGTGCATTTATTATGGAGATGAATATGGAATGCCCGGTGCCGGAGATCCTGATAACCGAAGGATGATGGAATTTGATGGTTTGGATGAAGATGAAAAGCAGCTTCTGGAAAAAGTAAAAGAACTGAATAAATTAAGGGGTAGCCAATTGCCGCTGATTTATGGTTCTACAAATTGCCGAATTGAGAACCCTGAGGTGATGATTATTGAACGAAACTATTTAGGACAAAAAGTGGTTGCAATTATAAATACTTCTGAAACTGAATTCAACGGTATTTTGGATATTATCTATACCAAAAATGATTTTGTAAAAGTTATTGGTGGCAATGGAATCATTAAATTTCCCTTAAACGGTTATGCATCGGTTGCGGTACCGCCACTTTCCTATGTTTACTTATCAATCAAATAACACCCAGCTATAATGAAAAAACTTTTTACCCTACTAGCCTTGGCCACCGTGTTTGCCTGCCAAAACAAACCTGAAACTGTTGTAGTTGAAGAGGAAACTCCCAAAGACACTATCGATATGGGTATGCACCCTGACTGGACGATGCATGCATCCATATATGAGGTAAACATTCGCCAGCATACCCCGCAGGGTACCATTAACGCCTTTCGCGAAAAGTTGCCCGAACTGAAGGAGCTGGGTGTAAACATCCTCTGGATTATGCCCATCCAACCCATTGGCATTGAAAAGCGAAAGGGAGGCCTGGGCAGCTACTACTCTATTAGCGATTACACTGCGGTAAACCCTGAGTTTGGTACTATGGGTGACTTTAAACACATGGTGCAGGCGGCTCACGATTTAGGATTTAAGGTAATATTGGATTGGGTAGCTAACCACTCGGCCTGGGATAATGTGTGGATGAAAGATCACCCCGAATGGTACACTACTAAGAATGGTGAAATTGTGTCTCCCGTTGATGACTGGAGCGATGTAGCCGACCTCAACTATGATAATCCCGATATGCGCAGAGCGATGAAAGAAGCCATGAAATTCTGGGTGAAAGAAACAGATATTGATGGCTACCGCTGTGATGTGGGAATGATGGTGCCGATGGACTTTTGGGAGAGCACAAGGGTAGCTCTGGATAGTATTAAACCCGTGTTTATGCTGGCTGAGGCCGAGGGACCTGAATTTCACCAAAAGGCTTTTGATATGACTTATGGCTGGGAGTTTCATCACATTATGAATGAAATAGCCAAAGGTGAAATGGATGCCTCGCACATCTCTGCCTATTTGGCTAAGATGGACAGCACCTACCCTGATGGAGCCTTGCGGATGTACTTTACCACCAACCATGATGAAAACAGCTGGAACGGGACCATATTTGAGCGCATGCCTGATGATTATAAAGCTCTGTATGTATTGGGGGCCACCCTCCCCAACGGTATTCCGTTAGTGTATAGCGGCCAGGAATATGGACTGAATAAGAGACTGGCCTTTTTTGAAAAAGATACCATTAGCGCTTCAGACTCTACACTTTTTGATTTTTATCAAAAAGTGATAGCGCTGAAAATGAAGCACCCCGCTTTGCGAAATGGAAAATATGAGGGTGATTTTGAACCGATGAGAAATGGATTCGACTGCTACAAGGCTTTATGGGTATACGCGTGCGCGGGGTGAGGCTGCTGTTTTAGTCCTTCTCAATTTTTCGGATGAAGTCGGAGGTTTTAATCTTCCTGCCGATTTGCAGAGCAAATGGGTTAATGTGATAACCGAAAAGGAAGTTGATCTGACTAAAGGGGGCGCCATGGAAATTGACGCACATAGTGTTATCCTTTTAAAGTCTGATGAATGAAAATTGCGCTGATAGCCCACGATGGCAAAAAGGCCGAGATGGTGAGCTTTATGCGGGATTTCATCAATCAGTTTCATCGCGATGACGTGGAATTGGTGGCCACCGGTACAACAGGAAGCCATGTAGAACAGGCAGGCCTGAAAGTTGAAAAGGTACTTAGCGGCCCCCTTGGAGGCGATGCCCAAATAGCCACCATGGTTGCCGAAGGAAAGGTAAATGCTGTTTTCTTCTTCCGTGATCCGCTGGATAAGCATCCGCATGAACCGGACATTTTGATGCTGATGCGCATTTGCGATGTGCATAACGTACCATTGGCTACCAATCCGGCTACAGCCAAACTTATTTTTGAGAAATTGCTGGAGGGGTAGGTTTTTTGTTAAATACTTTAACTTAAATAATGACAACTGAACTCGCTCAACTAATTGCTTTAACATCTTATGGAAATGAATTTCTAAACTCTGGAAACCTTGAAAAAACCTTTTACCCTGACAATTCTACCTTACAACCTTGTAATCAGGTAACCTTTAGTGCCTTCAAGAAAAGACTCCCATTTCTTAAAAGAAAGGAAATTCAACTGGCACAGGATCCGAATAGTTGGTTTAGATACTTAAAAGAAAGTAGTTGCAAAGCTATACGCATATATTACCGTCCAACAGGCAGCTTCTCATTTGATCCTGAATATATGTTGGCAGGAATGGTTGGAGGGGGCGGACAATGGCTTTTGGAAACAATTTTTGATGGATACTCACATTATTGGTCAAAAAATTGGGCTACTAAAGAGAACGCACCTGATAACAAAATTTGGACTGTCAATTATGGAAGGTATAATTCAAAACTGCCTAGTCAAAACCTACAGATTGACATCACTGAAGAAAGAAACTTACTTTCAAATGTTCTTGACAATATTAGAGATTTTGCAAGGGAAGAATCAATGCACACTTGTGCAGATAGGTTTGAAAAGGCAAAATTTATTCTGAATCATCCAAATCCTCAAAATGAATATTACCACCATGACTTAATACTCCTTCAAAACTACTCTTTAGCTGCCGCCCAGTTAATCTTTGCTGCCGGGGAAGCTTGGGTCTTTGGTGGAATGGGATGGTGGAATGATAATCATTTTGATGATACTCAACGATATGAAACCTTAACTGAACAACTTTATCAAACCATCAATAGATCTATAATTGCTGTAGCAAATTCATATTAACCCGTAAAAAAGCTCCTTACTGATACTTAGTGTAAACTTTACACTTTTTTACTACTTTGGCATTTCGGTAATCAACACAACTATAACATGGCAACTACCAAACCCAAGCTAAGCTTTTGGCAAATCTGGAATATGAGCTTTGGCTTTTTAGGGATACAGTTTGGGTTTGCGCTACAGGGTGGTTTCATGACCCGAATTTTCCAAACCCTGGGTGCCGGTAAAGATGATATACCATTATTATGGATTGCCGCCCCTCTTACCGGACTTATTGTTCAGCCCATTATAGGTTATTTAAGCGACCGTACCTGGCACCCAACGCTTGGGCGCAGAAGACCCTACTTCCTTATCGGTGCGGTGCTTAGTTCTATAACCCTGTTTTTTGTTCCACACTCGCCTGTGTTATGGGTAGCAGCCGGTTGCCTTTGGGTTCTGGATGCATCCATAAACATAAGCATGGAGCCTTTTAGAGCGCTTGTTGCGGATAAACTTCCCGATAGCCAGCGGAGCTATGGCTTTGTAATGCAAACCCTGATAATTGGTATTGGCACCTGGGTAGCCAGCAACTTACCATTAATGGTTAGCAGCCTGGGGGTGTCCAATGAGTCCCTTCCGGGGGAAGTTCCTCTTTCAGTAAAAGTGGCGTTTGGCATTGGTGCATTTGTTTTTTTGGCGTCTATACTCTACACAGTGTTTACTACCAAAGAGTATCCACCGGAAGACATGGAAGCTTTTGAGAAGGAAAAAGAGGAGAGTAAAGGTTTTACCAAAGCGGTTACAGAAATTGTAGGCCTTGTAGTGAATATGCCCAAAACCATGGCTAAACTCGGGGTAGTTCAGTTTTTCAGTTGGTTTGCCTTTTTTGCCATGTGGAGCCTCGCTACTCCGGCCTTAACGGAGCATGTATTTCAATCACCCAAACCCGTTGAAATAAATATAGCCGAATCAACGGATGAGGCACTTCTGGTTTACAAAGAAGCCGACAAAAAATACAATGATGCCGCAGACCTTGTTGGCTCACACATGGGTTTTTATGGATTGTCCTCCATGGGCTTTGCGTTGCTCCTTACTCTGTACACTTCCAAAAAAAGAATCAACAGAAAACTGGTTCACCTAGGCAGCTTGGTTCTGGGCGGACTGGGTTTTATTTCCATGTATTTTATTAGCGATCATCGGTTCCTTATCGGCTCGTTTGCTCTAATAGGTATAGCCTGGGGCAGCATATTATCCATGCCTTACGCTATGTTATCAAGTAGTATTGATCCAAAAAAAATGGGGGTTTTTATGGGCCTCTTCAACATGTTTATTGTTATTCCACAAATAATTGCGGCCACCGGTGGCCTTAACTTTTTGTACCAGGTAATTTTTGGTGAGGAATCAATAAATGCTATGCTGCTTGCCGGAGGCTCTTTAATTGTAGCCGGGCTTTGCAACTTGCTTATCACAAATAAAAAAGCAATCACTTACATACCAGAAGAGTCCGATTAATTCAACTCAACAATTTTTATACTCTTAGGCTGAAGTACCACTTCATCACCACTAATAGGCTGCCCTGAAATAACCTCAGTACCGCTTGTACCTGATGGCCACAGTTCCTCAAAGCGCTTAAGCTCCAGGGTTTTTTCGTCCTGCTGATTGGCATTCACTAGTATCATCACCGTTTCACTTTCCGTATGGCGGAAGTACACGTATATACCATCCTGGGGTACAAACTGAGTGAGCTTTCCTGTAGTTAATGCCTTTGAATTTCTACGGTAGTTCAGTAGTTTTTGAATGTAATCGTGCATTTCGTTTTCTGTCGCGCTTCTGCCCTCTTTTGTAAACTTATTTACAGTATCGGAGGGCCATCCACCAGCAAAGTCTTCACGTATAAGGCCGTGCCCATCAGTAGCTTTCATCAAAACTTCTGTACCATAATACACACAGGGAATGCCACGCAGCGTTAAGAGCATACCCAAAGCTGTTTTCAGCTTTTGGATATCTCCACCATAATGACCTAAAGCCCTCGCCAGATCGTGATTATCTAAAAAGGTGACTGACAGATCGGGCCGCTCATACAGGTAATCTGCCGCAAGGCGATAATACACTTTAGTAATACCTTCATTCCAGCCGGGGTTTTGATTTAATGCTTCCTGCAGGGCGTAGTAAAGAGTAAAATCTGTTACAGCATCCAGCTCCGTATTTACAGGATTAAATTTATTCCCTTGTGGAAAATAGCTTTGAATCTCCGGATGATGCACCCAGGTTTCTCCGAATAGGAAAAAGTTTGGATACTCCATTTTTATAGAGTTTGCCAGTTTACCCATAAACTCTTGATCAGGATAGGTGTATGTGTCAATTCTAAATGCATCCACTCCAAACTCCTCAATCCACCAAATGGAATTTTGGATTAGAAAGTTGGCCACATGCGGGTTTCTCTGATTTAGATCGGGCATATGTTTTACAAACCATCCATCCTTAAACTGCTCTTTATCGGATTCTGAAGCATAAGGATCAAATAATGTGGCCGCCCTATAACTCGTCTGATGAAAGCCACCCTCATAACCTTTGTGCCAGTTGAAAAACGAGGAATCGGGCAAATCCGTAAAAAGAAAATGCTGATCTCCCACATGATTATAAACCACATCCATCACCATTTTCATGTCACGACTGTGCATTTGTTTCACCAAATCAGCATATTCGGCATTGCTGCCAAACCGTGGATCTATGGAATAGTGATCAGTAAAAGCATATCCATGGTAAGATTCCTCAGACTGGTCGTTAGTTACAAGTGGTGAAATCCATAATGTGTTAAACCCCAAATCCTTTATATAATCCAAATGACTAATTATCCCCTTAATATCACCACCATGGCGGCCATAGGGCTCAGTGCGGCTGTACATTTTTTCCTTTAGCCCTTTAGGGTGATCATTATCAGAGTTACCATTTGCAAAGCGATCAGGGGTAATTAAATACATGGCATCAGCAGGACCAATAGCTGAAGGCCGGTATCCTTTACGGGCTTTTAACTGAAAATCAACTGACTGACGGCCAGATCCGATTTTGAGTGTTTGCGGTTCTGCATCTCTTAGTAAGAAGGAAACATAGGCATAATTGGGATTTGCGGCCAGTTCAGATTTTAAAACCTTCACCTCTCCACTTATCACAGGGGCTTTTTTTAAACCATCCTTATTATAAACCAACAGTTCAAGAGTATCATTTTCCATCCCTACCCACCAATGTGGAGGAAAAACGCGGGTTTGGCCAAATCCCAATGAGATGTTAAATAAGAGGCTAAAGCCAATTATTACCAGATACTTGTAGTTGTCTCCTTTCATATACTGCATGACCGCTTTTTTTATGGTTCAAGAATAATCACTGATTAGGAATATTTTATATATTGCCGAGTAATTGTAATTTTTACACTAAGTACCAATAAATATTTTAAATCCTCTATCGTATGAGAAAATTTTATTCACTTTTAGGAGCCCTTATTTTTTCCGCAGGGCTATTTGCACAAAACATGGTTACCTTTCAGGTAGACATGACCGGGCAAACCATAAGCACCAATGGAGTGCATGTGGCGGGTAGTTTTCAAACACCTGCATGGCAGCCGGGCGCTACTGCTCTTACCCAGGTAGGCACCACCAATATTTACGCGGCAACCGTAAACATTCCTAATGGAGTTTATGAGTTTAAATTTATCAATGACAATAACTGGGGTGCCGGTGAAGAGTCTATCCCTGTTCCTTGTCAGGTAGATTTAGGAAATGGAAACTCGAACCGATGGATTGATGTTCGCTCGGACACAACAATGCCAGCCATTATGTTTGGAGGGGCTGCCCCAGCAGGCATGAAGGCACTCACAGTTTTAGTAGACATGAGCCTTGAGGCAACCGTTGACGATACTGTAAGTGTAGCAGGTAGTTTCTTTAACCCAGCATGGAGCCCGGGTTCTATTGCTATGACAGACCTGAAAGGTGATAGTATCTACAGAACCATTGGTTATATGATGGCTAACACTACAGGCGAATTCAAGTTTATCAACGGAACCGACTGGAGCCTTAATGAGTCTGTTCCATCTGCATGTAACATGAACAATAATCGCTTTGCAAAAATTGCTAGCGACAGTATTTACGGCCCTGTTTGTTTTGGGCAGTGTGTTTCTTGTTTCATTCCAGATACTTTCAATATTACATTTAGAGTGGACATGCAAAACGTATGTGGTTTTACTTCTGATACTGTAGATATTGCAGGTAACATGAATGGCTTTGCGGGTGGTCAGTACCTAACCGACCCCAATAATGACGATATATACGAAATCACTTTACGTATACCAGAGGGTGAAGTAGATTACAAGATTCGCTTTATCCAAGGTGGGTCTACCAACTGGGAAGGTGGTAACAATAAAAAAGTAATGCTTAAGAGTGATACCATTTTACAGGTACGCTGTTTTGGATTAGATGCTTATGGGGCCTGTGTTCCAAAACCAAACTCCTCTGACATCAGGTTTGTAGTAGATGTAACCAACTACTCTGATCCTAACGTTACACTTTCTGATATTTACCTTCAGGGAGACTTTACCAACCCGGCATGGCAGGGAGGTGCCATACTAATGTCGCCAGTAACAGGAATGCCTGGACTTTTCGAAACAACCGTTACCGGCATTTGTCCTGCTCGCCTAAACTTTAAATTCCTAAACGGAGACCCAACAGGGACTAAAAATGATCCCAATGGATTTGCTGAGGAAGAATTTCCGGCTTTAGTAGACTCCTCGTGTGTAGAACCTAATGGTATTGGTGGTTTTAACCGTGTATTTATCCGCCCGGATGACCAGCCAAAGACTTTGGCGTTTGTATGGAACGAGTGTACTGTAATACCTGGCATTGGTTTGGACGAAGACTTCGCCAGCAGCACTATCGAAATTTATCCAAATCCTTTCAGCCACAAGGTTTCCATAAGCCTTGCTGAAAATGAGAAATATGATATTTCACTTGTAGATGTTACCGGTACAGTGGTAAACACCCAAAGTGATGTAAGCGGTACTGTAGTGATTGAGAAAGGTAATCTTACCCCGGGCCTTTATCTGTTAAACATTAAGAATTTCAAGGGGGAGGTTAACATAAGTAAACTGATTGTGAAGTAATCTGGAACTTATGGAACTGTAAAGCCCGCTTCCTTAATTGGAGGTGGGCTTTTTTGTATTATAATCCATCGAACAGCAAAAAACCCGAAGCCATTTGCACTGTAGGTTTCTAATCTAATTTCAAAAACTCGATTCTTTCTTAGCTTCAGTTTCGGTTATTTTTGAGGGGAATTGAAAGCTAAATTTTGCAGAGTTAAGAAGTCGCTATGACTGCAAGTCTGCAAATCGGGTATGATTAGTAAAGTTTAACCAATGTTAGAAGGAATTAAGTTTAAGAAGCTATTTAAGGCTTTGGGTATAATCTTATCACTTTATTATTTTGTTCCTTTTTATGAGGGAATGGTTGATACTTTCTTGTGGAACATATACAAAATTCCGATTATCGGCTTTTCAGCTGGTCTGTTTAGTTTATTTCAACTAGTCTTCACAGGTACACTAATTCCCTACCTCGTGCAATTTGTATTTTTTTTAATAAGTTGGTTTCTTTCTTATAAGATTTTTGCTTTCGTTATTAATGCCAGGAATTCAAATGAATAGTATTTTCACTGCTGGTCGAGCTTTACCCTGGTGCTAATGAGGATCAAATATTAGCTTAGCTGTATGGAATAAGATTATTGTTTTCTTACATGCCAACTCTCCAATCCCTTATAGCGCGAACGTCCTGCTTGCGAACCCCAAAAGCTTCATTTAATTCTCCGTCCGGAATAAAGTATAAAGTCCCGGCAGCATTTAAAAACTCGTTTTAACCCCACAAAAAAACCCGAAGTAATTAATTTCTCACTTCGGGTTTTTGATTCATTAAATCTTTGATTGCTAGCAGTACTCGTCAAAAGCACTTTTAAGGTTATCGGCAATCATTTCTGCCTGGCGGCCTTCAATGTGGTGGCGCTCAATCATGTGCACCAGCTCACCGTTTTTAAACAAAGCCATTGATGGTGATGATGGCGGAAACGGAGCCATCATACCTCTGGCTTGGTTCACAGCTTCTACATCATTTCCAGCGAAAGCTGTAATCATACGATCAGGAGTTTTGCTATGGGTAGCAGCCATTTTTACTGCCGGGCGGGCATTGGCAGCAGCACAACCACACACGGAATTTATAACTACCAGGGTGGTTCCTTCCTTCTTTATATTTTCCTCAACTTCAGCAGCAGTTCTGGTTTCCTTAATTCCTGCGCTGGTAAGGTCTTCCCTCATGGGGGCTATCAATTCTTCTGGGTACATATTCTAAATTTTTAGCAAAATTACTAATACCGATGTGATAAGCTATTGCAACCCTCAATTACAAAACAGTAAAAAACTATAGTAACTCCAAAAAGAAAGGAGGCCCAGGGGGTTGGAATCCCGGGGCCTCCTTAAAACCTAAACTAACCACAGTGTAAGTTATATAAATAAATGCGAATTACTGGTCCAGCCGTTTTCGGATTGTATTAAATCAACCTCGCGGGCAAGGTCAGCTATCTTTTTGTTGCTTAATAAACTTATGCTAAACGTTTCTTTAAATTCTTTTCCATCTTTAAGATAATGCACAGTAAGTTTTTTACGGATTCGTACAGTATCAATTTCAAAACGGAGTATGTTCTTTTTCAAAATGTAAAGGTCCTTACCAAATACACTGCTAAAGGCCATGTGGCTTTTAATATGTAGCACGTTTGACTCTGCATTAAATTGAAAGATCGGTAAACCCAGGTAGGCATAGGCCCCGGCAATTATTGCAGGTACAACCAAAGCTCCGTAACCATGTAGCAGGTTACCTAGTGCACCAGACCAAATAAGGAAGATAAGATCAGCTACAGCTACCAGCCCCAATAGTATAGTCCCAAGGCTTATAAAGGAGCGGATGTTTTTATTTGAGATTTTCATGACGTAAGAAATTGAATACAAAAATAGTTTTAAATAAAACCGTAGCCTGATATCTCAACTTTATTTGATTGTTAAATTATCCTCCGCTGTATAATGCTTATTATAAGCGTTTACCGAGAAAATATTTTTTCAGGAGATCGCTGGCTTCAGCTTCAAACGGCCCCTGCTCTAAAATTGTGCCACGATGTAACTTTCCTCCGTTTTCTATAAATCCTCTTTTAGGATCACGAGCCGCGTAAATCACTTTTCCTATCTGGCTCCAAAATAATGCTCCGGCACACATGGGGCATGGCTCAAGAGTTACATATAGTGTACATTCTTTAAGATATTTTGCTCCGAGATAACCGGCAGCAGCAGTGATAGCCTGTACTTCGGCATGGGCTGTTACGTCCACCAAACGCTCTACCAGATTATGGCCGCGACCAATTATTTTTTTGTTAGAAACTATAACAGCACCCACCGGAACTTCATCGGCCTCAAAGGCCAGATGCGCCTCGCGCATAGCCTGTTTCATAAAGTACTCATCGTTAAAAACATCTATTTGTTCCATGGGCATTTTTTAAGAGATTGCAAATATACTTTGCCCCTTAATGTTTGTAATTTCGCGGGCTAAATTCAATTACCGATGTACAGAACCCACACCTGTGGCGATTTGACCCTTGATGATCTAAATGAAAATGTAACCCTTGCCGGCTGGGTACAGCGCGTACGTAACCTTGGCGGGATGACCTTTGTGGACCTGCGCGACCGCTATGGTATTACACAGCTTGCCTTCAATGAGGTTTGGGATAACTCGCTGATGGAAGCCGCCAGGAAGCTGGGGCGTGAGTTTGTCATTCAGATTGAAGGAGAGGTAATTGAGCGCAGCAGCAAAAACGCCAATATGAAAACTGGCGATATTGAGATAAAGGTTCTTAAACTCACTATACTTAACGCTTCTAAAACTCCTCCATTTACTATTGAAGATGAAACCGATGGCGGTGAGGAACTCCGCATGAAATACCGCTACCTTGACATCAGGCGAAACCCGGTGCGCGAAAATTTGCTTTTGCGCAATAAGGTAAACCTGGCGGTGAGAAACTACCTTACCAATACAGGCTTTGTAGATGTGGAAACACCCTACCTAATAAAATCAACACCGGAAGGGGCGCGTGATTTTGTTGTGCCTTCACGGATGAATGCCAGGCAGTTTTACGCCCTGCCCCAATCCCCACAAACCTTTAAGCAGCTGCTTATGGTGGGTGGTATGGATAAATATTACCAGATTGTAAAATGCTTTAGAGATGAAGACCTGAGGGCCGACCGCCAACCGGAATTTACCCAGATAGACTGTGAAATGGCCTTTGTAGAAAGAGAAGATATCCTCAACACCTTTGAAGGTCTTACACGTCATCTTATAAAGGAAATTACCGGAAACGATGTAGGCGAAATACCAAGAATGACCTATGATGAGGCCATGAAAAAATATGGTAGTGATAAGCCCGACATCCGCTTTGGGATGGAATTCTTGGAGCTTAATGAAATTGTAAAAGGCCAGGATTTTAAAGTATTTGATGATGCCGAACTGGTAGTGGGTATAAATGCCGAGGGGCTATCCGGCTACAGCCGAAAGCAAATTGACGCCCTTATTGATTTTGTAAAAAGACCGCAGGTTGGCGCTACCGGCCTGGTGTGGTGTAAATACAATGAGGACGGCACGCTGAAATCATCAGTAGATAAATTTTTTGATGAAACTCAGCTCACAAAATGGGCTGAGGCCTTTGGAGCCAAACCGGGCGACCTTATGCTATTAATGGCCGGAAATACCGATAAAACAAGGAAGGCACTCAATGAACTGAGACTACATCTGGCTACTGAACTTGGCTTGCGTGACCCTAAGGTGTTTGCCCCACTTTGGGTGTTGGATTTCCCCCTTTTGGAATGGGATGAGGAAACCAACCGCTGGTACGCCATGCACCACCCTTTTACCGCACCCTACCCTAAGGATTTACCACTTTTGGATACTGACCCCGGAGCCGTGCGCGCCAATGCCTATGATTTGGTGCTGAACGGTAATGAAATTGGTGGAGGTTCCATCCGTATCCATAATAAAGAATTGCAACACCAAATGCTAGGTTTTTTAGGGTTTAGTGATGAAGAAGCCAAAGCACAATTTGGATTTTTGATGGATGCCTTTGAATATGGCGCACCGCCCCATGGTGGTATTGCGTTTGGCTTTGACCGCTTGGTAGCCATATTGGGTGGCAAGGAAACAATCCGCGACTTTATTGCTTTTCCTAAAAATAATGCCGGCCGCGATCTTATGATTGATGCTCCATCACCCATAAGCCAGGAGCAGCTGGATGAACTAAACTTACTTTTACAGCAGGAAGATAAAGCGTAATGCCTGAAAATAAACCCACATCGCTACTTGGTAGGTTTCTCGTTTGGCGAGCAAGGCACATTCCGCAAAAGCAGTTTGTGTATCTACTAAGTATAGTGGTAGGCTTTATTACCGGGTTGGTTTCTGTACTGCTTAAAAACACCACGCACTTTATACAGGGGCAGGTACAGGAGGGGTATTTTACCAAGTATTTTAACCCCTATTATTTCGCCTTCCCCGTAGTGGGGATAATCATTACGGTGCTTATCAAGAAGTTTATAATTCGTGATACGATTACTGAACCTATACCTTCCACGCTTTTCGCCATCTCCCGTAAAAACGGGTTTATAAAGCTAAAAAAGGTGTACAGCTATATGGTCACCAGTATTTTCACGGTGGGCTTTGGTGGTTCAGTTGGTCTTGAAGGGCCATCAGTAGGTACGGGCTCGGCCATAGGCGCCAACATCGGGCGTATGGTACACCTCAACTACAAATCAAGGTTACTGCTGATTTCGTGTGCGGCCTCTGCGGCTATATCCGCCATATTTAATGCTCCCATTGCAGGTATAATTTTTACTATAGAAATTTTCAGCCTCGATCTCACCTTTGCCTCGCTTATTCCGCTATTGCTGGCTTCGGCATCGGGAGCCGTTACCTCACTTTTTCTATTGGGCAACAGCCACCTCTTTCATTACAAATACATTGAGCCCTTTGCTGTGGCGGATTTACCCTTCTACATTTTGCTGGGAGTGTTGTGTGCCTTTGCATCGGTGTATTTCAGCAAATTCTTTTTCTGGACCAGCGGTCAGTTTGAAAAAGTAAAAGACTATAAAACCCGTATGCTTATTGGCGGACTTTTACTTGGTACGCTGGTATTTCTCGTTCCTCCCCTTTATGGTGAGGGTTACGAAACCATAAACAACCTCCTTAATGGAAATATACAGGCAGTAACAGGTGAAAGCCTTTTTTCGGATTATTTAAACAATCAATGGATGATACTGGCGCTACTGCTGGGGCTGGTTTTGTTAAAAGTATTTGCATCAAGCCTTACCATTGGGGCCGGTGGTGTGGGTGGTGTATTTGCCCCATCACTTTTTGTAGGGGCCTCCTTAGGCTACCTGTTCGGGTCATTTATCAACCAATTAAAGCTTTTTAGTATACCTACCACAAATTTTGCGTTGGTGGGTATGGCCGGGCTAATGGCAGGTGTGCTGCATGCCCCGCTTACCGCAATATTTATGATTGCCGAAATAACCGGGGGCTACGAGCTGTTTGTACCGCTTATGGTAGTTTCGGCCATATCATTTATAGTTACGCGCGGGCTAAAGCCACATTCCATTTATACCGATCAGCTGGCTAAGCGGGGCGATTTACTTACCCACAATAAAGATCAGGTAATACTCACCCTCCTCAATATTGAGCAGGTAATTGAGCGCAATTTTAAAACCGTACGGCCCGAAATGTCTTTAGGTGAACTGGTAAAGGTGGTAAGTCTGAGTAACCGCAACATCTTTCCGGTAACGGATAAGGATAAAAACCTGTGCGGGGTGCTTACGCTGGATAATTTTCGTCACATTATGTTTGATCAAACCATCTATGACACCACTTACGTAGATGAGTTGATGAACCCTCCACCCGCGGTAATCGAAAAGAGCGAGGGTATGGAATCAGTGATCAAAAAATTTCAGCAAACCAACGCCTGGAACCTACCAGTTGTGGAAAATGGTAAGTACATTGGCTTTATTTCAAAATCCAAACTTTTCTCGGTGTACCGCAGAAAGCTACTGGAGTTCAGTGTGTAGCCAGGCCGCTACACTTCCATTTACCTTACACGTATAGAGCCATTTATATTTTTATATTTGGCAACTTTCTCCTATTTTAGGGGATATTACTCAACCCGGTTTAGCTGCTACCGCAACCCCTAATGGATACCATTTTGATGAAAAAAATTCTGTTTTCCCTTTCTTTTATTAGCTGCATTTTTTTGCTGAATGCGCAGAACAGCGACTGGGTGGATCAAATGAATGATCCCTCTGTTAATTTTTACACCGTACAGCAAAACTTTGAAAACTACTGGAAAGAGCGCACCGTAGAAAAAGGTAAGGGCTGGAAGCAGTTTAAAAGATGGGAGGCCTTTATGGAGCCACGCGTATATCCTGATGGCGAAAGACCCGGCTTTCAAATGCTGGGTCAGGCCTTTCAGCAGGGGCAAACCGCAGCCAATGGTAATTTTGGCCAATGGAAACCTATGGGGCCATTTAACGGTAATGCGATTGATGGCATTGGTAGAATAAACCGGATTGCCTTTGACCCCACTGACCCACAGGTAGTGTGGATGGGCGCACCGGCCGGTGGTCTTTGGAAGAGTATAGATGGCGGACAAAACTGGACCACCAATACCGATCGCCTGGCCAATCTTGGTATTTCAGATATTGAAATAAATCCCATTAATAAAAATATTATGTACATCGCCACCGGTGACCGTGATGGTGGTGATACCTACAGTTTTGGGGTTTTAAAATCCACAGACGGAGGAAATACCTGGAAAGCTACCGGGCTGGTGCATGTGGTACAATCTCAAATAAAAATTACCGACCTATACCTGAATCCTGCTAATCCCAATATTGTAATTGCCACTACCTCTCAGGGTATTTACCGCAGTTTGGATGCAGGTGATACCTGGATGAATGTGCAATCAGGTTCATTTAACGCCATTGTGCAAAAACCCGGAAATCCCCAGGTTTTATTTTGCTCATCGCTTAGCAATCCGCGCATTTATAAGAGTATTAATAATGGTCAAACATGGTCATTAGTGTTACACAATGGCTTACCTACGGGTGGTATCCGCAGGATAGAGCTGGCCGTAACCCCGCATGACAGTAATTACATCTACGCCCTTTACGGGGAATCTACAAACAATGGATTTTTAGCCATTTGCCGGTCAACAGATGGTGGAGACACCTGGACACAAATGGCTACATCTCCAAACCTGCTGGGCTGGGAGGTAAATGGTAGCGATGTAGGCGGACAGGCCTGGTATGATTTGGCCCTGGCTGTAAATCCTACCAACAAAAATGAAGTGTATGTGGGCGGAGTAAATATATGGAGAAGTTCCAATGGCGGTAGTAGCTGGAATATCGCCACACACTGGTATGGTGGCGGTGGTAATCCTTTTGTACATGCTGATATTCACCACCTGATTTATCATCCCCTTACAGGGCAGCTACATGCCGGTACTGATGGTGGCTTATACCGTAAAAGGCTCAACCAAAATATTTGGGATGAGTATAATGATGGCCTCAATATTACTCAGTACTATAAAATGGGTACTGCAGCTACGGATACCAATCTTATAATTGCCGGTGCCCAGGATAATGGTACGCATTTACAACGATCAACAGGCTGGACAGATGTGTACGGTGGTGATGGTATGGATTGCGCCATAAGCTCCAAAAACACAAACATCATGTACGCCTCCATATATTATGGAAGCTTTGTAAAATCAACCAATGGTGGCAACAGCTTTAGAACAATTACCAGCCTTACCCAAAGGGGCACTGGTAACTGGGTAACGCCATTTTTAATGGATCCACAGCATCCTGATACTTTATATGCCGGGTTTGCCAATGTATGGCGATCATTTGACGGTGGTAATAGCTTTACAGACCTTACAGCCTCAAGCATCTCTGGCGGTGGTAATATTGATGTACTGAGTATAGCTCCAAACCATACCAATAATGTTTATATGGCAGATGGCAACCGCATTTTTCATAGTACCGATTATGGTAATACCTGGACGAGACTTTCGTCACTGAGCGTATTCAGAGCCATTTCAGGTATAGCCGTTGGCCATGATAATGCCGACCATATTGTAGTAAGTATAAGTGGCTACTCACCTAACGAAAAAGTATTTGAATCTAAAGATGGCGGAGCCACCTGGACTAACCTCAGCACCGGCTTGCCTAACCTTCCGGTAAATTGTGTGGTGATTGAAGATAACCCTGACCATAGTATTTACATCGGTACCGATGTGGGCATCTATTACCGCGATGATAATCATACTGAATGGTTGAGCTTTAATGCAAACCTGCCTAACGTAATTGTAAACGAACTGGAAATTAATTACCTGAACCGTAAATTAAGGGCGGCCACCTATGGCCGGGGTGTATGGGAAAGCCCGCTTTTCGGGGATCTTGTTCCTCCAATTGCCGGTATGGAGCTTTCTCAAAGTATTTGCCTTGGCGATACGGTTACACTTAATGATAATTCGGAATACAATCCTACCACATTCAAGTGGGAGATTTCGCCATCCACTTTTACGTTTGTAAATGGATCTACTGATACCAGCAAAAACCCTCAGGTAGTTTTTACCCAAAAAGGATTTTATGATATAGGTTTAACCGTAGAAAACCTGCTGGGTAAGGATTCCGTAAAAGAGATAGGGGCCATTGCTGTAGGCGGTTATCCGTTGCCGTATCATGAGCATTTTAGTTCTTTATCTGATTTTAATAAATGGAGTACAACAGATACTGAACCTAAAGGCTGGAATAGAGAGTTACACCCCAATGGCGATTATATCCTTAAAGCGAACATCTTTAACAATACTTCAAAAAATAAATTTGATATTATATCGCCTGCTGTTGATTTTACCGGCCATGATTCTATCTGGTTAAAATTTGAGCACGCCTACAGTGGGCGTCCCAGCGCTTTTAATGATAGCCTAAATATTTATATCGCTGCATCCTGTAGCGATAACTGGGTGCAAATAGCAGCATTGGGTGAGGATGGCAGCAATAATTTCCGCACCGCCAGCGGCACAGGTTCAGCGTTTATACCAACAATTACTGAGTGGTGTGGCAACCCTGGCGTAGCAGCCTGCCATGTTATTAACCTTTCTGCTTTCGCAGAGATGGAAGGAGTACGCGTAAAGTTTGAGGCTATAAACAATGGTGGCAATCACCTCTACCTGGAAAATGTAAAACTTGAGGGTAATCCCACCATATCACCAAGCCCGGCATTTGCATCACTTAAAAAGGCTTGTGCTTTAGATACTGTAGGCTTTAGCGACCAAACCTATGGTTCACCCAAAAGCTGGGACTGGAGTTTTGACGGCCCTGCCAATCTTACTTCGCAAGATCGAAACCCTTCTATCTCATTTCCTAAACCAGGTACCTATTCAGTAAAACTTAAAGTAAGTAATAATAATGGTGCCGATTCATTAACCAAGGCCTCATACATTACTATAAATCCTGCTGACTCGGTACAGATTGACCTGGACTACAATGGCAGCTTTGTTTGTAACTCTGATACGCTTAGTATTAATGTAAATGCAGTAAATGCGGGTACAAAACCATCCTTTAACTGGTACTTAAACGGTACTATGGTAGGCGCCTCATCCGGCTTTTCATTCAGCTTTACAAACCTCAACCATGGTGATACAATTTATGCTTCATTGCGGTCAGACCTTGAATGTGCTTTTCCTGAATTGGCTTATACCGATACGGCTGTAATAATCGTGTACCCGGTGCCATCCTTACAGATCAATTCCGTTGGTACACTGTGTAGTAATGGAAGTCCTGTTTCCCTTTCTGCTACACCGGCAGGTGGAACTTTCAGCGGACCAGGTGTGGTTTCAGGTTCCAGTTTTGACCCGCAGCTATCTGGTAGCGGCACACACATTATTACCTATACCTATCAGGATGCCAACAGTTGCCTGGTAAGGCAAACTATGAATGTACAGGTGCAGGCACCACCCAATATCGTGGTAATTAGTAATCCAACTTTTTGTGATGGGGATGCGCCCAAACAGCTCGTGCTGGCCACTCCACTGGGTGGGGTTTATTCGGGAACCGGTGTCTCCAACAACCAGTTGGATCCTTCAATTCTGGGGGCTGGTGCGCATAGTGTTACCTATACCTACACCTCACCTTCCTGCGGTCCGGTATCAAAATCAATAAATATAAACATCAGTAAAACCGATACCCCCGAAGTGTATGTGGGAAACAACGAGTTGGTGTGCAGTATTACCGCAAACCAGTATCAGTGGTTTGACAGTAATAATAAAGCTGTGACAGGGGCTAATAGTAAAACCTTTACACCTGCCACCAACGGAAAATACAAAGTGGGTATTATGAATGGCAATAATTGCTTTGGTGAGAGTGAATTGTATGAATATCATATAGGCCTTGATGAATTGCCATCCGGTGCAGAGTTTAAAGTTTTCCCTAACCCCACAAAGAGCACTCTAACTGTAGAAATTTCAGGTATGGCCACACTTGGCCAAATGGAAATGGTTATGTATAACAGTATTGGTGTGGCCGTAAATCAGGAAACATTTGAAATGAATGGCACCTATGAGCGCACCTTTGATGTTAAGCAGCTCGCCTATGGCGTTTATACCCTCACCCTTACCGGGAAAGATATACATGTAACCCGAAAAGTGGTTATAGGTGAGTAGCCCTTTCGCTGCCCGATACAAAGCATGAAAAGCAAAACTCTTATTCTTATTTACTCTTAAATGTTTCTTCGAATTTCCATTCTGTTTATTCTCTTACGATGTGGGGGTCCTGGGGATATGGTGCCCCAGGAAGCATCAGAACTTAACGCTACCTATATGAAGTATGTGCCGGGAGCGGGTGGTGGCCGCGGTATTACATTTAAGGTTCATAGCCCTGACTCTGTAGCCAACCTCAGCATCCAAAAATTCGTGGTTAATGATGTGGAAGTGCCCGGCCATATTTTTTATGATAAGGGTACTACACTTATTGAGGCTAACGTGTTTTACGAAGACCCGGAAATGACCATTGATAATGAAAACCCTGAACCCGTTGATCCTGTGCTCTATAACCAGGATGAATACTCAGGTAAAATATACTATACCATTGGCACCGTGCCCGATTCCCTTTTTATTGATGAATTCAGGGAAGTGGAATCGCCCATGTATCAGTAGCCCTAAATTTCTGCTATGAAAAAAATCTATTTGCTGGCCTCTGTGGCCATTGCTTCGGCTATCGCACTTACTATCGGCTTAAAGCCGCTTAAACTTACAGACCGCGAAAAATATGAGGCGTTTATCAACTCACATCCCTACTCCACACGCGAACACCTAACGCCTGAACAGCTGAAGGCCATTCCTAAAAAAGACAGACCTGATTTGGCCATGGAGCAGGACTTTCTGCTCACCATGGATCCGGCTCTGGGCTACCCAACTCCTGAAAAACTTATACCGGTTTACCAGCAAATTGCCGCTGCCCGTAAGCATCCTATTCCCGGTACACCGGGATCAATGGCCACCCCATGGGTGGAAAGAGGGCCTGACAATGTGGGCGGTAGAACCCGTGCTATAATGTTTGATCCGAATGATCCAACCAACAAAAAAGTATGGGCAGGTGGCGCCACTGGTGGGCTTTGGTTCAATAACGATATTACAAGCCCTACCTCTACCTGGACAGCCGTTGATGACTTTTGGGAAAATATTTCCATTACGGCCATTGTTGCGGATCCTACCAACGACAGTATTTTTTATGTAGGAACGGGTGAAGGATGGGGATCGAGCGTATCAGGTGCTCGCGGAGCAGGAATTTGGAAAAGCACGGATGCCGGCCAAACCTGGAGCCAGCTACCCGCCACCACAGCCTATTATTTTGTGAATGATTTAGTTGTAAGAAATGAAAATGGTAACGGTGTACTTTACGCTGGCCTAAGAGGTGTGGGTTATGCAGGCACTGTACACGGCACACCATCCGAAGGTATTCAGCGCTCAACAGATGGAGGTGTAACCTTTACACAGGTGGCGCCAAACGTACCTTCTCAAAGTTTTAATTATGCTATTGGCGATCTGGAAATTGCAGCTGACAACCGTATTTGGGTAGGCACAATAAACAGTGCAAACTCTGGCAGTAACCGCGGTGGGGGTAGAATTCTTTACAGTGATGATGGTACTAGCTGGACTGTAGCTTACACCAAAAGCGGAGGTAAGCGTGTGAAAATAGCCACCGCCCCAAGTGATTCGGCTTATGTATATGCCATTATAGAAGTTGGAAACTCTGTTGGCGAAATTGTTAAAACCACTAACCATGGTAGCACCTGGACTAACGTAAACGAACCTGCCGATGCAGATCCCAATATCTCGGCCTCTGACTTTTCAAGAAACCAGGCATGGATACACCTGGCCCTGGCTCTGGATCCCAATGACCCCAATACGGTAATTGCGGGATCGGTAGATCCTTTTATTTCAAATAATGGCGGAAACAGCTGGAAGCAACTGGCCCACTGGTATGGCGGCTTTGGCTATACCGAGGTACATGCCGATCAGCAAATAGTGGTGTTTCGTGGCGGGTCCTCTTCAGAAGCTTTATTTGGCAATGATGGTGGTATTTATTTTTCAACCAACCTTACGGCTCCCACACCGAGCTTTACCAACCTTAACCGCGGCTATAATGTAACGCAGTTTTACTCATGCGCCTTGCACCCAACTGCCGGCAACAATACCTTTTTGGGTGGCACCCAGGATAATGGTTCTCACAGATTCTTAACACCGGGGGTGAACAGCACCACCGAGGTAACCGGGGGCGATGGCGCCTACTGCTTTATTGACCAAACCAACCCTGCAATCCAGATTACATCATACGTGTATAACAGTTATTGGGTATCCAATAATGGAGGAATATCATTCAACAACAAAGTGCAAAATACCTCCAGCACCGGTAGCTTTATTAACCCTACGGATTACGATGATCATCAACATGCGCTCTACTCTGCGCGCACTTCAGGCTCAATAAACCGAATATTGAATGTAGATGGAAACCCCAATGTTGGCTCTTTTAATGTGGCATTGGGCAGTATGGCTACCCACCTTAGGGTATCGCCTTACACTACCAACTCCACCACTTTATTTGTTGGTACGGCATCGGGCAGAGTATTTAAAATCGCCAATGCGGAGAGTGGCAACCCTACTTCGGTAGAATTAACACGCTCTAACCTACCCACCGGAAGCGTAAGCTGCATTGATGTTGGCTCCACAGAAAACGAGCTTTTGCTTACTTACAGCAATTATGGTGTGAATTCCGTTTGGTACACCAATGATGGAGGTATAACATGGAGCAGCAAAGAGGGCAACCTGCCCGACATGCCCGTACGCTGGGCATTGTTTAATCCCAATGATAGAAATGAAGCCATACTCGCCACTGAAGTTGGCATATGGAGCTCACTGGATTTGAATGCTGCTACCCCAAGCTGGACACCTTCCACTTCGGGGCTGGCTAATGTGCGTACCTCTATGCTACAAATTCGAAGCTCTGATAATGAAGTACTGGCAGCAACCTTTGGACGCGGTATGTTCACCAGCAGCGGTTTTAGCACCAGCCAGGCTCCGCAAGCCTCATTTATAGTCTCACAAACAGAGGCATGTGCCGGTGATACAGTGTTGTTTTCAGATGTTTCCAATTTTTCCCCTACCCAATGGAACTGGACGTTTTCGCCCGCCTCGGTAACATTTGTGAATGGTACTTCGGCCAACTCACAAAACCCTCAAGTGGTTTTTAATACCACGGCAAATTACCAGGCGGTGCTGGAAGCCGGTAATGCGTTTGGCACGGATAAGGACACCACAATGGTAAGTGCTGAAATATTTCCCATACCTGTAATTACAGCGAATAACAACGTGCTTAGTTGCATCCCGGTACCCGGTCTCTCCTATCAGTGGTACTTTAACGGATTGCCCATTGCCGGGGCAACTTCGAGCAGTTATACCACCACCCAGGATGGCTACTTTCATGTGGCGGTAACGGGCACCCAATGTACCGTTCACTCCAAACAATACCTTTCCATAACTTTTGATCTGGAAGAGTTTGGGCGCACTATAAACCTGAAGGTTTATCCCAATCCCGTAAAGGATATAATTACGGTGGCCTTTACCAATGACGAAAGGAAACCGGTAGAACTGGAAATTACGGATACGAAAGGCGCTCTGGTTTATAGTGCAGCTTTAGGCAACAATACTGTGATAGATGAGAATATTTCATTGGGCCATTTATCGCGAGGCAACTACCTGTTACGCATCATTATAGGCAATCATGTGGTTTCCGAAAAAATAAACCGTTTATAAAAATCCAGGGCATTATCTGGTGAAATAGCGGTTTTTTTTCCTTTTTGAAATACGGCATATTCCTTATTCGGCTGAGCTAAAATGCTGGTAACTTGCACATAGCAATAACCAATTTTTACTATATGATTTTACAGTGTAGCTAACTAGATTAGCCACACTCTAAATCATTAAGGCTTAACCATTTGCCATGAAAAAACTACTACCCCTCCTGCTGCTATCCATTTTGCTGTTGCCTTCAGCTAAAATTGAAAAAACCTCCGAAAAGGAAATTTACCGAATAGCCATAAACAGCCATAAGTATTCTACAAGGCCACATCTTACCAAAGAAGACATTAAACAAATGCCTAAAAAAGACCGGCCTGACCTTGCCTGGGAGCAAAACTTTATGGCAACTATGGACCCGGCACTTGGCCATCCCACGCCTGAGAGGCTTTTACCTATATATCAGCAGGTAGCACAGGCCCGCAACTCCATGATGGCTACACCGGGCGCTGCATCAGCGCCATGGGTAGAGCGTGGCCCCAACAATGTATCTGGCCGTACACGCGCCATAGCTTATGACCCTAATGACCTTACCGGCAAAAAAGTATGGGCCGGGGGTGTAACGGGCGGCTTGTGGTACAATAATGACATCACTTCCGCATCCTCACAATGGGTAGCTGTAAACGACTTTTGGGATAACATCGCCATTACCGCCATAGCTTTTGACCCCACCAACACCAACACCATTTACGTTGGTACCGGAGAAGGCTGGGGAACAGGATCGAGCCGTGGAGCAGGCATCTGGAAATCAACCAATGGTGGAACCACCTGGACACAACTTAGCGCAACCAGTAGCTTTTATTATGTGAACGACCTTGCCGTAAGAAATGAAAGCGGCAATGGGGTGCTCTATGTTGCCATCCGTGGAAACTTCCATGCACAGGCCTGGCATGGATCATCCGATCAGGGCTTGCAGCGCTCAACCAATGGTGGTGTGAGCTTTACCCAGGTTATGCCCAATATTCCCGGAGAATCACAACCTTTTGCTGCAGCAGATATTGAAATCAGTGCTAATAACACCCTTTGGGTGGGCACTACTACTTCATCTTATGGGCTTACTGATAGAGGTGGCGGCCGCATATTGAGCAGCTCTAATGGCACCAGCTGGACTACACGCTACACCTCAACCAATGGTGAGAGAGTAGAAGTGGCCTGCGCGCCTAGCGATGCCAATTATGTGTACGCGATTGTTGAAGCCGGTAATGTGGTAGATGCCATTGTGAGAACCACCAATGGAGGAACCAGCTGGAGCAACCGCAATGAGCCCAGCGATGCTGATAATGGCATTCCTTCAACAGATTTCAGCCGCGGGCAGGCGTGGTATGACCTTATTGCTGCCGTTGATCCCAACAACAGAAACACACTAATTGTAGGGGGTATTGATTTATTCCGATCTACAGATGGTGCCAATAGCTGGAGCCAGATTTCAAAATGGAGCAATAACAATAACCTGGCTTTCCTTAATTGCTCCGAAGTTCATGCTGATCAGCATGCAATAGTTTTTAAACCGGGTTCAAGCAGCCAGGTTTTATTTGGCAACGATGGCGGAGTTTATTACACCAATAGCATCTCAAGCGCAGCCAGCAGCAATGTAATTTCACCAAGAGATAATGGCTACAACGTAACACAGTTTTATGCCTGTGCCATTCACCCAACGGCTTCGTCCAATTATTTTTTAGCAGGATCTCAGGATAATGGCAGCCAGCAGTTCAATACCGCAGGAATAAACTCAACTGTTGAAGTTACAGGTGGTGATGGGGCATTTTGTTTTATAGACCAGACCAACGCCAATTACCAGATTACCTCCTACGTTTACAACAGTTTTTACAGATCCAGCAATGGCGGATCTTCATTTAACACAACGCTGCAAAGCGACCAAAATACAGGTAGGTTTATAAATCCTGCAGATTATGATGATAATCAAAATGTGCTGTACTCGGCCCGTACTTCTACTACCATAAACAGAATTACCAACGTTACAGGCTCTTATAATGTGGGTAGTATTACCGTTACCGGGATGAATAGCATGGCATCGCACCTGCGGGTTTCGCCTTACACCACTTCTTCCACCACTCTTTTTGTAGGTACGGATACCGGAGATCTTTATAAAATCACCAATGCCAATGGAAGCTCACCTTCAACCACCAACATTACAGGTAACCTGCCTTCAGGTAACATCTCATGTGTGGAGATTGGCGCCAATGAAAATCAGCTCCTTGTAACCTATACCAACTATGGTGTTACCTCGGTGTGGTATACCACCAATGGGGGCTCAAGCTGGAGTAATAAAGAGGGCAACCTGCCTGATATGCCCGTTCGCTGGGCGCTATTTAATCCTAATGACAGAAATGAAGTTATACTGGCTACGGAAGTAGGCGTTTGGAGCACGGGTAATTTCAACTCCGCAAGCCCAAGCTGGTCGCCCAGCAACAGCGGGCTGGCCAATGTGCGGGTTGATATGCTCCAAATCCGCGACAGCGATAAAGAAGTAATTGCCGCAACTTATGGCCGTGGATTATTTTCCAGCTCAGGGTTTGCCGCTGCACAGGTACCGGTTGCCAACTTTGGTTACAGCGAGCAGTTTCCCTGTACGGGAGATGCTGTACAACTTGGCGATAGCAGTACTGGCTCGCCAACATTAAGGCTTTGGACTATTACCCCCAATACCTTCAGCTATAGCTCGGGCAGCAGTGCCACAAGCCAAAATCCTGAAGTAACCTTTAATGCACCCGGCTGGTACAGCATTAAATTAAAAGTGAGTAATGCCAATGGTAGTGATAGCCTTACAATAACCCAGGCCATACGCGCAGGCGGCCGCTCTTTACCCTTTAGCGAAGATTTTGAGGCTACCAGTACCAGTATTGGAGAATGGCTCGTAACCAATCCTGATAACTCCACCACATGGAGCCTATTTACGGTAGGCGGCAATTCACCAGGAACAAGGGCGGCCGGAATTGATAACTATAACTACAATGCTGCAGGGCAAAGAGATGGTTTGCTATCTCCTGCCTTCGATTTAACCGGGTACACACAGGCCACCTTGAGTTTTGAATATGCCTACAGAAGATATAGTTCGGCCAATCAGGATAGTTTAGCAGTTTTTATAAGCACAGATTGTGGCACAACCTGGACGAGAATTGCATCCTATAAAGAAAATGGCACAGGAAATTTTGCAACAGGTAGTGATCTTACCTCGGCATTCACGCCAGGCACTTCATCTAACTGGTGTGGATCAAGTGGAAATCCTGCATGCCCATCTATAAACATTAACAACTTTGCGGGTAATGACAACGTAAGAATTATGTTTGAAAACATTACCGGCTACGGCAATAACCTCTACATAGATAATGTGAATATTACAGGGATGGTTTCAGCTGCACCTGTTGCCAATTTCAGCGCCAGCGCCACCACTGTATGTTCCGGTAGTTCCGTAACCTTTACTGATCAATCTACCAACGGCCCCACAGGGTGGAGCTGGAGTTTTTCGCCTTCAACAGTGAGCTACACGGGTGGCACGTCTGCTTCATCACAAAATCCGCAGGTAACTTTTAACAACCCCGGGGTTTACCAGGTAAGCCTTACGGCCAGCAATGGTGCCGGCTCTGATGCAGAAGTTAAATCATCATACATAAATGTAACTGCCCCTGTAAGTCCGGCTGTAAGTATTGCTGCCAGCAATACCACTATTTGCCAGGGCAGCCCGGTAACCTTTACAGCAACTCCAACTAATGGAGGAACATCCCCAACTTATCAATGGAAAGTAAACGGTGTAAATGCAGGTAGCAACAGCGCTACATTCAACACTTCAACACTTGCAAATGGTAACACAGTGAGTTGTGTAATGACATCCAACCAAAGTTGTGTAAGTTTAACAACCGCCACTTCCAATAGTATCAGCATGACGGTGAATGCAACCACTACCCCATCCGTTATGCTTACAAGTTCTGCTACCGGACCGGTTTGCCAGGGTACCAACATTACGTTTACGGCTAATGCCTCAAATGCCGGTTTAAGCCCTACCTACCAATGGAAGGTGAATGGTGTAAACGCAGGAACCAATAATTCTACCTTCAGCACCTCTACCTTAAGTAATGGGGATGTGGTAAGTATTGACTTAACCAGCAATGCACCCTGCCCAGGCACTACTATGGTTTCAGCCTCACTACCTATGGTAATTACTGCACCTGCTACTCCAGGTTTAAGTATTGCGGCATCGGCCACTTCAATTTGTACTGGTACCGCAGTAAACTTTACCGCCACTCCTACAGCCGGTGGAACCACGCCAAGCTACCAGTGGAAAGTAAACGGAGTAAATGCAGGAACCAATAGCCCAACTTTCAGCAGCTCAACATTGGCTAATGGTAATGTGGTTACCTGCGTAATGACTTCCAGCGAAAGCTGTGTTACCACAAGCAACGCCACCTCAAACGGAATTACCATGACGGTAAACAATGCCGTTACACCTTCTGTGAGTATTGCGGCATCGAGCACAACAGTGTGCCAGGGCACCAACGTTACTTTTAGCGCTGCCCCGGTAAATGGCGGGGCTACACCCACCTACCAATGGAAAGTTAATGGCGTAAATGTAGGTAGCAACTCACCCAACTTTACATCAAGCACTTTGGCAAATAATGACCTTGTAACTGTTGAACTGACATCGGGACTGGCGTGTGCCTCACCATCAACCATAAGTTCTACCGCCATAACTATGGCCGTATTGCAACAGCCTTTAATCACCATAAATACTACACTACCTATTGGTGCTTTATGTAAAGGAGATACCGTAAACCTCTCGGCCACAGTGAATAATTTTGGTCAGGCAGGAAATGGAGTTTGGAGTGGACCAGGCGTGCAAAACGGGCAGTTTATTGCGGCCAGTGCAGGTACAGGTACTCATACGGTTACTTACACTTATACGTACAGCAACCCACCCGCTTGCAGCAACTCGCAAGCTTTGCAGATTATGGTTGAGAATGTGCCGAAGCCCACTATCACTAATAATAATATGATGCTGAGCTGTAACCAAAACGGCTATAACTACCAGTGGATTGATAGCGGTAACCCCATACCCGGTGCTACATCGCAGAATTATACTGTAACAGGTAATGGCAGCTACAGCGTAAGGATTGATCTTACCAATTGCTCTGATCAGTCTGACCCAGTGGTGATTCAGAATTTTGGTATAGAGGAAGCCAAGGCCCTCGTTGGGTTTAAACTTTTCCCGAACCCGACATCAGGCAGAGCTACATTTGAAATGGCCAACCCGGGCGTTGGTAAAATCCAATATGAGATAATTGCCTTTAATGGCGCGGTGGTTTACAAAAAAGAGCTTCAGGCTGGCGCAGTACTTAAGGAGGTTATTGACCTTAGTTCATACGCCAACGGTATGTACACCCTGCGCATAATGGCCGGTGATATTACTATTGTAGAAAGGATTGGGAAACAGTAGTCATGGCCATTTTGGCTTCATGATTTTGTAGCTTTACAGGAAAAACTAAATGGACATTCATTTACGTAAAATACAGTTGGCCCAAACTGTTTTGAATCTCGAGGATGAAAAGACTATCGCCCTTTTAGAAGAGGTTTTAAAGGAAAAGCGTATCAAAAGCTATGAGAGCCAATTAGAGCCCATGTCACTCTCCGTATTCAGGGAAGAAATTGCAAAAGCCGAAAAGGATTTTAAAGAAGGCAACTATACAGATGCAGAAACTTTACTTAAGAAGTATAGTTAGTGACCTATAAAGTACTTTGGTCAAAACATGCCGAATTCAGGTTGGATGAAATCTATATTTACTATGGAGAGAAGGCCAATGTGAAAGTTGCAACTACATTGGTCAGAGGTATTATTAGAAAAACCCTCAGACTGAAAAAACATCCTTTTATTGGCCAAAAAGAACCTCTGTTAAGTGATATAGATATCGACTATAGATATCTAATTTCAGGTAATTATAAAATGATCTACTCCGTAGACGAGGCTAATCGTGCAATTAAAATAGCCACTGTTTTTGATGTGAGACAAAATCCAGAAAAGTTACGGGATGAGGGGGTATAATAAAGTGTTTAAGGCTTCTGCCACCTCACCCTCACGGCCGAAAGATGCGGCATCTCCAGCCGGCTGTCCTTAATTATCTCAAAGTCATTTTTAAAATAAAATTGAAGGGGAGATATATACGGTAAGCCATTTTCTTTGAGGTAACTTTCCTTATCCACCACCCAGCCGTTAAGCAGGTTGTATTCCTTTTTGGCCGTTTGTAGAAGTTGCTTACCTAAACCTTTCTTTTGATGCGATGAATTAATGATCATCGCAAACCATCTTTCTTCATCGCGGGTAAAAACACACATCCAGGCAATAACGCTCAGGTTATCCAGAATAAAAAAATGGTGGATATCTGTAAGCTTTGATAAATAATCATCAAAACCTTTAACAGAATCATAGCTGAGACTTACAGGGTACTCGGCATTCCAGATTTTTACAATATCCTCTTTTTGAGAAGCAGTAAGTGTTTCGGATTTAACAATCCGCATGACGGAAAATTAAGCGGGAACGAGGTTCTTCAAAAGGCTTTCAAAAAATGCACGGCCGTCCACATTGCCGAGGTTTTCATCTGCGGCACGCTCAGGATGTGGCATCATACCAAATACATTTTTGGTAGAGTTGGTAACACCGGCAATATTTTCCAACGAGCCATTAGGATTGGCTTCATCGGTAATTTCACCGTTCTCATCACAATAGTAAGCGATGATCTGCTCATTGTCCTTTAAGGTTTGTAGGGTTTCAGCCGTAGCGTAATAGCTGCCCTCACCATGGGCGATAGGAATTTTATAAGCCTTATCACCATCGAGGCTAGCTGTAAGCGCATTGCTGTTGGAGCCTGTTTTAAGATATACATTTTTGCAGCTAAAGCTGTGGCTTGGGTTATGCTGAAGTGTTCCTGGCAAAAGACCTGCTTCGCAAAGCACCTGAAATCCGTTACAAACACCCATTACATAACCGCCATTGTTAGCAAATTCAATCACCTTTTCCATGATGGGAGAAAAGCGGGCAATAGCACCTGAGCGCAGGTAATCGCCAAATGAAAAACCTCCCGGAAGCATTACGAAGTCAACATTTTGCAGGTCAGTATCTTTATGCCAAAGCTCCACCACCTCTTGTTTCATAATGTTGCGCAGTACGTAAATCATGTCCTGATCGCAGTTACTTCCCGGAAAAATTACAACTCCAAATTTCATGTAGATTGATTTGCTTGAATGAGCGGCAAAAATAGGTATAAACTCAGAAAGGCAACTTGCATAAATCCACATTACCGCCACTCAAAATTATAGCAAGCCTCTTCCCGCGGAAGCGTTGTTTATTAGCAATAACGCAGGCCAAAGGAACTGCTGCTGATGGCTCTACCACCATCTTCATACGCTCCCAAATCATTTTTTGAGTTTCGATGATTTCCTTTTCGCTGCATAGCAAAATATCCTCAACATGCTTTTGAATGTAATCAAAAGTGATATCCCCTAAGGAAGTTCTCAGGCCATCGGCAATGGTTACAGGTTTTTTAGCGGGCTGTAGTTTACCGGTCTTAAATGATTGATAGGCATCATCGGCTTCCTCAGGCTCACAACCAATAACAGCAGTAACGGGAGAAAAGTAATGTGCACTTAGCGAAGAACCCGAAAGCAAACCCCCGCCACCCACCGGGACCAGAAGAAAATCGAGATTTTGAATTTCATTAAACACTTCCAAGGCACTGGTCGCCTGCCCTTCAATGGTGTTGGTATAATTGTAAGGAGGTATAAAAGTGGCACCCGTTTTTTGCATTACCTCTTCAAGCGTACTCTCGCGGGCCTCTAGAGTAGATTCACAAAATATAACCTCAGCACCGTAGCCCTTTACAGCTTCCACTTTTACAGTTGGGGCGTTTTCCGGCATTACTATATAAGCTTTGATTTGCTGCTGTTTTGCGGCCCAGGCCAATGCCTGCCCATGGTTACCGCTGGAGTGTGTGGTAACCCCCTTTTTGGCATCCGCAGGGTTTAACTTTAATATGGAGTTGGTTGCACCGCGGGCTTTAAAAGAGCCGGTTTTTTGAAAATTTTCACATTTAAAAAAAATGTCGGCTCCCGTAAGGTCATTAAAAAACCGGCTTGTAAAAACCGGGGTTTTATGGATAATGCCTTCAATGCGCTTTGCTGCGCCTGAAATATCTGTTGATGTAATCATGAAAATTAAACGGATATGCCCGGGCTACCACCTACAGGCTTAATAATAGGAATTGGGTTTTGCCGCTGTAGCTGAATGTTGAGGTATTTATCAGAACACTGTACAGGCCTTACACGATGGGTTTTGTAACCCTTTTTTTGAACAGTGATTTTCAACTGATCCAGCCTTGGCGTATTACCATCCATTTTTAATTCAAAGTTGCCTTCGGCATCCGTTTCAGTAGATTGGATAACCTCACCATTTTTCTCGATATTGACAACCGCACCACTTACCGGCCTGGCGCTTTCATCAGTAATAACCCCGGAAAGAGAGAAGGGATTTTTATCACCATGCGCCCATCCAAAAAAGGGCATTGTAATGAGTAAGGTTAATATGGTTGTCAGTCTAATCATCTGTTACCAAAGTTAATGGCTTTTTGGCAAAAGCAATATCGGGGTTGAAAATTTCCTCCAACAAATCAGTTAAAAACCGTTCAAAGTCAGGCATCAACCCGCGCGAAACACCGCTTTCTTTATCAAACTTTAAAGGCATCAGCCACTCATTTGCCTTGCGCAAACTGATAATTGCCGGAGATATTTCGTCATAGCCACTCTCTTCATTAAAGAAAAGCCACGCATACATCAACAACTGTAAAGACTTGTTTTTCTCTTTAGGTTGTCTCATTTCGGCCATTTCCTTCAGCTTAAGATTCTTCTCCAACACTGAGCCTGTCTTGTAATCTATCAGCCTTACGGTGCTGCCAACCCTGTCAATTCGGTCAATAATACCCTTCAGATTTACCACCATTCCATTTGAAAGCCGGAGGCTGGAAGTGAACTTTTGTTCCAATCCCAAAAGGGATAAAACCTCGCCCTGCTCCTCCATTTTTTCCAACTCTTCCTTTTCCTTTTTCAGAAAGTTGACCACCATACCGGTAAGTATTTCGCGGATGAGGAGGTTCTTGCCTTTGTCAAGATCGCTGAGATGCGCCTTTTCCACCAGTTGCTCTACAACCAGTTTTCGTATGTCTTCTTTACTTTGATTAAAAACAGGGTCGCCAGGTTTTAATATCGATTTAACCTTTTCCTTTTTTCCATCTACGCTATAAAACTGCTCCAGCAATTCGTGCACAACATTTCCCTGGGTATCGTAGCCGGCCACTTCCTCCACCTCATCGGCCTCACGGAGTTTTAGTACCCGTTTTTTATAAAATTCCAGCGGGTCGTTTATGTAATCAATTAGGGCTGTAGCCGAAAAGCCTTCTTCAGCCATTTGGTGTAAGCGGCTCATTACAGCAGGCGTTTTTTGTATCTCCTCTTCCACCGTATCGGCAGTATCAATACCAAAAGTGGGGTTTACCACCTCAAAACTGATGTTGGGCCCGGCTTCAAATTGGAGTTGTTTAATAAACCTACTGGGCTCCCCACTGCCAAGGCCTTCAGAAAGACCATTATAAATGAGGTGAATATTTTCTGCGCGCTGTATAAGCCTGTAAAAGTGATAGGCAAAAACGGCATCTTTATCAAGATAGGTGGGCAGGCCAAACTCCCTTTTTATATCAAATGGAATGAGGCTGTTTTGCGATTTTCCCTTTGGCAGGATATCCTCGTTGAGTGAAGTAATTACCAGATTTTTAAAATCAAGCGTGCGGGTTTCCAGCATCCCCATTACCTGTAGCCCGCTAAGCGGTTCGCCATGTATATCAAGGGTTTCGCTACGTACCAAATCGCGGTAAAACCTTACGGCTGTATTTACATCCTCCACATAAGGATATTGCTCCATTAAAGCTGCCAGGCGATTAAACAGCTTAAAAAATCCAAATAATGATTGTAATAGCACATCCTTATTCTGATGAGCATTATTTATAGCCTGGGCCACAGTACTCAGGCTTTGCCACATTTGGGGCACGGTGCCTTCAACCGCCACCGTGAAAAAGCTTTTTACCGATTCACTAAAGCTGCCATCTGCCCACTCTTCCAACTCATTCACCGAAATATAAATGCGGTTTCTGTCTCTTATCTGCAGCCTGAGGGCTTCAGCAAATACCGCATCTCCACTCCATATTTTAAACAGGTGGTGGCTCAGTAAATCATCCCATTTTTGAAAATGGAAAGCGGGTCTTTTTAATGAGTCTCTTCTGCCGGTATGTTCAAACTCCTGCAGCATATCCAGCAAAAGCTGAAAAAAACCAGCAACCGGGGTGCTGGTCATCGGCAAGCCCATGGTTACGTTTAGTGTAGAAATATCATCGGCCAGATTATTTAGAAATAACGGCAGTAGTTCTTCATCCGCCAAAGCCACGGCCACATTTTCCAGCTGTTGTTCCTTAAACTCCAAAACCGAGGCATTGGCCGCCACGGCAATTAAGTGCCGGCCGCTCACATTTATAACTTTTATTTTTTTGGGGATGGTAGCCAGTGAATTATGCCTCCAGTTAAAATCATCCTTGTCAATAAGTTCCTGAACCAGTTTGCTACTCCTCAAAAAATTACCGGCCTCCTGGGCTATATCATTAAAGTAATAATCATCCACATCCCAGTAAAACTCAGCCAAACCTTCTCTGTAAAGATTTAAGAGAATATCCTCCTCAGCCGTATTGAGGGCATTAAACCCAATAAAAATTAATTTTTTGAAGCGCTTCTTTACAGATGAAAAATGCTCTTTCAACTCCTCAGCCATTTTGCGATAAGCCATCCCCTGATACACCTCCCCTTTGGCCGCAAGGGTTTCAGTAAACTTTTGGTACAGGCCCGGCAAGCTCTCCCAAAGTTTCAGGTAGTTTTTTACCAGTTCTGTATGCTCCTGGCCCGGCTCCAGGTTCCATTTTTTAATCCGCTCCACATCACTCAGGTAAGTGAATAGTTGGCGGGCATCAACCCTGTAGCGGTCTATTTCATTAAAATCTGCCAGTAAAAGGTGTGCCCACTGGCTGAAGTCTGCAAAGGTTTCTTTGGGTTCAGTAGCTACCTCCGTATAACACTCGTACAGTTGAAACATTAGCCCGGATTGATCCGCCTGTTTCCAGCCTAGCGATTCAAGCAAAAAATCCTCAATGGTGTTAATGTAAGGACTCCATACCGGTGCGTCAATCTGGCGGCTCAACTCCTTTTTTAAAAATACAGCCGCGCGCCTGCTTGGTAAAATAATGCCAGTGTTTTGCAGGCCAGGGTACTTTTGTAGAATGTCTTTAGCAGTTTGAGTAAGGAAGTTAGGCATACAATAAGTTTGAGGGTAAAAGTAAGGGGTTGAATTTTATGCAGAGTGCTGCCTTAAGAGCATCTTAAATAAAAGTCCCTGGAGTAATACTGCACATTACCATTTTCGGATATTTACATACTAAAGTAGCCACTCATTTAAAAAAATCATATGAACTATGAACTTGATAAACTGGATAGAGAGATTTTGGCCTATTTGATTGAGGATGCCAGGATGCCGTTTACCGAAATTGCCAAAAAACTGATTGTTTCGCCCGGAACAATACATGTGCGGGTAAAAAAAATGGAGAAAGCAGGTATTATAAAAGGAGCATCGCTAAAGGTAGATTACCAGGCGGTGGGTTATGATTTTACGGCTTATGTTGGTTTGCACACCTCCCGCACTAAGGATGCCAACGAAGTTATAGAGCAGCTGCGGCAAATCCCCGAAGTTACCGTTGCCCATATCGCCACAGGGCAGTTCTCTATCTTCTGTAAAATTAGGTGTAAGGATGCCACACACGCCAAGCACATCATTTTTAAGATTAATGATATTGATGCCGTTCATCGATCAGAAACCATGATTTCATTGGAAGAAAGTATTAACGATAAAGAGCGCCTGTTTAAGAGTATTTTTTCCTGAACGTGAGGCTTATGTAGTGGAAATAGGGATAATCTTACGCATTAAATTTCAGCACTTTAGCCTTGCCTATTCATAAAGTTCGTTATTTTCGCCCTCCTTAACCCCGACCAAGGTTTAACTTCATGCACTACAACACTCTCACCTTAAGGAAGGCCAGCGTGCTTTACCTTTTCATTGCCTTACTTTTCAGTACAAATATTTTTGCTCAATCGCTTTCCGGGTATTACACCCTTGGGGGCGAAACCAGCGATTTCCCAACCTTCCGATCGGCCATACATAAGCTGGATTCATTTGGTATTAGTGGCCCGGTAGTGTTTAAAGTGAAGGATGGCGTTTACTACGAATCGGATACCATTCGCCACATAAACGGCACCTCGGCAGACAATACCATCACTTTTCAATCAGACTCAAGAGATAGCAGTGCTGTAGTAATAGAGTGGAATTCACAAAAAAGTGGAAACTGGAACCTTTGGTTAAACAGGGCCGGCTTCATTATTTTTAAAAATATCGGTTTCCGCCAGCTTTACGATCAGGGTAAGCAAAATGTACATTTAATAGAGTGCCATAACATTACGTTTCAAAACTGCCTTTTTGAAGGCTCAAATATGGTAATGGATGGCGCCTTATTGACAGGCACTGTTGACTCTAACCTAACTATTAGCGGTTGCAACTTTGCCTACGCCCGCAGGGGTATAGATTTATATGCAGGAAAAAAAGGCACTGCTAACAATATCCGGATTGAGGGCACTACCATCCATACTCAAAATAGCGGCATTACGCTGGCATCATCAAGCAATACACAAATTGAAAAAAACAAACTATTTAACATTACAGGCGGAGCCTATGCAGGCGTGCTCATTAAAAAAGGAAGTAGGATTACGATAGCAGGTAATGAAATAAATGTACAAGCTAATGCTGATAATACAAGGGCTTTAGACCTTAATGGCCTTATGGGCGATTCGCTCGCTCCCTGCCTTATCTACAACAACATTTTAAAAGTTTCAGCGCAGGATGGTAAGAATGTTTTTGCCCTTAAAACCGGCAATTTTTCCAACACCATTATTTCCAATAACACACTTGTGCTTAGCGCAGATAATAGTCAGTTAGCCGTAGTTGGCTTTTGCCCTGAGCCAAATGGAGTTAGCAACTCATCCTTCATAAATAATATAGTAGCAAATACAGGCACTGGCCCGGCATTTTTGCAAAATGCTAATGTAGGTAAGGGGTTAATTAATGATTATAACCTTTGGTACTCAGGTTCCGGTGCTATCACTACAGATCATACCAATATTGCAGAGCTGGTGGCAAGTGATAGCAGCAACCAACATTCCTATTTTCAGGATCCAGTTTTTGTACATCCTGACACTTTAATTGCAGGCTCATTATTTATTGATAGTAATGCGTTTCCTGTAAGTGCAATTACTGAAGATTACTTCGGCAACAAAAGAAACTCGCAATATCCTGACATTGGTGCGTTTGAACGGCTACACTTACCTGAAGTTAATTTACCTAAGGATACTGCAGCATGCCAGACATTAACACTTTATGTGGATGGCAAAGCCAACTGGTATAACTGGAGTACAGGCTCACACCATGACTCAATAAGTATAAGCAACAACGACTACTATTGGGTAACCGCCATTAATGGTGATGGCTATGTAACCGATAGCTGTTATGTAACAATCAATCAGCCTCAGCCCTTTACTATTGTTGCCAATCAGGATTCAATAATGCCAGGCCAATGCGTTAATCTGAGTACTTCCTTTGGCACTCCGGCTAGTTTACCTGTTGTTTGGAGCGATGCCTCCGGACGTATTGGTAATCAGGGTAATCTTGTGGTATGCCCGCAAACCTTACCTGCTACGTACACAGCCGAATTACTTGACACGAATGGCTGTACCAGTCAAAAAACTATTACGATTTACCAGGGGCAGGGCAATAGTAGTTTTGTACACAAAACCAATGAGCCTAACTCATCTAATAGCAATGCGCAAAAAGTTGAGACTAATAGTGAGCCTGTTACAAAAAGCAGTACCGCAAACCCAACTAACAAGGCAAATCAAATAAACGAACCTGTTGTTTTTCCTAACCCGGCTCATAATCTGGTAAGTGTACAATTTAACAACCCTTTGCCCGAAGAGCCAACACTATTGGTAAGCGACCTGGCAGGTAATTATTTGCATGCCTTCGTTACACCTCAGGGTAACAATACATTTCAGCTTGATATAAGCAGGTTTGCCAGCGGTTCTTATATCCTCATCGTACAAACTTCCACAAATATTTACCGCAAGGAACTGGTAAAAGTAAGTAGGTGATACTCCCCATAATAAAAGCATAAAAAACCCGGTTTGCTTTTGTATTAATGTTGCCGTAAATAGGTAATACATTTGGAGCCATGGATAATGTAAGCAACATCACCCTTGGAGTTTTCACGATTGCCCTTGCAGCTATAGGTTACTTTATGGCCTTCAGGCTACAGCAAAAGCAAAAATTTCAGTTTGCCCTTTTTCTGTTAGTTGCATCAGGATTGATACTGAGACTGTATTGCGCCAGCGATCTTTTTCTGCACACCTGGGATGAAAGATATCATGCACTTGTGGCCAAAAACCTCATAGATCATCCGCTAGTACCAACTCTTTATGATAACCCCGTTTTACCCTATAGTATTAAGAATTGGGGCGGCAACCATATTTGGGTGCATAAGCAGCCAATACCGCTATGGTCAATGGCATTGAGCATGGCTATATTTGGTATAAATGAAATTGCCCTGAGGCTTCCATCTCTCCTGATAAGCACGCTCGGTATTGTGGTAGCCTACAGTATTGCTAAAAACCTGTATAGCCGCAAAGTGGCTTTTATAGCTGCCTTTCTCTTTTCTATTCATGGATTAATTATTGAGCTAACTGCGGGCCGTGTTGCCACAGACCATATTGATCTGTTCTTCTTATTTTTTATAGAATTGGCAGTACTGCTGGCCATAAAATTTGCACGTACTAAGAGTCATCTCCTCAATTTACTTTGCGGAGTATCCATAGGCTTAGCCATTCTTTCAAAATGGCTGCCCGCATTAATAGTATTGCCCGTGTGGGGATTACTGGTGCTTCAAACTAAAAAATTTACAGTTGCTGAAATATTTAAGTACGGCCTGCTCCTTTGCCTGGCCATTGTGGTTATAGCACTACCCTGGCAGGTTTATATACACCTGCAGTTTCCTGAAGAAACACAGTGGGAAAACCACCATAACACTTTGCATATTACAGAAGTGCTGGATAAACAGGGCGGCCCCTTTTACTATCACTTTGACAAGATGCGGATGCTATTTGGCGAATTGATTTACCTTCCCATGCTATGGTTTTTATATAAAGGCATAAAGCGGCCGTTTAATTATACCAGGGCTTTGCTGCTCATCTGGATTTTAGTTCCATTCCTATTTTTCTCTTTCGTAGCTACCAAAATGCAGGGTTATACTGTTTTTACGGCTCCAGCCATCTTTATTGTTACCGCTGTTTTTTGGGTATATCTCAAAAGGTATATCAGCAAATTCCGTTACCGATGGATGGTTCAACTTGTGCTGTTTTTAGTATTGGCACTACCCGTACGGTATTCTATTGAGCGCATAAAACCTTTTGACCACCGCGACAGAAACCCTGAGTGGGCCCGGGAATTAAAGGCCTTAAATATTGATGACCCAAAAACCATCTTATTTAATACCAGGCACCCAATAGAAGCCATGTTTTATAACAATTGCGTGGCTTATGAACACACTCCTGAGCCAAAAGTGTTAGAGCGACTTAAAGCCATGGGATATACTATTATAATCTTAGAGGAGTAAAACCTGAAGGGATACTTAACGGGCGTTTTCCTTACGTTTGCTATATGCTCAACATTCGTTTATTCATTCTGCTATTAACGCTTTCAACCGGTTTGCTTGCTCAAAAAAACCAGTTCTCCATTACCGGATCATTACACCGTTATAACAGCGATTACTTTTTAAACAGCCGGATGAAGAGTAACGGCTTAACCTTGTCTCCGGGCGGCAACTATAGGTTTTCGGCCGGGGTGGCTTTTGACATGGGTTACTCCAAAAGCAAGCTCTACAATTTTGTTTTTAGAGCAGATTATGCCCTGCGCTCCTACAGCACCCAGGCCGAAGTTAGCAGCCGCACCATACAACCCGACACAGAGTTTATCGGACATTACATTGATATCTTCCTTGGGGTTTAAACGCCTTAAGCCCATCAGCGAAAAAAGCCGGTTTGGATTTGGAATGGCGGCTGGTGGTGGCGTGCCCTGGTACACATCAGGGCTTGAAAACAGGCTTAGTGGCGGATCGGCCACTTTGCTTGATCAAACCATGGCTTTTGCCGAGGTGGATGTTACTCTCAAAAATTACATTGAAAAAAGCGAAGATGTAGGCTGGGCTATGGACTATTCAGTGTTTATGCGCACTTACTTTACCCCGGTTTATGAACGTTCAGAAAGCGGTGATCCGTCTCCACCCTACTTAGCCTTTGGACTAACTGTAAAAGTGGGACACGTGAGGTATTGAAACCTTAAAAACTAGCGATAATAAAGCCCTTCATCAATAAACTTCCAGACTTTTTCAGGAAGCATAAAACTTACATTCTTACCATCCTTAATAGCATTGCGGATATCTGTAGAGGCAATCTGCATAATCGGGGCCTGGGTAATAGTAACATTGGGGTGATTCTTCAAATCACCACCATCGCATTCAATACGTGGGTACACATATATTTTGTGGTGCTCTAATATCCACTCATAGTTACGCCACTTATGGAAAGTCTGTAAGTTGTCAGCCCCCATTATCAGTGCAAAATCCTTTTCGGGATGTTTTTCAACTGCATGGGCCAATGTGGTGGCGGTGTAGCTGGGCTGTGGCAAATCAAATTCCATATTGCTCACATACATCTGGTACTGATCGTCAACTGCCAGTTGCACCATGTGCAGGCGTTGATAGTCATCAAGCAGGGTGCTCTTTTTTTTATGAGGATTATGCGGGGTTACCACAAACCATATTTCATCCAGGTCAGTAAACTCAAGCATGTGCTGCGCAATTACGCAGTGCCCGATGTGTATAGGGTTAAAAGTGCCGAAGTACAGGCCGGTTTTCTTTTTCGTCATTTTCCCAAAAATAATCTCACTAAACTTTCGGCTTCCTTCTTGGCTGTTGCCAAATCGTTGTTTAACAAAACATGGTCAAACCTATCAGCCCGGCCAAGCTCCTTACGGGCCTTTGCCATACGCTGTCTTATTTTATCCTCAGTATCGGTTTGCCTGCCGCGTAATCTTTTCTCCAGCACTTCCATACTAGGGGGCTTTACAAAAATGGCCAGCGCTTTATCAGCATAAAGGCTTTTAAGGTTAAGGCCGCCCACCACATCCATATCAAAAATTACGGCATTGCCTTTAGCCCAAATCCGCTCTACTTCTGAGCGTAATGTGCCATACATACTGCCGGAATACACTTCTTCCCACTCTATAAAATCTCCGTTTAAAACGCGACTTCTAAAGGCATCCTCGTCCAGGAAGTAATAGTCCTTGCCATCTTCCTCATCTCCCCTTGGCTCGCGGCTGGTAGCTGATATGCTAAACTCCAGCCCCAAATCCAGCGTAAGCAAGTGCTTTACCAAAGTGGTTTTGCCCGATCCGCTTGGCGCAGAAAATATGATTACTTTTTTGTTGTCTGACATGAATTTGATTTGAATGAAAACATCTCAACCAGATGCTCCTGTCTAAAATCTAAATACTAATATCTAGCCTCTAAAATCTCCCTACAAAATATTCAAAACCTGTTCCTTTATCTTCTCCAGCTCATCCTTCATTTCCACCACCAGCTTTTGTATGCCGGCATGGTTGGCTTTAGAGCCTAATGTATTAATCTCACGGCCCATCTCCTGGCTCACAAAACCAAGTTTTTTGCCATTGGCACCACCTTCGTTAAGCAATTGCTCAAAGTAGTCCAAATGGCTTTTCAACCGAACCTTCTCTTCTGTTACATCCAGTTTTTCCAGGTAGTAGATGATTTCCTGCTCATAGCGGTTTTCATCCGGTTTTTCGGCCAGCTCGCTAAGGCTACGGGTAAGTTTTTCCCTGAGGCGCTTTACACGATCTTCCTCAAAGGGGTTTACCTTTTCAAGCCTCTCGCGTATGTTGCCAAGGCGTTCCATTAAATCCAGCTTTAAGGTTTCGCCCTCATCCATTCTGAATTTATTCAGCCTGTCAATGGCCTCGTTAATTACCTTAGTAATGGCCGCCCATTCCTCATCATCCACCTCGTCTTCTGCAGCCTGCATTACATCCGGCATACGCATAATTGCAGATATCACATCACCCTGCACACTATGTTTTTCGCTGAGTTCTTTCAGTTGCCTGATATATTCAGCGGCCAGTGCCTGGTTTATTTTAGGGGCTTTTTCAGGTCCGGTTACCTCGCTGTAAAAGGTTAAATCCACCTTTCCGCGTACCACCTTAGATGATAAAATGTGACGGATATCTGCCTCCTTCTCCCTGTAAAACAGGGGTGTGCGGATGTTCATATCCAGCTGTTTGCTATTAAGGCTCTTTACTTCTATGGTAATTTTTTTTGCAGCCAGCTGCAGGGTTGACTTACCAAAACCCGTCATTGAATATAGATGCGCCATAGGCCTGCAAAAGTAAAATTAACTGAGTTTCAATGGTGAATAAATGCTACTGTTACTTCCTTTTATAAAAGGATACAAAATAAACACCCGAAAAAATTAGTACTGCAGAAATCAGTACAATAGGATTTAAATGATCTTTACCCAAGGCGATGGCAGCTATGGCCGCCACTAATGGTTGAAGATAAATGTAAAAGCTTACCGTAGTACTGGTTACCGTTTTTAGTGCGAATACATTAAACAGGTAGGCAAGGTAGGTAGTACCCAATACCACAAAACTGATTTTTAAAATAATAGAGATGGGTAAGGTAGCCCAGGCTACATCCGCAAACTGGCTTCCGCCAAATGGCAATACAATCAATAATCCGTATAAAAACACCCACTTAATTACCGTTATCGCGCTATAGCGGAGCATAAGCGGTTTTACCACCACCAGGTAAGCACCATAAGAAGCCGCATTTAAAAACACCAATAAGTTTCCGAGTGATTTATCGGCATCAAAAATATCCAGCACTGCACCACCTTTGGTAATAAGAAACAGCGCTCCGGCTATACCCAATGCTATTCCCAAAATACGGCTCCACTTCAGTGTTTCCTTTAAAATAATAGATGACAACACCAGCACCAGTATGGGGTTGGTGGTCATCATAACTGCAGCATTTATCGGGGTAGTAATGTTTAGTCCCGAAAAAAACAGCATTTGATTAGTGGCCACACCAAACAGCCCGCAAGCCAAAAGGCGCAGATGATCTTTTCGGGCAATTTTTTCTTTAATTACAAAGCTGGCTGTGATCCAAAAAAGAACGGTAGCACATAATACCCTCAGCAAAATAAAACCGAGCGGTTGCACGTAGGTTGGCATTACATCCTTAGCAATGGAATAATTAAGACCGTAAATAACCGCCACTGTAAAAAGGGCGAGGTGGGCGGTAAGTTTCGCTTTTTTCAGGTTATCCAATCCAGGTAGTTTTTTGGCGTTACCACATTAAATTCGGCTTCGGGGTAGGCCCGCTGAAAGCCTTTTGGTGCACTTACCTCTTTATTGGGGTTCCATTTCATTTCAAAAGCATAAAGCCTGTTTTCTTCTGTTTCCACTAAATCCACCTCCTGCTTATCATAGGTGCGCCAAAAGTACATTTCCCTTTCGCTCCCCATTACCTTTCGGTATTTAAAGCGTTCGGCCATAAAATAGTTTTCCCATAAAGCTCCACGGTCTGGCCGCTGGTTCGGCAACTGGTAATTACGGATCATGGCATTTAAAATTCCATTATCTAAAAAGTAATATTTAGATGATTTCACTACCTCTTTGCGGAGGTTATTGCTATACCCCTTCAATTCAAAAATCACAAAGGTTTGCTGCAAAAGCATTAAATATCTTGAGATGGTATTTTTATGCCAGCCCAGTTTTTTGGAAAGCTCACCCAACGAAACCTCACTACCCACCTGAAAAGCCAATAGCCGCAAAAGGTCAAATAACTTGCGGCTGTAGCGCAGGCCTTCTACCATCAACAAGTCCTTAAAAAGATATTCATCCCGCAAGGTGGTTAGGTACTTCCGTTTCTCCTCCGGGCTTTCAGTAGTAAGCACTTCAGGGTAATGTCCATATACCATTCGTTCATCCAGCGAGGCAATTGTTTCCTGAAAATTTTCAGTTAGCGAAAGTTCCATCTGCAAAGGAGGAAATACCGGGTAATCCCACTTACGACCGGTAAGTGGTTCACCGGATTGATTGAGTAAATCAAAAGGCGATGACCCGGAAACAAAGAAATATTTAGCGGGCATTTCGTCCACCATTAGTTTCAGCTTCATACCTATATCCGGTATGTGCTGGGCTTCGTCTATTATAAGGCCATCCACATTGTTCAACAGGCGCTGGTAATTTTTTACAGATCGAGGCTCGAGTAGAGTATGCACATCCGTATCATCGCCATTAAGCACCATTAGGTTTAGCTTGCTTTTGGACTTCAACTCTTTTAAAATAACTGTTTTGCCCGCTCGCCTTGGCCCGAGTAATAGCTGCACTTTTCCGGGCTTTGCAGACATTAACTGATTTATATAGGCTCTTTTTATTTCCATTTAGAAAACATCAAACTGCACAAATTTACATTAATCCGTGCAGTTAAGTGCACATATTTACGTTAATTCGTGCAGTTTAGTGCACATATTTACGTTAATTCATGCACTTGATAAGATACCGCAACTCTTGCTAAACCTTATTCAGCCACATCCCTTAATATTTACCTTTACTTCATAAAGTGAAATAAAATTGCATTTAATGTCTCATAAAAACCTAAAGTTTAACACACTTACCATACACGGAGGGCAACAGCCCGATAAGGCCTATGGATCGGTGATGCCGCCCATTTACCAAACCTCCACTTATGCACAGGCTGCCCCGGGAGACCATAAAGGTTATGAATATTCCCGATCCGGTAACCCAACCCGCCACGCCTTGGAAGAAAGCATAGCGGCTATTGAAGGCGGCAATTATGGACTGGCCTTTGGCAGCGGGTTGGCAGCAATTGATTGCATTATTAAAATGTTGAAGCCAGTGGATGAAGTTGTTTCCACAAATGACCTGTATGGCGGCAGCTATCGCCTGTTCAAAAAGATATTTGAGCCGTTAGGCATTAAATTTCACTTTGTAGCTATGGCGGAAACGGACTCCATCGCCAAAATAGTGAATGAAAATACCAGGTTGATCTGGGTGGAAACCCCCACCAACCCAATGCTGAACATTAATGATATCGAAGCCATCAGTCAACTTTCAAAAAAACACAATGCCCTTTTGGTGGTGGATAACACCTTTGCCACGCCCTACCTACAGCGGCCGCTGGATTTGGGAGCCGATATCGTGATGCACAGTGCTACCAAGTATTTAGGCGGGCATTCTGATGTAGTACTGGGCCTGCTGGCTGTAAAGGATAAAGAACTTGCGGATAAGCTCTATTTCATCCAGAATTCATCAGGAGCGATATGCGGCCCCATGGACTCATTTCTAGTATTGAGAGGCATTAAAACCCTGCATGTGCGTATGCAGCGCCATTGTGAAAACGGAAGGGACGTTGCCCACTTTTTAAGGAATCATCCCAAAGTGGATAAGGTGTACTGGCCAGGGTTTGAAGACCACCCCGGCCATGCTACAGCCAAAAAGCAGATGAAGGATTTTGGAGGTATGCTCTCCTTTACCGTAAAAGGCAACTCTTTACAGGATACAGTTAAAGTAATTTCAGCTTTAAAGGTGATTACCCTGGCAGAATCATTGGGTGGTGTGGAATCGCTGGCCGGGCACCCCGCCAGTATGACGCATGCCTCTATCCCCAAAGAAGAGCGCGAAAAAACCGGTGTGGTAGATTCACTAATAAGATTGAGTGTTGGTATTGAAGACATTGAAGATCTCAAGGAAGACCTTGACCAGGCCTTAAATTCATTTTAGAAAATTTTAAACTTTATGATTTCGGTTGCTTTAAAGTTGTAGGAGCTTTAAAGGCCGCCCTTTTTAATCTCAGTATATCATGAAACAGTTTTTTATTACAGGAACCAGCAGCGGCATTGGAAAGGCTCTGGCACTTAAAGCACTTGAAAATGGCCATAAAGTGGTAGGCATCAGCCGAAGAAAAAATATTGAGCATGCCAATTACAGGCACTTCAGCTATGATCTTTCCAGCTATGAAAATTACCATCTTATCAATTTTAATATTAATAAAAGTGCCGAAGAGATAGTACTGATCAATAATGCCGGATGGCTGGGAGAGATAAAGCCTTTGGCGGAAATATCCCCAAAATCCATAGAAAGAGCGTACCAGATAAATGTGGTTGCGCCCTCTATTCTCAGCAAGTTCTTTATTGAGCAAACCGCAGATAACGGTCAAAAGCGTGTGGTGATAAATATTTCATCGGGTGCGGCAAATTATGCAGTACCAAGCTGGAGCACCTATTGTGCAAGTAAGGCGGCTATTGACAGTCTCACAAGGGTTATGCAGGTTGATCATCCTGAAGTAAGATGCTACTCCATAGCCCCTGGAATTGTAGATACAGAGATGCAGGGCGAAATACGGCAACTGGACAATGCCGACTTTCCGGAAAAACAGCGCTTTGTGGATTACAAAAACAAAGGCGAACTTTCTGACCCCAAAGATGTAGCTATCAAGCTACTAGATATTGTTGACAATCCGGAAGCTGCTCCTGATTGCGTATTTTCGTTAAGAGAATTGTAAAACCATACCCTATGCGCAAACTGCTATTCCTTTTTCTGGCCACTCTCACCATCGGTGCTACCTCCTGTAGTAAAGATGACGAATTGGGCAACCCTAATGATTTTGAAGAAAGGCTGGGTGGCACTTGGGATTTGCAGAAAATATACTACTCAACAGAGATTCCTGATTTTTCAGGAGGAGAACCTACCCCGGTAAATGGCAATGGCGGAAATGTAGCGGGAAACATTGTGCTAAACCGAAACCCCAACACCTTTCAGTACAACCTGTTTTTTACCGCCAACATTATTAGCGGATTTCCTATCCCACTGCCTCTTGGAGGCACAGGCACCTGGACTACCTATCGGGATAACTCAAAGTTGGTGCTGCGCGATGAAAACGGTGAAGAAACCCTTTTTGCCGTGATAATTAACGAACCTAAAAGGCAGGTGTACACTACCACAATAAGCGAAAGCATTTTGGGTCTTTATACAGTAGAGATTGACCTTGAACTGGAATTTACCCGCCCCTGATTAAACCATTCCTTCTTTTTTCGGTATTTCTGTTAAACAATTTAATTATGAAGAAGACTCTTTTTGCCTGGGCTTTAATGGCCCTGATGACTACCGGGGTGTACGCTCAAAATGCAAATCAAAAGCAACGCAATCCCGAAAAAATGGCTGAGAAAATGACCGAGCGTATGACGGAGAATCTCTCCCTTACGGAAGATCAAAAAACAGCCGTGTACGATGCCAACTTTAAATTTGCATCTGCTGACAAGGAAGACCGCAAAGCGGCTATGGATAAATATGATGCCGACATGAAAGAGATTCTGAACGAGGATCAATATGAAAAATGGAAGGCTAAACGAAAGGAACGAATGGAAAAGCGAAAAAAGCGTAACTAATACCTTAAAAAAAAACTCTGCTGGGCAGAGTTTTTTTTTACCCATAAGGTTGTGATAGCATAGAAATATCCTATTCAACAAAACAGTACATCTATTTTGGTCATACTATACTGACACTTTAAGCTAGTTTTGCCCGTCAATACCTGGCGGCTCCCACCGGTATTTCATCAAACAAAAACCAAAGTCACCACCATGTGTCGTAACACATTATCTATTTTACTCCCCTTAGTTTTAGTACTATCGGCACTTACCTCCTGCAATAGCGATGGCGAGGAAAATCAGCAAGAGAACCGCCCAACCGCACTTCCCACAATTGAAATTGCGCGAAAATCGCTTACTACCCAAATGCAGTACCCCACCCGTATTGAGGGAGCCGTAAACAGTGATGTAAGGGCTAAGGCCTCCGGTTATATTACCGATGTGCTGGTAGAGGAAGGTGAAAAGGTAAAAAAGGGCCAGGTGCTTTTCAGGCTCGAAACGGATGCACTTAACCAGGATGCAGGTGCCGCTAAAGCGCAGGTGGAAGCTGCACAGGTAGAGGTAAATAAATTAGAGCCTTTGGTGGAAAAAGGGATTATCAGCGATGTGCAGCTGCAAACCGCTAAGGCCAATCTGGCGAAAGCCAAAAGCAGCTACAACGCAGTAACGGCCAATATTGATTATGCCAATATTAAAAGCCCGGTGGATGGCGTAATTGGAACGATTAATTTCCGCAAAGGCACACTGGTAGGGCCGTCTGACCAAATACCCATTACTACCGTATCCGATATAGAAAAGGTGTACGCCAACTTCTCCATGAATGAAAAGGAATACCTGGATTTTTTGCAGAACACCAATGGTGAAACCCTGGAAGATAGAATCAAAAACTTCCCGGAGGTAAGCCTTAAGCTGGCCAACGGTAGCACGTACAAAGAAAAAGGCAGGATTGAAACCGTTAGTGGCCAGGTAAACAGAATTACCGGTACGGTAAACTTCAGGGCACGCTTTGATAACCCGGGCCGCCTGCTCACCAATGGCAATAGCGGAACCATATTAATACCTGTGGATTATGACAGTGTGCTGGTGGTGCCAGAAACCAGCACTTTTGAGCAGCAGGGTAAAACCTTTGTGTACATCCTAAATGATAAAAATGAGGCTACACCAAAAGGCATAGAAGTTAAAACACGCGCAAAGGATCTGGTGGTTATAAAATCAGGAATTGAAGAAGGTACCGTGGTTATTGCCAAAGGTGTGGGTAAGATAAGAACGGGCACGGTTATAAAGCCAAACCCTATACCTTTTGATGAAGTAAACACTTTTGAAACGGCATTTAAGTAAGTACAGCGCCTAAAAAATTACAGATGTTACAGCAGTTTATTGATCGCCCTGTCCTTTCCACGGTAATTTCAACCCTTATTGTAATACTGGGCATACTGGGGCTTACCTCACTGCCCGTAACTCAATACCCTGATATTGCCCCGCCAACCGTTCAGGTAAATGCCACCTACCCCGGGGCTAACGCCCAAACATTATTAGAAAGTGTAATCATTCCCATTGAGGAACAGATAAACGGAGTGGAGGGCATGACGTATATGACCTCCACCGCCAGCAATAACGGTAGCGCCTCTATTACTGTATTTTTTGATCAGGGCGTTGATCCGGATATAGCAGCAGTTAACGTGCAGAATCGTGTAGCCCGGGCTAACTCTTTATTACCCTCAGAGGTAACACGGGCCGGGGTTATCACCCAAAAGCAGCAAAACTCCGCATTAATGTATGTTTCGCTGCTTTCGCGAAATCCTGATTATGATGACACCTACCTGCAGAATTACCTCAACATAAATGTGAGCCCCGAAATACAAAGGGTAAATGGTGTGGGCGCTGTAAACGTTTTTGGAGGTAAGGATTACGCCATGCGCATTTGGCTGGATCCGGATAAGATGGCTGCCTACAACCTGGCTACTACTGATGTCACCTCCGCATTAGGCGAGCAAAGCCTTGAAGCTGCTGCCGGTTCGCTGGGGCAAAATGCCGGTGAATCATTTGAATATGTAATCAGTTACAAGGGGCGCTACAAAACTGCTGAGGAATACGAGGGTATAATTATAAAAGCACTTGGCAACGGAGAGTTTTTGAGGGTTGGAGATGTCGCTACCGTTGAGTTGGATGCTTTCAGCTATTCGTCAATCGGCCGTAGCCAGGGGCATCCGAGTATCAACTTCGGAGTATTTCAAACGCCCGGCTCTAATGCCCAGGCTATTATTGAAGAGCTTTATGTAAAGCTGGATGACCTGAAAGAGCGATTTCCTCCTGGGGTGGATTACACTATAAATTACGACACTAACCGCTTTTTAACGGCCAGTATTGATAAGGTAAAAGAAACCCTTATTGAAGCCTTTATACTGGTGTTTATCGTGGTATTTCTGTTTTTACAGGATTTTAAATCCACCATAATTCCCGGTATTGCCGTGCCGGTAGCGATTATTGGTACATTTTTCTTTTTGGAGCTATTCGGCTACTCTATCAACCTCCTTACACTTTTTGCACTCATACTGGCTATTGGTATTGTAGTGGATGATGCCATTGTGGTGGTAGAAGCGGTGCACGCCAAACTGGAAGAAGGTTATGATGACTCTAAGGAGGCTACCAAATCCGCCATGAGCGAGATAAGCGGAGCTATTATTTCCATCACACTGGTAATGGCGGCCGTGTTTGTTCCCATCACTTTTATAAAGGGTCCTTCAGGAGTTTTTTATGAGCAGTTTGGAGTTACGCTGATCATTGCCATTTTAATTTCGGCTGTAAATGCCCTTACCCTTAGCCCTGCACTCTGCGCCCTTTTTCTGCGAAAGCACAATAAAAACGGGGAGAAAAAGCAAAACCTGCTGCAACGGTTTTACAATGCCTTCAATGCCGGATTTACTGCGGTTTCCAAAAAATATGTTGGTTCATTAAAATTTTTGACACGCCATAAATGGATTACGGCTTTAGCCCTTGTAGTGGCTGCACTGGGCATTTGGTGGACCAACAGCATTACGCCATCCGGCTTTGTTCCTTCAGAAGATCGTGGGGTGATTTTCGTAAATATGGAGTTGCCCGAAGGCGCTTCGCTTGACCGTACTTTTGAGGCCACACAACAGCTTTATAAACAGATAGAAACCGTGCCGGGTGTACGCACCGGAACTATGATAAGCGGCCGGAACTTCTTTTCAGGCAGCGGCAGCTCTTACGGTATGGGTTTTATTATGCTGGATAGCTGGGATGAGCGCGATTCGGACAGCACCTCTATAGAAAGTATAGTGCAGAACCTGTTTATGAAAGCAAGTGCCGTACCTGATGCCAAGGTGATTTTCTTTACCCCGCCCAGTATTCCGGGTTTTGGTAGTTCGGATGGTTTTAGTTTTCAGCTTTTAGACAGAGCAGCCGGTGAGCTGGATGAGCTGGATAAAACCGCCTCTAACTTTGTAAACAATCTCAGCCAAAAACCACAAATCTCCTACGCTTCCAATTCATTCAGCACCAGTTTTCCACAGCTGTTGCTTGATATTGATATCCCGAAAGCTAAGGCCTCGGGCATTTCTGTTCGTGATATCCTCGCCACCCTGCAGGGCTATATTGGCGGGATATACGCTACAGACTTTAGCCGGTTTGGTAAGCAATACAGGGTATATGTGCAGGCCAAACCTGAAGACCGACAGGATAAGGCAGACCTCAACAGTATGTTTGTGAAAAACAAGGATGGCGAAATGGCCCCTGTTTCTCAATTTGTAACCCTAAGCCGTACCTATGGACCACAAACCATAAACAGGTTTAACCTTTTTAACTCGGTAAGTGTAAATGGTGAGGCCGCACCGGGCTTCAGTTCCGGAGATGCCATTGAGGCCATACGCCAAAGCGCTGAGCAGGATTTACCGAAAAATTATGATATTGCCTTTGCGGGAATTACCCGCGAGGAAATTGCCTCGTCCGGGCAGTCGGTAATCATATTTGCATTAAGTATACTGTTCGTCTATTTCTTTTTGGCCGCGCAGTACGAGAGTTACCTGTTACCGTTTGCCGTTTTATTATCGCTTACACTGGGGGTTGCAGGCGCTTACTTTAGTACCTGGGCTTCGGGACTGGAAAACAATATCTATTTTCAGATCGCCCTTATTATGCTCATCGGACTTCTGGCCAAAAATGCCATCCTTATTATTGAATTTGCCCGCCAACGCAGGCGCGACCAGGGCATGGGTATTACCGAGGCCGCTATAGAAGGTGCCCGCGTAAGGCTCCGACCGATTTTGATGACCTCATTCGCCTTTATTTTGGGTTTATTGCCATTGGTATTGGCGCAGGGCGTGGGCGCTGTGGGTAACCGTTCCATTGGCACCGGTGCTGCGGGAGGTATGCTAATCGGTACCGTTTTAGGCCTTTTTATTATACCTACCCTTTTTATAGTTTTTCAATATTTACAGGAGAGAATAACGGGCGCACCAAAATCTGTAACCGAAAAAAACGAACATCGTGACGAAGCTTAAGAATTATAAAGCCCTTTTTTGGTTGCCTGTAATTATGGTGTTTTTACAGGCCTGCTTTGTAGCCAAAAATTATGAGCGGCCTGATGGCATCGTAAAAGAGGACTTATTCAGAACAGATGCCCAGGTTCAGGATACTAACAGCCTTGGTGAAGTATCCTGGAAAGAGATTTTTACTGACCCGCTACTGGCCGGTTACATTGAAAAAGGTTTGCAAAACAACCTGGATATCCGTATTGCTTTACAACAGATACTGGCTTCGGAGGCATACCTTAAACAGGGCAAAGCCGGATATTTCCCTACCCTTTCGGCAAGAGCACAATGGAGCCACCAGGAGTTAGCGGAAAATAGTCAGTTTGGTTCCTTCTTTAATGGAGCGCTGGATCAGTACGAGCTTTCAGGTTCACTTTCGTGGGAAGCCGATATATGGGGGAGAATCCGAAGTCAGAAACGGGCCTTTGAGGCCTCCTACCTGCAAAGTCTGGAAGCTCACAAAGCCGTTAAAACAAGGCTAGTGGCCAACATTGCATCCGCCTATTACCAACTTTTAGCTTTGGATGAGCAACTGCGTATTACCAATAAAACAGTGCAAAACAGGCAAAACAGCCTGGAAACCACCAAAGCTCTAAAGGATGCCGGTAATATTACTGAGGTGGGTGTAAAACAAACCGAGGCACAACTTTACACGGCCCAGGTTTTACTTATTGATATTCAAAATCAAATACGATTACAGGAAAATGCCCTGAGTATTTTATTAGGCGAAGTTCCGGGAAGTATTGAGCGGGGTAATCTTGACAACCAGGCAATGGATAGCATTTTTAGTGTAGGGGTACCGGCTCAGTTGCTCAGCAACCGGCCCGATGTAAGAGCAGCAGAATACGACCTCAGAAACACCTTTGAGCTGACTAATGTGGCACGGGCAAATTTCTATCCATCACTTACCTTATCGGCCACAGGAGGCTACCAGAGCCTACAACTAGAAAACTGGATAACTCCTCAATCCATCTTTTTTAATGTGATAAGCTCACTTACACAACCTATATTCAACCAAAGAAAAATCAGAACACAGCATGAGGTAGCGCAGGCAAACCAGCAACAGGCCCTATTGGGTTTTGAGCAGGCCTTATTAACCGCAGGCCGCGAGGTTTCGGATGCTCTTAGCAACTACGAAGCCACCCAATCCAAAATTGAAATTAAAACCAAAGAATACCGCGCCTACAGCCAGGCAACGGAATACTCAGAAGAGTTACTGGACAATGGACTGGCCAATTATCTTGAGGTGCTTACCGCGAGGGAAAATTCGTTGAATACACAATTGAGTCTCATCCAGCTGCAATACCAGGAGTTGAATACCATGGTGCGGCTATATGCGGCCCTTGGCGGGGGTTGGAGGTAAAGTAAAATCTCTGGCTGGTTTTCGTCATTAATTTATTCTCCTTAAAAGGTCTCCAATTATCTTTGAAACCATTAGATAAAACTTCTATGGATAGTTCCGAAAGGCTGCAAATTGTTTTCTTCCACATCCCCAAAACCGGGGGCACCACCTTTAAGGAACTATTGATGAAGAATAATCCGGGAGGCAGTTATCATCACCTTAAGGAAGGAGGCGAAAAAGCCGATACCAGCGTGGTACTGGATAAGCTGGAAAAACATAACCTTGTTTTCGGCCATTTCAGGTTTAACCCCGAATTGACTGGTGATTCACGGTTCCTGCTCACATTTTTACGAAACCCTGAGGATAGGGTAATCTCAAATTTTCTGCATTATCGTAGAGAAGGTAAATTCTTACAGGAGGGGGGTATTAAACGCCTTTGAAGAATTTATTAGTAAAGATGTAATTGAAAAGAACGGAAGCCTGAATCTGCAAACCCAATACATGGTGGGTAATGTACGTGCGCGTGATTTTTATTCCGATACCGATAAGTACTTTAAACAGGCCCTTGAAAATTTGAATGATCTAAGTTTTGTGGGGATTACCGAGCAGTTTCAGCAAAGTGCATTTATACTTTGCCAAACCTTTGGTTGGCAAAAGTGGTACTACATGCCTCAAAATGTAAATAAGAGCCGTGATGAAATCAAAATCATAAAAAGCAACTTTAAGCAACAGATTGCCGGCCTTAATGAGTTGGATCAGGAGTTATACAACCGCGGCCTGGAGTTATTCAATAAACAGAGTGCGAATGCCAAAATTCCGGTAGCAAAAAAATACAAGGCCATAACGTTGGGCTACTTAAAGCAATTCCTTAAAGCATAGTGGTTTTGTAGTGGAGCTTTAATTTCTACTTTTACCAAAAGCCTGTAGTTACCACATTTGCGCTTCCCAAATCACAATTCATGTTAAATAAAATCAAGGGCTACATCGGGTATAAGATGGGTATTGCCCAAAATAAATTTGCCATTGATAACCTCAATGACCGGTTTGACTTTTTAGCGGCCTACATAAATCTGGCGGTGCCCGAGCATATAACTCTTGATGCTTTTTTAACGGCACAGGCCATGGGTCGGCTTAAGGAGGAGTACCCTTTGAAGCCGGTAAATACGGTAATTCACAAAAATGACCTGATGTTTGCCTTCCATGTGTACAACCACAAAAGCAACCTTAGGCAGGCGGTGTACAGCTACTTTAAAATTGGGATACGTACCGCCACTAACCTTAAAGCCATTGCTGAAAGGTTTAATTTGCCTGCTGAATCATTATTGGATTTCGGCAGCGGCTACGGTCGTGTTTCGCGCTTCTTCCCGCAGGTTTTTCCTGAAACTAAAATCACCATTTCGGAGGTAAAGGGCCATTCGCTGAAATTTCAGAAAGAGCATTTTGGGTTTGAAGGCATAGAACATACGCAGGATGCCAACTCTCTGGGTAATGCCAAATTTGATATAATACTGGCACTTTCAGTATTTACCCATTTACCCCAAAGCAGTTTTAAGGCTTGGCTTGATAAGCTAATTGATTGTATGAACCCCGGTGGTGGTTTGGTATTTACCTTTAATAATATCTCTACCTATGAAAAGAATCCACCGGATCCTGATTTTCATTACCTGAAACTTTCTGAAGACAGTTCCTTTTCCTTTGTTTCAGATAGTTTGAGTGACACCTCAGAGTACGGCTCAACTTATGTAAGCTATAAGTATCTGGAGGATTGCCTGGCCGCTTATCCAGTAAAATTTACATTGTTGAAGCATGAATATACCCCGCACCAGGAATCGATAATTGTAATAAAACAATAAACTTGCCCATACTTTAGATATTTGCAACCCAAACAAATTTTTGAACCCAAGCCACCAAGGCTTCCATTATAAAGAACTATGCAAGAGAAACTAAAAAAACTGGAAACCAAATTAGCCGAAGCCCAATTGGGTGGTGGCGAAAAGAGAATTGCCGCTCAACACGAAAAAGGTAAGCTTACCGCCCGTGAGCGCATTCACTTTTTGATGGACGAAGGCACCTTTGAGGAAATGGGCGCATTGGTAACCCACCGCTCTACCGAGTTTGGTTTGGATAAACAAAAGTTTTTGGGTGATGGTGTAGTTACAGGGTATGGCCTTGTAAATGGGCGCCTCACCTACGTTTTTGCTCAGGATTTTACAGTATTAGGTGGATCTCTGGCGGAAGCCCATGCCGAAAAAATCTGTAAAGTGATGGACCTGGCCATGCAAAATGGCGCGCCCGTAATCGGGCTTAATGATTCGGGGGGTGCGCGTATTCAGGAGGGCGTGGTTTCTCTTGGTGGTTATGCCGATATCTTTTACAAAAACACCCTGAGCAGTGGGGTTATTCCACAGCTTTCGGCCATTATGGGGCCATGTGCCGGTGGAGCCGTTTACTCCCCCGCCCTTACCGATTTTATTATGATGGTGGAAAACACCTCCTACATGTTTGTAACCGGGCCTAACGTGGTAAAAACCGTTACCCATGAGGAAGTAACTAGTGAAGAACTTGGTGGTGCTTCGGCACACTCTACCAAATCAGGGGTAACCCATTTTACGTACGAAAATGAGATTGCCTGTATAAATGGCCTCAAAAAGCTGCTAAGCTATGTGCCCCAAAACTGTGAGGAAGAGCCGCCTATGCTGGCCTATGAGCCTGCAGATGAAAGCCGCCCGGCACTTAATGATATTATTCCTGATAACCCCAACCAGCCTTACGATATACGCGAAGTAATTGACGGCACCGTGGATGCCGATAGCTTCCATGAAGTGCATAAGGATTTTGCACAGAATATAGTAGTGGGTTTTGCGCGCATGGGTGGTCGAAGTATTGGTATTGTGGCCAACCAGCCCGCCTACCTGGCCGGGGTGCTTGATATTGACAGCAGCACCAAAGCCGCGCGTTTTGTTCGTTTCTGTGATTCTTTCAACATTCCGCTATTGGTGTTTGAAGATGTACCGGGTTTCCTTCCGGGAACGGACCAGGAGTGGAATGCCATAATTACCAATGGCGCCAAATTACTATACGCCTTTAGTGAAGCCACCGTGCCACGTATTACTGTAATCACGCGTAAGGCTTACGGTGGTGCTTATGATGTAATGAACTCCAAGCACATTGGTGCGGATATGAACTACGCCTGGCCATCAGCCGAAATTGCGGTAATGGGCGCTAAGGGTGCTGCTGAAATTATCTTCCGTAAGGAGATTAAGGAAGCCGATGACCCTGCAGCCAAGCTAAAGGAGAAGGAGGATGAATATGCCCGCATATTTGCCAACCCATACCGTGCTGCGGCCCGCGGTTATGTGGATCAGGTTATCCGCCCCGAAGAAACCCGCGAAAAGCTGATTAAGGCTTTTAAGATGCTGGAAAACAAAGCAGTGAAGTTGCCCAAGAAAAAGCACGGGAATATTCCGTTGTAGGGGATGAGATGTTACATGGACAGTCAATAGTCGGAAGTTAATTTTGCCTTAGACAAAGAGTCTTTATGGCAGTTGAAATACCAACTGCCAATCCATATATTATCGCCAGAATAAGCACCGAAGTCATGCCTACTTTAAACAAATTTTCGCTTCTTTGCTTACTGTCGGTAAAAAAGAACCACTTTAATAGATGTATCAATGAACAAAGGAAAAGTCGTAGTATCAACTGAAGCATTGGTAATAAGGGGAGGTTTAAAAAAATCTCATCATTTATGAAAAACGGAGTAATTAAGGTAAAAAATAGAACAACAGGTTCAAGGGTTTTCAATTTAGCACGCCATGCGGGCCTGCTGTCAGGAAGGTACACAACCCTCAAGTTAATGTTCGCAACATGATGGTAAGGGATAATAAAACAACTTGAAGGTACTTCTTTAGGTTCCTTATTATCATTCCATCTTACTACATCTGTAAGATAAATGGCCTCCAAATCATTGGTATCCCTCTTCAATGTATATTGTTTTAGAAATCCACTATATAGTTTTGTTTTCCCATCAATTTTTACTAGCACATCTGCATAAACATCAATTATCTTAACGAAGCGAATGCCAAAGTCCTTAAACTTTAAAAACTCACCGCGTAGGTAGTAGTACCAATGATTCTCAAATCTTAAAAACGGTATTTGAATATCGAGTTCAAACGCGCGAACAACCTTTAACCCAATGTAGGCTGAAACCGCACTTACAGAAGCAACAACACCACCAAAAGCAAGTATCTTAAGAACAAAATCGACCTCAAAGAACAGAGATACCACTTCGATTTTATTTAATTTGCTATTGAATACTTGGGTAAATAGCCTATTCAATGATTGCGGACTTAGTGCTTCCCAATTACATATTTCAATAATCATGTTATTGTAAATGCCAGTGGCAATCCACAAAATCGGAATGCCTATTAGCACAGAGTAAAGAAGAGACAAAATAAGGTTCTTAGCGGAAAATTGACGGTGAAACTCACCAGAGTAAAAAACCCTTCTTGCTAGCAAACCTGGCAAAGCAGCTAGTAAGAGAAGCATTGAACTTATCCCAAGAATCATTCAGAAATAGCTAACTCGCCCTTTTCCGTTTTAACCTTGGTTTTTCCTTCCCGAAGAGCCTTAACATAGACTTTTCTATCATTTTTAGAAATGTAGTCCGAACTGTTGGGAATTTTTTGATGGCCCTCTCTGTTGAATAGAGTCCAGCCATAATTTTGTGTTTGGGCGATCCAAAATTCACACTTAAAGATTGGTAGGTTTTAACCTAACCTTTCAGGAAAGGCAATATACAATTGATTATATATCTGGGCCCAGCCCATTCTTGTTTTCTTCCATTTTTGGCTGATTTGCCGGGCAGCCAGATAAATGGATTTAATGGCCGCATCATCGGTTGGGAACACTTTTTTGTTTTTGGTGAACTTGCGCAGATTGGCATTAAAGCTCTCAATGATATTGGTGGTGTAGATCAGCCTTCTGACCTCTGCCGGGTATTCTAAAAACAGGGTGAGGGCTGCCCAGTTGTTTTCCCAGGAGTTTACCGCCTTTTGGTATTTGCCGTTCCAGTTGGCCTTGAACACTTCAAAGGCTTCGCGGGCCATCTTTTCATTATCGGCTTTGTAAATGCCCTTAATATCGGCCATAATGGCTCTACGATCCTTGTAGTTTACGTACTTTAAGGAGTTGCGTATTTGGTGTACAATACAGATCTGGTGCACACTGCCGGGGTAAATGGCCTCTACGGCAGCGCAGAGCCCGGGCAGGTTGTCCGAGCATAAAAACAGGATGTCCCTGATCCCACGGCTGCGAAGGTCTTCCAGTATGGCCATCCACTCCGGGGCGGTTTCCTTTTCCACCACGCTCAGGCCCAGTATGTCCTGGCGCCCTTCCATGTCAATGCCCAGGGTTATCATACAAGCTTTGGAGACCACGCGGCCCTCGTGCCTTATTTTATAATGGATGGCATCGATCCAGAGCACGGCATACAAATCCTGCAGGGGGCGTTGCTGCCACTGGCGGATATCTTCTAAAAGTGCATCGGTTATGATGGATACCTGGGAGGTTGAGTATTTTACCCCGTAGGTACGTTCCACAAAGTCCACCACATCGGAATTGCTCATTCCTTTGGCATACAGAAGCTGTATGCAGTCTTCAATTTCCTGCGACATGGTTTTGTGCTTAGGCACTATCACGGGGTCAAAACTGGCCTCCCTGTCGCGCGGTACTCTGATTCGCTGGTTGCCCTGGGCGGTCCTTAGTGTCTTTTCAGAGTGGCCATTGCGGATGTTTGTACCACTGGGGGGCTTGCCTTTGGGGTGCCCCAGGTGGACGGTCATCTCTGCCGAGAGCAGGTTCTCCACCCCTCGTTTAAAGAGTTGCTCGCGTACCAGCTCCAACTCTTCTTTGCTGCTAATCTGGCTGATCAGCTCTTCCAGTAAATTTTTGCTTTTCTCGTTCATAGAACAAATTTTTAGTTAAAAAATTTGGCCTACCAACTTCAAGTGCGATTTTTGGGCAAAGGTCTAGAAACACAAAATACTTTACAGTCCCGTTGAATAGGTCAAAAATTATTGAAATGACAGCAACTAAGAGTAAACCGCCCATTACAAGAAGATTTTCGTCACTCTCCTCTTTATTATTTTTTTTCTTGGCCATAGTCGAGCAAATATATTGATTTATCCAAACGCATTAACTCTATTACTTGTTCTTCTAAAATAAGTAATATTGTGGGATACTAATCAGTCCTATGCAATCTAAAGCCACTACCCCCGAGCAATACTTAAACGAACCAACTGCCTAAAACCACTACGAGGCTTAGAATAGAGGCTTAACCACATGAATTAGCAGAGGAACTAACCTTGAGTTAGTAAATCAAACCTCCAATGTAAATAGCGATTTCAATTTTCGGATTCGCCTTTTTCGTTCATTTGCGCAAAATTGAACAGCATGAAAAAGGCCTTTTGGCTTATTGCGCTTACCACAGTTTATTTCAACACGGTGGCCCAGGACTTAGCGTCCATTTCGTTAAATGAAATCGGCCCTTATAAAAAGGCTCACACAACCTATTTGGTCAAAGAATCTGATGGTTATATATACACTCTGGGGTCAAACAAATCCAACCACTTCCTATCCGAAACTTGTAAGGTAATATACCTCAGGAAATATTCTTTAGAAAATATTGAGGACGTAAAGGAGTGGGCATTTGAAAACAACGACTTAGGGAATGGTGAAATTTACCTCAAGCACTTCAGCGTAGGCCAAAATCACATTAATGCTCTTTTAGAAGTTTACCGCAAGAAGGAAAAGGTAAAAGAACTTTTTGCTAAACAATTCTCACTAGATGGAGAACTCCTTAAGGTAAAAAAGCTTTTCTCTGTTCCTTCAAGCAAAGGTATTTCAAGGCGGTTTCTCTATTATCGGTCTCCAGACTTATCTATGACCATGGTTTATGCAGACGTGAATACTCTGGTGGAAACTGAAAAAACTCCCTTGGTAGCGGTATTTGATAAAAACCTTGAAGTACTTTTTTTAAAATCCCCTCGATTTTCAACCGCTGAAAACAGTGTAATGAAACCTGTAGGGATGGCGGTAAGCAATGTAGGTGAAGCCTATGTGCTAGGCTTCTCAGGAAGCAAGAAAGGTGTAAAAAATGATGGTTTTATAACCAACCAGTACGCAATTTGCCGAATGGCCGAGAATGAAGAGATAATTGACTACTATTTAGATAATGATAAAATCAGGCTACATGGAGCAGCACTGGGTTTTAGCCCGGAAGGAAATCTAATTCTCAACGGCCTTTACTCGTTAATTGGGCAGCAAAAAATAGATGGCAATCTTTACTACCTGCTGGATAATGAGGATTTGTCTGAAATTAAGGTAACTCAAAGCTCTTTTGAAGATAGACTTCAAGAAAAATTAAATCATTATTCAGGATTAATGTACTCTGCCTTTCATTTTTATGAATTTTCTGAGATAATACATTTTGCAGGTGGTAGTGCATTGATTGCAGAACAGTACTATCAGTCTGGCAGCGACAATACCCCTAATGCCGTAGTAACTAAAAGAGCCTATTTTGTAATAATGCTTGATAAGGAGGGATCTCTTAACCAAATTGTGCCAATCGAGCTAAATCAATCAATTGCTGAAGGAATAGATAATTACCTATTTACAGTTCTTAATAACAAAATCCTACTCCTGTTTAATGATCATCATGCCAATATTATTAATCAACAGGAAAATAAAAAAATGATTGATCCTTTTGGGTTGGCCTTTGGCGGCATGTCTATTCAGTTAGTTTCAATTGGTTTAGATGGACAAACCGCCTATCAGGTTCTTCTTAAAAAAGAAAGTTTCGGAAAGGTACCAGCTCTTATTACCGAACACTTTCTGATTAACGATCAGGAGAAAATTTTTGGATATATTTCGGAAGGAATGAATATTTTCTACCTAGCAGAGATTACACTAAAATAAAATTATGCAATCTAAAGCCACTACCCCCGAGCAATACCTCAACGAACTGCCTGAAGAACGCCAGGAACCTGTGCGTAAATTACGCCAGGTGATTAAAGACAACCTTCCGCCCGGGTTTGAAGAAACCATGAGTTATGGTATGTTGGGCTTTGTGGTACCTCATTCGCTATATCCTCCGGGCTACCATTGCGACACCAAACTGCCGCTGCCTTTTATAAACCTGGCTTCGCAAAAAAACTTTGTGGCCGTTTACCACTCAGGCATTTATGCTATACCGGAGCTTTATGAATGGTTTACAGAAGAGTATGGCAAGCGGGTAAAAACCAAACTGGACATGGGTAAAAGCTGCATCCGCCTCAAAAAAATGGATCAGATACCTTATAACCTATTTGCAGACCTGGCTACAAAACTTACCGCGCAAGAATGGATTGAAGTGTATGAGAATAATCTCAAGCGGTAAAATCCGGATTTAGTCTTTCCTTATTTGTTCAATCTCTTTTTAAGACGTGGCACGTGATTTATGAGTATACCCCAAAGTATTTGGTTATCCACGCTGTCATAAGAGTGGGCAATAAGGTTTCTCAACCCAATAATTGATTTAGCATTTGAAATTTCCAATGAAGGATCTACCTCTTTAAGATTACGAAGCGCTTCACCAATGATTTCAAAATTTCGTTCGATAGCTGGCTTGGCAATTATATCGGCTTCAAGGTTATGATAATTGTTTTCCAGCCTAATCAGAATGAGATCCAATTCTGCCAAAACGCTTTCAATATCTAATACGTATTTAAGCGCTTTGCTTTTCATAAACCGGAACACGTGTTGAAAATACCTCTTTACTAAAAACCGGGTTCTTTAAAGAATTTTCAGTTAGCAAATCCACCTTTCGGTTGAGCAGATTTTCAAGACTTACATGCATCTCGAAGTAATTATCCGCAAAATCCAATAAGGGTATTGAAGGCTGGAAACGAACAATGAAATCAAAATCGCTATCCTCTGCTACTTGCTGCCTGGCAGCAGAACCAAAAACATATAGCGCCTCCACATTGTGTTTTTCACAAAGCAGGTCCAATTTTTCCTTCAACTCGTAGAGCTTTGAATCCATGTTTCAAAGATATGCAAACGGGCTTCCATACACCATGCACTTTTAACCAGATTACTGAATAACGTATTCCGCAACCATTTACAGCTATCATTCATCCTATATATGAACTAAAACATTAATAAGATGAAAAAAGTAGTACTCGCGGCCTTGGCGAGCCTTCCTCTATTGGCCAGCTCGCAAAGCTTTAAACTATTGACCACGGATGGAACGGGAGACGCCCACGGCTTTTCTACAGATGCCACAGAACTGGCCTACACCTTTTCGGCAAACAATGATTCGCTTTATGTAAAAATCAGTCATAACAATGCCCGTCCGGATGATTTTGGGTTTGCACTGGCCATTGATACCAACCTCAATCCTAGTGACGGCAATGCTATAAATCAAACCAATATTTTCGCCCAGCCAAACACCTCTATGAAGGCTGATATCTTGCTCTACGGCTACCAGAATGGAACCTTCCCAACGGTTTATACAGAAGCCTATGGACCGTCAGGTTCGCCAATTGTTATAAATTTTGAACTGGATACAGCCGATGCCTTTCACTCCATTTTTAGAATTCCATTGGCTGACCTTGGCGGGAACATTGATTTTAACCTGATTGGCTTTACCGGAGGTTTTGATATTTCGGTGAGTGGCCCTTCTGATGCTATACCCAACAGCACTTTTGCTGAAATTAGGGGAAGCCATGTAAGCATTGCAGAACATAAAACTTCATTGGGTATTTATCCTAACCCGGCTCAAAACTTCTTTAGGATGAAAGAAGGAGGGCAACTCTACATATACAACACCACTGGTGCGCTTGTAAAAAAGGTAACAGCAAACGCTAACCAGCCCATTGATTGCTCCGACCTAGCTCGGGGCTTGTACCATATAATTTTAACTGATGGTAATTCGGCAGGGAAGTTGATTGTCGAATAAACAGATTATACCCCTGTTTCCCCATCCCTGGCCTCAATCCTATTGAAGCCGGGGATTTTTCGTTTTAGGAGAATTCCCACACCTAAATAATATTTCGCAACTTTGGAAAGATGATTAAAAAGTTATACCGAACTCTATTATTTCTCACTTTATCCCTTTGGGGTCTATCTGCTTCTGCACAAAATAACTGCCCTACATGGGAGTGGGCGGATGACCTGATGGTTAACCCGGGCAATGGCATTATTAAAATGGTGGGAGATACAGCTGGAAACCTATACGCTATGGGCTCTTTTACAGGCTCTATTACTTTTGGGGCAGTTACTCTTACTACTACTGACACTAGCTTTTATATAGCCAAATACAGCAAATCAAGAACGTGGACCTGGGGCGTTCAGTTTGAAGCTCAGCGACCGGGAAGGGTATTTAGATCATCCCCTGTTGATATGCATCTGCTTCACGATACTTTACTAACCATTACCGGTAACTTTTTCACTACCGCCATTTTTGATACCATTACGCTCACTTCAGGTTTTCCGAATACATCGAATGTATTTGTGGCACAGCTCAATGTTCAGAATCAGCAATGGAGATGGGCTACTAAAGCAGAGGCCGCAATAAGTATTACCGCACATTCTGTAATTGCCGACAATGTTGGTAATGCATTTATCACCGGGCTGGCATGGCAATTTAATCCAACAACTACAACCCTTAATTTTGGAAGTATTCCATTTAATTTAGATAGCAATATGGTATTTATTGCCAGTTTATCTGCAAATGGGAGCTGGCAGTGGATAAAAAAAGTGTCACGCTCAGCGAGGACATCATCAGTTGCCGTAAATAATGCTGGTGAGCCTGTTGTTATGGGTACATTCAGTTCCCGCATAAATTTTGCAAATCAAACAGTAGTGAACCCTGGTAATAATTTCAGCTACTATTTAGCCGGGTTTAGTTCTACCGGCCAGGAGTTATGGCTAAAAACCATCAGGTGCAACTCCAATATTCCACCGCTAAATTACAGGCACATAGCCTACGATGATTTCAATAACCTATATGTAGGTGGCCCCTATTCCAATAGTCTTTATTTCGATCAGGATACGCTTAACAGCAACCTGACTGGGAATTTTATTGCTAAACTTAACCCAAACAAGCAATGGAGTTGGACCAGAAACGTTGGCGAGGCAAAGCCTGGATCGGGAATTATCGGCTTACGTTCTTTTTTAGGTAAAACCTCGGACGTTGGTGAAACATATATTACAGGTATGTTTAACGGTGAGTTAAAAATTGGCAATGATTCTATTAAATCCGGTTCATTATTAAGCTTGTTAGTGTCTAAAATTGACAGTGCCGGAGACTGGCAATGGGCCGGTGTGGCCTACCCTGATCGATATCAGAATTTTTCAGCACAGGGGCCTGTAGGCATTTCGTTTGACCTGATAGATAATACATACATCATGGGCAGGCATTCGCAAACAACTTACTTTGGCTACTATTCTGTTGCTAACCAGGGGCATTATGCGGCCAAAATAAAACCAGACAGCCTTATTAATCTTAAACTTCCTAAGGATACCTTACTGTATTGCGGCCAATCTTTTGAGATAAAGCCACGAACTACTGGGGTTGGTCAGCTATATTACTCCTGGTCTCCGGGATATGGCCTTAATGATAGCACGGTCCAAAACCCAGTGGCATCTCCTGATACTACCACCACTTACACCGTAGTAGCTTATAACGGTAATGGTTGTTCCACTTCAGGCCAAATAACTATCCGCAAAGATTCAGTACCATGGTTTGGTGCAGGCTTTCAGTTCACCACCTCAACAGGTGGCACTACCTTTTGCAGTAACTCTGGCTTATCTATATCCGGCCCATCCTACTTCACAACTTATCATTGGAACACCGGAGACACATCGGCTACCATTGTACTTAAAAAACCCGGAACCTACATATTGACCGCTACCGATACAGGTGGCTGCTACAGAAAAGACAGTATAGTCATCAGGCCACCAGCGTCCATTATCAGCCAAAATTTACTGTTATGCCACAATGATTCCGTTTTATTGAATATGAGTTCTACCAATATTGATAGTCTAATATGGTATGATGGTTCCACTATCAATCAAAAATATGTTGACCAGGCCGGGACATATTGGGTTACAATTTATAAGAACAACTGTGTGTTTACCGATAGCATAGAAGTAATTCCCTTTTCAGATACTGCAAATGCCAGCTTCACCTACACCAACAATGGCCTTACAGCCACCTTTAAACCTGTCTCAATCGGCATTGCCAAAGGTTTTTGGAACTTTGGTGATGGAAATGTAATGAACGGCATTACAGCCATACATACCTATGCCAGCTATGGCACATACCAGGTGTGCTATCAAACTACTGATGTATGTGGGTTTACGGATTATAAATGTGACAGCATCACCATTGCGCCCATCAGTTTACCCGAACTTAAAAAACCCACCGAATTCTCCATTTACCCCAACCCCGGCAATGGATTGTTGAATATTGAGTGCACTGATTATGGTAGCCATCAACTAAAATTAATTGACCTATCAGGAAAGGTGCTTTTAGAGAAAAAGCTGAACAACAATACCCATTGGGAGATTAACCTCAGCCATCTTCCGCAGGGTTGTTACTTTATCAGGATAAATAATCAGACTAAGACTTTTGTGAAGAATTAGTATGTACACCCGGCTGTTGTAAGCCAGTACCCGTGCTCTTTTTTTGAAACCGGCCAGAGGTTCTGATTAAAACTCACATATTCTTAAGCCTTATTTACATTGTTAGTTCTTCTAAGAATAATTATGTATTCTTATTCCTACTAATATTTTCATCTTTGTACTCATATGATGAAATGATACTATGCGCTACACTTTACGGTTTTTCTCCTTACTGATTTTTACTATTACACTCTTTACTCAGAATGTAAATGCACAAAAAAATTGCCCAACCTGGGAGTGGGCATTGGAAGTAGCACCTACAGACATTAGTTTGATTAAAATGCGTGGTGATTCCATTGGAGATATGTATGTGCTTGGTTCTTTTAAAAATACTGTAACCTTTGGTAGTACACAGTTAATTGCCAACGGGCCAAGTTACTTTATTGCCAAAATAGATACGCTAGGCCAGTGGCAATGGGCAAAACAGTTTGAAATTCCCAGTAGTGTTCTGTCATTTCATGTACATGAACCTGTGGATATTAACATTGCTAAAACTGGCCACGTATCGGTGGTGGGTAGTTTTGAAGATTCCGTAAAATTTGATTCACTTATACTTGTTTCATCAGATACGAACTATGTTTCCATGTTTGCCGCAAGGTTAAATCCCGCCACTATGCAATGGGACTGGGCGGTAAAAACAGATGGTACTTATGGCGTATTGGGAAGTTCAATTTTTGCAGACAGCTATGGCAATACCTATATCACTTGTAGGGCCAATTCATTATCACCTGCCAATGACACTGTTTGGTTTGGTAATACGCAAATTGAACTGGACACGAGTATAAATATTGTCGCCAAAATATCTTCTGATGGAATCTGGAAGTGGGCAAAAGTTATAGGGCCGGTTATTAATTCTACCTTTTCAGATTCACACGTTAATGTTACGAAATCGAGAAATCCCGTAATAGCAACTGCAGTGAAGGGTAAGTTTAAATTCAATGGACAAACCATAAACTTTGGTTTGAACAAGAGTAACATTTTGATAATGGCCTATGATACGGCCGGTCAGCAGCTTTGGTACAATAACACCTTAAGCTATGATACCAAAATTGCATCATCATTAGCTATAGGGTCGGACAAATACAGTAGTATTTATGTGCATTGCCTTATTGATGGCGTGAAACAGTTTGGCCAGGATACCATCAGCTCAAATTACTACACAAGTGTTATCGCTAAACTCAATGCTTCCGGACAATGGGTATGGGCAAAAAAAATTAAGACCTCAGGTATGGGGTCTGCCTTTAACTTCAATTACCTGGAAATGGCCACAAGGCCTAGCGGTGACAGTTACATATCCGGAGCTTTTCAGGGACAAATTGTCTTTGGCAATGATTCATTGGAATCAAATTCTCCAACGAATATCTATGTGGCCAAAATGGACAGTAGCGGAACCTGGCAATGGGCTGGAATGGCACATCAGGAGCCGGCACAATTTGGTTCCCAACCCTTTGTTAAGGGAGTTTCAGCCACGCCATCTGATCGTATGTTTACCATGGGGCATTACTTTGCCACTTTAAACTTTGGATTTCACCCTGTAGTAACTGCAGGTCGTTTTTTGGCAAAGCTTCGTCCGGATAGTACTATTTCTTTAAACATGCCAAAAGATACCACACTGCACTGTGGAGAAAGTATGGTGCTTAAACCACGTACTTCAAGTGTTGCTCAAATGTATTATACATGGTCACCCTCCACCGGCCTGAGCAGTACTACTGAAAGAAACCCCACAGCTAACCCCACAGTAACTACCACTTATACCGTTACAGCACGCACTAGCAATGGTTGCGTGGCATCCGCCAATTACACCATTTATCGGGATACCACATTGCGTGGTGGGAGCCGTATCGGTTTTAGTACTTCCACTGGGGGAAATACTGTTTGTGACAACACCACATTATTAATAGATGCTACCGGAGCATTTGCATCCTATAAATGGAATACCGGTGATACCGCCCCTATTATACATGCCAAAAGGCCTGGTACGTATGTTCTTACTGCCGTAGATTATAATGGTTGCTACAGCAAGGACAGTATCGAAATAAGAGGTCCTGTTAAAATTACTGCCCCTACCTTCTTGCTCTGTCAAAACGACTCTGTAAAGCTTAGTATTAATCCTTTTGGACTTGATAGCATAAAATGGAGCACAGGTAGCACTTCAAGCTATATACATGCTAAACAAACAGGTACCTACTGGGTAACTATCAAAAAAGGTAACTGCATATTTACTGACACTGTAGAAGTATCACCATTTAGCGGGCCTGGGCTGGCGCAGTTTACATATACCAATAATGGCCTTACAGCCACCTTCAAACCTGTTTCAATCGGCATTGCCAAAGGCTTTTGGAACTTTGGTGATGGAAATGTAATGAACGGCATTACAGCCACACATACCTATGCCAGCTATGGCACATACCAGGTGTGCTATCAAACTACTGATGTATGTGGGTTTACGGATTATAAATGTGACAGCATCACCATTGCGCCCATCAGTTTACCCGAACTTAAAAAACCCACCGAATTCTCCATTTACCCCAACCCCGGCAATGGATTGCTGAATATTGAGTGCACTGATTATGGTAGCCATCAACTAAAATTAATTGACCTATCAGGAAAGGTGCTTTTAGAGAAAAAGCTGAACAACAATACCCACTGGGAGATTAACCTCAGCCATCTTCCGCAGGGCTGTTACTTTATCAGGATAGATAATCAGACTAAGACTTTTATGAAGAATTAGCGCAGGTTTATTTTTTAGTTTATCCGGGTTTTGCCAGCTGCTTCGCGCCAATGGACTGTTTGCAAACTACGGACTGTTGACTATGGACTATTAGCTCTCCTCCTTACCTTCGCCACTCTTAACAAAACACCTTTACAGAGATGAGCAGCCCCAACTGGAAAACCGTAGCCGAGTTTGAAGATATCACCTATAAAAAATCAGGGGGCGTAGCCCGCATTGCCTTCAACAGGCCCCAAGTGCGTAATGCTTTCAGGCCAAAAACCGTAGGTGAACTGTACAAAGCCTTTTTAGATGCCCGCGAAGACACCAATATCGGTGTAGTATTGCTAAGCGGGGAAGGCCCCAGCAAAAAAGATGGTGGCTGGGCGTTTTGCAGTGGTGGCGACCAGAATGCCCGCGGGCACCAGGGGTATGTTGATGATGACGGTATGCCACGCCTTAACATACTGGAAGTACAACGCCTGATACGCTTTATGCCTAAAGTGGTAATTGCAGTAGTACCCGGCTGGGCAGTGGGCGGTGGCCATAGCCTGCACACCGTTTGTGACCTTACCCTGGCCAGTAAAGAGCACGCTATATTTAAACAAACCGATGCTGATGTTACCAGTTTTGATGGTGGCTATGGATCTGCCTACCTGGCTAAAATGGTGGGGCAAAAACGTGCCCGCGAAATCTTCTTTTTAGGGAGAAACTACTCCGCCCAACAGGCTTTTGAAATGGGGATGGTAAACGATGTTATACCACATGATGAACTGGAAGACACTGCATACCAATGGGCACAGGAGATCCTGGCCAAATCACCTACTTCTATTAAGATGTTGAAATTTGCCTTTAACCTTACGGATGATGGCATGGTAGGCCAGCAGGTATTTGCCGGTGAAGCCACGCGCCTTGCCTACATGACGGATGAGGCCAAAGAAGGCCGAAATGCCTTCCTTGAAAAAAGAAAGCCCGACTTTAAGGACATCAAGTGGATACCGTAATTGGTTTTAAGGTTATAAGGGTGAAGGTTTAAGGTTGGGTTAGGCTTAACAAATTGTATCTGGTTCTATTCCCTGGTTTTAGAATAGTTAGCCGAAAAAGCCGATTTACGCCAACTGCCTTATTTTACTAATCTCTCAGAAACCGGAATTTTACATTTCAGTTGCCTTTCGTCTTTTTAAAGATTGAAAGGAAAGTACGGTGATGAAGTTGGTGAAGCATTAATTCTTCCCCTTTGTAATCAATGCCCCAATGGATTCATATTGAAGCGAAGTCGCGCAACCGGCTTCGCTTTTTAATTTTTCCCATGGCAACAAAATCACTTTAGTGTTACAACATTAATATTTTGTTAAAACACAGTTTAGTAAAGAATCTATTACTATTTTCGGAATTCTAAAATCCACACTATGAAAAAGATTGGTTTGGCCGCAATGGCCCTGGTGATAATAGCTACCCTGGCCTTTAAAGGCGAGGAAATGTTGAGCATTGGCTCAAAGGCCCCGCTCACTGATGTAAAAATGAAAAACGCTGCCGGCCCGGAAATGAGCCTGGCAGATGCCAAAAAGGAAAATGGCCTTTTGGTTGTATTCAGTTGTAATACCTGCCCTTTTGTAATCGGTTGGGAAGATACCTACCCTGAGCTTGGTGAAATGACCAAAAAGAATAAAATAGGTATGGTGCTGATTAACAGTAATGAGGCCAAGCGCGATAATGAGGACTCATTTGAAGCTATGAAAAAGCATTACGCGGATGCCGGATATAACACACCTTACCTTGTGGATAAAGACCATATACTGGCGGATGCCTTTGGTGGAAAAACCACCCCGCACGTGTATTTATTCAACAATAAAATGGAGCTGGTGTACCGCGGAGCCATTAATGATAAATACGAAAACAAAGAAAAGAAGGCGACCAAAACATACCTTAATGATGCCATCAACCAAATGGTGAAAGGTGAAAAAATAGCCACTCCCACCACGCAGGAGAGGGGGTGTTCTATAAAGCGGGTTAAAGCATAATTAACCCATTTCCCTATAAGTGAAGAGGCGGCCATTGGTCGCCTTTTTTAGTTTTAACATTTCCTTAGGCACTACATTTAAAGGGGTTATCGTTAACTTGTTGAACAAAAATTAACCCCTGCCATGAAAAACAACCTGCTATTCATTGCCTTCATTATTCTTTTTCACAACCTGTTTTGGCAACAAGATGCCGGCCTCAACATAGTGCTGTTTACCCTTGCTGCGATAGGGTTGCATTATGCTCAAAAAGGTTTCAGGCGGCCAACACGCCTCGAATCACTTTTCGGGATTTGCTACCTGGTAGCCGCAGTTAGTCTGCTGGTGGTAAACTCATCCGCAAGCCTTGTAGTAACCATCATTTCATTCATCACCTACTTTGGCTACCTAAGGCTCAGGCAAAGCTCCGCCCTCGAGAACTTTTTAAATAGCCTATACGGCTTTATTGGCTGGAGGAGCCCCGTGCTGCCAAGTCCTGTGTGGGTGGCCGGTCAAAAGCGGCCAGCCGGTGTACTTTACACCCGTCTGGCTATTATTCCCGTTCTCATCTTCATTTTTTACATAGTAATGTTTTCCGGGGGCAACTCCATTTTCAGAGGTTGGAGCCATACGGTTTTTGGAAGGTTTATTGAGTACCTCGAAGAAATTTCATGGGCGTATGTTTTCTTCCTCCTTTTCGGGATTTTCATTGTCCGCTGGATTTTCTCCACTAAAAACAAAACCGTTTTGGCATTGAGCGAAAACTCTTCCCTGCAAAGGGTAAGGCGTAAATACAAAATATCGTTTGGCATAAATGACCTTAAGCACGAGTACATTACGGCCCTTATGCTTTTCGGCTCCCTCAATGTGCTTTTTGCCATTGTAAATTTTATAGATGTAAAGTGGGTTTGGTTTCAGTTTTATGTGCCGGCCGAGTTTAGCCTAAAGGATTTTGTGCATGATGGTGTGGGTTATCTCATCATTACCCTGCTTATCAGCATGGGGCTTATCCTTTACTTTTTCAGGAAGAACCTCAACTTTTACCCCACCGGTAAATGGCTACGCATACTGGCAATTGCCTGGGTAATTCAAAATGGAATACTAGCCATTTCTGTAGTGATACGTACTGTGCAGTATATAAACTTCCATGGGCTGGCCAGTGGCCGTATTGGCTTAATGGTGTTTCTAACCATGGTGGGCTTTGGGCTGGTTACCCTGTTTATTAAAATTTCTCAAAAGAAAAACAGCGCCTATGTGCTTAGAATGAATTCGGGCTTTGCGCTGATACTGTTTACGCTTTGTGCTACAGTAAACTGGGATGGGGTAATCGCGCGGGTAAACCTGAACCACCAGGTGGCCAATGAAATTGATGTAAACAACTACCTCAACCTGAACCCACAGGTGTACCCCACCATTTTTGCCAACCTGGATAAGGTGGAAACGCAAATCCGCCAGCACAACAACAACGAAGTACGCTGGATAAGATTCACCAATATTGATGATTTTAAACAGGAGTTGGTTAACCGCAGCGAAAGATACCTGGCCGAACGCTCTGAGTTAAGCGCCTTTGATAGTTGGAGCTACGCTGACCAAAAGGCGGTTGGGGAGTTGGAGAAAATCCTGAAAGAGTAAGATTCTAAAAAAAACCACATAGCCACATAGGGCACAAAGAGAAGTTTCTATAAGTATGTGTTCTATGTTTCTATGTGGTTCGAAATTATTAAGCTTTCTATAAATTATACTTCACCCCAAGCATTACATATCTTGGCAAAATCTCATTTTGAGTAGTGCTTATAAAGAAATCATTAAAGCCATCCTGGCGGTTTACGCCCGTGCTTAGCAGGTTAAGGCCTCGCAATGTAAATTCCCAATTGCTTTTATCCGTTTTACGGTAGTACAGGCTGGCATTTAAAAAGTCAAACTCCGTATTACCCAACCCGGCAGGACTTTTATAAAAGTTATAGGCATAATCCGCCTTAAACGTAAAGCTCTTTAAAAACACAGCATTTACATTAATAGAGGGCGAGTGCGTAGTAAAAGTGTTGCTCACCTGCGCCCCTTCGTATCTATTGATCAACATATTGTAGGCAACCTCCACATTTGGCGCCTTTTTAAAGTTTGTACCCAGCGAGGCACGATATCCTTGCGTAAAGGTGTTGTTCTCGTTTTCGCGATCGTTAATACGGTTATTGATTTTAGTAAAGTTTAAGGTAGCACCCGCCTGCGCCTTTAGTTTACCGAAGCGTTTTTCGTAACCACCAAACCCGGTTAATATCTCATTTACGCCATCCACGTTAATGGGGCTATTAATACGATCCAGTCCCTGAAATTGCGTTACCTGCGTAATGTCATCTATCCTTCGGCTGTAGTTGGCCCCGGCAAATAGGTTAGAGAAATTATAGAGGTTGAAATTGTAGTAAGACAGGGAAATGTTGTGTGACAGCCCGTTTTGTATTTGTGGGTTTCCCCTGAAAAGGGAGTTGTAGCTGGCAATTACATAGCCATTAAGCACATTGTTTACATCCGTAAACTGGGCCTGCATTTTATAATCCAACTGAAGGCGCTCCGATTTCTTCAAGTTAAACTTGATTAAAAAATCGGGTAATAAAAACTGAAGGTTTTCACTTTGGCTATTTGTTGGCTGCTCTGCCGAAATGGAATAAATATGATAGTTAAGCCCCGGATTGAATTCAAACTTGCCCACCTTTAAGCGGTAATGCACAGCGGCATATATATCGCTTAAGCGGAAGTCCACATCGTTGTTAAGGCTATCTCCCGTAAGGAAAATCACTTGTCCATCCGCTAGTATTTCGTTAATAGATGAATAGTACTGCTGCTGTGTATAGCTCCCGCCAAGGGTAAAGTTGATGTGATTGGTATTATTGAAAATCAGGTAATGGTTTAACGTTGCATCTAGTTTATTAGTGGTGATCTCCTTTAGTTGGTTTAACTGAAAAGCCGCTGCCATGCTATCCTGCAAAGGAATTACCGTAAAAAACGGAGGCAGCGTAGTTCGCTGAAGATAGTCAGGATCCTTGTAATCATACAGATGTTGCACCTCCAGCGAAACCAGGTTACGCTCGTTGATGTCGTAGTAGGCATCAAGGTTTTGCTTTATTTCATAAGGGGTTTGGTTTGTGCTGGTTTCAATATCATTCTGCAGGTCGAGCACAGCGATGTTCGAATTTGATGTACGTGAACTCTCATCCTCAGCATCAGATATTTTGGAAAACAACTTATAGCCAACATGCAGTTTTTTGTTGGGTGTGTAGGTAGTATTGAATTTAAAGATACCGGATGTGTTTTCCTGAACACCATCTGTAGTAAGCGTTTCTGTAAAGTCAAGTGTATCCACCAAATACTGGCGGCTGTTAATTGACCTGGTAAGTGTTTGCGACTGATTGGCAATAAAAAATCCATTTACCGTCCATTTTTTGGAGGGGTTAAAACTGAAGTTGGCAGCGCCAAATTTTGAAGTAATCTCGAGCCTGATTGTTTTGGGTACTAAAACCAAGGTTATCTCCACCAAACTGAAAGTTGGTGCCACCACGTGAAGTGAGGTTTTTAAACCCTCCACTAAACCGGAAATAATCTTGCGAGGTAAAAGCGGGTTTGCCAATGTTATTCATATCCCCAATAAAATTAATACTGATTTTGGGTGAATAAAAAAAGATATTAGGATGAACCAGGTAGCGCTCATCCAGGCCGCCTTCAGCTGACACATCTCCAAAAACTATATTCCTTTTGCCCTCTTTCAGTTTTATATTCAGAGCAATACGATCCTGATTATCCAGGCCCTGCATAGGGTTTACTTCATTGTAATTTCGCAGTACCTGCACCTTATCCACTGCATTGGCCGGAATGTTTTTAGTAGCGAGTTTGGTATCACCATCAAAAAAGTCGCGGCCCTCCACCATTACCTTATCCACCTTTTTGCCCTGTACTTTTACTTCACCATTATCATCCACTTCAAAACCCGGCAATTCGCTCAGCACATCTTCCAGCTTACGTTCGCGGCCCGTGGTAAATGCATCTGCCTTGTAGCTTATGGTATCTCCCGAAATCATAATAGGGATATCCTCCACCACCTGTGCCTCCTGCAACTCTACGCTAAGGGGCATCAATACAATGTTCTTAACCAGTTTTTCTTCTCCTCCCTTTAGTTGGATGGTGATTTCCTGCTGTTCAAACCCCAGGTAACTGATGCGTAAAAAGTAGCCACTCGATTGGTCAACCGTTAGTCGATAACGGCCCTGATCATCCGTAAAAGCGTAGGAGAGCATGGAGGTATCGGCTGCACTAAGGGCAATAACATTGGCCATTTCAAGCGGAGCACCGGCTGTATCCTTTACAGTGCCTTCTATTTTAACTTTTTGCCCAAAAAGTTGAGCGCAGCTTATCAGTAGTAAAAATGCCAGCAGGTAGTTTTTAATCATCATTTATTGCGTTAGTGCCGCCTAGTTGGGTAATTCTATTTTTATACTGCTATTTCCCCCGGATTGGTTTTGCTGGCCACCACCATACATTTCCTGAAACTCCTCCAATTTTTTCTTCATTATTTCTTCATACTCCTTTTGGGTAACCTCTTTTCCGTCTTTCGGCTTTTGTATTTCCACCTTATTTTCAGGGTTTAATACCACTTTGCTACAAAGTATGGTATTACTGCCATCACTAACTTCCATTATTAATCCGGGTAAACCATAATAATTACCAGGCCCCTGGCTTACCGGGATCATAGGCGTGTACCATGCCGTAACCGTTCTTATTTTTTGTACGGTATCCTGCTTTATTTCGTCACTCTCAGCCGAGGTTTCAATATTCATTTCAATGGCCTCTTTTTCAGCTGTGGCCTTGTAACAGGTATAGCTGCCAATCACTTTGGACTCTTTACCCAGCTTCCACTCCAGCTTATTAAGGGTGTCAGAAATCAGAAAAATCTTTCCGAAAAATTCGGTTTGCTTTAAGCCTGTTTCCTCCTTTATATTTTTGTAGAATACGCCTCCCTGCCCTGTAAAATTATCCAGCATCCCCTGGAATGGCATACTATTTTGTTGCAGTTTTTCCACCTCTTTATATACGGATTCTGTTTTGGAGAAGGTAAGGGTGTACTCCTTCTTAAGCATAGGGGCAAGCATTTTGAAAATAGCCTCCTGCTGCTCCGCACTGGCCATGTTGCTGTCAATTTTAAAATCATCCTTGTTAATGGATACCGAAGTATTGTACGTAGCTACTCCCTGAAAATTTTGGGCAGTGGCACAAAAGCCAAACATTAAAAAAGCCAGCGCAGGGATATTTAAAAGTGTCTTCATCTTAAATTATTAATTACTTCAAAAGTGGGGATTAAATTCGGGATATGATGTTTACGAAAAGTTAACGCATTATTCAGGCATCGGGTTTACTATTAGACAGGTAGATCAGTTCATAATTAACATCCACTTTGACAAATATCATTGATTAAACCCCTCCTCCAAAAGAACTTTCTCCTTTCAAAATCATTGTTCACTATAAAACTTTAAATATGGATTTACTAAAAAACAAAACAGCCATAGTTACCGGTGCCGGTAGCGGTATAGGTGAAAGCATAGCCTTGCTTTTTGCAGATAACGGAGCGCGCCTGGTACTTACGGATGTAGATGAAGACGGTGGCCAGCGAGTGCTGGAAGCCGTAAAGGAAAAAGGTGCTGAAGCCATTTTTGTAAAAGCTGACAGCGGCAGCCACAAAGACAATGAAATGGTAATTGGTGAAGCTCAAAAGGCTTTTGCCGATGTACACATTGCGGTAAATAATGCCGGTATTGGCGGTGCCCAGGCGCCTGTTGGCGAGTATCCCATTGAAAGCTGGGATAAAGTAATTGGCGTAAACCTATCCGGTGTATTTTACGGCATGCGTTATCAGATACCGGCTATGCTTAAAGCAGGTGGCGGCTCTATCATAAATATTGCCTCTATTTTGGGGCAGGTGGGCTTTGAGCAAAGCAGCGCGTATGTGGCCGCCAAGCATGGAGTGATCGGGCTTACGCAAAATGCAGCCCTCGAGTATTCAAAATCGGGGATCAGGGTAAACGCTGTAGGGCCGGGTTTTATACGCACACCGCTGATTGATAAAAATCTTAATGAAGAACAGCAGGAACAGTTAATTGGCCTGCACCCCATTGGTAGGCTGGGCAAACCCGAAGAGGTAGCCGAACTTGTACTATGGCTGGCCAGTGAAAAAGCTTCATTTGTATGCGGTAGCTACTATGCTGTGGATGGTGGATACCTCTCAAGGTAATTTCCATCTCACTTAAAATTATAAAACCCTCAACCTGCATTGGATTGAGGGTTTTATAGTTTATAGCCATCAGGTTATACACCCAAATTGTATATAGATTGAATATCCTTGAGCTTTTCCTGGAAGTCGATATTAAGATCTATCAGTTTACCGGTTCCCACATCAAACACCCAACCATGTACCACGGGAAATCCTGATTTTACATAGGCTTTTTGCACCACAGCAGTTTTAATTACGTTGATGCATTGCTCTTCTACATTCAGCTCCACCAATCGCTTATAGCGCTTGTCGTCATCGGTTATCGCATCCAGTTCCTTACGGTGAAGCCTGTACACATCGCGTATATTCCTGAGCCAGGGGTTGAGCAAACCCAGATCACTGGCCTGCATGGCCGCCTTTACCCCACCACAGAAGTAATGGCCGCAAACCACTATATGCTGCACCCCGAGGTGGGCTACTGCATATTCTATTACGCTCATGGCGTTCAGATCGGTATTGCTGATTACATTGGCAATATTCCGGTGTACAAAAACTTCCCCCGGATCGAGACCCATCATCTCCTCAGCAGTAACGCGGCTGTCCGAACAACCGATATAGAGAAACTCAGGGTTCTGGCCCTGGGAGAGGTGTTCAAAAAATTCATTATCGCTCGCTTTTTTATCAGCCACCCAGCGCTTATTATTTTCAAAAATCTGTTGGTATTTATCCATGGGGGAATGTTGTTTTGTCTATCATCAAACTTAGTGATCAAAACCATACAGCGATGCATATTGACAATACCAATGATGCGATAATTCCAAAACGTCTTACAATGATTTCGCCCCAACTTTGCCCTTTGTATAAACCCTGTAAATGAAGCACTGGCTAAGCCGCAGAAACTCCTACATTACCATAGCACTAATTACAGTGCTGACGCTGATATTAGGCTACCAGGCCAGCAACATTACCTTTTCGTATGAGTTTGATCGCTACCTTGATAATAGTGAGGGCCAGCTTGATTTTTACAAAAACTACCGTGAAACTTTCCCATCAAATGATGCCCGCACTTTAATTGCCATAGAGTTAGAGCAAAGCCTTTTTGATAAACAGATTCTCCAATATTTAAAAAAGGCGGCTGATTCATTGAGTAATACGCCATCGGCACAAAATGTAATGACTGTACTTGATTTGCAGTACGGGGTAAAATCGGCTTTTGGGGTTTACAACCTACCGTTTATCAATATTGATAATCCTGAGAATTACGGCAGCGATTCACTACGCCTTTACAAAACTGAAAATGTAGTAGGCACTTTTGTGGATTCCACTTTCAGCATTACAACACTACACCTATACTCTGATTATGATTTAAGTAAATCCGAAACGGAGGCTCTGATATATTCAATTGATGAAATACTACCACATTTTGGTTTTGAAAAATATCACATTGCCGGCAGGCTTGTAAACCAATCTCACATTGTAGATAAGATGAAGTGGGAGATGGGCCTGTTTGTGGGCATTGCCATGATAATGGTGATTATTGCCCTGGCCCTGGTTTTCCGTTCCGTTTGGGGGGTGGTCATCCCTCTGTTAATTGTAATTTTTACCGCTATATGGACGGTAGGTTTTATGACCGTTTTCGGTAAGCAAATAGACGTACTCTCCTCCCTCATACCTTCCATTTTATTTATAGTAGGCATTTCGGATGTTATCCATATTTACAATAAATACCTTGATGGCTTAAGGGCATCATTACCAAAAAAGGAAGCACTTTACAGGGCCTACCAAATGGTGGGCAAGTCCACTTTTATTACTTCGGTTACCACCTCCATTGGGTTTCTTTCTCTGGCCATTACTGCCATTGCCCCTTTGCAGGAATTTGGTATTTACACCGCTGCCGGGGTAATGATTGCCTTTATTCTCTCCTTCAGCCTTTTTCCGGCCTTTATTATTTTATTACCGCCACCAAAAGTTGCACAAACAGATACCCAGGAAAGACTTTGGAAGCAGGCATTAGGGGCATGCCATCATTTTGTTACCACCAAAAAAAGACTGGTGGTAGTGCTTTCACTTTTAGTATTGGGCATTAGTGTTTTCAGCTTCAGTCAGCTTAAGGTTAATAATTCTTTAATGGAAGATTTGCCCGAAAACGATCCTTTGCGGGAGAGCTTTGATTTTTTCGAAACCCACCTTTCAGGCGTACGCACCTTTGACATGATGGTGAAAGTAAAGGATAGCACAAATACCATTTTTAACTACGAGGTAATCCGGCAAATAGAAGAGTTAAGTGGGTTTTTAAAAGAAGAGTATCAACTGAAGTCGCTGTTAACACCAGCTATGCTGGTAAAGCAGGTAAATCAGGTTGCTACGGATGGCACTTTTGGCAATTATGCCATTCCCGATAAGGATAAATACCAAAACCTGAAGCCGCTGCTGAGCACTGTGCAAAGAAGTAAGCTGTATGCCAATTTTGGAACGCCTGATTTAAAATCAGCCAGAATTGTAGGCTCAATGAAGGATGAAGGTGGATATGTAAATGAGCAGCGAAACGAAAAACTGCGGCAGTTCGTAGAGAAACACTGTCCTGATCTTACTATTGAAATTACGGGGCTTGCTCATCTTATAGATGAAAACAACCGCCATGTAACCAACTCGTTACTAAAGAGCCTTATGGCTGCCTTGGTGGTGATATCAGTACTTATGGCCTTTTTATACAAATCTCCAAAGCTGATACTTATTGCCATGTTGCCGAATATTGTCCCACTGTTTATGATTACCGCAGTGATGTATTTTACAGGAATAGATCTAAAGATTGTTACCGCTTTGATATTTACTGTAGCTTTTGGAATAACGGTAGATGATACCATACACCTGTTGGGCCACCTTAAACTGGAGCTTGATAATGGAAAATCCACGGCCGTGGCTTTAAAGGAAACCTACCTTACCACAGGTAAGTCCATCATTCTTACTACTGTAATTCTCTTTAGTGGATTTATAGCACTGGCCTTTTCAGAGTTTGCCAGCTCCTATTACTTTGGTTTGCTGCTCAGCCTTGAGTTACTTTTTGCTGTAATAGTTGACCTTACACTATTACCCGTATTGGTGCTTTGGTTTGTAAAGCAACAATCTCCGCAAAGGTTTTGAACATTCCCGCCAACCTTTTCTACGTAATGCCTACCCACCATTCTTCCGTTGGGGTTGAAATAGTGAATATACTTCCCAACTTAGGGGTTGATATCTTTTGACTCTCATTTTCGGCTGCCTTTACAAACCTTTCAACAGGCTCCTTCCAGTGGTGCTGAGCCAGGGCAAAGCCTGCCCAATGCACCGGCAAAGCTCGTTTCACTCCAGCATCCATAGCAGCTTGCACAGCTTCTTCAGGATACATGTGTATCTGGTGCCACTTTTCATTGTATTGACCACATTCCATAAATCCAAAATCAAAAGGACCCAGTTTACGACCTACCTCCTTAAAGTGATTTCCATAACCGCCATCCCCGCTCCAATATAAATTGTGCTCAGAGCTTTTCATTACCCAGCCACCCCACAGTGATTTGGCCCTATCTCTTAAGCCTCTTCCCGAAAAGTGCCTGGAAGGCGTAAAGGTGAAATGGATTCCTCCAAACTCAGCGCTATCCCACCAGTCAAATTCGTGGATATCAGCAGTACTTACACCCCATGACTGAAGATGGCGAGCTACTCCCAAAGCCACGTACCATTTGGCAGTTTTACCCTTAAGCCGTTTTATACTGTCGTAATCCAGGTGATCGTAATGATCATGGGTTATCAGTATCAAATCTATCTCAGGCAACTGATCAATTAATTGAAGTGTATTGATTGAAAACCGTTTGGTTTTAAAAGGCGCAATTGGCGAGGCGTTGGGGCCCAGCATAGGGTCAATCAATATAGTTTTACCAAGCCAGCGTATTAACAATACCGAGTGGCCATACCATATAAACTTTGGATGATCAACTGGTTTTAAAAACTCTTCCTTGTTAAAAGGGATCACCTCCAAAGGCCTTTTGGGCTCTCGGCCCTTTGCATCAAAAAATTGTTTGTACAGCATTTTTGGCAAATCCTGTATCGAAAAATCCATGCTGGTTTCCACCAGATTTTCAAAGCGGCCATTACTCCAGTTATCTGATTTAGAATACCGCTCTTTTAATTCACTGCTGATTTTTCCGCCAAATTGTTTAGTCATTTCCGCTAAATCATATTCTTATCAATAAGCACCTGAAATGAGTCTTCCATAGTTTGCTGCATTGGGCGGAAGGTCATACCAAGGTCTTTTTTAATTTTTGAGTTATCGGCTTTCCACTCCACATTTACATTGTTGCGGATAAATTTCCGACTGAAAGCCTTATTTACCATAGGGCCAATAAGCACCAATAACCATTTTGGCAAGGCTCTTTTGGGGATTGGGTAGCTATCACCAAATTTTGGCTCAAGCGCCTTCGCCATCTCCAAAAAATTGGTGTTGTGGGCAGAAGTTATGTAACGGCCATTGGCCTGAGGCGTGTAGCCCGCCTTAAAATGAGCATTGGCCAAATCCCTCACATCCACCATACCTATACCCAGTTTGGGGGCACCGGCTTTCATGGTGCCATCCCCCATTTGCTTAAGTATACTATAGCTTTCAGAAGTTACCTTGCCTGCATTAAGGGCTGGCCCCATTACCAAACTTGGATTGATAGTTACCAGATCCCACCTGTCCTGGGCTTTATTAATTTCCCAGGCCTTTTTTTCGGCCAGTGTTTTTGAGTAGGAATAGGGCTGATAATCTAATGATGCAGTCGTATTCCACACCTCTTCCGTTAAGATGTTGTTTGGCGTATCCTTTATATCAGAGGCATCAGTATATATAGCCGCGCAACTGCTGGTAACCACTACTCTTTTCACGGTCTCCGTTTTGCTGGCCTGGTTCAAAACATTGGCCGTGCCCTTTACCGCAGGGTCTATCAGTTCTTTCTGCGGATCGTCAAAATTGGAGGTGAAAGGCGAAGCCGTATGATACACCAACTCACAACCCTGCATGGCCTCGGCATAAGAGCCTTCTTCAAGCAAATCGGCTTTAAAGTACTTTATAGTACCGGGGGCATTCTCTGCAATTTTATCGAGGTGGGCGTACTTCTCTTTTTTATTGGGATCGCGTACAGCCGCATGTACAGTTAAGCCTTCATCCAAAAGCCTTTGTACGAGCCAGCTGGCTACATAACCATTTGCACCTGTTACCAATACCGGTTTTGATTTGTCTATTGTTTTCATATTAAGTGAGTAATTACTTATTGTTAATTCGGTTAAAATTTTTTAGAGTTTGTATTTTGATTTCATAGCATCCCTTACGGCTAATTTATCCTGTGGCTCATGTAGTAATATAGCTGTTGCCGCACCATCCAAAAACATTAAAAGCAATTCACTTTCTGCTTTCGGATCTTTATATCCCAGTTTATCAAAAGCATTTTCAGCAGCCAGTTTGATGGGGTTCATCTTCTCCGGGCTGTAATTCTGTATTTGCCACTTCATGGCATAAGTTAGTCTCCAAACCCTGTACTCATCGGGATTTATTGAAAATGGCAGTTCAATAATCTTTTCGATTACTTTTTCCGGTTTTGTCTCCAACACTATATCAGCAAATACCATTTTAGTACGCTCGGCCACTTGCTCAAAAATGGCATCCAGCAAACCTTCCTTATTTTTAAAGTGTCTGAAAATAAGACCTTCAGATACTCCGGCTGCCTTTGCTACTTTACTGGTAGAAGTAGCTGCATAGCCCTCTTCCGCAAAAAGCTCAAGTGCTGCTTCTAATATCTTCTCCTGCTTCTCTGTCATGTAAATAGTGAGTAATCACTTGCAAATGTAGGGCAGTTTTTTGGAATAGCAAATTTTGGTCAAAAATTATATTCTTGAATGTATAACCTCCTGCTCCCTTTCCATCTTTTCGGTTACACCCCGCCCTTCCATTATGGTTCACTAGAAGTACACTCCGGTAATTAGTGACTGTAGCGCTCACTCCGCATCCTACGTTTGTGCTGGGTATATTGGAGATTTCGCCCTTTCAGAGCTTTGGTTGAAAGCCTGCCTTTCATCATCCCGTTGCACGGGATGTTTCAGTATTCCGCCCATTCAGGGCTCTCACAAGCTCAAGAATCAAAACTTGGTGCTGCGCATTTTGGCATTCTGTACACAACCCCAAAGGGGCATAATACTTCAACGAGGCGGTATAGCCCCTGTACATAAACTAATGATATAAGAACTTAAACACCTTCTTAATAATAGGTGTAAGGCCGCCTGAAAACTCCTCTACTAAAGCAATTTTGGTTACGCGCCCCTGGGTGGGATAGGGATATACCTTGTTAAACATGGCCCCGGCACCAAGGCCCTGCTGTTTAGCCATTATCAACTCCTGAATCATTTCTCCTGCATTAGGCGCTACAATAGTTCCGCCCAGTACTTTACCGTTGCGGGGATTGAGCCTGTTTTTTTTCAGATAGAGCCACATACGGCCATATTCATAATCAGATGCAATAGCCCGGTCATCGCCTTCAAACTTAAAATCTATGGTTTGGTAGGCTACGCCCCGCTTTTTCAATTCTTCAGGGTTTAACCCAAAGGTGGCTACTTCAGGATCCGTAAAGGTTACCCAACTGAAATCATCAGTGTTCCACTTCTTTTTAAAAGGCCAGGGCGTGAAGAAGTTGGTAAGCAAAATGGTGGTGTGCAATTCGGCTGCATGAGAAAACAATAGATTATGAGCAGCATCACCGGCAAATACAATGTGCTTATTTCCTTTTGCCCTGAGCTTATCATCCAGGAGGGGCATACCGTTTTCGTCCATTTTTACCCCGGCTGCAGGCAGGTTTAGCTTATCATATTTTATTTCGCGACCAATGCCCACCAACACAGCATCACATTTCACTTCTTTGGTGCTTCCATTTTCATCCTTTAATTCAGCCGTATTCGCAGATGTGAATCTTACCAGTTCATGCTTCAGCAAAAACGTAATATCATTTTGCTTTTCCAGCCTTTCCTTTACCAGATCCGAAACTTGAGGCAGTTCGTTTTTCATAATGCGGCTGCCTTTATCCATTACAGTAACCCTGCTGCCCATGCGGGCAAAGCTTTGGCTCATCTCCATGCCAATGGGGCCACCACCCAGTACTAACAGGTTTTCAGGAATAAAGTCAATGTCAAAAAGATTTTCGTTGGTGAAAATCTTCACCTGTTCCATCCCTTCCACATCAATCATTCGCGGTTTTGAACCTGTGGCCACCAAAATCTTTTTTGCAGAATACCGCGTACCGTTGGCCTCAACTTCCCGTTTTCCGGTAAAGGTGGCCACACCGATTACCACATCAAGTCCCTCTTCTTTTTTAAGATATTCGGCACTTTCATGATCACGAATTTTCTGCTGCTTGCCGTGCACGTAACCCAGCACCTTTTTAATATCCGGTTTGCCCGAAACGTTAAGGCCAAACTCCCGGCTCTTTTCTGCATTGGCAATTATATCCGCAACATGTATTAGAGCCTTACTAGGGATGCAGCCGGAATTAAGGCATTCGCCCCCGAAATTGGCTTTATCCTTTTCAATCATCAATACATCAAAACCAAACTTGGCCATACCGATGCCCACGCCCAATCCGCCACTTCCGGCTCCAATTACAATTATGTCGTAGGTGGTTTTCATTTCTTTTTTTCTTTTGAGCCTTTTACAAACTCCTTTATCGTTTCAAGTGTACCGGTTGAAAATAATTCCATCGGGCTTTCATCAAGGGTGTTGCCCGGAGCTATCAATATCAGTTTTGAGTAAAAATTATAGGTGAGGTCATCTCCTTTGCCGATATACTCAATAAATGCCCCGCCCAATTCGTCCAGATCCAGTTCTACAGGTAATACAATGGTTGCTGAATCTTCTTCCGGAATCCGCACCTCTCCCGCAATGTTGCCTGAAAGCACGTGGTTATCACCACCAAGACTTATACGGTATTCCATATCCCTGAACTCATACGGAAAAACATTGAGGTTAATAATCTCCAGGGTAAAATCAATCGTAGCATTGCCATCGTCAAAACCCTTAAAATCCCAATCCCGCAGTTTGGTGGCAGGCACCTTATACAACGGGCCTTCAAAACTTTGGTTATACTCAAATTTTCGCTCATTAAGTACAGGGATATCTGCATAAAAATGACCCTTTACACTGTAGGTAGTATTTTCTACACCTGCCTTTTTAAGGCTGTCCAGCACAAATGTTAGCGAGTCGTTATACATCGTAACGGGAACCATAATATAGCTGCTGTCCAGTTTGTCAAAATCAATAGTGTTAGGGTATGTACTACTGAAAACCCTATAATCGGCTATGTAAAAATCATAGGTAAAACTATCAACCTTAAAACCAAATGGTGATGGATTATCAATCAGCATTTCCATATCCATAGTTACATATTCGGGCTTAATCTCTTTAAAGATAAAAGCGCTGTACTCCAGCCTCGGTACCAGAAAGGTGCCTTGCGGTTCGTTTTTTGATTTTTGATAAAGGGTAAAAAAGTAAATAGCCCCACCCAAAATTGCGAGGAGTATAATTACAAGGATGGTGCGTTTCATGTTTTAGTTTATAAGGTTTCTATAAGTGAAGCAAATAGGGAGCTCAGTTTTTCATCAGCCTTGCCGGCCGTTTCAATTATTTCGGATATGTCAACAGGTTGCAGGTTATCCGGATCACACTCATCTGTCACCACGGATACGGCACACACGGGAATACCCATGTGGCGGGCTACAATTACTTCGGGCACCGTGCTCATGCCTACCAGGTCGGCACCTATTATTTTAAGATACCGGTATTCTGCCCGTGTTTCAAGGTTAGGGCCAGTTACGGCAGCATATACACCCTCTTTCAATTCAACACCCTGTTCAGTGGCAAGTCTCTTAAGTCTCTCCAGCAATGCCCTGGCGTAAGGCTCACTCATATCTGGAAATCGTGGTCCCAAAATTTCCTGGTTAGGCCCGGTAAGTGGGTTTTGGGTTTGCAGATTTATATGATCTTCAATAGCCACAAGGTCGCCCTTTTTAAAACTGAGGTTTACACCGCCAGCAGCATTGCTTAGCAACAGGGTTTTTATACCCAGCATCTTCATTACCCTTATCGGGAATGTGATCTCTTTAGTAGAATAGCCCTCGTAAAAATGAAAGCGCCCCTGCATGGCTACAACCTTTTTACCCCCGCAGGTACCAAAAAGCAATTGCCCTGCATGAAACTCCATAGTGGCAACGGGGAAGTGCGGAATCTGGCTGTAGTGGATGGTGGCTTCTACTTCCATTTTTTCAATAAACCGGCCCAGGCCTGTGCCCAGCACAATGCCAACATCGGGTTGGCTGAAACCTTTTCGTTTCAGGTAGGCCGTGGCTTCTTCTACATGATGCATCATAAGTTTGGAAAGTTTTTAAGGTCATCAATCGTGTCAAGATCGGTAAGTTCTTGCAACAGGGTATAAGAGCTTCCGAGTTTTTTTAAATGATCCGTAGTTTGTTCCAGTACCTGCTCTGTACTCCAGTCAACCTCATCAAATATGGGCAATGGAGATTTCATGGCCAAAAGATAATAACCACCATCATTGGCCGGGCCAATTACTACATCGCAATCATCAAGTCTTTCAAAGGCCTCCTCTAAAATATCGCTGGTCATTTCGGGGCAATCGCTACCAATTATGGCCACCTTTTTATAGCCGTTTGTAAAAGCCTCCTCAAAAGCCATTTGCATACGTTGCCCCAGGTTGCCCGTGTGCTGTAGTTTTTTAGTAAAGATCGATGAATCCCATGGGTCGGCTTCGTTAATAAAATCTCCATACCAAAGCCATTTATCAGCGGGCGTAGCCTCAGCAGTCACGCGGGTTATCTCCAGTAATTTTTTGTAATAGGTTACGGCTTTCTCATGCCCAATATCCTTACCCAGCCGTGTTTTCACCTTGCCCGGTATCGGGTTTTTTATGAAGATCATCAATAACCTGTCTGACGCTTCCTGCATCTGTTTCATTTATTCGGGTATCCTTAATTCTGTTTTTATAAAGCCGTACAAGTTCTTTTTGCGATTTACCCCTTTTGTGGTTTATCCAAACCAGTAAAAAGGCGAACTGCAATTTTACAGGTCCGTTTTCAATATACTTGCGGGCAGAGGTAAGCATATAATCGGGTATAATCCTAAAACGGGCTCCGAATCTTTTAAGGCGCTTTACCATTTCCTGGTCTTCCAGCACCACCATATCATTGCGATAACCTCCGGTTTTTTCAAAAAGTTCGCGGGTTACAAACAAGCCCTGATCGCCAAAACGAAAGGCATCAACATTAAACCTTGTAAGCCAGGCATTGGCTCGCAAAAAGATATTATCTGAATCAAATTTCAGGCGATAGCAACCGGCATCATAGCCTTGTTTCAATGCCTCCTGTATTTGATGAAGTACGTTAATTGGTGGCTTACTATCAGCATGCATAAAAAAGAGCACCTCTCCTGTAGCATTACGTGCTCCATAATTCATTTGGGCACCGCGCCCTTTGGCTGCAGATTTTACCAGCTTTACCTTACTCTGCATAACCTCTTGCAAAGTACCATCAGTGCTGCCCCCATCAGAAACAATAATTTCGAAGGGCACCCCGATGGAGGATGTTTTAATAGCTGATATTAACCGGGAAATATTTCCAACCTCATTATAGGTTGGGATGATTATAGAAATGGTTGTACTCATAAATTCAAATTGCTCCGCAATCTATAAATCTACGGGTACATTTACCGGTCGGACTTCCGACAAGTATTAAACAGTGGTGAATTGAGCGATGGTGAGTTTAATATCATCAAAGCTTACAGGTTTCGCCAGGTAGTGATCCATACCTTTGCCAATATACTTTTCCCGATCACCATTCATGGTATTAGCTGTAAGGGCTACAATTACCGGAGCCTGATCTTTTAGTTTGTTTTTGATTTCATTACAAGCCTCAATACCATCCATTACGGGCATTTGTATGTCCATAAGTATCATATCGTAACAGTTGGTCAAGGCCGCTTCCACGGCTTCCCGCCCATTGGCAACTACATCTACCTGTATATCGAGTTTTGAAAAAAGCAGGGAAATCAGCTTTTGATTGACCACATTGTCCTCTGCAATAAGAATTTTTGGTGAAGAAAACTTTGCCTCAATGGCATTTTTTGGCGGATTTGTAATTGTGTGCTGCACTGCGTGAGTTTTAAGTTTAACATCTACAGCCTACCATTGCTGCAGGTACAAACTTTGGTTTCGAGTTTATGCATGTAATGCATTATTGTCACCATTGTTTGCAGTGGCTTCCAGTTAAAAAAGTTTAGAGTTGTGAGAAGTACTTTTTAGCGGTTACCACAACTCGAAAGTAACCAAATTATTTTATTAACAGGGGTGTTTATAACTTTCTTATTGTCAGTATTTTAGATTTGTAAAAATTCGCTGTCGTTGATTGATTACGGCAATTGGCTACACTTAGCGCGCAGTGTACACTTTACCCGGCAGGCTTTTTACCAAACCTTTTAACTCAAGGCTCATTAAATGCTGCAATGTTTTACTTACCGGTAACTTTAATTTAAGGCAAAGGTCATCCAACTCCAATTTTCCAGCCTTGGATAATTCGTCCCAAACCTGTTTTTCTCCTTCAGGTAATTCTACAAAAAGTTGGGTTTGTGCCGTAACCTCATTTGCCTGCTGCTCTTCCCAACCCAAAATGTATTTAAGGTCATCGGCCGAAGTTATCAGTGCGGCTTTATTTTGCTTTATCAGCAAATTGCATCCCTCTGAAAATGAATTACCCAGATTACCCGGCACAGCAAATACATCGCGGTTATAGCTATTGGCTATTTCGGCTGTAATCAGTGCCCCGCCCTTACGGGCTGCCTCAACCACCACCACAGCATCAGATATCCCAGCCACTATTCTATTTCTCTTAGGGAAGTTTTCCCGATCAGGATTTGTTTCACTGAGGTAATCCGTAAGAAGGCCGCCATTTTCCAGCATGTCCATAGCTACAGATTTATGCGTGGACGGATAAATTCTATCATGCCCGTGTGCCAGAACAGCTACTGTAGGCAAGCCGTTTTTCAGGGCTTGTTTGTGTGCCCAAATATCAATGCCATAGGCCAGCCCGCTAATTATTAAAGGATTGTAAACCTTTAACTCTTCAATAAACTTTTCACAAAAACCTTTGCCATACTCCGTGGCATTTCGTGTACCCACTATGGCCACCACCTGTTGTTTATTAAGGTTTGCGTTACCGCGATAGTACAACATCAACGGACCATCCTCACACATCTTCAGTCTGCGTGGGTAATCCTGATCCAGGTAAAAAAGTGGCTTTACATCCTTTGACTCAATAAACCTGAGTTCGGCTTCAGCTCTGCCAAGCACTTCCTGCCCGGTAATGTTTTTTGATGCACTGCTGCCAATGCCGGGTATTTTTTCCAGCACCGATCTCTTCTCCGTGAAAACGGCCCGGGCACCACCACAATGCGCAATAAGGGTTTTGGCAATTTTATCACCCACCCCCGGTATAAGTGTGAGCGCAATTCGGTATAAGAGTTCATTTTCCAATAGAAATGGGTAAGGTTTAGCTTTAACAACAATATTAAAAATTTGCCTAATCTTGATCTACCAAATCGCTCAGCAATGAAATCCGCCCTTCTCTTTATTAGTCTTATAGTGCTAAGTGGCTTTGCTATGCGGGCCCAAACAATTACAGGAACGGTTACTGATGCCTATACGGGTGAGCCTTTGCCGGGAGCCAGCATTGTAAAGTTAAATGGCGAGGGCACCATAACGGATGATAGGGGTAAATTCGGGTTTGAGGAAATAAGCAGCGAAGAAGTTTTAACGGTAAGTTTCATTGGCTACCAGAAAAAGATAACTGATACCATATTCGCAGCAAATGCATCCACTACTACCGGCCTAATTCATCTTAAGATTGAACTCATTCCCGCCAAGGCCGACCTGGGAGAAGTGGTAGTAAGCGCAGGACGCTATGAGCAACGTCTGGAAGAGGTAACCGTAAGCCTGGATGTGATAAAACCCAACCTGCAACAGGACAAAAACCAGGTGAAGCTGGAAAACACTTTGCAGCAGGCACCAGGTGTAAATGTCACCGATGGTACGGCTAACATACGAGGCGGCAGCGGCTGGAGCTTTGGTACGGGCACACGGGTTCAAACGCTGGTAGATGGCATTCCATTAATATCAGGCGATGCCGGCCAGGCCCAATGGGATCTCATTCCTATCCATTCGCTGGAAAGAATTGAAGTGTTAAAAGGTGCTTCATCTGTACTTTATGGGTCGGCCGCTATGAATGGTATTATTAATATTATTACCCACCCGTATCCTGAAAAACAGGCACTTTCGGTTAACTTGTACTCGGGGTTCTATGATGCACCAAAGAGGCAAAGCCTTAAGTGGTGGGATGGTACACAAACCAACTCGGGTTTCAATTTTGATTACCAACAGCCACTTACCTCACAAACCGCTTTGGTATTAAGCGGAGGGCAAATTTTAGATGACGGCTTCAGGTATCTTGATGATGAACAGCGAACAAGACTTTACGCCAAGTATCTTTACAAAAGCGCCAAGGTAAAAGGCCTTGAGGCCAGCCTGGCAACCAATATCAGTTACGCTGATAACGGAGACGCCTTACTTTGGGAAAATGACTCGCTGGGCTACATCCCGATGGATAGTGCCATAACGCGTAGCACCGGCTGGGACTTTTTTATTGACCCAACAATACGGTATCGCAAGGGTAAATTTTTACACACACTGCAAGGCCGCTACCTCAGGTTAAATAATAACTCCATGAGTGATGATGCGGATTATACCAATACCTCTGACCAGTATTTCGGGCAGTACCTGCTGCAATTTTTTTATAGCAGTAAACTGGCGCTTACAGCCGGAATTTCAAGCGTGCATACCATTTCCAACTCCGTTGTTTTCGTTGGTGAGCATACCTCGGCCAACAATGCAGTGTTTTTGCAAGGCGATTACAAACCTCTGCCATGGCTCAATCTGAATGCAGGCTTACGCCACGAGAGTTATCGCCTTGACGATCGCTTTTCCGAAAAGCCTGTTTTTAGAGGCGGAGTAAACGTGCAAATTGTAAAAGGTACTAACGTACGCTTTTCCTATGGCGAGGCATTTCGTTTTCCGGCCGTATCAGAGGCATTTACCTCTACCAGTTTTGGATCGCTAACAGTGTATCCCAACCCAGATTTACAACCTGAAACCGGCCACAGCCTGGAAGCGGGTCTACGCCAAATGTTTTATTCTAAAAAAATAAAAGGGTATGTGGATGTGGCCGCTTTCCAGATGCGGTATTACGATATGATTGAGTTTACCTTTGGTGGATGGGGTGCCCCGGTGCCTCCCAACTTTGGGCTCGGTTTTAAACCCCAAAATGTTGGTGAAACCCTAATACGTGGCTTTGAAATTTCAGCGGTGGCCCGAGGTGATATTTCTGATAATATGAAGTACCGCTTTATTGGCGGATACACTTACATACTACCCCAGGTGGTGCACCCAAATGAATCATTTGCTATGGACAGAAATGGCAATGATCTTACCTATACCATTTCCAGCTCTGATACCACCAATAATATTTTGAAATACCGTTATCAACACCTCTTTAAATTTGATGCGCAACTATCCGTTTATAAACTTACCGGAGGTTTCAGCTTGCGTTACAATGATTTTATGCAAAATATTGACCGGCTATTTAACGACCAGATTGCGGGTGTTAAAGAAAACCGCAAAAGAAACTCTACCGGAGATGTAATAGTAGATGCTAGGCTGGGGTATAAAATCTCAAAACACTGGCAGGCTGATGTGCTAATCAATAATCTATTTAATCGCGAGGTTATGATAAGGCCCGGCTTTTTGGATGCACCAAGGAGTTATTCCTTAAGGGTTACTTATAGTCTATAATGTGTGAAGTAGCGCATTAGTTATTAAATAAAAAATGCACCTCCATCACTGAAGGTGCCTTTGGCCTTAACTCAATTTTCCTGAACTATTTTATAATAACTGTTTTGGAGGCTCTGGCTTTACCATCTTTCATACTAATGGTATAGGAGCCGGCCGAAAGATGGCTTACGTCAAAAGACCAACCCTCGTTGTGCTCAACGGGCTTTACTTTAAAAGTACGGCCCTGCATGTCCGTAAGGCTAAACTCCTTCCAGTTATGATTTTCTCTGCTTACTATAAAGTAACCATCGGCAGGGTTGGGGTAAATTTTCAACTCGGTGAGGCCTCGTTCTTCTTCTACTGAAAAGTTGGGGCCTAAATCCACCTCAGCGATATGATTGAGCTTAGGGCTGCCAATGGGCATAAAATCATAACCAATAAAATCACCACCTATATACAGGCTGTTATTGATAATAGCCAATTCCCTTACGGTAGAGTCAAGTCCGCCAAAAGCGGATAACGTGCCGTTGCGGTAATAGCCCATATTGCGACCATAATTGCCGAAAAGTGGGGCAATGGTAAAATCTCCACCAAAAATAAGCGCATTAACAGCAGATGAGCTGGCCAGTGCATTTACTCCCCCTTTATCAAACTTGTTGGTATAGGTGCCATCAAACAGCACCTCCCATGTTGAGTTTCGATACACGGCCAAACCCATGGTATCGGTTTTAGCCTGATTGGTAAAATCGGTAGCTATGTAAAGTTCATTATTATAGGAGGCGATATCATTTACGGCAATAGGTGGACTTGGCAAAAACATTACTCCCGTGCTATCAAGCTGGCAGATATTCTGGCGCGGGGCACCGGTATTAAGTTGGTATTGTCCACCAATAATGAGTTTATTATCGTGTACATGAAGCTTTCTAACCTCACCGGTAAGGCTTACCCCGGCACTTACCCAGGCGGTACCATCCCATTTAGCAATACTCTCAAAATACTCGGATGGTGGCACAGTTGCATTGGCCCTGAAAAAGCCCCCGGCATAGAGGGTGTCCCGGTAAATTTCCAGATCAAGAACATAGTTGACCAGAGCTCCTACGTAAAAATCACCAACGGCCTCCCATTTGGTTCCATCCCATTTTACCACGCCAGAGTTTACATACACCGTATCTGCCAGGTAAAACGTACCGGCAACATATAAATCGTTTTTATAATAGATAAAGTCGCTTACCGTGCCCGATAGGCCGGTGGCACCAACCTTAATCCAGTCAAAGCCGGCAAATCCATTAATATAATTGGCCATACTACCAGCAGGCCCGGTGCCGGCTGTATCAAAGTCACCACCCACAAATAGGCCTCCACTATTATCTGTAATAATGGCATTTACAGGGCCATTGACACCTCCTTTGAGATTCTCAAAACTTACAGGCTGAAAATAACCGGGCTGTATCCAGGCCAGTTCTTCTAAAGTAAAACCACTTTGCTTTACCCATTCGCTGAGGCCATTATCACTCATATTGCGCAGGTATTCATAGTTCATATTCCGGCTGATACGGTTACTTAAATCCGCATGGTTACTTTCTTTTATAAGATAACCCACAGCGCAATGCACCGCGCGATGATCTATAAATGCCGGTCTGCGGCCAAGGTGTGATCGGTTTTGAGGAAACTGCCTGGCCTGGGCATAAGCCAATAAATTATCCAGTCCATTACTGCGATTCCTTCTTTGGGTTTCATTAAGATGAGAAACATCAATAACCGAAAGATTTTGGTGTACCAAAAAAAGGTGTTGCTGAATCCAATCTTCATCAGTGGTAAGGCTGGCTACATTAACGGATGATAGTTCTACATCCTGATGGTTGGCCCATTCGGCATTTACACTCACAAGCTTTTGATAGGTGGCTAAGTTTTGTGCGTGACTTGCCATAGAAAGCAAAACGCACGCAATGAGTAATTTTATAGTCTTCATATCATACAAAGGTTTTAAGCAAATTATAGGGTTTGTACTACTGACGAGTAAAGAGGCAAAAAGGTTGCGACTGGCAAATTTTAAGAAAGGTACGCAACCCTTTTAGTTACGCATACGTCAATAAGTTAAAGGTGGCCAAAAGTTGAATATTGATGAGATAGTAAAGTCCTGCCAAAAGGGAGACCGAAAGGCACAGGAGCAGCTCTACCGGCATTTTTATCAAAAAATGTACGGAGTATGCCTTTACTATTCGGGCAACCCGCCCGAAGCACAGGACCACCTGCAGGATGGGTTTGTACACCTTTTTAAAAAAATTGGAAAATTCGGGTTTCAGGGGTCATTTGAAGGATGGATGCGAAGGCTGTTTGTAAACCTCATTTTGCAGAAGTACAGGAAGAAAAAACTGCTATACACCACGGGGTACGACTGGCAGGAGATGCAGGAAGTGAGCTACGAACATATTATGGAGGAAATTACCGCTACCGACCTCCTTAATATAGTTCAGGAACTGAGCCCCCAGTACCGATTGGTTTTTAACCTGTATGCTATTGAAGGCTACAGCCATAAGGAGATTGCTGACGAACTCGGAATAAGCGAGGGTACCAGTAAATCGAACCTATCACGGGCGCGTAGCATTTTACAGGAAAAGGTAGTGGAGCGCTACCCCGATTGTTATCAAATAAAAAGCAATGGAGGATAAAACGAAAATAGACGAGCTTTTTAAGGAAGGCCTAGGCGGCTTTGCGGCCGAGCCTCCTGTTGATACCTGGCAAAATATTCAGGATGACCTGATGGCTGCCAGACATAGTAGAAAAATGGCCTTTTGGAGAATTACCGGAACGGCTGCCGCAGTGGTACTGGCGTTTTTTAGTGGTTATTATTTTAATATGACTACCGGAAATAATATTGCTACACATGATGGTCAAAGGTCCTACTATCATTTTTCTACGAATGGCTCATCCGGCCAATGGAACAATGTGACCAGTGATGAAGGTGTAATTAAATTACAGGGTGAGGATGAGAACAATGGTGGTGAAGTAATTTACGACCCGGCAGTAACACCTGAAAAGGCCGATAGCTATAGACCAACTCCACAGAGCAATACTAATTATGTAGGCAGCCAAGGCGAGCCAGCACCAAAGGTGACCAAGGTGCCACAGAAAATAGATAATGAGAGTTTCTCCACCAATCAAAATCCCGTGGCAACGGAACCGAACATACAGGTTGATGATTTTGCAATGAATAACTCTATGGAGGAAGACAATGCTGGTGGAAGTAGCGAGATTAAGATTGAGGCTACGACCCAAAGGACAGAGGAAGAATCTAAAGCTGTAGCAAATGCGGATGCTGAGACCAATACACAAAAAACAAGCGAACCTGAATCCACTACGGATATTGATGATGAACCTTTTGTATATAATGATGAGGAAAAGGATAAAAAGAAAAAGAGATACGGCACACGTGGTTCATTCGATATAGGGGCAGTGGCCAGCCCCACCTTTGCATTTAATGATGTAAGTCCGCAGCCTGCCCAGCAAACAGCCAAAAACTCGATTATCAATTCACCATCCCTAGAAAGGGAGCAAACAGATGAGCTACAAAACAGCTATGCCGCAGGCCTTAATTTTAGTTACCGAACAGCCTCACGATGGGAATTAAGCACCGGTTTACACCTTAATAACTGGAGCCAACTGAGCAGTGATGTGCTACTAATTACTGATGTTGGCACTGGACTTTATACCGGAGATATAACCACCAGGGGGAACACTTCAACCGGAACTGTTTCTTATGTTACTAATGGAAATGCCTTTGATGCCACCAAGTTTGAAAGTGCAGGCCTTAATGAATTTTACCTGATACCGGATATACAGCAGCAGTACCAGTTTTTAGAAATACCACTAAGTGTAGGTTATTATCTTTTAGATAGCAAAAGATGGTCATTTAAGACACAGGCCGGCTTTAGCGGCCGCTTCCTTACACAATCCAATGTGCAGCTGGTGTATGAAGATGGCACTACCGAAGCCTATGACGGGCTTGATATTAAAGATTTCTCTCTACAGCTGTTGGGTGGCACAGGTTTAGGCTATAAAGCCACTAAAAATCTGAGTATTAGCCTCACCCCATCCATACAATATGGGCTTACACCGGTAAACAAGAACTCTGAAATTGAGACCTATTTCCACCAGTTTCTTGTGTACACGGGGCTTACCTATGGTTTCTAATTAAAGGTATTTATTACATTTGCCCTTTATGAAACTCGAGTTACACGAACATATCAGTAGACTGTTGTATGATCACGAATGTGTGATTGTACCCGGATTTGGTGCATTTCTTACCCGCTATTATTCTGCGGAGGTAAACCACGCCACCTATATGATGCGCCCACCTTCTAGGAGGGTTTATTTCAATTCCAGCATACGAGAGAATGATGGTTTGCTGGCAAAATCGGTAAGCTATCTTGAGCAAATAAATTACAGGCAGGCACAGGATTTTGTTTCCAAAAGCAGCGCAGAGTGGAGCCTGGCCCTTAAGGGTGGTACTAAACTTAGTTTGCCAGGCATTGGCCGCCTTTATATGGATGATGCTAACAGGCTACAGTTTAATCCATCGCTGGAAATCAATTATCAGCGCGACTCCTATGGGCTGTCTATTTTCAGGGCACCGGCAATACAGCGCGAAGCTGAAATTAGAAAAACCATTACCAAGGCTATTGAAAAACACGTGGTAATTGAACATCCTGAAACTAAAGAGAAAAAAGTGGCAGGTTGGGTTTCAGTTGCCGCTATGCTGGGTCCGGTTTTATTGGCCACGGCAATTGGCTATTCTTATTTTACCACTGCACCTCAACCTCTGAATAATGTGGCCAGTTTTAATCCGCTGAGCTTTAGCCGCAGCATTACTGATATTGAGCCCACGGCAAAAGAAATATTAGAGACTGAAACTCCTGTAACCGAAAACTCTGAAGCTATTCCCGAAGAAGTTGCTGAACCAGTATTGGATGCTCCGGCAGAAAAAGCTACTACTGCACCAATGCAGGCAAATGGCCATTATCATATAATTGTTGGCTCCTTTAAGGAGGAGAAAAATGCTGCCAATTACATTGAAGAGTTACAGGCTAAGGGCTATGATGCATACTGGCCAGTGGTAATGCCGCCTTCAGTAGAGTGGCTATTGGCAATTTTGGTAATGAGGATGAAGCCCGTAGTGCTTTAAATGGTATCCGGCAGAATGTGAACTCAGGTTCCTGGATTTTCTCCAATTAAGAGGTAATGCCCTACTTTTGCCGCAAATTTTAATAGCAGCATGAAGTCCAAAACTCCAAGCGAATCAGTTACAGTTTTTACAGAAATTGTACTTCCCAACGATACCAATAATCTTAAAAATCTATTTGGTGGTCAGCTATTGAGCTGGATGGACCGTGCTGCGGCAATTGCTGCACATCGGCACTGCAAGCGCATTGTGGTAACAGCTTCGGTAAACAATGTTTCTTTTGCGCACCCTATACCCCAGGGCTCTATTGTTACACTTGAGGCCAAGGTTTCGCGGGCGTTTACTTCTAGTATGGAGATTTTTGTTGATGTGTTTATCGAAGACCAGACCGTGGCAGGCAAAAAAACCCGGGCAAATGAGGCTATTTACACTTTTGTTGCGGTTGATCAATTGGGTAATCCGATTAATGTACCGGCTATTGAACCTGAAACTGAACAGGAGAAAGCGAGATACGAAGGTGCTTTGCGCAGAAAGCAATTATCGTTGATACTTGGGGGTAAGATGAAACCTGAGGACGCTACAGAACTGAAAGCCATCTTTTTTCCTAAAGAAGCCTCAGAAGAGAAAGCTCAGAGCCAGGAATAGCATTAACAGCACAAACACTATATTTTTCTTCCAGTCCTTACGGGTGTAGTGAAGCAGGTTTACAGTAAATATGGCCAGCGGAATTAGAAGCCATATCCACACATTTGCTTTTTGGGTTACAAAAAATCCGGCCGCAGCGGTAAGCAAAAAATAGGTGGTGAGAAAAGTGAAAATCTGCCGCTTACGCACATTGGCTTTTCCGTAAACATGAGTAGTTTCGAGTAGGGCAGGTAAAGCTACTGCCACCAGTGGGGTATAAACCCAAATACCACGAAAACCCTCCAAGTTAAAAGAGCCTGTCATACCTACAAAACCAAGTAGGTAATCTTTAAGCACATTTACATCAAAAACCCAGTAAAGGACCGTAAACAGCATAAAGCAAGTGGCTGATATGCCTATTAGTGGCATCAAAAAAGTACGAACTGTGAGGTGCCCGAAGTTGAGCGTTGCCACCCACACTATTACCAAAAAGAAAGCGGTCTCCGGTGCCAATAAAGTCATCAGGGCCACCAATACACCAGTATCGAAAAGAATGAATGAAGGCTCCGAAGTTTCGGCCAGCTGAAACAGTCGGGTATGAAATACCGCGCCCAAAGGCAAAAGTATCATCAGGTCCAGATGATCCATTGTGAATACCACCGGAGTAAGGATGAGCATCAGCACCGGTATAAGCTGATAATCATTTTTAAGAAAACCTGAATCGTTTATCCGGCTATTAAGCCAAACCACAGATGCTACCAGCGAAGCAGACAATAAAATTTTAATAAGGATGCTACTTAGCGGCCACTCCCAAACCAGTATGCTTAGCGCCACTTCATTTATATCAGCCATAAGCCAGGCCGCAATTAGCACCAGCAGGGCAAAAATTAAAGCCCTGATTAATGACTGAATACTAATGTTATTGAAAAGCTTTGCGAGCATTGGCCTTTTTGTATAATTTTGGCGGCAACAAATATCCTTTAAAATGAGTGGTTGGAATAGCTTCGTTTACGGTCTTGGTGATTTTTTTGAGTGGACTTTTGGCCTGCTTACCATTTTAGGCAATGGCTTCAATTATCTGCTTATGATCATTATGACTATCCTGTTCTTTTACTGGATGGGGCAAATGATGAAGCACAGAAGAGCCGGAGAACAATAATCATAGGTCAAAGCCTATATCCTTTCTAAAAGTTATCCCCTCGTAACATACCCTGCTTATAGCCTTGTAGCTTTTGCTCAATGCTTCCTGCTTAGTAGTACCATACGATGTGAAAGCCATTACGCGCCCACCATTCGTTAACAGACTACCATCTGTAAGTTTAGTACCCGCATGAAACACCAGGGTATTTTCCACATTCTCCAGTCCTGATATTTTTTTGCCTTTGGGATAAGACCCTGGGTAACCCTCCGAAACTACCATCACCGTACAGGCGGTACGTTCATCAAACTTAACCTTGGAAGATTTCAGATTTCCATCTGCTGCATCTATAAAAAGCTGAACTAAATCATAATCCAATCGGGGCATTACCACTTCGGTTTCGGGGTCGCCCATTCTCACGTTGTATTCTATCACCATCGGCTTATCTCCCACTTTAATTAAACCGAAAAACACAAAGCCTGTGTAGTCCATGTTCTCTTTGGCAAAACCATTTACTGTTGGCCTGATAATTTGCTCTTCTACCTTTTTCATAAGTTCAGGTGTGGCAAAAGGCACCGGAGAAACGGCTCCCATACCACCAGTGTTCAAACCAGTATCTCCCTCGCCAATGCGTTTATAGTCCTTGGCTTCGGGCAATATCACATAGTCTTTACCATCGGTTAGCACAAAAACGGAAAACTCAATGCCATCCAAAAACTCTTCTATCACCACTTTTTTACTGGCTGCTCCAAATTTGCCTTCCAGCATTTCGCGCAACTCCTTTTGGGCTTCCGCCAGATCATTAATTATCAAAACACCCTTTCCGGCCGCAAGTCCATCCGCTTTTAATACATAAGGGGGATTAAGCGTTTCCAAAAAGCGATCAGCAGCTTCAAGCTCGCTAATGCTAAAGCTTTGATAGGCCGCTGTTGGGATATCATACTTCTGCATAAACTTTTTACAGAACTCCTTACTACCCTCCAGCTGGGCCGCGTTAGCATCAGGGCCAATCACCCTTATACCTTTAAGCTCCGGGGATGCCTTAAAATGATTTTTAATCCCATTCACCAGCGGGTCTTCAGGCCCTACTACCACCATGTCTATTTCCTTATTCATGCAAAAGGTGCCTATTTCATTAAAGTCAGCAAGGTCAAGGGCCACATTTTCGGAAACTGCGCTAGTACCTCCGTTTCCGGGGGCCACATATAATTTATCCGTTAATGTACTTTGGGCCATCTTCCAGGCCAGTGTGTGCTCGCGTCCCCCGCTTCCCAGCAATAAAATATTCATGATGATACTTTGAAATTAGGCTGCAAAAGTAAAATTTACATCAGCCTTAAAGGCAATGGTTTGAGGAGTATTGTAAATTTTGCTCAGCCAATAATCAAAGCTATCAGCCCATTAGCTTTTAAACTCAATTAAATTACCTGCATACCAAGCAAACTGTATTGTAAACAATTGGTAATCAATTGCACATCAATATTGTAAATACTATACATTTGCGCCCTCATTCAACTTATTGAAAATAGTATGTCAGACAAATTTCAATCACAAATAGACGCTTTCATGGAAGGCGTTAGAGCCAAAAACCCAAACGAGCCGGAATTTTTGCAGGCTGTTGAAGAAGTGGCTGAAACCGTTATCCCTTTCATGGAGGATCATCCAAAATATAAGGATGCCAAAATACTTGAGCGCATGGTGGAGCCGGAGCGCACTATTATGTTCAGAGTGCCATGGCTTGACGACAAAGGGAACATCCAGGTAAACCGCGGATACCGCATTGAGTTTAACTCAGCTATAGGGCCCTATAAAGGTGGACTTCGTTTTCACCCAAGTGTAAACCTTTCTATCCTTAAGTTTTTAGGGTTTGAGCAGGTGTTTAAAAACTCGCTTACTACCCTGCCCATGGGTGGTGGTAAAGGTGGTTCTGACTTTGACCCTAAGGGAAAATCAGATAATGAAGTAATGAAGTTTTGCCAGTCATTTATGACTGAGCTACAGCGCCACATTGGCCCTGATACTGATGTACCTGCCGGTGATATTGGTGTGGGTGGCCGCGAAATTGGCTACATGTTTGGCCAATATAAGCGCATCCGTAATGAGTTTACCGGGGTACTTACCGGTAAAGGCCGTAACTGGGGTGGTTCACTAATCCGCCCTGAGGCTACCGGTTATGGTACTGTTTACTTTGCTGCCGAAATGCTTAAAACCAAAAAAGACTCCTTTACAGGAAAAACGGTTGTAGTTTCAGGTTCTGGTAATGTTGCCCAATACGCTATCCAAAAGGCTACCCAACTTGGTGGTAAAGTAGTTACTGCTTCTGATTCATCAGGTTATATTTATGATGAAGAAGGTATTGATGCGGATAAACTTGAGTTCCTGATGGATCTTAAGAATAACCGCAGAGGCCGTATTAAGGAATATGCCGATAAATATGGTTGCGAGTTCCACGAAGACAAAACCCCATGGGGTACCAAGTGCGATATCGCATTGCCATGTGCTACACAAAATGAACTTAAAGGTGATGATGCCAAAACCCTGCTTAACAATGGCGTAATGTGTGTGGCCGAAGGTGCCAACATGCCAAGTACCCCAGAAGCAGTGGAGGCTTTCAAGTCAGCTAAAATCCTATTTGCGCCAGGTAAGGCTTCTAACGCTGGTGGTGTGGCTACTTCAGGTTTGGAGATGTCTCAAAACTCACTGCGTCTTTCATGGACGGCTGAAGAGGTTGACGCTAAACTTCACCAGATTATGATTGATATACACGAAGCTGCCCGCAAGTATGGAACCCAGGACGATGGTTTTGTTGACTACGTAGTAGGTGCCAACATTGCCGGATTTGTAAAGGTTGCCGACTCTATGATTGATCAGGGAGTGGTGTAGTTGTAAAGTTCTAAGGGGGCAATGGTATAAAGCTACATTGCCTACTAAATACAAAACCCCGTTACTTTTTTAGGTATCGGGGTTTTTAGTTTTAAAAGTTAAATCTATACGCCACACCAGCCTGCAGGTTAGAGGCTATGAGTCTAGGCACAAAAGCCTCGGTATAATTAAAGAACAGATCGAAATTGCTATAGCCGAACTCCAGTACGAAGGTGGCCGCCATGGTATTCATATTTGTTGTAATAGAATCCGCCAATGCGCCATTAAAGGAAACACCTCCGCCAAAGCCAATACGTATATCATCAAAATGAAAATGGCTGATGCTGGAAATTGAAATACTCGTCATCCAAACATTGGCAGGGGCCAAGTAGGGCACGGTTACAAAACTTGGGTAGCTCTCAGCAATGGCCAGCCTGTTTTGTGCATACTCACCAAAATCACGACTTACACCTACCTGTAATTGCATGGCACGCATGGTAAAGTTGGTTTTGTTTACATCCAGCGAAAAGTTGGCCTTGGCACCAAAACCTGCGGTATTGTAGCTGGTTATCTGGTAACCATATTCGCTAAAGGCCTCGTTAAACTGGCCGAAGGTGCCATAAGCCCCAAAGCCATAGCTCATTTTTTGAAGTGCCCTGGCATAATTTATTTCAAAACTACCAGCCTCTACCCACGAACCACGGCCACGATAATCGGATGACCATACGGTATCGCCATTTTCTGTCCAGGTGCCTTCGCTAAAATCAATATCAAGTAAAGAGTAACTTCCGGAAAGCCTGATCATGCTGGTATCCCTGCCTTCATAAAAAGGCTTGGCTACAAAATTCTGGCTTTGTAAAAAAGTAGAAGATGGAAGGGAGGTTACAAGGTCGCAGGAGCTGAGGAGAAAGCCGAGGCCGATAAAAAGAGCGTATATTTTTTTCATGGTTAGGATTGAGGGTATTCAAATGTAAACTTTTGATACCAATCCCGAAATCCGTTTGGAACCTACTCCTCTCTACGCATCACTTTAGGTACACGGAAGTAATCGGTGTCTTTATCGGGAGCATTTTTCAGGGCCTCATCCTTGGTTACCTGGGTTTCCACTTTATCCTTACGGAGAACGTTACCTTCTTCAGTAAGGTACACAAGGGGCTCAACACCCTCCAGATCGAGCTCGCTTATTTTATCTACAAAAGCAAGTATTTTATCCATATCCTGAATCATGGATTCCTTCTCTTCTTCCGAAAACTCTAAACGGCCCAGGTGGGCCAGTTTCTCTACTGTTTCTTTATTCAGCTTCATTAAGCATGCTTTTTAAGTCTGTGGTTGCCAACCCGCTCATAATGGTTCCGTAGCACTCCTCTTTCATTCGATCTATTTCAGCAACATCATTGCTAAGTGGGGTAATAAACGGATGAATCACCGCTCTTAAAACTCCCGGGTAACCACGATGGAAATCAAAGGGCAAATGTCGCTTATTATCAAGATAACTCACGGGTATGATCTTCAGGTTTTTTTCTACAGCCAGGCGAAATGCACCTGGCTTGAAAGGGGCCAGTTCTACTTCCTCATCCGGCACACCGCCTTCAGGGTATATACATATGCCAATGCCTTCATCTACTTTTTTGGCCGCCCGGTCCAGTACATTTTTACGGCTGCGAAGGCTTTGCCTGTCTACCAAAAGGTTGGTGCGCTTATAAAAGTAGCCGAACAAGGGCATTTTGGCCAGCTCCTTTTTGCCGATAAACAGAAAGCAATTGGGGAACAGGGCAAAGGTCATCATGATGTCAATCATGCTGGTATGGTTGGGGCATATAATATAAACCTCTCCCTTACGGGGGCGCTCCAACCAAACGGCCTTTGGCCAAAAGCCAGTTAAAATCAAAACCATCCAGGCCCAAACTCTTGATAAAAAGAAAAACTGCGGATACCACTTAGGCGTGATTGAGGCTATCACCAGAAAGGGAAACAACAAAAGGATAGCAATAAGAATAGTGGTATAAAACCACACTTTCCAGATAGAGCTGAGAATTATTCCAATCCACTTCACGCTGCAAAAATAGGGTTTTAGATTCCGCGCAATTGTTCATTCGAAGATTTGAAGATTCGAAAACTCCATTACATATCCGAGGATTTGAAAATTGAAAAAAAGACTATCTGAAAGAGAAAGTAGTCCAGCACCTGCCAAATCCTCGAAAATTTAAATTTTCAAATACCAAATTCACCCCTTTCCATAAACAAAATACTCCCTTTTGATTACCTATTTTTGGCACCCTATTAAACCCAAAAAATGGCAAGAGTACTTACAGGCATTCAAAGCAGCGGGCGTCCACACCTTGGAAACATCCTGGGGGCAATCGTTCCTGCTATTGAGCTTTCGCGGATTGAGAAAAATGAGTCCTTCTTTTTTATTGCAGACCTGCACTCCTTAACCACCGTAAAAGATGGTGAAGTGCGCAGACAAAATGTTTATGCCGTAGCTGCTGCCTGGCTGGCCTTTGGTTTTGATACGGATAAAAACATTTTTTACCGCCAAAGCGATTTGCCGGAAGTAACCGAGCTTACCTGGTATCTCAACTGCTTTACGCCCTACCCTATGCTGGCCAATGCCCATTCCTTTAAGGATAAAAGCGACCGTTTGAGTGATGTAAATGCCGGGCTGTTTGATTACCCCGTACTTATGGCGGCCGATATATTATTGTATGATGCTGACCAGGTGCCCGTTGGTAAAGATCAAAAGCAACACCTTGAAATGACGCGCGATATGGCTTCCGCGGTAAATCACCAGCTTGGCGCAGAAGTTTTGAAGTTACCTGAGCCTATGATTCAGGAATCGGTAATGACGGTACCCGGCACGGATGGACAAAAAATGAGCAAGAGCTATGGCAACATCATCGATATCTTTTTGCCTGAGAAGAAACTACGTAAGCAGGTAATGACCATCCTTAGTGACAGCAAGGGATTGGAAGAACCCAAAGACCCTGATACCTGTAACATATTTGCCATTTACGAACTTTTGGCCAGCGAAGAACAAATCGCCAAAATGCGTCAAAACTACCTGGGTGGTAACTACGGCTACGGCCATGCCAAGCAGGAGCTTTATGAATTGATCGTAGAGAAATACGCCAGCGAACGAGCCCTGTTTAACGATTACATGGAAAACCCGGAACGCATTGAGCAAAAGCTTAAAGAAGGTGCCGAAAAAGCAAGGCCTGTGGCACAGGAGGTGCTGAAAAGGGTGAAAGAAAAGTTGGGATTTTAGTCAGTTTTACAATTGGCAGTTTGCAAATTTGCAAACTGCTTTTTGCGAACTGATAGCTAGTCATTCAACTTTAACACTGCCAAAAACGCTTCCTGCGGAATCTCCACAATACCTACCGGGGGAAGCCGCTTTTTATTGGCCATTTGCTTTTCAAGTAGTTTACGCGAGATATCACTATCAGAGAAATTTTTTACCAAAAATTGGTAATTTTGATCAAATCATTTTTCTATGAGTAAAAACACATCTATATCACTTGGCGACTATTTTGATGATTTTGTGCAGGATCGCATCAGCGTTGGTCGATTTAAAAATGTAAGTGAAGTTATAAGGGCTGGGCTCAGATTACTGGAAGAAGAAGAAAACAGAGTAACAGCTTTACGCAATTCTGTGAAGGAAGGTATTGAAAGTGGACATGCCCATCACTTCGATGCTGAAAAACACCTCGCTTCCCTAAAATCCCAAAATGGCTAAATACATTCTTACCAACAAAGCTGTAGAGGATTTAGCCAACATCTGGAAGTACACTTTTGACGAATGGTCCGAGCGACAAGCAGACAGGTATTACAAAGCATTGCTAGCTACATGCCAGCGCATTGCCAAAAACCCAGCGCTGGGAAAATCGTATCATGAAGTTATCCCAGACTTATTTGGAGTGAAGTCCAATCGTCACATTATTTTCTACCGAAAAATGTCAGAAAACCTAATTGAGATTACGAGAATCCTTCATGGTAGAATGGATATTGAAAATAGAGTTAAGGAGTAATCTTTATCAATTTTCGTTTGCCAATTTGCAAACTGCCCATTACCAGCTAAAAATTCCTTAGTCCCAATTCCCTACTGCCTACTAAAAACTAGTCATTCAACTTCAACACTGCTAAAAACGCTTCCTGTGGAATCTCCACATTACCTACCTGGCGCATACGCTTTTTACCGGCCTTCTGCTTTTCAAGTAGTTTACGCTTACGCGAGATATCACCACCGTAACATTTAGCAGTAACATCTTTACGCAGGGCGCTCAAAGTTTCGCGGGCAATAATTTTGGCCCCGATAGCTGCCTGTATGGCAATCATAAATTGTTGACGAGGAATAAGCTCTTTCAGCTTTTCGCAAATCTTTTTACCTAAATCATAGGCATTGCTGCGGTGAACCAACGCAGAAAGAGCGTCCACGGCTTCACCATTAAGCATAATATCTACCTTGGATAGTTCTGATTCTTTGTAGCCAATTGGGTGGTAGTCAAAAGAGGCATACCCGCGGGAGATGGACTTTAAGCGATCATAAAAATCAAATACGATTTCGGCCAACGGCATATCAAACGCAAGTTCCACACGCTCCGAAGTAAGGTACACCTGGTTTTTAAGTATTCCGCGCTTTTCGATGCAGAGGTTCATAATGGCCCCTACGTAATCAGATTTGGTGATAATTTGGGCCTTTATATAAGGCTCCTCCATCCTTTCAAGTTTTGTAGGATCAGGAAACTCAGTAGGGTTAGTTACAATCTCCCTTTTTTCGGGATTTTTCTTCATATAAGCATAGTAGCTTACGTTGGGTACTGTGGTGATCACGGTCATGTTAAACTCGCGCTCCAGGCGCTCCTGAACAATTTCCATGTGCAACATACCCAAAAACCCACATCGGAAACCAAAACCAAGCGCAGCTGATGACTCAGGCTCAAATGTTAGGGAGGCATCATTCAGTTGCAGCTTTTCAAGTGAGGTACGCAGTTCTTCAAACTCTTCGGTATCCACAGGGTAAATTCCCGCAAATACCATTGGCTTTACATCCTCAAAACCTGATATTGCCTTATCTGCAGGCCGTTCGGTAACGGTTATGGTATCACCAACTTTTACCTCTTTGGCTTCTTTAATACCTGAAATTATATAACCCACGTTACCGGCCTTAATCTCTTTTACCGGCTGCTGTTTAAGTTTTAAAACTCCTATTTCATCAGCAAAATAAGTTTTGCCGGTATTCATAAATTTTACTTTCTCACCTGTTTTTAAAGTACCGTTTACCACTTTAAAGAAGGCTTCAATTCCCCGGTAAGGGTTAAATACAGAGTCAAAGATCAGTGCCTGAAGCGGAGCATCTTCATCACCCACAGGGTGAGGAATACGATCTACCACGGCATCTAAAATTTCGGCAATGCCCAACCCGCTTTTGGCTGAGGCCAGAAGAATATCTTCATCATCGCAACCAATCAAATCAATAATCTGATCCTTCACCTCCTCAGGATTAGCGCTGGGTAAATCAATTTTATTGAGAACGGGAATAATTTCGAGGTCATGCTCCAGCGCCAGGTACAGGTTTGAAATGGTTTGGGCCTGTATGCCCTGGGCAGCATCCACCACCAAAAGGGCACCCTCGCAGGCGGCAATAGCTCGTGAAACCTCGTAAGAAAAGTCAACGTGTCCTGGGGTATCAATGAGATTGAAAACATACTCCACCCCATCTTTTTCGTGCACCATTTGTATAGCATGGCTCTTAATAGTAATACCGCGCTCACGCTCCAAATCCATATCATCAAGCAGTTGCTCTTTCTTTTCGCGCTCGGTAACTGTTTTGGTGCTATCCAACAGTCTATCGGCCAGGGTGCTCTTACCATGGTCAATATGGGCGATGATGCAAAAGTTACGGATGTTCTTCATACAGTCAATAATCAATCTCACTTAGTGAGCGCGAAATTACGGTAAATGCGTTTGTCGTAAAACGGGGCAGATGATTATTAAACGGAGTGCTTATTTGGGGCTAAGTGAAATGTAAAGGCTGATAAGTAACTCTATTACAAGTGCTAAAATACCTACAGCTTTATATCCTCCTAAACCACGTTAATCCGCGATACCATGAAAAAGCTTATCACACTAGCCGCCCTCATTATAATATATTTTGGCAATGCACCAAAAGCATCAGCCTCCCACCTTGCCGGTGCGGAAATTAACTACCAATACATTGGCGACTCTACCGGAGTTTCGCATCAATATCTGGTTTCACTACAGATTTACAGAGATTTATCGGGTATCCCTTTGAACACGGCTAACCAGGAGCTATGTGTAAGCTCGGGCTGTTCAGCCAACCAAACCTACATTTTTGACTTTAACCCGGTTACCCTGACCATGGGTGGAAATAACAGGCAAGCACTACCGGTGCCCGGGCTTACGGAATGTGTGGATACCAACGATCCCGACCTTGTTTACACCGAGATCTACTTTTTTACTAAAGTGGTTACCCTATCGGGCACCTGCCCCGACTGGAAATTCCGCTGGCATGATAACGCCCGAAATGTAAATCAAATAGATAACCTCAACTTTACAGGCACTAATTCTGACCTGTTTGTAGAAGCCATATTAAATAATACCCTTGGCAACAACTCAAGCCCGGTTTTTATAAATCCTGCAGCCAAATCATTTTGTGTGGGGTCTCCATTTGTGTGGTCTCAGGCAGCTATTGAGCCTGATGGCGACTCGCTATATTATGATTTCGGAAATCCGCTGGTTTCACCTGCCGCCCCGGTGTGTGTTAATCCTACCAATGCAAATTTTGCAACCGGTTACGGTGTAACTCAACCCATGACTACTACAACCGGAATTACTATTGACCATAGGTTTGGCACATTCAGGTTTACCCCTGCTCAAATAGAAAATGACGTAATTAATGTAATTGTATATGAATATAGGTATGATGCCACCTTTGGCCTCTGGCGCTTTATCGGCAACACCGTTCGGGATTTACAAATACCAGTAGTGGGTAGCTGTAAGCCCTCAGCCCTTGGCGGACCAAGACTTGATCCACAGGCTACTACTATGGATTGCTGGGATACTGATAACCTTAGGGGCTTCGGCTTCCCTAAAATTTCTAATGATAGCGTGGCGAATGGCTCCGGCTACTGTTTTCAGATTCCTGTAGTACCCTATAATTGCTTCGATAGAAATATAACGATGCGTTTTGATATCAATGTTCTATGCGAATCAATATCAGAAGATGGAAGTGAATTCAGGGTTATTGGCCCTGATAGCGTGGCCAGACCCGTAATTGGTGCCATAAAAAATTGCCAGCCCGACCTTACTACCAAAGAGATAGAACTTGTGCTGCACAAACCTCTTGACATAAATGGAGACTACCTGCTGCAGGTAAAGCCAGGAAATGACGGTAACACCATTGCAAACCGATGTGGCTTTGAGCTGGATCCTTACTATATGATTATAATTCGTGTTAACGATTGCCCCACCCCTGATTACAGCCTTGAGAATGTGAGTGTAAGCCGGGATAGGGAGATAGATATTGACTGGGAAATTGATATTAACAGTTTTGAACCTTCACTCTTTACAGCCTGGAACATATTACGGGCAAACTCAAACGGGCAGTTTTACATACTGGAATCACTTGAAGGGCCTGGCGCTGTTAACCTTCGCAGCTATAAGGACACCTTTGTAGATGAAATTGATGTAGATCAAACGCAGTTTCAATATATGGTGCAGTTGGTGCAAAACGGAACGGCATTTCCGCCAACCAATATCGTACACTCCATATTATTACAAGGTGATGAAAAACCTGGTAAAGAAGGTACCGATTACAGTTGGAGCGTGTATGATGGCTGGCCTGATGCGCGCTACGAATTGCAATATGGAAGGTTTAATACCAACACCAGCCAAATGGACTGGGCAAATTATAATGGCCCGCAACCCTCTTATAATAATGATGAATACATATATCCGAGTTGTGAAAAGAATAAAGATACCAGTGGACTATATGGCTTCAGGGTACTTGCCACAGATCCGGCCAATCCTGCCAACGGATTTGTGTCAGAGTCCAACTGGCTTTATTATGAAATAACCTGCCCTAAAGACCCCGCCAGGGGCGAGCTTACGGCAACTATACCAAGTGTTTTTACCCCTAACGGAGATGGAAATAATGATCTGTTCAAGTTAAACACCAACTTTGAAAATGCCGATGTTGCGATTTACAACCGATGGGGAAAGTTGGTATTTGAATCTTCTGGCAATGCATCAACCATCAGTTGGGATGGAGCCGATCAACAATCAGGGCAACTGGTTGCTGATGGGGTATATTATTACGTGGTAGGTCTTTCAGGTAATATTGATGACGGATTTGGAGGTACGGAGCAGGTAATAGAAGATAGAAGCGGCTCGCTGACAATCTTTTCAAACGGTACTAAATAGCAAATTCAGCAAAGTAGGTTAAAAACAATTTGTAAGTACTTGCTTATATTTAAGGGCTTTGCTATCCGAATAATAGTTCTAGTGCTCATTTACTAAATGGGCACTGGTTTTATTACTAACAACTTTTGTGGTTTATCAACAATAGGGTACTTTTAGCCTCCACAAAAAAGCACAAATAAAGAGTTTTGAGAATGAAAAGGTTATTATTACTTATCTGTATCGGATTGTTATCATTAGGTATTTCAAATGATGCCAGAGCAAGCCACGCAGCCGGAGGAGAAATCTATTACGAACATATTGGTGCCACTCCCAGTGCACATGTGTATAGGGTTTACCTGATCCTTTACCGTGACGTTAGCGGAATTGCCGCACCAACTACTGCCAATATCTGTTTGAGATCTTCATGTTTTGGACAGTCCAGCCAAACGGCTCAGATACTTCCATTTGTACTTCAGCCTGGAAGCGACACTACTGCTGGTCCAAATGGTAGTATTATTACGCCAGAACTTACAGATTGTGTTGATGCTACAGATCCTAACCTGGTTGTTACAGAAGCATATAGATATGCCACCACATTTACCTTACCCGGTACATGTGCAGATTTTACTTTTTCCTATTCTCTTAGTGCCAGAAACCCTAGTACTAATATGACTACTTCGGGGCTCTTTTATATCGAGTCAGTACTCAATAACACACTCGGACCAAACTCAAGTCCACAATTTTTGAATCCGGCTGCCAAAAGCTTCTGTGTAAATACACCTTTTATCTGGTCTCAGGCAGCTGTAGAACCAGATGGTGATAGCCTTTACTACGATTTTGGAACTCCTCTTACCGGTGGGTGCTACGCTCCTACTCCAATGACATTTCAGGCCGGATACTCAAGAACCAACCCAATGACTACCGCAAATGGGATTCAGTTTAATAACAGAACCGGTACTCTGCGCTTTACTGCTACTCAACCAGAGGTTGATGTAATTAATATCACTGTTACTGAATATCGATTTAATACTACAATTCAACAGTATTTGGTAGTGGGTACCACGGTTAGAGACTTACAAGTGCCGGTAGTTACCGGCTGTAAGGTGGGAGCCACCAATGGGCCCCAGTTTTCCACTAGTTCTTTTCCCACCCAAACTGTAAATGCGGATAGCATTAAGGGTTTTGGTTTTAGCAAAATCGGTAATGATAGTAATCTGGTAAATGGCCAGTATGAATATGACATTCCGGTGATTGACTACAACTGTTTTGATAATGAAGTAAACGTATTGTTTAAAGATGGTATTTACTGTGAAACTGTTTCTGATGATGGTTCTGAGTTCAGAATTATTGGACCTGACTCTGTAGCAAGACCAGTAATTGGTGTACGCAAAAACTGCCGTCCTGACCTTGTTACCAAAAGTATTGACCTGCTTTTGCACAAACGGCTGGATGTAAATGGCGACTACTTTCTACAAATAAAAACAGGTAATGATGGCAACACTCTTACCAATAAATGTGGATTCCCACTTGCGCCATTCTTTATGGTTATCATTAGAGTAACCGATTGCCCTACACCTGATTATAAGCTAAATAATGTTTCCGTTTACCGTGATGAGGATATTGATATAGATTGGGAGATTGATATCAATAGCTTTTCGCCAACAGTATTTACAGCTTGGAATGTACTGCGCGCAAACATGGATGATCAGTACTATATACTGGCTTCCCTAAACGATTCTACAGATGTAAACCGGAGATCATACAGAGATACTTCACTTGATCCTATTGATGTGGATCTTACACAGTTTCAGTATCGCATACAACTAGTACAAAATGGTACACCTTACCCCCCAAGTAACCGTATCTTCTCCATCCTACTAAAGGATACACTTAACCCTACTGAGAACGGAAATCTTTATAATTGGACTGAATATATAGGATGGGACAGTGCCCGCTATGAACTGGAGTATGGGAGGTTTGATACCGTACAACAGGAAATGAAGTGGACCAACTATGGCGGACCTAATCAGGGATATTTTGATGACGAATACTTTTATCCATCCTGTGAAGAAAACCGTGATACCAGTGGATTATATGCCTTCAGAGTATTGGCGACTGACCCTCAAAATCTGCCTCCTGGTGGTTTTATTGCAGAGTCTAACTGGTTATATTATGAAATTGACTGTGAGGAACCTACGCCAGATCCGAAACCAGATGAGCCAATTATTCCCACCGTATTTTCACCTAATGGTGATGGCCAAAATGATGTTTATAAGTTGACAACGAATTACCAATATGCTGAAATAGGTATCTACAACAGATGGGGAAAACCGGTTCTTAATGTGTCTGGTGACCCTAACATGATTGCCTGGGATGGAACAGATCAAAATTCAGGACAAAAAGTAGCAGATGGAGTGTACTATTACATTATCAAGCTTAAGTCTGATCTTGATGATGGTACCGGAAATATTTCCACCGAATCAGAAGAACATACGGGTTCTCTAACTATTTTCACTAACGGAACACGATAGTAAAACTATTGATAATCAGTAAATAAGGAGAATTCCCACATTTTCAAAATCGTATAATTCATAAATCCCCCACTTACTAAGTGGGGGATTTTTTTTTGCTCAGATTTTAAGCACCGTATAGTTGGTATAGCCTAAATTTACTTATACAATCATTATGACCACATAAGTCACTTGCTATGAAGAAACTATTACTTCCACTATTTTTGTTGCTGTTCTCACTAGGACAAATGCAAGAAGCAAATGCCAGCCATGCGGCTGGCGGTGAGATTACATACAGGTATATAGGTGACTCCACAAATATTCCATATAACTATTGCATTACGCTTACCATTTATAGACGAAATGAAACAGGAAGTGCGGGCCTTGGTGCTACAGCAAATATTACCATAAATTCAACCTGTTTTGCCCAGCAAAACCTCACCCTAAATAGAATTGCGCCAGGCCCAGGGCAGGCAGCAGGAGATGGTGGCCATATTGTGCCCAACTATACCCCATGTATTGATGAGCTAAATCCAGGCTCAACTTTTTATCGGATAAGCCAACACATCTATAAAACTTGTGTAGTTCTCCCGGGTAAATGTGCAGATTTTAGGTTTTCCTACTCATTATGTTGCAGGAATGCCAATATAACCAACCTTCAAAACCCCTCAAGCCAAAACCTTTATCTACAATCAACGCTAAATAATACCCGCCAGCCAAATACTTCTCCAAGGTTTGTTAATCCAGCCGCTAAATCATTTTGTGTAAATACTTCCTCTCCATTTGTATGGTCTCAAAATGCCGTGGAGCCCGACATGGACTCTCTGAACTTTACACTTCAACAGCCGTGGACAGCATTCAACGGTCCGATAGCATGGGCTGCTGGCTACACCACACCACAACCTATGACTACCAGAAATGGTTTTAATATTAATGCTAAAAACGGAACCTTCTTTTTTCAGCCAACCAATGTTGAAAATGACGTAATTAAGATTGTTGTTGAGGAGTGGCGTTATGATACCATCATACAACTCTATTATCAGGTAGGTACTGCAATTCGGGAACTGCAGGTTCCCGTTGTAAGCCAATGTAACCCAGTGGCTGTAGCGGGTATTGCTATAGATTCAACCGTATTAGACCCTAACGGGCAACCTGCCGGAACAGCTCTCTATACCGTTGATAGCTTATTAACCCGCTTTAATATTACCAGGATAGGAAACCCTATAACTGGGAGTGGCCCGGCTGCTACAACAAGACTTCCTGTTGTGCCTTATGAATGCTTTGACTCTATTGTTACATTAGAGTTTGATAAAGGACTTGTTTGTGATTCATTTTCTGTTGATGGCTCAGAGTTTAGAATTATTGGGCCGGATAAGGTATTAAGACCTGTGGTTGGTGTGCAAACTAACTGTGGTCCTGACTTACTTACAAGGAAGGTTAACCTTCAGCTTCACAAATCTCTGGATACAGTTGGAGACTTCTTATTATACATCAAGACGGGAAATGATGGAAACTCACTTGTAAATGAGTGTGGATTCCCGGTAGATAGTTTCTTTGCAATTATCATCCGAATTGATCAATGCCCATATCCGGATTATGAACTCAGCAATGTATCAGTTTTTAAGGATGAAGACATCGTGGTGAACTGGGAGATTGATATCAATAGCTTCGTGCCCACAGCATTTACATCGTGGCGCATACTCAGGGCCAATATGGATGATCAATATTACATAATAAAAGAGTTGAATGATCCGGCAGATGTGAATTTACGATCATACACTGATACCAGTCTCGACCCAATTGATGTTGACCTTACACAATTTCAATACATCGTGCAGGTAGTGCTAAATGGTAAGCCATACCCACCAACAAACCGCATCTTTTCTATCCTTCTTAAAGACACGCTAAATTCTACTGAAGATGGCAATCTCTACAACTGGAGCGAATATATCGGCTGGGATAGTGCACGGTATGAACTGGAATACGGAAGGTTTGATACTGTACTTCAGGAAATGAAATGGGTTAACTACGGAGGGCCTAATCAGGATTATTTTGATGATGAGTATTTATACCCATCGTGTGAAGTAAACCGCGATACAAGTGGGCTTTACGCTTTCAGAGTTTTAGCTACTGACCCTAAAAACCTTCCTCCGGGCGGCTATATATCAGAATCCAATTGGCTGTATTATCAAATTGATTGTGAAGAGCCTAAACCAGATAAACGTAAACCACCAACCATTATTCCTACAGTATTCTCGCCAAACGGAGATGGACTGAACGACTTGTTTGAATTAACCACCCAGTTTGAATATGCCGAAATTGGGATATATAATCGCTGGGGCAAGCCAGTGCTTAATGTATCAGGCGATCCGAATATGATTGCATGGGACGGTACCGACCAAAATTCCGGACAGAAAGTAGCTGATGGTGTGTACTACTACATTATTAAACTTAAAGCAGACCTTGATGACGGTACCGGTAATATCTCCACTCAAACCGAAGAGCACACAGGCTCGCTTACCATTTTTACTAATGGTACCCGGTAAACAATAGGTCAGAAACTAATAACGGCCACTTGAGGACTCTCAAGTGGCCGTTTATTTTTAGGGTGGTTAACTGTTAAGGTCGATACAAGAATAGCGAGTTAGAAATCTTTTATAATCTCTTTAATTAATTTGATTAAGACACATCCAGGCCAAAAAAAAGTCGCTGAAGAAGATTTCCTCAGCGACCTTTGCTTTTATTTCTAAAGTAAAGACTTAAGCCTCTAACTTAAAAGTTTCCATAAATTTGGTAGTGTAATTACCAGCCAGGTAATCCGGATCATCCATCAACGCTCTATGAAATGGGATAGTGGTTTTAACCCCTTCAATTACAAACTCATCAAGTGCCCTGCGCATTTTATCAATGGCTTCTTCCCTGGTTTGGGCGGTAGTTATCAACTTGGCAATCATTGAGTCATAAAATGGAGGAATAATATAACCTGCATAAACATGAGTGTCCAGCCTTATTCCATGGCCACCTGGTGCATGGAAGGTAGTAATGGCTCCCGGTGATGGGCGGAAACCATTAAAAGGGTCTTCCGCATTTATTCTACACTCAATGGAATGTAATTGTGGCTCGTAATTTTTTCCTGAAATAGGAATACCGGCAGCAACTTTAATTTGCTCCCTGATCAGGTCATAGTCAATCACCTGTTCAGTAATTGGGTGTTCTACCTGAATTCGGGTATTCATCTCCATAAAATAAAAATTGCGGTGCTTATCTACCAAGAACTCAATAGTACCGGCTCCTTCATACTTTATAAATTCAGCAGCTTTTACAGCGGCTTTACCCATTTTATTTCTCAACTCCTTGGTCATAAATGGAGATGGCGTTTCTTCTGTAAGCTTTTGATGCCTTCTTTGTATCGAGCAGTCTCTTTCGGATAAGTGACAGGCTTTACCATTTGAGTCCCCCACAACCTGAATTTCGATGTGGCGTGGTTCCTCAATTAGCTTTTCCATATACATGCCATCGTTGCCGAAGGCAGCACCGGCTTCCTGCCTGGCGCTATCCCAGGCTTTTCTTAGGTCTTCCTTTTTCCAAACGGCACGCATACCCTTACCACCACCACCGGCAGTAGCTTTAAGCATTACCGGAAATCCCATATCTACAGCCAGTTTCTCACACTGCTCGTAAGATTCAAGAATTCCGTCTGAACCGGGTACACATGGCACACCTGCAGCCTTCATAGTGGCTTTAGCTGTTGCCTTGTCACCCATCTTGTCGATCATTTCAGGGGTGGGGCCAATAAATTTTATTCCGTTCTCCGTACAGATTTTTGAAAATTTTGAATTCTCAGATAAAAATCCATAACCCGGGTGTATGGCATCTGCATTGGTTATTTCGGCTGCAGCAATAATATTAGGTATATTGAGGTATGACTCGCTACTGGCCGCAGGGCCTATACATACCGCTTCATCAGCAAATCGTACGTGCAGGCTTTCCTTATCTGCCGTGCTGTAAACAGCTACAGTTTTTATGCCCATTTCCTTGCAGGTGCGTAGTACCCTCAAGGCAATTTCACCACGATTGGCTATCAACACTTTCTTAAACATACATTTGATTTAGAGGGTGAAGGGAATGCTTTGCACTATGATGGATCAACCAAAAACAATGGCTGGTCATACTCAACTGGCGTTTGGTCATCTGCCAGCACTTTCACAATCTTACCACTAATCTCACTTTCGATTTCATTGAAGAGTTTCATGGCTTCGATAATACAAACCACTGAACCTTTTGAAATCTCGTCTCCTACGCTTACAAACAGATCCTTATCTGGCGAAGGCCTGCGATAAAACGTACCAATCATTGGTGACTTAATGGTTACATAGCCACTGGTATCTTCTGCTGGTTCAGCGGGTTCTTTACTATCCGAACCTGCACCACCAGATGTAGCAGCCGGAGCTGGCGCAGAAACCTGTTGTTGCTGTGCAGGCATTTGCGGAACTGAATAAACCTGTTGAACAGGCTGTTCAGATTTATAGGCTGCATCAGTTTTGATGTTGATTTTAAAATTTTCGGTTTCGAGGTTTACCTCTGCAGCTCCTGAGCGGGCTACAAATTTGATTAAGTTCTGTATTTCTTTAATATCCATGTGTGGATGGTTTACAGTTTATACACAAATCTAAAAAATATTACTTCGGATCATAGGCCCAGGTAAGGTATAGTGCCCCCCAGGTAAAACCGCCTCCAAAGGCGGCAAAAACAAGATTATCACCTTTGTTCAGTTGTTTCTCATAATCCCACAAACATAGGGGTAAAGTGGCATTGGTGGTGTTACCATACCGGTTAATGTTAATCATCACCTTATCTTCACTAAGTCCCATTCTGTTGGCCGTAGCGCTGATAATTCGTTTGTTGGCCTGGTGTGGCACAAGCCAGGCTATTTCTTCTGAAGACAGATTATTTCTCTTCATAATCCGCTCACTATATTCAGCCATATTGGTAACGGCAAACTTAAATACCTGCTGCCCTTCCTGGTGCACAAAGTGCTCATGGTTGGCAACTGTTTCTTCATTGGCAGGATACATAGAGCCACCAGCCTTTATATACAAAAACTCACGGCCAGCGCCATCGCTTCTCAATAGCGAGTCCTGCACGCCATAACCTTCTTCACTAGGCTCCAGCAATACGGCCCCGGCTCCGTCACCAAATATTACACAGGTGGTTCTATCGGTATAATCAATTATAGATGACATTTTATCGGCACCAATAACAAGTACCTTTTTATAACGGCCACCCTCTATAAACTGGGCACCTGTTTCAAGCCCGAAAAGAAAACCTGAACAGGCCGCATTTAAATCAAAGCTGAAAGCATTGATAGCGCCAAGTTGTGTTGCAACGTAAGCTGCGGTTGAGGCCACAGGCATATCAGGGGTAGTGGTTGAGCATATAAGCAAATCAATGTCCTTGGCATCAACACCACTCTTTTCAAGCACTTCAGTAGCGGCTTTAATCGCCATAAACGATGTCCCTAAACCTTCTCCTTTAAGTATTCTTCTTTCTTCTATCCCAGTGCGGGTTGTTATCCACTCTTCGGTGGTTTCAACCATGGTTTCAAGAATTTTATTGGTAAGCTTATATTCGGGTACATACCCTCCAACTGCTGTTATTGCCGCCTTTGCCATGTTTTATTTAAATGCCTTTGTTATATGTTCTGAAAGTTTTGCCTCCGCAATTCTTTCAGTAGCAAGAATCATATTTGATATGGCCTTTGGGCTGGACACCCCATGCCCCAGAACCACATTTCCCCGTACACCTAAAATCGGAGTACCTCCGTAAAGCTCATAGTTAAATTTGCTCAAAAAGGGATCTTCAATTTTTCGATGCGCAATCAGCTGGTAGAAGCCTTCAGCCTGTTTTAAAAATACATTTCCGGTAAACCCGTCACAAACGGTAACGTCTACAATTCCGTCATAAAAATCGCGGGCTTCTACATTTCCGGTAAAGGTAAGTTCTTTTGAATTGCTGAGAAGCTCATAGGCTTTTTGATAGAGTAAGCTTCCTTTTCCTGGCTCAGTACCAGTATTTAATAACCCAATACGTGGATTTTCGATACCATAAACCACGCGGGCATAAGTTGCCCCCAGCTGGGCAAATTGCAGTAGCATTTCAGGTTTTGCATCTACGTTAATGCCAACATCCACAAGGGTATTAAAACCTCCGTTTAATTGTGGAAATACCCCAATTACGCAAGGCCTGCTTACCCCTTCAATCAATTTTAAGGCGTTCATAGCAGCTACCATAACCGCACCTGAATTACCCGCACTGGCAAATCCATCAAGTTTACCGGAGGCCAGCATAGCAAAGCCAATATTAAGAGATGATTGGGGTTTGGATTGGAGTGCCTTAACGGGATGTTCACCCATTTCAATCGTTTCAGGGGCATCTACAATCACACAGTTTTCAGGTAGATTTATACCTCTTCCACTAAGCCATTGATGCATCTTTTCAGCATGGCCAATTAAGTGTAGTGTAGTACCCTCCCGAAGTTGAGACAATGATTGAATACCCCCATCAAGAGTAGCAATGGGGGCCAGGTCGCCACCCATTATATCTATACCGATGTTTATCATAAACAAAAAAAAGGTAGTCTAAAAAACTACCTTTCCAATAGCTTAAGCTACTTGTTTTTCCATCACCACTTTACCTTTGTAGTAAAGTTTATCCTCATGCCAGTAGGCACGGTGATAAAGGTGTGCCTCTCCGGTTACAGAGCATACAGCTACTGTTGGAGCCACTGCCTTATAGTGTGTTCTGCGCTTATCTCTCCTTGTTTTGGAAATTTTGCGTTTAGGATGTGCCATCTTCTATCTAGTTTAATTCAATTCTTAATTCAACAAATTTTTCAATTTATCCCATCGTGGATCTGTAGATTTTTCGTCCTCAGCTTCAGGGGATAAATTTTCTAACTTTTCTCTAATCTCTTTTCCAGCCTCGCTTTTTTCTGCATCAGGCGAAACATGCTTTAAAGGCACTGCCAGTACAGCTGTTTCATAAAGGTATTGAGCAACGTTAAGTTCGTGCTCTCCGTGGGGTAGTATTAATACCTCCTCATTGCTATCATCGTACTCTTCGCCAAACTTTACCATAACTTCGGCACTGCCATCAATTGGTTGCCTATATAGCTCAGTAGTTAAATCGCATGGTACAGTTACAGTTCCCTTTATCGAAATTTGAAGTTCAAGGCTATTGGTTTTTTTGCGCAACAAAACTTCCGCAAAAAGATCTGACTCTTCAAAATCCTGATATTCAAAAAGCTTAAAGAACTCATTATTCAATTGATAATCAAATGAATGTTCTCCCAAATTAAGGCCTGAAAATTTGATTTTATAATCTTTCAAATTTTTCATTTCAACCCTCATTTTGTTAGAGCCGGCAAAGATATTAAAATCTTTTACACAACTACTTAGTATTCTTTCTTGCCTTTTTTTAGTGGAAGTGGATTTTTGTGAATTTCCTGGCTCACCTCTCGGGTTTTAACCAAATCACAGGCTAAAAACACCGCCTGCCTGAAAGATGACTCATTGGCTACACCCTGGCCGGCAATATCGAAACCAGTGCCGTGGTCTGGGCTGGTTCTTATTACATCGAGCCCGGCCGTATAATTTACGCCCTGCCCAAATGATAATGACTTGAAAGGTATTAAGCCCTGATCATGATACATAGCCAGTATGGCATCAAACTGCCTATACTTGCCTGAACCAAAAAAGCTATCTGCCGGAAAAGGGCCAAAGGCAAGCGCTCCTTTAGCATGAGCCTCATTGATAGCCGGTCCAACTATTTTATCATCTTCATTACCAATTACACCACCATCCCCTGCATGGGGGTTTAGAGCAAGCACAGCAATTTTTCCTTTTGAGATATGAAAATCTCTGTTTAACGTTTTGCTAAGTGCGACTATTTTCCGCGTAATGCCCTCAGTGCTCACATTCTCAGCGACCTTATTGATTGGGATGTGCACTGTGGCTAAAGCCATTCTCATTTCATCGCTCACCATAAGCATCATGGCATCTCCGCCAAAGCGGTTTTGCAGGTAATCCGTATGTCCGGTAAATTTAAAAGCCTCGCTCTGTATGGTGTTTTTGTGGATAGGTGCTGTAACTATGGCGTCAATCTTTTTATCAAGATAAGCCTTGCAGGCATGTTCAATTGATTTTAAGGCATACGCACCTACCGTATCGCTCTCCTTACCCAGTTCAATGTTTACCTCATCTTCCCAACTATTCATCAGGTTTGGGCGGTTTTCAGTCATTTGCCCAAAATCCTTGATAATATGAAAGTTGAACTGCTCCATATTTACCGCCTTCCGGTGATACGATGCCACTTTGGATGAAGCAAAAACCACAGGTGTACATATATCCAGGATTTCAGGATTATCAAAAGTTTTCATAATCACCTCCATCCCAATACCGTTTAAATCACCACAGGTAATTCCTATAACGGGTTTTCTAATCTCATCCATTTGCTTTCGATTTTAAAAATTCGAATAACAGCCTAACGCCTACTCCGGTTCCTCCAATAGTTCGGTAATGATCGGCAGCACTTAAAAAGGCAGGGCCGGCTATATCAAGGTGTATCCATGGATAATCCGTAAAACGTTGTAAAAACTTGCCAGCTGTAATGGCTCCACCTTCCCGGCCGCCAATATTTTTAACATCAGCAACTGTAGATTTCAGCAAGTCATTGTATTCATCCCAAAAGGGAAATGGTGCAATACGCTCGTAAACCTTTTTGCCGCTTTCCTGTAGATTTTTCATTTCAGCCTCATCAGCTGTACCCATAGCTACTACACCATATTTACCAATGGCTACAGCCGCTGCACCTGTAAGTGTTGCCAAATCGATAACTAATTCAGGGTTCAGTTTTTTGGCGTAAGCCAGCGCATCGGCAAGTATCATTCTTCCCTCTGCATCTGTATTTAATACTTCAACGGTGCTGCCATCATACATTTTAATAACATCTCCCGGTACGTAGGCGTTTTCACCAGGCCGGTTATCCGTTGCCGGTATAAGGCCAATAACATTTATCGGGAGTTTATTTTCGGCAATGGCCATCATGGTGCCAACCACAGCTGCGGAACCGCCCATATCGCTCTTCATACTATCCATAGAGCCTGGTGTAGGCTTAAGGCTAAGCCCGCCTGTATCATACACTACTCCCTTACCTACCAGTATATAAGGCTTTTCATTTTTTGCACCTTCAGGAGTATAGCTCAAAATAGAAAATGTTGGAGGATCCATACTCCCGCGGTTTACAGCTAACAAGCCACCCATTTTAAGGCTTTCTATTTTCTTTTTATTGAATACCTCTACTTTAAAACCACACTCTTCACCAGCAAGGCTAGCCTCTTTAGCCAACTGACCAGCGGTTAAATAACTAAGTGGTTCATTAATAAGATCCCGCGCTTTAAACACTCCTTTTACCAGGCCGTTTAGTTCGCTGGCCTCTTTTTCAGCGATACCATAAATACTAATGGTACTGAGGCTGCCTTTACGCTTTTCCTTATCCGAATAATATTTTAGAAACTGATATGAGCCCAATGCCACACCTTCAGCAAAATAATAGCTATCGGCCGGTTTGCTTTCGCAGATGATTTTCATCTCCTGAGCCTTTTCGGCTTTAATCATTCTGAGGAGCTTACTTCCGAGTATTCTAAGTTTTTCGTGATATTGCTCAGCGGGGAGTTCGCCATCCGTAACCTTTACCAGGTGTATAAACTTAGGGTAGCGATTAAGCCTTATAATTTTGAACTTATTATCGTCAACTGCCGATTTTACGTAATCATTTTCTTCTTTGGTAAGATTTAATGATGCCAGTTCTGATATTTCCCGAAAAATAATTGTTGTGCATTCAATTAGCTCCGGACTTGTGGCCAGCCGTATATTCATATCCTATTTTCTTAAATTTGAGAGCAAAAGTATTCATAATTTCAGGCAACGTTAGTTTAACAACTAACTCATATAAAATAAGGATTGCGCAATGGAGTTATAGTGCTATGGACAGATATTTGCAGGAGCATCCGCACAGTTGTTTTACATGAAGAGAATTCTACCCGTTATATTATTTTTTTTCACCCACTCACTTTTTGCCACGCACAACCGTGCTGGCGAAATCACCTATCGGCACATTTCAGGCAACACTTATGAAGTAACCATTACCACCTACACGCGCGGTTCGGTGCAGGCTGATAGATGTGAACTCACTTTATTTTGGGGCGATGGCACTAGTTCTATTTTACCAAGGGTAAATGGATTACTTGGCGCACCCTGTACACCATCCGCCCGCCTTGGGGTAAATATTGGTGGGGATGTACAAAAGAACATCTATGTGGGCCGGCATACCTATGCTACCTCAGGTCTTTATAATCTAAGTTTTGAAGATCCCAACAGAAATGCAGGGATTAATAATATTCCACAATCGGTAAGTGTTCCTTTTTTCCTGCAAAGCCAACTGGTAGTTGATCCTGGCGTGGCCGGCAACAGTTCTCCTGTATTACTGAACCCCCCTATTGATGAGGGATGCTTAAACCGTAGGTTTGAGCATAACCCCGGTGCATTTGATCCTGATTCTACCGATAGTCTATCCTATGCACTAGTGCCTACAAGAGGGGCAGGTGGTGCCATCATTCCATCAACCTATAACCCCAATGCTGTTCAGGATAGTGTAAAAATCAACCCCGTTACGGGAGAGCTTTTTTGGGATGTACCAAAAAACATAGGCCAATACAATTTTGCGATAGAAATATCCGAGTGGCGAAGAAATGGCCAGGGAAAATGGGTAAAGATTGGTTATGTTACACGGGATTTGCAGGTAAATATTAATAACTGTGGCAATAACCCCCCGGTAATTGACCCCGTAGGACCCTTTTGTGTAGAAGCCGGCACAAACCTCAACTTTAATGTAAGGGCTACAGATGTAGATGGAGATCCTATTACCCTCACCGGATTTGGTGAACCATTTCAGGTTAGAAATCCTGCTGATACTTTTATTGCAATAAAAGGAAACCCGGCAAACGGAACCTTTAACTGGGATACCGAATGTAATCATATAAAAAGACAACCTTACTATGTTACCTTTCAGGCTAAGGATGATCCGAGTGCCAGGCCTGGAGAAACACCTTTGGTTGATACTTACACCGCAGAAATACGAGTAGTGGCACCTGCCCCACGGAATCCTATGGCTACTGGTGGTGATGGCCAGATAGACCTTATTTGGGAGGAAAGTATCTGTAAGCAGGCTATCGGTTATAAAATATACAGGCGTGAGGACAGCTATGGATTTGTACCCTCGCAGTGCGAAACCGGGGTACCGGCATATACCGGATATAAGTTGTTGGATAGTACAAGCACGTTAACGGACACCACTTATATTGACTCCATTGACCTGGTAAGAGGGGTGCGCTACTGCTATATGGTAGTGGCATGTTTTACTGAAGAAGTTGAAAGCTATGCCTCGGTTGAGTTCTGCACCGCAGTGCGCCTATCAAGGCCTTTACTTACCAATGTGGATGTTATTTCTACCGATGCTACCAATGGCCAGATTGATGTAAAATGGATATTTCCACCCGAAGTTGATAGTCTAAACTTCCCTCCACCATACTCCTACAAGCTTTACAGAGCCGATGGTATAAATGGCACAAACTTCACCGAGATACAGGCCCTGCCACTTGCAACGGATACATTTTACTCTGATCCTGGCCTTAATACGCAGGATCGTGGTTATAACTATAAAGTAGAAATGTACTTCGGTACACCGCAACAGGTGTTGGGAGACTCTGACCCGGCTTCCTCGGTATTTTTAGAAGTACGCGGAACGGATGAAAGCAATGTACTAAGAGCTACACATGCCACCCCATGGAAAAATAATACCTTCACTATATTCCGGGAAACCACCCCGGGTAGCGGTATTTTTGATAGCATCGGGCAAAGCTTTACCAGGACCTATATTGACTCTAACCTCATTAATGGATCAGAATACTGCTATAAGGTATTAACTAGTGGGGCCTATACTTCAGGTAATGGTTTGCCGAGTCCATTGCTAAACAATTCTCAAATTGCCTGTGGCAGCCCAATTGACACTACAAAGCCCTGTGCACCTGATTTAGAGTATGCCTACGATTGTATTGGCGACTCTATTTATTTTGAGTTTAGTAATCCACCTGACTCTGGTTGTATAAATGATATTATTGGATTCAATGTATATTTTAAGAGGAGAGTAGCCGATCCCTGGCCAAGTGCACCACTGGTAACAGTTACAAGTGGAAACTCAATTACATTAACCGGTGAACCTATTACAGGATGCTGGGCAATTACTGCTTTTGATGATGCAGGCAGTGACCCTAACGGACAGGTAAACGAAAGTGATTTTAGCGAAATACTATGTATTGAATCCTGCCCGGATATTGCATTCCCCAATGTGTTTACACCTAATGGCGATGGAATAAACGATAACTTTTTACCGGTTGTTTTAAATGATATTGGCGATATAGATTTACAGATTTACAACCGCTGGGGCACCATGGTTTTTCAAACAACTGATATTGATGAATTTGCCAGCACAGGCTGGGATGGCCGCGATAGAAACTCAGGCCAGCTATGCAGTGATGGTGTCTATTTTTACTTCTGCAGGTTTACCCCACTTAATTTCAGCACACCCGTGGTACACGAAATTAACGGCTTCATTCACCTGTTCCAGGATCAATAGAAAACTGGCTTCCGTTTGTAACTTTGAAGCCACAAAAAATTAACATGTTTACCGGAATTATTGAGGGCCTTGGCAAATTAACTTCTATTGAAAAAGAGGGTGATAATTACCACTTTACGTTCAACGGCCCGTTTACATCTGAACTAAAAATAGATCAAAGCGTAGCGCATAATGGCGCCTGCCTTACTGTAGTAAAGATTGATGGCGAGCAGTACACCGTTACTGCGATTGACGAAACCTTAAAACGTACCAATCTGGGTACATTAAGTGAAGGCGATTTTGTAAACCTGGAAAGATGCATGGTAGCAGGTGCCCGCCTTGATGGCCACATGGTACAGGGCCATGTGGATCAAACAGGGACTTGTGAGCGAGTTGAGGAACTGGACGGTAGCTGGAAATACTGGATCAGCTACAATCCCAATGCAAATAATATTACTGTAGAAAAGGGCTCTATTTGCATTAATGGGGTGAGTCTTACGGTAGTGGATAGTACTTCTGATTCTTTTTCAGTAGCCATTATTCCCTATACTTATGAGCACACTACTTTTAAAAACTTAAAGGTGGGCAACAAAGTCAACCTGGAGTTTGATATTATTGGAAAGTACGTTGCCAAAATCCTTTCTATCAATGCTCAATAAAACGGAGAATAGATTTTTTATCAAGGCCGCAAAGCTGGTGAAGCTCTTCCATCGTACCATGCTCTATAAACCTATCCGGCAGGGCAAGACTTTTTACTTTAATATCAATTCCTTTTTCGGCATAAAAAGCCCTTACAGCATCTCCTAAGCCGCCACGTGCTGAGTTTTCCTCTACGGTAATAACCTCTTTAAATTTATTCGCGATTGCAAAAAGCGAATCCTGATCCAATGGTTTTAGGTAAGTAACATCATAGTGGGCAAAATCGGAATTGGAAAGAGCATCCATTACAGTAGCACCAATAGCCCCAAAGCTGAGCACCGCCTTTTGCTTACCTTCCTTAAGCTGCCTTATTTTACTCGGTTTTACCTTCAGTGTATTTCGTAAAAATCTACAAGTAGATTTAGGATAGCGAATTACCCATGCCCCGGTACCTTTTACGGCACTATTCAAAACAGTTTGCAGTGCAACACCATCCATAGGAGCGGCAATGGTAAGCCCTGGTATGGTATTCAAAAATCCAGGATCAAAAGCTCCATGGTGGGTTGCACCGTCAGCTCCCACCAGGCCGGCTCTACCCAAACAAAATATAACGTGTAAGCCTTGCAATACTACATCGTGTATTATCTGATCATAGGCCCGCTGGCTGAATGTGGAATATAGATGCACAACCGGAATAAAACCATCAGCTGCCAAACCTGCCGCCATGGTTACGGCATGTTGCTCGGCTATACCAACATCAAAAGCTCTGTCAGGAAATTTCTCTTTAATACCATCTAATCCACTACCTGAAAGCATAGCCGGTGTAATAGCAACGAGCTTATTATTTGCAGTAGCCATTTCAATCATAGCATCAGCGAATACTTCCTGAAAGGTGGTTGCATTATCTGATTTTATTGGAATAGCAACAGAGGGGGCATTTACCTTTCTGGTTTTTACCCTTAATAGTCTGGGAGCGGTTTTTTCTTTTGCTGATTGCAGATTTTCAACAAGAGCTGCCATATTGTGTCCCTCGACCTCACCCAGGTACTCAATACCCAAGCCAGTGCAGTAGGCACCATAGTTTCCATAAGCCGCTAAAGCTCCTACATTTTCATCTATAGACGATTCATTATCATTAAGGATGATCAGCACATCCAGCTTTTGCTCACCAAGGTAATTCAGCGCTTCAAAGCTCATACCTCCGGTTATGGCGCCATCCCCAATCACGGCAATTTGCTTACGCTGAGATTTGGCAAGGCGACTGCCCATAGCAAAACCTACCGCTGCCGAAATTGACGTAGAAGAATGCCCGGCCCCAAAAGGGTCGTACTCACTCTCAGATGTTTTGGTAAAACCCGAGATTCCTCCTTTAAGACGATTGGTATGAAATTGAGACTTCCTCCCGGTAAGCACTTTATGGATGTAAGCTTGGTGGCCCACATCCCAAATAAGAATATCCTCAGGGGCATTAAATACATAATGAAGGGCCACTGTAAGCTCGCTTACTGCCAGGCTGGCTTTTACATGCCCGGCCTTGGCTTTAGTTGTAGATTGTATAAAATCTCTCAACTCTGCACTAAGCTGTGATAGCTCAGCAATGCTAAGGCTTTTAAGATCTTCAGGAAGGTTGATTTTATCGAGAATCACCGATTGAATTTTGGGTAGACAAATGTAGCTAAGCAACAGGTACCAAAAGAAAAAGGGCCTCAGACGAACCGCCTGAGACCCCCTTGGTCAACCAATTAACCAAACCTTACTGCAAAGAACGGTCAAAGTGTTGAATTGTTCTATACTTTTTATAAAAATTTTAGTCTGAAGATGAATTTTTTGAATGCCTTTAGCACTCAATGAAATAGCTCTGAAAAGCGCTATACCACGGGCCTCAAAAGAAAAAGGGCCTCAGACGAACCGCCTGAGACCCTCTTGGTCAACCAATTAACCAAACCTTAACCTAATTAACTTGCAATATTACTAAAAATTCTTCGTGTAAAGCGTGTTAGCCTTTCAAATAGCAGGTACATAACCGGTACCACTATTAGTGTAAGAAAAGTTGCAAACACCAGGCCAAAAATCACCGTCCAGGCCATTGGGCTCCAGAATACGGCATTATCTCCACCAAAGTAAATATTGGGGTCGTAACTGGAGAGCATTCCTATAAAATCAATGTTAAGACCTACAGCCAGCGGTAACAAGCCAAGTACAGTGGTGATAGCCGTAAGCAACACGGGACGTAAACGAACTCTTCCGCCCAGCTCAATGGCCGTTCTTAGGTGTTCATCCGTTAACTGATCATCGCTTCCTGTAAGGCCATGCTCTTCACGCTGCCTTGAGCGGCTTAGCTCAATAAAATCAATAAGCACAATACCATTATTTACCACAATACCCGCCAGCGACACTATACCGATACCAGTCATAATTACCACAAAGTCCATCTGGAAAATACCCAGGCCGAGGAATACCCCAATAGTACTGAAGAGTACCGTCATAATAATTATGAAGGGCTTAGTGATGGAGTTAAACTGGGATACGAGGATAATGGCAATAAGTGCCACAGCCATTAACAAGGCAGTTCCTAAAAACTCGGATGACTCATCCTGCTCCTGCTGGGCCCCGGTAAATTGCAGGTTGTAACCTGTAGGCAGTTTATAGCCCTTAAGTACTTGCTTCAATTTATTATTTACCTCGGTTTCATTGTAGCCTTCAATTACGTTTGAGTAAATGGCTATAAGCCTTTCCGAATCCAGTCGCTTAATAGAGTTGAAGGAATTGTTAAACTCATAATCAGCTACAGCTGATATAGGCACCTGCACTATTTTACCAGTTGCCTGTGAGCGGAAAGTTACAAGCTGGTTCATCAAACTGGATACATCATACCTGTACTCCTCTTTTAACCTTATTTCAATCGGGTATTCGTCTTCACCCTCTTTATACTTGCTTGCCTCACGCCCATATAGTGCTGTACGTAAAACCAAAGCTACCTGCTGAGTAGAAACACCTAAACGCCTTGCGCGCTCACGGTCAATCTTTATGAGCATTTCGGGCTTATTGGTTTCCAAACCAATTTGTAAACCTTCCACACCTTTTACATCGGCTTCTTCAAGTTTACCCTTTACATCGTTAGCAATAGTAATAAGCTTGTCAAAATCATCACCCGTAATTTCAATATTGATAGGGCGGCCTACCGGAGGTCCGTTTTGCTCTTTTTCAACCGTGGTGGTTACCCCTGGTAAAAATCCCAGCATTTTCTGTGTAACCTCTTTTTGTATCTCAGTGGTCTTTACACCATCACGGTATTGATACTCTACAAACGAAATAGTAATACGTGATTTGTTGGGTGTGGGCTCTCCGGCACCACCAAAATCATTCTGGCTTGCGGTTTCAGCACCTACGTTTGTTACTATCGATTCCACCACATCATCATAAGGCTCCAATATATTACCCAACCTCTTTTCGGCAAGTTTGGTGATACTATCGGTGGTTTTCACATCAGTACCCAACGGAGTTTCTACATATACATTAATAAAGTTGGGCTCATTTACCGGGAAGAATACCACCTTAGGCTGACTACCAAAATAGAACATAATAGAAACCACCATCAACACAACGGTGCCCGCCAATATGATACCCGGCTTATAACCGGATAGTGACCACTTTAAAGAACGTGAGTAAACATTCTCCAGCTTAACCAGGGCACCGGTTTGAAATTTAGTTGCAGCAGGCTCCAGCACATAGGCAAATAGCAGAATTAAAGCTGCTGCAATTAACATTAAGTTACCAAACGTAAATACCTGGGCAATGATAAGTATGATACCAAGGCCGCCAAATATGGCCGCTGATATAAGCGCACGTTTGTAATTGGGTTTCTTTTTAAGATCCTGCTTTTTAATGAAAGTAGCCGTAATAACCGGATTGATAACCAAAGCCACAAAAAGTGAAGAGGCCAATACAATGATTAATGTTTTGGGCAGGAAACCCATAAACTCACCAATAATACTATCCCAAAAAAGTAAGGGAAAGAAAGCCGCCAAAGTGGTAGCCGTACTGCTTATAATAGGTATGGCAATTTCGCCTACCCCCTGTTTGGCCGCCTCAAATTTGCTGAGGCCCTCTTCATCATAAAGGCGGTAAATATTCTCAATGGTTACAATGGCGTTATCCACCAACATACCCAGGGCAAGTATGAGTGAAAACAGCACCATAAAGTTGAGCGTAATGCCCATGGCACTTAACACCAAAAAACAGATGAACATGGAGAATGGGATGGAAAGCCCAACGAAGATGGCGTTTCTCAATCCTAAAAAGAAAAGCAATACGAGCACCACCAGTATAACTCCACTAATAATAGAGTTTTCGAGGTTACTGATTTGGTTACGGGTCTGTACTGACTGGTCATTGGTAGTAGTAATTCTTAAACCCTTGGGCAGAGCTCCGGATTTTTTAGACTCCTTTAATATCTCCCTGATTTTATCCGTAGCATCAAGCAGGTTTTCACCACTCTTTTTAATAACATTCAGCGAAACCACCTGCTGTCCGCCCAACCGGGCAAAGCTCTCCACATCCTTATAGGTAAATAGCACGTCAGCCACATCCTTCAGGTAAACGATGTTTCCATTTTCATGCTTTACAATAATGTTACGGATTTGCTCCATGTTCTCAAACTCAGCGTCAGTACGGATACTCCTCCGGGTATTGCCCAGCAAAATATCACCGGCACCGATGTTTACGTTTTCGCTGGCAATGGCGTTTTCAATATCCTGAAAGCTGATTTGATTAACCTTGAGTTTTGGCAAATCCACATTTACCTGTACCTCTTTTTCCTTATCACCCGTAATGGTGGCTTCCGATATTTCTGAAAGCTCTTCTATTTCATCCTGAAGAATCTCGGCATAATCCACCAGCTGGTCTATCGAATAATCTCCCGAAAGGTTAATATTAAGCACCGGTATGCGCGATAAATCCACATCCATTACAAGCGGATCCTGATCAAGGTCGGTAGGCAGGTCGCTCTTGGCACGGTCCACGGCATCTTTTACATCCTGCAATGCTTTTTCAGTATCCACATCAATGTTAAACTCCACATTGATTATTGATATATCCTGTACGGATTCGGAATTCAGCTTTTTGATTCCATCCACCCCTTTAATTTCCTTTTCAAGCGGGCGGGTAATCAGGTTTTCAATATCCACCGGTGTGTTGCCCGGATATGGGGTTTGCACATATATAAGCGGAAAAACAATTTCAGGAAACGACTCCTTAGGCATAGTGCGATAGGAGTATAACCCAAACAGTATGAGTAAGCCCGAGAGTATGAAAACACTAATCGCATTGTTTAGCGAAAGTGTACTCAGCTTAAATTCTCTATTGGTTTTGTTGGCCATGATTTTGTATAAGTGTTTTTAGGCTCTTAGTTTAATGAGATGCTCTCACCATCATTTACCTGGTTATACCCTGCGGTAATTACCTGCTCTCCGGCCTTTAGCCCTTCTTTAATTTCGGTTGATGCCCCAAATGACCTTCCTTTTTTAACGTATCGTTTTTGAGCAACCAGTCCATTATCCTGCGGTACCGCCAGGTACACAAAGTCGCCTTTCAAATCTTTATTAATACTGGTAGATGGCACCACCATGGCGGTATCATTCTTATAATCCCTTATCATTAGGTTGGCCAGCACGTTGGGTTTTATCTGGCCATCCTTATTCTGCAGGTTTACTTTTATCTTAAAGCTTCTGTTATCAGGATTAATAACCTGGCTAACAAAGGTTACTGGCGCCATACGGGTAATACCAAGCGCGGGCATTTCCACTTTTACACTATCTCCCTTTTTAATGGATTTAAGATATTCCTCAGAAAGCTCGGCTTCAATCTCCACTCTTTCTAAATCAACCACCCTCACTATTGGCGAGCCCATATTTACAAACTCCCCTTCTTTTACAGAGATATCATCCACCACCCCATTAATAGGTGCTTTGATAATGGTATTGTCATACTGATTCTGGATTTGGGCCAGGCGACTCTTGGTGGTTTCATACGAGTTTTTGGACTGCAGGTATTCTATTTCAGACCCTATTTTCTGATCCCACAATTTTTTGCGTTTCTGAAAAGTAATTTCAGCCAACTCATATGATGAACGGGCTTCCTGCAGTTGGTTGGACACCGCTTCATTCTCAATACGTACCAGCACGGTTCCACGGCCTACCTTCTGTCCTTCATCCGCAGGTATAGCCTCTACGCGGCCGCTTGTTTCGGCACTTATCATTATGTTTTCTTTAGAGCTAACCGTACCTGTAAGTTTTACAAAGTGCTCAAAGGTTTCTGTATTAAGCTTCTTAATTTCCACAGGGGTGGCCGCCTCAGTAGCTGTAGTATCCAACTCTGCAATCTCTGCTTCAAGTTTATTTACAGTTTCCTGTATCTCGGCCAGCTCTTTTTGCTTCTCTGCCAGCAAGGCCTGTTTTCCTTCCAGTGTTTCAGGGTTTGGCTCGCATGATATTACCAGGGCAGCTGCAAACAGATATATAAATTGTTTTTTCATGGGTTTAGTTAGATTTCTTTCCAATTGCGAGGAGCAACTCCTCTTTTGCGTTTAATAGACTTTGGGTAGCGTTAAGATAGTTTTGCTGAGATTGCAAATACTGGTTTTCGGCCTGCGTTAACTCAAGGCTGGAGCTGATGCCCTCCTGGTACTTAACGCGGGTTTTATTGCGGATACGCTTGCTTAGCTCCACATTTCTTTTTTCGGTATTGTAGGCGTCAAAGGCATATTCATAATTTGATTTTGCCTGTTGGTACTGCAGCCAAAGTGAGTTCTGAACCTGGTCCACAGCAACCTGTGCCTTTTCCAAATCCAGCTTGGCCTTCTCCACAGTAGCGGCTCTGTTTAAGCCCTGAAACAAATTCCACTGCAGGCTAAAACCTAAGGAAGTATTGGGAATCCAGTACACATCGGTACTCCAGGCCTGGTCAAAATCATTAGTAAAGTTGGATTGGCCATGGCGCAGAAATCCGGAGAGGGTGGGGTAGTTTTTCCATTTTTCGTTTTTTACGTTTAAGCCCATTCCTATTTCCTGCGTCTCCACCATTTTATATTGCAGGTTAGATTCTAATGAAAAGTTGTTGCTGGTGAGGATTTCTTCGCCCACTATAAGCTTATCAATATCATCCGTAAGTACTAGCTCAGCTCTTACATCCCTACCCATATTAAAATTGAGAAGCATTTTTGCCACCTCAACCTGGCGCTCTGCTCTGTTGCGGTTATTTTCCAGATTAGACACCAGTAATTCCAGCTGGTCCATATCCTGCTCCTCAGTAAACCCCTGTTCATAAAGAGCTTTAGTTTCCTCAAAGTTTTTTTGAAGGCTAACAAGGTTTTCCTTAACCACGTCCAGCGTTTGCTGCGCAATTAGTACTCCGTAATATGACTGGGCCACGTCTCGCACTATCTGCAATTCCGAAAGCTCCTTATCTAAGCGGGCTACATCCTTAAATACCTGCGTAGCCTGCAAAGCAACAAAGTATGACCCATCAAGTATGAGCTGGTTTACATTTAAGCTGGCCACATTCTGAAACTCGGTACCAAATGCTACGGTTTGAAATGTTCCGGGTTGCCCGCCAAAAAACTCAGCCGGTACTGGTTGCTGGGCTATTTGTGCATTATAGGTAAAATCAAGCGCGCCCGATACCTGAGGCAAACCACGTGAAGCCGTTTGGCGGATAGTTTGTCGCGCCTTTTCAACTTCAATCTGCTTATCCTCCAGGCTGTAGGCATTTTCTTTGGCATACATCTGCGCCTCAGCCAGGCTGAAGGATGTTTTTGCCGCTCCGCTCTCATCCACCTGGGCTGTAAGAGAAGCAGAAAATACGGTTAGTGCTAATAGTTTCCTTATCATTTTTCGGTTTTGATGTCTTTTAGTTTAGTCTCCAGATACTCAAGACCCTTGGCAGTAGCCAGGCCCCTGATGTGATAAATTAAAGCCTGGTTCATAATAAAGGGCATTTCAAAGCTGGCAAAAATCTCTTCTTCCTCTTCGGGAATAGTCTCCACTTTGGCGCAATACAAAAAGCTAATAACTTCCTTACTGGCATCTTCGCGGTACCAGCCACCCTTTTGGCCCATCTCTATATTTTCCCTTATCATTTTATGGATGAGCTTATGGCGCCCCTCATATAAATAATTGTAGGTACGGGGATAGTACTTCTGTAACTGATAGCGCAAACTGGGGTTATGCCTTTTCATTATCTCACACACTACACTGTCAATTTCCACCAACTCATCAATAGGGTTAGTACTTTTATTATGAATGGCCATTAAGGTCTCCTCAATAGCATCATGTACAGTTTGTACCGACTTCTGAATCAGGTCCGCTTTATTCTCAAAGTACTTATAAATTGTTTTTTTCGAAATGCCCAACTCCCTGGCCACATCGTCCATAGTTACGCTGCGCAGCCCAAATTTGTTGAACATGCCCAGCGCTCCATGTATGATATCTTTCTCCTGTTCTTCCATTTTCGGGCGCAAAAGTATAAACATTTTCGGCTTTGGAAACTATTAGCATGCAAATAGTTTCCTGAGTTTCTAAAAATTTAAAGGTTTTCATACATTCTCTTAACAGTCAGCACTTTAATATGGAGGCTTTGTATTTTTTCAGTTGCCAGATTGATTTCAGTAATTTTTCTCAAACTTTGCAGCCCATTTATCAAAATCAGGCTATGAACCATACTCCTATAAAAGACTTACTCGATAAAAAACCCATTGGTACTACAGGCATTGTAAAAGGCTGGGTACGCAATTTCAGAAGCAACCGGTTTATAGCCCTTAGTGATGGCAGTACCATAAAAACACTACAGGTAGTGGTAGATTTTGAAACCATGCCCGAAGAAGTGTTGAAGAAGATTACCGTTGGTGCCTGCATTATGGCCAAAGGCGATATAGTAAAATCATTGGGAGCCGGACAAGACCTGGAGCTTACCGCCACCGAGGTTTCAATTTTAGGCGAAAGCGATCCTAATGAATACCCGCTACAGCCTAAAAAACACTCCATGGAGTTTTTGCGCGAAAAAGCACATCTCCGCCCACGGACCAATACTTTTGGTGCAGTGCTACGTGTACGTCATAACCTTTCTTTTGCCATACATCAGTATTTTCATGAGCGGGGCTTCTTTAATATGCACACCCCTATTATTACCGGTAGTGATGCGGAAGGCGCGGGTGAAATGTTTAACGTTTCTATACTCGATAAAAAGAATGTTCCACTTACAGAAAGTGGTGAAGTAAACTATAAGGAAGACTTTTTTGGTAAGGAAACTAACCTTACCGTAAGCGGGCAGTTGGAAGCCGAGCTGGGTGCTTTGGCCCTGGGTAAGGTGTACACTTTTGGGCCAACCTTCAGGGCCGAAAACTCCAATACCGCCCGTCACCTGGCGGAGTTTTGGATGATAGAGCCTGAAGTGGCTTTTGCAGAGCTGGACGATAATATGGATCTGGCCGAAGACTTTTTACGAAAAGTAATAGGCTTTGCCCTTACCCATTGTGCTGATGACCTGGAGTTTTTGAGCAAGCGCCAGCAGGATGAGGAAAAAACCAAACCACAGGCCGAACGTAATGAAATGACCTTATTGGAAAGGTTACAATTTGTAACCGACAATAATTTCCGGAGGGTAAGCTACACTGAGGCCATTGACATACTTAAAAACTCAAAGCCCAATAAAAAGAAGAAGTTTCAATACCTGATTGAAGACTGGGGCGTGGATTTGCAATCAGAACATGAAAAGTTTTTGGTAAAGCATTTTGGCTGCCCGGTTATCCTATATAATTATCCTGCGGAAATAAAGTCATTTTACATGCGCCTTAATGAGGATGGCAAAACTGTGGGGGCTATGGATATTTTGTTCCCCGGTATTGGCGAAATAGTGGGCGGATCACAAAGGGAAGAGCGCCATGATGCGCTGGAGCAAAAAATAAAGCAGTTTAATATAGACCCCAAAGAGGTGTGGTGGTACCTGGAAACCCGAAAATTCGGAACCTGCGTACACAGTGGCTTCGGGCTTGGTTTTGAAAGACTGGTGATGTACGTTACCGGCATGAGCAATGTGCGTGATGTAATTCCTTTCCCAAGAACCCCCGGAAACGCTGAGTTCTAGAAAAAATCTTCAGGTCACTTAAAGAAATTTGTTGCGGCTGTTCTCCGACTTTTATTAACTTCGGCAAAATCTTTGATAGGCAGGCCGCCCTTTGAACTTTGGGCGACCTTGCTGTTTTAAACAAAAGGATAAGCCCAACTCATGCTAAAGCAGCATCTCAGTCAAAAATTACTTCAAAAACTCAGCCCTCAGCAAATACAGCTGATGAAGCTGATACAGCTACCTACACTTGCCCTTGAGCAAAAAATAAAGGAAGAGCTGGAGGAAAACCCGGCTTTGGAAGAAGGGGTGGATGAGCTGGAACGCACGGATGACGATTTCGAAGACTATTCAGAAGAAGACAGCCAGAGTATAGAGGCCGAGGACATTAATGTGGACGAGTACCTCAGCGATGATGAAGTGCCCGATTATCGCCTAAAGGCAAATAATTACAGTGCTGATGATGAGGATGCTCGTGTACCGGTAAGTGGCGGTTCATCATTTACCGAGCTGCTTATGGAGCAGATAAGTATGCGCAGAATGAGCGAGCAGGACCGGCAGGTTGCCGAATACCTTATTGGTAATATTGACGATGATGGCTACATACGTAGGGAGCTTAATGCTATTGTGGACGACCTCGCCTTTACCCAGAATATTTTTGTTGAAGAAGAGAAGCTGGAGGAAATTCTGAAAATTATTCAGACCCTGGACCCACCTGGTGTTGGAGCCCGCGATTTACAGGAATGCCTTGTGCTGCAACTTAAACGAAAAGAAAATAGTACCGTGGTTCGCCTGGCGCGCGAAATAATGGAGAACCATTTTGACGAGTTCATTAAGAAGCATTATGATAAGCTTATTGAGAGGCTGGAAATTGATGAAGACTACCTGAAGGGAGCTATTGCTGAAATAAGCCGCCTTAACCCCAAGCCCGGAAATTCATCGCACAACAACCAAAAGCCCACAGCTACGGTAATACCTGATTATACTATAAAAATAGAGGATGGTGAACTGGAGCTTTCTTTAAACTCCAGAAATGCACCCGAGCTGAACGTAAGCCGTGAGTACAAGGATATGCTGGAAACCTACAAGGCATCAAGTACTAAAAACAAGGCACAGAAGGATGCTGTAATGTTTGTAAAGCAAAAGCTGGATGGCGCCAAGTGGTTTATTGATGCTATCCGCCAAAGGCAACAAACACTGCTCATTACCATGTCCTCCATCATGAATTTTCAAAAGGAATATTTCCTTACCGGAGATCAGCGCAAGCTGCGCCCCATGATTTTGAAAGATATTGCCGATGAAATCGGTATGGACATCAGCACCGTAAGCCGCGTGGCCAGCAATAAATATGTGGAAACACCTTATGGTACATTCCTTATTAAGGAGTTCTTCTCAGAAGCCATGCAAAATGCGGCTGGTGAAGATGTATCTACCAAAGAGATTAAGAAAATACTGGAAGACTCCGTAGGCGAGGAAGACAAGCGCAAACCACTTACTGACGATAAACTGGCCAAATTGCTAAAAGATAAGGGCTACCCCATAGCCAGGCGCACTGTGGCCAAATACCGTGAGCAGCTTAATATACCCGTGGCCAGGCTGCGTAAGGAGCTGTAGACTGCGGTTATTACATTTGAGTTAAGATTACAACCACCCCTGCCCTTCCTTCTTAAGGACGGGAGAGCCACTGAAACAAAATCCGCATATCAACTAAATGAACCGCACCCTCGCTACCATCCTCTCTTATGTGCTGCACCCCGCAGTATATCCGCTATTAGGAGTGCTGGCGGCTATACGTTTCACCCCCTACTTTGTGCCCACCAAGGTTTTGCTTATGGCGCTGGGGCTGGTGTTTGTTGGCACCTATGTGTTGCCGGTATGCATCAGCTATTTGCTGTACCGGCTTACTATTATCCGCTCGTTAGAAATGAAAACCGCCAAAGACCGCAGGATACCCTATATGCTAGGCGCACTCTGTTATTACCTGGTAGCCATGCTTATTGAAAAAATACAGTTGCCGCGGGAGGCTTACCTTTATGTACTGGCCTGTACTATGGTAATTGTGGTACACCTTATTTCGTTGCTGTATTTTAAGCCCAGTGCGCATTTAGCCGGCATTGGTGGATTTACCGGTTTATTGCTGGCCCTTTCGCTAAAGTTTGCCATCAACCTGCTGCCGTTTATTGCTGTGTGCTTTTTACTGGCCGGTTTTTTGGCTTCCGCCAGATTATACCTGAAAGCGCATGACACCCGTGAATTGATTTCGGGCTATTTAAGTGGGATGCTGCTGGTGGGGGTGATGGTTTATTTTTCTTAAGCTAAAGTATCCTTGCGCCATATAAGCATACCTGCCTCATAATTTTAATACATTATACCTTTTAGTATTCACAGACCAAAAATGGTAATAATAGTATCATAAAACCATGATCATCCAAAACCTTATTTTTGACTAACGCTCAAAACAACTTTAACCTCAATACTCGCTATAGTGAAAATCGGCTGCTTTTCCCCGGCCCGCTTTGTTTGGCTATTTGTACTAGCTTGTAATTTTTCTTTTGGCCAGGTTTTTAATCCTGCAGAACTTCTTAAACCTGAATATCGCAAGCCTAAAGACCGACTATTTTACCTGTTGCAGGAGGAGCGCCTGGATTCCGCTTTTTTGATTTCAGCCCATTTGCTCAATCTTTCTTCCTGTGGTAAGTTTAGTGATGAACAGTTTATTGATACCTACACCACTGTTTCAAAGGCATTAAGTAAACTGGGCTCACGTAACCTCGGTTTACAGTATGCCAATAAAGCTCTTGAAGCATACCTCCATAAAGGTTTTTCCACCTCTGAATATCTTGTTGGTTTATGGAGCCTTAAAGCCGGCCTTCAGCATGAAAATAAAAGCCAGGCACAAGAAACTATTAGACTATACCGTAAAGTCCGCAAATGGAATCTCAGTAATAATAGGCTCTTGGGAGCTTCAAGTACGCTAAATAATATTGGCCTGGTTTACCTTAAAACCGGTGCGCTGGATAGCGCCAGTCATTATTTTTTAAAAGCCAGGGATGAATTTGAAGCGGCTAACTTACCCTTCAACGAATTTGTTTTTAGCCTGAATAATAACCTGGCGCGGGTAGCATTTCTGCAAAACAGGCTTAATGAATCGTATGCTCTATACCACACAAATTATCAATTGGCCCATTCATCTCCCCTGGGCATAAAGCCTATAGACCTTTGTAAAAGAAAGGTAACCTCCGCCATAGGAATGATGCAGGTGCTATTAAAACAAAAACAGCTTAAACCTATTGACAGCTTACTGGCACACGCCAAAGCACATATGGCCAGGCTCGATTTTTCACGGGCCAACCCACTTATAGATGAGCTTTGTACTATTGAGTGTGAGTTTTATTTGCAAAACGGAGATCTGGAAAACTTTAATAAAGTGTTACAACATAAGGAGCACTTTATGGATTCTATCGCACAACTAAAGACAGATAAAATAGCTCTTTTTCTGGAAGAAATGATCAGCCTGCAACTGGCTTCGGGTAAAGATGCTCTGCAAGCCCAGCAAGTGGAAGCCGACTATCGTTTCAGACAAAACACCCTTTTATATATTGTGATTATTGGCGCCCTGGTTACCGTAGCTTTAATTATCGGGCTTCAACTATCAAATACAGCAAGGCACAAGCAAAAAATTGAAAATGAAAAAAAGCTCGCGGAAATAGCCCTGCAAAACTCAAGATTGAAAAAGGAAAAACTTAAACTACAACTCCAAAGTCAGGGTAAAGACATTGGAGAGCTTTCCAGTCAGCTACTGTTGATGCGAAAGATTAGCCGGGAGGCACAGCAGAAGCTGAAAGCTATGAAGGCCCTAAAAAAAGAAGATCAGCTTACTGAAATGCAAAACCTTAGCGGGCTGTTTACAAGAACCGTTTCAGAAAGTAAAGTAAAAACCGTATTGCAGCAGCATTTGGATAAGGTAAATAGTGAATTTTACGAAAAGCTTTCTGCGCAAAGCAGCCAAAAACTTACCCGGGCCGAAATGGAGGTATGTGCCATGCAGCGCCTAAATATGGATGACCATCAGATAGCAGAACTAAGAGGCACTACGCAAAATGCGGTACAGGTTAGTCGTTATCGTATCCGCAAAAAACTAGGCCTCAACAAAGACACCTCGCTTGATGATTTCCTGAAAAACCTTTAACAGAGATAGTTCAACAGAAGGTAGATTTCCTGGGCAGCCAAACAGCAAAAGCTGTAATCACCTCGTGCACAAAACATTATGCCTGGATGACAGAAACTGTAAGCAGCTATTATTTTTCATTTAGCCGGATTAGCCTTTTTTTACTTTCACAAGATTCGTGAGTGGTTAATAATGAAAATCCCGGATGAGAAGTAGAGAAATGTTTGTGATTACAACTTGAACAACAGTCTCTCTTCCGGGATTTATAACCACCTAGCTGCCATCACACAATGCCCCCAAACAAGCAACCTTACAATAAGCGTAAAGCAAAAATTACTCAGTATCTATTGGGCTCCGAAAAGGAAGGCCCAGAGGAAGTTCTGGAAATCCTTAGAGTAATCAGCATTTTAATACTTATACTGCTTGCCATAATAGTGGCCTTGCTTATCGTAATGGTGGCTTTGAGCCTTTGAATAAACCAAGGCAATGCGCTATTTAATAATGACTTGATTTGGTGTACCTGAAATTTCTGCTATGCCTACATTTGCAAAAATTTCAAATCCCTGATGAGCCAGCATTTATCCGACCAGGAAAAACAACGAAGAGAAGCACTTACAGAACTACGCCAGGCAGGCATAGAGCCGTTTCCGGCAGCTATGTTTCCTGTTGATAATTACTCAACCAACATAAAGCAAAGCTTTGAGGATGGACAAAAGGTAGTGATTGCCGGCCGCCTTATGCGCAAAAAAGTGCAGGGCAAGGCTTCCTTTGGTGAGATACAGGATAGTAAAGGCCGTATTCAGGTTTATTTTAACAGAGATGAGATTTGCACCGGTGAAGACAAATCCAAGTACAATGATGTGTTTAAAAAAATGCTGGACCTGGGCGATTTTATCGGCATCCATGGCGAAGTATTTAAAACACAGGTAGGCGAAATCACTGTAAAGGTGGAGGACTTTACTGTGCTCAGCAAAGCCCTGCGCCCACTGCCTATGGTAAAGGTGGATGCAGATGGCGTAGAGCACGACAAATTCAGCGACCCTGAGCAACGCTACCGCATGCGCTATGTTGACCTTGTGGTTAACAAAGGGGTAAAAGAAACCTTTGTAAAGCGCACTAAGCTAATGAACGCCATGCGCCAGTTTTTTAATGAGCGCGACTATTTTGAAGTGGAAACCCCAATACTACAACCCATACCTGGAGGAGCCGCTGCCCGCCCTTTTATTACTCATCACAATGCCCTGGATATGCCTTTATATCTGCGCATTGCCAATGAGCTTTACCTTAAGCGACTTATAATTGGCGGTTTTGATGGGGTGTATGAGTTTGCCAAAGATTTCAGAAATGAAGGCATGGATCGGACGCACAATCCTGAGTTTACGGTAATGGAGATTTACGTGGCTTACAAGGATTACTTCTGGATGATGGACTTTACCGAGAAAATGATTGAGCATGTGGCCATTGCTGTAAATGGCAGCAGCACGGTAAAAATCGGTGATAAGGAAATCAGCCTTAAAGCTCCCTTTAAGCGCATCAGTATGCTTGATTCTATTAAGGAACATACAGGCTTTGAGGTGGGTGATATGAGTGAAGACGAAATACGTGAGGTATGTAAAAAGCTCAGCATTCCTACTGATGAAAGCATGGGGAAGGGTAAACTTATAGATGAAATTTTTGGTGAAAAATGTGAGCCACATTATATACAGCCCACTTTTATAACAGATTATCCTGTGGAAATGTCGCCACTTTGTAAAAAACATCGAGACAACCCCAACCTTACTGAGAGGTTTGAGTTGATGATAAACGGAAAGGAGATTGCCAATGCCTACTCAGAGTTAAATGACCCCATTGATCAGCGGGAGCGATTTGAGGCCCAGCTGGCTTTGAGCGAAAAAGGTGATGACGAGGCTATGTTTATTGATCAGGACTTTTTGCGTGCCCTGGAATATGGCATGCCCCCTACCAGCGGAATGGGAATCGGAATCGACAGACTTACCATGTTACTTACCGGCCAGACTTCTATACAGGAGGTGCTATTCTTTCCGCAAATGCGCCCTGAGAAAAAAGTACAGCTTCCTAAAAAAGAAGACTTTGAAAAAATTGGCGTACCGGCCATTTGGAGCGAGCATGTAATGAGTGGCCTATGGGACGGTAGAAGCTCTTTTAAAAGCAAAACCCACGCAGGTGCATCAGCAATTAAACGGGTATCGTAAAAAGAATAAGCTTGATATAGCCGCATTGCAGCTAGCTGATGTAGAAGGCTGGTTTTAAAACTCCATTGACAATTTAATTGAACCCCCTTTGGTTAATATCAAAGGGGGTTTTTTTTGATTCCTTGTGACTCACAAACCTGTAAAGCTTATTCAATAAAAAAGGCCTCCCGGCATTGCCGGGAGGCCTTGAGCTATAAAGCCTGTTAATTACTATTCTCTAGTAAAGTTTGGTTTGGTCGCGGTATCCTGGTTGATCTTCATACCAATCAGGGAAAAGAACACCGTTACTTGAAGACCAGGCAGCAAACTTAAGGTGAGCAGTAACAATGTCAGTAGTTTCAGTTGGGTACTCAAATACATCATTTGGAGTATAAATAGCCCATGGCTTATTGTTGATATCAACATAGTTGTTGCCAAAAGCATTTAGAGCTGAAGCATCCTGACGTGTGTTAAACTTGCTTAGGTCAGCCAAGTCAGTCGGGCCTTTCCATGGTAAGTGGATTTCACTATCACGAGCACCATTTCTGATAAGGAATGGGTCAAAATCTATATCAGAGGTATTTTGAGGTGTGGTGAATACGATTTTAATAGTAACAGTATCTCCAAAACCTTCACCACCGGTTAGAGGCACAGTGTTAAAGAAGGTACCGTTTTTAGTAAGCGTTCTTACGTCTTTCCAGTCTTCCCATACAATAATTACAGCGTCAGACTGACCAGCTTCAACACCATTAGACTCAAGTGTAGCAAAGGCATTAGCCGGATTAGTAGCAGGTACAAAACCTGTTACGCTGGCTACGGCAGTAGGAGGAACATTGTTTAACCTGATACCAAAACCATTGTGGAAACCGGCACCTGCAGCTTTAAGTACAAACTTATGCTCAATGTCAACTACCTGATTTTGGTCGTTCAAGCCATAAATACTATAGCGGTCAATTACTTTATCGTTAAAGTCATAGTCACCGGCAGCTGGCCATAAGATCTTCGTACGCCACTGTGTTGTAAGCATCAAGGCCTGGCACATAAATACCATTACACTTAGTAGGATCGTTAGGGAAATCATCTTCAGAATCACAGCATCCGTCACCATCAGTATCAGTACATGAAGCTGGAATAATTGGCTTACACCATCTGCAAGGGTTAGAAGAATAATCACCATCAATTACGATATCATCAACAATACCTCGGCTGCAGCCACCATAACCTAACCAGTACCACTTAATACGATATACACCACTCCAGGTAACGTCAATAGAAGCAGACTTTACATGAGTTGGGTTACCATTTGCACTGCTGTAGTTATAGTTATAGTAGTGCTCAAATACTTGTTGTACAATATTGTCATTCTCGTCAATAAGGTAAGCACGCAATATATTGTAACGACCATTGTTGTCACTCAATCTGTGCTTAAACTTCACTTTACCGGTACCGTTAAAATTGGTCCATGGCGAGTACAATTTGGCGGTTGAGTAATACGCTCTTCCGCACCATTGTTGTCCACACAGTCTTGAAGTTACAGCGGCCGGTCTGTTAGACCCGGAGTTTACAGCATAGCTGCACCAGCTCTTCACGTCAACACACCAGAATTTCCAGCAGTTGGCGCGCGAAATACATTCGTTACCATGATTAAAATCTTCAGTAACGGGGTTTATATTAGTTGCATTCAGGCTAAATCCACCACCAAGGGCGATAGCGAATAATATAATTAATCTTTTCATTGGTAAATCTTTTTTAGTTGTTGAGAATTAGTCAAGAGGCTCGTCAAACTTCTCAAGCTCTTTTTCGTCAAATTGTGGCTCTTCAGAGTCATTAGTAGTAGCATCCGGCTCATCGATGTAGCTAAATACACCTGATCCGCCAGAAACATTTACTTCTCTAACGATTGATCCACACTCAACAGTAACCGTTTTTACAGACTTGGCCAGCTCAAAGCTGATACTGGTCGTTTCGGTCATTTTGGCTGTAAAAGTTGCCAATAGTTTTCCCTCAGCGTTTTTAACCTTTACTTGTTCGGGTTGAGAGTAATAAACGGGGGCAGCTTCCATAGTTATTGTAACCATGTGGTCTGTTCTCCAGTCAAAACCAGCGGGGATTTCAACATCATGCATGCTTGCAGCAGTGCTCTTGGATGGGTCCTTTGCACTAACATCGCGATCTTTACTACACGAGGCTAATCCAAGTCCTACCACCAGGCTTAGGTAAAATAGTTTTCTCATAATAATTTGCATTTAAATTAAGCTCCTCCGCTATTGTAATTTCAATGCCATTGACCTGAAACATCTCTTTATCAGCGTTTTATGCTGTCAATATATTCTCAAAAGTAGCATTTGGTGGAAAAAAAGTTTCATTTTGGGACAAATTCCATCATAGAAATTCATTTAGCGCCAGCTTGTTATAGATAGTACATTTGCGGCCTTATGGTTAAGTTATATCCCGAATCAATTTTCAGCTCCCTCGACTTTGATTTCATCAAAAATGAGATCAGTAAAAACTGTTTCTCAGAAGGAGCAAAAACCCTGGTTCATGATTTACAGCCCTCTGCCGTATCTCGTGTTGTTGAAGAGTCTTTAAAAACCACTGATGAAATTCTGGCCCTGTTTCTGGCCAATGAAACCTTCCCAACTATTCAGTTTTTGCCCATAGCCGCCCACGCTCACCGGCTTAAAACCAAAGGGGTTGCTTTAGAGGAAAAAGCTTTTGATGAAATACGCTCATCACTATTAGTATATGAGTCTCTTTTTAACTTTTTAAAAAAACACAGAAGCAGGCTCCCCAGGCTGTATAACGAACTAGCGCAGGAAGAACCCAATCCATGGATTACCCAAACCATCAATCAAAAAATTGATGAAAGAGCTCAGGTGAAATCCACTGCTTCAAAAGAGTTGGCTCAAATACGAAGCAAACTCGCAAAAAGCCGCGCTTCTGCCGATCGTATTTTTGAAAGAGCCATAAAAAAATACCGCGACCGTGGAGTGCTGGCGGAGTTTGATGAAACTATTTCAGAAAACCGAAGGGTGCTGGCCATACAATCTGCCTATAAAGGACAGGTGCAGGGCATATTACATGGTAGCAGCAGCAAAAACTCAATAGTATATATTGAGCCGGGCGAAACGGTGGAGATCAACAATGAGATTGCCAACCTGCTTGATGACGAGAAACAGGAAATCCGAAGAATACTAAGAGAACTGAGCGCTGAACTCCATCCTTATACAGGCCATTTAATCAGCGTTGAAAAAAAACTAATACTGGTAGATTTTATAAGAGCCAAAGCAGTATTTGCAAAAAGAGAAGATTGCTGTGTACCTGTTATACACTTCACCAAAAAAGAGATAAAACTAAGAGAGGCCTATAATCCGGTACTTAAGATCATTAATCGCCAAAAAGGTAAACACACTATACCCCTTACCTTAAACCTTGAGCCTGAAAACCGCATCCTTGTAATTAGCGGACCCAATGCAGGCGGCAAATCCATTGCACTAAAAACCCTGGGCATACTTACATTAATGCTGCAATGTGGCATACCTGTACCGGTAGATCCTTTTAGTGAGATGTGCCTTTTTGCAAAAGTATTTGTGGATATAGGCGATAGCCAGTCTATTGAAAATGAACTCTCCACCTATAGCAGTAAGCTGCAAAAAATGCGTCACTTTTTGAGTGATGCTGATGCTGATACATTATTATTAATAGATGAATTTGGCTCAGGTTCGGATCCTGAATTAGGAAGTGCCCTGGCCCAGGTATTCTTAGAAAAACTCAACAGCTTTGGTGTGTTCGGGATTTTCACCACCCACTATAATGCTATAAAAGCACTGGCCGCAAGATTAAATGGTGTACAAAACGGTGCCATGCTGTTTGATAAAAAAAGCCTCTCACCCGAGTACAGGCTGGAAGTAGGCAACCCCGGCAGCTCATACACATTTGAAGTAGCCGGCAAAAGCGGCATTGCACCTCATATAATAAAGGAAGCACGCGAAAAAACAGCTTCCGAAACCCTGCATGTGGATAAGCTACTGGTACAATTACAGGAAGATAAACTGCAACTGGAAAAGAAGAGAAATCAACTGAATAGCGAGTTGGGAAAGCTAAGAAAGCTGGAGGCCGAACGCGCAGCCACAGTAGCACGGCTGGAAGAGAAGCTAAGCAAACAATCGCGTGCAAACGAGGAGAACGACAGGCTACTTTATTGGGGGCAGCGCTTTCAAAAGCTGGTAGATAGCTGGATGGAACAAAAAGGTAAAAAAGACAAAAAAGAAGTAGTGGCCCGGTTTATCGGAATACTTACTCAACGCAGTGGCGAAGTTGAAAAAGAAGAGGTTAAAACCATCAGCAAGGCTCAAAGTAAACGCGATAAACAAATCAATGAGCTTAAAAAGCAGGAGGTAAAAATCGGGGATCGCGTAAAAATCCTGGATACGGGAATGACAGGCATAATATCTGAACTGAAAAAGGGACGCTATGTAATTGCCCTCGGTCCAAATATCAGTAGCACGGTGGATAGAGAGCAGTTTATACCTGCCGGGGTAAAGCTAGAAAATACACCCAAACGTAAAGCCAGAAAGAAATCATTCAGAAAAAAAGGAGACACGCCACCCAAAAATAGCAGCAAGGGAGACAGCAAAAGTTAAAACCCTATTTTTGGCGCAAATCAGCTGAAAATCGCATGGAAGAAGTAGTATCGGACATTCCCTTAATTACCAATGATGCCGTGGTATTCGGCATTTTAATCGGCCTATTATTACTCATCTTTAAAACCACAGAGCTTAATCGCTTTCAAAAGTTCTACAAGGTAATTCCGGCACTTTTGCTTTGTTATTTTTTACCCTCGCTTTTCAGCACCTTTGGTATAATATCACCAAAATGGATTGATATGACCGCTGCCATGAACGCCCTGGCCGAAAATGGTTATGACCTTAGCGGGATCAGCAGCTTTAAAGAGTTTAAAAACTTCGTGCTTCTTAATGAGGTTGATCCGGATATTCTGAAGCCCTTTATTGGTAAATCTCAACTATACTTTGTGGCAAGCCGCTACCTGTTGCCGGCCAGTTTAATTCTGCTTACACTTAGTATTAATCTTAAGGAGGTTTTTAAATTAGGGCCCAAGGCACTGATAATGTTTGTAACCGGTACCATCGGTGTGGTTATAGGCGGTCCATTGGCTATACTATTGTTCTCGGCAATTTCGCCAGATGTAGTTGGTGGAGTGGAACCTCATGAAGTATGGCGCGGCATGACCACCATTGCCGGTAGCTGGATTGGCGGTGGCGCCAACCAGGCTGCGATGTATGAAATTTTTAAGGAAGGAGACGCCAACCTTATCAGTGGTGGCATGTACTCTATAATGATTACTGTAGATATCATTGTAGCTGAAGTATGGATGTTCTTCCTTTTATTGGGCGTGGGTAAGGCAATTAAAATTGACCGATTTTTTAAAGCCGATGCCTCTGCGGTGGAAACCCTTAAAAACCACATGCAGGAGTTTAGCGAACGCACAGCACGCATCCCAACCTTTAATGATTTAATGGTAATAATTGGTATTGGCCTTGGCTTTACAGGGCTGGCTCATTTTGGTGCCGACCTTATCGCCCCATGGATTGACACCAACTTCCCGTACCTGGCCGAGACCTTCAGCCTTGGCTCAGGTTTCTTTTGGCTTATAGTGCTGGCCACCACATTTGGCATAAGTATGAGTTTTACCAAGGCCCGTAATTATGAGGGTGCAGGCGCCAGTAAAATGGGTAGCGTTTTCATTTACATCTTAGTGGCTACCATTGGTATGAAAATGAATGTGCTGGCTATTTTGGATAATCCGGGCATCTTCCTGGTAGGGCTTACCTGGATGATTGTACACGTTCTGCTGCTGGTAATTGTAGCCAAGCTCATCAGGGCTCCTTTCTTCTTTTTGGCTGTAGGTAGTAAAGCTAATATTGGTGGTGCAGCTTCAGCCCCGGTTGTAGCGGCTGCTTTTCACCCCAGCCTCGCCCCGGTTGGTGTTTTGCTGGCTGTGCTAGGCTATGCGCTTGGTACCTATGGCGCCCTTATTTGCGGATATCTAATGCAGGCCGTTGCGCCTTAATTTATGATCAAAAAAATACTTACACTACTTACCTGCCTATCCTTTACAGGGATTTATGCACAGGACACCCTAAGTGATGCATCTGCATTAAAGAAGCTATACACCACAGCGCTTACTGAAAATAAAGGGTATGAGTGGCTAAGGCAACTTACCAACCTTGGTGGCCGCCTTACAGGCAGTCCACAGGCCACGGATGCTGTACTTTATTTTAAAAACAAGGCAGACTCATTAGGCTTTAAAACCCAGCTACAAGAGGTAACAGTGCCGCAATGGGTGCGTGGCCCAAAAGAAGTAGCCCATTATACCTATGGCGATAAAACCTATTATATGAGGTGTACGGCACTTGGTGGTTCTATTGGGACTCCCGCTAAGGGTATTACCGCGCCTATAGTTGAAATAAAATCCTTTGAAGAACTGGATGCGATGAAAGATGAACTTAAGGGCAAAATTGCTTTTTTCAACATCCCGATGGATCCCTCTTTTATAAACACCTTCTTTTCATATTCAAGTGCGGTAAAGCAGCGCTATGCAGGGGCTGTGGAAGCCTCAAAAAAAGGAGCCGTTGCTGTGGTTACCCGTTCATTAAGCGCCACCGTAAACGAATATCCCCATACGGGTAGCATGACCTATACGGGCGCTCCCAGGCAAATACCTGCCATGTCAATAAGCACTGCCGATGCGGAAACACTCAGCAAACACCTCAGCACCCAAAGCATAAACTTTTTTATGCGCATGCAATGCGAAATGAGAGATAGTGTAATTTCCTATAATCTGATTGCCGATATGCCCGGTACAACTAAGCCCGATGAGATTATATTGATTGGCGGACATATAGACTCCTGGGACCTTGGCACCGGAGCACATGATGATGGAGCAGGTTGTATGCACTCACTGGAGGCGGCCTGGCTGCTTAAGGAAACCGGGCTGCTGCCCTCGCGTACAGTGCGGGTAGTTTTTTTTATGAATGAAGAATTCGGACTTAATGGAGCTACTGTGTATGCCAAAGCATTTGATTCAGATGGGATAAAGCATGTTGTAGCTATGGAGAGTGATGCCGGTGGATTTACCCCTCGTGGAATCAGTATAGTGGCTCCGGATGAAGACCGGGAAAAGATACGGGCCTTTAGAGACCTGTTTGAGCCGTACGGTGTGCATCAATTTAGTCAAAATGGCTCAGGAGCTGATATTGGTAAACTTTACCATCAGGATTTGGTAATGATTGGCCTAAGGCCCGATAATCATCGTTACTTTGAAATTCACCACTCTGCCAAAGATGTGCTGGAGTCTGTCAATCCAAGAGAACTTGAAATGGGTTCGGCTACCATGGCCTCCCTCATTTACCTTCTGGATAAGTATGATATCGTGCGAAAATTTTAACAATGAAGCATTTTTAAGAAAAATTTGACCCCTGAAGGATATACCTCTCAAGCGGTTCAACCCTCTCAAATAAAATTTTTAAATTTTTTTTGAGATAACACATCCTTTATAACCCTTACTACATAAGGGTTCCACTAAGTATTCAGTTTTTCTATTTTGTAATTGACAAAAAAATTTCAATTCCTGTAAACTTTTATGGGTTTAATGTAGTTTTACAATCAGGTTAAGGTTTGGTTAATTGTTTTGATTTATTCAAAACAGAAGGGAGGCGCTCGCCTCCCTTTCCTTTTTTATACACCTGTGGTTTTATGTGGATTAGCTATATTCGGAGGATACTTTTAATTCCGATTTTAGAATGTCCGATTCAAAACCTCCCTTTCGCGATTTTTCAGGTAAACAAATTCAGGATGTACGTGCCTACGTAAAAAACTGGCTCGCCATTTATCCCAATGGTGAATTATATGTAGGCTGCGACTCAAAAGTGCGGGGCAGTAAAGTAAAGTACTCTACAGTAATATGCCTTTGGAAAGTGGGCCATGGCGTAAGTGAAATTTATCAGAATGAAATTGAGGCTAAGCCTAAAGATAGTTACACACGTTTGTGGAACGAGGTAACCCGTGCTGTTGAAGTTGCTGATAGCCTGAAGGATCTTGCGAGAATCACCGTACACGTAGATATTAACTCTAATCCAAAGTTCCGTTCACACCAGTTGTACGATGCCAGTATTGGCCTAATAACTTCTATGGGGTTTAAAGGTGCTGGAAAACCTTTTTCATGGGCCGCAAGCTGTGGCGCTCACCGACATTGTCAATAACTTTTTCTACAATCAACTAAACCTTGATTCTGAAAATAAAAAATACTTAGTTGATTTTTAATCGATTAGCGCGGTTATGCAAAAAAGTTTTTTTAGATTCGTTCTTCCAAGAAAAACTTATCAACTAACACAACATGCAGTTTATCACACACATCTTAGAGCAACTTCACAGCGAGGCTGTTTTTGGTGGTGGTGGCAAATCTTTGGAAATGATAAATAGTCCGCGCAAGCCTGAAAAGAACATCACACCCAACAGACGTTCTTACTTCAAAAACTTTAACTACCAGTTTAAGAATTAGGACTAATACGCCAATAGCTCAGCTACCCTATCATTCACCTTTTCACCATTTGGAATCATAGTTTGTTCCAACGTGCTGTTTAATGGAATAGCAGGCATGTTTTCTGAACCTATCACATCAACAGGGGCATCCAAATCCCTGAAACATTCTTTTTGAATGAAACCCGCAAGGCCCTGGGCAAATGAATTTCGTACTGGCTCTTCTGTTACAATTAAGCATTTCCCATGCGCACGTACTCTTTCTAAAATCAGCTCTTCATCCAAAGGATATAACGTTCTGAGGTCAACTACCTCTACCTGGCCTTTCTTTCTCTTCCAGGCTTCTTTAGCCCAGTACACTCCCATCCCATAAGTAATAATGCAGCAGCTATTTCCATTATCTATTTCGGTTTGGTCGGCTTCATAAGCTATCCTGCCCTTACCAAATGGAATTACATAATCTGCCGAAGGCTCTACGGATTTGGCATCTTCAGTGCCTTTTACCTTACTCCAGTAAAGTCCTTTATGCTCCAGCATCACCACTGGGTTGGGGTCGTAATAGGCTGATTTCATCAATCCTTTAAGATCTGCCCCGGTGCTGGGGTATGCTATTTTGATACCTCTGATGTTAGTAAGTACACTCTCCACGCTTGACGAATGATAAGGGCCACCGCTGCCATAAGCACCTATTGGCACCCTGATTACAGCACTAACCGGCCATTTACCATTGGAGAGATAACAGGACCTGCTCACTTCTGAAAACAACTGGTTAAGGCCCGGCCATATATAATCTGCAAACTGTACTTCTACTATAGGTTTAAGCCCCACGGCACTCATTCCAACAGTAGAGCCAATGATAAATGCCTCCTGGATAGGAGTGTTAAACACACGCTCATCACCATAAGACTGGGCCAGCGTAGCCGCTTCACTAAACACACCTCCCAGTCGTCCGCCAACATCCTGTCCGTAAAGCAGGGCATCAGGGTAATCCTGCAGCAATTCGCGAATGGCAAATAAAGCCGCATCCACCATTACGGTTTTATCCTTGCCGGCAGGGCTCCTTTCACCTTTTTCTTCAGTAATCGGGGTAGGCACAAAATCATGTGTAAAAAGATCTTCAGGACGAGGGTCTTCCTGCTGCAGAGCTCTTTCATAATCTGCTTTCACAGTTTCCTGCGATTGCTTTTCCATCTCTTCAATTTCCTTTTCGGAGATGCCATTCTCAAGACAAAGCGCCCTGAGTTTAGGATAAGGATCGCGTAGAGCATGCTCATCCAAATCATCGCGGTAACGCTCCTTACGCACCCCGGAGGTATGATGGTTTAGCAAAGGCACTTTGGCGTGAACCAAAAATGGCCTGCGCTCCGTACGCACCAAATCCAATACCTCATGTATGGTTTCATAGCTTTCGCTGAAATCGGTTCCATCAATAGTTCGGGTTTCTATCGCCTTAAAACCTTTGGCGTATTCTGTAGCATCCTGTATGCGGATTTCCTTTGCATTGGCCGAAATATCCCATTCATTATCCTGCACCAAAAATACAATGGGTAATTGCTTAAGAGCTGCCATGTGAAGGGCTTCAGAAACTTCGCCTTCAGTTATTGCCGCATCTCCTATCGAACAAACCACAACGGGTCTATCATCGGTATTATCAAGATTGTGGATTTCGCGGTAGCGCACCCCCATTGCTACACCGGCAGCAGGTATAGCCTGCATACCTGTGGCTGATGACTGATGCGGAATTTTTGGTTTATCATCATCCTTAAGGCTGGGATGCGAGTAATAAGTACGGCCGCCTGAAAATGGATCATCGCGTTTGGCCAGCAATTGCAACATACAATCATAAGGCGTCATCCCAATGCCCAGTAAAATTGAATCATCACGATAATAAGGAGATACAAAATCGCAGGGCAACAGCTGCATACCAAGTGCCAGTTGTATTGCCTCATGGCCCCGCGAAGTAGCATGTACATACTTAGCTGTTACAGCTTTATTTTCTTCATATAACTCGGCCATGGATTTGGCCGTGCTCATAAGAGTAAAAGCGTTTTTTAAAATATCTTTGGTAACTAAAGTAGCGGTTGCCGCATCTTCACTTTTCATCTAAACTTCTTTTTACGAGGGCTACAAATATCGTAACTATATAAGAAAGGAGTGGACAACGGTACCGCAACCAAACACAAACTAAAACCCCTGTAAAATGAAATACTTCACTGAGGATTTTCTGGACTTTTTTAAGGAGCTGGCAGCCAATAATCATAAAGACTGGTTTGATGAAAACCGTAAGCGATATGAAAAAAATGTAAAAGACCCCTTCAAGAAATTTATTGAAGACCTAATCATTGAAACACGAAAAATTGACCCCACAATAAATATTGAAGCAAAAGATGCCATATTCCGCATAAACCGCGATATCAGGTTTTCTAAGGATAAATCCCCCTACAAGCTGGATCGTTCTGCTATCATATCAAGTGCTGGTCGTAAAGATCATTCGGTGCCTGGTTTTTATATAGCCCTGGGGCCGGAAAACACTTCAATTGGTGGTGGGGCTTATTTTCTGAAACCGGAACAATTAGCCGCAGTAAGACAACAAATAGCTAACAATCCAAAGGAATTTGAAAAGATTCTGAAGGATAAAGACTTTAATAAGCACTTTGATGGTATTAAAGGCGAAGAGAATAAACGCCTGCCCAAGGAGCTACAGGGGGCTGCAGAAAAACAGCCTATGCTCTACAAAAAGCAATTCTTTTTTATGAAGGCTGATGATCCCGAATTGATATTGAAGGATAATTTTATGGACTATTGCATCGCACACTTTAAGGCTGCGCAACCTGTACAGCAATATTTTAAAAGTGCCATTTTGTAGTTAGCCTGATATCCCATAAAAAAAGCCGTGGCGGAATACTCCACCACGGCTTTTTTATCCAAAAGTTTAGTTTACTTCTTTTTTAGCTGGTCGCCAAAGTTATATACCAGGCCAATACCCAATACCTGCTTAAACTGGGTGCGTGGGCCATCCATCACACCATCATTATTGGTATCAAAAATAATATCATGGTCGTAAATGAGGTTAAGTGCGAGGTTAGCCGTGATGTACTCATTTACCTTCATAAACAGGAGTAACTCGCTGTTTACATCAATAAATTTGTATTGATCATCAAGGTAGTTGGAGAACAGGTTGAGGCTTAGCTGCATATCCACATTTTTTACAATAGGGGTTTTGTAGGCAATGTTTACATACCCTCCTACTTCCTGTCGAAAGTTTTTGCCTTCTTCTATCACTACGTAGGCTCCATTTACCGTATCGCGGATCGCTTCTTCTACACCAAAAGCACCATCATTAGCTAATCTCTGATCCTGTACAAAGGTCATTTTTGAGGTAAGTGGAGAAATAAAAGCACTGAACTTTTTATTGGGCTTATAAGTAAAACCAAGTGCTGTAACCAAATATCCCGGAGACATGAAGCCCGAAATGCGGATAGAATCTCCCCGCTCACCGGGGCTTCCGTAACCGTTGGCAAACTGTGTACGAAAGTTTACAAGGGCCGACATATTCCAAACCTTACTTATTTTCTTGTCTACACGAGAAGTAAGCTCTATACGGTCATCTGTTTTGGTGAACAGAGTATCCTGAAAGTTAAGACCGTAACCCAGATCCAGCCTGTTGTACCAGGCCAGTCTCCACCATTATCATAATTGGCAAAGAGGTTTACCAGGCCATTACCGGCAATGGAGTTTACGCCACCAGCCTGCCAGTACTGGTACGATGATTGTGTGAATTGCAACCCAAAGTTACCTCCCATTTTCCAGGCCGTATCCTGTGGGTTGATGGGAGCCATACTGGTATCCGGCTGGGCGTACATCAGGCTTTGGGTAAATAACATAGCTATCGCAAATAGTAACGATTTTTTCATGTGGTTTGATTTAGATAATAAATGTGTGATTATTTCTTTTTGAACGCCTGAATGGCATTTTTTGTAAAGTCCGAAAGAACCAGCTTTCCGCTCATGGCAGCTCGCTCAGCCAGCAACGTATCCCAATCATCGGTGCCTTTCCAAAATACACTTTTAAGCAGGCTCATGGCCTCAGGGTTAGATTTCAAGAGTTTACCAACCAATTGGTCAATACCTTTATCCATCTCTTCTACAGAGGGATACAACTCATAATAAAGTCCTCTAGAATGCGCCCATTCAGCACTTCGCCATTCAGTAGCATTTATGGCCAGCTCGCTCATTCCGCTAAGGCCAATTTTACGCTCTACCGCAGGGCCTACTACAAAGGGGCCTATACCCACTGCCAACTCTGAAAGTTTAACTGACGCATGCTCAGTAGCAAAACAGTAATCAACAGAAGACGCCAAGCCTACAGCACCACCTACCGCTTTACCATGTACCCGGCCAATAATAAGCTTTGGGCACTTGCGCATAGCGTTTATCACATTGGCAAATCCACTGAAAAATTTCTTACCTGTTTCAAGGTCTTGTATGGAAATGAGTTCATCAAAAGAGGCTCCTGCACAAAACGCACGGTCGCCAGCAGATTTAAGCAGAATTAGCTTTACCTCGTCATTTTGCCCGGCATCGGTAATGCTCTGGGCGAGCTTTGCCAGTAACTTACCCGGCAGGGAGTTGCTCATGGGGTGGTAAAACTCAATTTCGGCCAGTCCATTTTTTAAAGTTACCTCCACATGTCCCTGATCTACGGCATTCTGCATAGCTATTATTTTTTGTAAGGGGCAAAAGTATAAGTTCTCTTTTACTCGTCCTTACCCTTTTTTAATTCTTCTTCTAAATTTAAGCCAAGGCGGGCAGCACGTTCTCTCCACCTATCGCGGGCAAATTGCTGCATATCCTCGGTTTTATCAAACTCATCCATAATTTCCAGGCCAAGCAGGGTTTCAATCACATCCTCCATCGTTACTATACCTGCTGTACCGCCAAACTCCTCAACTACCAATGCTATGTGTACATTATGCCTGGTAAGAAAGCTATAGGTTTCATAAATATTCTGATCCTGCTTTACCACTGGCAGTTCCCTTTTTAATTCGCTTAAAGGGGTGTTTTTGTTCCGCTCAATTTCCCCTTCTTTAAGTAGCAAATCATGCTTATGTACAAAGCCGGTTATCTCATCTTTTGATCCTTTACATAATGGTATCCTGGAGTAGCGGTAATACTGCCCGTGGTTTTGGAATTCCTCTATAGTAAGTTGTTCAGAAGCCACCGCCATTACCGTTCTGGGCGTCATAATATCCCGTACGGTAATAGAGCGGAGCTTTACCAGGTTAGTAAGGATCCGAGCCTCGTATTTGGTGAACACTCCTTCGCGCAACCCTATTTTGGCCAGGGCAGCAACTTCACCTCTCTCCACGGTTGGACCCTCACTTTGCTTCAATGTTTTTGAAATGGCTTGCGATAAAAGAACAAAAGGATACATCGGAACCAATAGCACCCTTAGTGAGGCAGTGGTAAAAAAGGCCAAATTCTTCCAAAAGCGGGCGCCCAATGTTTTGGGGATTAATTCTGAAAACACCAAAATCAAAAACGTCAGTACCCCAGATATTACTCCCACTGAAATACTGGCAAACACCTTACCTGCCTGGGCTCCTACGCCAGCGGCACCTACGGTATGCGCAATAGTGTTTAATGATAGTATGGCCGCCAATGGACGATCAATATTTTTTTTATACCCTAGAAGCCTTTTGGCCCACGCCCGCCCATCATTCATCTTGGCCTCAATGTAACTGGGGGTAATGCTCAGCAGCACTGCCTCAAGCATAGAGCAAAAAAAGGATACTACGAGCGCCAGGAGTAAGTAAAAAATGAGTAGGGCCATATCAAACAGATTTACAACAAATCAACCCCGGTGGCATGTTTGTTCATTAATTATGTAAGATGTATTCAAATCTTAATTATTAAAAAGATGTCGTGCTAAAACAGGCCATCAAAAATGTGGCTACTTTCTACTCTGGTAATCATGCTATGGTAATAGGCGTACCAGGTTTTCGCCTGAGCTTTAGCCTCGCCATGTTGCATATTATTACGCCAGTTGGCTATGCTCGCCTCATCCTTCCAGTAACTAATAAAAATACCGCCATCAGGTTTTGATACGGATGAGTAGCCCAGGTAGCCGGGTTGTTGAGCCGCCAGCTCCATCATGCGATTGTCCATTTCCTCATAGCCCTGTAGGTTTTCGCTTTTGCGGGAGATAAAAATCACCGCGTAAAAGGGCGGTTGAGGCGGTTCGGATTTCCAGTTTGTTAGCTTAGCCACGGATTACTCAGATTTCACAGATTATTAATAAACAAGCCTTTTCCATTCTAAACTTTGCCTGCCAAAATTTACAACCAAGGCCACCTTGTTATCTGAAGCTCTGAGATAGTTAATACTTTGAGCTATATGCTCATTTGCAATAGCTTTTGATGATTTTACTTCAAGAACCACCTTATCAAAAACAACAAAGTCAGCGTAGAATTTATGAGGTAACTTAATATCCTTATACCAAATATCGTATTGCCTCTCCCTGGAGTATTTAATTCCCGCTTCTTTGAATTCATACTCCAAGGCATCCTTATAGACAACCTCAAGAAACCCATGACCTAAATGGCGATGTACTTCCATGCAAATGCCAATGATTTTGTGAGTTTCTTCTTTGAGATATACGCTTTGAGAATCCATACTAATCTGTGAAATCTGAGTAATCTGTGGCTACGACTGATCCAGCTTTTTTACCATAGTTAAAATAGTAGCAAGTGCAACAGTTTCACCCTCCTCATCATACACATCCACATTGAATTTTACGATGCCTTTGGCGATGTCGTCCTCACTCCTTTTTTCCTGGTTAATTTTTTCCTTTACGGTGAATTTCACCCCAATGGTCATTCCCGTGTAAACCGGTTTGGTAAAGCGGCATTCATCAATACCGTAGTTTAGTAATACCGGCCCTTTGCGGGGATCGACAAACATACCGGCCGCCTTGGATAGCACGTAATAGCCATGTGCAACCTTGCCTTCAAATATGGTTCCCTCCAATGAGGTGGAATCCACGTGAGCGTAAAAGTTATCGCCACTCACCTGGGCAAAGCTGGCAATGTCGGCATCGGTAACTGTGTGCCTATGCGTGTACACTGTATCGCCCACTTTAAGCTCTTCAAAATGTTGGCGGAAAACATGCTTTTCGGCTTCAGGGCGGGTGGCCCCCGGCTGGTACACCTGGGTAATTTCCATAATAGAATCCGGATGACCCTGAATGGCCGTACGTTGCAGGTAGTGTAGAATTCCGCGTTTACCGCCCATTTCTTCTCCACCTCCGGCACGTCCAGGACCACCATGTGTTAGAAGCGGCATGGGTGAACCATGGCCTGTACTCTCCTTAGCTGACTTAGCGTTCAACACCTGGATGCGACCATGCATGTGGGCGGCTTCCACCACAAACTCACGGCCCACTTTATCATCAGCAGTAACGATAGTAGAAACCAGTGAACCCTTACCCATATTAGCAATTTCCACTGCTTCCGCTAAATCCTTATAAGGCATTATACTCGAAACCGGCCCGAAGCATTCCACTTCGTGCACATCCGTATTTTTAAAAGGATCGTTATTTCTGAAAAGTATAGGAGAGGCGAAAGCTCCTTTTTGACAATCAGCATCAATTACTGCAAAATCGCGGATATCGCCATACACCACTTCCTGTTGTTTTTTAAGACGCTCTACATTTTCCATAAGGCGTTCCAGCTGAAGCTTAGAGGCCAGCGCACCCATCCGCACATCCTTATTGCGTGGGTTACCGATAGTGGTTTTTTGTAACCTTTCAGAAAGTGCCTCCTGCACTGCATCCATTTTATCTTGCGGTACAATAATTCTGCGCACGGCTGTACACTTTTGGCCGGCTTTGGTGGTGATTTCCCTTTGCACTTCTTTTACAAAAATGTCGAACTCAGGCATGCCCGGCTCTACATCAGGGCCAAGAACAGCCGCGTTTAGCGAATCAGCCTCTAAATTGAAAGTAACCGAGCGCTCAATGATATGCGGCAGACTTTGCAATTTTTTACCCGTTGCAGCCGATCCCGTAAAGGTTACTGTATCACCGGTATCCACATGATCAATTATACCACGGCCTAAACCGGTAACCAACTGCAATGAGCCTTCCGGTAAGATGTTGGATTTTATGATTTCGCGAACCACGTGCTCCGTAAGGAAAGAGGTGGACTCCGCAGGTTTTACCACGGCTGGTACCCCGGCCATTAGGTTTACCGCAATTTTTTCCAGCATCCCCCATACGGGAAAATTGAAGGCATTGATATGCACGGCTACACCGCGCTTTGGTACCATAATATGGTGGCCGATAAATGTTCCGCCTTTTGAAAGGGCTGCTGGCTGACCATCCACGTAATAAGGTAAATCAGGGAACTGCCTGCGCAGAGAGGCGTTGGCAAACAGGTTGCCGAAGCCGCCTTCAATATCCACCCAGCTATCAATTTTGGTGGCACCGGTTTTAAAACTGGTTTCGTAAAACTGATCTTTGATATCGACCAGGTGCAGGGCCAGCGCCTTCAGCATAAGCCCGCGTTCCTGAAAAGTCATTTTACGTAGAGCAGGCCCACCATTTTTGCGGCCATACTCCAGGATAGCTTTATAATCCAGCCCCTTGCTGGACACTATCCCAATAGCCTCACCGGTGATGGCATCAGTGGCGATTAGTTCTTCACCCTCGCCATTTACCCACTCGCCTAAAACGTAGTTCTGTATATTTTTCATGTATAGTCTGATTTTTTGGAAAGCGCTAAGGTAAGGGGAAGAAAAGAGGTTTAAAACTGTAAAGCTTAACGCGGAATATCGCTTCCCCCTACTGCCTTAACACTTGCTTTAAAAAAAAGACTATGCCGCACTAATGTTTGTAGTGGCAGATTATCGAGGCCTTTCCCAGCATCGGCCCGGTAACCATCATAAACTCTGCAAGGGCAATGGGTGTATTTTCGTCAATATCCAGTTTTTCCTCACCTAAAGCATAAACGGTAATTATATATCGGTGGGTAAAATCTCCTTTGGGAGGACATGGGCCATTGTATTGCGCCTGGCCGGTATCATTGGTTCCCATTACAGCACCTTCGGGCAGAAGGTCTTGATTAGTACTTCCTGCACCACTTGGTAATTCATCAATATCTTTTGGAATGTTATAAACGGCCCAATGCCAAAAACCACTGGCCGTTGGTGCATCAGGGTCGTGCATAAACACGGCAAAACTTTTGGCACCCTCCGGGGCATTTTTCCAGGCCAGGTGTGGAGATTTGTTACCCCCTGAACAGCCGTTGCCATCCATCACAAACTCATCGGTAAAATTGCCACCAAGATCATTGCTACTTAGTGTAAAAGTCTTTTTACTCATATCTAAATTTTGGTGGTATAACCTGAGGCTAAACTTCTTTGTTCGGAGGGGATATTCCCTCAACTTATTGATGTCAAAGAGCATCTTATTTACTCCGGTTAAAGTCTTCTTAGTTCTATATGCTTAGTCGGACGATTTACTTTGAAATTGGTTGGAACTAAATATCTTCCCCACCACTCCAATCACTAACAACACCCACGGGCTGCCATGCAACAGCAAGTCAAACCAATCATACCATGCCATTCCAGCGGCACCATTGGCTACCCACTTTATTTTTTCCCAAACATGGGGCTCAGGGGTAAAAGGCGCCAGGCCCAGGGTAAGGCATGCAATTACCAATAGCCCCAGTTTTTTAGAAGCCCAGGTAACCAGTTTTTTCATAGCGTGATTTTTGGCAAAGGTTAAGTATCCTTTTAATCTTAAGGGTAACTTTGGATACCCAGATATAAGTTACTACTTAAGAGAACTGCCCACCGCGGCCCACCAAGGGTGTATTTCCATCACCAGCCTGCCGGCTTTTACCGCAGGGTCCATAGCGGCAAGTTCTTCGGCTTTTTCCTTGGTAGGTACCCGCATTACCAAAATGCCGCGTACCTCACCATCGTCACCAAAAGGCCCGGCTATATCCACATATCCTTTTTCGGCCATCCATTGTATATGCGCCATGTGTTGTTTCTGAATTTCGGCTGCTTCCTCAGGGTTTTGGCTACGGGTTGGTCCACTTTTAAGGAATACCATAAAGTATTGCTTCATTGTGTAAACTGTATCTCCCTCCGGGTAGGTAAAGGTTTGAAAGCCGAGTGAGTCGGTTTGTACATTTTGCGCAGATAGGCCAACACTAAACAGGAAAAGAAGAATGGATATGCCTTTTTTCATTTGAAATGCTTTTAGGCAGGCAATTTAAAGTTTTTAACTAAGTATTTAGTTTATTGAATGTGGAGATGCCGCCATCAATATCATGCAAAAAAATCCTATTAAACACATGAGTCCGAAATCAATTGCCGAATAAACTAAAAACACCAGCCCCATTACCTGCCTTCTGAAGTAAAATAATCTAATACAGATAATTACTGACCATATTAAGTGCAACGAAGTGACACATACTACAATGAACATTACTTTTAGTAATAACAGCTCAGGAGTGTAATGCTCCGGTGTAAACCAAAAGTGGTAAAAAGTGAAAAGCGACAACAGGGTAAGTAAACCAACTATTGCCAAATGAAGAATCCATCGCGTTCTGAAAGTGGTGCCCGTCACGTGTATTTAGGTTGTGCCTACAAAAATGCACTTATCCCGGTAATATCCCTTCCCACTATAAGCGAGTTTACTTCTTTGGTGCCCTCATAGGTATAGATGGCTTCGGCATCTGCTACAAAGCGGGCAATGCTGTGCTCCAGCAAAATGCCGTTTCCTCCAAATATTTCGCGGGCCTTACCTACTATTTCGCGGGTGTGGCGGCTACAGGCCACTTTGGCCAATGATGCCTGCTGGTCAGTCATTACGCCTTCATCCTGTAATTTGGATAAGTGAAAAGCCATGCTCTGTATAGCTGTAAGGTCGGTGAGCATTTCAACTAAAAGATCCTGCACCAACTGAAACGAGCCTATGGGTTTACCAAACTGATGGCGCGTTTGTGAATACTCAAGTGCAAGCTCATACGCCCCACGGGCACAGCCTACGGCTTGCCAGGCTACACCGGCCCGGGTAGCTTTCAGCACTTTGGAGGTATCCTTAAAACTGTCGCAATTCTGCAAGCGGTTTTCTTCATCAATTTCACAATCGGTGAGGGTAATCAAAGCATTTTGCACGGTACGTAGTGCCATTTTATCCTTTTGTTTTTCGGCTTTAAATCCGGGATTGTCCTTCTCCACAATAAAGCCTTTCACCTTATTGTCCTCAACATTACGCGCCCAGATAATGGTGATATCCGCAAAGGTGGCGTTACCAATCCATTTTTTCTGGCCGTTCAGTATCCACTTATCGCCTTCTTTTCTACAGGTAGTTTCCAGTCCTCCAGCCACTGCAGAACCTACATTGGGTTCGGTTAAGCCAAAGGCCCCGATTTTTTCCAGGCGCTGCATCGGTGGCAACCATTTCTGTTTTTGCTCTTCGCTTCCGCAGAAGTAGATACTGCCCATTGCCAGGCCACTTTGCACTCCAAAAAAGGTAGATATGGAAGTATCAACCCGAGCCATTTCTACTGTTATAAATCCCTCCAGCAGGTAGCTACCCATGGGGCTTTCATAGCCTTCATAAGTGAGGCCCGCAATATTCAGCTCCGCCATTTTAGGGATTATGTGCATTGGAAATTCAGCCTTGTTCCAATATTCATTAGCAATGGGTTTTACGTGCTCATTCATAAACTCGCGCACTTGCAGCTGTTTCTCCCTTTCTTCATTATTTAAAAAACGAGCCAGCTTATAATAATCGCCTTCTATTTGTGGCGGCTCATAATCGCGTGTTTTGTTTTTAATAATTTTCATTATTTGGTAAAGCTCAGTTTTATTGAGTTTACCCAATGCTTCCAGGGTTTCTGAAACATCAATTTGAGAAACCAGATTACCGAACTTCTTGAGGCTTGAAAATATTGACATACAACTTGAATTTACCGATTGAAACAGTAAAGTAACCTCAATGGTTCTTGCTTGCCAAACTAAGTCACCTGCCTTATCAGCCTTAGATTCTTCGCATAAAAAAGCCGCCCGAAAAACATTTTTCGGGCGGCTGGTAATTAAAAAGTTTAAAGCTACTTATTGATCTATTGAAAATAAGCTCGTTTTGTTATTCAAAATCACTTCTTTTTATAGTCGTAATAATATTCATCACGAATGTCCACACCCAGCTTGCTGTACTCCTCAACGTAAAGCAGCATTAACCGGTCTGCAGTTAAAAGCTTAACCTCCATGGTTTTTTGTTCCTTATCGCCATTAAGCATCAGCTTTTGGTTATCGGTGGTGTAAGTCCCCTTGTCATATTGCTGGTACTTACCGCTATACGTAAAGCTATTATCGCTATTCAATACCAGTGTAAGTGTATCCTGCGAAGTAATGTCATCTTCAAGTTTACCATCTTCATAGGTACGTACACCCGCGTCAAGGGATCCCCACGTTCCTACAATTTGTGATTCTGTAGTTGGATTTTCGGTGCTTGAATCATCCTTCTTTTCTTCACATGCAAATAGTACTCCTACAAGCATCATAAACAAAACTACCTTCTTCATTAATTCTTAGTTTAAAATTTTGAGGTGCAATAATATCCAATTATAAGAAGATTACCACACCTTTTTTTGAAATATAATTTACATAGTCTTTTGGTCATCCTCAGCTTCACCTGGCAACGACTTGTAGCCCATATTCCAGAACATGAATGACCATTTATCCGCCTGCTCCTCAATAATCTTATCGGTAGGCTTACCGGCACCGTGCCCGGCATTGGTTTCAATTCGTATTATAACGGGCTCATTACCTACATGGGTGCGCTGAAGTTCAGCAGCATATTTAAAGCTGTGTGCAGGCACTACACGGTCATCATGATCACCGGTGGTAACCATAGTGGCAGGGTATTCAGTTCCTTCTTTTAGGTTATGATAGGGAGAGTAACCATACAGGTATTCAAACATCTCCTGGCTGTCTTCGGCTGTACCATAGTCATACGCCCATCCCGCGCCAGCGGTAAATTTGTTGTAGCGAAGCATATCCAATACGCCAACTGCAGGAAAGGCAACGGCCATTAAATCAGGGCGCTGAGTCATAGTAGCGCCCACCAGCAAGCCGCCATTACTACCTCCGGCTATAGCCAACTTTTCTGAAGTGGTATATTTCTCAGCTATCAGGTATTCAGCAGCGGCAATAAAATCGTCAAACACATTTTGCTTTTGCATTTTGGTGCCGGCCTTATGCCAATCCTCGCCATACTCACCCCCGCCACGCAGGTTAGCAACGGCCATTACACCACCATTTTCGAGCAATACAATGGTAGAGGTGCTAAAGCCAGGTGTGAGGCTCACATTAAACCCACCATAGCCATACAGATAGGTTGGGTTGGTACCGTCCAGTTTAAGTCCTTTTTTGTGTGTGATAAGCATAGGTATTTTAGTACCGTCTTTTGATGTATAAAACACCTGTTTAGACTCGTACTGCTCAGGGTCAAACTTTACCTGAGACTTTTTATACACCTCGGAAGCACCTGTTTCTATATCATACTTAAAGATGGTAGATGGATATACATAATTGGTAAAGCTGTAATACACCACCATATCTTCCATACGGCCTCCAAAACCATCTGCTGACCCTAATGCGGGCAGTTCAATTTCCTTATCCATTTTACCATCAAGGCTGTACTGATAAACCCGGTTAGTAGCATCTACCATATAGGTGGCAAATATTTTTCCGCCAGCAGTTCCTACTTCCAGTACGTTCTCAGTTTCTGCAATTAAATCCACCCAATTATCAGGGGTAGGCTTGCTGATGGAGGTGGTAACTACGCGGCCATTAGGGGCATCAAGATTTGTTTTAATAAATAGCTTATCGCCCTCAGTATGCATTACATAGTGGTTGTTATCAAAATTGTCAACCAACTGTACAATTTTACTGTTGGGTTTACGCAAATCCTTAATGTAAAGCTCATTGCCACTGGTTGAAGTAGCGGCCGTAATTACCAGGTAGTTATTGTCTTCAGTAACATAACCACCAATGTACCTGCGCTGGGTTTCGTTTCCACCAAATATCAGTTTGTCTTCACTTTGTGGCGTACCCAGTTTATGATAGTACAGTTTGTGAAACTGAGTAAGACCTGATAAGGCACTACCATCCTTGGGTTTATCATAACTGCTGTAATAAAATCCATCATTTTTTAACCATGAGAGACCTGAAAACTTGACATCAACCAATGTATCTTCAATCTGCTCTTTGGTTTCGGCATTAAGCACTATAACCTTACGCCAGTCAGAACCGGCCTCTGATATCTGGTACGCTAAAAGGCTACCATCATCCGTAAAGCTTGCTCCGGCTAATGATGTAGTACCATCTTCTGAAAACTTATTAGGATCAAGGAAAACCTCGGGGGTACCCTCCTCACCTTTTTGGCGATACATTACGGATTGATTTTGTAACCCGTCATTTTTAGAGAAATAGGTGTAAGCGCCTCGCTCAAACGGAGCGGAGTACTTTTCATAATTCCAAAGCTCAGTAAGCCGCTCATTGATTTTATCCCGGTATGGAATATTCTTAAGATAGCCGAACGATACTTCATTCTGGGCTTTTACCCATTCCTCTGTTTCGGCTGAAGTATCATTTTCCAGCCAGCGGTAATAATCATGTACTTCTGTTCCGAAATAATCATCCACTACCGTGGAGTCTCTGCGGGTTTCAGGATATTCCAGTTTGGTGATTTCTTCTGTTTCCATTTGTTTTTCCTGCTCGTTACAAGCAATCAGCATTGTGGCCGATAAAGCCATAATGCCAATAGATTTTGATTTTATCATGATAAAGGGAATTGTGTTTGGTAGCTGTGGGTAAATGGGTTGTGGCAAATATACATTGCGCTTTTGTAAAATTACCGGCCGTGGGTTTTGGATTGGCATACTATAGCAGCCATATATCCTAAAACAAAAAAAGTCCTGCCACACATTGCGCGTGGCAGGACCTTCTTGCTTTATTTCTAAATACAGGTTACTGCTTCACTATACGGTGAATTGACGAACCATTGTCATTAGTAATTTTCATGTTATAGATGCCGTCAGGCAGGTTGCTCAACTCCATTTCAGCTTTTTGATTTCCATCAAAATTCTTCTTTAAAATTAGCTTACCACTCAATTCGTAAACCTCTACCACCATGGTTTGGGAGTTTTTACGAAGGCTCTCTACATACACTAGTCCACTGGTTGGGTTTGGATATACAACCAGGGCGGCCTTGCTATATTCATTAAGGCCAATGCTGCAGTAGTCAACATATAGGGTTATAGTAGCGGTATCTTCACAACCACCGATACCACCGGTATATTGAAAAGTATAAGAGGCATTTTTAGCTACAGCATACGCATTAAACATATTACCACTAAGGGCTCCCGTAGCATTTACGTCAATCCAGGTTCCACCCATATCAAAAGTTCCGAGGTAGCTGGTAAGGTCAACCATAAGTGTATCACAAACGGTATCTGTAGCGCTGGTACCTGCGTTAAAGCCCTGAGATACTACTGCCAAAGCAGATGCAGCAGGGCTCAGGCAAGCAGAACTTACCTTCATATCATTAAAGTAATAATATCTGGTTGGCCCAAAGTCGGAGCTATCAGCTGTAAAGTAACCGGGTATGCCATAGGGGAAGGCACCACCTACAGTCATTCTATACAATACCCCTGTGCCGCTAATAGGTGCCGTGTTCATAAAATAAACACCGGGTGTAAGTACCACACCAATCTCCTTTGCAGAAGTATCAGCACCCGCATAGCTTATCAACTGGCTTTGTTGTAATATGGTAGTTCTTTGAGCATCCCATATAAGGGTAACAAAGTCAAGTGCTCCATTCACAGCAAAGGTGGCTGAATCTATACGCACAGTTTGTCCTACTGAAATGTACTGCCCGTTGGTAAAGTTTCCGGTTGGGTATGCATTAGAGTTGGTTGTAACCTTTGGCCCGATAGTAACACCAGGACCCGCACTAAAGGCAGAAACCACATTGTAAGTAGTATTTACACCAATAGAATCAGTAAAGGTACTTCCACCAACCAACACACTATCATTAGGATTATACCAAAGCAGATTATTTCCGGTAGCACTTACCGTAGCAAAGCCAGCTCCACAAATAGTATCATTAGTGGCAACAGGAGTAGCTAGGTTTGTGCAGCCACTACAGTTCTGAATATAGAAAGTAAATTCTGATGAGTCCGCAGGACATGCAGTAGTGCCAAGCGTTCTATAATACACTTTATAAATACCTGGTGTAAGTAATGATGGGTTTAGTGTGGTACCTGTAATAGCTGTTGAAGCAGCGCCTCCTCTAAACGTACCTCCCGCAGCAGCGTTGGCAGATAGGTAGGTAGTTAGGTTAACCGATGGCGCATTATCACATAATACTACTGACTGACCCTGACCAGGGTTGATACCGATAAGCTGCGCAGTAACCGTTTTTTTAGGGCTTATGCACATTTCGCTCACCACAAGGTCAAAAGTGTAATAAAGCCTGTTTTGGTTTGCAAAGTTGGTACTGTCAATACTCATTAAGCCCGGAAGCACATAAGGATAAACAGCCCCTCCAGTAGATCTGAACAACAGACCTGTACCTGACAGGAAGCTTACATTCATAAAATAAGTTCCAGGAGTTAGTACAGTACCCACTTCTACCTGGTAAGTGGCATCAGCTCCTGCACCAGTGGTAAATGGCTTACCTGTTTGCAACAGCACTCCACCCCTTGCAGGGTCTCTGGTAAAGATTTGAACCTGAGCAGTAACAATACCGTTGGCACGTACCGTCATACTATCAATTCTGATAGTATCCAAAACAGTAATCCTTTGGCCGTTGCTAAAGTTTCCAAAACCTGTAGCAGCTATGTTTGGCAGTGGGCCCACATTACCTTTATTGGTTCCGCTTACTACTTCGGCCACCTGAATAGAGGTTGTACCGGTTACCGCCAACTGTACTGTATCAGCGGTAAGGGTTACCATATTGTTGGTATTAAACCTTACCAATTCGTTATTTGAAGATGAAAAGAACCTTGCAGTACCGGGGGCACAAAGCGTATCATTTACCGCAGTGTTTACCACATTACACGCAGATGGTACAGGAGCCGTACAGAAGTTATATGGCCCTACCCACGCACTTGAATCTGAAGTACAGGCTGTTTGTACGTAAAAATCATAGCATGTGTTGGCTGTAAGGGCTGATAAAGCCACAGTATCATTTGTTGCCAATGAAACAGTTGATCCGCTACCCAAAGTAAAACCAGTAGGGCCATATTCAACGTTGAATGAAGACAAGGCAGATGTCCAGTAAACGCTGGCAGTTGTTTGAGAAATACCAAACGCACCAAGTGCTATAGGAGCAGGGCATAGAGGAGCCACCTGAACAGCGATGTTATCAAGATAAAGGTTGTTTCCAAAAGCAGTTTTGGCTGTAAACTTCAACTGATTGGTACCCACAGGCAGGTTTATGGTATAGTTTGCCCACTGCGATGCGGTAGGAACAAATGATACTAAACCGGTAGGAGGAGCAGTAGTAAGAGCTCCGCTAACGCCACCATCTAAGCCCACTAATAGGCTGTAGGTACTTCCTCCATCTGTTGAATAATAAATTTTCAAAGAGTCCACTTCTGTAGCATAAGTAGCATAGGCGTGGTCAAAGGCCAGTTGATAACCCGCTGGTACGGGTGTAAACTGTGGTGAGTTTGCATCAAACGAACCCGAAGCTACCGAGTAAAAAGGAAAAATAACTGAGTTTGAACCAGTACCATAAGCGCTTATGGCAGTTGATAATGCCCAATTACCATTGTTTGTCCAGCAGCCTGCTGTTGTGCTTGTGGTTTCCCAGTTTTCAACAAATGGCAAGCCGGCAATAGCGCACGGTGTGGTAAAGCTAAATGGCCCGGCATAAGCGGAAACATCGGTGGCATTGCATGAATCCTTAACATAAAACTGATAGGTAGTATTGGGCATGAGGCCGGAAATGGCAAGGGTATCATTAGTAGCCGCAACTACAGTACCTGCGCCTAAGGTGAACCCGGTTGGGCCATACTGCACCTTCCAGTTAGAGGCGCCTCCGGTTGTCCAGTAAAGGGTAGCCGAGGTAGGTGTTAACTGTGTGGCTCCCAATAGCGAAGGGATAAGGCAGCTTGGGGTTTCCTCTATCCTGATGTCATCAATGGAAATATCACTATTAAAATCTATAGGTACCTGCACCTTTACGGGTAACGAAACGTAGTTGTTGATTTGTATGGGGTTAAGTGTCAAGATTGTGGTACTCTTAACCAGGCCGCCTGGCTGAATGTAATTGCTTGAAACACCCATTTAGCCATGTAGTACCCCATAAACATTATAAGAGGTTTAGAGCGACAGCACAATTATCATGACCGACCATACAAATGTACCAGAAGTTTAACCTTGGAGTGGTTAAACCGATAAGTCAAAAGATGGAGTAAGAAGATTATTTAAAGTATCGGTAGTAGCTACCGTGCGAGTCGTCCATACCGGCATAATAACCTGCTGATGTACCCAGGGTATGATCAACGCTGGGGCCTGTATTTGAAGATGTAGTACCATTTGCATCCACCTCCCATCGATAAGTAGTGGTAGCAGATGATGACCAACAGGCCGGAAGTACTCCGGGAGCTCCGGTGGTGGCGCCTTCGAAGTTCTCAGTATGTGGGAATATGTTTATTACAGCACAGGGTGTGGTAAAGCTAAACGGTCCGGCAAATAAAGAAACTGAAGTTGTACTACAAGAATCTTTAACATAAAACTGGTAAGTGGTATTAGGCATAAGGCCGGTAACAACTATTGGATTGGTAGTGGCTGAAACTTTGGAACCGGTTCCCAATACAAATCCTGTTGTGCCATATTCAACTCTCCAGTTAGAAGCTCCTCCGGTAGTCCAGCCCAGCGTAGCAGATGAGCTTGTGATAGATGTTGCATTTAGCACGGTTGGGGTAATACAGCTGGGAGCGGCCTGGATGATAATGTCATCAAGTGCAATGTCCCCATCATAATCTAAACTGCCAGTTCGTTGTAGAGCCATGGCCATTTGCTCCTGAAAATCCAGTCAGCATTATCATTGGTTTCATTTTCCCAACAAGAGGGTATGGTATTAGTAGTAGGTTCAAATGTTTCTACCCATGGAAAAGTGTTGAATACAGAGCAAAGAGTTTTAAAAACAAATGGCCCGGCCCAGTGCCTACTTTGAGCGGAGGCAGAGCAACTATCTCTCACAAAAAAAGCATAAGAGGTGTTTGCACTTAGCCCTGTAAAAGCAAAGGTGTTGGCCGTAAGGCGCGCTTTGGTTCCGGTTGCCGGAGTTATACCCTGCAGGCCGTATCTGATGTTAATATCTGTTCCGGTACTTGTCCAGCTCAAAAGTGCCGAGTTAGTAGTAAATAGCTGTGGCGGTTAATGCTGCCGGAGCAATACAGCTTGGGGGAGTAAAGGTTATCGTCAATCCTGAGGTTGGGCCTGTGGTGTTGTCAAAATCAACATTTGATGATGCACTGGTACCTGCTACCAAAGCATTAAAAGTACCATCAAGAGTAAGGTAATTTCCAGTTACTGCTCCTTTGAGCCCTACTACAGGGTCAGCCGATGTTGAAGTGGCTTGGGTTGTACACTTTCCATAAATAAACTGAACGGTATTGCTGGTTTCGTTTAATACAATCTGAAAGTTAAGGGTATCGCTTCACTTGGGTAAGAAGTCCCATAGCGTTTATAGTTGGTCCATTGAATTATACACTGTTGGTTTGGAGTAGTACCAACTGTTTCTATCCTGATATCACCTCCTGTGCGTGATTGTAAATCGCGCGTAAATGGAGCTATTGCATTAAAAGTGGTGGTTGACGACACTGGTGTGCTGCCTGCTGGTGTGTTAACGGTGGAATTACCCAGACTAATCCACCCATTGGCGTTAACTCCCACCTTATCTAAAGTTGCCCCGGCATAAGTAAAATTAAAGCCGATAGGAAATCCTGGTCCGGCAGCGGTAGTGCCACCTAGCGGAGTAGCAGGATCTACAAATCTTTGATCATCTGTTGAGGCATCACCTAAAACTGTACCCCCCGTAATTGGAGTATAAGTACCATTGCTCGTGCTATATTGGTAAGCCGAGACTTGAGCTTGCAGTGCTAAAAAAGGGATTAGCAGACAGCTCAAAAAGAAGAATAAATTTCTTTTCATCGGAAAAAAGGGTTATTTAAAAATTAACCGAATGTAGATTTTTATTGCATCCGAAAATCACTTTTTTGTAATCGATGACTGTCGCGATCGTATTACATTGATTTTCAATGTGATTTTTTTTAGCTGCCTGTGTTAAAGTTTTAATTCTTTGATAAAGACATAAAAAAAGGGCTGTCTCTTTCGAAGACAGCCCCTTGAATTAAAGTTACTTAATAATTACATTTTGGTGATTCGATGAACCTCAGTTCCTTCATCAGTAATTATTTTCAGGTTATAAACACCATCTGCAAACCTGCCAATGTTGATTGGTAGCTGTCCATCAAGTTCAGCCTTTTCACTCATCAACAATTTGCCGCTGGTAGAATACAACTCAACCGTTACCGATTGAACACCAGCCTCTGAAGTACGGATGTTTATCATACCTGAAGTTGGGTTCGGGTACACTTCAAGAGTGGTAAGTCCGAATTCCGTAAGGCCGATTTTACATCCTACACGTAGTGAAATGTCCGCAGAATCTTTTCCACATCCATTTTCCACCACATATCTCAAAATGTAAGTGTTACCGGAGATAACGGCCGTTGCATTAAAGGTAGAACCTGTTAGTCCACCACTATTGCTAACGTCTTTCCAGGTTCCACCTGATGAAGCGTTGGCATCAAGTAAGGTGGTAAGGTCAAGAGCCATTACGGTATCACAAACCGTATCCGTTGCATCAGCACCGGCATTGGCTGCCGGATCAATAACTACAGTTAACATAGCTGTGTCCGCAGGACAAACACCTGCTGGCAAACGATAGCTGAACCTGTAAGTTCCAACTCCTGCAGTAGCAGGAATAATGAGGCTACCACCTACAACACCTGAGGCGTTATCAAGGTTGGTAAATACTCCACCTGTTGCTCCTACATAGTTTCTAAGCTGAATAGAAGATCCTGTTACACATCCTACTATAGTGGTATCTGATCCGGCACTGCCACCACTAACAACGGTAACAGTTATAGTGGCACTATCAGCAGCACAACCGCCAGTACCCTGCAGTTTATAGGTAAACCCATAAGTACCCGGCATTACTGCTGATGCATCAAAAATACCAGCAGTAAGCGCGCCAGTGGCATCATCATCTGTCCATGTTCCACCCTGATCATAAGTACCAAGGTATGAAGCAAGATTTACCGCATTGTTGGTAATACAAACTGCTACAGAATCGCTGGTACCGGCATTTGAACCAGGTACAAAAGCAACTGCGGGTACGCTTGTGCTCAAACATGCACCACGTATTACCATATCAAAGGTGTAATAGTACCTTATCTGTCCACCATTAAAGTTTACACTATCAATGCTCAACAGTCCAGGAGCCACATATGGGAATATGGCACCGGCAGTAGCCCTGTATAAGGATCCTACCGAAGTGGCGTCAAACTGTACATTCATATAGTATGATCCTGGTGTAAGCACCATACCACCGGTATAAATCTGGGTATCAGTAGTAATACTGGCAGGTGTTGTAAACACAGGGCTTCTTTGTATAGGTCTGTCCAGTGCTGTATCGGCATCCCAAATAATCATTTGGGCACTTACAAAGCCATCAGACCTTACGGTGAAACTATCCAGTGTAATAGTATCCATTACTGTAATCCACTGGCCATTGGTAAAGTTTCCGAAACCTCCCGCCAATGATAGTGGTGTTGGACCCACATGTATGGATGGACCAGCATTGTTATAAAGTGCTGCATCAAATGTGGTGGTGAAGTTTACACTATCCAGGTGTGATGAGCCTCTGCCTACAACCTCCGAACCTCTTAACCAGGCAATATTACCGGTAGAAGAAGTAGTGAGTGTTACCTGGCCTCCACCACAGTTTGTGGTATCGCCCATTACGCCCATTGGCATACCTGTAACGGTACATGGTGCCTGGGTACAACCATTAATAGGCCCTAACCATGCAAGTAGCGAAGTACCGCATGAATCTGCTATGTAAAAATCATAACAGGTACCGGGCATTAAACCTGTAACTGTACCACCACCAGGGCCTGAGGCAATCTGTGTTCCTGTGCCGAGGGTGAAACCGGTAGGCCCATACTCAATACGTGAAGCTGTGATATTTGTATCACTATTCCAGGCAAGGGTTACTGATGTAAGAGAGTTGCCAATAATGATCAAACCTGTTGGATCCTGACATAGCCTTCTCTCACCAATAAATACATCATCAATGGCATTATCACCAAAGAAGTCGGAACCAGAACCTCCTGACTCAGCCCTGAAACGAATTTCAACAAGGTTAGCACCGTAAGTTCTACCAGTAAGCGGGTAAGCCTTGTATTCCCAACCCAAGGTAGAATCAACGATACTATCAAATACTACCCAGTTGGTACCACTCCAGTACTCAAGGAAGGTTTTGTTGCTGGGAGTATAGCCCGCACCACACATCCAGTAAAAGAAATCAAGGTATGGAAGTGTAATTGAAGATACATCAACTACAGGTGTTTGAAGCACTACTCCGGCATCCGTACCTGATTGATCCATCCAGGCATAATTTCCATTATTACCTGTATGATCTGTTGCAGGAGAACAATTAACAGAATTTGTTCCTGCACCTCCATAAAGCCATGGGCCACCGCTTGTGGCAGTTTCACTCCAGCATACAGGAGTTGAGGTTCCATCGAACGTTTCGAGGAATGGGGCAACAAATACCGCACAGCTTGTGGTAAAGCTTGAGCAGAAGGTCAGACTCACATTTCCAACGCCACAACTATCTGTTACACAGAAATCATAGCTGGTCGAAGCTAAAAGACCGGTCAACGTAATGGTATCATTGGTTGTGGTTACCTGTGTACCTGTACCCGGTGTAAATCCTGTCGGGCCATATTCTATAATAGAAGTTGCTCCCGTTGAACCTTTAGTCCAGAAAACATCCGTAGTGTATTGAGTGATGTTAAATGATCCTAAAGCAGATGGGTTTGGACAGGCCGGTAAAACACAAGAAGAGGTAAAGCTGAACAGCGTATCTCCTGCAGACAGGCCAAGTGTGGCACTATGGTTTCCGGCAATATTGCTTTGCGGATCGATTAGCCTCACACCAATCTCCTCCGGGAATCCTCCAGGTGTACTTATAGTAACCACAGTATTCAGATTATCACAAAGCTGAATTGGAACAACCAAGAGTGTATCATTCTGTCCTCCATTTATTACCGGATAAGTGAGAACCTGAACAGGAACACCTCCCTGCCATACCGTTACATCACCGGCATTCCATGCATCACCATAAGAGTCTCTCAACTCAGCAAGGTAAGTACATGTATTTGATGGCGCGCATGCTCCTGTACTAAAGGCAAATGGACCTACCCAAACTGAAACATCACCAACAGCACAGCTATCCCGTACGTAATACTCGTAAGCAGTAGCGGCAGTCAGTCCTGTTATAGATACTGTATCATTCGTGGTGTTCATCATCATACCAGTACCCAGTGTAAATCCGGCTGGACCGTATTGTACATTGGCATTGGCAGCACCACCAGTAGTCCAGTAAAGATCAGCTGAGGTATCGGCTACATTGGTAGCTCCGAGCATTGAGGGAGCTGGGCAACTGGGTGCGTCTCTAAACTCAACATCGTCAATTAGAATGTCGTTATAGAACGCGCTACCAGTAGAATTCTCAGTAACCGTAAATCTAACCTTTACTTTACCAGTGATGGTATATGAGCTCAGGTTAACAAGAACCTCAAACCATCCTGCACCAAGATTACTTTGATTAGAATAAACAGTATCCCAGGCCGCACCATCATAAAATTCTACATCTATAGTGTTGTTACCTGCATCATCAATATTATTACTGAAAACAAAGAACCTTAATTGAGGAGCAAGAAGACCAGTAACATCAATGGCTGGTGACTCCAACGTACTTATCTGAGTTGGGCCGTTAGGAACGGATCCGTCAATCCAGGCGTAATTACCGCTGTTTCCGGTATGGTCTCCGGCCACGGCAGCTCCATAAGCTGCTGTTGTAGAGTACCTCCAGGATTCGCTTCCGCTCTCAGTCCAACAGGCCGGAGTAGTAACGCCATCGAAAGTTTCAAGGAATGGAGCAGTTATACTTCCACAAGGATCTGATACCTCAAAGTTGTCAAAGAAGATATCATTATCCTCAGGGTCGTCAACTGTGCCCTCGCTTGCCCAAACACCAAACATTACTATGCTACCCGTATATGCCGATAGGCTAATAACCTCATGGTTACCACCAACGGCAGTTACATAGCTTGAATCATATGTAGCAAGAACTGTCCAGGTGGCTCCTGTATCAACACTGATAAGGAACTGTACGGTATCATCTGATCCTAAAGTTCCGGGGGTTGTGGTTGAATTCCAGTTGTACACTGCAAAGTCAAACTCTGCATTCCAGGCGGCTCCACTTAAATCGTACAGTGGGCTCAGTATCCAGTCCTGATCGCCTGTATTGTACATGTTGATTTTAGTAGCACCACTGGTGCCTGCATTCAGGTATCCATCAGCTGTCCAGGCTCCGGTGCCCAATGTTGTGGGGCCGGTAGCTGGCGTACCGCCATCTCCTTCATCCCAGCAGTTGGGTGGAAAACCTGTACTGAAATCCTCTAAGCTTGGGGGTATGATTACACCACAAAGGGTGCTGAATACAAATGGTCCAGACCAGGTGCTCACATCGCCCACAACGCAGCTATCTCGTACGTAGAATTCATACGTTGCAGATGCACCTAAACCTGTAAGGGCCACAGTATCATTTGTGGCGTTCATCATTGTTCCGGTACCGGGTGTAAAACCAGCAGTACCGTACTCCACATTCCAGTTTGTGGCTCCACCTGTTGTCCAGTAAATATCTGCACTATTAGAAGTGATATTATTGGCTCCCAATGCTGATGGTGGGAAACAGGTTGGGGCTTCTGCTATAGAAACATCATCTATCGCATTGTCTCCATAAAAGTCTGAGCCACTTCCGCCACTTTCAGCTCTGAATCTAACTCTTACTTTATCTGTATTGTAAACTGCTGTGGTTAAATCAAAACCAAACAGCTCCCAACCTGATGTAGCTTGTGTGATACTGTCAAATACTACCCAGTTGGTTCCGTCATACGTTTCTATATAGGTAAGGTTGGGTGGGCTGTAACCCGATCCGCACATCCAATAATAAAAACTAAGATATGGAACTGTTAAGGCAGAAATATCAACCATCGGCATTTCAAGAATTACCGCATCATCACCACCTGATTGGTCCATCCAGGCATATGAACCTGAGTTACCTGTATGGTCGCTGGCAGCGGTACAGAATACACTATTGGTGCTTCCTGTAAATGACCATGGGCCACCTGATGTAGCTGACTGACCCCAGCAATTCGGTGTTGAGCTTCCATCAAAGGTTTCCATAAATGGAGCAACAAAGTTTCCACAAGGATCAGATACCTGAAAAGTATGTCAACGAAGATATCATTGTCCTCAGGGTCATCAACCGTTCCTTCAGATGCCCAGAATGCGAACATTACAATGTTTCCGGTGTAGGCTGAAAGATTGATAAGCTCATGGTTACCACCAACGGCAGTTACATAGCTTGAATCATATGTAGCAAGAACTGTCCAGGTAGCTCCTGTATCAACACTGATAAGGAACTGTACGGTATCATCTGATCCTAAAGTTCCGGGGGTTGTGGTTGAATTCCAGTTGTACACCGCAAAGTCAAACTCTGCATTCCAGGCGGCTCCACTTAAATCGTACAGTGGGCTCAGTATCCAGTCCTGATCGCCTGTATTGTACATGTTGATTTTAGTAGCACCACTGCTGCCTGCATTCAGGTATCCATCAGCTGTCCAGGCTCCGGTACCCAATGTTGTGGGGCCGGTAGCTGGCGTACCGCCATCTCCTTCATCCCAGCAGTTGGGTGGAAAACCTGTACTGAAATCCTCTAAGCTTGGGGGTATAATTACACCACAAAGGGTGCTGAATACAAATGGTCCAGACCAGGTGCTCACATCGCCTACAGCGCAGCTATCTCGTACGTAGAATTCATACGTTGCAGATGCACCTAAACCTGTAAGGGCCACAGTATCATTTGTGGCGTTCATCATTGGTCCGGTACCGGGTGTAAAACCAGCAGTACCGTACTCCACATTCCAGTTTGTGGCTCCACCTGTTGTCCAGTAAATATCTGCACTGTTAGAAGTGATATTATTGGCTCCCAATGCTGATGGTGGGAAACACGTTGGGACTTTCGCTATAGAAACATCATCTATCGCATTGTCTCCATAAAAGTCTGAGCCACTCTCGCGCCACTTTCAGCTCTGAATCTAACTCTTACTTTATCTGTATTGTAAACTGCTGTGGTTAAATCAAAACCAAACAGCTCCCAACCTGATGTAGCTTGTGTGATACTGTCAAATACTACCCAGTTGGTTCCGTCATACGTTTCTATATAGGTGAGGTTGGGTGGGCTGTAACCCGATCCGCACATCCAATAATAAAAACTAAGATATGGAACTGTTAAGGCAGAAATATCAACCATCGGCATTTCAAGAATTACCGCATCATCACCACCTGATTGGCCCATCCAGGCATATGAACCTGAGTTACCTGTATGGTCGCTGGCAGCGGTACAGAATACACTATTGGTGCTTCCTGTAAATGACCATGGGCCACCTGATGTAGCTGACTGACCCCAGCAAAGCGGTGTTGAGTTTCCATCAAAGGTTTCCATAAATGGAGCTGCAATGCTATTACAGGCCAACGTACAAGTATAAACCTCAACAAGGTCTATGGCAAGGTCTCCGGTAAAGGTGCTACCTCTAACATATTCAAATTGAATATAGATAGTTTGACCCATGTAAGAATCAAGGTTTACCCCTACGTTTTGGTATGGATCAAGCTCATCTGTTTGTAGTTGCCCTGGGCCATAAGAAAACTCATTAGTGAAAGGACCCGTAGCTGAAGTAGAAACTCCAACGTTAAGGACGCCAATACTTGCGCCATAAGCATGCAGCCAAAAAGAAAGTTCGGCCGCATTTAGTGCTGAGGTTAAATCAATAGCTGGCGATACCATACGCATTGTATCCGGACCACCGGTAGAAGTTTCAGCAAAGATGTAGTGGCTTCCGCTATGTGGCCCACTCGGCCCTGTGCTACCTGAGCCGGTAGTATTATTATCATACAACCATGATCCGTTTCCAGAAGCAATATCCCCTGTAAAGGAAGTCGAATTATCAAATTCTTCGGTAAAAACTGTGTCAAGGGCTGTTCCTACACCACATGATAAGTTTCTTGGTCCGGCAAGTGTAGTATTAAATGTTACAGGCCCGGCCCATGGTGAAAGCCCATTGATGGCTCCGCAATCGTTCTGAATGTAAAAGTCATAGGCTGTATTTGAATTCAGACCAGTAATTGTATAAAAAGTATCAACGATACCAGTAATAGAGTTACCCATACCCTGAGTAAATCCGGCAGTGTCATATTCTATAATATAGGTGGATCCGGTGCCGGGCTTCCAGGCCACTATGGCACTTTGATCAAATGCTGTAATAAGGGTTAAGCCTGATGATGGAAGACAGCTTGGCGGGGCAAACTCATCTGCACCTATATCTGGTGTAGTAGCCGAACGCATTTCTCCATCAATATCCATTGTAATACCTGAATAAGGAGTACCGGCATTGTTTAAGGTTGGAGAAGAAATGTGCAAATCATCTGGCGCAGCAAATAATGGCGCATCACTAATCGAATTCTGATCAAAGGTAGGAACGGCCAGCTGATAAGCTGCTAAATCCGCATAGTTAGAATTATTCACACGTGCCAGCGTAGTACCGGTAGCATACATGTTATTATAGTCGGATGAAGCAACATACCCCAAGGTAACAGCCCCGCTTGATACTTCAATCGCATAACCACCACCTGTATTTACCACGTTATTATTCATCAGGTTAATAAACCCGTAAGTACCCGAGGTACTACTATTCAGATAAATACCACGGCCGGCAGTTGTACTACCTGCGGTAACGTTAATTGAGTTAAATACAATATCTGTATAGTAATTATTAAATGGGTAGATACCATACGTAGTTCCTGTATTGCCCTGGCAGCTAATCATATTATTAGCTATTAGGTTGGGACTTGATGAACTGGCGTCACAATAGTAGTTGTATATACCGTAGTTAGTAGATGTACCGTAAATACTGATTGTATTTCCTGAAACTGTGGAAAAATCTCCATAATAATTATACACCCCATAGCCGGTGCTGAAGGGAGCCAGACTATTCTGAGTAATAGTATTACCGTTAATGTTCAGGTTTTCCTGGTAATAAGAATACACACCCATATAGTAGAAGTCAGTAATCATGTTACTGTCAATGGTATTATTCATACCATAATTGGCGCTATTTCCATAAATGTACACACCGTAGCTACCGTTAGTAATAGTGTTTCCACGGATTGTGGTATTGGTTATCGTATCCTCAATAGCAGTACCGTTATATATTACCGCCATAAAATTGGAAGTAGAAGTGGTAGCTACGCCATTAAGGATGTTATCTTCAATAGTTACATGGTTACATGCCCCATATAATTCTATGGCTCTTCCGTATGAAGTACCTGTGGGGGTAAGGGTTAGCCCTTTAACCGTAAGGTTGGACGCTCCATTTAATTGCATTACGAAGTTATCAGTACTACCAGTACCACCATACGTAACTTCAACGGGCATTGTATTAGCAGGGTCTGGCTGAATTATAACTGTATTAGTTGATGAAGCTCCAGGTATGCTCGAAATGGCAAACTGTTCAGAGTAAGTGCCCTGCGCCACATTAATTGTTACCGACTCCTACACCGCAAGCGCTTAGTTCAGCAGCAGCGTCACCAAAACTGTTAAAGTTTGTTCCGCCAGTTGGCGATGCACTATTTATGGTATATGATCCACTCATTACCACCGCACAGGGCGTGGTAAATGATACAGGACCTAACCCAGCTGCTTGAGTTGGTTGCGCAACTATCTTTTACATATACATCATAGGTAGTATTAGGCATTAACCCTGTAAGGTTGGCCGATGTAGTAGCCACATAAGATTGCATTCCCGTACCCAGTGTAAAACCAGTGGTGCCATATTCTACAAGTGAATTTGGTGCACCACCTGAGGTCCAGCTTGCCGTTGCGGTTGTTGGCGTTGTAGCTGAAGCCGATAATGCCGTTGGTGGAATACATGCACCCGGAGGCAGGTAAGTAAATTCATAGTACTCATTATCTGTGGCAGCACTTCCTCCTGGCCCTAATTGGATGTTGGGTGAACCACCCGGTCCATTTAAAGGAGTAAAAACATCATACGCTGTGGTTCCATTTATTTGTATTCCTACGGTTGCCGAAATAGAAGTAGGTGAAGATGCATAGCTGCCATCAACAACATAAATCTTATTTGAAGTCTCCTCAAGTACAACTGCGAAATAATTAAATGAAGATGTGCTTAGATAATATGAAAAATTTAAGATCCATAATTGTCTATTCGGAGCCGTCCCTTCAACTATTGCCCAAACATTATCATTAGTTCCAAGGCTGCTTGCCATATCATCCCAAAAATAGGCGATGGTGTTGTTTGGCAAGTTCACATTAGGCAAGGCCGAGTTTGAATTTAGGGAGGCAGAAACAGTCATTCCGGTATTGGTGGTATCAAAAGTCAAAAGACCATTTTTACTTACCATAAGGTGAGTAACTGCACTTCCGTAAAAATCAAATGAAAATGGTATGGCGTAAGGGTCTGACCATACATTAGTGGAAGAACTTCCATTGTTGTAAGCCTGAATGTTTGTCCCTCCGGTTGAGGTTGCATCTGAGGCCGTTCTCAGGCCCCCGGGGTTTCCGACATCCAATGCCGAATTGGTTATGGTGTATGCCTGCCCATAGGACCATGACGGCCATAGACAGCAAACCATCCCCAAAAATAAATAGGGTATGAATTTTCTCATAGTAATTAGTATGTGTTTAATTATAGTTTAGGAAAAACCGAAGTGGAATATAGTATTTCCTATGCATAAGCAATAAATCACTATGAGAAAAAGTCAAATTTCTATCGTATCATATTTAATATCAATGTGTTAAATTCTTACGATTTTGAACCCCATGTTTTGTAAATTTTATCTTGCATTTGTCTAGGCTCAATTAGTTTGCGAAGCGGCTCACACTCTTTTAAGGTTTCAAAACAGTCTTTCGGGAGCCGTTGGTATAGTTCGGTTCCCTTGGTTTTCCAGGCAATCATTTCGTCGCTTACCTCCTTTATCACCTTTGCGGGATTCCCTACAACCAAACTTCTGCGCGGAATTTTTGTCTCGGCTTTAATAAATGACAATGCTCCAACTATTGATTCCTCACCCAATTCTACATTATCCATCAATACGGCATTCATTCCTACAAGACAATTCGCTACGTACATTGGCGCCATGTATAATGGCACCATGCCCAATGTGTGCACCTTCATGTAGTGTTAATGATACACCCGGAAAAATGTGAATCACACAGTTCTCCTGCACATTGCATCCGTCCTCGATGACTATTCGGCCCCAATCGCCACGTTGGCGGCCCCCGGACCTACATATACATTTTTACCAATTATTACATCCCCAATTACCGAGGCGGTTTTATGTATAAACGAGCTCTCATCTATTACGGGCTTTATACCCTGAAATTCATATATCATGTGTAAGTATTTTGATTATCTATGCGATTGAAAAGTGCTTTTGATCAAAGCCCTCTCTGATTGTCTGTATTAAGGCTAAGGTTTTCTTATCGCCCGGCTTATAGGGCAAATACGTTATAAAAAACTGTAGCATTTCATCTGTAGTGCGCATGCTGCCATCTCTTTCGCTCACTACGGCCGGGGGATTGTTGGGATTTTACTTGTTATCCTCAGTATTATTAAAAGTAGCTACTACTTTTATGGTACTTCCGGCAGGCACAATTACGGGCTTGGGATAGGTATAAAAGTACTGCCACCTGAAATCCCATTTATCTATTTTTATTAGCCTGATTGTATCACCCCCCGGAGCTAAAGCAAACGCCCTAAAAGTTTTGCCCAATAGGTGCATATGCGGGTTTACTGTTAACACACTCATTTTATGAGGTACATAGTAATTTATCTCAAATTCCTTAATCTCATTTGGGGGGATCACCAGGGGAGGCTCAACCGGAGCTACACCTAAAGTGCCAAGGTGAAGTTCTTTTAATGGGCGCTCAGGTGGGTTATCCATAAAATACAAATTGAAGTAGCTGCTATCGGAGGCATTAACCGGGCTGGGCCCCACATGTAAATCCTTTAACATAAAGGGCGAATTTTTCGGATACCTTCCAGCCTCCGATTCCTTCAGGATACAGCGTACCGCCGACATCCGTCAGATAATTCACCACCGATGGGGTGAGTGTTGGAGAGCTCCCGTCATCCTGCTGAAAGCCCATTTGATAAGCCAGCGTTCTTGCGGGAATGGAATCATGCTCAATGTGGCTATAGCCCTGGTGCATATCACTCATCCGCTCAGGGTTGAAATTTACTAAATGACCATTCATTGATGGACCAGCTTACGGTTATCGGGCACAATTCAATAGCACGCAGGTACCTTTCACCGTCAAGCTCTATTGGTATTTTAAGGGCAAAAAACCTGTCTCGGTTATCTCCACGGATGGAAAGCCTTGAGATAACACCTATACTAGTATCGGGTTTTCTGGCAATGAAATATGGGTTTACGGTTGGCGGCTCTCTTAGTTCCGATGAATCCCCGAAAGGAGCTCCTGCTTCCGCCCATTTTTGGAGCGCCTCAACTTCTTCTTTCGTAATAGTAGGTTCATGTAAAAAGGTGGTATAACTCCTATCAGCCGGCCACGGGGGCATGTAACCCTTGCGGGTAACTTTAGCAATGGTTTTGCTCTTCCTGGCTGCCTGCCGGTAATCCAGTAATGGAAAAGGCCCCGCCCCTTTTGGATTGTGGCATTTAGCACAATGGGTGTTTAAAATGTTTGCTACCCTATTTGTATAAGTTACATCCACAATCGTTTCCTTTGACTCGGCCCCGGTATTACAGGCGTTGATTAGTAAAACTGAGGCTAGCAAAAAAAGGCTTGCGGTGAATATTTGGCCGATAAATTTCAAGTATTCTTTCAATATCACGATAGTAGCTTTATTACTCTAATATACAGCCAACCGCCACGGTTTTGCTTACTGCCGGTTTGTTGCCTTTGGCTATGGCAGAAAGTGCGTTTCTTAAATAATGCTCATCCGGAGTCTGCCTTTTTCCGCCTTCCCTTACCGCCCAATTATTAATAGCACCCTGGTAAAGGATATCCCCATTTGGGCCGATCACAAATACTTTGGGAACCACAGTAGCATCAAGGCTTTTTGCCATTTTCAGCTCCGGATCCAGTTTTATAAGGTAGGGAGTGGGGTAATGTAAAATGAAGTATTCGTATTCATCACGCTCATAAAGCCTCCCGCTAAAAAATGCCGTGAAGACAAAAATCTGCGTATTCTTCATCTGTTACTATATCGGCAAGGGTTTTTGTTTGGTTTTGCGAAAGTGGGCAATCCGGCTGCAAGAAGAAATAAACCTGTGCTTTGCAGTTTTCAGGATTATCATAATCCTTAAAAATCTCCATTTGATCGGCAACGTCAAGTGGTGCGGATTTCTGACAAGCCATTGATCCAAAAACCAGTAGCAGAAGAATTTTGTGGCGCATGCCTCAAATTTACAAAGGCAAGGCTAATGACTATTTATATTTATCGTTTAGCCCTATACCTTTTTCTATAAGCTCCAGGCTTTTCTTCAGACGCCTGGCGGGTGGCCTGCTGCTTTGCCGATTCAAGGTATTCGGCATATTCGCGTTTTTTATAATCTGGGAGGGTACTATATCCTTCACGGCCTTCGCATTTTCGTCCATTGCCAGCGCCTGATCAAGCATTTCACTCCTTATATCTTTTTTATCAGATACGCCCATTCCTTCCATCTTGCTCTCCAATGTTCGTTTTTAGCAATGGCCTGCAGCGTAAGGTTTCGCAGACCCTCTTCATCAAATCATCCATACCCGCCAAAACATACTTGCGCATGCTTTTGGTAGTTTCGGCAGTAGCTTCCAACAAGTTTTTTGGGTCATCCAAATATGCACTCTTATGAAACCAAACGACGTGAACTTTTTCAAGGCCACCATGCTCATCATTAATCCCTTGTACTCAAAAGGGTGTACCCCACTTTATCTTTTCGGTGATCTCGGGTGATGTAGCTAAAACAATTTCCCGTACACGGGTAAGTATTGGGTGGGCAAATTGCCCTCAAGTTTCTTTAGGTATTCATCTACATTTTTTGGTTTAGCCATTTCGGTAGATATTAGGCTCTCTCAATAATGACAGCATATCCTTGTCCCACGCCAGTGCACATGGTGCAAAGGGCATATCTTTTTCCAGTTTCCTGGAGTTGAATGGCGGCCGTTTCGATAGTCTTGCTCCACTCATGCGAAGAGGATGGCCGAGGGCAATGGCATTTCCGTTAGGGTTGATCGGGGGTCATTATCATCTATTCCCATTTTGCGGTTCAGGCCAAAACCGGTGCGGCAAAGGCCTCGTTCAACTCCAAAATATCCATTTGATCTAACGTGAGTCCGGCTTTCTTCAGAGCAATTTCCGAAGCATATACCGGACCTATGCCCATAATGCGCGGCTCAACACCTGCTACACCCATAGAAACAATGCGGGCCATTGGCTTTAGGTTGTTCTTTTTTAGCTCCATCTTCAGAGGCTACCAAAATGGCTGCCGCCCCATCATTAAGTCCTGAAGCATTACCCGCTGTTACCGAACCTCCTTCTTTTTTGAAAGCCGCACGCAATTTCCCCAATACTTCAAGAGTGGTTCCTGGTCTTACAAATTCATCCTTATCAAAAATAATGGGTTCTTTTTTCCTTTGCGGGATGCTTACTGTTGCAATCTCTTTGGCAAGGCGGCCATTGTTTTGCGCGGCAGTAGCTTTCATCTGGCTCCAATAGGCAAACTTATCCTGATCTTCGCGGCTTATGCCAAATTGATCCACAAGGTTTTCGGCAGTTTCACCCATGGCATCAGTGCCAAATTTTTTAAACATTTCGGGATTAACAAACCTCCAGCCAAAGCTGCTATCGTACATTTTAGAATCTGTACCGTAGGCCTTACTTGGTTTACTCATTACGTAGGGCGCGCGCGTCATGTGCTCCATTCCCCCCGAAATAAAGAGGTCGCCATCACCATTGCGCACAGCACGCATAGCCTGGGCGGTAGCACTCATACCTGAGGCACAAAGGCGGTTTACAGTTTCACCGGGAACGGTAAAAGGCAGGCCCGCTAATAGCAGCGACATACGTGCAACATTACGGTTATCCTCACCGGCCTGGTTGGCACAGCCCATAATTACATCGGCTATCATTTCCTGGTCTATACCCGGGTTGCGGTTTATCAACTCCTTAATTACATGCGCTCCCATGTCATCTGCCCTTACGGCAGATAGCGTTCCTCCAAAACTTCCTATAGGTGTGCGTATTCCGTCAATTATGTAAGCTTCTTTCATTTCTTAGTATTTATGCCATTATTATGAAATGGACAACTGTCTCATTTCACTTGTAATCTTTTCTTTTACTGCTTCCCACTCAATGGGTTCTATCATTTCAGGCTCAAGATCCTCCTCGGCATCTTCAAAATAAAGCAGGCTTTTATAAACCATTATTTTTGAGTGGTTACTATATTTTTCCTCAAAGAGAGAAATCATTTCCGGCATAGCAAAATGCCTTAGGAGAAAAAATATATTAACAAAATCCTTCTTACTTCCACGGCCACAAATTGCTTTGATTTTCATTGCGGCAATATCCTTCAATCCCCCTATGCTCAGGTTTTCAAACTCAACCGCTTCCTGCAACCAGGGGTAGTTATGCCTTATCAAATCAAACTTTACCCCATCTAAGGTTGCTAACATTCCGCCTTTCCATTTCTGATTTACCGTGACCTCAAAATTCTCGTTAAGGACTTCCAGAATACGATCAGGGAATACAGGGGTCTCTGAAAAAAAGTCAAGGTCGATGGACTTGCGGTGGTTTAGATGTAAGGCCAGAGTTGTACCTCCAACCAGCCGATATCCCTGTAAAAAATTAAGTTGATTCAACTTAAAAAGTACCTCTTTGGTATCAGGATATAGACTGGAAAAATGCATCACTTCAAGTTATAGTAAAGCTTAAAGAAGTTCTCGGACTTAGGATCCTGCCATTTGATACGTGGTATCTCGGCTTTAAGGCGCTCATGCCCATAGTATCGCTCTACCTCCTTCCACTCTTCCATGGTACCCCTATGCATTACCCTTGAGATAACCGCCCGGGCATTCTTTTCCCAATTAATATTCTCCGGGTTCGTATCCCAAAAAAGAGAGGATCTCAGCTTTGGTGTAATATCGGCTTCTGAGTTACTCATTATAGTTGCTATTAAAAATAGTTAGCTCCACTCCTTTTTCGTTCTATAAACCGTTCCTTTAAAAAGGGCTACAACTTCTTTATTTTGGTTGGTAATCTTTATATCATAAATAGCTGTTGCGTTGGTAATGTTCAGCTCGGTAGCTTCTGCCGTAAGCACATCATTAATATGAACGGGCCTGGTGTGTGAAATGGAGGTTTCAATACTTACCGCCTGCCTGCCATGGCTGTTGCTGGCAAAGGCCAAAGCACTATCAGCTAAAGAGTAAGTGATGCCGCCATGGGCAATTTTGAATCCATTGGTCATTTCTTCCCGAACGGTCATTTGCAACCTACAATAGCCCGGTCGCTCTTCCAGCCTTTCAATACCCAGCCATTGGCTAAAGGCATCGCCATTATACATTTTATCTACAATGGCTTTTGGCTCCATTACTTTTTGGTCATTTCAAGAGATACGGAACGTTCGATGATGGCGATCACTGTGTCGAGTATTAGGATAAACTCAGGGTTAAGGCCCGGTTCTTCTTCCTGTTCCTGAATTTTGAAAAGAGCGCGGTTTCGCAGATCTTCAAAAACCATTGGGCTGTCTGCTACCTCTTTAAGGTCTTGCTGGGTAAGTATCTCAGTTTCTTCAGCGGTTTTTTCATAGCTATCCACTCGCTCCTGTATTACCTCTTCCACCATTTGGTGAGGTACCATTTCCACCGGTATTCCGGCTGAAACGAATGCGTTTATCAATATTACGGCTGAGTCCACCAGGGCCTCATGTTCAGGGTCAGTAAAGTCATCCGCCAGGTTGGTGATAAACCCCATAAGTACAGGCTGGTCTTCCAGAACCTGCACTATCATCTGCCCTTTTTCCTCATCAGTCATCGCTTCAAAATCCGCAATGGCAATGGCTACAAAATCTTTCTTTGGTTGTATCATCCGGCAAATTTAATTTTTTGAAATCCGAAGGGTTGTAAAAAAATGCTAAAATCGAAACTGTAAATGCGAAACAAACTCTTAAACCTAATAGTCAAAAGCTCCAAAACCCGTTAGTGTAAACCTTTTTATGGTTTTGAATTTTCCGTTTTTCAATTTCGAGCTTAGAGTTTACAGCGTTTCCTCCGGCCTTACCTTCTTCACAAAAAAGTCCTCCAGTTCACGCAATGTTTCTGAGGTGGTTTGTATATCCTTCACTACTTGCCCATGGTCGAGAATAACTATGCGCTGACAGAACTCTGTAACATGGCCCAAATCATGACTTGAAATAAGCATAGTGATATCTGTTTCCTGATCGAGCTTTTTAAGCTGATCGCGCAATTGGTATTGGGTAGATGGGTCGAGGTTGGCAAATGGCTCATCCAGCACCAGTACATCCGGGTTTCCGATCAACGCTCCTACAATGCCCACCTTTTTTTGGTTTCCTTTACTAAGGTCGCGGATGTACTTTTTACGCCCTTTGATTTCTCCTTTAAAAAAGTCTTCATAAGGGGTGAGGAAGGTATCCAACTCACCGTTGCCAATATTGTGAAGTTTACCAATAAAGGCAAAATATTCATCCGGGGTCAGATAATCTATCAGAAAGCCTTCATCAATAAAGCTGCCTGTGTGCTTTTTCCAGTCTTCACTTTTGGCTACAGGAGTTCCGTTTATGGAAACGCTGCCAGTGTCAGGCTCAATAAGATCGAGCAGGCAGCGGTATAAGGTGGTTTTTCCGGCACCGTTGTTTCCCACCAAACCAAAGGATTGCCCGGCTTGGAGGCTAAGTTCAGGAATGTCTAAAACGGTTTCACCGTTGTATGACTTTTTGAGATTTGAGATTGTGATTATACTCATCGAGAAGTGTATTTTGTAGGTTATAAGCTATACGCTGGCTTTGGAGATTAGCTGTTATTAAATTGTGGTTTTGATGTTTGCTCGAGGCTTTAAATTTTACTTTAAGAAGAGAAAAAAGGACGAAAGGACTAAGGGAATAAATAGAAAACAAAATAAAATAAAAAGAAGAAGCAAAGGAACAATGAACTGCAACACTCGAGGAATAAAGGGAACTCAGTATTTGAAGACTGAAAAAGCACAAAGGACAAGGTAAGCCAGCGAAACCAGGTAGGTGATAACGCTGGTGGAAACCAACAACCAAAATTTAGCTTTAAAGAAGGACTCCATCGGGTAAGCCCTGGTGAGGATGCCATCAAAATAGGCACTTTCCCAACCTACCATAAACTGCCCGTAGTTAATCATAAAAATACCCGTCATAAATATTCCCACAAACACCAGCCAGCCCATACCTGGGTATTGCTCAGGGTTGGTATAAAACAATAATCCATACGCACTAAACAGAGCGGTAATCGTAAGGATGCTCTTTGTTCTTTTATTCCGTAAAATAAGCTTTAGCTCATTCGCAATCATGGTGCCCACGGCTCCTTTTGATTCCAGAAATTCAAAGTTTTGTGTGGTTGCTTCTTTGGAGTGTTTTTTCCATTTATCAATGTAGGTCATTGAATATAGGAAGCGGGCATTTAGCAGGTAAACGCTTATGGCCAAAGACCAGATTATGGCTCCGAGCCAGGCCTGACCTAATCCGCCAAAAAGGGCAGCTGACCAATCGTTTAAAGAAAACCATTCCATAAAGTTGCCAAAAAACAAAAGGCCTACTATTACGGCAAAGGCTATAAATACTGCCTGCTTTACGGCTACTATCCTTTTAATGTAGATGGCTAGAAAGTGATTGATTACCACTATACCCAACATGCTTACCAGCCAAAACCAGGCAGTGCCCCCACCCAGCTCGGGCCAAACTGCCCTTATAGAAAAAGGAACGATAAATAACAGCGGCAATAAATTGAAAAAATTGAAAAGACTGCTACCCAGCAAAAAGTTAATTACCGTGGTTTTGCGTATGGGCTGCAGCAGGTAGTGCTGAATGCTCAGTACATTCAAATCCTGTAAAAAGAAACGCATTACCAGGTCGGATAAAATGTAGTACAGTATGAATTCTGCAAAAACGGGGGTAATGAGTTCAGCTTCCGGGCGGGTTTCCGTGATTATTTCGGGTAAGAGAAAGCCCAGGGTTAAAAATATGGCTCCAAAATAAAGCACCAAAAATCCCATCAGGATTTTTACACCCCAGCCCTGGCTGAAGTATTTGGCACGAACCATTTTTTTCCAATGATGCTTAAATAGCGTAGTGTACATGAAGTAAGATTAAGTGCTGCAAATTAACAATTGTAGGCTCTAAGTCAGTACTTTTTAAACCATATCTCCAGTGCCTCTTTCAAGATGTCGTTCAGGTATTCACCTCCTCCATTAAGGCAAATAGCAATGGTTACATTCTCTTCAGGAAAATGAGCCGCAAACGATTCCAAGCCTCCAATTGAGCCGCCATGGCCATAAGCCCGTTTATCATAAAAGGGATATTGAAAAAGTCCAAGGCCAAACCCTTTCTTCATGGTCATCATTTCATTAAGCGATTCCTTTTCAATCAGCTTACCGTCAAATAAGGCTGAGTAAAACCAGCATAAATCCATTGGTGTTGATACAATAGCTCCGGCACCCTTCAGGCTTTCAAGATCACCCTCTCGCATTTGCACCCATTTCCCTCCCTGTTTTTTATAAGCGTAGGCTTCATTATTTTCTGAGTTTACCTTTTGTCCATATACCGTTCGGTTTAATTTCAACGGAATAGTAATCCGATGGGCGATCAGCCTGACAAAGGATGCACTATCTATACGCTCGGCAATAAGGCTAAGGGCTACATAGTTTGCATTGTTATACTCCGCCTTACTACCGGGCTTAAAGTCCGGTTTAGAATTTTCAAATACGGCATCTATTTCCTTATTAGTCTGCGGGTTCAGGTTTCTGTATTCCGATCTTCTGCTCTTCGCAAAATTTTCTATTCCGCTTTGATGACGCAGCAGTTGCTCTATAGTAATTTCTGCGGCTTTTGGCCATTCAGGAAAAAATCGGCTTAAAGGCTCATCGAGTTTGAGCTTACCCTCCTCCATCATTTGAAGAATTACAACAGCCGTAAATGTTTTGGATATTGACCCTATCCTATATTGGGTCAAACTATCGGGTTTGATTTCAGGATACACCGCATAACCGAAATTATTATGATACATCGGTTCACCATTCTTAAAGATGACAATTGAACCCATGGCTTTGTCCTTTTTTTCAAAGGTTTTGATCAAGTCATCCAATGCCTCACTCCGCTGTTGCGGAAAAACGGGTTGGACTGCCAACGAGAAAAGTAATATGTGCAATAACTTCTTCATAACAGGTATTTGTGTAGGCCTTATTCACGGAGCGAGGTAAATTCCTAACTTAGGTAAATATTTCAACTTATTAACCATGAATAAAATTACCTATCCCTTTAAAGCCTTTGCCTGTTTCATGCTACTTTCACTGCTTAGCTTTTCCCTCCTATCACAAAGCGATAACAGCCTTTCTTTTGATGGCATAAATGATGTGGTAAATATTCCCGGGGCCTCATCACAAATCGCTGGTTCAACATCAGGTATAAGCCTTAGTTGCTGGGTGTATGCCACCAACCCCAGCCCAAACTATCCAAATTTTGACGGCATTGCGGGTTTTAGAAATGAAACCACTTGCGATTTTTACCTACTTCACCTTACCACCACATCTCTGGAAGCGCGATTTAGAAATAGTACCGGAACAAATTATGACGCGACTGTTCCCGGCTTTTCTATTAATACCTGGCAACATCTGGTAATGACTTATGATGGCTCCTCTTTAAAAGTTTATCTCAATGGTACTCAAGCTGCATCAGTTCCGGCCAGTGGCAGTATTTCCTCTACTTCTGAGGTGATGTATTTGGGCAAACTCCCCTTTTCACCAAACGATTTTATGTTTGGCGGTAAGCTGGATGAAGTAGGTCTTTGGAACAAAGCCCTTACGGCTTCGGAAGTAAGTTGCATGTACAACTACGGTCATGATAACTCCAGTGCCAACCTAAAGCTGCACTATACTTTTGACCAGGGAGTGCCCAATGGCACCAACACGGGTCTAAGCAGCATTATTGATAGTAAAGGAAACATAAATGGTTTTATGAATGGTTTTACCTTAAGCGGAACCTCTTCTAACTTTGTACCCGGAGTAATGCAGGCCGGAAGTTTTGCCACTAGCATTTGCAAAGGAGATAGCATTAATTTTGGCTCCAGCTATTACAGTAAACCAGGTATCTACTCCGTAAAAATTCCCGTTTCCGGGGGCTGTGATTCCATTAGTAAAATGGTGCTTACTGTAGATTCTGTTGATAATGGAATAACAGCAATTAATAACGGAGCCACGCTACAGGCCAATGCCACAGCGGCCACATATCAATGGATAAATTGTGGTACAAAACAGGCCCTTCCCAACGGTACACAAAGAACTTACATACCAATTACCAAAGGGCAATTTGCCGTGGTGGTAACTCAAAACGGATGTTCTGATACCTCAGGTTGCATTAATAGCACAGTGAGTTTACCCGAAATTCAATTACCATTTTTAAGTGTATTTCCAAATCCAGCTAAAAACAGATTTACCCTTTCGCAGGGATATGACTTTGATGCCGGACAATTGGAAATACTAAATGCCGCAGGTATTCTTGTAGCTACCATTCCCGTTTCTCCACAACCAGAAACTCAAATTGAAGTTAACCTACCCGCAGGAATTTATCTGGTAAACTTTTATAGAGTGGATGGAAAGAGGGGTGCTTATAGGTTGGTTGTTGAATAACAATCACTCCAGTTCATGAAAAAAGGGATGAGCACTATTGCTTTCATCCCTTTTTTGATTGTTCAATTTTTAATAAAACATTGTCCCCTCCCGCGCCATTTTCCGCAACAGCGGGCTGCATCGGTAGCGGTCTTCATGGTATTCACTGTAAAGCCTATCTAAAGTATCCACACAATGTTGAATGCCTTTTTCGTCTGCCCACTTCAAGAGGCCTTTAGGGTAGTTTACACCTTTGGTCATAGCCAGGTCAATATCATTTCGGCTGGCTATGTTCAGGTACATGGCATCTGCCGCTTCATTAATCAGCATTACCAAAATGCGCCACAGTATATTGTCACCCAATTCCTTGTTTTTGGTTGGCTCGGGCATTTCAGCGCCTTCGGCATAATTATAAAATCCACGGCCGGTTTTGCGGCCCAGCCAGCCTGCTTCCATCATACGCTTTTGCGTGAAGTTAGGGCGGTAGCGTGGATCATAAAAAAATGCCTCAAACACACTTTCAGTAACGGCATAGTTTACATCATGCCCAATAAAATCCATTAAGGTAAATGGCCCCATGCGGAAACCACCCAATTCAGTCATCGCCCAGTCAATAGTGGCAGTGTCGGCAAAGCCTTCTTCATAAATGCGTACGGCCTCCCCATAAAACGGTCGCGCCACACGGTTTACAATAAAGCCCGGAGTATCCTTGGCCTGTACGGTTACTTTTCCCCAACTGTCAATTATGGCTCTTGCTTTTTCTATTGTTTCCACAGAAGTTGAAACCGCTGGAATAATTTCCACCAGAGGCATAAGGGGTGCAGGGTTAAAAAAGTGAATGCCTATAACCCTCTCTGCATTTTTTACCGAAGCTCCAATACTGGCTATGGAAAGGGATGAAGTGTTTGAGGCCAAAATCGCATCTTCAGAAACGATACCTTCAAGTTCTTTAAAGATAGCCTTCTTCACTTCTATATTTTCCACCACGGCTTCTATTATGAGGCCTGCGTCCTTAAGGTCGGCCATTTGGCTGGTGTATGAAATCCTACCTACAATTTCAGCATCTTCTCCTTCCTTCAGCTTTCCCTTCTCCACCAGGCGGGCCAAAATCTTTTCATGCCCTGATTTGGCCTTTGTAAGGGCCGCTTCAAATTTATCGGTAAGATATACCTCATGTCCGTTTTGGGCGGCCACCTGGGCAATGCCTGCTCCCATAGCTCCGGCTCCTATTATTGCTATTTTCATTTTTTAACTTTTCTCACGCTGATTTCGCAGATAAGCGCTGATAATTCTGCGACAATCTGCGTGCTAATTACTCCCCCTTAAATTCCGGTCTTCTCTTCTCTAAAAATGCTTTTGTTCCCTCTGCATAATCATAGCTATGCCCGCACTCCGTTTGGTACTTATCCTCCAGCTTCAGCTGGTCTTCCAAAGTATTGTTGAATGACGCATTGAGCAGGGCCTTTGTTCGGGCCAGAGCCAGGGTAGGCATCTTACTCAGGGTCTGGGCGATTTTCATTGATTCTTCAGCAAAGCTATCATCACTGAATGCTTTGTAAATCATACCCATGGCTTCTGCCTCAGTAGCAGAAACTTTATCACCCAGCATCATAAGGGCTGAGGCTTTTTGAAAACCAACTAAGCGAGGCAAAGTGTAGGTGCCTCCGCTATCGGGTATCAAACCAATTTTTGAAAATGCCTGTATAAAACTGGCTGATTCCGTGGCTACACAAACATCTGCTGCCAAAGCAATATTAGCACCTGCCCCGGCCGCTACACCATTTACAGCGGCCACCACGGGTAGTTCAATATTGCGGATGGCCTGCACAATGGGATTGTAATGCTCGGTAACGATTTTAGTCAACTCCGGCCCGTCAGGGTCTGTAGCTTCCGCCAGATCCTGGCCTGCACAAAAGGCCTTGCCATTTCCCGTAAGGTAAATGCAGCGAACGCCTTTATCGGCTGTGGCCTTCTTCAGTTCATCCTGAAGAGCCAGCGCCATTTCGCGCACAAAGCTGTTGTATTTATCAGGGCGGTTTAGGGTTATTTTTAAGACTTTATCAACCTTTTCGGTTTGTATGAATTCAGACATCTATTTAAGATTATATTACACAGTAATAGTGAACGTTACTTTTTAGGTTGGCCAAATTATAAAATCCATTGCGGGTTATGATAAAACTATTACGATAATGAACCTAACAGTAATTCTAGTTTGGTGCTTTACCTTCATGGCTCATAAGGCAGAAGAGAAAATTCCATTTCATGTTTTCAATAGAAGTTTTACGAGTAAGGATATTGACGTTCATATCTTCATAGATGGTCAGAGCCTTTTGTACACACCCTCTTTAAATCAAACCCTTCATGATGACACTACATACTTTACTACATTGAATCCTGGCCAGCATATCATTTCAGTTCATTCTTATCAAAAAAGTATATTCACCATTGATACGGTAATAGTAGATAGCACAGCTTTAAGCACATCTAAACCTGTCAACTGGCTATGGATAGACTACAATTACACTCCACCCCTAAGCGAGCAGTTTACTTATGAGCTAAACCGAAGGATTGAATTTTTAAAACCGGCCTCTCCTCTTGACAGCACTTCATTATGGCATAGAGCGCGACAGGAAACGATATAAAGAAAAGGACAGTTTCTGCGGGATGAAGAAGATCCAAATTTTGAGATTCGCTGGGGCTTTTATATCAAATAACTCTTAGCAGGTTATTCTATTTTATGGTTAAAAGTGACAAAAGATTTTTGACATCCGTCCTCGGTAATTTGATTACTGACAGTATTTCTTCATCCTGATTACGTATACCAACGCAAGCAAGATTTTCTTTTTCGGTTGGTTGATATTGGAATACTTCATACTCACCACTAATCTCCTTTTTGGGGCCTTTGAAGTATTTGTAATCTGCCTGATAGGAGAACTCCCCATTTTTAAAAACTAAATTCTCAGCCCCATGAGTATTCCATAAGATTACCCGCCAGAGATATATAGCCATGGCATAGGTGACTACAAACACAAGAAGGAACGCTATATGGGGTCCGTTGCCCAGAACCATTGAAAAAATAAATCCGGTTACAGGAAGAAACAGAGCAAGCATCAAAATCACCCAAAGACATACAAGCACAAAGGCTGGAGGGCGTAATACTTTGAGCCTAACTAACAAGGGCACATTTTCTATAATTTCAACCTGTTTCAACTGCCACAAGTGTACATGTTAAGAAGCGATTATATACACTTAAAATAATCAAAAGGCTCCTGGCAGTCGCTGCACTTATACAGGGCTTTACAAGCGGTAGAGCCAAACTGGCTTACCATAGCGGTATTGGTAGAACCACAGTTGGGGCACTTCACGGTTTTAGCTTTTCCAAACAACACTGATTTATCGGCTGAACTGCCTTCGGGCGGAGCAATGCCATACTCGCGTAGCTTTTCTTTGCCACGCTCCGTCATCCAGTCTGTTGTCCATGGTGGGGATAAAACGGTTTGGACTTCTGCATTTTCGAGTCCTTCTTCTTTAAGCTTCAGCTTAATGTTTTCCTCAATCTCATTCATTGCCGGGCAGCCACTGTAAGTTGGGGTTATTTGTACTATAGGATGATCATGGCTTAAGTCCACATGCCGCACAACACCCAGGTCAACCACGGATAGTACCGGAATTTCAGGGTCGGACACATCCTCCAGCCATTGCCATATTTGGTTTTCTGTTATTGTCATTTCAATAATTAAGAACCTTTAAAGTACAAAATTGATCACTTCAATATGATACGCAACTCCCTGTTGCCTGGCACCGCAAAGCAGCCGGGTATAAATATATTATTATTTACCACCAGCTCTTCAAGCGAAAGTGATTCACATAAACCTACGGGTATTTCGAGTCCATTTCCGGCATAAGCCACATTTAATACCAATAGGTTAGGCAGGTAGCTCAACTCCTGCGGCAATGTATTAAGATAGTTGCGTTCCAAATTCAGCATTTGCAGGTTTTGCAAATATTCAATCCCAAAGGGTAGTTTTCTTAGCTGATTTTGATTGAGGTATAAAAACTTCAGCTTCTTCAACTGAATGATTTCCTGTGGAATGGAATCCAGATTATTGAAGCTCAGGTTAAGCACCTCAAGGTTTTCGAGATTACCTATCTCCTTAGGCAAATGGGTAATTTTATTGTGATGGAGGGATAACCTCTTCAGGTTTTTCAGCTTCCCTATTTCCGGGGGAATCTCCGTTAGTTTGTTATTGCTGATAACCAACTCCTCCAGTTTATCCAAATCACCAATGGTAGCCGGAATTTCAAAAAGATTGCACTTAAAAAGGCGCAATTCCTTAAGGTTGGCCAGGCGTGCAATGTTTTCGGGTAACACGCCAATACGCTGCCTGCTCAGCACGAGTTTTTCAACGTCTTCGGCCTCCCGCAAGGCTTTATCGTAGCTGGTGTATGCTTTACAACCAGCCAATAGTAAGGCCAGTGCAAAAATCAAAACGGCAGAGAAGTGAAGGGCTTTAGGTTTTGCCATGGCAGTATAATCAGGCCAGTTTAAATTGGGCTATTCTACCATTTGGCTTCAGGATACATTCTGGGCATATGTTGCATTTCCGCTAATATATACCCGAGATATTCAGTATGCTCTCCATTTTTACCCCCGGTTTGCATCCATCCTGATTCGGGCTTTGTAAGCGTTGCCATTTCAAGAATTTCGGCCACCTTGGTATGCCATGCGGCCTTTATTGGCTCGAGGTCAACACCTATTCCGGCCTCTATCATTTTGTGATCCACCGCATCCATTTCAAACATTTCGCCCGTCCACTCCCAAAGTTCATTTATTGAATTCTGAATTCTTTCGTGGCTTTCTTCGGTACCATCACCAAGACGAATCACCCACTCGGCACTCCATTGCGCATGGTAGGTAATCTCCTTTATAGCCTTTTGCGCTACAGCGCGAATATGGTCATCCTTGCTTTTCAGCAGTTCGGTATATTGAAAGTAATTGAAGGTATCAAACAAAAACTGGCGGGCCAGCGTTTTGCCCCAGTCGCCATTTTCAAGCTCCAGTAGCAGCAGGTTTTTATACTCCATCACATCTCTGAAAAAGGCCATTTTATCCTCTGTATGGCCTTCTCCTTCAAGTTCGGCAGCATATTGCATCAGCATACGTGCCTGACCTAAATGATCAAGCGCAATGTTGGACAATGCTATGTCCTGCTCTAAAATTGGCCCGTGGCCACACCACTCTGCCAGCCGCTGCCCCAGTATCAGGGCATTGTCGCCAAGGCGTAGTGTATATTCTTTAAGTTCTTTTTGCATTACAGTTGATTTTGGAAGGTATCAATCTATTTACCAACCTTCTTGGAATCTTTTCTATCAACCTTCGATACATCCACGCTAATGCGTGGACACTCAGGCTGACAAAACTTCAAACATTATACTACATGTGTCCCACCTCATCAGGGATGTCATAAAATGTAGGGTGACGGTACACCTTATCATCAGCCGGTGTAAACAGCGGTTCGCTTTCATCAGGGCTGCTGGCTGTAATTGATTCTGAAGGTACTACCCAAATACTTATGCCTTCGCTTCTTCGGGTGTACACATCGCGGGCGTTTTTAATAGCCATTTCCGCATCCGGTGCGTGCAGGCTGCCTACATGTTTATGGCTTAGTCCATTACGGGAGCGAATAAACACCTCCCAAATCTTCCAGTTGTCTTTGTTGCTCATTTCTTACTTATTACTGACCCGACATAGCTCGGTTCTGTGCGCTTTTCTAAATCTATTTCATCACTTTTATTAAATCATATCCTTATCACTCCGCATGTCACGCAAATAACCCATCCTCAATGTATCCTTATCAAAAGTGTAATAAACACGATACATTCTTAATCTTATTGAGTAAATGCTACCTTCTGCTCTGATGCCCATTTCAGGGTGTTTAGAAAGTTGTAAAGAGAGCAATCGAACTTCATGAATAAACTCCTTTGCAACATTCACATTCCATTCTTCATGCAGGTAAGTAAGTACAATATCTATTTGATATTCTATCCATTTTGACCAGACAACTTTTCTTCCCACCGATCGAAGAATTTCATCATTTGCTCGTTACTCACTTGATTCTCTGGTAAACTCATTTCATCAAATGTCTTTCGGATATGCTCTTTCTCCTCTTCCGAAGTATTGCCCCAACCCTTATCTTCCTGTTGCCAAACAGTTAATATATCGCTTAGAGCATATAAATTCTCTTCTTTATCAGAAGATAGAATATAGTCAATTTGCTTTCTTATTTTTTCTTTAACACGACTCATGCCGCGCTACTTTGTTTTTTCCTCCTGGCAGCTTCCTTATTGGCATAGGCATTTGCGGCTTCTCTTACCCAGGCACCTTCATCATGGGCCTTATTTCGGGCATCAAGGCGTTGCTTATTGCACTTACCGTTACCTTTAATCACATTATAAAACTCCTCCCAATCAATTTCGCCATGTTCATAGTGGCCGGTTTCATCATTCCACTTCAGCTTATCGTCTGGTATTGTCAAACCCAAAAACTCAGCCTGGGGAACCGTTTTGTCGATAAACTCCTGGCGCAATTCATCATTGGATTTTCTTTTGATCTTCCACTTCATGCTTTGTGCAGAGTTTGGAGACTCATCATCTGTTGGGCCAAACATCATTAATGAGGGCCACCACCAACGATTAAGCGCATCCTGTGCCATTTGCTTTTGCTCGGCACTGCCCTGTGCCAGTGTCATGGTAATTTCATATCCCTGGCGCTGGTGGAAGCTTTCTTCCTTACAAATGCGCACCATGGCTCTTGAATATGGACCATAGGAAGTACGGCACAGCATTACCTGATTGGCAATAGCAGCACCATCAACCAACCATCCAATAGCACCTATATCGGCCCAAGTTGGAGTAGGGTAGTTAAATATTGATGAGTATTTGGCTTTTCCACTAAGGAGATCTTCTACCATATCCATTCGGTCGGCACCAAGTGTTTCAGCCGCTGAATACAAATACAATCCGTGGCCGGCTTCATCCTGTACCTTGGCAAGTAGGGCCACTTTTCTTCTTAAGGATGGTGCTCTGGTAATCCAATTGGCCTCTGGTAGCATACCCACAACTTCTGAGTGTGCGTGCTGGCTGATTTGGCGTATAAGTGTTTTCCTGTATTTTTCCGGCATCCAGTCCTTTGGTTCAACCTTGTTTTCGGCATCAACATATTGTTGAAATCTTTCTTCCAGGTTCATTTCTTTCGTCATTACTATGCGGATTTTTGGTGTTGTCACAAAGATACGGTGCAAATATTATACTTCATATCCTTAACCAAAAGCCTAAGTGAGGCTTTATCTTTAATATAACCGTTTTAAACCTTAAAGCCATCTTATATTTGCACCCTTCATTCAAACACTGAACAGAATGCTCAATTTCTTCAAGAAATCTGCTGAGAAAAAGAAATCTCTACTCACCAACGAGAAACCTGCGCAGCGTGCGCGCTTCCATAAACTAAAGGTGCAGGATATAACACGCGAAACTGCTGATTGCGTATCTGTAGCGTTTGCCGTACCTGATGAATTGGAGAATGATTACAAATTTATACCCGGGCAGTACCTTACTTTAGAAACAGAAATTGATGGCGAAAAAGTAAGGCGCTCCTATTCGCTGTGCTCAAGCCCCGAAGAAGGCGAATTGCGCGTAGCCATAAAAAAAGTAGAAGGTGGTAAATTCTCAACTTTTGCTAATGAAAAGCTTACCGTAGGGGCTGAATTGGATGTAATGACTCCCGATGGAAAGTTCTACACCAAACTTGATCCCTCTCACAAAAAAAACTACGTGGCCTTTGCTGCCGGTTCCGGTATTACACCCGTTTTTTCCATAATCAAATCGGTGATGGAACTGGAGCCAAACAGCACATTTACCTTGTTTTATGGCAATCGTACCACTCAGTCCGTTATTTTCAGAGATCAGATTGATGCTATAAAAAACAAGCACATGAATCGCCTGGAGGTTCACCACATTCTTAGCCGTGAAGACCAGGGCTCAGATTACCTGAAAGGCCATTTGGATGAAGCCAAATGCATTTCGTTTTCGCAAAAGTTTTTTAGTGTAAATGATATTGATGAATACTTCATTTGCGGGCCTGAAGCCATGATCAATTGTGTAAACAGCAGCCTGCAAAATCTGGGTGTGGACAAATCCAATATTCATTACGAACTGTTTACCTCGCCCAGCCAGAAGATCGCTCATAAAACCAAAGTTTCATCTGATAAAAATGTAGAAAAACTTACCAGCGATGTAACCGTGATACTTGATGGCGATGAAACGCACTTTAAAATTGCCAGTAATGGTTTTAGTGTGTTGGATGCGGCCCTTGATGCCGGTGCTGATGTGCCGTATGCCTGTAAAGGCGCTGTTTGCTGTACTTGCCGCGCCAAGGTATTGGAGGGCTCTGTAGAAATGGAAATGAATTATGCCCTTGAGGATGATGAAGTAGATGAAGGTTATGTACTAACCTGCCAATCGCACCCTACATCCGCCAAAGTGGTGATCAGCTACGATGAGTAAGCTTTAAGCTTAGAAGCTTTCCATATTCTATTTTTGAATGATGCCTGGGGTCTTTAGGTAGTGCCTCTAAAAACTCAACGTGGTCATACGGTATTTCCGTTTGCCCGATTTCGGCTAATGCTTTTTGCTTAGATACCTTTTCAGCTTTCACCGCAAAGATTATCGTGATTGAACCGTTGTTCAAAACCGTGGCTTCCTTAAGTGATAGTAAGCTCCCGAGTTTAACTTCCAACGGAAACTGACCTATCCATTTTCCATTTTGCTTAAAAAGATGTTTGGCAGGGCCGGTTAAAAACAATTCATTGTCAAAAGTGATGTAGCCACTATCACCTGTGCGGTGCCATAGCCTGCCACCTGCCTCAAATTTCTGCCTGGCCTGGGCTTCGGGGTTTTTATAATAGCGCTTTAATACATGTGGGCCACTTACCACAATCTCCCCGATTTCGTTTAGCGGTAAGGCGGTTTGTTCCCATTCCTTGTCTGTGGATTTTATTGGGCTATCTGTTACCGGAATAATCCTCAGCTCAATATCCGGATGAAGCTTACCAACTGGAATTCCGGCACAGTCACTACCATTGTAAGCTGCTAATTTCTTTACAGAAATGGAAGAAACAGGCTCGGCCTCGGTAGAACCATAGGCAATGGTAGTTTGAGGAAAGTACTTTTCAATTTCTGCGGCCATTTGGGGCGTAACAGGTGCCCCGCCCGTAAACACCTCTTTAAGACCAGATAGGTTTTGGAAACCTGTCAGATCTATATGCCGAACAAGCCGCATCAAAAAATCCGGAGAACAAATGAGCGTGTTGGCCTTTTGCAAATCACTCAGAATTAACTCTGGTTTCAAGCTATTCGGCTTTAGCGGATTAAAATCTGGAAGGATGGTAGTAAGCCCTGCGGCCAGATTGCTAAACACGAAAACCGGTAAGGTGGTCATGTTCACATCGCCAGGCTCGGGTTTCAGCTCTTTCATCAAAGCCGAATGTTGCTGAAACAAAAAGTCGTGCGTACGCCAGGCGGCTTTTGGTTTACCACTGCTACCGGTAGTAAAGGTTATTAAAGCGGCATCATCCGGCTCCATAGACTGGGCCTGAGTTATAGGTTTTCCTTTTTTGCCTGGTTTAAGTTTTACCGGTATGTCGCCTGAAAACCGAAATAAAAAATGCTAATAGTATAAGTTTCCAACCGGCCAGCAGTGCTTTACAATCTGCAAGCTCGGCACTCTGTTTTAGCCTTTTCAGGGATGACCATTGATCCAGAAAAACAGGCACAGCTCCAATGGCTATGAGCGCCAGCACCATTTTATACAACTCTATGGAAACCGGAACAAAAACCAGCACCCTATCGCGCTTACTTATGCCCTTTTCTTTGAGATATCCAGCGTAAGCAAATACTTCAGCGGCCAGCTCACCATAGGTAATTTGATTTTCTTTTTCAACTATAGCTATGCTCGTTGGCTGCTTTTTAGCTTTCTGTAGAAAGAGGTTGGATATGTTTTTTATACCTGACAGATCAGTCATATTTTACTAAAGCTACTCAACAAAGGGGTAGATGTACTCAAAGCCATTTGGTTGGAATATTTTGAATCTGTTCTTTAGCCATATCAAGGTTCCAATCTAAGGGCTTTAATCTTTTGTTACTAAAAGGAGCTCCTGAATTAATCCATTTATTTCTGTAAAGGGTTCCTCCATCTTCATCATCAAAACCATGCTCTGCTCCACAGCAGCGGCATAGCTCGTATGAAGGATATAATTGTCCTTCTATAAAAGACCAGGGGGCTTCTCCCGCCTGACTTAAAAAACCGCACACTCTACAATAATTTTCTGTCAGGTCTTCACTTAAGCTCATTCTTCATTAATTTTCTTAATCCGCTCCAGGTTAGCTTCAAACACAGAACCCACCTTATAAGAGGCAATGTATAATTTAAGGTGGTCTGTCCAGGTACCTTTGTCCGGATCAATATAAAGGGTAAGAGAAAGGCGGGTGGTGGCGCTGTCTATTCCATCATACAGTTGCTCGGTTAGCAAGGCATCGGATTCCAGGGCAAAGCCCTGCATATTATAGATGGACAGCCTGCGGTAAGAATAGGGATAGGCCAGTTCAATTCGCTCATCCCAGGTAATGGATTCATCATCCTTTTTAAAACAACGCCTGGTTGAGCCCTTTTCGCCATCCTTAAATTCTGGCTCATTTAAGGTTTCGATATAAGAAACATAAGATGACCAATCCGCGGCATTATCTGAATTGCCCAGGTAGTTATACAGCTCTTCCTGCGTGGCTTCAATCTCAATGGTTTTGATTATGGCATAGCCTCTGTTAGGGTGGTTTTTATAGGGGCTGAAGAAAACCAAGGCGGCTATGACGGCAAATAGAATGAGGATTATTAGCAATAGTTTTTTCATACCTCCAGCTTATACAAATTATACTCCCTGAAAACCTCCCCGAAAAAAGTCCTTTGCCAATTGACGGGCCATACCCTCATCTAAAACAAAAGCGTAAATTAAAGTAAGGTAGCCGTGCTCCTTTGCTTTTTCTAAAAGCATATTGGAGACCTGATGACCCAGCCCGGCATACTTTTTACCCGCCCTTACGGGCAATGGTTTTAGTAATAAGCCGCTTTTCGGTTTTATAGTAATGATCGGGAACGTTCAACATCAGGCAAACCATTTCGCCTGCTTCTTCGGCAATTAGCACAAATTCAGGATCCAAAACGGCCTTTAAAGGCAAGTACAACTTCTTAAACTCCTTTAGAGAAATTGGGCTGTATAAATAGTTCTGCGAAAAGGCCTCGCTGCAAAAGCGGTGAATTTCCTCCAGCTCCTGCTCGTAGTTGTTCAAATCAATTGTCCGCAGCGGTAATGCCTTCAGGAACCTCCCATTGCAGAGTGGGTCTATCCTGCAAATTTTGTGCAATAGATGAAAAGTAACCAGCCAGTTTTTCAAATCCGGCTTTTTGCCATAACTCCGGGTAATAAGCCGGGTGATAAAACTCTGTGAAAAATGGAGTGTAGGCTTCTGCGTTAAACCGGTAGGTATGCCAGGTAGAGCCATTCATCGGGCCAATAATTCCATCAAAACCGAGTTGTTTCGCTTTCGCTGACATGGCTTCCATTAGCAACTGAATTGCTTCACTTTTTTCCAATGACTCAAAACTTCCAACTGTCGCGTACTTTTTACCTTCCAGATTAATTCCATCTCCTGTAAAGAGTGCCGCTCTGCAAAGTGTTTCGCCATTTCGGGTAACCACAAAGCAGGTCTCCAGATTTTCCGCAATAGGGTCAGGAACCGTTTTCCAAGGCACATCTTTGTACAATCTCTTTTTGATGGACTGAAAAGCTTCATCGGCAGGCGAACATTCTCTTACTTTCATCTTAAACGAGTTACTTTTAGTTGAGCAATTCAAAATAATTTCCACCTCTTTGCGCTGGCCCCCTAAATCCCCCGAAGGGGGACTTGAAACCCGCAGATAAGTCCCCCTTCGGGGGATTTAGGGGGCTTAAGTCTGTGGCACTTTTGTCAAAAAACAACACCATCTTTTAACTATTTAACAGCCACAATGTAAACACTGCCATCAAAGGAATGCTGAAATTATCCCAGCCCTTTTTTGCAAAATATTCCGCAAGGGTAGTTGTTAGCGCCACTGCCAAGGCCGTAAGAGTCAGCCACCACATTTCAGTTTCTTGTAAAAAGAAAACAAACACCCCGGTAATAATGGCCGCTGAAACAAAAAATGCGAACGAACCCCTGAAGCTCTTTTTGCCTTCCACTTTTGAGTTTCCAACACTTGAGGCCAACGGGTCACAAACTGACAATATCAGGATGGGAATGTAGTAGTAGAGGTTGCTGGACCAAATCACCGAAAGCCAAAAGCACACGGCCACTATTATCGGGAAAATGACACTACCGACCGTTTTGCGCTTCACTTTATTGATTGAGGGCAGAAAATCCATCCGCATACTGACCATCAGCAAAACAAAGAAGGATCCGCAGAGCACCACCACGGGCCATAGTTCATCAAAAAATAAAGGGAAGGTAAGTGCCAGCAGGCCTACCGAGGCATGGGTGAACTTGCGGCTGTTTTCCGGACGCCATCCGGCTGCACGGTGCAATACTTCACCCGTGATTATAAGGGCTGAAAAAAATACTGTGAGTAAGAGCAGGTTCTGTATCATAGTTTTCGGCTGAGATTAAAACTTCTGTAAAAAAAGCCAAAATCTGCTTTAAGCCCCTCTGTAGTTTTTTCTTCGAACAAATCGCCTTCAATGGAAGCCAGGTTTCGCGGTACCATGAGGTTCCAATAGGCTGCTGTGCCGCCAGTCTTAAGCAAGCGTCCCAGGCATTCAGCATTCTGGGCAAACTCTTCTTCAGACTGATACTCAAAAATATTGGAGAGGTTGGCGTGGGTAAATTCTTTGCTGTTGGGGTAGTCTTCCAACGAGCCTTCAAAAAACTCAAGATTGTGGAGGTTGGTCTTTATTTTTTCAAAATTCTCCGCCCGTGCATAGTGCGGTAAGCTTTCGCCAAAATCCCCCTGAAGCATAAACTTTAGAAAATAGTTGTGCTGGCAGGCAGTACTTTTCAAGTGGCTGTTAATTCGCTTTTTGATTTTTTCGCCCACATTACCGCGTACCTGTTTCAAAAATTCAGGATCACGGCCAACGCGCCCCATCACCGGCCTACTGAAGAAAATCCGGGTGAAAATCCTCCACCTCCAGTTGTTCCAGGTATGATCATAAAACTCCTGCTGCCCTTTTTCCGGCTTTCGCATGAAAAGTGCCTGTACTTTCTTTCGGCTATGAATCCACGGGAGCACTTTTTGCTGAAACAGTAAAAGATACTTTTCAAATTTGCCCTGCAGCACCAGGCGGGCAGCAATCCAGTCCCGATTGCTTTCCCAAAATTCAACGTCTTCGTATGACAACTCTTTTTGAACAAGCGGCCAATATCTTAAAGCATCACCTTCAGTAAACCCTAAAAACTCCAGAAACTGAAGGTGGGTAAGACTTTTAAAAGCAGCCATCTTTAGGCGTACTGTAGCCAACTGTACTTTGTTCACATCAAGACAAACCACCTTTGCCGGGTTCTGCGAAAGCACTGAAAAGGTGTTGTCACCACCCGAGCCAATGGAGAGTACCATACCACCAGTGACCGAACCAAGACCTTCCAGCAACAGGTCGGCATCTTCCCAACAGCAGGCGTAACGGAGTATGTTGTGGTTTGCGTCTTTAAGTACGGCCATGGTTTTTCAATTCTTTTGTCATCAGAACTTTTATGCCTCACCCCCGGCCCCTCTCCCAAGGAGAGGGGTGTCGAGACGCGAGGATTTGAGCGTAAAACTCAGCTCACCGTCTAGCTAAGCCCCCTTCGGAGGTTTGGGGGCTCTTTTCACCACATCACCCCCTATCTTTTGGAGAGGGGCTGGGGGTGAGGCGTATCTCCCCAGTACTCCCATTCATTTCCACCTCATCACCATCCTTCAGCGTGGCCAACAAACCCTTTACCGAAACGATACAGGGTATGCCCATTTCCCGCGAAACGATGGCCGAATGGCTTAAAAGGCTGCCGCGTTCCACTAATATTCCGGAAGCCCCGTAAAACAGGCTTATCCAGCCCGGGTCAGTGCTGGAAGTCACCAAAATTTCGCCATTCAGGCCGGCCGCTTCAGAGGGGTCGCGGATAACACGCACTTTTGCCTTCACCACTCCTGCACAACAAGGTAAGCCGCTAAGCTCGCCATTGCCGGCCGCAGCACCTCCTGATTTCAATTCTGGGTAAATCCAACCAAAAGTTTCAATGCGCTCCGGTAGCGGATCCTCTTCTTTATATTTTTCAAATTCCTCTTTTCGTATGGCCACCAACTCTTTTAGGTTGATGGTAGTAGCCGTTCCCTTCAGGTAATTAAATATCTCTTTTTCCTCCAGGCAAAAGATGTCACGGGGCTTTTCTAAAAGTCCGGCCCCGGCCATCTTTGCGCCCATTGCTAAAAACAATCTTCGCATCATACCAAAAGCCCGGGTCCGTTCATAGCGCAGATTCTCGCGGTTGCTAACCAGCCTCCTGGTGTTTTTGAGCAGGTAGCGAAGCAGGCTCTTTTTCCACCACCCTTTCACCGTTCCAAATAGTTCCTTTTCGGCTTTCGCCCTGATTTCAAAGCGCTCTTCGCTTTGCTTTTTTCTCGGCTCGTGTTCCAGGTTCTCCTGTATCCGCTGAATAAGCAATGCCGGGTTTTGCCGATAGGTTTCCGTCTCCAGTTTCAGCTCACCAACCGCGCGGTCGCCAAAGCGGGCCAGGTAGCTTTCAATGATTTTCCAAACCTCCTTATGTTTCTCTTTTTGTAGTTCTGCGTATGCATCTTCGGCCTTTAGGTTCTTCATCCTCTTTTCGGTTTCAGCCTGTTGCCTGATGGCTTCATCCACTTCCCTGAAAAATTTAATGGGCTCAGCCGAAATAATGTCGCTGCTGCCAATCAGCAAGTCGTTATGGATGTGCTGGTAATCCCCGGTGTACCATTTTTCAATGCTCTTTTGGTACATGCCGAAATAAATCATAGCAAAGAAGTCGTTTACCAATGGTGCCTTCCATTGTTTGAGCAACACTTCCTGGTATTGCTCAATTTTCTCCAACAGCTCCCACGCAGCCATTTTATCCATTTGCATAGACTCATAGCGCTCCATTACGCCATTAAGGTGTGCCTGAAATTTTTCGGTGTCTTTTGGCAATCTGAGGTAGGCACGAATCAACTTAAAAATAGATACAGCAAATTGCTTTTTAGTGGCCCAGGCCGAATCCTGCGCACTTTGGGGCAAGTCAAAAGTCTCGGAAGTGCCCATCATTTTTTCCATAAAACGGGCATTGAGCTGAAAGCCCGGCACCATGGCCAGCGCCTTATACCAGTTGATTAGATTGTAGTACACCCGGCCTCGCAACAACCCGAGCATATTGGCGTAAATCTCCTGGTTGCGCTCCACTTTTTTAGCGGGAACGCCCATCAATATGGTGAGTTGCTCATACACCGCGTGGTACATCCTTAAAATAAAGGAGAAAGTGAGCGGAGTGGTAACCCCGGGGTAGGATTCAATGATATTGCTATTGTCCCATATTTTTCGGTTTTGAGCCTCTAAGCCGGTAATAGGGCGGGTTTGTAGTAAATACAGCTCACCATCTTTAAAGCAAAACTCCACATCCTGGGGGGCCCCTAGTTTTTCTTTTAATGATTCAGAAAGCTTAAGAAGTTCTTCCAGCTGATCGCCATTCAGGCAGGGTTCGTCCTGTAGTGACTCGTTGACCTTAGCCTTCCTTATTTCACCATCACTAAAAAAGAGCTTCTCGGTTTTGGTAGCGAGCTGGCTGGCTCAGCTACCATCAGCGTAGGTAAAGGTATCTCCATCCAAATCCCCCGAAACAAGACCTTCACCCAAACCAAAGGTGGCTGAGACCACGGTTTCTTTAGGGTTGCTGCTCACGGGGTTTACGCCAAATACCACCCCCGAAACATCAGCAGCAATCATCTTTTGAACCACCACTGCCATTTTTAGCGCTTCGTCCCCGTGGTACCTCTTTATGTTTTCGCTTTGCGCAGAAGCGTGTACAGCTTCGATTTTACGCGGTACCTCCTCAGCACTTACGTGCAGAAAACTCTTAAACTGCCCGGCATAGGATTTTGTGGATCCATCCTCTACTGTGGCAGATGACCGCACTGCAAAATCGCTGTCCGGATTGTGAGCTAGAAAGTCCTTCAACTGCTGCTGCACTTCCGGCCTGAGCTTATCATTCTCATACCCGTCCACTGGAATAACCATGAAATCAGGTACAGTAAAACCTTGCTCTTTCATCCACTTCAGGTGAGCGCCTTTTCCGCCATAGCGGTTTATATTTTTTACCTGCCCCTCTTTCATAAAGCAGCAATTAACATGGGAATTCCACCTAAAATGAGATACATAAACAGCGTCCAAAGCCCGGCAGAGTTTTCAATATACTTTTCCAGTTTTTGGCGGGGATTATTGATAAAAAGCAATGCAGGAATAGTGGTGGCTGCAAAAAAGAAAATGAGCAACCCTTTTGAGAGCCAGCCAAGGCCAGCCGCCTCAATTGCCCAAAAGGCGAGGCCAAAAGTTATGGTCAAAAGAAAAATCCAAAGCCAGGCCGCCTGTTTGGTGCCAAGGGTTTTACTAAAGGTAAGTATGCCCCGCTCCTCATGTTTTGGGATGCGGATTTTACGACCTACCTCCAGTACCATGCCGTTGAAAAACGAAACGGCCAGGAATATCAGTAGCGTAGTGTGAAAACCAACTCCGCCCAGTTTCCAGTCCAGGCCGCTGGAGTATAAATCCACCAAGGGTATAATGGGCATGTGGGTAACCATGTACCAAACCGGCCGGTCGCGCAGCCACTCGGGAATGAAAAACTCAACAGTCATTAAACACAGGTAAGCGATACAAATAATATACAACCACCATAGCGGTATTTGGAAAATGGCAATTACAATGAGTTGGGACACAAACAGAGTCCAGCCCAGAACTTTGAGTTCGTTTAGGGATACCAACCCTCTCGGCACCGGCAGGTAATCGCGGTAAGCCTTGTCGTTATCGGCATCCTTGTGTTCATCCAAAATCCGTAAAAGAAAAAAGGTGGTATAAACGATGTAAAGCCCCGGGAGGAAATCCGGCCATGCAATAAAACTTTCCGCGCCTCGGCTTAGCCGTGAATACGAAACCGCTGAAAAGGTAAAAGCAGTAATGATGAGGCCGTTCTGAAAAATATTGAACCGCTCAAGCTGGTACAGCCACAGCCTTTTGAGCAGTGGTGCATTGTTATGTTCCGGGCGTTTTTTCATTTACGCCCGAGCTGTTCATGTGCACTGGTGAAATGGCCTTCCACAATGGCTGCTGCAATGGAAAGTTCCCCCGCAAGGGCGAGGGCGGTCATAATTTCGGCCAGTTTTTTGGCTTTGCCTTTACCAAAGCAGTCCATCATTTCGAGGCACTCCTGCTGGGTGGGGAGGCCCGTTCCACCGCCTACTGTGCCTATAATAAGATTGGGTAGGGTTAGTGAGGCGTATAGGTCGCCATTCTCATTTAGCTCCATACGGTTCACAGCCTGTACGGCCTCGGTAATACAGGCCACATCCTGGCCGGTAGCTAAAAACATGGCCGTAAGTCCATTGGCAACGTGCCCCTGGTTACCAATTGTTCCGGTTTTTACCTGGGCCATACTGCTGGATTGCCAATAGCTGACCATTCGTTTAGGCTCACTTTTAAGCACGTTCTTCACCACATCCTTAGGTAACGTAATTTCTGCAATCACTTTTTTGCCCCGTGTACGCATGAGGGATTGAGAGCCCACCTTTTTATCACCAGAGGCATTGCCTTCAATATACCACACCTGTGATTTTACAGGAGCTGTGGCATCCAGGTATTCGCACACCTTTTGGCTGCAAATGGTTACCATATTCTGGCCGCTGGCATCACCGGTAGTAAAGGTGAAATCGAGGATTACCTCATTACCTTCCAGTAATGGTTTTACTGAGCGTAACAAAGCGTGGTTACTTCCTCTTGCAGAAATAGCTTTAAGGGTTTCAATCTCATCACATACCCATCCCGCAAAGGTTATGGCATCTCTGGCTGTAGCAAATTTAAAGAGGGGGCAACGCTGTGTGGCTTCATCCACCACCCTGGCCCAAAAGCCACCTGCCAAATAACCCGCCTTGAGGCCACGGTTGTAAGATGCTACCAGGGCACCCTCAGTAGTAGCCAGGGGTATATGAAACTCACCTTTGGCATGTTCGCCATCTATTAATAAAGGCCCAGCCATGCCAATGGGCAATACACATAGCCCGGCCAGGTTTTCAATGTTTCCTTTAAATCTATCTGGTGAAATGGTTCCGTTCTGGAGGTATTCCCAGCCCATGAGCTTGGGGTGGTGGTCTTTTTCCGGCCTGGCCGGTTTTATAGGAGTTGATTGTTGAGTCATAGTTGTATGTTTTACACGCCAGCATCAACTAAGTGGTTGGGTCGGGGCGGTTGGTTATTCAGCTCATCAAAAAGTATAAAGCTGATTTACTTTTTGTTCCGTAGCCTGGGCAACATTAACCGAATGTACTTCCGAAACAAAGTGTATCAAACGTCAACGACATATGTTTTGGTCTGTTCATTATTATGATGCGGGTTCTAAAAGCATATCAATGTGAATAATACCAAAATCGGGATAGGGTTCTGTAACCCCAGTAAAACCAAAGCTTTTATAAAATTTCTCCAGGTATAATTGAGCCTGTATTTTCAGTTTTTGATCGGGATAAAGTTTTTGGGTAGTTTGCAGGGCCGAGGCAAAAATCTGTTTGCCATAATTCTTTTTTCGATGCGAAATATCAACAGCCACCCTGCCAATAGATGGCTCATTATAAACCGAGCCGGGAGGGCATATTCGGGCGTAAGCCCACAAGCTACCGTTTTCCTTACCTAAAATATGCAGGCAAACCTTATCGTGATCATCAACTTCCTGGTAGGCACACTTCTGCTCAACTACAAAAATGCGAGTGCGGAGTGCCAGCAATTCATAAAGCTCATTATTGCTGAGTTCTTCAAATGATTTTACTTCAATCTTCATGCAGATATCCAAGTTTGGTAAGTTCTTCTTTCATGTCAGCTGTCCACTGTGCCTGCCAGTTTTCAGCCTTTTGCGGCTTTCGCCTGATAGAGTCTCCGGCATACATTTCAGGCATTATAGGGTTTTCAGGCCCATTAAGCATTACTTCTTCAAATTGTACTTTTAAAAACCTGCAGGTATCCTGCAGTACAACTGTTGGATTACTGATCAAATCCTCGTAACGACAAAGATGGAGATCCACATTTCGCTTTTGCAGATGATCCAAAATAGCAATACTCATTTTCCAGCGGGCAAGGGCCGTTTCATAGCTCTGCCCGGTTCTTTCCATTTTTGATTTTACACAACTCCTGCCATCGCGCACTATAAATACCACCCGCTTTTGGCCTATTACCTCCCTAATAAAGCTATCGAGGTATTCGGGCCAGGAGGCGTTTTCGCAATCCTGTAAAGCGGTGATTTGTTCCGTGGTGATTTTGTTTCCCCAGTATTGGGCAGATTTATTGGCCTCTTCCTGACAGGCCTTTTGAAAGTACACCAGCCTTTTTTCAAGTAACCTGGCTTTTTCCGCGGACATTTTTTGGCCCAGTAAGTAATCAAACGAAAAGCGTTCAAGGGCCACCTCCAGTTTGCTGTTATAATCAAGCATGGCCGTAAGCAGGCTTGTACCGCCCCGGCCCGCACCTATCACTAAAAAGTATGGCTTTGATAGTATGTTGCTTTTTATCTGGCTCAGTAAACTCATTTGCGCTAAGCTTTTGGTAAATGTAACATCATTTAATAATGATGCTGAAAAAATGGACTTTTGGCCGTAACTCCACTATTTCGTAGCTATAAAGGACATGAAGAGGATATTTAAAACAAAAAACCCTCCCGACAAGGCCGGGAGGGTGGATATATAGAAAAGTAAAAAAAGAGGCTAGAAGGTAAACCCTAAGGTTACAGAGGCCATCTGGTAATCGGGTCCGGCATTTTCCTTAAAGAAGTTATTAAGGTCATACTTAGCTGTAATTTTAAAGCTATCCCAACCTACCTGGGCCATTACACCGTAGCGGAACTGCTCAGTAAAAAAGTCGTCTTTAATTCTCTCCTCGCCATCATCAAACGCGGGGCTGTTAAACTCAAGCCTTCTTTTGGCTCCAAGCCTTACACCGGCATAGCCACCTACACCCAGCGTGAAGGACTCATCCGTTTTTCCCAGTTTACTGAAATCAAGTTGCAGCATTACCGGCACATTAAAGTAGGTAATATGATAGGAGGAGCGGTCAATAGTGCGATTACCGATAGTATCCATATCCGTGGCAACAAAGGCTGAGTCACCATTTTGCATAAGCAGGTTGTTATTGTTCAGGCGGAAGCCATGCCAGCTAAACTCTGCACCATACAGTATGTACAATTTACTGTAAGGGCTGCCTATGCGTGTTTTACCACCAAACCCAAGGTTAAATTCACGTGATCTCCAAAAGTCAAGTTCCTCATTGCCTGCGGTAATAAAATCTGTACCTCCGCTTAATTGTTGATTAAACCCAAGGTTAATACTGAAGTAACCATCTGTTCTGTCAATGCTTGTTTTCTTCTCACTATAATCTTCTTCTATAATGATTTCTTCATCCTCATCAGAGTCCTCATCATCGTCTTCATCTTCACTAAACTTCCAGGCAAAAGGCTCTTCTCCATCCTCACCTTTTTGTATCACTATACCATCCTCATTTATTATAATCTTCTGACCCTTTTTACGGCTCTCGCCTGCGGGTGGCATAGGTGGCATGGGAGGTAGAGGCGGCATAGTGGCGGCCTCACCATCTTTTTTGGTACGGGCTTCCATTTCGGCTTCCCAGGCTTCCAGGCTGGCCTCATATTCATCGCCCCAGGCTTCCATGCGCTCTTCGTATGATTCACCCCAGGCTTCCATCAATTCGCCAATCATTTCCATGTTTTCCTCGGTGCGCTCATTTATTTTTTCACGCATGTCATCAGCCTCCTCCTCGGTAATTTCACCATTAGCCAATTGCTCATCCACCTTGGCCAGCAGTTGCTGTTGCTGGCCCTGTATTTTGGTGGCCTGCTTAGTCACCTCTCTTATTATGGTGTTAAGATCTACCGCAGAAAGCCCTTCCAGATCATCCGCTTCAATGGTTACTTTATTTCCATCTATTTGTACTTCCACATCTTCCTTCTTCTTATTATCAGGCTGTGCAAATACCGGTGAAGCCAACAGGCTTAACCCCAAACTCATCATTATAAACTTTTTCATTTTCACGATTTTGTAATTCTACTTTAGTTTCAATTGTCCTCTTTCTTCCTTTTATCCTATTACTTTATTTTGGCGTGGCAGGTGGGGCGGGTGGCGGTGGTGGAGCTGCTCCTTCGCTATCTTCCATCTGCTTCTCCATTTCTTTGGCCCAGGCCTCCATTCTTTTAGCAAAGGCTTCGGCCCACTCTTCCATTTCGCGGCCCATGGCTTCCAGCTGAGGTTCATTTTCCTCTGCCCATTTCTCCATCTGCCGGCCAAAGGCCTCCATATGTTTTTCAAACTCCTCAGCCTCTTTTTCAAAAGCTACTTCCATTTCGGCCTTTTGCTTTTCGGATAGCTCCTCTCCCTGCTCAGTGTATTGTTCCACCTTTTTGCCAAGCTCATCTAAAAACCTTTCTGTGGATTTTTCCATTTCATCCAGGCTCTTTTCAAGCTCCGTCTGCACATTCTCTGATTTGGTCTCCTCCTGAGCACAGGCTCCAAAACCAAGGGCACCCACTATAATTGTTGCTACTATCTTTTTCATGGTTGTGGTTTAATTGTTAAATAACTTTCCAAGATCAATTTCAAGTTGTGGTTTCTTTTCGGGCTTTGGCAGTTCCAGTGGTTTGCCGGCCAAAAGGTTTTCAAACTGGTTATTGGCATACGCATATACCTTTTCTTTAAAACCGGGCTTATCCTCACCAGCTGCAGCATCCTCCTTATTTTTATCCGCATAAAATGCAGGTGTAGTAGCCGGCTTAAGTTTTAGCTTCACTTTTACAGGGGTAGTTTTAGTTGCTGATACCCGCTCTGCATCAAGTGTAACTTCATTATCAGGTATCCAGGCATCGTTGGTGGCCAAAAGGCTCTCATCTGCAATTTCAGGCGTATTTCCACCATTTACATAAATGGATTTTGACTTAACCGGCTGCGTCATTATGGGGATAACCTTTTTTTCTTTTTTAGGTTTTTCAGGAGTGGTCGTCTTTTCTTCCTTATCCGTTTCCTTTTTGCTTTCACCACCCTTGTTCTGGTCATCTGTATTGGTAGCGGTAGGGTTATCCGTTACTGTGGTGGGGGTGAATGAAATTTCCTCCAGCGAATCTTTCTCTCCTAACTTAAAGTCATTATTCTGGTAAAAAACCCAGGTACTAAGCCCCAGCAGAATGGTAACCATGGCTGCGCGGAGTAGTAACAAAGCACCTCCTTTGTGCTTGCCCCTGCCTTGCGTGCCTGCTTCAATTTTATCCCAAACTGAAGCCGATGGCTTTATTTCATGGCCCTCCAGGCCTTTTTTGAAATACTCGTCTAAGGGATTATTCTCCTTCATTGCTCCTTATATAAAAGTTCATTTTGTCCTAATCGTTCCTGCAAATGCTTACGGGCTTTACTCAATTGAGATTTTGAAGTGTTCTCCGAAATCCCCAGCATCTCGCCTATCTCTTTATGAGTGTAACCCTCAATACCATAAAGGTTAAATACCGTTCTATATCCCAAAGGTAGCTCGGCCACCATGGCCAGTAAGTGGTCAGCATCCTGCTTATCAGCATAGCCGGTGTGGCTAAGCTGGCTGTGGTTTTCATGTTCAATCTCCACAAAAAGGTTTTTTTGATAGCGGATATAATTAAGCGCTTCATTCACCATTATCCTTCGTATCCACCCGCCTAAAGCGCCTTCACCACTGTACTGGTCTATTTTAGTAAATACCTTTATAAAAGCATTTGAAAGAACTTCCTCGGCATCTTCCAAAGAACGCACGTACCTTCTGCATACGCTCAGCATTTGCGGTGCGTATCTTTCGTAAAGTTCGCGCTGGGCTTTGCCATCACCCTTGCGGCAATTCTTTACTAATCGTTGGTCTGTGCTTGGTAGCTTTATCAGCGTTCCCATGTTTTGGTTAATGCCTTGTTACTTCTATTGACAGGGCAAAAACAAAGATACGTTGCCTGAGGTGTTAAATTTTTCGTAAAATATTTTTAACCAGCTGATTTACAAGCATAAAAAAACCCCACGCTATGGTGGGGTTTTACTCAAACTGAGGTTTGTATATCATTTATACAACCCATCTACTTATGCTTAGCCTGCAATGTTTACTACTACAGCCACCAAAATTCCCGGCCGATCAGGTACATCGCGCCACACCTTATGACTGTAAATTACGAGACTACAACAATAGACGCATAGGTAAGAATAGGTTGCCCGTAAAAAAACTCCACCCCACCTTATGGGATGAAGTTCTTTATACAATTACCGGGGGGGTTTACTCAATAATTACTTTATAGGTAGCATGCTCAATTTTCAATAAGTAGAGCCCCGGGCTTAGCTTACTTACCTCCACTGAGGTTCTGCCCTCAGGTTTAGCCACTACCTTATCCAGTACCACTCCCGCAGAGTTTATCAGCTGGAATTCCAGCGCTTCTAATTCATTATTCATTATGTGTAGTTCGTCCCTGGTGGGGTTCGGGAAGATGTCGATCAGTTGGGCATTTTGACCTAACTCAAGAGTTGATAGCGTAGTGCTTTTTGCCCTTATCATACTTGATGTTGAATTTAGGGTTGATGATACTCCCGGTCCGAAAGTCAGAATATTACTTTGATAACCTGCGAAACATGTTACAAAGGGTGGGGAGTCAGGCAGCAGCGAAACTGTGCTGCCATCAAATACCTGTGCACCATGGGCCATATTTTTGTTGGCAAACCTCACTCCGAAATAGGCTGAATCATTAAAAACCTTTACCTCAGATTGATTGCCATAATCATAAGCAAAAGCCGGAGTAACAAAAGGTGAAATTGGTATAATTGAATCATTTCTGACTTCATGTACACCCCAATGATCGGCTGTGTATAATTTACTTTTCATCTCGAACACGGAAAGGCCGGATTGAAAGCTTTTTCCTGAAGGAACGTATTGTGCTGCATCGGTCCAGTTTGTTCCATCATATTTGACCAAACCAGGCACCCCATTGGTAGTGATGTAATCTCCGGCAGCAACATATAGTTTATTATCATGAACATGAAAATCTGAAATGGAGTCCAGAAATATGGATGGAATAACCTGATTGACATTGACACCATCATAAAAGAACATATTTGTTGTGGGTGGAATCAGAACAGAATAGCGACCTCCAAATACGAGCTGATTGTTATATATCTCCATATCATAAAAAGCACCGGAGCCCGAATGTTGAATCAGTTGCCAACTCTGACCATCAAGTTTCTGAAGGGCATCATATGTCAATAAGTACAACTCTCCCTGAAATCTTAAGAGTTCTGCTACGGAGTCTCTGATAGTTGTAATGGTGGGTAAGGAAGTCCATGTAGTGCCATCATATTGTTTTATTTCAATAGTTGATGCGGTATTATAGGCCACTGTTAATACAGTTCCTTCGGCCAATGCTGCCACACTTTTATTTGATGCTGCCGTTGCCCCCTGTGGTGTATTTTGCCACGGTGCCCATACCTGCGCACTTAGCCCAAGCGATAGTAAGCAAGCTGCGGCCAGCATCTGCATCTTTTTTAATGTCAATTTACTTTTCATAGGATTCTTCTTTTGAGTTTTGTTATACCAAGGATACGCTCGCTATAACCTGCTTAGGTCACAAAACGCGTAAGGTTTAGCTTACGCAGAGAGAATTACACATTTACGAAAACTCAGTTGCCTACTTACTCCTTCATTTTTAAGAAGATGTAAAGACAAATCCTATAAATACTCTTCTTGCCTCTTTTCCCATATCACCGAGCGTAGGGAGTACACATCTTATCCTCATTTGCACTTTTGAGCATCATTAAAAGATAGTTTTCGCCCCACTCCGGTTGATATTTCATATTATCATAAACCCTGAACATTCCCTTTCCGCGTACCTTAGCACCTTATGAAGAAACAGAGAAAGAAAAAATCCAGCGGTATGAGACTGGATAAAATGCAACGACAGGTGTTGCGTAGCTTAAAGCAGGATGCTTTAAAGAGTTTTAATTACAAACAGGTGGCGGCACGCCTGGAGTTAAAAGATGCCAACGAAAAAAATATGGTGATGCTGGCCCTTAAAGCCCTTACCAAGGAGGATAAAGTAGATGAAGTAGAGCGCGGCAAATACCGCTATAAGCACAATGACCATTTTATAGAGGGCCGCGTGGATATGACCATGAAAGGCTCTGCCTATGTAATAAGTGAAGACATTGAGGAGGACGTATATATTACCCCAAAGAGTATGGGCCATGCCCTAAACGGGGATATCGTGAAAGTGCTGATGTACGCCCAACGCAAAGGCAAAAAGCCGGAAGGCGAAATAGTAGAAATTATTGAGCGCGCCAAGGAGGAGTTTGTGGGGACTATTGAAATCTCTAAAAACTTTGGCTTTTTGGTGCCCGATAATAAAAAAATGCTGGTGGACCTTTACATCCCAAAGGAATCCCTAAAAGGGGCTAAACATGGCGAAAAGGCTATTGCACGCATTACTGACTGGCCCGAGCAAGCCAGTAGCCCTTTCGGGGAAGTAATAGAGGTACTTGGTAAACAGGGCGATCATAATGTGGAGATACACTCCATATTGGCGGAATATGGCTTGCCACGTGAGTTTCCACCCCAGGTAGAAGCCGAGGCTGCAAAGGTTTCTGATACCATTAGCAAAGAAGAAATTGCCAAAAGGCGCGATTTCCGCGATACCCTAACATTTACCATTGACCCGCATGATGCCAAGGATTTTGATGATGCCTTATCCTTAAAAAAACTGGAAAACGGCAATTGGGAAATTGGAGTACACATTGCCGATGTAACCCACTACGTAACCCCCGGCAGCGAGCTGGAAGAAGAAGCCGTAAAGCGCGCCACCTCTGTTTATCTTGTGGACAGAGTGGTGCCTATGCTACCCGAAAAGCTGAGTAATATGGTGTGTTCCCTCAGGCCACACGAAGAAAAGCTCACGTTTTCGGCCGTGTTTGAAATGGACGACCACGCCAATGTAGTAAACCGCTGGTTTGGGCGCACGGTGATTTACTCTGATCACCGCTTTGCTTATGCAGATGCACAGGAAGTGATAGAAACCGGAAAGGGCACCCTGGCCGAAGAAATAACCACCATGAACCGCCTCGCCACCATCATGCGAAAGCAACGAATGAATGAGGGTGCACTGGCCTTTGATAAGGTGGAAGTGAAGTTTGAACTGAATGACAACAATGAGCCTACAGGAGTTTATTTTAAAGAAAGTAAAGAGGCCAACCATCTTATTGAAGAGTTTATGCTATTAGCCAACCGTGAGGTGGCCGAGTTTGTGGGTAAGGATAAAAAGAAGAAAAAGCCCAGCGACAAAACCTTCGTTTATCGAATACATGATGAACCTAAACCCGATCGCCTGATGGACCTGGGCAATTTTGTAAAGCAGTTTGGTTATAATGTAAATACAAAAAGCAAAAATGCCATATCGCAGAGCTTAAACCGTATGCTGCAAGAGGTTAAGGGTAAAGGCGAAGCCAATATGATTGAAACTCTTACCATCAGGAGTATGGCCAAGGCTATTTATAGTACGGATAATATCGGGCATTATGGGCTGGCTTTTGACTATTACACACATTTTACCTCACCTATCAGGAGGTATCCTGATATGATGGTGCACCGCCTGTTGCAGCATTACCTTGATGGTGGTGCCCCGGCCAATAAAAATGAATATGAGGAGCTGTGCGAGCATTCATCCGAAAGGGAAAAACTGGCAACGGAAGCGGAGCGCGATTCCATTAAGTACATGCAGGTGAAGTTTATGCAAAAGCATGTGGGCGAAGACTTTATGGGCGTAATATCCGGGGTAACCGAATGGGGCGTATTTGTAGAGCTTGTAGAAAGCAAATGCGAGGGTATGATTCGCATACGCGACTTTAAGGATGACTATTATGAGTTTGACGAAAAAAACTACGCCATAGAAGGTCAGCGCAATGGAAAAATTTTTCAACTTGGGGACCAGATTATGATAACGGTAAAAAGTGCTGATCTTGATAAGAAGCAACTGGATTTTGTTCCTGCCTGAAAAGCCGTAATTTTAACGACTAGCCAACTAAACGCACCACATTATGAGTAGAAAGAATCTGGAAACACTGGTTTTGGTACTTGGACTTATAGTAATCGGGGCCGCTGTGTTTTTCATCTTTATCCGCCAGCAAACTCCTGACTCGATTTATGTTACCAACCTTATCATATCGCTGGGTTTCCTCATTTATGTGATTTATTCCATAATGGCTACCAATAATCTAAATAAGGAGATACGACAACTCAATAAACAGGTGGCAGCGCTTAAAGCCGATATCGCCAAAAAAAATACAGCGCTTAATGAGCGGGCCACTCGTATTAAGGTTTTGGAGGAGGACGTAGCCGAAAAGGATGCTACGATTGAGAGTTCAAACACTAAAGTTAAAGAGTTGCAACAGCAGGTAGAAGGCCTAAAGGAGCAGGTGCAGAACCTTACACCTCCGGGTGGACAAGGCCAAACATCATAGTGGCCTATGCTGCAAGCCCTGCTCTATGCATTACCCTTGGGGGTTACCCTTAGCTTTGCTGCGGGGCCCATTTTTTTTGTGATAATTGAAACCAGCATTTCCAGGGGCCGCACCAAGGCGCTAATGCTGGATTTAGGCGCTGTAACAGCCGATGCCATTTTTATACTGATCGCTTTTTATGGTAGCCAGTCCCTTATACATTTTCTTGAAAATAACATTTGGGTAGCCATTATCAGTGGTATTGGGGTAATGGGTTTTGGAGGCTATTACCTTTTCAAATCCGGCATTACCGGGCAGTTTCAACGAAAAACTGAGCTAACCCGTAAGCGGCTTTTCTTCTTTAAGGGATTTCTGTTGAATTTTGTGAATGTGGGCGTATTCCTGTATTGGGTGGCTGTTACGTTTTCCATAAGCCCCATGCTAAATCATGAACCCAAAAAGATGTGGCTGTTTTACGCCAGCGTTATCTTTTTTTACCTGTTGGTAGATGGCTTTAAAATTTACTTCGCCAATAAATTTAAGGAGCGCCTTAAGGGACGCACCATCCAGGTTGTAGAAAAGGTTATCGGGGTAATACTTGTCCTTTTCGGGATATACATAGTGGTGCGAAACCTCATATAAGTCTTCAAGCCACCACTAGTTTAAAAGTCTAATCAATTATTTCTCAACCTCTTCCTCGTCTTCCAAAATTTGTGGGTACACATTATTACTTTTCTGAAGATCAGCCATTTCACCCACCGGGTCAATTGTTACGGAAGTAACACTTTTAAAAGGTATTTCCAGCACAAGTTCATGTTTAGGGTGGGTCCAGGGCCATGGCTTCAAAAGTTGGGTTCCTGGCTCATCAGGCGCACCCAGCATACTTGCGAGGGGTACATAGTACTTATACTCATTGCCGTCATCTGTATTAATACTAATCCGCAAAGGCATGGGCATTTCACCAATACGCTCAAGTTCAACAAGGGTTCCGCCACGGCTGTGGGCGCGTACACCTGTAATTGCATAGTCAATTCCCTTGGTGGTGTTCATCCAAAAATTGAGGTACCAATCCAGCTGAATACCACTTACATCCTCCATCACCTTGATAAAATCCCAGGGATCAGGATGCTTAAACTTCCACCTGTTGTAGTAGGCCAGCATTCCTCTGTCAAAATCATCCTTACCAATAATATATCTCAGCTGGCTTAAAAACAATTCACCTCTTGAGTAGCTGGAAATACCATAGGTTCTGTTGGTGGAAAAATAATCAGAGGGGGTACTGAGCGGCTCCGGTGTTCCTTGCAAAAACAGGAAAGCATGTCCGCGGTAAGCACCAGTATGAGCATTAGGTTGAGGATCGAGTCTCATCTGGTTTAAAACCTCCTCCTCCGCAAATGATGTAAATCCTTCGTCCATCCATGGGTATTGAGTTTCATTACTGGCCATCATGCCGTAGTACCAGTTATGGGCACTCTCATGCACCATCACGCCTACCAGGCCATTTATCTTTCCGGTACCCTTAAGCATAGTACACATAGGGTATTCCATACCGCCATCTCCACCTTGTATTACCGAAAACTGCGGATAGGCGTATTTACCGAATTGCTTATTCATCAATTTAAAAAACTGCGCTGTGTACTTAGGCAGTCGGCTCCAGGTGCTGTCCTGTTCCTTCAGATAAAAGAAGTTCAACTCCAGTCCATCCGGCCCGGGGTAGCTGGTGCGGATGTATTCCTTATCAGCCGCCCAGGCAAAGTCATGCACATTCTCCGCATGGAAGCTCCAGGTACGCTTTCCCTTTTTACTCTTTTGGAGTTTGTAGGTTTTCAGGCCTTCCTCTTCTTTCACCACCTGCCAGTTGGCCTCTTCGGTAAGATGCACACCTGTACCCCCAATTTTATATTGGTAGTCAATGTTGATATTCACATCAAATGTTCCGAAAACCCCATAAAACTCACGCGCCACATAAGGATCAGCATGCCAGCCGTGCTCATCATACTCCGCCATTTTAGGGTACCATTGCGTCATGGTGTAATCAATACCCTCGGCATTATCACGTCCACTCCTGCGCACCTGCTCGGGTACCTGGCTATTGAATTTCATTTCAAATTCGGCCGTGGCACCCGGCAGTATGGGGTCCACCAAAAGCACCTGTAGCAACGTTTGGTTTACCTCATAGCTCACTGCCTTACCATTCTGTAAAAGGCTGTTTATTTTATGATACCCTATTTGCTGAGCATTAAAGCTGCTTAACCGGTCACCGATTCTCTTGTCAGGATCTGCGATTGCACGGCTCCTTTCATCCATCATACTGCCTGGTTGAAAAGCGTTGAAATACAGATGGTAAAAAACCTGCTTTAAAGTATCTGGAGAATTGTTGGTGTAGGTCAGCTTCTGCACTCCCGTAAACTGGTGTTTATCGGAGTCAAAGTCAATATCCATTTGATAATGGACGTGTTGTTGCCAGTAGTGGGGCATGGATTGGGCGAAGGTGAAAAGGGGCAGAAGGGCAAAGAGGTATTTTTTCATTTGATGGTTTTGTGGAACTTACTTGTCAATTTTTATTCCATGCCTTCGGCATGTTAGTTTTCTGGGGCCGTGAATTTAAGGGATAGCTAGCAAACACTTCATTCCACCCCCTTCCTCACCAACACCCCCTTATGGTCACCAAACTCCTCTTTAGTTAAAAAGGTGTAGGAAGTGCCTAAACTGTCAAGCAAATTTTTAAGGTAACCGTGGCTGATGTAGGTTTCGCCATAATCCGAAGTATTGTTTATGCTATCACTCATAAAGGAAAATAGTGTGTCTTCTGACTGCTTTACATAGGCGAAGTCTTTACCAGTGGTGCCTCCCCTAAACTGATCATCACTAAAAAAGGTAAAAACCAGCGCCCCTCCAGGGTTGAGGTTCGCCACCATTTTGGTCATCCAGGTTTCAAAGCTATGCTGGGGCAAATGGGTAAATACGGAAAGCGCCAAAATGAAGTCGAATTTCTCTTCAGGAAAGGTATTCGCATCCTGAGAATGGTGGATGCTGCGGTAGCCAAAGGTTTTCTCCTGAAAGTCCATAGCGGGTTTCTTTACTTCTGAAACCACAACCTCAGCATTTGGAAAGGCTATAGGAAAAAACCGGGAGACACGACCGTAGCCGCTGCCGAAATCAAGGATGCGCCCGGGATGTATGCCGTGCTTATCTAAAATAGCAGAAAGCCTTAAAACTGTTTGCGCACCGATAGAAAAGTAGCTGTAAACCGCCTGAGGCTGGTGGTAACTATGTTCGAGCATGCTGAACGCAAACATGATGTCATTTTTATGGATAGTGGGGTTGAAGCTGTCCACACCGTCTCTCTCTTTAAGCCTTTCCAACACGCCAGCCATAATAAGCGGGTCTACAGGCACTGCTTCGGGGTAAGTAAGGTTGATGTAAGATGAAAGGTAATCCAGCCGCTTATTAATCCGGGTGATACCCAGCTTTAACAGCAGGTATTGCTTTAATTTTTCAATCATTTTGATTGCAGTATTAGTATGGTTTTATCCTCCACCTCATTGCATCTTGCCATGTGCCATTCTTCCAGTTGCCTATCGCGGATATCGCCAAATGATTTACGCTTACCGAGTTTATGCTCACGATAGTATTGCTCTGAGCGATACCAATAATGGTTAATCCGTAACGGAGCATGGATAAACTTTGCTATGCCCGGTTGAAATTCGGATCCATCCGAATAATAGTAGCGGCTGTCTCCCATGGAAATGGGGCGGTGTGGCCCCTCAAAAAACCGAAATACATTGGGGAGGTAGGCAATGGGTTTAAACAGCCGATGCTCGTCATGCTCATCTGGCGCACGCCTTGTGAGTTGTTCGGTTAATGGTTTATCCTGTTCCAGTGTTGGCTTACCATTCGTTCCAAACATCAGCCAGTTGGCCAGCGCTCCCGCCACCTTTTTCCCTGTAAATTGATTTAAAACATCAGCTATTCGTTTATCGATAGAAAACAGGTATTCATCCACATCAATAAAGGCTACCCAGGCATTTTGGCCTAATTTGTCGCGCATAGTATTCAGCACAGCATTAAATTCTTCTGCCTGAATGAAAGTGTCCATTCCCTCATTTTCCGAATCAAAAAGGTAAACAATACCGCTTTTTATAAAGGGTTGTAATACTTCATCAAAACCGTCATCACTTCGGTTATTGATAAGGAAGAATTTCTGAAAGCCCTGATCTACATGGAACTCAACCCACTCCTTAAGATACGGGGCTTCATTTTTAAATACACAGCAGATGGCCATGGGCAGGTTATCAGCAGCTACCTCTACGGCTTGATGCCGCTTCGCCCCGTGGGCAAGGCGCTTATACCTCAGCTTTTTAAAAATCCCTTTCAATCTATTTCAAGTATGGTTTTGTCCTCTACCTGGTTGCATAGGTCCATGTGATAGTCTTCAATCTTCTTTTTATTGCGCTCCACACCAAAGGCATTTTTCTTGGCAATTTTCTTTTCAAAGTAATACTCCTCGCTGCGGTACCAGTAGTGGTTAATGCGCAGAGGCCTATGCCTTATCGTCCAGTTTACCGGGTCATAGGGTGTACCGTCACAATAAATATCCTCAGTGCCACCCTTTTTATGAGGCAGGTGCGGCCCTTCTGTAAACCGATACACATTGGCCACATAAGCAAGGGGTTTAAACAACAAGTGGTCTTTGCTATCTGCCGGGGCGCGCCTGGTAAGTTGCTCCACCATGCGCTTGTTATCATCCAGCTTTTTTACTCCACCGGTGCCAAACATCATCCAGTTCACAAGTACTGAGGCAATTTTTCGGCCCTGGTATTCATTCAGTATTTCAATAATGCTTTGGTCGGTAACGCTATACAGAAACTCATCCATATCCAGCACAGCCATCCAGCAATCTCCACCCTCCTTTTTACGGATAACATCAAGGCCACGGGTAAGCTCAAGCGATTGAATAAAAACACTAATGTGTTTGGTGTATGTATTTACCACATGCACAATATCTTGCTCAATATAGGGTGCCAGCACCTCACGGTAGTTATCTTCACTATGGTTATTGATGAGGTAAAAGCGCGATATACCGGCTTTAAGGTGAAATTGCAGCCACTCTTCCAGGTAGGGCGCTTCATTTTTAAAAACACAGCAGGCTACAATAGGAGCATCAGCCTTTACAGGCCTGGCACCAAACCACCTTCCGGAATAGGTTTTTATCCTGAAGGCGTTCTCCTTAAAAGAGCGTTTTAAAAAGCCCATTGAGATTTAGAAAATATCGCTGAATGAATGTGTCTCCTTAAGCCGTGGTCCCTTTTCGGTTTGCTGTAGAGTACACATTTCGTTTTGGGAGTCATGCTCCAAAAAAAGTTTGTAGCCCTTATCGGCCGCCTCATTTAAAAACTTCTCTTTTTCACTAAGTGTGATAAGTGGGCGGGTATCATAACCCATAACGTACGGCAAGGGTATATGGCCGGTAGAAGGGAGCAAATCTGCCATAAACACCAGTGTTTCACCCTTGTAGTTTATAATGGGGCACATTTGGGCATCGGTGTGGCCGCTTACGGTAAGCACATCAAAACCCAGATCGGTTTTAAAAACCCCGTCACGATCTTCGGGTACATTCATAAAATTCAATTGTCCGCTTTCCTGTATCGGTAAAATATTCTCTTTAAGGAATGAGGCTTTTTCGCGCGCATTGGGTTCGGTGGCCCAGCGCCAATGGCGCTCATTACTCCAGAATCGGGCATTTCTGAAGGCCGGCTCGTAACCCGTTCTGTCGCGGTTCCATTGTATGGCGCCCCCGCAATGGTCAAAGTGCAGGTGGGTTAGAAATACATCGGTAATATCATCCCGGTGAAAACCGAGTTTTTTAAGGTTTCCATCCAGCGAGTCATCGCCATGTAAATAGTAAAAGCCAAAGAACTTTTCGCTCTGTTTATCGCCAATACCCGTGTCAATAAGGGTAAGTCTGTCGCCATCTTCAATAAGCATGCAGCGCATGCTCCAGCTGCACATATTGTTTTCATCAGGCGGATTGGTACGGCTCCAAAGAGTTTTGGGTACCACGCCAAACATGGCTCCTCCATCCAGTTTAAAATTTCCTGTATTTAAGGGGTATATTTTCATTTGAAGCGTTTCTTTGGTTACGGCCAAAAATAACGTTATTTGAAGAGCCTTGCATTTTCACTTTTATTTCAGATACCAATATCCATGTTGGTTTTTGGTTTTTCTTGTTCATTTTTTTGGTTATTCGCAATTGCTCATACTTTCAGCCTTTGGCTTCAGGTGACGCAAAAAGAACCAACTAAGCAAAGCGTCTTCACGAACACAATAAAAAAGCATAGTATTGTGAGTAAAAAAGTCAAGGCTCTCATAAAAATTGAGCTCTGCTTTTTATTACCATTAAGTTCGGTCGGGTGATCTCCTCATTTCTTCAGAAGCTTCCCGATCTCCCTAAATGGTAACTTTAAGCAAATCCCAATTTTTCTGAATGCCGCATGAGCATAGCCACTACATTTTCAATAACTTCTGACATGAAAGTATTTCTAAAAATTTGTTCGGTTTTCCTTATACTCACGGGCTGGAGCTGCCAGCCCAACCCGCCTGAAGAAGTGCAAACAGGAGAAGTGGCCGATACTCTTACCTACAGCTTTTCAACCATCGAAAAAAACATTCCCTGTAAAGGGGAAGAGGGTAAAACCTGCCTGGATATTTACATTGAAAAGTTGAAAATGGATGGAGGCACCTCAGATGAGGCCCTGGCTGACATTGAAAAAACTCTCCTTAAGGCCATCAGCGAAAGCGATAATGCCGGGGGACAGAGTAAATCACCTGAAAAAATTGCGGAGAATCTTGAGGTGGAGTACACAAGGATTTCTCAGGAAATGCCGGATTTCAATATTCCGTGGCAGTACAAAAGTGAATTTGAGGTGTATCTTAATCAAAACGGACTGTTTGCGGTGAAACTTATTAATTACAGCTATACTGGTGGTGCGCATCCCATAACCTATAAGACCTATTTCACCTTTGATAAGGAAAACGGAAAATTGATTACACTTAGAGACCTTATCCAACCGAAGAGATACAATGAGCTGCTGAGAATGGCCGAAGCCGAGTTGCGTGACAGCCGTGGGGTAGACTCTACCGAAACGTTGGAAGAGGCCGGGTTTCAATTTAGTGATAACCGGTTTACACTAAATGACAACTACAAGTACACGCCTAAGGGGATTGAAATTCTTTTTAATCCTTATGAGATTGCCTCTTACTCAGAAGGCGAAATTGTGCTGATGTTTCCCTACTCGGCTATTGAGCCCATGGTAAGGCCTGAGTATAGGTTTTTGGTGAGTGACCCTGTGCTTTGACACCTCTTTTAGCACCAATTCCCTCTCACTACTTTTACCCCATGAAACTCGAATACACCATTCAGGAAGAGGATTACCTGGCCTTTCAGCTTTATGCGGCTTCACAATCTCCGCGAATTACCAAGAAGATGGTTAATGGCCGCATCGTTATTACAGCCGGGCTCGCACTGCTGGGGCTAATTATGATTTCGGTGAGTGCTGATAAAACCTTTGGGCTGCTGTACCTCATACTTGCTGTAATTGCTGGAGTGTACTACCCCCGCTATATAAAGTGGCGCTACAAAAAGCACTACCTAAGCCACATTCGCGAAAGCTACAAACAGCGCATCGGACTTACCGTACGCCTGGAGTTTGAGGGTGACACCATCACGGCCCGCGATAAAACCGGGGAAAGTAAATTACAGGTTTCAGAAGTTGAAGTGGTGCAGGAAACACCTAAGCACTTTTTTATGCGGTTTACAACGGGGGTTTCGGTTATTATACCTAAGCTGGATGAGGAGGAGGTGGAAGCCCTGAAAGCTGTTTTTAATCAAGCCGGCATTGAAGTAGAAGACCAACTGAACTGGAAGTGGTAAAGCCCGGGCTTACTTTTTCCTTTCCTTCAAGACCCAGTATAGACCCTTTACGTTGGATTTCGGCTCTTTTATGATCATTTGAATAATGATGTGCTCAACAAAAGACATCATACCCCAAATAAGCATGAAGTAGTAGTACGGTAGCCAAAACCCAAATGCAAAAACAGTAAAGAACCATATCCCCTGAAAGTAGCCACCAATTTTGGAACTGTAGAGGTGAAAACTCATAAGCCTTTTAAACTTAAAAAGTGCAGTGGCATAAGTTGCCAGCAGTAAAGCCACAAACAGGTAAAAGGGTAAAATATAAGGTTGGATTACAGAAAATTTGAAAGCAAGCACCCCGATAAATGCCGCGAGGTATGTGCCAACATCTGCCATGGAATCCAGCTTTGCCCCAAACTCGGTTTCCAGTTTAAAGGTGCGTGCAATGAGGCCATCCAGTATATCGGTAATCAGGTTAATGCACAAAAAGATGGTGAACAGCTGCTCCCGTCCGCTCCAGATAAAAAACAGGATAAACGGAAAGGCCACAATGCGGTAGGCAGAGAGGATGTTTGGGACGTTTCGGGTAACGGGGTGGCCCATGCTTAAAAACTTTTTTTAACGGATACAGCTACCAGCAGGGCAGAAAACAGGGCGTGTACAGCACTGGCGACTGCAAAAAGCAACAACGCCTGCCAAACGGTAAGTTGAAACAAAAAGAAAGAAGCCACGGCCAAACCGGCAGCCGAATCCACTTTATCCAACAGTTTATAAAGGCCCGGATATTTTTCCGCTCTTCTACCTGGCTTTATTCCTCTGCGCCTTTTAAACCATGAGTTGGGCAACTCGGCCAGCATATAGGTTACGCCCAGTACCAGCCCCAACCAAAAGGCTGTGGCAAAATCATAGTGCAGTGTAAAAGGGTTTACGGCTAAAGTAGCCAGGGCATTGGCCAATGAAACCACCACTATGCCACGCCAGGTTTTATTGGCCCCAAAACTTTTGATGTGGATAGGCACGCTAAGTCCCGCCCACAAATTGGCTTTAACCACAAACATGTGCAAAACACCCGCTATAACAGGGGGCAGCAATATAAACAGATATAGGTTCAGCATAGAAGGCGCGGCCAAAATTCGGCAAATGAGTTAAACGCACTAAGCTAGGGTAATCTTGTTTTTATATACCGAAGCAAAAGAAAAGGAGGCCCCGTAATGGAGCCTCCCGAGAGTTAGTGTTCAAAGTAAAACACTGACCTATACTGATGTGGAGCGATGAATGGTTACTTGTATTTACGTGCTGAAGCCACCAAAGGATTGGTAGTATTAACTGATTTTGGCCGAAATAAATTTTAGATTTACCAAAAGTCTTAACCCCAAAAACCAATCAAAATGAAATTAGGCGCCTTTTCCATTAGTCTTGCTGTAAAAGACCTCAACACCTCAAAAGAGTTTTATGAAGCCCTGGGCTTCAGCCATTTTGCCGGCAGTATGGAGCACAAATACCTCATCATGAAAAATGGTAATGCTCTTATTGGCCTTTTCCAGGGGATGTTTGAAAACAACATACTGACCTTTAACCCCGGCTGGGATGAAAACGCACAAAAGCCGGATAGCTTTGATGATGTACGGAAAATCCAAAAACACCTGAAGAGCAAAGGCATACAACTGGAAACGGAAGCCGATGAAACCACCGAAGGCCCCGCCAGCTTTGTTGTGATGGATCCTGATGGTAATGCGGTGCTGGTGGATCAGCATGTGTGATAGAAATATTTTGCAGTTGGATCTTAAACAAGATGCCTTTTCAACCTTCAACATCAGCGCACCCTTTGAATTTATTGGTAACTTTTTCGTTACATTTGCGTTTTGAGACAGATTGATATCACAGAAGAATGCCTTGAGTTTATCGATAGCCAGCCCGAGCGGGTTTCGATGAAGTTTTGGCAACTAATTGAGGTGATTACAGAAATTAACGTGGTTAGCTCTAATTTCATTAAAAAGCTTCAATCCACAGAATTTTATGAGTTGCGAATTAAAGCCGGAAATGAGTATCGGGTGATTCTGTTTGCTATTGACCATCTTAACTTTAATCAGTGTACTAAAGCAGTTTGTTTATATGGGTTTCAGAAAAAATCGACCAAAGATTATAAGCCAGCTGTGCTAATAGAAAAAAGGTATTTAAAGGAATATTTAAAAGAGAACTAAAATGGCAAAGGCACTTAATGCAAATAAAATCCTGGACGAAAGGTTTGGAGAAAAGGGAACTGAACAACGCGAACAGTTTAGGAGTAAGGCCTTCTCTTATTACTTCGGAGAGATTATAAAGAGCCGTAGAAAAGAACTACACATGAGCCAGGAGAGCCTTGCGGAAAAAGTAGGTAAGAAACGACCCTACATATCCCGAATTGAAAAAGGGGAGGATATTAGGCTTTCAAATTTTGCGCTTTTGGCCAGTGCACTTGGCCTCACTATCCAACTGAAGGCAGAGTAAAATAGGAATCACTAAATCGTAAGAACCATTCTCTCACCTTACCCTCATGAGACAAATACTCACAACTTTATCGCTACTACTACTGGTAGGGTGTAACTCACCAAAGGAAAAGATGGTTCAAAATCTTCGTCCGCACATTAGCTAAACCTTTCCTGAAGCAACTTTTGTAATATCAAATGAAGGCAGCGTGTATATCCTTACTATAGAAGATCATGGAAATGAACTTGAGAAAGAAGAAGAGGTGGAAACCGAAATGACCGAAGTACTAGGAAACTTCTATTTGAGCTTCCGCTTATCATCGGCTAGTGCGCCAACTGATTCACAATTTAAAGTCATTTATAGCTCAGATAAGATTTTATGGAAATCCAGAACCTATGACCTCTTTAAATTAGGCGAGATGTATGACCTTGTACCCGAATAGAAACTTTGCTCTTCACCCATGCAAAACTTTGAAAAACGCTTAACAGGAGGCCATCCCAACTCATTAGGAAACACGGTGGAGGTGGTGGAAGAAGTATTGGCGGAACCCCAATACTTTGACGAACTCTTTAACTGCTATTTCAGCGAAGATGAAGTGGTGCGGCTGCGCACCTCCAGCGCCATAAAGCGAGTATGCAAAGCACAAAAGGAATTACTCCTCCCTTACCTAGACAGGTTTTTAACGGAAATTGCCGCTATAAACCAGGCCTCCACCCAATGGACGCTGGCCCAGCTTTTTGACATGCTGAAAAAGGACATGAGCCCAAAGCAACTGAAGCAGGCTCAGCAAATAATGCAAAACAACCTGGCCCACCACAATGACTGGATTGTGCTGAACCTTACTATGGAGGTGTTAACTAAATGGTCTGCCAAAGATGCTGAACTGAAAGTATGGCTTAAGCCCCACCTTAACCGCCTCACCAATGATAGCCGCAAATCAGTAGCTAACAGGGCAAAGAAGTTTTTGGGGAAAATTGATTGATAACGCTTGAACTGGAAGACAGCCGAAAATACCATCTTACAATTTGCCGCGGAGCTGGGGCAGGAAGTTGAAACCATGAGAGTAGCTGGTATTGGTTTCTTAGTTCATCGCTTTTCGTTTATTGATGAGGCAGGGCTGACCTATCGCCTACAACTGGGCAAACCTCATCTCGAATACGGAAGCAGTTTTCGGGTAAGCGCCTCCGGCACTTTTAACGATATCTACATCGTTGCCAAAGAGCCCTTATTTAGAAAAGCAAGGCTGAGAATACACGGTCATATCAGTAATGAGGCAAACCACCTGCTTCAACTATTAACCAAAAGGCTAAGGCACTTTACCATTCAAACTGATGGCAAAACACTACTTTTCAAAACCAAAGAGGTTGGGCTGAACATTGAAGCGCTTAGACAGATCAGGCAAGTGATAATTGAAATAAGGATAAAATAAGGGTAAGGGTGGAAAAATATAGTACAGACCGCCAAGCATATTTCAATAAAATAATAGAAGAGTTATGCGCCTATAATTCAACTGGAGCACTGATTTACTGTGAGGTGGGGCACTTATTAACGCATGGTTTTTCCTTTCAATATGAACGGTCCCCTCACAAAATAGTGCGGATGAAAATCTGGGATGCCAATTACGACAACTCAAGATTTCGCTTAGGTGTGTTTAATCTCGATCGCTTAGCGATTCATGATCAATTAATCCATTTTGACTCAAAGACTTTGGAAAAACTTGATAGCCTCACTAATTTCAAACTGAACGTGATTACAACGGACAGAATAACAGTGGATGGTCTGAGTTGCCAGCTTCGAATTAATGGCCTACGATTTAATTGGAATGCGGATGATGAAATGAATGATGCCTTAGGTGATTTGGTGCATTTGATTAGAACAATTAGTAATGTCTTCTAAAACACCCCCCTGGTATTTTCTCCTGTTATTGATTCTGGCTGGTGAATCAGTTTTCATTTTGCCATTTGTGCTCCAGCGGGTGTTCAGGGTTACGGTGCTGGAGGCTTTTAACCTTACCAACCTGGAGCTGGGCCTTTGCTTTTCGGTATATGGTGTAGTGGCCCTGGTTTCATACCTGCTGGGTGGCCCGCTGGCCGACAGGTTTTTACCCCGCAAATTGATGGCGGTAGCGCTATGGCTTACCGCCCTTGGTGGAGTTGTTTACGCTCAATTTCCAGACTTCAGGGTGCTACAGTTGCTGTATGGCTATTGGGGTTTTACCACCATTTTTCTTTTTTGGGCCCCCATGATAAAGGCCACACGTGTTTGGGGTGGTACAGACTCTCAGGGCAAAGCTTTTGGTTTTTTAGATGGTGGGCGAGGCCTGGTAGGCGCCCTGTTCGGTTTTATGGGGGTAATGGTTTTTTCACTTTTCCTGTGGAATGAAGCGGGCGACATTTCACCCGAAAAAAGCCAAATGGCCTTCCAACAGGTCATCTGGGTTTCATCAGCGCTGGTGGCGGTGGTAGGTGTGCTGGTTTGGTTTTTTATGAAACTGGATGACGAAACCGAGCATAACATCGTGGTTGAAAAAATCACTTTATCCCAAATAGGCTCGGTATTACGGCTGCCCTCCGTTTGGTTGCTCATGATTATAATTTTATGCGCCTATGTGGGGTATAAAATCACGGATGTATTTTCTCTGTTTGCTACAGATGTTATGTTTTACAACGAAGTGCAATCAGCACAGGTAGGCACTTTTTTGCTTTTTATTCGCCCTGTGGTTGGCGTTTTAATTGGGGTGCTGGCAGACAGGGGTCGTGCTACTTTTTGGCTCCTTATCAGTTTTATATTCTCATTTTTAGGCGCACTGCTTTTTGCTACCGGAATAATTAATGAGTCAAAAACCATCCTGTTTTTTCTATCCGTATTTATTGTAGCCAGTGGAGTGTATGCTGCACGGGCACTCTATTTTGCCGTTATGCAAAAAGGTAAAATCCCGCTGGCACTCACCGGCACGGCCGTTGGTTTGATTTCCTTAGTGGGCTACACGCCCGATATTTTTGCCGGACCCGCCATGGGCTACCTACTGGATCAATCTCCCGGGGCAACCGGCCACCAACACGTTTTTTGGATGCTGGCGGCATTTTCGCTGGTGGGGGGTTTGGGAGCTTTTGTGTATTTCCGCCTCTTTGCAAAAGGCGACCACAAATAGCTTTTACGACCTTAGCCCATGGAGAAGAACGATATTCAAAGCCATTTGAAAAAATTTTGGCAACTTGTGGGCCTCACACACGAATACCGCTATGAAAAACCTGGTATCCCTACTTGTAATTATAACTGTAATTTTTAGTTGCCAGCAAAGCAACATACCTGCTGAAGAAACTGCCCAAACCGAAACACCCCAACCCAAAGGAGTTGAAAATGTAGCTCACCAATGGGGCCAACTGGCTTTAACTGCCACGGCTTATGATACGGAACGCTTCAAGCCGCGCCCCACCATCACCTCGCGCTATCTGGGCTTGATTTTCGTTTCCGTGTTTGATGCCTGGAGTAGATTTGATACGGCCGCCATTCCCGTTTATCTCACCAAAGTGGAGAGAAGGCCAGCTAACGAGCACACCCTCACCAATAAAGAAATTGCCATAAGCTATGCTGCTTACCGCGCAATGAATGAGTATTACTATAGCGATACCGCCATGTTCAGGGAGTTCATGCAGAAGCAGGGTTTAGATCCCGATAACAACTCCATGGACCCCGCTACTCCTGAAGGTATTGGAAATCTGGCTGCCAAAGCTGTAATTGAAGCCCGTAAAGGCGATGGGGCCAACCAGTATGCGGAGGAGGAAGGCTCTAACGGCCTGCCCTATTTTGATTATACCGGTTACAAACCTGTAAACCCTGTTGACGATAATATAGATCCCAACCGCTGGCAGCCCAAATATTTTTCTGATGGAAAAGGAGGCCGCTTTGCACCAGGCTGCCTCACGCCCTACTGGAACCTTGTAGAACCCGTGGCACTTGAATCGCCTGATCAGTTTCGTCCGGGGCCACCACCGATGATAGGCTCTGAACAACTGGAAAAAGAAGTGAAAGAGGTGATAGACCTTCAGGCGAACCTTACGGATGAACAAAAGGCACTGGTGGAATTTATGCGCGATGGCCCACAATCGGTACAACAAGCAGGGCACTGGCTAAGGTTTGCACTTGATGTTTCCATACGGGATAGTAATACGCTGGATGAGGATGTGAAGATGTTGTTTTACAATCAGGTGGTAGCTATGGATGCCTTTATTGCCTCCTGGGATTCAAAAATGTACTATGATTTTGCGCGACCCTTTGCGTTGGTGCATAAGTATTATGACAAGCAAAAAATAAAGGCCTGGGGTGGCGAGGGAAAAGGAATGATGGAAATGGAAGGAAATCAGTGGCGCCCTTACTCCCCATCTACTTTTTTATGTCCTCCGTTTCCCAGTTATACCTCCGGCCACAGTACCATTAGTGGAGGATGTGCTGAGGCACTGAAGCTATGGACCGGCAGCGACACTTTTGGTACCGAGGTAACCCTGGTGGCTGGTGCTATGACAGAACCTGATCGGTTAGGTGATACCGTTACTCTTAAATTCCCCACATTTACCGAAACAGCCGAAATGGCCGGCATATCAAGAGTGCTGGGGGGATACCACATACAGGCTGATAATATAGCTGGACTTAAATTGGGCCGCGATGTAGCCCATGAAGCCTGGAAATTTTATAATTATCATATCGGTAAATAAAACCCCTTAAGCCATGCCACGACCAAAAACCAAAGAAGAATTGCTGAGTTTAAGTCAGCTTAACTTTAAAATGCTGATGGATTTTGTAGAGTCCTTCAACGAGGAGGATCAAAAAAAGGAGTTCCCCCCGGGTACGCTTAATCGAAACATGCGCGATGTACTGGCCCATCTACACCAATGGCACCTAATGATGCTGGATTGGTACAAAGTAGGTATGGCTGGAGAAAAACCCGACATCCCTGCCAAAGGCTATACCTGGAAAACTACCTCGCAGCTCAATACCACCATCCAAAAACAATATAGTAATACCAACCTGGCAGAGGTAAAAGGCCTTTTACAAAAGAGCTTTAAAAAGGTGTTTGCCCTTATTGAGACACACACGGATGAGGAATTGTTTGAAAAGAAGCGCTACAAATGGACAGGTACCACTTCTTTGGGCGCCTACTTGGTTTCGGCTACATCAAGCCATTATGATTGGGCGCTAAAACTTATTAAAAAGCAAACCCGTTGAAATACACCTGCACCACAATTATTGACCTTCCGGTAAATGAGGTAGTGGAATTATGGGCTGATGAGGACTACTATGACCAATGGCAAGATGGGTTTGAGTCCATTGAGTTGCAGGAAGGCGAAAAGCATGCTGAGGGCAGCAAATCCAAAATCACCTTACAGCAGGGGAAGCGCAAAGTGGAATTATTGGAAACCATTTTAATTAATAATTTACCCGCTGAAAAAAAGGCACTCTATGGGCATAAGCATATGAGTAACATCCAGCTTTCACGCTTTGAGAGCATTGCCAATGGCAGAACCCGTTATACCGTTGAGGTAGAATACACCCACTTTAGTGGCTTTGTACCGAGGTTAATTGCCCGCATGCTGCCAAAGCTTTTTGAGCAGCAAAGCCAAAGGCAGATGGATCAGTTTAAAGACTTTGCGGAGTATCAGAAAAGTGATGAGGAGGCTTAGAGATTTAATTCTATTAAGCCATACACACGCAATTAGAGCATTTTAATAACTGTAATAATTAGCATTGAATATTGTGTTAGTTTTATCAAAAGTTTCAATTTTCAAACACTCCTTTTAGAAACCCTTTACACCCAATATACCTGCAATTGAAAAGCGCCTCGGTCATTTTTGCTCTAATTCTCTTTATCGCTATAAACACCTCTTTTTTATGGGAGTTTCTGCCTTCCGGGTGGAGTTTTGGACTATTCCTGATTCTTGCATTTATAGGCCTCGTTCTTGTTTTCGTTTTCCTCCTAAAGCTAGCAGGCCTATTCATTGATAAATTCAGGAATAAGAACAGTAACACCTCCGTAGTAGTGATAGGGTTAGTTTTAATCTTTAGTTATTTCTTCCCGTTTGGAATTATAAGTAGTACAATCTTTGACCCTGATTATTATTTCATTGCCAGCCGAGAAGGAGCAGCCGCTTGTCATACTAGCATAACTTTAGGAGTTGATAGCACCTTTGTGGAAAGATCAGTATGCTTTGCAACTGAGAAATTAACCGGAGTATATAGGATTAATAATGACACCGTTACTTTAACGTTCGATGATGACTTTATTTCTAAAGAGAGGATTGGGGTTATTAAGTGGAAAGAAGAGGGCGAAGAAGGGAACTATGGGTACTTCAGTTACTATGATCATGGACCAACAGAGGAGCCGATTAAATTAATCATAATCAAATTAAAAAAGTAAATAGGTACTATCGCTACTACATGAGGCTTTGCTTATGATTACTGATTAAGCTTTCATTTATATCCGGTGCGATAACGGGCATCGAAAATTGATTTAGATTTCAACTTGCACACTTCTCGTCCTATATCACTACTATGAATAAAGCCACTTTAATCAAATACTTATTGGTATTATACCTTGGCCTGCCTTCATTTGCTAAGGCCGATATTTGTTTTAGAACATTTGAGGAAGACACGACTATAGCACAAGCAATTTTTGTTGGAAAGGTTGTTAAAATTGAAGAATCACAATTTTGGCATAATGGACCAAAGACAATATTCACCTTTGAAATTACGGAATCGTTTAAGGGCCTCTGGAAGGGACTGAGTTATGTATCTATCATTGGTCCTATTCATGGATGTTGCAACGAGCACTTCGTAATGGATTCAACTTTTCTGGTTTTTGCCTATGGTGACGGTCAAAAGTCTACTCTTTTATGGACAAATGACTGCTCTAACACTGGACTTCTATCCGAACAAAAAGTACTCTATCAGAAGTTAGGGATAGGAATAAAACATAAGTCCGATCCTGATTTATTAAAACTATTAAATGACCCTGGGGCTACGCAAGACTCCCTTCTCCAAATAATTGAAGATTTAAACCTTCGAAATGCTGTTATCATGAAGGATAAAGATAGACTTCGGTCAATTACAATAGTTCTGATCCTAGTATCTGCTGCTTTACTAACTCTGATGATCTTTAGAAAGAAAAAATAAAGAATGTCAACAATAAAACGCAATGCGATCTGAACGATTAAAATCACTCCTTCCTTATAAGAAAGAACCTTTGTGGTAGGCAGACGGTAAATAGCTACGAAACCCCAATCTACACTTATGCTTGAGCACCCTCCTCAAATTATCCTCTTACCGATATAATAAGAGTTCAGCAGCGTTAAGGCGCCCATGTATTTCAGGTCAAACGGAATGAGGTCGCCCACTTTGTAGCCCTGGTCGTTATCGTCAATATCCAGTACCAGCATATCGCTGCTGGCCCCTACAAACTGAAAGCTTTTGTCTTCTGGTATCAGGTAGTCGGAATTGATGTCCAACAAGCCAAGGTCCAGTATGGCACGGTGAGTGGTGCGGCCATAATCATCTTCGTTAATTTCATATAGTTCCCCACTGGGGTTGGCTTCCAGGCTGCCTATGGGTATTACGGGCTTTTCGGTAATTTCTATTATCTCGGCATACAGGCGAATCACATCGTGCTCCATACCTTCTATAATATTGCCGTGTACCAGATCGGTACCAAAATATAATGTTTCGCCCACCCTAAAGTGGTTTATACCAGCCGGCAATTGGTGCAGATGTATTAAAGGTATCACCACCGAAGTACCCCCTGTAACCCATGGAATTTTTCGGTTAAACTTAGCTTCAATAAGCTGCTTGTAAAGCGAAAGCTGAATAAACTTATCATGGCTGGGCATTACCCCATGCAGGCAGTTGAGGTTGCTCCCAATGCCTGTAACAATAATATTTGGAAGCTCAAATACGGAGCCGTAGAAGTCAATCAGGTGATCGCCCATTACGCCTTCACGTAAATCACCAAGCTCAATCATAATTATCACTTTGTGCTTTTTGCCCTGGCGCCCTGCTTCTTCTGAAAGTAGCTTTATGGTTTCAAACTCGGTATTAAAACTGGCATCGGCATATTTTACAATATCAGGTATAGCGCGCCTGGCAGGTGGTTTTATGTACACCGTGTCTATTTCGGGCTTTATTTCCTTTACCTTTTTTAGGTTGCTGATGCGGGCATCGCAAATCTCTTTTATGCCCAGGTCAATCACCTCCTTAATGTACTCCTCATGTCCACAAAGCATTTTGGTAACAATAGCCCACTCAATTCCATTTTCTTTAAAAAGAGAATTCAGGTAGTCGTAGTTCTTTTTGAGTTTGTTTCTATCTAAAGTTATATAAGCCATAGTCTTTTCTTTCAGGTTTGGTGTTGCCTCTTTCAGTTCTTTATCAATGCCATACTATCTCGTCAAATACCGGTTTTTCAGGTTTGGTGTATTGTCATGGTTTTTCAAAAAACCCCGCCAAAATACCCTTCCCTTTATTGTTAATTACCACACCTTAAAAGATGTGGTTAATGGGACTGGGTTGCTTATACTACCAACCTCGGTATATCATGCGGCAATCGCGTTAAAAGTTCATAATTCAGCTGATCAGAATAATCACTAAAAGAGGATACCGAAATGGATAAATCCCCCTGGTTACCAATCAGCACCACCTCATCACCACGCTGAACACTCTCCAGCCCGGTTACGTCCAGCATCATCATATTCATATTTACAATACCTACCACAGTAACCCGCTGGCCATGTACCAATGCACGGCCCTGGTTGCTAAGCGTACGGCTAAAGCCATGGCTGTAACCTACAGGCACCGTAGCCACGGTAATATCGCTGGTGGCGAGATAACTGGTTCCATAGCCGATATATTCGCCTTGCTTTACATGCTTCAGGTTCATCACACGGCTTTTCCAGCTTATCACCCTTTTCAGGGGATCAGGTGTATGGCTGCCATTGGGTTTTATAGTTTGTATGTACGTTTCCGTACTTGGCCAAAAACCATATTGTAAAATCCCGATCCGAACCATATCCATACGCGTATGTGGTAAACGGATGCTGGCTGCACTACAGGCCGTATGGTGCCTTTCAGCTGTTAGGCCATCCTCGTTTAGCTGCTCCACAGCCTTTTCAAAATTTTCATATTGCCCGTTTACACGTAAAAAGTTGGCGTAATTCTCTGCCCCGGCATAGTGGGTACAAAAACCTTTTATTTCGAGGTACTCTTCATTATTTTTAAGGATGGTTTTGAGTTTATCCAATTGCTGTTCCTCAAAACCTGTTCGATTCATGCCGGTTTCCAGCTCTACATGTATTCGGGCCTTATTTCCTGTTTTTTGTGCTGCCTTTATTGCCGCCTTCAGGCGGCCGGTTTCAAAAACATAAAACTCAACACCATTCTCTACGGCCCACTCCACCTGCTCATCTTCAATCATTCCCATTATCATTACCGGAATTTTACCCTCGGTAATTTTGTGAACCTCCAGGGCTTCATTGGCATCAAATGTCGAAAAGTGCCTTGCACCCAACTCCACGGCCAGTGGCACAAAGGTGTCTATGCCATGGCCATAGGCATTACCTTTTACCACGTGTGAAATCATACACCCCTCTCCCACCGTTTTACGGATGTATTCAAAGTTTTGCTTTAGCGCACTTCTGCTGAGCTCGATGTAGCTGGTGTGGTTCATTTATTTTTATCTCTTTTTTGAGGTTAAAGTAGCCGCTCACCCCCCTTCGCCCCCTCAAGGGGGGATAGTCAAGTTACTAATCTGGGCTATTGCCCAAACCATTATCTATAAAGCCTTCCTCAATATCTCAACAAACATATTCACTCCCGTTTCCGTGATTTCATCCGGGTAATCGTAATCAGGGTTGTGCAGAGCGGGGCAGTTTTCACCGGAGCCCACGCCAAACATCGCTCCTTTATACACTTTCGTAAAAAGGCCAAAATCTTCACCCCACTTGTTTGGAGTGGGCTTTTCTTCAAATTTTAATTGTAAAGCTTCCGAAGATTGCTTTATCGTTTCGTAGGCTTCTTCGTCATTATCATTGGCATCAAACTCTTCCAGCCACTCCTCTTCCAATTCAAGCCCATAAGTAGCGGCAATTTTTTGAGTACGATGTACAAGGTCATTCTGCAGCTTATCCATCACATCATTGTGCCAGGTGCGCAGCGTAAGATGCACCTCGCCATACCCTGCAGATACCCCATACGATTTTTCTCCCATGGTAACATACACCATCGTAATTAAGGCAAAGTTTTCAAGCTCAATTTCCTTTACGGAAAGCTCCTCGCTAAGGTTAAGTATCCTGGCAACAGCCAATCCAGGGTTCAATCCTTTTTCCGGTTCAGCGGCATGTGAGGTTTTACCGTGCAGTTTAAAAATTACGCTCTTGGCTGCTGCTGTAAATGAGCCTTTACGGCACACAATCGTATGCAGTGGATATCCCGGAAGGTTATGCAGGGCAAAGGCCTTGTCAGCTTTAAAGCTAAAATTTGGATCTTCTAAAATAGCCTTAGCCCCCTTGCCATTTTCCTCAGCTGGCTGAAATATCAGGCATACTTCACCCTTCTCTATTCCTTCCTTTTGGAGCCTGTCTGCCACACCGAGCATAATAGTGCTATGTCCATCATGTCCGCATTTATGCGATACACCATCTACTTCAGACTTATGCTCAAAACTGTTGGTTTCCTGTATGGGAAGGGCATCCATATCCCCACGCAGCAAAATCTTCTTTCCGGGTTTTTCTCCCTTAAAGAAAACCGCCAGGCCGGTACCCCCAACCTCCTGCACATTCTCCACACCAATCTCTTTCAGCTTCTGTTTTACAAAAGCCTGGGTATTATTCTCCTCTGTAGAAAGCTCCGGATTTTGATGTAGGTGCCTGCGTATTTTTTTTAGCTCTTCTGCTGTCATTATTTACCAATCCTCTTTTTGCCAGTGTAGTGATTTTCAATAAAGTAAGAGAGCGAGGCTAGCGAAGCTCTGAAAAGCGCAGTTTACTAAAGGTAAATGAGCGCTTTCAGATCAAGCATAACGAAGCTCTCTGCTTTAGTGTAAAGCACGGTTACTTAGTATAACGCATTTCCAGGTACTTATTAGTAAACCCCATCCTCTCATACAATCTCTTTGCAGGATTATCAGGCTCCACATGCAGTGCCACATTCCCTTCGCAGGAGGCTAATACCTTTTCCATTAGTTTACCGCCAAAGCCCTTTCCACGGGTGCTGCCATCCACAGCAATGTACACCAATATGTGCTCAGGGATGTAGCCTTCCATATGGGTATCGTTTATCACCACAATCCCTTTAATAGTGTCACCTTCATGACCCACAGTAATAAAGCCACCGCGCTTATAAACGTAATTAAGGCATTTGTGAATGTCTTCTGTTTTGTCGCCATATTGCTCCAGGTGCTGAAATAAAAATCCGGCCACTACCTCATCGGTAAACTTTGAATTTTCACCGGTAGTGGAATCAATTATTGTAAAGTCCATTTTATTTTTTTGAAAGATTAGAAATGGTTAAGTACAGTACTAATGACAAGCTAATGCCGAAAATGTTGGGATCCAGCCCAAAAGGGGTTTGTATGATCTCCTCCTTTTTAAGGATTTCCAATAGTAAAGTGGTACTGCCGCCACCTACCATTGCCGCGATAGCGGCCGCTGAATTTTTTGTTTTGAAAAAAAGTGCAGCAATTAACGGTACCAAAAGTCCGGATACCATAAATGAGTACGAAAGCAACATTAAATCCAGAACGTTTGTCATGGCAGTAGCCAGCACCAGCGCCAGTGCACCAATTACAAAAGTTACCACCTGAGAGTATTTAAGTAACTGCTCCTCTTTTATCGGTAATATTTTAGAGAGGATATCAGTAACAACATTTCCGCTGGCTGCCATAAGGCAACTATCGGCTGTGCTCATTATAGCCGAAAAGTAGGCGGACATCATTAAACCCATTAATCCAACAGGTAATACAGTTCTGAGCATTATCGGCAGGCCCATTTCACTGTCCAGCTCTGAAATGGCTCCATAACCCAACCCTTCAAACAAACCCTGCTGAACTGCAACCCGGGCAAATAACCCAAGCAAAACTCCCATAAATGCCATAATGGGCCACTCAAATATTCCGGCAATAAACCACGCTCGCTTAGCGGTTTTTTCATCTTTACTGGCATAAATCCTTTGATAAAGGGTCATCCCGATAAACCATATTGGGATAATTGTAATGGCCCAGTTGAGTAGCTGTTGCCAGCTCACGTTAGTAAATTCCAGAAACTCCGGTTCAAGGGTCTGTGTTATACCTTCCCAGCCACCAACCGCTTTATAACCCAAAGGGATACCAATAAATACAAGACCTCCCATTAAAAGGAGCCACTGCACGGTATCTGTATAAATAACGGCTTTAAGTCCTCCAAAAACGGTGTACACTACGGCCACAACTCCCATTATGAGCACAGCCTGTTGTAAATCGAGTACCGGAAAAGTAGCCGATGCCAGTTTTGCCCCGGCCAGTATCTGGGCGCTGGTAAAACCTATATAACCAATAGCCGAAACTATACCCGCTAAGAAGGCTACCCGTTTATTAAAAAGGTGAGTAAATATCTCCGGAAAGGTGAAGAGCTTGTGCTTGCCGATAAGTTTAAATACCCTGGGGATAAGCACCACGGCACTGAGCCATGCTCCAATTAATCCTGTGAAGAGCATCCAACTGCCTGCAACTCCTATCGCAAAGCCTAACCCCCCAAGTCCAATAGAAAATCCACCGCCTACATCTGTGGCAACAACACTAAGCCCAATATGCAGGCTACCCATACCTCGGCCGCCAACGTAGTAGTCGTCAATATCCTTGTTTCTACGCATAAAGTAGAAGCCTACTCCAAGCATAGCCACGAGGTACACAATAAATATGGTGAGATCTATAGGGTGAATCAAAACGCTAACAAAGGTCTTAAAATAAAGGGGCTATCCAAATGAAACTCCATTGCCGTGGGTGTTCACTTATAATTATAATCGAATAATGATACGTTGTGTACGCAATCTTGTTTGCATTTGCCCATGTAAACATCTATTTGAAGATTTGTGCGTTACTTCCAAAATCAATGATTGTATATGCGTAGCGGATTTTTAATAGTGGCTCTGTCCATTTTTTGCATCGGTTGTAAAACACAACGCTCTATTGAGCAGCATACCTTTACTACAGAGATGGAGCGCGTTTTACCCTACGATGAAGTTTCTCCAAAAAAGGATGAGGCCCGCCACCTTGCCTTAATTATCCCGGATAATCCTGATACGCTTAACATGGCCCAGTCTGAATTATCAGCAATGCTGGTAAAAAAAGGCTATCGGGTAATTATTCCCGGGAAACCGGGGAGGGATGTGAGGGAAAAGATAGAACTGGATAGTAAAAGCAACCGTATAAAGGATATCAACAGCCTGCTTAGCCAGTTTGATACTGCGACTTTTGATGATTTTATAATTGTTGGAATTGGTGAGGGCGGCTACCTTACACCTGATATATCTTTTTCAAAAAAACCAAAATTCAGTGTGGTAATAAATGCCGGTCCGGCCAGCCCGCTTGCTGAGTATGAAAACCTGGTTACAGGTACTATTATGGATCAGAAGTTTTTTAAAGCCGTATTGGCCGCCAATTTATTATTTACCCGGGCCGAGCTGGCGGAGCAAATCTCCCGTATAGAAGATAACCCTTTTGGTGAGCCACAATTATTAGGAGGCAGTAATAATTACTGGATAGGTTATAAACAGGATCCGCTGATGAACAGGATTGTAAGGCCGGGCAATTCCGTAGTTTGGATGATTTCTGAGAAGTACCCCTTGATTTCTAATGAAAATAAAGAGCTGGCCGAAAAAATTTGCGACCGTCTTCCTTATCTTAACTACAAGCAACTGGAGGGCCGGGGAAATTTTAATGATGAAGAGGAAGTGAAAATTCTTGTGAAAAGTATAGAGGAGCTTATTAACAACCCGCCCCGATTTTATTGACCCTGCGCTCGTGGCGGCCACCTTCAAACTCAGTGTTAATAAAGGCTTCTACGATCTCCATGTTTACGTCCTCATCCACAAAGCGGGCAGCCAGGGCAAGTACATTAGCATTGTTATGCTGGCGGGCCAGTTCGGCAAGTTCCTTATTCCAGCACAGGGCAGAGCGAATGCCGCGGTGTTTATTAACCGTCATGTTAATGCCGTTGCCACTACCACAAATAACTATGCCCAAATCAGCCATGCCGTTTTGGACATCTCTTGCCACAGGATGTCCAAAATCAGGGTAATCCACACTTTCGCTGCTAAAGGCCCCAAAGTCTTTCACCTTTACTCCTTTTTCTTCAAGCTGCTTTTTCACTTTTTCCTTAAGTTCAAAACCTGCGTGGTCCGCTCCTATAGCTATATTCATGGCAATGGGTTTACATGTTGTTTACGGTTTGGAGATATTAACAATGCCCTTTAAGGCATTTTTAGCTTTTACACCATTTTGCCCAAAAATGGGTGTTAGTAAATGTCAATAACTTCAAAACGATTCTAAAAATCAGTGGTTTATAATTAACAGGCTTTTACTGTATAACATTAAGGCAGTGTTAATTACTTATTAAATAAAGTGCTTGCATTATTCAAACAGATAGCCATATAGCCGTTAATTTGATTTGAGCACCGCACTTTGTTAATAGTTACTTCGCAGTTTTTCACCCTAAAACGGGCTGCTATTAACCTACCCACCTCAAAAATCTTTTCAAAAATACAACGTTCAAAAGGGTTCCTAACAATTGTTAACTAAATTCGTTTTGCACTATAAATGAGGTTTTTGTTATGTGTAAAACGTGGTATGATGTGTGAATAATTGCTGAAAGGCGAAATTTGCAAGCAACCCTTTAAAGAGTTATCCACCTAATTAACAGGACAACATTACTATCATATTTTAAATTATAATTAAAAGAGAATATATATATGTTATTAAGAACCCTACTCTCCTTCTCTTTGATTTTCGGTTTTCTACATTCGTACTCCCAAACGAAGAAAAATGACAGCCTTGAATTTAAGACGTACTACTACGAGGGCGGTGCTAAAAGCAGCGAAGGCTATCTGCGCGATGGCAAGCCTGATGGCTACTGGAAGAGCTACTACCGCAACGGCAACCTCAAGGCGGAAGGAAACAGGAAGGGCTATGCCCTGGATGGCCCCTGGATGTTTTACAATGAACAGGGCGACAAGGTAGTTGAAATCAACTACGAGAAAGGCCAGAAAAACGGACTCAGAAAAACCTTCAGGGAAAATAAGGTTGTAAAGGAAGAAACCTTTGTTGATGATGTACTGCAGGGTTATACTCAGGAATTTGATCTGCAGGGCCGGCTAACCCGGGAAACCCCCTTTGTGGATGGCCGCGAAAAAGGCGAGGGCTACGAATACAATACCGAGGGGCGCATCATTACCCTGCTTACATACAAGGATGGGGTACTCACCAAAAAACAAGGCATAAACCGTAAGGATGATCAGGGCCAGAAGCAAAGCCTGTGGATGGAGTTTTTCCCTAATCGCAGGGTAAAGATAGAAGGCACCTATGTAAACGATCTTAAAAATGGTTACTGGAAATATTACCAGCCTACCGGTAACCTTATAAGGGTAGAAAAATGGGTGATGGGCGTACTGCAGGAAAACGCACAGGAAGTGGCTAAAGTGGAAATCAGAAGAGAGATAAATCCCAATACAGGTAAGCTTTCATTTAAAGGATCATACAGAAATGGTAAGCCTGAGGGTGTGCACCGCGAATACGATGATGAAGGTAATGTTGTTGCCTCAAAAATTTATGACGGTGGAATTGTATTGTATGAAGGTATAGTGGATGACAATGGCATGAAACAGGGCCCCTGGAAAGAATACTACCCAACAGGTGAGCTTAAAGCTGAGGGTATGTATAAGGATAACCTTAAGGTAAGCAAGTGGGTATACTACTATATTGAAGGCAATGTGGAGCAAACCGGAAACTACATTAAAGGAATGCCCGATGGCCTTTGGGTTTGGAAGTACCTGAATGGACAAACCTGGAGAGAGGAGGAATATTTTCAGGGTCTGGAAGATGGATCATCAGTGGAATACAGTGATAGCGGAACAGTAATAGCCCGCGGCCAGTACATTGAAGGCTTTAAGGATGGCGAGTGGTTTTTTGAATTGAATGATCACCGTGAAGTTGGTAGCTATTTTGAGGGCGAAAGAAAGGGTAAGTGGAAGTATTATTACCTGAATAATGAAGAACTAGCCTTCGAGGGAAGTTATGAAAATGGCCTGCCTACAGGTACCCATACCTGGTATTATCCTGATGGAAGAGTAAAGCGCAGAGGACAGTTTGTAGGTGGTACCAAAGATGGTATCTGGGAATATTACCAACCGGATGGAGAAGAAATAATAAGTATAGAATACGAGGATGGGCAGGAAATAAAATATAATGGAGAGCGCATACGCTATGGCCGCAGGTACGATAAGATAATAGAGCGCGAGAAGCGGGCCGAAGAGCAGCGAAAAGCCATGGAAGGCAGTTAAAAAAAATCAATCAGATTTACAGGATGGATAAATTTCCGCGAAAGCGAGGAAGCTGGACAGAGTTGGAGACAGAAGTAAAGTACTCCAACCCCTGGATAGAAGTAACCGAAAGCCAGGTATTGAACCCAAACGGTGGTAAAGGAATTTATGGAGTGGTACATTTTAAAAACCTGGCTATTGGCGTAATACCTATTGATGAGCACGGAAATACTTGGCTGGTTGGGCAGGAGCGTTTTCCTTTTGAAGGAAAGTTTACCTGGGAAATAGTTGAAGGTGGCGGACCCTTAGAGGATGATCCTGTGGAATCCGCAAAAAGAGAATTACTGGAAGAAGCCGGTTTAAAAGCAGAAAACTGGGAGCTGATACAGGAAATGGATTTAAGTAATTCTGCAACCACTGAAGTTGCCAAAATATATGTGGCCACCGGTTTGTCCTTCCACGAAAGTGACCCGGATGATACCGAAAAACTGGAGGTGAAGAAGGTAAGTTTTGATGAAGCCTACAAAATGGTATTGAGTGGAGAGATAGTTGACAGCCTTAGCGTAACCGGTATTTTGAGGTATAAACTCAACCAGCTGAATAAGGGCATGCTGTAAATTTCTCTGTTTTAACGGATACCCTTACTTTTGGCACTCAGTTTCTTTACAGTTCAGGTAGAGATATATTTTGACTTCCAACAACTACATTTTACGAATTTTAGTAGCTTCTTAGCAAAGGGGCAAGCAATTTTATTTTAAAAACCGCAAGCGTGATTAAAAAAATCATTGGGCTTATTGCCGTAGCCGTACTGTCTGTAAACGTATATGGGCAAACCGAAGAACCAGCCGAAGAGCCTAAGGGCTCACTGGATGGTGGATCGCTAAAAAGCCAGTATGAGTATCTTATTGAAGAATCCAACAACTACCAGGAGTATAAGGTAATTAAGAAGGACTGGGCGGCTAAGTTTGGTCGTAATCTCAATGACTCTATAGAAGCAGGTAAGGCGGAATCAAACGCTGCGGGCAGCCTGGCAGAAATGCAGAAACAAACGATCGAAGATTTAAAACAACGCCTGGTCTCAACCCAGGATAGCCTTGATAACAGCCTTGCTGAAAAAAGCAATATGGCCTGGTTAGGTGTGGATATGGATAAATCATCCTATAGATTGCTCATGTGGTCCGTAATAGGTGTACTGGCTTTATTGCTGATTATTATTGTATTTATTTTAAAAAATAATAACGCTGCAACCCGCGATGCCAAAGAGAAGTTTGAAAATCTGGAAGAGGAATACAACGATTTCAGGAAGCGATCGCTGGAAAGGGAACAAAAATTGCGAAGAGAGCTTCAGGATGAAATTAATAAGCAGAAGACAAAGTAGTTTACACTGGTTAATTAATCCCAACAGATATTTGGATAGCTTCCGGCCCTGGTTTTTTAATAACCGGCCGGAAGTTTATGTTTTAAGCCAACACGTACATTTGCTGCCATAGCATGAAGAAGAATTTTATATACCTGTTCGGGGCCATAACATTGCTTATACAGCTTAGCTCCTGTGAAGAAAAAACGGTGTGCGATTTAGCTACTGATGCACCCCTGCGCGCTAATTTTTATTCCATTTTAAATGATACCCTTGAGGTGGATACTATAACCGGAGGTATAAGTGTGATAGGTATTGGAGCAACAGATTCACTTGTAAAAGGCCTTACCAGCCAGGGAAGTGTGCAGTTTACCTTAAACCCTTACAAGGATGAAACAGCCTACCTCATAAAGTTTGATAACACCTTAGATACGCTGGTAATTACCTATGAAAGGGAGTTGCAGCTGGTATCTGAACAATGTGGATTTGTAACCGTGTTTGACGTGAAAGGCTTGGCCGCTACTTATAATTATATTGATTCCATCGCCTTAATAAATAACCGGGTAACCACTGAAACCGAGCAGCATGTTAAAATCTTTTTTTAGTATAGCCATGCTTTGTGCAAGCCTTACCATGCTTGCACAGGAAGAGGTAAAAACCACTACGGTACCGGAAACCTCGGGATTAAGAGTAGGTATTGATCTGGCTAAATATGTGTACCAGATTATAGAGCCAAGTATTACTGGCTTTGAGGCTTCTGTGGATTATGAAATAAAACTCAACTATTTTATTACGCTGGAGGGAGGTTATGAAAGAGCGCTGCCGGAAAGTGATTTTTACAACTATGAGCTAAGCGGCTATTATGCACGCGTTGGATTGGATTATAATCTTATAAAAGACCGAACAGATAACGATATTTTTTTTCTTGGACTCCGGTACGGAATTAGCAGTTACACCCAACAGGCTACTGATATTGCAATTACCAGCTATTGGGGAGATAATATATTATCGCTACCACAGGAGAGCCTAACGGCACATTGGGTCGAAGCCGTGGTGGGTATGAAAGCCGAACTGTTTTTCGCCAAAAACTTTTTTATAGGCTGGGCTGTAAGAGGTAGAGCAATATTTGCCGGCAATGATTTTTATACGCTGCAACCTTTTACCATTCCAGGGTATGGAAATTCAGAAGCTAATGCCACTATTGGTGCCACCTGGTCCATTTATTACAACATCCCGGTAAGATTTAATTAGGTATGAATTATTTAAGAAATATAATAAGCTGTATAGCCCTTTTTTGTATTGGCTTACCCGCTTTAGCGCAAAGCAGTAAAGAGTTTAAAGTAAGTTTTGAGGAATCAAAAGATTTAACCAGCCAGCAGTTTAAACCGGCCGAAGAAGCAGAAGAGCCCATGGCCAGTATTACCGCTTACATTCTAGCGGAAGGTATAGAGGCCGGGCTGTTTTACAGAATTAAAGTAAATAAAGAATGGAGCGAATGGCAAGCCCTGAAACGTTTTACAGAAGGCACTACTGAAGGGCGTACCACTTTTGATGGTGGCATTACCGAGCAAGCCTTTACAGCCATACAGTTTAAAAGCACCACTACTTTACAGGATGAAGTAACCTTTAGAGTTTATTATCCCGGCACCACGAAAAAAAAAAGCGAGGGGATAAACGTAAAAAAAGGTGCGGGCGCAAACTGTAGTTGTGCAAAGCCCACTATCTGCTACCGCAATTGCTGGTGCCCATCAGGTAATTGCCCAAAAGACACATCTCCCTCCCACACCGTTGCTGATCACTTAATTGTGCACCATTCTGCAGGCTCAAACAGCAGCAGCAATTATGCCGCTGTAGTGCGTTCTATTTGGGATTTTCATGTAAACACAAATGGCTGGTCAGATATAGGCTATAACTTTTTGATTGACGCAAACGGTATTATTTACGAAGCCAGAGGTGATAGCGTTTTAGGCGCTCACTTTAGTTGTATGAACCACGGAACCGTTGGCATTTGTTTGTTGGGCAACTTTGAACTGGCCGCCCCCAAAGATTCTGCCGTTAATAGCCTTATTGAAATGCTGGCCTGGGAGGCTTGCGATAAAAACATTGCCCCTGCAGAAGCCAGTTACCATCCTTCATCACAATTGTTAATCCCAAATATATCCGGCCATAGCCATGCCAATATAAGCACAGCGCCACATGGTTGCCCTAAAGGTACTTTATGCCCGGGGGATTCACTTTTTCAGCTGTTGCCGATGATAAGAGATAGCGTAAAGTCCTTCAGTTGCCTTGGGGATGTGAGTATAGCTGAAGAGCCGGTAGATAATGAATTAGTGCTTTTTCCTAACCCGGTAAACTCTACGTTAAGCATTAAAGGAATTGCGGCAGGCGAAACTACAATTGTAATTACCGACCAAAGCGGTAAACAGATTTTCTGCAAACAGATGTATTTGAATAGTGTAGAGGAAGTACAACTGGATGTGGCATTTCTGCCGAAAGGCATTTATATTATTACTGTACAGATGAATGAAACCTCAGCATCACAACAATTTGTAAAAACCGAATAAACATGGAATTTGAACTTGAGGGGAGAGAGTTTATTCAGCTGAATCAACTACTAAAAAATCTTAGCCTGGTAGGCTCAGGTGGTGAAGCAAAAATCAGAATTACAGATGGTGAAGCCCTCGTAAATGGAGAAGAAGAATACCAGGTACGTAAAAAAGTAAGGGCTGGTGATGTTGTGGAGTTTGATGGCACCCGAATTGAAATAAAGGCCTGAAAACAATCCGGCTCCACCCAAAGGAAATTTCACTTTAAGCGGAGCCGAAGAGTAAATAGAGAAAGGATTACTTCCGCAATTTTTTTTAAAAAACTCCTGGGGTGATTTTTAAAGGAACTCTGACTTCAGCCCAATCTAAGTAAAGATGTTCCAGGTCGGATGAAAAGGTCATTGTTTCCGTCATTTTGTGTTTTTCAGGCTTAGCCGTCACCCTCAAAACATCTTTCTTTTCATCATACTTATAAGCACCCCATTGTTCAGAGTCAGAATTAAATATAAATGTCCATTCCTTTTCTCCCGGGATAGTAAATAGACTATATGTACCCGCTTTAATTTCTTTTCCGTTCACCTTCATATCCTCGGAAAAAGTTATGGTTGTTGCGTTATTCGCTCCTGTCCTCCAAACTTTGTTGTAAGGCACTAATTCTCCAAAAATCTTCCGGCCCCTTACACTTGGTTGATGGTATTCTACGATAACCTTCTCACCTCCGATACTTGTTTCTAATTTTGCAGGAGGACTTTTTGGTTTTTCCTTAGAATCTTTTTGAGCCTGAAGGTTACCAATGCTAAATGCGGCAATCAGCGCAAGGGCAAATAATTTAATTTTCATGGTGTTTTTTGTTTTAGATAAAAATAAATACTTGATGATCAAAAATGTTCTACCGGCTGTTATCAAATTGTAAGGATAATGACAACCTACAGGTAATGCAGTTGTGAATTTGCATCTCTAAATTAAACAACAATGATGAGAATACTGAGCTTTATATTTTTAATGGCAGGCTTTATGGCCACTGCCCAGGATGTGCAACAATATGGAATGGAGAACAAGGAGTTGCCACAAGGTCTTAATGTAGATGATAAGGCACCCGCTATAACTCTGCAAAAGCAGGATGGTACCGAGTTTTCGCTGAGCGAAGCTTATAAAAATGGGCCTGTGGTTATTTATTTTTACAGGGGTAACTGGTGCCCTTACTGTACTAAACAATTGGCCAACCTTTCTGATTCCTTGAGTATGATTACGGATTTAGGTGCCACGGTAATTGCTATTTCACCTGAGTCGGCCGATAATCTTAAAAAGTCAGCAAGTGAGGTAGAGGGGCAAATACTGTTGCTTAATGATAAAGATGGCGAGGCCATGAAATCCTTTGAAGTGGATTTTTACGTAACTAAGGCGTATCAGGAAAAACTGGCCAAAGCCAAGGATATGGACCTTGCTGAATTTAATAACCAGGAGGTGGCTGTGCTACCTGTGCCTGCCACCTTTGTAATAAATACTGATGGCGCAATAATATACCGCTACTTTGATATAAATTACCGAACCAGAGCCACAGTGTCCGCTGTGCTCAACGCTTTAAAACAAACGCAATGAAATCATTACTCACCCTCCTGCTGTTTACAACATTTGCAATTTCTGGCTTCAGCCAAAAACTGGGCGTAAAATCTGTTATCAATTTTGAGATTGACAATTTCAAGGTGAATACCGTGGAAGGGAGTTTTAGCGGAATAACGGGCTCTGTGAACTTTGATCCCGCGGATTTGGAGAAAGCCCGTTTTGATATCAAAATAGATATCAAATCCATTGATACTGATAATGAAACCCGGGATAAAGACCTGCAGGCCGAAGAATACTTTAACAGTGACCAGTACCCTTATGCCACTTATATTTCCAATTCGGTGCAGCGTGTGGAAGATAAGTTTTGGGTAAAGGGTAATCTTACTATAAAGGGTATAACCAAAGAGGTAAATATTCCATTTCAACTCTCTTATTTGCGTGGTGGTTACCTTCTTTCAGGGCCGCTTACGCTGGATAGGTATGATTTTAAAGTGGGTAGCTCAAGCAGTATTTCCATTGGGCGCGAGGCTAAGCTGGAGATTAAGTGTTATCTGGTGAATTAATTTTTTGGATAGTCTTTCTAAATACTACCTAACTAAACTTTTCTCTTTTTGTCTTAACACAAAAAGAGACAAAAAAGTCAAGGCTGATCACAAATTCGTTAAAAGTTACGGCTCGCTTACCCTTCGAAGCCCCAGCCGTTACGCTGCACTTCACTTCGGCACTTCTCGGGGGTAAGCTGCACCTCACTTTTATAAAGAATTTGTGAAATGCCGGTCCTTCACAACTGTGTCCCTATAAATGCCTCGTATATAATTGCTGTTTGCTTGCGGGGAAAGTTAAAAGCTCTGATGCAAACTTACCTGCGCCTGCGTTTTAGCCCAGGTGTCGGTAGTTTGACTCATTATACCTAATTGCACTTTCAGGTTTGGATTAAAAGCAAAACCCAGGGCAGAGTAAAACCGGTTGCGGTCAAATAACTGAACGGTTCCGCCATCCCCTATTCCCCTTTCTCCATTTATAAACAACTCATTGTATAAGGCTATATACAAGGTGTTTTTTGTGAGGGTGGGGTTATTAAGTGGCACATTTAAAAAGAGATTGTAGCGATATCGCGTTCGGAAATCCTGACCCTGCACAAAGCGCTGTTCATACCTGAACCTATGTGTAAGGTAAAAACGTTTTCCCACAAGGTTAGGGATAAGAGCTTCCTGGTAAATACGGCTTTCGGGTACCGTAGCATTACTCTCGCCATAAGCCCCGGTTTGGATATTTGCGTAACCCAGAGTAAACTTTACGTTTGTATTGGCAGGGCGGTAGGTAAGTCCACCCCTGAGCATCAGCTGCTCCATATCATCAAAGCCATTCCAGCTTCGGTATTGAATATCTCCCTGAACTCCCCAACGACTTTCCTTAAAATCAGCGTTAAAAAAGTACATGTACCAGGCCCCCAATTTGGATTGATCAATTTGGCCGTGCATATAAACAGGTAAAGCTAAGAGTATAGAGGCAAGCCAGTAAAGCGCTGATTTTTTCATAGGTACAATAATAGCAATCAACTATCCCTTGCAGAAATAATATGGGATTTTTACTACTAAAAGAGGAAAAGAATTGATTACGGAACAAAAGTCAATACCTGGCTTGTCATTTCACGAATAGAATAATGGGGCTAGTTACTCAGCGGTTTATCTGACTTCATTACATACATCTTTTCCATAAACATTCTGTAAAGAACATAGAGTACAGCGCCTATCATAACTAACACACCTATCCTATGCAGATAGGCCGGATCCTCAGGCTTATAGCGGCCGTAAAAAGTAATGGCAATAAAATAGGTTACATTGATAATGTGGAGGATTACTCCAAAGTAGAGCAGGTTAGTAAGCTGCTTAGCCCGCCATACAACTATAGGTACGAGTATTACCAAAATAAAGGTTATGAATCCATGTATGTTGTTGGAGAGATTCAAATCCATGAACTGAACCCTGAAGTTTTGTGAAACAAAGAAAAAATGGATGAGGTGATTAACTGCAAACAGTGTTAGCAAAATCCGAAAGGCATTAAGCTTTCTTTTTTCCTTATAAATGGCTTTGAGCCCGTAATGACCCAGCATGAAAAGAAGGATAAGATTTATAAGCGCAGATGTTCGGCCTGAATTGCGGGCACACTCCCCAAAAATCCAATCAGCAGGTACAATAGTAGCTGCTGCCCTAAAGTAGATAAGCACATTGAGAAGTAAAATAAAAGTTACCAGCAGCGGTAGTTTGGATTTGGTTAGCATAGGTAGCGGCTATTTAGGCAAGTACCTAACGCTACTCTATGCAATGGTATTACTGGAATAGGAAATTAAATGTTTGTGGAAGATGAGCTTGGTTGCGTTCGGGTAGGTCATGGATTGCAAATACGCGGAAGCGGGGAAGGCCTATGAGGACAAATAAGGTTCATAAGTCCAAAAGTCCAAAGGTTTCTGTATACGGGATATCAATGGATATTATTTCAAATTTAGGATTAGCTCCAGTTTTTAATACTTGAAGAACATTCTTGGAGCGAATATCCGAAGTTACAAAGTGAGTGACGGTCTTATCCCAATCGGCTTGAGCAAATAGTTTACTGTCATTTGGTATAATAGCTCTGGGCATTAAATCCAATATTGACTTTCCTTTGTTTTCGAATATTACCCTAGCGAATTCCCCAGCGCGCTGGCCATGATCTAAATTAAAAGGGATGATTTGAATATTTCTTAATGGAAGTTCTTCTATTGTTCCTTGAACGCAATATTCTGCAATAGTAATTGTTGAGATCTTTAAAGAAATTTCATTTTCAAGAAAGTATTTAAAGTAACCTACCGCATTCTTATGAATGGGATCTTCATCGTTCAGTAATCGAATGAAGAAACTTGTATCAAGAAGTACACTATGCTTCATATCCTCCTCTAAGGTTGAGAAGCCATTCATCAGGGTTGATGTTTTTCCAGCTATTCTTTGCCCTTGCGATCAAGCTATTTAAGTAATTGGAATCAAATTTTGGATTATAATCAATCAACTCAATGAGTTTTAGAGATTTAGTATCCATTTCTCCAGTCTCAATATTCTGAAGCCCCGCAGCCCTTACCCCGTATTTCTTGTATAATAAATTTTCTTCTTGTCCCTTTAAAAAATCTTCTCCCGTCTCAATTGTTATATATCCGTAGTCATTTGTGTCGATATGAATATTAACTTTACTTTTTCCACCAGCATCTTTTATCGTTCCATAAAAGTACAGTTCTGCATCGACCCAAATGTTTTCTATACGCACAAATTGAGTATTAGGATTAATGATTAACTCATACTCCTCTTTAAGGGATGTTTTTATTTGAAATTCATAGTCCTTCTGACGGGAAAGATTTTGGATGTTCTCAAAAGCCTTTGCTGTTTTTAAATCTAGAAAGTCAATTGAACCGCTTGATTGAACTTGACTCAATAAAGCACTAAAACCAATTATGGTTTGAATTGATGTTTTAAAGATGTGACGTACAGAACCTTCTTGAATGTCATAGGTTACTAGTGGTCTATCTTTTTTACTCGTAGGAAAAAGTAGATCCTCCACATTTTTTAATATGGCCGCAATTTGTTTAATGTCATAGTTGTTAGGGATTAACTCCTGATTACCGAACTTACCAACAACTCTAATTTCTATGTCTCCTATTTTTTCCACCTGGAACAAATGTATTGCCTTTTTTAAAGATGCTTGAAAAAGACCAGCGATTCCTATAATTTTTCATTTGGTAGGACTTTTACATATAGCATATATTGAGGCCAATTTAACTGAGGCCATGGTAAAAATTACCAGTTGATGGGGTAATAAACTATTATAGTCGCTCTTTTGTTGAAAACTCACTCCCACCCAAATAACCTCAACTCCCCATTATTACTTGCAACCAAAAAGGCAGTTTGGTTTCCAATGGTGATGGCTTCCAGTTGCTTTACATCGCCTTCACCAAAAAAACCGGTTTGGGTTGCTGGTACAGGCTTAAACTGTGAACTGCCTGTACCAAGCAAAATGTTGCCATATCCGGCATCATTGCGTGGGGTTTCTACTTCAGAGCCATACATATTGCCGGCCATTACCAGGTCAGGGTTGCCATCACCATTAAGGTCTTCAACAGCAATATCATTTATGGAGGATAGCTGCACACGAGGGTTCAAAGGTTTGGCCACAAACTTTCCCTCCACATTTTCAAATAAGGTAGTGGCGAAGGTGTAGGCATTGTGGGTGTTGGCCTCATCAATGTTTTCAGGCTCCAACACTTCATACACATCCGCAACGGCAAAGCTGTTGTAATCAGGAAATTTTTCCTTTAAATGTGGTAACTGTTGAGAAGAGCACTCCCTGCCCCTTACCGGAAAGTAGGTTCCCTCCTGTGAGTAGCTAAGCACCACATCCATAGTCTGGTTGTTGTCAAAATCGCTGGCAAAAACCTTAAACGGATTTTCTTCACTGGCCTGATATTTATAGTTCAGGCCAAGGTTTCCGCCTACCAGGTCCAGGTCTCCATCATTATCAAAGTCTATTTGCTTAAGGCTGTACCACCATCCATTAGTTTTATCAAGACCATTATTTTCCATAGGCGCCAGTTTGGCTCCAGTATTTTTATAAACCACTATGGGCATCCACTCTCCCGTAATTACCAGGTCTGCGCGGCTATCGTTATCCACATCTATCCAGGCGGCATCGGTTACCATACCGGGCTTTTGTAAATCAGGGGCCATGGTTTTGGTAACATCAGTAAACCGGCCCCCGTTATTTCGGAGTAAATAACTCTTTGGCGTATTGGGCCAGCGTCCGGGTACTAATCGCCCTCCTACAAAAAGATCAAGGTCACCATCACCATCAAAATCATAAGGCTTTACGGATGCGGTGCTGGTAGGCATAGCGGGTAAGGCACTTTCGGCATAGCTGAAGTTGCCCTTACCATCATTCAGGTATAATCGGTCTTGTAACTCCTCTGCTCCTACTTCAAACTCATACCCGCCACTGGTAATGTATAAGTCCATATCAGTATCGCCATCGGCATCAAAAAACACGGCTTCTATATCTTCTGAGGCTTTGTGTTTTGCAAAAGCGGCTACAGACGTTTTTGCAAACGTCCCATTTTGCCCTTGCATAAATAGGGTTGCGGAAAATCCTGCTGCGCCACCTATTACAAAATCCTCAAGGCCATCATCATTTACATCGGCTACAGCCAAAGCCGGGCCTTGGGTTGATAGTTTATGTGGCAACAATACCTGTACGGCAAAGTCATCATATTGGTTTTCCTGGTGGCGGAAGTTTATGCCATGCTTTTCAGTAATATCTGCCAGTAAAGGTTGGGGCGATTTAGTCTGGTCGGTATTTATCTTAGCGCTTGCATAATCAACCACCAGTGTTTGGTTTGGCTCAGGATTGTTTATAGTGCTGAGCTTACCATCAGGCCAGAGTACTTCCACCGCATTTATTTCAGTAGAATTACCTAAGCCAAAATAGCCTAGCGGAGGTACACTACTTTGAAAACCACGGGTAGAGTAAACTTCCTGTACCTGCTCTCCCTTATCGGTTTTCACCGTGATTTTAGCGTCAATACCGAAGGGGTTTTTCACAGATCCTTTAAGTTGTATTGAAAGATGGTTTTTGTCGCCATCATCAGTATTGGCATATACAAAGGCCTTTTCATCAATATTATTCACCACCAGGTCCAGGTCACCATCGTTATCCAAATCTGCATAAGCGGCCCCGGTAGAAAAAGTAGCCTGGCCTATCCCCCACTCTTTAGATTTATCTGCAAACCTCAGCCGGCCTTTATTCTGGTAAATGTAGTTGGCTACAGGCTGTGAAGGCATTTTGCTGAGCTGAGCCACGGTGCGTTCTTCCTGGCTCATGCCGGCATATTGTGGTAATTGCTCGGCATGGAGCAAATGCTTTTTCACGAAATCGTTATTACGCACATCTTTGCCCAAACCATTGGTGATAAAAATGTCTTTGGCGCCATCCTTATCCAGATCGGCCATAAGGGCGCTCCAACTCCAGTCGGTATTGCTTACACCAGCCATTTGACCTACCTCGCTAAACTTCTCTCCACCCTGGTTTAACTGCAGGCTGTTGTACATATACTGGTAGTGAAACCCAAAGTTTATACTGTTCCAAAAGCGCTCAGGATTCATACCGCTCATGTTGGTTTTCTGGCGGTAATTGTCCTTTGCTACCATATCCACCACCAACACATCCTGAAGGCCATCGTTATTAAAATCGGCTATATCCACGCCCATTCCATAGTTGGAGATGTGCCCGGTGGCTGTGCTTATTTTCTCTGTAAAGCTGCCATCTCCATTATTGAAATACATAAAATCATTTTCCAGAAAATCGTTGGTCACATAAATATCCGGCCAACCATCATTATTAAGATCGCCAATTGCCACGCCAAGTCCAAAGCCATAGGGGCTGGAGTGTATGCCCGCTTCCTTGCTCACATCAACAAATTTTCCACCTTCATTTTTATAGAGCTTATCGCCTACATGTGGATCGGTACTCTTGCGTATATCGCGGTTATAGTTGGTAATGTCATCAATTTCATGGTTGAGCAGGTACATGTCCAGGTCACCGTCTCTGTCGTAATCAAAAAAAGCAGCCTGTGTAGAATAGGCTTCATCCGCAAGGCCATACTGTTCGGCCTGGTCTTCAAACTGCAGGTTGCCTTTATTAATCAGCAGTACGTTTTTCCTGTTTTCAGGATTAAGGTTTCCGGAACGGCACACATAAATATCAAGTAGTCCGTCTGCATTTACATCTGCCATGGTTACACCGGTGTTCCAGGAGTTTTGCTTATGTGGCGGCAGCGCATTCGAAATATCCTCAAATTTCATATTACCCTTGTTAAGATATAGCTTATCCGGCAGTTGATTTGCTGTAAAATACAGGTCAGGCAGGCCATCATTATTCAAATCACCACAGGCCACTCCCCCACCATTGTAAAAATAGTGGTAGGTAATAATGTTGAGCTGTGGCGTTTCTGTAAGCTTGTTGGTAAACTCTATTCCGCTTTCGCTGGAAGGTATAAGCCGAAAGAGCGGTTTTTCTTCAGCGGTGTTGTGTTCCTGTGCTGTGGTGCCTTCATCATCAGCAATTTTTTTGTCATTTACACAGCCTGTAAATAAACTAAGAGAAAGTGCGGCAACGAGGGTACGAGAGGAGTTGATAGTCATAGCAAAAAGCCTTTGGGAGATGAGAATTTTTTGTAATCTCAATTATAAGGCTTTTGTTGCAGCAGGGCAAGGGGTAGTTTTCTACTATTAGTTTGCAATCAATTAGTTGGGTTCATAATCTACCTCCTCAAATAAAAAATATAATCACTCTGCGGAGGTAGTATTTGATATTGCCGCATTAACAAAGCCACCTGGGCACGGTGGTGAGTACTGTGGTTTATTATGTGATGAAGCAGCTCCTCCAGCGTATTCTGAAAAAGTTCGCCTTTAGCGTTTTTATAGCTGATCACTTTTTCCAGATCATTGGATTTTATCAGGTCACAGGTTTCGCTATATAACTCAATATTTACGCCTTCCCAGCTATGCCGGTCAATAGTTTCCCAAACGGAGGGCAGGGTGCCCCGGCCGGCTATACGGGTTAGCCAAATGCGGTGGGCTGAGAGTATGTGAGATAGCTGTTTGGAAATTTCCGCAGGCACCTCATCCTGCTCCTTAAGCCGAACGATGAACAGATCATTAGCCCAAAAGGTAAATTCTAAAAGTTGAAGCAGGTGTTGCATATTACTCCTCATACATAAACTCTTTTTTAATAGAACCTATAGCCTTATTTGTTCTGGTTAAACATATAGTTGGCTCGCTCAAAAACAAAGGTACTAGCGGTATCAGTACTTAATTAGCAACCTTGTGTTATCATTCAACACAAATTCTTTTTGTTGATTGTTGCCACCATCAAACATCATGGTTAATGTGGTGGTAGCAGAGCTTTCCACTTTAATTACTGGTCTGGCATCCAGGATCTTCAGGTTACTTTCAGCGGTAGGCCCTTGCGTGGATGAATATGTAATGTGGGAAAGGGCCTTTACTCCGCTGTTATGGATTAAGTAGTTTCTTAAATCTTCTCTTATTTCCTTTGGGCGCAGGTTTACCTCATCTAATGATTGTAAGGATTGATACGCCCGATGCGGTTGCGAAACATAAATAAGCGGTTGTGAAGCATCTACATTGTAATGCGACATCAGGTAATACTCACCCTCAGGAGAGTCATCACTTATATACTTGTGAAAACCGGTATCGGCTATAGCGCTGTCCCAGCGTGTCATCATCATACCAAAACCTACAGGGCAATTAGCTTTACTTCCCTCCCACCTTTTAATATAATTGCTGCCAAAGTTTTCCTGGTTAAGATGCGCCTTGGCAGAATCCGTTAAAAAAAGAAGTTCGATATAGGTATTGTAGAACAGGTAATAATATCCCTGTGTGCCCTGGCTTGTATGTATTGATGTCAATTTTTCAGCCGGGGTAAATATTTTGTCCAGGCTGTCTTTTAGTTCCTCGTTGTTTACAAACAATAGTATATGATCATACTTCAGTTTGGGCATTTGCTTATTCTGGCTGTAGCCAGTATTTGGCATAATACAAACAGTAAATAGCAAACTCAATAGGTGTTTTTGAATAGACGAAATCATATCCAAATATAAATATACCACCCTGGCCTAAGCGGTGTAGAGAAGAAACGTTATTGAGTAAAATTTGCTCCTTTGGTAATGCGGTGAACTTTAATTACCAATTTTGCATTGATCAATTTTGATAAACTACCATTATGAGAAAGATTATTTCATTTTCGCTTTTGGCCGTAATGCTTACGGTGGGTTACACTTCATGCGATAAAAACGACAACTTCGTTCCACTGTTTAGTATTGAAGACGATAAGGCTCTTGGTGCCCAGGTGGCCCAGGAAATAAATAACGACCCCCAATACAAAAGGCTCAGCAGAAGCCAGTATGCCACATCATACCAATATCTGGACTCTATTGTAAATAATATTTTGAATAGTGGTGAAGTGGCCTATCGCGATGAGTTTGTGTGGGATGTTACTATAATAGAGGACGACAATACGCTGAATGCCTTTGCCACACCCGGAGGTTATATTTACGTGTACACAGGCCTTATTAAATACCTGGATAATGTGGATGCCCTTGCGGGAGTATTGGGCCACGAAATTGCTCATTCGGATTTACGCCACACCAGTCGCAACCTCCAAAAGGAATACGGTGTTTCTTTGCTGCTCAGCATTTTGGTGGGAGATAATGCCAGCCAGCTGGAGCAAATAGCTGCACAAATTGCCGGTACAGCGGCTGGCCTTCAGTTCAGCCGTGCTTTTGAAACAGAATCAGACATCAGGTCTGTGGAGTATTTGTCCAAAACACCCTATGCCTGTGATGGGGCCAAGCTATTTTTTCAAAAATTGGAAGCGCAGGGTCAGGGCGGTGGTACACCACAGTTTTTAAGCACGCACCCAAGCCCCGAAAATCGTATTGAAGATATTACCGCCAAGGCGGTTGAAGAGGGTTGTGATACTACGCTGGCTGTTAACTCAGGCTATGCGGCTTTTCAGCAGAGTTTGCCATAATGCTCATTGATATAATTAAAAAGGCCCCACAGAGAAGCTTCTCTGCGGGGCCTTTCTTATTTTAATATGCTATTAAGCAGGGTTTGCGGGTGGAGCGGCCGGGGTGTTTGGTTCCTCATCTTCTTTTTTTCGAAAACCTAAAAACTTTTTAAATGCTGCAAAGGCAGCTACTGCACCAATCGCAATTAGTTTCCAGAACTTAAGAAGCACTGCAAAGAAACCAACCTTCGCCAAAACCTTACCTGCAATAAGCCCACCTATACCGTAAGCGGCAACCTCATCAAGGTCCGGGTTAAAGTCGCTGTAGCGATAGCCCTCATTAAAGTTTACGCTGGCCAGGATATCATTCATATCGCTTTTTACGGTCGGCAAAATGCCCAAATCCCCAATAAAATTAAGTTCTAAATAACCCTTACGCCCTAGGATACGGATATCGTAATTCAGTGTGCGTGTTTCCAAATCGCCAAACTGAAGCTCTTTGGCCCAGTGTAGCTTTTTAGCCTCTGAGTCATAAAATGGTTTAGATGCCCAGCCCATCAGTTCAATAGGAGGATATCCCATCTCAATGCGTTGTTTACTCCACTCTTTGGTATCTTCCTGCATAGTTTCCAAAAGGTCATCATAGTCCAGGTCCTGGGCATCATCGTCATCCACATAACCTTCTTCGGAGTAGCTGATAATAATAGCATACGAGCCGTCAGTAAATGGGGTCTGATCCTCCGGTAGTATCATCCCCAGGCTATTCTGGCCGGGAGGGTTTCCCCATACTTCTGTTAAAATGTAATCGGATTGTTCGGCCCCAACATATTTGTAACCTTCAGGTACATTAAGAGTGGCAATGCCGCTACCAATATCCACCCTGCCACGCTGATAATTAATGGCAGAGTTAAGGCTATCCTCGTACAAACGGTAAGCCTGTAATTGTTCTATAATGTTACTTGTGTCAAGTTCGGTAAAGGATGAATCGGAAGGCGCGGAGGCGAATGAGGCCATAGAAAGCAGGCCGGCTACCGCGGCTGTCATTAGTTGTTTTAGCATAGCTGTTAGAATTGAGTTAAATAGCTCTGCAAGAAAAGAATAATATCCTAAAAATCAGGAAAATCGTTCGGTAAGAGGTAAGTATCTGCTGACCTATTTTCGGGAGTCATCAGATAATACAAGCCGTCATTAGTATTTTTTATAGCTACACTCATTCAGGATAGCGTCTGTACCTTATATTTGCCTTCTATTTTTAATTGGTCTAAATAAGAGGACGTGATAAAAGGCAGTTTTAAATCAGGTTTTTTAGCGGTTATAATGGTAATGCTTAGCGGAGTGTTATCCCTTTCTGCGCAAAAGGATGACGCCCGTATGATGGTGCACCTGCTGGATTACCTGGCCGTTGATTATTCGCTAGCTGTGCAAAACGGTAAAGTGGTGAGTACTGCCGAGTACCAGGAGATGAAGGAGTTCTCACTAACCATAAAAGAACTCGGTCAAAAAGTGCCGGCTTCCCTTCAATCTGATATAATTTTATTTGAAAACCTGGTGCATGAAAAGGCACCTCAGGATAAAATTTCAAGTGTTGCGGCTTCCATAAAGCAGGAGGTAATTACAATCTATGAGTTAGAAGTAGCCCCAAAACGCTGGCCCTCCATCAGCCATGGTAAAGAGCTTTTTGCCCTACAATGCCAATCCTGTCACGGTGCTAAAGGTATGGGAGATGGAAGCCTGGCCGCGGGCCTTGACCCTAAGCCCACCAACTTTCATGCACCGGATAAAGCCAATGGCCTCTCCCCTTTTCAGGCCTATAATACCATCCGCTTAGGAGTTGATGGCACCGGCATGCGTGCTTTTAATGAACTGAGTGATGATGAGGTTTGGGATCTTGCATTTTATGTGTTAAGCCTTCCTCACCAGGAGAAGAATATTTCTATTGATGTAGCCGAAAGTATTAACAAGGAGGTGGATTTAAGTACGCTGGCCTCATCCAGTAATGAAGAACTTAAAACCAAGCTGCTGCTGGATGAGAATTTACCATCCTTAATTTCCGCATTGCGCCTTTTCCCTAAAGAGGTAGCTGAAAAAAGTCAGGGCGATTACCTGGATAAAGCTAAGAGGTATATTACCGCTTCTGCGGAAGCGTATAAAAAGGGTGATGCTGATGAAGCACGTAACCTGGCACTTACCGCTTACCTTGAGGGCGTTGAGCCAATAGAGGTGCAGTTACGGGCCAATGATGCCAGTTTTGTGGCAGATTTGGAAATGCAGCTGTCGGGTATGCGTAGCCTCATTGAAGGCGATAAGCCTGTAGCCGAAGTTGTAGCCGCGGCAGATAAGGGAGTTGAAATGCTTACTAAAGCCCAAACTCTATTGGCCGAAAAAGAATTTTCCGCATGGTTGGCCTTCCTTCTTTCTTTCTCCATTATTTTGAGGGAAGGGCTTGAAGCCTTTCTAGTGGTGATTACAATACTTGGAATAATCCGCTCCCTAAAACTACCTAATGCGGCTGCCTGGGTACACTCCGGTTGGATAGCAGCCATTGGCTCAGGAGTTTTACTATGGATAGCGGCCGATAGACTATTTACCTTTACCGGTGCACAGCGTGAGGTAATGGAAGGCGCCATTGCCCTATTTGCAGTAGGTGTACTCCTATATGTTGGCTTTTGGATGCACAGTAAATCCGAAGCAGGTAAGTGGCAGGCTTATGTAAAGAGTAAAATACAGGTACTGGCCCGTAAAGAGAATATGTTGGGACTGGCTTTCCTTTCTTTCCTGGTGGTATTCCGCGAGGCATTTGAGTCCGTTCTGTTTCTTTCGGCACTAAATATGGAAGTTGGAGAAACGCACCAGTTTTCATTTGTTGGCGGTATTGTTTCGGCTTTTGCCCTCTTAGGGGTGATTTCAGTGTTGCTTCTTAAATTCTCTAAAAAAATCCCCATTACCCAGCTTTTTAAATATTCAGCTATGATTATTTCATTTTTGGCTGTGGTACTTGTTGGTAAAGGTGTACATGCCATACAGGAGGCGGGTATAGTGAGTATTACTTCACTACCAGTAAACTTAAGGTGGAGCCTTATCGGTCTTTACCCTTCATGGGAGACTGTACTGAGCCAGGTATTCATCATTGGCCTTATTATCTTCCTTTGGAATTTAGGTAATAAAGTGATGAAAAAGCCTATTTGCGAAACCGAAAAGGATAAAATCGCGATAAGCAAATTAAGAAAAGCCGAAAGGGAAAAACCGGCTTTTAGCTCAGAGAAGGTGTAGAGAATAATTACCTTGGCCTATGCGCGCCTACCGTCTTGTCAGGCTGAGCGATAGTCGAAGCCCCAGCCTAAAACTTTGAGGTTTAACCACAGAGCTCTCAGAGAGCACAGAGTGAAATCCTGATAAAACCTTTAATTTTTCCGTCACTATTTTTGATAGATGTTAGTTTGAATATAGTTTCGCCAAGTGCTCAGCCTGACCATACAGGCGCTTGAGATAGAAGAACGATTAATCAGACAGAAATCATCATTCTGTGATTTAACGTAAAATGTTCTCCAACTGAAGCGTTTTGCTCACGTATCTAAGATGGATATTCACCAACTCTGTCCACAACGGTTCACCCTTCTTTTGCATCTTTACATCAAATCATTATAAAGATGCGAACTATACTATCAATAGCTGTTGCCTTACTTATTACAGCATCGGCTTTAGCACAAACAGAACCCAAAATCGTAAAATCAGAAATAACGGATGTAACCGTGTTTCAGCAAGGGGCACAGGTAACCCGAAAAGCCAGTGTGCAGATTCCGGCAGGTACCTCTACCCTGTTGTTTAGCGGGCTTACTCAAAACATGAATCCCAACTCCATTATGCTTGGTGGCTCCGGAGACCTTACGGTGCTATCCATAACCCACAAGCGTAACTTCCTTACGGAAGAAGACAAGAGCGAAAGCATGAAAGGCCTGGAGAGTGAAGTGGAAAAAATAGAGCGAAAGCTGGAAGAAATAGCCTCGGAGGAGTTTGGCTTAGTAATGGAGCGCGAATTATTAGAGGCCAATCGCAAGCTGGGAGGTGATGGCGGCTTTTCGTTACAGGAACTTAAAGCAGCGGCCGACTTTGTAAAGCAGCGCAGAGAAGAAAATGCAAGGGCCTGGTATAAACTCCAAAACGAGAAAAAAGAACTGAATGAAAAGAAACAAAAGCTACAGCAGCAAATAAATGTGGAGCGCCAGGCCTTTTCGCAAAAAACCGGAATGGTAGAAGTAAGGGTAGAAGCCTCTGCTGCGCAAAACGCCCGGTTTGAACTTTCCTACATTGCTAATGGTGCCAGCTGGGTAAGCACTTATGATGCCCGTGTGGATGACTTAACTAAGCCGGTAAACCTTACCCACAAAGCACAGATTACTCAGCAAACCGGTGAAGACTGGAGCGATGTAAACCTGACGCTTGCCACCGGAAACCCATCAGCTGGTGCGCAGGTACCTTATATGAATGTATGGTATGTGAATTTTAGTAATCTGGTAACCGGTAGAATGCCGGCACAGTTTGGCGATGCTGTAGCCAATGCTAATGTGAGGTTTAAAGATTCTAATAAGAAGCTGGAGAGTTTATCGGAAGTTCAAAACCAGCAGTTTCAGGTTACCCAAAACCTAACCCAGCAGGAGTATACGGTGGAGCGAAAACAAACGCTGGCCTCCAATAACTCACCAATAACAGTGGTACTTCGCGAAATCAGCCTGCCGGCTAAATATGAGTACCACGCCAAGCCCCGTTTGGATCAGGATGCCTTTCTTGTAGCCAAAGTGTATAACTGGGGCCAGTATGATTTGCTGGATGGTGAATTATCTCTCTTCAACAATAAAACCTATGTGGGTAAAGCGTACCTCAATACCAATAATCCGGAGGATACCTTGCAGCTGTCGCTTGGGCGTGATAAGGGGGTAGTGGTTACCCGTGAGAGGGTGTATAACAAACAGGAGAAGACCTTTTTTGGCAGCAGCCGGATAGACCATTATGTATGGAAGATCAAACTGAAAAATAATAAGAAGGTTCCAGTAGATATTGTGCTGCGTGACCAGGTGCCTGTGGCCCAGAACGAAGAAATTAAAGTAACCATTAACAGCACCGGAGGCGGCAAGCTGGATGAGAAAACAGGTATTATTAAATGGCGCTTTACCCTTGCTCCGGGCCAAACCAGCTCTTATGATGTTTCATACGATGTTAAATATCCTAAGGATAAGAATCAGGGTGTGATGTATTACTAAACAAGCTATTTGATTAATGCTATAGATTTTGAGTTGGGGCCGCTTTATTGCGGCTCTTTCTTTATTAAATAGGAGGAGTGGTTCGGCTTAGCCGGGACGGGTTGGTTAAAAGGAATCACCCCCCAAGTCCCCCCTCAAGGGGGGATTTAGCAGAGAATCAGACATAATCCCATTATGTTTCCTCAAGGAAAATTTCAACTTAACGTGCGGCTATCCCGATGAGGGGGGTGACGAGGATAACCATTTTCACTAAGCACCAAGGCATCCATTTTCAAAACTCAACGTCTATTATCTTACATTGAACCACTAAAAATTGCTGCCATGAGGTATTTTGCTTTTGCATTACTGTTGCCCCTGTTTGGCTTTAGCCAGAAGGAAACCAAAGTAAATTCTGAAATAAAGGATGTAACCATTTTTACGGTTGGCGCTGAGGTAAGCCGCTCGGCTAAAGTGAATCTTACAAAGGGTATGAATGAACTGGCTTTTGAAAAGCTTTCACCGGTGCTGGATGAAAAATCCATACAGTTTAATGCGGGTGGGGATATCACTATATTATCAATAAAGTATGATGTGCGCTACGATGAAAGTACCCAGGCCAGAATTGACCAAGCAGCAGCTCTGAATAAGCAGCTTAAGGACCTGGGCGACCAGGTAAGCAGTAAGCGCGACCTTTTGGCGGTAAGTGTAAATGAGGAGCAGGTATTAATGGCAAATACCGATTTTGATGTTTGGGAGGGCATGAGCGTAACCCAACTGCAGCAGGGCGTTGACTTTGTAAAAAACAGACTTACTGAAATAAAGCAGCGAAAGCAAAAGCTGAGGAATGAAATTGACGACCTGAACGAGCAGCGTCAAAAGGTGGTAAATCAGCTTCAGGAGATGAGGATAGAGGACGCTAAACCCAATGGTGTAGTGCTGGTAAAACTTAAGTCTGAATCAGCCAAAACTGTGGATGCGGAAATATCTTATGTGGTGGCTGATGCTGGTTGGGAACCTTATTATGACCTGCGCGTGGAGAACGTATCCAAACCCCTCAGGATTGAATACAAAGCCAAAGTGCATCAAAACACAGGCGAAGAGTGGAAAAACGTTAACCTTACGTTGAGCACCGGAAACCCCTATGAAGAGGCTAATCTTCCACAATTAGACCCCTGGTTTCTGAACTTTATTTCAGCAGGGTATTATCAAAATCAAAAACCAAAGGTGAGTCCGCAAACACCCGGGGCTGTGGGTACTTTTAACGGTATTGTTTTGGACAGTAAAACTGGTGAGGGAATCCCATTTGCGAATGTGGTAGCTAAAGGACCTGATGGCGGAATAGTAGGTGGTGTGGCATCTGAAATAGATGGAAGGTTTAAACTCGAGATTAACAGTCCTGCCAGAACATTGGAGGTTAGCGTTCTGGGTTATTCAACCCTCACACTTAATAATATTGATCCTACTAAATACCAGACCATTAAACTGCAAGAAGCCAGTAATGAGTTATCTGAGGTTGTGGTGATATACGAGGCTCCTCTAATTGATAAAGTCAAAAGTTCCAGTGTGTTTTCCCGGGAGGAAATTTCTAATATGCCCTCAAGGAATACGATTATCAGAGGCGCAAGGAGCGCAGGTGATACCTATTATGTGGATGGGGTAAAGGTTGGAGAATTCAAAATCTCCCAAAACCCTGTAAACCTGAAGTTTGAAGTGGATATTCCCTATGATGTGCCTTCGGATGGGGAGGAGTACAAGGTGGCCATTACCAAATTTGAAAAGGAGGCGGACTATTTGTATAAGGCTGTTCCAAAACTAAATGAGCATGCATTTTTAACAGCAAGCCTTACCAATTGGGAAGAGATGAACCTGATGAACGGAGGAGCGGGAATTTACCTGGAGGGCACCTATTTGGGTGAGACCTATCTTAACGTTGAAGAAGCAGGCGATACCTTACAAATATCGCTTGGAAAAGATGAGAATATTGTAGTGCAAAGAAACAGTGTAAAACAAAAAGAAGGCAGCCGATTATTGAGCGGTAAAAAAGAAGAACGTTTTCACTACGAAATAAAGGTGAGAAACAATAAGTCTGCACCTCTTAAACTGGAGATTAAAGACCAGTTCCCGATCTCTGGTAACGATGACATATCTGTTGACCGCATTGAGAAAACGGAGGGTAAGGTAGACGATAAGTCAGGAATAATTACCTGGGAATTTATCCTACAACCAAAAGAAGAGAAAAAACTGGATTTAATCTATTCTATACGCTATCCCAAAGGAAAAACCGTTAACGTACGGTAGGTGTGTTTTTTACCCTTATTGTGCAACTGCAATTGTTAATAAACGAATACTAGTTTGCAGTAAAAATGTAGATGTGAAATTCACATTTTTGAAGGGCTTCTTAAACGTTCAACCACTAAAAAAACCTTTGAGTATGAATATGGGATATGGATTTCTGAGAGCCACCTACGGGCAAAAACCTAAAGGCTACTTTGCCTACCTCAAGGGTTTGTATGGTGAACAGTTGATGTACCATTTCAGCAAAGGGTATGTAACTAAAGTTGAAGATCACCGCCTCTCAGAAAGCGACTGGACTAAATTCCGCCAAAAAGTACAGCAAAGGGTTCGTGAGGAAAACACACAACGCATTAAGGCTTTTCTATTATCACTTGTAATTACGGTGGCCGTTCTGTTTGCTATGGTTTGGCTGGTGCGTGAGTGGTTTGGGATATAATGGACATAAATTATTTTCTTTCTTTCCAGTTTTCCGGATTTCTTGAAGTGTGAAATACAGCTCTTAAGGTTACAGTTTGGTCTTCTTCCTCAACCGTAAAGTGCAGCATAAAGGGGAAAGTTTTTAATGGTAAGCAACGAACTTCATCATATCTTATCTGGTAATAGGGATAAGTTGCAAGTTTTGCAAAGCATGAGAAAACATCTTTCCTGAATTTATTGCCTAAGCCGGATTGCTTTTTGTCATACCAGTCAATGGCTTGCTGAATATCATTATGAGCCTCTTTTTGAATGAGTAATCTAAATCTCATTGATTATAGCGAAACGAGTCTTTTACTTCATCCCAACTCAAAATTTCCTCTGGGTTATCCTTTGATTTTTTTATCCGCTCTCTCACAATGGATTTGTGTTTCTCAGGAATTTCGATGGATTCGGATATTTCAAAACCAAGCTGCTTTACCAATTCCATGAAGAACTCAAGTTTCTTGTTCGGGATTTTAAGTGTAACCTCTTTCATACTTACGCTCTTTGTTTCAAAACGCCTCTAATGTATAGAAGTTTTACTAATGATAGTTTAAATACATATTTCGATAGCGAACTTTATCTGCCTGCGCTTTTAACCCTTTCTCGTTTCCACTAACTTCGCCCGAAAATTTTGAAAAATGAGCAAGTTCAGCGTTGAAGATATTTTAAAGGAATTGGGAGTTGAAGCCGTAAACCCCGGCACTTCCACCGGCCAAAATCACTTCGGTAAAGGAGAAGTAATTGAATCTACCTCACCGGTAAATGGCAAACTTATCGGCAAGGTAACCACCACCACTAAGGAGGAGTACGAAGAAGTGGTTCAGAAATCTCAGGAGGCGTTTAAAACCTGGAGAATGATGCCTGCCCCACAAAGAGGGGAGATTGTACGCCAGTTTGGAATTAAACTCAGGGAGAAAAAAGATGCCCTTGGTAAACTCGTTTCTTACGAAATGGGTAAATCGCTGCAGGAAGGCTGGGGAGAAGTACAGGAAATGATTGACATCTGCGATTTTGCAGTAGGGCTTAGCCGCCAGCTTTATGGCCTTACCATGCATAGCGAGCGTCCGGGCCACCGTATGTATGAACAGTGGCACCCTATGGGCCCAATCGGAATTATATCCGCATTCAACTTCCCTGTTGCCGTTTGGAGTTGGAATACGGCTTTAGCCTGGGTGTGCGGTGATACCTGCATCTGGAAGCCATCTGAAAAGACACCATTGTGTGGCGTAGCTTGTCAAAACATTTTTGCGGAAGTATTAAAAGAAAATGATTTACCCGAAGGCATTAGCTGCCTGGTAAATGGTGGCCGTGAAGTAGGAGAGTGGTTGAGCAACGATCGTAGATTGCCATTGATCTCTGCTACAGGATCTACCCGTATGGGCCAAAAAGTAGGCGAGGCTGTGGCCCGCAGACTTGGAAAATCATTGCTAGAACTAGGCGGTAACAACGCCATTATAATGACTGAAAATGCAGACCTTGAGGCTACATTAGTTGGCGCTGTATTTGGCGCTGTAGGTACAGCGGGTCAGCGATGTACCTCTACACGGAGAATTATTATCCACGAAAGTATTTATGATACCGTAAAAGAAAAGATGGCCAAAGCCTACGGTCAACTTCGCATTGGTGATCCATTGGATACCAATAACCACGTGGGGCCCCTTATTGATACCCTTGCTGTGGAGATGTATGAAAATGCCCTTGAAAAGGTGGTAAAAGAAGGTGGCAAGATGCTGGTAGAAGGTGGACGCCTGGAGGGTGCCGGATACGAAAGCGGTTGCTACGTAAAGCCCTGTATTGCTGAGGTGGAGAATGACTATGAAATTGTTTGCACCGAAACCTTTGCACCCATTCTTTACCTGATTAAGTATAAAGATCTTGATGATGCTATTGAGATGCAGAATGCGGTTCCACAAGGGCTTTCTTCAGCTATAATGACAACCAATCTGCGTGAAGCAGAAAAATTCCTATCTGCCGAGGGCAGCGATTGTGGTATAGCCAATGTAAATATTGGTACCAGTGGCGCTGAGATTGGTGGTGCCTTTGGTGGAGAAAAGGAAACAGGTGGTGGCCGCGAGAGTGGCTCAGATGCCTGGAAAGCCTATATGCGAAGACAAACCAACACCATCAACTACTCTACCGGGGTGCCCTTAGCCCAGGGTATTAAGTTTGATTTATGATAGTTATCAGGTTTATAATTACAACATTTGTCACACTGAGCGATAGTCGAAGTGCCTCCTAAAGTTTCGGCTTGGTCTTCGGCTATCGCCCAGACTGACAGGTAGAAGGCCAAAAAGCATAAACAATTAGCTTTGCCATAAACCCCAAAAGCAGTGTCAAAAGCAAAAGTTCAACACGAAGACCGCCTGCATGGCAGCAAATACAAGCTCGTTAATCGTTTTCAGGATTACCTGGGTGAGTTTGTATATGGAGGTATTGATGGAAGCGTTACCACCTTTGCTGTGGTAGCAGGGTCGGCTGGTGCCCAGCTGGACTCTAAAGTGGTGATAATACTGGGTTTTGCCAATTTGATAGCTGATGGTTTTGCCATGTCCGTAGGTAGTTATCTATCCACCAAAAGTGAAAAGGAAAATTACGAGAAGCACAAGGCAGTTGAATATTGGGAGGTAGATCATCTCCCTGAAAAGGAGCGGGCCGAAATAAGGGAAATATATGAAGCCAAGGGTTTTGAAGGCGAGCTGTTAGAGCGAGTGGTGGATACCATTACTGCTGATAAGGACCGCTGGGTGGATGTGATGATGAAGGAAGAACTTGAAATGAGTGAAGAAACAAAATCGCCCATGGCTATGGGAGGAGTTACTTTTCTCAGTTTTCTGCTTTTCGGTTTTATTCCCCTTTTGGTTTATGTGATGGATTACTTTTCCCCGCAGGATTTTAACCTGTTTCTGATTTCTTCTTTAATGACGGGTGTAGCCTTTTTCCTAATTGGCTATCTTAAATCTGTGGTTAATCAAACCAATAAACTGCGTAGTGTGCTCGAAACCTTATTTTTAGGAAGTGCCGCTGCAGCCCTGGCCTATTTTGTGGGCGATGTGCTTGAAAAAGCCTTTGTGTAACCTCAAATTTCTGTAATTACAGAACCAGTTGGCTAACATTGCGTTAAGCTGATTATGAGAGTATTATTAACAGGTGCCAATGGTTATATCGGTATGCGATTACTACCGGTATTAATAGAGGCGGGGCATAAAGTAATTTGCTGTGTACGCGATAAATCTCGCCTTCCTCTTAAAAAAGGTTTTGAAGAGCATGTAGAGTTTTTTGAAGTGGATTTTCTCGAGGATTTTGACATGGACTCCGCCCCAAAGGATATTGATGCTGCATATTACCTAATACATTCCATGTCAACCAGCGGGGATTTTGAAGAAAAAGAAAAGCGATCCGCCAAAAATTTCATCAACTACCTAAACCAGACCTCCGCAAAGCAACTGGTGTACCTCAGTGGAATTGTTAATAGTGATGAACTCTCCAAGCACCTGAACTCGCGCCTGGCCACCGAAGAAGTTTTAAAAAAAGCTAAAGCTAAATATACTGTGCTGCGGGCCGGTATCATCGTGGGTTCCGGCAGTGCCTCGTTTGAAATTATTCGGGATTTGGTGGAAAAACTACCGGTAATGATTGCCCCACGTTGGCTGGAGACCAAATGCCAACCCATTGCCATCCGTAATGTAATTCAATACCTCAGTAAGGTTTTGGGTAACGAAGAATGCCTGGATAAGGTATTTGATATCGGTGGCCCGGATATCATAACCTATAAGCAAATGCTGCTACAATTTGCCGAAGTACGAGAGCTAAAGCGCTATATAGGCATTGTACCCATAATGACGCCAAGGCTCAGCAGCTACTGGCTGTATTTTGTAACCTCCACAAGTTATCCGCTTGCCGTAAACCTGGTTAACAGTATGAAAGTGGATGTAGTGGCTGAGGTGGGTAACATTAAGGACATTATCTCACAAGAACTATTTACATATAAGGAATCGGTAAAGCTGGCCTTTAATAAAATTGACCAGAATATGGTAGTGAGCAGCTGGAAGGATGCGATGGTAAGCAGCAGCCGTGTACCTAACCTAAGGCAATTTGTAGAGGTTCCTAAGCACGGTGTTTATAAAGATGTAAAGCAACGGGTTATAAAAGGCGATGTGGGTCAGGTTACCGATAATGTTTTTTCAATAGGAGGTAGCCGCGGGTGGTACTACGGCACCTTTTTATGGAAAATAAGGGGCCTTATGGATAAGATGGTAGGTGGAGTAGGGCTGAGGAGAGGAAGAACGCATGTGAGCGAAATTTACGAGGGTGATGCCCTTGACTTTTGGCGGGTGCTGGTTGCCGATAGAGAAGAAAGGCGGCTACTGCTTTATGCTGAAATGAAATTACCCGGTGAGGCCTGGTTGGAGTTTTGTATTGATGAAAATGATAAGGGCGAGGCCGTATTACACCAGGTGGCCACTTTCCGCCCCAGCGGTTTATTAGGGCGGCTCTATTGGTACGCAGTGCTTCCCTTTCACTACTTTGTGTTTAATGGTATGATAACGCAAATTGAAGCCTATACTCCTGGATCAGTACAATCGGCTTAAGGGTTACTTCTGCCGCTTTACCTTTTTGCTTACAAAGGCACTGGTGTCAAGGTAAAATCGCCAGGGCAGCAAAGCATCTTCTTCCGCATAATCAACCCCAATACGCGTAGTGGTTATTATTTCACTTTCCCTTACTGGAGATGGGCCTTCTTCCAACCAAAGCAGATCTCCATTTAGAGCAATGCCGTTAATATTTGTAGTTATACCTAATGCCTGACTTAATGTGCCAGGGCCGGAGGTAAGAGTTTTATCAACTTTTTGTTTATTTCTACGTGATAGCATTACGTCTAGACCATCAATTGGTTCGATGGCTCTTATCAATATGGCATCGGCCATATCTTCAGTATTGGTAACAAAATTTAACAGGTGATGAATACCGTAGCAGAGGTAAACGTATGCAACACCGCCACGGTGATACATTATCTCAGTGCGCCTGGTTCTGCGGTTCAGGTGGGCGTGGCAGGCTTTATCAGTACGACCATTGTAGGCCTCGGTCTCAGTTATTATTCCTGAAGTCAGCTGGTCATCCATGTTCGTGCATAGCTTTTTGCCAATCAAATCTTTGGCTAGATGAACTACATCACTGTGATGAAAATATTCCTCTGGAAGTTTCTTACCCAAATCAATCCCATTTAGGAGCGAATTCAGGGTCAATCAGGCGAAGGTTGCGCTCTTTGAGTTTACGTATTTCAGCTATTTCATCTTCCTCTAAATGGAAGTTAAATACGTCAAAGTTTTGCTTAATGCGGATCAACTGGCTTGACTTTGGAATGGCCACCACATCCTCCTGTTCTACCAACCAGCGAAGAGCCACCTGGGCCGCTGTCACTTTATGTTTTTTGGCGATGTGTTGCAGTACCGGTTCATCAGCCACCTGTCCTTTGGCAATAGGGGCATAAGAGGTTATAAAGCAACCCATGGAACGGGTTTTTTCAATAAGTGCTCTTTGATCCAGAAAAACATGGTTTTCAAATTGGTTACAATGAATTTTTACACCCAGCTTTTCTACTTTTTCCAATAAATCAATATTAAAATTGCTCACCCCAATTAGCTTGCAATACCCTTTTTGCTGGGCGATCTGTAGCTGTTCCAGCGACTCTTCTAGCGGAATATCTTTATTGGGCCAATGCAGTAATAGCAGGTTTACATAATCCTGATTCAGATTTTTAAGGCTTCGCTCTACAGAGGGTAGAAACCGGTCTTTAGACAAATTGGTACCCCACACTTTAGTGGTTACAAAAAGCCTTTCGCGGGGTACTGATGTATTGCCAATTACCTGGTCTATTACATCTTCATTTTCATACATCTGGGCTGTATCAAAGTGGCGATAGCCCACATCCAGGGCAAACTCTAATACGCCAACTGCTTCTCTGCCGGTAAGGTTAAAGGTTCCGAATCCGAGCTTTGGAATCCATTGTCCTTCACGTTTTACATAATCCATTATCAGGAGTTTAGGTTTTCAACGATTGAGTGTATCAAAGGTTTGGAATTATTACGGGAAATAAAAGGGGCTGAGGAATAGGTGGAAATAAAAAAAGGGTCTGGCAAAACCAAACCCTTCTATACAAATAACCGGTTAACTAATTAACCAGTTTTGAGGTTCCGAGCGGATTCGAACCGCTGTACATGGTTTTGCAGACCATTGCCTAGCCACTCGGCCACGGAACCAGTAGTGGACGGCAAAAATAACAAATACTTACAGACATGCAGGGTACATTGAAATTTATGTACTTTCATTTCTCCAATTATACTTTAATAAACGCCTTAAGCTACATGGTTACTCTATTCGCCCCACTCTTACAGGAAACCATTAACCCCCTTGTTGACCTCGGCAAAATTGCCGGTATAGCTGGTATATCTGTTGGGGTTTTGTTTCTCATTTTCAGAGGGATTATTCAAAAGAACATATTTCCAAACCTTACTAAGGAGCAGGCGTATTCCGTTATCCGAATGATAATTGTGGCCTGTAGTGTTATTGCTCTTGTAGGTATAGGTGCCTGGGTTTACGGAAGCAATCAATCTGATGATCTCAAGAAAATTGAGATCAGGGGCTCTGTTACCAGCGAATCAGGAAGCCCGGTGAAGAATGCCAGAATTCAGATCAGGGAGAGGCCTGAAGCGGATGATCATACGGATAGTAAAGGCAATTTTGTATTCAGCCTGAAAGGAAAAGGGACGCAGTCATTTCATTTCATCACTACACCCAAAGGGCAGGAGGCTGTATCAGAAATTCGCACAATAGACTTTTCGGGCTATTCTAATAATATTGATTTAAAGCCTCTGGTGGTAAATATCCGCGAAACCATAGAGCCTGTAAAGAATGAGGGAGGTCAGGAGAAAATTGAACTGATGGATCCCAAAGAGCTATTTGGAGAAGAATACCTGGACGGCATAAAGGAAGGTACAATTACCCTGAAGTACATGGGAGATTACCTGGATTGCAACCTTAATCTCAATATAAATATTGCAGGTAAAGCTTTTAACCCAAACTCAAATCCATTTACAGTTAGCGGTATTCCTACCGGGGCACGCAATTATTCAATTGCTGGTAATATTTCCTGTGGTTACGAAAATTGTTCAGCAACCGGCCAGGGCACTCTGTTTATACAGAACAATGGCATTTACTACGTAATGTGGAACTATAATACCTGCGAGGTTGGCCTTTACAGTCAGGCCGATTATAATCGCCTGAAAGGGCTTTAGCGTGTTCGGCTCATTACTACACTTACGCTTTCCACATCCCCATTTATGGGGGGGTAAAGCTTACTGAGTTTTATTTCCGCCTTTTCCGTTGTTGGCATTTCGGCTAATAGCCTGTCAAGAATGCGGCTTGCTACATGCTCAATCAGTTTGGAGCGAATGGCTACCTCTTCTTTTACAATACGGTTTATTATGACGTAATCCAGGGTATCCTGCAGGTCATCAGTTCGGGCGGGGCGACTTAAGTCGCCCCACACCGTAACATTTACTCTATAATCGGTACCAATTTTACCTTCTTCATCAAGGCAGCCATGGTAGCCAAATAGCTTTATGCCTTCAACTTCTATTCTGTCCATTACAATGGAAGTTTGGCCAATGCAGTACGCATGCGGATAAGCGTTTCATGCTTACCTAATATTTCACAAATATGAAACATGCTGGCCCCCATGCCCAGGCCGGTTACTGCAAGCCTGAAGCCCGGACCAACCTTTCCAAAGCCGGTTTCTTTCTCTTTCAAGTAGGCCTGAAAATTTTCTTCAATAGAAGCCGCATCAAAAAGCTCCACTTTCTCAAAGCGGTCAGCCAGATTGGATACGTGCTCACGTGCCTCCGCATTCCATTTTTTGCTTACAGTCTTCTCATCATATTCAGTAGGGGCACTGTAAAAGTATTCGCCCTCGTTAATTAAATCCTGAATAAAATAAGCCCGTTCTTTCATTATTTCGGCCACTTTGGCCGCATAGGTTTTATCAGTACTATAGCCTTTGGCATCAAGGTAAGGGAGCATTAATTCAGCCAGCTCTTCATCCGTTTTCTTACGGAGGTATTGTTGATTAAACCACTTGGTTTTATCGTGATCGTATTTAGCACCAGCCTTATTTACTTTAGAGATTTTGAAAGTCTCAATAAGCTCCTGCATAGTAAACAGCTCCTGGTCTGTTCCTGGGTTCCAACCTAAAAAGGCCAGCATGTTAATAAAGGCTTCTGGAAAGTAACCTTCCTCACGATACCCTGAAGATATATTTCCGGTCTCCGGATCCTTCCACTGTAGTGGAAAAACAGGGAAACCAAGTCTGTCACCATCGCGTTTGCTAAGCTTACCATTGCCATCGGGCTTTAGTAGTAAGGGTAGGTGGGCAAACTGCGGACGGGTTTCTTCCCAACCAAAGTAGCGATACATTAAAACATGAAGCGGGGCAGAGGGTAGCCATTCTTCACCACGTATTACGTGGCTTATCTCCATAAGGTGATCATCTACAATATTGGCCAAATGGTAAGTAGGCATACCATCTGATTTAAAGAGCACTTTATCGTCCATGTTATTGGTATTTACCGAAACCCAACCACGGATCATGTCTTCAAATTTTACCTCTTCATTTCGAGGCAGTTTAATTCGGATTACATAGGGCTCTCCATTATCAAGACGCTCTTGTGTATCAGCAGCTGAAAGGGTAAGGGAGTTTTTCATCCTTGAGCGAGTAACGTGATTGTATTGCCAGCTTGGGCTACCAGCCTGTTTAGCAAGTTCACGAGTTTGCTCTAGTTCTTCCGCTGTATCAAAAGCATAATAGGCATGGCCTGATTCTATAAGTTGATCAGCGTATTTTCTGTAAAGATGTTTACGCTCCGATTGCTTATATGGGCCATAATTGCCACCCACACTCTGACCTTCATCAAGGGGCATTTTACACCATTTTAAAGATTCAATGATGTAATCTTCTGCTCCGGGCACAAACCTGGTTTGATCCGTATCCTCTATCCGTAATATAAAATCACCACCGTGTTGCTTCGCAAACAGGTAGTTATATAGCGCGGTACGTACGCCTCCCATGTGCAACGGCCCGGTAGGGCTTGGGGCAAATCGTACTCTAACTTTTCTTTCGCTCATTCGTGGTATTGATTTTGGGGGGCAAAGGTAAATATCTTAAAGCGCTTTGTACCTTTGAATGGCGGCAATTAAGAAGTTTTAAGCGCGTTTAAATTCCCTTAAAGGCTGTTTTGATATATGGAAATGAAGGATGCCCTCAGAGATAAGCTGGAAGTTTTTATCAGGAAGTACTATTTCAATAGATTAATCAAAGGATTAATTTATGGAGTGGGCCTTAGTCTGGCTTATTTCTTCATATTGGCTTTGGCCGAATACTTTGGGCGCTTCAGCTCTCAAACGCGCTTCGCATTGCTATTAATTCTTATAGCGGGGCTGTCGGGTATCCTGGGTTATTACATCTTGTACCCCTTAAGTAAACTGTTAAAGCTGGGTAAAAGAATCAGCTACAACCGGGCAGCCAAAATTATCGGGAAACATTTTCCGGAGGTTGATGATAAAATTCTGAACACCTTGCAGTTACAGACCATTTCAACTGTAGAATCAGATCTTTTAAAGGCAAGTATTGATCAACGGATGCAAAATTTAAGTCCTGTTCCCTTTGGTAATGCGATTGACTTTGGAGAGAATAAAAAGTACTGGCCGATATTGGTTGTACCCGTTCTTGTATTTGCAGGTATTTTTATTTCTGGCAGGTGGGATATGGTTAGTGAAAGTGGAAGACGTATAGCGGCCTATAATGAAGAATTTCTTCCTGAAGCACCGTTTGATTTTATAGTAGAAAATGAAGCCCTCAGCGGGGAACAAGGTGAAGATGTTACGATAAGGCTTTCGGTAAAAGGAAGCAGTATTCCGGCTGAGGTCGAAGTAGTTTTGCCGAGTGGTACGGCTCGTATGATAAAGTCAGGTGATGGTAGTTTTCAGTTTACTGTTAATAATCTTCAACAGACGTTTGATTTTAGATTTCTGGCAGCCGGGTTTTATAGTAAAGCTTACAGGTTTGATGTTTTAAAAGTGCCCCAGGTGGGTTCATTTGTGCTTCGTGTTGATCCGCCTGCATATACTGGTATAAGGCTCTTTGAAACTGAGGCAAAGCTTATTCTGGATGTGCCTGAAGGTAGCAAAGTAAGCTGGCTGCTCAATTTGAAACAGGCCAGTCGGGCGTATGTGATTATTGACTCTGTTTCTCAAAAGTTCAATAATGTTTCCACTAATGATTTCTCTTATGAAAAGGTTGTTACCCGTAGTTTTGACTACTCGGTTAGGACTGAAAATGATTTTCTATCAAAGAACAGTATTTCAGGCAATAGGCTTAAGGTGATTCGCGATGAATTCCCGCGTATTGAAGTAGATTTTAAAGTTGACAGTAACTCAACAAACGTAGTGTATTACTCAGGCGAAATAAGTGATGACTATGGCTTTGGGAGCCTTACGCTTATGGTACAGGCAGGGGAGAGAGTAATACGAAAAGATGTGGAATTTAGTGGCACAGGCCTTAGCCGTGCCTTGGGAGGAGTGTTGGCGTTAGATAGCTTGAGTGTGGATGATCGCTCGGAGATTAGTCTTTACCTGGAAGTTGGGGATAATGATAAAATTAATGGATCAAAGAAATCAAGATCACGGAAATTTAACCTTGAACTTTTGGGTAAAAAAGCCAAGAAGGAAGAAATTGATAAAGATTATCAGAAGTTTTTCCAACGATCCAGCGAAAGCCAGGAGCAAATGGAAGAAATAGAAAAGGCATTGGATAAGTTGCGAAAAGAGTTAATGGATAAGAAAAGCTTGAGCTTTAAGGAAAAAACTAAGCTGAAGGACTTGCTGGAAAAGCAGCAAAAGTTGCTGGAAAAGCAGCAGGAGAATCGTGATTTGATAGAGCAACTGCAAGAGAAGGAGAATAAGCTCAATAAAAAGAATGAGGAGGTTAAGAAGAAAGAAGAGGACATAAGTAAGATTGACTCAGAAAAGGAGAAGGAGATTGAGGAGCTTATGAAGGATATTGAAAAGTTAATGGAGAAGCTGGATGTTCAAAAACTTGCCGAAAAGCTTCAGGAGCTAAAGAAAAGCAATGAGCAAAGCCAAAAGGCTATTGAAAGGAAGGATGACTTATTAAAAGATTTAAAATTTCAAAAAGATTTATTGCAGCAAGCGGAAAAGCTTGAAGAGCTTTCTAAGAAAATGGAAGAGCTATCTGATAAGGATGATTCAAAAACTGATGATGGTCAATCTGAGGAAAGTAAAAAACAGGAAGAAATAAGGGAAGAGCTCGAAGAGGTGATGGAGAAGGTTGATGAAATGAAGAAGGAGAATAAGGCTTTTGAAAAGGCCAGTGATGAACAAGGTGCCCAGAAAAAGGGGGAGGAGGCTAAGCAGGAGATGGACAAGGCCCAAGAGAGCCTCAATAAGAATAACCAGCAAAAAGCCAATGATGGGCAGAAGAAGGCAGGGGAAAAGATGCAGGAAATGAGTGAATCGCTTCAAAGCTCTATGATGCAGATGCAGGCCCAGGCTAACGAAGTTAATATGGCTACTTTGCGTAAGATTCTTGAGAATCTCGAGGTATTGTCATTTGATGTGGAATCGTTGAGCGATAAGAGTAAGCGTGTTGAAAAGGAGGATCCTATATTTAAAAAACTATTGGTTGAGCAAATGCGCTTAAAAGAGGGCGCTCGTGTTATAGAGGATAGCCTAACAGCCTTAGCTAAAAAGGTTCCTCAAATAGAGCAGGACGTTTTTACCGAACTGGATCTTATAAAATCAAACCTCGATAAAAGTATTGAGGACTTACAGGAGTTAAGAAGTGGGCAGGCGGCCGGACATCAACAATATGTAATGACATCAGCTAATAACCTGGCACTAATGCTTGATCAGAGCTTGAGGGAAATGCAACAAATGGCCGCTCAGTCCAAACCGGGTGATCAGCAATGTCAAAAGCCCGGTAATAAGCCAGGCAGTAAACCTGGTATGGCTCAGATTAGGAAAATGCAACAGGGACTTGGGGAGAAAATGGATAGAATGTCTAAAGGTCAGAAAAAGAATGGCGATAAAAGTGGGGACAAGAGTGGCGAACGTGGAATGACAGGAAAGGAGATTGTAAAAACTATTAGTCAGCAGGAGCAATTGCGTCAGGCTCTTGAGGAATTAAACAATTTGGAGGGTAAACAGGGCTCTAAAGGTAACCTGCAAAAGGCTATTGATGAAATGAAGGAACTGGAAAGGGAAATGCTTTCAGGTCAGTTGAGTCCCGGTTACCGTGAGCGTTTACGGGAAATTGAATCTAGATTGTTAGAATCAGAGAAGGCAGAACGTGAACAGAAAAAGGATGAAAAGCGGGAGTCTAATACTGCTGATAATGTTAATCAGCTTTACCTACAAGAGTTGGAGCGATATCTTAGGGAGAAGGATGTGGAGAACGAAGCACTGGATAGGCTCCCGGTTGATTTCTTTAATTATTATAAAGTTGAAACGACAAAATATATTAATAATTGAGACTTGAGCTTGATAACTACCCGGTGTGGGCGTCTCTCAGTTTTGCCGATTTACAAAGGTGGCTGATTGATGTAGCCGAGAAAAATGATCGAGAGATTAGGCAGCTGGCCTATAGGTTTGTTGATGATAGTAAAATTGTTGAGATGAATAATAATTTCTTGGGTCATGATTATCCAACAGATATTATAACATTTCAATATAGTTCGGGATATCGCCTTGATGGAGAAATCTTCATTAGCTTAGATACGGTAGATAGAAACTCCCGGGATTTAGGTGTAGATATTAGGGATGAATTGGATCGTGTTATTGTTCATGGTTTATTACACATGATAGGTTTTGGAGATAAAGATATTGAGCAAAAAAGGAAGATGAGAGCGGCAGAAGATAAATCATTAATTTTGCGGCCCAAAAACCGCAGTTAAAGTAAGTTGATGTTTCACGTGAAACTGAAGGTATGATAGGAGAGGATTATGATGTAGTGGTGGTTGGAGGTGGTCATGCAGGTTGTGAGGCTGCGGCTTCTGCAGCCCAAATGGGTAGTCGCGTTCTATTGGTTACCATGAATCTTCAGACGATTGCCCAAATGTCATGCAACCCGGCCATGGGTGGTGTAGCGAAGGGCCAAATTATTAGAGAAATTGATGCATTAGGAGGGTTAAGTGGTATCATCACTGATAAAACTATGATTCAGTTTAGGATGCTTAATAGAAGTAAGGGCCCCGCAATGTGGTCACCACGTGCGCAAAGTGATCGGATGCGTTTCTCTGAAGAGTGGAGGTGGGCTCTCGAAGACCTTCATAATCTTGATTTCTTTCAGGACATGGTAGTGGGTTTGGATGTTCGTGGAGGTAGAATATCTGGTGTTCGAACTCAACTAGGTGCTTCGATTAGATGTAAATCGGTTATTCTGACTAATGGCACTTTCCTTAACGGCCTCATTCATATCGGTGATAAACAGTTTGGCGGTGGTAGAGCCGGTGAAAGAGCCTCCACCGGTTTAACTGCTGAATTGCTTCAATTAGGCTTTGAGGCCGGGCGAATGAAAACTGGAACACCACCGAGAGTTGATGGAAGGTCCTTAGACTATTCTAAAATGGAGGAGCAGAAAGGAGATGAGTCTCCAGAAAAATTCAGCTTTAGTGATAATACAAGCCCATTAAAAGTTCAGCGGAGTTGTCATATCACCTATACATCACAGGAAGTACATGATTTATTGAAAGAGGGTTTTGACCGAAGCCCAATGTTTAATGGACAAATACAGAGCACAGGTCCTCGGTATTGCCCTAGTATAGAAGACAAGATTAATAGGTTCGCTGATAAGGACAGGCATCAGATTTTTGTTGAGCCTGAAGGGTGGAGGACAGTGGAGGTTTATGTCAACGGTTTTAGCACTAGCCTTCCTGAAGACGTGCAGTACAGAGCTCTTAAAAAGATTTCGGGCTTTGAAAATGTTAGGATTTTTAGGCCTGGTTATGCTATAGAGTATGACTTTTTTCAGCCCACACAGCTTAAGCAAACTTTAGAAACCAAACTTGTTGGAGGATTGTATTTTGCCGGACAAATAAACGGAACTACTGGTTATGAAGAAGCTGCATGTCAAGGTTTGGTTGCAGGTATTAACGCTCATAGTAAAGTGTATAATTTGGAGCCATTCATACTGAGTCGTGATCAGGCATATATTGGAGTTTTGATTGACGATCTTATTACCAAAGGAACTGAGGAGCCCTACAGAATGTTCACTAGTAGGGCAGAGTACAGAGTTTTATTGAGGCAGGATAATGCCGATGAAAGGCTTACTCCTATCGGTCATAAGTTAGGGTTGGCTAGTAATGATCGGATGGATCGACTTTCTAAGAAGAAGAGCAATGAGCAATCATTGAAGGAATTCCTGGCTGGCCATAGTATTGATCCTGATGCTGCTAATGCTATACTCAGTAGCAATGGTAGTGCGAGTATAAATCAAAAGGTCAAGATAGGCACGCTGCTTAGCCGTCCACAAATCGGGTTTAAAGATTTGATGGCCTATGATCAACTCTCGAATTTTGTTTTTGACAATAAGATATCCCAAGACGAGTGGGAGCAGGTTGAAATATCTAAGAAATATGATGGGTATATTGAAAAAGAGAGGCAGAATGCGGAAAAGTTTGATAGACTTGATGATTTGAGTATACCCCCGGATTTTGACTATTCAAGACTTAAAAGCATGAGTTATGAGGCGAGAGAAAAGCTGTCTAGGATTCGGCCTTCTAATATTAAGCAGGCTAAAGGAGTTAGCGGTGTTAGCCCATCTGATATTAATGTTTTGCTAGTTTACATGGGCAGGTAGTAGTTTCACGTGAAACCAAATAGTATGATAGAAGTAAAAAATTGCCCCGTTTGCGGGGCAAATTCATTTAAGGAGGTTTTTGAGGCGCCATATTTTAGAGGCGATGGAGAGTTGTTCTATATCAAGGAATGTAAAGCCTGTGAGCTTTGGGTTACCAGCCCTAGGCCTGCTGACGATGAGTTGGCCCCATATTATGAAACGGGGGAGTATATAAGTCACAATGACAAAAAGGAGGGCTTAATAGATTATTTGTATCATACAGTAAGGTCCATTTCTTTGAAAAGAAAGTTGTCGCTAATTACCCGTGCTAATGGCGGTAAAACAGGTGAATTACTTGATTACGGTGCTGGAACCGGGTTTTTTACAGCCGTAGCAAGAAATGCCGGTTGGACTGTTGACGGTGTAGAGCCTTCAAGTCAAGCCAGGGACGTTGCGAGAGAAAGACATGGTATCAAGCTTGTTTCACCTGAGGATATGAACTGGGGTAAAGATGACTTTGACGTAATCACCCTATGGCATGTTTTAGAACATTTACCAAATCTTAACGAGCACTTTATTAATTTCAGTAATTCACTAAAGCCCGGAGGCTGCTTAGTAATTGCAGTGCCAAATCATGAATCTCATGATAGTGGAATTTACGGGAACCAATGGGCTGCACTGGATGTGCCACTGCACCTGTATCATTTCAAAAAAAGGAATATCCAAATGCTGGGACAGGCACACTCTTTGGATTTAGTAGAAATTAAAAATATGCCTTTTGACAGTTTTTATGTGAGTCTATTAAGCGAGAAGATTAAAAACGGCAAGCAAAATTTCTTTCAGGCATTCAAGAATGGACTAAAAAGCAACATGCAGGGAAGATCTGACAAAAATCAAAGTAGTTTGATTTACCTTCTTAGAAAACCCATTTAAACGTTCATGATTCACTTAAGTTAGCCCTGCGCTATCATAGGTTTGCCAATTCGAGAATTGCCTTTAGAATTGACTTATGAGAGCCAAATCTTAAATGGCGCTTTTTCAGGGTTTTAGCCTAAGTAAACGCGCTATATTCAGACTCAAATCTGTTAAAACTACTTTTGGGTTGGCATTTCTGCTTATATCATAAGCCGCGGTATCAAGTTTTTCCAAAATCTGAGGGACATTCTTATCATGAACAAACTTCGAGAAATCGCTTAACTTAAAATTGATATCCTTAAACACCGTATTGAAGTCCTCCATGCCCTCAAAGTGGATGTTTAAAGCATCCCTGAATGTATTGCTGCAAAACGAAAGGTAATCTCTTAGTTTTTCGCGTTTAAATCGGCCACATTTTTCTGACCACTCTATGATGTGAACCAGCTTTGCACTGTAGCAATTGCGCACCCATGTGCTGAATAGGCTTGCATAATCACAATATATTTCAGCTCGTTCAGCAAGGCTTTTGGCTAAGGCCAAATTGCCATCGGCCAACTTAGCTATTACTGATGCGCTGGAGGCTTCTATTTGTTCAACCTCTACTAAAAACCGAGTGGTTACATTTAATGAATGCTTTGGTATAAATATCTTTTGACACCGGCTGTTTATAGTTTTTAGTAAGGCATCCGGATCCTCACACACTAAAAGAAATACCGTTTCGCTAGGAGGCTCTTCCAGTAGTTTCAAAAGCTTATTGGCTGCCGCCAGGTTCATCCTTTCTGGCATCCAGATGATCATTATCTTCTTTTTTCCTGAATAGGATTTAAGCTGAAGTTTTTGCAGAATGCTCTCACTTTCATGTACACTTATTATAGCCTGCTTATTTTCCACCTGCAGTTCCTGAAGCCACTGATAAAGACCGAAGTATTTTTCGTTATCCAAAAAAGTCTTCCACTCACTCAAATATTCAGTGCTTGTTGGATGTTTTGAGCTTTTTTCGGTTTTGGCAACTGGATAGACATAATGTAAATCCGGATAATTAAATGATTTAATCTGCCTGCATGAGATACAGATTCCACAGCTATCTTTTTCCGTTTTGTTTTCGCATAAAAGATATTGAGCATAAGCGATGGCTAATAATAAGGCTCCATTTCCCTCAGGGCCATAAAAGAGCTGACTATGGCTTACCCGGTTGTGTTTTACGGTTTCAGTTAACTTGGTTTTGATGCTTTCGTGACCCAATATTTGCTCAAATGTCATTCAATGCGTTCTTAAGAATTAGAGTGTATTTTTGCCGATTCAAAATTAGAACAAATGACCACAGTAGAGGATATTCAATTTAAGGGACAAAGGGTACTGATACGAGTAGATTTTAATGTACCTCTGAATGAAAACCTGGAGGTTACGGATGATACCCGCATAAGGGCCACAATACCAACCATAAAAGCCGTTTTGGCAAATGGCGGTCGCCCGGTATTGATGTCTCACCTGGGTAGGCCAAAGGGAAGCTATGATGATAAGTACAGTCTAAGCCATATTATCTCTAAGCTGGAAGAGTTGGCTGGGGTAAAAGTTAACTTTACTATTGATTGCAAAGGTTCAGAAGTAATTGAAGCAAGTAAAAACCTGAAGGATGGCGAAATCTTACTTTTGGAGAACCTTAGGTTTCATGATGGTGAAACTAATGGTGATGAGCAGTTTGCAAAGGAATTGGCTAAAAATGGAGACTTTTATATTAATGATGCTTTTGGAACTGCGCATCGCGCTCACGCAAGTACAGCGGTAATTGCAAAATATTTTGAAGGCAAAAAAGCCTTTGGTTTAGTAATGGCGGCTGAGATTGAAAACGTAAATAAGGTTTTGAAAAGCAAAGATAAACCTGTAACCGCCATTGTAGGGGGGGCGAAAGTTTCCTCAAAAATTGCCATACTTGAAAACCTGGTTGAGCGGCTGGATAATCTGATAATTGCCGGTGGTATGGCTTTTACTTTTATAAAGGCTAAAGGTGGCAAAATTGGTTCCAGCCTGGTAGAGGATGATTACCTTGAAACGGCCCGGGGGATATTAAAGAAAGCTGAAGAAAACGGTGTAGAAGTTTACTTGCCTGTAGATAGTGTTAATGCCGATAAATTTGATAATGAAGCTCAGAAAACTGTTACCCCTTCTGACAAAATTGAAGATGACTGGATGGGCCTGGATGTGGGCTCAGAAACAATTAGTCAGCTGGAAAATGTTCTTAAAGCTTCCAAAACTATATTGTGGAACGGACCGATGGGGGTCTTTGAGTTCCCAAATTTTGCTGATGGTACTAGGCAAATAGCCAGAATTATTGGCGAAGCCACAAAAGCTGGATCGTTTAGTATAGTGGGAGGTGGTGATTCGGTAGCTGCCATCAAAAAGTTTGGAAGGGAGTCGGAGGTAAGCTATGTATCAACAGGTGGTGGCGCTATGCTGGAGTACTTGGAAGGTAAAACATTACCAGGCATAACTGCCATTCTAAATTAATACTTGGCGGGTCTTTCTTCATTGGTTAAATGTGTTGGCATTAAGCTCCCCAAGGCATCATTGGCCTGATTCAATTTTTGGTAAACAAGGCTTTCGGAAAGTATGCTTTGTAAGTCTTGCGTCTTAGTTATAAATGGACTTATTACATTAATTATTACAAGCAGTATTAGCAAGGATTTACCAAAGCCGAAAAGGCCTCCCATTATTCGGTTAATAATACCAAGGGATAAAGCCTGAAGCATTTTTGTTAAAAGATAACTTAAAGCAAAGGCCGCAATAAGTACCAGCCCTAATATTATCAGGTAAGCCAGAATACTTAAAACCGTATCATCCTGCTGCATATATTTGGCCAAAATGGCCTTTAAGTCACTTGCATAAGTATAGGCTGCATAAATCCCGATTATGACAGCAATAATGGAAACCAACTCTTTAACGAGGCCATTAAAAAACCCTCTGATTAAACCAAATACAAGAGGAGTAAGAAGTATAAAATCTAACAGAACCAAATAGTACAGTTTTGGGAGGCTAAATGTAGTTTCAAAAAAATGAACAAAGAGGAATTAAGGGAAAAGTGGAATAATATAGTAAAGGAGCTGTCACAGAAATTTGCTGATGGTGATGAAATGGATCTGGACTCCATCATATTTTTGATTGGGGTTCAGGAGCTGGGCCTTGGGCTCAGAAAGTTTAAAAAAGACGAGAAGATTAACCTAATGCATATAGCCATTTGCAGACTGCTAGAGCCTTATGGATATTATAAGTTTACAGGTAGAGATGACGATGGCTGGCCTCATTTTGAGATTATGGAAAGCCTTCCTGCATTGAAGGCAGGCGAGCAATCATACCTCATGAAAGAGGCCGTAGTAATGTATTTTGAAAATCAGCGGATGTAATCGCAACCCCCTGCCTGATTATCATAGGGCCGGATATAAACGTTTTTAAATACCTGTTGATTTGGCTCCAGACGTACATCGGCACAACCAATATGCGATATTGTGGGTTCTGCACCCCTGGTGGCACGTGCGGTAAACACAGCGTTCATGTCATATTCAAAGCTAACCTCGCCTCTTTCGTCAGTCCAACCCTCAAAAAATTTCTTAAACGAACCATCGTCTGATGGGGCATAAATACCAACCTGGATATTGGATACCCGGGTACTGTCTTCAAGGGTTTTTACCACTATCGTGAAGGGATAATCTGGGTTGAGATCTTCTTTACCGCATGAAAGAAGAAGAGCTACAGAGCATAGTAAAAAAAGAAATTTTTTCATGACTAGTTTGTTGAACAACCATTTTCATCGCTACCGAAAGGCTTCAGGTCAATATAAACCGTGTTTGAGCCTTGTTCTACTTCAGCAAATGAACATCCTTTAAACGAACCTTTGTTGGCAATAACCTCAACTACAACTTTATTTTTAAAAGAATAGTGTGTTTCTCCGTTCTCATCAGTTGCATCATAGTAATCAATAAATGTGGGGCTTACCGGGGCAAAAACTCTAACATTGGCGTTTTGTACCCTTACAGAGTCATTAGCCGTTACCACAATGGTAAGATTGTAATCAGAAGTATCCTTCTCACATGAAGGCATCAGCAAAAGCCCTGCAATTAACAGTACTATAGCCGAAATTGTAGTAACGAGTCTTTTCATGGGTTGACTAATAATTCACATCTTTGCCAAAAGCAAATATAGTAATTAACGAATACCAAGGGTTTTTAGCCTTTTTATGGAATCTAAAATTAAGGAATACCTGAGCGAAGTTGAAAGTTTCAATGAGTCTGCACCTAAAGCCGTTGAGGCATTTAGAATTGAATATTTAGGACGAAAAGGTAAGATACCCGCATTGTTTGACGAGTTTAAAACCTTACCCGGTGAAGTGAAAAAACGCCTTGGTAAGGAGTTGAATGATTTAAAGCAAAAGGCATCTTCTAAGGTTGAGGAGCTGAAATCGATAGCTTCAGTAAAAAGTGATGCAAAAGAAAAACCAGACCTCTCGAGGCCCGTGCATCTAAATGCGCTTGGTAGTCGGCACCCTGTTAACCTTGTAAAAAATGAAATTGTAAATATTTTTGAGCGCATAGGTTTTAACGTGAGTGAAGGGCCTGAAATTGAGGATGACTGGCACAACTTTACCGCCCTTAACTTTCCTGAAGAACACCCTGCCAGAGATATGCAGGATACATTTTTTGTTGCCCGTAATCCGGATTGGGCGCTTAGAACTCATACCAGTAGTGTACAGGTAAGAACCATGGAAAACCAGCAGCCACCAATTCGTACAATATCCCCCGGGAGGGTTTTTAGAAATGAAGCCATTTCGTCCCGCTCTCATTGCATATTCCACCAAATTGAAGGCCTGTATATTGATAAAGGAGTGAGCTTTGCCGACCTAAAGCAAACACTACTATACTTTGCCCGTGAGTTTTTTGGTAAGGATACCAGGATACGCCTGCGTCCATCATACTTTCCGTTTACTGAGCCCAGTGCCGAAATGGATGTGTACTGGGGCCTCGAAAATGAAGTGGATTACCGAATGACCAAGGGTACCGGATGGCTTGAGGTATTAGGTTGTGGTATGGTTGATCCTAATGTATTGGAAAACAATGGTATTGATTCGAAAGTATATTCGGGCTACGCCTTTGGTATGGGTGTGGAACGCATAGCTATGCAGCGTTTTCAAATAAGCGATATAAGGCTTTTGTTTGAAAACGATCAACGGTTTTTAGAGCAATTTCAATCCGCTCTTTAAACAAGCTTATCAATAGCTGCAGCTAAATCCCTGTCTTTTTGGGTCACTTTATTACCCTCATCATGTGTGCTTAGGGTGATGGTTACCTGATTGTAAACGTTGAATATTTCAGGGTGATGTTGCGCTTTTTCTGCCTCAAGGGCCACCTTGGTGAGGAAAGAAAAGGCCTGCACAAAGTCATCAAATTCAAAATCCCGCTTCAGTTTATTGTCTTCTTCTTTCCAACTCATACTACTATTCTATTTCTCCGATTTTTAACATATTAGTCATTCCACTTTCTTCAATGGGGATACTGGCAATTTTAACAACCAGATCTCCTTCAGCAACAAGACCCTTATCCTTAGTGATTTGTTTAATCTCCGCAAAGGTTTTGTCCGTACTCTCCATGTTATCATAAAAATAGCCGCGTACCCCCCATATTAAGCTCACGGTATTTAAAATGGAGCGATTGGCAGTAAACACCACTATGTTGGTTTTAGGCCTGTGAGATGAAATTTTAAAGCCCGTATAGCCGCTGAATGTCATGGTAAGGATGGCGGAAGCCCCAATCTGATCGGCAATTTTACTGGCGTTATAACAAATGGAATCAGTAATAAACCTCTCATTACGGAAAGTTGGTGGGTTCTCAGTTTTGGTAGAAACCTTGCCACTTTCTTCTACATAAGCAATAATTTTAGACATCGCTTTAATTACCTCAACAGGATGCTTGCCAACAGAGGTTTCACCACTTAACATCACGGCATCAGCTCCATCCAGTACGCTATTGGCCACATCGTTTACCTCCGCCCGGGTAGGAGCAATATTTTCAATCATGCTCTCCATCATTTGTGTAGCAATAACCACAGGGCGGCCTACTTTATGGCATTTATCCACTATCATTTTCTGGATGAGAGGAACACTTTGCATGGGCACTTCCACACCAAGGTCTCCACGCGCTACCATAATCGCCCCTGTTTCTTCAATAATGCGATCAATTTCAACTACAGCCTCTGGCTTCTCTATTTTTGAGATAACACGGCAGGGGGCATTATTCTCCCCGATGATGCGCTTTAGTTCAATTACATCATCGGCTGATCGCACAAAGGATAGTCCTATCCACTCAATTTCATGCTTTATGGCCAGTTCCAGATCTTCCAGATCCTTCTCGGTAAGGCAGGGGAGCGAAATTTTAGTGTTGGGCAGGTTTACCCCTTTTTTAGATTTTAACGGACCTCCGTGAATTACGGTAGCCTCAACTTCATCCACACCATTGGTTTTGGCTATTTCCAGCAATATTTTACCATCATCAATTAATATGCGCTCGCCTACTTTCACATCAGATGCAAATTGGGAGTAGGTCATAAACACTTTTTTTGCAGTGCCCATTTCTTCTTTATTAGAAAAAGTAAGGGTTTGGCCCTCCTCTAATATTGCGCCTGGTTCAACATCACCAATGCGCAACTTTGGCCCCTGCAAATCCCCTAAAAGGGCAATGTTTAAACCGTATTCATTATTAAGCTCCCTGGTTTGATTTATAAGTTTTACAGCACTCTCGTGGTCGCTATGCGAAAAGTTTATTCTGAAAACGTTAACACCTGCCCGTACCAGTTCTAACATGGTTTCTTTGCTTGATGTAGCTGGCCCTAACGTGGCAATAATCTTGGTTTTGTTTAGTGGCATCCTAATATTCTAAAAGTAAGTTGTTAATATTTTTCGATGTTGCAAGGTCTATTTTTTGGAAGGCCCTAACATATGGAAGCATCTTTAACTGCAAGTTAAGCCAGGCTTCTATATCTTTATGGGCAACATCATCATACCATATAAAGTAGTCAAAGGTTTTTAGGTCAGCAACCAGTGGTGTTGTTTGCCCTGTAGTTAATAGGCCCGGGCCTTTGCTCTCATCTAAAGCTCTACCCCTGTTTGAAGTAAGGCTCCAAAACATTTGGGTAACCGGATGTTCAAATACAAATTCGCTGAAACGGTATAAAGTACCTTTGTACTTTAACTCTCTGTCGATCAGGCTTCTGTTTAATTTTAAGCCAAGATCATTATTAAGTAAAAAGGTTAGGCGGTGGTCGGGCAATTCGCTTACAATGCCAAATACCGTGGCGTCTTTTAAATAAAAGTCATCATCCAGCCGAATCCTGACCATTTAGTCGATCTCTTACAATTTGTTTGTAGGCAATGCGCGATGCTTCTTCTTCTGCCTTTTTCTTACTGCTGCCATTACCGGTACTTACGGCCTCGTCATTTATCATCAGGGTTATCTCGTACCTGCGTAAATGGCTCTCGCCCCAGCAGCCGGTAATTTCAAATCTAACATTCTTTTTACTCTTCTGCCCCCATTCCAATATGGCGCCCTTGTGGCTTGCTATCCTTGATTCCATGGAGTCCAGATCCATTTTTGTCAAAATCATTCGCTCTACAATAAAGCGTTTGGTTTCATCATAGCCTTTATCCAGGTAAAGAGCGCCCAGCAGAGCTTCCAGCGCATCTCCATATATGGATTTGGCGTGAGCCGTGCGCGCTGTGCGCTTTACAACCAACTTATGCAGGTTTAGTTGAAGTGCAAGCTGATTTAAATGTTTACGGCTTACAATTTTGCTGCGCATACTGGTTAAAAAGCCCTCGCCCTTGCTGGGGTAGCTTTTATACAGAAAGTCGGCCACAACGGCACCTAAAATAGCATCTCCAAGATATTCCAGCCGTTGATTGTTTAATCTTGCACCGGTACTTTCATGCGAAGCCGAACTGTGCCGCAAGGCCAGTTTATATAACTCTTCATTTTTTGGAGCGATGCCCGTAAGCTCCTTTATCTCCAAAAAAAAGTTCCCATCTTTAGCAAAATGGGAACTTAATTTTTTTAGCCAATTTAACATCAACTACTATACAAGCTTCCTTACTACAATTGAGGCATTATGCCCGCCAAAACCAAAGGTGTTACTAATAGCAACATTTATTTCTCTTTCCTGAGATTTCTCAAAGGTGAGATTTAGTTTTGAATCAATTGCGGGGTCATCTGTAAAATGGTTAATGGTAGGAGGTACAATGTTTTCTCCAACGGCCATTACACAGGCAAGGGTTTCCAGCGCACCGGCAGCACCAAGCAAATGCCCGGTCATTGATTTTGTTGAGCTAATATTAAGATTATAAGCCTCATCACCAAAAATGGCTTTGATAGCTTTTAGCTCAGCAACATCACCCAGCGGAGTGGAGGTTCCATGCACATTAATGTAATCTACGGCAGATGGATTTATACCCGCATCAGCCAATGCGTTTTCCATTACGGCTTTGGCCCCAAGCCCTTCCGGATGGGGAGCTGTAATGTGGTGTGCATCGGCAGACATGCCACCACCAATAACCTCAGCATAAATAGTAGCCCCGCGCTTTTTGGCATGTTCGTACTCTTCAAGTACCAAACAGGCCGCACCTTCGCCCAGTACAAAGCCATCTCTGTCCTTATCAAAAGGGCGGCTGGCCGTTTGCGGGCTATCGTTACGGGTACTTAAGGCATGCATGGCGTTAAAGCCACCAATGCCCGCCTCGCTTATTGCAGCTTCGCTACCACCCGTTACACAGGCATCCATAATGCCCAGGCGGATGTAATTGTAAGCATCAATAAGTGCGTTGGTAGAAGAAGCACAAGCAGATACTGTGGTAAAGTTGGGTCCACGAAGATTGTACTTCATGGAAATTTGTCCACCGGCAATATCTGCGATCATTTTAGGAATAAAAAAAGGATTGAAGCGAGGTGTGCCGTCACCGGAAACAAAGTTGCGAGATTCTTCCTCAAAGGTAGATATGCCTCCGATTCCTGAGCCCCATATCACTCCAGCCCTGTCGGGATTAAAAGAATTTGACTCGACCAACCCACTAGCAGACATGGCCTCATCGGCCACTACTAAGGCAAACTGAGAGTAACGATCCAGTTTCCTGGCTTCCTTTCTGTCAAAATGCGCATTGGGATCAAAATTCTTAACCTCGCAGGCAAATTGGGTTTTGAACTTGGCCGCATCAAAAAGAGTGATAGGCGCAGCCCCACTCTTACCCTCCTTAAAGGCTTTACAAGTTTCCTTGTAAGAATTGCCTACAGGAGATAGTGCTCCAACTCCAGTTATTACAACCCGCTTTAACTCCATGGTTTTTCGCTAGAATTACTTCTTGGCTTCCTCGATGTATGATACTGCCTGACCTACAGTAGCGATGTTTTCAGCCTGATCGTCCGGAATTTGAATGTCAAACTCTTTTTCGAACTCCATAATAAGCTCTACAGTGTCGAGTGAATCGGCACCTAAATCGTTTGTGAAGCTAGCCTCGTTGGTTACTTCATTCTCATCTACACCCAGCTTGTCTACAATGATTGCTTTTACTTTTGAAGCGATTTCTGACATGGTCGATTTGTTTTGTAATTATTAAGTGTGCAAAGAAAGTAAATTTATCAAAAAACAAACAATAGCTTACTTTAGCGGCCATAGTTTAATAGCTTAGTATCTAACCTTTAGAGAACAAGAAAAAAAATTCATGAAAAAGATTGCTGTGTTTGCCTCCGGCAATGGCACCAATACAGAAAACATTGTCAATTATTTTGAAGACAGTGAGCTTGCCAGGGTATCAATTATTTTTTGCAACCGAAAAAATGCTGGTGTAATTGACAGGGCAAAACTCTTAGGTGTACGATGTGTGGTTTTTTCTCCTGATGATGAGGAATACAACGCCATACTTGATAAGCTACAGGACATAAAAATCGACTTTATAATTTTAGCGGGCTTTACTTCTAAAATTCCATCTTCTATACTAAACGCCTATCCCGATAGGGTAATAAACATACACCCTGCTTTATTACCTGATTATGGTGGAGAGGGCATGTATGGAATGAATGTACACCGCGCTGTAGTTGAAAATGAAGAAGAGGAAACCGGCATCACTATTCATTATGTTACTGATGAATATGATGAAGGCGAAATTATTTTTCAGGAAACCGTGGAGGTGGATTATGAAGACACCCCTGAAGATGTACAATACAAGGTGCAGCAACTGGAGCACCATCACTACCCCGAGGTAATAGAATACCTTATAAAAGATCTGGATTGATTGTAAACATTTATACGGATGGCGCGGCCAGTGGAAACCCTGGGCCCGGTGGCTATGGCGTGGTAATGGAAACTAAAGGCCTGCGAAAGGAGTTTAGCGGAGGCTACAGGCGTACCACTAACAACCGCATGGAACTTTTGGCCACTATTATAGGATTGAGAGCGCTAAAGCGCGTGGGGCTTGAGGTCCACATCTACTCAGATAGTAAATATGTAGTGGATGCCATAAACAAGGGGTGGGTTTTTAACTGGGTAAAAAAAGGATTTAAGGATAAAAAAAACCCGGACTTGTGGCGCGAGTTTCTGGAGGTGTATAACATCCATAAACCAAAACTCCATTGGATAAAGGGGCACAATAATCACCCGCAAAATGAAAGATGCGATGCCCTTGCCGTAGCTGCCTATAAAGAGGGTAACCTTAAAATTGATAGCGGCTTTGAGGCTTCTGAGAAAAAATCAGGAATGTTTTAAAAAGAGATATAACTCTCCGGATCCACAGGGTTGGCATCATACCAAAGTTCAAAATGCAAATGAGGCCCGGTGGTAAGCTCTCCCGAATTACCGATTATCGCAATCGGCTCCCCTGCACGCACTACTTCACCCTGTTCCTTTAATAAAGATGAGTTGTGCTTATAAGCAGAAATAAATTCACCCTGGTGCTGAATCAGCATTACATATCCGGTTTCAGAGGTCCACTCCGAAAAAATTACAATACCATCCTGCACTGCTTTTATCACTTCATCCTTTTTGGCAACTATATCCACACCCAGGTGGTTTTCGCGTGGGTTAAACCCATTAATTACAAGGCCTTTTACAGGATTAAAAAATGAAAGCCCTGTGCGGCTCAGTTCAGTTTCAACTGATGGGTTGATATTAAACTGCTCTTCTTCTTCCACCATTTGGCGCAGGGCAGAGTCTTCTGCAGATAGCGGCCTGTTTAGCTGTACCTCAATCACACTGTCAGATACTGTAGTGTCAGAAAAATTTATAGGAGCTTTACCTTCAATAATATTCCTGATATTAAGCAGGTACCTTTTATTATATACTAATTGTCTTTCCAGCGAGTCTGTAGTAATGGTAAGGTCAAGTGCACGCCTGCGCAGATCGGTGCTGGAGTAACCCGGAATGTATTCGCGGATGGGCGTAAGAGCTATAAGCAGAGTGGTGGAGGTTATAAGAAATACGATAAGAAACCCCACTAAAAAGAATACGTTGAGGCGGCTGAGCTTCAGCGATAGCTTTTCTTCAAAAGTGTCATCATTCAGTATTACAAGCCGGTACTTATTACGCAGCTTCTGAACAATTTTTTTTTGATTTGGAGATTTTTCCTTTGCCATGAGCGGGCAAATATCGGAATAAGAACGGTTTTCGCGCAGAGTTCTGCCCCGCTATGCTATAAGACTTTTATTGGCAGCAAAGCTTTACATTACGGAAATGTTGTCTGCCTAACGAATACGGGTAATCCTCAGTTTACCGACTCGGCTTTGTCCGTTGGTGATATTTTCGCCAAAAAAGAACTCATCGTTCCGAATGTGAAAAATCGTGATATGACCGCGGGTATTCAGGGTTTGCAAAACCTCACCAGATGTGGGGTCACAAAGCCTCAGGCCGGCTTCTTTCCTAATCATCACATGATTGTTTACGGCAAGTTGCCCTCCTTTGTGGGGCAGATAGGCTAATACATCACCTGATTCTTTATTTACAATTTGGATATCAGGGTCGGCTATATATAAATTATTCTCATTTTGATAAAGATGACGGCCTTTCACAACCCGCGACCATTTTAGAGGGTAGAAGTGATTAAGATTAAACCCACTTAAAAGGTAATCCTCGCTAAGTGAAAACATTCGCATTTTATCCGCAAGGTAAAGTGGATTATCCGCAAGCGGTAAGCGACCAGCAGCGAGTTCTTGAAATCTTAGGTTTTCTAAGGACAAAGCATAAAATACACTTCCGTTTCCTGAGTAACTATCTCCTGTAGCTACGGCATAGCTTATGTGAAAAAAATCTTGACCCTCGTGAAGCTTTATTCCTTTTGCAATACCATTAGTTGTGTGAATAGTTTTTTCCCCACTACCATCAACGTTCATCTCAACCAATGATACCTGGCGTATGTTGGTGAGTGATACATACAATTTATTAAGATATACTGCGCTGCCACCGATATTGTGATTTGCCGGAGGGGTGTAGGTGTAAATATGTGATCCGGTTTCTGCATCAAGTATATAAACATGATTAAAATCGTTCAGGCAAACCTTTCCGGAATGAAGTGAGAGACTATTGGCCGCTCTGCCTCCATTAGTCAAATATTGTGACCATCGCCAAACTATCTCTCCGGTGCTGTCATCTACCTTATATAATATGTCCCCATCATTCAGAAATGAGTCTTCTGTGGCAAGGAAGTAAGTAAAGCCCTTTACGGAAATGGGTTCTGGCGTACCAAAACCAGGGGAAACGAAAAATGAAGTTAAGTCTAGCGGCTCGTAAAAAATGGTATCGACCCGATAAAAAACCTGCTCAGCCCCACTGTCGTTTTTAGTGCAGGATGTTGCTGAAATAATTAGAGCGACCAGTAAAAAAGTAATTGGGAAACACAGGCGCTTGCTCATGCAGTTGAAACATTAATTTCAGCTAATGTAATACTATACTGTATATGTCGAACGGGTGAAATAGTGAAGCACGAAGATTTTAAAGAACATTGGATTTTGGTGTTGATCGCTTTTTAGTTGGGTCGCTATAGAATCTCAGCCATATTGAACTCCTTTGAATATTTAAAATATTTTTGCCGTTTTGCAGTTACACCCATTGAATTCAATAAAAGGCGGATCCTCTGAAAACTCATAAATTAATATTGCTTGGCGCGATAGTGCTACTTATTGCAGCATGTAAGCGCACTAAGGATACTTTTACAAGCCGTACATTCCACCGTACGGTATCTCACTTTAATCCTCTTTTTAATGGAGAGCAGGCTTTGCTTAAGGGTGAAAGCAGCCTTTCTGTTTTGCACCAAGATGATTTTTCCAAAATACTACCCGTTTTTCGCACCGGTACAAAAGCGCAGGCCAGCAACGTAAAACCGGATATGGATAAAGCCGTGGAAAAAGGCACCAAGGTGATAACCGAGCACTCCATGATGATTAGGAATGAGCAGAAGAATAAGTGGATAGATGATAGCTACCTGCTTATTGGTAAAGCCCGCTTTTACAAAAGAGAGTACCTGGAAGCTCTGGAAACCTTTAATTATGTGATTCAGGAGTTTCCAAAATCAGAAAATTATGAGGAGGCCCGCCTTTGGGCAGCTCGCACAGAAACGGCCCTGGGTAACTATATCACCGCCAAGGATAAGTTTGAGCAGATTTACAGAAGCGAAAAGCTGCCTAAAAAATTAAAGGGCGATGCCTTTGCGGCCTATGCCCAGCTTGAGATTGACCAAAGGAGATATACCCCGGCTTACCAGCTGTTGGAGCAGGCAGCTGATAAAACCCGCGATAAGGAAAAGGAAGTGCGCTGGCTTTTTATAATGGGCCAGCTGCAGGCCGCCACCGGTAATGATCAGGAAGCAAGTGAAACTTTTAGAAAGGTTATAAAAAAAGGGCCTCCTTATGAATTACTTTTTCAGGCCCAATTAAACCGTGCACGATTTTATGATGTAGATCTTAACGATCCGGCTGTTGTCTTTAAGGATTTGGAAAAAATGCTGAAGGACGATAAGAATTACGATAATCGCGACCAGATTTACTACGTAATGGCCGAGGTGGCCGAAAAGCTGGATGATGAGGCCAGGGTGGAAAAATACCTTAAGCAATCCATCCGCACCAGTACCACCAATGCCAACCAAAAAGCGCTGAGCTATCTGAAACTGGGTGAAATAAATTTTGATAATAAGATGTACCCCACGGCTTCAGCTTATTATGATAGTGCTTTTACCAACCTGCAAAACACTCACCCAAGGTATAAAGAGATACAACGAAAAAAGGAGAGCCTTGGCGACCTTGTGCTAAACCTCAATACTATTTCCCTGCAGGACAGCCTGCAGCTTTTGGCCAGTTACAGTGAGAAAAAAAGACTGGAAAAAATTGATAAAATAATTGCAGACAAAAAAGCCAGGGAGCAGGAAGAGCGTGAAAGGGAGCAGGATCCATTTAACCAGTTGCCGGGAGGCGATGGTGAATCATTTGCGCAAAATAGCCAAAGCAGCATACAGGGCGGTTCATGGTACTTTTATAACCAAAGGTTGCGTGCGGCCGGTATTACCGAGTTTACCAACAAATTTGGAAATAGAAGACTTGAGGATAATTGGCGCAGAAGCAATAAAGAACTGACTGGTGATTTTGGCGATGGCAATTCAACGGCATCAAATAATGATAATGGTGAAGGAGCCACGGTTTCAAAAAGTCAGGAAGAGGAGCGGCAGGAATATTTAAAAGATATACCGCTTACGGATTCGGCCATGCAGGTAAGCCATGGTAAAATTGTAAATGCATACCTAAGGGTTGGTTCTATATATAAAGAAGATTTTAAGGATTATACCTCTGCAGAGGATGAATTGAAAGATCTTTTAAAGAGGTATCCGGAATTGGATGTAAGACCACGTGTTTGGTATATGCTGTACCGAATAAATCTGCTGGCCAATGATGCCAAGGATGCTGAATATTACAAGAATCTTATAAAAAGTAATTACCCTGACTCCGAGTATGCGGCCCTGGTAGATGGCGAGCAACCCAAAAATGATCAGGATAACAGTAAGAGTCTGGCCTATTACAAAAAAACTTTTTCTACGTACGAAAATGAGGCCTATAAAAAGTCGCTGAATATGGCGGACTCTGGCCTGGTGGCGTTTGGCGGAACGGAGCAAAGCTCAAGGTTTATGATGGTGAAGGCCTTTTCGCAGGGTAAATTGGGGCAATCATCCAAAATGAGTGAAACGCTTAATGCGGTAATAGAAAAATACCCGGGCACCGAACAGGCCCAAAAAGCTCAGGAAATTTTAAGTCAGCTGGCAGCTCCGCCTATAACATCAAAGCAATCCAAAGGTGGTAAGGGCGATGGTAATGCTACTTCAAAGGAAGCACCGGCTGCATCCACGCCCGAGGCGCCATCAACGAAGTACAGCTCCAATACCAACGAGGAGCACAAGTACCTGTTGGCTCTGCCCAACATTAAAGGGCTGGTAAATAATGTTACCATTGATTTATCAGATTTCAATAAAAAGTTTTTTAAGAATATTCCGCTCAACACAAAGGCTATTTATATAAGTGCGGAAAAGCAAATGATTTTAGTGAGTGGCCTGCCCAACGAAAAAACGGCTATACAATACTTTGAGGTGCTTGATCAGCAAAACGCTTTAGACAAAAACCTTGCAGGGCAAAACTTCCAACATTTTGTAATTTCGAATTCTAATTTCTCAAAATTCTATCAGGATAAAGACTTTGAGGGATACGAAAAGTACTTTAAGGAGAATTACAAAAAAACTGAATAATCACCAGTATGATTAAAAAAACCAAAGCAGCTGAAGAAACCGGACAGGCCAGTAACCGTATAATGGCGGGTACTACCATTGAGGGAGATGTAAACTCAAAGGGCGACATAAGGGTTGACGGTTCACTAAAAGGCAATATTAACATCAGCGGTAAGCTTGTAGTTGGTGAAAAAGGAAAAGTAGAAGGAGAGATTAAATGCTCTAACGCCAATGTATCGGGCTCATTAAAAGGCAAAATTGAGGTGAGCGAGCTTTTGGCACTGCAGGCTACTGCGCGTGTTAATGGCGAAGTGCTTACCAACAAACTTTCTGTAGAGCCGGGCGCTGAGTTTTCAGGTTCGTGTAGTATGGGCTCCGTAATTAGGGAGATTAAGAATGACAAAGAAGACTCAGAAGGAAGAGGAAAAGAAAGTTCCGAAAAAGGAGCGTCAGCTTAATCAATACATTAGGTATAGCGCCATTGCATTTCAAATGGGTGGCATTATTGGCTTAGGCGTATGGCTGGGCTACTGGCTTGATGGCCGTTATAACACGCAAACACCCTGGTTCACCATCGGCATAGGCCTCTTTTCCATCTTTGTGGCGCTTTACGTTTCTCTAAAAGATTTTCTCAAAAAATAATGGGTATAACTAAAAACCTAACCGGGTTTGCGCTCAAAATTGTACTGCTCACAATTTTTTTGGTGGGATTAAGCTATGTAGTAGTTACGTACACCCGCCACTCAGTTTCGGTTAATGAACTGGTGGTGATGTATGCTTACCTGGTATCGCTTACTTTGCTCAGTTTTGCATTGGTGCTAATTGCCGGGAGCAAAAAATATGATCGTGCGGGCTTTACCTTTTTAGGGCTTGCACTTATTAAACTCATGGTGTCATTTGCATTTCTTTGGCCCCAAATATCCTCTAAAGACGAAGCTGTAAAGCCATACCTGTTCCATTTTTTCGCCCTCTATTTTATCTACCTCGCTTTTGAGGCGTGGCAGGTTGTAAAAGTTATCCAAACGGCCGACCCAAATAAAGGCGTAACACAGTATAAAGATTTAGATAAAGACACCTAATTGTTTAAAGTTTTTTACTCTACATTTGCAGCGATTTTGAAAAACGCTTAGCTGATATACAAAGTAATGCGCAAACAATTAAATTACAGCTGGTTAGCCATACTTGCTCTTTCTTTAGTGCTAACTAATAGTGTGGTGGCACAAAGCCATGATGAGCATAATCACGAAGAGAACATTACTGAAACAGTTGGCGAACCCGCCTCAAGTGATGAATCTGTTGCACAATCTTTAGAAGAAGAAGACTATGATCCAACCCCTGTGGTTATGCATCATATTCAGGATTCTCATGGTTTTCATGTATATGGTGAGGGTGAGAGTGCCGTAACGGTTCCGCTGCCTGTAATTTTATGGACGGATAATGGCCTGGTTACATTCATGTCTTCCGCATTTCACCATGATATTGAGGGGCACCATATTGTAGAGGTCAGCGGTAAGCGCTTTGTAAACCTGCACGAAGATATCTATCAACTGAATGATGGAGCAAGGGCCATACAATTTGATGAAGATCACCATCCGGTGAACGCTTCAAAGCCTTTAGATTTTTCGATTACCAAAAACGTGTTTACCCTGTTGCTTGCAGCGGTAATACTTTGCCTGGTGTTTATGAGCGTTGCAAGGCGTTATAAAAAAGGACACGAAGTGCCAAAGGGACTTGCCGGCTTTATGGAGCCGCTTGTGGTATTTGTGCGCGATGATATTGCCGAACCCAATATCGGCAAAAAGTACGAGCGCTATATGCCCTTATTACTTACTATGTTTTTCCTGATCTGGGTTTTAAACCTGATGGGATTGGTTCCATTTTTTCCGTTTAGCGCAAACATGAGTGGTAACATTGCTTTCACAATGTCATTAGCCGTGGTTACACTATTGGTTACCAACTTTAGCGGAAATAGTAGCTATTGGAAACACATTTTGCTTCCTCCGGTACCAAAGGCACTATGGATCATCATGATCCCTGTAGAGATCATAGGTATTCTTACCAAGCCTTTTGCACTGATGATACGTTTGTTTGCAAACATTACTGCCGGGCACATTATCGTATTGAGTCTTATCTCACTTATTTTCATTTTTAAAACTCCGGCCATGGGGCTGGTATCGGTGCCATTTGCACTGTTTATCTCTGTGTTGGAGTTGTTGGTGGCTGCTTTGCAGGCCTACATTTTTACGATGTTAACTGCGCTGTTTATCGGTACAGCGGTAGAAGATCATCATTAATAATTTGAGTGTATTGTTTAATAAATAAATCCTGTTAATTATGAGTTTTGCTGCAATTGGAGCTGGTTTAGCTGTTATCGGTGCCGGTATTGGTATCGGTCAAGTAGGTGGTCGTGCAATGGATGGTATTGCCCGTCAGCCAGAAGCCAGTGGAAAAATCCAGACTGCGATGATTATTGCTGCTGCACTTGTTGAGGGTGTTGCCCTTTTCGGTGTTGTAGTTGCTTTGATCTCCTAATCATTTGGAAAACACAAAGAAGAGCTTACCAACGGTTGGTTGGTAAGCTCTCTTTAAAAAATTTATTAAGGATTTACACCTATTTAAAGATTTTGATAAAATGGAATTAGTTACACCCGAAATTGGCCTTATCTTTTGGACTACCATTACATTCGTAATCCTGCTTTTCCTTTTGGCGAAATTTGCCTGGAGGCCAATTCTAAATGCCGTAAAAAATCGCGAGGAGTCTATTCGGGAAGCTTTGGCATCAGCCGACAAGGCGCGCGAGGAAATGGCTCAGCTAAAATCTGACAATGAGCAAATTCTTAGGGAAGCACGTGCAGAGCGTGATTCTATATTAAGAGATGCACGTGAGATCAAAGAAAAGATGATAGCCGAAGCTAAAGGTACAGCCGCTGCTGAGGCAGACAGATTGGTGGAGCAAGCCAAAGAAATGATCGAGAATCAAAAAATGGCGGCTATTACGGATCTTAAAAATCAGGTTGCTTCAATGTCTATTGATATTGCTGAAAAAATACTTCGCAAGCAATTGGAGAATAAGGAAAACCAGGTTACCCTTGTTGAAGAGCAATTGAAGGACTTCAAATTAAACTAAGCAACTTACTGATGATTGTAACGACCTTAAATCGCAGATACGCCAAATCATTTCTTGATCTTGCTGTGGAGCAAAACGTTCTGGAGCAGGTAAATGATGATATGGTTTTTATTCTCGGAGTTATCGAGTCGTCAAGAGAGCTTCGTACTATGCTTAAAAGCCCCGTAATAAGCGAGGATAAAAAAAGAGCAGTACTTGAAGCCGTTATTGGCCCATCCGTAAGTACGCTAACCAACTCCTTCGTTAAAATTATTTTAAAGAAGGGCCGTGAGTCGCAAATTGAAGGTATCGCACATGGTTTTAGAAACCTGTACCGTGCACATCATGGCATTGAAGAAGCTGTTATTACCTCGGCTCACGATCTTACCGATGCGCAAAAAGAAGATACACGCACTAAGCTGAGGGCTGTTACCGGCAGTACAATTCAGATAAAGGAAATTATTGACCCATCAATTATTGGGGGAATAAAAATAAGGGTAGGCGACAGGCAGTATAATGGCAGCCTTGCTTACCAGCTTGAACAGCTGAAGAGGCAGTTTAAGGAAAATCAATACATCGCAGACTTTTAACATTACCATTGATAAAGGCTAATTAAAATGGCAGAAGTAAAACCCGCTGAAGTATCAGCAATCTTAAGACAACAACTTGCCGGATTCAAAAGCGAATCTGAACTTGAAGAAGTAGGAACCGTATTGCAGGTAGGTGACGGTATTGCCCGTGCCTATGGTTTGAGCAAAGCTCAGGCCGGTGAGTTGGTTGAATTTGAAAATGGCCTTAGAGGTATCGTACTGAACCTTGAAGAGGACAACGTTGGTATCGTATTGCTTGGAAAAGCTGACGAGATTAAAGAAGGTAGTACTGTAAAACGTACTAACCAGATTGCCTCTTTGAAAGTAGGTGAGGGTATGCTTGGCCGTGTGGTTGATACCCTGGGTAACCCAATTGATGGTAAAGGACCAATACAAGGCGATACTTATGAGATGCCATTGGAGCGTAAAGCACCTGGTGTTATCTATCGCCAGCCTGTTACCGAGCCACTACAAACCGGTATAAAGGCAATTGACTCCATGATTCCTGTAGGACGTGGACAGCGTGAGTTGATTATTGGTGACCGCCAGACTGGTAAATCTACCGTGGCGATTGATACCATCATCAACCAAAAAGAATTTTACGATAAGGGAGAGCCTGTATTCTGTATCTATGTGGCTATCGGCCAAAAAGGATCAACAGTAGCAGGTATTGCCAAAACCCTTGAAGATAAAGGAGCAATGGATTACACCGTAATCGTAGCGGCTAATGCTGCCGATCCTGCTCCTATGCAGTTTTATGCTCCGTTTGCCGGTGCTGCTATTGGCGAGTTTTTCCGCGATACGGGCCGCCCTGCACTTATTATTTATGATGACCTTTCAAAGCAGGCGGTTGCTTACCGTGAGGTATCACTTCTGCTAAGACGTCCTCCGGGCCGTGAGGCTTATCCTGGTGATGTATTTTACCTACACAGCCGCTTATTGGAGCGTGCCGCAAAAGTTATCAATGACGATGATATTGCTGCACAAATGAATGACCTTCCGGATTCATTGAAGGGAATGGTAAAAGGTGGTGGCTCACTTACGGCACTTCCTATTATCGAAACCCAGGCGGGTGACGTATCTGCCTATATCCCAACCAACGTAATTTCTATTACTGATGGGCAGATCTTCCTTGAGTCAGACTTGTTCCTGGCCGGTGTACGCCCTGCAATTAACGTGGGTATTTCGGTATCTCGTGTGGGTGGTAACGCTCAGATTAAATCGATGAAGAAAGTAGCCGGTACCCTTAAGCTTGACCAGGCTCAGTACCGCGAACTTGAGGCATTTGCCAAGTTTGGTTCTGACCTTGATGCTGCTACAATGAGCGTAATCAACAAGGGTAAGCGTAACGTGGAAATCCTTAAGCAAGGTGTAAACAGCCCGGTATCTGTAGAAAAGCAAATTGCTATTATTTACTGCGGTACCAAAGGTTTGTTGAACAATGTGCCTGTGGATAAAGTAAAAACTTTTGAAAACGAGTTTATCGATTACCTCAGCAACAAGCACCAGGATGTATTGGATACTTTGAGAGCAGGTAAGCTTACGGATGAGGTAACTGATACACTTGAGAAAGTAGCAAAAGACTTAGCAGCAAACTACTAATTTTCAGTTGGCAGTGGGCAGTCAGCAATTTTGTAAACTGCCTTTGAAAACTGCAAACTGGGATATTGCAAACTGAAAAATGGCGAACTTAAAGGAACTTAGAAACAGGATTACATCGGTATCATCTACCATGCAGATTACCTCTGCCATGAAGATGGTATCTGCTGCCAAGCTGAAGCGTGCGCAGGATGCCATTACCCAAATGCGCCCTTATGCCGAAAAGCTGGAAGAAATATTGGTAAACCTTAGTGCCTCTTTGGATAGCTCTGAAGGCGTGTATTCGCGCAAAGCCGAAAAAGTGGAAAAGGTACTTCTGGTAGCTGTGTCTTCAAACAGAGGTTTGGCAGGTGCTTTTAATGCCAATATTTTAAAGGCTGTAGTTCGAATAATGAACGAAAACCCAGGTGTTAAGTACGAGATTTTTGGCTTGGGTAAAAAGGTGTACGATCTTGGTCGTAGAAGAGGTTTTTCCCTTGCCGGAGAGCAGAATAGCATTTATGATGATCTTACTTTTGATAATGTGAGTGAGATTGCCGAAATGCTGATGAAACGCTTCCGTGATGGAGAATATGACAGAATTGAACTTATCTACAACCAGTTTAAAAACGCAGCTGTACAGCATGTGCAGGTAGAGCAGTTTTTACCGGTAAGAGAAGTAAAAGGCGAAGCATCACAAGGTGCGGGTGATTATATTTATGAGCCCGGCAAAGAAGAAATTCTGGAAGACCTGATACCAAAGTCGCTGAAAACCCAGCTATTTAAAGCGGTATTGGATAGTAATGCATCTGAGCACGGAGCACGTATGACGGCTATGCACAAGGCAACCGACAACGCATCCGAACTTAGAAAGCAATTGAAACTTTCTTACAACAAAGCCCGTCAGGCCGCCATTACCAACGAAATCCTTGAGATTGTTGGTGGCGCTGAGGCATTGAAAGGCTAGAGTTTAGATAGCAGATTTTATACATTAGATATTAGACCCTGGTTGGCGAATGCTGGCCAGGGTTTTTATTTTGAACCAATCTGTGTACATCTGTGCAATCTGTGGTGAACCAAGTTAAATTTGCGCGATGGCAACTATCTATAAAAAGATATCACAAGAGAAGCATTTCCTCCTCACCAAATCCCTTGCCCACCAAATCTGGACTCAGCATTACACCCCCATAATCGGTTCTCAGCAGGTAGCCTATATGCTTAATAAGTTTCAAAGTGTGGAGGCTATACAAAAGCAAGTGCAGGAGGGCTATGAATATTACCTGATTTACGATGGAGACAAAGCCGTTGGCTACTTTTCTTTTCTCCCCGAAAAGGAGGGTTTGTTTTTAAGTAAGATATACGTTTTGGCCAAAATGCGGGGCCAGGGCTTTGGCAAAAAGGCAATGCAATTTATTGCTGAACAGGCATTGCAGAGAGGTCTTGAGTCCATCCGGCTTACAGTCAATAAATACAACACTGTTAGTATTGAGGCCTACCTTAAAATGGGCTTTGTAAAAACCAGGGCGGTGGTTTTTGATATTGGTGAAGGCTTTGTAATGGACGATTATGAGATGGTGAAAGACCTAGCTACGGCTAATTAATAGCCGTTATCTTTATCTCATGTCTAAATTTCGCATATTCATACTATCCACCTGTGGAATTATGTTGATTTCATGTGGAGGCGATAAAAAAGCAGAGCCACAATACATCACTAAAACTATAAAAGTTACGGCTACTGCCTATAATTCATTGGATTGGCAAACCTCCGGAAATCCAAACATCACAGCTTTTGGAGATACATTAAAACCCGGTATGAAAGTTATAGCCGTTTCCCGCGATTTACTGGACTCAGGACTGGTACACAATACCACCCTTACTATAGAGGGCCTGCCCGGGGTTTATACCGTTAAGGATAAAATGAACATCCGCTACAGGCGTAAAATTGATATTTACATGGGCACCAATTATGATTCGGCCCGGGCCTGGGGTCATAAAAAAGTGAACATAACCTGGGTAACGGATACCGTAAAAGAGTAACAGGTTAAATTACTGTTAATGGCTGTACTTTATCTTAAACCTGGCGTTATCCACCAAATCAATAGCTGTTGAAGTTGCCTCATTTCACCTTTCGCCTGCCTTACTTACTTATCGCCATTTTTCTATTTGGTATAGAAGTTTTAATCGCCTCCTGTTTTACTGATGATTTTATCCGCCCCATACTCGGTGATTTTTTAGTGGTAATCCTCATTTATAGCTTTATGGCCGCATTTATTAAGTGGAATAAACGCCTGCTTGCATTGGCCGTGCTTGTGCTGGCCTATTTCATGGAGTTTTTGCAGTATATCAATGTTGTAAAGCTTCTTGGCTTAAAGCACAACACCTTTACCCGTATGGTGCTTGGCACCACGTTTACTTGGGAGGATATAGCCGCTTACACCCTGGGCATTGCCGCGGTGCTTACCGTTGAGTTTGCTTTGCGCAAGAAGGTCAGGTAGCAATGAGATACCGAGATTAGGAGGTTACAGATTTTTGGCGTTAGATTTGATTGCCATTGGCTCCTTTTGATTTTGCTGATTTGAAACACCTTCCGCTTACACTGCGCGCCCGTATTTTCATGTCGATGATTCTCATCATCCTCATATCTTTTTTCCTTACGGGAGCCATTACTTTCTATCATTTTAAAAATGCCAACGAACAGTACCACCAGGAGAGGTTAAGGCGTAAGGAATATGCAGTTATTGAGTCCATCAATTATTTTTTGCGGGGGCAGCAAACCATTGATGCCAGCAACGACTCCATCGTAAGTATGTTTGATGAGAAAATCTGTGAACTGTCTAAGGTTAACAGTATGGACATCAGCATATACAGCCTTTCCGGACACATGTTAATTTCCAGCAATCCCACCCTTAGGGAGGAGGGGCTGGTGTATGATAGTATCAACCCTTCGTTACTTAAAACAATTAATGAGCGAAGGGCACAGGTGGTGGTAACCAACCGCTCGGAGGGCATGCATTATTTATCGTCCTACGATCTTATACACAACCTGCAGGGCAAGCCCTTGGCCATAGTTAATGTTCCCTACTTTGATACCGAGGACATACATCAGCAGGATGTTCAGAATTTTTTAATGCGGCTGGGCCAGATCTATCTCCTACTGTTTTTAGTATCGATTTTGATAGCCTACTTTTTGGCAAATTACATTACAGGTTCACTGAATGCAATTGGGCAAAAGCTTAAAAACACGCGCATTAACGAACCCAACCCACCGCTACACTGGCGGTTTGATGATGAAATTGGCACATTGGTATCAGAGTATAACCGCATGCTGGGTGAACTTGAAAAAAGTGCGGCCAAACTGGCCCGTACTGAAAGGGAAACTGCCTGGAAGGAAATGGCCAAGCAAGTAGCTCACGAAATCAAAAACCCGCTTACCCCTATGCGCTTAAGTGTTCAGTATCTTGAAAAAACACTGGAGTGCTCTGATAAGGAGAAGCTTAATGAGTTTACCGAAAGTATGATTGGGCAGATTGATACCTTAAGCAATATTGCCGATGCATTTTCGCGCTTTGCCAGTATGCCCGAAATGAAGCCTGAACGCTTTAATGTGGCCGATGTGGCACAAAAAGTAATTGCCCTTTATCCGGGTTATGACATTAAGTTCAACAGCCGTGATGGAAACCTATCTATTAAAGGAGATAAGGAGCAGTTTGTAAGGGCACTCAACAATCTTATAAATAATGCTATACAGGCCATACCCGAAGGTCGCGAACCGCATATAGCCTTAGAGATAAGCACTAAGGAAAATGATGTACTCATTTCCATTTGTGATAATGGAACCGGAATACCGCGGGAGCAAACCGATAAAATATTTGAACCGCGCTTTACCACTAAAACCAAGGGTATGGGTCTTGGCCTGGCCATGGTAAAAAATATTGTAGATGGCTTCAGCGGCACAATATGGTTCAATTCAGAAGTGGATAAGGGTACCACCTTTTTCATTTCGTTGCCCGCTGCTTAATTGCCTTACTTTCCTTTTCTATTTTTGAATGGTTTTTTGATTTCGTATTTAAATCATTCAACACAAATCATATTTTATGAAACTTCAAAGACTTTTTATGATCGCCAGCCTTATGTGCATGGTATTAATCGGCCACAGCCAAAATGATGTTACAGCAGTGGCTTTTGGTGCCATAGAGGTAATGGGCGAGGCCACTATTAGCCTTACGGCAGATTATGCAGAAATACAGTTGGGTAGCAGCGCTGTAAATTCTGATGCTTCTGTAGCCCATAAGGAGGCCACCGCCCAAATGACTGAAACCATTGAATATTTAAAAAAACAAAAAGCAGTATCTGATATCAAAACCACACAGGTAAGCCTTAATGCTCACTACTCCAGCAGTCGCTCAGAAACCCCAAAATACATGGCCAGGCAATCTCTTTCATTTAAACTAAATGATTTGAGTAAGTATGACGAAATTATGCTGGGCTTAATTAATATGGGACTAAACAATATTAGTAATGTGAGCTTTAAATCTACCCAGGCAGAGAATGCCGAAAAGGCCTTACTGCAGCAGGCTATGCAAAATGCCCGCAAAAAAGCAGAACTTATGGCTGGCGAATACGGCCAGCAAGTGGGCCGTGCTCTTATGATTTCGGATAGAGTAGGGACGGGTAACCCATCCCCGGTAATGGAATACAAAATGGCGGCATTTGATAGCTCGGGCCCTTCGGTTGAAGGTGGTGCCATAGAAATTTCAACAACGGTAAACGTGCAATTTGAACTTAAATAAACCAAGCAATATGTCTTACGAAAACATAATAGTAAACCACGAAGAGCAATATGCGGTGATTACCATTAACCGCCCAAAGCAAATGAATGCGCTTAATAAGCAAACCATACAGGAGTTGCATGATGCGCTGGTAAGCTTTTACAGCAATGCAGAGGTAAGGGCTATAATAATTACCGGTGGTGGCGATAAGGCTTTTGTGGCCGGAGCAGATATAAAAGAGTTTTCAGATTTTGATGTAAGTCAGGGTCAGGAGTTGGCAGCAAGAGGCCAGGAGCTTTTATTTGATTATGTGGAAAACTTTAGCAAGCCGGTAATTGCGGCTATCAATGGTTTTGCCCTTGGCGGTGGATTAGAGTTGGCGATGGCTTGCCATATGAGAGTAGCATCATATAATGCAAAGCTGGGCTTGCCTGAAACCGGCTTGGGTTTAATACCCGGCTATGGAGGTACGCAGCGTTTAGCGCGCCTTATTGGCCATGGGCGCGCTTTCGAAATGATTGCAACCGCTGATATGATTGAAGCTGATAGAGCGCATGAAATGGGCCTTGTTAATCATGTATTCACCTCGGATGAGCTGATGGAAAAAACAGTTGAACTTGCAGGCAAAATGGGCCGTAATTCACCAAGTGCACTACGGAGTGCTATCCGCAGTATTAATGCCGGATATAAAGTGGGTATTGATGGTTTCAAAGTAGAAATAGAGGAGTTTGGGAAGTGTTTCGGTACAGAGGATTTTAAAGAAGGCACTACCGCTTTTTTAGAAAAGAGAAAGCCATCATTTAATGCATGAACCCCACTACCTGAAAATTGAAAAGAGTGCCCGCTATTATCTAAGCGGGCCTCTTGATCAGGATTATGATATGATTTGTTTTGCCCTGCACGGGTATGGCCAGCTGGGACAGTATTTCATTCACAATTTTAAAGGCGAGCAATTTAAGAATGTGCTTTTTATTGCGCCCGAGGGGTTGCACCGCTTTTACCTTGATGGCACCAAAGGGCGTGTAGGCGCCAGCTGGATGACTAAGGAAGATCGACTGAAGGACATTAAGGACTACTGCCATTATCTGGATCGGGTTTATGATCACTTTAAAGAGAGAATGGCTTCGGTTAATAAAGTAGGTATTTTGGGATTTTCGCAAGGTGTAGCCACAGCCTGCCGCTGGCTTTCAAACTCCCGTTATTCTTTTGATTTTTTGATAAACTGGGCGGGTGCCTTTCCACCGGATCTGGATGTGGAGGAATCCATCAGCCGAATGTCCAAACTACCAGTACATCTTTTACTGGGTGATCAGGATGAATACATCTCATTAAAGCAAATGGAAGAACATGTGGCACTTATACGCAGGCAAGGATTTGATGTAGAAACCAGAATTTTTAGCGGAAGCCATAAAATTTATCCAAAGGTTTTGGAGGAGGTTATCAGCAGCTTATAGCTCGTTAAAATCATCAAGATCTCGCCTCTCCTTTTTAGTGGGCCTGCCCGTTCCACGCTGGCGATTAAAGTTTTGCATCATACGCATAAACTCCATTTTTTCAATCTCATCTGCTGAAGTAGTATCGGTAATGTAATCCGCTACCAGCTTGGCACCCAGTCTGGATTTTGGAATATCTTTAACTTTAATGGCGTAGGTTATACCCTCTTTTTTATAAGATATTTCATCACCTGTTTTTACCTCCCGCGAAGGTTTGGCAAGCTCACCGTTAACATTTACTTTTTCCTTTTTTACAGCTTCTGTTGCTATGCTGCGGGTTTTATACTTTCGTACACACCATAAAAATTTATCTAACCTCATTCCTCATGTCTTTCATTTAGAGATCAATTTTAAGCAATACTTGTGTATTTTAGCGGGTAAACCCTACTACACCCAGTTAGTTTTATTTGATTTGTAAGATCAACAACATCCAACCCCCAGGCCTTTATATATGAGTAAACTCAAATGTGTAATAGTTGATGACGATGCCCTCTCCAGGGAAATGTTGCGCAACTGTATTGGTAAACATCAGGATTTAAAGCTGGTAGGCACCTACCATAATGCCCTTGAAGCCAAAATGGGCCTCATTAAAAATGATGTGGATCTTGTGTTTCTTGATGTAGAGATGCCCGAAATGACCGGTTTTGAGTTGTTGAATAATTTTAAGAATATCCCACAGGTGGTAATGGTTACTTCAGAAAAGAAGTACGCGTACGAGGCTTTTCAAAATGATGTAACCGATTTTTTATCCAAGCCACTTGAAATGGAGAGGTTTAATAAGGCAATTAACAAGGTGCAGCTTTTAACGGAAAACCTTTCCAAATCAACCGAAGACCAAAATATCATTGTTAAAAGTAATGGGGCGCTGGTTAAAATACCTACCGGTAAAATCGACTACATAGAAGCTATGGGTGATTATATAAAGGTAGTGGCGGGTGATGATCAGCATGTGGTTCATAGTACTATGAAAGCCTTTATTTCACAATTGCCTGATGCTTTTTTAAGAGTGCACAAATCATACATTGTAAACCTGGATAAAGTGCTTGAAATTGATGACAATTATGTAGTGGGAGATTACTTTAACCTACCGGTTAGCCGCTCCTATAAAAACGATGTGAAGAGCAAGTTTAAGCAGTATTTATAGGCGATACAGCTCTATATAAAAAGTTGTTCCTGCCCCAAGGGTACTTTCCACACTTATTTTACCACCCACCATTTCCACCTGGTTTTTAGTCATAAACAGGCCAATACCACGGCTATCAACATCCTTACGGTTGTGGAAGGTTTTATACATCTGAAAAACCTTGTGTCCGTTTTCCTCAAGGTCAATCCCGATACCATTATCATTTACGCTTAGCATCACGCGGTCCCTCTCTACAAAAGATTTTAGAGTAATTATAGGCGGTACATCTTCTTTACGATACTTTATGGCATTTGAGATAAGGTTTAGAAAAATACTTTCAAGGAAATAGCGTGAGTAGTGAATAATGGGGTACTTAGAGAAATCATGAATAACAATGGCGCCCGATTCAAGTATCTGCTGGTTAAGTTGCTTTTTCACCACCATCAGTCTTTTCTCAAGGCTTACCTCTTCCATTTCCTTTATAAGCTCCCGGTAGTCCATCATTATTTTAGAGAGGTCATCTACCATATCAAAGAGCACTGTAGCGCCCTCTTTAAAGTTCTCCATCAGATCCTCCTTCTTTTGTGGGGAGTCCATACGGTCATAAAGCTTAAGTATCATTTTAAGCCCGGCCATAGGTGACCTGAGGTTATGAGATACCATACGGGCCATGGATTCGAGGTGCTGGTTGCGATGATCCAGTGCAGCATTGGCATTCAGCAACAGCCTGCTTCGCTGTTTGGAGATAGTCCGCTCGCGCTCATAATTCTTTTTAAAGAAGAACAGTACCACACCAATAAGAACGGTTAAACTGGCCAAACGCCCGTGCGCTTTAAACGGGAAGGTAAGTTCGCCTAACAGCTCATAATTATTCAAAAAGATTTGCGGCCAGGTGTAGGCTAAAAAATCTATGAGTAACAGGTTTATGAGTGTAATTACTATAAACCCTAAATGATCTCTAACCTTGAGTATAGTAAGGTCTAAAACTACTATCAGTACAAAAAAGTAGTTGGCAGCAGGCGTGGTAGCAATACTCCAGCACCAGGCAATATCATTAAATATGAGAGTTAGTAAAACAAAAATCCAACTTGATATTACAAACCTCTGCTTTACACGGGCCTCGTAATAAATAATTAGAAAGAATATGGAGATGACAATAAGGGAGAACGCCATGATCAATGAAGAACCTGTAACCAGTGCACTTACTGAAATAGCTCCACTGAGAATAAAAAAGATGAAAGAGGCGGTATTAAAAATTTTGTGTTCGAGAATAATTCCCTCACCCCCGGATATTAAGCTACCGATTCCAAACTTTGATTGATGCTCTTCTTCCATTAATAAGAATTGCTTTACAACTGTAAAGCTATAGTAAAGTGATTGAATACAAAAACAAAATATTTTGTTGTAACGAGCTATTAACCAGTGTGCTAAGTAGTTTTGAGCAAATGCCGGATATTGTAAAGGTGTTGCAACATTAATATCACCTCATGATATTAGAAAATAATTCTCCATTCACAGAAGTTTTGAGGTGTTGAGTAGCTTAACCAGTTTGTGCGAAATCATTTGCTTAAATACTATTCTTGAACAGTTCTAATAGTGCAAGAGGGCTGCTTTTGCGGCCACAGTTAGCCACTAATAGACAAACAAAAAAAGCAGCTCTACGGCTGCTTTTTGTTGCTCCTCCTCTTGGGCTCGAACCAACCCCGATAGCTATCGGGGCTCTGGTTAACCGTCATTGTATTTCTTAATAAGCTTATCGGCCATTTGCGGGTAACGCGCCAGATTATGGATGTATTTGGCGCTTTTCATTTTTTTGATATGCTTTTCAACTTGGAGGGCTTGTTCTTTGGACAAACACTTAATGGAGAAGAACAGTTTCCAGTCATTGGCCTTAGCAGTAAATTTTTGGGCTTCAGCATTAGTATGAAATTCTAATCGTCTCTCTAAATCAGAGGTGTAGCCTGTGTAAAGCCGATCTAGCTTCTCACTGTGTAGTATGTAAACCAAATATTCCTAAACAAAAAAAGCAGCTCTACCGCTGCTTTTTGTTGCTCCTCCTCTTGGGCTCGAACCAACCCCGATAGCTATCGGGGCTCTGGTTAATCGTCATTGTATTTCTTAATAAGCTTATCGGCCATTTGCGGGTAACGCGCCAGATTATGGATGTATTTGGCGCCTTTCATTTTTTTGATATGCTTTTCAACTTGGAGGGCTTGTTCTTTGGACAAACACTTAATGGAGAAGAACAGATTCCAGTCATTGGCCTTAGCAGTAAATTTTTGGGCTTCAGCATTAGTATGAAATTCCAATCGTCTCTCTAAATCAGAGGTGTAGCCGGTGTAAAACCGATCTAGCTTCTCACTGTGTAGTATGTAAACCAAATATTCCATAAACAAAAAAAGCAGCTCTACGGCTGCTTTTTGTTGCTCCTCCTCTTGGGCTCGAACCAAGGACCCTCTGATTAACAGTCAGATGCTCTAACCAACTGAGCTAAGGAGGAATATGTTTTCCGATAAATTTCGGGCTGCAATATTAGCGCCTTTCCCCAAATTACACAATATTTGCCGCAAATTTTAGAATAAAAAATTATGAGCCTACTTATTGTCGGTACAGTTGCCTTTGATGAATTGATAACACCTTTTGGTGAGTCTGGTAAAATCATCGGAGGATCAGCTACTTATGCATCCCTCTCAGCGTCCAATTTTTTAGATGAGGTCAATATCGTTTCTGTAGTAGGAGAGGATTTCCCTGAAAAAGACCTGGAGAATTTCAGAACAAAAGGGATTACCACAAATGGTATTAATGTGGTTTCTGGTGGAAAAACCTTTTTTTGGAAAGGGAAGTATCACAACGATATGAATACGCGCGATACGTTGGATACTCAGCTAAATGTACTGGCCGATTTTAATCCGGTAGTGCCGGAGGCTTATAAAAACACGGAGTTTCTAATGCTGGGGAACCTAACCCCCGCTGTGCAAATGCAAGTGCTTGATCAGATGGAAAAACGCCCAAAACTGGTAATATTAGATACCATGAACTTTTGGATGGACATTGCCATGGATGAGCTAAAGGCGGTACTGAAAAAGATTGATGTACTCACCATTAATGATGAGGAGGCGCGCCAATTGAGCGGTGAGTATTCGCTGGTAAAAGCTGCACAGGCCATCCTTAATATGGGGCCTAAATACTTAATCATTAAAAAGGGTGAGCACGGTGCATTGTTGTTTGACAAAGACCAGGTGTTTTTTGCACCCGCCCTGCCTTTAGAGGAAGTGTTTGACCCAACCGGAGCCGGAGATACATTTGCGGGTGGCTTTATCGGACACCTGGCCCAAACTAAGGATGTTTCATTTGAAAACATGAAACGTGCTGTAATATATGGTTCGGCACTAGCCTCTTTTTGTGTGGAAAAATTTGGTACCGAGCGCATATCCGGCATTAGCCGAAAAGAGATGCATGAACGTGTGCAGGAGTTTATTGGCCTTACCCAATTTGAAATTGGTATCGGCAACTAACTGGCATCCAACATCTGTAATTTTTAAAAATCCTGAATTTTTTCAGGATTTTTTTATTTGTACCCAACCCTATGCATCCAACTTACGTGTATCCCAAAAAGCAAAAAAGAAATTATCATTTACTAATTAAATGTCGCGATCCTTTGTGGTTAATTGTTCGGTTGTACCGGGTAGGTTGATTTATCTTAAATTAACCTCCCGGTTTTTCTTCTGATATGGATATTGATAAGGAACTGTTAAAAGCATGCATTAGAGAAGAGCGTAAGGCCCAGTTTGAGCTTTACAAACAATGCTATAGTATTTTGCTTTCAGTTTGCCTTAGATATGAACGAAATAAAGAAGATGCCGAGTTCATGCTCAATAAGGTATTTTACAAAATACTTACCCACCTTGATAGATATGATCATGAGGCTCCCTTCGAAGCATGGATCCGAAGAATTGCGATAAACACACAAATTGACGAGTTCCGTAAAAAGAGCCGCAGCAAACTTGATTATCATGAATCGCCAATGGATATGGCTCCCCTTACGGTGATGGATTATAATGAAGCAGATAAAAAGTTTGATGCCGAAGAACTTGAAATTATGATAAGAACCCTGCCACCATTGAGCCAAAAGGTATTTAACCTGTATGTAATTGATGGGTATAATCATAAGGAGATTGCCGAGCAGCTCAATATGAGCGAGGGTACAAGTAAGTGGCACCTTAGCAGTGCCCGAAAAAAGTTAAAATCGCTGATGCGAAAATTGTTGAACAACGTAGCTGTGATGTTATGACAGAGAAGGAAATGGAAAAGCTATTTAGGAGCAAGCTCAATAACAGGGAGTTTGCTTTTAACCCGGGCAACTGGGAAAGGATGGAAACCATTCTCGATCAAAAGGCATCTGCGGGCCGCTGGTATTACTGGCGCTCAGCAGCCGCCATTTTACTGTTTGGTTTTATTGTAGGTGGCCTTGCTGTTTATAATCCTTCGGATAGGAATGATTACGATGCCGTATCCGGCACTGATTTTATTCAAGAGGGAAAAGAGTTGCCGGATGCCTTTGGAAGTAAAGCAACCGAACCTGCCACTGAGAGCAACGAGACTATCGCCTATGATGATGTGCAGGGCGAAACGGAATCCTCAGTATACAACCAGCTTACGCCAAGCCAGGCAAAAGCTATTACATCGCCTGATGATAATGTAGCTACCAATGATTTTGAGCAGGTAAATGATGCTAAACAAAATAATAAGGAAGCTACAGTAACCAAAGAGTTCGCCTCTACAGAATCAACTCAGGATGTTGATGAAGCTGCTATTGCAAATACATCTGCTAATAGCATCAGGCATGGGTTTGAACCTGTTGAAACTCTTAACCTAACTACTAAAGGGTATAATTTACCTGCGTTGGCGGTCACTTATCCATCACCAAGGTTTACAGATATAATCGAAGGAGAGCAAACAACTCCTCTGCAAAAAATAAATACCAATGCATTTTTTGTGAACGTGGGCACTGTGCTATCAGGCTCTAATACCGATAATACATTAGGCAACGGACTTCAGGCGGGTATTGGTTATCGCAGAGCTTTCAATAATGGCTTTGGAGTTGAAACCGGCCTTAATTATTTCTATCTGGATAATGTAAATATTCAGGATCGCTCGGATAGTGTGTTTTACCGCTTCGGTAAAGAGAGCATTGAAACCGAAGAGCGCAACAGCAGACTTGATTACCTGGAAGTACCACTTAACCTGAGTTATAAAATTGCCCCGCGACACCAAATAGGGCTGGGAGGCTACGCAGCTATTTTGCTGAATGTGGAACGGGATATTACCAGAACAACCTTCACCCCAAAAGGCGGCACTACGGTGGAGGATGAAAAAGCCTCAGGCTACCTTGATGAATTTAACAGGTTTGATTTTGGCTTTAGCGCATTCTACAGATATTCCTTCAGCCCAAGGCTTAAAGTTGGTGTACACCTAAAGCAAGGTTTAATGGATATTACCCATGATGTTTCGGAGGGATACGCAGATGATCACACAAATTTTAATACCAGGTTGGTACTTGAATACAACCTATTTTAAACACTCATGAAAAAGCTACTTGTATATATAATTGCCCCGGTCTTTTTAACGCTATCCTGTAATCCTGAAAAGGATAAGGTGAGTAACAGCTATGCGGAGGATTACCGCTTTTTTATTAAGGGACAGGCAAATGGCTTGCCGTTTGAATATAATGCCGGTGAGCATGATTACTACCTGGAAACAGACTATTATACGGAAGATAGTGTGGTAGTGATGGAAGGACGACTATCAAGACTGGGTCAACCCGATAGGAATGCGATGGTGATAAAAATCAGGAGCAATAGTGCCGTTAGCCAGGGAGCTTATTTTGTAGCAAATGAAAATATACAAGCCAAAGAGTACGCATTCCGCGATGTATCGGGTTACCGGGCGCAAACCGGTAAATTCATGTTATCTCTTTTTGGAGACTCTACTTTTTTAGCAAACACCAACTCCTATAGATGGTCTATTGACGGCATACCCGCCACGGGTTATGAGGTGCAAAAAACCTTTGATAAAAACACGCCCAATTTCAACGTATCTCTCCAAACCACTATAAGTGGCAATTGTGAAAGTGAAGTACGTCACTATATAAACCTGCAGGAAGATTGTGATGCTACCTTTAAAATGCTGGTTACCGGGCAGGATAAGGTTAGTGTAAGGCCGGTAGCCAGGGTAGGCACCATTAGCTCTGTAGAATGGTTTCTGGATTCCACTAAGGTGGAGCCGAGCTTTCAGGGTGAAATTGACCTTAGCCTGGTACCCAATGCCAAAATGCTTACCTGCTCCATACATTTTGATGATGGCTGTGTAAGGCGTGTGGATCGTAGTATAAGCTCAGGTTTGCAAAGCCCTTGCATAACTGATTTCTGGTACATAAAACAAAAACCCACTATTCATGATCCGCAGCAGTACTCAACTGTAGAGCTGGAATATTATGATGAGAATGGTAAAATGTTTACTTCGCACTATACCGATGTGGTGGGCGATTTTACCATCACTTCAGCTTCTCCTTTTGAAAGCAATGCCGATGGCGAAAAAACCATGCGGTTTTTTATGGAGGCAGATGTAATCCTTAAAAATGTAGATGGCAGTACAGTAGAGCTAAGCAATGCTTTTGGCAGTTTTGCCGTGGCGCATCCTTAAGCTTCAAACTCAATCAGTACCTGGTTTTTTTCCACGGCCTTTGAGGTTTCGGTGTGGATGGCTTTAATCACGGCATCACCTTCGGCTTTAAGTATGTTTTCCATTTTCATGGCTTCCAATACTAATAGAGGATCACCCTTTTTGATCTCATCACCGGGCTTCACATTTATCTTTAAAACCAGGCCGGGCATAGGGGCTTTAAGGTCATTAAGCTTTGAGCCAACCATGTCTTCCATACCCAGCTCTTCCAGCAGCAGGTCAAATTGGTCTCTGGCCTCTAAAGTATATTCATTGGAGTTCACCCTTATGGTAAAAGTGCGGCCTTCATAATCAGCATCAACTAGGGTTACATTGTGGCTTTTGTTATCCAGTATTACGTTGTAGTCATCATCAGTGCCAATTACGTCCATGGCATACTCCTTACCATTTAAGGTGCCTGATGTTGTAGAGCCTTTAGCTGGCACCACTTCAAATTCCTTATCTCCAATCTTAATTTGATACATATCCCTGAGCTTTAAATAATGCCTGTATTTTTGGCAAAAATACTTACGCGGCCGATGCAAAGATGGCTCTTTTTTATTTTCTGCCTGTGCGCTGTTTCCATCATTAGCGCGCAGCAGATAGATATCACAAAAACAGAAATTTCGATGTGGTTTGCCGGCCCCAAGGCCAATGCCGATCAAAACTTTATCAGCGCCCGTTGCGAGGTTTCCTTTACGGGATTACTTTCTGCAAAAGAAGTAAAGTTACAGGCAGCAAATTATTCTATACAATCAATAAAGCTAATGGAGGGCCGCGAGAAACGCCCGTTGACCTATCGGTTAGAAAACCAGCAACTTATCATAGAAATGCCGGTAGAGATTCAGGGCAGGTACCGGGTGGCCATTAATTATAAGATCAATCTTAAGGAAAAGGAACTGCAAAATTTTCTGCAGCAAACCCCTGATCTTTTGGTGATGAATCCTTTTAATGCCCGTAGCAATATTGCGTTAGGTACGGCAGGAGCCTTTTACCCTTCCCTTGCGGGTGATGCCTCTATAATGCTGTTAAACATTACCATGAAGGCAGAAAAAAGGATCAGTTACAGAGGTACCATACAGTTTGAAACGGATAATCAGAATGGCACCATTAGCCAGTTTTGGCGAAGTGATGCACCCGTAGCCCCCGAAAACTTTTACATGGTAATAGGTGAATTTAAGGATATTGAAGCCGAAGACCTGGAGGAAGAGCTTGAGCTTACTTCGCTTGAGTTGCGAAAAATAAAAGTCTTTAATGCTAAAAAAGATATGCTCACGGCCATCGAATTTCTCGGTTTAAAACCGGATGCACTTACTGATAGCGAGTTTGCTTATGTAGATAGCCTGAGTAACCTGAGTCAAACCGGGTTTTTTATTACCGGCAACGAGCCTGACCTGGGCATTACCGCTGAGGATTTAAAGCGCGCCAGGGCATTAAAGTTATATATCAATCAAAATGATACTTCAGCGGTAGCAACTGAAGTTTACAATTTATTTGTAGCCACAAATGGCAAAGGTTGGGAGGATAGGTTGATGGACTACAAATGGCAGCAACGGGAGATACTTTCAGAGGAGGATGCAGGCAGGGTATTGCGCTACAGATTAAACCGTTGGCAGAGCAGTAACCCAGAGCTTTTTGCGGTATTAACTCCGCAGGAAATTGACACCGCACTATTTGAACCCATGCTTCAAACATTTCAGTTTCCTGAAATTTCAATAAGCTACAGGTATGTGGCAGGTGATACCGCTCTTTACGTGAGATATCTTCAGGATACAACCAAAGCCCCTGTTTTAACCTTACCGGTGGAAGTAACCTTTACTACGGATGAAGGAACTTTTAAAAAGATTAAAAAACTGACTGGTGTGAGTGGAGAGGCAAAGGTGAAGTCAACAAGAATCCCAAACCTGGCATCCGTAAGTTTCGGTGAATACTTCCCCGGAAGGGTAACCGAAAAGAAACCGGATACCTACCTGCTTTACCAGTTGGGGCAGGCCAAAAGCACGACTGATCGCAGGGAAGCTTTATTGGGACTCTTTAAAACGAACAATCCCAACCTTTTTAGCACAGCGCTGGGCATAGCTATGCGCGATAGTGATGCCGGGTTAAGGCTTTTGGCGCTTCAGAATGCAGGTGAGCTTAATGTGCCGGCTCAGCAAAAATTGCGCAGCGCTATAATTCAACTTGCTGAAGATAGCAATGCTGAAATCAGCCGTTTGGCTAAATCGCTGGAAAGCAAATATTATGGAGACAAGTAACGGGCATTAGCTACATTTGCAGGCCTGAAAAAATATACGGCAAAAACCCGCGTTTTGCCTGGGCGTTTGAGAACTAAAGAATAGCAATGGACATTTTTATACAAGCATCTCAGTTTATTCTGAGCCTTTCCCTTCTTATTATCCTTCACGAAATGGGCCACTTTATACCGGCCAAGCTTTTTAATACCCGCGTGGAGAAATTTTACCTGTTTTTTGACCCCTGGTTTTCTCTGGTAAAAAAGAAAATTGGTGGTACTGAATATGGTATCGGCTGGCTGCCGCTGGGTGGCTATGTAAAAATTTCAGGTATGGTGGATGAAAGTATGGATAAGGAGCAAATGAAGCAGGAGCCTAAACCATGGGAATTCCGCTCAAAGCCGGCCTGGCAACGCCTGATAATTATGGTGGGTGGTGTTACCGTTAATGTTATTCTGGCCATTATCATTTACACCGGTATGATGATGTACTATGGGGAAGAAAGAATACCTGTAGAGAGCCTGAAGTGGGGTGTAGCCGTAGATAGCACAGCTCAGGAAATTGGCTTACGGAATGGAGATAAAGTGGTTTCTATTGATGGAAAAAAAATGAAAACTTTCCGTGATATTTCTCTCGAACTTTTACTGGGAGAGGGCGGACAGATAAAGGTGGATCGTGATGGACAAATGGTGGATATTTCTGTAACCGATGAGCAGAAAGGAAAAATTATTGCTGTTAAAAAAGAGATCATCACTCCTCGTTTTCCGTACGTGGCTGGCGGTACAGTTGAAGATTCCGAAGCAGCCAAAGCTAAATTTGAAGATGGGGACTCACTCATCGCGCTTAATGGGCAGCCACTTTACTTTTTTGACCAGTACCAGGAAGAAATTCCAAAACACAAGAATGAGGATATTACTATTACAGTTGTGCGCAATGGTGAACCAAAAGAGATTTTGGTAAGCGTACCTGAAGAAGGTAAGATTGGCTTAAGGCCGTATGCACCCATCAGGTTTTTAGAAGTGGATTACAAAAAGTATGGATTTTTTGAGGCTATACCGGCTGGTTTCAGACAATCCGGTAAAGTGCTCACAGATTACATTCGCCAGTTCAGGTTGATATTTAATACCGAAACCGGAGCATATAAGGAACTTGGTGGGTTTATAATGATTGCCAATCAGTTTGATACCGTGTGGAACTGGCAGAAGTTCTGGGGTTTCACAGCCTTCCTGAGCATCATGCTCGCCTTCCTTAACATTTTACCGATACCGGCACTTGATGGTGGCCATGTGGTGTTTGTGCTTTGGGAAATGATAACCGGCAGAAAGCCATCAGAAAAGGTACTGGAGTACGCCCAGGTTGTTGGTTTTGTAATACTTCTTGGCCTTATTATAGTGGCTAATGGAAATGATATTATCGGGCTGTTTAATAAGGACTAATTAGTCCTTAGCGGCTATTTCACAAACACACCTTACGGGGAATTGCCTTTTAGCCTGAACTACATTGTGGGTATGTAATTCCTGTTTGTTTCCGAAAATATGCCAGTGGGTTATGCTCCCGTCCTTCAGTTCTGAATCTATCCAATAAGTGGTTTGCTCACCGTATTTTCCGGCCTTGCCATTATCAATTCTGCCGCATAGTTCAATTTTCAGGTCTTTGATAATATCAACCCTTCCTTTTTTCTGCAGGCGGATTAGAGCTTTTACTTCATTTTCGGTGGGTAGGCGCCAGCCTTCGGGGCAAACCTCAAGGGCATCCTCTACATTATAGGATTGCCCGCAAGCTTGGCAAACTGCGGAATCTGCTGAAACGCATAAAGATGCTGAGGTTTTATAGCGTAAGTTCTCACCAAGCCATTTGAGATCGTCTATAGTTTGGATCAGATATTCATTATTGTCCCGTTTATCTAGGTAGGTTTCGTTATCACCTGTCCTAAACAATGAAGTCATCAAGAGAATCAGAAGTTGTAAATGATAGGTCATAAAAGCTGTTGTTATTTTTCAACGTAATTGGCCTGCCTCAGTAAAAGGTTAATTTTTCTTTCAAGGTTCCATGGGTGCTTCTCTCTATCAAAGTATAAAGGATTCTCCATTCTTGCTAGTAGTTCAGCTATTTCTCTGTCGTCCAGGTCTTCTATTTCTTTATTGAGATAGAACTTTGAGGCAGTCTGAATTCCATTGATATTTCTTAGAAAATCAGAGGAATGGGTTAGATAATTGAGACAATCTGTTTGGGTATAGACTTTTTCAAAATGACGAGAAACGGTCAAATGTGCAATAATACTCTCAATGCCATTAAGTGGATTTTTATAGAGGATTGACCTATGAGCCAAAGTTGCGCAAGGGCATTTAGTAGTTGCTGATTGAGATATAAATTGGGAGAATAGCCAAGCCCAAACGCCTTTTTCAAGGGATTTGGGATAGACTTTATTGTAAAAGAAAAGAAAGTCTTGCGGCAGCTTGGGAGCACTTCTTACCTCAATAGTCACTCTCCGTTTCGTTTCATCTGAAAGATAAATGCCACTGCCGTTTTCAATATAGACTAGTAGTACACCTGCCAATAGAACAATCAGTATGGTAAGAAAAACAAAAATTCGCTTTATAGTCTTAAAAACTTTCATTTGAAAAGCAATATAGAAATAATCCCCATGCCTGATAAACTTCTAACTCAGGCCCATGTTACTCCCACAATGCCCTTACTAAAGTTCAATAAAAACGGAGTTTACTGCGCTCAGGCCGATGTATACATCGACCCATGGAAACCCGTAAAGCGGGCACTTATTACCCATGCACATGCCGACCATTCCCGTAGCGGACATGAGTATTACCTCGCCCATAAAGACAGTGAAACTGTGATGAGGTTGAGGCTGGGCGCAGATATTTCACTGGAAACAGTGGAGTATGCTGAAATCCGCGTCATTAATGGGGTACAGTTTTCCTTTCACCCGGCAGGACATATACCCGGTTCAGCTCAGATAAGGGTTGAGTACAAAGGCGAGGTTTGGGTGGTAAGCGGAGACTATAAACTTCAGGAAGATGGAATCTCCGAACCTTTTGAACCTGTACCATGCCAGCATTTTGTGACCGAAAGTACATTTGGCTTACCCATCTATAAATGGGAGGAGCAACCTGTGGTGATGGCGGAAATTAATCAGTGGTGGCAATCCTGTAAAGAAAAGGGTAAGGTGGCCGTAATTGGTGCCTATTCATTGGGCAAAGCTCAGCGCATTATCAATCATGCAGATCAGAATATCGGACGAATATTTACCCACGGTGCCGTTGAAAACACCAACGAAGTTTTGCGCGAAGCGGGCCTTGATATAAAACCCACCACTTATGTGAGTAACGAATTCAGCAAAAAGGATTTTGCGGGCAGCCTGGTGGTTTGTCCGCCCGGGGCCTTAGGCACACCATGGATGAGAAGACTGGGCACTGCTGAAACGGCTTTTGCCAGCGGATGGATGGCGCTGCGCGGAGCAAGGCGAAGAAGAGCGGCCGACCGTGGTTTTGTACTTTCTGACCATGCCGATTGGGATGGATTAAATAAAGCGGTTTTGGCCACAGGGGCCGAGAATATTTATGTAACCCACGGTTATCAATCCATCTATACCAAATGGTTGATTGAGGAATATGGATTAAATGCTGTGGCCGTTTCTACCTTTTATGAAGGTGAGGGAAGCGAAGACCAGGAAGGGAAGGAGGCCTCAAAAAAATGAAACAGTTTGCCAACCTTTTTATGCAGTTGGATCAAACCAACAAAACCAATACTAAAGTGGCCGCTTTGGTAAACTATTTTAACGAGGCTCCTGATGAAGAGAAGGTGTGGGCTATAGCCATTATGAGCCACAGAAGACCTAAGCGCCCGGTCAATACAAGAGAGTTGCGCGAGTGGTGCCAACAGGAAACGGGCCTGCCTGAATGGTTATTTGACGAGACCTACCACGTTGTAGGTGACTTGGGAGAAACCATCGCCAAGCTACTCCCTAAAGTGGAAAACAGCGAAGACCGTGGGCTTTTATACTGGATCAACTTTTTGATTGAATTGCGGAAAAAACCACAGGAAGTTAAACGTAAGGAAATAATAGCTGCCTGGGCTGAGCTGGAATCGTTTGAGCGCTTTGTTTTCAATAAGCTGATAACCGGTGGTTTCAGGATGGGCGTGAGCCAGAAGCTTATGACACGGGCTTTGTCACAGCACCTGGAAAAAGATCCGGCCGAGATGGCCCATCGCCTTATGGGCAGTTGGGACCCGGCCACAGTAACTTTTCATGACCTGCTTTTGGATGACAGTGTGGAAGCCGATACCTCCAGACCGTATCCTTTCTTTTTGGCTTATCAGCTGGAGGATGGGCCCGAGAGCCTGGGCAAACCTGAAGATTGGTTTGCCGAGTACAAGTGGGATGGCATTCGTGGACAATTGATTGTGCGGAATGGTGAGGTTTTTCTCTGGAGCCGTGGCGAGGAGTTGGTAACCGAGCAATATCCCGAAATAAAGGAAGTTGTGAAATTTCTGCCGGAAGGCACAGTGCTGGATGGGGAGGTGCTGGTGTATAAAAATAACCAGGTGCAGGGCTTTAGCCTTTTGCAAAAGCGTATTGGGCGAAAAACCGTTGGTGCCAAAATGCTGAAAGATGCCCCGGTGGTGCTGAGGTGCTATGATGTATTGGAGTGGAAGGGCAGAGATATTAGAAGTGAGACGCAGGATTTTAGACGGCAGATTCTGGAGAAGCTTTTTAGTGAGCTACCCGAAAATAATCTGCTTCAACTCTCGGAGGTGATAGACTTCAGTTCCTGGGAGGAGCTTGCCGCTTTACGCGAGGATGCCCGAAGCCGCTATAGCGAAGGCTTGATGTTAAAAGCTAAGAACGGTACTTATGGCGTAGGCCGGAAAAAGGGCGACTGGTGGAAGTGGAAAGTGGACCCCCTTACGGTAGATGCGGTGATGCTTTACGCTATGCGGGGCCATGGCCGCAGAGCAAACCTTTATACGGATTACACTTTTGCCGTATGGGATGGAGATTCGCTTGTGCCGTTTACCAAGGCCTATTCCGGACTAACCGATGAGGAGTTTAATAAGGTGGACAATTTTGTGAAACGCAATACTATAGAGCGCTTTGGTCCGGTGCGCAGCGTAAAACCCGAACTGGTTTTTGAAATTGCCTTTGAGGGGATTCAAAAGTCATCGCGGCATAAGTCGGGTATTGCATTGCGCTTTCCACGGATGAAAAGGTGGAGAAAGGATAAGCCCCCAAAAGAGGCCAATACTCTGGCGGATTTGCAGGAATTACTAAAGCTTTATGGGTAAGTAGTTACAACCACCCGACAGGTGGGCCTTGGCTGCCGCTTTTTAAGTAGCCCCTGCTTTTACCTAGGAGGGGCGAAGGATTTGCGACTCATTGAATCTGGTCGGTTATATGTTCATTCACCCTGTAGGGGTGATTTGTTAGTAGCCCGTGTTGTAGCCATGACTAGTGGTAACATGAAAGCGATGAAGCTCTTTGGCGGGGTTTTTTGCTCCCCAATTCACATTTTCAAAAAACCATGACAAAGAGAATACCTGACCTAAATCGCCATCTCCATGTAGTATAAATCCAGGCCGGTCGCCCAATGGTCTTTTTTAACCTCAATAAGTGTAAACCCCATTTTTTCATAAAACTTGTAGGTACGCTGGCTGGTGCGGGTTACTATTTTTTGCAGCCCTGGTTTTGATTTTATAACGGCAATACGATGCAGCGTAAGTTGCCTACCAATGCCCTTTCCCTGAAATTCAGGGTGAATGATGCCCCACGAAAGCATTCCGCTATTTTCATGATAGTTAACTCCACCGCAGCCTTTTATAATTTCATCTTCTTCTACCACAAAAAAGTCCTCTGTTTCCTTATCCAGGTAATCCGAAAACCATGCTTCTTCTTCGGGCGCAAAGTAGGGCGGGGTGTTCAGCCGGAATAGCTCTAAGAGCTGAGGTTTGTCGTTTGGAGTGTAAGGGCGTATCATGTATATTTTTCCTTTAGGTTAAGTTGGTAGCGGGTACTTCTTCCGCCACCAAAAGGCAACAATACCTTCTTTTCCGCTAAATCCTGTAAGTCGCGGGTGGCAGTGGCCTTAGAAGTTTTGGTAATAGAAATGTACTTGGTCGCACTCATACCCCCTTCAAAACCCTCCGGACCTTCATCCAGCATCCGGTTTACCACCTTTAGCTGACGATCATTAAGCTTTTGCCCGAAATACTCAAAAAACCTGGTTTTCTTTAGGGTGAAGTCAATCAGCTCTTCGGCCTGTTTTTGTGCTTCTATCACCACCTTTACAAAGTAATTTACCCATGGGGTGACTTCTAAAGTTCGCTGTGCTGTTTGCAGTGCATTGTAATAGCCTTTTTTATCGGCCTCTATTACTTTAGAAAGACTGAGTACCACCGGCCTGCCCGACTTTTGCGAAAGAGCCTTTTCTGCAATAGCCCGGCCTATCCGACCATTTCCATCCTCAAAGGGGTGAATACTTTCAAACCAAAGGTGTGCGATTGCGGAGCGTACTATGGGTTTTTTTATTTCGTCAACTCCCCCCGGACCAGTATTATTAAACCATTGTATAAACTCGTTCATCTCGTTTTCCACCAGTTCAGAAGGAGGTGCTTCATAGTGTATTTTTTCTTTTCCCATGGCCCCTGAGATAACCTGCATAGGTTCGGGGTGTGTACGCCAACCTCCTTTTTTGATGGTCTCATCTGCCTTCATCAACATGCTGTGCCAACTAAATAATAACTGAGTAGATAGGGGCTCGGCATAGGTTTGCCGTACACTTAGCATGAGTTCAGCCACACCTTCGGCTCTTCGGTCAGTCACCTTTTTAGTGCGCCCCAACCCAAGGTTGTTTCGTATAGATGACATTACATCTTCCCGACTAAGGTATTCACCTTCAATCTCCGAAGTTTTTACGGCCTCGGCTACCATCAGTGCTATTACAGCCTCGGTTTCATTTGTGTCTGGTAGCGCCTTTAACAATCCGCCTGCCCTGCCCAGTTGAGATGTAAATTCAAACAGCATATCGTCTACCGCCTCAGTGCTGTAGCGGAAGTTGGGCCAGTCAATATGTTGCCAGTTATACTTCATGAGCCGAATGTACAACTTATTCGGCTCAAAAATCGGCAATATTTGAGCCGAATAGTGAAATTATTCGGCTCAGCATTTCCAAAATCAGCTCTTGAAAAGCGCGTGCTCACAAGTTTTGCCTCATGCTGTTCAGAAGGCTGTCATGGCTACAAGCCATTATCACTCACTATAAACAAGCGTAAGCTAAGTGGTGAAAATATATTTGAATACCCACCCCACTTTCGCTCGCCCAAAACGTAAGGGATGAAGGATTACTCCCCGGATGCCCCACGTGATAGGGGTATGGCTCCTTACAATTAAATACATATAAATTTTTATGAAAACTGCTTCGTCCCTTAAAATTGGTTTTTCAACATTGGTTGGTGTTGCACTATTATCCGGCTGCTGCCGATCTACAAATTGTGATTGTGTTTTCCCTTCTGTTGGGATATTCTATGAAAGTGACACCCTGACCTGTCCTAATGATTTTCAGGTCATGGCTTTTGATCAAGCTAATAACCAGAATATGGGTGAAGCAATTAACCTTTTAAGGGATGACTGTTCCCTGGAGTTTAGTTATGAGGCCAATCGCTACTGGGTAATCAGTTCAGATTCGTTGAATATCTCCGATACCGTACGAATTACAGACATAAGCTTTTTTGAAAATGATGACGACTGCTGCGACTGTGGTCCACAAATCAGCGGCATTGAGCTGGACATTAACGGCCAGCGTAGCGCGGGTAATGCTCCTGTAAGGAAGTTTTAAACTGGAATACTAAAATTTAAACAAGACCTATTAAGTGTTCAAGTCCTGACAGGGTTATATCAACTTAGGTATAAACTTGTCAGGACTGATGGGCCATAAATCCGAATCATATTGTTGACCTCAACAATATGATCGCCTTCATTCTCCAAAAATCAAAGTTCACTTTGAGAAGATGTTTATATTTCGAACACTATTGGTTGCAAATCCACGCTTTGACTATAGGCGGTCATTTTATAGGTTACATTTGTGATTTCAACATCATTATTAAAAGCGATGAAAGAAATTAAATGGGAGTTCTCTATTGTTATTCTGATTTTACTGTCAATTTTTAGTGCGTGTAAGAAAGAGTCCAAAACACCTGTTGAAGAGCCAGAAATCAGGCCTCGGAATGACAACCCAAATTTTAATACCCCCATTACTAATGCATTTAATTTAGCGTCAAGTGGTTACAATTCAAAACCTCATTTTGTAGATATTGATAATGATGGTGACTTTGATCTATTCGTTGGCAGCTCAAGTGGAACCCTCATGTATTATGAGAATGTTGGCTCAAAATCCAGCCCAACTTTCGCTGAGAAATTAGCAAATCCATTCAATTTAACGCCTTCAGGATATAATTCAACCCCTGCCTTTGTAGATATTGACAGTGATGGCGACTTTGATTTGTTCGTAGGCAGTGCAAGCGGAATTCTCAAATATTACAAGAATATAGGCTCAAAGTCCAGCCCTTCGTTCGCTGAGATATTAATTGACCCATTTAATTTATCCACTTCAGGATACAATTCAGCTCCTGCGTTTATTGATATAGATGATGATGGTGACTTTGATTTATTAGTGGGCAGTGCAAGTGGAGTCCTCGAATATTATGAGAATGTTGGTTCAAAATCAAACCCTTCTTATCCCGGAAAAATAGCGAGCCCTTTCAATTTATCAGATCCGGGATATGATTCATCCCCTCAGTTTGTGGATATTGATGATGATGGTGATTTTGATTTATTTGCAGGTTGTTCAAGCGGAAATCTCAAATATTATGAGAACACCGGTTCAAAGTCAAACCCCTCTTTTTCCGAGAAAACAACCAATCCGTTCAACTTGTCAACTTCCGGATATGACTCTGCCCCTGCATTTGTAGATATAGATGATGATACTGATTTTGACTTATTTATTGGAGGCTCTAGTGGATCCACACAGTTTTACAGGAATACCAACGTAGAATAGTAGTCAACAAACACCCGCCTGTTTCTGCCATTTTGTTGGGCTTAACAAAATGGTTGAGATATTTAATATAGTGAATGGTGATCATAACTAATCACCCGTGCCAGTTTCCATTGCTTGCCCTCCAACAGCCGAGAGATGCGTAAAGCGCGCTTCGGAAGTCAGCGTTAGCTTAGGGTTATTGGGATATAGGACATAAAAGCTATGAAAACCACTTTGCACCGCCCCATATAACTCACCATTGCGGTACATGGGGTAAACCTCCAAAGAACCAGGCTGTAGCTTGCGAATAGCCTTATACTCAATGTTACAAAGCCAGTTTTTGATGCCGGTTATAAAAGCCTCCTTATTGGGTGTTATCCCCGATTGATCATGGTAAAACTCAAAATTATCCGCTACCAACGTATCAAAAACGGTAAGGTTACATTGGTTGAAACCGATAGTGAAGAGGAGGCTGTCGTGGGTTTGGAGTTGGTGGTGGAGGGAAGAGGTGTCTTTTGGGGATTTTGGCGGGGTAGATTGGGCTTGGGCTATAGGGGAGAAGGTGATTAGTATGAGCGAGAAGATTACTGTTTTCAGCATATGAATTCAGAATTTGACTATTGTATGAAATTACGAGGGTATATTCCCCGCTCGTAAATCAATGGTGGCGAGTTAATACTTTAAGGCTTAAAGCTAGTTTATGAAAACAAGAATGACCTAGGTATTTTACACTTTATTCAATTATTTGCTTAATATTAAGAACTCAAAAATAATTTAACCAAACAACCATGAAACTATCCTCCGTATTTATTACCGGCTATAAAAGTATAGGAAGTAAAATCGAGATAAAGCTTAATCCAAAAGCGGCAGTACTTGTGGGTAAGAGTAACGTTGGTAAAAGCAATATTCTAAAAGCAATAAATTTTGCTTATAACGATGCTAAATTAGAGGTGAACGATCGGTGTTCATGGTTGAATCAGAATCCTGAAGAAATTGTTGCCAGACTTAGGTTTCATTTGAATTCAGATGAAATCAAAGAATTGTCCAGCCATGATGCCAAGCTTAGATCAATAAAGGCTATCATACTAGAGAAGTATGGTAATGGGGAGAGGAAAATAGTCTTTGATCCCCATGTAGAGGAGAAGACAAGAGAAGAGCCATCTGACGAAACCATAGAAATTCTAAAAGTAATTAGACTGAGAATTAGAAAACAGCTACGCGCATGGGGCTCATTAATGAAGTCACATCCGTCACTTGCAGAAAGCCCTGTTGCTATTAGATTTTCTGACTTAGATCATTGGGTTAATGAAGAAAAGGAACTGTATCCCAAAGAATCATTGAAACTTCAGCTTAAGGCGATTCAACACCTTACAGATGAATTGGCCCTAATTCGAGAATATTTAGATAATAAAGAGTACGATGTGCTCAACACCAAGGGGGTAAAGATGGGGTTAACCTATCTCAGGGATTACATTCAAGATAATTTTGGCAGTATTACATATAATTCTGTTTCGGAAAAAGTTATTCAGTTTGAGGCGCTGGTAAAAATGCTTCCGAGACTAATCTTTGTAGAGAATGATGTCAGCTTCGAAGTCGATGATAGAATTTATTTTGATAAAATTGGTGACAACCGGCCCTTCTTTATGAACTTACTTTTAAAAATCGGAAGGGCAAACCTGGAAAATATTGTCAATGGAGGTGGAAGGCAAAGGGAGGATGAACTTACGACTGTTAACAATAATCTGCGGGAATATCTCTCAAAGTATTGGAATCAGGAAAACTTACGATTAGAGCTGAGATATGAGACAGATGAAGCGCCTCGGGTAGGTAAAGATGAGAATATCAAAATACCAAGATTTTTAGAATTGGACATTATCGGAGCCGAAGGGCATAGAGGAAGTTTAGAGCAACAGGGGCCTGGGTTTAGGTGGTTTCTTTGGTTTGTTGTAACTCACCTTTATAAGGTTGAGGATTCTGATGTGCTACTCTTAATGGATGAGCCTGCGTTACACCTACATGCCGCGGCTCAGTTTGACCTTCTAGACAGATTTGAGCAATCAATGGAAAGAATTCAATTCCTCTATACAACACATTCACCATTTTTATTAAATAAGAACTTTCCAAATAGAATTGTTAGCGTTGAAAAAGGAGAAGTGAATATTGCAAAACGAGGAACTCATGTAAACCTGAAACCTTATCACTCTCAGAAGGGAATAGCTTGGGAGCCGATAAGAAGTGCAATCGGATTACCTGCAGGTGCTTCTCTTTATGTTGGAGGAAAAAATTTAATTGTAGAAGGAATTACAGATCAGTTAATTATTTCTGCGGTTATTCAGGTTAAAAATATACTTGAACAGGAAGTGAGGTTTGATTTGAATCAGATTAGTATCAATTACGGAGGTGATGATGCGAATACAATAGCAATGGCCTTGTTTTGCCAACAAGAAGAAATGGAGACAAAAGTTCTATTTGATGGGGATACTTATGAAAAGAAGGTGAATCTGCTTAAGAAAGGCGGATTTAAGGAGGACAATATTTTTATTATTTCAAAGGAGATTACAAAGAAAGGTGCTTCATTTGTTGATATTGAGGATCTTTTTCCATCAGAAGTTTTATCACATAAAAGTCATCGATGCTTATTCTCAGATATTTTCTGATAAAGAGCTTAAATTACCTGATACTTATGAAGAGATAGTGGCTTCTTTCAAGGGGAGCCAAATAGACAATTGGGGTAGGTCAAAATTCTATCAAGAATACTTCAAAAAGAACCTTAAGTTATCTTTTGGTAAATATTTGGTTTGTAATCATATTGTCGAAACCCTCAGGAAAATGGATAAGGGTGAATTCAATAAGTCGACAGTCAATATTCAGAAATTAATTGAGCGTATTTGGCAAAAGGGAGGTAGCTCTTGGAGATAAGAATTATCTTTTTGAGTCTATTGGTAGTAAAATATAAGTAAGGTGGATTTATACTGCTTGCCTAATACTTGTCTATGCCGATTTACAGTTAGCGCGGATTTGCAATCCGTGCTTCATCCTTAGCTCTGACTTTCCCCCCTCACCCTACTCCACCCACAGGCCCCGGCAAATAATACTCCCCCAAAAATGCTCATAGCCTCAGCTACGCAGCGTTCAAAGTAGTTAAAGGTTATACCTACAGAACATTACAGCGCTCCACACGTCTAAATAATAGACAAACATTTAGTAAACCGATATTATGGATATTACAGCAAGAGCAAAAGAAGAATTAGATAAAGGAGTTCATAAAATAGAAAACTTTATAGCTGAGCGTGGCATTGGTTCGGATAGACTCACTAAGGCCAGAAAAATGCAGCGCAATGTTAACCTGGCTGTGGTAGTTGGCGGAATCATTGCAGTTGCTGGCCTCGCAGCATGGGCGATCAATAAATCCAATAACAGATAAAATCGAAGCTAAATCTATCAAGGCTGAGCAATCTCCTCTTTCATGTCCGGGTTTTCTTTAAACCTGATCTTAGTCCAACCCCAGGCCCCGGCAAATAACACCCCGGCAAATGTGGCCATGGCTCCCGCTATGCTACCATCTAAAACCAGCGCCAAATAATAGCCGCCAATGGCCGTGAGTACACCCAACAGTGCAGTTAACCGCAGCATTTTCTTTAGGCTTTCGGTAAGCAGGTAGGCCGTAGCTGGTGGGGCAATAAGCAGTGCCACTACTAAAATGGCTCCAACCGATTCAAAGGAAACTACAGTGGTAAGGCTCACCAATCCCATAAACCCAAAGTGCCAAAAGGCCGTGGAGATGCCGAGGGCTTTGGCGTAGTCAGCGTTAAAGGTGGTGAGGGCTAAGCCCTTGTAGCCCTTTACCAAAGCGAGAATGATAATGAGCAAAACCGTACCGCTAATCCATAAGGCACGTGGGCCAAGGTTAGTTCCGCTGCCCAACAAAATAGGGTCGAGGGGTACGTAGGCTATTTCGCCATACAGCACACATTCCTGGTCTAAATCTACCTGCCCGGTGAAGCTGGAAATGAGGATTACCCCCAGCGCAAACAGCGAAGTAAAGGTTACGCCAATGGAGGCGTCTTCCTGAAGGTTTGCCTTTTTATGCAGAATTTCAATCAATATGGTAGTCAGAACTCCAATAGTGGCAGCCCCGGCCAGTATCACCAGGTTTCCCCGTGAGCCGGAGATTAAAAAGGCAATGACAATACCCGGCAGCACAGCATGGGATATGGCATCGCCTACCATTGCCATTTTACGGAGTATGAGGTAACAGCCAAGGAGGCCGCAGGATACGGCTATTATTGATGCTGTTAGTATGATGTAGAATGTAGCCATTTGTTTATTTTAATTTTTTCATCCTACTTTTTTCTTGACAAAAAAGTAGGCAAAAAGTCAAGACTGATTACAAATTCATTGAAAAACTACGGTTTCACCGGCTTTCCGAGGCCCCAGTCGTTTCGCTCTGCTCCACTTCGGCACCTCTCTTTAGCCGGCCTCAACCTTGTTTTTCTAATGAATTTCTAAAAGGTCGGTTGCAAATTGCTTCGCAATTTTAGGTTTAGCCCCCTAATTCCCCTAAAAGGGGAATCTCTCCTATCTGGTAAAAAAGCCCCCTCTGGGGGTATGGGGGCCACGTCTTTCATCTCAAGTCTCATATCTCATGTCTTGTTTCTAACATCTTCGCGTCAGCGATACGGTATCGGACTCTCATGCGGGTCTTTATCCGGGTAACCGAGGTCGCGGAGCAATTCTTCTTCTATTTCAGGACTTATAATGTGTTCAATGGTTTCGGCATTGGGGTGGATGTGGTCGGCCTTAAGACGCATGCGCTGGGTGAGGTACATTTCCCAAAGGCGGTGCAGGCGCACTACGCGGGCGGCTTCTTTCAGGCCTTCTTCACTCAGGCGGAAGCCGGTGGATTGCCTCAACAGGAGGTAGCGCTTTTTCAGCATACGTAAACCCCTGGTCAATTCGTCATTATTAAACTGCCGTATCTGCTGCAAAGCCTCTTCATCTATCACCGGAAAGGTTTCGTCCCTGCGCTCGCTGAGGTGATAAATGGCTTTCAAAATGTTTTCGGTTAATATCTTTTCACGATTTTGGCGCTGTCTCCTCATTTTACTCCATAGACCACGGCCGGGGGCAAACACTAATGATATTACCGCTATGGCGGAAAGCGTCATTACTATCCATGGGCCAGTGGGCATGTTGGGGGCTGTAAAGCTGATGTAAGAGCCAACAAAACCCGATAGCATTCCGGCAAAACCGGCAATGAAAAGTAGCTTCACCAGGTTTTCTGTCCATGAGCGGGCCGCTGCCGCGGGAGTGATAATCAACGCTGCCATCAGCACTACACCCACTGCCTGTATGCCTGTGGCTATAGCCAGAACGGTAATGGATGAAAGTACAAACTGTAGGCTGCGAACGGGCAAGCCTGAAATTTGGGCAAACTCTGCATTAAAGCTCAACAGTTTAAATTCTTTAAACAAAAAGAAAACCACCACCAGCAGAATACCGGCTACTATGGAGTAGGCCAGCAGGTCATCCCGCGTCATGGAAGCGGCCTTGCCAAAAAGGAACTGATCTAAGCCCGCCTGGTTGCCTGCCCCCGAATGCTGAATGTGGGTGAGGAACAAAATCCCCACTCCAAAAAATACACTGAGCACAAGGCCAATAGCGGTATCCGGTTTTAGCTTGGAATGTTTGGTAATGGCTTCAATCAGCAGCATGGCGGCCCACCCGCTGATAAGCGCTCCAAACATAAGTATGTAGGGGCTTTTGCTTTGGGTAACCATAAAGGCTATTGCGATGCCCGGCAAAATGGCGTGAGCAATGGCATCGCCAATAAGAGAGCGCTTGCGCAGAAAGGCAAAGCTGCCCACCATGGCGGCACTCATGCCAATAAACATGGTGCCCAGGGTTACCACCCGCACATTGGGGTTGCTAAAGCTCAAAAACTCAATAAGCTCTTTCATCGCCCGGCCCTTCTTTTTCTTTATACTCGCTTTCGCGGATGGGGAAGTTCTTCTTCGCCATCAAATCGCCAATGCGCGATAGTACCGTAAGGCGGCCTCCATAGGCCTCCTGCAATAGCTCCGTTTCAAACACTTCCTGCTTCGGGCCACTGGCCACTAAACGGGTGTTCAATAAAACGATCCAGTCAAAATATTCGTAGGCCGTTTGCAGGTCATGGTGCACTATTACCACGGTTTTGCCCTCCTTCTTCATTTCAGATAGCAGCGTCAATATCGATTCTTCTGTAGCGGCATCCACTCCTACAAAGGGCTCATCCATTAAGTACAGATCGGCTTGCTGGGCCAGGGAGCGTGCTATGAAAACCCGCTGCTGCTGCCCGCCCGAAAGTTGTGAAATCTGCCGATTGGCATAGGAGAGCATATTTACTTTTTCGAGAGCCTCGGTAGCGATATCACGATCTTTTTTACTGAGTCTTCTAAAGAGGTTGCTTTTACGGTAGCGACCCATCAGCACTACGTCCATCACATTGGCCGGGAAATCCCAATCTACCGTTTCGCGCTGAGGTACATAGCTCACGCGCTCGCGCACATCATCCAGTTTTTTCCCGAACATATTTACATAACCGCTATCGGGTTTCATCAGCCCCATCATATTACGTAGCAGGGTAGTTTTGCCTGATCCATTGGGCCCAACAATACCAATGAGCTGGCCCTGCGGCAGACTGAAGTCAATATCCCAAAGCACCGGCTTGCGGTTGTAGCTGGCGGTGAGGTTGTGTACCTCTATGGCGGTATTTTCGGGTCTGATGTCCATCGTTATCTTAATCTATTTGTCTATTTGATTTTGTCATGGTTTTATCAAAAACACACGCCAAAATTTGGCAATCGTTCGGCTGTTTTTCCTACCCTCGGCTTACACCGAGGCCTATTGCTATTTGACCCCGCTAGGGTCATTAGTTTAAATCTTTTCTTTCAACCACTGGCACCTAGTAAGGACCGGCATTTAAGAAAAGAGTGTTCTGATTGCGGATCACCCTTAGTGAGACCGGGAAGCTCTCTCGGCTGAGCCGAGAAGGAGATCACCCGGCCGAACTTGGGGTGAGCAAAAATCAGGTTGCTCCTTTTCTTGTAAGCCTTGACTTTTTTGGTTCTTTTTGCGTCAACCGAGGCTGAAAGCCGAGCTCACGAACTCCTATAATAAATAAAGTGAAGTGAGTAACTAAGGCAAAAACGAACATAATGAACTACCTAAGCGCTTCCGTTATCACTATTACATTATGTCGCACCATCCCCACATAAGTGCCTTCAGGTGTACCTTCCGAGCCCATGGCATCCGAAAACAACTCACCGCCCAACTTTACATCATGTCCCCTTTGGCGGCAGCCTTCTATTACTGCTTCGATGGATTTTTTAGGCACAGAACTCTCCACAAAAATGGCTTTGATCTTTCGGTCAACGATATACTTTACTAGTTCCGAAACATCCTGTAAACCATATTCAGCAGCGGTGCTTATGCCTTGTAGGCCGCGCACTTCCATGCCGTAAGCTTTTCCAAAATATTTAAAAGCATCATGGGCGGTAATCATCACGCGCTGGCTATCGGGTATAGAACTAATTTGCTCACGCGCAAACTGATCCAGTTGATGTAATTCCTCGGCATATCGCTGGTAGTTGGTGTTTATTTCAGCGGCTCTTTCCGGAAATTCTTTTTGAAGCGCAATCGCTACTTCTTCCCAGGCATCGGCCCACAACGCTCCATCAAACCAAATATGCGGATCATCAGCGCCTGCATAATCAGTGCTGTTGATCAGCTTTTTTCTATCCACATAATCACCAACGGCAATAGTGGTTTTAAGGCGGCCGAGTTTTTCAAAAATCTCCACCATCTTTCCTTCCAGGTGTAGTCCATTGTAAATGATAACACGGGCATCATTCAGAGCGGTGATATCACCCTGCGTGGCCTTATATAGGTGAGGATCCACCCCGGGGCCCATAAGTACTTCTACATTTACGCTATCGCCCATCAGGTGCTGCACGACATCGCCAATCATACCTGTAGTGCACACAATGGTGGTTTCAGTTTCCGTGCTTTCTGAGCATGCGGTCAGCATAAGCGCTGATACTATTAATAGAAGTACTTTTTTCATGTTTTTAACTTTTTTGGTTCGGGCCAAACACCCTTCGATACACCCGGCTCGGCTCAGCCGAGAACGGCCACTCAGGGTGACATCGGGCTTCGTTTCATTTTAACCAAGCCATCATTCTACTTCACCGTTACGTACAAATTACCACTCACCTGCTGGCTCAGGTTGATCTGAGTATTATCGCTCAGCTCCACCAGCATGGAGTTGTCATAGCTTTCCTTTTCCTTTATCAGGAGTTCTTCGCCAAGTGTGAGGTTCAATTTTTTGAGGTATTTCAAAAACTCAGGGTCGGTATCCTTAACGCCTTTTAAAATGGCGGTTTCGCCTACGCTACACTCTGTAAGGGTCTGATCGCTGCGATTAGGGAATATGCCATCCTTATTAGGAATGGGATCACCATGCGGATCATACTTGGGGTAAGCTAGGAATTCATCGAGCCTATCAGTAAGCTTAGTGGATTGAATGTGCTCCAGCTGTTCCGCAATTTCATGAACCTCTTCCCAGCCAAATTCCAGTTTTTTTACTAAAAAAACCTCCCACAACCGATGTTTACGCACTGTACGTATTGCCACGGTTTTTCCTTCATCGGTAAGACTTACCCCCTGATATTTTTTATACACCAAAAGTTTTTTATCACTCAGCTTCTTCAGCATATCGGTTACTGAAGCAGGCTTGGTTTCAAGTCTCTCCGCAATGGCGTTGGTGCTCACACCTTTATCAGATGAGTCACTGAGGTGATAAATCGCCTTGAGATAGTTTTCTTCGGTGAATGTGTACATAAATGAATTTCGGGAGCAAATCTAAAAATATAATTTGAAGATTAGAAAAATAAATTTAGGTTTGCCTAAAAAATAGAAGAGATGCAAAAAGGATTGCTACTAATTATGTTAGGCTTTATTGGATACAAAAGCTATGCTCAATCCATAGTTACCGACAGGCCTGATCAAACCGAGGCTTCATCCACAGTAGGTAAAGGTGTGTTACAAATAGAAACCGGATTTTCATTTATGACTGAAGGCTATGCCATTCCAGGTGGATTAATAACACCCACTACAGAAGGCCGGCTGCAGCAGGTAGCTTTACCAAATACACTTTGGAGGCTGGGTGTAAGCAAAAGGTTTGAGTTGAGATTAGTAACTCAACCTGAATTGCAAAAAACATATGTTGACGATGTGGAAACCAATAAAGTATTTGGCGTGGCCGATTTACAAGTAGGTTTTAAAGTGAACATCCTTGAAAAAAAAGAGGGGCGCTCCGAGATAGGTTTTTTATCGCACCTGGTAGTGCCAACGGGTACTGAGGGTATTTCCGGTGGAGAATATGGGGTTATCAATAAGCTTGCAGTAACTCACAGTCTTTCTGAAAATCATAACCTGGCCTGGAATATCGGGTATGATTACCTGGGCACGGGCAATGGAGATTTGTTTTACTCACTCTCCTGGGCCATATCGCTCACCGAAAAGGTGGGAGTGTATTTAGAGCCTTACGGCTTTGTAACTGATTTGGATATTTTGGTATTTAATGCCGATGCCGGATTTACATATCTCATAAATAATAACCTACAGTTCGACTACTCTTTTGGATTGGGAATAACTGAAGATATGAACTATCACGCTGTAGGCCTTAGCGTTAGGCTGGCTAAATAAACCTTTGGGTTAATCCGGTTTAATGAATCTTCATTTTCTGAATCATTTCAGAAGTCATAGGGTCTTCGTAGGTACCGTAAGCATCTACCAAAGATCCTTTCTTGCCATCCTCAGTGGTAATAGCAAAAATGATGGACATATCATCGGGGTTACTCATACCTTCAAAGCGGTGAAACTCGTCAATATGAAAAGTGCTGGGATCGTACTTTTTGTCCAGCTCCCGGCACTCAATACAGTTGGGCTTCAAATTAAAATCAAGGGTGTAGCCTCTCTTTTTTAACTCTTCTACGGCTTGCGAAAGGGTATCGTATTGATTGTCCATAATAAAAGGAGTTTTATTGTTGGAAAGATAACGGAGAGGTACCTAGGATGTTCAGCTAGTATATACTGTTATTAACCAGACTTATAATCTTTTAATTCAACGGTAGTTCCTTCAAATACAGCGTAGGTGTAATACTTTATCCAGTCACCCAGGTTTATATACCTTGAACGTTCGTTCAGGTTGATGTCGAGGGGTAGATGGCGGTGCCCGAATATAAAGTAGTCGTAGTGCTTTTTCTTCAGCATCTCCTTACTGTAAATAGCCAGCCATTCATTTTCTTCTCCCAAAAATTTAGCATCGCTGTCACCGGTTTTGGCGCGGCTCTTTTTACTGAAGTAATCGGCCAAACCAATACCAAAATTAGGGTGCAGGCGCGCGAACGACCATTGAAGAAAAGGATTTTTAAAAACCTTTTTTATGAATTTATATCCATGATCTCCCGGCCCCAGTCCATCACCATGGCCAATGTAAAACTGCTTTCCATTCCATTCTCTTTCATTGGGGATGCGGTGCAGCTTTACACCCGTTTCAGCCGGCAGGTAGTCAAAAATCCACATATCATGGTTGCCGGTGTACATGTGTATAGGAATACCACTGTCGCATATTTCAGCCAGTTTGCCCAACACACGTACAAACCCACGAGGCACAGCATGTTTGTACTCAAACCAGAAGTCAAAAAGATCACCCACTATAAATATTTCAGCGGCATCTTTTTTAGCCTCGTCCAGCCATTTTACAAATAGCTTTTCGCGTTCCAGGCTCTTTTCGTAAGTGGGTGCCCCCAAATGAAGGTCGGAGGCAAAGTAGATTTTTTTCCCTTGTGGCAATTGCATGGGGCGAAGATAGGGCAGGTGGGAAAATGTGTAAAAAGAAAAACCCCGCAAAAGCGAGGTTTAACATTTAATTTTCAGTTGCGATTATTACTTCGCAGCCTCATATCTTCTGGTTACTTCATCCCAGTTAATCACATTAAAAAAGGCGCTGATATAATCAGGGCGCTTGTTTTGGTACTTCAGGTAATAAGCATGTTCCCACACATCAAGACCTAATATCGGAGTTCCCTTTACTTCAGCAATATCCATTAATGGGTTATCCTGGTTTGGAGATGAGGTAACTTCCAGCTTACCGTCTTTTACAATTAGCCATGCCCAGCCAGAACCGAAGCGGCCTGCCGCTGCATTGGAGAACTTCTCCTTAAACTGATCAAATGATCCGAAAGCCGAGTTAATAGCATCGCCTAAAGCTCCGCTCGGAGTGCCGCCACCATCAGGGCTCATTACTTTCCAAAAAAGGCTGTGGTTGTAAAATCCACCACCATTATTGCGTACAGCGCCTGAGTGCTGAGATACATTTTTAAGAATATCCTCAATTGATTTATCGGCAAGGTCGGTTCCTTCTATTGCATCGTTTAATTTGCTGGTGTAACCTGCATGGTGCTTATCATGGTGAATTTCCATGGTGGTAGCATCAATATGGGGTTCCAGAGCATTTTTTTCGTAAGGTAAATCGGGCAGTTGAAAAGCCATAATTATATGATTTATTGTTTATAGATTGATTTTAATTCCGCTAAGGTAACGCGCCTCTTCCGTTTAGGTTTAGCATATTAGAATTTTATGATGAAGACATAACAAATGGCAAAAAGAGCGGTAATATTGGAGAATTGTTAGCAAGCATTCAAGAAAATAGTTGATGGGAAAATTTGAAGTTTACAATGCTTCGGCTGGTGCCGGAAAAACATACACGCTGGTAAAAAACTATCTGGCCATTTGCCTTGGCAGTGAAAATACCATGAAGTTCAGGGAAATATTGGCTATAACATTTACCAATAAGGCGGCTAATGAAATGAAGGAGCGAATAGTGGAGCAGCTTCGCCAAATGGGAACCTACACCGCTTCCGATAAAAAAGATGACGCTGCTTATAGTATGTTATTTCAGTTGGCGGATGAATTGAAACTTAGCCCCGAAAAAGTGAGTTACCGTTCCCGGGATATCCTTAGTACAATCCTCCATAATTACTCAGCTTTTTCCGTTTCTACTATTGATAAGTTTACAAACCGCCTTATACGGAGCTTTGCGCAGGATTTAAAACTCAACAGCAACTATGAAGTGGAGCTTGATAGTGGCGAAATGCTCTCTGAGGCTATTGACCGAATGCTGGCTAACCTTGTGGAAGGTTCATCAACTTCACAGGTTTTACTGGAGTTTGTAAATGCTAAGCTCGATGAGGGTAAGTCACCTCGCCCCGAACAAAGCCTGCAGGACATGGGCAAAAATCTGTTTGATGAAGGGGCTATGCCATTCCTCAAAAAACTAAAGGGCTTTGATTCGGCCAGGGTTATGGAAGCCGGCAAGAGTTTAAAGAAAGAGCAAAAGCAATTTGAGGCTTCTTTAAAAAGTCAGGCGGACCAACTTTTAGATTTGATACACTCTCATGGTGTAGAAAAAATGGATTTTAGCCGTGGCACCGTTTATAATTATATTACTAACCTGCAGAACACGGACGAATCTAAATGGCCCCCCAATGCCACTGTTTTAAAGGTTTTGGATGGCGGAGATTTTTATTCAAGAGCCAATGCTAAAAATGTAGCCTCAAAGTTCTCGCCTATTGAAAGCGAACTTAGGCATGGGCTGGCCCTGGCTGTGGAATCTGTGCTTGAGAACTACCCGCGCTACCACCTGATTAGCAAAATTTTAACGGACATCTATTCATTGGCCACTTTGGCAGAAATTGAAAGCAATCTGGAATTGGTGAAAGATGAAACCAACAGGCTGCCGATTGGGGAATTCAATAAATTAATCAGCGAAAAGCTGGATCAGGAGCCAACGGCTTATCTGTTTGAAAAACTGGGTGATCGTTATCACTACTTCTTTATTGATGAGTTTCAGGATACTTCCGTTTTACAGTGGAAAAACCTACTTCCACTTATAGGTAACGCTATGGCTTCCAGTGGATCAGTGATGATAGTAGGAGATGGAAAACAATCAATTTACAGGTGGAGGGGCGGTGATGTATCCCAGTTTGTCAACCTTTCAAACGATACGGATCCATCCAATAAGATACTGGTGGGTGAAGAAATTCGTGAGTTATATCAGCGTGAAAAAGTTACACTTGGCTCCAACTACCGTAGCCGTAAGCAAGTGGTGGAATTTAATAATGACTTTTTTACCAAAGCTGCTTCACAATTAGAAGGTGAACAGTTTAAAGACCTGTATAATGAGGCGTCTCAAAAGGTTGAAAGACAGGAAGGAGGATATGTTTACTTAAACAGACTGCAACACGATAAGGATACTTATGAGGAACAGCAATGTGAGGAGTGTCTCAGGATAATCATGTCCGTTGCTGACCGTGGATACGATTTGAAGGACATTACAATAATCACCAGGCGAAAGCAGGATGGGAGCCTACTGGCGGAATTTTTATTAAATCATGCCATTTCTGTAGTAAGCCCGGATAGTTTAATTATTGCTCAGTCGGCAGATGTGCGCGCGGTGGTTTCCTTTTTAAAGTTTTTAGTGCGGCCAGATGACCATGGTATCCGTTGGGATTTCTTGAATAAAATATGGGAGGCGGATACAGTTCGGAAAGGTTTTAGCGAAAAGCATCTGTTTTTGGATAAACTGATTCACCTTCGGGCTCATGATCTGCATCATTACCTGGAGGAAACCCTGGAGGGTTATAGCTTGTCAGGTATATTAGAGTTATCGCTTTTAGATAAGGTGTATCGCATTGCTAACATGCTTAATCTACCTATTCAAACTAATCCGTTCTTACACACTTTTATGGATCAGGTGGTTGATTATCAGAATAAAAAAGGAGATGGCGAAGCAGGATTTGTTCGCTGGTGGGATGATAAGGGTAGCTCGCGGAGTATTAGTCTGCCTGAAGGCAACAGTGCTGTAAATATCATGACGGTACATAAAAGTAAGGGCCTGGAGTTTCCGGTAACCATAGTTCCCTTTGCGGATTGGCTGGCCACTACTGAACCGGGCGGTAGTTCAACCTGGATGAATATTGAGGAATTCAATATAGAAGGACTTCCTGTGGCACGTGTTAAACTTTCCGAAAGTAATGAGACCTTCGAGACCTACAGAGAATTATATAATTCCAATAAGGAGAATGTATATCTGGATAACCTGAACCTGGCCTATGTAGCTTTTACCCGCGCTGTGGATGAATTATATGTAATTGGCTCAACAGGTAAGCATAAGGATAGCCAAAATTTTACTCGTTACATAGCTCATTATTTTAAAGAAAGCGATATTGATGGCAATATGCTGGAATTGGGAGAACCCTTGGCACTAACAAGGGAAACTGACCTGAAAACCGCAGAGGCCAAAGGGTTTGATTTATATAAAGGTGCCAACTGGTACCAAAAAGTCCGCATTTCAATTGATGCCCCGCTTAACTGGATAGATGAAGAAAGCTCTTCTGCCGCTTATGGAAAAAGGGTACATAGCCTGATGGCTCAGGTGAATACCAAAAGTGATGTGAATGATGTTCTACAGAAAAATCTTGATGAAGGATATATTTCCAGCTTAGAGTATGATGAGCTGAAGCCAGTGATAGGAGGCCTTGTAAATGATTCGGTTCTTCAGACCTACTATGTGGACGGACTAGAGGTAATTAATGAGGAGGAAATATTGATTCCCGGTAATTTTTCGGCCCGGCCGGATAGGGTGGTGGTTGGGGATAACAGGGCACACATCATTGATTATAAAACCGGAGTTGTGCAGCAAAATCATCGTCAGCAATTGGATGAGTACAGAGCCTTGTTGACCAGAATGGGTTACCCGAATGGGGACAACGTTTTGATTTACCTGGCCGAAAAGCCTGAAGTGGTAAAGTGGTAAGAGTTAATCAAGTGGCAACACCAGCAATGGAATTTCATTTCGTTTAAAAAGCTCGAGGGCTGTATTTTCCTGAAAGAAATTATAGAACGCCCCGTGTTCATGTGAACCTATAATTAGCAGATCGGCTTTAACCTGCTTGCATTTTTCCAGAATAGAATCAACAGTAAAGCCTTGAATTAAGAGTGCTTGCGCCTCTATTGAACGTCCTTTTAATACATCTGCCATTTTTTGCAGATTACGGTGCTCGTTGCGCAAATCTTCAGCAACATCGTCCCGCACGGTTTGGGGACCAGGATCATAGCCAATAAAATCAGGCTCAGGGGCAGCCACGTGTACCAGCCAGATTTTAGACTGGAGCTTCTCAGCAAAAGAAGCCGCAAATTCCAGTAGCTTGTGGTCTTCCCCGTCAAAATCAATGGCTACAAGTATATTCTGCATGTTGAGATTTTTAGAATTAACGCTTCTCAAAAATAAACTGTTCATTTTTAGATGAAGGCAGCATATCGCTAAATTAATCTTAGCTGTGCCAGCCTCAGTTTTAACATTTACCATAGTACTAATAGTTTATTTTTATCGCCTTTTACACATTTATGGATACTCAAGGTACGCCTAAGGCCTATGCGCCATTTACTTTACAATATACCTCTCAGGCACCCGAGCTTATGTACAGGTTGGGTTGCACCCTGGCTATTTCTACATACCAGGCAGGTAAGCTCATATTTTTATCTGCTAAAGATGAAAACGCCCTGATACAACTACCTCGCAACTTTGAAAAGCCGATGGGTATTGCCCTGAGTGAGGATGGTAACAAAATGGCACTGGCCTGTAAGAATCAAATAATAACTTTTAGTAATTCTCCTGATTTAGCACTGCATTACCCAAAATCACCAGGAAGGTACGATGCCTTATATATGCCACGGCTTACATATCATACAGGTCCTTTGGATATACATGATTTGAGATATGGAGCGGATAACAGGCTGTTTGCCGTAAATACTCTATTCTCTTGCCTGGTAGAAATTGACTCTGAGTTCAATTTCAGGCCTTACTGGTCTCCACCTAATATCACGGAATTGGTATCAGAAGACAGATGCCACCTTAATGGAATGGTAATGCAGAATGGAAAACCCAAATATGCCACTGCTTTTAACAAGGGCAATAGTGCCCAAAGCTGGCGTGATACGGTTACCACCAGTGGGGTGATGTACGATGTGGAAAGTAACGACATAATAGCGGAAGGCCTGCCTATGCCCCACTCACCCATGGCGGTAGGAGAAGATTTATACGTATTGCTTTCCGCAACCGGTGAACTGGCCAGGATTGATAAAGGCAGCGGAAAGTATGATGTGCTGATGAAGTACGATGGCTTTGTGCGGGGTATGTCATTAGTGCAGGATTACCTTTTTATAGGATTATCAAAACTGCGCAAAAACTCCAGCACCTTCGCCAAGCTGCCTTTTGCAGAGAAAGCCAACCAAAGTGGCATTTTAATCGTCCATTTACCAACGGCAAGCATTGCGGGTAAAATCACCTACCAAACTTCGGTAGATGAAATTTATGATGTGCATGCATTAGAGGGCAAGCGCAGGCCAAATATTTTGAACACAATGACCAATGACCATTACAGTGGACTGACGATACCTGAAACCACGTATTGGGCAATATCAAACGACAATTAATTAACAATTACTTCAATGGCAACACTCGCGTACTCGCGCAAAAAACGGCAGTTAAAGCAACTTTCAACAAAGTTGCACAACGCCCTCCTTGAAAAACAGGATAATGACTATGTACAGTGGTTGATCGTAAAGATCAAATCGCTGCTTAATGAGCTGAAACAGGCTGTTTCAATAAACGATCTTAAAAAAGCACTGGGCGCGGTGGCCGTGTTTTTTGGCCTGGCCGCTACCCAGCAAGCTAATGCTCAATCATTCTTGGCCCCCGTAACCAATCCATTCGGACTTGACAGTGTGGTAACATACGCTATGCCTGCTTTCGCAGATTTAGATGGCGATGGCGACCTTGATGCACTCATTGGAGAAGAGTATGGCGTAATGCAGTATTTTGAGAATACCGGTACAGCCACTAGTCCTCAATTTGCCGGGCCGGTAGCAAACCCTTTTGGTATAAAGGATAGCTCCTACTTTTACCTGATGCCATCCTTTGTTGATATTGATGATGATGGGGATATGGACTTATTTTTAGGAGACTTCTACAGCCCTTATGGAGCTGGGTTACGCTTTCTGAAAAACTCTGGAACAGCCACCAACCCACAATTTGATGCCCCGGTTTCAAATCCATTTGGTGTTTCCGGTTTGGGCATAAGCACGCTCCAAACTTTTGTGGATTTGGATAATGATGGTGATTTTGACTTGTTTGTTGGCGAGGCCTATGGTACCATGAAGTATTTTGAAAATACCGGAACCAAAACAGCGCCTCAATTTGGAGTTCCCCAAACCAACCCATTCGGTTTAACCAGTACCTATTATTTTGCAGCACCTGCTTTTGCAGATATTGACTATGATGGCGATATGGATTTAATGGTTGGAGAGTATTACGGTGGTTTGCAATATTTTGAAAATACCGGAACAAGGACAGCACCACAATTCGCAGCGCCTCTTGCCAACCCGTTTGCGCTGCAGGCAACGTACTATGTAGCCTTCCCCACATTTGCTGATTTGGATAATGATGGCGATATGGACCTGATAGTGGGAGAGTATTCCGGTAGCATGCAATACTTTGAAAACACTACACCTGGTGCCAGCCTTGCAGATCAGCCGGCTTTTGAGATGAAGATGTTCCCAAATCCTGCAACAGCCTGGTTTGAATTGGAAATGGAAAATGAGCCTGCCAGAGTGGAAATAATGGATGCCACCGGTAAAGTGGTAGCACGACATTTGAATCCGGAAAATAAAATATCCGTTGAGGCCTTGCCCCCCGGAGCCTACCTGGTAAAAGTGTACAACCGGGATGAACAGGTTGTAACCCAAAAGCTCAACAAACTTTAACATTTATTTTTTTTTTTGATTTTTAGAATAAGCCAACTGCTAAAAAGTAGTTGGCTTTTTTATGCCTGTTTAGGGCATTTGCTCCGGGTCGTCCGGCTCTATGTGGATATGCACATCAGCAATTTCAGGCTTAGTGGCCAATAAGTGATCTTTCAGTTTATGCGCTATTTCATGCCCTTCTCTCACCGTAATCTCTGCATTTACTATGGCGTGTAGGTCCACATGAAAGGTCATACCCATTTTGCGTACAAAGCACTTTTCGGTAGTAACCACACCAGGTACCTCTTTTGCCGCGAGCCGTATTTCCTTCACCAAATCATCATATCGGTGTTCCTCCATTATTTCACCTAGGGCAGGCCTTAATATTTGGTAAGCATTGTATAATATAAAACCTGCAGCAAGCAATGCTGCCCAGTCGTCAGCCGTTTCGTAGCCAGGGCCCATAAACAAGGCTATGGCAATACCCACAAATGCTGCCAGTGAGGTGATAGCATCACTGCGGTGATGCCAGGCATCAGCAGTAAGCACGGTACTCTGGGTTTCTTTTCCTCTCCGCTTTACCACGCGGTAAAAAACTTCTTTAACAATGATTATTACGGCCAGCACTATAAGCGTATAAGGTGCTGGTGTTTTATGGGGAGTTTGGATATGGTCAATACTCTCATAGGTGATTACAGTAGCCGAGGCCACCAAAAAACCTACTACAACAAATGTTATTAGTGGCTCTGCCCGGCCGTGTCCGTACGGGTGATCATCATCAGGGGGTTTGTTTGCATATCGCAACCCAACGAGCACCAATAGTGAAGAAAAAATATCTGAAGTAGATTCTATTGCATCTGCGATAAGCGCATAGGAGTTGCCAAAAAAACCAGTAAGGAATTTGATAAGCGCAAGGGCCGCATTGCCGGCTATGCCCAGGTATATGGCCTTTACGGCTTTTTGCTGGTTTTCTTCTGACATTTGGCGAAGGTACCTTAGCCCCTGAGTATTACCAATCCCTATCTTTGCCCTCCACCAAAAAAAAGCATAACCATGATAGGAAAACTTCAGGAATACTTACAACAGGAACTGGAAAGCATTAAAGCTGATGGCCTTTATAAAAGCGAACGCATAATTGAAGGCGAGCAAGGCGCAGACATTACCGTAAACGGCAAAACCGTTTTAAACTTTTGCTCCAACAACTACCTGGGTTTATCATCGCACCCTGAAGTAATAAAAGCTGCCAAGGATACCTTGGATACTCACGGGTTCGGTATGTCTTCCGTACGTTTTATTTGCGGTACACAGGATATCCATAAAACCCTTGAAAAGAAGATTGCGGATTTTTTGGGTATGGAAGATACCATACTATATGCTGCGGCCTTTGATGCCAATGGAGGCGTTTTTGAGCCCTTGCTTACGGATGAGGATGCTATTATTTCTGACTCACTGAACCATGCTTCTATTATAGATGGTGTGCGCCTTTGCAAAGCACAGCGCTACCGTTATGAAAATAACAATATGGAAGACCTTGAAGCCAAACTTAAGGAAGCATCCGGCACCAGCCGTTTTAAAATAATTGTTACTGACGGTGTATTTTCTATGGACGGTTACGTGGCACAAATTGATAAAATCTGTGACCTGGCCGAAAAGTATGATGCCCTTGTAATGGTGGATGAGTGCCACTCTACAGGCTTTATTGGTAAAACCGGGCGCGGCACCCATGAGTTGCACAATTCCATCGGCCGTGTGGATATTATAACCGGAACATTGGGTAAAGCACTCGGTGGCGCTATGGGTGGCTTTACCACTGGTAAAAAAGAAGTTATTGAAATGCTTCGCCAGCGCTCAAGGCCTTACTTATTTTCAAACTCATTGGCTCCGGCCATAGTAGGGGCGTCCATTAAGGTTTTTGATTTATTGGAGAGTTCAACCAGCCTTCGCGACAAGCTGATGGACAATGTGGCTTACTTTAAAGAAAAAATTAAAGCTGCCGGATTCGATATTAAGGATGGAGATTCAGCCATCGTACCTATTATGCTTTATGATGCTGCGCTTTCGCAGAAATTCGCAAACCGCCTGCTTGAAGAAGGAATTTATGTAATCGGATTCTTTTATCCGGTAGTACCAAAAGGGCAGGCGCGCATACGCGTACAACTTAGTGCAGGGCATGAGCAAGAGCATTTAGATAAAGCGATTGAGGCATTTACCAAAGTGGGTAAGGAGCTGGAGGTTATTTAAACTTTTCTGAGAATATATCGCGTAAAGCCGCAAAGAACACAATATTGACTTGGCGTTTTTGCGGCTTTGCTTGCATTAAACCCCTTCTGTTGAAAGAAATAAAACTCACCGAAACCCAACTTGAAAAAATTGCAGATAGCCTTGCTGAACAGGAGTTTTGTGTAATTGATGACTTTGCATCTCAGGAGCTGATTGATGGATTGTTGGAAGCAGTTGCTCATCACCGTAAGGAAGACAATTTTCACAAGGCCGGTATAGGTAATGCACATCTCTTTACAGTAGATAAGGAAATACGCGGGGATTATGTAAAGTGGATTTATGAAGAAGATGCCCGACCTGCCACACTCGTATTTTTAAGGGAGATTGAGAGCTTAATGGCCAGTCTAAATCGCTTGCTTTTTCTCAGTTTAAAGGATTTGGAATGCCACTATGCCATTTATCCGCCAGGCACATTTTACGAAAAGCACCTGGATCAATTCAAAAGCACCAATAACCGAAAGATATCTTTTGCCTTTTATCTTAATAAAAAATGGCAGCCGGGCAATGGTGGGGAGTTGCGTTTATACAGACCTGAAGGACATCTTGATGTTGAACCCATGGCAGGGCGACTGGCCATTTTCAGAAGCGACACGGTGGAGCATGAAGTGCTGCTAACCGGAAAAGACAGGTACAGTATTACGGGCTGGATGCGAGACCGTCCTGTAGATATTCCGTTCTTCTAAAAACTTTTTTTCTTAATACTGTTGTAATATCTAAGTGATTTACTTTGCCAAAAAATTTGTGAAGTAAGTTACCCGGATTATTACTTAAACCACCAAGATGAGAAATAAATATATTGATCTTATAGATCAGACCTTTGACTGGCCACAGGAAGAATTTGCCCGCGATGAAGATGGTACCCTTACCTGGAATGGCGTGTACCTGATGGATATTATTAAGCAGTACGGCACTCCGCTAAAAGTAACTTACCTGCCCAAAATAAGCTCACAAATACAGAAGGCTAAACGCATGTTTAATGTAGCTATGGCCAAGGCTGAGTACCAGGGGCAGTACCATTATTGCTATTGCACCAAAAGCTCTCACTTTTCATTTGTGCTGGAGGAAGCTTTGAAGAATAATATTCATATCGAAACCTCCAGTGCCTTTGATATTAATATTGTTGAATCACTGTATGAGAGTGGTAAACTCACCAAAGACCAGTTTATAGTATGCAACGGTTTTAAGAGAAATCAATACATTGATAACATTGCAAGGCTTATTAATGATGGATTCTCCAACATTATACCTGTTATTGACAATAAGAACGAACTCGATCTCTTCGACCAGAATTTCAAGAACCCGACTAAGGTGGGTATAAGAATAGCATCAGAAGAAGAACCAAAGTTTGAATTCTACACCTCCCGACTTGGTATAGGCTATAAAGACATTGTACCTTATTACAAAGAGCAAATTCAGAACAACAAGAAGTTTGAACTGAAGATGCTCCACTTTTTTATAAACACCGGCATTAATGACACGGCTTATTACTGGAGTGAATTACTGAAGTGTGTAAACGTATATGTTGAGCTGAAAAAAATCTGCCCGACTTTGGATAGTCTTAATATAGGTGGTGGCTTTCCCGATTAAAAACAGCCTGGCGTTTAACTACAACTACGAGTACATGGCTGAGGAAATTATTCTTCAGATAAAGCAGATATGTAATAGGAGCGGAGTTACTGAGCCTCACATTTTTACCGAATTTGGATCCTTTACGGTAGGAGAAAGCGGAGCAGCTTTTTACTCCATACTTGATCAAAAAAAGCAAAACGACCGCGAAAACTGGAATATGATTGACAGCTCGTTTATGACCACACTGCCTGATGCCTGGGCTATAAGCAAGCGCTTTATTATGCTGGCTGTAAACCGTTGGGAAAAATCGTATGAACGTGTATTGCTGGGAGGCCTTACCTGTGATAGTGACGATTATTACAATAGTGAGCAACACGCCAATGCTATTTACTTACCAAAATATGATCCTGAAGAAAAGCAGTATGTAGGCTTTTTTCATACCGGTGCCTACCAGGAGAGTGTGGGCGGCTATGGCGGCATACAACACTGTTTAACCCCTGCCCCAAAGCACGTTGTTATTGAACTTGATGAGGATGGAGAAATCCGTACAAGACTATTTGCCAAGGAGCAGAGTTATAAGGCCATGATGAAAATTTTGGGCTACTAGTAAATTTTAGCTTGCCTAATCAAAACCATTTTAAAATCTTGCATTTACAAAAGCTATGAGTAAAGAAAGAAATACTATCTCAAAATTTATTGAGGAAAACTACCTGCACTTTAATGCTGCTGCCTTAATGGACGCTGCCAAGGGCTATGAAAAGCACCTTGAGGAAGGAGGTAAAATGATGATTACCCTGGCAGGAGCCATGAGTACTGCCGAACTGGGAAAAACACTCGCTGAGATGATCCGCCAGGATAAGGTGGATATTATAAGTTGTACCGGAGCCAACCTGGAAGAAGATATTATGAACCTTGTAGCGCATAACAGCTACAAGCGTGTTCCTCATTACCGCGATCTAAGTCCGCAGGAAGAAAGAGAGCTTTTGGATGGCGGGTTCAACAGGGTAACCGATACCTGTATTCCTGAAGAAGAAGCTTTCCGCAGGTTGCAAAAGCACATCCATAAAATATGGAAGGACGCTGATGATAATGGCGAGCGCTACCTGCCGCACGAGTACATGTATAAAATGTTACTTAGCGGAGATTTGGAGCAGTATTATGAAATAGACCCAAAAAACAGCTGGATGTTGGCTGCTGCCGAAAAGAATTTGCCAATTATTTGCCCTGGTTGGGAGGACAGCACCATGGGCAACATTTTTGCCAGCTATTGCATGAAGAAGGAACTGAAGCCTACCACCATGAAAAGTGGTATTGAATACATGACCTGGCTGGCCGATTGGTACGTGGAAAACTCAAAAGGAAAAGGTGTTGGCTTTTTCCAGATTGGTGGTGGTATAGCCGGTGATTTCCCTATTTGTGTGGTGCCCATGCTTTACCAGGATTTAGAGATGGAGGATATACCATTCTGGAGTTACTTTTGCCAGATTTCTGACTCTACCACCAGTTATGGATCCTACTCAGGTGCGGTGCCTAACGAGAAAATTACCTGGGGAAAGTTGGATATAGATACTCCTAAATTTATTGTTGAATCGGATGCTACTATTGTGGCTCCGCTCATTTTTGCCTGGCTATTAAACTATTAAATTGAAACCTGTAAGTTGTTATGAAACCTACACCCTCTTCGGATAAGAAAAGAGTAATCGTAGATTACAAGAATGTTACTAAGGAGATTCTGGATCTCTTTACGGATCGCTATCCCTACGGATACGAAGATGAAGACATCATCAAATTTAAGAATGCCAAAGGCGAAAATGTAAAGGCTGTACCTTTTGAAACCAAGGACACCAAATACCTGATTAAGGTAAGCGTGGAGATGGATGCCAAGATTGATGCCTTTTTGGATGATGAGGACGATGATGACGAAACAAGCTCAGATGAAGTGGGCACTGATAATATTGAAGAGCCCTCTGAAGAGGATGATGATTAGTATTAAAAGTTAATTGATTTAGAATATGAAAAGCCGGTGTGAAGTTATTCGCACCGGCTTTTGTTGTTTCTAGCTTCGAAGAACTTAATCGAACCTCTCAGTATATTTGTGGCAGTAAGGTGTACCTCCTGTTTTCACGTAATAATCCTGATGCTTGTCGTCTGACTCAGGGTAAAATTCGGTGGCCTTGGTAAGCTCGGTAGCTACTTTATAGCCTTTGTCTTCCAAAATCTTTATCACTTTCTCAGCCGTTTCTTTTTGACTGTCACTGAGGTAGAAATATGGCCGAGCGGTATTGCTCGCCAATATCCGGTCCCTGGCGGTTTACCTGGGTAGGGTCGTGGGTGTTGAAGAAGATTTTCACCAGTGTTTCGTAATCTGTTTTTTCAGGATCAAACACCACCTCTACGGTTTCGGCATGTCCTGTGGTGCCGGTGCAAACCTGGCGGTAGCTTGGGTTCTTCACGTGCCCACCGCAATATCCCACGGTAGTGCTGATAACGCCTTCCTGCTGTTGCAGGTAATATTCAGTACCCCAATAGCAGCCTGAGGCAAATAATGCTCTTTCCATTTTCTTTTGTTTGTTTTGAGCCATTGCTCCTATTCCAAGCAATAAGCCAATCAGTACTATGAACCACTTTTTCATCATGATGTTCTTTTTTGATACTAATACTAAGTACGCAAAAGACGAGCCAAGAGATGGAAGTTTAAATTTAAACCCTAAACCCTAAACCCTAAACCCTAAACCCGAAATTCGAAACAAGTTCGAAATTCCAATTTTAAAGCAAGAAACGAGTCTGTGCTTTTTCGAATTTCTTAAACCAGCTCCCTTTTCTTAATCAAAAGCTCCGCAATCTGCACCGCATTGGTGGCTGCACCTTTTCTTAGGTTATCGGCCACTATCCAGCAATTCAGGGTATTTATCTGGCTAAGGTCTCTTCTTATCCGGCCAACAAACACATCATCTTTACCACGGGCATATAGAGGCATGGGGTAGGTATTCATCTCAGGCTGGTCCTGTAAAGAAATACCAGGCGTATTAGCCAATAGTTTTTTTACATCGGTGGTGTTAAACTCTTTTTCAAATTCAATATTCACACTTTCGGAGTGTCCGCCCATAACAGGTACACGCACTGCGGTGGCGGTTACATGTACATTATCATCACCAAGAATTTTTTTGGTTTCATTGGTGAGTTTCATTTCCTCTTTAGTGTAGCCATTGTCTAAAAACACATCGCAATGCGGTATACAATTACGGTCAATAGTATAAGGGTAGGCCATTTCGCCCTTCTTCCCTTCGCGCTCATTGGTCATTTGATCCAGGGCTTTTACGCCCGTTCCGGTAATGCTTTGGTAAGTGCTTACCACCACTCTTTTTATGGTGTATTTTTCATGAAGGGGTTTTAGCACCATCACCAACTGAATAGTAGAGCAGTTTGGGTTGGCGATGATCTTATCCTCATCAGTCAAAAGGTGGCCATTAATCTCAGGTACAATCAATTTTTTTTCGGGATCCATCCTCCATGCTGAGGAATTGTCAATAACCGTAGTACCTGCCTCAGCAAATTTTGGAGCATACTCCAGCGAGGTGTTTCCACCAGCCGAAAAAATGGCAAAATCAGGTTTGGCGGCTATGGCATCATCCATAGAGATTACCTTAACAGCCTTATCCATAAACATCACTTCCTTGCCTACTGATTTTTCCGTTGCTATCAAAAGCAATTCGTCAACAGGCAGGTTTCTTTCCGCAAGTACATGTAAAATCTCGGTGCCCACCATACCCGTGGCACCAACCACCGCTAAACGCATAAATTGTAAAAATTAAGTTTAATTTAATGACCTGATTTAAACCGCTGCAAATTTAGCCTAATTGTCCACGATGCTTAGAACCATCCTTTTACTTTTAATCCCTACATTACTGTTTTCTCAGGTAGTTATTACTGATGATTTCTCAGATGGAAATTATAGTGCAAACCCTTCCTGGGCGGGTGATACCGTATTTGAAGTAGATGCTAATCTGGAACTTCACTTAAAGGACTTGGCGGCAGGTACAGCCTACCTTTCCACACCCAGTGGAATTATAAATGACGCCAGTTGGGCGTTTTACACACGGATGGAGTTTAACCCCTCATCAGGCAACTATACCAAAGTGTATCTCTCCAGTGATCAGGCCAATCTCTCTGGGAGTCTTAACGGATATTATGTCAGGATTGGGGGAAGTACCAATGATAGGGTAAGCCTGTACCGGCAATCGGGCAATAGCTCTTCTCTTATTGTTGAAACCACCGATGACTGGGTAGACCTGAATACTGTAGAAATAGGAATTAAAGTAACCAGAGATAGTACGGGCTTTTGGGTATTGAATGTAGATACAGGTGGAGGAACTAACTACGTGCCGATTGATTCAGCTATGGAGGCGACCCATACCACCAGTTCCTACTTTGGAATCGAATGCACTTATACAAGCACGCGTTCAGATAAGTTTTATTTCGATAACTTCTCCCTTTCGGGAAAAGTATTCACCGATACAAAAAGCCCCGAAATAGCAGGTTTACAGGTTGTTGATAAAAATAAGCTGGATGTAATGTTCACTGAGCCTGTTACAAAAGCCTCTTCTGAAATACTATCCGTTTATAAAGTAGATAAAGGAATCGGCCAACCGGTTTTAGTTCAACTTGATAATGATAACATAACGGTACACCTAAGCTTTAATGCTACGTTTAAAAACAGGGAGGTATATGAGCTAAAGGCAGATGGTGTAAAGGATCTGTTCGGAAATAGCGCTTTAGACTCTGCTAATTTTTCTTTTTATCAGCCACAAGCAGGGGATATTATTATAAACGAGTTAATGGTTGATCCCAATCCTGTAGTTGGCATACCACCAAATGCTTTACCGGAACGGGAATACATAGAGCTATATAATACCACAGCTTTACCTATTGACTTGAAAGATTGGGTTTTAGAAGCGGGGAGTTCAATGGAAATACTACCGATATATAGCCTGCCTGCCAAAGGCTATGTGGTGATAACCAAGGATGAAGGAGTAAATGAATTTCCTGCCGGCTTGCCTATACTTGGGTTGGATATGTCGTCAGTCGCGCTGACTAATTCCGGAAATACAGTTTCTCTGAAAGCACCTTCGGGTGAGGTTATTTCTAGCGTAAGCTACACCGATGATTGGTACAAGGACAACAATAAAGACGATGGCGGATGGGCGCTGGAACTAATTGACCCTAACAATAGGTGCGGTGGGATAAATAACTGGCAGGCAAGTATTAGTATAAATGGAGGAACCCCGGGATCACAAAACAGTGTGTTCGGAGTAAACCCTGATACAATTGCACCTCAGTTTTTGAGAGTTGCGATTACGGGTGACAGCAGCCTGGTAATTTACTTTACCGAAACAGTTGATGATACGGTGCTCCTTAATCCATCAAATTTTGTTATTACACCCTCACTCGGAATTGACTCCATTAAGCTGTTAGGTCCAGACTTTAGTAAGCTTGAGCTGATCTTTAATGAGGCTATTGATCCTCAGGTAGTTTATCAGTTTTTGTTATCAAACTATCCAATGGATTGCAGCAATAACCAAATGGCGCATGATACTTTGATTTTTACCATCCCTGCAAGACCGGAGGTTGGGGATATTTTGATTAATGAAGTACTTTTTAATCCCGAAAGCGGAGGTAGCGATTTTGTGGAAATATATAATAACTCAAACAAGATATTTGATTTATCAAAGCTCCGCTTGAGTAATTTGGATCCGGCCTTTATGGCACTTGATAATCCCAGAGTAATTTTAGAAGAGAGTTTTCTATTCGAACCCGGCCGCTATATAGTGCTTACAAATGACGCGGGTTCTATCAGCCAGAATTACAATGTTAAAGTTCCTGCAAATATTATTGAAACAGTGGAGTCATTGCCTGCTATGGATGATACGGAAGGTAGCATTGCTGTTACCACATCCGACCTCGGCACGGTGGTGGATTTCTTAATATATGAAGATGATATGCACCTTGCCGTTCTAAAGGACAAAGAAGGCGTAAGCCTGGAGCGTGTAAGTTTTGATAAACCAACAGCCGATAATGATAATTGGCAGAGTGCAGCGGCCACTGCAGGCTTTGCCACACCTGGTTATCTAAATAGTCAATATGCCTCGCCAAGTTCCTCCGGTCAATTAAATCTCCAACCCAAAGTTTTTTCGCCAAATCAGGATGGGTATAATGATTTACTTAAAATCGCATATAGTTTTAAAAATACTGGCAACCTGGTTACAATTTCTATATGGAGTTCAGAGGGTTACGAAGTGATAAAGTTGCAGGACAGGGTGAGTGCAGGAGCCGAAGGTTTTTTTACCTGGGATGGCACTGGCAGGAATGGTGAACTTTTGAATTCAGGAATTTACATCGTTGTGGTGGAAATTTTTAATCCCAACGGGAGTAACCAGTTATGGAAGGAGACCTGTGTATTAAGCCGATAAACAGCTGTGATTTGATGTAATATCATTTGCTTTGTAGTTACAAATACCTTGAAATGGATAAGCAGGAGAAAATTGAAAACTTTGACCCAAACGGATTTGCTACCACCACCAATCTGTTTGGTTTGCCCTTTAATTATGCCGAATCAGAAACTGTAGTTCTACCAGTGCCCTGGGAGGTAACTGTTAGTTACTCAGCGGGTACGGCTGATGGCCCCGAAGCCATTGAAAAGGCTTCATTACAGGTTGATTTGTTTGATGCTTTTTTACCGGATGCCTGGAAGCGCGGAATATTTATGTTACCTGTGGATCAGGAGTTATCAGTAAAAAGCTATAGATACCGCCAAATGGCTGAACAGCACATTTCCAGTTTAGAGGCCAATGAGGAGAGACCCGGATTTATTGAAAGACATAAACGAGGCTTGCGAGGAAATGGTGAACTGGACAAAAGCCCAATGCCGCCAGATACTTGCCGATGGCAAGCGACTGGCCTTGCTTGGTGGAGATCACAGCACCCCTTTAGGGTATATACATGCCCTGGCCGAAAAGCATGAGAAATTCGGCATTTTACAAATTGATGCGCATGCAGATTTGCGTGTAGCCTATGAAGGCTTTACATATTCACATGCATCAATAATGTACAATGCCTTACAAACAGGTCAAGTTCAAAAGCTTGTACAGGTAGGCATCCGCGATTATTGCCAGTCGGAAAATGAAATGATACAGAACTCAAATGGCCGTATTGTAACATTTTTTGACCGTGAGCTCAAAAGTGCCCGTTACCGGGGAAAATCATGGGAGGCTCAGTGTGAGGAAATTGTGAGTCAGTTGCCGGATAAAGTATACCTGAGTTTTGATATTGATGGCCTTGATCCTAAACTTTGTCCCAATACAGGCACTCCTGTAGCCGGAGGATTTGAAGTGGAAGAAGTGCTATTTCTACTAGAAAAAGTAATGGAAAGTGGAAAGGAAATTATAGGTCTTGATCTAAATGAAGTGGCCCCAGGTGAAGATGAGTGGGACGCCAACGTGGGTGCCCGCCTTCTTTACAAGCTTTGCAACATCATGGCAGCTTCTGCCAAATAGATAAGTTCAACCAACTAACCTAAACTCAAAACTAATATGCCACTTTACAAAACCGACCCTAAGAAGATACTGTTTTTGGATATTGAAACGGTAAGCCGTGTTGCGGAATTTACCGAACTGGAGCCGGAGTGGCAAAGCTTGTGGGATGGCAAAACACAGTATCAGAGGGGAGAAGATGTAAGTCCGGCAGAATATTATCCCAAGCGGGCCGCAGTAATGGCTGAATTTGGCAAGGTAGTATGCATTTCGTGCGGTTATCTTAATAAGGCTGATGGTAAAAGAGTTTTCCGCATAAAATCTTTTTTTGGTGATGATGAGCATAAATTGCTAAGTGATTTTGCAGAAATGCTCAAAAACCATTTTGACAGAACACATGTATTATGTGCCCATAATGGTAAGGAGTTCGACTTCCCTTATCTTTCAAGAAGGATGATAGCCCAGGGCATAGCATTGCCGGATTGTTTAAATACCAGTGGGTTAAAGCCATGGGAAGTGCCCCACCTCGATACAATGGAGATGTGGAAGTTTGGCGACTGGAAAAGTTATACCAGCATAAAGTTGCTGGCCGCGCTCTTCAATATCCCAACACCAAAAGATGATATAGATGGAAGTATGGTAGGCGAAGTGTATTGGAAGGAAAAAGACCTGCAAAGGATAGTTACTTATTGCCAGAAGGATACGGTAACAGTGGCTCGTGTTTTCCTTAAAATGGAGGGCCTGCCTACTATTAATGATGATGAAATTGTGATTAACAATGACTGAAAAGCCTCTTTTGGCAGTAGATAGTTTAACCATTAAGGTAGGCGATGCCTCTTTGGTTAATAACCTGAGTTTTGAGCTGTTTAAGGGTAAAACTCTGGGGATCGTTGGTGAATCTGGCTCCGGCAAATCCCTTACCTCATTGGCTATTATGGGTTTGCTTAGCAAAGCTCTTAGCTCTACGGGCACAATTATCTACAAAGGAAAGAATGTTCTCAAATTTACAGAGGCAGACTTTCTAAAAATCAGGGGGAATGAAATTTCAATGATTTTTCAGGAGCCTATGACGGCTCTTAATCCCACAATGAAATGTGGCCGGCAGGTGGTGGAAATAATACTGCGTCACCTGGATGTTTCAAAATCGGAGGCGCATGATCGGGTTATTGAGCTTTTTAAAAAGGTGGAGCTACCCAGGTCGGGTATCATTTTTGAAAGCTATCCGCACCAGATTAGTGGCGGACAAAAACAGAGGGTAATGATTGCCATGGCCATTGCCTGTAAACCCAAAATACTTATTGCGGATGAGCCCACCACTGCCTTAGATGCTACCGTACAGGGAGGGATTTTAAGACTTTTAAACGAACTGCGCGATGAGTATGGTATGGGTATGATATTTATAAGCCATGACCTGGGTGTAGTTAAAAATGTGGCTGATGATATTTTGGTGATGTATCAGGGCAAGACCATGGAGTATGGCCCGTCAAATCAAATTTTTACAAATCCCCAAAACCCATATACCAAAGGTTTGCTGGCCTGCCGCCCTACGCCACAAACCAGTTTTGAAAGACTGCCGATGGTGGGTGACTTTATGAAAGGTATACGGCCAAAGCTAAAACTCAGAACCCGGGAGGGCCGGGAAAGACAACTGGCTGCTCTGCTGGAAGCCAAACCACTCTTACGAATAAAGGATGTAAATAAGGTGTTTGGCGGGGGAAAGGGTCTTTTTAAAAAAGCAGATGAAGTACAGGCTCTTAGCGCTGTGGAGCTATCACTTTATCAGGGAGAAACCCTTGGTTTAGTAGGTGAGTCAGGTTCGGGGAAAACAACATTAGGCAGAATACTTTGCGGACTGGAAAAAGCAAGTAGCGGTGCTATTTTTTACAAGAATAAGGACATTACGAACCTGAATGGAGCGGGTTGGCGAAAGCTGCATAAAGAGGTTCAGATCATTTTTCAGGATCCTTTTTCTTCATTAAATCCCAGAATTAAAGTTGGTGAAGTGCTAATGGAGGTTATGAAGGTGCAAACCGGTTTAAGCAAAAAGCAGCGAAAAAGTAAGAGCATGGAACTACTTGAAAAAGTGGGGCTTAAAGCTGATTACTTCAACAGGTATCCTCATGAGTTTTCGGGTGGCCAGCGGCAACGTATCGGAATTGCCCGCGCCCTTGCGGTAAATCCAAAATTTATTGTTTGTGATGAATCCGTAAGTGCCCTTGATGTTTCTGTCCAAGCCCAGATATTAAATCTACTGAATGACCTTAAGGACGAGTTTGGTTTTACCTACCTATTTATATCTCATGATCTTGCTGTGGTAAAATATTTCGCAGATCGCATTGTGGTTATGAAAGATGGCCACTTGGTGGAAGAGGGCCAATCCGATTACCTCTATGAAAATCCACAAACCGGTTATACAAAGAGGCTGATTGCTTCTACTTTTGAGTAACTCCCTAATCCACAATAACAAATTTGTGGGTTTCTACAGCGGTCTCTGATTGTATCTCAATAAAATAGATTCCAGGATTAAATCGGGAAACATCAACCAGGAAGTTATTGGGGGCAAAACTCTCGGAGTGATGATGTATCAGTTGGCCATTTTGAGTATAAACCCGAACAGAGGTAGGGGGGGTGGCCTGGTTTGCTGATTCTACATGTAGTAAAGAGGATGCAGGATTAGGGTAGATGTAAAAACTCTTATTCTTGGCCTGTGAATCGCCAGGGGTAGGCACGAGATTGAGCCGAAGACTGTATAATGCGGCCTCGTAGCGCCAGTTGTCGCCACACTCAAATTCGCGCATTGTAAGCAACCTGGCTGGTTTATTACCTTCTGAAATAAGGTGGTAGGCTGTGTTTCTTCCCTTGTCCGATTTTAAAGGCCAGTCGCCCAGGTATGGATCCTTAGAAAGGTGGGTTTCATTTTCGCTCCAGCTTTTGGTCGTCTCATTAAATCCATAAATAGATATGCCGGTTTCCTGATGATTTGAACCGATAATCATTAATTCATCCCCTTTATGGTTGGTGTCGAGCTCACCAATCAATAGGGAAAGGTTATCAATATCCAAAGGGTAATTCCAACCTTTAAAGTGATCGTACAAACTGGCACTCCACAACCATTGCCATTGTCCGTTTTTAATGGTAGATAGAACAGCGCCATTGCCAAAGGCCAGCACCTCATCATATCCATCTCCATTAAAATCGCCACTGTAAAAGCTGTTATTGTAATCAAAAAGAACAGCGGGAGCGGTGAGTGAAGATAGCTTTTCGGATAAATGATATCTATTGTTACGTACTGTATATCCATACAGCTTTACTTGCCTGTTTGCCTGATCTATAAAAAGAATATCCTCTTGTCCGTCACCATCAAAATCACCGCTTAGAATGGAGCTTTTCTTCACTAGTTCCTGCATGTAGGGCTCTGAGTGTGATAGCTGTTGCTGGCCGGTAGAATCGAAAGAGTATAATCCAAGGCCCATCCCCAGGGTTAAAATTTCATCTCTTCCATTACCGGTAAAATCTCCGGCCCACACCTTTGTTAGGTTTTGGGGTAGGGTAGTACTAAAGTGAGTTTGCCAGTTATGCCCATCAAACTCCATTAATCGGGATTTTCCATTTTTATCAATAAGCAAAACCTCAGGATTTACGGTTTCAATAAAATGCCCGCTTACAACCAAATCTTTTGAGTTAAGGTTCCAATCCCCCAGGTTTCCGCCACCCAGGTTATTCCAGTTTCTCATAAAAACAGGGTTTTCATCGGCACCCTGCTCTACGGGTACATCGGCAAAAAACGGAAGCCCAAGGTCGCTATCTTTTGTACTAAGCCATGGGCCGTAATAAATCCTTTTGTTATGATTGTAGTAGGCGGAGGGGTAAATTGAAATTTTCTCCAGCCTAATGGTATCTTCAAGATGTAGGGTAAGCTTATTATGGTCAATCACCAATTTTGAAATCTTTACCGGGTCATAATCCTGATCAAAAAAGTAATCCTTAAGACTTACACTTTGGCCAGCGTCATTCGTGTCTATTAATTCAATATCAAAAGTGAATTCAAGAGTAAGTTGATTTGACTTTCTGTTTAGCGAGGCCTTTTTAATTTCATTCGGCAAAACCTCTTTAGATGTACTGTCCAGTGTTTTGTAAATCAAGCCACTAAGAGACTTATGTATGCGGTTGGCCAAAAACTCCATACCCAAACGGTTGTAGTGGCAGGGGTTGTTGTTATATGTGTTAAAATGAACTTCATCATTTGACATTTGCCATACTGATAGGCCCGAGGTGGGTATCAACTCCGCCATGGGGTTACTGATGCAAACCTGCCGCTGAGCTTCCCTGATGGCATAGGCGCCTCTACCGGCCTCCTCAAGGCAGGATGTGTTCAGCTGAAAAACAAAAACTTTTTGCAGGCTTGGCATGTCTTGTACCCATTCTGCTATCAAAGAGTTTAGTAGATCAGCATAATGGGATTTGCAGGGACTCGTGGTGCCGTCTGACTCCCCCTGATACCATAATATATACTTTAGAGAATGGAGTGCGCCTGCCCTTTTCAGCTTTGAGAGGAGGTATTGCCTCAGGTTATAGCCTTCCGGGTTTTTATGGATTATCGTTCCGTCAGCGTCTATCAGTATTTGTACAGGTGGTGAGTTTTTAAAGTGCTGATTAATTGATGAGCCACTCATAGCCGCGTTGATAACCCCTACCGGTATACGATTATTCTTTATTATATTATGTTGAAGCTTTAATGGCCACCCCCCGGAGTGGTGCAGGTCGTAAAAAATGGAACCTGCAGGTCCCCAACCTTTCCACAAATAGGATTCCTTAGCGGCCTCAAGGCCCCAAAGGCCCTGCCCTACGGCTCTGGCATACCGGTCAGCATAATCCTTATTAAAGGTATATCCATCCATAACGTATTCAGCATCAGGCCCACCCAGGTCGGAGGTGGCGTTGCTTTGGCCCAGCACAGCATACACATCTCCACACACAAGATTTTCAAATGAAACTATTCGTTGGCCACGATGGTACAGTTCAAAAGTCCACTCCCTAAGCTCTGCCGGTATGCGCACCTCAACTTCAAATGTGCTATCTGCATTTAAAGTGATAGGGAGGGAGCTGATAGGATAAAAATTAGTGATGTATTTATACCGGCTTTTCCTGGCAAGGATTAAAGGTCCGGAGCTAAATAACTTGCCCTTTATAGTTACTGTGCACTTGTCCACGTTATCACGCTGATATACCTGGTAGTTAGTAGGAGATTCAGTCAACTCCAAAATGGCAGCGGGTTTCCGCTGGCCTATTGCACGTATTTGTGAGGCGCAAATGAGAATAGTAAGTAGAAAAATCTTTAGTAAGGCCTTTCTGTACATCCTGCTTTTTTTCAAGTTTTCGAAGATAGTTTAATACAGTTACTCGTGGTGTTAAAATCTGGGTGGTGATTCTTTATATCAGGGTAGTATCAAAAAAAAGGAAACTCATTGGTATGTACACTATTAACAGAAGCAATACGGCTATAAGTATTGCACGTGTGCTAAGGCCTGTAATTAAAAATACTGACGGGAGCAATAAGGCTTCTGCACGATACATACTCAGGTTACCACCGATTGTCCAGGGGAATAGTATATATAGCGTGAAGTATATAAATACCAACAATTGCAGTCCGCGCCTGAACTGTTTCATAAATGCAAAGGCGATCAAAGCCATAAGGTAGGCCAGAAGTACTAAGGCCGATTGTAAATGGGGGAAATCCTTAACCGTTAGCTTTTTTAGGTTTATGTCAGAAAAGCTTTTATAAATATTGGTGATTGGGTTGTGTATTCCATGTCCATACTTATCCTGAACCTTAATAAAAGCATCCCAGTGGCCAACTTCAAAGTGTAGAATGGTAAAAAACAACAAAACTCCCAATAGGCCTGATGCCAATGGAAGAACAGCTTTTTTAGCATTCAACAAGAATTGTGACCGTTCTATTAATACTAAATAAGTGACAATTACTACGGCCAATAAAAAGCCTGTAGGATATAAAAAGCTGCAAATAAGTATGGATAAACTGCCCGCCCATAGGTTGTGCCGCATGACGAAATAAAATGCTAAAAGCACAAAAAACAGTACAGCTGAAATTGGAAACACTGCATTGTAATAAATCCCACCAAAAAAGAAACAAGCCGAGAAAAGCAGCAGGAAAGCCTTAAAACTAAAACTTTTAACATCGGCTAATACCAATATCAGGATTAATGTGCCTACTAAAAATACTTTTGAAATAATTGCCCCGAGTACTTCAGCGGATCCCCCAAAATATGTTGCGAGGCGGATAAGGTAGGGGTAGCCCGGAAACCAGCCTGTATTACCACAAAAATAAATTGAATCATCACCAAAACCGGGAATACCTGAGCAAGACATAAACTCATAACCCTTTTTGGCTATAGCCAGATAGTGCCCGGAATCCGCCCTTATCCAATTGAGGTTATTGAAATAAGAATAGTCCATGTAGGCCAGTATACAGGCCAAAATTCCCTGTGTGGCTAAAAATGCCAGCAAGGCCATGGCCAATCTGTTTACAAATACTGACTTTAATAATTGCACTGGATTTTATTGATAGCGTTATATGTGGCTGCAATGGTATTAAATATATGGCTTGTGACTAAGTGGGCGTAGCTAACTCTCAATTTCTGGTTATTTTCACACCCTCCTAAAGGTTTCAATGGTATTTAGCAGCAACCTGTTTTTACTGGCTTTTTTGCCGGTTTTTTTTGTGGTGTACTACCTCATGCCCTATCGGTTAAAAAATGGCTGGGCTCTGGCAGGTAGCACAGCATTTTACGCATGGGGTGCTCCGCTTTTTGTTTTTGTACTATTTGCCAGTATCACCTTTGATTTTTATGCCGTAAAGCAATTTGACCGTACGACCAATAGAAAAATCTGGCTATGGCTGTCCGTCATCCTTAATGTGGGTTTGCTGGCCTATTTTAAGTACGCCAACTTTTTTGTGGATAATGTCAATTCGCTACTGGCGGGAATGGGTTTTAGCGCTGTAAGCTGGACCGCTGTAGTACTGCCCATCGGTATTTCATTCTTCACTTTTCAAAAAATAAGCTACGTAATTGATGTGTACCGTGGGGTACGCAAACCCCTCAATAGTCTGGCAGACCATGCCCTTTACGTGATTCTATTTCCACAGCTTATAGCTGGCCCTATTGTTCGCTATAGCGAGATAGCGGATGAGCTCAAGGACAGAAAACAAAACCTGAATGCCGACAACAGATTATTGGGTTTATTCAGGTTTTCGCTGGGGTTGGCCAAAAAGGTATTAATAGCCAATGTGCTTGGCGCTGAAGCTGATAAAATGTTCGCCATACCTGTTGGGGAATTAAAAACTGACCAGGCATGGTATGGAGCTATCTGCTATACTTTTCAGATCTATTTCGATTTTTCAGGTTACTCGGATATGGCCATAGGCCTTGGCCGTATGATGGGCTTTAAATTTCCTGAAAACTTTAATAACCCCTACATCTCCAAAAGCATTACGGAGTTCTGGAGGCGCTGGCATATCACCCTCAGCAGCTGGATGCGCGATTACCTCTACATTCCCCTTGGCGGAAACAGGGTATCTACCAAAAGGCTTTATGTCAACTTATGGACGGTTTTTATCATTTCCGGTTTATGGCATGGCGCAGCCTGGACCTTTGTAATCTGGGGTGCTTACCATGGTTTCTTCCTGGTGATAGAGCGGATGTTTCTGTTGAAAGTATATGAGCAGATACCGGGCATTTTACGCACGGGTATTATTTTTATAATCGTTGTTTTTGGCTGGGTGTTTTTCCGCGCAAGCGACTTTGAAACAGCAATAGGTTTTATTAAAAGCATGTTTGCCTTTGATTTTGCCCATTTTGATAAACCATCAGAAGTAGAGCTTACCCTGCCCATTGCCGTGGCATTTTCATTTTTTGCACTACTACCCAAGGTGGAAGAGTGGCAACATCGAATGTTATTTAATCCACCCGGCCTTTGGCGCACACTGGCTTTTTCATTTGTAACTTTTGTTTTATTGGTCGTTTGTATAAGTGTAATCGCCAGCACTGGTTTTAATCCGTTTATCTATTTCAGGTTTTGAAAAAGCTTAAAAACATATTGTTTTTCGGATTACTGGGCCTACTATGCCTACCACTGTTTCAGCAGGTTTTTAAGCCCTTTGAGCAAAGGCCTCTATCGGGTGCCTATAATTTACCTGATACTGTTCCGCTTACGCTGGGAAATTGGGCGAGTGGTCAGTTTCAGGACAAGTACAGCCCGTTTTATGAGTATGACATTGGTTTCAGACCCTCTTTCGTAAGGCTCCGCAATCAGCTTTATTACTGGACGTATCATAAATCCACCAATTATATTTCGGTTGGTAAGCAGGATCAGTTGTACGCCTGGAATTACTGGGCACCCTACTGGGGTTTGGATTTGGTTACTGAAGATTCTGTTGCGGCACGTGTGCAAAGAGTTGCCCTGCTTAGGGAGAAACTGGACTCTATGGGTGTTCCGCTACTGGTTGTAGTAGGTGCCAACAAAGTGCGGTATATGCCTGAGTACTTACCTGATGATCTTCAGCAGGAAGAACGCTTGCCCAACAATTACCAAAATTATTTACCAGCTTTTAGAAAGGCGGGCATCACCGTTGTAGATTTTAACGCGGTATTTTCCGGTTTAAAGCCGAAGGTGGGCAAAGCCATGTTTCCAAATACAGGCACGCATTGGTCGGCCTATGGTATGGGTATGTGCCTGGATAGCATTATCAGTTTTGCCGATCGTAACCAAAATGATGCATTACATAACCTTACGGTGGATGGCTTTATAAAGCGCGACAGCATAGTAGAATCCGATATTGATCTTAGTAATGATTTAAATCTATGGTTCCCGATTGATCGGCAGCCCAACCTGTTTCCTGATATTGAGATATCGAAGAATGGTCGCAAGGCCCGCCTGTTTGTTATTGGCGACAGTTTTTACTGGAACCTCTATCAACTTGATGCCTTTTATGAGGTGGTTGATTCAAGCAGCCATTATTGGTACTACAACAATACGGATATCGCCTTTAACGGAGAGCGCCACCCGGTGGAGGAATATAACCCGGTAGAGTTGGCCGCAGAGGCAGATGCTGTAATTTTATTGGCCACCGAGGCAAATTTGCACTTGTTTCCTTTTGAATTTCCGAAGGAGTTTTTACAGCGCCTTTCAGAAAAGAAATGATTTAAGATTCTTTTACTCAGAAACCTTCTCCAGGTGTACTTTTTCAAACTCTATAGTGCCCCTTCCAAAGTAACCCACGCGCATTTCTATATGTATGGCTGGTTCTTCAAGCGTAAACTCTAGGCATGGATTTTTAGGGTTATCAATTAACTGAACCTGCTTTAGCTGACCGCCTCTTTTGATAATGTCTAAAAAGGCCTCGGGGCCGATGTCGCCTTTGGCCTCAATGTCAAAACAGGCTCTGTAGGTACCCTCTGCCAGCGTTAGGTAGGGGCCGTAAACAGCAAAGTTGTTTCCGGTAAAGTTTTCAGGTGAAAACCTGATGGTTGCCTGTCCACGTTCGTTGGTATCCTTGTCGCCATAATTGATATTAAGGTCGGTAAAAGAATAGGCCGATTTAAAGGGGCCGGTTTTGTAGTACTCTGCAAATTCCACATTATCTACTTTTTGGGTGGCCCCTGATTTTATATATACCACTCCGTGATCATATACTGTATCCGTAAGCTCAGCTAAAAAGGAGTTTTTAATAATGGTGATGGTGTCAAGGTTTACGAATTTCTTCATGGCGGCATAATCGCGGTTAATCCCATTAATTTCAACCAAAGAGGTAAGCTCAGCAGGCCTGAAGGCTTCAGTAAGATACACGTACCAGTAGTTGCCCAATATACCTTCGGTTTTTATGGAGGCCGCCAGCTTTCGGGCTGAGTTGGCATAAAGCCTGTCCGGTACTTCGCGCCAAAATTCCCCTCGTGACAGCAACCCCGAACTGGCTGAAAATCCCACGCAAGCGGCCATAGTTATAATGGCAAATTTTCTCAAACTACTGGCCTCAGCTTTATCCCAGGCCAGCATAAGCCCCCAAATCAGTTGTATGTAAGCAATAGAAAAGTACCTGCGGGGCAGCCCCATCCTAAAGGCCCATTCGGAAAGCAGAATAGCTGCAATAGTTATAAATCCTGATAACAGAAAAAAACCGCTCCAGGATTTTATGCCATTTTTGATCACAACCCACACCGAAATTGCCATAAGTAGCAATAATGCCCAAAAGGCCATGCTCAGCCTTGGGTCAGGGTGTTCAAATGAAATAAAGTGCCAAAGATCGGAGAAGAAGGTTTGGAGGTTGCCTGAAAGCTGCTCTCCATCTACAAATGAACTGTTGGTGTAGTTGCTATCTGTGGTGGTAGCTGTTTTCTTAGCCCACATAAGCAGCGCTAAACCAGGCACGGCCCATACAGCGGCTAATGCTACCCACTTCCAGTACTTAATGGTTTTAAATCTGATATGGCCGGAGAAAAGATAAATCAGGCCGGCTGCCGCAATGTTGGCGGCAAATATGCCTGAAGCCCAAACACCCATTCCGGCAAAAATCATCCAAACCGGGTTTTCTAAACCGTATTTTTTAAAAAACCAGATTGCCAGGAACAAAATAAAAACATGCCCCAGGTAGGGGTGGCCGGAGAGCACCTGCGACTCATACTCAGAAACAGGAAATAGCATTACCACCAGCGCCAGGCAAGCAATTAAAGGGTTTTTGAATAATCGCGAAAGAACTAGCCCCGCCACCAGAAAGATGAATAGCTGAGTAAAAGTTACTGCCCATATAGCTGAGGCTCCTACCTGATAAAACAGCCAGCCAATGCCTGGAACAATGCTGCCAATGCGATCCTGGCCCATATAGTAGAGGTCGTCAGGAAATTTCAGGTGGTCAATCATAATCACCTGTATGGCATTGTCTGCATCAAGGGTAGGGAAGCACGCCACACCAAAAGTAAAGGTGAAAACTACCAGGAGCAGAATTAACGCAACTACGGGTATTAATCTATTCATCTTCATTTTTAAGAGCAGCTTCGTAATTGGGGGGGTCAAGATAAAGGGAATAATCCCTGACGTATTGGTTTGTTAGATACTGTTTCCAGAATAGTTCTTTGGTCATGGAATCATGATGAATGATACCTTTAAAATATTGAACACTCATAAAAACTGAGGTAAAGCAGCAATAAACGGTAACTGACCAAACTGCGATTTTGAGCGCGAGATGCTTTTGGTAAACCCAATTAAAAAAGGCAGCCAACGGCAGTGCCATAAAAGGGAAATAATCAATAAAAGTGCGGGCTCCAAAACCTCCGCCATACCACCAGCACCACCAACTGTACATAATCCAGGTTGCTGAAGCGAGGCAAAGTAAAGTGGCCAATGCCGCTTTTTTATTCTTTTTGAAAAAAGGTATAAAACCTACAATAGCCAGTACTAATACCGGGCTATAAATAAAAAGTCCCTTACGGTAGCTGAAAAGCCCTTTTACTATTTCCGGATCAAGAAAGAAAAAGCCCTCTTTACCATAGGAATAATAGAACAAGTTGCCTGTAACCGCATGCCAGTAAAATGCCTGTGGTAAGGCTATAATTACTCCCAGTAAGAAAATTAAAGCCAGGTGGCCGATAGTTGTTTTTAAAGAGCCTGGTTTAACATACCCGCTAAGGAAGAGTATCAGTGGAAATAATGTAACGATGATATTGACCGGACGTATAAGCACCAAAACTCCAAGTGAAATGCCAACCGCCAAAACACGTAAGGTTGAGGGCTTATGAAAATACTTCATACAGCTATACAGAAATAGGCTAATAAGGGCAAAGCTGTAAACGTGGCTCATGGGCTCAGCAAAGGTGTAGTAGGCCAGGTTGGTACCTGCAAAAATTATCAGCGTGGTAAAAACAGCTATACCTTCCGGAAAGAATAAGGCAATAAACCGAGCCAAAAACCACAAGCCTATAATCGCAAAAAATAAGCTGGAAAGCAGCAGGCCAATTTTGTACGGAGTACTAAAGGCATTGGCTTCATAACCTGAATTAAGGGCATAGACGTGTGCACCAAGAAAAAAAGGACTATACAGATAGGCAAGGCCAGCCGTCATTTTTACGGGTAGTGTATCTCCATTTAAAACGGTATACTTAAAATGCGCCTCTTGCCATAGTGAGTCAGGATCGGAGAAGGTGTAATCGCCATACATAAATGTGGCGGGCAGGTAGGAGTAGTACTGAGTGATGTCCCAGTCTATTACCCTGCGTTTTTCCCAAATCTTAAGGCTGCAGAAAATGCCGGTTAGTACTATGGCAGAAAAGAAAATGGCTCGTGAGATGAATGACTTAAAGATCATCATTCCGCAGATTTTGAAGGTTGCGGAAGTACACGCGCGATATACACTCTAAATGGCAATGCGCCCTCCGGCAGGCCTGTGGTATCGGTCTGCAGATATTTTTCGATTTTAAGGTTCGGATTATCAGAAATACTTTCTTCGGGCATTTGCCCTTCAAGTGGCCCGAATTGCGAATCCCACACTATTACTTCACCTGGACTTAAGGATTTGCTGGGATCATTTTTATCAATACTCCAAAGCAAAACTACTTCTTCGGGATCTTCGGGGTTGAGATCTGCCTTAAAGGCAAAAAACGGTGAGAGATAGGAAACCCGCCCCTCTGCCGGGTGTTGTTTGTACCATTCTGCCGCTTCCGCCAAAATCTCCGAACGCTCATCCATCCTGGCGGGTAGTCCGGAAAGGGAGTAGGCTTTAACACATGAAAATCCTGCTAAAGCAAAAATAAATGCAGATGAGACTAGTTTAAGCCGCGGCCGGTACACTTTATTTATAGCATACAAAGCACAAAAGCAAACTGCCGGAATAACGGTTGCCATTACCCGGATGAGGCCCAGCGAGCCTTTTAGACCCTTCCACCATAAAAAGCTGTGCAGAACCAATATTAAAACGGAAGAACCAATCAGGAAAAAAAGGAGCTGTGCGAGTTTGTCTGAAGTTAGTAATTGCAGTTGGCGAGCAAGAAAAAGAACTACGGCAAACCCTCCCATAACTGTAAGCAACAAACCAAAAATCTCTTTATGATGATCAATAAAATGGCTGAAAGGCCCCATACCATAGGGGCTGTTGAAGGGGTAAGGGTCATCCTTTATTACCCACAATAAATTTTTATCAAAGCCTAAATAGCCCCACAGGCTAAAAATCACAAGGCCGCTAAGCAGTAGGGGTATATACTTCCAGTTGCGGGAGAGTAAAAGCATAAGCCCGTAAAGCGGAATTACTATTACAGCCTCCGGCCGGGCCACTATGGTTAGCGAAATAATAGTGGCACCCCAACCAGCCCTGTTTTTAATGAATAAGTAGGCACCTAATAATGTAAGGAAGGCCATTAATATTTCCGTCATACCTGCATTTACCATAGTAAAATACACGCTGCTTGACATTAGTAAAAACGGACTTAATCCCGCAAAGGCAAAGGAGAAATGGCGACCCATTTTATAAAGAACCAGTGCGGATAATGAAAAAAGTAAGAGGTTGAAAACAACCATGCCTATGTAGCCCAACTGGGCAAAAGGTGAACTGAAAATGTTAAATAGGGGTTTGCCCCAGTGGTTTAGCAGGTTTTCAGGGTTTTGCCAGCTGTACCTTGAAATCTGGTAGTGATACACACCATCGCTGGGCTCAACAGGGGTATTGGATTGTACGAAAAGCCATAGACAGAGGCCCCAGTAAAATACTATACCTGAGCCGAGGAGGATGAGGTTTAGCTTGGTTGCTCTTGCATCAAAAAACATCAAAGCCAGTTGTTAGGCATTAGTCAAGCCGCATTTCGGGGATATCACCTTCAACTATCAGGGTTCCTTCTGTGGCATTTTGTACATGCTCTACCGTTACTCCAGGCGCAAGTTCTTTAAGCTCAAAACCACGGTCGGTTATTTCGAGTACGGCAAGATCGGTAACCACTTTTTTAACACAGCGCACACCTGTTAAAGGCAAAGTGCATTTGGTTAGTAATTTGGATTCGCCTGCACGGTTAGTATGCATCATGGCCACAATAATATTTTCTGCAGAGGCAACCAGGTCCATAGCCCCACCCATTCCTTTTACCATTTTGCCGGGTATTTTCCAGTTGGCGATATCTCCATGCTGCGAAACTTCCATAGCACCCAATACGGTTAGTTGCACATGCTGTCCGCGTATCATACCAAAGCTCATGGCCGAATCAAAAAATGCAGCTCCGGGCAAGGCTGTGATGGTTTGTTTGCCGGCATTAATAAGGTCAGCGTCCACTTCATCCTCGTATGGAAAAGGGCCCATGCCTAAAATTCCGTTTTCAGATTGAAACTCCACCGAAATACCTTCGGGTATATAATTAGCCACCAAAGTGGGGATACCTATTCCCAGGTTTACATAGTATCCATCCTCCATTTCTTTGGCTATTCGCCTGGCTATTCCGTTTTTATCTAGTGGCATATTATTCTAATATCTTGTTATCAAACTATTTTGCTATGGTAACTAGGTGCGGCTAAGTTAACCGTTGCTTTAAAAGGTTACAAAACAGCTCGAGTGCGGAGCCTCACGTCAAGTTGCTGGTTTGTCCGGGCTTTGTAAAGTGAGCAAAGTTGTATTAGATCGTTTTAATAAAAAAAGTTTTTGATCATAATTCCAAAAGTAACAGTTTATAACTCTGCTCCCTTGGGGTAGCTTATCAATCAAAAAGCTTAGCTGGTGATGTATGCCATTGCTATAGTCTGTGGCCAGGTAGTCTAAGCTTATCTGGTCGTAAATAGTCATACTGCCAGAGCTATCCTTAACCTCTAATGTAAGAAGGCTCAATAGTGGTTTCTCTTCTGAGTAAATTTCAAGATCAATGTTTACCCTTAAGGTTTTCCCTTCACTTTTATCGTTTAATAGAAACCTGCCAAGCGCTGTAAATTTCTCGTCAGAATAAGTGGAACTGTGAATTATCGAGTCTGCCAATACAGTCCCTGCCATCTTTGGAACTCTCTTCATCAAACTCATAGTTGAATGTAGATCATAATAAACCTCCTGATAGTTGTTCTTATGTGCAGGGAATCGTGTAGTGTCCACTATTAGGAGGTCAGCAGAATAATAAGGATGATAAGGAGGGAAAACGTGACAGGCGTTAATTTGAAGGTCATACTTCAGTGTTTTAAAAGCCATATTGACCGTATAGAAATTCTCAGGAGCAAACATACTTAGCGGAAAATCTTGATCTTGATTTATTCTAACGGTTTTAAACAGAAAATCGTCAGAAATCTGCTGCCTTTTCCATTGCTGATCTACTGATGAATACAGGTTTGCTGATTTTACCGTAAAGATCAAAACCGGGGCGAAAATCAGAAATATTACTAGGCTTAGCGCAGGCCTCATGAAACCCGAAATTTTATCGATAATAAACGGAATACAAGCCGCTAAAAAGAAATATAGTGGAAAGCCCATTCTGCCTATTGGGTAATTTACATTCATTGCCACATTGAGGATTACGAGTCCAGCCACATTTAATAATATGAATGTATAAAATGTGAAGAGTGGAGACAGTTTAAACGCCTTTTCACGGAGTAAAAAGTATGCTCCACCTATAGCGATAAAAACTAATATTGGTATGTAGAGTAGTTTTAGGTTAGTGACGCCTTCTGCTACGAACATATTAAGTAGTGAGTCCAAAGATTTCAGTAAGCCACTTTCTCCAATGGGAATTTGCTCATGCGAATTAACCGATAGTGCCACTGTGCTTAAAAAGTAAATGGGGAGTGCTGATAATAATACGTATAGAGGCAGCGCGATACGTCTTTTTTTACTTAGCCATAAGTTGAATACACCCAAACCAAACCAAATAAACATGGGTAATAGCAAGTTTAGGTTTGAAAAAGCACCAAGGCATATTAGAAGAAATCCGATAAACATGTGTTTAACAGGGCTTGTCTTATTAATCGAAGCCCGTATTAAATGATAGATTGAACCAGCCAGAAAAGCCATACTTAACCCATATCCGCGGCAATAGGCAAAAAACTCAATATAGTAATGGGCTCCTGTGAGTAGAATCCAAAACAGACACCTTAGGTAACTCTTCGATAGTTTTTTTCCAAGTTTGTAGATGTACCACATGTAAACTGGAAATGCCAATAGGTTTGGTAACCGTATTACCCACTCTGAAATACCAAACGCTTTATAGCACACCCAGGTAAGTATACTATTGAAATAATGATTATTGGCAGAGACAGGGGTGTTGGGTGTAAATGGCAAAAATTTTTCTGAATGTATGTACTTTAAAAATGTAAAGGCTTCATCATTCAGTGTTCCTGAAAGCATAGCACGAGCAAACAGATAGACAAAAATGATGCTTGTAAAAACTATAAACGCCACTTTCTCAGCCTTGCTTTTCATTATGGACTCACTTCTTTAAGCATGTATAATTCTACTTTGGAGGAGCCTAATGAAAATAGCCCGGAATCAATATTCCATAAAAAAGTTCTTATTGATGAGGTGGAAGGAGGCACACTATCCAGGATGAGGCTCGATTTAATAGATTGGTCAGTTCTGAAATCTTCTTTTAGCAAATCAAGGCTGAACTGATTATAATACACTATGCTTTGGGCACTGTCACGCATTTCGAGCGTTACGAGGCTAGGTAAAGTGTACAGAGGTGATTGAAGCTGCAGAGTATAATCAAGTCGTACAGCTTTATTGGCAAGGCTGTCTATTGAGCCCCACTCACCAAGTAACTTCCATTGGTCATTTACCTCACCGGGCGTATCAGTGGTGTTGCTCCCTACCAAAACCTTTTTGAGTTTCACCCTCCGCTCCAGTAAAGTCATATCTGAATGGGGATCGTAAAGCAACGTGTCATACAGCCTGGTAAAGCTTGTAAACTCTTTTTGGTTTAATATGAGGTAGTCTGCCACATACTGCGGCTCTTTATAATAGAAATCTATACAGGAGCCCATCCCACCTTGATACTTAAGGTTATTAAAAGCCCATGTATACGTATTAAGACTTGTACTGCTGGAAACACTGGGGGGAAAGTCATCTTCGGCCTGTTGGTTTTTTACGGTGAGGTAAAACTCAGGTGGCACTTGCTCCAACGCCCAATATGGATCTGACGAAACATGCAGGTTTACCATGCCAATACTTTGCACTATTGGTACCACAAGTATTAATGTGCCGGCTGTTGCCATTGCTGTTTTTAACTTCCCTTCAAGACCATCCAGTGTAAACGCAACAAAACCCACCATTAAGGGCATCCAATGCATAGCCGTTCTTTCAAGAGGAAAAAGTACCTCTAATAGCCGGTTCATAAGAACAGCCGCCAGAAGGTTCAGCCAAAAAAAAGTTAAGAAGATGATTTCACCATTCAGACTAAACTTGCTTTTTAAGCTGCGCACCGCCAGGTAGCAAGCGGCCACAAGCAGAAGACTTAAAAACGCTACCAACATATACAGCCCGTAATCACTGAAAACATCTGCGAAACGCACATTTAGGGTATGAATGGTTTTAAGTAGGGAGTTCTGACCGATGTACAGCTCTTTTTTTGACATTAAGATGAACGCTATTTTAATAGCTGTACTCAATGGAATAATCGCTAACGCATTAAAAAACAGCCATTTTTTACGGTTGGGATTTTTAAGTTGGGGTAATTGCGCGAGTGCTACCCAGATCAGGTAGCTCACTAACAGGTTGAGGTTTGAAAACACACCCAATGATATCATCAATAGGCTTAACAGCAAATTTTTGTAGCGCGCTGTTTGCACCTCCTGCGAAAGCAACAAAAAATGAATACTGCCCAGCAAAAAAGTGATGGAAAGGCCATACCCTCGGCTATAGCCGTAAAACTCCATCAGATAATGAGAGAACAGCAACGGGAGCCAGAACAGCCACTTTAGCCAGGTGGATGTAAGCCTTTTGCCCAGTTGAAACAAAAAGTACAGATACAATAAGAGACTTAAAAGATTGGGTAGCCTTAAAGCCCACTCATGCAAACCAAACACCTCGTAACTAACCCAGGTAAGAGCCGAGTTGAGGTAATGGTTGTTGGCGGTCCAATAGTCATTTACAAAGGGTAAAAAATTGGCCGTGTGTACAAAGTTGAAAAAGGTTGCAGCTTCATCATTGGCCAGTGGTACTGTAACGCTACGTATAGCCACATAAATAAACACCAAAGCTGCCAGGCAGGTAAACAGCCACTTTTCCGTTTTTTGAGAATAAAAACTCAATTGGAGATGGTATTAAACTGCCCTTTGGCGCACGGTGCGCTGCTCAATTCTTTTCTCGTAGTTTTTACCCTGGTAAATGCGCTGTACAAATATGCCGGGGGTGTGTATTTTATTGGGATCCAGTTGCCCGGCAGGCACAAGTTCCTCCACTTCGGCCACCGTAATTTTACCGGCCATAGCCATCAGAGGGTTAAAGTTTCTGGAGGTGCCTTTAAAAATCAGGTTGCCGGCTTCATCACCTTTCCAGGCTTTTACAAAGGCAAAGTCAGCTTCAAAGGCATGCTCTAATATGTGGGGCTTACCATTAAACCAGCGTACCTCTTTACCCAAAGCCACCTCTGTACCATATCCGGCAGGCGTAAAAAAAGCGGGAATACCGGCACCGGCCGCGCGGCATCTTTCGGCCAGCGTGCCTTGTGGGATAAGATCAACTTCGAGCTCACCGCTCAGCATCAGCTTTTCAAAAAGATCATTTTCACCAACGTAGGATGAAATCATTTTTTTGATTTGGCGGGTTTGCAAAAGCAGGCCAAGACCAAAGTCATCTACACCGGCATTATTACTAATGCAGGTCAGGTTTGTAGCTCCACATTTTCGCAGCGCGGCAATAGAATTTTCAGGAATACCGGATAAACCAAATCCACCCAGCATAAGGGTCATGTTATCCTCTATGCCTTTTATGGCTATTTCTGCTCCTTCTACTACTTTGTTGATCATGGTAATTTTTTTATTGTAAAAACTCGTCCGGCACTGTGCTTTCCGGTTCTTCATTAAACCCATCAGGACTTTCTTCCTCATAGGCTTTACAGTTCAGCTCAACCGAAACTTTTTCAAGAGGTCTTTCAAAATCGGCCTTACTTACGTTGAGTTTTTTATCAGCATAGCACTTTTCCATAAATAGTGCCCAGGCAGGAAGCGACACTGTAGCGCCCTGACCATAATATACGCTTCCAAAATGCGCTGCGCGATCCTCACATCCACCCCATACAGCGGTTATAAGGTTTGGCACTACACCCATAAACCAGCCATCCGAATTATTTTGTGTGGTTCCGGTTTTTCCGGCAATAGGGTTTTCAAAACCCCAGGGAAAGCCTGTTACAACATCATTTACATAACTACCTCCCTTACTTCTTAATCGGGCTCCTGTTCCTCCCTGAGAAACCCCCTTAAGAAGATCAAGTATGATATAGGCATCTTCCTCACTCATTACCTCGTTGGTTACGGGCGTAAACTCCTGCAGCACTACGCCATTTTTATCTTCAATACGGGTAACCATTATAGGCTGAGTATAAACCCCTTTATTAGCAAAGGTGGTATAGGCTCCGGCCATTTCATATACTGATAGGTCTACAGTTCCTAAGGCGATAGAAGGCTGCCTGGGTATTTCACTTTTTACGCCCATGGCCTGGGCCAAACGCACTACAGGGTCGGGGCCAACTTGCTTCATTAGATAAGTGGTAACCGTATTTATGCTATTTGCTAGTGCACCTTTTAAAGTGTAGATGTTTCCATACTCATTATCCGAGTTGGAGGGGCACCAGTCTTTTAAAAGGCCAAACTTACCCTTCTCAATACAAGTCATTACGTTGGGTACTTCAAAGCAAGGGGAGTAGTGCTTTTGCTTAATGGCTGTAGCATATACAAAAGGCTTAAATGTAGAGCCTACCTGCCTTCTTCCCTGTATTACATGGTCGTACTTAAAGTGCTTGTAATTAATGCCACCCACAAATGCCTTTACGAAGCCTGTTTGGGGCTCTACTGAAATCAAACCCGTTTGGTAAAAATATTTGTAATAACGAATGGAGTCCATGGGGGTCATAACCGTATCAATATCGCCACCCCATGAAAATACAGTCATGGGCACAGGAGTGTTAAAGGTTCTTTCAATAGAATCCTGGCCAATACCAGCCCTTTTCATGGCTTTATAACGCTGACTTCTGCGCATCGCCTGATTCATTATTGATTCTATCTGCTCATCGTTTACATTGTGAAACGGAGCAGTTTTACGACCTTTTTCCTTTAGGAAGAATACCCGCTGCAAATTGGAGAAGTGCTCAGCTACTGCTTCCTCGGCATAGGTTTGCATGCGGTAATCAATTGTGGTGTAAATTTTCAATCCATCCGTATAGATGTTGTAATCACTTCCATCCGGCTTTTTGTTTTCCTTCACCCAATCTTTCATAAAGGCTCTCAGATATTCACGGAAATATGGCGCCATTCCTTCCAGGTGTCCTTCTCGTGTAAAGTTGAGAGTTAGTGGCCGCTCCCGTAAGGTATCCCTTTGGTCAGGAGTTATCATGTCATTTCGCAACATCTGGGCGTACACCACATTTCTGCGGTTTTTCATGCGGGTGGTGTCGCGCTTTGGGTTATAGTAAGATGGATTCTTAGCCATCCCCACTAATATGGCTGATTGCTCAATAGTAAGGCTATCTGGAGAAGTGTTAAAATAAATACGCGCTGCGGAGTTAATGCCTACTGCCTGGTACAAAAAGTCGAACTGGTTAAAATACATGGCAATAATTTCCTCTTTAGTGTATTGCCTCTCCAGTTTGGCAGAAATTACATATTCCTTAATCTTTTGAACTATTCGTTCAAAAGTAGTTTCAGGCGTTTTATGGAATAGTTGCTTAGCCAATTGTTGGGTAATGGTACTACCACCACCATCTCTTCCCAATTTTATAATGGCCCGTGCGGTAGCTTCAAAGTCAATACCGCTATGCTGGTAAAAGCGTTCATCCTCAGTGGCAACCAAGGCGTTTATTAGGTGAGGAGATAATTCCTCGTAATCAGAGTGGGTGCGGTTTTCCAGGTAAAACTTAGCCATCAACTTACCATCCGAAGTAATAATCTGGCTGGCCAGGTTACTCTTGGGGTTTTCAATTTCCTCAAAGGTGGGTAGTTTACCAAACGCTCCTACAGCCGCCAGGCCCACCGCCAAAAAAAGGCTTAGTATGCCACCAAGCACCAATATCCAAAACCACTTTACGTATTTACTGAAATCGTCTTTAGGCGATTTATTTGCCATTTTCTTTTGGTTCAAGTTTGTAAATGCCCAGCCCTACATCTTCCACACCTTTAAGCTCATCAGTGCGCATAGCCTGCTGTAAAGTAAAAATATATTTACCACTATGCTTAAAGCGGAGGTAGCCATTTTTGAACGGCCAGCTGTTTGTTTTTAGTTCGCCAACTCCTTTACCCAGCCATTTGCCGTAATTATCTGCCAATATAAACTGAGCGGTATCGGCAAACTCAATTCCACGGTCGGAGCGCACATTTCTAAACAGGTAAATGTTGCTCCATTCATAGTCGTCATTATTCCTGAGGTGCCAAATGGCCTGGTACACCCCGCTGGTATCTTCAATATCCACTTCAAATGATACAGTGCTATCGGCCGACCATGAATTACCAGCAACGGAAACATACTCCTCATAAACGGGAGTAGGTTCGCAGCCAACTGCTATGGCGCACAGGGTTAAAATAATAAGGCTATTTCGGACTATTCCCATTTCCCGGATTTGGCTTTCTGTTGTTACCGCCCTGCTTGTTTCGCGATTTGTTGGCCGGGCGGTTTCTCCTACGGTTACCGCCTGGTTTTTGCCCTCCGGCATTTGCCTTAGGGTTATTTTGATTACCGCCCTGATGCCCGACACCCTGCTGCCCTTTGGGCTTTTTGCGTTTCTTTTTACGCGGTTTGCCTTTGTTGTCAAAGCGCGTTATGCTTTCCTGCTCTATTACACTTTCAAAGCTCGGTTGCTTTTCCACTTCGGCCACAAAATCTTCAAGGGCCTGGGGCATTTCGCCTTTTTTATTTTGTGCAATTATGCTGTTTACCTTATCCACTTCAAGCGCTACCCACTCCGAGTGGCTCTCTTTATAGGCGTACCAAAGCATACCTTTAAAGATGTCCATCTTTTGGAAAGAGGCTTCGCCCTTCTTGGTTTTGAGGTAAATAGATGTATCAGGAAATTCCTTGAGAGCCTCTATATAAGTATCCAACTCATAGTTTAGGCAACACTTTAGTTTTCCACATTGGCCGGCCAGCTTTTGCGGATTTAGTGCCAGCTGCTGGTAGCGTGCGGCTGAGGTATTTACCGATCGGAAATCTGTAAGCCAGCTCGAGCAGCAAAGCTCCCGACCGCATGAGCCTATACCGCCAAGTCGGCCAGCTTCCTGGCGTGCACCAATCTGGCGCATCTCAACACGTATTTTAAACTCTGAGGCCAGGTGGCGAATCAGCTCCCTGAAGTCCACACGCTCCTCGGCCGTATAGTAAAAAGTAGCTTTATTGCCATCACCCTGGTATTCCACATCGCTTATTTTCATAGCCAGGTTGAGGCTTGCCGCTATTCCGCGGCTGCGTATCATGGTTTCCTTCTCTTTTTCGCGGGCTTTCTGCCAGATGTCAAGATCGCGCTGTGTGGCTTTGCGGTAAAGTTTTTTAAAATCGTTACCGTTGGGATCTACCCCTTTTTGCTTCATCTGTAGGCGAACAAGCTCTCCCGTAAGGGAAACTGTGCCTATATCATGACCGGGGCTACCCTCTACCGCTATTACATCACCCATGTGTAGCGAAAGGCCCTCATGGTTTTTATAAAATTCCTTACGCCCGTTTTTAAAGCGTACTTCAATAAAACCAGGTCCTTTATCAGAGGGCTGCTCCATATTAGAGAGCCAGTCAAAAACAGTTAATTTATCGCAACCACTGGTACCACATGCACCGTTGTTCTTACATCCTTTTGGGAGCCCGTTACTACTACAATTAGTGCATCCCATTATAAATCATGTATTTCAAAAAAATTGAAGGGGTTTACTTAAAAATCTATTTAACCGACTTTATAGATTTGCCCGGATTTGTAAAGCTCTTACATTCAGAGCCCTTAGTAGTTCCGCGAACATTTATCATTATAATCGGCCAGCTTTTAAGGCCACTCCTTTTACTCCCAGCAAAGATATTAATATCCAACAACGAAGAATATCGGCCTTTCATATCATTTTTGAATAGCTTTAGCGTTTCTTTTGCCAAAGCAAGTTTTACCCCCGTTATGAGGAAATCCCTTTACGCAGTTATTGCCGCCATTTTTTCTATTTCTACTTATGCCCAAACCTCTACTGATATTGGTGTGTGGCTTGATCATCTGCCCTACAGCAATATGGTGGATGTGCAGGCCGTGGGAGATATTATTTACGGAGCAACAGAGCAGGGCCTTTTTATTTATGATAATGAAGATAAGAGCATTGAGCGCCTCTCAAAAATAAATGGGCTGAATGATGTTGGATTAACCTGCATCGCCTGGTCAGATAAGCACCGTACACTAATAATCGGGTACGAAAACGGTAATGTAGACCTGGTTATCGGCACAACCGTAAAAAATGTACCCGACATCAGGCTGGCCGGAAATTATACCGGCCTGAAGCGCATTAACCACATAACTATTGAAGGTGATTTAGCTTACATATGCACAGAGTTTGGAATTGTAACTTATGATATACCCGGAGAGACAGTTGATGAAACCTTTATAATAGGCGAGGAAGGCGCCATTTTAGGTGTTGATGATGTGGCCTTTGCTAACGATAGCATATATGCCGCCACCGCAAATGGCCTTATGGTGGCCAATGTAAATACCGCACTTATCTTTTTCAGAAACTGGAAACTCGACCGCAGGTTTACCAAAAAGGTTACCCATGTTGAGAATTTTAACGGACAGATGATTGTGAATACATCACAACCGGCTCCTATTCTCGATTCTATGTTTGTTCGTCAGGGAGGCAAATGGAACCATATTCCGTCAATAGAAGGGCCGGCCACTAATATAGACATACGCTCAAGCGGGGGGCAGCTATCAGTAGCTAATGGCTCAAGTGCACGCACGTACAATACCAGTTTTAATAACGAACTAAATGTGCAAACCGCCACATTGGTGGCCGAAAACATTTCACAGAAAACGGTGGATGGACTTTTCTTAAAAGCTGCTTCGGTTGGGCTTAATCTTAATTTTTATTGGATAGCCAGCAACGATGGCCTTTTTGTATCCATAAGGTATGATGGTATAAACTCATACCAGGAAAACATTACACCTAATAGCCCCATCTCCAAAAGTGTTTACAAAATGTATCATGACGATAACCGTCTTTTTGTAGCACCCGGTGGTATTAGTGAAGTGTATGCTCCTATTTTTAATAACGATGGGTTTTATGAGCTGGAAGATTACCAATGGACTAATCATCCCAACTCGGAGTTTAATAATTATAAGGATATAGTTGATTTTGTAACCGACCCGAATGATCCTACTCACTTTTACGCTTCATCCTACGGCAACGGAATTCTTGAATTTAGAGATAATCAATACGTTGGCCTGATAAATTCAGCCACTACCAACGGAGCCTTCCCATTTATAAGCGGTACCAGCGAGCACCGTATTGGTGGTATGAGTATGGATGAAGAAGGCAATATATGGTTTACCAATAGTACAACTGATAATCCGCTTGGAGTGCTAAGGGTAGATGGTAGCGTGGAAAGCTTTTCACTGGGATCAGTGGCCAATAGTAGCACCGAGATTAAAAATATTATGTACACCAGCCAAAATCAGGTTTGGATGCAAACTAAAGGTAATGGTGTTGTGGTGGTAAAGGTTGATGATGAGAGGCTCACACCAACTCGCCTGGGCCAGTCAGAAGGTACCGGAAACCTGCCTACCGAGCGGGTGCTTGCTTTTGCAGAAGATATGGATGGTGAAATATGGATTGGCACCGATGAAGGCCTGGCGGTACTGTATAGCCCGCAAAATATTTTTGATGCCGAGCGCAACTTTGACGCCCAGATAATAGTGATTGATGAAGATGGAGATGGCAATGGAGAACGTGTATTGGGCTCGGAGCAGATAAATGATATAGAGGTGGATGGCAGTAATAAAAAGTGGTTTGCCACCGCCAATAGCGGAGTGTTTTACACCTCTGAGAACGGTAAAACCCAGATTTATAATTTTAATACACGCAATAGTCCGCTGCCAAGTGATAACGTTTTGGATATTGAAATAGACCAGATAACAGGAATGGTTTATTTCGCAACCGATCAGGGCATAGTTTCTTTTCAGGGAGGGGCTACCCGCGGTGTGGATAACCACTCTGATGTGTTTGCCTATCCCAACCCTGTAACGCCTGATTACACAGGACCTATATTAATCAGGGGGCTGGTTACCAATGCTCAGGTAAAAATTACCGATATAGAGGGTAACATAGTTTTTGAAACCGTGGCTGAAGGTGGCCAGGCTATATGGAGTGGAAGAAACTTCAGCGGAGAACCTGTTACTTCAGGCGTTTACCTGGCCTACATTACCAATGATTTGGGAAGCGCCACTGCCGTTGCCAAAATCCTTATTGTAAAATAAACCATGCTCATAAAGTCACCTGCTATTGTGCTTGGCTCGGTGAAGTATGGGGATAGCAGTATTATTTTAAAAACCTTTACCCGTGAGGCGGGCTTAAAGAGTTTTATTGCCGGTGGACTTCAAAATAAAAAAGGGGTACTTAAGCCAGCCCACGTGCAGCCTTTAAGCCAGCTTACTTTTGTTTTTTATGAAAAGAGCAAAAGCGGTAGCCTCAAAAGAATTAAAGAGGCATCGGTTTACCAGCCTTACAATCATTTATTTTTTGATCCGGTAAAAAGCAGTCTGGCCATGTTTTTGGCCGAAGTACTTAGCCATGTGTTACACGAGGAGGAACCCGACCCAAATATGTTTGATTTTATCTCAAACTCCCTTTTGGTACTTGATGAACTGAAAACAGGTATAGGTAATTTCCACCTGGCGTTTTTGCTGCAGCTTACGGGGCATCTCGGCTTTAAGCCGGAAGAGGCCGCAACGGAATCACAATACTTTGATTTGCTGAATGGCGTTTATACACCTTTTGAACCGCCACACTTCAATTATATTGACCCTTTGGTTACCCCTTACTGGAAAAAGCTACAGCAACTTACCGTACATAAACTGAATGAGTTGAAGCTGAGCAGAGAGATGCGTGAAAGACTATTAACGGCTGTTATTGATTACTACCGCCTGCACATTAAGGATTTTGGTAAACTCAGATCTTCTGGATGTGGTGAAGACTCTTTTGAGCTGAACTAATTCGTAAACTCAATACTCCTTAGCACCGCTTCAATTTCCAATACAAAATTGCGCTTGTCAACTTCAGGAGCATACAAAAAGCCATCAAGGGTAATCTTCTGATTATTTAAATCATCGTAAATAGTATAACTGATAAAAGCCCCGCCCATAAAATCACCTTCTGTTCGCCACAGGCCGCGGGTTTCAATGGTGTAGCGGCCATCAATTTCCATGGGGTTGAATGTAGGGGGAACGATATCTTCAACCCGCATGTAACTGCCTTCATTATCACCAGGCACATGCAATTTGGTAAGGCTATCCCGCAAGGGAATAATGCGGGCTCCCAATGCAGTTTCGTTGTCATTAATCGGTTCAAAGTGTATGATGATGCCCTGTTGTGTTTTCAGGGTTTTGTTCCAATACACCAAAAGGTCGTCCTGCTCCACTGATTTTTCAAAAGCCGGTGGAATCTGTAAAGTAATATTATGCTCTTTTAAGGTAGAGGCTACAGGTTGAGCCTTGGCCGTAACTCTTTTTTGCAAATAGCGCATTTCGCTATCATGTATAGTGGTAACCGCCCTGGCCTCATTCTCTTCAATCAATTTTACCAGTGCATCTTTATCTGCAGCCGAAAAGGTCACAAACTGTTGTGGTTGTGCATATTTATTTTGCTCCCATACAAATCCAGCATCGCCTTTTTCTATAACCACCACATTGCGCGAGCGTTGAAGAAGGTTACCAAACTGCTCAGGCGTAACCTGCCTTATATTAAAAATAGGTTCGCCCTGCGGTAAGCCGGCCTGTGGCTCGTTAAAGTATCTTCTGAAAACTTCACCGGGGCTATCCTGCCAAAGGGATTCCTCTGCAACTACAATAATATCCAGCCGCCCGCCATTACTGTTGGGTAACAGGTTTTTATCTGTTGTGGTAGTTGTGCCGGGGCCTGTTTCATTACAGGAGGCGAAAGTAAACGAGGTTAGTACGAGTAAAAAAAGCTTTTTGAGCATCAGCTGTTGGGATATATTTTTAGGCGCATACCGGGTTTAAGGCTACGTGCGTTTCTAATGTTGTTCCAGTCCATAATGTTTTGCGCACTTATACCGGGATACTTTTTAGCGATGCTGTAAAAGGTTTCCCCGCTTCGCACACTGTGCATTTTATATTCCCCCTTGGTGTCTGTTTTGGTGCTGGATGATGCTGTAACCGTTCCGCTTTTTCTGGGATAAATGGCCAGGTTTTGTCCAACCCTGATGGTATTGCCACGGAGGCCATTCCATCTGCGGATGCTGCTTACTGAAACGCCATACCTCTCCGCTATCGTTCCCAGCACTTCCCCTCTGCGTACCTTGTGGTAAATCTTCTGATCCATTACCACTTCCTGGGCAGGTATTTCAGGTGTTTTTTGGGCAAAGTCCCTTTTAGCCAATGAGTAAATAGAATCCTCATTAGCGATAAACATTCCCATTTTTTGGGATGGCAAAATCAGCTGGTAAGGCTCTTTATCATTTTTAGGGATAACCTTGTAGCGGAAAGCGGGATTTAAAAATTCCAACTCATCCTGAGAGATATCCATTAAGGCCGAAATCTGCTCAAAGCTTATTTGCTCTTTTATAGAAATGGTATCTGTGGCGAAGTAGGAGGGCTTTACACCTTTGGGATAAATGAAGTGCTCAGGTGCATAATTCATAATATAATTTACCGCAATAAAGGCGGGAACATATCCGGCCGTTTCCCTGGGCAGGTAAGGGCGAATTTCCCAGTAATCTCTTTTGCCGCCTGAGCGCCTGATGGCTTTATTTACGTTACCCGGCCCGGAGTTGTAAGCGGCCAGGGCAAGGTTCCAGTCGCCAAAAATGTTATACAAGGTATTAAGGTACTTACATGCGGCCTCCGTTGATTTTAATGGATCGCTGCGTTCATCAATGTATGAAGTAACCGTAAGCCCCTGTAATTTACCAGTGGCGTACATAAACTGCCATAGGCCCGTAGCTCCTACGCGGCTGCGCGCCATTGGATTTAGTGCAGATTCTACTATGGCCAAATACTTCAACTCCAAAGGAAGCCCCCAGCGGTCCAGAGCTTCTTCAAACATAGGGAAGTAATACTCTGACAGGCCCAGCATTCGGCTTACCTGCTCCCTGCGCTTTAGCGCATATACATCAATATAGCGCTTCACTTCGGGGTTATAGTCCAGATGAAAAGGGGTTTCATTATTCAATTTGGCAATGCGCTCGCGGTAAATCTCATCATCAAAAGTAGGAGGTAGAAATGCTGTATCATTTTCATCTACGGTAAACTCTTCTGTAGAAGCAATGGATGAATCGCTTATAAAAAAGCTGAAATTCAGCATGCTGTCCAGCTTCATTACAAAGGGATCATCGCTAAGTGAGATTGCCGTAAGGTCTAGCGCCTTCACCTTTTTGGTGGTATCTGTTTCGGGTTCTGTCTGATAACTTCCCGCGCTGGCATAAGCACATCCCAAAAAGGGGATCAACAGAAAAAGATTCTTAAGAGTAGTCAAAGTGAGTATTTTTTAGAGTTTCAGTGAAATCAAAAATAATAAACAATACGTTGGTTTACAGCTGTATGCGTGATTAAGCTTACGCAAAAAGTGCCGGACGCTATAGCATTTATCATTCCAAAAAACGCAGGTTTATTGCCTTATAGTCTTTGGAATTAGTAATTTTTCTACAGCAAAATTCAAAGTTTGAAAATAATAGACGCCCAAACTTGCAGGCGTATCCTACTTTTTCAACCCTTAGTTGTTCATTAAGCGGTGCGAAAACTGAAGTAAGCCCTTCTCATCAAAAGAAGGAGCCATTAATTGGATACCAAACGGGAGCCCGTTGCTATGCTTACCCATGGGTAATGATATGGCCGGCATTCCGCAGATATTGGCCTGTACGGTAAAGATATCCTCCAGGTACATTACGGTGGGGTCACTCTTTTCGCGGCCAATCTCAAATGCAGTACCCGGTGTGGTGGGCGATAATATCAGATCGTAACTCTTAAAAACCTCCTCCGCCTGATTTTTGATTAGCCTCCGGGCTTTTTGTGCCTTGCCGTAATAGGCATCATAATAACCGCTGCTCAATACAAAAGTGCCCAGCAATATTCTGCGTTTTACCTCTGTACCAAAACCTTCGGTACGTGAAAGTTTGTAGGTAGATTCCAGATCATGCGCATTTTCACTGCGGTAACCGAAATGGATACCGTCATAGCGCGCCAGGTTAGACGAAGCCTCGGCCGTGGTAAGCACATAATACGTAGGCACCATATAATCCAGGTAAGGCGAACTTACAGGCTCTACGGTATGGCCTTCATCCTTAAGTTTATCGATAAGGTTTAATACACTGTCGCGGATTTCCGGGTCGAGCTTATCGTTTACCAAACATTCTTTGATGTACCCGATTTTCATCTTTTTGCCATCACTATTTGCGCCAAGCTCTACAGGCTCTACTTCCTTACGGGAGAGGGTACTGTCGTATTCATCCACACCGGCCATCACTTCGTATAAAAGGGCCGCATCCTCTATACTCTTGGTAAAGGGTCCAATCTGATCAAAGCTGGAAGCATAGGCAATAAGCCCATGGCGCGATATGCGGCCATAAGTGGGTTTAAAACCAACTACACCACAAAAACTGGCCGGCTGACGGATACTTCCACCGGTATCACTACCCAATGCGGCCTGGCAAAGGTTGGCGGCAACCGCTACCGCGCTAGCACCGGATGAACCACCCGGCACTTTGGTTTTATCGTGTGGGTTTTTTACCGGGCCATACACCGAAAATTCGTTAGAAGAACCCATCGCAAATTCATCACAGCTCAGGCGACCGATAATTATGGCATCTTCGTCCAGCAGGCGCTCAATGGCCGTGGCATCAAACAGTGAGTTAAAACCTTCTAGTATTTTAGAAGAAGCGGTAACCTCATGCCCACGGTAGCACATGTTATCCTTAATACCGATAACCATACCCGCCAGTTTGCCGGCTGTGCCACGCTGTAGCTTAAGATCAATTACGGTAGCCCGGCTACGGGCATCATGTGCAAAAACCTCAACAAAAGCGTTGAGGTCTTCATTTTCGTCAATGCGGGTGAGGTACTGTTCTACCAGTTGCGTACAGCTAAGAGAGCCATCGGCCAGCTTAGCCTGTATTTCAGCAAGGTTTTTAAACTCCATTAATGGGGGATGGTTTTTGGGAGGGTCTTACTTTTTGTCAGAAGAAGGCTCTTTGTCGTCTTCCTTTACTGCATTCTTAAATTCCTTTACTCCACCACCCAGTCCACGCATTAGCTCAGGTATTTTGCGGCCACCAAACAATAGTAGCACAACCACCACAATAAGAAGTATTTGTGGCCATCCAATCACACCAAGCATTACAGATGCAAGATTCATAAAAAGCATTTTTTAATTCGGCTGCAAATTTAGGGATTTTGGGTTAGGATGAATAGCCACAGATTATTGCGATTGAGCAGTTTTTTGGCAAAGCAGAAAGCTCCTACTTTAAAGGGAAATAGAATACATTCGTTTCCACTTTTTAACGAATCAATGACTAACCAAAAATTCACGCTAACCATCATTTCCCTTGTCTTTTTATTGACCTCCTGCGGTATTTGGCGTGTACCAAATTCAACTAAAGAAGACTTTACCTATTGCTATACCGGTGAAAGGACAGGCCTGGACACACTTATACAGACAGACGGCCACTACTTATTTACACTCACATACTCAAGGCAGGAAGGAAGCCCACCTGAAGAGGTGGAAAAATCAACTCAGTATAAAGTAGGGTTTTACAATGATGGAACTTTTATCTATAGATATGAATGTGGAGAGGGCTTTTGGGGAAGATACATTGTGGTGTCTGATACCATAAAGGCTCAGTTCATTAGTCCACCCGGTAGCATGTCTTGGATCAAATCAGAGGCCTGGTTTTTAATACGGAGTTCTGAAGTGATTGAACAGATTGTATTAAAGTATCGAGATAAAGTGACCTCTGAATATCTAAATAACTATAATAAGTCAAAAAATTACATGCTATCTCAAGGACAATTCGTATCGGAAAATGACCTCCCAGACCCAAATTATAGTTGGTTAAAAAAAGAGAGTTGGTATTGGTGTAATAAGGATTTATACAATAATTGGATTAAGGAATAAGTAATAATGAAACAGGGAGTTATATTGGGCTTTTTGCTCTTTGGTAGCGTGATCAATAGTTATGGCCAGCGTACAAAGCCGTTAAGTGGTGTTTATGTGGGAGGTGGTATGTCTATGGCACTGCCTGGCCAGGTTAGCGAAGGAGGACAAAATCATGTCTATAGGACTTCAGCAAAAAGTTATACTTTGGGTAGTGGTTATTTGCTTGAACTCGGAGGTAGAATCAGTCTCAATAAAAATTTATTTGTAGACGTAAAAGCCAAAGGTTTTCAATCTTTTGAGTTCAGTTATGAAACACAACTTGCCCCAAATCAAGAAGTGGAAGACAATACGCTTAGAGCACAAACTCTAATTTTCATGCCGGGAATTGGCACACGTTCTAATCTTGGCAGGACTGCAGGACTTAGCTTAATAGTTGGGCCCAATATTGGATTAGCGGCTATTGATGCCAGGAGAGGAGTAGTTGAAAGTGGAGGAGAAATTTTTAATGCGGCCAAATCTGAAATTAGAGGGGGCCATATTTACGGTTTTCGATCATCACTTATGCTTGACTTTGGCTTATCGGAAAAGTTAAAACTTATAATGGGGATTGAAGCCATTTATAGTATATATAAGCCCAATAGTGAAGAGCTGGTGGAATTGATTCAAACGGGTCAGAAGACAGATATAAGCGCTTGGCCAAGAGCTCAAAAAGAAAGGAGTTTTGTTGAGGATCCACAATCAGTATCTTTTACAGATAACGATCCTTTGCCTGTTGCACAGCAGCTATACAATCTTTCATCGGTCGCTTTTAAGGTTCATTTGCTCTATTCCTTTTAAGGAGTTTACTTCCCCGCTAACCAGGGCTGTGGATCCAGCATCTGGCTTTCTGAAGAGTTTTGATGGTATGGGCGGTTAAAGATTTATCAGCCTATCGGAGATAATATTCAGGTAGCTGTAAAGGAGGCTATGCTTTGGTAATTGCTTTAAGCTTTATTTTTCTACGTTTGATAAATTATTGCAATGAAGCAATGAGTATATAAGTGCTCTAAACCTTTCATACCTAATTTATGAAGACAAACGCTTTGGTTCTGCTTAGTCTGATACTTTTTACAAGTAATAGTTGTAACCCATCCCGTGCTCTGCCCATGACGATTTCAAGAGATATGGAAGGTACTGCCCAATTCCGCACGGATGGGGTGTATTATCGCACACAGTTAAGAAAAGGGCAGGAGCAAACTGTATTTATCGTTTTTTATCAGAACGGAGTTGCGAGTGGTTTTAAATTCATGCCAGGTAGTATTGAGGATTTAGCTCGTTATATTGAAAAGGAAGCAAACCAACAACACGGTTATTTACCACTATGGTGGGGAATTTACAATGTAGAAGGTAATACTCTTAATGTAGAGCATTGGGTGGCCAATGGCCCCGGTTCTTATTCACCCTCTCTCTATAAAGCAACTATTTTAAATGATACCATTCTTGATTTTAATGTATCTGCCTTTGGAAGGATGCAGTTTTATTCTTTAGAGAATAAACCAGATAGCACCAATGCCTTTATTGAATAGTAAAGCTTAGACCTTACTTCCCCGCCAACCAAGGCTGCGGATCCAGCATCTGGCTTTCTTTCCACAGCTCAAAGTGGAGGATGGTTTTACCTTCGGTAGCATCGGTGTAAACCAAACCTAGTTCCTGTTTAGCAGAAACCTTATCTCCTGTTTTTACATATACCTCGCTAAGGTTGTTGTAAATGGTAAAGTAGTTACCATGCTGCACCAGCACGGCCAGGTTGCTGCCCGGTATGCGGATTACGCTGGCCACTTCTCCATCAAAGGCCGCACGGGCTTTACTTCCACTTTCGGTGGCAATGTCGATACCATTGTTATTTATTACCACACTCTTAGCAACTGGGTGTTGCTGTGGCCCAAAACCTGAAACCACCAATCCCCGTTCTACGGGCCAGGGCAAGCGGCTTTTATTGGCCGCAAAGCTGGCGGCCAGTTTACTGGCTTCTGGCGTAAGCCCATAAGGAGTGGCGGCTTTTACCGGGGCTGCTGCCACCGCTTTATTAGCGGCACGCAGCTCTTCTTTTTTCTTTTCAATAAGGTTTTCCAAATTTCGGTTGGAAGTGCCGTTATTGTAATCCTTACCCGGTACAAGGCCCACCCGCTTGGCTTCTTCCTCAATATTCTGCCGGATGGCTTTTTCCTTAGCCTTTTTTATTTCGGCTGCAATTATGCGCTGTATTTCGCCTTCCAGTTGTTTGGCCTTGGCCTGTTTATCCTTTAGTTCTTTTGTAATCTCACTTTCCTTTTGCTGTAGTTCAGCAATGGAGCGTTCCTGCTCCTGTTTTTCAGATTGCAGCTTACCACGCTCCTGTAGCATCTGTGCTTTTACGGCTTCCTTCTTTACTTTCTTCTGGTTCAGTTCAGCCAGCTTATCATTCAGGTCGTTTTCCTTTTTCTTTATCTCTTCTACCTGCCGCCTGCGGAATTCGCTGTACTGTTTCATGTACTCCAAACGCCTTATGGCCTGGTTAAAATCCTTTGACGAAAGGATAAACATCAACCGGCTGTAGCTATTGCTGCTTTTCCGCGCCTGACGTATCATTTTGGCATAGTCCTCCTTCAGTCGTTCCACCTGTGCTTCCAGGGTATCGATCTCTATTTGCAGGGCCGTCATCTCTTTGGTGATGAGGTCAGTTTCACGATCCAGCGTAGCAATAAGATTCTCGCGCAAGCGGAGTTTTTGCTCCACCGTTTGCACGTTACTTACCGAAGATTTCCTGATTTTCTGGGTTTCCTGAAGGATTTTATTGGCCAGCTCAATTTCATCCTGGAGGCGGATTTTTTGCTTTTCTAGCTTTGCCTTGCGGCCATCGGTTTGCCCGGATGATAGAAGTGGTATGGTTAATATAAGCGCACAAAATATAATTCTCAACAAAAAGTAAAGCCCCCCAACCCCCGAAGGGGGGGCGGCCCCATGTATAGCTATCTGCCCCATCGGGGTTTTGGGGGACTTAATCCATCTTAGCATAATCCGAAGGAATATTAAATGGATAGTTCAATTGAGGGTCGTTTTGCTCTACGCGCTTGATATCAAAAGTCAATTTAAGCTCTTCGCCATTTTCGAGGCGCTCAATATTCAGGGTTTGGGGATATACAGTGCCCGTTTCCCATAATTTGATGTCCTTGTAAGTGATGGTAGAGCTTTTACCTACGGCCAATTCCTGCTGCACCTGTATTTGCGGTTTGTAGGTTGTAGGTTCTACAAACACCTGCCTGAACTGCGTTTTTGAAAGATTACCCTCTACAGGTTTATCAGACTTAGGATCCGGGTCAAAATCGGATAACAGGTAGGCACCCGGTCTGTAATACAAGTCAAAATCTTTACTTAAGTCGAAAAGCAGGTTTGCGCTGAGTATGGCCTGAATTTGTTCATAACCAAAGTTTAATTCCAGTTTTTGCTGCAAGTCGGCCACATTGCCCACAAAGTATTCCTTTTGCATGCGGTTTATAAAAGCCACGCTATCCTTGTAAACTATGGCCCGAGCTACTTTAATCCCCAATAATGGGTCGGCAATATCAACCCATACCAGGCTATCGGTAAGTATGCGTACCTCAAGCCTGAAATTTTGAGACTCGCTACCCTTACTATAATTGGCATTACCCGAAATTCGGATCGATTGAAAATTGTTTTCCGCAGCCAGTACCCTTTCTACCAGCGCCTTTTGCTTTATGGGCGCAGGTGAGCCTTCCGGCAGCTTTTTGCTGGATTTACAGGCTACTGCTAAAAGCAGTATTGCGAAGTAAAAAGAGAGTTTATTCAACAATTTTGCCTTCACGTATTTTTTGATCAATAGTTTCTGTGGTGTCCCCTAATTGCTTGGCCTTTTGCCATTGTTCAATAGCCTCTTGCGTACGGCCATTTTTATACAGGATATCACCGTAATGCTCTACCACTTCGCCAAATTTATCACCGCCAAGGTTTATTACCTGTTCTATTTTTTTCAGGGCCGCTTCATACTCACCCTTCTGATAAAGAATCCACGCCCAGGTATCTAAAAACGTTGGGTTGCCAGGTGCCAGTGTATTACTTCGCTCTGACATTTTCAGGGCTTTATCCAAATCCTTGTTTCTTACCGAAAGGTAATAGGCATAATTATTTAGCACGGTTGGGTTACTGTTGTTGAGGCTTAGAGCCTTGTCAAAGTAGGAATCGCTGCTGGCATGTTCCCCCAGTTTATGATACACATCGGCCAGTTGAGTGTAAAACTGCTCCTTCAATCTTGGATTGCCAATCACATAAAGCAAACCTGATTCCAGGTAGTCCACCGCCTCTTCCTCACGGTTAATCTGGCTAAGCGCTATCCCTGTAAAGAAATAGGGCAGGGGCTGGTTTGGGAAAACATCAATTGCACGGGGTGCGTCCACAGCCAGGCTATCATACATCTCGGCCTGCACTTCAATCAACAAAATCTGGTTCCAGATTTCGTACAGCGCGCCACCCTCAAGCTTTACAGCCGTTTTGTACATTTTAAGGGCCTCTTCATCTCGCTTGTCGCGACTCAAAAAATCGCCATAAATGGCAAAAGCTTTAGGGTCATTGGGATTTTGTTCCACCAGTGTCTCCAGCATGTCAAAGGTTTCATTGCGCAAAACGGTATCAAACTTTGAAGCATCAAACAAAGACATAAGTACGGCCACCTTTTTATCGATATTCAAATCGGGGCTTTTCATAGCCTTGCTGAGGTGGTAAATGGATTTGTCAAAATTCTTTTGTTGCTGGTAATATTGCGCGAGATCAAGGTGGGGGCGGGGATCTTCAGGATCAACCTTCAGCATTTCCTCGTACAATTCCATAGCCTTTTTTTGCTCCCCATTGGCCATGTATAGCTGGGCCAGTGTGCCCTGGTAATCCAGGTTTTTAGGGTAAGCTTTTATCAGTTTTTTCATTTCGGCCACGGCACCTTCCACATTGTTATCCGCCAGGTAAATCATTTTTTTCTGGTCGGTAACCATTTCGTTAATGCCGGTTATGGCTTCCAGTGCATTCAGTTCGGCTATCGCCTCCTTAAACTTATTGTTATCCGCATATACCTGGGCCAGTTCATAGCGGTAATCAAGGTTAAGGCTGTCCATTACCACCAGTTCCTTTAAAATTCTGATCTGGTCTTTAGACTCGCCAAACTTTTCGTAAACCGATGAAAGGAGGATTTTAAACCACTTGTTATCTGGGTCAGATTCTACGGCACATTCGCCATACTCAATGGCCTCCGTAGCCTGATTTTTACGTGCGTAAAGCTGGGCCAGTTCAAAGCAAACGGTACCATTATTTTCATCCAACTTGTGTAGCTCTTCATAAAGCTGCAAAGCCTCATCCTCGTTTCCGAGATTTTTTTGCTTTTCAGCCATGAAAAAAAGTTCATTGAACTTTTGCCTTTGCCTGCTGCTCAGGGGGTCTTCCTTTTCCTGCGAAAGCAGAAAAAGAGGTGAAAGAAAAAACAGGCTGAGGAGTAAAGCTAAACGCTTAGTCAAGCCTGCTGAAATCTCCGATACTAACGGATTTGAATTTGCCATCAAAAAATGCTTTGTTACCAATCATTGAGTTGGTGAGAGTGGCATTGGCAATTTGGCTATCGTTCTGGATAATCGCATTGTCAATAGTGCTGTTTTCAATAATGGTACGTTTACCTACACTTACCAGAGGCCCTATTTTACTGTTTTTGATTACTGCTCCCTCTGCAATAAAGCAGGGCTCAATTATCTCAGAATTTTCAATGGTAGCCTTGCTGCTCACCAACTCCTCGTCATCTTTTACAAAACCAAGAACCTTGCCGTTGGTTTCTACGGTAACATCTTTATTTCCGCAGTCCATCCACTCGTTTACCGTTCCGCTTGTAAACTTGCTGCCTTTGGTTTTCATATTTTCCAAAGCATTGGTAAGCTGGTATTCGCCCTTATCCTTAATGTCGTTATCCAGCAGATATTGCAGTTCCTTCTTTAAAAAGTCACCATCCTTAAAGTAGTAGATACCGATTATGGCCTCATCAGAAACAAAGGTTTCGGGCTTTTCTATAAAGTCGGTAATGTAGCCATTGCCATCCTTCTTTACCACACCAAATGCGCTGGGGTCTTCCACGCGCTTGGTCCATATTACACCATCGCTGTCGTTATCCAGGGTAAAATCGGCACGAAAGAGTGTATCGGCAAAAGCCACCACCACATTACCGGTAATACTTGGGCCCGCACAAAGTATGGCGTGTGCCGTGCCCAGGGGTTCATCCTGATGATAGATAGAACCTTTGGCACCAAGACTTTCGGCTATCTTTTTTAATTGTTCCTCGGTTTCCTTACCAAAGTCGCCAATAATAAAAGCGATTTCATCCACCTTTTGGCCGGCTACTTTTACAATGTCTTCTACCAGGCGCTGTACAATGGGCTTGCCCACAATAGGGATAAGCGGTTTAGGAATGGTAAGTGTATGTGGGCGTAAGCGGCTGCCACGGCCAGCCATAGGAACGATTATTTTCATCTCAGGTATTTTCTGGTTTTGAGTATAGTGCGCAAAAATAACTAAAAGGGGCAGCGGGGCAAGCCTGTCCATACATGTGCTACACGGGCATTGTAAGTCGAGTAGTGGGGAGTAGTTCGAAAATAGTGAAGAGACCTATTTCATATTTTAGACAAATGATAAATTCCAAAAATCTATGATGATAAGTAAAAGAGGGGATCTTAGAATTACTGTTCTGTTCTTTTCACTGGCCATATTTAGTTCTTGCTTATTTGAAGAATTTGATGATGAACCGCCCGCTTGCGATTCGCGGATTTTAGAGTGTGTGATTAATGGGCAAAGGTGGGAGCCTCGGTCTAATATTGGTTGCGGGGGAGGCAATGCGGGATATGATACAGCAAGTGCCACATTTTCGGCAATCGGAACGAATTGTGTTGACAATGCACCCCTGTTTTTTGCAGTATTTATTGAGGCCATTGATGCACGTGAAGAAGGTAGGATATATCCCTTGAATAGGGCGTGGTGTACTTTTTTAGACTCGAGAGGGCTACCACATAAGTATGATTCTATTTTATCTGGACAAATTTTCATTCAAAGGTTATCTCTTCAACAAGTGGGTTCATATGGCAATGGCATAGCTCAGGGAACTTTCAACTTTGTAGCATGGTCAGAAGAATTACAGGATAGTGTCGTTGTAACTGATGGGAGGTTTTGTGATGTATGGATCAATTAAAATTACCTGACATTAAGGAATTCAGCTCAGAGTTGAACAATCCCCACCCCTCTCTTTTTATATTTAAAAGCGATAATCATTAACAAAGAGATAGTTTTGCCACAGCGAAGTTTTGAAAAGAGAATGGGGGCGCCACAACCCCTTTTCAGGGTTTTTTAAAGACAACTTTTTTGAAGGGATATGAAAGTGCCTTTATAGTTGTAATGAACACTAGACAAATTGCTCTATTGTAAACTGACCCATCGCCTTTTGCAAACTGCTTCCTAGTACTTCCAAATCCACCGGTTCCTCTCCCGTCTCCTCCAAAGTTTCCACACATTTACTAGCTAAGGCGGATAAAACATTATTTCGTTTATTTCGTTTATTTGCAAGATGATTGTAAATGCAGACGAATGAAATTATTTGAAGATTTAAGGAAACCAACCAAAGCGGAGCAAAAGGCGGCTATGGAATCTTATGATGCACTAGCGGCTACATTGGCGGAACTTCATTCTAAAAATCCAGAAATAGAAATTGAGGAAACTTCGGAGCGAATTAAAATCCCCCTAAATACTCTTAAGCTTTTGGCAGAAATTTTAAAAGTTACTGGGCAGGGTAAGCCAATTTCTATTGTTCCTGTGGCCACAGAAATAACAACGCAAGCTGCGGCCGAGATGCTGGGGTGTAGTAGGCCGCATTTGGTAAAACTGCTTGAAAGTGGCAAAATACCTTTCACTAAGGTGGGTAAGCATCGCAGGATAAAATATGAGGATGTGGTGGCCTACAGAAAAGCCATGAAAGCCGATCAGAAGAATGCCCTTATTGAAATGATGAAGTCAGACGAAGAATCAGGGTTGTATGATTCATAGCGTACGGTTCACCTGCGTGCTTGATACAAATGTGATATATCCCATTCACATTAGGGATTTGCTCTTTTGGCTTGCACATTACGATTTGTTTACTGTAAAATGGAGTATCCACATTTTTGACGAATGGGCGACAGTTATGCGCCATAAAGGTATTTCTGATGAAGAGATTAGTAAAAGAATAGGTATAGCCAATCGTGCTTTTCCGGATGCTTTGGTAGAGAACTACGAATCTTTAATTAATCAGCTCTCACTACCAGACCCAAAAGACAGGCATGTTTTGGCAGCAGCCATTAAAACCAATGCTAACCTAATTGTAACTAACAATCTAAAAGATTTTCCTGCGTCTTATTTATCCACTTTTGGACTTGCGGCAAAATCTGCTGATGACTTTATAACCGACATTATAGATCTCAACCCCCACAAAGCTTTGGAGGCTTTTAATACGCTGGTCTTGCATAAAGTAAATCCAGACCTTGATCATTATGAAATGCTCGATCGCTATCGAAACCTTGGCCTAAAAGAAACTGCTGATTATTTACATTTATTGATATAGCCCACACGTTAAGAGGTTATTTTTCTGAACAATCCCTACCCCTCTCTTTTTATATCCCTAAAGCGATAATCATTAAAAAAGAGATAGTTATGCCACAGCGAAGTTTTGAAAAGAGAATGGGGCGCCACAACCCCTTTTCAGGTTTTTTTAAAGACAATTTTTTTGAGGGGGAGATGGAAAATACATTCAGGCCCTCTACCAACACCATTACCAAGGGAGACCGTTACGAAGTGCACTTGGCACTGCCCGGTTATAAGAAGAGTTCCATAAATATTTCAGTGGAAAACAATGTGCTGACTATAAAGGCAGATGACATTGAGGAATCTGAAGTGAAGGGCAACTATAGCCGCAGGGAATTTTACCAGGTAGGCTTTAGCCACTCACTCAGTTTGCCAGATGATGTTAACGAAGATAAAATTGAGGCGCGTTTTGAAGACGGAATCTTAAAAGTTTCTATCGGTCGCCATGACCATGACCCCAAAGTACGTAGCCGTAAGATTGAGATATCTTAAAGCTGTAGTGAAAGTTGGAGTTTAAAAATTATTATGGGAAGGTGTTACAGCTTGCCAATTGCAAACTGTGATTGCAGACTGGAAACTACTTCCCAGTACTTCCAAACCCACCTTCACCACGAGCAGATTCCTCTAGGGTTTCCACACTTACCCATTCCGCTCTTTCGTGCCGGGCAATTACCAGCTGGGCAATGCGTTCGCCTTTTTCAATGGTGTATTCTTCGTTAGAGAGGTTTACGGCAATCACACCAATTTCGCCTCGGTAGTCAGAGTCAATAGTGCCGGGGCTGTTTAGTACAGAAATACCGTGTTTGTAGGCCATGCCGCTACGCGGACGCACCTGTGCCTCTAATCCTTTTGGCAATTCAATAAAAAGTCCGGTTTTAATCAGTTTGCGCTTTAAGGGCTTAAGGGTAATGGCTCCTGCTTCGGCAGAACTCAAATCCATACCCGCTGATTCAGCCGTTTTATATTCAGGCAACGGCAGGCCGGAGCGGTTTACGATTTTAACTTTTAAAATTTCAGACATAATTGTCGCTTTAAATTTCTAAAATATAGGCACATAGGTCATATAGTTTTACAGCAGTACTTCTAAGTGCACTATGTGCCTATTGTGGTTTTATTATTTGATTTTGGGACTCACCAGGCCGCTAAGTTCTTTCCTCTCCATGAAAACTAAAAATCCCGAAAAGGCAAAAAGCATAAAGCTATTAAGCAAATACATTTCGCGGGTATGCATAAAGCAAATGTAGCCCAGCCCAACGGCTATGGCCAGGTACAGCAATACTCTTCCGGTTTCATAGGGCGTACGGTAATGTTTTTGGTTGAGGTAATAGGCATAGCACGTCATGGAGGCGTAGGATACCAAGGTGGCAATCGCGGCACCCATTATCCCCATACGGGGGATGAGCAACAGGTTGAGCACCACGGTAAAGAAAAATCCGAAAGAAGGTAATGTAGGCACCAAAGCGGGTTTTATCCTCCAGTTTGTACCAAATGTTGAGGTTGAGGTTGATGCCCACCAACAGGTTTGCAAAGATGAGTATGGGCGCCAAGGGCAGACCTACCCAGTACTTTTCATCAATAAAAATCTTTACGATATCAATAAAACCCACCAGCCCCACAAAAATCAGCACCTGGAAGATTGTAAAGAATTTCAGAATCTGCGCATAGGTTTTACGCTGGTTTTTCTCTTTACTCTGCGCAAAGAAGAAGGGCTCGGCTGCAAAGCGAAAAGCCTGTATAAACATCATCATAAAAGTGGCAATCTTGTAATTGGCACCGTAAACTCCCAGTTCGGCCCTAAAGGTATCTTCGGGCAGCAGGTATTTTATGAATTGACGGTCAACCATCTCATTGGCGATACCTGCAAGGCCTGCTACCACCAGGGGAGCGGCATAAAGCAGGTAGCGTTTTTCCATAGCCCAATCAAAAATAAATTGCAGCTTTTTAAACTCTGGCGAAAGCAAAAGCAGCATAAACCCGCTGGCAACGAGATTGGATATGAAAATGTAGGCTACACCCAATTCGGGTTTATAGATGGCATTTACAAAATCAGTCGCAATGCCATGCTCCAGCATTAAAGGGCAGAAATAGTAAAAGAAGTAGTTGAGGCCAAAAAAGAGACCGATTTGCGACATCCTTACCGATACAAAACGTATAGCGCGATTTTGAGCCCGCAGCTTGGCAAAGGGCACGGCTGATATAGCATCCATCATTACGATAAGGGCCATGTAAATAGGAAACTCCGGATGGTCTTCATATTTCAGCAGGGTGGCCAAGCCCGGAAGGAAAAGCAGCAGAACCAAAAGGAATACCAGCGAAAAGCTGATAACGGGAAAAAGGGTGTGGCTGAAAATTTTGCGGGCATCATTTTCATTTTCCTTTTGCTGGTAAAAGCGGAAAAAGGTGGTTTCCATACCAAAGGTGAGTATCACCATAAGAAAGGCAATAAGCGAGTAGATATCGGTATTGATACCAAAATCCTCTTTGCTTAAAACCGCAGTATGCAGTGGGGTAAGAAAAAATGTAAGGAAGCGCCCCAGTATGCTGCTTAGTCCGTAAATGGCGGTTTGCCCGGCCAGTTTTTTTAAGGTTGACAATGCCCTGTTAAATTTTGGTAAATGTAATAAGCTAAGTCGGCAGCCGCAGTTTATTGCCGTTTAGTTCTTAACCGATTAATTCACGTAAGGCGCTGGTGGCTGCACTCAGCTCCCTCTTACTATCTTTGGCGCAATTTCAATTAATGCTATTTTATGAAGAAGCACTTAATGTTGGCTATAGCCTTCATTTCTATTGGTTTACAGGCACAGGTACGCTGTGTTGATTTAATAGAGGACACCAAAACAAGGTTGCGGGAGGATATTGGCTACCTGGCTTCTGACGAATTGCAGGGGCGCGCTCCCGGCTCAAAAGGTATTGAGCTTGCTGCGCAATACATTACTAAACAGTACAGGGCCTTAAAGCTGCAGCCCTATTTGGATAATGATTACAGGCAGGAATTTGAAATTTCGGTAGCTGTGGAGTTTACTGAGCAGAATGGGCTGGCTGTAAATGGTAAAGCCTACAACCTTAAAGAAGATTTTTATCCTACCCAGCATTCATCTAATGGTTTGGCGGAGGGCGAAGCTGTATATGTGAAATACGGCATGGTGGCGCCTGAGAAAAAATATGATGATTACAAAAGGTTAAAACCTTCAAAGCTTAAGGGAAAAATATTTGTGATGGATGTTTCATCCCCTGATGGTATCCACTTCCACTCGGAATACATAAAGTACCATGACCTTGGCGAGCGTGTGGAACTGGCGCGCGAGAAAGGGGCTATTGGTGTTGTGTTGGTAAACCTGGAAGGTACCGCCAATGATTTGCCCGTAGAGTTTAAAAACATCCATAGTAAAGGGATACCCGTGGTTTTTATTACCAATAATGATGTGGCGGCCAAGGCCAAAAAATCAAAGCAACTAACGCTGGTCACTGAGCTTAAACCTAAAACGGTAAAGGCTTACAATCTTGTTGGTTTTGTAAATAATGAATCCGACCAGACCATAATTGTGGGCGCACACTACGATCACCTTGGTATGGGGGGCAGTAGTTCATTATCTGCTGATAACGAACCGCAGGTGCATAATGGAGCTGATGATAACGCCAGTGGCGTGGCCGGTATGCTTGAGATTGCCCGCAATGTGGTAAAAGGCACTGAGGAGTTTAAAAAATACAACTACCTGTTTATTGCCTTTTCAGGAGAAGAGCTTGGGCTGCTGGGATCGGCATTTTTTACTAAAAATGTAGATGACCTTAAAGGTAAGCCCAAATACATGATAAATCTTGATATGATAGGTCGCATGGAGGATGGTATGATTGAAGTGAATGGTGTAGGTACCTCGCCTGCCTGGGAGTCGTTAATAAATGAAATAGAATGTAAGGGAATAAAGATTAAAACATCCGCAAGTGGTGTCGGACCTTCTGATCATACCAACTTCTATTACCTTAATATGCCGGTGCTCCACTTTTTTACCGGCACCCACATGGATTACCACAAACCGAGTGATGATGCGGATAAGATAAACTACAAGGGTGAAGAGATGGTTATCCAATACATTTTAACCCTGATATTAAACACCATGGAAAAGCAGGAAATGGAATTTGCTTCTACCAGCGAAAGTTCACAAATGGCGCCTAAGTTTAGTGTTACCCTTGGCGTAATGCCCGACTATATGTATGAAGGCGAAGGGATGCACATTGATGGCGTAACAGAGGGAAGACCTGCTGATAAGGCCGGTTTGGTAACAGGTGATGTGGTTACCAAACTGGGTGATGTAAAGGTGGTGGATATGATGAGCTACATGAAAGCCCTTAGCCAGTTTAAAAAAGGCGATGAGGTAGAAGTGGAATATTTGCGCGATGGGCAAAAAATGACAGGTAAAGTAAAGTTTTAGCCAAAGGGCCAAAACGGAGAACATCGAAAATAAAACTATGAAGATTGCAGTAATAGGAGGAGGAAGCTGGGCTACGGCCATTGTAAAGATCTTAACTGAAAACAATGACTACGTGGGCTGGTGGATGCGCGATGAAGACAGTGTTTCGCACATTAAGAAGTTTCACCATAACCCGCGCTATCTGAGCTCTGTGGAGTTAACTACCGAAAAGATTGATGTATCCACAGATCTTGACCATATAATCAGTGAGGCAACTTACCTGGTGTTTGCCGTGCCTTCGGCATTTCTAAAAAATGCTCTTGAATCCCTTACGGTGGATATCTCCGGTAAGGTGGTTTTTAGCGCTATTAAAGGGATAATACCTGATGAAAACCTGATTGTGGGCGAGTTTTTTAATGAAAAGTATAATGTGCCTCTGGAAAATATTGGGGTAATAACCGGCCCTTGCCATGCTGAGGAAGTGGCGCTTGAGCGGTTGTCATACCTCACTATAGCCGGTTTAAATAATGATCATGTAGATGCCATGGCCTCGCACCTTACCTGCGATTTTATAAACACTACCAAATCTGATGACATATATGGTACCGAGTACGCGGCCGTATTGAAGAATATTTATGCTTTGGCAGCAGGTATTTGCCATGGCCTTGGTTATGGTGATAACTTTCAGGCGGTGCTGGTGAGCAATGCTATCCGCGAAATGAAAAAGTTTATGAAGGCCGTACATCCCGTAAAGCGGGATATTAACGACTCGGCCTATCTGGGTGATTTGCTTGTAACGGCCTACTCTCAGTTTAGCCGTAACCGTATGTTTGGCAACATGATAGGTAAGGGCTATACCATAAGTTCAGCGATGCTTGAGCTCAACATGGTGGCCGAAGGTTACTATGCCACCAAACTGGTGCATCTTATTGCCGGCAAAAAGGATGTAAAAATGCCGATAACCAAGGCCGTGTACAAGGTTTTGTATGAAGGCAAAAACCCAAAAAAGGTGATGCTTAAGCTAACTGAGAAATTGGATTAAGACCTTATTTTAAGCTTTGTGGGAGATTGGATGGAAATTTTATCCATTTACTCATTTTTAATCGTGAGGACGTTTTCCGGATTTTACATTTGAGATATTACTCCAATACAACGCAGCCTTTTTGACCAAACTTCTATCGATATTACTTTTCCTTGTGGGGTATAGCGCCCAGGCATCCTATGATACCCTGGCGCTCTCAGCATTTGGCGGCAACGCGCCCATTGAGCCTTATGCCAGCTACGCTGCTTATGAGCAAAGCAAGGATTTTAACTATCTTATTTTCGGGGAGCGTAAGCCGGGTTCGGCATCGCGCGACAGCGCCCTGTTTATAAGGCTTTATGTTACTAATGATCTGGATGCTGAGCAAACCCTGTATTTGCAGCTCAACTACAATGAATATTGGGAATTTTTAGATCGGGATAGCACGGGTAAGGTAAAGCTGGCACATGCAGGCTATCTTGAAAACCACAGCCTGCTGGATGTGCCCAATCAAAAGTATTACTTCGATTTTACAGTGGCGCCCGGCAAAACCCGGATGTTGCTGTTAAAAAGCTATAACATAAGCACCAGGCGCAGCCACCTGCGTAATGTAAGGCTGCTAAGCGAAGTGCAATATTATAAGCGACTCACAAGTGCAATGGATTACGAATTGTGGGGCTATTCCATTTCCATTTTTTACCAGGGAGCAGTGTGGATTATGATGTTCTACATGTTTCTGCTTTATTTTCAAAACAACCGTGATCGTACTTACCTTTTTTATGGCCTATATATGTTTTGCGGTATGTATTACCTGCTGCAAAAAGTGGCCGGGGATGGGCCGTTTTTCTTTCTGCTGGGCGATAGTGCTATAGTACGCCACCTGCTCAATGAGCCCGTACAGTGGCTGATTTATATCTTCTACAACCTTTTTGTAATCTCCTTTTTAGAGATAAAGAAGCACTCAGAAAGGCTCTATAAATCCATTCGGGTCATCAATGTTATTTATCTGGTTTACATGCTTTGTGAGCTTGTATTTATGCTCCTCACCTTTGATAAGATTGTGCAGGGACAGCTATTCGTAGTCTCCAGGATAATAATTGTTATCATCTCCATAGGAATTATAGTGGCCGTAATCCGCAAGGTTAAAACTGCACTGGTGCCTTATATCGTCATTGGATCTATCTTTTTTATGTTCTTTACAGTATTGGCGATGCTCTACAGTTTAGGTTTAAGCTGGCTGCCGGAGAGCAATATTTATCCCATCAACTTTATGCAGATTGGTATAATGCTGGAAATTCTCTGCTTTTCACTTGGTCTTGGCCGTAGAATGTTTTTGGTGGCCCGTGAAAAGGAAAAATTACAGAAAGCCTACATTGACCAATTGATCAGGAATGAAGAAATTATTCAACTCAACAATCAGGAGCTGTCTATACAGGTAAATGCGCGTACCTCTGAAATACTGGATAAAACCCGGGAGCTGGAGCGGGAAAAAGAGGAAAAGCTGATGACCAAATACGAAAAGCAGCTTACCGAAAGTGAGATGAGTGCACTGCGTTTACAGATGAATCCTCACTTTATTTTTAATGCCCTTAATTCCATCAGGTACTATATCCTTAAAGAAGATTCGGAGAAAGCCTCTGATTATATTACCTCCTTTTCAAAGCTGCTGCGGATGATATTGCAACACAGTAAACAAACATCTGTAAAGCTTTCTGAAGAGTTGGAAGCTTTAAAGCTGTACCTTGAATTTGAAAGGCAGCGCTTTGAAGAGAAATTTGAATTTACCATAAATGTAAGTGATGAGATTGAGGCTGAAACTATGAGTATTCAACCTATGATTATACAGCCGTTTATTGAAAACTCAATATGGCATGGCCTTATGCATATGGATGAAACCGGCCACTTGCTTGTGGATATTAGTTTGCATGATAGCCATACTTTGAAAGTAATTATTGAGGATAACGGTATTGGCCGCGAAGAATCCGAAAAGCTGAAGAGCGAACAGCAGAGCCAAACCTATAAATCTATGGGGATGCAAATAACGCGGGACAGGCTGAAGCTGATGGAAAAGCTACAGCATGGCGAAACCGGCTATGAAGTGGAAGATTTGCTGGATAGCGAAGGAAAAACAAAAGGAACACGAGTGATTATTAAAATCAGATTAAAATGATACGAGCAATAATTGTTGATGATGAAAAACACTGTTCAGAGTCGCTTAAGCTGCTGACGGAAAAATATGTTGAAGGGATAAAGATTGTGGCCGAATTGAATGATCCCATCCAGGCGCTGGAAGTTATTGAGCAGGAAAAGCCCGATTTGCTTTTTCTGGATATAGAAATGCCGAAGATGAATGGCTTTGAGTTGCTAAAGCAGGTAGAGTTGGATGATATCGATATCATATTTACCACCGCCTATGATGAGTTTGCCATTGAGGCATTTAAAGTGAGCGCTATAGACTATTTATTAAAGCCTATTGAGCGAGAGCAATTGGTAAATGCAGTAGCCAAGTTTAAAAAATTTAAGGATGATAAGGATTTTGGCGAACGCTTCAGAATATTTTTGAGCCGATACGGTAGCCAGGCGCCACGCGTGCTGGGTAAAATTGCCCTGCCCACGCAGGAGGGCTTTGAGTTTATTAAGCAGGAAGACATCATTCGTTGTGAATCCGATAGCAACTACACCACTGTGGTGCTTGAGTCAGAAAAAAACATTGTAGTATCACGAACGCTCAAGGACGTGGAAAGCATGCTTGATCCTGATTCTTTCGTGCGGGTTCACCACTCACACCTCATAAACCTCAGGCATATCCGCAAATACCACAAGGGCAGCGGGGGAGTAATTGTAATGGATAATGGCAATAATGTAAGTGTTAGCCGCAGTAAAAAATCCGAATTTCTGGATAGGATATAAATCAACCCATAGGCTAACTAATTGGCCAGCCACAACCTTTTAAGCAAATCAGGGTTGAGCTATTAAACTTTCCCCTTGAAAATAGTTGTACGCGTTTTATTAGTTATAGTAGGCATCTTCCTTGTACTTTGGTTAGCCTTTGCTCTTTTTGCTGCCCCTTTTGTAAAATCCACCATAGAAGAAAAACTTACCTACTACCAGGATGACTCTGTAAGTATTGGGAGTGTACAAATCAATTTGTTCCCTATCGGGCTAAAGGTAAAGGATACCTACCTGGATTTATACCTGCCACTTGATACTGTACTTGTAAAGTGGCATGGCCGTATAAGCCACGCCAAGGTAGCGGGTGTGGATTGGTACAAGGCCTGGAAATCTAAAGAGTGGGATGTAAAATCAATACAAATAGGTGAAGGTGCACTGGAGTGGCGGGTAACTGAAATACCGGCTAAAGATACCAGCCGGTTTAAGGTTTCTGAAAACAAACAAAAACCGGATATACTGCTCCGGGAGCTTAATATTGATGAACTTGACCTTAAACTGGACCGGAATGCTTTTTCTATTAGCCTGCAAACTTCGCTGAGGCTGGATAGCCTTAGTATTACAAGAAAGGACAGTGTGCGATGGGCTTTATCCCGGGCAATATTACATTCTGAAGACGCTATATTTAAAAACGTAGTTACGGATTTTGATCTTCAGTATAAATCCCTGGATTATGACTCGCGCGACAGCGCACTGATTATTGCAAATTTTGAAATGATTCCGCGCCTCTCACCACAGCAGTTTGCGGATAAATATCCCTTTAGGAAGGCGCAGCCCAGGTTAAGTGTGGCTACAACTACTTTATCAGGAATTGACCTTGGCTTGATTAACCGCGGGCTTTTTGCCCATAAGCTTACGCTTGATACCTGCCGGTTTGAAATTTACCAAGACATCAGGAAAGACAGACCCGAAGAGCGCAAACCATTGCCCTCGGAAATGATTGCTAAGATTCCTGTACCCATTTCGGTTGATTCAGTTGTAGTGAAAAACGCAAGACTGGATTATGCCCATAAAGGCAGAACCGAGGAAAAAGGGTTGGCTAATCTTGAAGTTGATAATCTTACACTAAAAGTTTACCCGGTTAGTAATTTAGGTCATAGCAATGCGGCTGATGTAACTATTTCCGCCCACGGACTTTTACAAAAAGAAGCTACCGTGAATATGACAGCCAAATGTTTTGCTGATAGCCCGAACCATAGGTTTGAAGTGGATATTGCGATGAGTGAAACCTCCATTGCTGTATTTAATGAAATGCTGTATCCCACCATAGGTATAAAAGCCAAAAGCGGCTACTGCACCGGTGCCCGGGTACATATGGAGGGCAATGATTATGAAGTAAGCGGAGACCTTGATATTGCTTACACTGACCTTAAGGTGGCTATTCCTCCAGACCAAGAGGATGACCTCAACATTTTGGGCAATATAGCCGAGGGTATTGGCAACTTTGCACTTGTAAACTCCAACAATACTATGGATGCCGATAAAGGGGCGATATACTACAAACGCCCCGCTAAGGAACCCTTCGTCAACTATTGGTGGAAGGGAATTCAAAGCGGCCTGCTTGATGCTATTATTAGGTTTTATAATAATCCTGATGAGGAATAAAGTTTCAGCCTGCTATGGATAACCTACTAGTAGAACCTGACGAGACATGGACTATCAGTATGCACCGGACTAGCCTCTTTTAACCACCATTTGGCAAAGAGCTTTGGCGGTAGTTATATTACAGTGAATACAAATGCACCTTCCTCATATGGTAACGGGAAGCACGAGCTTATGAATGCCATAGCCTCATTTTTTTAAAGCTCAGGACTAAACCTGGTGAAAATTAAGCACAGATTAGATAGTGCACAGTGGTAAAGGAAAGATAAAAGTGGCCATCTCATATTCGACTGAAAGGTGATAAAGCAGTAATGGTTAGTTAGAAGGGTTAACGACCAATACCATGCCCCGCTCCGGTACTTTCGTGGCGGGGTTTTTTGATGAACCCTATTGAAGTGTAGCTCTGATGATAAATTGCTTTTTTGTAAGAAAAAGCGCTACACCAATGCTTGTGTAAACCAATTATTTAAGCAGGAAAAATGTCGTTTAACACATAAATCCTACCGATCATCCCAAATATGAGGCTAAACACTCCTTTTTACAAATCATCATATTATTATTGCTGTGCTAAATCGGGACAAAGTCCAATTTTGGAAATAACGATTAAGCAAGTTATCAACTAACGAACAATAATTATTAACTACTAAACCCTTCAAATTATGAAACGAGGCGTATGTATAGCCGCTATTGCGGCAATTGCCTTAGGAGCTTGCTCCAAAGAGGTGAGTAATGTAGGAGATACTCCTGCAACCGATGTGCAATCCTTCAGAGACTTAAAAGTACCCCAAGGATTTGATTTTTCAGCTACCAAATCTGTTACTATCCTTTTGCCCGGGAATTCAGATGCACCTGCTCAAACCCAGGCATTGATTAAGGTAATGGATGCGAGTGAAAATGTATTGTTAAAATACAAAGCCTCTGTTGCTAAAGGTTTTGAAATGCCATTAGAGCTGCCTGCAGCCACCAAAGAGTTAACGGTAATCGGCATAGATGGCAATAAAAAAAATATTGAAATAGTAAACGGTCAACTAAACCTAAAGTAATCTTAAAATGAAATATTTAAATAGAACACTGGCAACTGTGCTACTTTCCTGTGTAGGATATTTTGCGAATGCACAGTTTCATCATGAATTTTCAAGTACTACCACCATTCAAGACTGGGGCAATAACATTCCTAACGATCATCCAGGGTGTTTCGTTCGTTATTCAAGTTCTCACCCTGCATATTATGTTTATAGCGCATCTGTAGATGGTGTCAAAGGAAATGGTAAGGCAATTTACTTTCCATTTGTTAATCATCAAGGTGCCTTTGAGTTGAAAATTGAATACACTGCGCCCGCAGCTGTAAGTCTCTGGACTAATTTCTACAACGGATCGAGCTGGACGAATGGAGCTAATACAACTGCCCCGGCTTCACCTGGTGTAAGATCCACACATACTATACGCACAAGTAATTTAACCGGTGGTCATCGCTTTGGGCTTTTCCCATATAATGAAATCACTATTCACTCGGTTACAATTACCAATGTTACCTATGCCCCGGGTCCTGGTTGTTCGGTTACAAATAGCACCGCTTGTACTGACTCTGATAATGATGGAGAGTGTGATGCAACCGATGACTTTCCAAACGATCCTAATAAGGCATTTAGCTCTACCACCCCGTGGATGAACTGGATGTATGAGGATTTATTCCCTGCCTATGGCGATTTTGACTTTAATGATATGGTAGTATCTGCCGAAAGGGAAGTGATTACAGATGCCGATAACGATGTGCGCTTTGTTAAAGTAAAAGCGGTGGTAAAAGCTGCCGGAGCCGGCAGGGCACAGGGCTGGGCGGTTGAGCTTTCGGGCATTAATCCGTCAGATGTGGTTGGTGTAAATGGTAGTGATGTTACCTCGGGAGTAATGTCTCTTAACGGAAACGGTACTGAAAATGCACAAGCCAACGCTGTAGTTCCTGTCTTTGATAACTTTAATAACATTATCAACAGGGCAGGTGGTGCATTTTTTAATACTGTAGCTGGCTCACCCACAGGTAGCTGTGATACTGTAGAAGTAATGATTGAGCTTAAGAAGAGTAGCGCTATACAGATTAGCGACCTTAACTATAACTTCTTTTCTTTCAGAACGAATGATCGCGCTCATGAAATTCATGAAATGGGTTTTGCGCCAACAAGCCTGGCGGATATGTCACTTTTCGGTACTAAAATGGACGCTACCGATTTGAATAATGGTGACACCTATGTTTCTGTGGATGGTTTACCCTGGGCTATTTCCTCTTCAGGAGATGCGTACCCTACAGAGAAAACAGATATAGTAGAGGCATTTATGAAAATGGCTGCCTGGGCACAAAGCGGTGGAACTCAGTATTTAGACTGGCACACCAATACCAGCGAAGGAACTTACAGAAATAGCTCTAAGATTTACTAAGAATATACACGTGCTTGATGAGTAATCAAGCGACCTCTAAATGAGAAGCCCGCGCTATGCTATAGTGCGGGTTTTTTTATAAAAGTGACGATAGTATCGTCTGCGGACATTGGTGGCGTGGATTGATCACGCTTTCCTCACAAATTCCGATTTAAGGGCCATGGAGCCAAAGCCATCAATCTTACAATCTATATTGTGATCGCCCTCGGTAAGACGAATGTTCTTCACCTTAGTACCCGCTTTTATAGGTTGCGGAGAACCCTTCACCGGAAGGTTTTTCAAAACTACTACGGTATCGCCATCCGCAAGTTGATTGCCATTGGCATCATTCACTACCAGGGCATTGGGGTCAACTACTACTTCATTCGGGTTCCATTCGTGGCCGCACTCGGGGCACATTAATAATTCGCCACCAGTGGAGTAGGTAAATTCAGATTTACATTTTGGGCAGGGCGGGAATTCGGACATAAAATTTCAATGGAATGAATAGGGGCGCAAGGTCGGGAAATGGTATGCTATGAACAACAAAGCCCCGAATATTCGGGGCTTTTTGTTTTTTATTTTAGAAGAGAAACTACTTCTTTATTTCGGCAACAGCTTTGGTTTTGCGGGCTACCGATTTTTTGGCTTCCGTTGCAACAACCTTTACTTCACCATCTTTCTTATCGGTTTTTGCTTCTGCCTTTTGCTCAGAGCCACAGCTGCTGGCCTGTGCGGTGCTGCAACCTTTATTAGCTTTGGCCTGGCAACATGATTGGGCCGATAGGCTACCAACCGATAATCCTAAAACTACAATACCTGTGGCAATAATCTTTTTCATAGTGATTGATTTTACTTGTTATGTTAATTCCTGCCTATTGATAACCACTGAATTAACGCAATACGAAACTATGAAAATCTATAATTCGAATTACATGCAGAAGTTGTTTTACCTATACTCCTTTTGCTCTTATCCCAAATCATATAATCAGGAGGGATCTTAGAGGATTCATCGTTTATGATGACAGAGGCAATGTGGGTGATAGCATCAAACAACTTTTAACTCCCTGCCCATGGCGAGCCAAAAACACCAACTGACAGTTCGGCCCAAATCACTAAAAACAGTAGTAACACCAATCCACCTAAAAGAAGCCGCGATTGAAGTTTCTTAAACCTGCGTAAAACAAGTTCTAATAATAAACCGGTGGATAGTAATAGGAGACCCATTACTATAAAATCGGAAGCAGTCCACACTACCTCGTTTGTAAACTGCATAGCAATTAATGGAATCAGTAATAGCGTTATTACGCCAGCCAAAATCATTTGGAATCTTGAAAAGTGTAAAGTCATAATAGAAATATTAAAAGTACTTTGAAAAACAAAGCTAATAATTATTTTGAATTTTTTTTCTGCCCAATTTGAAAAGTGCGTGAAGAAACAGAAACCTCTACTTTTGATAAAACTTCATTTATGAATCAGTCATACCCTTTTATCCCCTTATCCCATAATTCTACAAGTGCTGCCGAATGTCTTAAAAGGAGTGAAGAGTTTTATAAAGAAATGGACAAACGCAGGAGCTGCCGCTATTTTACCGATGAGCCTGTAGCTAAAGAGGTTATTGAAAATATTATTAAAACGGCCGCAACTGCGCCAAGTGGTGCACACAAACAACCGTGGACATTTGTTGCGGTGGCCAGTCCTGCAGTGAAAAGTGAAATACGCAAAGCAGCCGAAAAGGAGGAAAAGGAATTTTATGACAATCGTGCTACCAAAGAGTGGCTGGAGGACTTGGCACCCATTGGTACTGACTGGCAAAAGCCATTTTTGGAAACTGCGCCCTGGCTCATTATTGTTTTTAAAAAAACATGGAATGACGGACCGGACGGGAAATCAAAAAACTATTATGTGCAGGAAAGTGTGGGCATCGCCTGTGGTTTCCTGATATCAGCTATCCATCAGGCAGGTTTGGTAACCCTCACCCATACGCCCAGCCCGATGAATTTTTTAGCAGATATTCTGAACCGCCCTGATAATGAAAAGCCCTTTCTGCTCCTCCCGGTAGGTCATCCCGCTAAGGATGCCACAGTGCCGGATCTTAAAAGAAAAGATCTGGAGGAGGTTTCAGTTTGGGTAGAGTAGGATAAAATTCGAACCACTAAACCTTAAACCCGAAACAAATTCCAAAGTCATAGATGCCAGATTCAAAGTGACCTTTTCAGGTTTTGTAACTTAAGTTTTGAGATTTGTTTAGAGCTTCGACTTTAGGATTTCTGGTTTTAAATCACCTACTTCTTCAAAACCTTTCCAATAAAGGCCTTCTCGTCATTACCGATTTTTATCAGATAAGTGCCTGCTGACAAGTTGCCCATTTCAATGGTTCCTTTTTCAGGGCCATTAATGGCTATAGGGCTTGTTTTAAGCAATTTGCCATTCATGTCCAGTATTTCTACGCTTCCGCGGATCGGGTCGCGACCGGAGTAATTATAGTTTATAACCTCTGCGCTAGTTACTGTTGGGAATAGCTCAAAGCCCTTGATCATTTCCCATTGATCCAACCCAAGTACACCGCGGGTATAGCGGGCATAAAATGGTTCAGCAGCACGAATACCGTTGGCCGTTTCCACAGTCCATTTAAAATAGCGGGCCTGCCCGGCAGGTAATGATGATATATTGAGCACACTATCCATACGCCAGTAACTCAGCGTAAAAGTAGTATCAGCACCGCCTTTATCAGCTTTTAGCTTTGCCTTGGGCGGACTAAAATTTCCGGTAACGGCATCAAAATACCACCAATAAGTTTCCGGTGTTTTGGTGGCTACTTTATCCCAGGCATAAGTAATTGTTTGTGCCCCCCAACCCGAAAGGTTGATTTGGCTGCTATCTGCCGGAGAGCGCAAATTAAAGGTTACCTGCGGGGCAAGGCTACCAAGCACGTACTGCCTGCTGGCATTTGCGGTAAGTGTGATTTTTCCATTAAGTGGGGCCGTTGGCGATAATGTCCAGGCACCTCCTGTTTTATAAAGCAATCGAAGTGCATTAGCGCTCAAAACTCCGGGGAAACCTCGGTGATCATAATCCAGTTTGTAGGAAGGAGAGGTGCCACCGCTAACAAAAACGCCCCAGTAGCGATCATTCAGTAATCCGAAAACTGTAGCGGGAGGTACACTATCAGGATGTGCACCATCCACCATGTAGAGCTGAATTCCTGCCGGTGAACCGGCTACATTACTTACCGTCATGCTATCCATATCAGGATGGCGAAGATGTAGTGAGGCCCCTGTCCAGGTGCTGGTATAAAGGGCAATGCTGGTATCCCCAATATGGGCTCCGGAACCTTTCCAGACGGGAGGTGTAGCGCTAAAGGTCATATTAAAATTATTAGAACTCAAATCCGCTACAGAAGTGCCAGAGCCTTCATCAAAACGATAATAGGCCCGCAGCCCGGTTTCATTGCCTGTAAGTTTTTTACACATCCTGTCACGGATTTCATTCACGGTAAGGGCCTTGCCCCAAATGCGCACTTCGTCTATCTGTCCGTTAAACTCCCGGGTTTGTGAGGCATCTGCCATGCGGCCAATTCTCAATTCCCGTAAGGAAGGCTTAATGGTGCCAGTATAATTGGTGCTGGCTACTTCCACTCCATTGATATAGCATTTTATTGCAGTTCCATTAAACGTACCCACCACATGATACCACTGGTTTGGTGTCATCAGTGAAGGACTTACTGCTTCTTTCCAGCTGGTAGTAGGTGTAGCAATGTTGAACGATAGTTTACCATTGTCTCCGCAGCGCAATACATAACCTTCTTCACCATTGCCTCCTGTCCATGCATCAGTACTTACAATGGTGTTGAGCCATGAGTTTACACCGAATGATGTAGGGTAAATCCAGGCCTCTACCGACATGGCCGTGGTGGGGTTTAACATGGTGTTATTTGCCGTGTAAGTATAGCTGGTACCGGTAAACTCAAGCGTATTGCCTGCACCCGGCTGGGCAATACATGCTGCACCAAATAGAGCCACAACACCAAAAAGTACTAATGCTTTCATAATAGAGGTTTTAGTTAAGTCAAATGTAGCAATTGACGGCCAACCTTTACTATGTGTACCTAAACTAAGTTAGTGAGCCTGAAGGCCGTAGTTGCGATGTATAAGTTGCTTAACTTCTGACAAAGGGTAGTTTTCTGTAGCCAGATGTCTTATGGCAATTCCATCCAGCAAAGCCGATAAGTACAAGGCTTCAGCATGAGGTTGATGGTAACCCAAAAAGTGGAAAATTTCTTCAAAGGCGGCTTCCCATTGTTTTTTGCCTGTGGAAATCATAGCCTTTAAATCCTCAGAAACCGCATTTTGAATAGTCAGCAAAAGCGAAAACCTACGCATTTCGGTTTGTGATTGCAGGTAATAAAAGGAAAGGTCAACCAGTTTTTTTAGGTTTTCCAGGGGAGGGGCTTTGCTGTCCCAATCCATTTTATGGACGGTTTCGCTTTGGTAATGGGCAAAAATACCTTTCAGTAATTCTTCTTTGCTAGTGAAATAATGGTACATCAAACCTTTGCTGAGTCCGGCTTCGCGCGCAATCTGTGCCACGCTGGTATCGCGGTATCCCTGTTGGGAGAAAAGCCTGAAGGCGGTTGTTACAATCAGGTTTTTGGTATCGGGCTTAGTGGGGTTTTCTGTAATACTCATTTTTTACTGACTTATTGGTCAGCCAAAAGTAGGTTAGCAAGTGCAGTGGTGCAATAGCCTAGGTCCATTTATATACGGCTAAGCTCATTTTTAGCAAATTTGCCCTTCACGGTTTTCGTTAAACAACTTTTTGGTGAAGAGGCAACTACTTAGCTGGATAAAAAATTATGGGTTTGAAAGGGCAAAGTCCAATAGCAACAAGACCTTTTACCGTATGCTGGGTATGCGCAGGAGCGGTAATCATGCCATAATGAATTGGATACTCCTTCAGCTTAAAGGCAGTAAAGTGGTATTGGATAATATGCAGGAACATCAACCATTGGCTACACCAAATAAGAGGTTAAAACCGGGATTTGGAAAAGTAAACCTCCTTGTATCTCATGAAGACAGGGAGCTCAATGACTTTTTTCTTACCTATAATGAGGAGCAGTTTGGCAAGGCTAAGAATAAGTTTTCGCTATTGATACTGCGCGACCCGTACAATTGGCTGGCCAGTTGGTACGCCTGGCAAGATGAGCTTGGAATCCGCTTCAGAAACGACAAAGCCTTTCGTGACCACACCATTAACCTTTGGAAAGATTATGCCCGCTTATACCTTAAATGGCAAACAGAAGAAAGTAAGGGTAGCCGTCAGGAAATCAGAATAAGCATAAACTATAACCAGTGGGTCAAAAGTATGGAGTACCGTAAGGCTCTGGCTCAAACGCTATTGATAAATTTTACCGATAAGGGAAGAAATAAAATGAGCATAAATGGCCATGGTAGTTCTTTTGATGGCATGGCATTTAACGGCCGGGCATCCGAATTAAACGTATTGGAGCGCTGGAAGCAATTTGAAAGTGACCCTGAATTCAGAGCGCTTTTTGATGATGAGATAAAAAATCTGGCACAGCAGATATTCCCGGAAGTAAAGGCCTCCCTTTAAAAATCAGCCGGTTTTAAAATACTTATGTGCTTTCTGTTAAAGTCAATAAGGCCCTCATCGCGCAACTCATTCAGGGTGGTGGTAACCGTTTGCCGGGAGGTGCCAATAAGGTTGGCGATATTTTTATGGGTGTAGAAGTGTTCTACCTTAATAATATCTCCCGTTTTATTTCCTTTTTCAATCGCCAATTCACGCAAAAAGTCCATGAGGCGGGCGCGAACATCCTTAAATATCAGGTTGTCAATCCTGCGCTCCATCTTCCGCATACGGAAACCAATCCACTTATAAATTTTAAAGGTAAACTCCTGGTTATCCTTCATCAGCTCATAAATCTGATCTTTTCGTACGGGGCATACAACCGTATCATCATCCATGGCTTCGGCAATTTCGCTGCGCTTATCCTCCCCAAGTATGGCTAATTCACCAAACATTTCGCCTTTACTTAATATGGCGCGTACTACTTCCTCACCATCTTCACTGTAATTCAATATACGCACTTTGCCGCCCGCAATAAGATACATAGTTGTAGAGGGATCTCCGGTAAAATAAATGGTTTCACCTTTTGTATAATGCTTAAAGTGATCGCTTTGCTCGGCATGAGCCTGTAATTTGTGCGGGCACATAACATCAAAAAGGTTGACATCATCTAAAAGCCAGTAACGGGCATCCATAGGAATAGAAGTTTGAACAGCCGTAAAAGTAAGAAATGAAGATCACGAAAGTTTCACAGTGATCCCTATGAGATTATTGGTTTTTCCTTAATACTGGTTTGAATGAGAAGTAAGGTGGGCTGCTCCGCACACTTGGGTGAGCGATTCAAAAAAGTCGCAGGCGTTTTCGGTGGCTTCGTAATCGCCTCTGCAATCTATCCCATTTACCAGGGCATCTACTATTTCCTCTTCATGTAGCGGAACTGCACATTGAGCCATCGCATAAAAGGCCTCTGTTTCGCTGTAAACTACGGTGAGGTAGATTAATAAGTGGGTAAGCATAAACTGATCGGGCGTAGCCGGATCCTGGTAAGGAATATTGGCCTGCAAAAGGCGGTAATCAATTTTCCATGTAGAACTGAGATTTACAGTAGATGAATAGTTCACATCATTTTTTAGGGAATCTGCGTAAGCTCCCATATTCTGCCGATACTCGTTTATCAGTGCTTCTGTAGGATTGCCGGTATTTTGAAATGTATTGTAATTGAGTGTGAAATATTCACCAAAGGGCAGGGAGTCCATATTGGCGCCAAACATGCCGTAATTTTCATCATAAATTAATGGCGTTTCTTCCGGCACGGCTACAATAAAACCTTTCAGGATGTCTTCATACACATCATAAAAGAGCACACCGGTATCAAGGTGGAGGCCATTGTCTTCAAATTCTCTTGTAAAGTTGTTCATAGCAGTCGGGTAAATGGCTGTTGATTTCATCTTATTCCAGCTCCTGTTTTTGATCCAGTAAAACTCCATGCCTTTGTAGCTGTACGTTTCATCATGAATGGTGGCCGATGGTGCCGAGGCGTAGAGCGGTCCATCGCCCCCATTTGACTTTGGGTTCTCCGCAGGATCGGCAACATCAAAATATACTTCTGCAGAGTAGTGCAGCGCTATTTTTTCAAAACCCGGAGGCAAATCCTTTTGATCAGATTCTTCAAGGGTTTTCAGGTTACTGGCGGGTATGCACCAACTCACATTCATCTGGCCCCGCTCCAGGCCGCCATCGCCTATGCCTATTAGCTCACCTTTGGAGTTATACACGGGGCTCCCCGAAAAGCCGGGCAGTAAACTACCCATCAGAAAATAAATAGGAAAACTGCCTTCGGGTATGTTCAGAGATTGGGTCACATCCTTAGGAACCAGGCCAAGCAGGTTTTCGGGGTCAGCGCCACCTTTGTACAACTTTTGGGTTTGGTTTCCCCTGGATCCGCCATGGTAACCGATGGCATGAATTTCCTCATTATAACTTACCCTGGGCTGAAAGGTGGTTAAAGCCACAACTGTAGCGGGAGGGGCTGGCTCGGTTGGCTTCAGCTCAAGCAAAACCAGGTCGGCAGCGGCATAAATAGAACGTATTTCGGCTTCGCGTGTGGCTCCTCCCTGGTAGGCAATCTCAATCTTTCCGTTGGGCTTCATGGCATGCAGGTTAGTAACAACCCAATTGGTATTCTTCCATACAAAGCCACTGCAAACCCCCATTTTAGTGCCGGAAGTAACCATCACCTTTACCAGTGATTTTGAAGCTACCTTGGGGTCAAAGTTCGGGCTGTTTCCTTTTAAGAGAAAGGTGGCCAGTAACATGCAGGTTAATAGAACTCTATTCATCACAGATGTTTTTGGTTATGGATTGAAGTGCAGAAATTTCATGTTCATCCGGAATGGCATCACTGACTTTTTCAGCAATAAGCTTCCATAATGGATTTACGGCTTTGAGTTGGCGGAGGTAAACTTCCCGCGGTTGATCTGCTTTGATGGCTTTCGCCTTTTTGCAATCCGAAATTTCGAGCTTGCCTGCGCTGCCGGTTTCACAAAAACAGTCTCTTACGGCCAGTAAAGTTTTTGATTGAACGTCTTCAGGCAAAGTCGGGTCAATGTTGTTGGCAAGGTTAGTCCAGATGCCTTTTTCATCACCATCCGCTTTACGAAAGCTGTGTTTGATTTCTTCAAGAGGTACCACGTTACCATCCAGTAGTACAAGACGGTCGCACTTGGATAGATTTACCTCAGAGGAGTAGAGTATGGAAACGAACTGTGAGCCCTTTTCTTCAGGATTTGCAAACTGCCGCTGTGGTTTTTTTGAAGTGTTAGTGGCCGTTTCCTTTTTAGTTTGAGATTTTGCAGCTGCCTTTTCATCTGATTCACCGGTTATAGGTAGTACGCTGGCAGCGGTTAAAGTGGAGTCAGCTTCTACCGGCACTTCTTCGGTTTCTTCTACTCCTGTCCAGCCCGAAGGTATAAGCCTGAACTCCCGGTAGGCAATAAAATCACGGGCTTCTTCCTCGGTAAAACCAACGGCCATGTAGTCTTTCATCATTTTGGCCCTTTCAGGCAAAAGGCCATTGTTGGTGCGTATATGCATCCCCAAAAAAATACCACCCACACAAAAAAAGCCGAAGGCTCCAATCCTAATGCTTTTAACCGCGCTGAGGTACTTATCGCTAAGCCCTAGCAGTACGGCCAGCAATCCCGAAAGGGTACCTATAAATGCACTAACTACAGGAGATATGGCCAGCCCCAGCAAAATGCCCAGAAGCAGGCCAATGCCGGCACCGTTCAAAAAGCCCGAAAAGTACAGGAGGGAAGTGGAGCTGGTTGATGGAGATGAGGAATCTTTGGGCAAGTCATCATTCTGCCCGGAAATGCTTTCGGTATCCATGAGCATTGGTTTTATGTTTTCAATTAGATCTTTTCCTTTTTTCAGGATACTCATGGGGGTGGGGTTTGGTTAGGAGATCTTGAAAATTGTTAGGTTAAAGATAGGGAAACAACGCAGTAAAATTCACATTTGGTTGATTTAAGTAGTTGATTGTCTGAGACCTTTATTGGTAGGGGATGTAAGCTTTTGCTTTGTAGAGTTGTATCAATTACCAGGAAAACACATCATTATATGTACCTTACAAGCTATAACTCCCAAAACCAACCCGTATGAAGCTTAGCAATAACCTTAGTCTTGCAGAAGTAACAAAAAGCCAAACAGCCATTCGTCATGGTATTGATAATAACCCCAGTGCCGAAGAGCTGGAAAACCTAAAGCGTGTGGCCGAAAGAGTATTTCAGCCGGTTCGCGAGCACTTTGCCACACCCATTTATGTGAGTTCAGGGTTTAGATGTGTGGAGTTGAATACCCGTATTGGTGGCTCAGCCACAAGCAGCCATTGTAATGGTGAGGCCCTTGACCTTGATATGGATGGACGAGGCACGATTACCAACAAGCAAATTTTTGACTATGTGCGCCAAACCCTGGAGTTTGATCAATTGATTTATGAATTTGGCGATGACACAAACCCGGCCTGGGTGCATGTAAGCATAAGGAAAGATAATAACCGCAACCAGGTACTGAAAGCCATTAGGGTCAATGGCAGAACGAGCTACAGCGTGATGTAATTGTATTGTCGTATTCCTGAATTAAGGTGCCCTGAATATTTTCTCCATCTTTTTGCCTTTGGCCAGCTCATCCACCAGCTTATCAAGGTAGCGGGCCTGTTGAGTGAGTGGGGTTTCAATATCCTCCACGCGGTAGCCGCAAATCACGCCTTTTATGAGGTGTGCATTGGGATTGAGATCAGCCTGTGCAAAAAACTCCTTAAAGGTTACCTTTTTATCAATAAGCTCTTGCAGCTCCTTTTCGTCAAATCCGGTAAGCCATTCTATTACCTGCAGCAATTCAGCTTGGGTTCGCCCCTTTTTCTCCACTTTGGTGATGTAGTGAGGGTAAACCGAGGCAAAGGTCATTTTGGCTATTTTTTCATCATGCTCTGGGGTGGTAGTGCTCATATAGTTTAATCCAGTTTTGCGAATTTTCAAATAATTCTTTGAGCGTTCAATTAATAAAAAACTGCATACTGTCAGTCTAAGTGATCCGAAAGCTTTCGGGTCACTCCCCGCAATCCTGCGGGATAGGCAGGGTGAAAAGCCGCACTGTCAGTCTGAGTGATTGTGACGAAGGAGCAATCGTATCGAAGACTGATAACAGAAAAAGCCTTTATCATGATACACTTCGATACACCCGAAAGCTTTCGAGACACTCAGGGTGACAGTCACTTCAGCCGCTCCAACTGACCTTTGCGCTTAACAATGTTTATATAATCCCACTGTATTTCGCAGCCCTTTTGTAACCAGCGTTTCACATCTTCTTCATGTATCTCCTCTACAGAATTATAAAAAACAGAAGCGTCTTTAAACTTAGCTCCACGTACATTTAGAGCTTCCTCTTCAAAATCAGCCCCACTCCAGAACATTAACCTGATGCCTGCTTTTTGCTTGCTGTACCCAACAATAGGGTTGCCTTCTAAAAACCAAACCGGGTGACCGTGCCAGATCTTGCTTTCGGCTTCGGTAAGCTCCCTGTTAATTATAGTGGCAAGTTGGTCGCAGATGGCCTGGTCTTCTCCTGTTTGACCTTCATTATAAACTTTTATTTCCAGATGCATTGTGGATTATTTTCGATTTTGAAAATTATAATTTTTTGAGCCTCATGGAACGCGGATCAAGCAGAGTATCGCTGATTTTTTCTAGGCTGGAATTCTTTTTTTGAAGGATCAGGAACCCGCTTTATACAACTATAATCTGAGTCCCGAGCTCAGCCTACAAACATTCATCTTCAACCGTTTCTATCCTTCCTGTTTCCAGTTTTCGGGTTTTAGTAAAGTAATGTGGCACCCTTTGTTTTTTATAGGGAATAAAGAATTCATAGACCCCGTTAACTCCCGATCCACCTATGGCTACAAATTCTTCATCCGCCATGCCGGTGAGGGTATCTTTTAACCAAAGATGTATGTAGTGACCATTATACTCCGTTATATGGTGCTCGTTGATCTCCCCACCCATTACATTCCGTGAGTAAATAATCATCTTTGAAAAAACCAGGGAATCAGAAAAGTAAGTGAGAAAATATTGGTCTTCTGACTCTTTGGTTACCTCAATCCGCGGTATTTCAGTATTACATTCTTTGAGGACCTTAAAGTCATTTTCGATTACAGTTACGGCCGAATAGGAATTGCAGAGGTTATCCAGAAAATTGGTCATGGGTTTAATCACCTTTTCTCCACTTTCGGTTTTTTTGGCCACCTTGAAGTACTCTTTCCGTTCATAAATGCCAGGCTTAATTTCCCGCGTACTGTCAACGGCTTCAAAGCTTCGGATGATTCTCCCATCATCAAGACTGGTGCTGTATAACGGATACATTTTGAAGTCGGGTTTGCGCTCTTTCACTTTCCGAGTTTCAACTGCAGTTTTAAGAAACGAATCAGTGCTCTCCTCTTGTATAATGGTGCTTTCTGGTTGGCTACAGGCCAATAGAGTGAGGGAAAGATATATGGAGGGGTTTTTCATTTAAAAGAAGGTTTACAGTAGTTGAAAGAAGAGAAACATGTAAATCTACTTTGGTGCGTTTTTCTTTTGTTTATTTTGCAATTTCTTCGACCATTCTTTAAGGTACTCTTCACTAGAAATATATCTCAAGTCAATTTCTATTGGTTGGAAAGAAACGTAATCAGGCCAATTAGCAAAATCCTCTTTCGTGAGTGTAATTGTTCCTGAAAAATTTTCCTTGGGATAGATTGCATAATTTCCATAGAAATACATAAACGCTGGATCAGGCGCTTCTTCATTAACTCGAACACGAGACATTTTAAATAATAATGGACCAAGAAACCAATGACCATCTATGGAGTCATTCTCAAGGTTTACAATTGGATGCAAGTCTGACAACCCTCCCTCAATCGTCATTAATGTTCCTTCAATCAGAGTATCAATGATACTTGGGCTTGGCTTAACTAGCTGCTCAATTATTAGTGTTTTTTCAATACCCAATTCTTCTACTCTAACCCAAACACCTTCTGCCCAAGGGAGTTGATTAAGTACATTCACATTTATTGAATCTGTGTAAAAAGTATGCCCGTTTCGCTCAAATGTATAAGGACCGATTGTATGTGGCCCCGCCTCAGTAAAAGTGATAGAATCACTGAAGATTAGAAGGAAATTAAAGTGCCCCGCATTATAGTAGTCTTCGAAATCCCCTACTTTTTCCCTCATGTTTTTGGACAATCCGCCAGTCGTAATTCCCACTTTAACTTGACTGCCTACTCTTTGGTTCCAGAATTCCATGCGGAGTTCCAAGGTGTCCTGGGCATTGGAGGTATTGGATAGAAAACAAATTGTTAAAAGAGCCATAAAAGAAAAAACTGATAGGTTTTGGAGGCTCAGTGCGTTATTTTTAACTGAATAAGAATTGATGCTCACTTTGATTGATTTGTTAGTTGTGAAGTAAATATATGACTCCCAAAGAAAGGCCATAGAACTTTTAAAACGAACAAATGACATAAAGCATAATTGGCAATCAACTAGTCTTCTGATCTAAGGCGATCTCACATCTCCACCGTCAACATTTCCTGCACGCGCATATTCTCACGCTGATCACCTATCCCAAACATCCTATTTGAACTATAGCCCTCTCCACCCCCACATCCTCATCTCACCCCTACCATCTCCCAAACCATCTTTCTTCTGAATTTTCTCCTCCTCTTCACATTCGGCACATTGGCGCTGCACAAAACTTTCAGAGTGCCGCATTACGCGCTCGGCCACGGAATCGGTCTCCTGCTCAAAGCGATCATTGGGCTGGCCAACTTCCAGTTTTTTAAACTGAAATACTTCAGTGCCCACCATGGTGGGGGAGAGGCCAAGTTCCCGGTTAGAGAGCTCAAAGGCAGTGGGGAAATCACCCTGAAGGGCAGAGTCAACGGCCATAGGCGTGAGGGTGTTGGAAACCCAGGCGGCATCTTCCGCATTAAACCCCATGGCCAGGGCCATATCAAAAGTATCAATCCATCGCAGGCGGATGGCGTCATAATCACCATCCAGGCGGTAAGGCACCGCACGGGTATAATAAGGCTGCGTCATCGCATACCAGTCCATATCATCCAGCGGGTCCCCAAAATTAAATTCGTTACCAAAAAAGGAACTTTCACCAGGCGGGTAGGCAAAGGTGTAATCCGGGAAAAGGTCATACTCACCTTCTACCTGAGTTTCCTCGGCATCGGGAGAGGGCACATCGGAATCCTGCTTTTGAATCGAGTTGGCAGCGGCCATCGAGGCTTTTATAATCGGATCTTGTTTTGGTTTGGCTGAAGTCATTGCAAAATCTTGATAATTAATCCTCCTGACGTTATTGCTTCTGTTTTCATTTTACCTTTCTTCCAAATTTCAATGCCGGCTGTAAACGAGTATTTACACAGTTTCTATCCCTCTCACTGTCCAATAGTTCTGTTGCACCCTTTCCCGATTTCCATTTACCGTACGTATAATCTCGCCCCTAAATCGGATGTCCAGTTCGAGGTCGTCTCCTGTCTGGATTTGTGCATCAGTCACACTAGGGTAATCTTCTCCTTTATAAACACAGCCCGTGTCTTGTTCGTGATTTCCATTATGGTCTTCATATCGGTTTATGGGATTGAAACTTCTACCCGGTGCCGACCGGTGGCCGTAATGGGTACCGGCCCAGTCCGTATTACCATCTTCTTCCCAGGAGTTGGTAAGCTGTCCTGCAGGTAGTTTATTGAAGAAGTGATTGAGGTTTACCTTGGGTGAACCAGGCCTCTGTGCCCAGGCATCACCCTTGATGTACTGCCGGTATTCCCACTCTGCACAAGGCGAGCGTTCCGAAAACTGGGCATTCATCCTGAAATGTGCCTGCAGGAATGGCTGACCCCCGAACCGGACGATACTGGGAGAAACATTTCCTTGGGGGGTCTGGAAGAGAAGAAGAAGGTCTTCCGTATTGGTAGGTGCGCCTTCAAGCGCCAACTCCTCCGTGAGAAAGCGGAATGTTTCTATGCCCACCTTTCCGTCCTTGTCAAAGAAAAATTGCTCCTGAACGGCAGCAACCGCCAGCACCGATTCTTCATTCCACTCACCCGTTACGTCCGCGCCTACGATATCCTGGATCATCCCTGTATTTCTTTCGTCATACCGCCTCCGGTTAAAGCGGATCGCTTCTGCTTTCTCAGATTCGGTAAGGTCATCCTGGGGCAATTCTACACCCGGATCGGGTGTAGCCAGGTCTCTTTGAATGGAAGTACTCGCAGCCCCCTGTTGCACCGTGTGCGTCAACTCATGCGCTAATAAGCGTTTTCCCTCTCCCGTTTCCGGGGAGTACTGTCCTGTGTTAAAATAGATATCGTTACCCACTGTAAAGGCTTTAGCGCCCAACTCACGATTCATCTGTACGGCTTCGCCACTGGTATGTATGTTCACATTTTGAAAATCTGCACCAATACCGCTTTCCATAAAAGTGCGGGTTTCGTCAGGCAACGGCTGTCCACCGCCTCGGCTGCTTTCAATTTGCTGTTGTATCCAGGGCTGCACCTGCTTTCCACTTTCGCTGGAAGTGTCTTTGAGCTGAACCAGCGGCTTCATCTGCACTTTGTCTTCCTCCTCACAGGCAGCACACTTGCGTTGTATCTGGCTTTCGCCAGAAATCACCTTTTCAGCTACAGCATCAGCTTCCTGTTCAAAACGGTCGTTAGGCCGGCCTACCTCCAGCTTTGGCTGTATGGCCGCAGGGCTGAGGCGTGAATTGGACTGTACGCGCGAGTTGATAATCATAGTTGCGATTTTATGGTGAGATACACATTCTATCAAGGGCATTAATCATAAACCTGGCTGTGGCAATATCAGATTCCCTGGAGTTTACTTCATCTTCCACCCAATCCTGTGCATCATTAAACGCGGCATTAAAGGCTCCGCTACCCCGGCCATGCTGCTGAGCCAGTTCACCGGTATGTACACCGTGTATTTGCTCATGGGCAAGGGTGGCCCGCTCTCTTAAAGGTCCACATGGCCCCGGTTGCGCAGCAACCTGAATATTACCACTACTGCTTGTACTACCGGCCGTAACAAGGCTCACCCCCTGCGCAGCAAAGTGCTGATCCACGCAGTTTTCAATCTGGTCGCCTGTGGTTAAGGCGGGGTCATTTCCACATTGCTGGTACACCTGTATAAAGGTCTGCGATTCCGCTATATCACCTTGAAGCTCGTTCTGGCAGCCGCAAAAAGAGGTATCAACATCTGAAACACTGCCCAGCGAACGCCTGTAATCAGCACGAAGTAAATCCGCATCGCGCTGCTGACCTTCAGCTTCAAGTTCTTCCAATACAAACATCATAGTTACTTCACCCAGTTTTCCGTCCTGCGCAATACCCTGAGAAGCCTGCCAGCTAACCACCCCATGTGCAAGGTCGCTATCTGATACTGCCGGGTACTGGTTTATGCCAATAACATCTCGAATGGTTTTGAAGGAGTAGGGGTCAGAAAAGCTTCTTTGGTTAAAGGAGATGGCTCGGGTTATATCCAGTTGAGATTGATTCCTTAAGGGGTCATTCCCCTGCGGTTCCAGGGCAAGGTCTCGTTGTACACTTTCAGTTGCCGCCCCCTGTTGCACAGTATGGGTCAACTCATGCGCCAACAGTCGCTTTCCCTCACCCGTTTCCGGGAAATATTCCCCGTTATTGAAGTAAATGTCATTACCAACGGTAAAGGCCCGTGCTCCCAGTTCACGGTTCATTTGTACAGCCTTGCTATCGGTATGGACTCTTACGCCACCAAAATCGGCTCCTATGCCGCTTTCCATAAAATTGCGGGTTTCATCCCGTAAAGGTTGTCCACCGCCACGGCTGCTGTCAATTTGCTGTTGTATCCACGGGCCCACTTGCTGCCCGCTTCGGTCCGAATTAACTTTAAGTTGAATAAGGGGTTTCATTTGTGCTTTTTCCTCCTCCTCACAGGCAGCACACTTGCGTTGTATCTGGCTTTCGCCAGAAACCACCCTCTCTGCTACAGCATCGGCTTCCTGCTCAAAACGGTCGTTGGGTTGGTTGGTTGTGAGTTTGGCTTGAACGTTATTATCATCGATAATGGGGAAGTCTCCTAAAATGGGGCTGCAGTCTTTTCCGGGGCCATTGCTTGTACACTTTGCCCCACTCACATTTCCATTGGCATCTACCACGGCCGTGTTCCAGCCAATTTTCCACCATTGCCCATTGGCATCCTGTATGTGGTCAACATCTTCGCCCCAGGTTGCAGAGCTACTGTGGGCGGGTATTGTATAAATGCCATCATCGTTGCTCCACACGGTAACAGGCTCATCTGAGTTATTGGTTACTTCTCCATTTCCAACTATCCCCCAATCGCCCATCACCATTGGCTCTCCAGCAGACTGCTCTACATTAGCCGCTGCTCTGCTCTCAGTTTGGCTGGTATTTGATTCTGCGGTTTTCATTTTTACAATTTTGATGTATTGTTTACTATGTTGAGCAGGATTGGGCTTCGACTAGCGCTCAGCCTCACATTTGCAAACTGCTCATTGCTGACTGCACCTACACCGTCTTCCCCTCCTTCCTGAACTCTCTTCTTATCCCATCGACAATATCAGCATGGTAAATAGTGTTTTCACCACGGCTGATAGCTTGCAGCGAGCAATAGCGTATTACATTTATTATGGCTCCTCCGCTCATCTCGTATTTCCCGGCAATGGCCTCTATATCCAGTTTTTTATCCAGTTTTGATTTGGCCGAAAAACCTTCCTTCCACAATCGCAACCGCTCTTCTTTTCCGGGCACCGGAAAGTGCACAATCGTTTCAAACCTCCTTACAAAAGCCTCATCCAGGTTGCTCTTCATGTTACTGGCCAGGATTATTATCCCATCAAAATCCTCAATGCGCTGTAGCAGATAGCTCACCTCCTGGTTGGCATATTTATCATGGGCATCTTCTACCTTGGTGCGTTTTCCAAAAAGAGCATCGGCTTCATCAAAAAACAGTATCCAGCCTTTGTTTTCGGCCTGGTCAAATATTTTGGAAAGGTTTTTTTCGGTTTCCCCGATGTACTTCGAAACCACAGTTGAAAGATCGATGCGGTACACATCCCTTCCGGTGGATTTCCCCAAAAGGGAGGCCGTCATGGTTTTGCCCGTACCGGGTGAACCGTAAAAGAGAGCTCTGTAACCGGGCCTCAACTTCTTACCGAGATCCCAATCCACCATCAGGGTTTTTTGGTGATCCAGCCATACTTTCATTTCGTCAATCTGCCGTAGTACGTTTTTCTCCAGCACCAGGTCGCTCCACTCCAGTTTGGTGGTGAGCAGCTTAGCCGGGAAGTTGGTGCTGAAATCAGGTTTGTGGATTTCGCCTGTAGTGATGCTGTCAATTACCTCCCGCTGTAGTTTTAAAGCCCCGCTTAAAAAGGGCTCACCATCAGCTACAGGCTCCAGTTTTAAAATGTTGTGGCGCGAGAAGATATGGTCGCGGTCAAACATCTTTTGCAACTCAAACCGCTGACTGAGGTTATTACCGGCCAATACAAACATCACCGTTTCGCCTGTCGGCAGAAAGCCCCCGTGAGTATTTCCTTTTAATCCGCCAAACTCCGTAAAGCCGCGCTCGGTGCTTTTATTTTTCCTGAAAAAGACATCCAGCAACTGTGGTTTTACAAAGGGCGCCAATGAAAGTATTAACCCAATTCGCTCGGCAAAAGATAGCTGGTAGTAGTTTACAAAACTGGCGTATAGGGAATTGTCCTTATCCAGTTCAGGTGGCTTTATCTCCCAAATACTGTTTGGTGCATCATCACCACCAAAATGAATTTTGAAGCGGCTATCAATAACCTGGGCCAGCCAATAAAGCTCGTGCTCCAGGTCAGTAGCATTTTTATGCGGCTTGTTATTTACCATTCTACGTGCAGGGGCCGTGGCATCCATGGCAGTTTTATTAGGTTAATACTCCATGGCAGGCTGTTCAGCAGCATGTCAAAACTGCGTTGTTCTACTTTAAGGCTCCACCCATTTTCCGTTTTTTCCAGTTTGCCTTCTCTTTGTAAAAATGAGGTTTGAAAACCCTCCACAGAGGTTTTTCCAATACTTCCCCAGTTTTCAATTACAGCAGCGGTCAATTCCCTGCAAGCCTTCTTTTCCGTTTTAGAAATTGTAATGGGCTTGCCTTTATCGGTTTTGGTGGGAACAAGCTCATGCACATCCAAATCGCATAAAACCTTATTCAGCGGAAGTAGGTTTTCCTCAATCACTCCATCAGGAGAAGCTAAAAATTGCAGCATTCTTACAGCCCTCTCTGTGCTGGATCTGTCTTTGAACTGATTGCCATCAATCAAACCAAGGTTGCCAAAAAATCTTTGCAGGTAAGGCCAGAATAGTATCACCCCGGCATTTTTTATGTAAATCACATTGGAACCATCCTTACGATTCGCTTCCTGGCTTTCGCCTGAAGTTTTAATCGTCAACTCCGCCCCCGGCTTTTCAGTTTCCTTCAATGTTTTTTGAAGGTCTTTGACCTTATCGGGAAGCATCAAAGACACTTCTTTCAGTAACCCTTTCTTAGCTATCCTGATTTCTTTTTCAGTCAGCTTTGAATGGAGGGTCAACTGTTTAAACATTTGCGAGATAAACTTAGACTCAGAAAGGTTTTGTTCGCGACCGTAAATGAAAAGTGCAGCTATTTCAAATTCGCTGGATAAACCTGTAGGAAGGGCTTTGTCAAAAACTTTCTTCCACATTTCTAAATCCCCAAAGGGCAAAAGTGCAGCCACCAAATTGCTATGAAACTTTTTTGAAAACTGCACCTTAAGCCTTTTTAGTGATGGGCCAGCCGATATGGTTTTTAAAATCTCCTCACGAACTTTTTCATCAGCCTTTCGGAAGAGCCTGGGCAACTCCTTTTCCATCTGTGCTAGCCCTAGTCCATTGGCACTCCATGTAAAATGCCCATTCTTTAAAAAGAAAATAAACTGATGAAAAACACTTTGCTCCTTACTGATTGCACTCAGGCTTTTCTCACTGATTGCATTTTCTTCAGTAGTAAGCTGAGTGTGCAATAGCTTTTCCAACTGGTGTAAAAGCTCCTTTTCAAAATCATTAGGATTTATCCCGCCAAGGTCAATTTCCAGTCTATCAATTTTATACACCAGGTGTTCGGGAGCCAGGTTATCGAATAATTTCCCTAAGGCCGGCACCGTACTTTCCTTAAACCGCCTCACCAAGTCATCATGCAGGGCCACCCTTTCTGGGCCTTCATCGAGCGTAAGCTCTAAAACCTGCTTTTGGATGATGTGGGTCACGGTTCAATTACTTTTTAGTGGTACGTGTAGTTACAGTACCTGTTGAGGTTCTACCTGTTCCGGTTTTTCCGGTTACAATTACAGGGTCTTTACCACCACTAGCAGCATTTGTTACTCTGATCTCAGTTCCTTTTAAGGCAGCCGCCATAGCTTTTAAACTGGCATTACTTACCCCTGTAATAGTAAGTGGCAGGCTGGCCAATGCAGTTCTGGCGGTTACGCTATCCACACCCAACTCTTTGGTAAGAAAGGTACTTGCCACTTTGCTGTCTCTTCCCACTGAATCAATGCGTATGGTATTACTTCCCCGGCCTACATTGAGCGTGTTGGTTTTACTACCTCCGGTGGTGCCTCCTCCGCTAGTGCCCCCACCTGTATTTCCGCCTTTGTTTCCCAATTGTGCCAACAGGGTTTTTATATCTGTGGTTACAGCAAAGGTGTTATTGCATTTACCCTTTTCTACCAATAGCTGTATTGTTTTGCGAGGCTCATTGCTGCTAAACTGAAGCCCGACTTTAGGTCCGGGGTTTGGTAATTTATTCAGTTTAACCAACTCGCTTCTACCGTCATTCCAGGTGTATTGCTCACACGTGCGATCTATAGGAATCAGCTCTACAAAAACCAATAGCCCATCAGCATCAGTAGGGTTTATACTAAACTCCGCATTAGGTCTTGAAATCAATAATTGAATCTTGGCCGTCCGTTTTTCAGTATCTGTATAGGTAAGCTCATGAACTCCAGTAGCGTTGGCGGCCGGAACAAAAGAGAACGTACCACTTTTTTCAATAATGTTGAACTCCTTGGTGTTGGCCGTAACCTTGCCTCCTGCAGGTTTTGTAATCAGCTTTACCTCCTCCTGATTATCGGCACAAAAGCTGGTTTCCCCATTTTCTGTCTCAAAAACCAGTGGCTCAGCCGCAATGGCCAGCGTTTTGGTAACGGTATCAAAGCAAGCCTTATTGGTTGCAGTTAGTTTTACAGTAAGCTCGTTACCGGGATTAGTTACAAAGAAACTTCGCAAATCCTTGTCGGTGCTGGTTTGTCCATTTACCTCCCACAAATAGGTATCCGCATTTTGAGAGTCATTGGGTATGGATAAAAACACTCCATTTGGCGTGCGGTTTACACTTTTATCGTTAAGTTCAAATTGGGCAGTAGGTGCTAAAACTACTTCCACCGTAAGGGATGCCGTTTTACCTTCCACCTCATAGGTAAGCGTTATAGCTCCTGGGTTTACATTTTTGGCCGATGGGTCAAAAACCCAGATTCCATTGTCATCCTTATAGGCTCCATCGCCTTTAACCTCTCCACCTTCCGGTGAAAGAATGAAGGGGTATGTCGCCTCATTACGGTCTGGCCGGCAAAAAACGGTTTGCGGTAAAGCTATAGTAGCCTCCACCTGTGGGAAAACATAAGTAACCGGTGGACAATCAGAGCAGCAGATGTAGGGTAGTGAGAAATCACCCACCACAACCTTATTGGTAAGGCGGCTTAAATCAAAACTAAGTTGATTGGCCAACAGCAGGTCATCACGGTTTATCTCAATGTTGCCAATGGAAATATTGGTGGTGAGGCCAGCTGTCGCTTTACTCATAGCCGCAGCTTCTTCCCGCGATGATTTTGTGGCTTCTGTGGAAGAACCTCTTAACAAACTGAGGTTAGAGGCAGGCGCATTAGCCTTGGTGAAAACGCTCGCCCTGCTCAGGTTTGTGCTTAACACATTTGCTGATAAGGAAGGGCGTGTGTTGGCTGGAGACACGGCAAAGGTCTGATCATGATAGATCAACACAAAAGTGCCGCCTTTGGGTACGCCACCTGTATGTTCAAGGCCGGGGTGTGATTTGGCATATTCCGAGAGCAGACTTTGCTGCATTATCTTCTTTACCCTTTTCTGATATTCTTCAAAGAGGGTGTTGAACCTTGTGATGTTGCAATCAAACACAAAGCGGTCCAGATGATCTGAAATATCCTCTTCATTACCTACACGCTGAAACTCCTCATTATCGAGGTTTTCCTCAATTTTAGCCTTAAATTCTTCTGCCTTTTTTATAAGAGTAGTGTAGGTTTCCTTAAAGTCGTCATAATCCAGTTCATTGAGATTATCGGGAATGGCAACCACCGCATCTTCAATTAACGAGATCATTTGCAGCGGATACTGTATCCTTAAAATGAGGGTGCCTACCGCCAGGTTGGCAAAGTTGGAAAACCTTCCTATAAAAGTGCTAAGCAGGTTCTGAATGTTGTATGTAGGTTGGCTGGTGCCGATAAACTGGGTGGTTACAATTTCACCAATAGTACCCTCGCGGCTTTGCCCGGTTGAGGCCTTCTTAATAATCGCTCCGTTCCCCGTGCTTCCTCCTGTAGTGGGATTATAGTATTTGTAACTTGATTTTGAGTAATCCGAATAATTAAAAACCGCCACACTGTACTCGGGGTCATTGGTTTTTTCCCTAACCCCTGTAGAGCCCTTTTCACGCGCTGACTTCGGCTGGTAATCTATATCTGCAAAGTAGTTGCTTTCTTTGGTAAGGAAACATAGCATCTCAGCGCGTAAAGCGGCATATTGGCTATCCAGATCCTGAAAGAAGCAGCTTTGATCCAACAGGGGCTCATCGGGCACCCGGCCCAGCTTAAGTGCTACAATATCAAATGGCAGCCCGTACTGGTCACGCTGTTGCTGGATACTTTCAATGGCCGTCCTGTAGTTTTTGCCAAGATGGCCCTCAATCCTGAAAAAGTCATTTTGCCCCAGCCTGAAGCTAAGTGGCTGCCTGGTGGCTATAAACCTGTCGGTTTTTTTGGTCTCTGCATATTTTTCTGAATGAAAGGAAAGATTAGTGCTGGCGCGGCACTTGCGCTTTTTGTCATAATCCCAATGTCTGTAAAGGTTTGTTTTGCTGTTTACCTGGTAATAGTATGGGATGGCCCTCTGTGAAAGCGCATACATGGTACTCCTGCTTGGGGTAATCTCAATATTATTTACGGCAGGTACTTCAAAGGTTTGAAGCATAAGCAACAGCCTTTCATACAGGCAGCGTACTTTTTCCGTAAGATGATTTGGGGAATCATGAATGGGAGAAGGATACCAGCGGTGACGATAAATTGAGGGTTCGCAATCGCCATCATCAAAAACTTCCCCTAACATCAGGTGGCAACCAAACAGGCTTTCATCCGGGCAGCAGATAGATAATAGGTCAAAAGCTTCTTCCCTGAATTCGTGATAGGCATCCGCAAGGTCATTCAGATAATCATAAAAGTATTGCAGGGCCGTGGGGTCATTCTTTACCAGGTTATTGTATTCGGTGGTTAAGGCGGCACTTATTTTTTCTGCTGTAAAGCGATTATCCTGAATACCAGCCAGGGCAGGTTGTAACAACTCGGAAGTTGCGCCAATTGCTGTGGCCAGTTGGGGAATCCCACCATTTATGGAATTAACGTAAACGCCCTGTAGCGTGCTGAGCTGAATGCCGTTTACCTGCGGCACTACGACACGTTGAATATAAACCTCAGGTAAATGAAGCGCACCGTTTACCGCCTGTTCAAGTGTGCTTTCTGTTTGCGGACTTCTAAAGCCCTGCTTGCCTGAAATCAGTTGCCTTAAAGCCTGTTTTTCAACCAACAGTTTACGGATGGTGAAAATTCGTTTTTTGCCTTTGTCGTTGCAGTCTTCAGGTATGCAGTTTTTTAAATCCTCATCCAGTTTTTCGAGGTAAAGCACCACCGCCATTTCATTAAGGGTATTTTCAGAAATGGTTGAGATTGGCGATACATCTGAGCTCTCTTCCAATGAAGCCTCTTCCTGCGTAAGCATTTCAATCAGGCGCATGCCTTTCAGGTCGGGATAATCTACCGGGTCCACATAGGCATCTTCGCGGATGTGCGTGCAAACCGTTTCCTCCATGGCTACCAGGTAGCCCTCGGAGGTTATTCCGCAGCCCTTGCCTATGGTAATTTCCTTTCGTTTGCCGGAAGACGAATAGCGCAGATTCAGCCCGCAGACTATACCTATGCCAATGAGTTTGTTTCGGGTAAGCCGCTCCTGCTCTTCAAGGTAAACTACCAGGTCATTAAGGTGGCCGGAGGTAAGCACCTGGTCGGCTTCAAAAATGGGGTATGTATTCGCTTTCATAGTCTGATGCTTTAGAGCCCCCGACCCCCAAATGGGGCTTTTTCAGGGCGTATATTTTATGTCTCTTTTTATGTCGCTTTCTTTCAATAATTTCATTTTCGCTTCCACACGTACAGGTCCCCCTTAGGGGGATTTAGGGGGCTCATTCTTCCAATTCCTCCAACGGTTTAAACTGTCCCAACACCGTGCTACCCAGCATTACGGGGTTTTCATTTTCACTATCTACACAATCATGTAAATGGGCATGCGGGTGTATATTTTTCAGGTTTTGGATGATCTCAACTAAGGCTGCCAACCTGTTTTTAAGAGCAACTGGGTCGGGCTCAGGTTTGGCCTGCTCTTCCAGCCAGTTACGCCAGGCCTTTTCAAAAACTTCCATTTGCTCCTGGTCAATCCAGCATATTTTTAACCCAATGTGTGCAGGTATTTCTAAGCGCATAGTCCGCTCAGCAAACCGCCTGAACTCCATAGAGCGAAAACGCTCAGGCCAGTACGGTAGCACTACCGAAACCCTGAATGAATATGGATCTTCTTCTCCGCAGGTCAGGCAGTTTTTATCCAGGCAAACCTCCAACAGGCGATCGTCAGTTTTTTTAGGACGCAGTAAAATATGCTCCACCAGGTGCATTCCCTCCTCAGTGCATGTATCCTTCAGCAGGTATTTCAGCTCCTCAATGTTTTTATCTCGGGCGGCCTCTGTGGGGTAAAACATGCTGGTGCCAATAATCTTATTATTCTTAGCTACCAGGTTAAAGTAGAATTTACCGTCCTCCGCTTTTTCTCTTTTATATTGGTCATCAAGCAGGCCATTTTCCTTTATGGATGAAATACCATTCTTAGCGCTTTGCTCGGTAGTATAGCCCTCACTTCGCAGCAGCACATTGCCGTTATACGTTTTCACGCGAAAGCGAAATTCTTCGGCAGCATCCTTATAAATTTCAAAAAGGTCATCCACAGGGCTGCACTCCAGTTTTCTACGAAAGAAATCCTCAAAGCCCAAAAGGCGGCTTACGCGTTTTTCAAAACCCGAAACATTGGCCGTATTCCACAGCTCATTTTGGTCACTATAATCCAACCCTTTTCCACGTTCACTGCTCAGTTCGGGGTAGTCTCTCAAAAAGCGGATTTTATCCAGAATCAATTCTTCGGGTGCCTCAGATTCTTTTAATACATGAGTAAGCGCGGCATACTCCGAAAATTGCTCACCAAAACGGGCTATAAGGTGATTCAAAAAGCGGTTACGCCTTTCGCGGAATTGTTCCTTGTCTTCAAAAAGTCCCGCCAGTTCTGACTTTAAGGCAACCGCATCTTTGTAAAACTCATTTTCAAAGTCGCCTTCAATAGCGCTTATGTTTTCTAAATATTGAGAAAAATAGGTGTGATCAACGCCCTCATTCCAGCCGTAAATGTTCCTGATGTTGGCTAATTGACTTAAATAATTGGCCAATAGCTGATCAAAAAACAGGAGGTAGGATTTTAGTTGTTTGGCCTGGGCCATTCGGGCATTTTGTGCTTCGCGACTCAGGTTTTCATTAAGGGGAAGACCTTTGGCTCCAATGCCATAAGTCAGCGGAAATTCATTTTGAATAGTATAATGTTCTTCAAGGTTGCGGAGCTTACCTTCCGGGATGGGCAAATCGGTGTCATGCTCCATCAGGGCAATTCTTTCCGTTATCCCATTCAGCATTTCCAGCTTCTGTTGAGTTTCCTCAAGATCAGCGATAAAAGGGATGTCGGCTTTAAACAGTAGAAACTTGCTCTTGCGTATCGCCAACCTGGCTTTATGGCCATCCGAAATATCAAGCGTCCACCTGCGGTTTGTGGCCATACGGTTTCCGGACTCATCGTATTGGGTCATCATAAAATTCCGCACGGCCTTTACACCGGGTATATCCATAATGATATTGATCATATCCGATGCGTAGAGGCAGGCTCCCAGCTTGCTGTCATTCAAATCTTCATCTAAAATGAACCCGTGGTCAAGCATAGGTCCTTCAAATATTTCATCAGGCGAAAGCCCTTGCTCTAAAAGAGATTTAAGCGTATGCGCAGGTATAGGAGGGGAGAGGTACAGTTGTAATTCATGATATATTTGGGCCTGCACCGTTTCAAGGTCTGCATCATTTTCTAGATCAAGATCTGCGCAAATGGCCACATCTTCAATAGGCACTATGTTGATATCCAAAAAGTCTTCGCAAAGATTGCGGTTAGCCATTAGCTTTTTGCGTGTGGTTTCTATCAGTTCACCAATACGTTTTAGCTTTTTAAGATATTTTGGAATTATAGCGCCAAATGCGGTTTTCAGCAGCTCCGCTTCAATTTTATCTGAAGTGATTTCAGCATCATTTTTATTGGAAATGAAAGTGACTTTCACCTCCTTTAGGTGCACACTTTTATTCGCTCCACCGCTCTTGTAATTTACGGTAAGGTCTCCCTGCCAATAGGTTTTTTTAAGTTGAGGATTGGCCACACTCATGGAGGTAAGGATATCTGCTTCCGCGAAACCGAGTAGGTCTTCGTTACGTTTGCTCCACTTGGGCAACAATACTTCTACGGTAAGGCCCGCCAAATCTCCACGGAAAACTTTATGAAAAAGCAGGGCCGAATTTAAATCACCAACCTCGCGGTCCTCACCCAACTCGAGCAACACATTATAAAGGCCGCGCAGTTTTACCTCAGTAAGTTCCGGCAATTGGGTGGTAATAAGTTGACTCTCATCGCAATCGGCCCAAAGCTTTATTTCACCCCGCTCTGCACAGCTCAGCCAGGCATTATCCACGCCTATAATGTCAATTAAGAGTTTACGATAATCAAGCTCCGTAAAAGCGCGGTTGGTAAGTATATTCTTTGCAGTATGAAACTGAAAGGCATGCTCACCCTCTGTGGTTTCGGCAACAATATCCTTCATCTCAAAACCGGTGCGGTATCCTAAGTCGGTAATAGCATAGGCAAGCACTTCCAGTATGGTTATTCCCGGATCGTGCGTATTGAAATCCGTCCACAATTTAGTGGCAATGCTTTCCAAATACTTCAATCCTTCCTGCCGCAGAAAGTAGTAGTCCTGACTTTCGCGCAGATTTGGATTTTGCGATATGGTTATTGATTCGCTCACGTTACGCACACTTTTTCAATGAATATTTCATGCTCCGCCTGTGGTACCGAAACCAGTATGGATCTTCCGGTACTGGCAACCGCCTCTTTCACTTCCTTACGGGGATTATCACCTATTTTCTGGAAAATCCGCAGGTCGCGCAGGTAGTTTACATATTCCCGTTCTTCTATAAAATCCAGTATTACTGATTCATGTAGGCTTCCGCCAAAATCAATTCGCGCTTCTTCATCAAAAGCCCAGGGTGCCAAAAAGCGGGTGATGTCCTCTTTCAGTTTATTGGTGAAGATGGTTTCATCAAGCCCTTCATGCAGCTCAACTACGCAATACACCTGCACCTGCTCAAACTGTGGGTTATCTACCGTAAGGTTCACCCACTTGGAAGTGTGCATCTCCAGGAAGTTTTCAATCTCATTGCGTAGTGCCTTACTGGTGTAGGGTTCGAGTGGGTTGGCCGCCAGGTCACTTTTTTGGTTGGGGATGGGAATTACGGCTACATGCCCCGGTCTTTTTTCATTGTACACATCCTTACCTATTTCAGTATGGGGCAGGCATTTCACCTTATAAATGGCCGGAAAGTGCTCCAATACCAAGTGCTCATAATCCCAAATGGTAATGGCGCGCTCTTTATGTCTCAGCCGTTCACTTACCCTTGTATAAAAGGCTTCATCTGCTTCAGCACTGCGGCCCCCAAATGAATTGTAGGGCTGTGTCACTTTTTTGATAGAGGCATCTTTCACCAAAAGGCTGTTGATGGTTCCTCCTTCAAGCGGGGTTGCTAAAAAGTCGGGGTCATTATTCTTATCTGCAAATACGGCTTTGGCGGCCTGGGCGCGTATGTCAATAGCCTGGCTCACGCCATCTGTGTCGGTTTCCACGTGGGCGCGTATCCAATGGTAGCCTGCTGGCAATAAGGTGTTATCATTATTTACCCCTTTCGGGAAGGAGAAGGTGATGACGCCACTCTTCACCAGATTATCCGTAGCATCGGACAATTCTGTCTTTTCAAATGCCGTCCAGTTATTTTTATGAAGATAACTCCAATGGACCTTTGGATTATCTTTTAATGGGTTTTCGCTTCCTTCCGCTAACTGAAAAAGTAACGACAAATTCTGGGGCGGCTGTAAATCCTTTAAGCCAAGGTAAAACTGACCTTCGCCTGCAAATTGCGGTAGCAAAGGGATGTTTCCCGAAGTGGCCAGTAAGTAGGGGTGAAGTTCATGTGCACCAAAAACTCCTGAATGAAAAAACTGGGCAGTGCGGTTTTCGAAGGCCGGTAGTTGCAGTTTTTCGTTTACCGGATACGCGGTAAAATCAATGGTTTGGGCAGCGGTGTAATTTAACTTTACCGATACAACCTCAGGTGTAAAGGGCTGCTCAGGTGCGGTGCTCAATTGATTTATCGCAGCATCCGTAAGTAAATTGGGGTAATCAGAATGGCCAAAATCGGGTTTATCCAGTTTTAGTTTCAGGAGTAAAGTTTCATCAAACTCATCAGCCACCAAACCATCATTAATATTTTTAATGCGGTTTAAATCGCTAAAGTCCTTTCCAAATGTTCTGAAGCCCTGTCTGCCGGGAGATTCTAATAAGAATGCGAATAACGGCCCGGCCCACCCCCAAATCCATGGCTCAGCAATGTAGGTGATAATAAAAATGATAAACTCTTCAACGGAGGCGCTGCCTATGTAGTCCAGTCTTCCGAAAAGCTCTTTCTGATTTGTTGAAGTAGTAGGTGCTATGGGGAAGGAGGCTGTAACTTTTGGAGTGCTGCCTTCCAAATCAAAAGTATTGAGGATACGGGCCACGGCATACGGCCCAAAGTTTTTAAAATAGCGCAGGTCTTCATGGCCCAGTCCATACTCACGAAGTGTTTTCCACTCCAACTCAATCTCAATAGAAGTTAGGTTTTTTGAGGCTGCCTCCCGGTGACCAACTTCGATGTAATCTCCTTTTTTAGGCTGTGGCCCGAAGGGGTAAAATGGCTTGGACGGATCAATCGGCCCCAATGAGGTTTCCACTTTTAGATTGGTGGCACCACTCACTCTTACCTCCAGGTCAATCTTTTCAATTTTGATGTCCTTAAGTTGCTGATAGGGGTAGTTGGTGTCCTTATCATTTCTGAGTAAAAATCTTACTAACGGTAAAGTTGTGTTATAGGAGCCAAGGTGAACTTCACTGTTATACGGGAAAGTGGGCTCCGCATCTTCGGGCAATATCCCGTAGAAATACAGCTTGTCATCATTGGGTAAATCCAGACTACCGGGATTACTTAAAGGGAGTTCTATCCAGCCTTTTTCTCCTGTTATTTCAGCTTTGAAATCATTGTGATCAAAACCACTTTGATCAATAGCAGCATCAGCATCTATAGCAATTACCACCTCGCGAATCCCTTCTTCGAGGTAAAGCATGGTAGAGGCCACAGCAAAGCCGATTTCAGGTAATTGCATTTGATTAGTGCCAAACTGAGGCCAGCGTTTATTTTCCTCTACCGCTTCCAGCCCGTCAAGTGAATTGGCTACCGGGGCGCTGTAAATTCTTTTTACCAGCCGGAGTTCTTCATCAGGTGCAAGGCTATCTTCTTTCTCTATAAAAACAGAATGAAGAAGCTCCACTTTTGCCTTGTTGAGAGCAACATCTTCAGCTACTTCATACACCACAATTTTACCAAGGTCATCTTTACCCGCCTTTAATGGTGTGCCCTTTTCCAGCAGGTAGCTGTCCACATTTTTTTGCAATTCAAAAATCAGATGGACATTATCAGGCACCGCAGCCTTTTTAGGTAGTGTCAGTACATCTTTATAATAAAAATCAAGATGTTGCTGCGTAAAGGTATTGAGATGCTCATAGGCATATTCCATCAACTTTAAAAAGCCAAGTAAAAGTGCCACATGGGGCTGGTGATCTTCATAAGTAGTAATGGATTCGTCAAAGTACTTAGCTGCTGACGAAACTATGCGCCCCCAAAGTTTAAAAATGCGGTCAAAAAGTATATGAAGAGCTTCCTTAGCATTGGCAATCTTTTCGGCATTGCTCGGTGGAAGTGGGCTTCCAAATGGGCTGTTATCCAGGGCCACATTGGCATAGAAATCATTCCAGCTATTAGCCGAGTTTTTAAACCAGGGGCGGGAAAGGCCTGTGTTTATAACATCCTGCGAAGCCCAGATTTCCAGAGGAAACTCAAATACATAATCGGTTGAAGTATCATCTATCAGATTTTTATCAATACCGGCTTTATAAAAAGCTATAAGTTGTGCCAGGTCAGCGCTAAGTTTTCCCTGGATGAGGTTATTCATTTCCGCGTTAAGTGGATGAGTGGCGGGTATGCTTTGCATGTGCCTATCCAACCGAAACAACAGCGAAAACAGAAAGTCGAAAATATTCTTAAAGCCCGCTTTGGTAGTCACATTTCCTATAAACTCCACATTAAAAAAGCGCAGGGTTTTAGCGGTATTTTCTTTGGAGATTACGGCCAGCAGATACAAAAGGTCTTTACCAAGCATGGCGGTCCAGTCTCCATTTACCTGGTTTTGCAGGTTGTGGTAATTAAGGTGGCCGGAGAATTTTTGGAGGAGAATGAGGAAGTCGGCAGTATCCCGCTCTTCCGGCAAAGCATAATCGGTACCCAAAGTGGGCGACAGGCGCTGCGGCTGACTCGTACCACCACGCTTTACGGTAAACTGAGTATCGATTATGTTTAGTTTCATGTTAGTCTGAAGTCTGCTTCATTGGTATAAAATGGGTACACAAAGTTGTATCGAGAGTTGGTGCTGCGTATGGTAAATGCCACTCCAATATCCACTACGCCTTCAAGTTCATTGCTTTTGTCCAGCTTCACGGTATTCACGTCTATTCGGGGTTCATGGTACAGAATAGCTGTTTTAATGAGGTCGGCCATGTAGGTTTTTAGCGTTTGATCCATTGGTTCAAAAAGCAGCTTTTCAAGGTTACAGCCATAAGTGGGTTGCATTACGCGTTCGCCAAGATCGGTGCTCAGCAATATTTCAAGGCTCCGCTTTATGTCCTCCACATCAGATGTCATTTCCACCGAGCGCCCTCCCGTACCAAAAGCAGGCGGAAATCCCCATCCTGTCCCTAAAAAATCTGTTTGTTCTTCTTTTGCCATTTCTCTTTATCTATTTTTTGCCACGAAGGCACAAAGGCTCAAAGTCGTTTCACGCTCCGTGGACTGTCGTCTATGGACTATCTGCTAACCACCTATCATCACCGTAAACTCTCCTAAAATGATGTTACCGCCATGAGCAGTAGTATCACCCATTCGTGCAGCGGGCATGCCGCCAATCAGCACCGTACCCGAACCTTTTACAATGGTATCCGGAGGACCAACACAAATACACATATCCCCAACCCGTGCGGCGGGCATTCCGCCAATCAGTACGGTAAACTCACCCAGCGCTACCGGGCCTCCAACGTGTGGCGGTGGCGTTACCATGGGGCAAGTGTGCATATCTCCTATTCTCGCTGCCGGGGGCATATTTTTTAGTTAAATGGTTTAGCCTCACCCCCGGCCCCTCTCCCACGGGAGAGGGGTGACGGTGGGTTTACTTTGAGCGGAGAAATTCTACCATGAATCTGCTCCTATCTCATTCAAATTTTCTTCAACGTTTTTGCATCTCGCCTCCCCCTCTTACTTTAGGAGAGGGGGTCGGGGGGTGAGGTAGCGCAAAGCGTGTGTCCCAACCCCCTGCTAATTTATCATCACTACCCCCCCTTTTACTACGGTTTGCCCGCTACTACTCAACTCCGCTCCAGCTGAACCCTCTGCTTTAAAGGAAGCCTGTGCTTTTTGAGTTAAGTTCATTCCCTCAATTTTCAAATCCGTAGCTGCCTTTAGCTCTAAGGCCGCAGCGCTTTCTATTACAATTCCTGAAGAGGTCATTTCTATTTTATTGCCGTTCAGGTCTTCTAATACAATGGTGCTGCCATCATCATCAATCAGCACCTTGTTTCCACCCGGGGTTTCAATTGTTACCGATGATTTTTCATCGTCAAATTCCAGTTTCATTTCCGAGCGGGTGTAAATTCCTTTTATGTGATTATCATCAGTGGCTGAAACGGGAGCTGGTTTAGCTGAACTGTGCAGAGCTCCTAATACCACAGCATAGCGCGGGTCATCATTTATAAATCCCACAATTACTTCATCACCAATTTCCGGCCTGAAGAAGCTTCCCCGATTATCACCTGCATCCAGCAAGGCCGTGCGGCACCAGATTCCTTCGTCCTCAGCGTCCACCACAGGCAATTTTACCAAAATGCGATCTTCGCCATCTGGGTCATCCGCCAACTGGCTTACTACCCCAATCTGTAGCCCGTTGACTGTGGGCAATAGTTCACCCGATTGCTTTTCTTCTGTTTTGAATATCTGTTGAAACCACTCAGGGCTAAGGCCTAACTGTAATTCGGTAAACCAGCTGCCATCTGCCACCTGGTGTTGAACCCCGGAAACATAGTACTCGCCATTAAAGCGGTCTCCCAAACCACCCAATTCTATGGTTTGTCCGGGTAAAATGGCTACAGTTCCTTCCACTCTTACCCGACCTCTTATTTTGGCCAGGCGGCTCTTCAGCAGTTTAGCATCAGTCCATGCCTTGAGTTCGGCATCCTCTACTTTACCGGAGTGGCTCAGTTGAAAAGGATCAGAGCCTATGGCCTCTGCTATGCTGGCACCATCGAGGTTTCCAGCCGAGGCCGTTCCTGGTTCTTCGGATTCTTCTTCAATTATTTCCTGGTTGGCAAAATCCCATGATTCAGAGATTGTGGCAGGAAATTGATTGCGGGCATCCATTTCGCCCTCAAATTCAAATATGGTTCGTCCATATTCAAAACTGAGTTCACTGCTTTCCGCTTCAGCAGGGGGTTGCACCTTTACGGTGTCATCCTCCACACTTACCACAAGGCCATTGGCTTCTGCACGCATCAGCATAAAATCCCAATCCGTGGCGCTGTATTGTACCATTTCCTTATGAGTTACAGATGTGTCAAAAACATCCCCGCTAAGGCCATATTTCCCGATTAATTCAGAGATGATATCGGAATCATTCAAATCCTTAAAAAAGGTGGAGCGGGGAGTGATGGTCATCTTAATGGCCTTGCTTTTACATTCAATTTCCAGCATTGGTGAATTGCCTCTGACCTTAAGAGCATGCTTTACAATTATTCCTTTAAAAACGGTTTCATCTTCCGAGTGAAATCCAATTTGGATTTCGACTTCATTACCGGGAATAAAATCATCACTGCTACTTACCTCGAAGGTTTGCTCTGCCACATCTCCATCCAAAATATTGAGCACCGCGTAAGGTATGCGGTTGACCTCCCGGTTAACGGTAAGCGAAACCACTTGAACAGTTGGCGGAACCACACTGCCATTCACCTTTACCATAAAGGTTACGAGATCAGACTGGACAATATCAATGGGGAAAATGGGCATTTACGTTTGGTTTAATATATCATCGGCTGTCTTTATCAATAGGAGGAAACTGCAACTGCTTTCCGCTATCGATTTTTCGGAAACTGTCCAGGTCATTGGCGCGGGCTACTTCAAAATAATGTCTGGGGTCGCGGTAAATTTCCTGGGCCATTAGCGGCAGATTCTGGTCTTCAGTTACGCTACGCAGGTGAGTAAGATCTGGCGAGGTAATGTTATTAATCAGTTGCTCCAGCAGGGTTTCGCTCTGTGCCTGAAAGGTGGCACTGATAGTAGCGCGCAGCGGCAGTCCGGCAGCATTAAACATCTCATACTTCACATTCATGCTGGTAAGCACAGCTTTTACAATAAAAGTACCCCAAACCAGCACCAGGTAGTGCGTGCGATGAATCCCACCAAAAAAACCAACGGTGTATTTAAAAAGCTCAATGTCAACAAATACCTCTCTTTTTGAGCCTGATGCACCGGTACCATCCACCAAAAAATCAAAATTGTACACTGGCGGGCGGATATTCTTAAAGCGATTATTGGAACCAGTTGCCCCGGGGGCCTGCTTACTGTCGTACTCAAAGTTGTGGTTTACGCTAAACGTCTCAGGGTTAAACATAGCGATGTAAAGCCCAACAGGCGGTCCGCCCTGCTCATACTGAGGGTTTGCAAAAGGTATTATGCTCAGCTTATTCAGCATTTCAACGTTCTTTTTGGCGTTTTAGAATCTCCAGCACCTTGTCCACCGCCTCCTGAATAATAGCCTCTTTGTCCATACTTTCCCTTTGCGGGGAAGAATGTACAGCGCGTGGATTTTGCTCCCGCACATCGGCTCTGACTATTAACTCGCGGATTTCTATGGGCATGATTTAGGTATTACCAGAAGTTGTTACTTTAAAATATTGATAGGCCAATTCAAGGGTTTCAATTACCACCTGGTTTTGATCTGCATTAAAATTGGCTACTTCCCACTTTTTGGGCCAGCAGTTGTAAAAGGCATAGGTATGCAGCGGTTCATGCGCTTCACTAAGCAGTGATACCACCACGGTGATAGGTTCAATGTCCATGTCCTCTATGGCTTTGCGCACCCACTTTACTACTCCTGAGTTGGTGAAAAGCCCACGTTTTAATACAAGATTCGGATAACTGGCCCGGGTCGGCAGTTTATGCGAAAAGCGGTTTTCACCCCCTTCCTTCACTTCTTTCACCTGTAAATCAGATGAAATACCCGAGACATCCTGAAACTTCGTGTCAGTATCAGAAGCACCGGATACATCAAAATGCACCGAAAAGTGAAAGCCAACTGCCGGGTAACTAGCCATTGTTATCCGTTTTCAATGGTCAAACCTTCGTGAGCCAACTCCAGGCTTTCAATGGCTACTTCATTGCCATCAGCTTTTAGCGAGGGGCCATCCACTTTGGTAGGCCAGGCGTTTCTGATCTTCCAAACCATTACAGGCTCGTGCTCTTCATTTAGCAGACTTACCGTAAGGTCGCGCCTCTCGATGGTATTGAGTTTTACGGTTTTCCACCAGTCAAAATATTCGTTGTTTGCGGCCGTTACACCACGCTTCAACGTGATGTTGCCATATTTCTGAATGCCGGGCATTTTAATGGTGCTATACACAGGGCTGGTACCATCACGGTACTCAATTACCTGGGTTTCCACACCAAGCCCTGATACTTCTGAAAAGGCCAGGGATACACCACCCCAGTCAACCTGGAAGTGGAATACGGGTAAGGGATATGTTGCCATTTTTTTAAATTTTGGGTTAAATATTATTGTACTCTGTATGCTGTACATTGTATGCTGACCGTTAGTGTACAACTGTTAATGTACATTGTACAGTGATGACGTTACGACTCCTGCAGCTTATGCGAGAACCTTAGTATGATAAACTCTGCAGGCCTTGCTGCGGCCATTCCAATCTCTACTATAAGGCGGCCTTCAAGAATGTCAACTGCCGTCATGGTTACGCCAAGGCCAACATTTACAAAGTAGGCATCTTCAGGCGTTGCTCCGGCCAGGGCACCATCGCGCCACAAGCGGTTCAAAAAGTTTTCGGCCTGGGCTTTTACTCTTATCCATGTGTTGGCGGTATTGGGCTCAAACACTACCCAGCTGGTTGCCTTTTGCAGGGATTCTTCCACCATATTGTAAAGTCTGCGCACAGGCACATACTTCCATTCATTATCATTTCCGGCAAGGGTACGTGCACCCCACACCAAAATTCCTCTTCCGGTAAAGGCGCGGATAGCGTTAATGGATTTTCCGCCTACGGTATCCACATTAAGGCTGCGCTGGCTCTCTTCGGTAATTTTTATGGTTGGCCGCGATACATTGAGTACGCTCACATTAGCAGGCGCTTTCCACACACCGCGATCGGCATCCACTCGCGCGTAAATTCCCGCAATAGCGGAAGAAGGCGCAAGGGTAACTTTGGGCTTGCTCACTGCCTGGCGAATAAGGTTGTAAAGTGCATTCTGATCATCTTTAATAGAACCATCACCAATATTGGCAGCCGCAGTAAGATCAACAGCGGGTGGGTTGCCACTTGTGGTGGTATGCGCATTTACCCTTACTGATGCATCAGTAAAATGAAAGCTCAAAGATGTTTCAAGATAAGGGTGGTAAGCCGCACCGTATTTTACCAGGTCAAGGTCGCTGGCAATGGTATCGCGCATATCCTGAACATCCTGGTCAGGCATAAGGTCTATCAATACTACACGATCGCCTAACTCGCTTGCCTGGCTAAGAGCATCGTTGTAAATACCATAATATTGCGCCATATCGGTAACACCGGCAATATCCGGGAATACGATGATGGTGGGCTCATCTTCTTTTTTCAGTTCGGCCAAAGCACCGGAGCTATTCATATCGGTGTTGGTTATGGTATCATCATAGCCGGTACCTACCGAAATTATCCAGCATGGGCCGCCACCATTGGCAAAATACATTTGCATGGAGTAATACATTCTGTAGGCAGGTGTGGGCGCGGTAACGGGGCTTACCGTAAAGGTTGAAGGCGTGGTGGAGTCATCCTCCAGTATATCCACAACAAAGGTCTCAACCTGAGGCCCACCAAACTTCTGGCGATATTCCACCATTGAAGTGATGCGTGTAGGTACATCCAAAAGGTCATCGGCTACTCTATCCCGGGCAATTTCGGTGTAGCCTATAAAAGCCGGGATGGCCGTTTCTACCTGCGCCACCGAGGCGGGGAGGGTCGATATTTCTTCAACATATACTCCGGGGGTTTTGTATTCTGGCATTGGTATCTGTTTTTAAGTTTTACAATTTTTTAGATGTTTATATAGACTTCCTGTAAAGATGAAATGGAAGGTGGTACGGGTAGTGGCCGGATAATGGTATCCGATCCGTTTTTGCTAATAGTTAGTTGTAAATCCTTTTTTGATACCTCAAAAAATGGAACGGCCTGCGGGTTATTTACTGCGGTGCCGGTTATAAATTTTACAGTTTGCCCGGCCTCGTAGGTTTGGTTGCCACTGGTTTCCACAAAATCAATTTTACTGTAGGGGTGATCCTTTGGCGAACCATAATTCTCTTTATCCTCAATAGTAAAAGTGGCATTTTGGTAACCCTGCCTCAGCAAAAGGTTAAACTGCCAGGGCTTTGCCTGCGCTGTAAACTGAAGTTGATAGGCGGTTTCAACAGCATAGTTAAACTGAACCGCCCCTTTCTGGAATATTTCAATGATGCACCAGGGCTTATTAGTGGAAAAATCATTGGAAATATAAATCTGCTGATCCACTTCAACGCCTTGGGTGGTGGTAACGGTAAAGCGGTGTAAGCCTTCTACTCCCAATAGTTTAAGGTTTTCACTGAATACCTTGTCGCTATTATGCACTGTTTTGTTCAGGATAACGGTTCCGTCCCTGTCTGCAATTTCGAGCGTAGCATTTACACGGGTAGTGGTAAAGGCAAAAGCAAAAACCTGTGGCCTTATATAGGCGGGAGTTTGTTGTAACGCATTTCCACTTAGGTTGTCATACACATATACCTGCTCTGCCTCCTTGGCGGGAAGTTGGGTAAAATTGGAAAAATAGGGATTGGCCAGCCTGCCGGTAAATACCAGTTTTACATCACCAGTAAAAGCAATTAAGGGACTGCGTTGGTCATCAATAGCCTCAAATAATATAAGGGGTGAGTTGTCTTTTTGCCTCAGTAAATGCCGGCTACCGGCCAGTTTTTGCTTTGTAGCTGCGGTTGGCTGTATGTTGATATCCAGCGAAAGCCCGCTGGCATAAAAGTTATGGAGCACTTCAAACCGAAATAATATGTTATACCACCTGGTGCTCATATCGTGGTTCTTGAAATTTCGGTGATCGGTATCTGGTCTTCCAGTGGCAGGCTGTCTTCCAAAAGCAGCATCCTCATTTTGTACACCAGCGAGGGTCGGTATTTGGCGCCAAGCGCTGCCCACATATTGTTTTGCTGTTCCAGCGAAAGCGAAAGCAACTCAAAAATCAGCTTTTCAACTCCGGCAGGTAAGGATGGGTGAGATGAAGGCAAAAAAACATTTCGCGCCTGAAAAAAGGTGATGACATAGCCGATATGCTTAAGGGCTTCGTCATAGTTATTCTCAAAATTGGCGGAAAAAAGCAGGTGAAAGTTTAGCCTGACTTTTGGATTGCTTTTGGCGCTGGTGCCTATTGCCGTGGGCTTTAGTTGCGGTAGTTGCTGTACGCTGCGTTCCTCTTCAATGTTTATGAGGGTAAGGCCCAGCTTATCTGAAACCACCTGCCCTGTGTTATCGGTAAGGGGAGTGATATCCAATGTATCACTTTCCCCTGTCTTCAGGTTCAGGTAACTGTTTATTTGATCTTTAAGAAATAGAAACGTAGAGTCTATCACTTGTACGGGGTTTGCTTAGTTGGTTTTTCTACTTCATATAAATTGTTGTGTTAGTTAATAGCTGATAAAGCAGGTTGAACGGCTGCTTTAGTATTTGTAAAGTTAGAAATAGACTTAAGCCCTTGCAGGCGATAGCCAAACCGAAGCAGTTAGAATGATTATTTGGCAGAGATAGACTTTAAAAAACGGGATCTGCCAAACCGAAGCTAAATAGCCCAAGAGCTTTTGACTGGCGAATCGTACAAGAGTTAAATATTGTTTAGACCGCAGTGGCCTAATTGAGCCGTTGACATACTAAAACCAAAAGCCCATGCTTATGTATAGGTAAAAATCGCTATGGTTGGTACTGGTCATGGCGCTTATTTCCAAGGGGCCTATTGGACTGTTGTAGCTATAGCCCAGGCTGTATCCATCTAGTAACACATCGCTGCTGATAGCCTGTTGGAAGGAATTTTCCAGTTTACCCCAATTGGCTTTGGCCATTATATAGTGCTTTCTCCAAAGTTCAAAATAGGCATCCGCCCGCAGTATAATGGTGTTTCTACCAGGTAGTTCCATAAACCTGTAACCTATAAAAGGCGTAATGTAGTTTACGTAGTTTTTGCCCATACTGCCCAAAAAAACGTTGTAGGGGTAGTTAAGGTCGGGGCCTATGGTGAAAATGCCTTTTGCTGTACCTGTTAGCGAAATTCTGTCGGTAAAACTCACAGCCTGACCCAGGGAAACATCAATAACAGAGCTGGGCTCAAAAAAGCTTTCAAAGGCCTCATGCTCCGCAATCAGGCGGGCAGATAGGGAGCCTTTTGTTCCTTTAGTGGGATAGTTAGCATTATCAAAAGAATCAAAATCCAAATAACCATAGTAGTTGATATAGGTGCCAAACTTTTCACTACCTGTAGTGCTGGCAATGTCCTTTGAAATATCCACACCTTCCAGTTGAATACCACCACCTATCGCCAGCATTTCCTTTAGGGTAGATTGAAGGAACAGATCAACCGAAAAGTCGGTATAGTTAATGGCTGAAATAGCTTCCCGATCCTGGTAAAGGCGGGTGTCAAAACGGTTGGCCCTGAATTTAAGACCTATGGATGGTACCAGTCCGCGGTCAATAAAATAACTGACATTGGCCCTGGGGTTATCGCCAAGAGCAATTTCAGCACTAAACCTGGAGTTTCTGAACAGGATATTACGTTTTGTAAAGTTTACCAGCAGGGCAGTTTTATAATCCGTATCATAGTGAAGCCCCAGCCTGAACTCCGCCAGTTTTTTATCCTCAACTACATTAAGGTGAAGGGTGTATCCTGTATCGGCCGGAGTAATGTTGTATTGCAGGCTGGTAAAGTATTTGGAGCCATAAAGCTGATCAAGGCCGCTTTCCAGTTGCCGGATATTACACACTTCACCAGAGTCTACCCTAAGCTTACCAAAGATGTAGTCTTCATCGTAAATCTCCAACCCGGTAATATCAATGGCGTTTACATAAAAGCTTTCCAGCGGAATGGCTTTATATTCTGAGCGGTTTATGGGTGTGGATTTATCCTCTTTGGCAACGCGGAGTAATTCTGTAAGCTGCAGCCGGGCGGCTTCCTCGCCCCTGGCCACTAAGAGATCAAACAGCTCAAAAGAGGTAAGGCCTGTTTCCGAAATATCGGGTTTTATAAGTAAGTCGGTATACTCCAGTTGCTCCAGGTACTCATTGGCATTTACAAATGAGCCCGTTTGTTCCAGTATTCGGATTACAGAGTTCAACTCATCTTTTTCATAAAGGAAGTCCTGCACATCAATACCAATTATGTAATCCATGCCCCGCTCCTTTAATGGCTGTACAGGGTAATTATTTACCATGCCACCATCCACGTAAAGTGTACCATCAATTTCATAAGGTGTAAATAACGAGGGAAAAGCAGAACTAGCCCTTAGCGCTTCGCTTAATGAGCCTTCTTCAAAAACCTTCATTTCCCCGTTTTCAAGATTGGTGGCTACACACAAAAAAGGGATGGGGAAGTCTTTAAAACTTTCATATTGATAGCTGCGTTGGGTAAGGTAGCTAAGTTGTTTCAGAATATACTGTGCGTAGTTAAAGCCGCCCGGCAGGCGTATTTTTCCATCTTCAAACGGGAAGGTGAGCAGGTATCGGGATTCTGTTTTCCTATCAAAATAACTGAGCCGGTTGCGGGGAATATCGTTGTTCAGCAAAGCATCCCAATCTACTTTTCGCAGGTAGGCTTCTATTTCATCTACAGTATAACCCAACGCATACATTGAGCCTATAATAGCTCCCATGCTTGTGCCTGATATATAATCGATTTTAACCCCGGACTCTTCAATAACCCTTAGTGCACCTATGGCAGCCATGCACTTGGCACCACCCCCACTAATTACAAGCCCTATTTTTTTATTACAGGAGTCGGGTACCTGCGCACTGAGCAGGGGCGTGGCCAATAGAGAAACTAAAACGAGCATTAGTGTTGTTGAGCGCACTACTTGTGGTTTTCGGTTTGGTTATAAAAGGTAATTATGCGCTTGGCGCGTGAGGTGCCTACCACTTCAGCTAGTTGGGCTTCGTTGGCTTCCCTCACTTTTTTTACTGACTTAAACTTGGTAAGCAACTCCTTTATTGTTGCCTCGCCAATTCCGGGTATTTCCTCAAGCTCTGATTTAAACGTGCTCTTGCTTCTTCGGTTGCGGTGATGGGTGATACCAAAGCGGTGGGCTTCATCCCTCAGCCGTTGTATAATTTTTAAGGTTTCCGATCTTTTATCAAGATAAAGCGGGTACTTATCTCCCGGAAAGTAAAGTTCCTCCAGCCGCTTGGCGATACCGAGTATGGCAATCTTCCCCCTTAGGTTCAACGTTTCAAGAGCTTTGAGTGCAGCACCCAACTGCCCTTTGCCACCATCTATTACTATAAGTTGGGGCAAAGGCTCACCTTCGGTCACCAGCCTTTTATATCTTCTGAATACCACTTCTTCCATACTTGCATAGTCGTCAGGCCCCTCTACAGTTTTAATGTTAAAATGCCTGTAGTCCTTTTTACTTGGCTTTCCATCCTTAAAAACGACACATGCCGCCACAGGGTTGGTTCCTTGTATGTTTGAGTTATCAAAACATTCAATATGCCGTGGCTCTACGCTCATCCGTAAATCCTCCTTCATTTGCTGCATTATGCGCTTGGTGTGCCTGTCCGGATCTACAATCTGTACGTTCTTCAACTTTTCAAGTCGGAAGTAGCGGGCATTTTTAAGGCTGAGGTCAATAAGCTGCTTTTTATCTCCCCGCTGGGGTATGTGCATTTTTACATCCGGTATTTCCAGGTCTATTTCATGCGAAATATAAAGCTCCCTGGATTGTGAATTGAATAGTGAGCGAATCTCCGGAATAGTCATTTCCAGCATCTCTTCCGGGGTTTCATCCAGCTTTTTCTTTAACTCTATAGTGTGAGCCTGTAATATGGCGCCATCTATAATTTTAAGATAATTTACATAGCCAAACTCCGCATCGGTAATAACCGAAAACACATCCACATTCGTAATATTGGGGTGCACTACGGTTGACTTGGCCTGGTAGCGCTCCACCATGTCTATTTTCTCCTTTACCTTCTGGGCATCTTCATACCGCAACTCGGCCGCCAGGTCCTGCATCTGTTTATAAAGGGTTTTCTTTACGGCATTCAGGTTTCCCTTTATCAGCTCGCGGGCAGCTTCCACATCCTCATTATAGCTTTCTTCGCTTTGCTTCCCTTCACAAGGCCCTAGGCAATTACCAATATGATACTCCAGGCAAACCCTGAATTTTCCCTGCTCTATGTTCTCCTCTGCAAGGTTTAGTTTGCAGGTGCGGATGTGATATAGTTGCCTTATAAGATCGAGCACCGTTTTCATAACCTTTACCGAGGCATAGGGGCCAAAATATTCCGAACCATCCTTAATTGGATTACGCGTGGAGAAAATCCGTGGAAAGCGCTCTTTCTTTATACAAATCCAGGGATAGGTTTTATCATCCTTAAGGTTGATATTATACCTGGGCTGATATTCCTTAATCAGGTTGTTTTCCAGCAACAGGGCATCAAACTCGGTTTCGGTAATTATAGTTTTTATGTCTTCAATCTTTTTTACCAAAAGGTGAAGCCGGGCACTGTCATGCGATTTTGTAAAATAGGATGACACCCTTTTCCTCAGATCTTTAGCCTTACCGATGTACAGGATTTTTCCATTTTTATCAAGGTGCTGATAAACGCCCGGTTTGTTGGGCAATGTTTGTAGAATATTCCTGATTTTATCTGATGCCATAGGGCAAAAATAGGTATCATTGCGACTTATGATAAGGGTAGCCTGTGCCATTATAAAAAACATTAACAAAGAGGTAATGTTAGTACAGCGAAGTGCTGATATGCCTCACCCATTGCAGTGGGAGTTTCCGGGTGGAAAGCTTACCCCCGGTGAAACCCCGGCTGATGCCATAGTTCGTGAGATGCAGGAGGAGCTCGGTGTTTTGGTATTTCCCGTAAAGGAAATGGAGCCTGTATATTGGGAATATCCGAACAAAAAGATTGCTTTAGTTGCTGTAATTTGTGAAATTCGTTCAGGCGAATTGAGTTTGAGAGAACATGTGGACGTAAAATGGTTAGGCTTAAATGAGATGAAAAAAATGAACGTGTTGGAAGCCGATCGCCTTATTATTCAACAACTGGAAGGGGATACATGAAAATAAAACACCTTAAACTGGATTGTGCCAATCTGGGAGAATTGAAATATTTCTACACCAAAAAGTTTGACTTTGAAATTGTAGAGGAGGGAGATGGAGAACTTACCCTCAAAATAGGAGAATCACTTCTTACCTTTTCAGAAAACCGGCTCAAAAAATCATATTACCATTTTGCCTTTAATATACCCTACGGAGCTATGGATATGGCTGTACAATGGGTACAAAAAAGAGTTGAGGTTTTACCTACGGATCATGGTGAAATACAGGAGTTTCCTGATTGGGAAGCTCGTTCCATTTACTTTTTAGACCCTGCCGGCAATGTGGTGGAGCTGATTGGCCGGAAAAACTTCAATGAATCAAGGCCTGCTAAATTCAGTAAGTCGCAACTGCTAAATATAAGTGAGGTGGGCTTGCCTGTTTTTCAGGTAACAGCAGCCGCCAGCTATGTAGAAAAGACTGCCGGGGCCAGGCAGTTCGGTTCATCCAGCAGTACATTTTGTGCCCACGGTAATGATGAGGGCCTTTTCATAATAGTGGATAAGGCCGAGAAAACTTGGTTCCCCACCAGTGAAGCTGCAAAAGAATATCCCCTGGGTGTACTTTTTGAAACCGATCGTGGGAAATTTCACCTTCAGCTTGAGGGCGGTGGAATGACGATAGAAGCGACCAAGAAACGTAAGTAGTTTCTTAAGTTACTGATCTTTTTCTAAACAAATATTTCCTCCTTCAGTTACTCTTTACAATCACTAAACAGTATAAAAGAGTAAGAGTATGAAAAGGATTATTACATTATTTTCTGTAATGGCTATCTGCGCAAGTGCCTATGGCCAAAAAGACAATAGTATTACCATAAACCCCAAAATCGGTATGAACTTCTCGGGTATTCAGAATGAACCTGATAATGTTTCTACCAATAACAAATTGGGATACAATGCAGGTGTGGATGTGCGGATAGGTGAAGGAATAGTCTGTCTGCAACCGGGAATATTCTTCTATCAATATAATCAGGAATACACGGTGGTTAATACCCAGGGTGGCACTTCCGGTTCCGTAAGTAGCGATATTAAAGTGCAATCTTTAAAAGTGCCTGTTAATGTAGGGTTCAGATTGATCTCGAGCGATGCCGTAACACTTATGGTTAATGGTGGTGCATCATTCAATTTTCCCGTAAATGTTAATGTAAGCGAAGATAGCTTTGCCTTCAGCCGCCAGAATTATAATAGCGCCAATGTGGGTGGTGTTGTAGGTGCAGGACTTGATTTAGCCATTTTTACATTTAATGTAAACTACGAATTTGGCCTGTCTGATTACATTGATTTTTCTAAAGATAACAACCTTTACACGGGTTCTTCAAAGCAATATGTAATTAGCCTTAATGTAGGAGTTAAGTTTTAGGCTTGGCTAACTGCCAAAATATTTAAGAGTTTCTTTTACAATCACTTTAATTTCGGCCGGATGGTTACCCAAATTGGGTAACCTCTTTTTGCCCAAGCGACAAATCACCAAATCTTTTTCGGGTATAACTATAACATATTGCCCCAAAATACCCCGCATATAGTACACCTTGGTTAGGTAGCTGTCATCTATCCAAAAAGACCAGCCGTAATAGCTGGTAGAGCCTGGTGAACTGGCTTTAGCTACAAAAGCTGAATCCAATATTTGGTTACCCTCCCAGTTACCATAGTGTTGCAGCAGCTTACCGAAACGGGCAAAGTCGCGGGCATTGGAGTTAAAGCAGCAATAGGTAAGCTCATTTCCATTTTTATTATCCAAATGCCAATAGGCATTGTGGCTGGCGCCTAAAGGTTGCCAAAGCTCTTCAGATGCAAACTGGCTAATGCTTTTGCCTGTTGCTTTACAAATTACCAAACCCAAAAGTTGAGAGGCACCACTTTGATAGTTAAAATCACCTCCGGGTTGGTTTACCACCGGCACCTTTTCATAAAGTAGGTTTTCGATATCTGAACCATAGTAGGCCTGTGCTGTAATACCTAAAGGTGATGTATATCCCTCATCCCACTGCAGGCCGGCTGTCATCATGCTCAGGTGTTTTAAGGTTAGATCTTTACGATAGGGCCCCTGTATTCCTGGCAGGTATTTTATTACCTGGTCATCCCAACTACCAATTATTCCTTTTTGGATAGCCATTTGAGCCAGTAGGGTTGTAATGCTCTTCGCCATGCTGAAGCTATTACTATGGCTCGTATCGCTATATCCATCCCAATATTTTTCAACTATAATTTTGTCATTCTTAATAATCAGGAAGGCCACGGATTGGGTTCGTTCCAGCGTTTGCTCTAAGGTGTCACTGAGGCTTCTCTGATTGTAATCCTCCGCCAGGGGCCACTCCTGAGCGCTGCCAGCTGATATTATACGTGTATCAAAATATCGGGCATCATTAATGGTAGCTGTTTTTTCGCCATGCAGGTAAGTAGCCCAAACACCTTTAAGCAGGTATTGATTTCCCGTAAGGAAAAGGCCGAGTACGATAAGACCAAGTAAAAGAAAAATGGCAGCGAGGAAGTGGAGGAGGGTTTTCATTTATTTGAGGCTATTTCGTTAGGTAGGTGCACAAATTAACTAATTAACCAATTCACTTCAACTCAACTCCACCTCAAATATCTCCTCAAAATATCCTTTTGCCTTTGCCTTCACTTCTTCCATAGAAACCTTTCGTCCCAATTCCCTTTCCAGCGATGTCACATCTTTATCCTGTATCCCGCATGGAATAATATTTTTAAAGTAACTGAGGTCCGTATTTACATTGAAAGCCCAGCCATGCATGGTAACCCAGCGGCTCGCCCTTACGCCTAGCGCAAGTATTTTGCGCGCAGTGGGTTTGCCTGCGTCCAGCCACACTCCGGTTTCCGTGGGCGAGCGTTCACCTACCAGTCCATAATCGGCCAGTATTTTAATAAATATTTCTTCCAGATAGCGCAGGTACCTGTGTACATCCGGAAAAAAGTGGTCCAAATCTAGAATAGGATAGCCTACTAACTGCCCCGGCCCATGATAGGTAATATCACCACCTCTATTGATTTTATAGTAGGTGGCACCAATTTCGTGCAGGCGATTTGTGGGGATGAGCAGGTTATTTTCATCACCACTTTTGCCTAAAGTGTAAACGTGCGGGTGTTCACAAAACAGTAGGTGATTTGTGGTTTTTACCTGCTCATCATCCGCAAGTTTACGGTTATTGAACTTGGTGTTTACCGTATGGTCAAAAAGTGAAGTCTGATAGTCCCAGGCCTGTTTATAGTCTATAAGGCCAAGGTCCTGTAAAGCAACCCTGGTTTTTATACCGGTAGTTTTGATAACTCGGACTTTAGCAGATCAATGGATTTTATATCCATAATATCAACCTGGTTTATTTCGGATAGGTAGTAGGAAACCCAATCACCAAAGTGAACCAGGTAAAGAATACGCTCTATGGGGCTTTCACCTTTTCCCCAAATCTCAAGCACATGGTTGGTTTTTTCCTTAATGATGGATTTATTGATTTCCATCCGCTTTTGATTGCGGTTGTAGTCGCCCTCAGTACGTAAAAATATGGCTGCATAATCATTGGTGCCGCCTTCCCAGCCTACCAGCTCATTATGGTTCATTTCAGGTACAGCACCCTCCCAGCTAAGCATTTTGGCGTTTTCATTAAACTGCTGTCTCCAGCGCGCTGCTACACCAAGGTTTTCGCTCACAGCATATATTGCCGGAATTTTACCTTTAAGATGGCTGCTCATTCTTTCTGCCTCCACAAGTGTATCGGCCTCTTCACCGTTAATTAATCTTACGGCTGCTTCAAGGTCTTTTTTCACCGTAAGGGGAGCAATACCGTAAAACTCCATGTAATAACATAAAAATGCGAAAGAATAAGCGAACATGCTGCGGGGAGGATTGCCACCGCGCATGGTAATTACATTATAGCCACCACCTTTTGCAATTTGATATAACTCACCGCCTGATGTTATGCATGCCAGTTGGGCACCTCTTTTTATGGCATGCCTGGTGGCTGAGAGGGTTTCTTCGGTATTACCGCTATAGCTGCAGGCAATTACCAATGTGTTTTTACCAACAAAGCCGGGCAGCATATAATCTTTATTTACTGCTACCGGCACGGCCGCAGAGGCCGAAATAAGATCAGCCACTATGGTACCACCAATCCCGGAGCCACCAAGGCCGGTTATCACCACGTTGTGAATTTCATTTTTTGGGGCAGTCAGGCTCAGTCCATCAATAATATCCAGTGCCTCGGCTATCTGATCGCTAAAATTTGAAATAAGATCTTTCACGTATCGGTGATTTAATTAATTGGTAAAACTACTACGAAAAAACTACTGCCGCCAAACGCTTTCGGTGAATTAAGGTATTCAGGCGATTTGGGGATATACTTTACGTGTTTGCCTGATGGCAATTTCAGGAACCCGATAAAATGAAATAAGGGTAATGCTAAGAAGTGTAAAATAAATAATACCAAAGGTGCTATTCCATACATCGCCACTTATCCATATATGATTACCCGGTATGTAAATTACCAGATAGAGGACCCAGCCCAACGAATGTGTGGTTTTGCGTGGTAAAAACATAGGCACCTTACATAGTCTTATTTCATTAAAAAGTAAAACGGATAAAAACAAAAGGGTGATAACTCCAAAAACAATATCTGCTCTGAAAGTAAAGTTGTTGAAAGCTACATACCACGCTAATGCTATGGATAGCGTAAGTAATAAATAGGGGAGGGTTAAAAACCTGAGCAATGTTTGTCCCACCATGCTCCAGGTTTTTTTGTTTACGCTTTCCTGCGCTTTTTCCAAAAATTTTCTGAAACCTTCCTTTCCGCCAAATTTTTTATGTGCCGTATGCAGGGCCTCTTTGAAGCTCAGCTTGGCATTAGACTGCTGCTCTCTTTCTATTGCGGTGGCAAAATGATCTATCAGCTCGGCCTGTATATCATAGTACTTTACCCCATTTTTATGGAGATAGGTTTTTATGATGTTAATCTTTTCCGCTTCCATTTAAATAGTTTTTGGCGTTATAATAGTTTCCACAGATTGAAGAAACTCCCGGAGTTGCTGTAGTTTGTCGGTGGTTGCCTTTTTTCCTTTGGCGCTGAGGCTATAGTATTTTCTAACGCGGCCACTTACCGGGCGATGTTCAGTCAGCAACAATCCGCTTTGCTCCAGTTTATGGAGGGCAGGGTATAACGCACCTTCAGTAATCTGCATTTGCTCAGCACTGGCTTCTTTTATTTTCCGGATGATTTCATAACCATACATTTGGCCGTTGTCCGCAAGCAACTTCAGTATCAGCGTGGATAGCGTGCCTCTTAAAAGAGAATTATCTTTCATGCGCACGAATATACCAAAGAATCTTAGGTATAAGAAATACGTCATCTATATTTTAAAAAGGAGGAGGATAGCAGATTAGTTGAACAATGGGCAGGCACAAGTTAGATCTGTGCTGTTGTAAATCATTCATGATGGGTTAGTAGTTAAAGCACCAGTTGGAGAGTGGATATCAAAGGGAGGGTTTATAAGAATCGGTTATTGATAGAGGTCGACTAATTGTGCTTACCTGCCTTTTATTTTAGAAATCGGATTATGCGGCCAAGTACCCAGTAAACTCTATTTGATAATCTCCTCCACTAAATGAGGATAGGTTTTTAAACTAACAATTTTGCCTTGCGGATCAATGAGGATGTAGCGCGGATATTCTTCAGCCAAAAATGTTTTCATAAAAAGTGGTGTAGTAAGGGCCTGTGGCCAATTGTGCTTGTATTGGGTTGTAAATTTCTCAACAGCATTATTGATGTTATGTGGACTTACGCCCAGTAACTTTACTCTTTCACTATGCTTCAGGGCAAACTCCTGTAGCTTAGGTGCACTGCCGTGGCAGGGTTTGCACCAATCGGCCCACATATCAATCAGTAAATAGTGCTTTCCGTCCAGAAGGGAGCGTAAGGCTATGGAATCTCCATTGGGGGTTGGTAGTTTAATATCGGGCATCATATCGCCTGGCCCCAATGGCTTTTCATATGCAAGATCAGAGGGCTCGATGCGGATAAATCTCCCGAAAGGGTCAACCTCCAAAACAAGGTAAACCTGATCATTAAATGAAAAAAGGGTGTTGGCCGTATCCAGTTTAATGCACCCTGAGGTAGGAAAGGCATCGAATTGGATATTGGGGTAATTGATAAAAATCAAGTCACTTTCTGCATCATCAAAGCGGCCATTGCAGTTGTAATCATGCAAAGCAATTTTTACGCTATCCCCCGCAAGGGTTGTTTCTATAATCTTATTGTTATGTCGTTTGGTATGAAACCAAAATTCGGACGACATCTTCCCTCTTTTTGAATTTGGATCTACCTGAAAGGTTTTATTAAGACTAACTGTATACAGAGAGTCTTTTGGAGGTATGGTGTACCTGACGGAAAAACTGGCCATGGAATTTTCCTTCCCTGTAAAGGTGAGGTAGGCCACAGAATCTTTAAAAGTTACAGGAGGGCCATCATCACCAAAGTTGAGGTTGTTGTTTTTGTCTATAAAAATTGTTGGTGAGGCGCTTTTGTAATTCCCGATAACGATACCCAGCCCTCGTGCCACTGCACCGGGGTAACCAATGAAATACTCTGTGGTAAATGCCGTGTCAACAGCCAAGAAATTTATTGGATAGGTGAGTGACGACTCACCTTGCCTCATTGCAACACTACTGCCATTAATATGGTACAGCATGGCAAACCCATGACTTTGATCTTCTTCAGGATAAAGGCTATCGGTAAAATGTATAGTAATAGGTTGGGCACTTAAAGCAAACAGGCCAAGCAGGTAAATACTAATCAGAGATAAAACTTTGGGCGAGAAATGGCTTAATAATATTTGCAGATTCATGCGGATGGAGGGAATTAGTTATTGGTAAAGAAAGATGAAACGCCTACCCTTATGCCAAAGGTATAGGGCTCTATGCCGGTGAAGCTTTGCACAAACTCCAGCCTGAATATATTAAAGATGTTATCTATACCATAGCCGATTTCGCTGTAGTGGGGCGAGGTGGTGGTTTTTAAGTAATTAATAAAGAGGTTTTCTTTAACACCACTTAGGCGCACAATGGGTATTTGTGTAAATAAAAATTTGCGAAAGCGAATATGGGAGAGAGCCGATACGTATTGCCGGTTGGTACTGTACAAGTAGTAATCAAGCAGGCGAAAATTGCCGGTTACACTTAGAGGGGCTATTTCCGTAAGCCCGCCTTCAAAATGTTTAAAATCGGTAAAGAGCATTCCGTTATTTCTTAAGAATCCACCCGCCCTGGCATCAATATCAAAAGTGGCCCTTACACCAAGGTCAAACTCTGTTTTGAGTCCAACCTCCAGTTGTTGAAAGTCGGTTGTGCTGTTAAAAACTCCATTCCAACCGGCATTATAGTTTAGCATAAATGCAGGAGAGGAGCTTTTTACCGGACGAAGAACACCGTTGTACTTCCGGTACTTCAGCCAGGGATTCCACACTAACTCTACCTTACTTAGCAAAGCCTTACTGTAGCTAAATTGAGTTTGCCCATTTTCAATATTAACGGGATCGTTTGAACTGTATTCCCACTCATCAAAACGCACTGCTGCCAATTCGGTATTGTTAGTCAAGCTATTTCTTGAGGCCCACTGAAGCGAACCGTTTACCAAAAACCTGTATTTAAAATTGCGGCTATAACTAAGTTGGATAAAGTCCTTTTCATACAACTTCATGTAGTTGCGCTCCATAAAAAGGGAATACACCGAGTTTATGAATGGGTTAATAGCATCCGTATGAAACTGAGAAATATAATGGCCTCCGCTTAGCGTCCAGGTGTTTCGCTGCTCCATCTTGCCGTACTCTAATCCTGCGTTTAATTGCGCATATAATTCTGTGCTGGCAAACCCATACCTGATGGTAGGGGTGATGGAAAGTTTTCCAAATCGCCTCTTATAAATTTCAAGAGTGGATTCGAGATCAAGGTTAAAACCCTCCACCGTATTAAAGCGAATACGGGGGATTATACCAGGGTTACGAAGCCAAACACTATCACTAAACTTTTTTGAGCCACCCAATAAAAAGTCACCAAAATCCAGGGTTTCGTAGCCAGGTTTGTAGGTGGAGTCCTTTTTCTGTTCCACATATACACTATCGTCAATTTTATAGCTCTCCCTTTCCTTTTTGGTGAGAGGTACACTTCGCACTTTTGCCCAATAGGCAGAATCCCCCCTGGCGGCAAGCGAGTCTATTTTATACTCATAATCGGAGATAACGTCCTGTTCACCTTTTTCCTTCTGCTCCTCTTTTTCATACTGGCGCATTAGTTTTCTGAACTGCTTTCGGCTTACTTTTTTGTCATCCGTAAACACCTCGTCCATCCCTTTATCTACTTCTCCCTCGTTTATAGATTCAATTTCTTCAGGAGCTTCTTCAATTTTCTCATCCACCAAAATCACGGTATCGGCCAGGTCTTCATTTCTATCCACCACATACCTCATTACCGAGGCCAGGTACTTATACCCTCCTTCAAAACCAAAAAATGATGCTCTGTATTCAAATTGCTGATTGATGGGCATCCATATTTCATCGGTAACGGGGGCATAAAACTGCGTAATAGTTATATCAAATAATTGAATCCTCGTTTGCAGGTTAAGGCTATGAATATTCCAGAACTGATCGCGGATAAACACCTTACCCTGAAATACCTTTTCGCCCCTGGAGCGCGGTATAACTTCAATTTCGTGAATTTTATAACCACGATCTTCAAACCCTCTTACATACTTAAACCGGTAATAAGCCATAGCCTTTGGCGATAATGGTGAAACCGCCTCTGCCACGGTAGGCTGATAAAAGCTGGCGCTTACATATGAGTTGGGATTTGCCCCCTCCAATTCCTGACCTGAGGCCCGAACAGAGATTACCTTTTCCTTAAAAGTATTGGGGCGCTCAAAGCTCACCTCACTTACCGATTCAGAAGTAAATACACGGCTGGTATCCACACCATCCTTAGCGGCCATGTTCGCAAACATTGCCGGTATTTTATCAAGCTTGCCAGTACCTTTTATATATACTTCGGCCGTATAGCCATCATATTGTAGTAAGTGATAGGGTGCTTTGGCGATGGCTTTCCGCATAATGGAATAAGCGGGATCTTCAGCACTGCCTGTTATCGAAACTTCTTCTAAAGTTTCCGTTTGAGGCATCAGCCTGATGTTGAGCTCGATAAAATCATCACTTATTGTAACCTTGCGCTGCTGGGTTGTAAAGCCTACGTACTGGAAGGTTATTTCGTATTGGCCCGGGGGTAGCATCAGTTTGTACTGGCCATCAACATTAGAGCTTGTACCAGTGCCTTTTTGCTTAATAAATACTGAAGCATAAGGAAGAGGATCCCCGTTTTCGTCAGTAATAACTCCATTTACACCTTGAGAGAGGGCGGAAAAGCAGCCAAGAAACAGGCCAAGTAATGCTATCTTTTTCAGGATCATTTTGGTAAATATAAATCCTGATACATTCTTATTATTGAACGGAATAATAAAAATGGGCTGGAAAAGTATTTCCTACTTCTTAAAAATAGTTTTCTGAAAAAGTAAAAGGAGCCCAACTCCGATAGAGATGGAAGTATCGGCCACATTAAAAATGGGCCTGAAGAAAATAAAGTAATCACCACCCCAAAAGGGTAACCACTCAGGCAGGTAACCTTTATAAAGCGGGAAGTAAAACATATCTACCACCTGCCCATGAAACCAGCTGGCATACCCGCCCTCAGGTGGTAGAAAATTAGCTATTTGCCCATTGCTGCTGCTGAATAGCACTCCGTAAAAAATGGAATCGATAATGTTACCAATGGCACCTGCCAAAATGAGAGAAACCGAAACGATAGCGATATTGGCAGCTTTTTCTTTAATCAGATTGCGAAGCCAATAAATTATACCACCCACTACTATTATCCTGAAAAGGGTAAGGATTAGCTTGCCATAGCTGCCACCAAGCTCCATCCCAAAGGCCATCCCTGGGTTTTCAATAAAATGGATAAAAGCCCAGTCGGTAATTTTAAAGTTATCGCCTAGTGCCATATTGGTTTTAATCCAGATTTTTAAAACCTGATCAACCAACAGCACTAAAAAAACAATAAGGGCAGCTTTTTTCAAATCAGCTTATTGACGGTTTTTTGCTTCAATGCTAAGGGTAGCATGTGGTACCAGCTTAAGCCTTTCTTTACTAATAAGCTTACCGGTAACACGGCAAATACCATAGGTTTTGTTTTCAATGCGCACCATGGCATTTTTAAGGTCGCGGATAAATTTTTCCTGACGGGAAGCCAACTGGCTGTTCGCCTCTTTGCTCATGGTATCGCTACCTTCCTCAAAAGCTTTAAAGGTGGGCGAGGTATCATCAGTACCATTGCTCTTATCGTTGGCAAAAGTTTCTTTTAGCAGTTCAAGGTCGGCTTCAGCCTTTACCATTTTCTCTTGTATAAGGGCTTTAAACTCGTTGAGCTCCTCATCAGAGTAACGAACCTTATCGGTGTTCTGTACTTTCTCTGTCATCGTTTTCAAATTTTATAAAGGCCGCTTACTATCTCTGCTAAGTGGCCGGTGTAACAGCGTTTCAAATTTTTCACAAACTAAACGAAAAAAAATAAAGCATGTTACAGACTATTCGTTCAAATAACCAACCAGCCGTATAAAATGCTTATCGATCTAAATCTTTTTAAGAGATATTTTAGTTTTTATTTCATCAAAATCAACTTCCAGTCCTTCATCAAGGCTATCTGTAAGTTCCAGTTTTTCGGCAAGGGTTTCATCAGAAATGTATTGACTGTTGCGATTTACGGCTTCTTCAACCGCATCAACACGCAGCACTTTCAGTTCAATACGATCGGTAACTTCCAGTCCGGTATCCTTACGGAGATTTTGAATGCGGTTGATCAATTCGCGGGCAATACCTTCGTAACGCAACTCCTCGCTCAATGTTACATCCAGCGCCACGGTTACTCCACTCTCGGTCATTACCAGCCAGCCGGGTATGTCTTCCGTTGATATTTCAATATCGTCCACCAGGAGCTCTACTTCCTGGCCTTCAAGGGTTAGCTCATACTTTCCATCGGCCTCCAGCCTGGCAATGTCATCCTGGTTAAACTGAGCCACAGCATCTGAGATTTGCTTCATCAGTTTGCCGTAGCGAGGTCCGAGCTTTTTAAAATCGGGTTTGGCCTTCTTTACCAATACACCACTCACATCTTCTAAAATCTCCAGTTCCTTTACATTCACTTCAGAAAGCACAATCTCTTTAATGCTTTTCAGCAGATCAACAGTTTCAGCCTTTAAGGCGGGTAACATCATTTTTTGCAATGGCTGGCGTACTTTTATATTTTCACGCTTACGCAGAGATAATACCATAGAGCTCAATTGCTGCGCCAGTTCCATACGGTTATTCAGGCGCTCATCAATCAATTCGGTTTGGGCTTCCGCCAGATACGTCAGGTGCACAGATTTTTCCTTGTTGTCAGCAGCCAATGGTGCTGTAAGGTTTTGGTACAGCCAATCCGCAAAAAACGGGGCAATAGGGCTCATCAACTGACTTAAGGTAAACAGGCATTCGTAAAGAGTTTCGTAAGCCATTTGCTTGTCAAGGCTCATTTCCCCTTTCCAAAAACGTCTGCGGCAAAGGCGCACATACCAGTTGCTTAGCTCTTCATCTACAAACTCAGATACAGCGCGGCCGGCACGTGTAGGCTCATAATCATTAAAACTATTTTTAACCGTTTGCTTTACCACCTGCAGGCGCGATAAAATCCAGCGGTCCAATTCAGGGCGGTCTTCAATTTTGGTGAGGTTGGCAGAGTCCCACTCAAAGCTATCAATGTTAGCGTAAAGCGAAAAGAAGGAGTAGGTATTGTACAGCGTACCAAAAAACTTGCGCTGCACCTCGGCTATGCCCTCAAGATCAAATTTCAGGTTATCCCATGGCTGGGCATTGGTAATCATATACCAGCGTACCGCATCGGAGCCATATTTTTCAATGGTCTCAAAAGGATCAACGGCATTACCTAGGCGTTTGGACATTTTCTGACCGTTTTTATCCAGCACCAACCCATTGCTCACTACATTTTTATAGGCTACAGAATCGAATACCAAACCGGCAATAGTGTGTAGGGTGTAGAACCAGCCACGGGTTTGGTCTACTCCTTCGGCAATAAAGTCTGCGGGGAATAGTCCAGCTTCCTCAAGCCCTTTGGCCCCCAAACCCCCTAAGGGGGCTTTTTCCCCCTCGGAACTTATGTCTGGAAGTTGCTCTAATTTGGTTTTAATTTGATGAAGAACTCTGTCAAGGTTTTCCAAGACCTCTTCGTTACTAAACCTTAAGAAACTATACCCATTATTTGAAAGGTTTTCCATTCTTAGCTCATCCTTTTCAACTTGCTCTGGAGAGCTGTGATAGCCACCATCAACCTCCACAATTAGCTTTTTTCTAAGGCAAACAAAGTCGGGAATGTAAGCTTCAATTATATGTTGCCTCCTGAATTTGTAGTCCGCCAGTTTTTTGCCTCTAAGGTGCTCCCAAAGAATATTCTCCGCCTCAGTTGCATTTTTGCGCATTTCTTTAGCCCTGTTACTTAGCTCCTCATAAATTGCGGGATTAGCGGTTTGCCAAGCCCCATCTCTCCCCCTTAGGGGGCTGGGGGGCTGGGGGCTCTCAAACGGGTAATGCCATTGCGCATACGGCATAGCCCCACTATCAAACCAAACATCAATAAGGTCCGCCTCTCTGCGCATGGGGTCACCCTTACTTGATTTCAGGATTACATCATCAACAATGTGGCGATGAAGGTCAACAGTGTCATAATTCTCATCAGACAGGTTGCCTACTTCAAATTTCTCAAAAGGGTGAGAATCCATCAGGCCGGCTTCCACGGCTTCATCGCACGCAGCCTTCAGTTCCTCAACACTTCCGAATATTTTTCTTTCCGTACCATCTTCGGTACTCCAGATAGGCAGCGGAATACCCCAGTAGCGTGAGCGGCTAAGGTTCCAGTCGTTGGCATTTTCCAACCAGTTACCAAAGCGGCCTTCACCCGTGCTTTTGGGTTTCCAGTTTATGGTTTTGTTTAGCGCTACGAGTCTTTCCTTATCTGCGGTAACGCGGATAAACCAGCTATCCAGCGGGTAATACAATACCGGTTTATCGGTACGCCAGCAATGGGGATAGCTGTGCACGTACTTCTCCACTTTAAAGGCCTTGTTTTCTTCCTTCAGCCTGATAGCGATTTCTATATCTACCGATTTATCGGGAGCCTCACCATCAGCGTAGTATTCATTTTTTACATACTTGCCGGCATGTTCACCCATGTGTTTGGTAAATCGGCCTTGCAGATCAACCAACGGTACGGGGTTTTCGTTATCATCAAGTACCAGCATCGGTGGTACAGCAGGCATGGCTTCTTTAGCCACTTTGGCATCATCAGCACCAAAAGTTGGTGCAGTGTGCACTATACCCGTACCATCTTCGGTGGTTACAAAGTCTCCCGAAATTACCCGGAAGGCATTTTCTGCATTTTCGTAAGGAAGTGCATAAGGTAGAAGCTGCTCATAGCGCAGTTCCATAAGATCAGAACCCAGGCCTTCCCAAACGATGGACCAGGGAATGTTTTTGCCCTTAGCATCGTAATCCAAAAGCGGCTGATCCTTTTGATCTTCCTTAAAATACTTCCCGATAAGGTTTTTAGCCAGAATTACTTTTTGGGACTCATGGGTGTACTGGTTAAAAGTTTCAACCATTACGTACACTATGCTTTTTCCAACGGTCAATGCTGTGTTGCTTGGCAACGTCCAGGGTGTGGTGGTCCATGCCAAAAAGTACACTTTATCGGTAACCTTTACGGCTTCACCAAATGTCTTTTCAAAGCGTTCATTACGCGTTATCGGAAACTGGGCAATAACCGTAGTATCGGTAACATCTCGGTAACTGCCCGGCATATTTACTTCGTGGGAGCTTAGCCCTGTACCGGCTTTGGGTGAATATGGCTGAATGGTGTAACCCTTATAGATTAAATCCTTTTCCCAAAGCTGCTTAAGCAGCCACCACACGGTTTCCATGTATTTGGGTTTGTAGGTGATGTAAGGGTCATCCATATCCACCCAGTAGCCCATTTTTTCGGTGAGGTCATTCCACACATCAGTGTATCGCATTACGGCCTTTTTGCAGGCTTCGTTATACTCCTCTACCGAAATCTTTTTACCGATATCCTCTTTAGTGATACCCAACTCTTTTTCCACGCCAAGTTCTACCGGAAGTCCGTGTGTATCCCAGCCAGCCTTGCGTTTTACCTGGTAACCATCCAAAGTTTTAAAACGACAAAAAATATCCTTTATAGCGCGAGCCATTACGTGGTGAATGCCTGGCAAACCATTGGCCGAGGGTGGTCCTTCGTAAAAGGTAAATGTTGGTTTTCCTTCGCGGGAAGAAATGCTTTCCTCAAAAGTATTATTGTCTTTCCAATATTTTAATACCTCACGGCTGATGCCGGAAAGGTCTAAATACTTGTATTCAGGGTATTTGCGCGTCATTTACGTGCGGTTTTTTTAAAGAGGCGCAAAGGTAAGTATTATAAGGACTTTTGGGAGGGGTAGTATCGGGGCTTATTGGTAGTAAAGGGCTATCGAAACATGAAGTGTTAAAAGAGAACTTGATGGTTCTATTTTCGTAAAAACCCATCCATATTTTCGGGTGAAATCAGTTCGATTACGGCTTCGGGGTAACCTTTTGTAAAGGTTACAGGAAATTTACGTTTGCGCTTTTCACTCCATTTAAACTCTGCAGCTAAAAGCTGGTCGGCACTTTCTTCGATATAATCTATTTCCTGTTGTTGGGTAGTTCGCCAAAAAAAGCTCTTTGCCTTGCGCTGCTGCTGTTGTAAAAACTTCATGCGCTCACTTATTATATAGTTTTCCCATAGGGCACCGGCATCTGCACGCTTGGCCATAGGGTTAAAATTGCCGGTAACGGCATTGATGATGCCGTTGTCATAAAAGTATATTTTCTTTCCCTTACGTATTTCGTTGCGCACGTTTCGGTTAAGAGCCGGGAGTGTAAAAATCACAAAAGCCATTTCGAGTAATTGAATATATTTTTCGATGGTTTTATTATCTGCCTTTACAAGTCGGCTTAGCTCATTCAGGTTTATTTCACTACCAATTTGAAGGGCCAAAGCTCTCACAATCTTTTCCAGTAGGTGTGGCTTTTTCACTTTTTCCAGGGTAAATAGGTCTTTATATAAATAACTCTCAGCAAGCAAGGAGAGGTGTTCTTCTGCATTGGCCGGATCGATAATAATTTCAGGATAAGACCCATAAATTATACGTTGCTCCAGGAGGCGTTTTTCGGTTATAAAATCAGTGTAGTTAACCAGTTCGCTGTATGCCAGTGGCAACAATAGTATCTCATATTTACGTCCGGTAAGGGGTTCATTTACATGATTAGCTAATTCAAAGGAAGAGGAACCGGTGGCGATAACCTGAACGCTTTTAATCTGATCTACTATAATTTTAATGAGCAATCCAGGGTTAGGAATACGTTGAGCTTCGTCAATCAGTAGTACCTCATTATTTGCAATAATTGTTTTGAGTTGAGTAGCGTTGGGGTTGCTCAGCAGTTCTCTGGTATCACTGTCATCGCCATTAAGACGAAGGATTTTTCGGTTAAGTTTTTGTAATAACTGTTCTGCAAACGTAGTCTTACCGACCTGCCGGGGGCCATATATAATAAATGCTTTGCCCCTGAAAAGCCTCTGGATAGCATAGTCGATTTGCGCCCTTTTTATCATTATTTTGGATTTAAATCCGATAAAAGTATAATTATTTTGGATTACAATCCTACAAAAGCATAATTATTTTGGATTTGAGAATTAAGGTAAGTTGTCTTTTGGTAGATATTAAACCTGCTCAACTACAAATTCATAGCTTTAAAATTTATTAAAAACCTATGCGCAAACTCTCACTTTACATAGCGGCTTCTATTGACGGATACATCGCCAAACCAGATGGCTCTGTAGATTGGCTGGATGAATTTCCAAACCCTGATGAGCCCGATATGGGTTACTTTGAATTTATTAAAGATGTGGATACCCTTCTGTTTGGAGCCAACACCTATAGGCAGGTTTTAACCTTTGGTGAATGGCCTTATGAAAGCAAAGAGTGCTTTGTGTTCAACAGAAATCCAGTGGCTGCCCATGATGATAAAGTCACCTTTGTTTCTGGTGATATTGCACACTTTGTTTCGGATCTAAAAAACAAAGCCGGCAAAACCATTTGGCTTGTAGGTGGAGGGGAAATAAACAGCCTCATGCTGAACAATAACCTTATTGATGAGGTAATTTTAACCTTGGTACCTATAGTGCTTGGCGAGGGTATTCCGCTTTTTGCACATGGAAAACTGCTTAAAATCATGAAGCTGGCCAATACACGAACCTTTGCTAACGGTATGGTTCAGATTATTTATGCAAAACCCGAAATATGATTAAGAAATTTTACTGCTTCGTAATAGTAATACTCATCACCATTACTACTGGCTTAGCCCAGGACTCCACCATTTACATTGGCCTGGAGTCAGCTCCACCATTTATTCAGCTAAATAATAATTCCATACCCCGTGGGCTTAGTATTGACTTTTGGGATATGGTGGAAACCAAAACCCAATTAAATTTTGAGTATAAAACCTACAGCAACCTTTCGGAGTTACTGGAAGCCATAAAAACCGGGGATGTAGATATGAGCATTAACCCTGTAACGGTAACGGATAGCCGCATGCGTAAAATGGATTTTTCGCAACCGTTTTTTATATCGGGCACGGCTATAGCCCGTAAATACGAAAGTAACTGGTGGGGGGTATTAAAGAATATTTTCAGCTGGCAGTTTATCTCCGCAGTAGCGGTATTGCTTTTTGTGATACTTATTTTCGGGGCGCTTATATGGCATTTTGAAAGGAAGAAAAACAAGGAACAATTTGGCCATGGTTTTAAAGGCCTGGCTGATGGCTTTTGGTGGAGTGCGGTAACCATGACCACTGTAGGCTATGGTGATAAAGCCCCCGTAACCCGCGGTGGCCGGGTAGTAGGGTTTATCTGGATGTTTGCGGCCATTATTATGATTTCCAGCTTAACGGCCGGTATTGCTTCGGCACTTACCGTTCAGTCCCTTGATTCTAAAATAACCTCACCTGAAGATTTGAGAAGATTTAAAGTGGCAACCATAGGCAGCAGTAGCAGTGCCGATTATCTCAATTTGTTTGATGTAAACTTTTCAGCCTTTGAAACCGTACCCGAAGCGCTACAAGCCCTGGAAAATGATGAGGTTGAGGTGTTGGTTTATGACAGACCTATACTTCAACATTATTTAGGTGAAGAGGAATATGATAACGTTATACTCACTAAGCGCAATCTGAAAACCGACTATTACAGCTTTTCATTTCCCAAAGGCTCGCCCTTACGGGGATATCTTGATCCGTTTGTGGTAAAAACGCTTAAGTCCCCTGAGTGGAGTTATAAGCTCAGAAACCTGGAGCATGAAGATTAAGTACTTGCATAGAGCGTTTACTATTCGATACTTTTGAGCATCAAAAAAACCTTATTATGAAGAAAATAAATTTACTATTTGCCGGTGCAATCGTGTTTGCCTCATGCAATCAGCCCGTTACTCCGGAAACCACGGAAACCGAAACAGAAGACTCCACACAAATGGAAGAGGTTGAAGAAGTGGAGCCTTCGCTAACCCTGATGTGGGAAACAGATACTGTATTAACCACCAATGAATCTGTGTTATACGACAAGGCCCGTAAGGAGCTTTATGTAAGTAACATAAATGGCCAGCCTACGGAAAAGGATGGTAAAGGCTTCATCTCTAAAATGAACTTTAATGGTGAAATTACTGAGCTTAATTGGGTAGAAGGCCTTGACGCACCTAAGGGTATGGGCGTTCTGGTTGATAAATTGTATGTGACCAATATTGATGAGCTGGTTCAGATAAACATGGCTGATGGTAAAATCACTAAGGGCTTTAATATTAAGGATGCCAAATTCTTGAATGATGTTACTATTGGTGATGGCAAGGTGTACTTTTCTGATATGGAAACAGGAAAGTTACATATGCTTGATGGAGAAAAAGTATCAGTACTATCTGAAGGCAATAACGGCTTAAATGGCCTGGCGTATTATGATGGTAAACTTTATGGACTGGATGGCAGCGGGCTTGTTAGGTTTTCACCTGATGGTACGCAAAAAGAGGTATTTAATACCAAGGTTACCGGTGGTGATGGGTTGGTAGTAATTGATGAAAATACATTTATAGCCAGCCGCTGGAAAGGCGAAGTATGGTTGATAAAAGATGGTGAGGCTACCAAACTACTGGATTCTGCCGGTGATGACATACAGACCGCGGATATAGGCTATAACCCAACTGAAAAGATGGTATATGTGCCACGCTTTTTCAGCAATAAGGTTAGTGCCTACAAATTGGAGTACTAGAAATACTAAATATTTATGTTGAACGCCCTCAGACTACATCTGAGGGCGTTTATTATTTCAGGCAACCAGGCTTTTAAGTACGGAGCCTCCATTTTTATTCTGCCCCTTGTTGGCGTATAGCCATTGCAGCCAGCGCTGTAGCATTATGTTTTCTATTTGCCATCCCTCTTCGGTACGCATTATCATACCTGTATCAGCCAGGTTTTTAAGGGCGCGCTCTACACTGCTGGCCGCGCCAAGCCTGTAGTTCATCAAAAAATCAAATGAATGTGGCTGTAGCACTTTGTCTTCATTGGCAATAGCTTTTAATAGTCTCCATTGCAAATCGGTAAACCTGTTTCTAAAGGTGTAAAAGGCCGGCTGGTAAATGGCCATTACTTTATTAATGTGGCTTTGGAGTTTTATGTCTGCCGGGTTTTTATTCTGGAGTAAATCCAGCATAAAGGCTGTATTTCCACGTGTAAACTTGAGCAGACTTTTAGCATTGGTTTCACTTTCGTGAGAGTTTATTTCTGTAAAATGGCTAAGCTGCAGCTGAGGTAATTCATAGGCAGTAGCGCTGCCCTCAAAGGAGGTATCGAAAGTATTGCCACTCATTAACAACTGGCTGTTTCTCGATCCGAAAAAACTACCGAATAACTCGGCAGGATTGGTTTCACCTTCCCATTGGTCAAGGTCTTCAATCACAAATAAAAAGTCTTGCGAGATGTTTTGAACGGCCACCAAAAGGTTTTCAAACCAACCGCTTATTTGTGTTGCAGAATCGGTATTAGGCATGGAGTGCTCATCAAAAAACCGCTTAAGTTGATATTCAACATTGGAGTAGCGCGAAGCTACGTGCTTAATACTTTGCTCAAGCCCTGATAAAAGTTGCTCGTTGGTAAGCATGCCTCTTACAGATAGGTAAAAGCAAATTCTACGGCCTTCAAGTTTTTTAAACAGAGCCTGGATGGTGTGGGTTTTACCCATGCCCGATGGTGCATATAAAAAAATGCTTTTGCGCTCCATCACCAGGTCATACAGCTGCGAAATTTCGAGGTCACGTTGAATTATTGCCATTTTAATGAGGGATTTATGACGGCAATTTATCTACAATTCGCCTTTTGCGTAACGCTTTGTAAAATACCTGTTAACCGTGGTGTGTTAATTAATCCGGCTAGCAAAATGGCTCATTTTTAAACAGTGGCCACGCACTTCAGCTCAATGGCGATAGGAGTGGGGAGAGCATTAATGGCAATAGTAGTTCGGCATGGTTTGGGGTTCACATCCTTAAAATACTCGGCATAAATGCGGTTAAAGGTCTGGAAGTCGCGCTTCATATCCACCAAAAAAACCTGTACATCCACCAGTTTTTCCCAGCTGCTTCCGTGTTCTTCCAGTATAGCCTTTACGTTGGCAAACACCGAGCGTACCTGTGCCTCAAAATCAAAACTTTTAAAGTTGCCATTGTGGTCGAGTTCCAGCCCTGGCACGCCCGAATCATTGGCATCGCTGCCAGCAAGGCGCGGGCCTACACCACTTAAGAATAATATTTCGCCAACTCTGCGTGCTAAAGGGTAAGTGCCTACGGGTTTTGGTGCTTTGCTCATAGATGTTTGATTTTGGCCAAAGATAGAATCATTTTCAGCCTTTGCCCTCCCACTCGTTGTAAAACTGCTCGAGGTAAATCTCCATAAAACGGTGTCGTTCTTCGGCCATTTTCTTTCCGGTTTGGGTGTTCATACGGTCTTTAAGCAACAATAGCTTTTCATAAAAATGATTGATGGTAGGGGCGGTACTGGCTTTGTATTCTTCCTTGGTCATATTGAGGTTGGGCGCTATAGCGGGATCATAAAGTGCAAAACCCTTATAGCCACCATAGTTGAAGGTGCGCGCGATGCCTATAGCTCCGAGCGCATCCAGCCGGTCAGCATCCTGTACAATAGCCAACTCAGTAGAATGAAATGTTTGGGTTTGGTTACCACCTTTAAAGGAAATGTTCTTTACAATCTGAACCACGTGCTCAATGGTATCTTCATCTACCATTAGGGAATAGAGGAATGTACGTGTTTTGGCCGGGCCTGTTTCCTCATCACCATTATTGAACTTAGAGTCGGCAATATCGTGCAACAAAGCGCCAAGTTCTACTATGGTCAAATCCACCTCTTCATATTGGGCTATTGTCCTGGTCGTTTTCCAAACCCGCTCAATATGAAACCAATCATGACCGCCCTCAGCATTGGCCAGTTCAGTTTTTACATAGGTGATGGTTTTCGCAATAAGCTCATCCATTTTGTAAATGTTTGCAGGTTGATAATTATGGCCTGAAAATAAAAAAAGCGACAGTTTTTTACTGTCGCTTTAAACTTCTTTAATGGGGCAGAATCTTACTCCTCAATAGAAATCTTCACCATCACGTCTTCCTTTTTCTTTTTGTAAGATTCAAAAATAAACTCGGTATCTGAAAGCCTTATGAGCCTTGAAATTGCAAATTGATAAAGCCTGGTTCCTTTAGCATCGGCCATGTTCAAAATACCTTCTTTTGTCACTTCACCTCTTTCATCATCTACAATAAAGGCGGTAAGTTGCTCCAGGCGGCCATCGCTATACCCGCGTGGTGCTTCATCAAAGGGTAGCTCCAGGTTTTCGGCCAAATCCATGTACATAAAGTAGTGGTAGCCATTTACATAGGTGTGCTTAAAAGACATGGAGCCCCTTCCACTTCTGCCGGTTTGTGTTTTTGGCAGTTTACGCATCCAGGCCAGGTCTCCATTGGGGTCTATTTTGGTTACCAATATATCATTGTAATGGTAGGTATAATAAGTTGTACTGCCGCCTTTGGAGTTGTAGGTGGTGTGCGAAAGCCTATAGTATTGTTCGCCAATTTAAATAATACTACCATCTGATAGAAACTGTATTTTGCGTAAACTGAGGCTGGCAAACTCTGCCTCTCCCTTCTCCTCGTTCTTATCGTTTCGTTTTTGAGTACGCTTACTTTCGTATTGATTGATAATCTCCACCGGAATAGCATAACTCTGCTCATCATACAGGTTTCCGCTTTTATCCACTTTGGCATAAAAAACACCATCCGCATTACTGCTTGAGGCGCTGTTATTATAAAAACCCGCCATTACCATTAAATCATCAACAGTTTCAAAAATCGAAACAGATGTGATGAACTTACCCTGAAGTTCAATTTCAGAAATCACCAACTCTTTGCTATCCGGTTCTTTTTTTATCAGCTCAAGGTGATAGTTGGATTCTACCTCCTCGGTTCCTTTTTTCTTTCTTCGGGTGGTGTTATCATCATAAACCTCAGCAAGTATAAAAGCGTTGCCCTCTATATCCACACTATAGTCAATGTTGTTCATCTTCTTTTCGGTGTAGGGCATACGCACCTCTTCACCCCATATTTCGCGCATATCGGCATCAAAAACAAAAAGGCCAATCTCATCAAAGTTTTTAGCGTCATTCTTGTTTTTTGGTGCTTTGCGGTATTGCACCATCAGCTTTGAGTTATCTGATGAATAATGAAAATCAAACTTATCAGTAACCTTATAGCTAAAGGTTGAGCCTACAAGAATTCCGGCAACTTTACCCCGGGTGGCTATAATTCTTTTTTGAGGGCCTTTCCAGCCTCCGGTTTTAAAATCAACTTCGCGGTAAAACAGCTGCTCGGCATTACGCCCACGATCCCAAATGGAATAAAATATCAATAGCTTGTCTCCATGTTCGGTTACCGTTTCAATGTCTGAGCCTTTAGGTATTTCGAGCTCTTTTTTAAATACCGCCTTCATGGCATCGGCATCAAACTTTTGTATTATAAAATTCTTTTTAGTGATTTTTATGGAAAGCACTTCGTTTCCGCGATTAAAATAAATCTTGGATGTGGCATCTACCACACGGTAGGGTTCGCTCACTTCAAAGGTGATGTCGCGTGGCTTTTCAAATTGGGCAAGTGTAATGCCCGACCATAGTACGGCCAGTGCCAAAAGCATTTTAGTTTTCATAAGTTGTAAAATTGAGTTGTTATTAAAATAAGGTTGGCTGAACTTTAAAGAGGGGGTTGCAAATGCCCTTGTAAGAACAACAACAGGTATTTAGGGTTACAATGGCAATAATAGAACAGCAGGGTAAATTTTACAAGTATTTATGCATTTTATCTTTCTATTAATGTTTTTGATTTTTGCCTTTTAACTAACCCCAAAGCCCTTTTGCACCAACCTTCCATTTTTCCTTTTGATATTCGTATTGACGAACCTATAACCACACTTACTGACGTAATAGTGGCATTGGTATGTTTTTACGCTTTTTTCAGATTAAGAAACCAATCGGATGGCAGCCGCCTGCACCAACTCGTGCTTTGGTATTTTGCCCTAATGGGTTTAGCCACCCTTATTGGCGGAATTATTGGCCATGCCTTTTTATACGCTCTTTCCTTCCATTGGAAATTACCGGGCTGGCTGCTTAGCATGTTGGCTATAAACCTTTTAGAGCGTGTAATGATCAGGTTTTCGAAGCCTGTTTTATCTACCAATAGGGCTAAGTTTTTCTCCTACTTCAACATTGTAGAACTTTTGGTATTTGCCGGGCTGGCCTTTGGGTACCTCAATTTCAGATTTGTAGAGATACACTCGGTTTATGGGCTATTGGTTGTGGTATTTGGTTTTTGTGTATTTAATTACAGAAAAAAACATGGCCGCAAAGTAATGAGGCCATTAATGATTGCAACTGGTTTTGCTTTTTTGGCAGCGGTGGTTTTTATATCAAAATGGGATTTGGATGAATGGTTCAGGCACATGGATTTTGCCCATGTTTTTATGACGGCCTCTGCGTGGTATTTTTACATCGGCTCTAAAAGGCTAATGCGTCACACTGCCTATAATCCTAATTATGAATCCTAGGAGCGGCATAATGAATTAAAAACAATTAAGATGTTTGGATTATTTAAAAAGAAGACAGAAAAGGAAAAGCTTCAAAAGGAGTACGAAAAACTACTGAAAGAGGCACACAGGCTATCCACTATAAACAGGGCCAAAAGCGATGAAATGACCGCACGGGCCAATGCCATAGCCGACAAGATGGATAAACTGGACTAAATAAATAGCCCTTTATATTCCACCAGGAATGTAAGCCAGTTTATCTCCCTTGCTGAAGGCAGGTAAATCACGAGTAATCAATATTGGATCTTCCTCTTCACGAAGCAGGAATAGTGGTATAATGGTACCCTTATTGGCCTTTTGAATTTCATCGTAATCCTGCATGTCTTCGCATTTCTCCACCTGTATTTCTTTATGCTGGCGTATGGCTTGCGCCAGATTAAGGTAGTCTGCCTTGGTGTTGAACATTACGTTAGAAGGGAAGGTAACGTCCTTTAGCTCCTGCTCCTTTTTACTGCTAAGCCGATATACATGGTCTTCTGAAAACTCCTCCTCAAAATATTTCATGGAAAGGTTGTTTACCTCGCTACTACTGGTCATGGCCATCAGTTTACCAATTGGCGTAAAGTCAATATCATCAAAAACGGTATCGCCTAAAATATTGCCCTCAAATACATTTAGCCCCATTCGTTGTGCCTCACGCACATTGGCTTTGGAGGTATCGGCCAGCAAAACATAAATTCCCCTTCTCTTTAAAAATTTGGCTATAAACCGGGCGTTTTCATTTGCCCCGGCAATGAGGTAGCCGGTGGGCTCCTCACGTTCCACCTTAAGCCACCTGGCCATGGGTTTGGCTGTGGAGCCCTGTAGTACTACAGTGCCAACAATTATAAGGAAGGTTAAAGGAAGTATCAGTTCAGCCTGTTGGGCATCCACAGTGCCTGCTTCGGCTGAGGTAAGTTGCAGGGCAAAGAGGGAGGCAACCGCTGCGGCCACAATTCCCTTTGGCCCCACCCACGACATGAAAATGATTTCCCTCCAGTTAAACCGGGAGCGCAGTGTACTTAACCAAACTATTACGGGCCTTATAACAAAAACCACTACGGCAAATAATATGGCAGCACTCCAGCCCAGTTTCTCAATCTGTTCCACATTAATTCTGCTGGAAAGCAAAATGAAAAGTACAGATATAAGTATGATGCTTACATCCTCTTTAAAAGAGAGTATTTTTTTGAATTCGTTTACGCGTACATTGGCCAGTATTATACCCATGCAGGTGGTGGACATAAGTCCGGCTTCGTGGGAAATAAGCTCAGCAAAAGTGAAGGCAAAAATTACCAGCCCAAGCGCTACCACGTTGCGCAGGTAGGCCGGTATCCTGTTTTTTTGCAATAGCCAGCGCAAAAAGAAGGCTGTTAAAAATCCTACTAAAACCCCCGAAGCTACCGTGATGAAAAACTGCTTGAACACCTCAAAGGTGTCCGTATTTTCAAAGTGGCTTATTTGTATGAATTCATAAACCAATACAGCAATTAAAGCCCCCAGAGGGTCTATCAATATGCCTTCCCACTTTAATACATTGTTGATGCCTTCATTGGGGCGTGCATTTCGCAAAATGGGCGTAACTACAGTGGGCCCGGATACAATTATAAGTGCACCAAAAAGAAAGGCCAGCCTGTAGTTTAGGCCGATAAGGTAATGGGCCGCTACCCCGCCTGCAATAAGCGTTACAATAGGCCCGAATATGAGCAGGTTGCGCACCACACCGGCCTGGTGCCGTATTTCCTTAATTTTTAAAGTGAGGCCTCCTTCAAATAATATTACACCCACCGAAATGGATACAAAAGCGAAGAGAAGGTCGCCCGAAAAGATTTCGTCACCATCCAGCAATTTATCGCCATATGCAGTAAAAAATGTAGAAGCCGGCCCCAGGGCAAGGCCAATAATTATTAGAGGCAATATAGCAGGTACCTTTATCCGCCATGCCAGCCATTGAGCCAACACGCTGAGCACCAGTATCCCAGCCAGTTCCATCATTCCGTCCATAGTACGCTTTCAGTTCGGTATAAATATCGGTAAATTGTAAGAAGCGTATTAGTGGAGATATTTGTTCACGAATTTTTTGGCGTAAGCCTTTATTTCTTCGCGGGTTTCCCTGAATTTGTTTTTTATTTCATCAGGAGTACCTGTTGCTTTTGAGGGATCAGTAAAGCTGTGGTGGAGTTTAACTGCGTTAGTTGGAAACCATGGGCAGTTTTCATTGGCATGATCACATACAGTAATTACAAAGTCAAAATCTATCCCCCTGTATTCATCAATATGATTGGAGGTGTGGTGCGATATATCAACACCGTCTTCTGCCAGAGTAGATACAGCTGTAGGGTTAACTCCGTGAGTTTCTATGCCTGCTGAGTACACAGTGGCCATATCACTGCCAAAGTGATTAATATAACCGTGCATAATTTGGCTGCGGCAGGAGTTGCCTGTGCAGAGTACTAAAATATTCTTCATGATAAAATTTGATGGTTGGGATAGTATTTTTTGCGAAACCAAAAGGACACCCGAACAAGTAGTATAAGTGCCGGTACTTCTACCAATGGCCCGATAACGCCTGCAAAGGCCTGGCCTGAGCTGAGCCCGAAAACTGCAATAGCTACGGCAATGGCCAGTTCAAAGTTGTTGCCTGATGCCGTAAAGGCAATAGACGCATTTTGAGCATAGGGAGCACCAAAAGCTTTGCTTAATAAAAAGCTAATGATAAACATAAGGCCAAAGTAAATTACCAGGGGAACAGCGATAAGAAGCACATCAAAGGGTATCTGCACTATTAGTTCTCCCTTTAGGCTAAACATCAATACGATGGTTCCTAAAAGAGCAATAAGCGTAATTGGCGAAATGGCGGGGATGAATTTTTTTTGATACCAATCTTCACCCTTTAGTTTTACAAAAATCACTCTGCTTAAAAATCCCATTAAAAATGGGATGCCTAAATATATAACCACACTTTTTGCAACGGCACTCATCGAGATGTCAACCAAGGCACCGTCAATACCAAAATAAGGGGGTAGAATTGTAATAAACAGGTAGGCGTAAAAGCTATAAAACAGAACCTGAAAAATACTGTTCAATGCTACCAGGCCAGCGGCATACTCGCGGCTGCCTTCTGCCAACTCATTCCATACCATTACCATGGCGATGCAGCGTGCCAGCCCAATAAGTATAAGACCTACCATATATTCAGGGTGATCTCCCAGAAATAAAACGGCCAGCCCAAACATGAGTAATGGCCCAATAATCCAATTGAGTACAAGAGAAAGCGAAAGTACCTTTAAATTTTTGAAAACCTTTGGCAACTGTTTGTACTGAACTTTAGCCAGGGGCGGGTACATCATTAAAATCAGACCTACGGCCAGGGGGATATTGGTGGAGCCTGAGCTGTAATTTTGAATACCCTCGGCCAGCCCGGGCATTACGTTTCCTAAAAGCACCCCCACCGCCATGGCAGCAAAAATCCATAGGGTGAGGTATCGGTCTAAAAAGCTTAATCTGCGTGGTCTGAAGTTTTGTACCTCCATTTTAGCAGCAATTTGAGTTTGGGGTACAGCATACTTCGGATGTGGCTACCGTTTTACTTTTTGCAGCAAATTTCTCTTGAGTTGTGCAACATGCACTGGCATCCTCAGCCTCATATTTAGGGTCATTAAACTCCACATCATTATGGAAATAATACATTTCCCATTGATGTCCATCAGGGTCGGTAGCCCAGAATTTATCCTGCAGGGCATAGCAGCAGGATACGCCCATTTCTTCTTTACTCACCATACCCAAAGGCTTTAGTGCTTCCAACCTATCGGTTACTTCCTCAAGCGTTTTTACCTGAATACCCAGGTGGCCAAAGTTGCTCTGCACCCTGTCTGCATTTTCTAAAAATGAAATTACCAGTGCCGGATTTGGAATTGTGTAGCGGAGATAGCCCTGTTTAGCCTTATCCGGTTGCTGATTAAAAAAGGCGTTGTAAAATGCCTTTGTTTTTTCAATATCGCTTACGTAAAGTGATACGTGCATGCGGGGGAAGCTGACGGATGTATTCATTTGTTTATTGCTATTTTACGATTAATGAGGCTTTATGTATTCAATGATCTTTAGATTCTAGGGCTCGGAATGTTTTTCTACTACATAGTGGGGTGGTCAACAACAATCACCATGGTGTGGCAGCTTGTCAAAAAAGCGGGTAAACTGTTGTTGGAGTTTTGCCCATTGTTCAGTATCAATGCAATAGCACATGCTGGTGCCTTCTACCGTACCTTTTATCAGGCCAATATTTTTTAACTCTTTTAAATGTTGAGATATGGTAGCCTGGGCAAGCCCAAGCTCCTGAACAAGGTCACTATTAATACAGGAATTCAGTTTCAGCAGATGCTCTAATATGGCAATACGTGCGGGGTGGCCTAGTACCCTGGCCACTTGCGCCAGTTGATTTTGAGTGGTGCTAAAAAGATCGGTGCGTGTAATTCCCATGGATTAATTTATTCATTGCAATATTACGATTAAAATCCATTCTGTGAACATTTTCGTACATCAACTATTGTTAGTGCACGGTTTTTGGTAACGCAAGAATCGCTTCGCACTGGCTGCTAACCTTTAGAAGTATAAATATTTGAACTCATGAGACCGATCAATCATAGTTTTTCGATAGACTTACCCGGAGAATTGGATGATACCCAAATAGAATCTGTTTTGCCCACTTTCATTTTTATTAATGAGAAGCAAAACCCGCAATCCCCCATTGCGGTGGCCCACCAAATACAGGTGGTTGACTGGAACAAATCCAAACTGGAAAACGGTGAGTGGTTTGTTAATTCAAATTGGGTGGTGAAGGCGTCATAGCAATGACTTTATTCATTACAACAGTCAAAAACCCTAAATGTTAGCAGTTTTATTTTCCAGATAGTTCTTGCTTTTTGGCGTATTTGAAACAACGATATGTTGATTCAAGACTTGAACGATTGTATTTACCCCATTCAAAGTTTATCGTGTTTCATTAATCCAAATGAAGCGATTCCTTTCATTAACCCCTTTGTATTTATTAATCACCTAAAAACATTTGCTTTGCAACTTCATTATGTAGCAACCAAGCAAGTAGTAGCATGAAGATATATACTAAAAGGGGCGATAAAGGCGAAACTTCACTTATAGGCGGTAGCCGGGTAAGTAAAATGCATGTTCGCATTGAGGCCTATGGAACGGTGGATGAACTGAATTCCTTAGTAGGGGTTATCCGCGACACGGCCGATTTTAAAGGTGTTGACCAGTTTTTGGTGGATATCCAAAACCTGCTATTTACCATAGGCTCCGAGTTGGCCTCTACACCGGATAGCAAAATGCAAATACCCAAACTGGAGGAAAACGATATTGAGGTATTGGAAAAGGAAATGGATCGAATGAATGAACATTTACCCGAACTAAAGAATTTTATACTGCCCGGTGGGGATTTGGCAGCTTCGCATTGCCATGTGGCGCGTTGCGTTTGCCGCAGGGCCGAGCGGAGAGTGGTGGCTTTAGCCACCGAGGCTGAGGTGGATGAAAGAATAATACGCTACCTCAATCGTTTGAGCGATTACCTTTTTACTCTGGCGCGCTATTATACTTATCGGCACAATGGTGTTGAAACTGAGTGGAAGACAAGGAAATAGCAATTTATTTAATAAGCAAAAAACAATCTTGGAAAAGTGATGTAAAAAATTACTTTTGCAAAAAATAAACAAGGATATATATATGTACTGGACATTAGAACTAGCAAGCTATTTAAGTGATGCCCCCTGGCCTGCCACCAAGGATGAGCTCATTGACTTTTCTATTAGAACCGGTGCCCCTTTAGAAGTTGTGGAAAACCTCCAGGCAATGGAAGAAGAAGAGGAGGAGATTTACGAAAGTATTGAAGACATCTGGCCCGATTACCCCTCCGAAGAGGATTTTCTCTGGAACGAAGACGAGTATTAGAAGAGTATAGCTTACGCTAAACAGAATAGATAAACCCCTTGCCAATGCCGGCAAGGGGTTTTGTTTTTAAGCCCCAGCCCCCTGACCCCCAAAGGGGGAATTTTGAATTCTTGAAAGTAGCAAACCAATCCCCCTTTGGGGGTCAGGGGGCATAAAAAAATCCGGCCCCTTTTTTCAGGAGCCGGATTAATAGGTGTGTGATGGTGATTGTTTCTTATTTCTTAGAGGCGTCTTTCATGCCATCCTCTACCATACCATAAAACTCATCCAGTTTAGGTAGTATTACTATACGGGTTCTGCGGTTTGCAGCGCGGCCCTCTTTTGTATCGTTTGAAGATACAGGAACGTAGTAACTGCGACCGGCTGCCGTCATGCGCTCTGGCTTTACCTTATACTCTTCCTGTAATATGCGCACTATTGATGTAGCACGTTTTACACTAAGGTCCCAGTTATCCTGCAACACAGCATTTTGTATAGATACGTTATCGGTATGGCCTTCTACCATAATATCCATGTTGGGTTTGTTATTTACCACCTTAGCTACTTTACCCAATACTTCTTTGGCGCTTTCACTTACCTGGTAGCTGCCGCTCTTAAACAGTAGTTTATCAGAAATAGAGATAAACACTGCACCTTTTTCAACATTTATCTGGATGTCTTCATCACTCATGTTACCCAATACACCTTTCAGGCTGGTAACAAGTGCTATGGTTACAGAGTCTTTTTTAGAAAGGGCATCATTAAGGGTTTTTATACGGAGGTCTTTCTCTTTAATGCTTTCAAGAGATTTCTCCATATTTTCCGCCTCCTTTTTGCTAAGTGTGGCAAGGTTACCCACATTGTTCAGCAATTGGTAGTTTACTCCTTTTAAGTAATCTATTTCCTTTTTGCTGTTTTCACGATCATCTAGGCATTCAGCAAGTTTAAGTTTAGCCGTGCTGTAGGCATCTTTGGTTTCCTTATGTTTATCCTGCAGGGCGGTGTACTTCTTTTTAGAAACACAAGAGCTCATCAGGGCAACAATTAATACAGGGGCAAGAAACACTTTCTTCATTGTAATTGAAATGTGGTTAAAAAATATTTGTAGTTAGCTTGTCAGTTTTGGGTTAATATGCTCTAAGCATAAAAAACACCGGCAGCGCTTTGTTCAAAAACTTTGCCTAAGGCCAAAATCACCTTTAAAAGTCTTTGAGTGCCAATTTTCCCTTTCATTTTGAAAAACCAGCCGGGGCTTGCCCTACTCTTTTGGTGGTAATAAAGGGCTACGCTATTCTATTATCTCCTTTACGTTTCCGTAGATGGTGGTAGCGAGCTGATCCGTTGGCAGGTCATTACTGTCTGTACCAAACGGATCTTCAATCTCTTCGGCAATAAGCTCAAGGCTGGCCAGCACATAAAAGCTGAACACCGTTATAAATATTACGGAATACCCCACATCGGTTACAAAACCAAAAGGCATGGAAATGATATACACAAAAATGAACTTCTTAATAAAAATGTTATAGGTATATGGAATCGGGGTTTTCTTTATCCGCTCACAGGCACCACATATATCTGTAAAGGCGTTAAGGTCCTGCAACATGGCCAGGTAAGCGGCTTCACTAATATGTTTATTCTGGTAAATCTCCAAAATGCGGTTTTGCATGGCATTGGCCAGGTGGTTGGGCACATGGTTGCCCACCTTTTGTTTATCCATAAAAGAGGGTAAAAGCAAGGCCAGGTTCTCTTTTGATGCCCCCCTTAGGTGATCTCTCAATATGGTGGCATATAGCCCCACCATTTCTTTAAGTTCACTTCTGCGTTGGGCTTCACTCTCCGGCAAAAAGGCATTTATTTTAAGCGCCAGGTTGCGGCTTACATTTACAAGTGCTCCCCACTGCTTTCGGCCCTCCCACCAACGGTCGTAAGCCGTATTGGTTCTGAATACCAACAGCAGCGAGAGTACAAAACCCAGTAGCGAATGTACCAGGGTAGTGGAGGCATACTTTAATTGAAACACCTCAATTTCTACGTAGGCCACTACCGCACTAAAAACGGCTATGGACGCCATAACCCAAAAAAGCGTTCTGAAGGTTTCCTGCTTATGAAACTTAAAAATTAATCCAAACCAATTTTTGGGATTATATACAACCATGCGTTTTAATTGAGAGCGGCTAATGTATAAACATTCATATTTTAAGATGCTTGCGCCAAATAGTCAGTAAACTTCAAAAGGCACGTTTTTAGTTTGGAGGATGCGGATTAAATATGGCTAAATTTGCCGCCCCTGTAAACAGACATTATGCTTAATAATATTATAGAGAAGCTCTTCGGCTCAAAGAGTGGTAGAGATATAAAGGAACTAAAACCGGTAGTAGATAAGGTAAATGCAGAGTTTGCCAAGCTTCAGTCCATCAGCAATGATGAGCTTAGAGCAAAAACGGCAGAATTCAGGAAGCGTATAGCGGATAACATAGCTGACCAAACCAATCGCATAGAAGAAATAAAGGGCAAAATAGAGACCGAGGAAAATATAGAGATGAAAGAAGCTCTATATGTGGAAATAGACGGGCTGGAAGTAGCTGCCCGCGATAAAACCGAAGATCTCTTAAAAGAAATTTTACCCGAAGCTTTTGCTGTAGTTAAAGAAACATCAAGGCGTTTTGCTTCTGGCGAGCCGCTAGAGGTAACAGCTTCACCTTTTGATATGGAAATTTCCCGCACGTCTGATGCCGTTTCACTAAATGGTGAAAAGGCTATTTGGGCCAATAGTTGGACAGCAGCAGGGGCGCAGATAAAGTGGGAAATGGTGCACTACGATGTACAGCTTATTGGTGGTACCGCATTGCATAACGGGGCTATTGCAGAGATGGCCACCGGTGAAGGTAAAACCCTTGTGGCTACCCTGCCCGTTTACCTCAATGCCCTTCCGGGGAAAGGGGTACACCTTGTTACTGTAAACGATTACCTGGCCCGCAGGGACTCGGAATGGATGGCGCCTATCTTCCAGTTCCACGGACTTTCAATCGATTGTATTGATAAGCACCGCCCAAATTCTGATGAGCGTAAAAAAGCCTACCAGGTCGATATCACCTATGGAACCAATAACGAATTTGGCTTTGATTACCTGAGGGACAACATGGCCCGCAGCCCTGAAGATTTGGTGCAGCGCCCGCATAATTACGCCATAGTGGATGAGGTGGACTCCGTATTAATTGATGACGCCCGTACACCGCTTATTATTTCGGGGCCAACCCCACAGGGCGATAAGCAGGAGTTTGAACAACTTAAGCCACATGTAATCCGTCTGGTGGAAGCCCAGAAAACGTTGGTTGCCAAGGAGCTTAAAGATGCCAAGCAATTAATTGCCAGCAGCGATAAAAAGGAAAAAGAAGAGGGTGCCATAAAGCTACTCCGTGCCCATCGTGGTTTACCAAAAACCAAGGCGCTCATAAAGTTTTTAAGTGAGGATGGTATGCGTACCCTTCTCCAAAAAACGGAGAATAACTTTATGGCCGAGCAGATGAAGAACATGCACATTATTGATGATGAGCTGTACTTTACCATAGATGAAAAGCAAAACCAGATTGATCTAACCGATAAGGGAATTGACCTGCTCTCCGAAAAAACCGAGCGCGATTTCTTCATTATGCCCGATATCTCCATGGCATTGGCAGAGCTGGAGCAGGATAATCTTGAAGGCATTGAAAAGGCCGAAAAGAAAGAGGAGTTGATGCGCAACTTCAGTATTAAGAGTGAGCGCATCCACACCATGAACCAACTGCTTAAAGCCTTTGCCTTGTTTGAAAAAGACACCGAATATGTGGTGATGGACAACAAGGTAAAAATTGTTGATGAGCAAACCGGCCGTATTATGGAAGGCCGTAGATATTCTGATGGATTGCACCAGGCCATTGAAGCCAAGGAAAATGTAAAAATTGAGGCGGCCACTCAAACCTATGCTACAGTTACCCTGCAGAATTACTTCAGGATGTACAATAAGCTTAGTGGTATGACCGGTACTGCGGAAACTGAGGCGGGTGAGTTTTTTGACATCTACAAACTGGAGGTAACTGTAATACCAACCAACCGCCCGATAGCCCGTGATGACCGTCAGGATTTGGTGTATAAAACCAAGCGCGAAAAATACAATGCGGTAATTGAAGAAATAAGTACCCTCGTAAACCAGGGCCGTCCGGTACTTGTAGGTACCACTTCCGTGGAGATATCTGAACTGCTCGGTAGAGCACTCTCACTACGGAAGATTAAGCACAACGTACTGAACGCCAAACTCCACCAGAAGGAGGCCGAGATTGTAGCCGAAGCCGGCCAGCCGGGTACGGTAACCATTGCCACTAACATGGCTGGTAGGGGTACTGATATTAAGCTTACGCCAGAAAGTAAAGCCGCAGGCGGTTTGGCCATTATCGGTACCGAGCGCCATGATTCACGTAGGGTTGACAGGCAGTTGCGTGGACGTTCCGGTCGCCAGGGAGACCCCGGTAGCTCACAGTTCTTTGTATCGTTGGAGGATAACCTTATGCGCCTTTTTAACTCTGAGCGCGTGGCCAAACTGATGGACCGTATGGGTCTTAAGGAAGGTGAGGTTATTCAGCACAGCATGGTATCCAAATCTATAGAAAGAGCCCAGAAAAAAGTTGAGGAAAACAACTTTGGTAGCCGTAAGCGCCTGTTGGAGTTTGATGATGTAATGAACTCTCAGCGTGAGGTTATCTACAAACGTAGAAGACACGCCCTATATGGAGAAAGGCTTCAGGTTGATATTGCCAACATGTTTTATGATACCTGCCAGAGCATAGTGGATGAGAGTCAGCAATCCCGCGACTTTGGAACTTTTCAGCTGGAGCTGATGCGCGTATTTACCATGGAAAGCCCGGTAACGGAGGAAGAATTCATGAAAATGCCACAGCCTGAGTTAGTGAATAAGGTGTATGAAAGTGCCTTGCACACCTACTCTGATAAAAATGTGCGCATCGCAAAAATGGCCTTTCCGGTAATTAAAAGTGTTTACCAAAACCAGGAGAATAAATTTGAAAACATTGTGGTGCCATTTACCGATGGCACTAAAGGTCTGCAGGTGGTAACCAACCTTGAAAAGGCATATACCAGCGAGGGTCGTCAGCTTATCCGTGATTTTGAAAAGAACATCATACTGGCGATGATAGACGATAGCTGGAAAGAGCACCTCAGGAATATGGATGATTTACGCCAAAGTGTGCAGGGAGCGGTGTATGAGCAAAAAGATCCGCTGCTTATTTACAAGTTTGAAGCCTTTGAGCTTTTTAAAGCTATGGTGGATAAGAGTAACAGGGAGATTGCTTCATTTTTATTTAAAGGACAACTGCCCAGCCAGGATACCAGCCAGGTTCAGCAGGCACAGGCGCCTAAGCGCACTAATTATGATAACCTGCAAACCTCTCATGAAGATTTATCTGCTGGTGGTGGTGGAGAATCTGCCCCACAGGAAAGACCAAAACCACAACCTGTGGTTAAGGAAAAAACCTATGGCCGCAATGATGTGGTAACTATACAGAATATGACCACAGGCGAAAAGAAGGAGATCAAGTATAAAAAGGCCGAGAGCCTTGTCTCCAGTCGCCAATGGATGATTGTAGAATAAGAGTTTGAAAAATCCTCACTGTAAAGTGGGGATTTTTTTATTGGATGATTTTAATGAGTGCGGGAACAATTAAGCCTTATTTCCATTAATTTAGGAGGAAATAACTCAAACCATCAATGCAGGCCGCAGGTTTGCGCTTGATAAAAAAATCACAATCACATGAAAAAACTCTTATTGATCCCTTCGCTTTTTGCATTCGCATTATTGATGAACTCCTGTAAATCTACCATTACAGCAGAAAAGGTATTGAAGCAGGAGGAGAAAGCCAAGGAAGAACTTACTGATGCCCAGGAAGAAATGATAAAGCTGGCTCAAATGAAGGAACAATACTCGGTAGATGGAATACGCACCCAGGTTGATGAACTTAAAAAGCGCCAGAAGGCTATAAAAAAAGACATCAAAAAACTGGAAGATGTTTCAACGGATGCCGCAAAGGATGGTACCGGTGGGCTCGTTAAAAGTCTTGAAAAAGAAAGTGCCGATTTAAGTAAAAAGATTTCTGAACTTGAATCTATGCCAAAGGAAAACTGGGCACAGGCCATTGAAGCTATAAACCAGAATGTGGCAAACCTTGAGCAGCAAATTGCTACTATTACACAAAACCTCGATCGCTCAGAAGAATAGGCTTTTACAAAGTATATCATACTTTTAGTACAACCCTGATGTTTATCGTCAGGGTTTTTTTATTTTAGTGATACCCTATACTATGGATTGACGGCCCCTCCCTTCACTTAAACACCTTGGGTTTGATCAATTTAAGTGCTACCCTAATTTATTTATCAAATTACAGGCAACGCTTTACATAACCGGGCGTCAATAAATCAGGTACATCGTATAACACATTGAATTCTAAACCAGAACATAGCATCCGATTGGAAGATCTGGGAGGCCTTTTGCAACCAAAAGAATTCCTCTTGATAAACTCTGAGCAAGAACTTATTGCCGCATGCAGAGCCGGTAAGCGGGTTGCCCAGCGCAGGGTTTATGAGCTTTTTGCCGGTAAAATGGTAAATGTATGCCGCAGGTATGCCAAGGACTATGAGCAGGCGCAGGATTTTATGCATGATGGTTTTATTAAAGTCTTCCTCAATATGTCAAAGTTCAGAGGAGAATCTTCATTGGAAACCTGGATTACCCGGATTATGATAAACAATAGCATTTCGGCTATTAAAAAAGAAGTGCGCAAAGGAATTAAGGTAAATATTGACGATGTAAAGTTGAAGGACAGCGAAACCTTTGATTTTGAACTTGAGGAGAGACAATCAATATCCGCCAAACATGTATTTGAAACTTTAGATGAATTACCCATGGGGTACAAAACGGTGCTGAGCCTTTATATACTTGACGGATATACCCACAAGGAGATTGGCGATCAGCTTGGTATATCAGAGGGTACCTCAAAAAGCCAGCTGGCTAAAGCCAAGAGATTATTAGCACAAAAACTGAAAGATAAATACCAGTGAGCGAGGGGAAAAGAAATATGGAGGATTTCCTTAAGGATAAGTTGAGCGGGCTGGAAAGTAATTTTCAGGACGATTGGAATGTATTTGAGCAAAAGCTGGAGCGTGCCCTTTTCTTTAAAAGAATGAGGATAGGGGCTGCCTTGTCGTTATTTTTAATTGCTACCAGCATTGGCATTTTCGGTACCTCTTCTATTGTAGATTTCAACAGCGCTGATGAAGCCCCGTTTGGTGTGTACACCGAAGAGGGCTTTGAAAGCTCAGGTTCAAAATCTGCCTGGGATGATTCTCAAAAAGCTATTGGTAATGAGGTAGTGTTTAATTCTAAAGAGGCCATTGTTTCTACTGCCAATAAAGAAAACATAATAGCGCCTGCTGCTCCCAAAACTATCACCAATAAAACTGAATTTATACCAACAACACAGGCTGCATCAGGTAACTCTGCTATTGCAGATGCTGCCAATGCTAATGATAAAATAGAATCCTCCGGGCAGAATCCTGAAGTTAATAATACTGATGAAGGCGATATTGCTACTGCAAATACAAATCAGGCCAAAGCCATTACAAATGACATTGATAGAGGAGAAGATGTTGGTGATGAAAGTGAGGATTTAAGCATTACTGGTGGGGAAGCAGATGCATTGGCCATAAATACTTCTCAGCCTAAGGAAGAATCGGCTACACCTGTTAATACCGCTGATGCAAAGCCGGCACAGGCCAATGCTAAACCCGTACAGGCTGATAATAACAGTTTTATAGTGCAGACCGGTTCTGAAAAACCTGCGGCCGGCAAATCTGCGTTTCAGCAAAGTTCAAACGAAAGTACTACAGCGGAACCGGAGGAAAATACCTCGTTTGCAATGGCAGAAGATAGCGAGGCTTCTACCGAGGTTTATGGGATGGAACAACCCTTAGCCGTAAAAAACCTTAAACTGGACTTACCGGAAGTTGAACCATTCAGCGGAAATGAAGTGGGTGATTTGCAGGTAAGAATGCCCGTGCCAGCGTTCAGGATTAATGCACCGGAAAAAAAGAGACCGTTTATCAGTCCGCTCCAGAGCAAGTCTCTTTGGGAATACTCGCTTAAGGTATATCCAAACTTCACCTTCAGGAAGTTTAAAGTTGATGAAGAGAAATCAAACTATATACACAGAGATTTTGTGGACCAGGTACAGGCCAGCGAGAGTGGAGGCTTTAGCTTGAATATAGGCCTTGAGATAAGCCGCAGAATTGGTTTGGCTACTTACCTTAAGGGAGGTTTGGAATACATCAGCTATAACCACAGTGCCAACTTTGATTTTACCAACTACCGCACGGCCAATATTGACCCGATTACCGGTGCTATTACCAACTACGCCTTTTTGGATGAGCCCAACCGTGTAGTGATTAACGATAAAAATACCTACCACTACCTCAACCTGCCTTTGAGTATTTCGTATCAACCCTGGGCAACTGACCATATAAGGCTAAACATGGAGGCAGGTGTAAGCTATATGTACTTTGTGGCTGCACGGGGAGCTTCTATTGATTACCGTACACTTGAAGTAATTGACCTTTCAGAAAGAGAGTTTAAAAACAGCCTGGGTTCTATAAGCCTTAAGGTAGGTGCCACCTATTACATTTCTCCACAGTTTAATTTAGGTTTTGAGCCAACCTTTGTTTACTTCACCAACACCATCTATTCTGATGATTACCCATTTGAGGTAATTCCTTACTCCGTGGGGCTTAACCTCAAATTGCAGGTAAAATTAAACTAAGCCTGTTCAGGAGATTCCAGTTTCATAGCCTTTGGGTTAAGGCTGAAGTACACCCCACATAAAGATACCAGTGCTGTAATGGCGTAAAATGACAGGCTGATGCTCATGGCCAGTGCCGGGTTCAGGTTCAGCATTTCGGCCATATAATACATGGCTACCTCACGTGCGCCCAGCCCACCTAATGAAATAGGCAGCATAGCAGCAATAGACGAAACCAGGAAGAGCATTACATATTCCAGGATATAATCCGTTTGGCCCAAAGCCAAAAGCAATGCGGTGGCAATGGCCACCTGGCCGAACTGAAACAGCATAGACCACCCTAGTACTTTGGTATAGATACTCACAAATTGGGGAAATATCCATTTTACCAAGAGGCGCCCTATTAGCGGAGCTAAAATTAATATGGCTGCTGCCGAATAGTAATAGTAGTCAGGGATATCCAGAAAAAAGCTACCGATAGATAGTATGAAGAATATAGCGGCCAGCCCCCCGAGCCTGTCCAGTATCATTATCAGGGTTAATGATTTTATGGATTTTCCATGTGATTTGCGGAGCAGGTAAACCTTATAACCATCACCACCTGCACCTCCCGGAAGGAAAAGGTTGTAATACATACCCAGCCATTGCAGTTTAATATTGGTCCAGGTGCTAAGCCGTATTTCAGAAGTATCAAGAAAAAGCTTTAAGCGATAAACTGAGGCCAGTTTTGATATAAGAAATAAAAGAACGGCTAACAGTATAAACCCGATGGAAGCGGACTGCCAGGTAGCCCTTAATTCCGCCCAATCTACTTTGGTAAAAACAAACCATAACGCCAGCCCTGAGAGCCCCAGTTTAAAAACGTACTTGGCAATCTGCTTTGTTGTTTTATTCAAAAGGTGGGCTGGTTTAAGCTTTAAATATTATGGATTCCGAAGGTATAAAATCAATCCCGCAAAGGTAAGTTGTGGCTTGTGCTAAATAAATACCCCTGTAACTAATATTGCCAGATGGTGTAAAAAGCAAAAGCCCGCCACATTTTAATATGGACGGGCTATGCCGGTTAGCTTCGTAACTTACTCCACGATCAATTTTTTTCTGATTTTTTCGCCCTTCGTAATTATCTCTACCACATAAACTCCTGTTGGAAGTGACTGCAGGTTAAACTCTACTTCAGGTGAGTCAAAATCGGATTTTGCTAATAATAATGTACCTGTAGAAGTATAAATTAAAACCTCTGCCTGATCAGTCAATAGTGCGCTGCTTACAGTTATTTTTCCCTGTGAGGGATTTGGGAAAATATCCACTGTAGTGTTACTCCACTCGCCAAGGCTAATGTCATTTATCAGCTTATAGCAATCCGAGGTATCTACGCAACCCGGGCTTGAGAGCACCACTGCATAGCTCCTGGTGGTATCAGTGGGCATAAAGCTTTGCGATGTTTTACCACTGAGTTTTATATAAGGTGTTCCACACATTAGCCATTGGTATGCCACTCCGCTTTTATTAGCCGTAAGGGTAGTTGTGGTTCGTGAAACGGAAAGATCAAGTTGATTTACAGTGAGGTTTATGGTTATGATGGAGTCGCAGCCGGATGAGCCCATTAGGGTATCTACATACGTTCCAGTGCTGTCATAGGTATTGCCGGCCGGTGAGAGATAGCTGTTGCAGGCTGTTTGGGTAATGGAAGTGCTACTGTTGCTCCCGGTAACGGCCAGCGCGCTGGGCGCTGCAACCCAGTTGGAGCCTGTTCCCGATAAGGTAAAACCCTGAAGGGTTCCGTTATTATTGTTGCCTGAGCGATCGGGTAGGGTAGTAACGGCTGTGTTATTACCACCAGCTGTGCCCTGGTTAAACTTATAATAAGCCACCAGTCCTGGCTCCGTACCACAAAATTCCGTGTTTCTGTCGGCCGCTATTTGAGCTGCGGAGCGCGCCACATTCCAAATCCTCACCTCGTCAATATCGCCATCAAAGTAATTTACGCCATCATTTCTGCGGCCAATTACAACAGGTGTTACTGATGAGGTATTTACCGGAATGGTAAGATTGCCCTGCATATTAAGAGCCCCGTCAATATAAAGCTTTAGGGTATTGCTACTGAGCGCAGGATTGAAAACTACAGCTACATGGTGCCAAAGTCCATCGTTTACGGCTGTGGTGCAGGGAATGCCATTACCACCTACTTCCAATCTAAGCGAATTATTTTGAAGTACACACATGGTAAAACGGGTGCCCAATGGCATACTGCCCCAATCCACAATTACGTTTTGGTTGCCGGAAGTAATGGCCGTGGTCCTTATCCATGCTTCCACTGTGCGGGCAGCGTTGCCACTTACCCCTGGAGATGTAGTAGTAACATAATCATCGGTACCATCAAAGTTTAGTGCGTTTTGGCTATAAAGAGTTGTACTTATTATAGCCACAATCAGGAGTAATCCTTTTTTCATATAAGTGAAGCTTGGTTTAGTTGATTACCAGCAAAATTAGAATAGTGCAAGCACATATCAACCAATAGTATAGCACTTTAGCTATGCGCGAATAATGATAATGCCCTACGGGCCAGGTTTAAACCCCTTTCTTCGCGGCTGATTCTATTGCTCTAAATGTCAACCATTCAACCATTGGCCTGTTTAATGATCAATACTTTTGAAGAGATTTTACGTAAGTATTGGCAAGACCATAAAAACAAATTATGAAAAGACTAACATTTTTAGCATTAGCTATAACATTGAGCTTTAGCCTGCCAGCGCAGGATTTTATTGATGCCTCACAGGGCCTTTTAAAAGCCATGAGGGCAACGGATACCAAGGAAGCCAAAAAGTATGTAGAGATTATCGCCAATGGCGATCCGGCAAAATTTAAACAGCAAATAAATACCCAGCAGGAAAAACTGGCTTTTTGGATTAATACCTACAACGGTTTAATTCAATATAAGCTTACACTAAACCCTGAGTTGTTTGATGACAGAGGCGACTTTTTCAGTGATGACCTGGTAACTATACTTGGTAAAAAAACCAGTTTTGACCAAATGGAGCATGGCGTGCTTAGGCGCGGAACCTCCAAGTATTCCAAAGGCTATTTTAAAAATCCTTTTAGGGATGACTGGTATGAGCAATACCAGGTGGATAAAATTGACTGGAGGATACACTTTGCACTTAACTGTGGAGCCAGCAGTTGCCCACCCGTTCGAATTTATGATGATGCCACTATCTATAAGCAACTGAACGCCAGCTCCATTGCCTATCTGGATAGCCAGGTAAAGTATAACAAAAGTGAAAACGAGGTGTACGCCCCAAAGCTTATGGATTGGTTTAGTGGCGACTTTGGAGGCTCAGACCAGGTGTTGAAAATACTGAAAACCAATGGCTACATTCCCAATACGGATGTTGACCTTGAGTTTAATGATTACGACTGGACCTTAAAGCTGGGAACTTTTTATAAAGATTAATAGCCCCCTTTAGTCCCCCAAAAGGGGGAAATAAAAAAGGAATTAAATAGCTCTATTTAATCTTCGACAATAAAGACCCTGCCTCGCGCAGGGTTTTTTCGTTTTTGGCAAAGCAAAAACGCAGCACTTTATTTTCCTGCGGTATATGGTAAAATACGCTTAGTGGAATAGAAGCCACACCATGCTTTATGGTTAGCTCCTTGGCGTAGTCCACTTCATTTTTATCGCTTAGCGCGGAATAATCCAGCAATTGAAAATAGGTGCCCTCAGAGTGTAGTGGTTTAAACCCGCTGTCTTTTACCGAATCCAGAAATACATCCCTCAAACCCTCATACATAGCCGATATCTGAATATTCTTTTCATTGGCCAGGTAATCGGCCATAGCATATTGTATGGGAGTGTTTACGCTGAACACCATGTACTGGTGCAACTTTCTGAATTCCGCCATTAAAAATTCCGGGGCGGCACAGTAGCCCATCTTCCAGCCGGTAACGTGCAATGTTTTGCCAAATGAGCCTACCTTAAAGCTACGCTCTACCAAATGGGGGTAGCTGGAGATAGAATGATGTTTTTCATTACCAAACACAATGTTTTCATACACCTCATCAGCCAGTATAAGTATGTTGGATGCCTTTACCAGCTCTTCCAGTTGCAGCAGGTCGCTGTGCTTTAAAACCGTGGCCGAAGGGTTATGCGGTGTATTAATGATGATAAGCTTGGTGCGGTGGGTAATTTGCTTTTTAAAGGCTTCCCAGTTTATGCTGTAATCAGGATAATGCAATTGCACAAAAATGGGTACGCCACCATTCAGCTCCACCATTGGGGCGTAGCAATCGTAAGCGGGGGTAAAAATTATTACCTCGTCACCCTCACGTACTACAGCGCTTATGGCAGTAGCAATGGCCTGGGTGGCACCATGGGTTATGGTGATTTCCGTATCGGCATTATAGCGATGGCCACTTTGCTTAAACAGTAATTCGCTCATTACATCCCGCAAAGGCTTAATGCCGGGCATGGGTGCGTATTGGTTCCAGCCTTTTTTCATGTAATGCTCTACCAGGTTCAGCAATATCGGGTCGGCATGAAAATCCGGGAAACCCTGGGATAGGTTAATGGCATTATGCTCAGCCGCCAGGTTAGACATTACCGAAAATATAGTGGCAGAGGTATGAGGAAGTTTACTCTTAATATTGTTGAACATAGGATGGGTTAATTAGCCTGTAGGCTGATTGCTGGCAAAACGGCATAAAGCGGGTAATTGTTTGCCGTGTACAATTAGGATTTCACCTGCAATAAAACCTCTTTCCGGGGTTGGTGGAGTGGAGGTATAAGCCGAATCAAGTATTAAAGTTTTCGGCCGCTAAAATAGGGTTTTGGATGCATTTGCTGTTGAAGCGAGGCGTTAAATACTTTTTGTAGGAGCTAGGTTACAACCTGTAACCAAGACCAAGCTGAAGCGTAAGGATGTTGGTAGTTGGCTTTTGGTTCAGGTTGTAATAATCAGGATAACTATCGTACAGATAAAGTATGCGGGTATATTTTGCCTCTAATGAGAGCATGAAGCCCCATAAAAGGTGCTGCTGTAGCCGCGTACCTAAGCTCAGTCCAAAATCGTTATGTATGGCGGATGCCATACCGCTATGAAAATTAAAGGGTACTACTGTAATTCGTTCATGTCCCGTTCGGTAGTTCAAATCGGCTAACGCCAATATATCCAGGCTGGAGTAGCTTAGCAAACGATAACTGTAGCCCGCGGTAAACATGGTGTACATCCGCTGATTAACCTCGCCAACAGCAAAAGCATTATTGGGCCGGGTGTAATTGATGCCATAATGATAAGCACCAAGGCGGATGCCATGATTAATATTGATAGCCCGGCTGTACTGAAGGCCTACGGTGGCGGGAAGTTCCTTTCCGATAATTTCACCATTGCGGTTTTTTTCATCTACCAATAGCCCCCAATTGGTGTTTGATCCATCAAAAAAGTGACATATCGGAACAAATATTTCAAACTGATTCTTTTTGGATTTTTTAGCCTCTTGAGCACAGCAGTTCTCAGCAAACATCAGGGAAAGTAAAAGACCAAAAGTGATTATGGTATTATGTATGGGAATTATACAGTTTGGGAAAACCCCAGATACCTTATGCTCAAGACTTTGCATCGAGAAGTGGCATATTAAAATTCAGTGCCTTGGATTGTTGGCTATTGCTAATCTAAAAAATCATATTGCTTTAAAATAATCGTTTAACCACTATTTACAATCTACCGCTTTTAAAGCCTCTGCTCTTTGTAATTTCACCGAAAATTTAGAAGTGAATTACCTCTCGGTAGAAAATATCTCCAAAGCCTTTGGTGCGCGTACCTTGTTTAAGGATTTATCCTTTGGGATAGATGAAGGACAAAAGGTGGCTTTAGTGGCCAAAAACGGTACAGGCAAAACCTCCATACTAGAAATGCTGGCCGGGCGCGAGCAGCCGGATTCCGGCCAGGTAACTTTCCGCAAAGGGATAAAGGTGGGCTACCTTACTCAGGATCCTGAACTTACGGATGGCACTACTATATTGGATAATGTGCTGGCCGTGGATAATCCCGCCACCAAGGCGATAAAGGAATATGAAATTGCCCTGGAGAACATGGAGGATAGCAATGCCTATCAGCGTGCCTTTGATGCCATGGACCGCTTGCAGGCCTGGGATTTTGAAACTCAGGTAAAGCAGATTTTGGGTAAGCTGGGTTTGCACCACACTTCTGATTTGGTGGATAACCTTTCGGGAGGGCAAAAGAAACGTGTTGCCCTGGCTAAAACGC